>NZ_JALKBW010000001.1 GCF_023017165.1 Gordonia alkaliphila
GCTCGACGGCCAGCGGACGTTGACCTGCGCGTGGACCTGGCCGACTACGCCCGTCTCATCGGCGGCGGTCGCACCACCGCCGATGCGACCGCCGTGCAGATCGAGGGCGACACGGCGCTCGGTGAGCGGATCGTCGCTCAGTCTCCACGCACATGATCTGACCGAGGTGCGGCCCGGCAGGACAAGGGCCGGACGGGAACCCGCTGCCGGTTTCGTGATCGATCCGGTACCTGCTCCCGGTTGCCAGGCGTGTTACCAGTGGGGTGCAATAGTACCACTGTGACTATTGATCTGAAACGACGACTCGCTCGCCGTGCTGCCCTCGCCGTGGCCGGCACCGCCGTCGCCGCCACCGCGCTGACCTGTGCCCCCGCCCCGGCCGAGGCCGACCCGATGAGCGAGCTGATGGGCGTCGCCGGCCAGATCCTGCAGGAGCTGCCGGGCACGCCGAACCTGTCGGCCGACCTGCCGTCGCTGTTCACCCTGCTGCTCCCCGACGCCGCCCCGCAGCTCCCGCCGAGCGGGGACCGTCGCACCTCCTGCCGCCAGGTGATCCACATCGGCGACTCCACGTCCGTCGGCATCGACGACCCCGCGAAGTTCCCCGACGCCGCCGACCGTCTGAGCGCCCAGTACGAGCGCGTCGGCGCCGCGCGCACCGTCCTGAACGCCACCGGCGGGCGGTCCATCGTCGAACGCGTCAACGGCGAGCCCAACGCGCTCGACGCCGTCACCACCGAGCGCACCCGCAACCCGCAGGGCTGCTGGGTGATCGCCATGGGCGTGAACGACGCCGCGAACGTGGGGGTCGGCAGCACGGTCTCCGCCGACGAGCGGATCGACGCGATCATGGCGGCGGTCGACGGCCAGTCGGTCCTCTGGCCCACCGTCGCGACCCGCAACCCGTCGGTGCGCGGCTACGACGCGGCGAACATGGACCGTTTCAACGCCGCGTTGGCCCGCGCCGCGACCCGCCATCGGAACCTCCGCGTCTACGACTTCGCCGCCGACGCGCAGCCGAGCTGGTTCACCGACGACGGCATCCACTTCAACCAGTCCGGGACCACGCAACGGAACCGACTGTTCGCGACGGCGCTCGCCACCGCGTTCCCCGCCGCCGCCGGCACGCCGCGCGGCGTCGCCCGCTGAAGGGAGAACCGACCGGGGACAAGACCGAACCGGGACAAGCCGGTTCGCGATGTGAGCACACTCACTGTCGACACGCCGAACAATCGTGGTGATTAGTCCGATCCGGGGACACGCGGTGCGCGGTCGCCGCGATATCGTGGTGCGTTGCGGCATGAGTCTTCGCCCGTGAATCGTTCGTCGAGGGGCCGCACGGTACCTGTCGGCAACCATCGAGGAATGCGCGCTCTCCCCCATGCCCCGCCCCACACACAACTCTGCGTCCTACCTGCCGGCCCTCGACGGCCTCCGCGCGCTCGCGGTGGTCTTCGTGGTGCTCTATCACCTCGACGTTCCGGGGTTCGGCGGCGGGCTGCTCGGGGTCGGCATGTTCTTCACCCTCTCGGGCTTCCTGATCACCTCGCTGTTGATCTCCAGCCATGAGAAGACCGGCGGGCTGGGGCTGCGCACCTTCTGGATCCGGCGGTTCCGGCGCCTGGTCCCCGCCGTGGTCCTGGTTCTCGCCGCCACCCTGGTCACCGCCGCCGTCATGGTGCCCGACCAGCTCACCGGATACCTCTGGGAGTCCTTGGCGGCACTGTTCTACGTGAACAACTGGTACACGATCGCCTCCAGCACCTCGTACTTCGACCGCTTCGGCGGCCCCAGCCCGCTCAGCCACCTGTGGTCGCTGTCGATCGAAGAACAGTTCTACGTGGTGTGGCCGCTGGTGCTGGCGCTGCTGTACTTGATCGTCACACGACGCATCGGCATCACACTGGTGACCGTCGGCCTGGCACTGGGTTCGTTCTATCTGCTCTACGACCTGGCCTCCCCCGTCCTGGACAACACCCGCGCCTACGAGGGCACCGACACCCGTGCCGGCGGCCTGCTCCTCGGTGCCGCGATGGCCTTCTGGTGGCCGGCCCGCAAGCACCGCGTCACCCACACCCAACGCTGCTGGCTCGACGTCGCGGCGCTGGCCGGTCTCGCCGCGGTGATCTACCTCGTGGTCGCCACCAACGACACCTCGATGAGCCTCTACTCCTGGGGGCTGCTGGTGCTGACGCTGGCGACGATGGCCGTCCTCGCCGCCGCCGTGGCCCCGCAGACGCTGGTGGCCACCCTCCTCGCCCTGCCGCCGCTGCGCTGGATCGGCGAGCGTTCCTACGGTCTGTACCTGTGGCACATGCCGGTGGTCGCGTTCGTCCCGCTCGCCGTCCGCACCGATGCGCCGTGGTTCAGCGCCCTGCTCGTCATCGGCATCACCGTGGTGCTGGCGACCCTGTCGTGGCGCTACGTCGAGGATCCGATCCGGCGCTACGGCTTCGTCGGCGCGCTCACCGGCAAGCACCACGACCCCGACGCCCCCGCGACGCCGCCGGCCGCCGATCCCGCTCCCCGCGCGATCGTCGACGAGACGCCCGACCCCGACCCCGACGATCAGACCGCGACCCGGCCCGAATCGACCGCTCGCACCATCGTCGAGGAACCCGTCGACCTGACCGCGATCCTGAGCGGCCCGTCCGTACTCGCGGACGACGACGCCGAGGACCCCGACACCGAGAGCACCGACGACGAGGGCACCGACGACGAACGCGCCGTCCGCGAGCCCTCGCTCGCGATGGTCGTGATGGACCACACCGACGACGCGGCCGGCACTCCCGCGGCGCTGCTCGACGCGGACGAGGCGGCGGAGGACTCCGCGGACGAGTCTGATGACGACACCAACGAAGGCCCCGCCGACGAAGCACCCGCCGAGGAACCCGCAGACGAGGAACCCACAGACGAGGAACCCACCGCCGAGGAACCCCTCGTCGTCGTGATCCCCGATCCGCACCGGCGCACCCGCACGCGTCGCGGCGCCTGGCGATCGGTGGGTGCGGTGACCGGCATCCTCTCGCTCGCCGCCGTGCTGATGATCGGCGCCAACCTACTGAACCCGGACATGGCGGTGGTGCGCGCCTTCTCCTCGTCCGCCGTCGACACCGACCTGGCGGACGACGAGGGGAAGCCGACCACCGAGCCGATAGGCCCGACCCTGCCCGCGGACCTCCGGCGCACCAGCTGCACCGAGGTGATCCACGTCGGCGATTCGACGTCGATCGGCATGGAGGACGTCGGTCTGCAGCCGGATCCCACGAAACGGCTTGCGGCACAGTACAAGCGGGTCGGTGCGAAGGAGTACCACTCGGACGTCGCGGGCGGACGCGCGAGCATCGAGCGCCTCAACGGCGAGCCCAATGCCCTCGAAGCCATCCAGACCGATCTCCAGCGCGGCTGGCAGGGCTGCTGGGTGATGGCCAAGGGCATCAACGACACCGCGAACGTGGAGGTCGGCGGTCCCGGACCGCTCGACATGCGCATCGATCTTCTGATGGAGCCCCTGAAGGGTCAGCCGGTGCTGTGGCCGACCATCTCCACCAACCGCCTCAATGAGAACCCGGCCTACAACAACCGGGCCATGGCGCGGTTCAACAAGGCGCTGATCCGCGCGTGCAAGCGCTACCCCAACCTGCGGGTCTACGACCTGGCCGGGGAAGTGAACGACAGCTGGTTCGAGGACGGCGTGCACTTCACGCCGGAGGGCAACGCCGCCCGCGCCACCATGCTCGCGACCGCGCTGGCCACCGTGTACCCGGCGGACGATCTCGCCCCGTCCGGCTGCCTGCTGCGCTCGGTCGACGCCGTCCAGCCGCCGGCCGACCAGCAGAAGTAGTCGCTACTGCTCGAGGACGGCCAGGGCCGCGGCCCAGGTCTCCTCGGTGCGCGCTTCCCCGGGTCCGACCATCGCCGAGAAGGCGACGGTGCCGTCGACGTCCACCACGAACGTCCCCCGGTTGGGGATGCCGCGCGTGTCGTCGAATACGCCGTACTCGGCGGCGACGGCGCCGTGCGGCCAGAAGTCGGCCAGGATCGGGAACAGGAAGCCCTGCGCCGACGACCACACCTTGTGGGTGGGCGGCGGGCCCACCGAGAGGCCGACGACGCTCAGTCCGCGCTTCTCGAACTCCGGCAGGTGATCGCGGAGGTAACCGAGTTCGCCTTCGCAGGTTCCGGTGAAGGCGAGCGGGAAGAAGACCAGGAGCACCGGCCCCTTCGCGCGCAGCGCGGCCAGGCCCACTTCCTGATTGTTCTGGTCCCGGAGCAGAAAGTCGGGCGCGACGGCGCCGACCGGAATCGGGACGGCCATCAGCGCTTGCCGCGTGCGCGCGATTCCAGGCGCGAACCGGACCATTCGCCGAGGTTGATCACCTTGGTCTGGCTGAGGCCCGCGGTGGGCGCCGCCTCGGCGATCTCGGTCGGATCGACGTAGCCGTCCTGACCGGTCTTGGGCGAGACCACCCAGATGAAGCCGCCTTCGGCCAGCGGGCCGATCGCGTCAACCAGTGCGTCGACGAGGTCGCCGTCGCCGTCACGCCACCAGAGCAGGACCGCGTCCATCACGTCGACCGCGTCTTCGTCGAGCATCTCGTCGTCGATCAGATCCTCGATCGCGATCCGCAGATCGTCGTCGGTGTCCTCATCCCAGCCGAGCTCTTGAATCACCATTCCCTTGACGAATCCGAGCTTGCTGGCGTTGCCGCCCTCTGTGGTGGCTACCACCGGTTGTGACCTCCTCTTTCCAGTTCGACGGGCCCGCCTGCGCGAGCACCCCCCGAAGTCGATGGTTCGACTGTCGACGCTAAGCCTAGAGGGTTGATCCCCACGGCGAACAGGCCTTACCCGCAATCGCGTGCTTCGACGACGATTCAGTTGGTGCCGGTGGGCAGGAATTCACCGCACGCATCGATGAGTTCGGTGCGTCGCGAGCCCCAATCGTCCATCGCCTTGTTCAGCGCCAGCTTGCGCCGTTGGCCGATCTGCTCGGACAGTTGCTCGGTCGCGGTCAGGAAGTCGTGCACCTTCGCGGCGAGGTCGTCGGGGACCGCCGGGGTCAATGCGGTGCGGATCAGATCGGCACCGGTGTCGAGCGTGTCGCGCGCATACCGGTCCTCGGTGTCGATCCGCCCGTAGTCGTGCGTCTGATTCAACCGGGCGACGAAGGCGTTGTAATCGCGGACCATCACCGCCGCCGACGTGATGGTCTGGCGGCAGACGCCGATGGCCGCGTCGATGCTCTGGCGGGATTCGGTGGTGACGGTGGTGACGCTGACCGACGGCGCGCCCGGCGCCGCCTTCTCCGCGCTGCATCCGGCCAGGACCACCGAGGCGAGCACAGCCACGAAGACACCGGTGTGCACCGCACCACGCATGTCCCGCTCCTCCCCACGACCGACGAGCCGACTGCTCCCCGCGTCGACCGCCTCCCTGCGGCACGCTACTCCGCGCCGGACACCGTGTCCGAACAACGAGCCATGAGTGACTCGACACATCTACTGCCATCGGCTGTGACATGGTGCACGATGGATCGTGCGGACGCTTCGCGACAAAGCGCCGCGCGCGGTCGCACCACCCTTCGCGACCGCGCAACCACCGGTCTCGCCGACCCCCTGCGAGGCCGCGCGCAACGAGACAAGGTGACAACGTGACTGATCAGGCCGACGAGAACGCAGGACCGCCGTCCAGCACCAATCGAGTCAAGGTGATTCGCGACGGTGTCGCGAGCTACCTGGCCGACTCCGATCCGGGCGAGACCGATGAGTGGCTGGAGTCGTTCGACGCCATGCTCGACGCCGCCGGCCCCGAGCGCGCGCGGTACCTGATGCTCCGCATGCTGGAGCGGGCCGACGACAAGCGCGTGCAGCTGCCGTCCCTCACGTCCACCGACTACGTCAACACCATCCCGACCGACCTCGAACCCGAATTCCCCGGCGACGAGGACATGGAACGCCGGTTCCGCTCGTACATCCGCTGGAACGCGGCCATCATGGTGCACCGCGCGCAGCGCCCCGGCATCGGCGTCGGCGGCCACATCTCCACCTACGCGTCGTCGGCCTCGCTCTACGAGGTCGGCTTCAACTACTTCTTCCGTGGTCTGGACCATCCCGGCGGCGGCGACCAGATCTTCATCCAGGGCCACGCCTCCCCCGGCATCTACGCCCGCGCCTTCCTCGAGGGGCGGATCGACGCCGACCGCATGGACGGCTTCCGCCAGGAACACAGCCACGCCGGCCTCGGCGGCGGCCTGCCGTCGTACCCGCATCCCCGCCTGATGCCGGAGTTCTGGCAGTTCCCGACCGTCTCGATGGGGCTGGGGCCGATGAACGCGATCTACCAGGCCCGGTTCAACCGCTACCTGCACGACACCGGTATCAAGGACACCTCCCAGCAGCACGTGTGGGCGTTCCTCGGCGACGGCGAGATGGACGAGCCCGAATCGCGCGGTCTCGCGCAGATCGCGGCCATCAACCACCTCGACAACCTGACGTTCGTGGTGAACTGCAACCTGCAGCGGCTGGACGGCCCGGTGCGCGGCAACGGCAAGATCATCCAGGAACTGGAGTCGTTCTTCCGCGGCGCGGGCTGGAACGTCATCAAGGTGGTGTGGGGCCGCGAGTGGGACGCGCTGCTGCACGCCGACCAGGACGGCGCGCTGGTCAACCTGATGAACAAGACGCCCGACGGCGACTACCAGACCTATCGCGCCAACGACGGCGGCTTCATCCGCGAGCACTTCTTCGGCCGCGATCCGCGCACCAAGGAACTGGTCGCGAACATGACCGACCAGGACATCTGGAACCTCAAGCGCGGCGGCCACGACTACCGCAAGATCTACGCGGCCTACCAGGCGGCGCTGTCGCACAAGGGTCAGCCGACGGTGATCCTCGCGCACACCATCAAGGGCTACACGCTCGGCGAGCACTTCGAGGGCCGCAACGCGACCCACCAGATGAAGAAGATGACGCTCGACGACCTCAAGGTGTTCCGCGACACCACGCACGTGCCGATCACCGACGCCGAACTCGAAGCCGACCCGACGATGCCGCCGTACTATCACCCGGGCATGAACTCCCCCGAGGTCGAGTACATGCTGCGCCGACGCACCGAGCTCGGCGGGTTCCTGCCCAGCCGCGAGTTCACGCCCAAGCCGCTGACCCCGGACACCTCCGCGGCCCTCAAGGCCGTCAGCAACGGCTCCGGCAAGCAGCAGGTCGCCACCACCATGGCGCTGGTGCGCGTGTTCCGAGAGCTGTTGCGCGACAAGGAGATCGGCAAGCGGATCGTGCCGATCATCCCCGACGAGGCCCGCACCTTCGGCATGGACTCCTGGTTCCCGACGCTGAAGATCTACAACCCGTCCGGGCAGCTGTACACGTCGGTCGACGCCGAGCTCATGCTCGCCTACAAGGAGGACTCCGCCGGCCGGATCCTGCACGAGGGCATCAGCGAAGCGGGCTCCACCGCCAGCTTCACGGCGGTGGGCACGTCGTACGCCACCCACGGCGAACCGATGATCCCGCTGTACATCTTCTACTCGATGTTCGGCTTCCAGCGCACCGGCGACAGCTTCTGGGCCGCCGCCGACCAGATGACGCACGGTTTCGTCATCGGCGCCACGGCGGGCCGCACCACCCTCACCGGCGAGGGCCTGCAGCACGCCGACGGCCATTCGCACCTGCTCGCCGCCACCAACCCGGGCGTGGTCTCCTACGATCCGGCGTTCGCCTACGAGCTGGCGCACATCGTCTTCTCCGGCCTGGAGCGGATGTACGGCCCGGATCCGGAGCAGGTGTACTACTACATCACCGTCTACAACGAGCCCATCCACCAGCCGGCCCAGCCGGAGCAGCTCGACGTGGCCTCGCTGGTCCAGGGCGGCTACCTGTACCGCCCGGCACCCGAGCCGAAGCAGCATCGCGCGTCCATCCTGGTCTCCGGCGTCACCATGAGCGACGGGCTGGCGGCGCAGGAGATGCTGGCGCGCGACTGGGACGTGGCCGCCGACGTGTACTCGGTGACCTCGTGGACCGAGATGGCCCGCGACGGCATCGCGTGCGACCGCGAAGAACTGCGCGAGAACATCGTTCGCCAGCCGTTCGTCACCGGACTCCTGGAGCAGAGCTCCGGACCGTTCATCGCCGCGTCGGACTACATGCGGGGCGTGCCGGAGCAGATCCGCGCCTACGTGCCGGGCACCTACCTGACGCTCGGCACCGACGGTTTCGGCTTCTCCGACACCCGCTCGGCGGCCCGTCGGGTCTTCAACGTCGACGCCGCGTCGATCGCGGTGGCCGTGCTGGTCGGACTCGCACGGGACGGCAAGATCGACCGCTCGGTGGCCGCCGACGCCGCAGTCAAGTATCAGATCACCGACGTGAACGCCGCACCCGCGAACACCGCCGATCCGGGAGTCGCCTAGCACCTCGCAGTGAGCCACTAGGCTGAAAGGGTGCCTGCCACCGCTGAACCGGACCGACCGGAGAACCCGGAACATCCGGAACACGACATCGTGAGCGCCCTCGGGAAGCACGTGCCGACCGGGCCGTCCGTGCACGACGCCCTCCCGGACACGCTGCTGCGTCGCGTGAAGCAGTACAGTGGCCGCCTCTCCAACGAGGCGGTCACTGCCATGTCGACCCAGCTGCCGTATTTCGGCGACCTCGAGGCGTCGCAACGGGCCAGCGTGCAGCTGGTGGTGCAGACCGCCGTGGTGAACTTCGTCGACTGGATCCAGGATCCCGAAGGCAACATCAAATTCACCGTGCAGGCCTTCCAGGTGGTGCCGCAGGATCTCGCGCGGCGCATCACCCTGCTCCAGACGGTGGAGATGGTCCGCGTGGCCATGGAGTTCTTCGAGAAGTGGCTGCCCCTGCTGGCGCGCGACGACGCGCAGCTGCGGGCGCTCACCGAAGCCGTGCTGCGCTACGGACGCGAGATCGGCTTCGCCGCAGCGGCCATCTACGCCGCCGCGGCCGAATCCCGCGGTGCCTGGGACTCCCGACTGGAGGCCCTCGTCGTCGACGACGTGATGCGCGGCGACACCGGGCCGCAGCTGATGTCGCGAGCCGCCGCCCTCAACTGGGACTCGGCGGCGCCGGCCACGGTGATCGTCGGCTCCCCGCCCCCGGAGCGGAACGTCTCGGTACCGCTGGCCATCCACAACACTGCCAAGCAGTACGACCGCGCCGCGCTGTCGGTGGTGCAGGGCCGCCGCCTCGTGACCATCATCAGCGGCACTCTCAACCCCACCGACCGATTCCTCACCGATCTGCTCGAGCATTTCGCCGACGCCCCCGTGGTGATCGGACCGACGATGCCCAATCTGGCCGCCTCCCCGGCGAGCGCCACCGAGGCGACGGCGGGCATCGAGGCCATCCGCGGTTGGCCGAGCGCACCGCGCCCCACCTACAGTTCCGATCTGCTGCCCGAACGCGCGCTCAACGGCGACCGCAGCGCGATGCGCACCATGACCGAGACGCTCGTCCTCCCGCTCGCCGATGC
Organism: Gordonia alkaliphila; assembly: GCF_023017165.1. Taxonomy (GTDB): domain Bacteria; phylum Actinomycetota; class Actinomycetes; order Mycobacteriales; family Mycobacteriaceae; genus Gordonia; species Gordonia alkaliphila. The sequence continues at coordinate 9,511 of NZ_JALKBW010000001.1, forward strand.
CGCAGGCACCTTGTCGACCACTCTGGGCGCCTTTCTGGACGCCGGAGGATCGATCGAAGCCGCGGCCCGCGCCTTGTACGTTCATCCAAATACGATCCGGTATCGCCTCAAAAAGATCGCGGACGCCACCGGTCGTGACCCAAGTCACCCCCGCGACGCCTACGTCCTGCGTGTCGCAGGCACCGTCGGCCGATTGACACATTTCGACGACGAAACGTCATCCCAAACCACTTGAGACCCACCAGCCTCCGCTTGTGGGCCACATCGGCGCTGGCAGAAGCACTCTTGCAACGATTGTGTAACGGATCTCGGAGCGACAACGATGAGGGCAAGCCGCGGGGGTCACGCATCCCCCGTTTGTAGGAACCCTACAAAAACAGGCCCAAAGGTTCGGACTGATCAACCCCGCGCAGCGACCCCGAAACGGTGTTCTCTAGTCACGTGCTCTCGTTGCTTGCGCCCGGACAGGGTTCTCAGACTCCCGGCATGTTCACCGAATGGTTGACCGTGCCCGGCACCACCGACCGCGTCACCGCGTGGTCCGACGCCATCGGCTTGGACCTGGTTCGCCTCGGCACCTCGGCCACCGCCGAGGAGATCACCGACACCGCGGTGACCCAGCCCCTCGTGGTCGCCTCCGCCCTGCTGTCCTACGGACTGCTGCGCGCGAAGTACGGCGACTTGCCCGCGGACACCATCGTGGCCGGCCACTCGGTCGGCGAACTGGCCGCCGCGGCCATGGCCGGCGTCATCACCGACGACGAAGCCGTCCGCCTGGCTGCCGTGCGCGGCGCCGAGATGGCCAAGGCCTGCGCACTGGAGCCCACCACCATGGCCGCCGTGCTCGGCGGCGACGAGGCGCAGGTCCTCGCCAAGCTCCAGCAGTACGACCTGATCCCCGCCAACCGCAACGCGACCGGGCAGATCGTCGCCGCCGGCGCCGTCGAGAACATCGACAAGCTGATCGAGGACGCCCCGGAGAAGGCCCGCATCCGTAAGCTCGCGGTGGCCGGCGCCTTCCACACCGCCTACATGGCCCCCGCGCAGGACGCCGTCGCCGCTGCGGCCGCGACCATCACCCCGCGCGATCCCTCGCTGACCCTGCTGTCGAACGCCGACGGCGCACCGGTCACCTCCGGCGCCGACGCGCTGGCCAAGCTGGTCACCCAGGTCACCAGCCCGGTGCGGTGGGACCTGTGCACCGCCGCCATGCGCGAGGCCGGCACCGACGCCATCGTCGAGCTGCTCCCGGGCGGCACGCTGGTCGGCATCGCCAAGCGCGAACTCAAGGGCGTGCCCTCGCGCGCCGTCAAGGTCCCCGCCGATCTGGAGGACCTCCCAGGACTTGGATAAGCGGTCGGCACCCCCGACCCAACCCGGAGAGCCGCCCCCGCGGCTCGTCCAATGCGGCGCACCGTCGCACTCCGGAACATCGAAATACCCGAAAAGCATTAAAGGAGAACCCCATGGCTGCAACTCAGGAACAACTCGTCGCCGGCATCGCCGAGATCATCGAAGAGGTCACCGGCATCGAGCCGTCCGAAGTGACCATGGAGAAGTCCTTCGTCGACGACCTGGACATCGACTCGCTGTCGATGGTCGAGATCGCCGTGCAGACCGAGGACAAGTACGGCGTGAAGATCCCCGATGAGGATCTCGCCAACCTGCGCACCGTGGGCGACGCCGTGGGCTACATCCAGAAGCTCGAGGCTGAGAACCCCGAGGCCGCCGCCGCGATCGCCGCGCAGATCGAGGCCGACAAGGACAACTGATGACCGAACTGCGTGACTTTTCCACCCGCGGTGGAGAGTTCCCCAGTGTGGTCGTGACCTCGATGGTCGCCACCACCTCGCTCGGCGTCGACCTCGACTCCACTTGGCAGGGACTCTTGGCCGGCCAGTCCGGCATTCGGGAGCTCACCGACGACTTCGTCACCAAGTACGGCGAGCTGCCCTGCCGCATCGGCGGTCGGCTGCTGGAGGACCCCGCCGAAGAGGTGACCCGCGTCGAAGCACGCCGCATGGCGTACGTCGAGCGCATCTCGCACGTCATGAGCAAGCGCCTCTGGGCGCAGGCCGGCACCCCCGAGGTCGATCCCGAACGGCTCGCCGTGGTGATCGGCACCGGCCAGGGCGGCGGCGACGCGATGATCGACGCCGTCAAGGCGATCGAATCGTCGGGCAACTACCGCAAGGTGTCGCCGCTGGCCGTCTCGATGGCCATGCCGAACGGCCCCGCTGCGGTCGCCGGTTTGAACATCGGCGCCCGCGCCGGTGTGATCACCCCGGTCTCGGCGTGTTCGTCCGGTGCCGAAGCCATCGCTCACGCGTGGCGGCACATCGTCATGGGTGACGCCGACATGGTGCTCACCGGTGGCGTCGAAGGACACATCGACGCGGTGCCGATCGCCGCGTTCTCGATGATGCGTGCCATGAGCACCCGCAACGACGATCCGGCCGGCGCCTCGCGTCCGTTCGACTCGTCGCGCGACGGCTTCGTCTTCGGTGAAGCCGCCGCCATGCTGATCATCGAGCGCGAAGATCATGCTCGGGCGCGCGGTGCGCACATTCACGCTCGCGTGATGGGCGCCGGTATCACGTCCGACGGTTTCCACTTGGTCGCCCCCGACCCGAGCGGTCAGGGCAACACGCGAGCGATGGCTCGCGCGATGCAGACCGCCGGCCTGTCCAAGTCGGATATCACCCACGTCAACGCGCACGCGACGTCGACCCCGATCGGCGACACCGCGGAAGCGTTGGGCATTCAGGCGGCCGTGGGCAACCACGCCGCGATCTACGCGCCGAAGTCGGCGCTGGGCCACTCGATCGGCGCCGTCGGCGCCCTGGAAGCGGTCCTGACCATCAAGTCGGTGGAAGAGGGCATCATCCCGCCGACACTGAATCTGGAGAACCTGGATCCCGAGTGCGGCGACATCGACGTCGTGCACGGGGAGGCGCGCAAGGGGCAGATCGACTACGCCCTGAGCAACTCCTTCGGATTCGGCGGTCACAACGTAGCGCTCGCGTTCGGACGCTACTGACCTTCCCGCCCCGCGTCAGGAGAACCCGATGACTGCTCTGGCTCCCACCCCCGGCCATGAGGAAGCGACCGATCCCCGCGATCCGTTGCTGCGTCTGACCCAGTTCTTCGACGAGGGCACCGTCGTGCTCCTGCACCCCCGAGATCGTTCGGGGGTGCAGGCGGCGACCGGTCAGGTCGACGGTGTGACCACCGTGGCCTACTGCACCGACGGCACCGTCATGGGCGGCGCGATGGGCGTGGACGGCTGCGCCAACCTCGTCGCCGCCATCGACACCGCTATCGACCTAGCGGCCCCCGTCGTCGGCATCTGGCATTCCGGCGGCGCCCGATTGGCCGAGGGCGTCGAAGCCCTCCATGCGGTCGGCCTCGTCTTCGAGGCCATGGTCCGCGCGTCCGGCGCGGTCCCCCAGATCTCCGTCGTCGTCGGCTTCGCGGCCGGCGGCGCCGCCTACGGCCCGGCCCTCACCGACGTGGTGATCATGGCGCCCGAGGGCCGCGTCTTCGTCACCGGCCCGGACGTGGTCCGCAGCGTCACCGGCGAGGACGTCGACATGGAGTCGCTCGGCGGCCCCCACACGCACGGCCGCAAGTCCGGCGTCAGCCACATCACCGCCGCCTCCGAGGCCGACGCCTACTGGCGCGCCCGGCGCCTGGTGGCCACCTTCGACCAGCCCGGCCACATCGACCGCGCGCACGCCGAGGCCGGCGACACCGACCTCAAAGCCCTTCTCCCCGAATCGAATCGGCGCGCCTACGACGTGCGCCCGGTGATCGAGGGACTGCTCGACACCCAACTCGACGCCGCGGGCACCACGCGCATCAGCACCTACGAGGAGCTGCAGGCCAAGTGGGCGCCCAACATCTCCGTCGGCTTCGGCCGGCTGGCCGGACGCAGCGTCGGCGTCATCGCGAACAACCCCATCCGGATGGGCGGCTGCCTGAACTCCGAGGCCGCCGAGAAGGCCGCCCGGTTCGTCCGCCTCTGCGACACCTTCGGCGTGCCCCTCATCGTCCTCACCGACGTCCCCGGCTACCTGCCGGGCGTCGACCAGGAGTGGGGCGGAGTGGTGCGACGCGGCGCCAAACTACTGCACGCCTTCGCCGACTGCTCGGTCCCCCGCGTCACTCTGGTGACCCGCAAGATCTACGGCGGCGCGTACATCGCCATGAATGCGCGGGCGCTGGGCGCCACCGCCGTCTTCGCCTGGCCGGGCTCGGAGGTCGCGGTGATGGGCGCCAAGGCCGCCGTCGGCATCCTGCACAAGAAGACCCTCGCCGCCGCGGCCGATCACGAGCGGGAGGCGCTGCACGATCGTCTCGCCGTCGAACACGAGCAGATCGCCGGCGGGGTAGCGCGCGCCCAGGAGATCGGCGTGGTCGACGAGATCATCGATCCGGCCTCCACCCGCAGCCGGGTGGCCGAGGTGATCGCCGCGACGCCCATTCGGCGCGGACGCCACCGGAACATTCCGCTCTGATCGAGCAGTCCGACAGCAAGTCCCACCTGCCACATATGCAACAGCAGCCACTTCGATACCACTGCCGGCGACACTCCCGTCGCACGACACGCCGGTAATCTCGTCCAACCACTGGCGCAACACGTACCACTCAGGGCATAATTCGTATCAACAGTGTGCTATCCGGGCCGACTAGGCGTTGGGGAAGACGTTCCTCGTCGAACCGGAGGTGAAACAACGTGCGCAATCTGAACCAGTTTGCGGATCTGACCAGCGGTGTGGTGTACATCCACGCCGCTCCCGTCGCGCTGTGCCCGCATGTGGAGTGGGCACTGTCGTCGACGCTGAACGCCCGCGCGGACCTCAAGTGGTCCGCCCAGGCCGCCGAGGACGGCCGCATGCGTGCGACCGTCGACTGGGTCGGCCCCGTCGGCACTGGCGCACGCCTGACCAACGCCCTGCGCGAATGGTCCGGGCTGCTCTTCGAGGTCACCGAGAACCCGAGCGAGGGTGTCGACGGCGAGCGCTTCGCCTACGCGCCCGGCCTCGGTCTGTGGCGTGGATCCACCAGCGCCAACGGCGACGTGATCCTCGGCGAGATGCAGCTGCGCGCCATGCTCGACGCACAGCCGGACAGCTTCGGGCTGGCCGGCGAACTCGAGTCGGCCCTGGGCACCGCCTGGGACGAGGCCCTCGAGCCCTACCGCATGGGCGGCGTGGGCGCCGAGGTCACCTGGTTGCGTCAGCGCGTCGGCTGACCCGAGTCCGCCCGTTCCACGCGGACGATGTGCGCGGCCCGGGCGTACACCGACTCGATGGTGAGGACCACCGCGCACCCCACCGCGATACTTCCGGGCACAAAGACCAGCAGGTCGTCGATCTGTTCCCAGGCCTTGGGGCTCCACAGCGCCACCCAGGTGAGGCACAGGGCGATCACCGTGGAGATCTCCCCGAGGAAGTTGATCACCACGAAGGCCACCGCGGCGCGGCGGTGTCGACGCACCGCCTTGCGGGAGAAGTGGAAGTTGGCCGAGAAGGCCAGCAGGAGCACCGCGAACAGCGACAGCAGCAAACCCAGATCGTCTGCGGTCAGATCCCGCATGGCACGTCCCCTTTCGAACCCGACACTCGCCCGAGACGATAACCCACCCGATGAGGAACACCCGCCATGTCGACCTTCCGCCACGCCATCGAAACCCGGGACATGGACGCCGTGGACGCCCTGCTCGCCGAGAACGTCGTCTTCCGCAGCCCCGTGGCCTTCTCCCCCTACCCGGGCAAGGCGATCACCTCGGCGATCCTGCGCGCAGTGTCCGAGGTCTTCGAGGACTTCGTCTACGTCCGCGAGATCGCCGACCCCGAGGGCGGCCACGCCCTGATCTTCGAGGCGAAGGTCGACGGCCTGGCGATCACCGGCTGCGACTTCCTCACCTACGACGACGACGGCAAGATCGTCGACTTCATGGTGATGGTGCGACCGCTGCGCGCCGCCGAAGCCCTCGCCCGCGAGATGGGCGCGCGTTTCGAGGCGATCCAGGCGCAGGCACTGTCGTACCTGGAGCGCCGGCAGCAGTAGCGGGAAGTCCCGGCCCCAGTACCACGTAACGACGAAACCCTGTCCCGGACAACGTGTCCGGGACAGGGTTTCGTCACCTCTCGCCTAGCGCGACAGTGGGTAGCGGAGGCGGGCGACGGCGACGTCGTTCCAGATCTCCGAGGTCACCTCGCCGGCGCGGACCGGGACCACCCGGCCGCTGTTCTGCAGCACCACCACGGCGATCCGCGACATCAAGTCGTAGCCGTCGTCGAGGTAGGTCACCTCACCGGTCGCGTTGTCGAGACGGCCCAGCGTGTCGACCGTGAAGTCGTACACCAGGGTGTCGACGGCGCCCGCGACCGCGGCCCGGGCGATGTCGCCCAGGTCCAGGGCCACGAGGCCCTTGCTGGTGCCGTCGGCGATGGTGTCCACCGTCTCCGTGCTGCGTCGGGCGTTGATCTCGGTCAGGCCGGCGCGGATGGCCGCGTCCACCTGATCGGCGCGCAGCTCGTCCGGATTGCCCGGGATCAGCACCACTTCGCGGCGGCCGGTGAAGTTCTCGCGGAACATGCCCTCCAACGGGTCGGTGGCGAACAGGAACAGCGGACGCTCACCGCTGGGGTCGGCGTTGGTCAGCATCGACTCCACCTTGGCGGCCACGCGCTTGGCGTACGCCTCCAGCGCCTGGGTGCGGTCGTCGCCGTGCGCACGGGGATCGACGATGTTCTCGTCCACCTTGAGCTCGTGGGCCTCGGTGGTCCCCGATGCGGACCACACGTGCCATTCGCTGGCCGACAGGGTCACGGCGAAGGCGCGCTGCGGGTTGGCCACGGAGCGGACGATCTGCCCGAGATCCCAGTACTTGCCGACCTGCACCTGGTGCTCCAGGTTGTTCGGCAGCACGAAGATCTCGGCACCGTCGGCGGTGGCGAAGACCGCCAGCGACCGCGACAGGACGTCCCAGCAGTCGTCGGCGAGGATCGCCTCGGTGATCGCGTGGAAGGCCTCTTCGATCGCATGATCGGCACCGCGCTCGCGCAGCGTGCGGATGGCACCGTCCATCGAGCTCTTCACGGTGGTCCGCGCCACGTCGTAGTCGGCCGCGGTGGCCGGCAGATAGACCGTGACCGCGTTCTCCTTGGGGGCACCCATCTCGAGTAGCTCGGCGGTGGTCGGGAACTCATAGCGGGCCAAAGGAATGCCTCCTCTTTGAAGTTTCGACGCAGGTCGAGGCGTCGAGACGGCGGCCGCACCGGATCCGGTGCTCTTCCTCCGACACCCATATTCTAGCTGTTCGCGATTACCGCAATTCAGTCAGGATGCCCTGATTGAAGTTGCCCCACAACGGTTTCGCCCACGCCCCGAAAGGCCGATCGGTGAGCACCACCGCGGCGGCGTCACGCACCGGATCCACCCAGAGGAACGTCCCCGCCTGACCGAAATGGCCGAAGGTCGACGGCGAGTGATCGGGGGCCGTCCAATGAGGATTCTTGTCCCCCTTGAGCTCCGGGCCCAGGCCCCAGTCGTTGGGCGCGAACTTGCCGTAGCCCGGCACGAAGCCCGCCAGTCCGGGGAACTGCACCGATCGCGCGGTTTCCGCGGTCTGCGGCGAAAGGAGTTGCGGGGCAAGCAGATCCGCGGCGAACCCGGCGAGATCGGCCACGGTCGACGACGCGCCGTGCCCGGCCGGTCCGAGCAGCGCCGTACGCGTCATGCCCAGCGGCTCGGTGACCGCTTCGCGCAGGTAATCGGCGAAGGCGATCCCGGTCTCGCGTTCGACGATCTCGGCGAGCACCGCGTAGCCGGCCGACGAGTAGATCCGCTGCGTGCCGGGCGCCGCCGTCACGTGGCGGCTGTCGAAGGCCAGACCCGAGGCGTGCGCCAGCAGGTGCGCCACGGTGGCGCCGGGCGGCCCGGCCGGGTCGTCGAGCTCGACTGCCCCTTCCTCCACCGCGACCAGGACCGCCTGTGCCACAAGGAGTTTGGTGACCGACGCCAGCGGGTACACCCGATCGACGTCGCCGAAGGTCGCCGGGGCGCGGCCGGGCGCCAGGACCGCGGCGGACACGTTCTCCACCGGCCAGTCGGCCAGTTGCTGCAGTGCTTCCACGCCCCGCACCCTACCGGCGGCACACGGCCGCCGGTACGGGTCTCGCGGCTGGAGCTCCAGCGGGTGGAGGTCTAGCGCGTGGAGGTCGCCGGAGTCTGCGGGGTCGGCGTCGTCGTGGCCGGGGCCGTCTCGTTCGGCGTGGTCTCGTTCGGGGCCGGGGTCGGCTCCTCGTCGATCACCTCGGGCGCCACTTCGAGCTCGCCGGACTGCTCGATCACCTGGCCCTCGTCGAGGGTGCGGCTCACGTCGTCGACGTTGCCGAGGACCCGGTCCACGTCGGCGGTGGTGTAGCCGCAGTTCTTGGTGGCCTCGGAGACCCACTTCTTGGTCAGGCGCGGAATCCCGGCCTCATGGGCCGCGGTCACGGTGCCGTCCTGAATGTCCTTGGACCGGCTCAGGTCCGGGACCTCGGCGCACACATGGAAGGCCGAACCGTTCTTGGTCCAGAAGACCTTGTCCGCGCCGGTCAGTTCCTTCACCACGTTGGCCTCGACGCTGTACTGCTCCACCGACGGAGCGTCCTTGTCGAAGGAGAACACGCCGACCAGGACGGCCACGGCGATGGCGACGGTGCCGAGGATGCCCTTCTGCTTCCCGTCCATGTTCTTGTCCAGGAAGATCAGCACGATCAGCGGCAGGAACGCCAGGATCGTCATGATGACGCCCAGCTGGTTCTGCACGAAGAACCGGACCTTGTCCTTCTCCGAGGCCGGGTCGTACCGGTTGGCCTTCTTCCAGAGCAGCGATCCGCCCAGCGTCAGCACGGCGATCCCGACGATGAGGCCGATGATCAGCCAGGTGTTGACCGGCTTGTCCGGCAGCAGCGCCCAGACGATGGTGAAGATCTCCAGCCCGATGGCCACGATCCACAGGACCATCGCGACGATGCGCAGCTTCAGCGCCGTCGACTTCGCCTCCGGCGACGCGTGGAAAGAGCCGCCGGAGGTGGTGTTCTGTTCGGCCACCTCGGCGCCGCGCTCGGCGCGCGACTTCGACGACTTGCTACTGCGGGGCTTCTTACTCTCGGCCATCGTTCCTCCAGATCGGTGCAATCGCGATCACTGTAATGCGTTCTCGTGCAAGCAGAACCACCGGACAGCGAAATGTCGTGGGAGCGGACGATTCCACTCCCACGACATTTCGGTGGTGCCACCGCGCCGGGGCGCGGCGTCGATCAGTGATCTTCGTCGGTGTACCGGATCACGCCGCGGATGTTGCGACCCTCGAGCATGTCCGTGTAGCCCTCGTTGATCTGGTCGAGGCGGTACTCACGGGTGATCATGTCGGCGATGTTCAGCTTGCCGATCTTGTACATCGACAGCAGGTTCGGGATGTCCAGCTTCGGGTTGGCGCCGCCGAAGATGGAGCCCTGCAGGTTCTTCTGCAGCAGGGTCAGCATCGACAGGTTCAGCGTCACCGAGTTGTCCATCATGTTGCCCATGCCGGTCACCACGCAGGTGCCGTTCTTGGCGGTGATGCTCAGCCAGGTGTCGACGTCCTTGCCGAAGACCTCGCCGACGGTGACGATGACCTTCTGGCACATGCCCCACTCGGTGGCGTTGCCGATCTCGTTCATCGCCTCGTCGATGGACGCGAAGACGTGGGTGGCACCGAACTTGAGGGCCTGCTCGCGCTTCCACTCCACCGGGTCGATGGCGAAGATGTTGCGGGCGCCGGCGATCTTGGCGCCCTGCAGTGCCGCGGTGCCGACGCCGCCGACACCGATGATGGCGACGTCCTCGCCCGGGCGGACGTCGCCGCTGCGGGTGGAGCTGCCGTAGCCGGTCGGGATGCCGCAGCCGCACAGCGCGGCGACCTCGAACGGGATGTCCTTGTCGATCTTCACGGCCGACGCCTCGTGCACCACCATGTACGGCGAGAAGGTGCCCAGCAGGGTCATCGGGTAGACCGGCTCGCCGTCGGCGGTGTGGATGCGGAAGGTGTGGTCGGAGACTGCTTCACCCTGCAGGAGCATGGCGCCGAAGTCGCACAGGTTCGCGACGCCGGCCTTGCACGATTTGCACTTGCCGCACGACGGGATGAACGACAGGACCACGTGGTCGCCGACCTCGAAGTCGGTGACGCCCTCGCCGATCTCCTCCACCACGCCGGCGCCTTCGTGGCCGCCGAGGATCGGGAAGCCGGCCATCGGGATGCCGCCGGTCATCAGGTGATGGTCGGAGTGGCACATGCCCGCCGCTTCCATCCGGATCTTGATCTCATGGGCCTTGGGATCACCGATCTCGATCTCTTCGATCTTCCACGGCGTGTTGAGCTCCCGGAGGATTGCACCCTTAGTCTTCAAAATTCCCAACCTCACTCGATTTGCACACCGCCGACTCCGGCGGCTCGGACATGACGCGCGGTGGCCCCGCACTCTGTCAGTGACAGTAGTCACCCGACGCCAAGATTGAAACACGTTACAGTTACCCGCGAATCACACCCCTCCCCGACGACGCTGCCGTCTGCTCCAGTCGCATAGTGACTGGCGCAGACGGCAGCGTTAGATCAGGCTGGCCGGTGGGTGGTCAGTGGACCAGGCCGGCGTCCTTGCCTCCATAGGCGGCGCGCAGCGTCGGCTTGACCACCTTGCCGCCGGCATTGCGCGGCAGTTCGTCGACCACCACGATGTCCTTCGGGTGCTTGAAGCGGGCCAAGTTGTCGTTGAGATAGGGCTCGAGCTCCTCGAGCGTCAGCTCGTCGGCGCCCTCGGCCAGGACGACGACGGCCACCGGGACCTCGCCCCACTTCTCGTGCGGACGGCCGATGATCGCGGCCTCCAGAATCTTCGGGTGACTGAACAGCACGTTCTCCACCTCCGAGCAGTAGATGTTCTCGCCGCCGGAGATGATCATGTCCTTCGCGCGGTCCACCACGTAGAGGAAGCCCTCCTCGTCCTGGCGCACCAGGTCGCCGGAGTGGAACCAGCCGTCACGGAAGGCCTCGGCGGTACCCTCCGGGTTCTGCCAGTAGCCGACCATCATGGTGGGGCCGCGGTAGACGATCTCGCCGACTTCACCGGGCGCCACGTCCTCCCCGAGCGGATCGACGATGCGCGCGGTCACCGCGGGCACCACCTTGCCGATGGACCCGATCTTGCGCAGCGCATCCTTACCGTCGAGCACACAGGTGACCGGCGACATCTCGGTCTGACCGAAGACCGCGACATTCATCGCGTCCGGGAAGGTCTCGTTCATCGCGGTCAGCACCGAGTCCGACGCCGGGGCCGCGCCCCACGAGATCACGCGCAGCTTCAGGTCGCGCGGCCGCGCCTGCTGCGCGGCACAGACGGCCTGCCACTGCGCGGGCACGAGGAAGATGCTGGTGGTGCCCTCGGCTTCGAGCATGTCGAGCATCTCGTTCGGGTCGAAGGCGCCGAGCGGGTGAATCAGGCTCTGCGCCCCCATGTAGATCAGCGAGGTCATCGCGCCCAGACCGGCGATGTGGAACATCGGGGCCACGCAGGAGCCGATGTCGTCGGTCTTGGTGTCCAGGGCCTGCAGCAACGTCGCCCCCTGCGACTGCAGATTCTGGTGGGTCAGCATGGCACCCTTGGGCTTACCGGTGGTGCCCGAGGTGTACATGATCAGCGCGACGGTGTCTTCCGGAACGTCCAGCTCCGGCAGGTCCGAGCCGTCCTCGGCCACGAGCTCTTCGTAGCGCAGGTGCGCCTCGCTGTCGGTGTCGCCGACCACGATCACGTTCTCGATGCCCGTCATTCCGGCCACTGCGTCGGCCAGCGGCGCGAGGAGCGATTCGGTGACGATCATCGTCGAACCCGAGTCCTGCACGATGAAGCCGATCTCCGGCGGCGCCATCCGGATGTTCACCGGCACCGGGATCGCGCCGAGCAGGTTGGCAGCGAAGACCAGCTCCACGTATTCCGAGCGGTTGAGCATCAGGACCAGGATGCGGTCGCCGAAGCCCACGCCGCGGCGACGCAGGGCCGCCGCCAGACGGTGGGTGCGCGCATCCAGCTCGGACCAGGTGGTCACCTCACCCATGAACTTGAGGGCGGGTTTGTCCGGCGTCATCTGCGCGTGGCGACGGCACTGGTTGTTCCAATGGTTGCGGCGCGAACGCGTCGGTTCGGTGTTCAGGTCGATGCCGAGGGCGTTGGTCACGGGGTCTCCTTGATCGGATGTGCGGTGCACGGTCGGGGAATCGGGTCGTCGGGTGTGAACAGTGGTCGGGTCAGCTGTGTGCGTCAGCGGCCGGCCGCGGCGAAGGCGGCGATCGCGGCTTGGAACTGGGGGGATTGCAGCAGTCGGGTCTGGCCGGCGATCTCCCGATCGATGGCGCCGTCGTATTGCGGGAGCGTCGCGGCGTCGAGGGCGGCCTTGGTCAGCGCCAGCGCTTCCGGCGACGACGCGCACAGCTTGGCGGTCACCCGAGCCACGACGGCATCCAGACCTTCCGCCTCCTCGATGACGCCGTTGATCAGTCCGACCTCGAAAGCTTCGGTGGCACAGAGCTTCTCGCCGAGCAGCGCCATCGAGTTGGCCCGCGCACGGCCGAGAGAAGCGGCGAAGGTCGCGGTGGCGGCACCGTCGGGCATGAGCCCGATCCGGACGAACGTCAACAGGAAGTAGCTGCGCGCACTCGCGTAGATCAGATCGGCGGCCACCGCGAGCGAGGCGCCGATCCCCACCGCGGGACCGTCGATCGCCGCGATCACCGGCATCGGCAGCGCGCGGACGGCGCCCACCAAACGGGAACCGTTCTCGATGATGGCCAGCGAATCGGCCTCGTCGAAACCGCCCTTGGCGGACGCAGCGGAGGCCATACCCGCTACATCAGCGCCGGCACAGAAGGCACCGCCGCGACCGGAGATCACCACCGCCCGCACTCGCGGATCGGCGCGCCATGCATCGCACAGGGCGATGATCCGCCCGGATGCGGCGCCGTCGAGCGCATTGAGCACCTCCGGGCGGTCGATCTCCAGCCGGGCCACCCCCGCCTCGTCGATCCCGCCCCAGATTCCGTCCGCGTACTCGAACTGCGTCATCGTTTCCTTCTCGCCGGACTTGTCGTTGCCGCACACCATAACACCACTTGTGATCCAACTCATGAGAATGGCGATTAACTTACTTTTGCCGATAGGGTCGCTGTCCAGGTCTTTCACTCTGGATCACTGAACGTATATCTGAGCGTGCGCCTTCGGCTAACATGGCCTTCCATGTCCCCGACGCCACCTCGGGCACCCGCGCCCACCGGCCGGGCCCGACCGCCAGATCGCCGCGAGCACATCGTCGCCGCGGCGACGATCAGCTTCAGCGAACACGGCTTTCACGGCACCAAGCTCGCCGAGATCGCCGACGCCGCGGGAGTCTCCGCGCCCGCGCTGTACCGCCACTTCGCCAACAAGGCCGATCTCCTCGGCGCGGTGACCCGGGACATGAGCACCCGGGTGCACGCGGCGCTGGCTGCGGTACCGACCCAACCGGAGGCGCCGGACGCCGAGTTGGCGGCGGTGATCGACGCGTACCTGACCGGCGTGCTGGCTCATCGACGCCACAGCGACGTCTACCGCTGGGAGTGGCAGAGCTTGAGCGACGAGGATCGCGCGTTCGCCCGCGACCTACGGCGCGCATCCCACCGTCGGACGCGCGACCTCATCGGGCGGATGCGTCCAGAGCTGACCAAGAACCAGACCGACACCCTGACCGATGCGATCTACGCCATCGCCTCGAGCCCCGCCAACCACCGAGCCACGCTGCCGCGCAAGGTGATCGGGCCCCTCATCCGGAACGCGGCGCTGGCCGCGGTACACGCCGAACTACCGGACACACCGTCGACGCCGACACCGGCCGCGGGCCTGCTCCCCACCGGCCGCCGGGAGAACATCCTGACCGAGTCGGTGCTGTTGTTCGCCGCGCGGGGTTTCCACGACGTCACCATCGACGACATCGGCGCCGCCGTGGGGTTGCCGCCGTCGGGCGTCTACCGCCACTTCCCGTCCAAACAGGCAATCCTGGTCGCCGCCCTGCAGCGCACGTCCGAGCGCACCACGTCGGCCATCACCGCCGGACTCGCGCAGAGCGACGGACCCGACGAGGCGGTGGTGCGGCTCGCCGAGCAGTACGCGCGACTGTGCGTCGCCGAGCCGGCGATCGTCACCGCCTACCGGCGCTGCTTCGGCGCCCTCGGCGGGGAAGACCGCGCCGCGCTGCGTCGCCAGCAGCGCATCAACGTCGACGAGTGGTCCACCTGGCTGCTCGCCGCCCGCCCCGAACTCCCGCCCAACGCGGCGCGTTTCCTGGTGCACGCCGCGCTCGACGTCATCACCGATCTGACCTGCCACACGCATCCGACCGACGCCGCCACCGCGACCGCCGTGGCCCTCGCGGTACTGCAGCAGACGACGCTCGCCTAGCGGCGTCAGAGCGTGACGAGATCCGAGAGCAGCCAGCGGTCACCGTCACGCTGCAGGCTCACGCGCACACGTGTCTGATACGCGAGACCGTCCTCCCCCGCGCTCGGCAGGTCCGGCGAGGTGATCTTCTGATTCAAGGCCACCAGCACCACGGCCTGCTCGTCGTCGATCGACTCCAGACCGGCCGCGACACCGGTGCCGACCGACGCCGCCTTGGCCTCGTCGGTGCCGCGTCGTGCGTCCTGGGACGACGCGATGTACCGGTCGGCGAACTCCGGCGTGGAGATCTCCCGAATCCGTCGATCCAAGTCGGCGAACTCGCCGGGCGCGTAGGTCACCACGAGCGCCGCGTACTCTCGCGCGTCGGTGAGTGCCTGCGTCCCGATGTCCGTGCCGGGACCGTCCCCCTCGTCGGCGGTCGCGACGAAGTAGCTCAGCACGCCCACCGCGATCAGCAGGGCCGCCACCACTGCCGACAAGGCGATCACCACTGCGCGCCCGCCGGAACCGCCGTCCGGCGCGACCACCTTCCCCGGCACCCGGGACTGGTCGGCGACCAGCTCCTCACGAGTCCTGCGGTTCTCGGCCAGGAGGTCCTCGCGTTCGGCTGCGGTCAACGTGCTCGCCCGGCGCACGGCCGGCTCCCCCGCGTCGGTCGACGCGTCCGCAGCAGCGGCCTCGACGGGAACGGCGTCGGGATCAGAACTCGAAGACATGGCGCCCAATGTATCGGCCATCGGACTCGGATCCGCGGAACCCTTGCGCCTGGGTCAGATATTAAATATATGTTGTACGACAACATCGTCCCATCTCGAGGAGCTCCCATGGTCGTCTTCACCCCGGAACAGTCCGACTTCGCCAAGTCCGTCGCCGACTTCTGCAAACGCGAGACCGGCACCCGCGAACAGCGCAACAAGTGGACCAACAACGGTGACGAGAACCATTCGCAGGAGCTCTACGGCAAGATGGCCGAACTCGGTTGGGCCGGCATCAACGTGGCCGAGGAGTTCGGCGGCGCCGGCGCGGGCAACGTCGAGCTCTGCATCTTCCTCGAGGAGTCAGTGCGCGGCCAGGCCCCGATCGGCGGCATCGGCCCCACCCTGATCACGGCCGCCGCGTACGAGAAGTTCGCCGACGACGCTCTCAAGCGCGAGGTACTGGCGGGCGTCGTCGCCGGCGACGCGCTGTCGATCTCGATGTCCGAGCCCGAAGCCGGATCCGACGTCGGCGCCCTCACCTGCCGCGCGGAGAAGGTCGACGGCGGCTGGAAGATCAACGGCCAGAAGACCTGGTGCTCCAACGCCCACTTCGCCACGTCGATCCTGCTGATCGCTCGCACCGACAGCTCCGGCGGCAAGCACGAGGGCCTTACGCAGTTCCACATCCCGGCCGGTACCGACGGCCTGAAGATCAATCAGATCGACACCCTCGGCGGCCGCGAGGTGAACGACCTGTACTTCACCGACTGCTTCGTGCCGGACGCCGCGGTGGTCGGCACGGTCGGAAACGGCTGGACCCAGCTGATGGCCGGCCTCAACACCGAGCGCCTGATCCTGGCCGCCATGCAGCTGGGCCTGGCCGAGCGGTCGTTCGACGACACACTCACGTTCATCAAGGAACGCAAGCAGTTCGGTCGCCCGATCGGCAGCTTCCAGGCGCTGCGCCACCGCATGGCCGACCACGCCACCGAGATCGCCGCCACCAAGGAACTGGTCTACGCCGTCGCGCAGGCCGCCGACGCCAACCCGGGCAAGATGATGCCGCGCGAGGCTTCGATGGTGAAGCTCAAGGCCACCGAGGTGTCCAAGGCGATGACGATCGACGGCATGCAGATGATGGGCGGCTACGGTTACGCCAAGGAGTTCGACGCCGAGCGGCTGATGCGCGGCGCGATCATCTCCACCGTCTTCGGCGGCACCAACGAGATCCAGCGCGACATCATCGGAAAGACCTATGGCCTCTAATTCCACGCCACTCGGACTGCGGCGACGCCCGCAACTGTCCGAGGAGGTCGCGTCCATCCTGCGGCACAAGATCATGAAGGCCGAGCTCCTGCCCGGCACACCGATCCGGATGGACGAGACCGCCGTGGAACTCGGCGTCAGTGTCACACCCGTGCGCGAAGCACTGCTGATGCTGCGCGGCGAGGGGATGGTCGACAGCGCACCGCACCGCGGATACGTGGTCGCCGACCTCTCGCGCACTGACGTCGAGGACATCTTCTGGCTGCAGGGCGAAGCCGCGGCCAAGATCGCGCGACGCACCGCCGGCATGATCGGCGACGAGGACATCGACGTCCTCGTCGCCGCCGTCGACCGACTACGCGAGGCCGTCGTCTCCGGCGATGCGACGGCGGTCGCGGAGACCGAGTTCGACTTCCACCGCGCGCACAACCGGATCAGCGCGAGCAGCAAGTTGGCCTGGTTCCTGCGTTCGGCGACGCGCTACACGCCGTACCAGATGTACGCGGCCGACCCCGGCTGGGGCGCTGCGACGCTGGACAGTCACCGTCGACTGATCGAGGCCTATCGGGCCCGGGATCCCAAAGCGGCGGAGGCGGCGATCCGCCTGCAGTTCGCCGACGGCGCCCAACGGCTGCTGGAGCATCTGAACTCCACCGACATCTGGACACATAAGAAGCCCTGACCAGTCGTTTTGTGACTATCCGAACGATGGGATAAAGTCTGTTCTCGGTTCGGAAAGAGGTTCTCCTCAGCCCGGGCAAGCAATCCCCCATAGCTCAATTGGCAGAGCAGCCGACTGTTAATCGGCAGGTTATTGGTTCGAGTCCAATTGGGGGAGCAAAAAGACCGCCTGCACGCAGGCGGTCTTTTGCTTTTACGTTTGTCGCGAATACGCCAGGCTGTCGGCGGTCACCCCTACGGTGTCCACGAGACACTGAGCAAAGGAGCCCATCTGTGACGTCATCCGACCCACGCCACATGGGCAGCATTCTGGTGCACGAGCCCCTCAGCGGCCGGGTCGGTCGCGGCTGATGACCTTCACACCCAGCCTTTCCGCCAAAGAGGGCCTCGATCATCTCGCCAAGGTCCGTGCCGTCGCCATCGAGATCGCGACGTACGAGGGACCGACCCATCTCACCAAGGCGTTCTCGCTGCGTGCGAGCAGTTGACGAGCCGCACCGTGCGCACCATCACCGAACGGACCGCCCTCGTCGCCACGACCGCTGTCGCGATCCTCGCGCTGACCGCGTGCGGTGCCGACGTCGGGTCCGGAGCCTCCGCCACACCGACCCAGGGCGCGGTCGGTCCGCCGTCGACCTCACAGTTCTCCCCCACGCCTCGCCCGACGAACCCGGACCGCAGCGGCGACTTGCAGGCCGCAGCGGCGGCCGACGATGCCACCCGAGTGCGCGACCTGATCCGGCGCGGTGCGGTGATCGAGGCCCGGGACGCGCAGGGCCGAACGCCGCTGGTGACCGCCACCAAGAACCGCGCCGTCGAGTCCGCGCGCGCACTGATCGAGGCGGGCGCGGATGTGAACAGCAAGGACGACCTGCAGGATTCGGCCTACCTGTACGCCGGCGCCGAGGGATACGACCAGATCCTGCGCATGACCCTCGATCACGGCGCCGACCTGGCCAGCGTGAATCGATTCGGCGGCACCGCGCTGATCCCGGCAGCCGAGCACGGATCGGTCTCGACGGTCCGCATGCTGATCGACGCCGGGGTCGACGTGAATCACGTCAACACCCCGGGCTGGACGGCATTGCAGGAGGCCGTCGTCTACGGCGACGGTTCGCAGCGATACCTGGATACCGTCACCGCACTGCTGGAGGCAGGCGCCGATCCGAACATCCGTGACGCCGCAGGTCGCACCGCGCTGGAGAACGCAGAGCGCTTGGGCCAGTCGTCGATGGCCGCGACCCTTCGCGGCCACCGACCGAACTAGTCGGGGAGCTAGCTGCGCCGGGCGAAGACGTCGCCGATCGTCGGCGATGACGACGGGGACGAGAGGACGACGATCGGATCGCCGGCTTCCACCGCGCCCCGGGTTACGACGCGGAGATAGAGCCCCGGCCGACCCGCCTGCATGAACCGCCTCACCCAGCCGCGCTCCTCCTCCCCACCGACGCGGCGAGCGAAGGTCTGGCACGGAATGCGCGGCGAGGTCACCTCCACCACGAGCTTCTCCCCGATCTGCCACTGCTCCCCCACGCCAGCACCGGTCAGGTCGACGCCCTCCACCCGCAGATTCTCGCCGTACCAGCCGGCCGGCGTCGGGCGCCCCAACTCGTTCTCCCAGTAGTCGGCATCCTCGGCCGCATAAGCGTAAATCGCCTGGTCCAGGCCACCGTGATACTTGCGGTCGGCTTGCACGTCGGCATACAGCCCGTACGGGCCCACGGAAACGGGACCCTCGACCGGCCGCTTGTCGATCGCCGTGACGCCGACCTTTCCCGGGTCGGGCAGCAGCTGATGAACGACGCAGACGTCGAGCACGCGGGCAGACTTGTCGAACTTCATCCGTTCATCCTGCCCGACTCCCCACTCCGCTGCGTCACGCTGCGGCAGTGCCGTTCGGCACCACCGTTTGACAGAAACTTGCACTGGTGCAAGAATGCACTGGTGCAAGAATCTGCCGAAGTCGCCACCGTCGGTGTCCGCGATCGCAAGCGCGCGGAGACCTTCCGTCGCATCCACGAGGCGGCGGTGGAGCTGACTCTGCGCGACGGTCTGGCCACCGCCACCGTCACCGACATCGCCGAGCGCGCGGGGATCTCCCGACGCACGTTCTTCAACTACTTCCCGTGCAAGGAAGACGCGGTTCTCGGACTGTCCGAACCGCAGATCCCGGCCCATGCCATCGAGGCCTTCCTGCATCCGGCGTTGCCTCCCTCGGACGGCGACACTCCGGGCAAGGAACGCTTCCGACAGGCACTCGAACTGACGGTGACGACCATGGCCTCCCTCGGCTCGTCCGCGAGCCCCCAGGTGCACGCCATCGCCGCCGCCAACAGCGAACTGTTCGACCGCGTGCGCGAGCACCGCGACGCCACCCAGGAACTGCTGGTCAACGTGCTCACCGAACGGATCTCCGAGGAGAACCGGTCCGAGAACACCGCCGACAGCGCCCGTGCCCTGCTCCTCTTGGCCGGCGCCGTTCTCCGCTTCGCCCACGCCGACAACCCCGGCATTCTCGAAAACCCAGACCCCGCCGCGATCAAGAAGGCCATCTCGACCTTCATCGAAGCGTTGAAGGACATTCCATGACACGAACCCCCACCGCTGCGGCGACGACCGAAGAGAAGTCGCCCGACCGCAGCATTCTGTTCCTCTTCATCGGCCTGATGGTCACGATGCTCCTCGCATCGCTGAACCAGACCGTGCTGTCCACGGCGCTGCCGACCATCGTCGGCGAACTCGACGGCGTCGACCAGATGACCTGGGTCATCACCGGTTACATCCTCGCGAGCACCGTCGTGATGCCGGTGTACGGCCGCATCAGCGACCTACTGGGCCGCAAGCCGGTCCTCCTGGTCGCGATCGGGCTGTTCATCCTCGGCTCCATCGTCGGCGGCCTCGCCCAGAACATCGACGTGCTCATCGCTGCGCGCGTGCTGCAGGGTATCGGCGGCGGCGGATTGATGATCCTGTCGCAGGCTGCCATCGCCGACGTCGTGCCGGCCCGCGAGCGCGGCCGCTACATGGGCGTGATGGGTGCCGTGTTCGCCGTGTCCTCCGTCGCCGGACCGCTGCTGGGCGGCTGGCTCACCGAAGGTCCCGGCTGGCGCTGGGCGTTCTGGCTGAACATCCCCTTGGGCATTCTCGCCATCGCCGCATGCACCGTGTTCCTGAAGCTACCGAAGAAGGACGTTGCCGAGCGTCCGAAGCTCGACTACCTCGGCATGGCCCTGATCGCTGCAGCGACCACCGCCCTGGTGCTCGTCGTGACCTGGGGTGGCACCACCTACGACTGGGCGTCAGCGCAGATCATCGGCCTGATCATCGCCACCGTCGTTCTCGCCGTACTGTTCTGCCTCGCCGAGATGCGCGCCGAGCACCCGGTGATCCCGATGGCGCTGTTCTCTGATCGCAACTTCGTGCTGACGACCATCGCCGGCCTCATGATCGGTGTGGCGATGTTCGGCGCACTGGGCTACATGCCGACGTACATCCAGATGGTCACTGGCGTCAGCGCCACCGTCGCCGGCCTGTTGATGATCCCGATGATGGGTGGCCTCCTGGTCGCCTCGGTGGCGTCCGGCCAGGTGGTCAGCCGCACCGGCAAGTACAAGCTGTTCCCGATCGCCGGTTCGATCCTGATCGGCATCGGCATGGGCCTGCTGTCCACGCTGACGGTCGAGAATCCGACGTGGCTGATGTGCACGTACCTCGCCGTCTTGGGCGTCGGCATCGGTCTGGCCATGCAGTTGCTGACCCTGATCGTGCAGAACTCGTTCCCCGGCGCGATCGTCGGCACGGCGACGGCCGCGGCCAACTACTTCCGCCAGGTGGGCGCCACCCTCGGTTCGGCTGTGGTCGGTTCGATCTTCGCCTCGCGCCTGATCGGGATCCTCACCGACAAGCTCGCCAGCAGCGGCGCCGATCTCGGTGCCGCCGGCGCGGCCAGCAGCGACGACTTCCGCAAGCACCTCACGCCGGCCGGCGTGAACAGCCTGCCCGATCAGCTGCGCGATCCGATCATCCACGCCTACAACGAGGCCCTGCTGCCGATCTTCCTGTTCCTGGTTCCGCTGGCGGCGATCGCCCTGATCGCCCTGCTCTTCATCGAGCCGAAGCCGCTGGCGACGTCGGTCGCCGAGGAGATCGCGGCCGAGTCGTTGGCCGAAGGACAGCTTCTGGAGCGGGTCGACGACTCCGCCGGGATCAGCGCCTTCGACAGCCTGCCCGATCCGGAGTCCGAGGAAGGCGCGCCAGCCAGCCGCGTCTGACCAGACGATGCACACCGAATCGACTTCCCCGGCTGAGCGATCAGTCGGGGAAGTCGGCTATCACGATCTTCTTCATGCCCATCATCGCGGTGTAGGCCTCCGGAGTGACCATGGCCGATTCGAGGTCGGCGGGCACCACCTGCCAGCTCACCCCGAACCGATCGGCGCACCAGCCGCACTGCTCGGCCTCCGGCACCGCCGACAGCGACTCCCAATAGCGATCGATCTCGGCCTGGTCGGCGCAATTCACCTGGAGGGAGACTCCGCAGGTGAACGAGAAGTCGTGCGGCAGCGCCGAATCCATCGCCGCCAGCCATTCTCCGGAGAGGGTGAAGTCGGCGTACCTCACCGAACCCGCCGACACCGGCCCCTCCGCGCTCTCATAGTCCACGCGAACACCGACCTCGGCGTCGTCGAACAGCCAGGTGTACAGCGCTATCGCCGGGCCGGCCTGATTCTGGGCGGCACCGCCGAACAGCAGCAACGGCATCACGAAGGGTCGCGGCGGCGAGCCGTCCGGGGATTCGAACACCTGCCACCCGACGCCGTACCGGTCACGCACCCAGCCGTAGCGGGGACTGAAGGGATACTCTCCCAGTTCCATGAGGACCTCGCCGCCGTCGGACAGCCCGGCCCACACCCGATCGAGGACGACGACGGCGTCCGGATCCTGCGCTGGATCGAAGCTCAGCATCAGGCTGATCGACGGGTTGGGCGGAAACTCCGGACCGGCATTGATCAGGACCACCTGGTAGTCGCCGATCAGCACCTCGACGGTGAGCGGCTTGCCGGCCATCTCCTGCTGAAACTCCGGTAGGCCGTCGCTCGGATAGCGCGCCTGCACGCGACCGGTGGTGTTCGGCAGGACCGACGCGTAGAACGCCGCCACCTCTTCCGCGTTCCCGTCGCACCAGATGTTCGGAACGATCTTCTGCATGGCGACCTCCCACGTCGGCGCCTGGAGAATGGCTTACCTCTCCATCCTGCGCGCCGACGCGGGCAGCGTCCAGGGCGCGCGAGGCCTCTCGCTAACCCTTGACCAGTCCCCCGTCGACGATCAGGTTCTGTCCGGTCACCCCGCGGGCCCACGGGGACGCGAAGAACAGCACCGCGTCGGCGAGTTGCTCCGGCGTGGTCACCGCGCCCAACGGCGTGGCCGCGGCGATGGCGTCGAACACCTCCGGCGGCGTCGCCGCGGAGGCGTCGGTGGTCTGCAACAGTCCCCCGGAAACCATGTTCACGGTGATACCGCGGGGTCCGAGGTCATCGGCGAAGGTGCGGGTCAGCGACAGCAGCGCTGCCTTGGCGGCCGTGTAGTCGTGATACGGGACCACCGGATGCTGGAACAGGTTGGTACCAATGTTGATCACTCGCCCGAAACCGGCCTCGGCCATGCCGGGCAGTGCCGCCTGAATGAGGTTCAGCGGCCCCTGCACGGAGCCCTCGAACTGTGCGGCCAAGTCGCGGTAGCCGATCTCGCCGGCCTGAGCCCGCGCGTCTCCGTTGAAGGCGAAGTCGATCAGCGCATTGTTCACCACGGTGGTGACCGGAGCACCGAAGGCCTCCTGCGCCGCAGCGATCACCGCGTCGACCCGGGCCCGGTCCCGCACGTCACCGGCCACCGCGACTGCGCGAGGGCCGAACTCAGCGGCCAGTGCGTGCGCCGCAGCGCCGGAGGAGTGGTAGTTGATCGCCACGCGGGCACCCTGCCCGAGGAAGGCGCGCGAGATGGCGGCGCCGAGGCCGCGTGCGCCGCCGCTCACGACGACGACCTGGTCATCGAGACCACGAAGTGCAGTTGTCATGCCGAATGTCCTTTTCGAGGATCGGCGAAGGGCTGATCTGACATCCCTTCGCCAGTGCTAACTGGATCAGGTTCGACGGGTGTCATCTCAGCCGCAGGATTCCGGGTCGGAGTAGGTGCGGCACCCCGTGTCGGAAGCCATCCCACCACGGCCGGGGACACAAGACAAGGCGCCGCGGCACCAACCCGGATGCGACAGCGACGGCGGACTGCACGGTGGGGCCACCGGGGCTCGAACCCGGGACCAGCAGATTATGAGTACCAGAATCACTGTCTCCCGTTGGCCGTCGCGGTCTATCGGCGCTGGTCAGCGCAGCAGAGAACAACCAGAGACAGCCCGAGATGTGACAAGCCCGTGACAACGTGACACGACGCCCGCACACCAGCGCCCCCGAATCCTCACTGGAGCGGGGGCGCTGGTGCACCGGATCGCCCTCGACAATGGCTGTCTCGCGCGGGCGCGCTCGCGCTAGGGTCGGAAACATGCGAGTACTGACCGAGGACTTCCTATTCGAGCGCCAGAAAGCGCACTCGGCGATCTACGACGACTTCATCGACAGGTACGGCGAGGACTGGAACGACGAGCAGGAGGCAGAGTTCCGCGCCGCGGCGCAGGCGAGCGTTGCCGAATGGAAGATCAAGGCCGCGGACCTACTGGACAAGCTCTATGTGCCAGATCCGGCGGCCGCCGACACCTCGGAGTAAGCACGAGTCACCCGCGCAGCAGCAGAACCGCGGCCGTCATACCGTCGACGTAGACGCGGCCCTCAGCGGCGATGGCCAGCTCGCGCGGGCGCGCTCGCGCTAGGGTCGGAAACATGCGGCTGCTCACTCAGGACTTCCTGTTCGACCGCCAGCAAGCGTGCGCCGCGATCTACGACGACTTCATCGACAGGTACGGCGAGGACTGGAACGACGAGCAGGAGGCAGAGTTCCGCGCTGCCAGCCAGGCACATATTGCCGAATGGGATGCCAAGGCCGCAGACCTACTGGACAAGCTCTACGGGCCAGATCCGGCCGTACTACGGGGGCGGCGAGTACGTGGCGAGCGATGAGGCGGGCCACCCCTACGCTCCGACCTGGGTCACCGCCCACTGGGCCAAGCTCCTCAGCGAACTGGCCATTGAGCATGTCCGCCTCCACGACGCCCGCCACAATTGTGGCAGCTTGATGCACGCTCGGGCGTGCCCCCTGTCGCCATCGCGGCATGGCTCGGCCATCACGACCTCGCTTTCACCTTGCGGACGTACGTCCACGCGCAGAGCGACGCACTCAAGGTCGCCGGGCAGACTTTCCGGTGAGTTGTGACAGTCTGTGACAACGCTCGGCGGTCTGGTGCTGGCAAGACCCACTCTGGCCAGACCTGTAAAGGTGGGGCGACCGGGGCTCGAACCCGGGACCAGCGGATTATGAGTCCGCGGCTCTAACCAACTGAGCTATCGCCCCCGAGACCCGCAAGCGGGCCGATCCGAAGCCTAGTCGACCGCCTCGGCGCTCCTCCGCGTCGGTGTGCACCGTGTCGGCGGCGGCGAAGACCCACCGACACCCCCGCCGGCGGAACCATCGCCCTGCACTGACCGTCAACGGGCCCGGTAGATTGGCGGTAGTGACGACGATCAAAGAGCCGTTGTGGATCATCGGCCTCAGTTTGCTGGCGGTGCTCCTGGCGGCACTCGTCCTGAGCAAGTTGGCTCAGGTGCTTCTCGGCAGTCGAGCCGATCTGCGCTCGTCCACCGGAATTGTCGTCGCCATCATCGGGTCCGCTGTCGGACTGCTGATCGTCGGCGCTGGCACCTCGGCCACCCGCCTGGTCTCGCCGATCCCCATCCTGGCGTGCCTGATCGGCTCGATCGCCGCGATCGGCCTCTACAGCGCCCTCGCCGCCCGACTCCAACGACCGGTACCGACGAGCATTCCGGACCTGCTGGCCGCCGGAGAATCAGACCGGGTGGAGTTCAAGTCCACCGCGCGCGTCAACCTCAAGACCGGGGAGAAGGATCCCCGCATGGAGTTGGTGATCGTCAAAACCCTTGCGGCATTTCTGAATTCCGACGGCGGCACCCTGATCATCGGGGCCGACGACGCCGGAAATCCGCTCGGGCTCGACGCGGACTACCAGACCCTGCGCACGTCCGACGCCGACCGCTACGAACTCTGGATGAACGACCTGGTGGCCGCCGGACTCGGCCAGAACGCCGCCGCGAGCGCCGACATCGCCATCGAATCGCTCCCCACCGCCGACGGGCCCCGCGAGGTCTGCCGGATCAGCGTCACAGCGTCGCCGCGTCCGGTGTACCTCGCGCCGTCCAAGAATGCCCCGCGCGAATTCTGGGTGCGGATCGGCAACTCGACCCGCCAACTCGCCGTGGACCAGGCGGCCGAGTACATCATGCATCGTTGGCCGATGAACGTCGGCCCCAACCTGGCCGCGCAGTTGCGCGCTACCGTCCGTTTCACCTGACGAAAGCGACTCCCGCATGCCCGCCGAACCGAGCCCCGATGGCGACGCAACCGACGTCCCCGAGTCACCCGACGCCGGCGACTCGTCCCCGGGCTACGTCAAGCGCCTCGGCATCCGCTATCAGCACATCCGACACAACCACCCGCTCGGACATCTGCTTCGGTACGTCACGATCACGGTGGGTGTTCTCGTCACCGCCGTCGGTGCCGTCACCATCCCCTATCCCGGCCCGGGGTGGGCCATCGTCTTCCTCGGTCTGCTGATCCTGTCGCAGGAACTCGAATGGGCCGCGAAACTGCGGCACACAGTCATGGGCCTGCTGAACGACGTCTACCGGAAGTACATCGACGGCAACCTCCTGGCACAGGCCCTGCTTGCGATCGGCACGTGCGCAATCGTGCTCGCCACACTCTGGGTCACCGGCGGACTCGCCCTGTTCGCCGGCTGGGTCGGCATCGAATGGGCCTGGCTCGCCTCGCCGTTCTTCGGCTGACACACCTCCGCTACCGCCGGTCCTGCCTACCACTCTCGCAACAACGGGGTGAATGCATCTCCTCGCTTCGAACATATATGTGAGAAATCTATTGCTTTACTCACTTTTCGGCGTACAGTGGAGAGTGAAAGTAGCGACAACTGTCTTGACCTGCGAAAAGGAGGTGATCGACGTGCACGACGCGAACTTCGACGCCGCCGCCCTGCTGGCCGACTTGCACGACGATCAGCTCCTCGCCGTCCAGGAAGCCGCAGAGAATCGCCTGCAGCAGAGCGCCTTGGCAGCCCACCGCGAGGGCGTCCTCATCGACCTACTCGAGGCTCGGGAGCGCACCCGCCGCAAGGGCGAGATCTTCGACACCGCCCTCTACGTGGAGATCTCCGACCGCAGCGCCTACCGGGTGGCCGGGTCGACGTCCATGTACGACCTCTACGCCGAGGGCCTACGCCTCGGAGTCGGCGAAGCACGGCGCCGTTCCTCGTCGGCCAAGGCGGTCGGCCGTTTCACCTCGATGACCGGCGAGCGCCTGCAGCCGCGCCTCGTCGAGACGGCCGCCGCACTGGCCGCGGGCCAGATCGGCCGCGAACACGTGACCGTGATCGAGCAAGTGATGGACCGCATCCCGAGTTCGGTGAGCCACGAGGACCGTGTCCGCGCCGAAGCCTCACTGGCCGAGGCCGCCCGCCGCCTCGATCCGCAGGGCGTCATCACCGTCGGCAACCGACTGCTGGCCTATCTCGATCCGGACGGCGCCCTCACCGACGATCGAGAACGCAAGCGCCAACGGATGTTCGTGCTGCAGCCGCAGGACCGGCAGCTGATGAGCAAGGTCCGCGCCATGCTGACCCCGGCCCTCCGCGCCGACCTCGAGGTAGTCCTCACGCAGTGGGCCGCGCCCGGAATGAACAACCCCGACGATCCCGACTCCCCGAGCGGCGCCGCCGACCAACCCGGACTGGATCCCACCCGGCTCGCCGCCGCTGCGGCGCGCGACGATCGCCTCTTCGGCCAACGCCAGCACGACGCCCTGCGCGCCCTCTGCCGGTGGGCGATGGCGCTGGCCGGTCAGCCTGCCCCCGAGCGCATCCCGTCGCAGGTGGTGATCACCGTGTCCGACGAGGACTTGGCCCGACAGTCCGGTGTTGCACTCACCGCGACCGGCACCCGGCTGCCGGTCACCGATCTGGTGGAGTATGCCGCGCACGCCGTTCCGTATCTGGAAGTGTTCGCCGGCGCCACGTCCCAGGTGCTCTACCTCGGGCGCGGCAATCGCTTCGCGTCCCTGGCCCAGCGGCTGGCGCTGTTCGGCCGGGACCGAGGCTGCACCGGCCCCGGCTGCACGGTCCCGTTCCACCGCACCGAGATCCACCACATGCCCGACTGGGCCGAGGGCGGCGTCACCGACATCGACCATCTGGGCGGCGCCTGCGGCCGCCACAATCGATGGAGCGGCCGACACCGCGGCCAGTGGGAGAACACCGTGCTGCCCGCCCAGTCGGCGGCAGGCGCCGCTGCCACCGATGCCGGGCGCGTCGGCTGGCGACCGGCCGGGCGCGAGGGCCCCTGGCAGATCAATCCCGTCTTCCACCCGGAGAAACTCGCCCCGCACCACCAGGTTCCGGGTGCGCACAACCGACTCGATGAGTCCGATGACGACGGCCTCGCCGAACCGACGACGCGACCGCTGGAACGGCCCCGCCCGTCGCCGCTGCGGATCGTCGATCTGACCGACATTCCGCCGCCCGATCCGGATCAGGACGCGTCGGCCCACGAATCGGGCGCCGAGGCGATCCTGGACCTACTGCTGACAGCCTGACCGGCACTGCCGGTCGGGCCGTCAGTCATGTCCGGGGTACCTGTTTCAGAGCACCGACTTGACCGGCGGACCATCGTACGGCGCGGAGGCGACGCTGCGCGTCTTCCGGTACAGCCAGACCACCAGCGCCGCGAAGACGATCACGCCGACCAGCTGTGCCCAGTTGCCGTACCCGTCCGGGATGAACGGCAACTGCAGCGGCTCGTCCTTGCCGCTGGCGGCGACGATGCCGGCGAAGATCACGCCGTACAGGCTCTCACCGACGATCAGGCCGGTCGCCATCAGGACGCCGAGACGCTTGCGGCGCGCCGCATCGGTCACGTCGCGTTCGGCCCACTTGTCGTAGGCGCGGCCGATGAACGCACCGATCGGGATGATCAGCGTCACGGCCATCGGCAGGTACATGCCCATGCCGACCGCGAGCGGCGGGACGCGGAGGCTCTTGGTGGTGCGCTTGAGGACCTCGTCGAGCACGATCACCACGGCACCGATCACCGCGCCGAGACCGAGCAGACCCCAGTCCAGTTCGTCGCCGAAGATGCCCTCCGCCAACGACGACATCAACGCCGCCTGCGGGGCCGCCAGGGCGTCGGCCTTGGCGCCGGGGGCACCGGCGAAACCGAACGCGGTGTTCATCAGCCCCAGCACCGGCGGGATGATCACGGCGCCGAAGCACACGCCGATGATAAGGGCCACCTGCTGCTTCCACGGCGTCGCACCGACCAGCTGGCCGGTCTTGAGGTCCTGCAGGTTGTCGTTGGAGATGGTCGCGACGCCGAACACCACGGCGGCGGTGAACAGTGTGTACGCGGTCATCGCCAGCGCATCCTCGGAGCCGTGGGTCAGCTTCAGCAGGAGTGCGGCCAGCAGCACGACGACGATGCCGACGCCGGAGATCGGGCTATTCGACGATCCGATCAGACCGGCCATGTAGCCACACACCGCGGCCACCACGAGTCCGATGAGCAGCACGAAGATCACACTCACCGCGATCATCCCGGCACTGTTGCCCGCGAGCGGGGTTCCGCGCAGGAAGTCCCACAGCAGCCACGCGATCGGGATCATCGCCACGAAGACCGAGATCACCACCCACTGGAACGGGATATCGCGCTCGGTGATGTCGACGTCGACGCCGCTCTTGCGCTTGCGCGCGCTCCGCAGCGATTCGGTGATGCCCCGAGCGATCGGCAGCACCAGCGTCAGCAGGGTCCAGACCGCGGCCACCGCGATGGCGCCGGCCCCGATGAAGCGCACGTCGGACGAGAACAGCGCACTGACGCCTGCGAGCAGGTCGCCGTCGCCCAGGTTGTTCCACGACTGCTGCGGCAGCAGGATCCCGTAGGAGATCACCAGGCCCACCAGCATCGCCACGCCGACGCTCACACCGACCAGGTGGCCCACACCGATCAGCGCCATCGACAGGCTCGCACCGTACATGGTGGCGCCGCTGCCGACCTTGAACGCACCGGCCACCGAGTTGCTGAGGACCTTCAACGACGCCAGCAGCGAGAAGCCGGCCGCGACGAGCGAACCGGTGATAATCATCCGCATGCCGCCGCGATTCTCTTCGGCGCCCGTCTCGCTGTCGCCCACCTTGAGCACCTCGGCGGCGGCCACGCCCTCCGGATAGGGCAGGTCCGAGCCGGTCACCAATGTTCGACGCAGCGGAATCGAATACATGACACCGAGCAGGCCGCCGATCGCGCAGACGGCGACGGTCTCCCAGTACGGGAAGCCGGTCCACCAACCGATCATGATCAGGCCGGGCAGCACGAAGATGATGGCCGAGAGCGTGCCGGCCGCCGACGCGATGGTCTGAACGATGTTGTTCTCGACGATCGAGTGGTTCGCGAAGTACCGCAGGATCGACATCGAGATCACGGCGGCCGGGATGGCGGTGGCGAACGTCAGTCCCACCTTCAGACCGAGGTAGACGTTGGCGGCGGTGAAGACCAGCGTGATCAGACCACCGAGCACCACCGCCCGAATCGTCAACTCCCGCATCGCCGACCGTTGCCCAGAGGCGGTCTCCGTCGTCGTCATCGCACTCTCCATCTCCACACCGGTCGCACGGTCCGCGCCGACCCCACTGTCGCAGAGTCGACGAGGTCGGCATCTGCGGCCTGCCAAGAATAGTCCCCCACCGGGACGCTCACCGACGCGCGTTCTCCCGCATCAGCAGCCAGATCAAGTAGAGGCCGCCCAGGACCACGGTCACCGCCCCGACCGGCAGCCGCACATCGGCAAACATGTACTGCGCCACCAGATCCGCCCCGCTCAGCAACAGCGCACCCATCAGCGCGGACCCGGCGACGGTGAGCGGGGCCCCGGGCCCCTGCAGCCGCCGTGCGATCTGCGGCGCCGCCAGCGCCACGAAGGCGATCGGTCCGGCGATCGCGGTGACCACGGCGGTGTAGCCCGCACCGACGACGATCAACAGCACCCGGGTGCGATCGACCCGCACGCCGAGCGCCGTCGCGGCGTCGTCACCCAACTCCAGCTGGCGGATCCGGAAACTCGCCACCGGCAACGTCGGCAGCAGCACCACAGCGGCTGCGACGGCCCACACCAGCGGCGCCCATCCGACCGTGTTCAACGACCCCGCGCCCCAGATCGCCGCGTGCATCGCATCGTCGAGGTCGGCCTTCACCGAGAACCATTGATTGAGTGACGTCAGGACCGCGCTTACCGCGATGCCGACGATGATCAAGCGAAATCCGTCCACGCCGCCGCGATAGGAGAGCGCGAAGACCACGGCGGCGGCCGCCAGCGAACCGCCGACGGCACCGAGGACCAGCGCGGCATAGCCGGGAGTGCCGAACACCAGCACCGCGACCACGCCGGTGTAAGCGCCCGAGTTCAGCCCGATCACATCCGGGCTGCCCAACGGATTACGCGTCAACGACTGGAAGATCATGCCGCTGATCCCGAGGCACGCCCCGAATACCACCGCTGCCAGCGCCCGGCGGATCCGCCGGTCGAAGGTCGGCTCCACTCGCTTGCCGCCGGTGCCGACGAGCCCGTGAACCACGTCGCCGAGCGACAGACCGTGCTCGCCCAACAGCAGCGCCAGCAGCACGCAAACCGCCGCCCCGACACCGACCAACAGGTTCATCGCCACCGCGCGGGGCCGGTAGCGTACGCTGACCGCGCCCATCGCCAGGACGCGCTGGGCGCTCACCGGTCGGACCCCACACGACGCACCAGCCAGATCAGCACCGGAGCACCCAGCAACGGCGTCATCACCCCCACGGAGAGCTCGTCGGGCCAGATCACCAGGCGCCCGAGAATGTCGGCAGTCAGCAGCAGCGCCGGCCCCAGCACCACCGCGAAGGCCATCACCCACCGCTGATCGACGCCCGCCGCCAAGCGCACCGCATGCGGAATCATCAGACCGATGAAAGCGATCGGTCCAGCCGCGGCCGTGGCGGCCCCGCACATCAAGACCAGTCCCAGCACCCCGGTCAGGCGCGTGGCGGCCACGCGCGTGCCCATCGCCACTGCCATCTCCTCGCCCAGTGCCAAGGTGTTCAGTGCACGACCGCTCAGCAGCGACAACACCAGACCCACGACGATGAGCGGCGCGACCGCGGCCACGGTGCCTTCCGGCCGGTCGGCGATGCTGCCCACACCCCAGAACCGCATTCTGTCGAAATAGAGCGGGCTCAGCAGCGACAAACCCATCGCGATGCCGTTGAACACCGCGGTCACGGCCACACCCACCAGCGTCAGCCGCAGTCCGGTGGCGCCGCCGGGCGCCCGTGCGGCGATCGCCGCCACCAGAATCGCACCGAGCACCGCGCCCGCCAGGCTGAGTGGCAGATACTGCCCGATCTGTGTCACACCGAAGAATGCGACCCCCGCGGCCACCGCCAGCGCCGCTCCGGCATTGACCCCCAACAGTCCCGGGTCGGCCAACGGATTGCGGGTGAGCGCCTGCATCAGCGCCCCGCCGACGCCCAACGCCGCACCTACCAGCAGCCCGAGCACCGTCCGCGGCAGACGCAGCTGGAGGATCGTGTTGTGATCGATCGAGCCGTCCGGTGCGGTCAACGCCGACCACACGGTGCCCAGCGGCAGCGGCGCCGATCCGACCGCGACGCTGACCACGGTCACCGCCACCAAAATCAGGCAGGCCACGACGAACCAGGCGACCCGGCGCAGCGTCACCGAGGGGCGTGTGTCAGGGAGATCGCCTCGACGCCCCAGCCCAGCGGCCACACCTCGTCGACCGACCAGCCGGCCCGGGCGGCGAGGCGACGAAGATCGTCCCGCGTCCGCGGTCGCGCACCGCACACGGCCACCCGCAGCAGCGCCTGTTCGAGGGCGTCCGGGCCCAGCGCGTCGGTCCCGGTCGACTCCGCCAGGACCACGGTCGACGCGGTGTGGCGGAGTTCGGAGAGGTAAGCGAAGGCCTCGGCGTCGTCGCGGGCCGCCAGCGCCAGGCCCCCGAGCACCACGGTGTCGCGGCCCCGGGCCCAGACGTCGGTGATCTCCACCTCGGACGCCGCCACGTCCGCAGCGAGCGCGGGGAGCACCGAACGGGGTTCCACGATACGTATCGCGCGGCCCTCGCCGGCCAGCGCCGTGGCCAACACCGCCGCCCCCGGTCCCACCACCGTCACCGGGCCGGAACCGGCCACCGCGGGCACCGTCTTGAGCGCCGGAACCAGAAACGCCAGGCGTCCAGCCGCCTCCATCAGCTCGCGATACTCGGCCGGGTCCTCGGCGGCCTGAGCCCAGAAGCTCGCACCGCGGTGCCGCGCCCAGTTCGACGTGTCCGCACCCAGCGCCTGCTCCAGATCCGCCAACAGCATCACCTGGTCGGCCCGGGCGCCGTCGAACAGCTCCGCCACGTGCTCGTCGTCGATGAGCAGTTCCCCGTCGGGGGTGAGCGACACCGCGCCGTCCTCGAGGCCGACGACGTCCGCGGCGGCGAGCAGCTCGATGAGCGGTCCGAGCTGTTCGATACCGACCCCCAGCCGCTCGGCGAGCGCACGCATCCGGATCGGTCCGGATTCCAAGCGGCGCAGCAGCCCGCTGCGCAGCGCGATCCGCACCGCGAACCACGACACCGGCGAGTGCACCACGCCGGCCAGCACGGGCAGGAGGCGCCCCGCCGCGCGATGACGGTCTTGGTCCACCCCGCCTGCGTGCTCCGCGGCCCCGGCCGTCCGGTGCCAGTAGCCGGTGATATTCACATGCGACTTGGCGATCCCCCAGTCCCGCGTCACCCGCTTGCGTACCGGCAGCAGCGCACGACTCTCCGCTCCGGCCCACACGTAACCGGTGCCGACGGGTCGCGGCAGCGCGCACACAGCCTCGCCCAAGGCGTGCGGGTCACCGGGCTCGGCCACCACGGTGACGAGCGAATCCGCTTGTGCCAGCGGCAGTTCCGGCGTCGCAGCAGCCTCCGCAACCGCCAGCACCACCGTCACCGGTCCGTCGACCGGACGCTCCAGCAGGAACCTCTCGATGGCCGGGATCCCCGTCTCGTCGCCGACGAGCAGCGTCCACTCGGCGTCATCCGGCACGATGGTCGACGACTTCGGCCCCACCGCCCACAGCGTGTGGCCCGGTCGCGCCGCGGCCGCCCAACGCTCGGCCGGCCCCGCCGCGGAACCGTCGCCGCGTGCACCGTCACCGCTGTGCAACACGAAGTCGAAGCTCACCTCACCGGCCACCGGATCCACCTGCACCGGTGTGTAGTCCCGGGTGACCCGCACCTGTGAGGTGGGCCACTCGATCCCGTTCTCCCGTTGCAGCGGGAGCGCTTCGGCGATGTCGCCGTCGGGCGCGAGCACAAACTTGACGTGGTCGTCGAAGGCCAGACTGGTGAACGCGGGCAACGCCAGGCCATCCCGATCGAAGGCGCCGAGTTCCGGGCCGCCGACGGTGACTCGACGCATCCGCGGACCCCGCTCGGTCACCCTCAGCACCTCGAGTTCGCGCACCACCAAGGGCAGCGCGGTGAATCGTCCGCTCGCCACCCCGCTCACCCCCGCCCGAAGGTCTTCTCGACGATGTTCAGCATCTCGATGGCCTCGTGGAAGTCGCCGCGCTGCACCCAGTACGGCAGGTCGTAGGCCTGGTTCGCGGCGAAGGCCGGGAGCTGCGCGAAGATCGGTTTGCCGCGTAGATCAGCCACTGTCGGGGCGCCTTCGGTGAAGGGGATGACGAACAGGGTGTCCATGGTCAACACCTGGCCCACCTGCTCGGTGGACAGTGCGTACATGTCGCCGCCGGGCGTGTACGGCTCGAAACGTCCGCTGGCGAACAATGGGGCGGGTCGGAAGCCGAGCGCCGCGAACTCCTTCGGAAGCCCCCGATCCTCGATCAGCACGTACACCGAGCCGTCGGCGGTCAACGTCAGGAAAGCACTTCCCCGGGCGGCACGCTGATGCCATCGCGGACCGCCACGACGCGCGCGTCGTACTCGGCGATCGCATCCCGGTACACCTGAGGCTCGTCGAAGACGTCGACGGCGAGGAACTCGAACTGCTGCTGCCACTGCGTCAGATCGCCGCTGACCACCACCGTGGGAGCGATCGCCGAGAGCTCTCCGTAGGCCTCGGTGGCGTGCCGCAGCGGAAAGCCCAGGCCTCCGGCGATGATCAGATCCGGCTCCTGAGCCAGGATGGCCTCGGTGTCGAAGCCGTCGACGTCCCACGGCAGCCACTGCGTGCCCTGGGTGCGAGCGGCCTCGGCCCACGCCGGCGCGAACACACCGGGTGCGGCCGTGTACTCGGGAGTCATCGCGACTACCGGCACGTCCATGTCGTACAGGTAGCCGGCGAGGGCATAGTTCAGCAGCACCACCCGCTGGGGATCGCTCGGCACCTGCACCTCGCCCTGATCGGTCTGGACCGTCACCGCCCCGCCCTCGGCGGCTTCCGAGGACGAACAGGCGACGATCCCCGTCGCCAAGGCTGCCACGGACAGCAACGCCAGGATTCTTCGTGCCCACATCGGCATCTCTTGCCTCACTTCGACTCTCGGG
Organism: Gordonia alkaliphila; assembly: GCF_023017165.1. GTDB lineage: Bacteria > Actinomycetota > Actinomycetes > Mycobacteriales > Mycobacteriaceae > Gordonia > Gordonia alkaliphila. Next base: position 44,523 of record NZ_JALKBW010000001.1, read on the forward strand.
CTTGCACAGCCTCCAGGAGGCACCACGGCACCTCCGCATTAATTAGGTAAGACTAAGCTTAGAACCGTCGCGAGGCGGGGCGGTTCCCAACCGGACACGACCGCGCGCCCAACCGGACGAATCCACCTAGCACATGAGGAGCGAGCCGATGGAGGCTGCACAGCGCCCTTCGACGGCGGTCGAGCCGCCCCACGCCATTCGCGTCCTCGGCCACTCCGAGCACACCCATCGGCTGCCCCACCTGATCTATGTGGCCATCGGCGTCGCCCACCTACGGGTGAACAGCCGACCGATGACGCTGCGCGCGCGGGAAGCTGTCTGGCTCGCCCCCGGTGTGCCGCACGCCGCCCGCTACGAGCCCGGCAGCCTCGTCCTGGGACCGCTGCTGTCACCGAACACCGTGCCGCGCGCGGGGGTGCACCGACTGCCGCCGATGACCGAGTTATCGCAACTGATGACCGCCCTGCTCGGGATCGGGTCCTGCACCGAGGACCAGATCGCGATGTTCCGCGGCCGCCTCGACACCCTGCTGAACTCGGTGGCCCTCCCCCTGTTCCCGCTCACACCCCCGCGACATCCGGCCGCCGGTGCGCTCGCCCGCAGCTGCGTCACCACCGAGCAGCCCCTCGTCCAACTGGCCGCGGCGCACGGCCTCAGCGCACGGCAGGCCCAACGCATCTTCGTCGCCGAGACCGGCCTGCCCTTCCGCCGCTGGCGGGTGCAGGCCCGGTTGAACATCGCCGCCGAACGACTACGCGGCGGATCGTCGGTGGATGCGGCAGCCGCCGTCGCCGGGTACGCCACCGCCTCCGGACTACGCAAGGCGCTGCTGCGCGAGGCCGGCCTCGACATCGACGCGCTGCGCGGTTAGCACCGAGTCAGAGACTATCGACGCCGGCGTCGACGGCCTGCTCCAGCAGGCTGCGCCGGTACGACTCGAGCGCGACGAGGTCGCCGAACAGCGCGTTGTAGCCGTCCGGGTCGCCGCCCGGAGACATGCGGCGCAGCTTGGACTTGAGGTCGCCGATCTGCGCGCCGACCCACACTTCCTGCGACCGCGCCAGCACGCTGGCGATGTAACGCGGGAGCTGCCCCTCCTCCACCGGCAGGTCCTCCACGGCCAGTTCGGTGACCAGCGGGGTGAGCGCCGGATTGTCGACGGACTGACTGATCGCGTCGACCCACGACGCACCGCTCATTCCGCTCGCGGTGCCTCCGATATTCGAGATCGCCTGACGCACCAGGGCATACGCCGGCTCGCTGAAGCACTCCGGCGGGAGCGAGTCAAACACCGTCCCGGCGAGCGCCGGATACTGGATGGCGGCCTTGAGCGCCTCGCGTTGCGGCCACAGCCGCGGATCGTTCGCCAGCGGGCGCGCGGTCGGCGGCGGGGAGGCCGCCTCCGGCGCCTCGTAACGGCCGGGCCGTCGTCCCCGGCCGGGTTGCTGTCTCCCCCGGCCGCGGCCGGCTTGCTGTCGTACGCGGCCGAGCACCTGGGCCACGTCTTCCCAACCGACCCATCCGGCGAGCTGGCGCGCGTACTCGTCACGCAAGGCCACGTCGCGGATCTGCGCGACCACCGGCACGGTGTCGCGCAGCGCGGCCACCCGCCCCTCCGCGGTGTCCAGGTCGTGGTTGGCCAGCAACGCCTTGATGGCGAACTCGAACATCGGGATCCGCTGCGCGATGAGGTCGCGCAGTGCGGCGTCGCCGGAGTTCTGCCGCAGATCGCACGGGTCCATGCCGTCGGGGGCGACGGCCACGAAGGTCTGTCCGGACACGGACTGTTCGCCCTCGAACGCCTTGAGCGCGGCGGCCTTGCCCGCCTCGTCGCCGTCGAAGGTGTAGATCACCTCGCCGCGGAAGTACGAGTCGTCCATCATGAGGCGCCGGATCAGCGCCAGATGGTCCTCGCCGAACGCCGTGCCACAGGACGCGACGGCGGTCGGCACGCCGGCCATGTGCATCGCCATCACGTCGGTGTAGCCCTCGACGATCACCACCTGGTGTCCCTTGGCGATGTCGCGCTTGGCCAGGTCCAGCCCGAACAGCACCTGCGACTTCTTGTAGAGCATGGTCTCGGGCGTATTCATGTACTTGCCGAGATTGTCGTCGTCGAACAGTTTGCGCGCGCCGAAGCCGATCACGTCTCCGGCGAGGTTGCGGATGGGCCAGAGCAAGCGGCGATGAAACCGGTCGATCGGCCCCTTTCGTCCCTGCTTCGACAGCCCGGCAGCCTCCAACTCGTTGAACGAGAAGCCCTGCGTCAGAAGCACTTTGGTCATCGTGTCCCAACCGGCCGGCGCATAGCCGCAGCCGAACGTCTCGGCGGCGGCCTGGTCGAAGCCCCGGTCGGTGAGGAAGTCCCGGGCGGTCTGGGCGTCCGGGGTCCGCAGCTGTTCGGCGTAGTACCGCTGCGCGGCCGCGTTGGCCGCCACCAGGCGCGCACGCGTGCCCCGATCACGCACGATCGCGGTGCCGCCGCCCTCGTAGTTGATGCGGTAGCCGATCCGGTCGGCCAGCTGCTCCACCGCCTCGACGAAGCTGATGTGCTCCTGCTTCTGCAGAAACGAGTAGACGTCGCCGCCCTCGCCGCAGCCGAAGCAGTGATAGTGCCCGTGGTTGGGTCGCACATGGAACGACGGCGTCTTCTCGTCGTGGAAGGGACACAGGCCCTTCATGCTGTCGGCGCCGGCCCGCCGCAACGCGACGTAATCTCCGACGATGTCCTCGATGCGCGTCTGCTCACGGATAGCCGTGATGTCGCGATCGGGGATTCTGCCTGCCACCGGGCCAGTCTAGCCAGCATTCCGACCGGGGCTCCGCCACCTGACGGTTCCGCGACGTCCGGCCCGCTCAGCGCGGCGGACCGTTCTTGTCACACCCCCGCCCTATCGTGAACCACGTATCGAACAGATGATCGATACCCGGCCCGTTCCGCCGGTTCGACGAAGGAGTGACCATGTGTGAACACGATCCGCGCTGCCAGGGCACCGACGACCTCGTGGGCCAGGCGCTCGCCCAGATCATGGCCGGCCGCTGGGCCGTCACCGGCGTCTACAGCGACGAGACCGGCCCGCCGCTGGCCTACACCACCGGAATGGTGGAACACGGCCGCCCCGAGCTTCTGATCTACGGCCTGGAACCCGAGCAGGCCCTCCCGATCGTCAACCGGGTCGCCGAGCTGGTTGTGGCCGACGCCGACGTATTGGCGCAGCCCTACCTCGACCGGGTCCTCCGACCGCCCTACCGGCTGGCACTCCTGCCCGCGGTCCACACCGACGAGCTCACCGTGACCCGCCTGTTGTACGGCCCCGATGTCAGTGCGGTGCAACTGATCTGGCCGGATGTCGACGGGCGCTACCCGTGGGACCACGGCTACGGCTACGCGTCGTACATACAACCGCTCACCGGAGTCCCACGGCCGCTGGCCGGCTGACGCCGTCGTCGGCGGCCAACCACTAATCTGGCGACGATGGTTACCCGAAGTTGGTCCGCGGTCCAGGCAGAGCAGGCGTTGAGCCACCTGCCGATCCCCGACGTGCTCCGGGGCCGCGGCTACGCCAAGCAGGATCGGATCAGCGCGATCGAGTGGACGTCACCCACCGTGCTGCGCGGCATCTGCCGGGGGTCCGGCGCGAACCGCTACCAGAGCACGGTCACGCTGCACACGGCGCAGGGGCAGATCGTCGACGTGTTCGGCGTCTGCTCCTGCCCGGTGGCCGCCGACTGCAAACACTGCGCCGCGCTGATCCTGGCCGCCGTCGACACGGACGAATCCTCCTCGCCGTGGCGCGCCCTGCTCCGGGAAGTGAGCGCCGAACCCGCCGAACCGACCCCGCGACGGGCGGTGGCGCTGCAGTTCCATGTCTCGGTGGCCGACGCGCTCGGTCTGCAGGTGGCCCTGCGCCCGGTGGTCCAGCAGCCCGACGGCACGTGGACGCCGCACCTGCCGTGGGCCATCGTCCTCGACGGCAACGGGGACGGCTACGACGACGCCGACTTCCGCGCGCTCGCCGCCATCGCGTCCGCGTTCTTCTCCCCCGGCAGCCGCCGCACCCGCGGCGTCACCCGACTCCCGGCCGCCGTCGCGCTCGGGACTGCCCCGGCGGCCCTGTGGACAGCGCTGCGCGGCGCCGTCGAGAGCGGGCTGCCGGTGGTGGTGACGGGCCTGGCCGACGACGTGGTGCTGACCGACGAGTTCGCCGTCGCCTACCGCGTCCAGCCGCACAGCGACGGTGCCGCGCTCACCGCGTCGCTCACCCTGGCCGGCGACCACCTCGACGGTTTCCCGTCCGCCGTCGTGGGCCTCCCGAAGAACGGGGCGGCACTGCTGCGCGACCACACCCTGTACGTCGGCGCCCTCCCACAGCTCACCACGGGCGAAGCCGAACTGCTCTCCGGCGGCGTGCTGGAGATCCCCACCGCCGATTTCGCCGAGTTCAGTGCCGCCCTCCCCGAGCTGACCGCCCGTCGCAGCGTCGAGGTGCCCGAGCGCGGCCTGCTGCCGCCGGAGGTGTCGGCACCGTTCCCGCTGCTGCTCATCGAGGTGGAGGAGTCCGGTTCCCGCGTCCGATGGCGGACCGGCTATCTGGTCGACGGCTATCGCCGCGACTTCGACCCGTCGATCCCCGAACGCACGGTCGGCCTGCGCGACGTGGACGCGGAAGCACAGATGTGGCAGCGAGCCCGCCCCGACCTGGAGCTGTTCTGCGGCAGCCTCGGCCGCTGGAACGATGCGCTGACCGCGCGCACCCGCGGTCGCCTCCGTGCCGAGCGGGTGACCCCCGATCAGGCCGCGCTCGGGGACCTGCTGATTCCGATGGGTCTGAATCTCGCCGACACCGCGGTGCTGTGCGCCGAGACCGTCGCCCGGATCACCGCTCCCGGCCTGATTGAGGTCGAGATCACCGGTGCGACAAGGGACTTCCGTCCGGCCGACACGGTGGAGATGGGCTTCCGAGCCTCCGGCGCCTTCGAGTGGCTCGACTTGTCGATCGATGTGCTGATCGACGGTGAGCCCGTGCCGCTGGCGACGGTGATCGATGCCCTGGCCCGCGACGACGACACGCTCGTCCTCACCGACGGCGCCTACTTCCGGCTGGACACGCCGGAACTGCTGCGCCTCAAGGAACTGCTCGACGAGGCCCGCGCGATGGGCGACCTCCAGGGCGCCCGCATCGCCACCGGTCACCCCAACGCGACGCTGTGGGACGAGCTGCTCAGCCTGGGCAGCCTCGACACCCGCCTGGAGGAGTGGCGCCAGCAGCTCCGCCGACTGACCAACGCCCGGCCGCCGGAGCCGGTCCCGGTGCCCGACGGCCTGGACGCCGAGCTGCGCGGCTACCAGCGCGACGGTCTCGACTGGCTGAGCTTCCTGTGGGACAACGGGATCGGCGGGATCCTCGCCGACGACATGGGTCTGGGCAAGACGGTGCAGACCCTCGCCCTCATGACCCGCGCGGTCGCCGAGAATCCGCAGGCACGTTTCCTCGTCGTCGCCCCGACCAGCGTGATCGGCAACTGGGCCGCCGAGACCACCCGCTTCGCGCCCGGCCTGCGCGTGGCGACGGTGACCGCGACGCAGAAGCGGGCCGGCCGACCGTTGGCCGAGCAGATCGGCGACGCGAACGTGGTGATCACGTCGTACACCCTGCTGCGCATCGACAGCGACGCCTTCACCGAGATCGCTTGGGACGGAGCGGTTTTCGACGAGGCGCAGTTCATCAAGAACCACAACTCCAAGACCCATCAGGCCGCCCGTAAGCTCTCGCCGCCGTTCAAGCTCGCCATCACCGGCACCCCGATGGAGAACAACGTGATGGAGCTGTGGTCACTGGTCTCGGTGGTGATGCCGGGCCTGTACGCGAGCCCGCAGAAGTTCCGGGAGCACTTCGCCGGTCCGATCGAATCAGGCACCGCACCCGATCGGCTCGATGTCCTCCGGCGACGTCTGAAGCCGATCATGTTGCGCCGCACCAAAGATCAGGTCGCCGCCGACCTGCCACCCAAGCAGGATTCGGTGCTGACCCTGCAGTTGAGCCCGAAGCACCGCAAGCTCTACGACCTCGTCCTCAACCGGGAGCGCCAGCGCATCCTCGGACTCCTGGAGAACTGGCAGGACAACCGCGTCCAGATCCTGCAGGCGCTCACCCGGATGCGGCAGTTGAGCCTGCACCCCGGGCTGGTGAACGAGGAGTTCCGCACCGTGTCCGCCAGCAAGATCGACTACCTGGCCGAGCACCTGCCGATCCTGCTCGACGAGGGCCACAGCGCCCTGGTCTTCAGCAGTTTCACCGGCTTCCTGCAACTGATCGCTCAGGCGCTGACCGACGTCGGGATCACATTCAGCTACCTCGACGGCTCCATGTCGGCCCGCAAGCGACAGGCCGAGATCGACAAGTTCACCGGCGGCGAGACCAAGGTCTTTCTGATCAGCCTCAAGGCCGGCGGCTTCGGCCTCAACCTCACCGCGGCGGACTACTGCTTCGTCGCCGACCCGTGGTGGAACCCGGCCGCCGAAGCCCAGGCCGTAGACCGCGCCCACCGCATCGGGCAGGAACGCCCGGTCACGGTGTATCGCCTCGTCTCGGCCGAGACCATCGAGGAACGGGTGATCGAACTGCAAGACCGCAAGCGCGCCCTGTTCGACGCCCTCATCGACGACGGCGAGCAGTTCAGCGGCAAACTGTCCGCCGACGACGTGCGCCGACTGATCGCCGACGACGAGTAACCGACGGTCCCGGCGAAAAAGAACTCGCGCTTGGGGCGCACCACCCGGCACCATTTGACGGTGACCACTCCGACCACCCGGCTGCCCCGCGTGCTGCAGCCGTTCGCGCTGCGCCAGTATCGCTGGCTGGTGGCGGGTCTGGCACTCGCGCTGTTCGGCGACGGCGTATGGCTGATCGCCCTCATCTGGCAGGTGATCGCCCTCGGCGGCGGTCCGGGCGCGGTCTCGCTGGCCTCCGGGATCGCTGCGGTCGGCATGGTGGCGTCCACGCTGCTCGGCGGCGTGCTCGCCGACCGGGCCTCCCAGCGCAGCATCATCATCGGGCTGGAGACGGTCAAACTCCTGGCGTTCGCGTCGGTGGGGATCGCCGCGCTGCTCCACCTCCTGACCCTGCCGCACCTCGTCGTCGCCGCCCTGCTCGTCGGCATCACCACCGGGATGTACTACCCCGCGTACTCCGCGCTGCTGCCGCGCGTCGTCGACGCCGCACAACTGCTGGCGGCCAACGGCGTCGAGGGCTTCCTGCGGCCGGTCCTGCTGCAGGCCGCCGGACCGTTGATCGCCGGGGTGATCGTCGGCGCCGCCTCCCCGGGCACCGCGATCCTCGTGGGCGCCCTCGCCTGCGTGCTCGCCGCCGCGTGCTACGTCGCGATGGGACCGATCGTCGACGACGTCACCGACTCGGACGCCGTTGCACAGTCCGAACACCCGGCACCCCACCCGATCGCCTCGATCGTCGCCGACCTCGGCGAGGGATTCGCGTACATGTGGCGCACGCCGTGGCTGTGGGCGTCGCTCTTCTACTTCTCGTTCCTGCTGCTGATGGTGATGGGGCCGCTGGAAGTCCTGGTCCCGTTCGCATTGCGCGAGCGCGTCGCGGGCGGCGCCGCCGACCACGCGATGGTCCTCGCGGCCTTCGGCGCCGGGGCCGCGCTCGGCGCGTTCGTCCTCGCATCGCGGCCGATGCCTCGGCGCTACCTCTCGTTGATCTTCGGCTTGTGGGCCGTGGCCGCGCTGCCGCTGGTGGTCATGGGCGTCACGCACAGCACCTTCTGGTTCGTGGTCGCCGGCTTCGGCCTGGGCCTCCTGCTCGACGGTCCGATGGTGCTGTGGGGCACGCTGCTGCAGCGGCGCGTTCCCACGCCTCTCCTAGGCCGGATCTCCGGACTCGACTTCTTCGTCTCCGCCGCCCTGATGCCGGTGTCGATGGCCGTCGTCGCCCCGATCAGCGGAGTCCTCGGCGTCACCGCCACCTTCGTCCTGGCCGGTCTCCTCCCGGTTCCGGCCGCGGTCCTGTTCTACGTGTGGGCCCGCCTGTGGCGCGACGAGATCGACCACCCGTTGCAGATCTCCGAGCTCGACGTTCCGCTGCCGCCGTCGACCCCGCGATGAGCGCACTATGACCTTGGTCTCTGGCCGGACTCGAGAAGCGTTGGGTAGCGTTCGAGGAAAGTTCACCAGGGGGCGGAATGGAACAGTATGCACGGTCCGGTCTGACGTTCGACGTCACCGATTCCGGTATCAAGCGGCACGGCACAGTCGTTCTGCTACACGGCTTTCCGCAGACCTCGCATTCCTGGCGCCAGGTCACCCCGCTGCTGAACACGGCCGGTTATCGCACCGTCGCACCCGACCAGCGCGGCTACTCGCCCGGCGCACGACCGGACGGCCGCACCGCCTATCGCGCCTCCGAGTTGGTCGACGATGTCGCCGAGCTGATCAACGCGCTGGGCGACGGTCCCGTCCACCTCGTCGGGCACGACTGGGGCGCGGCCGTGGCGTGGGGTCTGGCCGCGAGCCGTCCGGACCTGGTCCGCACGCTCACGTCGGTGTCGGCACCGCATCCGGGTGCCTTCGTGAAGTCGTTTCTGCACAGCGATCAGCTGCTGCGCTCGTGGTACATGGCGGCCTTCCAGCCGCCCTTCGTGCCGGAGTTCCTCATCGACCGCTTCCCCGCGCTCTTCGACGACCTGTTGCGGCGCACCGGCATGGACGACGAGCAGCTCGCCGACGTCCACCGCGACGTGATCGACGCGGGCGCGTTGACGAGCGCGTTGAACTGGTACCGGGCCATGCTGCTGAACACCCCGCAGGCTCTGGCCCGCCGCGTCGCGGTGCCGGTGACCCACGTGTGGGGCGCGCACGACACGGCGCTGTCCCGGCGCGGCGCCGAACTGGCGGCGGACTTCGCGATCGCCGACTTCGACCTGCGGGTGCTGCCCGACGGCGGGCACTGGATTCCCGAACACAACGCGTCCGAACTGGCCGATCTCATCCTCGGCCGCGCACACGGTCACTGACCCGCCGCCGAACCCCGCGCGCGACGGCCCGGTCGGTCATAGTGGATGCAAGGCCGCTATCGCACAGTCGACCCCCAGGAGGAGAGCAGCATGCCCGACGACTTCCCCCTCAGCGAAGGCACCACCCTCACCACCGCCGTCTTCGGAGTGCCGGTCGGCGGCCTCGTCCAGGTGTGGACCGACAAGCCCACCGTCTGGCGTCTGGTGGACGTCGGCGGATTCTCCGATGCCGTCGGCATCGGCTCGGTGGCGCGCACGCAGATCGGACCGGGCCGGTACCGCGAGGTGTGCCTGTTCGACGACGAGAACGGCACGGTCGTGCTGCAGGAGCGTCACTTCTTGGAGGCTTCGGACAAGGGCTACCAGGTCGGCGGCCGAGTCTTCCAGGCCGAGCCGCCCAGCGAGGTCTTCGGCGACCCCTGGGAGGACTTGAGCGCCGCCGTCTTCCACGCGGCCGCACGAGCCTTCGACCGGGGCGAACTGATCGTCGTCGAACCGGGCGGCTGGGACGATTCCGACGGACGCTACTGCCTGATCGGCGCCTTCCACGACGGTGCGGTGGACCAGATCGTGCTGGAGACCTCCCCGGTGCCCGCCGGCAGCGAAGTATGGCCGGCCACCGACGAGACCGCGGGCCAGACCATCAGCGCACCGGTCAGCGACGACACGCTGCGCGGCGCCGGCACCCTCGCCATCGACGCGGTGCACCGCTGGGGACTGGCCCCGTGGGACGTCACGATCACCTACGTGGTGCCGCCGGAGGCGTTCACCGAGCAGGCGGCGGCGAACGCGGTGCCGCCCGCCGACGGCTGAGTTCCGCCGAGAGGCCTCGCCGCGGTTTCGGCACTACACTGAACCCGATGACTCCGTGTCGAGAACGGGGCGACGCCAAGGAGGTGCACCGACCATGACCGAAGAACGCGAAGACGACTTCGTCGGCTGCGACACGTGGGCCGCGATGGTCTCCTGGCTGGCCGAATCCCTCCCGGAGATCCCGGTCGGGGTGACCATCGACTTCGGCCCCAAGGACATGCTGCTCGACGACGTCCTCGACGCCGACGACTTCGAGGACGACCCGCTCGAAGCGCTCTGCGCACAGATCGTGGTGCTGCAGCACGGCCGCTTCCTCGTCCGCCGCTCCCGGGTGGTGATGGAGGCCAACAGCTACATCTCCCACGACGCGAGTGCCGCGACGCCGAACCGGTGGTTCGAGGACGACCCGGCGGGCGATTGCACGGCCGGTGCGATCTACGTCGACGACGCCCACCTGGCGGCCGAGATCTGCGTGACCTGGCTGTCCTCGGAGTCCCGCGACGAGGGGCCCCTCGACTTCGGCTTCGACGTCAGCGAAGCGATCCCGCTGCCGGGCATCGCGCAGGCCGAGCCCGCCTGGACCATCGACGACTTCCTGCGCCGCCTCGGCCACTGACACCGGGCTGGGCGCCCCAGAACCGGCAGCACGGAGCGGGCGACCGGGGCTCACCCCAGGTGCGCCTGCACCTCGGCACTCCCCTTGTCGAGCCGTTCCAGCCGCCCCTCGGTCATCGACGCGATCTGATCCACCACCACGCGCATGCGCTGCGCGTCGTCGTCGGCCTGCGACCACCGCGGCACCAGGATCGGGTCGAGGCCGCCGGGAGCGGTGTTCAGCAGCAGCGTCGCCACCCGGTGAATGCGTTCGCGTTGCCGATCCTGCTTGGCCCGATGACTGCGGTCGGAGAAGATGAAGCGCAGGGCGACGGTCTTGAGCATCGCCACCTCGGCCGCGACGTCGGCGGGGATCTCCAGGTCGGCGTCGTAGCGCCGCAACGGCTTGGGCCCCTGCACCTTTCGGGTCGCGGTGATCACCGCGGCGGCGAACCGACCGATCAATTCGGAGGTCAACCGCTTCATGGCGACCAGCGAATCCAGGGAACCGTCGTAGGAACCGAGCGCGCGGAAGATCTCCATCTCCGAGAGTCGTTGCGCCGCAACCACCAACGAGTCCGGATCGAGCCCGTCGAAGTAGCGCACGCCCAGTTCGGCGAGCTCGGTCTGGTCGTCGGCCGACCCCAACTGCCGCAAGTCGATGCGGCCGCTGACGATGCCGTCCTCCAGATCGTGCACCGAATAGGCGACGTCGTCGGACCAGTCCATCACCTGCGCTTCCAGAGAGCGACGTCCCTCCGGTGAGCCGCGTCGAATCCAGGCGAGTGCGGGCGCGTCCTCGAGGTACGCGCCGAACTTGGTGCCGGGCACCTCCCGGGTCCACGGGTACTTCAGGGTGGCGTCCAACGACGCCCGGGTCAGGTTGAGCCCGGCGCTCGCCCCGTCGGGCCCGAGGATCTTGGGTTCGAGCAGAGTAAGGATGCGCAGGTTCTGGGCGTTGCCCTCGAAACCGCCGTACTCGGCGGCCACCTCGTCGAGGGCCCTCTCGCCGTTGTGCCCGTACGGCGGATGGCCGATGTCGTGCGCGAGGCCTGCCAACTCCACGAGGTCCGGATCGCAGCCGAGTTCGGCGGCGATGCCGCGGCCGATCTGCCCCACCTCGAGCGAATGCGTCAATCGCGTGCGGGGCGTGTCGCCCTCCCGCGGGCCCACCACCTGTGTCTTGTCGGCCAGGCGCCGCAGCGCCGCACTGTGCAGCACGCGCGCCCGGTCCCGCGCGAAGGCGCTGCGATGATCGGCGGCCGGCCGCTCCCGCTCCACCTGCTTGAGCGACTCGGGAGCCATCCGCTCCACGTCGTCGGCGTCGTAGGAGGCCAGGAGCGGTTCAGACGGGGAAGTCATCGAAGATCTCTACTCGGTTCCGCCGCCGCAGCGGCGCAGAGGTGACGTTCGGCCGCCGACGGGAGAAACCCGCCGACGGCCGAAGTCGGGAACGTGACGCCAAGAATATGACGCCTGTCGTCAGCTGGTCGGCCAGCCGCGGGCCTCCGCCAGTTCCATCAGCTTGCCGCGCACGGCGTTGATCTGACGAGCGGTGAGGTCCGGGGAGGACTCCAGCAGCAGCTCGGTGAGCTCGTTGAACAGCGGACCGGAGTAGGTCTTACGCTGCGGACGGTCGTCGCGATCACGACGGTCGCGGCGATCGTCCCGGCGGTCGTCCCGGTCGCCGAAGCGGCCGCGGCGGTCGCCCCGGTCCCCACGGTCGTGGCCGCGGCGGTCGTCGCGGTCGCCGAACCGACCGCGGTTGTCGTCGCGACGCTGGGCGCGCTCGGCGGCAGGCGACTCACCGGCGGGCGCCTCCTCGGTGACCTTCACATTGGTCGCCTTGGAGCCGCGATCGGTGGCTTCGACGTCGAAGTCCACCTTCGCACCGGGACGCAACTGGCTCTCGTCGATGCCCTGGATGTCGTTGATGTGCAGGAACACATCGTCGCCGCCGCCCTCCGGCGACAGGAAACCGAAACCACGATTCGGGTCGTAATGCACAACCTTGCCGCTGACACTCACCGCAAAACTCACTCTCCGCGACGCCGCTGCAACCGGACCCCTTGCCCGAGCGGCGTTTCACCCGTCTTACTATGCCTCATCTTCACTGCTCACACCCGCTTTGCATCGCACATCGCTCCGCTCGCGTCGTCGTGGTCCCGACCACGGAGGCGGGCGACCCCGCCGTGACGTTCCTCCGTACGGGCGGATTCGTGTCGTCTGCGGCGATTCCCCACCTGGGACGCTCGCGCTCATGCCTAGGCTCGACGAATGCTGAGCCCCGTCTCGCGTCGATCGGCCGCTCACCTTGCGGGCCTCGTCGTCGCGCTCACGACCGCCCTCGTCGTCGCCGGTTGCACCTCCGTCGACGGCACCCCATCGCGCTCGTCGAATACGGCACCCGCGATCACCGCGATCGCCCCCACAGCGATCATTCTCGACGCCTCCGACTCGATGACGAGCGACGACGCCCCCGGACCGCGCATAGCGGCGGCCAAACGCGCCGCGACCGGTTTGATCGACGCCCTGCCCGACGGCTCGGACCTGGCTCTTCTCTCGTACGGCACCGGCACCGGCACGACGCCCGCCGAGGCGGCGGCGGGCTGCCGCGATGTCACCACCCTGGTGCCGCTGGGGCCGCTGGACCGCGCCCCGATGACCGCCGCGATCGAGGCGATCACGCCCCGCGGATTCACCCCGATCGCCGAATCCCTGCGCCGCGCCGCGGCACTGCTGCCCGCGGACAGCGCCGCGGCCATCGTCCTGATCTCCGACGGCGAGGACACCTGCGGCACCCCGCCGTGCGACGTCGCCGGTGAACTCAAGCGGGCCAACGCGCAGTTGCAGATCTCCACCGTCGGTTTCCGCACCGAAGGCGCCGCGTCCGATCAGCTCCGGTGCATTGCCGACGTCACCGGCGGCCTCTTCGTGGAAGCCGCGAACGAGGCGCAACTGGCCGCGCGTCTTCTCGCCACCCAGAACGGGAGCGCGGCGGCCACGGTCAACGGCGCCGCGTTCGAGGGCATCGACCTCGGCCAGTCCCTCACCGACATCCGGCGGCAGCACCCCGACTTCCCGAACACCGGCATCGTCGAGGACGACCTCACGATTGTGCACTGGCACGACTGCGACTGGGCCTTCGACCGCTCCCAGCAGCTGGTACAGATCCGCCCGGCCGAGGAGGTCCGCACCATCGACGGCGTCGGCGCGGGCAGCACCGTGGGCGATGCGCAGCGGTTCTACGGCCCACCGGTGGCGACGGTGAAAGAGTCCGACGGCACGTACACGCTGACCTTCGACGCGGGCGGCGACAAGGCCGCCTACCAGGTCACCGCGTCCGGTACCGACGGCTCCGCCGTCATCACCCGGATCGTCGTCTGCCGCTGCCTGCCGACCACCGCGGCCGACCTGCCGAGCACCCCGCCCACCGGCCTGTGCTCGGCGAATCATGTGACCAGCCAGGCCGATTACACGCATCCTCGGCTCGGCCTGATGCGGCTGTTCACCCTCACTCGCGGCGCCTCCAGCGGGGACGGGAACAGCTGCGTCGTGGCGGTCCCCGCCGATGCCGACCGCGCACCGATCGTCGTCGACAAGATGTCCGTCTACAAAGACGAGCTGACGCTCGCCGAACCGGTCTCCGACTCCACCGGCAACGCCTTCGTCAACTACAACCCCGGCCGGTACAACGGCGTTCTCATCCTGGTGCCGACCGACTCCGGTTTTCAGCCCCTCACACCGCAAAAGTTCGGTGAACCCTCTACCGGTGTCCGCAACTTCTACGGCGCCGAGCTGATCGGGCCGGGCGCCAACGGCCAGTACGTCATCGAGCAGAGCAGCAACGACTGCGCCCCGGATTGCGCCGGCGGCACCATCACCAAGACCAGGTATCGCTGGAACGGCAGCGACTACGTGCAGTAGGCGACGAGGTGAAGGAGTAGCCGCGCGCCGCTACGGTGGAGGCCAGCGTCGTTGACTGGAGGAAACCATGGCGTACACCGTCGCCGATCTGATCGTGGAAACCATCCGAGAGGCTGGGGCACAACGAGTTTGGGGCATTCCCGGTGATTCGCTGAACGGTTTCACCGACGCGCTCCGCACCCATCCGGAACTGCCGTGGATGCATGTGCGGCATGAGGAAGCCGGAGCGTTCGCGGCGAGCGGCGAGGCCGCGATGACCGGTGAACTCGCCGTCGTCGCCGGCAGCTGCGGGCCGGGCAACCTGCACTTCCTCAACGGTCTGTACGACGCCCACCGTTCCCGCGTCCCGGTGCTGGCCATCGCATCGCACATCCCCGGCGACCAGATCGGCACCAACTACTTCCAGGAGACCCACCCGGAGAACCTGTATCGCGAGTGCAGCGTGTACTGCGAGGTGGGCCGCACTCCCGAACAGCTCATTCGGATCCTCGAGATCGCGATCCGCACGGCGATCTCCGAGCGCGGCGTCGCCGTCCTGGTGATTCCGGGCGAACTCTTCACCGCCAAGATCGATCGTCCCGAGCGGGTGCCCCGAATCCGCGCCACCAGCCCGGTGATCCGCCCGTCCGACGAAGAAGTGCACCTGGCCGCCGCCATGCTCAACGCCGACCAGCGGGTGACGATCTTCGCCGGCGCCGGGTGCGCGGGCGCCCACGACGACGTGGTCGCGCTCGCAGAGCGGTTACGGGCGCCCGTGGTGCACGCCTACCGCGGCAAGGAGCACCTGGAGTACGACAATCCGTGCGACGTCGGGATGACCGGCCTGGTCGGCTTCTCCTCCGGCTACCGCGCCATGGAGAGCTGCGACACGCTCCTGATGCTCGGCACGGATTTCCCGTACGCCCAGTTCCTGCCCCGGCACGCGCGCACCATCCAGCTCGATATCCGGGGCAGCCAGCTCGGCCGGCGCACCCGTGTCGATCTGCCGCTGGTCGGTTCCGTCGTCGACACGCTCCCCCTGCTGACCCCGCTGATCGACGACGACCGCGACCGCACCCATCTCGACGCGGCAATCGAGCACTACGCGTCGACCCGCACGTTGCTCGACGAGTTGGCCGTCCCCGACGATCACATTCCGATCCGGCCCGAGTACCTGACGGCACTGCTCGATCGGCTCGCCGACGACGACGCGATCTTCGTCCCCGACGTCGGCTCCCCCATCATCTGGGCGGCGCGTTACCTCACGATGAACGGGCGCCGACGCCTCCTCGGCTCGTTCAACCACGGCTCCATGGCCAACGCACTGACCATGTCGACCGGGATCGCGGCGGCTTCGCCTGGGCGGCAAGTGATCTCGCTGTCCGGCGACGGCGGGTTCGCGATGCTGCTCGGCGAACTGCTGACCCTGGTGCAGAACGATCTGCCGGTCAAAACCGTCGTCTACAACAACTCGTCGCTGAACTTCGTGGAGCTGGAGATGAAGGCCGACGGCTTCGTGAACTTCGGCACCGACCTGACCAATCCGAGCTTCGCGGCGGTCGCCGAGTCGGTCGGCATCCGCGGCTGGGCGGTGACGACGTCGTCGGAGTTGCCCGCCGCCGTCGCCGAGTTCCTCGCGCACGACGGCCCGGCCGTCCTCGACGTGACCGTGGCTCGCCAAGCGCTGTCCATCCCGCCGGCGATCACCGCCGCGCAGGCCAAGGGGTTCACGCTCTGGTCGCTGCGGACCGTGCTGTCCGGCCGCGGCAACGAGCTCATCGACCTCGCCGAGGTCAACCTGCTGAGTCGGCTGCGCCGCCCCAAAGAGTAGACCGCCCCACGAAGTGGGCCGCGTGCGACGTCGTACCCGGGTGGTTCACTGCGTTCAGGCGCCGTCGCATCCGGCGGCGGCCCTGATCGGGGGATCATCATGACACTCAACCGCAAACTCAGCCCGGGCGACGTGTACCGCCTGCTCGCCGAGCTCCGCGCCCAGCTGCCGCCGGACTACGACCCGTACGACGACTACTGGGCCGCCCCGTACGACTGCGACCCGGCGATCTGCGCCCTCGACGACGAAGACCGCCCCGAGGAGATCCTCCGGGCGGTCTTCATTCCGTGTCCCGAGCGCGGGGCGCCGCCCTGGCGACGCCTGGCCGGCTGACGCCCACCCCGCCGACCTGCCGTGTCGCGACGCTGTCTGCGGGTCGATCCCGGGGCTCCGGGGTCGACCCGGGATCAGGGTCGCGACACGTGCGGTAGAGGGTGGAGCGTCAGGCGCCGAGCAGCTTGCCGCCGAGGTATTCGGCGACCCGGTCGAGCGAGACTCGCTCCTGCGACATGGTGTCGCGCTCACGCACGGTGACGGCGTCGTCCTCGAGGGTGTCGAAGTCGACGGTGACGCAGAACGGCGTGCCGATCTCGTCCTGGCGGCGGTAGCGCTTGCCGATGCCCTGCGCGTCGTCGAAATCGATGGCCCAGTGCTTGCGCAGTTCGGCGGCGAGATCGCGGGCCTTCGGCGAGAGCGACTCGTTGCGCGACAGCGGCAGCACCGCCACCTTGATCGGCGCCAGACGACGATCCAGCTTCAGCACCGTGCGGGTGTCCGTGCCGCCCTTGGCGTTCGGCACCTCCTCCTCGGTGTACGCGTCGCAGAGGAAGGCCATCATCGACCGGCCGAGACCGGCCGCCGGCTCGATCACGAACGGCGTGTACTTCTCGCCGCTGGCCTGGTCGAAGTAGCTCAGGTCCTCGCCCGACTCGCGGCTGTGCGTCGCCAGGTCGTAGTCGGTGCGGTTCGCGATGCCCTCGAGCTCGCCCCACGAGTTGCCGCTGAAACCGAAGTCGTACTCGATGTCAGTGGTGCCCTTGGAGTAGTGCGAGAGCTTCTCCAACGGGTGCTCGTACAGGCGGAGGTTGTCGCGCGCGATGCCGAGGTCGGTGTACCAGTCCATCCGCGCGTCGATCCAGTACTGGTGCCACTTCTCGTCCTCGCCCGGCTTGACGAAGAACTCCATCTCCATCTGCTCGAACTCGCGGGTGCGGAAGATGAAGTTGCCCGGCGTGATCTCGTTGCGGAAGCTCTTGCCGATCTGCGCGATGCCGAACGGCGGCTTCTTACGCGTCGTGGTCATCACGTTCTTGAAGTTCACGAAGATGCCCTGCGCGGTCTCCGGACGCAGGTAGTGCAGACCCTGCTCGTCGTCGACCGGTCCCAGGAACGTCTTGAGCAGACCCGAGAACGCCTTCGGCTCGGTCCACTCGCCGCGGGTGCCGCAGTCGGGGCAGACGATGTCGCTCATCGGAGCGTCGTCGGGGTTGTCGAGGCCCTTCTTCAGGGCGTACGCCTCCTGCAGGTGGTCCTGCCGGTGACGACGGTGACAGTTGGTGCACTCGATCAGCGGGTCGGTGAAGACCTCGACGTGACCGGACGCCTCCCACACCTGGCGCGGCAGGATCACCGAGGAGTCCAGGCCCACCACGTCGTCGCGCGAGGTGACCATGCTGCGCCACCACTGGTCCTTGATGTTGTTCTTCAGCTCCACGCCGAGGGGGCCGTAATCCCACGCCGAACGCGTACCGCCGTAGATCTCACCGCACGGGAACACCAGGCCGCGACGCTTGGCGAGGTTGACGACGGCATCGACTTTGGACTGCACAGCCACGGTTACTGTTCTCCACGCTTGAGGGGTTGGACTCATCCGCGGCGCACCGTGCCGTTCGGCACGCGCACCACGACCTACAGGGTATCTCCCCCGCGCAAACCACCCGCGCTCACGTCAGGATGAGTTCGACGTACGGGATCGCCTCGAGCGGGCTGCCGATGGACTCCTCGATCACGCCGGCCAGCTCGTCGTACGCCTTCGGGTGGGCCACCCGGTACCGCTCGATGACGCCCTCGGCGACTTCCGGCGGCAGGGTTCGGGCGATCGCCGGTCGACGTCGCGCGAAGCCGATGGACACCCAGCAGTGCGGATCGGCCTGGAGATTGGCGTACCACTGCGATGTCTCACCGAACCCCGAGGCGACCACCACCCGGTGTTTGGCCGGGCGTTCCACGCACTCGAGCACGACGAACCGGTGCTCGCCGGACGTGCGCCCGAGGTGCTCCAGCAAGAGCAGCCGCCCGCCGAAGACGAAGCCGAGACCGGCACGGAAGAGCGGGATCGGCGCCCGCACCAGCCATCGCGTGTGCAGCATCTTCGACGCCCGGCTCGCCATGTCACCCATGCTATTGAGCACGTCGCGGCCGCGCAGCGACCCGTGCAATTGGGAACCGATGCTAATAAGCTGGCGGAAGATCGTCCGGAAGGGGACCCAGTGACGCAGCCCGACCTCGGAACCGCAGACCTCGCAACCGCAGACCTCGCAACCGCGGGCCATGCCGCCGCAGGCGAACTGCTGCGCGCTCTCGCCGCCCCGGCGCGCGTCGCGATCGTCCTCGCCCTCAACGAGCGGGCGATGTGCGTGCACGAGCTCGTCGACACCCTGCACCTCAATCAGCCGCAGGTGAGCCAGCACCTGCGGGTACTGAAGAACTCCGGCGTCGTCGTCGGCCATCGCCGCGGCCGCGAGGTGGAGTACACCCTCGTCGACGACCACATCGCCCACATCGTCACCGATGCCCTGATTCACGTCACCGAAGGCAGCCACGGGGAAGGCAGCCACGGGGTAGGCGACCGCGAGGCGGGTGGCCAGTCCGAGGTCCCGGCATGACCGACCCGAAACCGGTCACCGGTCAGCGCACCACCCGACAGCGCGCCGCGATCGCCGACCTGCTGACCCAGAACGACGACTTCCTCTCCGCGCAGCAGCTGCACGACCTGCTCACCGCGCGCGGCGACTCCATCGGCCTCACCACGGTCTATCGCAACCTCCAGGCCCTGGTCGATGCGGGTCAGGTGGACGCCATTTGGGACGGCTCCGGCGAGACCCGCTACCGCCACTGCTCCACCGAGCACCATCACCACCTGGTGTGCCGATCCTGCGGCGCGACCGTCGAGGTGCAGGGCGACCCGGTGGAACGCTGGGCGGACGCCATCGCCAAGACGCACGGCTACCGGGACATCGCGCACACCGTAGAGATCTTCGGCACGTGCGCCGCCTGTGCCGCGGCCGACTGACATCGGCACGGCCCCGACGTGGCCGAGTAGGTCCTACTGCGCCCGGTGCGTCAGGCGCTGCCGAAGCGGCGGTCGCGCTTGGCGTACTCCAGGCACGCCTCCCAGAGGTCGCGCCGGTCGAAGTCGGGAAACAGCTTCTCCTGGTACACCATCTCGGCATATGCCGACTGCCACAGCAGGAAGTTGGAGAGCCGCTGCTCCCCCGACGGACGCAGGAACAGATCGACGTCGGGCATGTCCGGCTCGTCGAGGTACCGGGCGAACGACGTCTCGGTGATGCGTTCCGGGTCGATCTCGCCCCGCGCGGCCCGCCGGGCGATCTCCCGGGCCGCGTCGGCGATCTCGGCGCGGCCACCGTAGTTCACGCACATCACCAGGGTCAGCACGTCGTTGTCCTTGGTGAGTTCTTCGGCCACCTCGAGTTCCTTGATGACGCTGCGCCACAGACGCGGACGACGACCGGCCCAGCGCACTCGCACGCCCATCTCGTGCATCTCGTCGCGACGACGACGGATCACGTCCCGGTTGAAGCCCATCAGGAACTTCACCTCGTCCGGGCTGCGCGACCAGTT
The DNA here is from genome assembly GCF_023017165.1 of Gordonia alkaliphila. GTDB lineage: Bacteria > Actinomycetota > Actinomycetes > Mycobacteriales > Mycobacteriaceae > Gordonia > Gordonia alkaliphila. The sequence continues at coordinate 64,564 of NZ_JALKBW010000001.1, forward strand.
CTCGGTGGAGAAGGCGTAGGCCGAGAGCCACTTGACGCCGATCTCGATGGATCCGCACACCGAGTCCATCAGGACGGCTTCGCCCCGCTTGTGGCCTTCGGTGCGCGGCAGGCCGCGCTCCTGCGCCCACCGGCCGTTGCCGTCCATCACCAGGGCGACGTGGTTCGGCACGAACTGCGCCGGGATCGCCGGCGGGGTGGCCCCGGAGGGGTGCGGATCCGGCGGCCGGATCGCGCGCGGTGCGGCGGCGGGCTGCGAGCGGCGGGTCAGTCGTGCCATCGGGGGCCTCTCCCATGGTGTCGGTGGCGTGTCTCGGTGATCTCGGGTCAGGCAGTGGTGGCCGTGGTGACCGTGCTTGCGGCCGGGCCGAGGCGGTCGGCGGTAACGGACCGGTCGATCAACGGCAGTGTCCGGAGTCGTCGTTCCAGGTGCCATTGCAGGTGCGCGGCGATCAGACCGGTGGCCTGCCGCTGCTGCGACGCGGTGGTGGTGGCGACGTGGTCCCAGTGCCCCTGGGCGAGCGCCTCCATCAGCTCCAGCACGCCGACCGACGGGGTCGCGGCCCCGGCCGGACGACAGTACACGCACACCGCCCCGCCGGCCGCGACGTGGAAAGCCTTGTGCGGCCCCGGGTTCGCGCAGTGCGCACAGGCGTCCAGCGACGGCATCCAGCCGGCCGCGCCCATGGCGCGCAGGAGGAAGGCGTCCAGAATGTGCTGCTGCTCCCGCCGCTCCTCCGCCAGCGCGGTCAGCGCGCCGACGGTCAGCCGGTACAGCTGCAACGCGGGCACCCGTTCCTCACCGGCGAGGCGTTCGGCGGTCTCCAGTACCGCGCAGGCCGTGGTGTACCGCGTGTAGTCGCGCGCCATCGCCTCGCTGAAGGCGTTGAGCGTGTGCACCTGCGTCACGATGTCCAGATTGCGGCCGGGATAGAGATTCACGTGCACGTGCGCGAACGGTTCCAACCGGGCCCCGAACTTGGACCGGGTACGTCGGATGCCCTTCGCGACAGCACGGACCAGCCCGTGTTCGGCGGTGAGGAGGGTGATGATGCGGTCGGCCTCGCCCAGCTTGTGCTGGCGGATCACCACCGCTTCGTCCTGATAGTTCCTCACCGCTGCATTCTCTCACCGAACGACGACAGAGGCGCACCCCGACGCGCGCCCCCGACGCCGACCGCCGGCGCGGGGCTCAGTTCTTGCCCTTGCGGCCCTTCGCCTCCCGGCGGACCAGTGCGGCGTCGGCGGCACTGTTCTTCGCCGCGGCCTCCTGCTTGCGGTCCCACCAGCGCTGCAGGATCAGGAAGCCGAGGCACCAGGTCAGCAGCGCGCTGGCGAACCAGACCACCACGGTCGAGGCCAACCAGGAACTGAAGCCGTCGATGCGCAACGCCCCGGAGATCAGCGTGGTGATCCACAGCGCCACCAACGTCGACAGCAGACCGATGCCGCCGAGCATGGCCGACGCGTACTTGCGCGCGATGTTGAAGATGAACGGCCCCAGCAGCGACTGCAGCGCGGTGAAGATGGCGACGGCGATGAAGAAGCCGCCGAGCGAGATGTGGAATCCGCCGACCACGAGGTAGCAGATCAGAAAGGCGATCGCCGCGGACACCAGGTTGACGGCGATGCTCAAGAGGAACCGAATCACAACAATTCTCCTTCTAGGACGACACTTCTTCGCCGACCGCGCGTCGCGTTCGCGTGAGTGTTCGTCTCACATCATGCCTGCCGACGCGCCGATCAGAAGCCGAGACGCCCCAGCTGTTTCGGATCGCGCTGCCAATCCTTGGCCACCTTCACGTGGAGGTCGAGATAGACGCGGCAGCCCAGCAGCTTCTCGATCTGCGCGCGCGCCGCGGTGCCGACCTCTTTCAGGCGTGCCCCGCGGTGCCCGATGATGATGCCTTTCTGGCTGTCGCGCTCCACGTACAGTACCGCGTGGACGTCGACCATCGGCGGATCCGAGCCCTCCCGGTCGATGACCTCTTCGATGGTCACCGCGAGCGAATGCGGCAGCTCGTCGCGGACGCCTTCGAGGGCGGCCTCGCGGATGAACTCGGCCATCAGCACCTGCTCGGGCTCGTCGGTCAGTTCACCGTCCGGGTAGAACGCCGGCCCCGGCTCGCACAGGGAGACGAGGAGGTCGGCGAGCACGTCGAGCTGCTTGCCGGACTTGGCCGACACCGGAATCACCTCGGCCTCCGGACCGAGCACGTCGGCCAGGGCGATCAGCTGTTCGGCGATCTTCGCCGGCCCCACCTTGTCGAGCTTGGTGACGATGCCGACCACCTTGGTGCGTCGGGACAGCGGTTTGATCTGCTCGATGATCCACCGATCGCCGGGGCCGATGGGCTCGTCGGCGGGGATGCACAGGCAGATCACGTCCACTTCGGAGAGCGTGTCGAGCACCAGGTCGTTGAGCCGTTTACCGAGCAGGGTCCGCGGCCGGTGCAGGCCCGGGGTGTCGACCAGCACGAGCTGCGCGTCCGGTCGGGTCACGATGCCGCGGATCGCGTGCCGCGTGGTCTGCGGCCGATTGGAGGTGATCGCCACCTTGTCGCCCACCAGCGCGTTGGTCAACGTCGACTTGCCGGTGTTCGGGCGCCCCACGAGGCAGATGAATCCGGAACGGAACTCGGTGTCGGTCACTGCTGGTCTCCTCGTCGCGCGGCGCCGCCGCTCTTCTTCTCGCCCCGGGACTTCTCCCCCGGGGCCTTCTCGCCCCGGGCCTGATCGCCCTGCGCCTTCGCCTTGTCCGCGTCCTCGCGCCGCACCAGGACGGTCGTGATGCGCTGGCGACCGACGCGATTGGGCCCGCCCTCGGCGGTCATCCGCAGGCCGGCCGTCTTCACCCGGGTGCCCGGCAACGGCACGCGGCCGAGCTTCCAGGCGATCAGCCCACCCACGGTCTCCACCTCGTCGTCGCGCAGGTCGACGTCGAACAGTTCACCGAGGTCTTCCACCGGCAGCCGCGACGACACGCGGTACACACCCGGCTCGACCTCCTCGATCGGGGCCACCTCGTCGGTGTCGTACTCGTCGGCGATCTCCCCGACGATCTCCTCCAGCACGTCCTCGATGGTCGCCAACCCGGCGATACCGCCGTACTCGTCCACCAGCAGCGCCATGTGATTGTGGTGCGCCTGCATCTCTTCGAGAAGGTCGTCGAGCCGCTTGGAGTCGGGCACGAACCACGGCGCGCGCATCACGTCGGCGACGGTCAACTCGTTCTGCACGGTGCCGCGCGGCAGCATGTGCTCGACGATGTCCTTGAGGTACACCACGCCCACCATGTCGTCGGGGTTCTCCCCGATCACCGGGATGCGCGAGTGCCCGGACCGCACCGCCAGACTCAGCGCCTGGGTGGCCGACTTGTCCGACTCGATCCAGACGACCTCCGGGCGCGGCACCATCACCTCGCGGGCGTTGGTCTCGTCGAGCTCGAAGACCGACTGGATCATCCGCCGCTCATCGTCGTCGACGACGCCCTGCACCTGCGCCAGATCCACCACTTCGCGCACTTCCACTTCGGTCGCGAACGGCCCGTTGCGGTAGCCGCGGCCGGGTGTCATCGCGTTGCCGAGCAGGATCAGCAGGCGGGTCACCGGCCGCAGCAGCACGCCGATACCGGTGAGGAAGGGCGCCGCGACCAACGCGATGGAGTAGGCGTGCTGGCGGCCGATCGTGCGCGGCCCGACGCCGACGGCAACGAACGAGACCACCATCATCGCGAGGATCGCCACCACGATGCCCCAGGTCAGGCCGAGACCGTCGACCGCGACGATCGCCACCAGCACGGTGGAGGCCGTTTCGAAGCCGATACGCAGCAGTACCGACAAGCCGACGTAGGTGGGGCGCTGACGCACCACCTGCGCCAGCCGCTTCGCGCCGCCCCGCTCGTCCTTGACCATCTCGTCGATGCGCGCCACCGAGACGGTGTTCAGCGCCGAGTCGGTGGCCGCGAGGACTCCGGCCACCACGGTGCACAGCACCGCGACCATCAGAAAGATGATGTCGAGGACCATGCGTCAGCGATCGTCGGCGGAGTCGCCGGTGGCGTCGAAGCCGATGTTGCGCAGCAGCCGCGCGTCCTTCTCCGCCTGCCGCTCGGTGCGCACCCGCAGCTCCCGGGCGTCGTACCAGTCGGCGAGAATCCGGTTCTGCAGACCGAACATCTCCTTCTCCTCCTCCGGCTCGGCGTGATCGAAGCCGAGGAGGTGGAGCACGCCGTGCACGGTCAGCACCGCGAGTTCGTGCTCGTAGCTGTGGCGCTGCGTCTTGGCCTGTTCGGCCGCGAACTCGGGGCACAGCACGATGTCGCCGAGCATGGCGGGACCGGGATCGTCGGCGTCGGGACGGCCGCCGGGGGTGAGCTCGTCCATCGGGAAGCTCATCACGTCGGTGGGACCGGGCAGGTCCATCCACTGCATGTGCAGGTCGGCCATGGTGTCGTTGTCGACCAACTGGATCGACAGTTCCGCGGCGCGGTGCACGTCCATCGCACCGAGGGCGAAACGCGCCACCTCGATGATCTGGCCTTCCGGCGCATCCATGCCGGACTCGTTGAACAATTCGATACTCATCGACGACGACCTGTCTGTCCGCCCTGGGCACGACGCTGGGCGCGGTTACCCGCGAGCACGTCGCCTTCTTCGGCGCGGCCGTAGGCGTCGACGATGTCGGCCACCAATCGATGCCGCACCACATCGGCACTCGTCAGTTCGGCGAAGTAGATGTCGTCGATACCGTCGAGAATCCGGGTGGCGGTCCGCAGGCCGCTCTGCTTGCCGCCGGGTAGATCCACCTGTGTGGTGTCGCCGGTGACCACCATCTTGGCGCCGAAACCGAGTCGGGTGAGGAACATCTTCATCTGCTCGCCCGTGGTGTTCTGCGCCTCGTCGAGGATGATGAACGCGTCGTTGAGGGTGCGGCCGCGCATGTAGGCCAGCGGTGCCACCTCGATCACCCCGGCCTCCATCAGCTTGGGAATGGCTTCGGGATCCATCATGTCGTGCAGCGCGTCGTACAGCGGCCGCAGGTAGGGATCGATCTTCTCGCTCAGCGAGCCGGGCAGGAAGCCCAGACGCTCGCCGGCTTCCACCGCGGGACGGGTCAGGATGATGCGGCTGACCTCTTTGCGCTGCAGGGCCTGCACGGCCTTGGCCATCGCGAGATAGGTCTTGCCGGTACCGGCCGGGCCGAGTCCGAAGACGATGGTGTTCGCGTCGATCGCGTCCACGTACCGCTTCTGATTCAGGGTCTTGGGCCGGATCGCGCGACCGCGGCGCGCGATGATGTCCAGGCTGAGCACCTGCGCCGGCGTCGCCTCCACCTCGTCGTCGGAGAGGATCGACATCGATTGCCGCACCAGGTCGGGAGTCAGTTCGGTGCCGGTGCGCACCAGCGCCAGCAGTTCGGCGATCACCCGCTCGGAGGCGGCCACCTCGGCCGACGGACCGCTCAGGGAGAGTCGGTCGCCACGGACATGGATCGACGCGGGCAGCTGCGATTCCAGCGTCCGCAGGTTGACGTCCGCGGGACCCAGCAGGCCGAGCATCTCCTGCTGGCCGATCTCCATGCTCGAAGTCACCGGGCGGCCGGGCCGGTCGTCGTCGCTCACTAAGGTATTCACTCCTGAGAAATCGCTGGTGGTTGCTTTGATCCTAGCCCGACGAAGCGGGCCGCGACGCGGTCAGAGGCCGAGCTCACGCAGGGTCTGCCGGTGTGCACGGCTGGACAGATCCAGGAAGGCCGCGTGGTCGCCGGGCACCTCGGCCAGCGTCACGCGCTGCCCGCGCTCGCGCATCACCTCGACGTAGTGTCTGCTCAACTCCACCGGCACCGCGCGATCCTCGGTGGTGTGCACCACGGCGATCAGCGCGTCGACCACCGGAGCCTGCGCCGGGGAGGCGGCGGCGAAGCGCTGCGGCGCCTCGTCGTAGGAGGTGCCGAGGAAGCGCACCACGGACGGCTTGTCGTGGAGACCGGGAATCGTGAGGTCGAGCACCGCCGACTGCGGGATCACCGTGGTGATCCGGTACCGCTCGGTGCGCGCGCCGAGATTCGCCACCGCCCAGACGGCCAACTGACCGCCGGCCGAGTGGCCCACGACGGCGACGTGCTGCCGGTCGACGGTGATGCCCGCCAACGCGAGCTCCTCGGTGATCGGGCCGTCGAGCAGGCGCAGCGCGGCGAGGACGTCCTGTCCGGTCTGCGGCCAGCCGCCGCCCTCCTCGACCCGGCGGTACTCGATGTTCCAGACCACCGCGCCACGCTTCGCGAGATCGCGGGAGACGGCGCCGGCGATGGTGAGACCGAACTCGGTGGACCACGAGCCGCCGTGGATCATCACCACGAGCGGTACGCATTCGCCTGCTTCGACGTCGGGCAGGTACAGGTGGCCGAACTGGGACGCGTGCTCACCGTAGGCGATCTTGCGACGCTTCATCGTCGACGTGCCCACCGGTCGGTCACCGCGCCGAGCGCACCGAGCGCCACCGCCCCGGCCGCCGCGGTGCGCAGCACTTCCGGGCCGAGCACCACCGAGCGGGCGCCCAGCGCGGACAGGTCGGCCACTTCCTCGTCGGTGAGGCCGCCTTCGGGTCCGATCACCAGCACCACTTCGGGCGCACCGCGGAAGTCGACGGCGCCGAACGGGGTGGCGCCGTCCTCGTGCAGCATCGCCACCACGCCGCCGGCGGCGTGCACCCGCCCGCACAGCTCCCGGACGTCGATGGTGGTCGACAATTCCCGCACCTCGGGAATCCACGGGCGGCGGGCCTGTTTGGCGGCGGTGGCCGCGACGGTGCGCCACTTCTCGACGCCCTTGGCGGCCTTCACCCCGGACCAGCGGGCGATGCTGCGCGCGGCCTGCCAGGGCACGATCACGTCCACTCCGGCCTCGGTCATCAGGTCGACGGCCAGCTCGGAGCGTTCGGCCTTCGGCAGTGCCTGCACGATAGTGACGATGGGCGTGGGTCGCGCGACGAACTCGACCTGACCGGCACGCACGGTGAGCCGATCTTTGCCGCTCACTTCGCTGACGGTACCCGCCACCGTGGTGCCGCGACCGTCGCCGAGTACCACCGACTCCCCGACCTTCAGCCGGGTCACGGTCACCGCATGGCGGCCTTCCGGGCCGGTGACCAGCACGCTCTCTCCGGCGCGCGGCACCTCGTCGACCCAGAAGACCGGCGGGCTCATCGGCCTGCGAACGCGTTGCGGAGGCGGGAGAACAGTCCGTCCTTGCCTGCCCCCTTGGATCCGGCGGTGACCAGTTCCACGGAGTCGTCGGTGCTGTCCCGGAGGCTGCGCAGCAGCTCCGCCTGCGTGCTGTCGACCTTGCTCGGCACTACCACTTCCAGGTGGGCGTGCAGGTGACCGCGCAGACCGGTGTTCAGGTGCGGCAGGCCGCGGCTCTTCACGGTCACGACGGTGCCGGGCTGGGTGCCGGGCTCGATGGTGATCTTCGCGGTACTGCCGAGAACGGTGTCCACCTCGATCTCCGAGCCGAGCGCGGCGTCGACCATCGGCACCCGGAGGGTGCAGTGCAGGTCGTCCTTGTCGCGGATGAAGACGTCGTTCGGCTTCTCGCTGATCTCCACGTACAGGTCGCCCGCGGGGCCGCCGCCGGGGCCCACCTCACCCTGTCCGGCCAACCGGACGCGCATGCCCTGCTCCACGCCTGCCGGGATCTTCACGGTCAGGGTGCGCCGGGCGCGGACGCGGCCGTCGCCGCCGCACTTGGTACACGGATCGGGGATCACTTCGCCCGCGCCGTGGCACTCCGGGCATTCGCGCACCGACATGACCTGGCCGAGGAAGGACCGCTGCACGGACTGGATCTCGCCCTGGCCCTTACAGGTGCCGCAGGTGACCGGTCGGGAGTTGTCGCGGGTGCCCGCGCCCTCGCAGAGCTCGCACAGGACCGCGGTGTCGACGGTGATCTCGCGATCGGCGCCCGCCGCGATCTCGTCGAGATCGAGTGTCAGTCCGACTAGCGCGGGCTCACCGGGGCGGACGCGGCCACGCGGCCCACGGCTGCCGCCGAAGCCACCGCCGCCGCCCCCGAAAAAAGTGTTGAAGATGTCGCCGAGGCCGCCGAAGTCGGCGGCGCCGCCGCCACCGAAGCCGCCCATGCCCGAGGACAGCGGATCGCCGCCGGCGTCGACGATGCTGCGCTTCTGCGGATCGCTGAGCACCTCGTAAGCGGTCGTGACCTCTTTGAAGCGTTCTTCCTCGTCCGGGTTCACGTCGGGGTGCAGTTCCCGGGCCAGACGCCGGTAGGCGCGCTTGAGATCTTGGTCGGAGGCATCCCGGGACACACCGAGAATGCCGTAGTAATCACGAGCCACGTGCAGACAGTCCTTTACTTACTTCCAACTAGCGGCCGGCGAGCACTTCGCCGACGTATCGCGCCACCGCCGCGACCGAAGCCATGGTGCCCGGATAGTCCATCCGGGTCGGCCCGACCACGCCCACGCCGCCGAAAACGGTGCCCGAAGCACCGTACCCGGTCGACACCACGGAGGTGCCACGCAGGTCTTCCACCAGCGTTTCTTCACCGATCTGCACGGTGACGCTGTCGTTCTCGCGGGCATGCGCCAGCAGACGCAAGACCACGACCTGCTCTTCCAACGCTTCGAGCACGGTGTCCATTCCGCTGCTCGCGAGCGCGAAGTCGCCCGCGCTGCGCGCCAGGTTCGACGTCCCGCCGAGCACCAGCCGATCCTCCGGCCGCTCCACCAGGGTCTCGATGAGCACGGTCGCGATCTCCAGGATGGGGCGCTGCAGTTCCGGCGGTGAGTCCTCGGTGAGGGCGGAGACCTCCGCGGTCGCCTCGTCCAGCCGCTTGCCGTCGAGCGCCGCGCCGAACAGGTTCCGCACCTTCGCCAGCGACTCGTCGGCCAGCGGTTCGCGCAGCGTCACCATGCGCTGCTCCACCCGGCCGGTGTCGGTGATGACCACCAGCAGCAGTCGCTGCGGCGTCAGCGCGACCACTTCGAGGTGGCGCACGCGCGCGGTCGACAGCACCGGGTACTGGATCACCGCCACCTGCTGGGTGAGTTCGGCGAGCAGTTTCACCGACCGGCGGAGCACGTCGTCGAGGTCGACGGCGTGATCGAGGAACGACAGGATGGCGCGGCGTTCCGGCTTCGACAGCGGCTTCACGTCGTGAATGCGGTCGACGAAGAGCCGGTAACCCTTGTCCGTCGGCACCCGCCCGGAGCTGGTGTGCGGCTGGATGATCAGGCCCTCCGCCTCCAGGACCGCCATGTCGTTGCGGACGGTGGCGCTGGAGACGCCGAGCTGGTGCCGGTCGACCAGAGCCTTGGAGCCGATCGGCTCCTGCGTGGCGACGAAGTCGGTCACGATCGCGCGCAAGATCTCGAAGCGGCGGTCGTCTGTGCTCGACACTCGGGCGCCTCCTGAACAGACTTGTGCATAAAGTGGATCGGAACCATCGACGATGGTGCTCCCCCAATTCTAGTAGTTCGACAGGAAGAACCGGCAACGATGATCTTCAAGGGCGTGCGAGAGGGTCGGCCGTATCCGGAACAGCGCCTGTCGACACGGGAGTGGGCGCAGATTCCGCCGCGCCAATTCCGCCTGGATCAACTCACCACGGTGACCACCGTCCTCGCGCTGGACAAGCTGCTGTCCGAGGACAGCACCTTCTACGGCGACCTGTTCGCGCACGTGGTGCAGTACCGCGGGGAGCTGTACTTGGAGGACGGGCTGCACCGCGCCGTCCGCTCCGCCCTGCGTAATCGCACGATCATCCACGCCCGGCTCCTCGACCTCGACGCCGATCCGGCCCTCGCGACACCGATGGAGAGCACCGACCAGTTGGCCCCGGTGCCCGCCCGTCCGGTGAATCCGCGGCGCGTCGGCCGCGGCGCCCACCGCGCCGGCGAGTAGAGCCGCTCAGTCGACGAGGATGTCGCGGATCACACCGTCGGCCAGCAACCGACCGCGGTCGGTGAGGACGTAGGCCTCGTCGCGCAGGGTCAGCAGTCCGCTGTCGACGGCGCGCCCCGCCCGTTCGGCCTCCTCCGCGGACAGTTCGTCGGCGGGCAGTCCGGTCCGCATGCGCAGCCGCAGCATCACCGTCTCGGTGTGCGCGTCCTCGTCGGTCAGGATCTCGTAGCCGCCCACCGGCAGCGCCCCGGCGGTCAGCGAGTCGGCGTAGGTGGCGGGGTGCTTCTGGTTCCACCACCGCACGCCGTTCACGTGCGAGTGCGCGCCCGGACCGATGCCCCACCAGTCGTCGCTGCGCCAGTAGGCCTCGTTGTGTCGGCAGGCCGTCTCCGTCGGAATCGAATCTGCTTCTGCCGCAGCCCAATTCGATACTTCGTACCAGTGCAGTCCGGCCGCGGACAGGCGCGCGTCGATCTGTTCGTAGCGAGCGGCGAGGTCGTCGTCGTCGGGCATCGGGACCTCGCCGCGGCGCACCTTCCGCGCGAAGGCCGTGCCGTCCTCGACGATCAGCGCATACGCCGACACGTGGTCCACCGGCACCGACAGCACCGCGTCGAGCGAGGCGGCCAGGTCGTCATCGGTCTCCCCCGGCGTGCCGTAGATGAGGTCGAGGTTCACGTGCGCGAACCCGGCCTCGGCCGCCTCCCGCGCCGCCGCGAGCGCCCGGCCCGGCGTGTGCCGTCGATCCAGGATCTGCAGCACGTGCGGCGCGGCGGACTGCATGCCGAGTGAGATCCGCGTGAACCCGGCGTCGGCGAGTCCGGCGAAGAACTCCGGCGACGTCGACTCCGGGTTGGACTCGGTGGTCACCTCGGCGCCGGGCGCCAGGTCGAAGGAGTTCCGGACGGCCCCGAGGAGATCGGCCAGACCGTCCGCACCGAGGAGCGACGGCGTGCCGCCGCCGACGAACACGGTCTGTACCGGTCGGTCCGGCGCGAGCAGCGCGGCCGCAGCGTCCAGTTCCCGGCGCACCGCCTGCGCCCACGACTCCGGGGAGCTCGAAGACCCCAGCTCACCGGCGGTGTAGGTGTTGAAGTCGCAGTAGCCGCAGCGCGTCGCACAGAACGGCACATGCAGGTACAGACTCAGCGGCCGCTCCGGGTCCACGGCGGTCAGACGAGCGGCCGCATCACTGGGCAACACCGTCGGGGGCACACGCAGACTCATGCCTCCATCATGGCTCACCACCGCGGCGCGAAGTTAAAATCACGGTGCAGATAATTGGCCCGCGGACTAGGCGAACGGCCCCCGCCCGTGCCACCATGGTCGGCATGACCACGACGGGAGTCCGCCTCATCGCACGGCGGCACATCGACCTCATGCGCTGCGACAGCGCATCGTGTCGAGCCTGACTCTCCCCCCGTTCGTCGATTCCGTATGCCTTTCCGGACGCCCCGCGGTGCCTGCCGCAGCGCTGATCCCTTCGCATTTCCGCCAGCCCCCGTGGCGCATCGCACCCTCGATGCGCGAGGAGAACCATGACTCTGACCACCCCCGCCCCGCAGACCGACGAACCCGCTGTCGCCGCGCCCGCACCGCGCAAGAGGGCGCCGCGGAAGAAGGCCACCGAGGGCCAGTGGGCGCTCGGCTACCGCGAGCCCCTGAATCCGAACGAGCAGATCAAGAAGGACGACAACCCGCTCAACGTCCGGGCCCGGATCATCGACACCTACTCGAAGATCGGCTTCGACGGGATCGACAAGGCCGACCTGCGGGGCCGTTTCCGCTGGATGGGTCTGTACACGCAGCGCGCCGAAGGGTACGACGGCACGCACACGCACGACGACAACATCGACTACCTCGAGGCCCCGTACTTCATGATGCGGGTCCGCACCGACGGCGGTCAGCTCACCCTCGACCAGGTGCGCACCCTGGCCGGTATCTCCCGCGACTTCGCGCGCGGCACCGCTGACATCTCCGACCGCCAGAACCTGCAGTACCACTGGATTCGGATCGAGGACGTGCCGGAGATCTGGCGTCGCCTGGACGAAGTCGGGCTGCAGACCACCGAGGCCTGCGGCGACTGCCCGCGCGGCATGCTCGGCTCGCCGCTGGCCGGGCTGTCGGCCGACGAGGTGATCGACGCGACCCCCGCGATCGAGGAGATCAAGCGCCGCTACATCGGCAACCCCGAGTACTCCAACCTGCCGCGCAAGTTCAAGACCGCAATCTCCGGCCAGCAGGACGTGGTGCACGAGATCAACGACGTCTCGTTCGTCGGCGTCGAGCATCCCGAACACGGCCCGGGCTTCGACCTCTGGGTGGGCGGCGGACTGTCCACCAACCCGATGTTCGCGCAGCGCCTGGGCGCGTGGATCCCGCTCGACGAGGTGCCCGACGTGTGGGAGGGCGTGATCGCCATCTTCCGCGACTACGGTTACCGCCGCCTGCGCTCCAAGGCGCGCCTGAAGTTCCTGATCAAGGACTGGGGCCCGGAGAAGTTCCGCGAGGTCCTCGAGCGCGAGTACCTCGAGCGTCCGCTGCTCGACGGCCCGGCCCCGGTGCCGCCGACGCACCCGATCGACCACGTCGGCGTCACCAAGCAGGTCGACGGCCGCAACGCCGTGGGCTTCTCGGCGGTGTCCGGCCGACTGTCGGACACGGTGCTGTTCGCCCTCGCCGACGCCGCCGAGCGCGCCGGCAGCGATTCGGTGCGCTTCACGCCGTACCAGAAGCTGGTGATCGTCAACGTCGACGACGACAAGTTGGCCGGCCTGGACGCCGACCTGGAGGCCGTCGGCCTCACGTCGCGTCCGTCCCGGTGGCGCCGCAATCTGATCGCCTGCACCGGCCTGGAGTTCTGCAAGCTCAGCTTCACCGAGACCCGCAGCCGCTCGCAGGCGCTGGTGCCGGAGATGGAGTCCCGCCTGGCCGAGTTGAACGAGCAGCTCGACGTGCCGATCACCATCAACTTCAACGGCTGCCCCAACTCCTGCGCCCGCGTGCAGGTGGCCGACATCGGTCTCAAGGGTCAGCTGATCAACGACGCCGACGGCAACGCCGTCGAGGGCTTCCAGGTGCACCTGGGCGGCTCCCTCGGCTTCGACAGCGGGTTCGGCCGCAAGCTGCGCCAGCACAAGATCCTCGCCGACGACGCCACCACGTACATCGAACGCCTCGTGCGCAACTTCATCGATGGACGCCACGAGGGCGAACGCTTCGCCGAGTGGGCCGTCCGCGCCGACGACGCCCAACTGCAGTGAGGGGGGCAGTAGCAATGACCACCACCGCCAAAGACCTCGCCGCACTGCGCGAGATCGCCGAGACCGGCGCCGCCGACCTCGGCCCGGACGCCACCGCCGAGGACCTGCTGGCGTGGACCGCCGCCACCTTCGGCAGCGACTTCCTGATCGCCGCCAACATGCAGGACGCCGTGCTGGTCGACGTCGCCAGCAAGGCGATCGAGCCGGCCGCCGTCGACCACGACAAGCTCAAGGTGCTGTTCCTCGACACCGGCTACCACTTCGTCGAGACCCTCGGCACCCGGGACGCCGTCGTCGACATCTACGACCTCGACCTGGTGAACGTGCAGCCGGATCAGACTCCGGCGCAACAGGATTCCGCGCTCGGCAAGGACCTGTTCGCCACGAACCCGGCCGAATGCTGCCGTCTGCGCAAGGTGGTTCCGCTGAAGGCGGCGCTCGCACCGTACCGCGCCTGGGTCACCGGGATCCGCCGCGTCGAGGCGCCCACCCGTGCCAACGCTCCCCTCATCTCGTTCGACGAGGGGTTCGGCCTGGTCAAGATCAATCCGCTCGCGGCCTGGACCGACGAGCAGTTCCAGAACTACATCGACGCCCACGGAGTCCTGGTGAATCCGTTGGTCGACGACGGCTATCCGTCGATCGGGTGCGCACCGTGCACCGTCAAACCAGCCGCCGGAGCCGATCCGCGCAGCGGCCGTTGGGCCGGCAGCGCCAAAACAGAATGCGGGTTGCACGCCTCATGAGCATCATCAACGACACCGACATCACCGCCGCCGAGACCGCACGGCCGGTGCCCGTCGAGCGGGACGATTTCACCACCCTCGACGCCCTCGAGTCCGAGGCCATCCACATCTTCCGCGAGGTGGCCGGAGAATTCGAGCGCCCGGTGATCCTGTTCTCCGGCGGCAAGGACTCCACGGTGCTGCTGCACCTGGCGCTGAAGGCCTTCTGGCCGGCGCCGCTGCCCTTCGCGCTGCTGCACGTGGACACCGGCCACAATCTCCCGGAGATCATCGAGTTCCGCGACGAGATCGTCGAGCGCCACAACCTGCGCCTGCACGTGGCGAAGGTGGAGGACTACCTGGCCGACGGCCGCCTGGCCGAGCGCCCGGACGGCATCCGGAATCCGCTGCAGACCATCCCGCTGCTCGACGGCATCGCCGAGAACCGCTTCGACGCGGTCTTCGGCGGCGCACGTCGCGACGAGGAGCGTGCCCGCGCCAAGGAGCGGATCTTCTCGCTGCGCAACGCCTTCGGCCAGTGGGACCCAAAGCGCCAGCGCCCGGAACTGTGGAATCTCTACAACGGGCGGCACGCGCCGGGCGAGCACGTACGCGTGTTCCCGCTGAGCAACTGGACCGAGCTCGACATCTGGCGGTACATCGCTCGCGAGCAGGTGCTGCTGGCACCGCTGTACTACGCCCACGAGCGCGAGGTGTACCAGCGCGACGGCATGTGGATGACCGAGGGCTCGTGGGGCGGTCCCCGCGAGGACGAGACGGTCGAGACCCGCACGGTGCGGTACCGCACCGTCGGCGACGGCTCCACCACCGGCGCGGTGCTGTCGGAAGCCCGCGACAACGAAGCGGTCCTCGCCGAGGTCGCCGCCTCCCGCCTCACCGAACGCGGCGCCACCCGCGGCGACGACCGCGTCTCGGAAGCCGCCATGGAAGACCGCAAGCGCGAAGGATACTTCTGATGAGCACCCCCACCCTCGACTCCCCCGCCACCGCGACCGGCGCCGACCTGCTGCGCATCGCGACTGCGGGCAGCGTCGACGACGGCAAGTCCACCCTCGTCGGACGCCTCCTGTTCGACACCAAGTCGGTGCTCGCCGATCAGATCGACGCCGTCACCAAGGCGTCGGTGGATCGCGGCATGGACACCCCCGACCTGTCGTTGCTGGTCGACGGCCTGCGCGCCGAACGCGAGCAGGGCATCACCATCGACGTCGCCTACCGGTACTTCGCCACCCCGGCGCGCAGCTTCGTGCTGGCCGACACGCCGGGACACGTGCAGTACACCCGCAACACCGTCTCCGGCGCGTCCACCGCCCAGCTGGTGATCCTGCTGGTGGACGCCCGCAACGGCATCGTCGCCCAGACGCGGCGGCATGCCGCCGTGATGGCGCTGCTCGGGGTGCCCCGCCTGGTGCTGGCCGTGAACAAGATCGACCTGGTCGACGACCCGGCGGCCGTCTTCGCCGAGATCACCGAGCAGTTCGGCGAGATCACCCGGTCGCTCGGCTACGCCGACGATCAGGTGCTGCCCATCCCGGTCTCGGCCCTGCACGGCGACAACATCGCCCGCCGCAGCGAGAACACCCCGTACTACAGCGGCCCCACGCTGATCGAGCACCTGGAATCGGTGCCGAATCAGCCGGATCGCCGCGAGGTGGGTCTGCGCTTCCCGGTGCAGTACGTGATCCGTCCGCGCACCCCGGAGTACCCCGACTACCGCGGCTACGCCGGGCAGATCGCCGCCGGCCGCGTGTCGGTGGGCGACGAGATCGTGGTGCAGCCGTCCGGTCAGCGTTCCCGCGTGGTCACCATCGACACCCCCGACGGCGAGCTCGCGACCGCGCACACCGGCCGCAGCGTCACGCTGCTGCTGGCCGACGACATCGACGTCTCCCGCGGTGATCTGATCGCCGCCGCCGGCGACGCCCCGGAACCGATCCAGCAGTTCACCGCCACCGTCTGCTGGCTCGGCGACAAGCCGCTGCGCGCCGGCGCCCGGCTGCTGCTCAAGCACGGCACCAAGACCACCCCGGTGATCATCGGCGGCCTCGAGACGCTGTTCGACGAACAGGACCTCGCCCTGGTCGACGCGCCGGAGTCGGTGGAGCTCAACCGGATCGGCCGGATCTCGCTGACCACCGCCGAGCCGATCGCGGCCGACGACTACCGGGTGAACCGGGAGACCGGCAGCTTCCTGCTGATCGACCCGGTCGGCGGCAACACCCTGGGTGCGGGTCTGGTCGGCGACGTGCTGACCAGTCTCAATCTGAGCTGATGTCGTCTGCTGCGCAGGTCGTACTGGCGGCGCACGGCAGCCGGGACCCGCGGTTCGCCGCGACGGCCCGGCGCGTGGCCGCCGCCACTCGGCGGGCCCTGCCCGACGCGCACGTGGACCTGGCCTACCTCGACCTCAACGAGCCGCTGCTCGACGACGTCCTGGCCGAGCTCCGCGGCGCGGTCACGGTGGTCCCGCTGCTGTTCGGCGACGGCTTCCACTCGAAGGTGGATCTGCCTGCGCTCCTGGCGCGCGCCGTCGAGCAGAGCCCGCGTCTGCGCCCCGCCGCGACCCCGGTGCTCGGCCGCTACTCCCCGGTGCCCGCCCTGATCGACCGCCTCGCCGAGGCCGGACTCCGGGCCGGCGACGGCGTGCTGATGTACGCCGTCGGCTCCTCGGATCCGGGCTCGGACGCGTCGATCGTCGAACGCGGTCGCGAACTGTCTGCGGTGCTCGGCGTCCAGGTGGAGACGGTCTTCGCCACCCGGCTCGGGACCGAGGGCGCCGTGGTGCGCGCGGCCGTCGACGCTCTGACCGCACGCGGCGCGCAACGGATCGCGGCGTCCCCGCTGTTCCTGTCCGCGGGCCTGCTCACCGAACGCGTTGAACGGCAGCTCGACGAGATCGCTCCGGGCTCCCTGGTGGCCGGACCCCTCGCCGATCATCCCGCGCTGATCTCGGCGATCACCCGCCTGGTCCAGTCCTCCGTGGAGGGCCGCGGAGTGGGGCGATTGTCCGACTTCTCCGGCTGGGCGTCGTCCAGAATGTAGCGGTGAATCACACTTCCCCGCCCCCGCCGGGCACCCATTCAGCCTTGCGTTCCTGGTGGCGAGCAGGCTATCTGGCGCCGTGGTTCGGCGGCTACTCGATGGTCGGCCTGGTGGTCAGCGGCATCGTTCCGGTCCTGCTCCCGCTGAGCGTCACGGCCAAGGGTCCGATCGCCGTCGGCCTCGTGGTGGCCGGCTTCTACCTCGGCATGCTGATGGCGCCGTTCTTCGGCTCCGTCGCCGACCGCACCGGAACGCAGCGGCTGGTCTTCCTGGCCAGTTTCCCCACGGCCGCGGCCGGTTCCGTGCTGTTCGCCTTCGCCGGCATGACATGGGCGATGTTTCTCTGCATGCTGCTGGTCGGCGCCTCGGCCGGCGCCGCACAGACCACGGCCAGCATGTTCATCGTCGAAGGCCGCCCGAAACAGGAGTGGCCGTCGCGCATGGGATGGCTGCGGCTGGCGTTCGGTGCCGGACAGGTCCTCGGCCTGGGCGTGGCGATCTTCTTCGCGCACCAACTGGAGACCGGCTGGATCGTGGTCGGCGTCCTGATGCTCGTCGGCACCTTCCTGGGCTGGATCCACCTCCCGAGGATCGCGCACACGCCGCCCGCCCCGGAGCCCGGCGAGACCCGACGGGCCCGCATCGACGCCGATCTGCGCTCCCTGCTGCTCAGCCGGTTCGGCGTGTTCCTCGGCTGCTGGCTGTTCGCGATGATCGGCCTGATGACCTTCTACAACGTGGTCCCGCTGATCCTGCACGAGACCTTCGACATCGATCCGAGCACCACGTCGCTGGTCTTCCTGATCGGTTCGGCCATCGGCGCCGTGCTGTATCCGGTGTGCGGCACGCTCGCGCGACGCTGGGGCTCGGCGCGCGTGCTCGGCATCGGCATCGTCGGCACCTTGTGCGCGTTCCTGGTGCTCTCCCTGGCCACCTTCGAGCGCGGCGAGGTCGGCGCCGTCCTCGGCAGCCTGTGCCTGGTCACCATCGCCAGTCTGTACCCGGCGCAGTACATGGGTGCGACGCTGCTCGCCGCCGACATCGCCCCCGGCGGCGAGGGCGCCGCCATGGGCCTGTTCAACAGCGGGGTCGCCGCCGGCGCGATCATCGGCGCCATCGTGCCGTCGTTGCTCGCCCAGCAGGCCGGGTACAGCTCCGTGGCGTGGTTCTCCCTGGGCGCGCTGGTGGCCTCGGTGGCCTTCGGCCTCCCGCTGCTGCGCTCCCTGCGTCACTCCCCCGCGCCCGGCACCTAAGCAGAACGCGCGCCACTTCGGATCTGCGCACTCGGCAGAGTGCGCGGATCCGAAGTGACGCGCGATTCAGCGACGATCAGCCCTGGATACGGGTGCGGGTGTCGCCCCAGGCCTCGTCGCGCAGCTCGTTCTTGCGGATCTTGCCGGTCGACGTCTTGGGCAGTTCGGCCAGGAACTCCACCTCGCGCGGCGCCTTGTACGACGCGATCTTGGTCTTGACGTGGGCGATCACGTCGGCCTCGGTGAGAGCGGAGCCGTCGGCGATCACCACGTAGGCCTTGGGGCGCTCGCCCCACTTGTCGTCGGGCACGCCGATCACGGCGACGTCGAGCACGTCCGGGTGGCTCACCACGGCCTGCTCCACCTCGATGGTGGAGATGTTCTCGCCGCCGGAGATCACCACGTCCTTGGCGCGGTCGAGCAGCTGGACGTAGCCGTCCGGGTGCATCACGCCGAGGTCGCCGGAGTGGAACCAGCCGCCTTCGAAGGCTTCGTCGGTGCGCTCGGGATCGTCGAGGTAGCCCTTCATCACGACGTTGCCGCGCATCACGATCTCGCCCATCTGGACGCCGTCGGCGGCGACGTCGACGAGCTCGCCGTCCTGCAGGTCGGGGAGCACCACTCGCAGACGATCAGCGGTCAGCATACCGACGCCCTGGCGGGACATGCGGACCGACAGTTCGTCGGCCGACAGCGACGACCAGCTGGGATCGGGTTCGCACACCGCGTACGGACCGTAGGTCTCGGTGAGGCCGTAGACGTGGATGATCTCGATGCCGAGGTAGTGGATCGCCTTGATGATGGTGGGGCTGGGCGGGGCGCCTGCGGTGGCGATCGCCATCGGCCTCTCCATGCGGTGCGCCTCCGGCGCGGTCGCCAGCGTGCTCAACACGGTCGGGGCGCCGGACATCTGGTTGATGTTCTCGGTGTCGATGAGGCGCCACATGTCGTCGCCGCGCACCGCACGCAGGCAGACGTGGGTGCCGGCGGCCGCGGTCACGGCCCACGGTCCGCACCAGCCGTTGCAGTGGAACATCGGCAGAGTCCACAGGTAGTTGGTGTCGATGGAGAACTTCTGGGTCACCATGTTGCCCAGCGAGCCGAGGTACGCGCCGCGGTGGGTGTACATCACGCCCTTGGGCCGGCCGGTGGTGCCGGAGGTGTAGTTGATCGAGATGACGGTGTCCTCGTCGTCGACCTCCCAGGCGAAGGTCGCGTCGGCGCTGCCGCGGGCCACCAGTTCGTCGTAGCGGACCGCGATGCCCTCGTACTCGCCGTCCTGGCTCGGGGTCTCCACGATCTCGCGCACGCTCTCGAAGGTCACGTCGTTCAGCGCGGCGAGCAGCGGGCCTTCGCCGACCAGCAGCACCGACTGCGAGTGGTCGCAGATGTAGCGGATCTCCTCGGGGGCGAGGCGGGTGTTGACCGCGACGAGCACGCCGCCGATCAGCGGCACCGCGAAGTGCGCCTCGAGCAGTTCCAGCGAGTTGCTCGCGAGGTAGGTGACGCGATCGCCGGGCGTCACGCCGGACGCCTGCAGCGCACTGGCCAGCTGCTGCACGTCGGCGGCCAGCTCACCGTAGGTCAGACGACGACCGCCGTCGATCACCGCCAGCTTGTTCGGGTGCACCTGTGCGGCTCGCTCCAGGAAGTGGAGGGGGGTGAGTGCGGTGTTGAGTCCGGAGCGGGCGGGCTGAGTCATCGGCGTGATTCTCTCTGTGAGCGAGGCGAGAAGGTATCCCTCATCACAGTAGCCGTGGCACTACGTGCCACACCAGTCATCAGTTGGATCTGCGACCAACGGCTCGCCTGCTGCGACGGGCGGCGGCGACCGACCCCGAACTCAGTCCGCGGCCAGATGCGGGACCGCGGTGGCGCGGGCGTACACCGTCTGCCCGGCCTCCAGTTCCATGGCGTTCTGGTCGCCGCGGGTGATCTGCGCGATGAACTCCTCGCCGGTGTTCGCGGCGATCAGTTCGATGCGCGTCTCGAAACCCAGGTTCACGACGCGCTTGATGGACGCCCGGACCACACCGGTGTCGAGCGAGACGTCGGTCGGCGGATAGGTCATCTCGGGGGTGCGCGCGATGCGGATGTCGTGCGGGCGCACCAGCTGTCCGTTCAGGCGGGACACCGAGCCCAGGAACGAAGCGACGAAGACGTTGTCCGGCCGGTCGTACAGGTCGTCGGGTGTGCCCACCTGCTCGATCCGCCCCTTGTTCAGCACCGCGATGCGGTCGCTGACGTCGAGTGCCTCCTGCTGGTCGTGCGTCACCAGGACGGTGGTCACGTGCATCTCGGCGTGCAGCTGACGCAGCCAACGGCGCAGATCGTCGCGCACCTTGGCATCGAGGGCGCCGAACGGCTCGTCGAGCAGCAGCACCTGCGGATCCACCGCGAGGGCGCGCGCCAGCGCCATGCGCTGGCGTTGACCGCCGGACAGCTGTGCGGGATACCGCTTCTGGACGAACCCGAGGCCGACGATCTCGAGCAGCTCGTCGACCTTCTTGTCGATCTCGGCCTTCGGCCGCTTGCGGATCTTGAGCCCGAAGGCGATGTTCTCGCGCACGGTCATGTGCTTGAACGCCGCGTAGTGCTGGAAGACGAAGCCGATGTCGCGCTGCTGCGGCGAGGCCTTGGAGACGTCGCGCCCGTTGATCTCGATGGTCCCCGAGTCCAGCCCGTCCAGGCCGGCGATGGCGCGCAGCAGCGTCGACTTGCCGGACCCGGACGGGCCCAGCAGTGAGGTCAACGATCCGGCCGGGATGTCGATCGAGACGTCGTCGAGCGCGGCGAAGTCTCCATAGTGCTTGTTGGCGCCTCGAACTGAGATGGACACGACTACCTCTTCTCGCCCACGGGGCGTTCGTCATCAGTGTGGTCGACGGCCTCGTCGTGGGGCAACGAGGCCTCGACGATCGCCTCCGGCGCCATCAGTGCACCGGCGTCCACCACGCGGCCGCGGGAGCGTCGCTCGATGAGCGTCATGATCACCAGTGCGGCGATCGCCACCATCATCAGCAGCGTGGCCGCGGCGTAGGCGCCGTACTCGTTGTAGTCGTCGGTGTACCGCGAATGCACCAGCAGAGTCAGCGTCTGGGACACCCCCGGCATGTTCGACGACACCATGGTCACCGCGCCGTATTCGCCGAGCGACCGCGCGATGGTGAGCACCACGCCGTAGGTGAGGCCCCACCGGATGGCGGGCAGCGTGATCCGCCAGAAGGTCTGCCAGGCGCTGGCGCCCAGCGTCGCGGCCGCCTCCTCCTGTTCGGTGCCGATCTCGTGGAGCACCGGCTCCACCTCGCGGACCACGAACGGAAGCGTCACGAACAGCGTCGCCAGCACCATGCCGGGCACCCCGAAGATCACCCGGAAGCCGAGCGACTCGATCCCGCCGAACCAGCCCTGGCTCCCCCACAGCGCGATCAGCGCGACGCCGGCGACCACCGGCGACACCGCGAACGGCAGATCCACCACCGCCTGCATCAGGCCCTTGCCGCGGAATCGGCCGCGGGCCAGCGCGAGGGCGGTCAGCACACCGAAGACGACGTTGAGCGGCACCACGATCGCCACGATGATCAGTGACAGTTGCAGCGCCGAGATGGCCGCCGGCGTGGTGATCCACTCCCAGAACTGGCCGAGGCCCGGTTCGAAGGAGCGCCAGAAGATCAGGCCCACCGGGATCACCAGCAGGATGGTCAGGTAGACCAGGGCGACGGTACGGAGCCCGTACTTGGTCCAGCGCGAGACGATCATGCGGAAGCCTCCTCACGACGCTGCTGGGTGCGGCCGGCCACTCGGAGCAACAGCAGCACGATGAAGGCGATCGCGAGCAGCACCACCGACACGGCCGCGGCGGCGACCGGCTGGTCCACCTCGATCTGCTGCTGGATGTACTGCGAGGCCACCTGCGTCTTGTCCGGAATGTTGCCGCCGATCAGCACCACCGAGCCGAACTCGCCGATGGCCCGGGTGAAGGCCAGGCCCATGCCGGTCAGGATCGACGGCGCCAGCGCCGGAAGCACGATGCGACGGAAGATGACGCCGTTGCCCGCGCCGAGGACGGCCGCGGCCTCCTCCACGTCGCGGTCGATCTCCATCAGCACCGGCTGCACTTGGCGCACCACGAACGGCAGCGTGACGAAGGTCAGCGCGATCACCACGCCGGGCTGGGTGGCGGCCAGGTGGACGTCGATCGGGCTGTTGGGCCCGTACAGCGACAGCAGCACCAGCGACGCCACGATGGTCGGCAGCGCGAAGGGCAGGTCGATGATCGCGTTGACGAAGCCCTTGCCCCAGAAGTCGTCGCGCACCAGGACCCAGGCGATGATGGTTCCGAAGAGCACGTTGATCAGGGCCACCACCACCGACATCAGCACGGTGATCCGCAGCGTGTCGAGCGCGCCCTGCGCGGTCACCGCGTCCCAGAAGCCGGACCAGCCGTCGTCGAAGGCATTCGAGCCGATCGCGATCAGCGGCAGCAGCACGATCACCGTCAGCCACAGCCCGGCGACGCCGAGGGTCAGCGGATTGTCCGCGCGCCAGCGCCGCCCGCTGCCGGGCGCGGCGTGTTCGACGACCGTCATCGGCGGGACTCCTCGTCGTAGATCGTGCTGATCGCGCCGTTCGGGCCGAACAGCGTCGTGTCGATCAGCGGCCAGCCGCCGAGGTCGTCGACCGTCCACAGTCGGTCGATGTGTCCCGGAAACAGCCCGGCGGTCTCGGCGATCACCGCGGGATCGACGGGCCGGAAACCGGCCTGCGCCCACAGTCGTTGGGCCTCCGAGGTGAACAGGAAGTCGATGAACGAGCGCGCGGCGGCCTTGTCCTGAGACGTGTTCACCACGGCCACCGGATTCTCGATCTTGAAGGTCTGCGGCGGGAGCACGTACTCCACGCGCTGCTCGGCGGGCGCGCTCGCGTTGTGGCGGCTCAGCATGATCGCCTCGTTCTCGTAGCTGATCAGCACGTCGCCCTGCCCCTGCTCGAAGGCGGTGGTCGCCTCGCGGCCCGACTTGGGCAGCACCTGCACGTGGTCGCGGACCAGTTGGCGGACGTAGTCGAGGCCGGCGGCGGGGCTTGTGCCGCCCGCGCTGGCCGCCGCGTACGGGGCCAGCAGGTTCCACTTGGCCGCGCCCGAGCTGCCCGGGTTCGGCGTCACCACCGAGATCCCCGGCTGCAGCAGGTCGGACCAGTCGTGAATGTTCTTCGGGTTGCCCGCACGGACGACGAGGGCCACCACGGAACCGAAGGGCACCGAGTCGTTGGGGGCCTGCTGCGCCCAATCCTGGTCCACCACACCGGCTTTCACCAGGCGGGTGATGTCCGGGGCGACGGAGAAGTTCACGACGTCCGCGGGCAGTCCGCGCGCCACCTTGCGCGACTGGTCGCCGGAGGCGCCGTACGACTGAGAGAAGCCGATGCCGTGGCCCTGCGGCGTCTCCCGGAACGCCGGGATCACGCTGTCGTAGCCGGTCTTGGGCACCGCGTAGGCCACCAGGTTCACATGGCGGTCACCGGACGAGATGTCGACGCCGCCGGGGGTGTCGGTGGATCCGCCGCCGCAGGCGGTCAGGACCGCGGCCAGCGTCACGACGAGGGCGAGGGCGCTCGCCTGTCGAAGGCGCTGGCGCATACCGATTGAGGACACCTGGAAAAGCTAGCAACCGCCGCGGGGTCGCTCAACGAACGACGAAGTGCGGCGTCACACTGGTCCGGCGTACCCGCTGCCTTGTGCTAGGTCAGGTCAAGAGCCAGGCGATCAGCACCAGCACCATCAGCCCGGCGAGCGCCCAGGTGACTTTGGAACGAAACATGCGTCAGACCCCTACTCCGTGATCGTCGCTCACATCGCGCCGATCGAACTGCGAAAACACCCAGACGACCAGGAGATTCACGACCCAGGCGACTCCGGTGGCCAGGGGGATCAGGACGACGAGCGTCACCAGCAGCTGCGGCACGAACGACAGTCCGGTCAGCCATTCCTCGATGCCGTCCCACCACGACAGGAAACCGCTCACCGCCACCTCCGCCTTGCCCGTCCACTTAATCCCACGCTGACTTAAACCAGGCTACTCGGTCGCGGCGACCAGCCCGCGCCGACGCAGGAGCGGCTCGATCGTCGCCGGCTGCCCCAGGAGCCCGGCGTGCGCGGCCACCGGGTCGACGCTGTCGCCGCGCGACAGCACCGCATCGGCGAAGGCCAGGCCCAGTTCCCGTTGCAGCCCACCGCTTTTCAGGAACCACTGCTCGGTCTCGGCATCCAGGATCTCGGACCAGATGTAGCTGTAGTACGCCGACGAGTACCCGCCGCCGAAAATGTGATTGAAATAGCTGCTTCGGTAGCGCGGCGGGATCAGTGGCGACGCCAGACCGGCATCGGCGAGCGCCTGCGCCTCGAAGGCGAGCACGTCGGCGGGAACCTCGTCGACACCGAGCCGATGCCAGGCGAGGTCGAGGGCCGCGGCCGCGAGGTATTCGATGGTCGAGTGCGCCGAGTCGACGTCGCCCGCCGCCCGCACCGCGTCGAGCAGTGCGGCGGGAGCGGGTGCACCGGTCTCCGCGTGCCGCGCGTACCGCGTCACGACGTCCGGGTGGAGGGCCCACATCTCGTTGACCTGCGAGGGGAACTCGACGAAGTCCCGTGGCACCGACGTGCCCGACTGCGACACGAACTCCACCGCCGACAGCAGACCGTGCACCGCGTGCCCGAACTCGTGGAAGGCGGTCACCAGCTGGTCCAACGACAGCAGGCACGGCTCCCCCGCCTCCGGCTTGGTCAGGTTCAGGACGTTGACCACGATCGGCCGGGTCTCGAGCTGCGTGGACTGGTCCACCACCGTGTTCATCCACGCGCCGCCGCGCTTGGACGGTCGGGCGAAGAAGTCGCCGACGAACAGGCCGATCCCGGCGCCGTCGGCGTCGGACACCTCCCACACCCGCACGTCGGGGTGGTAGCCGTGCAGGTCGGGGCGCTCGGTGAACGCCAGGCCGTACAGCGCACCGGCCGCGGCGAACACGCCGTCGTTCAGCACGGCGTCGAGCTCGCAGTACTGCTCGAACTCGTCGACGCCGCCCGCCGCCGCCGCGCCCGGTGCGTCCGCTGTGGCGCGCTGTTCGGCGGCCAGTGCGAACGTCACGTCCTCGGGGCGCAGCGCTGCGCCGTGCCGCTGCGTCAGCCGGGCCAGCTCTCGCTCGGATGCCGCCATCGCCGCCGTCCCCAGGTCGCGGAGCAGATCGGCGACGGCCGCCGGATCCGGCGCGGTCTCCTCGGCGATCACGAACTCCGCGTGGTTGGCGTAGCCGAGCAACTGCGCCCGCCGGGCCCGCAGCTGCACGATCTCCAGAATCATTGCGCGCGTGTCGTTCTCGTTGCCGCGAGCACACCGGTCGATGGATGCCTGGAAGACGCGGGCGCGCACCGCCGGCACCGTCAGCTTGGCCACCGACGACTGGCTGGTGGGCAGTTCCAGGGCGATCAGGTGGCCGTCGACGCCCGCCTGCTCGGCGGCCCGTCGTGCCGCCGCGATCTCCCCGGCCGACAGCCCGTCCAGGTCGGCGGCCTGGAGCACCTGCACCGCGGAGGCGTTGGTATCGTCGAGCAGCTTCTGGGAGAACTCGGTGGTCAGCGTGGCCAACCGCGCCGCGATGGCGCGCATCTCGGCCTGCCCCGCCGCATCGAGCGCCGCCCCGGCCCGCACCGCGTCGCGATACTTGCGTTCGGTCAGGCGCCGCTGCGGCTCGCTGAGCCCGAGTGCGTCGCGGTGGTCGTAGACCTCCGCGATGCGCGCGAACAGCGCCGGGTTCATCGCGATCGTCGCGTGGTGCTCGGTGAGGCGCACCGCGAGTTCCTGCGCGATCCGCGCGCGCTGCGGATTGCTGTCGGCCCCTTCGAGATTGAAGAAGATGCCGTTGGCGCGGGCCAGCAGTCGACCGGTCGCCTCCAGCGCGCCGACCGTGTTCGCGAACGTCGGCGGCTCCGGATCCTCGGCGATCGCCGCCACCTCGGCCAGGTGCGCGGGCAGCGCGAGGTCGTAGGCGGGCAGGAAGTCGTCGTCGGAGATCCGCGCGAAGTCCGGCAGGTCGTACGGGAGTCCGGAGTCGGCCAGCACCGGCGAGGCGGCGTAATCACTCATACGCCCCACTCTGCCATTCGCGCGGGGACCGCCGCGCCGGGGACTACTTGCCCTTCGGCTTGTCGCCCGCCTCGGTGCTCAACGCCGCCACGAAGGCCTCCTGCGGGACGTCGACGCGGCCGATCGTCTTCATCCGCTTCTTGCCTTCCTTCTGCTTCTCCAGCAGCTTGCGCTTACGGCTGATGTCGCCGCCGTAGCACTTGGCGAGCACGTCCTTACGGATGGCGCGGATGTTCTCGCGGGCGATGATGCGCGCGCCGATGGCGGCCTGAATGGGCACCTCGAACTGCTGACGCGGGATCAGGTCCTTGAGCTTGAGCGCCATCTTGTTGCCATAGGCGTAGGCGGCATCCTTGTGCACGATCGCACTGAAGGCGTCGACCGCTTCGCCCTGCAGCAGGATGTCGACCTTCACCAGATCGGCTTCCTGCTCGCCGGCCTCCTCGTAGTCGAGGCTGGCGTAGCCGCGGGTGCGCGACTTCAGCGCGTCGAAGAAGTCGAAGATGATCTCCGCCATCGGCATCGTGTAGCGCAGCTCCACGCGGGTCTCGGACAGGTAGTCCATGCCGCCGAGCTCGCCGCGCCGCGACTGGCACAGCTCCATGATGGCGCCGATGAACTCGCTCGGCGCGATGACGGTGGTCTTGACGACCGGCTCGAAGATGCTGCGCGTCTTGCCTTCCGGCCAGTCCGACGGGTTGGTGACGATGCGCTCGGAACCGTCGTCGAGCACCACGCGGTACACCACGTTGGGGGCGGTGGAGATCAGGTCGAGGCCGAACTCGCGTTCCAGGCGCTCGCGGGTGATCTCCATGTGCAGCAGGCCGAGGAAGCCGCAGCGGAAGCCGAAGCCCAGGGCCACCGACGTCTCTCCGGCTCGTAGGTCAGCGCCGCGTCGTTGAGCTGCAGCTTCTCCAGCGCTTCGCGCAGCACCGGATAGTCCGAGCCGTCCAGCGGGTACAGGCCCGAATAGACCATCGGCTGCGGCTCGCGGTAGCCGGTGAGCGGCTCGGGGGCGCCGCCCCGGGCGGTGGTGACGGTGTCACCGACCTTGGACTGGCGCACGTCCTTCACGCCGGTGATGAGGTAGCCCACCTCGCCGACACCCAGGCCGGCCGACGCCTTGGACTCGGGCGAGACGATGCCCACCTCGAGCAGCTCGTGGGTGGTGCCGGTCGACATCATCGCAATCTTCTCGCGCGGCAGGATCTTGCCGTCGACCACGCGGACGTAGGTCACCACGCCGCGATAGGTGTCGTAGACCGAGTCGAAGATCATGGCGCGCGCGGGGCCGTCCGCGTCGCCGACCGGGGCCGGGATCTGCGCGATCGCTGCGTCGATCAACTCGGGGACGCCGACGCCGGTCTTGCCGGACACCCGCAGGACGTCCTCGGGTTCGCAGCCGACGATGTGCGCGATCTCCGCGGCGTAGCGGTCCGGGTCGGCCGCGGGCAGGTCGATCTTGTTGAGCACCGGAATGATGGTGAGGTCGTTCTCCATCGCCAGGTACAGGTTCGCCAGCGTCTGGGCCTCGATGCCCTGCGCGGCGTCGACCAGCAGAATCGCACCTTCGCAGGCCTCCAGTGCGCGCGAGACCTCGTAGGTGAAGTCGACGTGGCCGGGGGTGTCGATGAGGTGGATGACGTAGTCGGTCTTGGTGCCGTCGTCCTCGGTGATGGTCCACGGCAGACGCACGTTCTGCGCCTTGATCGTGATGCCGCGCTCGCGCTCGATGTCCATCTTGTCGAGGTACTGGGCCCGCATGTCGCGATCGGCGACGACGCCGGTCAGCTGCAGCATGCGGTCGGCCAGCGTCGACTTGCCGTGGTCGATGTGCGCGATGATGCAGAAGTTCCGGATCCGGGAAGGATCGGTGAACGTCTTGTCGGCGAAGGTGGAAATGGCAACTGCTCCTTGGGGCGAAGGTTCGTCGTCATTCTCTCACGAGAACTGTCGGACCCCGACCAGCGTCAGCAGCGGACCGGCCGCGCCGCGCTCGACGCGGCACCGATGGAGGTCTGGGCGCCGATAGGGTGAACGCCATGACTACGCCCGACGCGCTCGTCCACGCTGACGGAGTGGCCGCTGCCCTGGCCTGCCCGAAGAGTCCGCGCGGCCTGGTGATCCTGGCGCACGGAGCCGGCAGCGACCGCGACTCGGTGCTGCTGCGCACACTGTCGGACGCGTTGACCGCCCGCGGGTGGGCCGTCGCCCGCATCGACCTGCCGTATCGACAGCAGCGCCCCAAGGGTCCGCCGTCGCCGTCCAAGGCGGCCGCCGACCGCGAGGGCATCCGGGCCGCCGTCGCCGCGCTCCGCCCGTCGGTGCCCGACGGCCCACTCATCGTGGGCGGGCAGTCGTACGGCGGCAGGCAGGCCTCCATGCTGCTGGCGGAGGATCCGACGGTGGCCGCCGGTCTGCTGCTGACGTCCTATCCGCTGCACCCGCCCGGCAAGCCGGAGAAGGCCCGCACCGAGCACCTGTCGCGCATCACCACGCCGACGCTGATCATCCACGGCCGCAGCGATGCTTTCGCCACCTCGGACGAGATCGCCGCCGCGGCAACACTCTTCGCGGGCCCGGTGCGCGTCGTCGAGGTCGACCGCGCCGATCACGGCCTCAAACCCGAACGCAGCGGCGTCGGCGAGCTGACCGCCGTCGCGGTCGACGAGTTCTTCCCCCGTTCCGAACTCGAGGAGGATCACGCGTGACCACGCAGCGCCGCGGCCCGCTCGCCACCCGGCCCACCGGCGACCTCGCGCGCGAGATCGTCTACGCCCCCGACCTGGACGGTGCCGCCGACCCGGGCGAGATCGTGTGGACGTGGGTGCCGTTCGAAGAGGACGCCACGCAGGGCAAGGACCGACCGGTCCTCGTCGTCGGACGGCAGGGTCCGGAACTGCTCGGCCTGATGCTGTCCTCGCAGGACTACCACCGGAACGACGACGACTGGCTCAGCGTCGGCTCCGGCGCCTGGGACCGCAACGAGCGGGAGAGCTTCGTCCGTCTCGACCGCGTGCTGGTCGTCGAGGAACACGGCATCCGTCGCGAAGGCGCGATCTGCTCCCGCGACGCGTTCGAGGCAGTCGCCGACCAACTCCGGTCGCGCTACAACTGGGGCTGAACGCTCGGCCGCTCAGCGCTGCTGCAGGCGATCGCGCAATCCGATCGCACGACGCTTGACCCGTCGCGCCACGTCGCGCGCCTGCGTCTTCAGCGCGGGCCGCGGCTCCGGGTTGGGCATCGTCTTGATCCAGTACGCAAGGGCGTCCAGTCCGGCTTCCAGCGCCTGCTCGGGGGTGGGCGGCGGAGCCTCGTCGACGTCGACGGACAGATCCACGCGCAGGTCGTCGAGCGTCCCGGTGACCGCGTAGCCCGCACCTTCCAGGGTGGCGATCATGTCGTTGGACTGCTCGGCGGCCCAGACCCGCTGCTCCGCGGTGAGCCCGAGCGGCTTGCCGGCGCTGGTCGCCCGCAGCGCTTCACCGATGAAGCGGCGCTTGACGATGCCCTCGTAGCGCCACCAGTCGATGTCGGCGGGCTGGATCCGACTGTTGAGGCGGCGCAGGAACTCGGTCTGCGCCGCCGACAGCGACGTGTTGTCGCGCTCGCCGACCTTCGGCAGCACCGCCGGGTCGACGCCCAGCACCGACAGGAACCGCTCCCACAGGCCGTCGCCCGGCTGCGCGGTACCGGCGGCCGGCACGGTGACGATGTGCATGCGCTCGGGCGGAAGCACCTTCGCCCACTTCTCCACCACGGCCAGGTAGTCCTGGTACTCCCAGAACGGCTCCTCGGCGAAGCCGTCGGCCACCGGATCGGCGTGCCGGTAGCGCGCCACCGACGCCAGGAAGTCGTCGAACGACGCCGGTCGCTGATTCTTGACGTTCTCCTGCCACACCGACGGCAGCTGGCGCGCGAGGTCCCGGACGGTGAGGACCATGTGCACTTCGTCGGCGAACGACAGATCGTCCATCAGCGTCGCGATGTGCTGATCCTTGGCGTTGGCGTACAGCTCGTGGGAGACCACCGACTTCCCGGGCCAGGCCTTCATCTGCGCCACCATCCGCGGCCAGGCGCCGGCCCGCTCCGGGGTGGCCCACGCCAGGTAGCGCTCGGGCTGCAGGTGGGCGGCCGCGTGGAAGTGGTCCTCCATCGTCACGCCCGGGTAGAGCAGGTCGGCCTTCTCCAGCGCGAGGTCGCGATTCACCCACAGCCGATCCTGCAGGTGGGTGGTCCCGGTCTTGGGCAGTCCGACGTGGACGTAGACAATCGACATAATGCTGCTCAGCATAGGTCGCGGCGCACCGCGTCGACCGACGGACCCGCCGCGCGCCGGCGGGCGCGCACCGGCGGATTTGGGGCGGCCCTACCCCGCTGGTAATCTAGAACGCTGTTGCAGTGACATCGGACCGCGAGCCTGGCGAACGGTCCGATCGGGCAGGTCGTTCGGCGATCTCCCACCGCACGTCAAACGAGAAAAAGCGCAGTCGCAGACGCGGCTGACCAAGGATGTAAGGAAATACGCGTGGCAAACATCAAGTCGCAGATCAAGCGGAACAAGACCAACGAGGCTGCCCGCCAGCGCAACCAGTCGGTGCGCAGCGCCCTCCGTACCGCTCTCCGCAACTTCCGCGAGACCGTCGCCGGTGGCGACAAGGACCAGGCCGCAGCTCAGCTGGTCACAACCAGCCGCGCGCTCGACAAGGCCGCCAGCAAGGGCATCATCCACAAGAACCAGGCCGCCAACAAGAAGTCGGCCATGGCTGTGGCAGTCAACAAGCTCTGATCGGCCCGCGGCTCACGCCGCACCCTGCATGAGGCCCCCGCGGTCTCGCATAGCTTCCTGCGTTCACCCCGACGATATCCACGCGGTCGTCGGGGTGTTCGTCGTCTCCGGGACAGACGCGATGGTGTCCCGACGGCCTCCGGCGCGCCGGGACCGGCTCAGCGACCGCGGCGAGGACGCAGCTGGGCGACGGTGGACACCGCGTGCTCGAGCGCGTAGTCGGCGTCAGCGGCCTGGCCCTTGACCGCGCCGTTGAGATCGGCGACGACGAGGACGGCCTGACCGATCGACGCGGAGTCCCAGGCGCGCGCCTGCGTCTGCACCTTCCCCACCCGGCCCGGCGGCATGCCGAGCTCGGAGGCGATCGAGTACTTGTCGCCCGGCCCGAACGAACGCACCCGGGCGATCGCGTGCACGGCCTCGGCGAGCGCGTCGGCCAGCAGCACCCGTGCGGTGCCGCGGTGCTGGGCCCAGGTCAGCGCTTCCAGTGCTCCGGCGAGGTCGCCGGTCACCGCCTTGTCGGCCACCTCGAAACCGGTCACTTCCGGGCGCCCCACGTAATAGGTCCGCACCGCGGCCTCGTCGACCTTGCCGCCGGTGTCCGACACCAGCTGGTGGCAGGCCGCCGACAACTCGCGCAAGTCCGAGCCGACCAGATCGGTCACCAGTTCCACCACGTCGGCGCTGACCCGCACGCCCAGGCCGCGGAACTCGGTGCGGACGAAGTCGACGCGCTCGGACGGCCACTTCGGGGCGGCGCACTCGAATTCGACGGCGCCCGCCGTGCGCAGCTCCCCGACCATCGCCTTCTGTCGGCCGCCGCCGGTGTGGATCACCATCATCGTGATGCCCTCGGGCAGCGACTTCGCGGTGGCGGTGATCAGCCCGGCGGGTTCCTTACCCGCCTCGGCCGCCGACTCCACCACCACGATGCGGTCCTCGGCGAACAGCGACGGGCTCAGCAGCTCGGCCAGTTCCGGCCCGGTCACCTCGCCGGCCCGCACGCGCGTCACCGGCACGTCCTCCCCGGTGTCCCGGGATTGCTGCGCCGCGACCTGTTTGATGACCCGACCGGTCAAGAAGTCGTCGTCGCCCAACAGCAGATACAGCCGATCGCTCACGTCGACCATCGTGCCATGCACCCCCGACGGCAGCGCCGCCCAGTCGCTCCCCGGCGCGCTCGCGGGCCCGCCAGACCAGCGCGGCGAAGATCCCGATGAGCGTCACCACGATCGCCGCCTGCCACCCCGGCACCTGCGGCGCCGACCACGCGTGCCCGCCCAGCCCCTGCGCGCAGGCGACCAGCCACCACATCTCCGGTCCGGTCGCCCGGATCAGCCACTCGGCGACCAGCGCGCCGACCCCCGACATCGCACCGATCGCCCCCACCAGGGCCGCCACCGTCCCGAGCAACGCGATCACCCCCACCACCGGGGCCACGAGCAGATTCGCCGGCAGCGACACCAGGCTGACGCGGTCGGAGATCGCGATCACCAGCGGTGTGGTCAGGATCTGCGCCGCCATCGTCATCGCCAACAGCACTGCCACCGGCTCGGGCACGCGGCGGACCATCCACCACTGCCGCAGCGGTGCCGCCCACAGCACCAGCCCGAGCGTGGCCACCACCGACAGCGCGAAACCCGGCCCCACCGCCATCTGCGGCCAGAACAGCAGTACCACGACCACCGCCGCCCCCAGCGCGGGCAGCGCCTGCGCGCGCCGCGCCGCCAACGCCCCGAGTAGGCCGACCCCGCCCATCACCGCCGCCCGCAGCACGCTGTCGGTGGGCCGCACCAGGATCACGAAGCCGAACATGGTCGCCAGGCCCACCGCCACCGTCAGCCGCGTCGACGCCCCGGCGAGTCGGACCGCGAGCACCACCGCACCGCACACGAGGGAGAAGTT
Organism: Gordonia alkaliphila; assembly: GCF_023017165.1. Taxonomy (GTDB): domain Bacteria; phylum Actinomycetota; class Actinomycetes; order Mycobacteriales; family Mycobacteriaceae; genus Gordonia; species Gordonia alkaliphila. Next base: position 97,623 of record NZ_JALKBW010000001.1, read on the forward strand.
GGCACCGGAGACCGCGGTCAAGTGGGTGAGGCCGGCCGCGGAGAAGTCGGTGCGCAACTGCTGATCGAGCAGCCCCGTGTCGCCGAGCACCAGTCCCGGAAACAGACCGGCCGCCTGCGGCGGCAGGGCTCGCGCCGACAGCTCGCGCAACCGGGAGCGGACCTGACCCGCCCACCGCTGCCACGGCGGCGCCTGCGCCACCACCCGCGGTTCGTCGACGGCGGTGAGGCGCGCCGCCACCAATCGGTTCGCGGGCCCCGGCGGCGGTGGTCGCACCCGCACGCGGACCGAAAGGCGCTGTCCCGGAACAGTTTCCGGCAGCTGCGTGGCACGGGTCAGGAGCACTGCGTCGACGGCCCGCAACTGCCGCCCACCCGCCTCCAGAACCCGTACCGGCAGCGCGGCTCCCCCGTTGCCGGCGAAGACCCGCGGATCGCCGGACACCTGCAGCACGACCGGCGGTTTGCCGTCCAGGTCCCGGACCGGCGACGACTCCACCAGTGCGATCCGGATCGCGCACACCGCACCGGCGGCAGCGGCCACTCCGCACACGCCCAGGACGGTGGCCGCGAGCGCCGCCCGCCGGTGACGCCAGCCGAACCACCCCGCGGCCGCGGCGACCGTCCACGTCGCGGTCAGCACCAGCGTGACAGGCAGCGGTGTGGCGAGCGCGATCGCGCAGGTGCCCCAGCACGCCGCGGCCGGTCCCGCGAGGCGCAGGTCGACGGCCATCAGCCCACGGTCACCGCGTCGCGGAGCTTGGCCAGTCGTGCGGGGCCGATGCCGTCCACGTCGGCGAGCTGGTCCACCGAGGTGAAGCCCCCGTGCTGCTCCCGCCAGGCGATGATCGCCTGCGCCGTGACCGGTCCGACGCCGGGCAGGGTGTCCAGCTCGGCGAGGGTGGCGGTGTTGAGGTCGACCTTCGCCGCGGCGCCGCCGGCCCCGGGTGCGACAGGCGAGCGGCCGGCGCTCGCACCGTCGCCGGCCACCGGTCCCGCGCCGGAGGACACCACGGCGCTGCGCACCGAGCCGACCGCGGGATCGCGCGTGCCGACGAGGACCTGATCGCCGTCGTGCAGGATCTGCGCCAGGTTCAGGCTCAGCACGTCGGCCTGCGCGCGTGCGCCCCCGGCCTGCTCCAGCGCCTGGGCCACCCGAGAGTCGGGCGCCAGCCGGACCAGCCCCGGCTTGTGCACCAGACCGGCGACGCTCACCACGATCTCGGTCGCCGCGGCGCTCGAGGGCGCACTACTCGCCGACGGGCTGCCTTCCGCGCCGGGCGATCCGCCGGACTCCGCGGTGGGCGTCGGCCCGGCCGACGCCGGAAAGTTCACGAGCGGCGCCGCGGGCTCGGTGTTCCGCAGCAGGGTGAAGCCCGCGATGACACAGGCAATGACCCCGAGACCGATCAGGGCGAGCGCCGCGGGCGGGAGCATGGTCAACCGCCGCTTCGGCGGTGCACCCCAGTCGTCCTCATCGTCCTCATCGGGCTCCTCCCCAACGAGTTCGCGCTCGTCGAGATCGTCCCCGTTCCCGTCGTACTCCGCGTCCCCGTCGCGCGCGTCGAGCACTTCGCTCCAGCCGCTCTCGCTCGCCGCGCTGGAGTTCTCGTCGCAGGCCTCCGCGCCTCCGCTAGGATCGCCGCGCCCGGCCCACGCCCGACGGCCCGCCGGCGTGTCCAACCAGGCCGGAATCGCGGTGGCGCCCCACTCGTCCGCACCCCATTCTTCGGCCGACTGCTCATCGTCGGACCGGCGCGCGGACGACTCGACCGGTTCGGTACGCGGTCCCGGGACGAGGCGCGGACGCGGCAGCACCCGATCGAGTGGACTGTTCGCTGCGGTGGAAGATCGCCTGGCCATGCCGCGACGGTAGACCGCCCCAGCCGCCGCTACGAGGCCGTCACGGGGCCTCCTGTGGACAGCCGCCGTTGTCCACACGGTCCCGACCCCACCGGTGGCGCGTACTTCCCCGCCCGAGCACCCGCGGGCTAGTCGACTTCGGAGTTCACTGGCACCGAGCGACCCTCCGTGGTCAATATGACCAAGGAGGGTCGCTCTGTGCCAGTGAAGTCGCGCGAGAGTCAGTCGAGGGGCTGCAGACCGCGGCCGACCGTGACGCCGACGGCGCCGCGGCCGACGTGAATGCCGAGCACCGGGCCCAACTCCACCACCAGCGACGACGTCACGTTCGGCAGCCGATCCACCACGCTCTGGTGCACCTGCACCGCCAGCTCGGGCGCGTGGCAGTGCTGGATCGCCACCGTCACCTCGTCGGAGCCCACCGACTCGACGATGGTGTCGACCATCTTCTTGACGGCCTTGGTCATGGTCCGCTGCCGCTCGAGCAGGGCGAGCACGCCGTCGGACATCTGCAGGATCGGCTTGATCGACAGCGCCGACGCCAGCAGATGGCCCGCGGTGCTGATCCGGCCGCTGTTGCGCAGGTTCTCCAGGGTCTGCACGCACATCAACGACTCGGCGGTCGCCGCGGCGCGCACCGCCGCCTCGTACACGGCATCGCGGTCGGCGCCGGCCTCGGCCGCCTGCGCGGCCGCCAGCACGGTGAGCCCGACGGACACCCCGGCGGCGCGGGAGTCCACCACCCGCAGCACGTCACCCAACTCCTCGGCCGCCAACCGCGCTGCCGCCCACGTGCCCGACAGTCGACGGGACATGTGCACGGCCACCACGCCGTCGCCGTCGCTGCGTTCGAGGGCCTCGCGGTAGGCGTCGATGAGGTCCTGTGGGTTCGCACCGGAGGTGGTGGCGCCCGGCGTGGAGATCACGTCGCTGGAGATGTCGTCGACACCTTCGAGATACTCGGTGCCGTCGGGCATGCTCACATGCAGCGGGACCTGCACGATTCCGTAGCGGTCGGCCAGTGACGCGGGCAACCGCGACGACGAGTCGGTGACGACGATGACAGGCACCCCTACAACTTAGCCGGAGCGCTCAACCTCGCTCGCGCCGCCCGGGAGCTGTGCGGCCACCGCGGGCGCGACCAGCTCGGCGATCGCCGCGTGGGTGCGCAGGCCCCAGTGGATGCCGTCGGGGTTCATCGTCTCCGGCGCGTCGGTGAAATCGACGGAGGTGATCGGGAAGAAGTCGACCACCGCCAGGTCATGCTCGTGCGCCCACCGCTCGATGGCCGCACTGGTCGGCACGCGCCCCGGATGGGCGTAGCCGTAGTACGGGCTCGCATGCGTGGGCGGCAGCGCGACGACGATCGGCAACTCCGGACGCAGGTGCGCCAGGGAGGCGCGCACCTTCTCGTAGTAGCCGACGGTCACCGCGGGCGGCAACGCCATCGGCCAGCCGAGCGACGACAGGCGCGGCTGCAGCCAGCCGTACGCGCCGCGCACCCGCTCGCGCAGGCTCGCGGGCCGCACGTAGCGGATCTGTTCGCGCAGCGCCGTCGGCAGCGGCGACGGCAACGAGTCCATCCCGCCGTACGCCAGCACCACCACGTCGGCCGTGCTCAGGTCTGACCACAGGCGCGGATCCTGGGTCACCGCCCACCAGATGTCGCGGCTGGTCCACCCGATGCGCGCGTGCAGCTCCACGTGGCGCCCCAGCGCGGCACCGACCCGGTTGGGCCAGATCTGCGGGTCGTGCGCGGCCAGCCCGCCGACCGGCCCATAGAACGACAGTGAGTCCGCGAGCACCAGGATCGATCCGGGTTCGCAGCCCGGCGCGGTCTCCGGGCTCACTGCACGCCCGGATCGGCGGTGTCGGGCGCGTGGTTCCACACGTCCAGGGCGTTCCAGACGTCCAGCCGCCAGGTCGGCTTCTCGCCGGGCAAGCTGTGGCCGGACAACTGCACCCAGCTCGTGTTCGCCAGACCCCCGAGCACCGGCCAGTTGGCGACCGGCAGATCCAGCAGGCGGGCGGTCATCGCGGCGATCACGCCGCCGTGCGCCACCAGCACCACGGGCGATTCCGGGCGGTCGCCCTGGCCCCAGTCGCGGATCTCGTCGACGAGTTCGGTCACCACCGGCACGGCGCGGGCGGCGACGTCGACGCGACTCTCCCCGCCGGGCGGGGTCCACGTGGCGTCGTCGCGCCAGATACGGCGCGCCCCCGGCATGGCGGCGTCGACCTCGTGATGCGTCAAGCCCTGCCAGTAGCCCAGGTGCGTCTCACGCAGGCGCGAATCGGTGATGACGTCCAGACCGGTCTCGGCGCCGAGCGCCAGCGCGGTGTCGTAGGCGCGGTTGAGATCCGACGACAGGATCATCCGCGGCGAGCGGGCCGCCAGGACCTTGGCCGCGCGGGCGGCCTGCGCCACGCCGGCCTCGGACAGTTCGGTGTTCAGGTGTCCCTGCATGCGACGGGCGACGTTGTATTCAGTCTGCCCGTGGCGGAACAGGACGAGCCGCCGCACGATCGGCGTGAGGCGCTCGACGCTGGTGTCTCCCTCATCGGGCCCGAAACTCATGCCTCGTCCGTGTCGGAACCACCGGCGGCAGCCTGCTCGAGGCCCTCGATCTCCACGATCGGGCCGTCGGCCCAGAGTCGCTCGATGCCATAGAACTCGCGCTCATCACCGTGCTGCACGTGGATCACGACATCGCCGTAGTCGAGCAGCGCCCAGCGACCCTCGCGGGTGCCTTCGCGGCGCAGCGGCTGGTGGCCGGCCTCGCGGAGGCGATCCTCGATCTCCTCGGTGATCGCGTTGACCTGACGTTCGTTGTCGGCCGAGGCGATCAGGAACAGGTCGGTGATCACCAGCAGTTCGGAGACGTCGATGACGACGACGTTCTCGGCCTTGCGGGCGGCGGCGGCGTGGGCGGCGATCGTCGCCAGCGCGCGTGCCTCTTGGGTAGCGGTCACGTGGTTTCCTTTCGATACAGGCCGTGTTTGCTGATGTACTGGACCACCCCGTCGGGCACCAGATACCAGACCGGGCGGCCCTCCCGGGCCCGAGCACGACAGTCCGTGGACGAGATCGCCAGAGCGGGGATCTCCATGGTCTGCAGCGCGTCGGCCGGCTTGGTCGCCAGATAGTCGTCCAAATGCGAAGCGTCGAGGGCGTATCCGGGTCGCGAGACCCCGATGAAGTTCGCCAGCTCGAATAATGCTTCCCAATTCTGCCAGGTCAGAATGGTCTCCAGCGCATCGGCTCCGGTGATGAAGAAGAGTTCATCGTCCGGGTACTCGCGGCGCAGGTCGCCGAGGGTGTCCACGGTGTAGGTGATGCCGGAGCGGTCGATGTCGACCCGGCTGACGGTGAAGTCCGGGTTCGACGCGGTCGCAATGACCGTCATCAGATAGCGGTGCTCGGCCGGGGACACCGACCGGGAGACGCCGCCGTCCTCGGTGCCTTCCTTCTGCCAGGGTCGTCCGGTCGGCACGAAGATCACCTCGTCGAGGCCGAACCGGTGCGCCACTTCGCTGCCCGCGACCAGGTGTCCGTTGTGGATCGGATCGAAGGTGCCGCCCATGACACCGATGCGGCGCGGGGTGTACGGCACGTCGGACATGGATGCAGAGCTTACGCGGGCCGGATGCGCCCCCGCGCCGGGCATCACACCGGCAGCAGCTTTCCGATCACCTGACCGAGTTGTTCGGCATTGCGGCATTCGTACATCTCGATCACCTCGCCGTACCGGCCGGCGATGGAGTCGCCGGTGTCCCAGTTCTCTCGGCGCTCCGGATTGAGCCAGTACGCGTTGCGCACCCGATCCCGCAGCGCCGCAAGCGCATCGACGCTCGACAGCGCGTAATTGTTGCGCGCGTCGCCCAGGATCAGGAGGGCGCCGCGATGGGTCAGCGAGTCGAGGTAGTGCTCCACGAAGCCGCGCAGCATGTGCCCGTAGTCCGAATGACCGTCGCGCGTGCTGATCCGCGCCTCACTGAGCATGGTGGTCATCCGCTCGCCGAACTGGTCGTCGGCGTTGGACCGGTCGAAGTAGTCGGTCACCTCGTCGACGGTGTCGACGAACGCGAACACCCGCACGTTCGAAAACTGTTGGCGCAGTGCGTAAACCAGCTGCAGGGTGAACGAACTGAACCCGGAGACCGAACCGGAGACGTCGCAGATCACCACCAGTTCGGGCTTGCCGGGACGCGGCTTGCGGCGCCGCAGGTCGATCGGCACGCCGCCGGTCGACATCGACGCCCGCAGCGTGGAACGGATGTCGACGGCGCCGCGGTTGTTGCGTCGTCGACGGAACTCCAGCTTCGCCGCGAGCAGCCGGGCGATCGGGTCGATGGTGCGCCGCAGTTTGACCATGTCCTGGGGGTTGGCCGAGAAGAAGTCGATCTGCTCGGGCAGCTTCGGCACCGCGTACGCGGCCACCTCGTCGCGCCCGCGCAGCGCCGACATCCGACGCTGCACCTCGGTCTCCACCGCCGCCCGCAGCGCCAGCGTCGCATCCCGCGCGGCCCGACGGGTCAACGCGTCCGTGCCGGCCCGCTCCCCCTCCTCGCGGGGGATGCCGGCCGCCATGGCGGCCGCGATCCGGGCGATCAGCGTCTGCGGCGAGATCGCCGACATCGCCTGGTACACCGAGAAACTCTCGCCGCGCGCCGACTCATATCGGCCCACCTCGTTGACGATGGCAGCCACCAGCTGATCGAAACGGCCGTCGGCGACGGCCTCCTCGTCGGCCAGGATCTCGGCGGTCAGCTCGCGCAGCGCCGCCACGTCCACCTCGCCGTCGTCGGTGCGCGGCACGTCGACCGCGCCGGCCCGTGCGCTGTGCCCCAACGGGAACCACAGCTCGAAGCAGAGGTCGAAGGTGTCGCGGTGCAGGTGATCGGACAGCAGCGTCGCGGCCAGCCCCTCCCGCAGGCTGGTGCGGTCGAGCAGGTCGAGCACTTCCATCGCCTGCCCGGCGTCGATCAGGTTCGACGGCCCCACCACGATGCCCCGTCCGCGCAGGTCCTCGACGAACCCGGTGAGGGTGTCGACCAGTTCCTGGGCGGAAGCCGCCTGTGGGAGAGCCGTGGAGGCGGGCCTGGCGGAGTCGGCCACGTCAGTCCAGCTTCAGCTCGCGCACCGCGGTGAGCACGTCGGCGCGGTGCTTGAGGACCACGCCGAGCGTGCGCTTGAGCAGCGAGTCGGAGACCCGGCCGTCGTGCTCCTCGGGCGTGCCGGTCACCATGGCCAGCAACGTGTTGCCCCAGTCGATGGTCTCGGCCACCGACGGCTTCTTCCGGATGTCCAGGCCGCGCAGCACACCCACGATGCGCACCACCTCGGCGGCCAGGTTCTCCGGCAGATTCGGCACCCGGGAGGCGAGGATCTCGCGTTCGAGGTCGGCGTCGGGGAAGTCGATGTATAGGTACAGGCAGCGCCGCTTGAGGGCTTCGGAGAGCTCCCGGTTGGCGTTGGAGGTCAGCAACACGATAGGACGACGCTGCGCGACGACGGTCCCCATCTCCGGGATGGTGATCGCGAAATCGGACAGGATCTCCAGCAGGAGGCCCTCCATGTCGACGTCCGCCTTGTCGATCTCGTCGATCAGCAGCACGGTCGGCTCGGTACGAGAGATCGCCGTGAGGAGCGGGCGGGCCAGCAGGAACTCTTCGGAGAAGATGTCGTCTTTGGTGGCGTCCCAGTCGCGCTGACCGGCCGCCTGAATCGCGAGGATCTGCTTGGCGTGGTTCCACTCGTACAGGGCGCGGGCCTCGTCGATGCCCTCGTAGCACTGCAAGCGCACCAGGTCCGCGCCGGTGGCGGCGGCGATGGCGCGGGCCAGCTCGGTCTTGCCGACGCCGGCCGGCCCCTCCACCAGCAGCGGCTTGCCGAGCCGGTCGGCCAGGTAGGTGGCGGTGGCGGTCGCCTCGTCGGCGAGGTAGCCGGTGGTCTTGAGCTTGGCCACCACGTCGGTCGTGCTCGTGAAGCTCGGCACGATGGCCTCTGCCGCGGCGGCGGTCATGCCGGACGAACCTGTCCGTCGCCCCACACGATCCATTTCGACGAGGTGAGCTCGGGCAGCCCCATCGGGCCGCGGGCGTGCAGCTTCTGCGTCGAGATGCCGATCTCGGCGCCGAAGCCGAACTGCTCGCCGTCGGTGAACGCGGTGGAGGCGTTGACCATGACGGCGGCGGCGTCCACGCGGGCGGTGAAGTCGCGGGCCGCCGACGACTCACCGGTGATGATGGCTTCGGTGTGACCGGTCCCGTAGGTCTCGATGTGCTCGACAGCCGCGTCGAGGTCGTCGACCACCTTCACGGCGACGTCCAGCGACAGGTACTCGGCGTGCCAGTCGTCCTCGGTGGCCGGCACCATGCCGGGCTCCTCGCCGTGCACGGTGACGCCCTGCTCGGTGAGCGCGGTGACGATCGGTGCGAGGGCGACGTCGGCGATGGCCTTGTCGATGAGCACCGTCTCGACGGTGTTGCACACGCTGGGTCGACGCGTCTTGGCGTTCACGATGACGCTGCGCGCGGTGTCCAGATCGGCGGCCGAATGGACATAGATGTGGCAGTTGCCCGAGCCGGTCTCGATGGTCGGCACCTTCGCGTTCTCGACGATGGCCGCGATCAGGCCGGCCCCACCGCGCGGAATCACCACGTCGACGAGGCCGCGCGCCTGGATCAGCGCGGTGACGCTCGCACGATCCTCGCTGGGCAGCAGCGACACCGCGTCCGGGTTGAGGCCGTGCTCGGCGACCACGCCACGCAGCACCTCGACGAGGGCCTTGTTCGAGCTGGCGGCCGACGACGAGCCGCGCAGCAGCACGGCGTTGCCCGCCTTGAACGAGATGCCGAAGCCGTCGACGGTCACGTTGGGCCGCGCCTCGTAGACGAAGCCGACCACGCCGAGCGGGACCCGCACCTGGCGCAGTTCCAGACCGTTGGGCAGGGTCTTGCCCTGCACCACCACGCCGACCGGGTCGGGCAGCGCCGCCACCTGGCGCAGGCCGCCGGTGATCCCGGCGACGCGCTCGGGGGTCAGGCGCAGCCGGTCCACCAGGGAGGCCTCGGTGCCTGCGGCTTCGGCGCGAGCCACATCGTCGGCGTTGGCGGCCAACAGCTCCGCGGCGGCGGCGTCGAGCGCATCGGCCGCGGCCAGCAGCACCTCGTTCTTGGTCGCCGTGGTCAGGGTGGCCAGTTCGCGGGCGGCCTTCTTCGCGGCCTGCGCCTGCGCGCGGACCACGTCGTCGACGGACTGCGCGTCGCGGATCTCCGGGGTGCTCACACTCATGCGTCCAGGTTAGACGTCGACGACGAGGGACCGCCGTCCGCGGTGGGCCGATCCGCACGTCGAGCGTTCTCGCCGGCGCCGGCGCCCCCACCACCCGACCAGCAGCCGCCGACCCACCCGTCGAGGCACGTCAACGCCTCCGGGCACGCCCTCAGCTGCGGGGCTGGAGGACGTGATCGACACGTCCGACGGCCGCCTTCGTGACATGATCGCGGGGTGAAGAAGATCGGTAAATGGCTCACCTGGTCCGGCCTCGCTATCGCCGTGGTGTCGGTGATCGTCGGCATCGTCCTCGCGGTCATCGGCCTCGGCAAGGTCGCCGACACGGTCAACGAGTCGTTTCGGGTCGACGGCCCGACCACGCACGTGGCCGAGGCGAATTCGAGCCTGTGGCTCTACGCCTCCGGCACCGGCAGCGTTGTTCCGAGCTGCTCCGCCGCCGGTCCCGCCACGGTCCAACAGAGCACGGCGTCCAGCGATACGTCCTTCGACTTCAACAGCGACAGGGTGACCATGTTCGGGAAGCTGCACTTCCCCGAGGCCGGCACCTACACGATCGACTGCGACACCGCCGGCGTGGTCGCCGGACCTGAGATCTCGGCGTCGAGCATCGTCACCGGCGCGGGCGGGATCCTGCTCGCCGTGTTCGGCGGCGGACTCGGCGGCCTGCTCCTGGTGATCGGCGTGATCCTGTGGGCCGTCGGCGCCAGCCGCGCCAAGAACGCTCCGCCGATCGCCTGGCAGCCCGACGCGCAGCAGTACCCGATGAGCGGCTACCCCGGACAGCCCAACCAGCAATACCCCGGCCAGCAATACCCCGGCCAGCAATACCCCGGCCAGCAGTACCCGAACCAGCCCGGCTATCAGCCCGGCGCACCGGACGCCTACCGGCCCCACACGCCCGACGAGCAGCCGCCGACCAACCCGTAGGCGCGCGGCCCCGCCGGGCGTCACCCCGCTGAACATTCCCCCAACGCTGCTGCCAGCGTGCGGCGCGAGGCTTCGTCGACCGCGAGCCGGTAGGCCGCCGAGACGGTCAGAAAGCCGATCGCGTACTGGCACCAGAAGCCGCGGAGTGCGGGCATCCACCGGCCCGGTTCGAGGTCGGACTTGGCCTGATTGCTGGGCCCGTCGACGGCCAGCAGATTGGCCGGGTCATTCGCGAACGCCATCCGCCGCGGCGCCGGCCAGGCCCACGCGCCCATGTCCCATGCATAGGCCAGCGGCACCACGTGGTCGATCTGCACCTGCGCGGAGCCCGCTCCTCGCGCGAACGCGATCTCGCGTCCGCTGTACGGACTGCGCAGGCGGCCGGCGGCGACCGCGGCCGGACAGCTGGTCGTCGCGACCGACTTCGTGACCGCGAGATCGCGCCGAAGAATGTCGTTGCGGGTGTCGCAGCCGTTGCCGGCCGCGCCGACGCCTCCGTGATCGGTCCATGCCTGGCCGAACGCCGAGCGTTGATAATCGACGGGCGGTCGCAGCCGAGCGGCCACCACGTGCAGTCCGGCCAACGCCGCGCGCGCCTGCGCGACCCGCTCGGCAGGCACCGACGGCGCCTGCCGCGGCGTCGGCAGACCGAGGCCGACGGCGACGAGCACCGCGGTCAGCGCGAACCCGACCAGCAGTGCCCAGTGCCGCCCGGTCAGCGGAATCCGGCCGTCGCGGCGCCGACGGCTCGCGGTGGTGATCCGTCGAGCGATGTCCTGCCGTAGTGCGCGCATAGTGGGCCCCGGGATTTAGACGCGGCGGCCGCCGCTCCGGTTCCCGCGACACCCGCGGCCGCACCTCAGGACTTCTCGAGGTATCCCAGCTTGGAGGGCAGCAACACGCCGTCGACCAGCGCGGCCAGCGCCGGATGCTCGGCCAGCGGCAGGTCGGCGAGCACGATCTCGGTGGCGAGTTCACGCGCATCGGCGATGACGTCGGCGTCGTCGAGCAGCGACAGGAAGTGCAACGACGACTTGCCGCCGGACTGCAGTGAACCGAGGACGTCGCCTTCGCGCCGCGCCTCCAGGTCGATCCGCGCCAGCTCGAAACCGTCGTTGGAGTCGGCCACCGCCTTCAGTCGCGTGTGCGAGCTGCTGCCGGGTGTCGCGGTGGTCATCAGGAGGCACAGACCGGCGTGCCGACCACGACCGACGCGACCGCGGAGCTGGTGCAGCTGGCTCACACCGAAGCGTTCGGCGTTGACGATCACCATCATCGTCGCGTTGGGCACGTCTACACCCACCTCGATGACGGTGGTGGAGACCAGGACGTCCAGCTCCCCGCGGGTGAACCGGTCCATCACCTCGTTCTTCTCGTCGCCGGGCATCCGGCCGTGCAGATAGTCGATCGACCGGTGTGCGAGCGGTCCGGACTCGGAGAGCTCCTGCCACTGGTCGAGCACCGAGACCTCGTCGGCGTCGGGGTTGGACTTCTCGTCGCCGATCCGCGTGCACACCACATACACCTGGCGCCCCTGATCCACCTCTTCGGCGGCGCGCTGCCAAACTCGGTCGACCCATTTCTCCAGGGACATCGGAACGACGGTGGTGGCGATGGGCTGCCGACCGCGCGGCAGCTCGGTGAGGACCGAGGTCTCCAGGTCGCCGAAGGTGATCATCGCGACGGTCCGTGGGATGGGCGTCGCGGTCATCACCAAGAAGTGCGGCCGGTTGATTCTGCCCTTGGCGCGCAACACGTCTCGCTGCTCCACGCCGAACCGGTGCTGTTCGTCGACCACCACCATGCCGAGATCGAAGAAGTCGACCTTGTCCTCCAGCAGCGCGTGAGTGCCGATGACGATCCCGGCCTGCCCGGTCACGATGTCGAGCAGGTTCTGCTTGCGTTCGGCCGTCTTCTGGGAGCCGGTCAGCAGCGCCACCTGGGTGGCGCCGTCCGCGGCACCCAGCTGACCGCCGCGCGCGAGATCGCCCAGCATGGTCAGGACGGTCCGATGATGCTGTGCGGCAAGCACTTCGGTGGGCGCCAGAATCGCGCACTGGTGGCCGTTGTCCACCACCCGCAGCATCACCAGCAGCGAGACGAGCGTCTTGCCCGAACCCACCTCGCCCTGCAGGAGCCGGTTCATCGGGTGCGCGGCGCCGATGTCGGCGGCGATCTCGTCGATCACCGCGCGCTGTCCGACGGTCAGCTCGAACGGCAGTCGCTCGAGCAGCTGATCCTCGAGCCCGCCGGGCACGTGCGGGCAGGCGTGCGCCGATTCGGTGCCCGCGGCGATCCTGTTCTGCGCCAACGCCGTCTGCACCGCGAGCGCTTCGTCGAACTTGAGCCGCTCGGCGGCGGCAGCGACGTCCTTCATCGAATCGGGCAGGTGGATGCGGCGGATCGCCTCGTCGCTCGTCATCAGACCGCGACTGGTCCGCTGCTGTTCGGTGAGCGCGTCGGGCGTCGGCCCGAGCGCGCCCAGGATCTGTCGCACCGCCCGCCAGATCTCCCAGGTCTGCACCTTCTTGGTGGCCGGATACATCGGCACCACGTCGCGCGAGAAGGAGTCCATGTCCTCGGCGGTGGCGACGCGGTCGGGATCCTGCTCGGCCTGCTCGACGTACATGTCGGCCAGCAGTCCGGTGCCGATCGGGTCGGCGTGGTCCAGGTCGGGCAGGATCAGCCACTCGGGGTGCGACAGTTGGATCTGACCGCGGAAGTACTTCACCGTGCCCGCGAGCCCCATGCGCGTCCCGCGCGTCAGCTTGCTCTTCATCCACTTCGCGTTGAAGAAGCTGACCTCGTATTCGCGGCGCCCGTCTTCGACCACCACTTTGAGGAAGCTGCCCGGTTTGCGCTTCATCGGGATCATCTCGGTGCGGACCACGTGTCCCATCACGTTGATCCAGCTGCCGGCTTCGGGCAGTTCCAGGTCCGACGTGTCGCCGCGGGCCAGGTAGCGGCGAGGCACGTAGCGCAGCAGCTCGCCCACCGTCGCCAACTCCAGGTCGGCGAGCTTGGCCACCAGGGCCGGATCCAGCGCCGTCTTCGACAGCGGGGTGGTCAGCGTCAGTGGCACCCCGTCGGCGCGCGCCGTCTCGCTTTCGGCCATGACGCTATTCCACGCCGATCTGCAGCAGTTGGCTGGACTGACCGCCGTGGTAGAGCGCGAGCTCGATGCCCGGATACTCCCGGCGCAGGTGGTCCCCGATCCGGTCGCGGGCGTCGTCGCTCAGCTCGGCGCCCGCCAGGATGGTGACCATCTCGCCGCCGGTGGCGAGCATGAGGTCGATCAGCGCGGTCGCGGCTTCCGCCTGCTCCTTGGCGATCACCAGGACGTCGGAGCCGATCAGGCCCAGCGTGTCGCCGATCTCGCAGGTGCCGGCCAGGGTCATCATCTTGCTGTTGGAGCGACGTAACGACCCCCAGCGCGTGGCGGCGGCGGCCTCGGCCATCGCGAACGCATCCACGTCCGGCGACTCTCCCGGATCGTGCACGGCCAGCGCCGACAGGCACTGCACCATCGACAACGTCGGGATGAACACGAGTGACCGCAGCGCCGACCGCGCCTTGGCGCCGACCGACACCAGATCGGCCGAGGCGATCATGCCGTTGCCCATGACGATCGTGTGCGCGCTGTCGGCGGAGCGGATCGCCTCGGCGACCATCGCCGGGTGCACGCCGTGATCGGTGCGGACCACCGCGGCGCCGGCGGCGGTGAACAACTCCTGCGAGCCGTCGCCCTGCGCCAGGACCAGCACCGCGCGCTTGTTCCGCGGCGGCGGCTCGTTGGCCCCGGGCCTGCTGCGGTGGTCGTCGAGCAGGAAGCAGCTGATGCGGATCTCCCGCACCTCCCCCAACCGCAGACCGGCTTCGATCGCGGCGCCCGGTTCATCGGTGTGCACGTGCACCGAGAACTGCTCGGCCGCCGTCGAACTGTCGCCGACGATCACCACCGAATCGCCCAGGTCGTCCAGCTCGGTGCGGAGCGCGCCGATACGGGCGCCATCGGCGGCGGTGAGCAGGTACATCACCTCGAAGTCGGTGTCACCCGAGCCGCTGCACTCTTCGTCGCCGTGACCGACGTGGGCCATCGATCCGCGGTAAGCCCGACGACGGTTCGCCACTCCCGTCACCACGAGCACCATCGCATCCAGCATCACCAGGAAGCCGCGCGCGCCGGCGTCGACGACGCCCGCCTTGGACAGTTCGATCATCTGGTCGGTGGTCGCCTCCAGCGCCACCGCGCATTCGTCGGCCACCGCGCGCACCAGATCGGCGGGCGGACTGGCCACCTCCGCGGCCGCCACGTCGGCGGCCACCTGCAGGAGCGTGAGGACCGTGCCCTCGCGCGGCTCGCTGACCGCGCGCCGCGCCGACAGCGAGGCCAGCCGCAGGCCGTTGATCACCAGCCGGTTGAAGCTGGCGTCCTGTTCGGCGGCGGCCAGATCGGACGCGTCGGCCAGTCCCATCAGGATCTGCGACAGGATGATCCCGGAGTTGCCGCGTGCGTTGGCGACGCCGCCGTCGGCCAGCGAGCGCGTCACGATGCTCAAGGCGGCGTCGGCGTCCACCGAGTCCAGAGCCGCGGCGGCCCCGGCCATGGTGAAGGCCATGTTGCTGCCGGTGTCGGCGTCCGGGATCGGGAAGACGTTGAGATCGTTGATCTCGGCGCGCTGCGCCTCCAAACCGGTCGCGCAGGCATACGCCCAGTCCCGAATCAGCCCGGGATTCACCGGCACCGACTCCCCGATCCGTCGCACGGCACGACCCCTTCCTCACCACCCGGCGTCCGGCACCGCACCGGAGTCCCCGTCACCGGCCCGCAATCTACGGTCGACCGGGACGGTGTTCGTCCCTGAGATTACGCGGCCCCGGTGACACGGACCATCCGCGGCCGCACTGTCGGCCGACCGGCCCACGCCGCGAGGCCGTGGCGTCGCGATTTGTCACCGAGCCCGTCGGACGGTTAATCTTGGTGGGTTGCCTGTCACCGCGGCTCTTCGCTGCGCATGCGACAGGTGAGTACCACTAGACATTTACAACCAAGGGAGTTCGACATGGCTGCCGTTTGTGACATTTGCGGCAAGGGCCCCGGCTTCGGCAAGTCGGTCTCGCACTCGCACCGCCGTACCAACCGTCGCTGGAACCCGAACATCCAGTCGGTCCGCGTTGCGCTTGCCTCCGGGAACAAGACCCGCAAGAACGTCTGCACCTCGTGCCTGAAGGCAGGTAAGGCCGTCTCGGCGTAACCGCCGCACGAAGCACGACCACCGCCGCTCGGCCTCGCGCCGAGCGGCGGTTCGTCGTCTGCGGACCGGGCAGGTACCGCCCGCGACCGATCACCCCTCCCCCGTCCCGAGCGTCCGCTCGGCCCACGCCGTTAGAGTGTCGGTTATGAGCGATGAACTGACCACCCTTCACGACGACGGCGTCCTCGAGATCGCCGTCTCCCTCGAGTCCGCGGGCAACTCCCTCGACGGCGGCGCCATCGTGGCGGGCACCGAAGCCCTGCACGAGGTGATGCGCGGCCACCGCAAAGCCCGCGCGATCCTGCTGACCGGCAAGGGCCGCAACTTCTGCGCCGGCGGCAACGTGGCCCACTTCGGGGCGGCCGACGACCGTCGCCAGTTTCTGCGCGGCCTCGCCCACGACCTCAACAGCTTCGTCTCCGCGCTGTACGCCACCTCGCTGCCGACCGTTGCCGCCGTCCACGGCTGGGCCGCCGGTGCCGGAATGAGCCTGGCCCTGCACGCCGACTTCGCCGTCGGCGAGCCCGGCACCCACCTGCGCCCCGCCTACCCGGGCATCGGCCTCTCCCCGGACGGCGGCATGTCCTGGCTGCTGCCGCGCATCGTGGGTCTGGCCCGCGCCCGCACCATCCTGATGCGCGACGAAGTCCTCGACGCACAGACGGCCCTGGACCTCACGCTGCTCAGCGAACTGGTCGAGTCAGGCCAGGTCTACCCGCGGGCCCGCGCGATCGCCGCCGATCTCGCGAACGGACCGACCGGCGCCTATGCGGCGATCCGGTCGCTGCTGATGACCGCGTCGTCCAACACGCTGGCCGAGCACGTCGTGGCCGAGGCCGATTCCATCGCCGATCTCGCGATCACCGGTGAGGGTGTGGAAGGCGTCAACGCCTTCCTCGCCAAGCGGGCCCCGGACTTCCCGAGCGCCCGTCAGTCCTAGGGCAGGCGCCAGTCGACGGGGTCCGCACCGAGGTCGAGGAGCTCCTCGTTCACCCGGCTGAACGGCCGTGACCCGAAGAAGCCCCGCGATGCCGACAGCGGCGACGGATGCGGCGAGGTGATCACCGGAACGTCCGGCAGCCACTGCTCGGCCTGCCGGGCGTCGTTGCCCCAGAGGATCGCAGCGAGCGGCTCGTCCCGCGCCGCCAGGGCACGGATCGCGCACTCGGTGACCGTCTCCCACCCCTTGCCGCGGTGCGACCCGGCCTCACCGGGCTGCACCGTCAGCACCCGGTTCAGCAGCAGCACGCCTTCGCGCGTCCACGGCGTCAGATCGCCGTTGGCCGGCATCGGGTAGCCGAGGTCGTCGCAGTACTCCTTGTAGATGTTGGCCAGCGACCGCGGGATCGGCGTCAGCTCGGGCTCCACCGAGAAGCTCAACCCCACGGCATGTCCGGCCGACGGGTACGGGTCCTGCCCGACGATGAGGACGCGGACGTCGTCGAACGGCTGCAGGAAGGCGCGGAGCACGTTCTTGCCGGCCGGGAAGTAGCCGCGACCGGCCGCGTTCTCGGCGCGCAGGAACTGCCCCATCTCGGCGATGAGTTCCTCCACCGGCGCCAGCGCCTGCGCCCAGCCGGGATCGATCAGTTCGCTCAGCGGCGCCATCAGTCGAGCCTCCGCAGTTCCCGGGCGTAGTACTGGGCGTTCTGGAAGTACAGTTCCACGTTGCCGACGACGTGCCCTTCGGCCACCTCGACGCCCTCGCGCACCTTGGCCGGCACGCCGACCGCCATCGCGCGGGGCGGGATCTCGGTGTTGTAGGGCACCACCGCGCCGGCCCCGACCACGCTCCCCGACCCGATCGTCGAACCGTTGAGGACCACCGATCCGGAGGCGATCAGGCAGTCGTCGCCGATCACCGCGCCCTCGATGTGTGCGTTGTGGCCCACCACGCAGCCGGCGCCGATCACCGTCGGGTCCTTGAACGTGCAGTGAATGACGGTCCCGTCCTGGATGTTGGTGCGGGCCCCGATCGTGATCGAGCCGTAGTCGCCGCGCAGCACCGCGCCCGGCCACACCGAGACGCCGTCGCCGAGCGTCACGTCACCGATCACGGTCGCGTCCGGATGGACGTAGGCGTCCTTGCCGAGTCGAGGTTCGCGCTCACCGAGTGCATATACAGCCATGCGTCGATCTAACCATCGACCTTCCGCGCCGGTCGCCGCGGCAACACTCAGTTGCTGCCGAAATCCAAGGGGGCGGCGGGCAATTGGGCCATCAGCCCGGAGATGTCGGTGAGCGGACCGTTGCCCGCCGCCTTCGGCACCCACACCGCGACGTAGGGACGACGATCCACCAGCACGTAGGCCTGGCCCCGCTCCTCATCGGTGTCGGTGATGAACCACTGCGTCGGATTGATCACCTGCAGGCCACTACTCGGCGCCAGCGCTTCCGGCCGCGCGACCCCGCACTTGAACACCAGCGGATCGCCCTCGCCGTCGACCGACGACGTCCACCGCACGGTGTCGCCGTCGATCTCGCGGCCGCCGAAGTCGCCGAACGATTCCGGCAACTTCGCAATCAGCGGTCCGCAGGCCGCCGCATCCTGTTCGACGGTGGCATAGGAATCGACCGGCGTCATCACCTGCTCGCTGTTCTTGAACACCGCGAAGACGATGAAGCCGGCCAGCACCATCGCCGGAATCGCGACCAGCGTCGCGATCAGGGCCGGGCTCAGCCGCGTGGGCTCGTCTGCGGGCGATTCGGCGTCGTCGCGCTGGTCATTGGCGGGCGTGGCGTCCTCTTCCGTCATGCCACGAGCCTATCGAGGCGTAAGGTCGGCGCCGTGCAGACGGTGGGCGAGGTGGGTGAGCGGGCGATGATCGCCCTGTTCACCGCGGCAGCGGCGGAACGCGACGATACCGGCGGCGACGTGGTGATCGGATCCGGCGACGACGCCGCGGTACTGGCAGGTGCGGGCCCGGTGGTGGTCAGCACCGACACCGCGGTGGCCGGTCGGCACTTTCGCTTCGATTGGTCGACGCCCGAGCAGATCGGTGCGCGGGCGGTGGTCCAGAGCGCGGCCGACATCGCCGCCATGGGCGGCGCGCTGAGCGGGCTCGTGGTGTCGATCGGATGTCCGCCGCAGACCCCGGTCGATCGGGTGCTCGCGCTCAACGAGGGCATGGTGGCCCAGACCCATCGGTTCGGCGGGCGGGTCCTCGGCGGCGACCTGGTGTCCGCACCGGTCGTCGTCTTGACGGTCACCTCGCTCGGCACGCTCGACGGCGTCGCACCGGTGACGCTGTCCGGCGCCCGCAGCGGGGACGAGCTCGCGGTGAGCGGACGGCTGGGCGGCGCGGCGGCCGGGCTGGCCGTCCTGTCCGCCGTCGAACACGGCGCCGATCCCGTACTCGCGCAACGCTTCTCAACTCTCGTCGAGCGGTACCGGCTGCCACAGCCGGACCTCACCCAGGGGCCGATCGCCGCCCGCGCCGGCGCGGACGCCATGACCGACATCTCCGACGGCCTCGTGGAGGAGATCGTCACGATGGCCGATGCGTCCGGGTTAGGCGTCGACGTGGACTCGGCGGCGTTGCCCCGACCGAACGGGCTCGACGCGCTGGCCGCCGAACTCGGGGTGGACCCGATCCGCTGGGCGCTCGCCGGCGGCGAGGATCACGAACTGCTCGCCGCCTTCGCCCCCGGCACGACGCCCGCGGGCTGGACGGTGATCGGGACGGTGGGCCGGCGCGGCGGCGGCGCCACCGTCGACGGACGGCCGGTCGGCGACCTGCGGGGCTGGCAGTCGTTCAGCGAAGCCTGATCCCCGCCGTCGATCCCCGCGAGCACGGGCCCCGACGCCGACTCAGTCGATGGCGCCGTAGACCTCGGGTTTGGTGGTGCGCCCGAGCAGCATGCCGACCATGTCCTGCACGTCCAGGCCCTCATGACACACCTGGTACACGGCCTCGGTGAGCGGCATCTCGACGCCGTGCTCGCGCGCCAGGTTCCGCACCGAGCGGCACGACTTCACGCCTTCGGCGACCTGACCGTTGGTGGCCGCCTGCGCTTCTTCCAGGGAGGCGCCCTCCCCGAGTCGTGCGCCGAAGGTCCGGTTGCGCGAGAGCGGCGACGAGCAGGTGGCGACGAGGTCGCCGATGCCGGCCAGACCGGCCAGGGTGGTGATGTCCGCGCCGAGCGCGGTCCCCAACCGGATGGTCTCGGCGAGCCCGCGGGTGATGAGCGTGGCGAGCGTGTTCTCGCCGAATCCCATACCGGCCGCCATGCCGCAGGCCAGCGCGATCACGTTCTTCGCGGCGCCGCCGATCTCGGTTCCGACCACGTCGGTGTTGGTGTACGGACGGAAGTACGACGCCGCGAACGCCTGCTGGATGCGCTGCGCGACGGCCTCGTCGCTGCAGGCGATCACGGTCGCGGCGGGCTGCTCCTCGGCGATCTCGCGGGCCAGGTTGGGACCGGACAGCACGGCGATCTGGCTGTCGTCGAAACCGGTGACTTCCTTGATCACCTGGCTCATGCGGTCGCCGGTGCTGATCTCGACACCCTTGGCCAACGACAGCAGGACGGCGTCGGCGGGCAGGAACTCGCGCCACTGCGTCAGGTTCTCCCGCAGCGACTGCGACGGCACCGCGCACACCACCAGTTCACGCCCGGCCAACGCCTCCTCGACCGACGACACCGCGGTGAGGCCCGACGGCAACGCGATCCCCGGCAGGTAGTCGCCGTTCTCGTGCCGGGTGTTGATCTGCTCGGCGAGTTCCGGACGCCGCGCCCACATCGTCACCTCGTTACCTGCGTCGACCAGAATCTTCGCGACAGCCGTGCCCCACGACCCCGACCCCATGACCACCGCTCGCACTGCATCACTCCTCGCCTGGACCACCGATTGACCACCCACCCTAGTAGTTCGCCACGTCCGGAATCTCCGATCGCGGTAAACGCCCCGGTGCGCGGGCAAGTGCGCCCCGGCGGGCGCGGCGACGGCGGACCGTGCACCATGGACTCCATGTCCGACGGGGTCACGGTGGTGCTCGCACTCAAGGCGCTGCGTCATGCCAAGAGCCGGTTGGGCGACGAGTACCACCCCGCCGCCGACCGCGAGCGTCTCGTCGCCGCGATGTTCGCCGACACCGTCGACGCCGTCCGGTCCGCGGGCCGCCACGACGTCGTCGTGGTGAGTCCCGATCCGCAGGTGCGCGAACTGACTCGCAGCCTCGGTGCCCGCGCGGTCGACGATCCCGGGGGCGGCCTCAACGCGGCCCTCGCCCGCGGCGCCGTCGGCGCGGGCGGCACCGTCGTCTATCTGCAGGCCGACCTGCCCGCCCTGCGCGCCGAGTCGTTCGCCGTGGCCGTGGCGGCCGCCGGGCGGCTTCCGGCCGCCTTCGTCGCCGACCGCCACGGCACCGGCACCGCGTTGCTCACCGTCGCCGCGGGCGCCGCGTTCACCCCGGCCTTCGGGTCCGATTCCGCGGCCGCGCACCGCGCCGCGGGCGCCGTCGAGCTGGATCCGTCCGGCACCCGTTGGCCCGACCTGCGATGCGACGTCGACACCCCGGATGATCTGCGTGCGGCCATCGTGCTGGGCGTCGGCCGACGCACGGATGCGGCGATGCTCGTGGCGCAGTCGGACGCCGCGCACAAACCCGGCGAATAGGGAACAATAGTCCCGTGACTGCCACGGATGAGACCACGGATGCCGCGAATGCGGCGCTTCCGGCCGCGCTGCCCGCTGAGACCGTCGATCCCGGCGAGTCCGCGGATCTCCCCCCGGGGCGCTACTTCAACCGTGAGCTGAGCTGGCTCGATTTCAACTCGCGCGTCCTCGCGCTCGCCGAAGACACGTCGCTCCCCCTCCTGGAGCGGGCCAAGTTCCTCGCCATCTTCGCCTCCAATCTGGACGAGTTCTTCATGGTCCGTGTCGCGGGCCTCAAGCGGCGCGACGAGACCGGACTGTCGGTCCGATCGGCCGACGGCCGGTCGCCGCGCGAGCAGTTGCAGCGCATCGCCTCCCGCACCCAGAAGATCGCCGACCGCCACGCCCGCGTCTTCCTCGACTCGGTGCTGCCCGCCCTCGCCGCGGCCGACGTGCACATCGCGGACTGGGACGACTTGTCCGGCCTGCAGCAGCTGCGCCTCACCGAGTACTTCCAGAACGAGCTGTTCCCGGTCCTCACGCCGCTCGCCGTGGATCCGGCGCACCCGTTCCCCTACATCAGCGGGCTGTCGTTGAACCTCGCCGTGACCGTGCGCGACGGGAACGAGGGCGGCGAACACTTCGCCCGCGTCAAGGTCCCCAACAACATCAACCGCTTCATCCGCGTCGACCATCTGATCCCCGATGAGGGACTGGAAGGCCCCGACGGGCACCGCCCGGCGATCTTCCTGCCGCTGGAGAAGCTGATCGCCGCCAACCTCGAATTCCTGTTCCCGGGCATGCACGTGGTGGAGCATCACGTCTTCCGCGTCACCCGCAACGCGGATTTCGAGGTCGACGAGGACCGCGACGAGGACCTGCTGCAGGCGCTGGAGCGAGAGCTGGCGCGTCGACGCTTCGGTTCGCCGGTGCGCCTCGAGGTGGGCGACGACATGAGCGAGCACATGCTCGAACTGCTGCTCCGCGAACTCGACGTGAATCCGGCCGACGTGATCGGCGTGCCCGGTCTGCTCGACCTGAGCGCCCTGTTCGAGGTGTACGGCGTGGACCGCCCGGCCCTCAAGGAGCGGCCGTTCGTCCCGAAGACGCACCCGGCCTTCGGCGAACGCGAGACGCCCAAGAGCATCTTCGCGACGCTGCAGGAGGGCGACGTGCTGGTACACCACCCCTACGACAGCTTCTCCACCAGCGTGCAACGCTTCATCGAGCAGGCGGCGGCCGATCCGCAGGTCCTCGCGATCAAGCAGACGCTGTACCGCACCTCCGGCGACTCGCCGATCGTCGACGCGCTGATCGACGCGGCCGCGGCCGGCAAGCAGGTGGTGGCCCTCGTCGAGCTGAAGGCGCGTTTCGACGAGCAGGCCAACATCCGGTGGGCGCGCAAGCTGGAGCAGTCCGGCGTCCACGTGGTGTACGGCCTCGTCGGCCTCAAGACCCACTGCAAGACGTGCCTGGTGGTGCGCCGCGAGGGCTCCACCCTGCGCCGCTACTGCCATATCGGCACCGGCAACTACAACCCGAAGACCGCGCGCCTCTACGAGGACGTGGGCCTGTTCACCGCGGCCCCGGAGATCGGCGCCGACCTCACCGACCTGTTCAACACGCTGACCGGCTACTCCCGCAAGAAGGAGTACCGGAACCTGCTGGTGGCCCCGCACGGTATCCGCACCGGGATCATCGAGCGGATCCAGGGCGAGGTGGCGGCGCTACGCAATGGAAACACGTCGGCCCGCATTCAGCTCAAAGCCAACGCTTTGGTCGACGAGCAGGTCATCGACGCGCTGTACCGCGCCTCCCAGGCGGGGGTGCCGGTGGACATCTTCGTCCGCGGCATCTGCGCGCTGCGCCCCGGCGTCCCCGGGCTGAGCGAGAACATCACCGTCCGCTCGATCCTCGGCCAGTTCCTGGAGCATTCGCGCATCCTGGTCTTCGGCGCGGCCGCCGAATACTGGATCGGCAGCGCCGACATGATGCACCGCAACCTGGACCGCCGCGTCGAGGTGATGGTGCAGGTGCGGGATCGACGTCTGACCGCCGACCTGCAAGCCATCTTCGACTCGGCGTTCGACCCGCGCACGCGCTGCTGGGAACTGCAGCCCGACGGCGCCTGGACCGCGTCCCCCGAAGCCGGCGAGGAGGTCCTCGACCACCAGCGGCGGATGGGTCTGCGCAAGCGCGCCTACTCCGAGTCCGGGGTCGGCGCATGAGTTCGACGCCGCGGACCGTGTGGGCGGCCGGCGGCGTCCTGTGGCGCAGCACGCCGCGCGGCGACATCGAAGTGGCCGTAGTCCATCGCCCGCGGTACGACGACTGGTCCCTGCCGAAAGGCAAGGCGCACAACGGTGAACTGCTGATCACCACGGCAGCCCGTGAGATCGCGGAGGAGACCGGCTACGACGGTCGCGTCGGCCGGTACCTCGGCATCGTCGAGTACCCGTTGAAGTCCGGCGTCGATAAGAAGGTCGCCTACTGGTCGATCGCGGCGTCGAGCGGCCGCTTCGTCGCCAACCACGAGACCGACGACGTCCAGTGGCTGTCGATCGCCGGTGCCGCGCGCACGGTGTCGTACCCGGCCGACCGCACGATCCTGGAGTCCTTCGCCGAGCACCCCGCCGGCCGACTGCACCAGCTGGTCGTCGTCCGGCACGCCACGGCCGGCCACCGATCGCACTCCAAGGACGATCACCTCCGACCGCTCGACGACAACGGCGAACAGCAGGCCCGCGCCCTGGCACCGTTGCTCGGGCTCTTCGGCGCCGCGCACCTGCACGCCGCCGATCGCCTGCGCTGCGTTCAGACACTGATTCCGCTGTCGCAGGAACTGCGCACCGACATCGTCGTCGAACCCGCGCTGACCGAAGAAGCCTGCGCCACCGACTTCGCCGCGTCCTATGCGCGGCTCCGTGAACTCGCCGCACCGGTCTCCGGGGTGCGGGTGATCTGCAGCCAGGGCAAGGCGATCCGTCCGCTGCTGAAGCGATGGGCCGCCGACGCCACGATCACCCTGCCGTCGACGCGCACCCGTAAAGCCGCCACCTGGATGCTGACCCTGAACGGCGCCGACCTGGTCCAGGCCGACTACCTGCCGAGCCCGTTGGGCGACACGAACGGACACTGACCGGGCCGCCGGTCGTGCGCCCCCGCCCGCGAACCGGGTGGCGCCCTACTTCGCCGGCGTCGCCTTCGTCGCGGTCTTCTTGGCCGCTGTGGCCTTCTTGGCCGCTGTGGTCTTCTTGGCCGCTGTGGTCTTCTTGGCCGCTGTGGTCTGCTTGGCCGCTGTGGTCTTCTTGGCCGCTGTGGTCTTCGCGGCGGTGCTCTTCTTGGCAGCGGTGCTCTTCTTCGCCGCTGTGGTCTTCTTCGCGGCCGTGGTCTTCGTGGCCATGGGCTTCTTCGCCGCCGTGGTCTTCGTGGCCGCGGTCTTCTTGGCCGGAGCCGCCTTCTTCGCGGTGGTCGTCTTCTTCGCCGGGGGCGTCTTGGTGGCGGACGTCGCCTTCTTCGCCGCCGTAGTCTTCTTCGCAGCGGTCTTGGTCGCAGCGGTCTTCGTGGCACTGGCCTTCTTCGCGGCGGTCTTCTTCGCGGCGGTCTTCGTGGCAGTGGCTTTCTTGGCGGCGGTATTCTTCGCGGGCGCCTTGCCGTCGGCCGCAGCGGTGGTCCGTTTGACGGCCGGTTCGCCCGCCTTCAGTCGACGGCGGCCGGCGATGATCTCCTTGAACTGGGCACCCGGGCGGAAGGCCGGAATGTTGGTGGCCCGCACCTTCACCGTCTCGCCGGTACGTGGGTTGCGCGCGACTCGCGGTGCGCGACGGCGCTTTTCGAAGACACCGAACCCGGTGATGGTGACGCTTTCGCCCTTGTTCACCGCACGGACGATGGTGTCGATCAGGGTCTCCACCGCCTCCGTGGCGGTCTTGCGGTCGGCATCGAGGCGCTTGGTCAGCTCTTCGATGAGTTGGGCCTTGTTCATGCGTTCCTCCGCGTGTTGGATTCACAAGCCGGACCGGCTGGTCCTCACGGTAAACGCCTCTCCGCACCGTCGGGGCGCATAAAGAGAAATCCTCACCACCCGAATCAGGTTCGGGCGGTGAGGATTTCTGGTAAGCGTCCGTTCAGTGCCGACGACGCGCGGGCGTCCGCGCGATCAGGGCAGCGTCACGGGCAGAAAGCTCGGCCGCTTCTTCTCGAACTCGCCGATCGCATCCACTTCGCGCAGGGTGAGACCGATGTCGTCGAGCCCCTCCATCAGGCGCCAGCGGGTGTAGTCGTCGATCTGCAGCGGCACCACGAGATCGCCCGCGGTCACGGTGCGGGTCTCGAGATCCACGGTCAGTTCCAGGCCGGGCTCGGCTTCCAGCCGCTTCCACAGCAGCTCGACGTCGTCCTGATTCACTTGTGCCGCAACGAGTCCCGCCTTGCCGGAGTTGCCGCGGAAGATGTCGGCGAAACGCGAGGAGATCACCACGCGGAAGCCGAAATCCATGAGTGCCCAGACGGCGTGCTCGCGCGAGGAGCCGGTACCGAAGTCGGGACCGGCCACCAGGACCGAGCCCTTGCTCCACGGCTCGTTGTTGAGGATGAAGTCCGGGTCGCCGCGCCAAGCGGCGAACAGTCCGTCCTCGAAACCGGTGCGGGTGACCCGCTTGAGGTAGACCGCCGGGATGATCTGGTCGGTGTCGACGTTGCTGCGCTGCAACGCAACTCCGATACCGGTGTGCTTGACGATGGGTTCCATGAGCGTCTTTCTCTTCTCGAACTTCAGACGAGGTCGGCGGGTGAGGACAGCGTGCCGCGCACCGCGGTGGCGGCGGCGACCGCAGGCGAGACGAGGTGCGTGCGACCGCCCTTGCCTTGTCGCCCTTCGAAATTGCGGTTCGACGTCGACGCGCAACGGTCGCCCGGCGACAGCTGATCGGGGTTCATGCCGAGGCACATCGAGCAGCCCGCCATCCGCCATTCGGCGCCGGCGGCGTCGAAGACCTCGCCGAGGCCTTCTTCGTCGGCCTGGGCGCGCACCTGCATCGAGCCGGGCACGATCAGCATGCGCACGCCGTCGGCCACCTTGCGGCCCTTGAGGACCTCGGCCACCGCGCGCAGATCCTCCATGCGCCCGTTGGTGCACGAGCCGACGAAGACGGTGTTGACGGCCACCTCGCGCAGCGGCATGCCGGCCGTCAGGTCCATGTACTCCAGCGCGCGGGCGGCGGCCAGCGCTTCGGTCTCGTCGACGATGTCGGCGGGGTCGGGCACGTTGGCGCCCAGCGGCAGCCCCTGGCCCGGGTTGGTGCCCCAGGTGATGAACGGGGTGAGCGTCGACGCGTCGATGTGGACTTCGCGGTCGTAGACCGCGCCCTCGTCGGTGCGCAGGCTGTCCCAGTACTCGACGGCGCGATCCCACTCCTCGCCGGCCGGCGCGTGCGGGCGGCCTTCGAGGTAGTCGTAGGTCACCCGGTCCGGTGCGATCATGCCCGCGCGGGCGCCGGCCTCGATCGACATGTTGCAGATGGTCATCCGGGCTTCCATCGAGAGCTTCTCGATGGCCGAGCCGCGGTACTCCAGGACGTGGCCCTGACCGCCGCCGGTGCCGATCTCGGCGATGATCGCCAGGATCAGGTCCTTGGCGGTGACGCCGTCGGGCAGCTCACCGTCGACGTTGATGGCCATGGTCTTGAACGGACGCAGCGACAGCGTCTGGGTGGCCATCACGTGCTCCACCTCGGAGGTGCCGATGCCCATGGCGATCGCGCCGAAGGCGCCGTGGGTGGAGGTGTGGCTGTCGCCGCACACCACGGTCATGCCGGGCTGGGTGAGCCCCAGCTGCGGGCCGACGACGTGCACAATGCCCTGCTCGGCGTCGCCCATCGGGTACAGGCGGACCCCGAACTCGGCGCAGTTGCGGCGCAGCGTCTCCACTTGCAGCGCCGAGACCTGGTCGGCGATCGGGCTGTAGATGTCGACGGTCGGGACGTTGTGGTCCTCGGTCGCGATGGTGAGGTCGGGGCGACGCAGCTCGCGGCCGGCCACGCGGAGGCCGTCGAAGGCCTGCGGACTGGTGACCTCGTGCACCAGGTGCAGGTCGATGTAGATCAGGTCCGGCGCGGTCTCACCGTTGTCGTCGACCTTTCCAGGCACCACCACGTGGGCGTCCCAGACCTTCTCGGCCAGCGTGCGGGGCACGCCGGCTGCTGCTGACTGCGTCATGAGCATGCTCGACTTTCACGTCTTACCCGGTCCACCGGCTTCGGGGCTGTCGCCCGAGCGGACTGGCAATCTCAATATATGGACGGCTAATATCGCCGTATGAGAAATACTAGCGGAATCGGCGTCCTAGACAAATCGGTGCTGGTCCTGCAGACGCTCGCCCAGCAGCCGTGCAATCTCGCCGAACTCACCGAGGCCACCGGCCTCCCCCGCGCTACCGCGCATCGCCTGGCCGTCGGCCTCGAGACCCACCACCTGCTGGCCCGCGACACGACCGGGCGCTGGGTGCCCGGTCCGGCCCTGCACAGCCTCGCCGCGGCCGCGCCGGACATCCTGCTACAGGCCGCTCTGCCCCTGCTGCCGGGGCTGCAGCAGACCACCGGCGAGTCGGTGCAGCTCTACCGCCGCGAAGGACGCGAGCGCGTGTGCATCGCGGCCGTCGAACCGCCGACCGGACTCCGCGACACCGTGCCCGTCGGTTCGCGACTGCCGATGAGCGCAGGCTCGGCGGCCCGGGTGCTCGCTGCCTTCGCCCCGCCCGAGGCCCGCACCGACCTCCTGGTCGACGCCGGCTTCACCGAGCGGGCGCTGACCGAGGTGCGCAAGCGCGGCTGGGCGCACAGCGCCGGGGAACGCGCCGACGGCGTCGCCAGCGTGTCGGCGCCGGTGCACGACAGCACCGGCGAGGTGATCGCCGCGGTGTCGGTCTCCGGGCCGATCGACCGGATGGGTCGTCGTCCCGGCGAACGCTGGGCGGGCGACCTCGTCGACGCCGCCACCCGCATCGGCGCACGACTGGCCCCGCCGCTGCGCTAGCGTCGCCCTATGGGAACCAAGCAGCGGACTCAGATCGTCATGTCCGACGACGAGATCACCGACTTCATCCACCGCAACCGCACCGCCACCCTCGCCACCGTCGGCGCCGACGGTCAGCCGCACCTCGTCGCCATGTGGTTCGGCGTGGCCGAGGGCGACGGCCCCCTGCCCGAGCTGTGGTTCGAGACCAAGGCCAAGTCGCAGAAGGCCGTGAACCTGGCCCGCGACGCCCGCCTGACCGTGATGATCGAGGACGGCCTCACCTACGACACGCTCCGCGGCGTCGCCATCGAGGGCACCGCGGAGATCTTCGACGACGCCGACACCTGCCTGCAGACGGGTATCAGCGTCTGGGAGCGCTACAACGGGCCGTACACCGACGAACTGCGCCCCGCCGTCGAGGCGATGATGCACAAGCGCGTCGCGGTGCGCGTGGTGCCGCAGCGGGTCCGGTCCTGGGACCACCGCAAGCTGAACCTCCCCGAGCTCCCGCTCGCCGGCAGCACCGCCCAGTTCTACAGCTGAACCCTCGACAGGCTCGGGACGGCGCCCTACGACAGGTTCAGGGCTGCGCCCTACGACGGGCTCGGGGAGGCGCCCTTCGACAGGCTCGGGGAGTGGGCGGGAAGCTCAGGGAGCGGGGAGCCGGGGTCGCTCCGATACGAAAGGGCCCACTCGCTTCGAGTAGCCCCGACGGGACTCCGTCGCTTCGCTCCTCCTCGAATCGCTGTGCTGAATATACAAATGAGGAAGACCCCCGGATCGCTATGCGATCCGGGGGTCTTCCTCCTTTGTAGCCCCGACGGGATTCGAACCCGCGCTACCGCCTTGAGAGGGCGGCGTCCTAGGCCGCTAGACGACGGGGCCCTAGAACATGCCGACGTGAGCCGGCTATTCGGTTGTGAGGCGCACAGGTATCCCTGTACATCTCGCTGGGGTACCAGGACTCGAACCTAGAATGGCGGTACCAGAAACCGCTGTGTTGCCAATTACACCATACCCCAAGGGTTTTCCCGGAACTTCCGCAGCGAACTCGCTGCGTCGTTCCGAACCGAGAAGAAGATTACCAACACACCACCCCTAAACTACAAATCGTGTGGTCAGAGGGGGTAAATCTGGCCTCAACGACAATCGGCGGCAGGCGATCGCACGGCATCGAGGCGCACTCACCGTGCCCGGCCGACATACCGCGGGACCGATGCGATTCGCCCGCCGTGATGAACTTCACAGCGGGCGAATCGGGTCGAACTGCGCCTCGCGGCTACTCGGCGGCCGCGGCGACGGCGCGGGCCTGCGCCAGGCGGCGCAGCGTCTTCTCGCGGCCGAGGATCTCCATCGACTCGAAGAGTGGCGGGCTGATCGCGGCGCCGGTGACGCCGACGCGCACCGGACCGTACGCCTTGCGCGGCTTGAGCTCCAGGCCGTCGATCAGCGCGGCCTTGAGGGCCTCCTCGAGGGCCGGGGTGGTCCACTCCCCGACCGCCTCGCACGCGACGATGGTCGCGTCGAGCACCGGCACCGCGTCGGCCTTGAGGTTCTTGGCGGCCGACTTCTCGTCGAAGCCGAAGTCCTCGTCGCTGACGTAGGCGAACTTCATCAGGTCCCACGCCTCGCTCAGCACCTGGATGCGGGTCTGCACCAGGTCGGCCAGCGGCGCGAACACGGCGTCGTCGATCGGCTCGTCCAGGTGGCCGTGCTCGACGAGGAAGTGGCGCAGGCGGCCGGCGAAGTCGGCCGGGGTGAGGCGCCGGATGTGCTCGGCGTTGATCGCGTCGGCCTTGCGCTGGTCGAAGCGGGCCGGGTTGGAGTTGACGTTGCGGACGTCGAAGGCGGCGATCATCTCGTCGAGGGTAAAGATGTCGTTGTCGCCGGACAGTCCCCAGCCGAGCAGCGCGAGGTAGTTGATCAGACCCTCGGGCAGGAAGCCGCGGTCGCGGTGGTGGAACAGGCTCGACTCGGGGTCGCGCTTGGACAGCTTCTTGTTGCCCTCGCCCATCACGAACGGCAGGTGCCCGAACTCCGGGACACCGTCGGCCACGCCGATGGCCTCCAGCGCGCGGTAGAGCGCGATCTGGCGCGGCGTGGACGAGAGCAGGTCCTCGCCGCGCAGCACGTGGGTGATCTTCATCATGGCGTCGTCGACCGGGTTCACCAGCGTGTACAGCGGGTCACCGGAGCCGCGGGTCAACGCGAAGTCGGGCACCGTGCCGGCCTTGATGACGGTGGTGCCGCGGACGAGGTCGTCCCAGGAGATGTCCTCGTCGGGCATCCGCAGGCGGATCACCGGCTTACGACCGTCGGCGCGGTGCTGCGCACGCTGCTCATCGGTCAGATCGCGATCGAAGTTGTCGTAGCCGAGCTTGGGATCGCGGCCCGCGCTCTTGTGCCGCTCCTCCACCTCCTCGGGCGTGGAGTAGGCCTCGTAGGCGTATCCGGCCTCCACCAGGCGATCGACGACGTCGAGGTGGAGCTGCTTGCGCTCGGACTGACGGTACGGGCCGTACGGGCCGCCCACTTCGGGACCCTCGTCCCAGTTCAGGCCCAGCCAGCGCAGTGCATCCAGGATGGCCTCGTAGCTCTCCTGGGTGTCACGGGCGGCGTCGGTGTCTTCGATGCGGAAGACGAAGGTGCCGCCGTCGTGGCGGGCCTGCGCGAAGTTGAACAGCGCGGTCCGGGCCAGGCCGACATGCGGGGTTCCGGTGGGTGAAGGACAGAAGCGAACGCGGACAGTCATGCAGGTCAGCGTAGTGGAACGCCACCGCCGATGGCGACGCGGGAGCCCGGATCCCCCGAGTGAGGATTTGCACGCTTGTTATAGGTGAACTAGAACTATTGGTGTGTTGTTTCGCCTTCGACCGGACAGCGACGATCCGCTGTTCACTCAGCTCGCCGACGCGGTGCGCGCGCAACTGTGCGCGGGCCGGTTGGCGCCCGGCGACCGCCTGCCCGCTGCCCGCGAGGTGGCCGACGCACTGGAGGTCAACGTGCACACCGTGCTCCGGGCCTACCAGGATCTCCGCGACGAAGGCCTGGTGGAACTGCGCCGCGGCCGCGGCGCGGTGGTCACCGACGCGGGCGCACACCTGCAGTCCCTCAACGACGACATCGCCGCGCTGATCGCGAAATCCGGCGCCTTGTCGATCCACCCCGAAACCCTGTCCGCCCTCGTGAAGGAGGCCGCTCGCGCCCACCCCGCCCCGCCCGAACCGTGATCCGAGCCCGAGGCAGGACACCGCTCCCGAGCCGATGACCCCTCAACCGATGACCGCGGAACAGATGGCGCGCCGGCGCCCGCTGATCGCGTTCACCACCGTCGCCATCCTCGCCCCGCTCCTTCTCCTCGGGATCGCGACGGCCGTGCAGATCTCCCTGCTCGGCTCGCTGCCCAGCGAGGTGGCCGTGCACTGGGACATCGGCGGACAGCCCGACCGGTATCTCCCGGCGTGGTCGCTGCCGCTGATGACCGCACTCCTCGGCGTCAGCATGGTCGTCCTGCTCACGGTGCCGGCTCGACGCTCGCTCGCGGCCGGCGACGCCGGGGCGTCCTACCGGGTCCTCGGCGGCCTGTCGCTGGGCCTGAGCACGTTGATCGCCGTCATCTTCACCGCCACCGCCTGGTATCAGACCGATGGCGGCACCGTCCCCATCGTGGGCCTCGCGATGACGAGTGCGGCCCTCGCCCTGGCCGCAGGCGTGGTCGCGGCCCTGTCGCTGCCGATTCCGCCGCACGCCGAACGCACCGTGCCGGCGACCCCGCTCACTCTCGACCCCGACGAGCAGGCAGCCTGGCTGCGCACCACCACCGCCTCGCGCGGCACCGTGGGCCTGGCCGCCGCCGCCTTCGTCATGGGGCTGCTGGCGACGATCTTCAGCTGGGCCGACGGCCAGAGCGACAGCTACGTGATCGGCTCGGCCGTCGTCACGATCCTGGTCGCGGTGGCCGTGGCCACCACCGTCGCCTACCGGGTGCGAGTCTCCGCCGACGGTCTGCGCGTGGCCTCGGTCGCGGGTCTGCCGCGCTTCCACGTGCCGCTCGACGACATCGCCGAGGTGGCGGTCAATCCGGACGTGCGTCCGATCGGCGACTACGGCGGCTACGGCATCCGCTGGCGCGGGAAGACCACCGCGGTGGTGCCGCGCGGCGGATCGGCGATCGTCGTTCGACGCAGCAGCGGGCGGAGCTTCGCCGTGGTGGTCGACGACGCCGACGCCGGCGCCGCGCTGCTCTCCGCGCTCGCCGACCGCCACCGCCAGGCGGACGACGCCGGACCTCGCTGACACAGACTTCTCGCCGCGGGACCTACTTGTCGACGACCGGGTTGGAGAGGGTACCGATGCCCTCCACCGTCACCGAGACCTGCTGACCGGCCACCATCGGGCCCACGCCTGCGGGGGTTCCGGTGAGGATCACATCACCGGGCATCAGGGTCATCACGGCCGAGACCCACTCGATGATGTCGCCGACGCTGTGCAGCATCAGCGAGGTCCGGCTGGACTGGCGGACCTCGCCGTCCAGCGACGTGGAGATCGCCAGATCCGCAGGATCCAGCGCAGTCTCGATCCACGGGCCCAGCGGGCAGAAGGTGTCGTAGCCCTTGCCGCGCGTCCACTGGCCGTCGTACTTCTGCTGATCGCGGGCGGTCACATCGTTGGCGATGGTGTAGCCGAGGATCACGCTCGCCGCCTGCGCGGCCTTCACGTCCTTGCAGGGGCGGCCGATCACCACGGCGAGCTCGCCCTCGTAGTCGACCCGCTCGGACGACGGCGGACGCACGATCGGCACGCCCGGGCCGATGATCGAGGTGCTGGGCTTGAGGAAGATCACCGGGTCCACGGGCGCCTCGCCGCCCATCTCCTGGGCGTGCTCGGCGTAGTTCTTGCCGATCGCGACGATCTTGCTGGCCAGGATCGGCGCGAGCAGACGGGTCTGGCTCAGCGGCCAGCTGCGGCCGGTGAAGGTGGGATCGCCGAAGGGATGCTCGGCGATCTCGCGCACCACCTCCGCGCCCTGCTCGCCTTCCACGGCCACAAAGGCCATTCCGTCCGGGGTCGCGACTCGAGCCAGTTTCATAGCGCCAGATTAGCGCAGGCAGTCGCGTCCGCGACGGCTCGGCAGGTGTTCTATACTCTGATACAGCAATCCCAATTAATGAGACGCTGCCAACGAAGGGGGCTTCCGTGCACGCGACGACAGCCGCGCTGACGAGCCGACGACGCTGGGCCATCCTGGTCTGCGCCCTCATCGCCGCGCTCACCGCCACTGCCGCCACCAGTGGCTTCGCCTATGTGATTCCGCAGTTGCAGGCCACCGGCATGACCCTGGGCACAGCCTCCCTGCTGGCCGCCGTCCCCACCGTCGGCATCACCGCCGCCATCATCGCGTGGGGCTGGGCGCTGGATCGCTTCGGCGAGCGCCGCATTCTGCTCGTCTCGCTGTCGATCACCACCCTGGGCACCCTCGGCGCCGTCGTAGCCGTCGCCACCGACGCCGGCCACCTCGCGCTGGGTGCGGCGCTGCTGATCGGTGGCATCGGGTCGGGCGCGGCCAACGGCGCCAGCGGCCGCATCGTCGTCGGCTTCTTCCCCGCCGACCAGCGCGGCACCGCGATGGGCATCCGGCAGATGGCGCAGCCGCTCGGCATCGCCGTGCTGGCACTGACCATGCCCGTGCTGGCCGGACGCGTATCGGTGGCCGCGGCGCTCGCCGTGCCCGCGGTGGTGGCCGCCCTCGGCCTGATCGTGGTGTACCTCGGGATCGTCGACCCGGAGCTGCCGCCGTCGCAGCTGACCGCCCTGCCGACCGAGAACCCGTACCGTTCCGGCGCGTACCTGTGGCGCATCCACGCGTTCAGCGTGCTGCTGGTGATCGGGCAGAGCCTGCTGTGGACCTTCGTCCCGGCCTGGCTGATCCTGGCGCAGGGCTGGAGTCCGCTGAGCGCGGGCGTCCTGGTGACGGTGACCCAGATCCTCGGCGCCGTCGGACGCATCGTGGCCGGCCGGGTGTCCGACGTGGTGGGCTCCCGCATGTTGCCGGTCCGGGTGATCGCGGTGGCCGCCGCGATCACCCTGGGGCTGCTGGCGCTGACCGACCAGTTCGACTCGGCGCTGGCCCCGGTGCTGATGGTGCTGGCGTCGATCGCCACCGTCGCCGACAACGGGCTGGCGTTCACCGCGATCGCCGAGACCGCGGGCCCGTTCTGGAGCGGCCGGCACTCGGAGTGCAGAACACCGCCCAGTTCGTCACCATCGCGGTCACCACGCCGGTGCTGGGCGTGCTGATCGAACGCGTCGGCTACTCGGCGGCCTTCGCGATCGTCGCGGCCGCCCCGGTGCTGGCGCTGCCGCTGATTCCGGCCGACCCGGAGCGGAACGAGGAGCCGGTGCTCGACTGAACCGCAAACGACGATGACTGCGGGCCCGGAACCCCGGGCCGCGCAGTCATCGTCGTGTACGTGCGGTGGATCAGACCAGCGCGAGGATCCGGTCGCCGACCTCGGTGGTCGAGCCGCGGGTCTCGCCGCGCGAGGCGACGTCGGAGGCCACGGCGGCCTCCACGCGGGCCGCGCCGTCGACGTCACCGAGGTGACGCAGCAGCAGCGCGACCGACAGGATCGCGGCGGTCGGATCGGCGAGGTTCTGGCCGGCGATGTCCGGGGCGCTGCCGTGCACCGGCTCGAACATCGACGGGCTCACGCCCGCGGCGTCGATGTTGCCCGACGCCGCCAGACCGATGCCGCCGGTGACCGCGGCCGCCAGGTCGGTGATGATGTCGCCGAACAGGTTGTCGGTGACGATCACGTCGAAGCGAGCCGGGTCGGTGACCATGAAGATGGTCGCCGCGTCGATGTGCAGGTAGTCGGTCGCGACCTCGGGGAACTCGCGGCCCACCTCGTCGACGGTCCGCGCCCACATGGAGCCGGCGAAGGTCAGCACGTTGTTCTTGTGCACCAGCGTCAGCTTCTTGCCGCGGGCCTGGGCGCGCGCGAAGGCGTCCCGGACCACGCGCTCGATACCGAAGCGGGTGTTCACGCTGACCTCGGTGGCGACCTCGTGCGGCGTGCCGACGCGCAGGGCGCCGCCGTTGCCGGTGTACGGGCCTTCGGTGCCCTCGCGGACCACGACGAAGTCGATCTTGCCCGGGTTCGCGAGCGGCGAGGCCACGCCGTCGAACAGGATCGACGGACGCAGGTTCACGTGATGATCCATCAGGAACCGCAGCTTCAGCAGAAAGCCGCGTTCCAGGATGCCCGAGGGCACCGACGGATCGCCGATCGCGCCGAGCAGGATCGCGTCGTGCTCGCGCAGCGACGCCAGGTCCTCGTCGGTCAGCAGCTCACCGGTCGCGTGGTAGCGACGGGCGCCGAAATCGAACTCGGTGGTCTCCACCTCGGGGTGCAGCTTGGTGAGCACCCGCAGGGCCTGGTCGACGACCTCGGGGCCGATGCCGTCACCGGGGATCAGAGCGATTTTCACGAGAAGTCCACCTGCTTGATCAGGGTCGCCGACACGGCGTCGGCGACGGCGGCGACGGTGTCCTCGTCGACGGCGCGGTCCAGGCGCAGGATCGTGGTGGCGCCGGGGCCCTCCAGGTCCTGGGCCAGACCGGCGGCGCAGATGTCGACGCCGGCGTTACCGAGCAGGGTGCCGATCTTGCCGAGCGTGCCGGGCTGATCGGAGTAGCTGATGATGAGGTTCTTGCCCTCGGCACGCAGGTCGAAGTTGCGACCGTTGATGTTGACGATCTTCTCCACCTCGCGGGGCTCGGTGAGCGTGCCCGCCACGTTGACGTGGCTGCCGTCGCCGAAGACCGCGCGCACGTCGATCATGCTGCGGTGGTTGGGGCTCTCGGTGGCGGTGGTGACCTCCCAGTCCACACCGCGTTCGGCGGCGACGCTGGGCGCGTTCACGAAGGTGACCGGCTCGTCGACGATGGCCGAGAACAGGCCGCGGGTGGCCGACAGGCCCAGGACCTTCACGTC
This sequence comes from Gordonia alkaliphila, assembly GCF_023017165.1. Taxonomy (GTDB): domain Bacteria; phylum Actinomycetota; class Actinomycetes; order Mycobacteriales; family Mycobacteriaceae; genus Gordonia; species Gordonia alkaliphila. The sequence continues at coordinate 133,577 of NZ_JALKBW010000001.1, forward strand.
GCGGGCCGCGAGCTCGCCGCGGATCTCCACGGTGACCGCGGTCGGCTGCGCCTCGCCGAGGATGCCGACCAGCTGGCCGAGCTTGCGGGACAGGTCCAGCCAGGGAGCCACCTCGTCGTCGACGGGGCCGCCGGTGATGTTCACGGCGTCGGGCACGAACTGCCCGGACAGCGCAAGCTGCACGCTCTTGGCCACGTCGGTGCCCGCGCGATCCTGCGCTTCGGCGGTGGAGGCGCCCAGGTGCGGGGTCACCACGACCTGCTCGAGGTCGAACAGCGGCGAGTCGGTGCACGGCTCGGTCGCGAACACGTCGAAGGCGGCGGCCCGGACGTGGCCGGACTCGAGTGCCGCGGCCAGTGCGGCCTCGTCGATCAGACCGCCGCGCGCGGCGTTGACGATGATGACGCCCGGCTTGGTGCGCGCGAGGGCGGCTTCGTCGATCAGGCCCGCGGTCTCCGCGGTCTTGGGCAGGTGCATGGTGATGAAGTCGGCGCGCTCGAGCAGCTCGTCCAGGCTCACCAGCTCGATGCCCAGCTGGGCGGCACGGGCCGCCGAGACGTACGGGTCGTACGCGATCAGGTGGGTCTCGAAGGCGCCGAGACGAGCGGCCACGAGCTGGCCGATGCGGCCCAGGCCCACCACGCCGACGGTCTTGTCGAACAGCTCCACACCGTTGAACGACGACCGCTTCCAGGTCTTGTCCTTCAGGGTGGCGTCGGCGGCGGGCACCTGACGGGCGGCGGCCATCAGCAGCGCGACGGCGTGCTCAGCGGCCGAGTGGATGTTGGAGGTGGGCGCGTTGACCACCATCACGCCGCGCTCGGTCGCGGCCGGGACGTCGACGTTGTCCAGGCCGACGCCGGCCCGCGCGATGATCTTCAGGTTCGGGCCCGCGTCGAGCACCTCGGCGTCGACGGTGGTGGCCGAACGCACCAGCAGCGCGTCAGCGTCGACGACGGCCTCGAGCAGCTTCGGACGATCGGGACCGTCGACCCAGCGAACCTCGACGTCGTTGCCGAGCGCCTCAACGGTGGACGGAGCGAGCTTGTCGGCGATCAGGACAACAGGACGGCTGGATGCGGTCACTAGGGGTATCTCCAGATTCGATCGGTGCGGCATGAGCGGACACATGCATCTATCGCGACCATTTTAAGCGTGTCGACGGCGGCGGGCACAGTCGGCCGTCGGCCGATGTGGTGTCCGACACTCGAAACAGGGTAGATTCCTTTAGCGTGTCTCGTTTAGGACACGGCTTGCGTAGCCGCGCCTTCTCACCTAGCGGGAATCGGGGGGACCCTGAATAGACTGGGCACGTCCGCGACGCCTCGGCGTCGAGAACATGACGAGTGGAGTAATTACATGAAGAAGACCTCTTTGGTCTTCGCGGCCATCATTGCCGCGATCCTGTCCCTCACCGGGATCGGACTGGGCACGAGTACGGCCGCCACACCGAAGACTTCACTCGGCGGCGGCTCGGGGATCCTGGTCCTCAAGGGCGGCAACTCCGCTTCGGCGTGCACCGTCACCGCCGTGGGCCACCCGACGTCCGGCGCGAACAAGGGTCGGCTGATCGCACTGACCGCCGGACACTGCGGCAAGCCGGGCCAGCAGATCCTCTCCGAGCGTGCGCAGAACCGCGGCGTCATCGGCACCATCACCCGCAGCTACAGCGACATCGACGTGGCCGTCATCGAGCTCGACGCCGCCAAGGTGCGCCCCGTCCGCACCGTCGGCGGTGTGACCATCAAGCGCATCAGCACCCGCCCGGTCAGCTTCCCCACCATCGTCTGCAAGGAAGGCCGCACCACCGGCAACACGTGCGGCGTCACCTGGTTCTCGGACCGGACCGCGCACTTCTCGCAGATGTGCGTGATCGAAGGCGACTCGGGCAGCCCCGTCGTCGTCGGCGACACCCTGGTCGGCATGGTCAACGCCTACTACTTCGTGTCCTGCATCGGCCCGGAGACCGGCACCAACATGAACACCATCCTCCGTCGCCTGAACGCGACCGGCTACTCCGGATTCAAGGTGGTCTGACGCGCCTGCGGCGCAGCGGAACGACGACAAGCAGAAGGGCGGCCCGGGATTTCTCCCGGGCCGCCCTTCGCGTTCGTGGACAGCGCTAGCCGAGCGCCGCCTTCTCCGCACCGATGGTGGTGCTGTCGCCGTGTCCGGTGTGCACCACGGTGTCGTCGGGCAGGTCGTACAGGCGGCGGCGGATGGAGTCCTCCAGCACTTCACGGCTGGAGAACGACCGACCGGTGGCGCCCGGCCCGCCGTGGAACAGGGTGTCGCCGGTGAACAGGACGCCCAACTCGGGGGCGTACAGGCACACCCCGCCCGGCGCATGACCGGGCGTGTGGATCACGGTGAGGACGGTGCCGCCGACCTCGATCTGCTGGCCGTCGGTCAGATCCGCGTCCCAGGCCACGCCGGGGTGGGTGAGCTCCCACAGCGGCGCGTCGTCCGGGTGCAGCCAGATCGGCGCACCGGTGATGGCCGCCAGCGCCGGGGCGTACCGCACGTGGTCGTCGTGCGCGTGGGTGCACACGATCGCGGTGACCTTGCGGCCGGCGATCACCTCGAGGATCTCCTCGACCGAGTGCGGAGCGTCGAGCACGATGCACTCGTCGTCGTCGCCGATCACCCAGACGTTGTTGTCCACGTCGAAGGTCTCTCCGTCCAGGCTGAACGTGCCCGAGGTGACGCCGTGGTCGATGCGGGCGGTCATCAGATCACCACCACCGAGCGCAGCACGTCGCCGTGGTGCATCTTCTCGAACGCCGCCTCCACGTCGCCGATACCGATCTCCTCGGTGACGAAGGCATCCAGATCGAGTCGTCCGTCGCGGTACAGGTCGACGAGCATCGGGAAGTCCCGGCTGGGCAGGCAGTCGCCGTACCAGCTGGACTTGAGCGCCCCGCCGCGCCCGAAGACGTCGCCCAGCGGGATCTCCGGCACGGTCATTCCCGGGTTCGGCACACCCACCAGCACCAGCGTGCCGGCCAGGTCGCGGGCGTAGAAGCCCTGCTTCCAGGTGGCCGGGATGCCGACGGCGTCGACCACCACGTCGGCGCCCTCGGCGCCCGGGTAGTACTTGTCGCAGATCTCCGCGATCGCCTCCACCGGATCGACCTTCGACGAGTCGATGGTGTGGGTGGCACCCAGCTTGGCGGCGGCTTCCAGCTTCTTGGCGTCGATGTCGACGGCGATGATCGGCATCGAGCCGGCCAGCGCGCCGCCGGCGATCGCCGCCACGCCCACGCCGCCGCAGCCGATCACGGCCAGCGACTTGCCGCGGCCCGCGCCGCCGGTGTTGATCGCCGCACCGAGGCCGGCCATCACACCGCAGCCGAGCAGACCGGCCGCCGCAGGACGAGCCTCCGGATCCACCTTGGTGCACTGCCCGGCAGCCACCAGCGTCTTCTCCGCGAACGCGCCGATGCCCAGCGCCGGCGACAGTTCGGTGCCCGCGTCCTCGCCGTCGGCGATCGTCATCTTCTGCGTCGCGTTCTTGGAAGCGAAGCAGTACTGCTGCTCGCCCCGCTTGCAGGCGCGGCACTCACCGCACACCGCGCGCCAGTTGAGCACCACGAAGTCGCCCGGGGCCACCTCGGTGACGTCGTCGCCGACGGCTTCGACGATGCCTGCGGCCTCGTGGCCGAGCAGGAACGGGAACTCGTCGTTGATGCCGCCCTCGCGGTAGTGCAGATCGGTGTGGCAGACGCCGCAGGTCAGGATCTTCACCACGGCCTCCCCCGGCCCCGGATCGGGTACGACGATGTCGACGGTCTCCGCGGGTGCACCCTTGGCGCGGGCGATGACGCCCTTGACGATCTGGCTCATTTCAACTCTCTTCAATCAGCTTCTGGTGCGGTGACGGGTCGGTGCCGAAGCCCCGACGATCAGCCTTCGATGGCTGCTTTGACTTTGGTCTCGGTGTGCTTGACCGCCTGGTCGACGAACGGGCCCATCAGCCCGCCGAGTACCTTCCCGGCCAGTCCGCCGGGCAGGGTGTAGCCGAACTCGGCCAGCAGCAGCGTGGTGCCCGGCTCGTCGCCGTCGGCGAACGACCAGCACGTGTCGGCGCCGAAACCGGCGATCGACTCCATGCGGATGATCTCGTTCGCGGTCCACTCGACGCATTTCACCTGGGCTGTGAGTTCTTTCGGCCCCACCTTGATGGCCGTCTCGAACGTCGATCCCAGCCCGGACGTCTGCTCGGTGAGCGGGCTGAAGCGGCCCACGCCGAACATGAACTCGGGCACGTTGCGGTAGTCGTCGATGTACGCGAACACCTTCTCCCGCGGCCCGTCGATGACTATTTCGTGGCGGACTTGACCCATGAGCGACTCCTGAATTCGTCTGCGGTGCACGCGGTTCGACGACAACCGTCGACCGCGGTGTGGCCTCGGCCGAATGGTAGCCGGTCTCCTCCCCTGCTGTGCCGCCCGGCATGGAAGCCCCGAGGATATGCACAGAACGGATGCGCAGAGCCCCGCGTCCGATGCGGACGCGGGGCTCTGCGGCAGGTGTCGCGGGGAACCGCGATCAGGGCGAGACTCAGGCGGTCTCGGTGATCGGGCGATCCACCCAGCTCATCAGGTCGCGCAGCTTCTGGCCGGTGACCTCGATCGGGTGCTCGGCGTTCTCCTTGCGGAGGCCTTCGAGCTCCTTGTTGCCGCCCTCGACGTTGGCGACGAGGCGCTTGACGAAGGTGCCGTCCTGGATGTCGGCCAGGATCGCCTTCATGCGCTCCTTGGTGTCGGCGTCGATGACGCGCGGGCCGGACAGGTAGCCGCCGAACTCCGCGGTGTCCGACACCGAGTAGTTCATGCGGGCGATGCCGCCCTCGTACATGAGGTCGACGATCAGCTTCAGCTCGTGCAGGCACTCGAAGTAGGCCATCTCCGGCGCGTAGCCGGCCTCGACCAGCACCTCGAAGCCCACCTTGACGAGTTCTTCGGTGCCACCGCAGAGCACGGCCTGCTCACCGAAGAGGTCGGTCTCGGTCTCTTCCTTGAAGTCGGTCTTGATGACGCCGGCGCGGGTGCCGCCGATGCCCTTGGCGTAGCTCAGCGCCAGGGCCTGGCCCTCGCCCTTCGGGTCCTGGTGGACGGCGATGAGCGCCGGGACGCCCTTGCCGTCGACGAACTGGCGACGGACCAGGTGGCCCGGGCCCTTCGGCGCGACCATGCCGACGGTGACGTTGGCCGGGGGCTTGATCAGACCGAAGTGGATGTTCAGGCCGTGACCGAAGAACAGCGCGTCGCCGTCCTTCAGGTTGGGCTCGATGTCCTCGGTGAAGATCTGGGCCTGGCTGGTGTCCGGGGCCAGCAGCATGATGACGTCGGCCCAGGCGGAGGCCTCGGCAGCGGTCATGACCTTGAGGCCCTGCTCCTCGGCCTTGGCGCGCGAGGCGGAGCCTTCGCGCAGGCCGATGGCCACGTCCACGCCCGAGTCGCGCAGCGACAGCGAATGCGCGTGGCCCTGGCTGCCGTAGCCGATGACCGCGACCTTGCGGCCCTGGATCAGCGACAGGTCGGCATCGTCGTCGTAGAACATCTCGACAGCCACAGTGATTTCCCTTCGATGTGCCCCGACCGGTGCCGGCGGGGCGTTGGTGTTGTTCGGTTAAGTATTGATTGTTGCGTCAGCGGTTGGCCGACATGCTCTTGGGTCCACGTCCCAGCGTGACGCCGCCGGATTGCGCGATCTCCCGAATACCGTACGGGTCGAGCATGCGGAGCAGTGCTTCGAGCTTGTCCGCGGTGCCGGTGGCCTCCACGGTCAGCGACTCCGGGGACACGTCGATCACCTTGGCGCGGAACAGGTTCACCACGTCGACGATCTCCGACCGATTGGTCGAATCGGTGCGGACCTTGATGAGCATCAGTTCGCGAGAGACCGAGTTCTCCGGTTCCTGCTCGACGATCTTGATGACGTTGACCAGCTTGTTGAGCTGCTTGGTGACCTGCTCCAGCGGGAAGTCCTCCACCGAGACCATGATGGTCATCCGCGAGATGCCCTTGAGCTCGGTCGGACCGACGGCCAGCGACTCGATGTTGAAGCCGCGACGGGAGAACAGGCTCGAGACGCGCGCCAGCACGCCCGGCCGGTCTTCCACCAGGACGCTGAGGGTATGGGTGCTCACAGCGAGTCGTCCCCTTCCGGTGCCTGCTCGCGCGGACGCACCATGGTGTCGTGGATGTCGGCCGGGGTGTCGCCGGCCGACTCGTCTTCGTCGAACAGCGGCCGGATGTCCCGGGCCGCCATGATCTCGTCGTTGCCGCAGCCCGAGGCGACCATCGGCCACACCTGAGCGTCCTTACCGACGATGAAGTCGATCACGACCGGGCGGTCGTTGATCTCGCGCGCCTTGGCGATGGCCGGCGCGACGTCCTCTTCGCGCTCGACGCGCATCGAGACGCAGCCGAGAGCCTCGGAGAGCTTGACGAAGTCCGGGATCATCCGGGTGTGCGTCGACAGGTCGGTGCTCGAGTAGCGCTCGTCGTAGAACAGCGTCTGCCACTGGCGGACCATGCCCAGGTTGCCGTTGTTGATCAGGGCCACCTTGATGGGGATGCCCTCGATCGCGCAGGTGGCCAGTTCCTGATTGGTCATCTGGAAGCAGCCGTCGCCGTCGATGGCCCACACCTCGGTGTCCGGTGCGGCCGCCTTGGCGCCCATCGCGGCCGGCACCGAGTAGCCCATGGTGCCGAGTCCGCCGGAGTTGAGCCAGGTACGCGGCTTCTCGTACTTGACGAACTGAGCGGCCCACATCTGATGCTGACCGACGCCGGCGCAGTAGACGGCGTCCGGGCCGGCGGCCTTGCCGAGTTCGGAGATCACGAACTCCGGCGACAGCGAACCGTCGGACTGCTTGTCGTAGCTGAGCGGGTAGGTGGCGCGGATGTCGTTGAGGTACGCCCACCACTGGGTCAGGTCCGCACGCTTGCCGCCGGTGGCCTCGTCGTTGCGCAGCTCCTCGATCAGATCGATGATCACGTTGCGCACATCGCCCACGATCGGGACGTCGACCTCGCGGTTCTTACCGATCTCGGCCGGATCGATGTCGGCGTGGATCACCTTCGCGTTGGGCGCGAACGAATCGAGCTGGCCGGTGACCCGGTCGTCGAAGCGGGCGCCGAGGGTGATCAGCAGGTCGCTGCGCTGCAGCGCGGCGACGGCGCCGACCGCACCGTGCATGCCGGGCATGCCCATGTGCAGCTCGTGGCTGTCCGGGAAGGCGCCGCGTGCCATCAGGGTGGTGACCACCGGGATGCCGGTGAGCTCGGCGAGCTCCAGCAGCTCCGGTGCGGCCTCGGCCTTGATCGCGCCGCCGCCGACGTACAGCACCGGCTGCTTGGCCTCGGCGATCATGCGGGCCGCTTCGCGCACCTGCTTGCCGTGCGGCTTGGTCACCGGACGGTAGCCGGGCAGGTCGAACTGCGGCGGCCACGAGAACGTGGTCTGCGCCTGCAGGATGTCCTTGGGGATGTCGACGAGCACGGCGCCGGGGCGGCCGCTCTCGGCGATGTAGAAGGCTTCGGCGATGATCCGCGGGATGTCCGCGGCCACGCTGACCAGGAAGTTGTGCTTCGTGATCGGCATGGTGATGCCGGAGATGTCAGCTTCCTGGAAGGCGTCGGTGCCGATCAGCGCACGACCGACCTGGCCGGTGATGGCGACCACCGGGACCGAGTCCATCTGGGCGTCGGCCAGCGGCGTCACCAGGTTGGTGGCGCCCGGACCGGAGGTGGCCATCATGACGCCGGCCTTACCCGCGACCTGCGCGTAGCCGGTCGCGGCGTGGCCTGCACCCTGCTCGTGGCGGACCAGAACGTGGCGCACCTTCTGCGAATCGAGGAGCGGATCGTAGACCGGGAGTACTGCACCACCGGGAATACCGAAGACGATCTCGACGCCGAGCTCTTCGAGAGTGCGCACGACGGACTGAGCGCCGGTGACGCGTTCGGGGGCGACGGTGACGCCCGAGCGCAGAGATTCGGTGGACGGCGACTGCGGCCGTGCCGCCCCGCGGGCTGTTGGAGTGCTCACTGCACGATCCTCATCCTGGTAGTCCTGACAAGAAAAAACCCCCGACAGCGAAGCTGTGCGAGGGGCGCGTCGATGAAGTTCGAAAGGTCTCAGAAGTGACCGATCAGGCGTGGACGCGCCGACCGATTACTACGAGAAGATTCCTGTTCATCACCCCGACACGGTAAGGCAGCGCGCACGGCCGCGTCAAATCCGCTCCGGGGTGCCACAATGGCTGCGTGTCCGACTCTGCCGCCTCCCGCCTCGCCCCGCCCCGACCACCGCCACGTTCAAAATCTCCGGCTGGCCTATCTCACCGTCCTGGTGACGGTGATGCTGATCGTGATGATGATCGGCGTCTCCCCCGCATGGTGGAGCTGGACGGCGATCCTGCCGATCGTGCAGATCTGGTGGATCGCCCGCGTGCGCACCGAGGCCGACGAGAACGGCCTGCGCGCCATGCACCTGTTCCGCACCGACTCGATCTCCTGGGACGAGATCGCCGGTCTCCGCTTCCCCAAGTGGACGACCACGCGCGCGGTGCGACCCGACGGCACCACCGTCCGTCTGCCCGCGGTGACCTTCGCCGATCTGCCCGTCATCTCCGCCGTCTCCGGCGGCCGCGTCCCGGACCCGTACGCCGCCGCGGAACGGGCCGAGCTCGAAGCGCAGCTCGCGGCCGACTCCGACGACGACACCGTCTGAGCCCATGCCGGCCACCGGGATTCTCCGCACCCTCGAGCAGAACCTGCGCGACGAACGGCTGTCGGACGCCTCCGCGCAGATGTCGCAACTGGCGCACCAGGACGTCGCCGCACTGCTGGAGCAGATGCCACCGAACCTACGGACCATCGGTTTCCGCCTGCTGTCCAAGGATCTCGCGGTGGAGGTCTTCGACCACTTCGACGCCGAGACGCAGGTGGAGGTGATCGACGAGCTCGGCTCCGCGCAGGTGGCGCAGGCCTTCGACAATCTCGAACCCGAAGACCGCGCGGAACTGCTCGACGAACTGCCGGCGTCGGTCGCCAAGGAACTGGTCCGGACCCTGTCCCCGCAGGAGCGCGAGCTCACCGCGGTGGTCCTCGGCTTCCCCAGAAAATCCGTCGGCCGTCGGATGAGCCCCGAGTTCATCCACGCCTTCGCCGACGACACCGCCGCCGAGGTACTCGACCGGGTGCGGGCCCGCGGCCACCAGGTGTCGTCGATCTACATCGTGCCGGTGGTGGATCGTTCCCGGCGGCTGCTGAGCGTGGTCAGCCTGCGCGACCTGCTGCTGGCCGACCCGGACGAACTGGTCGGACCGATCGGCAAGACGCCCATCTTCGCACACGCTCTCGCCGATGCCGAGGCCACCGCGGATCGCTGCGTGGACCGGGGTATCTCTGCGATGCCGGTGGTCGACGCCGAGGAACGCCTGGTCGGCGTGTTGACACTCGACGACGCGATCGAGATCGTCGACGCCGCCCGCGACGAGGACGAGGCCCGGGCCGGTGCCCGCGAGCCGCTGCGCGAGTCGTACCTGTTGGCGTCGGTCTTCGCGATCACCCGTTCGCGGGTGGTGTGGCTGTTCGTCCTGGCCGTCTCGGCGATCTTGACCGTCAACGTGCTCGAATTCTTCGAGGGCACGCTGGAGCAGCGCGTGGCGCTGGCCCTGTTCATTCCACTGCTCACCGGTATCGGCGGCAACACCGGCTCGCAGGCGGCCACCACGGTCACCCGCGCCCTGGCCATCGGCGAGGTGGGTCCCCGCGACGTCGCCCGGGTGGCCGGCAAGGAGATCCGCGTCGGCTTCACCATGGGCGCGGCGCTGGGCCTGGTCGGCTTCGGGGTGGCCACGGCCGTCTACGGCATGGACATCGGTGCGGTGATCGGCCTGACCATCCTCGCAGTGTGCACCATGGCCGCCACTGTCGGCGGCCTGATGCCGCTGCTGGCCAAGACCGTCCGCGTCGACCCGGCCGTGTTCTCCACGCCGTTCATCTCCACCTTCTGCGATGCGACCGGTCTGATCATCTACTTCATGATCGCCAAGACCGTCCTAGGCATTTGAGGGGCTGGGCATTTGAGTGGCTGGGGCATTTGAACCGTCTGTGGCATTTGGACCGTCTCGGGCATTCGAGCCGAGGCGACCTGTTCGGGCTGGACAGCTGACCCGCGGACGGGGCGCGTAAACTCGCCGGTGGCGCCGATCTGTCGGTTCCAGCCCCGTCAATCCTGCTAAGAACGAGGAAACATGCCCGCATTGCGGTCTCGCACCACCACTGTCGGCCGGGAGGCCGCCGGAGCACGCTCGCTGTGGCGTGCCACCGGAATGACCGATGACGACTTCGGTAAGCCGATCGTCGCGATCGCGAACTCGTACACCCAGTTCGTGCCCGGTCACGTGCACCTGAAGAACGTCGGCGACATCGTGGCCGAGGCGATCCGCGAGGCCGGCGGCGTGCCGCGCGAATTCCACACCATCGCCGTCGACGACGGCATCGCGATGGGCCACGGCGGCATGCTCTACTCGCTGCCGAGCCGCGAGATCATCGCCGACTCGGTGGAGTACATGGTGAACGCGCACACCGCGGATGCCCTCGTGTGCATCTCGAACTGCGACAAGATCACCCCGGGCATGCTGAACGCCGCCATGCGGCTGAACATCCCCACCGTGTTCGTCTCCGGCGGTCCAATGGAGGCCGGCAAGGCCGTCGTCGTGAACGGCGTGGCGCAGGCGCCCACCGACCTGATCACCGCGATCTCGGCGTCGGCCAACGACGCGGTCGACGACGCCGGGCTCACCGAGGTGGAGCTGTCCGCGTGCCCCACCTGCGGCTCGTGCTCGGGAATGTTCACCGCCAACTCGATGAACTGCCTCACCGAGGCCCTCGGCCTGTCGTTGCCGGGCAACGGTTCCACGCTGGCCACCCACGAGTACCGTCGTCGCCTGTTCCAGCGCGCCGGCACCACCGTGGTGGAGGCCGCCAAGCGCTGGTACCAGGACGACGACGCCTCCGTGCTGCCCCGCAGCGTCGCGACCGAAACCGCCTTCGCCAACGCGATGGCGCTGGACGTGGCGATGGGCGGTTCCACCAACACGGTGCTGCACATCCTGGCCGCCGCACAGGAAGGCGAGGTGGACTTCGACCTGGCCGACATCGACGCGATCAGCCGGAAGGTGCCGTGCCTGTCGAAGGTCTCGCCCAACTCGGACTACCACATGGAAGACGTGCACCGGGCCGGCGGCATCCCCGCCATCCTCGGTGAGCTGCGTCGTGCCGGCCTGATCGACGACTCGGTGCCCACCGTCTACGCGCCGACCCTCGGTGCGGCCCTGGACGACTGGGACATCCGCGGCGGCAAGGCCACCGACGACGCCGTCGACCTGTTCTACGCCGCGCCCGGCGGTGTCCGCACCACCGAGCCGTTCTCCACGCAGAATCGCTGGAGCTCGCTGGACACCGACGCCGAGGGCGGCTGCGTCCGCGATCTGGCCCACGCCTACACGGTGGAGGGCGGCCTGTGCGTGCTGCAGGGCAACCTGGCCGAGAACGGCGCCGTCCTGAAGACCGCCGGCATCGACGAGGACCTGTTCCACTTCCAGGGCCCGGCCCGCGTGGTGGAGAGCCAGGAGGACGCCGTCCACGCGATCCTGTCGAAGGAGCTGCAGGCCGGCGAGGTCCTGGTGATCCGCTACGAAGGCCCCGCGGGCGGCCCCGGCATGCAGGAGATGCTGCATCCGACCGCCTTCATGAAGGGCACCGGCATGGGCCGCAAGTGCGGTCTGGTGACCGACGGCCGCTTCTCCGGCGGCTCGTCCGGCCTGGTGATCGGCCACGTGTCCCCCGAGGCCGCCGGCGGCGGCACCATCGGCCTGATCGAGGACGGCGACCAGATCCTGATCGACGTCGAGACGCGCGCCCTCAAGGTGCTGGTCGACGATCAGACCCTCGCCGACCGTCGCGCCAAGATGGAGGCCTCCGAGCGTCCGTGGCAGCCGAAGGACCGCCAGCGCCCGGTGACCCAGGCGCTGCGCGCCTACGCCAAGCTGGCCTCCTCCGCCGACAAGGGCGCCGTCCGCGTCGTCGACTGATCCTCCGTAGAACCGCCTGTGGGCACCGTCTCCTCGACGGTGCCCACAGCCGTGTCCGGCCGAAGCCGCGACCCTAATCCCGCCTCGCTCCCGGAGCCCCCACCTCGACTCGGCACCAGGGTCGCGACACGCCAAGTGGCAACCCCGCGTCCGCGCCGCACCAGAAGCAGGCCGCCGACCGAGCGCCCTTCGTCGTCGGGGCCCAGCACATCCACGCAGTGAGTGCGGGCGCGATCGATACGAACCCTCCGCAGCCGATACCTTCGAGCTGCGACCACACCTTCGGGCCGCTTCGGCGAGGACTAGTGAGAATCGATCGCGCCCGCACTCACCGACACGACAGAACCGGACCCGACGACGAGCCCGTTGGCCCTGCGCAGCCGACACCTACGAGCTGCGACCACACCCTCGGGCCGCCTCGGCGAGGACTCGTGAGAATCGATCGCGCCCGCACTCACGGACACGAAGACCAGTGAAGAATCAGGCCCCGACGAGGAGCGGGTTGGACCCATTGAACACAACCCACACCGCCACCGCCGCGGCGATCGCGATGATCAGCCACGCCGCCGAGCCCCAGGCGGGTCGACGCGACCAGCCCCACTGGCGGTCGAACGAGTAGGTACCCGGTCCGCACAGGATGAGCGCGACCGCTGCCGCGGCGAGCACGAACTCGTACTCGACGCCGCCGCCGCCCTGCGAGGTGAAGAACCAGACTCCGCCGGCGAGCGTCATCTTGTAGGCGGTGGCCACCAGGATCACGCCGAGCACGGCGGAGCCGGCGATGGGCGTGATCAGGCCGAGGATGAGGAAGGCGCCGCCGATGGTCTCGGTGAGGCCGCCGAGCAGGGCGAGCGTACGGGTGACGTCGGGATCGAAGCCGAGGTTCGCGTCGGCGCCGGGCGCGGTGTTGGCGAGGAAGGCCGCGAAGCCGTCGATGCCGAAGCCGTCGAGCCACGTCCAGGTGGTGAGTTTCTGGAGGCCGTGCATCACGAACACGATGCCGACGACGACGCGGAGGATCAGCAGACCGAGGTCGGCGGTGCCGCGGCCGACGGGTGCGGTGTCGGCGTCCTGGTCGAGCTCACGGTGCTCGTCGACGACCGGTGCCACCGGCTCGTCCGCGTAGGCGGACGCGGCGGCCGGCACCGCGGTCACGTCGTCCCAGTCGAGGGGCGTGGTGGGCTGCGGCTCGATGTAGGGCAGTGGCTCCTCGGTGAGGTGCTCGGCGGCACGCCGCTTCTGCGCGGCCACGGTTTCGTCGTTGGCGTCGTCCTCGACGTCGACGAACGGCTCGGTCACCACGGTGTCGGAGTCGCTGCGCACGTCGGTGCGGGTGGACCGCACCGCGGCGGTCTCGGTCGTGCCGGTGTCCTCGTCAACGGTGTCCTCGTCGACGGTGTCCTCGTCGACGGTGTCTTTCGCAAAGGTCTTGCCGGCGACGGTCTTGCCATGGCTCGAGCCGGCGACGACCGTGCCGTGGCTCGAGCCTGCGTCGGATGCGCCGTCACCCGCGTCGGGGACGGTCGCGTCGGCAGCGGACTGGATCTGCACGGTGGGCAGGTCGTCGTCGCCGGTGTTGATGATGGTGGTCGCGGGGACGTCGTCGTCGACGACGGGGTCGGCCGCCGGCCGCGACTTCGGTCGCGCATGCTTGTCGTAGAAGGAATCCCGGTCGGGCTGCGGTCGCCGCGCCGGTCGGGCGTCGTCTGAACTACTCACCCATCCGAGGGTAGGTGCGCTCGCGCGGCTGCAGGGGGATCGCCACCCGACGATTTGGTAACGATCGCATAGTGTTGTGTCATGCCCTTGCCGATCCCGGGACTCCCCGCCCGCCGCGCGCTCGCGGTCACCGCGGTGGCGGCGATCACCGTGTTGTCGGCGACCGGCTGCGCCGACTTCAGCGATCAGGAACGCTCGGCCAACGCCGGGAGCTTCACGACGATGCCCGACGGCGGTGGCGGGCCGCAGCAGCCGCCGCCTCCGCCGCCGCCCACCGAGGACGATCAGCCCCCGCCGAGCGGGCCGTGCGTGGACCCCAATCCGGCGGTGATCGCGACCTGCCTGGGCACGACGAGCGGCGTGCGCCCGGCCGATCCGGAGGGCAAGAGCACCTACGTGGCCGAGCGCACCACCGGCAAGATCATCATCTCCCAGCGGTTCGGGCCGCAGCGGACGGTGGCGACGGTGCCGGTCGACGGCGGCGGTGACGGCGGCCTGATCGACTTCGAGTTGTCGCCCACCTATCTGCAGGATCAGATGATCTACGCGCTGATCAGCACCGGTTCGGACAATCGGGTGGTGCGGATCGCGTCGGGCGATTCGGTGAAGCCGATTCTGACCGGCATCCCCAAGGGCGCGACCGGCAACATGGGCTCGATCAGCTTCGTGTCCCCCACCGAGCTGCGGGTGGCGACCGGCAACGCGGGCAATGCGGCAGCGGCTAACAACCCGGGATCGCTGGCCGGCAAGGTGTTCACCATCGACCCGAATCTCAGTGAGCCGCGGCCCAAGATCATCGCCTCCGGTTTCGGATCCAACGTGGCACTGTGCCCGGATCTCGAGAGCGGCAGTCTGTATGTCGCCGACAGCGGCCCGGAGGGCGACCGGCTGCAGCAGGTGGAGGCCGGCGGCGTGCGCACCCTGTGGTCGTGGCCGGAGCGGCCGGGGATCACCGGCTGCGCCGTCGCGGGCGGCGTGATCTCGGTGTCGATGGCCAAGGCGTTCCGCATCGATTCGCTGTCGGCACCGTCGAACGCGAACCCGGCCGTGGGCACTCCGCAGCAGGGCGACGTCAAGGAGCAGTACGGCGCGGTGGGCCGGATGACGTCGTTCGGCCCGGCGATGCAGATCGCCACCATCAACAAGACGGTGTCCGGCGCTCCGCCCACCAGTACCAACGACCGCGTCGCGATCTACACCAGCAGCGGCTCGTCAGCCGACGACAACACCTGACCGGTCTTCGCCGCACCGGCGAACCACGACGGCCCGGTGCCCGCAGACTCTGCGGGTACCGGGTTGTTCGCTGTGCGGTGCCTACTGGCAGGCGGCCAGGACCAGTTCCTTGACGCGGGCCGGGTCGGCCTGACCGCGGGTCGCCTTCATCACGTCGCCGACGATCTTGCCCGCGGCCTGCACCTTGCCGCTGCGGATCTTGTCGGCGATGTCCGGGTTGGCGGCGAGGGCATCGTCGACGGCCTTCTGCAGCGCCGAGTCGTCGCGCACCACTTCGAGGCCGCGCTCGGCGACGATCTGCGCCGGTTCGCCTTCGCCGTCGAGCACGGCGACGACCACCTGCTGGGCGAGCTTGTTGGTGAGCTTGCCCTCGTCGACGAGGCCGATCACCTCGGCGACCTGCGCCGGGGTGATGGCGAGACCGTCGAGTTCGGTGTCGCGGGTGTTGGCCTGCTGTGCCAGGAACGACACCCACCAGCTGCGGGCGGCGTCCGGGCTGGCCCCGGCCTCCGCGGTCGCCATGATCAGTTCCACGGCGCCGACGTTCACCAGGTCGCGCATCACCTCGTCGGAGACGCCCCAGTCGGCCTGGATGCGGGCGCGACGCACCCACGGCAGCTCGGGCAGCGTGCCCCGCAGCTCGTCCACCCAGGCGGGCTCGGAGATCACCGGCGGCATGTCCGGCTCCGGGAAGTAGCGGTAGTCCTCGGCGGTCTCCTTGCGGCGACCGGCGGAGGTGCTGCCGTCGGCCTCGTGGAAGTGCCGGGTCTCCTGGATGATCTCGCCGCCAGCCGCCAGCAGCGCACCCTGGCGACGGATCTCGTAGGTGACGGCCGCTTCGACGCTCTTGAGCGAGTTCACGTTCTTGGTCTCGGTGCGGGTGCCGAATTCGGTGGCGTCCTTGGCCATGAGCGACAAGTTCACGTCGCAGCGCATGGATCCCTGGTCCATCCGGACGTCGGAGACGTCAAGGGCGCGGAGCAGGTCGCGCAGCGCGGTGACGTAGGCGCGGGCCACCTCCGGTGCGCGCTCGCCGGCCCCGGTGATCGGCTTGGAGACGATCTCCACCAGTGGCACGCCGGCGCGGTTGTAGTCGAGCAGCGAGTGGCTGGCGCCGTGGATGCGGCCGGTGCTGCCGCCGACGTGCAGCGACTTCCCGGTGTCCTCCTCCATGTGGGCGCGCTCCACCTCCACCCGCCAGGTGGTGCCGTCGTCGAGCACCACGTCGAGGTAGCCCTCGTAGGCGATGGGCTCGTCGTACTGGCTGATCTGGTAATTCTTCGGCTGGTCCGGGTAGAAGTAGTTCTTCCGCGCGAACACGCTCGACTCGCGGATCGAGCAGTTCAGGGCCAGCCCGATGCGGACGGCCGACTCGATGGCCTTGCTGTTGGCCACCGGCAGCGAGCCGGGCAGGCCGAGGCACGCCGGGCACACCTGCGTGTTGGGGTCACCGCCGAAGGTGGTGGGGCAGCCGCAGAACATCTTCGACGCGGTGCCGAGTTCGACGTGCACCTCCATGCCCATCACGGGATCGAATCGCTGCAGAGCCTCGTCGAAGTCCATCAGGTCGTCGGTAGCCACACTCATGGTCACCATCGTATCTGGGGCCCGATGCGGGGCGTGGCCCGCCAGCCCACTGGAGGTGCGTCAGCCCGCCGACGACGCCGCGGACCCGCCCGCACGTCCCTGCGCGGACGCGATGCCCAGCCACGTGTGTCGGTTTCCGGCCCAGCACCAGCCCACTTTCGGCGCTCCCTTGCGGGCTGCGCCATCGCGGCCGGTGCCTGCGGAGATCCACACCGCCGGGGTGCGTGCGTCGAGCGTGCCGTCGGCTTTGCGGATCCGGGAGCCGATCGCCATGTAGCAGCGGTTGGGCGCCACCACCTGCGGTGTCTGCAGCGCCCAGGTGATCGCTTCGTGCAGCAGCAGCGGGGTGCGACCGGCGGCGAGCAGTTCCGGCAGCGTCTCGTTCGGTGTGCGGTTGGCGTAGTCGTCGCCGCGATCGAGGCCGGTCACCACGTACAGCGGGCCGGTCGGCACCGACACCTCGGGCAGTGGAGCGAAGCGGTCGACGTCGGTCATGTCGACCACCACGAAGCCCTCCTTGGCCCCGTCGACGTCGTGCGCGGGCAGGCGCATCAACGGTGCCAGCGCCGACGGCGGCGCCAGCGTCGGATCGACGACGAGCAGCCGCTCGTCGTCCTCGGGACCGGCCAGTGCGGCGGCGCGGGCCAGGAAGTCGTCGCCGTCGAACCCGGCGCGTTCGGCGACACCGAGCGCGACGAGGCGTCGGGCCTGCTCGAGGACCGGCGGCAGCACGGGCCGATCGGTCATGTCAGCCGAAGAGCGCGCGGGCGCCCTCGTAGAAGTCCAACGGCACCGACTTGATGTGCCCGACGGCCGCTTCGAACGGCACCCGCTCGATCTGGGTGCCGCGCAGCGCCACCATCTGCCCCCACTGGCCGTCGGCGATGACATCGCTGATGGCCTGGCCGAAGCGGGTGCCGAGCACGCGGTCGAACGCGGTGGGCACGCCGCCGCGCTGGATGTAGCCGAGGGTGGTGGCGCGCGTCTGGATGCCGGTGCGCTCCTGGATGAGGGGTGCGAGGACCTCGCCGATGCCACCGAGTCGGGGGCGGTCGAACTCGTCCATACCCTTGACCGAGTGCGGGTCGTCCATCTCCGGCAGGGTGAAGCCCTCGGCCACCATGACCAGCGGGCCGCGGCCGCGTTCAGCGGCGTGGGCGACCCACGTGCAGATCTGCTCGAGCGTCTCGGGCGCCTCCGGGATCAGCGTGACGTGCGCGCCGGCGGCGACGCCGGCGTAGATCGCGATCCAGCCTGCGTGCCGACCCATCACCTCGAGCACCATGCACCGCTGGTGCGAGTCGCCGGTGGTGCGCAGCCGGTCGGCGGCGTCGGTCGCGATCTCCACCGCCGTGCTGAAGCCGAAGGTGTAGTCGGTGGCTTCCAGGTCGTTGTCGATGGTCTTGGGCACGCCGACCATCGGGATGCCGTCCTCGTAGAGGCGGTTGGCCGCGGCCATGGTGCCGTCGCCGCCGATGGCGATGACGCCGTCGATGTCGAGGCGTTCGAGGACCTTCTTGATGTTCTCCGGACCGCCGTCGGGTTCGGAGTACGGCCCGAACCGGCTGGTGCCGAGGATCGTGCCGCCGTTGCGCGAGATGCCGCGCACCGCAAGCCGATTCAGCGGCCGGATGTCGCCGTAGACCAGTCCGCGATAGCCGTCGCGGAAGCCGACGAACTCCTGGCCGTGCACCGTGCTGCCCTGCAGAACCGTCCCGCGGATCACCGCGTTCAATCCCGGGCAGTCACCGCCCGAGGTGAGAATCCCGTACCGAGCCAACGTCCGACCTCCCTGTCACCGCGCCGCCGACCGCCGGCGAATGCTCCCATTCGACCAGAATCCGGCGAGCCCGGCTACCGGACGCTCCGAGCTCAGCCGACGATCGGTCCGCGCGCCGCCTCGTAGGCCGCGCCGACCCGGTACAGCCGGTCGTCGGCCAGGGCGGGCGCCATGATCTGCAGGCCCACCGGCAGGCCGTCGGCCGACGACAGGCCCGACGGCACCGACATGGCGGCGTTGCCCGCGAGGTTCACCGGCAGCGTGCACAGGTCGAACAGGTACATCGACAGCGGATCGTCGACCTTCTCCCCCAGCTTGAACGCCGTCTGCGGGGTGGTCGGCGAGACGAGCACGTCGACGGTCTCGTAGGCCTTGGCGAAGTCCCGCGCGATGAGGGTGCGGACCTTCTGTGCCTGGCCGTAGTAGGCGTCGTAGTAGCCCGAGCTCAGGGCGTAGGTGCCGATCATGATGCGACGCTTCACCTCGGGGCCGAAACCGGCCTCGCGGGACAGCGCCATCACTTCGTCGGCGCTGTGCTTGCCGTCGTCGCCGACGCGCAGGCCGTAGCGCATGGCGTCGAAGCGGGCGAGATTGCTGGAGACCTCCGACGGCAGGATCAGGTAGTAGGCGCCGAGCGCGTACTCGAAGTGCGGGCAGTCCACCTCGACGATGGTCGCGCCCTGCGCACGCAGCACCTCGCACGCCTTCTCGAACGATTCGAGGACGCCGGGCTGGTAGCCCTCGCCCTGCAGCTGCTTCACCACGCCCACGCGCACACCGGTCAGATCGCCGGTGGCGCCGGCGCGGGCCGCACCCACCACGTCGGGCACGGCGACGTCGATCGACGTCGAGTCGCGCGGATCGAATCCGGCGATCACCTCGTGCAGCAGCGCGGTGTCGAGCACGGTGCGGCCGCACGGTCCGCCCTGATCGAGCGACGACGCGCAGGCCACCAGGCCGTAGCGGGAGACGGTGCCGTAGGTCGGCTTCACGCCGACGGTCGCGGTGACCGCGGCGGGCTGGCGGATGGAGCCGCCGGTGTCGGTGCCGATCGCGAGCGGCGCCTGATACGACGCCAGGGCCGCGGCGCTGCCGCCGCCGGAGCCGCCGGGGACGCGCTCGACGTCCCACGGGTTGCGGGTCACCTGGTAGGCGGAGTTCTCGGTGGACGAGCCCATCGCGAACTCGTCCATGTTGGTCTTGCCGAGGATCGGGATGCCGGCGGCGCGCAGCCGCGTGGTCAGCGTCGCGTCGTACGGCGCCGTCCAGTTCTCGAGCACCTTGGAGCCGCAGGTGGTCGGCGCGTCGACGGTGGTGAAGACGTCCTTGAGGGCGATCGGCACACCGGTCAGCGAGGACGTGGCCTCGCCCGCGGCGATCGACTCGTCGGCGGCGCGCGCGGCGGCCAGGGCGGCGTCGGCCCCGACGTGCAGGAACGCGCCCAGCTCCCCGTCGATCTCGGCGATGCGGTCGAGATGGGCCTGGGTCACCTCCACCGACGACAGTTCGCGGTCGGCGATCTTGGCGGCCAGGTCGGCGGCGGACAGGCCGGTGACCTCATTGGCGGTACGCGTGCTCACGGTGGTCATTCCTCCCCGAGGATCTGCGGAACGGCGAAACGGTCCTGCTCGACGGCCGGCGCCCCGGACAGGGCCTCCTCCACGGTCAACCCGGGAACCACGACGTCCTCCCGGACCACGTGGCGCAGGTCCGCCGGGTGGGCGGTCGGCGGAACATCGTCGGCGGCCACCTCGGACACCTGGGCCACGTGGCCCAGGATCGAGTCCAGTTGCGCGGCGTACTGGTCGAGTTCGTCGTCGGTCAGGGCCAGACGCGACAGACGCGCCAGGTGCGCGACCTCGGTCCTGCTGATGGTGGGCTCAGACTGCGATGGCATCGGAGGCTCCTTTCGTACTCGTGCGATGTGTCCAGCCTAGGGCCCGCCCGCACACTCCTGCGCCGCGGCCCTCGCGTCGGTAGCGTGGGCCTATGACTCGCGTCACCGTGCGCCGACTCGCGGCGCCCGCAACCGCGGCGTAACGACGCCGCAACAAGGGTTCGAATAATGGAAGCCGTGTCTTACCTTCTGCGCGTGACCTTGACCGATCGACCCGGCAGCCTCGGGCTGCTCGCGATGGCGCTCGGCACGGTGGGCGCGGACATCCGCTCCCTGGAGGTGATCGAACGCGGCGACGGTTTCGCGGTCGACGACGTCGTGGTGGAGCTGCCCAACGGTTCGCTGCCGGACACGCTGATCACCGCCGCGGAGTCGGTCGAGGGCGTCACCGTGGATTCGCTGCGGCCGTTCGTCGGCAAGCTCGACCTGCACCAGGAACTGGAACTGATCGATGCCGTGGCCGCCGCACGCCGCGACCGGCTGCAGGTCCTCGTCGATCTCGCTCCCCGCAGCCTGCACGTGTCGTGGGCGACGGTGGTGGCCCAGTCCGGCGACGAGCCGGTGCAGCTGGCCGCCAGCGGGGCCGCACCGGAGACGCCGTTGACGCGCGCGGACTGGCTGCCGCTGAGCGAGGCACGCGAACTCGACGCCGACGCCGACTGGGTGCCCGCACCGTGGCAGGAACTCGCGACCACCCTGGCGGCCGCCCCGCTAGGCCGCAGCGGCAAGGCCCTGCTGCTCGGTCGCGTCGGCGGGCCGGCGTTCCGCCCCAGCGAGGTGGCTCGCCTCGGCCACCTCACCGGTATCCTCTCCGGCCTGATCCAGTCGGACTGAGCCCCGCTCCGACCGCGTTGCCGTCTGGTGCAGTCGCCTGGTGACTGCAGCAGACGGCAACAGGCACCGTGCGGTGCGCTTTACGGGGCGCCGGTCTCCAGGAGGCGGGTGAAGGCCTCCTCGTCGAGGATCGGCACGCCGAGCTGCTCGGCCTTGGCCGCCTTGCTGCCCGGGGCGTCGCCGATCACCACGTAGTCGGTCTTCTTCGACACCGAGCCGGAGGCCTTGCCGCCGCGCGCGATGATCGCCTCCTTGGCGCCGTCGCGCGTGTAGTCCACCAGCGAACCGGTCACCACGATGGTCTTGCCCTCCAG
Source organism: Gordonia alkaliphila (assembly GCF_023017165.1). Classification (GTDB taxonomy): domain Bacteria; phylum Actinomycetota; class Actinomycetes; order Mycobacteriales; family Mycobacteriaceae; genus Gordonia; species Gordonia alkaliphila. The sequence goes on from NZ_JALKBW010000001.1 coordinate 155,056, forward strand.
CGTGCGGGCGATCGACTCGTCCACCTCGTCGGCCATCGAGACGCCGGCCGCACGCCACTTGGCGACGATCTCCCTGCGCCAGTCGACGTCGAACCAGTCCCGAATGCTGGTGGCCAGGGTCTCCCCGACGCCGTCGACCTGCGCGAGGTCCTCGACACTCGCCGCCTCGATGGCCTCCAGCGAACCGAAGCCGGTGGCCAGTGCGCGAGCGGCGGTGGGTCCGACGTGCCGGATCGACAGCGCCACCAGCACCCGCCACAGCGGGACGTCCTTGGCGGTCTGCAGGTGCTGCAGGAGCCGCTGACCGTTCGCCGAGAGCCCACCGGAGTTGTTGGTGTAGAACGACGTCGCCGCCAGGTCGTCGGCGGTGAGCGCGAACAGGTCTCCCTCGTCCTCGATCACCTTGCCGGTCAGCAGCGCGTTGGCGCCTTCGTAGCCGAGCGCATCGATGTCGAAGGCCCCGCGACCGGCCAGGTGGAACAGCCGCTCGCGCAGCTGCGCCGGGCAGCGATGCGCGTTGGGGCAGCGGATGTCGACGTCGCTCTCCTTCTCCGGCCGCAGCTCGGAGCCGCATTCCGGGCAGTGCGTGGGCATCACGAATTCGCGTTCGGTGCCGTCGCGCAGATCCACCACCGGGCCGAGGACCTCGGGGATCACGTCGCCGGCTTTGCGGATGGTGATGGTGTCACCGATCAGCACGCCCTTGCGCTTGACCTCCGAGGCGTTGTGCAGGGTGGCCCGCGCCACCGTCGACCCGGCCACCAGCACCGGCGTCATGTCCGCCCACGGCGTCACGCGCCCGGTGCGTCCGACGCCGACCTTGATGTCGAGCAGTTCGGTGGTGACCTCCTCCGGCGGGTACTTGTAGGCGATCGCCCAGCGCGGGGCCCGGGACGTGGATCCGAGGCGACGCTGGAGCGCGGTGTCGTCGACCTTCACCACGAGGCCGTCGATCTCATGCTCCACCGAATGCCGGTTCTCGCCCCAGTAGGCCACGGTGTCCGCCACGGCCTGCGCGCCGACCGCCTTGGTGGTGTGCGCGGACACCGGCAGGCCCCACGCGGTCAGCGCCAGGTAGATCTCGTGCAGCGACGTCGGTCGCCAGCCGTCGATCCGGCCCACGCCGTGGCAGATCATGTGCAGGTTGCGTTGCGCGGTGATCTGCGGGTTCTTCTGCCGCAGCGACCCGGCCGCCGAGTTCCGCGGATTCGCGAACGGCGCCTTGCCCGCCTCCACGAGGGAGGCGTTGAGCTTCTGGAAGTCCTCCAGCCGGAAATAGACCTCGCCGCGCACCTCCAGCAGCGCGGGCACCGGGTACTCGTCGGTGGAGGTCAGCACGTGCGGGACGCCGACGATGGTGCGCGCGTTGAGGGTGACGTCCTCACCGGTCCGGCCGTCGCCGCGGGTCACGCCGCGCACCAGTCGGCCGTCCTCGTAGACCAGCGAGAGAGCCACGCCGTCGATCTTGAGCTCGCACAGGAAGTCGATGTCGGCGCCGGCGTCGGCCTCGGTGCGCGAGATCCACGTGCGCAGTTCGTCGGCGTCGAAGACGTTGTCCAGCGACATCATCCGCTCGAGGTGATCGACGGGGGTGAACGCGGTGGAGAAGCCACCGCCGACCAGCTTGGTCGGCGAGTCGGGGACCGCGAGTTCGGGGTGCTCGTCCTCGAGCTTCTGCAGTCGTCGCAGCAGCGCATCGAACTCGGCGTCGGCGATGATCGGCGCGTCGTTGACGTAATAGCGGAACTGGTGGTCACGGATTTCGTCGGCCAGCTCGGCCCACTCCTGCTGCGCATTCTTCTGCTGCGGGTTCGTCACAGCAGAATTCTAGTCGCCCCGCCCGACACGCTCCCGCCGTAGGCTGAGTACCATGCCGCATCCGATCATGTTCGACGACGCCGACCCCGTCCTCGCGCGGGTCCGGGAGATCGCCCTCTCCTTGCCGGAGGCCACCGAGCAGGTCGCGCACGGGCGGCCGACCTTCCGCTGCGGCAAGATGTTCGCGATGTACGGCGGCTCCCGCAAAGGTGCGACGAAGACGCCGCTGCCCACCGCACTGCTGTTCATTCCCGACCCCAGCGAACAGCAGGCCCTCGCGCAGGACGAACGCTTCTTCGTGCCCTCGTACGTGGGGGCCTACGGATGGCTCGGCCTGGAACTGTCCGCCGAGTCGGACTGGACGGAAGTGGCCGAACTCCTCGACGCGAGCTTCCGGCAGATCGCTCCGAAACGCGCCGTCGCCCAGTTGCCGATCAGCTCCGGCGACGCACCACGACCCTGATCGCGAGCGCCACCACGGCCGCCGCGACCAGCAGGGTGAGCACCGCGAGATTGCTGAACGCATCGGCCCACTCGGCCACCTGCGCCTGCCACCGCAGCTGGGTGTCGGCGCCGACCGGGGCGCCGAGTGAGGCGGTGCCCTCGGTGACCCACAGCAGAATGCCGATCGCGATCAGCGCCAGCCCGGAGATCAACGAGGTGCTGTGCAGGGTGAAGCGGCCCACCGTGATCTCCCGCCCGCGGAGTACCCCGCGCACCCGGGGCCCGATGCGCGTCCAGAACGCGGCCAACAGCAGCAGCGGCACGGTCATCCCGGCGGCGTAGGCCACCATCACCGCGGCGCCGTACACCGGCTCACCGCTGACCAGACCCACGGTCAGCACCGCGCCCAGCAGCGGCCCCGAGCAGAAGCCGGCGAAGGCGTAGACCGCGCCGAGGGCGACCGTCGACGCCGGGCCCACCACGCGCACGCTGTCGGCGAGCCCGGAGAGGCGACCGAAGCCGAAACCGCTGCCGACGATCAGCAGCACGCCGAAGACGATCACCGCGATCGCGCCGATCATGGTCACGGTGCCGCGGTGGACGGTGAACAGCGAGCCCAGCGCCGCGGCGCCCGCCCCGATCGGGGCCAGCACGGCGACCAGGCCGAGGAAGAACAGCCCGGTGCGCGAGATCAGCGACTTGGCGCCGTCGTAGGTGAAGGCGAAGAACGACGGCAGGAGCAGCGCCGCACACGGGCTGAGCAGTGCGAGCAGCCCGCCGAGAAACGCTCCGGCCAGACCGATCTGACCCACGTGTCAGCGCCCGCCCAGGTACTGGTCGATGACCACCTCGAAGGTCTCGATCGGACGCACCCCGACGATCGGTTCGCCGTCGATCACGAAGGCGGGCACGCCGATGATGCCGAACTCCTCGGTGGGTGCGGCGTCCGCGGCGATGTCGGCAGCGTACCGATCGCTCAGCGTCTCGCTCCGGAAGCGGTCGAGGTCGGGCACCCCGACGGCCTCGGCGTGCTGGACGAGGACGTCGATGGGCAGGTCGGGGTGTCCGGTCTGCGGCGCGTCGGCGTAGACGTCGGTGGTGAACTCCCAGAACTTGCCCTGCGCCGCGGCCGCCCATCCGGCGCGGGCGGCGAGCTCGGACTCCTTGCCGAAGATCGGTTGATCCCGCCATTCGATTCGCAGTTTTCCGGTGTCGACGTACTTCTCGATCAGCTGCGGTTCGATGTCGCGCGCGTAGGCGGCGCAGAACGGGCAGCGGAAGTCGGAGAAGACCACCATGGTGACCGGCGCGTCCACCTCGCCCAGCGCGCGCGGATCGTCGGCCTGGCGACGGGACAGGTCGCCGAGCGGCCCGAACGTCGCCGGTGCCGCGGATGCGGTGGTCGACGACGCCTGATCCGAGGAGCCGGCGTTCCGGACGACGAGCGCGACGATCAACCCGATCAGTACCAGTACCAGCACCCCGAGGAGCACCAGGTCGCGTCGACGGCGCCGCTGGGGCGCAGACGAGGCGGGAGGTGGGGTCGATTCGGTCGATTCCGTCGGTTCGGCCTGGTCAGTCACACCGCCACCCTGCCGAACGCCCCGGCGCGCCGCAACATCCACAGCACCGGGAGCAGCAGAACGGCGATGACCGCGCCGACATAGCCGACCACGTCGAACCCGAACACCGACATCACCACACCCGCTAACGCCCCGGCCCCGGCCCCGGCGAGCGCGATCAGCACGTCGATGGAGCCCTGCACCGTGGGACGTTCCGGCGCCGACGTGGCGTCCACCACAAGGGCGGTGCCGCTGATCAGTCCGAGGTTCCAGCCGAGTCCGAGCAGGATCAACGCGACCGCCAGCAGCCCCAACGAATCCATCGGGGCCCAGGCCGCCAGCAGCCCGGCCAGCACCAGCAGCACCACCGAGCCGAGCGCCATCGGCCCGCGCCCCACTCGGTCGACGAGCGGACCGGTGACCAGCGACGGCAGGAACATGGCAGCCACGTGCGCGCCGATGATCACCCCGACGGCGGTGAGGCCGTACTCGAGGTCGACCATGTGCACCGGTGTCATCGTCATCACGCCGGTCATCACGATCTGCGCCGTCACCATCACCGCGGCGCCGATGTACAACGCCGAACGCGGCGCGGACGCGCCACCGGCCTCTACCTCGACGGCGTCGTCGTCGGCCGCGCGTGCCGCCACGTCCCGGGCCAGCAGGAACGGGTCGGGGCGCAGCAGGAGATAGAAGATCAGGCCCGCGGCACCGTAGGCCACCGCGGCGAGCAGGAACGGTCCACTCAGTCGCGGCAGGCCGATCGCCTCGGCGAATGCCCCGGTGGGGGTCAGCAGGTTCGGGCCGGCCACCGCGCCCAGCGTGGTGGCCGCCAGCGAGACGCTGATCGCGCGTCCGCGCCGGTCCGGCGCGGCCAGGTCGGTGCCCGCGTAGCGCGCCTGCAGGTTGGTCGCGGTGCCCGAGCCGTACACGAGCAGCGCGGCGAAGAGCAGCGGGATGTTGCCGATCGCAGCCGCGATCACGATGCCCACCGCGCCGAGCGCACCCGCACCGAAGCCGATCGCCAGGCTGATCCGGCGACCCGAACGCTGCGCGATCCGGCCGACGCCGAACGCCGCGGCCGCCGAGCCCAGCGTGAACACGGCGGCGGGCAGCCCCGACAGGGCGTCCGAGCCGAGCATGTCGCGGGCCAGCAGAGCGCCCACCGCCACACCCGCCGACAGACCGGCGCCACCGAGCACCTGGCTGGCGATCACCACCGCGAGGGTGCGCCTCTGGACCTTCGCCAGATCGATCGCCGTCGTCACAGCGTGGCCGCGCCCTCGGCCACGTCGCCGGCCACGGCCAGCGCCCGCGCGGCCCAGTCCGGGCTCGCGCCGGCGAGCCCGCAGACCGGAGTCACCAGCAGTTGATCACGTAAGACGGTGCGCGGTAGGCCGATGCGGTCGACGAGCCCCTGCAGCCGGGCCACCAGGTCGTCGACCAACTCCGTGCGCGACTGTCCCGGATCGGTGGTCGGCACTACCCCCGCCGCCAGCACCCGCCCGCTGTCCAGCAGGGCGCCCAGCCCGTCGTAGTCACGCTCGGTCAGGAGGGTCAGATCCATCGACACCGCGTACGACGGCAGACCGGCGAGCAGGTCCCACCGCGGCTGCGCGCAACTGTGCAGCAGCATCGGTCGCCGCACCTGTGCGGCGAAGGTCTCCAGGCCGGCCTGCAGGTCGGGCACCGGGATCGGCGCGATCGGATCCAGTCGGGTCAGCGGGGTCACGGTGCCGTCGATGACCGCACCGATGGACGGCTCGTCCACCTGCACCACGGTCCGCACGCCGAGTCGTCGTTCCAGGTCCTGCGCCTGCTCGTCCAGTCCGGCCGCCAGCGAGGCCGCGATGTCGCGCACGGCGCCGCCGTCGCGGATCACCTTGTGGCCGCCGCGCAGTTCCACGTGCGCGGCGAAGGTGTACGGACCGCACGCCTGCATCTTCAGCACCTCATGCTCGCCGCCGAGGCCGCTCGTCTCCCAACACTCTTCGACGGCGTCGACGTCCCAGCGCAGGTAGTCGCGGGCCCGCCGGGTCTCGACGGTGGGCGCCGCCGCCAACCGGTAGGTGCGGTGCACGTAGTCCACCGGAACGTCGACGAGCAGACCGGCGGTGCGCCCGATGAGGTCGCCGCCGACCCCGCGGCCGGGCAGTTCCGGCAGATGCGGCAGACCCAGCTCGCCGGTCACGACGGCCGCCGCCTCGCGGGGATCGGTGCCCGGCATGGAACCGATCCCGGTCGCCGTCGCCACGGGGATCCGGGGGGCCGCCGGTACGGAACGCTCGCTCACCACGCCAGCCTAATCTCCTCGGCCGTACCGCACCGCCCTAGGATGAGGCCATGCCCTCGCCCTCGAACTCGCACCTCGGCGAGGCCTTCCGCAGCCTCTACTTCCACCTCTACTCCAACGGGCAGAGCAGTCGCGCCGAGCGCATCGTCGAGGACATGACGCTCGCGCTACTGGTGAAGCTGGCGGCCGAACGCGCCGGCCGCACGCAGGTGTGGCAGTCGGTGCTCGACGGCGCCGACCCGGCGCTGCTGCTCGACCTGGCCCATCACGAGTTCCCCGGTGCCATCGCCCCCGACGAGGCTTTCCACAACGACGACGCGGTGATCCGCGACGCGCTGCGCGCCCTGTCCGACATCGCCCTCGACGATGCGCCCGCGCACATCGTCGGCGACGCCTTCCAGGCCGTCCTCGGGCCGCGTATCCGCGGTGAGAAGGGCCAGTTCTTCACCCCGCGCACCCTGGTGCGGGCCATCGTCACGATGCTCGATCCGGCCGACGGCGAGCGCGTGGTGGATCCGTCCGCCGGTTCCGGCGGCTTCCTCGCCGAGGCCGTGGCCCACGCCGCCGACCGCGGGGCCCGCGTCGAGGTGGTGGGCGCGGACAAGGACTTCGACCTCTACCGCCTGATGACCGCGCTGCTGGCCATGGTGGCCGGCGACGACGGCCGCGCCTTCCACCGCAACTCCCTGGACCCGGCCGCGTGGATCGACGCCGACGGGCGCACCGAGCAGTTCGACGTGGTCGCCACCAATCCGCCGTTCGGCGCCCGGATCGGCGTCACCGACCCGGACCTGCTGCGGCGGTACGACTTCGGGCACGTCTGGACCCGGGACACCGCCGGAGCGTGGACGCAGACCGAGCAGGTGGAGAAGAGCCGCGATCCGCAGATCTTGTTCGTGGAACTGTGCGTGCGGCTGCTGCGGCCGGGCGGCCGGATGGGCATCGTCTTGCCCGAGGGCGTCTTCGGCAACCTGGGCTCCGGCTTCGTGTGGACGTGGCTGCGGCGCCGCGGCACCGTCGACGCCCTCCTCGACTGCCCGCGCACCACCTTCCAACCGGGCACCGACACCAAGACCAACGTGCTGTTCTTCACCAAGAACGACGAGGAGACCCCCACCGCCGACGACGCCGGGGGCGAGGCGACGACGTGGATCGCGGCGGCGCTGCACTGCGGGCACGACCGCCGCGGCAAGTCGGTGACCGCCGACGGCGCGCCGTATCCGGACGACTTCGCCGATCTCGCCGCGGCGTATCCGCACCGCGCCGACGGCACCACGGCCTGGTCGGCGGCGGACCTGACCGGCCACACCTATCTGGTGCCGCGCTACTTCGAGCGCCCCGCCCCGCGCAGCGCCGACGAGCAGGCCCTCCTGGCCGGCGCCGAGTGGGTGACACTCGGGCAGCTGCGCGAGGCCGGCCTGATCCGCGTGCGCAAGGGACGCGAACCGGGGTCGGCGGCCTACGGCACCGGCGACATCCCGTTCATCCGCACCTCCGACCTCAACAATTTCGAGGTGTCCACCGATCCCACCAAATCGGTGAGCGAGGCGGTGTACCGGGAGCATCGCGGGCCGATCGACCTGCGGGTCGGCGACGTGCTGATCGTGGTCGACGGCCGCTACCGGATCGGCGCCGCCGCCATGATCACCGAGCGCAACGTCCGGAGCCTGGTGCAGAGCCACCTGCAGGTGATCTCGGTGAGCCCGGACGCGCCGGACCTGGACCCGTATGCGCTGCTGTTCGCACTGACCCTGCCGTCGGTGCGGCACCGCATCCGCGATCTGGTGTTCGTGCAGAGCACCCTGGGCACCCTGGGAAAGCGCCTCTTCGAGCTGGAGATTCCGCTGCTCGGCGGGCCGGGGCCGTGGACCCCGCGCGTCCAGGAGTTCGCGCGGGTGATCACCGCCCGCGACCGTCTGCTGGGCGAACTCGAGACCGCGACCGCCGGCGAGACCTTCGAACTCTGACCCGGGGCGGGTTCAGGCGGCCGCGGAGATACGACCCGAGCCGAGCACCAGGTCGCCGTGGACCGCGTCCGGCAGGTACAGGACCGCGGCCTGACCGCGGGCGACGCCGCGCAGCGGCTGCCGCAGCGCGATCTCGATGCCGGGGCCGTCGGGGCCGTCGACGGGGGTGGCGACCGCGTCGGCCAGACCGCCGTGGGCGCGCACCTGCACCACGCACTCGACGGGCCCCGCGGGCACCTCGCCGGACGACCAGATCGCCTTGGTGGCGCTGATCGAGTGCACTTCCAGATCCTCGGCGGTGCCGACGGTGACCGTCCCGGTGCCCGGATCGATGGCGGTCACGTAGCGCGGGCTGCCGTCGACGGCGGGTGCCTCGATGCCGAGACCCTTGCGCTGGCCGATGGTGAAACCGTGCACGCCGTCGTGCTCGGCGAGTTGCTCGCCGGACTTCTTGTCGACCACCGCGCCGGGCCGCACGCCGATGCGCGCACCGAGGAAGGCCTTGGTGTCGCCGGTCGGGATGAAGCAGATGTCGTGCGAGTCGGGCTTGTTCGCCACGAGCAGGCCGCGCCGCTCGGCTTCCTCGCGGATCTGCGGCTTCGGGGTGTCCCCGATCGGGAACATGGCCCGGCCCAGCTGACCGTGATCGAGCACCGCGAGCACGTACGACTGATCCTTGTCGGCGTCCACCGCACGACGCAGCTCGCCGTCGTCCAGGCGCGCGTAATGACCGGTGGCCAGCGCGTCGAAGCCCAGGGCGACGGCCCGCTCGGCGAGCGCCGCGAACTTGACCTTCTCGTTGCAGCTCAGGCACGGATTCGGGGTCTCGCCCGCGGCGTAGGCGGCGACGAACTCGTCGATCACGTCCTCTTTGAAGCGGTCGGCGAAGTCCCACACGTAGAACGGGATGCCGAGCATGTCGGCCACGCGGCGCGCATCGTCGGCGTCCTCGCGCGAGCAGCAGCCGCGCGAGCCGGTACGCAGCGCGCCCGGCGCGGTCGACAGCGCCAGGTGCACGCCCACCACGTCGTGGCCGGCCTCCACGGCGCGGGCCGCGGCGACCGACGAGTCGACACCGCCGCTCATCGCGACGAGCACCCTTCGACGGGGCTCAGGGGTCGATTCGGTGTTCGGTTCGAGTTCCGCCATCAGCGCACTCCCATCAATCCGGCCGCGCGAGCGCGGCCCACGGCCTCGGGCAGGACGGCGGCGACGTGGTCGATGTCGGCGACGGTGTTGTCCGGTCCGATCGAGAACCGCAGCGAGCCGCGCGCCGCGGCGCGGTCCAGACCCATCGCGAGCAGCACGTGACTGGCCGAGGCGACGCCCGCCGTGCACGCCGAGCCGGTGGAACACTGGACGCCCTTGGCGTCCAGGAGCATGAGCAGCGAGTCGCCCTCGCAGGAGTCGAAGCTGGCGTGGACCACCCCGGGCAGCCCCTCGGGTCCGGAGTTCACCGCCACCCCGTCGAGGGTGTCGAGCACGGCGAGCAGTCGATCGCGCACCGCGGTCACCGCGGCGGCGTCCTCGTCGCGGTGGTCGACGGCGCGCTGCAGGGCCGCGGCCATGCCTGCCGCGCCGGCCACGTCCTGGGTCCCCGACCGCAGGTCGCGTTCGTGACCGCCGCCGTGCTGCAGTGGCTGCGCGGCGACGTCGCGGCCCAGCACCAGCGCACCGCCGCCCTGCGGGCCGCCGAACTTGTGGGCGGCCAGGCTCAGCGCGGACAGCCCGCTCGCGGCGAAATCGACGGGCACGTGGCCCACTGCGGCCACCGCATCCGAATGCATCGGCACCCCGTGTTCACGCGCCGCCGCCGCGAGTTCGGCGATCGGCTGCAGGCAGCCCACCTCGTTGTTGGCCCACATCACCGAGATCAGCGCGACCTCGTCGGCGTGCTCGGCGAGTTCGGCGCGCAGGTCCTCCGGATCCACCCGGCCGTGCGCGTCGACCGGCAGGATCACCAGTTCGGCGTCCTCGTGGTCGGCCAGCCACTGGGCCGGGTCGAGCACCGCGTGGTGTTCCACGGCGGAGATCACCAGGCGGCGTCGTCGCTCGTCCTGCGCACGACGGGCTCGATAGATGCCCTTCACGGCGAGGTTGTCCGACTCGGTACCGCCCGCGGTGAAGATCACCTCGGACGGGCGCGCGCCGATGCAGCGGGCGATCGTCTCTCGGGACTCCTCCAGGAGGCGTCGGGCCCGACGACCGGCGTCGTGGAGTGACATCGGGTTACCCGGTCGACTCCAGGCATCGCTCATCGCCGCGAGTGCTTGGGGCACCAGCGCGGTGGAGGCGGCGTTGTCGAGATACACGGACATGATCGCCGTCCAGAATAGCCGCGGGTGGCCTTCCCGGCCCAATGCCGACGACCAGGTCACTCCGGCGCAGCGGCACTGCCCACGCCCGTGGTGCTCGCTCCGGACGGATCAGGTCGCCGCAGCGCGTCGCCAGGGCTCGACGATCCCCGGCCGGCAGTTGCAGCGGGTGCACCGTCACCGCGACGACGAGGCCGCGGGCGCTCAGTACTCGGCGCAACGTGTCGACCACCGAGTCCTCCCCCAGATATCCGGGCGCCACAGCGGTCGTGCCCGCCCGGTGATAGCGGAGGGCGATCGGCAGCACCGGCACGCCCGCGTCGATCGCGCTCTGAAAGAAGGCCGACCGGAACGCGCCCGCGGCGATGCCGCAGCGGGTGGTGCCCTCCGGAAAGACCACCACGGGGCGACCCCGGTCGAGGATGCGGGCCACGCGACGCACATCGGACCGCAGTTCGCGCAGCAGACCTCGCCGGTGCGGCAGCACGCCGAAGCAGCGCAGCAGCGGGGTGAGGGCACCCATCGCCAGCACCTCGCGTTTGGCCACGAAACGGGCGGGCGCCACCGCGGCGACCGCGAAGACGTCGAGGAACGAGATGTGGTTGGCCACCACCAGCGCCCCGCGCACCGTGCGCGCACCGCGCGGCCGCAGGTCAGTCACCGTCAGTCGCAGCCCCACTGCCCGCAGGCACCAGCGCGCGGCGCGGCGCCAGTAGCCGCTTCGGACGCGCCGCGGCAACGCAGCGGTGAGCAGCCCGACGGGCAGCAGTATCAGTCCGGCCAGCACCAGTGCCAACACGCGGCCCGCCACCCGCACCGCGCCCACCCGATCCCGCTCGGGCGGGACGCACTGGGGCCCGCACCCGCTGACCGGAACCCACGGATCCGTCGTCTGCGCCGCTTGGGCCACCGGGGCCGCGGCCACCGTCAGCGCTGCCCGTCCGCGGCCGCGGCGGGTCCGGACAGCCGAGCGAGCGCACCGCGCATACGCGTGAGGTAGCGGTCGTCGCCCTCCTCCCGGTCGATCACCGTGAGGAAATCGCCGACGTCGAAGACCTCGTCGAAGGCGGGCTCGCCGCAGACCCGCGCACCGAGTCGGAGGTAGCCCCGCAGCAGCGGCGGGAGCACCGGCTTGGCCACTGCGGGCAGGTCGTCCAGGCGCGCGCCGTCGACCTCCACGTGCCGGTACGGAAACGCCTGCCACCGCGCGCTGTAGCGATCGCGCACCACGTCGCGAATGCCGCGCAGGTCCCGCCCGCGCCCGGCCTCGGCGTCGACCGGCACCGAGACGCACCCCATCAGATAGCGGTAGCCGCCGTCCTCGAGGTAACCCAGCACCGCGGTCCACAGCAGTCCGGTCACCGCGCCGCTGCGGTGCGCCGGGTGCACCACCGCGCGCCCCATCTCCACCGTCTCCGGCGCGATCGAGGCGAGTTCACTCAGGTCGAACTCCCCCGCGGAGTACCACCCGCCGGCGGCGATCGCCCGCGCCGGCGGCAGGACCCGCGCGCAGCCGGCCACCTGGCCGGTCGGCAGGTGCCGGATCAGCAGGTGATCACAGAAGTCGTCGAACCGGTCGGCGTCCAGGGCGGTGGCGACGTCGCCAATCGCATCGGAGTAGCCGGGCTCGGCGCGGAAGGTCGCGTACCGCAGGCGCTGCGCGGCGCGGATGTCAGCGGGGTGTCCGGTCACGACGACGTCGTACTCGCCGGCGACGAACAGCGTCCGGCGTACGGCCGATTCGGACAGTGGGCTGTGGATCGGAAGAACCGTCATGCCTCGCAGTGAAACAACCCGGATCGACGACTCGGCAGCCGTCCGGCGACGCCCACCCGGCCACTCGGTGAACGACGGCAATCACGGTCGCGCACAAGGGAAATCGCGTCCGCTGAGCGTTGTGCCAGGCCTGCCCGGCCGGCCTGCCATCGATCCGTCGGCCCGGCCGCAGAAGCGAAAAAGCCACTGCCCCGCAGCTCACACGGAGCTGCGGGGCAGTGGCTGTCGACGCGGGAGACGCCGACACTCACGCGAGCGTCGGCGTCACCGCATCACTTACGAGCGTTGATCGCCTCGGTCAGCTGCGGGGCGACGTCGAACAGGTCGCCGACCACACCGAAGTCGCTGATCTCGAAGATCGGGGCCTCTTCGTCCTTGTTGACGGCCACGATGGTCTTCGAGGTCTGCATGCCGGCGCGGTGCTGGATGGCGCCGGAGATGCCCAGCGCGATGTACAGCTGCGGCGAGACGGTCTTGCCGGTCTGACCCACCTGGAACTGGCCCGGGTAGTAACCGGAGTCGACAGCCGCACGCGAAGCGCCCACGGCAGCGCCGAGCGCGTCCGCGAGCTCCTCGACCACGGAGAACTTCTCCGCCGAGCCGACGCCGCGGCCACCGGACACGACGACCGAGGCCTCGGTCAGCTCGGGGCGGTCGCCGCCCACGTTCGGCGCGAAGCCGGTCACCTTGACGGCGTTCTCGGCCTGCTCGGGCACGGCCACGTCGACGCGGGTGCCCGCGCCGGCCGCCGGAGCGGCCTCGATGGCGCCCGGACGGACGCTGATCACCGCGGTGTCGCCACCGGCGGCGGCGTCGACGGTGAACGCACCGCCGCGCACGGACAGCACACCGGTGCCGCCCGCGCCGACCTCGATGACGTCGACCAGCAGACCGGAGCCCAGGCGCACGGCCAGACGTCCGGCCACCTCCTTGCCCTCGGCGTTGGCAGCGATCAGCACCGCGGCGGGGGTGTTCTCCTCGGCGAGCGCCGCGAGGACGTCGACCTTGGGGCTCACCAGGTAGTTGGCGACGTCGTCGGACTCGGCGACGTAGACCTTCTCGGCGCCGGCCTCGGCCAGGGCGCCCAGGACGCCGTCGGCCTTGCCCGGGGCGTCGATGACGACGGCGGCGGGCTCGCCCAGTGCGCGGGCAGCGGTGAGAAGTTCGTTGGTGACCTTCTTCAGCCCACCCTCGGGATCCTGCTCAACGAGCACGAGTACTTCAGCCATGTTCTCTCTCCTGAATGTCTTTGCTTGTCGGGGTGGGGGCGATCAGATGATCTTCTGGCCGACCAGGTACTCGGCGACCTTGGTGCCGCCGTCGCCCTCGTCGGTGATGCGCTCGCCCGCAGCACGCGGGGGCTTCGGGGTCACACCGGTGACGCTGCTGCCCGCGTTGGCCACGCCCATGACGCCGTCTTCGATGCCGAGCTCGGCAGCGGTGAGGACCTCGGGGGTCTTCTTCTTGGCGGCCATGATGCCCTTGAACGACGGGAAGCGCGGGTCGTTGATCTTCTCGTTCACCGAGACGATCGCCGGCAGGGAGGCCTCGACGTTGAAGATGCCGTCGTCGGTCTCACGCTCGCCGCGCAGTGCCTCGCCGTCGACCTCCAGCTTGCGCAGGTGGGTCAGGTGCGGCAGGTCCAGGTACTCGGCGATCATCGCCGGGACCGCACCGGCGCGGCCGTCCGAGGACTCGTTGCCGGCGATGACCAGCTCGACGCCCTCGACGGTGCCCAGGGCGGTGGCGAGCAGGTAGGCGGTCTGCACCGCGTCGCTGCCGTGCACGGCGTCGTCCTGAATGTGAATTGCCTTGTCGGCGCCCATCGAGAGCGCCTTGCGGATCGCGTCGGCCGCCTGTGCGGGGCCGGCGCACAGCACCGTGACCTCACCGCCGTTGGCTTCCTTGATCTGCAGCGCGGCTTCGACGGCCCGCTCGTTGATCTCGTCGATGATGCCGTCGACAGCAGCGCGGTCGAGGGTGTAATCGTCGGCGGAGAGCGTCCACTCGGCCGTGTAGTCCGGCACGTGCTTGATGAGCACAACAACGTTCGTCATGGGTCTTCGTCGACCTCCTGCGTAGGTTTCGGCAACTTACCGGCCGGTAAGGCCATGGGTCATCGCTAACTCTAACCGTTCGTTCACTCGGGCAATACACCGCCCGCGAGGAATTTGCGTCGGGTTACTCACACTCGCGAGCGCCGGGCGCGTCCGCGCCCGCGCAGGGCGAGGCGGGGCGAGCCCGTCGGTATGCCCTAGTGTCGTGCAGATGAGCGATTCCCCGGCCTCCTCCGAGCCCGTCCTCGACGTGGAGCAGCACCTCGCCTTGACCGGCGAGCGCACCGTGCCCGGCATCCCCGCGGAGAACTACTGGTTCCGTCGGCACGAGGTGGCCTACGACTACATCGAGGCGCGCAGCGCCGGCAAGGACGTCCTCGAGGCCGGTTCCGGTGAGGGCTACGGCGCCGCGCAGCTGGCGCGTCGAGCCGCGTCGGTCACCTGCGTCGACTACGACGCGCAGGCCGTGGAGCACACGCGCCGCCGCTACCCGGAAGTGACTGTGCACCAAGGGAATCTGATCGATCTGCCGCTGCCCGACGGCTCGGTGGATCTGGTGGTGAACTTCCAGGTGATCGAACACCTCTGGGACCAGCCCGCCTTCGTCGCCGAATGCCATCGCGTGCTGCGGGCCGACGGCGAACTGCTGATGAGCACCCCGAACCGCATCACCTTCTCCCCCGGCCTGGACACGCCGCTCAACCCGTTCCACACCCGCGAGCTGCACGCCGCCGAGCTGACCGAGCTGCTGACCGACGACGGTTTCGACGTGCAGGCCATGCTCGGCGTCTTCCACGGACCGCGTCTGCGCGAGCTCGACGCGAAGTGGGGCGGCTCGCTGATCGACGCCCAGATCGAGCGCGCGCTGGCCGGCGAGGAATGGCCGACCGAGTTGGTCGCCGACGTCGCGGGCATCACCGCCGCCGACTTCGAGATCGTCGACGCCCGCGAGCGCGACATCGACACCAGCCTCGACCTGTTGGCGATCGCCACCCGCCGGGCCGACTCGTGACCGACGTCGATCCGGTGCCGGGCCAGTTCACACTGGTCCTGCATTCGCATCTGCCCTGGCTCGTCAACCACGGCCGCTGGCCGGTGGGCGAGGAATGGCTGTATCAGTCGTGGGCGCACTGCTACCTGCCGCTCTACGGCATGCTGCGCCGACTGGCCGCCGACGGCTTCACCGATCAGCTCTCGCTCGGCATCACCCCGGTCCTGGCCGCGCAGCTCGACGACCCGCACGCGGCGGCGTCGATGTACGAGTGGCTCGCCGACTGGCAGTTGCGCGCCATGGAGGCGGCGGTCGACGACGATCCGGACCGCCGCGCCAGCGGCCACCGCGAGTACCGGGAGGCCGCCGCGGCGCTCGCCGACTTCGAGCAGCACTGGCGGCACGGCGGCAGCCCGCAGATCCGCAGCCTCGTGTCTTCCGGCGTCCTCGAACTGCTGGGCGGCCCGTTGGCGCATCCGTTTCAGCCGTTGCTCGACGAACGTCTGCGCCGACTGTCCCTCACCGAAGGCCTGGCCGACGCCCATTTGCGGTGGGGCACACAGCCGGTCGGGATCTGGGCCCCCGAATGCGCGTACACCCCGGGCATGGAACGCGAGTACGACGACGCCGGCGTCGGGCACTTCATGGTCGACGGCCCCACCCTGCGCGGCGACACCGCTCTCGGCCGACCGGTGGGCCAGACCGACGTGGTGGCCTTCGGCCGCGACCTGACCGTCAGCTACCGCGTGTGGTCACCCAAATCCGGCTACCCCGGACACAGCGCGTACCGCGACTTCCACACGTACGACCACAAGACCGGCTTCAAGCCGTTCCGGGTGACCGGCAAGAACGTCCCGGGCGACGCGAAGAAGCCGTACGACCCGGCCTTGGTCGACGCCGTGATCGACGCCCACGTGGAGGACTTCGTCGACGCCGTGCGAACGCGCATGATCGACGAGTCCGCCCGCCTCGGTCGCCCGGCGCTCGTCGTGGCGGCCTTCGACACCGAGCTGTACGGCCACTGGTGGCACGAGGGGCCGATCTGGCTCGAACGGGTGCTGCGCCGCCTGCCCGAGGTCGGCGTCACCGTCGGGACGCTCGCCGGCGCCCGCCGCAACGGCTTCGTCGGCGAGCCGGTGGAACTCGCCGACTCCTCCTGGGGCTCGGGTAAGGATTGGCGCGTCTGGGAGGGCCCGCAGGTCGCGCACCTGGTGCAGTTGAACGCCGAAGTCTCCGAGACCGCCCTCGACGTCCTGGACAAGCTACTCGAAGGCGGCCACGCCCGGGACACCACCGCCGACCAGATCCTCCGCGAGACCCTGATGACGTTGCAGTCGGACTGGCCGTTCATGGTCTCCAAGGACACCGCGGCCGGGTACGCCGAGGACCGCGCGTACAAGCACGCGCACGCCACGCGGGAGATCTGTGCCGCCGCCGCGGCCGGACGCTCCGAGCACGCGGCCCGCCTGGCCGCCGGCTGGCGCCGGGCCGACAATCTGTTCGGCGCGCTCGACGCCCGCCGTCTGCCTTCACGCGACGGGAGTCTCCGCTGATGCGACGCAAAGTCTTGATGGTGTCGTGGGAGTACCCGCCGGTCGTCGTCGGCGGCCTCGGTCGACACGTGCACTATCTGGCCGAAGCCCTTGCCGCACAGGGGCTCGAGGTGACCGTCCTGACTCGGCAGCCGTCCGGCACCGATGCGTCGACGCATCCCACCACCGACACCGTGGTGAACGGCGTCCGCGTGGTGGCCGCTGCCGAAGACCCGACGGAGTTCGACTTCGGCGTCGACATGATGTCGTGGACGCTGTCGATGGGGCACAGCTTCATCCGCGCTGCGCTCGCGCACCTCGGCCGGGACTGGACGCCCGACGTGGTGCACGCGCACGACTGGCTCGTCGCCCATCCGTCGATCGCGCTCGCCGAGTTCTTCGACGTGCCGCTGGTCGCCACCCTGCACGCCACCGAGGCCGGTCGGCACTCGGGGTGGGTGGCCGGACACGTCAACCGGCAGGTCCACTCGGTCGAGTGGTGGCTCGCCAACTCCGCCGATGCGTTGATCACCTGCTCGTCGTCGATGCGCGAGGAGGTGACCGCGCTCTTCGGCCCCGAGCTGGCGCCGATCACCGTGATCCACAACGGCATCGATCTGACCGCGTGGGCCTTCGCTGAACGCCCGCCCGCCGACGGCCCCGCCGAGCTGCTGTTCGCCGGTCGCCTCGAATATGAGAAGGGCGTGCAGGATCTGCTCGCCGCCCTGCCCGCCGTACAGCGCGTTTACCCCGGCACCACCCTGACCGTCGCGGGCGAGGGCACCCAGCTGACCTGGCTCACCGAACTCGCTCACCAGCACGGCGTCGCCGAGTCGGTGGTCTTCGCCGGCCGCCAAGACCATGATGGTCTGGTGACCCTGATGCAGCGGTGCGCGGCGATCGTGCTGCCCAGCCGCTACGAGCCGTTCGGCATCGTCGCCCTGGAAGCGGCGGCGTCGGGCATTCCGCTGGTCACCTCCACCGCGGGCGGGCTCGGCGAGGCCGTCGTCGACGGTGCCACCGGCGCCACCTTCGCCCCTGCCGATGTTCCCGCGCTGGTCGACGCCGTGTGCCGGACGCTGGCCGAACCGGAGTCCGCCGCCGTGTGGGCGCATCGTGCCCGCGCGGTGCTGACCGAGGAATTCACCTGGCCGGTGGTCGCCGAACGCACGGCGGCCGTCTACCAGGTGGCCACCCGACATCCCCGGCGCCGCCTCGCGCGGCCGGAGATCCCGTTGCGTCCCCTCCCGGAGCGCGATCACGAGAACTGAGTCGGCCGTCGCAGGACGGTCGAGGACCGAGACAACGACATGCGCAGTGCCCTGTTCGACCAGAACAACCGCGAGTAGGAGACCAATCAGCGCTGGACGCTGCAGTCGAACAAGATGCTGCGCGTCGCCTTCGGTCCCGGCGCGCTCGCCGCAAAGGGCGCCATGGTGGCCTACCAGGGCGTCTTCGACTTCAAACATGAAGGTTCCGGTTCGGTCAGCAACTTTCTGAAGAAGGCCATCAGCAATGAGGGCGGTCATCTGATGCGGGTCAACGGCCAGGGCGAGGTCTTCTTCGCCCGCCGCGCCGAGGACGTCTTCACCCTCCAGTTGGAAGGCCCGCAGGACGCGATCACGGTCAACACCTCCAGCCTGCTCGCCTTCGACGACTCGCTCGCCTGGAAGATCACGTCCATCGGCAACGCGGGCATCATGGCCGGCGGCCTGTTCAATCTGACGCTGTCCGGGCAGGGCGTGGTCGGCGTCACCAGCGACGGTCCGCCGATGATCCTCGACTGCTCCCGGCAGCCGACCTGTGTCGACCCGCAGGCCGCGGTGTGCTGGTCGGCCAACCTGACCCCGTGCATTGCTCGCGACGGACGCCGCCTCGCCGGCCGCCGTCGCCGCGCACGACAAGCAGCGTTGGCTGTCGTTGTTCAACCCGTGCGCGGTGGTCAACGATCCGGTCGGCTCGGCGCCGCACCGCGGCTCCGAGCAGCTCGCGCGTTTCTACGACACCTTCATCGCCCCGAACCGCATCCGCTTCGAGGTGGCCCACGACGTGGTCTGCGGCCGCGAGGTGCTCCGCGACGTCACCATCGTCATCGAGATGAGCGACCGCGTGACGCTCCGGGTGCCCGCCCATCTGCGCTATGCGATGACCGACGATGCGCGCATCGACGCGCTCGCCGCCCACTGGGAGCTGGGTCCGATGATCGGCCAGCTGCTCGGCAACGGGTCGGCCGCCGCGCCCGTGGCGGGCCGACTCTCGGCGGGCCTCCTGCGCAACCAGCGCCTCGGCGGCGCGCGGGGCTTCGCCCGGGGCTTCGTCGGCGTCGGCGCCCGCGCGAAGCGGCAGGCGATCGCCCTGCTCCAGGCATTAGGCGACGGCGACGTGCACGCCGCCGAGCGGGCGCGCACCGCCGCGACTGCCCTCCGGTTCGGTGGACGGCCGGTGCCGTCGCCCGCCGAACTCGGTCGACAGCTCGCCGGATGGCGGGTCGGCAAGACGCTGGCCGCCGGCCGGACCGTGTCGGTGACCCTGACCGACGGCCAGGCCCACGGGGTGGCGCTGGTGGAGTTCGCCGGGCGCGCGGTGTCCGCGGTGACGGTGTACGTCGACGCCTGACGACTGACGCCCGCGAGGCTGCGCAGTGATCCCTAGTCGGCGGCAGGTCGTCGGCGGTTCACCTTGAGCGCGCCGCGGCGCGTCTTGGCGTCGAGCCGTCGACGCTGGGAACCCTTGGTCCGGCGCGTGGGACGGCGCGGTACCTCCGGGGCCACCGCCTCGCGCAGCAGGTCGGCGAGCCGTTGCCGGGCCAGGGTCCGGTTGCGTCGCTGAGCCCGCTCTTCCGAGGCGGCGATCGTCAGGACACCGCCACTGAGCCGCGGCGCGAGGGTGCGCAGCACGCGGGCGCGCTGGGCGTCGTCGAGCGCCGTGGTCGCCGCGAGATCCAGGCTCAGCTGCACCCTCGAGTCGGTGGTGTTCACGCCCTGGCCGCCCGGCCCCGACGAGCGGGAGAACTGTTCGATCAACTCCGACGCCGGAATCCGGAGGCCGCGCGGCGCCCCCGGTCCCGGCGTGATGAGTAGATCGTCCATGGCTGCCATTCTGCGGGTCGCCGCCGGATCTGGCCAACGAGTTATCACGGCTCAGTCGTCTTCGGGTCTCGCGTCGCCTCGCCCTGGGCGGTATGCGTAGCAAATACCATTTCACATGCAAAGACCGCTACGATCCTTGCGAGTCGCAGGGTCTCGGGGGAGCCGGCCTGAACATCTCATCTCAGGAATAGCTGTGACTTGCACCTTCACCCCGTAACAGGAGAGCCGCCTTGAAGAAGACGTCCATTCCCCTGCGCGCAGGAATCACCGCCTCCGTCGCACTCACCGCCGCCGCCGCGATCGGCGTCGCCACCACCTCCGTCGTTCCCGAGACCACCGTCTCGGCCGACCCGGCGCTGATGGCTTCCACCAGTGTCGCCGGCGGCGTCGCCATCGACCCGGAGGGGATCATCAAGGGCATCCCGCTCATCGGTGATGCGGCATGGCGTGTCGCCAAGACCCAGCTGGGCACCACGTCGGCCACGGCGATCCTTCCGGGCTTCGCTGCGGCGTACGCCGACAAGGGCGAGAGCGCTACGGCATTCTCGCTGCTCGGCATCGCGGTGGCCTCGACCGACTTCAAGCTCCTCGGCTTCATCGACGTGCCGACCGGGCAGCTCGCCTGCCTGGGTGCACTGACCTTCGCCCAGTCGTCGACCGAGGGCTTCTGCCTCAACGTGCTGGGTGTCTTCGACATGAAGAACGACAAGGACAAGGGCGAGTTCTCCCTGGCGCTCACCAACCCGATCGCCCTGCTCACCGATGGGATCGACGCGAGCGAGATCATCGGTGCCATCACCGGCGACACCAGCCTGTCGGAGCTGCTGACTGCCGACTTCGCCCGCGCCACCTTCGGTGGCGCCGACACCTTCAAGGTCACCAGCTCCTACGGCTTCCTGCCGATCGGCAAGCAGGTTCCGGGCGCCATCCAGGTCGGGTGGCTCGGCGGCACGATGACGCTGTTCCCGGTCACTAGCGACGGCAAGATCAACTACGTGGGCCTGCCGAACTTCGACTTCTCGAACTTCGGCCAGTTCGACGACATCACCTCCATCATCCCGAGCCTGAGCGTCGGCGAGTTCCAGACCCCGATTCCGGGCCTGGACATCCCGGGCTGGAGCACCGACGGCATCTTCGGCGGCCTCACCACCCCGGCTACCCAGGACGTCACGGTGCAACTGGACGCCCCGCTGATCGACAGCACCTCGGAAGCTCCCCTGGAGGTCGCGGACACCACCGCCGAAACCCCGGCGGCCGAGACGGACGACGCTGCGGTGCGGCAGCCCGCAGTGGAGGCTCCCGCAGTGGAGCAGCCCGCTGCCGATCCGGTGGTGGACGCCCCCGCGGCAGAGAGCGCGCCCTCTTCCCCGGAGCCCGCTGTCAGCCTGGGCTAGTTGTAGCCCGCTCCTCTCGGGGAGACACGAAAGAACGCCCTCCACGGCGGATTTCCACGGTGGAGGGCGTTCTTTGTGCCCGACGGCGTCGTCCGTAGGCTCGTCGGCATGAACTCCGACGCATCGCACGAGCGCGAGCTCACCGAACGCATCTCGCTGACCCTGCCCGACGGGCAGTTGAACCGGGAAGCGGTCGGCTTCGCGCGCTGGCCCCTCGTCGACACCTCCGGCATCGGTCGCGGACTCCGGGCCGTCGGCCGCAACAAGCGGTGGGAGTACTGGAGCGTCATCACGCCCACCCACATCGCGGCGCTCACGGTCTCGTCGATCGATTACGCCGGCGTCCACGAGGTGTGGCTGTTCGATCGGGCCACCGGCGAGGAGGTCGGCAAGGCCGCCACCGTCATCCCCCCGCGCCACGTGGAGCTGCCCGCCTCGCTCGGTGGCGGCATCGTCAGCGGCCGCGCCAAAGACCTCGCGATCGACATCACCCCGCTGCCGAACGACGCCACCCGACTGCGCGCTCTCATCCCCGGCGGCGTGATCGACGTCGTGGTCCAGCGCCCGCCGGCCCACGACTGCCTCGCCGTGGTGGTGCCGTGGAGCGACACGCGCTTCCAGTACACGGTGAAGGACGTCGCGCTGCCCGCGTCCGGCTCACTGATCATCGATGGCGTCGAGCACGTGCTCCCCGAGGGCGAATCGTGGGCGGTGCTCGATCACGGCCGCGGCCGGTGGCCGTACGACATCACCTGGAACTGGGGCGCGGGTTCGGGCCGATCGCACGGGCACACCATCGGACTCCAGGTGGGCGGCAAGTGGACCGCGGGCACCGGCGTCACCGAGAACGGCGTGGTGATCGACGGTCGCCTGCACAAGATCAGTACCGAACTGCGCTGGGAGTATTCGACCGACGACTTCCTGGCCCCCTGGCGGGTGTCCGGCGGTGGCTTGGACGCCGAGCTGGTGCCCTTCCACGACAAGCGGAGCCGGATGAACTTCGGCGTCCTCGCCGGCAACACGGACCAGTGCTTCGGTACCTGGTCGGGCACCTTCGACACCGGCCTCGACGTGATCGAGTTCAGCGGACTGGTCGGATTCGCCGAACACGTCCACAACCGCTGGTAGCCGCGTGGCCGCGGTGTAACAACTCGGCGCCCATGTGGCCACAGTGATTGATGGTGCGCACGTGGTCATCGATACTCGTCTGGTGAGAGTCATCCGGAGAGGCAGCCGCACGGTCGTCACGGGCATCGCGATCGCCCTCGCCGCGCTGCTGGCCACGACCCCGGGCGGCAGCGCCGCCGAACCCGCCGCCGCGCGGTACACCATGGTCGCGTTCAGCAACGCCAGCGCCCGCGACCTGGACGTCTACGAGTCGAGCGACGGCACCGACTTCCAGCCGCTCAAGCTGTCGGCGTATCGCCCGCCCGCGGGATTCGTCCGGGATCCGAGCATCTTCCGGCACACCGACGGGCAGTACTACCTCACCCACACCACGGCCGACGGCGCGAACATCGGCTTCGCCCGCAGCAGCGACCGCATCACCTGGACGCCGATGAAGAGCTGGCCGGTCCCGCTGTGCTGCGCCCTCCTCCCGGGCACCGGCGACGGCAAGGGCCCGGTGAATCCGTTCGGTATCACCGGCTCGGCGGGCTTCCGCGACGGGCCGTCGCTGTCGCCGTTCACCACCAAGGCGTGGGCGCCGGAGTGGTTCATCGACGACGGCCGGGTGCACATCATCATGTCGATGTCGACCGGCGGCGGCTTCGTCCCTTACCTGCTGACCGCTCTCGATGCGACGCTCACCCGGTGGAGTTGGCCGGTGCCGCTCGACGGCCTGAACGCCGACCGGATCGACACCACCGTCGTCAAGGCCGGATCGACCTATCACGCGTTCACCAAGAACGAGACCAAGAAGGTGCTCGAGCACGCCGTCGCCCCCGCCCTGCGCGGCCCGTACACGTTCGTGCCGCCGGGCGAGTGGGGCACGCTGGTGGAGGGCCCCACCGTGACGCAGCTGCCGAACGGCGACTGGCGGCTCTACTTCGACGCCTACAAGGCCGGCAAGTACCTCTATTCCGACAGCAGCGACGGCATGAAGACGTGGACGCCGCCGAAGGAACTGCCGGGAATCTCCGGCACCGCACGGCACTTCGGCGTCCTCCGCGAACCCGCATAGGGTGAGCGCACACGGTGAGCGGGCGGGGCGGGTCAGCCCGCTTCAGTCGCCTCTGCCCGGGCCTGCGCCTTCTTCCGTTCGATGTCGGCGAGCGCACGCTCGTACTCAGCGCGCTGCTCGGCGCCGGCCTCCCACGCCTCCATGCGGTTCTTCACCACGCGGGCCGGGGAGCCGACCGCGATCGAGTAGTCGGGGATCACGCCGCGGGCGACGGCGTGGGCGCCGAGGACGCAGCCGCGGCCGACGATGGTGTTGCGCAGCACGGTGACCTTGGTGGCGATCCAGGTGTCGGCGCCGATCCGCAGCGGCCCCTTGACGATGCCCTGGTCCTTGATCGGGATCCCGATGTGGTCGGTCACGTGGTCGAAGTCGCAGATGTAGCACCAGTCGGCGATCAGCGTGGAGCCGCCGATCTCGATGTCCAGGTAGGCGTTGACCACGTTGTTGCAGCCGAAGACGGTCTTGTCGCCGATTCGGAGGCTGCCCTCGTGGCAACGGATGGAGTTGCCGTCGCCGATGTGCACCCACCGGCCGATCTCCATGCGCGACAGTTCCGGCGTCGCATGGATCTCGACGTTCTTACCCAGGAAGACCATGCCGCGCAGCACGATATGCGGGTTGGCCAGGCGGAACCGCGCCAGCCGGTAGTAGCGCACCAGGTACCAGGGCGTCCAGGCCTTGTTCTTCTTGATCCAGCGGAGCGAGTCCAGCGTCAGAAAACGGGCCTGCTGGGGGTCGCGGCTGCGCAGCCCGGCACGCCAGCGCGAACGGTACGAGGCGTTCCACATGGTGGTCATGGGGACAAACCCTAATCGACGCGATTTTCGGACACGATAGAGTCTTGCCCGAACGGCCCGCACGCGCGACACCGCCGCGGTCGGGGCAGTCGAAGGAAGGTACCCCCAGGGATGCAGCAGTCAGTCGGACGACGTCGGCGGCAGGGTCGTATCTTTGCGTCGGTGGTCTTCGCCGCCGTCCTCGGCCTCGTGATGACCGCCTGCTCCGACGGGCACACGGAGGTCCGCGCGATCCCGGCGGCCGGGTGGCCCACGTTCGGGGGCGACGGCGCCAACGCGAACTACACCCCGGTCACCGCACCCGACAACCTCGCCCTGGCGTGGACTCGCCCCACCGGCGGACCGATCAGCGCCCCGTTGACGATGAACGCCCTCGGCGACATCGGCGTCACCGCGAACACCGCCAACGGCTGCAACACGTTCGTCTTCGACCGCGCCGCCGGCCGGAAGAACTTCTGCAAGCGCATGGCCTCCGGCGTCGAGCTCAACGCCATGGCCTTCGACCAGAACAATCAGCCGTACCTCGGTGAGTCGGGCACCTTCCTGGCCTTCAACGGCGGCGGCTCGATCCGCTGGCGGATGCCGGCCATCGGTGTGCCACTGTCGGCGAAGTTCGCCGGCCCGGGCCGCGTCCTGATGGTCACCACGCAGGGCCAGATCCTGCTCATCAACGCCCAGACCAACGTCTTCGAGGCACCCGAGATCCGGCTGCGTCCGGACGCCCGGCCCGACGAGCCGCTGTTCGGCCTCGGCGACTGCGTCACCGGCGGCCCGCTCTGCGCGGTCTCCGCTCCCCCGGCCGTCGACGCGGCACACGAGCGTTTCTACCTCAACTTCCATCCCGAGGGCACCGAGCAGTCGCAGCTGAGCGCGCTGACCTACAGCGACAACGACATCGTCCAGCGCTGGCACGTCGAGGTGCCCGGCGGCATGGTGGGCCCGCCGACGCTGTCGGCCGACGGCGGGACTGTCTACGCCTTCGGCCGCGACGGCCGCCTGTACGCCTACGACACCGCCGACGGTACGCCGCGCTGGAATCACGACCTCGGCGGCTTCGGCTTCGCGACCCTCGCCGTCTCGCCCGACGGCATCCTCATCCCCACCGGCACCGTCGGTGCGCCGCTGACCATCCTGAAGGACGCCGGCACGAGCGCCGAGGTGGTCGCCACGCGCACCGACCTGCAGACCGTCAGCCTGTCGACCATCACCGGCGGCGACCGCGCCTGGACCGTGGTGCGCACCGGTGCCGACCAGAAGCTCATGCTGACCGAGATCTCCACCGCCGACGGCGCCACCCAGCGCTCCCTGGAACTGCCGAAGGCCGCCGGATTCACCACCGGCGTCGCGGTCTCGGCCTGGGGCAGCGTCGCCGTGGCCACCCACGCCGGCGAGGTCTTCTACTTCGCTCCGAAGTAGTTCCGCCGGGCGTCGTCAGCCGGGAGTAGTCAGTCGCAGCTAGCGGCGCGGACGCCGGGCTCGCACAGGAAGGCGACGCCCTGGCGGCCGATCCGCGTGAGGATCAGCGCGTAGGGCTCGGAACCCTTGAGCTTCAACCGTTTCCGCAGCCGGTCCGGGTCCACGTCGAGGCCGCGCACCAGGACCTCCAGGCTGCCGCAGCCGCGGGCGGCGAGCGCACTGCGGAGCGCCTTCTCGTTCACCGGCAGCTGCTCGATCACCCGGAAGCCGCGTTCGCCCGCGGGCACCGCGCCACCGGTCAGGTAGGCGATCTGCGGATCCAACTGCACCAGCCCGTGCCGGTGCCCGTACTGACGCACCAGCCCGGCCCGCACCACCGCACCGTCGGGGTCGACGATCCACTCGCCCACCCCGGGCGCGCCCAGGTCGTCCGGGTCGTCGGAGGTCACCTCGTACAGCGACGTGGTGCCGTCCGGGCGGCTGCGCAGCACGCTGGCGCGATTGGCCGGCTGTCCGGCGGCGTCGGTCCACAGGCAGGCCTCGCGGACACCACCGTCGAGCGAGACGATCTGCACCTGCCCCTCGAAGCCGAAGCGGGTGCGCAGGTGCTGATAGTCCAGGCCCGGTGAGCATTTGACGGCCATCGGCCGCCCGGCGTACACGGCGAGCAGTTCCAGCAGCGGCGGGTCGAGCTGATCGATGCCGAAGACCCGGCCGCCGCTGTTGCGGCGTCCGGGGTCGGCGATGAACACCTCCGCCGTCGACGTCGGGGTCAGGGCGTCGGCGCGCAGCAGCGTCGGCGCGGTACCGCCGACCAGGCCCAGATTGTGCTGCGCCATGGCCAACCGCACCGGATCCAGGTCCGAGCCGATCACCGCGCCGATCCCGGGCGCGGCGACCAGTGTCGTCAGTTCCGCACCGATCGAGCAGGTGAGGTCGTGCACCAGCGCACCGGGATGCCGGCGGGCGATCTCGGCGGCGCGCAGCGCGGCCACCGGGGTCGCTGTGGCCTGCTGGACGGCGTTGTCGTCGGCCAGCAGCGCGTCGGCGTAGGCCAGCTTCCCCGCCGCGCGGCGTCGTGCCCGGACCGTCTCCACCAGGGCGGCGGCGTGCTCCGGGTACCGCGAACGCAGCTTCGTCAGGTCGCCCAGCAGCGACGCCGAGGTCAGCGGAAACTCCGCAGCGACGTCCAACGCCTTGCTTCCGTACCGGGAACGCAGGAAGACGACGTCGTCGTCACTGACGGTCATGGGTCGCGGCGTCCAGGTGCGTCGACGCCCCTACGGGGTCGGCTTCACACCGGTGATCAGCACGTTGTAGAAGTACTGCGGCGGAACGATCTTGGACAGGACGTTGTCGTCGAGCCAGGTCATCCGCTTCCAGCCGCCGAACGCGAAACGCGCCCAGCCCCAGCCGAGCTTGTCGGCGGGCACGGCCGCCTCGAACGTACGGACCGGCCAGCCCAGCATGGCCGCGGCGAGCTCCTCGCTGGCCGACTCCACCTGCACGGCGCCGGCGGCGGTCGCGAGGTCCTCGAGGTCCTGCGGGGAGAAGGTGTGGATGTCCACGACGGCCTCCAGCGCCGCGGCGCGCGAGGACTCGTCGAGCTCCTCCTGCGGACGGCGCCACGACTGCAGCGGACCGAACTTGGTCATCGTGGTGGTGGCCCACCAGGTGGCCCGGCTCATCCAGCGCGCGTAGAAGTCGCCGAGGGTCGACGGCTCACCGGCGAAGACGAAGCGGCCGCCCGGCTTGAGCACGCGCAGCACCTCACGCAGCGACTGCTCGACGTCCGGAATGTGGTGCAGCACAGCATGTCCCACCACGAGGTCGAAGGTGTTGTCGTCGTACGGGATCTTCTCGGCGTCGGCCACGCGGCCGTCCACGTCGAGCCCGAGGCCCTCCGCGTTGCGCAGCGCCACCTTCACCATGCCCGGCGACAGGTCGGTGACCGAGCCCTTGGTGGCCACGCCCGACTGCATCAGGTTCAGCAGGAAGAAGCCGGTGCCGCAGCCCAGCTCCATGGCGTGCCCGTAGGGCAGCTCGGCGTCGGGCACGATGCGGTCGAGGCGGCCGCGCGCGTAGTCGATGCAGCGCTCGTCGAACGAGATCGACCACTTGTCGTCGTAGCTCTCGGCCTCCCAGTCGTGGTACAGGACCTGGGCGAGCTTGGTGTCGGTCAGCGCGGCCTCGACCTGCTCGGCGGTGGCGTGCGGGTTCGGCTTCGGATCGTCGATCGTCGTCATGAAGGTGGTGCTACTTTCCGGTGAAGTCGGCCTTGCCGGGGCCGTTCTCGATGAACGACGCCATGCCGATCGCACGGTCGTCGGTGGCGAAGAGCGAAGCGAACAGATGTGCTTCGATCTTCAACCCGGTTTCCAGGTCGGTGTCGAGACCCTCGTCGATCGCGGCCTTGGCCGCGGCCAGAGCCGCCGACGCACTGCCGACGAAGCGGGCGGCCCAGGTGACCGCCGCGGTGTAGACGTCGTCGGGGGCGACGACCTCGTCGACCAGACCGATCGCCAGCGCCTCCTCGGCGTCGACGAAACGACCCGTGAACACCATGTCCTTGGCGCGCGACGGTCCGATGAGACGGGCCAGTCGCTGGGTGCCGCCGCCGCCGGGGATCACGCCGAGGAGCACCTCGGGGACGCCCAGCTTCGCGTTGTCGCCGGCGATCCGACGATCCGCGCCCAGCGCCACTTCCAGACCGCCGCCGAGTGCGTAGCCGGTGATCGCGGCGACGGTCGGCTTGGTGATCTCGGAGATCGCACCCAGGCCGCGCTGCAGCCGACGGGCCACCTTGGTCATCTCGGCGGGGGTGATGTCGATCATCTCTTTGATGTCGGCGCCGGCGGCGAACACCTTGGGTCCGCCGTAGACCACCACGGCCTTGATGTCGTCGCGGGCATTCGCCTCCGCGGCGGCCGCGAGGAGCTCGTCCTGGACCTGTCGGTTCAGTGCGTTCATCGGCGGTCGACGCAGCTCGATGATGCCCACACCCGGGTGGTCGGGAGCGGTTTCGAAGGTCACGAACTCAGCCATGGCAGGCACGTTACCGGGTAACTGTCACGTCCTCCCAACCGCACCCGGCGCGATGTACTCGTCGGTAGAGTGCGGGCATGAGTGGCGACGCCGTCGAACTCGTCGTCCCGGGACCGCCCGGCGACGACGGCACCGATACCGCGCGCACCATCCGACTCAGCAACCCTGATCGCCTCTACTTCCCGGACGCGCCCGGCCCCCGCGGCACCGGCCTCACCAAACTCGATCTCGCCGAGTACTACCGCGCGGTCGGCCCCGGCATCACCGCGGCCCTCGACCATCGCCCCACCATGCTGCACCGCTTCCCCAAGGGCCTGGCCGGCCCCAAGGTGCACCAGAAGAAGCTGCCCGCGGGCGCGCCCGTCTGGATCGAGACGGTCGGTATCTACTTTCCACGCTACGAGCGCATCGTCGACGAGCTCTGCGTCACCGAACTGGGCGCGGTGCTGTGGGCGGTGCAGATGTCCACCGTGGAGTTCCACCCGTGGAACTCGCGGCGCTCCGCGGTGGAGTTCCCCGACGAATGGCGGATCGACCTCGATCCCATGCCGCACTGCGACCTCCCCCGCACCCGCCGCGTGGCGCGCGCCGCCCAGGACCTGTTGGCGGAGTTGGGCATTCGGGGTTTCCCGAAGACCTCCGGCGGTCACGGCCTGCACATCTACGTGCGGATCGTTGCGGAGTGGGGTTTCGCCGACGTCCGCCGCGCCGCCCGCGCTTTCGGACGCGAACTGACGCGCCGGGTGCCCGACGACGCAACCGTCGTGTGGTGGCGCAAGGACCGTGACCCGTCGAAGGTCTTCGTCGACTTCAATCAGAATGCGCGCGATCACACGATGGCCGCCGCCTACTCGGTGCGGTCCACACCGCGCGCCACGGTGAGCGCACCGCTGGACTGGTCCGAGGTCGACGACGCCGAGCCCGACGACTTCACCGTCGCCACCATGCCTGAACGCTTCGCCCGCCGCGGCGACCTGTTCGCGCCTATCGAACTCGTCGCGCACCGACTGGACACCCTGCTCGAGTGGGCCGAACGCGACGAAGCGGCCGACGACGTCGTCGATCCCCCGAGTTACTGAGACCGGTCGGTGAACGCGCTACTCGGCCACGTCGCGCAACCGGTCCAGCCGGCCGTCCGCCATCGCCGCGAAGTAGTCGGCGGAGTCGTCGAATCCGAGGCCCAGGATGCCCTGACCGTCCGAGACGACCGGTTCGATGGTCTCCAGCACGCGCGGGTGGGCTACCGCGTCGGCGACCGTCGCGAACTCGCCGAGGTGCCGCAGTTGCGTCCAGGTGGGCGGCAGCAGGAAACGGCGTCCGTCCTGCCAGTCGGCCAGCGCCGCGGCGGCCGTGCGCCATTCGGTGGCCTCGGCCTCGGTGGTGGCGCCGTCGGCGTCGTGCCCGGCGGGCACCTGGGCGAGGAAGAAGCGGGTGTCGTAGCGACGGCGTTCGTTCTTCGGCGTGATCCAGTGCGCCAGCGGGGTCAGGAGATCGGAGCGGAGCATCAGGTCGTGATCGGCCAGGAACTGGGCGAAGGAGAGTTCCTTGCTGACCAGCGCGGCGCGTTCGGCGGCGAAGATCGTCGGGTCGGCGCACACCTGCGTCTCGGTGCCGGCGAGCAGGACGCCGCACTCCTCGAAAGTCTCCCGCACGGCGGCCGAGACGAGGGCACGCGCGGTGGCCTCGTCGGCGGAGAACTGCTCGGCCCACCAGCCGACCTCGGGACCCACCCACTGGATCTGCGCATCGCGGTCCCGATCGTCGACGCCGCCGCCGGGAAACACGGTCATGCCGCCGGCGAAGGCCATCTGCTGCACGCGATGCTGCAGAAACACCTCGATGCCGTCGGCGCCGTCGCGCACCAGCACGACGGTCGATGCATCGCGCAGCGGCGCGATCTGTTGCGGGTTGTCGGCAGCACTCATGGATTCGGCCTCCTGCTCAGCCGGTGTGAGCAAGCGCTCACTTGTGGTCGTCTCTCGACTGTATCGCTCAGCCCTCGGCGGCGCGTCGGTGCCCACCCGCGCGACGCGCACGGCGGGCGAAGTAGCGCCCGTCCTCCTGCGTCAGAGCGATGTTCTGCCGGAACGTCGTGGTGAGATTCTCCGCGGTCAGGGTCTCGGTGAGCGGCCCCTGGGCGGTCACCTCGCCCTCGGACAGCATGATGAGGTTGGTGAAGCCGGGCGGGATCTCCTCCACGTGATGAGTGATCAGCACCATCGCCGGCGCGTCCGGATCCTGCGCCAATCGGCTGAGTCGGTCGACGAGCTCCTCGCGGCCGCCGAGGTCGAGGCCGGCCGCCGGTTCGTCGAGCAGCAGCAGCTCCGGATCGGTCATCAGGCCGCGCGCGATCAGCACCCGCTTGCGTTCGCCTTCGGAGAGGGTGCCGAAGGTGCGGTCGGCGAGGTGTTCGGCGCCCATCGACTCCAGCACGTCGGCGGCCCGCTCGCGATCGAACTCGTCGTACTCCTCCCGCCAGCGCCCGAGCACGGCGTAGCCGGCCGAGATCACCAGATCCGACACCACTTCGCCGCCCGGGATCCGGCCGGCGGTCGCCGAACTCACCAGGCCCACCCGCGTCGTCAGATCCCGAGTGTCAGTGCGCCCCAACTGTTCTCCGAGCACGAAGGCGGTGCCGGAGCTCGGATGCTCCACGGCGCCGGCCATCCGCAGCAGCGAGGTCTTACCCGCCCCGTTCGGGCCGATGATCACCCAGCGTTCGTCGAGCTCCACCTTCCAGTCGATCGGCCCCACCAGGGTCTTACCGCCGCGCACGAGGCGCACGTCGGAGAAATCGAGGATCAGGTCCGGATCGGTCTGCACGTCAGTCACCCCACCATGATGGAGCACTCCGCGGCCCGAGTGCGGGAGGCCCACTGGAATATCTGTCGCGGCGGCCGACTTGAACTACAACGTGAGCCTGTCCGAGATCCCCCTGTCCCTGCTCGATCTGGCCCAGGTGGGCCCCGGCGAGACGGTCCGCGAATCACTGGATCACTCCCTGGCCCTGGCGGAGTTCGCCGACACCACCGGCTACCGTCGCCTCTGGTACGCCGAGCACCACAACATGTCGGCCATCGCCTCGGCCGCCCCCGCGGTGCTGATCGCGCGCATGGGCGCAGCGACCCGACGCATCCGTCTGGGCGCCGGCGGCGTGATGCTGCCCAACCATTCGCCGCTGGCCATCGCCGAGCAGTTCGGCACCCTCGCCGAGCTGTATCCGGACCGGATCGATCTGGGCCTGGGCCGTGCGCCCGGCGGCGACCAGGCGACCTTCGCGGCGCTGCGCCGTAGCCCGGCCGCCTCCGAGCAGTTCCCGGCCGACGTCGTGGAACTGCAGAAGTACCTGCGCGGGCAGCCGCAGCAGTCCGGAGTGGTGGCCACCCCCGGCGCGGGCACCGACGTGCCGCTCTACATTCTGGGTTCCTCGCTGTTCGGCGCGCAGCTCGCCGCCTACCTCGGTCTGCCGTACGCGTTCGCCTCGCATTTCGCACCTGCCGCGTTGGAGCAGGCGGTCGCCGTGTACCGCAGCGAGTTCCGTCCCCTGCAGGCCGAGTTCGGCGGTTTGACGGAGCCGTACGTGATCGCCGCGGCCGGGGTGATCGCGGACGACGACGCGGACCGCGCCACCGCACAGTTCGACGCCACCCGGCGCCACCGCGCCAAGTTCCTGTTCGCGCGCGACACGTCGCTGTCCGACGAGGAGGCCGACGTGCTCCTCGACGGGCCGGTGGGGCGCCAGGTGAACGAGATGCTGCGCCACACCGCCGTCGGCACCCCGCAGCAGGTGTCCGACCAGCTGGTCCGTTTCGCCGTGCACGCGGACGCGGACGAGCTCATCCTCGCGCCGATGGCCCCGGACCGCGGCGTGTGGCTGGGTACCGTGCGGGCGCTGGCCCCCGCACTCTGACTGGACCCGCGGTTCAGCCCGCGGGCAGCGGGGCGGCGATGACCGTCGCCGAGCCGGGTGCGATCTCGGTGTACCCGGCATCCCTGACCACGATCGCCGCGCCGCGCGTCTCGCCTTCGAGAAGTTCCGCCCAGCGTCGTCGATCGGCCTGGCACACCTGCACCGGGCAGCCATCGTCGTACCAGCGCTGCACCTGATCGGCAGGCACCAGCACCGCGCCGAGCATCGAGGCGTGCGCGACCTGCGCGGCCAGCTTCCCGACGGTCATCGGCAGGTCCGGCGCCACCCACAGGCACAGGCGGGCACCGCGGCCGTCGACGATCGGCGCGGCCGGGAGGTCGCCCTCCACGTCGGTGCCCTCGATCTGCAGCTTGGTGAGCCGCCGGTCGGTGGCCCCCACCGGGCCGGGCACGAAGGCCCTGGCCTGGGCCTGTCCCACCTGCGCGGTCACGCCGGGCAGATCCTGGACCGCCGTCCACTGGGCGCCGCGCGCGCGTCGCGCGATCTTGCGGATCCGGCCGGCGCACCACGCGTCGAACTCGGCCGCCCACGGGGCTCCCGGTTCCGATCGCGGATCCAGGCAGGCGAGCGCGGTCGCCTGTGCGGCGGCCGCCAGTAGGTCGGCCCGCGCGGGCGGGGTCGCCTTCTCGATCTGCAGCACCAGCGGCATGGCGAGCACCAGCGCCGGGTCGTCGGGGTCGACGCCACGGGGCGAATAGTGGGTAAGCCGGGCAAGATTCTGAGATAGTGCCATCGAGGACACCGTAACGCAGGCGGTGTCCTCGACTCGTGTCTGCTGCGCTTGCACACTCAGGGGACCCGATGCCGACGAGCACGCGCCGATGGGCGGCCCGCGCGGCCGCCACGACCGTGGCCGTCACCCTGTTCGTCGGGACCGCTGCGTGTTCCAGCGACACCACCGGCCGGGGCGTGCGGTGGCCGGTCCCGGCCGAGTCGACGCCCACCGAGCCGGTCCGCGCGGCGTCGAACGTGCCGATGACCAAGCTCGCCCCGGGCGCGAAGCCGCCGCAGTTCATCCTCTTCTCGTTCGACGGCGTGGGCGTCGGACCGAACTGGGACATGTTCCTGGAGACGGCGAAAGAGACCAATGCCCGGTTCACCGCGCTGATGACCGGTCTGTACTTCCTCACCGACGCGGCGCGAAAGAAGTACCGCGCCCCCGGGCACAAGGCGGGCGAGGCCGCGATCGCCTTCGGCGGCACCAAGGCCGAGGTGATCGAGGAGATCGAGTACCTCAACCGGACCTGGTACGACGGCCACGAGATGGGTACGCACTTCGTGAGCCACTTCTGCGCGGGCACCAAGTATCCGGGCAAGGACTGGACCACCGCCGACTGGAACCACGAGCTCAATCAGTTCTTCTCCCTGATGGTGAACTGGCGAACCAACAACGGCATCACCACCGGTCCCGACCTGGCCTTCGGCCCGGAGGTGGTCAAGGGCGGCCGCACCCAGTGCCTGGAGGGCAACCCGAAGGCGCTGTTCCCCGCACTCCGGAAGCACGACATGACGTGGGACTCGTCGATGGCAGCCGTGCAGCCCGGGCTGTTCTGGCCCGCCAAGGAACGGGGTATCTGGGAGTTCCCCATCCCCTACGTCTATTCGCCGGCGCTCAAGCACCGGCAGACCGCGTTGGACTACAACTTCTGGTACACGTACAACGGCGCGGTGAATCGTCCGAAGGATGCCCCGAAGATCCGCCGGGCGGTGAAGTCCACGTACGACTACATGTACCGACGCGCCTACGAGGGCAACCGTGCTCCGCTGGTCATCGCGAACCACTTCAACGAGTGGAACGGTAACGCCTTCAATCCGGCCACCGCCGACTTCATGCGCGAAACCTGCACCAAAGCCGAGACCATCTGCGCCACCTACCAGGACGTGATCGCCTGGATGGAGCTGCAGGATCCACAGGTCCTCGCCGATCTGCAGAAGCTGCCCGCGGTGGCGGTCGACGGCAAGCGCTGATCAGGCGAGCGGCACCCGGCGCACCCCGCCGTCGACGGCGTCGGCGGCCTCGATCTCGTCGCGCGTCACGCCGAGCATGTACAGCACGGCGTCCAGGAACGGGTGATCCAGCGTCGCATCGGCCACTTCGCGCAGGGCGGGCTTGGCGTTGAACGCGATACCCAGGCCGGCCGCGGTCAGCATGTCGATGTCGTTGGCGCCGTCGCCGACGGCCACCGTCTGTTCCATCGGGACGCCCATCTCGGCGGCGAAGGCGGCGAGCGCGCGCGCCTTGCCCGGCCGATCGACCACCTCGCCGATCACCCGGCCGGTGAGTTTGCCGTCGACCACCTCGAGGGTGTTGGCGCGGACGAAATCCAGTTCCAGCTGCGCGGCCAGCGGTTCGATCACCTGGCGGAAGCCACCGGACACCACACCACAGTGGTAGCCCAGCCGGTTGAGGGTACGGATGGTGGTGCGTGCGCCGGGCGTCAGTTCGATGGACTGCGCCACCCGATCGATCACCTCGGCGTCGAGGCCCTCCAGGGCCAGCACCCGCTGGTGCAGCGACTGCGCGAAGTCGAGTTCGCCGCGCATGGCGGCCTCGGTGACGGCGGCGACCTCGGCTTCCCGGCCGGCTTCGGCGGCCAGCATCTCGATCACTTCGCCTTGGATCAGCGTGGAGTCGACGTCGAACACGATGACGCGCTTGGCGCGCCGGGCCAGTCCGGACCGTTCCACGGCCAGGTCGATCGGATAGCGGCTGGCGACGGCGCCGAGGGCCTTTCGCAGTGCGGCGTCGTCGCCGTCGTCGACGGTGACGAGCAGTTCCAGGCCGGTGAGCGGATAGTCGGCGACGCCCCGGATGGCGTCGATGTTGCCGCCGCGTTCGGCGAGGGCGGCGGCCACGGCCGCGAAGGCCTCGGCCGCGATCGGGCTGCCCAGGATCACCACCGCGTGGCTCGACGGTCCGCGGACGGCCGCTCCGTCGTTCTGGGCCGCCACCACGTCCATGCCGTGCTCGGCCAACGCCGCCGACACGCTCGCGCGCAAGGCCTCGGCGGACAGGTCGGTGGCGACGAGCACCCCGAGGGTGAGGTGATCGTGGATCACCACCTGCTCCACGTCGAGCAGGTCCACCCCGCATGCGGTCAGGACGGTCATCAGCGACGACGTCACACCGGGCTTGTCCGGCCCGCTCACCGTTAGAAGTACCGACGAATCCATCTCTGCGCTAGCCACACCTTGATTATGGTGCCCGACCTGCCGTGGCGGTAATCCGGGATGCACCAGGCCCGCCCGAGGAGGACTCGGGCGGGCCTGGTGGTTGTCGTGCGGGGTCTCACCCCGCCGCGATCACTTCGCTTCGACGTGCTTGTCGCTACCCCAGCCGACATGCGCTTCGTCCCGCATGCGATCGACCATGTGCGGGTAGTGCAGCTCGAACGCAGGGCGCTCGGAGCGGATGCGCGGCAGCTCCGTGAAGTTGTGGCGCGGCGGCGGGCAGCTGGTGGCCCACTCGAGCGAATTGCCGAAGCCCCACGGGTCGTCGACCGTGACGACCTCGCCGTAGCGGTAGCTCTTGAAAACGTTCCACAGGAACGGAATCATCGACAGACCCAGCGTGAAGGCGCCCATCGTGGAGATCACGTTCAACGCCGTGAATCCGTCGGTCGGCAGGTAGTCCGCGTAACGGCGGGGCATGCCCTCGTTGCCGAGCCAGTGCTGCACCAGGAAGGTGAGGTGGAAGCCGACGAAGGTGAGCCAGAAGTGCCACTTGCCGAGGCGCTCGTCGAGCATGCGCCCGGTCATCTTCGGGAACCACAGGTAGATGCCCGCGTAGGTCGCGAACACGATGGTGCCGAAGAGGACGTAGTGGAAGTGCGCGACGATGAAGTACGTGTCCGAGATGTGGAAGTCGATCGGCGGGCTGGCCATCAGCACACCGGTCAGACCACCGAACAGGAAGGTCACGATGAAACCGATCGAGAACAGCATGGGAGTCTCGAACGTCATTCGACCCTTCCACATGGTTCCGATCCAGTTGAAGAACTTCACGCCGGTGGGCACCGCGATCAGGAACGTCATGAACGAGAAGAACGGCAGCAGGACCGCGCCGGTCACGTACATGTGGTGCGCCCAGACGGCCACCGACAGCGCGGCGATCGACAGGGTGGCGTAGACCAGACCCGAGTAGCCGAACAGCGGCTTGCGGGCGAAGATCGGGAAGACCTCCGAGACGATGCCGAAGAACGGCAGCGCGATCACGTAGACCTCAGGGTGACCGAAGAACCAGAACAGGTGCTGCCAGAGGATGACGCCGCCGTTGGCCGGGTCGTAGATGTGGGCACCGAACTGGCGGTCCACCTCCAGGCCCAGCAGGGCTGCGGTCAGCAGCGGGAAGATCAGCAGGATCAGGACGCTGGTCACCAGGATGTTCCAGGTGAAGATCGGCATGCGGAACATGGTCATACCGGGGGCGCGCAGGCACACCACGGTGGTGATCATGTTGACCGCGCCGAGGATGGTGCCCAGGCCGGCCACGCCGAGACCCATGATCCACAGGTCGGCGCCGAAGCCCGGCGCGTGCACGGCGTCGCTCAGCGGCGCGTAGGCGGTCCAACCGAAGTCAGCGGCACCGGCGGGGGTCAGGAAGCCGCCCAGCGCGACCAGGTTGCCGAACAGGAAGAGCCAGAAGCCCATCGCGTTCAGACGCGGGAACGCGACGTCCGGCGCGCCGATCTGCAGCGGCAGCACGAAGTTCGCGAAACCGATCACAATCGGGGTCGCGTACATCAGCAGCATGACGGTGCCGTGCATGGTGAACAGCTGGTTGAACTGCTCGTTCGACAGGAACTGCAGTCCCGGGTGGGTCAGCTCGGCGCGCATCAGGAGGGCCATCAAGCCGCCCACCAGGAAGAACGCGAACGACGCCACCATGTACATCTGACCGATCAGCTTGTGATCGGTCGTGGTGATCATCTTGTAGAAGAACGACCCCTTGCGCTGATAGCGCTCGGGATACGGACGAACCGGAGTCACCTCGGTCGTCGGTTGGTCTAGGGCGGTCACAGATCCTCCTCCTGGGCGCCCGACCGGCGCCTGGACTCTAACCATCTAAGGCGCGAAACGGCACGCCGCCGCCTGCGCTGTCCTCTGATCGTAAACCAGACGTAGGCCGCGCACCGCACGGGTCCTACGATCTGTCGTATTCGATTCTAACCACCCCGAGTTTTCGCAGGTCGGGGCCGCCATCGGAGCGACTCGCCCGTCGCCGTGACGCCGCTGCGCTCTGCTAGCGTGGTCGGGTGCTCGCTAACTCCCCGCGCCGCGGACCGGGACGCGCCCGCTCCCGTGGCATCAGCGCCCTGGTCGCACTGTCCACCGTCGCGACCCTCGGTCTGACCGCGTGCGGCGATTCCGACACCACGTTGCGGACCCCGGACGGCAAGGTGATTTCCACGGTCACCTCGCGGATCGCGGGCGTGAACATCGTCAACGCCGACCGCGACTACGCCAAGACCTGTCTGGCGCCCACCGCCACGGATCCCGGTCGCAGTGACACGGTCCGGGTGATCGTCACCGATCCGAGCCTGCTCGACGCCTTCTGCGCACTGGGCATCGGTAGTAGGGTGCGCGCGGTGACCGCCGCCCCCGGCAGCATCCCCGCCTATCTCGGTCCCGAGCTCGGCGCCGTCCCCACGCTCGGTGACGATCCGACCGCCGACGCGGTGCGCGAGGCCGACCCCCAGTTGGTGCTCGCCACCCCGAACACGGCCGCCGAGCTGTCGGCTCTGCGCAAGACGGGCGCCCTGGGTACCGCGCGCGTCGCGACGGTGCAGCCGGGCAAGGATTGGCGCAGCCTGTTCACCGCCGTCGCCGACGCGATGAATCGATCCGCGGCCGCCACCGAGCGGCTCGGCGAGTTCGACGCCGAAGTCAAGCGCATCGGCACCGTGATGGATGCCGCACACAGCCAGGTCTCACTGGTCCGGTTCACCCCCGACGACGAACTGCTGGAAGGCACCGACAGCTTCGGCGCCTCCATCCTCGCCGAAGTCGGGGTGCAGCGACCGGCCGGCCAGCGCGGTGCGGATCCGGTCGTGGTGACCGACGCCAACTTCACCGAGGCCGACGCCGACCTCATTTACGTCAGCGCCGAA
The DNA here is from genome assembly GCF_023017165.1 of Gordonia alkaliphila. Lineage (GTDB taxonomy): Bacteria > Actinomycetota > Actinomycetes > Mycobacteriales > Mycobacteriaceae > Gordonia > Gordonia alkaliphila. The sequence goes on from NZ_JALKBW010000001.1 coordinate 193,775, forward strand.
GGCGAGGCGGGCATGAACCGCGCGACCTCGGTGCTGGACAGCGACCGCTGGAAGGAGATGGGCGCACCGAGCTGGCAGCGCGTTCTCTGGATCAACGACGACGTCTGGTACCGCTCGTCCGGCCTGGCGGCGGCCTGGCTGGTCCTCAACGACGTCAAGAGCTCGCTGAACTCGAGCTCCGCTGGCGAGTAGGTCGGCGCCCGCTTGTCTCGCGGCCCGACGCTCGGACTGCGCGCCCTCTGGCGGCCGGGCCTGGGTCTGGCCCTGTGGCCGGACGGCGCACCGGTCGCCGCCGAGAAGTCCCTGCCGCTCGGGGATCTGACCGAGGTGCCCGACGCCGTCGCCGACCTGGTGTCACGGCGGAGACTCCGGCACACCGTGGATCACGTCGGCCCCGACGGCACCCGCGCGCTGCGGCCGGCCGTGACCCTCGGTGTCCCCACCGCCGTCGAACTCCTGGACCGGTGCGCGCACCTGAGGGTCGGCGGTGACGTCGCCTTCTACTGTTATCTCCTGGCCGGAGCGCGGCGGCTGCGCGATGCGGGCGCGGTGGCGCCCGGCGTGCGGCCGGGCCAGGACGAGGTGCGGTGGGAGTTGCTGCCCAGCCCGGCTTGGCTGGGCTGGCAGACGGTCATCGCCGCCAGTGCCCCGCCCGCATTGATCGCCAACGGCGACACCGGCGCGCTGCTGGACTTCGTCGCCGAGGTACTCGATGCCGAGACGCGGCGGGCGCTGATCGACGAACGCGGCCGGTCCCGGGTGCCCCTCGTCGACGGCCTCACCCAGGCCGCGCCGATGCCCCTGCCCGCCGGGGCGAGCGCGACCGCCGCGTGGCAGGGCTGGCAGAGCACCGGCGCTCCGCCCGGGCCGAGCCTGGTGCTGCGCCTGCACCAGCCGGACGACGATCCGGCCGCCCCCGTACTACCGCCCGAGCAGGAGCGCTGGCGTCTGGAAGTGTGCCGCCGCTCCCCCGACGGCGCGGTGACCCCGGTGGTGCCGCACCGGCTGGGTCCGCACGAACTCGACGACCTCACCACCGAGCTGGCCGCCGCCGTCGCCGCGTTCGGTCGACTGTCCCGCGCCGACACCGACCCGCACACGCTCGACTTCCTGCTCGACACCGCGACGGTCGCCGACTTCTTCGCCACCGGCGCGGCCGCGGTCGGCGCCGCCGGGATCACCGTCCTCCTACCGCACACGGTGGCCACCGTGACGCCCACGCTGCAGATGCGCGGCAGCGCGGTGCCCGGCGGCGGGCCCGTCCGGGGTTGGTGGGACTCGACGAGATCTCCGACTTCGAATGGCGGCTGGCGCTCGGCGACGGCGGTGCCGCCCTCGGCCAGGACGATCTCGACGAGCTCGCCCGCCAGCACGGCGACCTGGTGCGGGTCCGCGGCCGCTGGGTGCGCGCGGAGGGCGCCGCGCTCAGCCGCGCCGCCGCGTTCCTCGCCGCCGGGAAGTCCGTCGGCACCGACCTCGAATTGGCCGAGGTGATGCGCCTCATCACCGGTGACGAGTCCCGCCTGCCGGTCCCGGTGAGCAGCGTCCAGGGACTCGGCTGGCTCGACGACGTGGCCACCGGCGGCACGCTGGTGCCCGAGCCGGTGACGCCGCCGCCGACGCTGCACGCCGCCCTGCGGCCCTACCAGCAGCGCGGACTGGAATGGCTGCACGCGCTGGGCCGCATCGGCGCGGGCGGAGTCCTCGCCGACGACATGGGGCTGGGCAAGACCGTGCAGGTGATCGCGCTGATCACCTGCCGCCGCGACGAAGAACCCGGCGCGCCGCCGGCACTGGTGGTCTGCCCGATGTCGGTGATCGGCAACTGGCAGCGCGAACTGGAACGGTTCGCGCCGGAGCTGGGCGTGGTGGTGCACCACGGACCGCGCCGCGATCACGCGCAATTGTCCAGCGCCGCCACCGATGTGGTGTTGACGACCTTCGCCACCCTGACCCGGGATCGGGAGGCTTTCATCGCGCTGGGCTGGGACCTGCTGGTGGTCGACGAGGCCCAGCACGTGAAGAACTCACGGACCGCAGCCGCGAGATCCCTTCGCGCACTGGATATTCGGCGGCGCATCGCCCTGACCGGTACACCGGTGGAGAATCGTCTGGAAGACCTCCGGTCGGTGATCGACCTGGTGAACCCGGGACTGCTGGGGACCGCGTCGTCGTTCCGCTCGCGGTTCGCCGAACCCATTGAGCGCGAACGTGATCCGCGCGCGCTGGACCGGCTCAACGCGATCACCCGGCCCTTCGTGCTGCGGCGCCTCAAGACCGATCCGGCGATCGCCGCCGACCTGCCGGAGAAGACCGAGCTGACGGTGCGCACCAACCTGACCGCCGAGCAGGCCGGGCTCTACCAGGCGATCCTCGACGACCTGCACGAGGCGCTCGACGACCGTGCCTACCTCGGCGCACGACGCCAGACCGTACTGGCCGCCCTGACCCGACTCAAGCAGGTGTGCAACCACCCGGCGCACTACCTGGGCGACGGCTCCCCCATGCTGCGTCAGGGCCGACACCGCTCGGGCAAGGTGGAACTGCTGACCGACATCGCGACCACCCTGGTGGACGAGGGCGACCGCGGCCTGATCTTCACCCAGTTCGCTGCCTTCGCCGACCTGCTCAGCCAGTGGCTGGGCCCGATCCTCGGCCGCGACGTCCCGGTGCTGCACGGCGGGCTCCCCCGCACGCGGCGCGACGAACTGGTCGCCGACTTCGCGCGCGACGACGGCCCGCCGATCATGCTCGCCACCCTCAAGGCCGGTGGCACCGGACTGAATCTGGTGGCCGCCAACCAGGTGATCCACGCCGACCGGTGGTGGAATCCGGCCGTCGAGGAACAGGCCACCGACCGCGCCTACCGGATCGGGCAGACCCGAGCGGTGCAGGTGCGCAAGTTCGTCTGCGTCGGCACCCTGGAGGAACGCATCGACGAACTGATCGCCGCCAAGCGCGAGCTCTCCGCACTGACCGTCGCGACCGGGGAGAGCTGGCTAGCCGATCTCGGCGACGACGCACTTCTCGATCTCCTTTCCCTCCGCGATGAGGCGGTCGGCGAATGAGGGCGGTGGGCGAATGAGCGCGCGCCGCAAGGGTTCTCGGCCGCCGGTGCGCGGCTACGGTCTCACGCCGTGGGGTCGCGCCTTCGCCGCCGTCGTCGAGACCGGCGCCGACCATCGACATCTCACCGGCGCGCGCCGCTACTTCCGCGACCACCACGTCGACGACCTCGTCGTGGCGCCCGGCGAGATCACCGCCGCGGTGCGCGGCAGCCAACTCGATCCCTTCGACGTGGTCCTCACGCCGCGCCCCATCGACCCGGCGACGGTGGTGACGCTGCTGCGCGCGGCCGGCGAGACCGATGCGCTGCTCGCCCTGGCCCGCGGCGAACAGCCTCCCGCACTGGGCGAACTCATCGCGCCCACCGAATCGGCCGACGTGGCCTCGGCGTGCACCTGTCCCGACGAGGCGCCCCGCTGCATCCACGTGCTGGCCACCGCCTTCGAGGTGTCCGCGCAGATCGACCGCCACCCGACCGTCCTGCTGCGGGTGCTGGGCACCGATCTCCCCGACCTGCTGGCACTGGCCCGCGACCGCGAGCCCGATCGGGACGAGGCGTCCCCGATCCAGAACGCGGGGAACGCCCCCACCGCGACGCCCGAGCAGATCGCCGCGACGTACTACGGCGATCAGGCCCCCATCCCCGCGCTGCCCACCGCCGCACCGATGGATCCGCTCACCGAGTTGGACCTGGGTGCGCTGCGCGCGGCCCTGCGCGCCTCCGGTATCGGCGCGACCGAACTGGGCGAAGCCCTCGACGACCTCGCCGAGCTGTACGCGGCGCTCCGGGATCGGTGAGCACCGCCGAGCGCCGAGCACCGACTTCGCCATCGGAAACCGTGTCATTGGCCATTGACACCTTTCACGAGTCGTCATAGGGTCCAGGACATAACCGGAGGTAGTCCTGTGACCATCGCAAACAACCCCGAAACCGCCACCGAGTACGACTACGACGCACGCGCCGTGGTGGCGCGCAGACTGCTCAAGGGATCGGCGCAGCGCTCCTACGATCCGATCATCGAACTCGACTTCGACGCGCCGTTGCCGTCGGACAAGTTCTTCCTGCCGCCCCGCGTGGTCAGCATCTACGGCACCGAGCTGTGGGAGTCGCTGACCACGCAGCAGCAGATCGAGGTGTCCCGGCAGGAGTTGGCCAACATCCTGTCGGTCGGCATCTGGTTCGAGAACCTGCTCAACCGCGCGCTGCTGGTCCGTCTGATGCGGCAGGACCCGGCCGCCTCCACCACCCACTACGCGCTCACCGAGATGGGCGACGAGTGCCGCCACATGACGATGTTCGGCAAGGTGATCGAGCACGTCGGCGCCCGCGCCTACCCGATGCGGAGTTGGGAGCGGGGCGTCATGCACCTGCTCCCGTTCGCCATGCGCGGCACGCTCCTGTGGGTCATCACCCTGGTCGGCGAGGAACTGTTCGACGCCCTCCAGCGGCAGATCAAGGACGATCCCGAGCTGCAGCCGATCGTCGCCCGCCTCATGCAGATCCATGTGACCGAGGAGTCCCGGCACATCGGGTTCGCGCGCGACGGCATCGTGCGCCGCATGCCGATCCGCTCGCGCACCGAGACGGTGCTCGCCGCGAATCTGCACGGCCTGGCCGCGCCCATCTTCCGTCTCCTGTTCACCAATCCGGAGATGTACCAGCGGGCAGGACTGCCGAACCCGCGCGAGGTGGCCGCGATCGCGCGCGCCAATCCGCACTTCCACGCCTCGCAGATCACCTCGTTCGCGCCGCTGGCGGCGTTCTTCCGCAAGACCGGACTCATGGGGTCGTTCGCCGAGCGTCGGTGGCACCGGGCCGGATTCCTGCCGTGACCACGATCGCGCTGGTGGACCGCGGCCCGTCGATCGCCGAGGTCCGACGTCGGCTGCAGCGGTCTCCGCTGGCGTTCGACCTGGTCGACGACCCGGCGCAGACCGACCTGGTGGTGACCGATCAGCCGGCGCCGGTACCGAACTTCCTGACGGTGGCGGCCGCCGCCACCCCCGACGTCTTCTATTGCCGCCCCGCCTCGGTCGACTACGTGGTGGCCGCGCTCACCGAGGCGCACCTGGTCGGCGCGCACGGCGTCCGGGTGCGCCCGTCCGTGCAGGCTCGGCCGGATCGAGCACCGCGCCCGCACTGGTGGCGGCGGGCGTTCCGGCCGCTCGAGCACTTCGACGCGACCCATTTCGACTGGTCAGGTGTCGAGGACGTCGAGGCGGGCGTATTCGACGACGAGGTGCACGTGGTGCTCGACGACGCGGAGTTCACCGCCCGTCTGCGCGCCCGCGGCCGCACCGACGGCGCGGAGGGACGCTTCCGCTGGGCCGGCATCCTGTACGGCGCGGCCGCCCGCGCCGCCGCCCCGGACGGCCGCGGCCGGGTGCAGGTTCGCATCCGCGACGGCGCGCCGGTCGACGCTCGACTCACCGACCTCACCCCGTGGGGGACCGTCCGGATCGCCGGTGTCGGGGCCCCGCCTTGGAGCCCCGACACCGAACCGGCCCGACTCAGCCGGTGAACTGACCGAGCAGGTGGCCCATCCGGTCCCGCTTGGTCTGCAGGTAGCGGATGTTCTCCGCGCCGGCGGCCACCTCCACCGGGATCCGGCGGCCGACCGGAATGCCGAAGTCGGTCAGCCGATCCACCTTGTCCGGATTGTTGGTGAGCAGGGCGACCTCCTCCACCCCCAGGTGCGCCAGGATCTGCGCGGCCACACCGTAGTCGCGCGCGTCCACCGGCGCACCGACCGCCACATTGGCGTCGACGGTGTCGAGCCCCTCGGCCTGCCGCCGGTAGGCCCGGAGTTTGCGCCCCAACCCGATACCGCGGCCCTCGTGCCCGGTCAGGTAGACCACCACTCCCCCGCCGGCGGCGACGATCGCGTCGACCGAGGCCGACAACTGCTGCCCGCAGTCGCATTTCGCCGAACCGAACAGGTCGCCGGTCATGCATTCGCTGTGCACCCGCACCAGCACCTCGGCCCGCTCGGCGATGTCGCCGTAGACCATCGCCAGGTGTTCCACCCCGCCGCTCCGATAGGCGTACGCGTGCGCCCGACCGCGGTCGGTGGGCACCGGCGCATTACCGGTCGGCACCACCTTCAGGTGCTCCTGCAGCTGCCCGACGGTGATCACCGGCAGACCCGAGGTGTGCTCGATGAAGAAGGCCATCGCGTCGGTGTCGGCGAACTCGGCGGCCATCACCAGGTCGGCTTCGTTCTCCCGGTCGGCGTCGTCGAGCACCACCACCATGCCGCCGGCGGCGACGGTCGCCGCGGCGTCGGCGACCGTCGACAGCAGGTGGCGCGGGAGGCTCATCCGACCGCTCCCTGCGGGAGCGGCACCTCGTGCGGCAGGTGGGTGCCGAAGGTGCGCGCGAAGTACGTCAGCGGACGATCGACGCCGACGTCGGCCTCGACGACGGTGCCGAACAGCACCGTGTGGTCGCCGCCGACCACGAACTCGGTCGCCTCGCAGGCCACCCAGCCGGCCACGTCGGCCAGTTTCGGGACGCCGTGCGAATCCGACCAGGACACGCCGTCGAACTTGGCGGCGCCCTTGCGAGCGAAGGCCCCGGCGAGGTCGTGCTGCGGCGCGGCGAGCACATTGACGCCGAAGCGACCGTGCGCGCGGACCGCGGCGAGGAGGTCGGAGCCGTGATCGAGGGCCACCGCGATCATCGGCGGCTCCATGGACAGGGACATGAACGCCGAGACCGTGGTGCCGTGCGGCCGGTCGCCGTCGCGCGAAGTCACGACGGCGACCGGACTGCACACACCGGCCATGGCGTCCCGGAAGCGGGATTGCAGCGAGAGAGTCACAGCTGTGTCGGCCATCGTCGTCTCAGGCCTTCGCGGCCAGCTCCTGCTCGTACTTCTTGGTCATGTGGTCGACGGCGGCCATCTGCTTGTCGGCGTAGCCGCTCTGGACCGCACGGGCCCGCTCAGCGGCGTCGAGAGTCGGCTGCGCCTGCCCCTGGAAGTACGGGAAGACCTGTTCGGCGAACAGCTCCGCCGAGCGCCGGGTGTCGCGCGGGGTGGCCCAGTCGGTGGCCATCTGCAGCATGGAACCGAAGCCGCCGGACTGGTCCCACAGCCGCTGGACCTGGTTGCGGGCCTGCTCCGGGGTACCGATGACGCCGATGCCGGAGTCCTTCACGAAGTCGATCATCTCGTCGAGCTTGTCGCCGGAGACTCCCATCTGCGGGAACGCGGCCACCCGCTGGAAGTAGTCGAACCACTGCTCGATGCCGTGCCGCACCTGGCGACGGGCCTCGTCCTCGGTCTCGGCGATGTGGAAGATGCCGACCAGGCTCCACTCGTCGCGATTCACCGTCTTGCCGTGCTCCTGCGCCCGCTCTTCCATGATGTTCCAGTGGTGGGCGAGGGCGTCGAAGCCGTCGGCCGAGAGCGTCGCACCGATGGACAGCAACCCGAGGCCGTGCGTGCCGGCCAAACGCGGCCCGGTGGGCGAGGCGACCGCGGCCACCGACACCGGCAGACCGGTCGGGCGGTACGGCGCCAGTTGCAGGCGCGCGTCGATCAGTTCGTGGGTGCGGGTCTTGGCGGTGACCGCTTCACCGTTGAGCAGTCGCACGATGATGTCAACGTTCTCCTGCAGGAGTTCGCGGGTGTCGATCGGGTCGAGGCCGATCATCATCGAGTCGGTAGGCAGCGAACCGGGGCCGACGCCGAAGATGACGCGGCCGCGGGTGAGGTGGTCGAGCTGGATCATGCGGTCGGCCGCCCACAGCGGGTTGTGGTACGACAGCGACGTCACACCGGTGCCGAAGGTGATGTTCGGGGCGCGCGAGGCAGCCGCGGCGATCATGATCTCCGGCGAGGCGAAGATCTCCGAGCCTGCGGAGTGGTGCTCGCCGAACCAGATCTCGTCGTAGCCGAGGCCGTCGAGGTGTTCGACGAACCGCAGGTCGCGTTCCATCAGCATCGACGGGTTCTGCCCGGCCGGGTGAAACGGTGCCATGAAGTAGCCGAAACGCAGTCGTGACATGAGATTCTCCTCGGTTGGTGATCGGCGTCGAGCCGGTTCTGCTCGACGGTCACCCCACCGTAAGATCGTTGTGATTGCACGCACAGTGCACCAAAGTGGTGTCTTGCACCACAGCGCACGAACGCCCACAATCGACGCAACGTCGGCAGCCCACCCGAACAGGAGGACCCCGTGCAGCGATCCGAGTCGTCGACCCTGCCCAGCCGCGAGTACGACGCGATCTTCGCCGTCCTGGACGACTGCGCGCAGGCTGCTTCGCTCCCGGAGTTCAAGAACCTGCTGATGGACGCCCTGCACCGGCGCTACCGGTTCCCGAACACGACGTTCCTGACCGGCGCGACCTTCCGAGGCGCCTTCCGGGATCCGCACCCGGTGACTACCGGCCGGATCACGCCGATCATCGACGAGTACACCGCCGGGTGGTACGCCGACGACATGTTCGCCACCCCGCAGTCGTACGCGGCACTCGCGCGCAACCGAGCGATCTGCCACACCAGTCTCCGCGAGCTGCCCACCGAAGCGGTCACCTACCTCGACCGCTTCCTGTACCGACATCGGCTCAAGAGCGCCTCGGTGCTGCACCTGGCACTGGCCGGGCGCAGTCACGCGATGGTGGGGATCTTCGACGACGAGGACAAGAGCGTGCCGCCCGAGCGCCTCGCCGGGCTGGGCCTGCTCGCCCGGCAGCTCTCCACCTTCGCGCAGACGTTGCCCGGGCACGACGCGCCGTCGTGGCGGTCGGCGCTGACTCCGCGGCAGGCGCAGATCGGCGAATTGGTGGCCGACGGTCAGACCAACGAGGAGATCGCCGCAACCCTCTGCATCGGTCTGGACACGGTGAAAAAGCACGTCAGCGCCGTGCTGGCGGTCACGAAGACCCGCAATCGGGTCGAGTTCGCGAAGCTGGTCCTCACTGAGGAACTCGCCCGCGCGTGACCGCCGGCCGGCGCCGACGGGACATACCGCTTCTTAGAAGTCCCAGTCCTCGTCTTCGGTGTTGATGGCCTTGCCGATGACGTACGAGCTGCCCGAGCCGGAGAAGAAGTCGTGGTTCTCGTCGGCGTTCGGCGACAGCGCCGACAGGATCGCCGGGTTCACGTCGGTCTCGTCCTTCGGGAACATCGCCTCGTAGCCCAGGTTCATCAGGGCCTTGTTGGCGTTGTAGCGCAGGAACTTCTTGACGTCCTCGGACAGACCCACGTCGTCGTACAGCGCTTCGGTGTAGTCGGACTCGTTGTCGTACAGGTCGAACAGCAGCTCGAAGGTGTACTCCTTGAGCTCGGCGCGACGCTCGGCGCTCTCGGTCTCCAGCGCACGCTGGTACTTGTAGCCGATGTAGTAGCCGTGCACGGCCTCGTCGCGGATGATCAGGCGGATCATGTCGGCGGTGTTGGTGAGCTTGGCGCGCGAGGACCAGTACATCGGCAGGTAGAAGCCGGAGTAGAAGAGGAACGACTCGAGCAGCGTCGAAGCGACCTTGCGCTTGAGCGGGTCGTCGCCGCGGTAGTACTCCATGATGATGTGCGCCTTGCGCTGCAGGTGCACGTTCTCTTCCGACCAGCGGAAGGCCTCGTCGATCTCACGGGTGGAGCACAGCGTCGAGAAGATCTGGCTGTAACTCTTGGCGTGCACCGACTCCATGAAGGCGATGTTGGTGAGCACCGCTTCCTCGTGCGGGGTCTGCGCATCCGGGATCAGCGAGATCGCGCCGACGGTGCCCTGGATGGTGTCCAGGAGGGTGAGGCCGGTGAAGACCCGCATCGTCATGGTCTTCTCGTAGTCGGTCAAGGTGGCCCACGACTGGATGTCGTTGGACACCGGCACCTTCTCCGGGAGCCAGAAATTGCCGGTCAGGCGGTCCCAGACCTCGGCGTCCTTCTCGTCCGGAACACGGTTCCAGTTGATAGCGCTGACGCGGTCGACCAGCTTGATCGGCGCGCCTTCGGCTGGGCTGTGAGCGGACGCAGTCATGGCACCTCGGCGTTCGTAGATGGGGGGGTGAAGCAGGTGCGCATAACACTACCCCTTGCGCCGACGCGCCACGGCGACCACAAGATGGTGTGTCTCGGCCCAGCTCGGCGTGTCGCGCTTTTCGGCTCTCCGGGCGTGTCGACGGTGCGGCCGCCCGATGCCGCGCGGCACCGGTGCGACTCCGTTCGGCGCGCCGCATCGCAATTCCGCTGCTGGGCTTCCATTCTTATGGCATGACCGTCTTGCCGATGTTCCCGCTCGAGCATCCGCTGCTGCCCGGCGAGGCCATGCCGCTCAATGTCTTCGAGCCGCGGTACCGGAAGCTGGTCGCCGATGCGCTCAGTGCCGACAGCCGATTCGGCGTGGTGCTCATCGCGCGGGGCAGCGAGGTGGGTGGCGGCGACGAACGCTTCGATGTCGGCACCACCGCGCAGATCGTCGGTCACCGGTTGCGGGCCAGCGGGCAGATTCAGTTGGCCTGCCGCGGAGTCGAGCGGCTGCGGGTGACCCGCTGGCTCGACGACGATCCCTATCCGCGCGCCGAGATCGAGCTCTGGCCCGACGATCCGGTCGATTTCGCGCCCGACCGGTGGCAGCGGATCCGCGCCGTTCCTCTCCATCCTCGGCGAGGCCCAGGCCCTGTACGACGACCTCGCCGCCGCCAGCGGCCGCCCGAGTCTGGCGCTGGGCGCCCCCGACCACCTTCCGCCCTCGGAGTACACCTTCGTCACCGCGGCCAACCTTCCCCTCGGTGCGGCCGACCGGTACGCCGTGCTGCGGGCACCCGGTCCGGCCGAGCGCCTCGACACGATGATCCGCGCCGTCGACGACGTCCTCCCGCTGTTGCGCGACCGTCTCGGCGCGTGAGAAACCGCCGCAGCCCCGCCCGCCTGATCACCGCGCTCGCCACGATCGGCGCCCTGACCGTCGGCGCCGCCGGCTGCCAGGTGGACGGCCAGCCGGCGATCGGCCACGGCGCAAGCCTGCAGGAGAGCTACGCCGCCGCACAACTGCCCGCCGGCGTCGGTGTCGCACTGCTTCCGCTCGGCGGCACTCAGGTGCTGACCTTCGGCGATCAGACCTCCGAATACGCGTGGTCGACGATCAAGGTGCCCCTCGCCCTGGCCGCCCAGCGGCACGCCGCCGGGGAGTCCGCCGACGTGCGGGCGGATATCGACGCGGCGATCGAATCGGCGATCGTCGACTCCGACAACGACGCCGCCCTGGCCCTCCGGGAGTCTCTGGGCACCCCGGACCAGGCCCGCGCCCGGGTGACCGCGGTGCTGCGCGAAGGCGGTGACGGCGATGTGCAGCTCGCCCCGATCGACGATCCGGAGGACATCTTCGGTCTCACCCGGTGGCCGCTGGCCGGGAGCGCCCGGTTCGCCGCGCGGCTGCCGTGCATGCCCGGGAGCCAGCAGATCCTGGGCTTCATGGGCGAGGTCTCAGCGGAGCAGGAGTGGGGCCTGCACTCGATCAGCGCGCCCGGCGTGCACACCGCGATGAAGGGCGGCTGGGGCGAGGCCGACGAGGTCCGCCAGCTCGGCCTGATCACCTGGCCGGACGGCAGGCAGCTGGCGGTGGCGATGCTCAGCTCCCGCGAGGGCGAGACGACGGGTGAGGGCATCGCCGAACTCGATCGGGTGGCGCAGTGGCTGCAGGAGAACCTCGAAGCGCTCCCCCGCGGACGCTGCGACTGACCGCATCCGCATCCGCATCCGCATCCGCAGGCAGAATGCGGCGCCGACCCCGGAAACCGGAGCGGGCGCCACGACGATCCCCGCTTCTCCCGGAAGAGCCTGCGGCACAGCGCCGGCTGGGCCGGGATCATCGTCGCCGCGGTCGCCGTCGTGATCGGCGCGGGGCTGGCCGCCCTCCCGCTGGGTGCACTGCCTGCGGTCGCGTTCACCATGCTCGCCGGCCTGCTGCTGGGCTGGTTGCGCCTGGCGACTGGGCGGCTGATCGGCGCTGCGATACGCCGACCGAAGCCGCTGACGCTCACCGTCTTCGAGCCCCGGTACCGGCAAACTCGTCGCCGACGTGCTGGCGGCCACGGACGACGAGCACCACGGCAGGTTCGGCACCGTTTTGATCACTCGCGGCAGCGAGGTGGGCGGCGGGGCAGATCAGGCTGGCCTGCCGCGGACTGGAGCGGTTGCGCGTGACCCGCTGATTCCTCGACGATCCCTATCCCACGCCGGGGTCCGACCAGAGCGGGCTGCCAGCTGCCCGCCTCAGCGCACCCGATCCGGTGTCTCGCCTGGAGGCGATGCTCCGTTCATTGGAGGACGTCATGCCGCTGCTGCGTGACCGCCTCGACTCCCGGCGCTGAATCCTGAGCGATGAGCCACCGGAGTCGACGATCGGGCCGGCCTCTCAGCGCTTGTAGACCTTCGCGCCGGCCAGAATGTTCCAGGTGATGTATCCGTTCTGGAAGTCCTGCCGGCGTCCGAATCCACTGGCATACTCGTCCGACGTCGGGAAACCCAGCGCAGCATCGTACACCTGCAGAATGCCGCCGAACACCGCGTGCGCGCCGGTAGCGGCGGACCAGAAGACCAGCGCTTCGCCATTGGGTCCGGCACGCTGCTGGCCGTTGGCGAAGGGACCCGCCGCACACGCCAGGCCACGTCGCAGGTAATCGCCGACCGGACGCGGAGACCAGAATGTTCCCTTCGCCGAATGAAACCCGGCGCCCTCCAAGTACTCCTTGGAGGTGCAGTTCTGGGTGAGGCTGTACGCGGGCGTCAAGGCGTCTTGCGCCGGGAACGCCGTGAACCGCGATTCGATAGCGGCGGCCGGGAGACCGCTCCGGACCAGTTCGGCGACAGCGGTCGCGGCGGGTTTGCGTCCGAAGTCCGAGCGCAGGAGGCCGAAACTATCCTCCGCGTTCGCCGAACCGGTCCTCTTGTCGATCGCCGAGAAGAGATACAGTTGCCCGGCCCACGGCAGAGAACGCCAGGCCCCGATCATGTCCAGGATGATCCGCTGCTGTTGGTCCTCCGACTTGCCCTGCTTCGTCGGGGCACCGAACTCGGTCACCAGGACCTTCTTCGCCGCATCGCCGCGTTCGACCATCATCCGCCGGATACTGGCCAGGTACTGGGTCGGCCGTTGCGGCCAGCCGCCGTCGTCGGTAAACGCCGTCGGGTAACTGTAGGGGTGAATGGACAAGGCATCGAAGTACGCCCGCCCGCCGTTATCGTAGATGCCCTGGACGAAGGTGACGGGGTCGATCGTGCCGTTCGTGTTCGCCACGAATGCCACGGCGCCGGCGACAACGGCCGCCTCCGGCGCCGCCGCCTTGATCTGCGGGTAGGCGGCCTTCAGCAGTGCCGTGTACACGCTGGCGTTCGGTGGTTTGAAGAACATCGCGGCGTTGGGTTCGTTCCAGATCTCGTACCCGGCGACACGGTCCCCGTAATGTGCGGCGACAGCGCGGGCGTAGGCTCCGAAGTCGGCTGGTCTCGCCGGGGCGGACATCAGGTTAGAATACCCGGCCCCGCCAGCCCATTTCGGTGTGTAGTCGAGGATGCCCAGGACAGCCAATCCGTGGGCACGCGCGCTGTTCACCACCCGGTCGGTCTTCGTCCAGTCGAACGATCCCTGTTTCGGCTCCACCATGGGCCACGGCAGATCGATCCGGACCGACTGCAGCCCTAGACTCTTCATCTCAGCGAAAACCCGGTTCACCTTGTCAGCGGAGTAGTCGAGCACCTCCGCGCCGGTGGACACGCCGAGTTGCCGAGAGTCCTCCAATACCGCTGAGCCAGGCGATGCCGCCGACCGCGGCGCCTCCACCGCCGTTCCGACGAGGCCTGCACCGAGAACGACGCAGACACTCAGCACGCTGATAATCGCTGATGTACGCACTCAACTCCTCACGATCGTCGGCCATCCATTCGGCCTGCGCTTGAACTCACAGCGTAGAGCTGGCGCTTCCACCAGACGATACGTGACTTCACTGAGCAGAATTGTCGGAATGAGGACGATTGCCGCACTAATGGCGAGACCGGAGATCGAGTCGTCGCCATACCAGCCCATCCGCCGGGTGAACAACAGGACCGGGTAGTGCCAGAGGTAGATGCTGAGCGAGATGGTACCCAGCCGATAGAAGTATCGAGAGTCGATGGCGTTCGACAGCCACGAAGTCCGACCGGCGGCGAAGGGGCTAGTGATGAAAATGATGATGCCCATCGACAGCGCCGACAGCGCCATGTTGTCGAATCTGGTGTGCAGGTCACGCAGTGTCAGCAGCACCGGGACCAGGCCGATCATCATAACGACGGCACCAACCCGCAACCAGCCGATCGTCTTACGCCCGGGCTTGCCGGCACTGATCGCCAGGAAGACCACCGAAGCGAGCATGCCAAAAGCGAAGGTGTCGGCAAGCACCAGGAAGCTGCGGCTCAATACCGCGATCCAGGTCGGTCCGAAGCCGTTCTCGACGGCACCGATACCGCCGTGCGCCGCGGACAGCCGGTCGGCGACGTACTTGCCGACCGAGCTCAATGCGATGAGGAGAATCGGCGGAACGAGGACGATCCACGCCTTGGGCATCGAGGTCCGGCGGGCGAGCATCCACAGCAGCCAGCCGGAGATGGGCAGCGACAGATAGAAGCTCAGCTCGAGCGTCAACGACCACGCCGGGCTGATCCCGGTCTGCATGTACTGCGGGAACAGTGACGCGGTGAGACTGAGCTGGCTCAGGAGCATCGGCGGATCGGTGATCATGCCGACACCGAGTCCGAAGTCCCCGGTGGCCTTCTGCTGCGCCGTGGCGATCAGCTGATTCTCCAGATAACTGGCCTGAAACAGGAAATTCACCAACAGGAAGATGACGATGTAGCCCGGGAAGATCCGGAAGAACCGCCGATTGGCGTACCTCTTCATATCGGGCATCGGCTTGTGTGTCATGAAGCGAGCGGCGAACTGAAGGTAGAGTAGGAAGCCTGAGGCGGCGAAGAACAGGTTGAGCGCCAGCCCCAGCGGCCAGAGCCGGAGCTCGGTACCGGTGATCGGCGCATTCATCTGCGCCACATGGCCGAAGGCGACACCCATGCAACCAAGACCCCGAAGGCCTTCGACGCCGGGGATCCGCTTGTCGCTGTCCTTCGCACCCGGAACCAGGACGTCGTGGATGGCCTTGGCCCGTTCGATGATCTGAGTGCTCATGCGACTCCCTGCGTCGTCGACGTCCCCCGCTTTTCGGGATCGTCCGTCGGATTGCTGGTTCGGGCTTTCATCGCCGGATCTCTGGCCGCCTGGATCAGGATCGCGACTAGGAAGCTGTAGACGAGAGTGACCATCGGTACGATCACGATCGGGAAGTCGAGCTGGATCGCGATGCCGTTGAGCGCGGCGAAGCCGGCCCCGACCGCGGCGAGACGGAAGCTGTCCGCGCGGAGCATCCGGAAGCTGAGCACCAGTCCGCCCAGGATGACCGCCACGAAGGCCAAGAAGACCAGAAGTCCGCCGCGGTAGAAGGTGAGCAGCGGGGTATTGGCCACGAAGTTGACGGTGTAGCCCCACTCCTGGCTGAAGAACTCCGGCCGCCCCCAGCCGACGCCGAAGATCCAGTGTCCGTCCATGTAGCCGGTGAACCGTTCGTAGGCGTTCATGCGCTCGAAGGCGCCGGAGTCCTGCGCCGAACCGGTGTCGAGCAGGCGCCGAGCGATCGTGTCGTCACTGAGAAGGACGAGTAGGCCGACGGCCATCGTCCCGAAGGCGAGGATTCGCGCGCCGACGGGCAGCTTGCTGAGCACCAACAACAGCAACAGGCCCGCAATCACCGTGAACATGGCCGACCGGCTGAGGGTGAGCGCGATCGCGGTACCGATGATCGCCGCACACAGGACGGCGAACGACGTCCGGAAGGTGTAGACGACCGCGATCAACCCGATCACCAGGAACAGACCGGCGATATTCGGTTCGATGTAGGTGCCGGCCAACCGGACTGCACCGCGTTGACCGTTCTCGACGAAATAGCGGGTCGTCTCGTCAGTCACCCGATAGCCCATGCGAGCCATGATCTTGTCGCCGCCCAGGTCCTGAAAACTGAGGATCGCGATCGCCGCCCCGGCCGTCACCCCGATCCCGAACCATCGGACGGTCAGCAGGAAGACATCTCGGGGCAATCGGACCAGCGGAATCACGATCGCCGCCGCGAACACCCAGCGGATGAGGGTCGTGATGTCGAGCGCGTGTGAGTTGGTGGCGACCGCCGACACGATCGACAGTGCGACGAAGGCCGAGTAGGCGACCTCCAGCCCGGAGATCGCCGACACCGCATGCGGGATCAGGAAGGCAGCAACGTACACGGCGGCGCCCAGGATGAAGACCACCGGCAGTGGAAGACCCGGAAACTGCATAAACGGGAAGCCGCCCAAGACGAAGGCGAAGGCGTACGGAATCCACCGGCTGAACAGGATGCAGCCGGTGAGCCCGACGACCGCGCCAGCCGTCAGAACCACCACTTCTCGGTAGCCCTCGACCAGGCCCCATGCGGCGATCAGCGCCACCGCCGCGAAGAGAACCGCCAAACCGATCCAGTGCGCATTCCCGGCGATACGCCGACGACGGGCCTGCGGGATCTCCGCAGCCCGGTTCTCTGGAAGCGTTGCCGTCACATGCCCACCTCCACCCGACCCGAGTCGAGCCATGCCTCCACGATTCGATGGGGTTCGCCGTCGTCCCAGCGGGCGCGATTGGCCTCGTAGAGTCGGCGCGATTCGCGATCCGCCGCCGCCGCGTCCTGCAGATACTCGCTGGCCCGCTCGACGAGTTCGTCGTCGGTTTCGGCTGCTTCCACGCCGAGTACCTCCCCGTGGTCACCGAGGGCCTCCGCCGTGCCCAGGAAGGGAAGCCCGCGTGAGGCCGCCTCTAGCAGCTTGACCCGCACCCCGCCACCAGTGGCGATCGGCGCGATCATCGCGCGGCAGTCCGCCAGGAGCGCTGCGAGGTCCGGCACGAAACCCGTCACGACGACGCCCTCGGGCGTCTCGTCGAGCGTGTCGGAGCCCTTGCCGACCAGGTAGAGCCGAGCGTCGGGGACCGCGGCCCGGACACGCGGCCACAGCCGCAGCAGTCGTTGCGCAGCCTCGGCATTCGGTGGCCAGGTCCGGTCGCCGAGAAAGACCAGGTTCGGCCCCCCGTCCGCGACGTCGATCCGGTCGGCCGGCGGCAGTGTCAACGGCAGCCAGTGCACCTGCCCGACACCGGCGGCCCGGTACCGATCGCGGTCGGCCTTGTCGAAGGTCGCCACCGAGTCCGCACTCTGCGCCACCCGGTACTCATCGCGGTCGATCCGCCGCGCCTCGGACCTCAGAAGCCGGGATCTGGTCGATCGCCACACCAGAGATTCGGAGACGTGAGTGTTCACGTGCAGGCGGGCACTGTGCCGGGCCGCCGAGCGCAAGAACGACTCTGCCATGTAACTGTGCTCGGCGACGAACTCCGCCGATCCGCTGCTCTCGATCGCTCGGATCAGTTCGGGCGAATCGAACCGCGCGTGCACCAGACTGCGACCGGAGCGCAGACTCGACGTAAGCAGGCTGAATCGCGAGACGGGCGGCTTCGGGACCCTGATGACGTCCCCGTCCGAAACGCCTTTCGTCGACAAGGCGATGGCGCGCACCGGCCGGCTCTCGCGCGCCAGATTCATCACCAATCGGGTCATCGTGACGTCTCCGCCTGCGTCGTGCACCGGGTCCTTGGACAGCAAGAAGACAGTACTCTTCAACAGTGTCACTCCGCCGTCCCCACCTTCCGATCCGCAGGAGATGATTCAACCCCGCCCCGCGGGTCGGCGACAATTGTAGCCGACCGCCGCATGAGCCGAAGATACGCAGCGAGGAGCGTGAGCTCCGCCACGGAGCAGGCGATACCGGCGCCGGTGGCGTTCCAGCCCAGTGCGACGGCCACACCGACTAGCCCGAGTTTGAGCGGCAGGATCGGAAGCGCCCAGGTGAACCGCTCCACATCCCGGCGCTGTGCGTACATGATGATCGCGAGCACGCTCGTCATCGAACGGCCGAACACGAAGGGACTGAGTGCGAGCATCGCCCATCCCGTCGGAGACGGCAACGGCGACAGGACCACTGCGGCGCCGACAGCGGCGAGAAGCGCCGCAGAGGCCAATGAGATCGCCGCGACCCGCCGCATCGGCGGCCAGGAACCCCGGACTCCGTCGGCGAAGCGCAACCGCTCATGGAAGGTCTGGCCGTAGGCCTGCGCCGGGACGACCAGCGCCCACGCGGTCACCGAAGCCAGGGAGTAGTAGCCGGCAACGGTGCTGTTCGTCAGCATGCCGAGCAACAACAGGTCACCCTGCATGTTCGCGGCGTTGACCAGGGCTTCACCGGCCAGGAGTGACGACTCCTTGAGCCCTCCCGGGAACCGGGGGCGCGCCGCCGGCAGGGTGAACCAAGAGACCGCGATGACGATCGCCCAGGGGATCGAGTAGGACGCGGCGACGAGAGTGATCGAGGGATCCTGCACCAGGAACAGGACCGCACCACCGGTGACGACGCTGGACACCTGCCGCACCGTGTCCATCCGGTTCACCAGATGAGGGTGGCCCTTGCGGAGTCGGTACGCCTTGAGCGCGTTGAAGGTGATCTCTCCACCCGCGACGATCAGGGCGTATCCCGCGATGAACGACACCGAGACGAGCAGATAGCCGACCACGGCGATCGCCGTACCGGTGATGACCCGGGTGAAGCGCTCGGCCCGGAAGGTGTCGTCGTCGACCCGGATGGATCGGACGATGAACGGGCTCTCCAGCGGAGTGGCGATCAGCGGCGCGATGGCCACCGCCATGGCGTACAGACCGTATTGGGAGACACCGAGCCGGTAGTTCAGCGCCGCGATCCAGAGCAGACCGATTCCACGCCCTCCGTACACCCACAGCGCGGCCAGCGCGGCGCGGAGGAGGGAGGAATCGATCCGAAGCTTCATCGGGTGCCGGACGAGAGCAGGCGAACCCACTCCGCCAGATACGGCTGGACGGTCTGGTCGATGCCGGCACGCTCGGCGAATCCGCTGACGCCGGCGGTCAGCGCACGCAGTCGCACCCCATCACCGATGACGTCCGCGGCCACCGCGGCCAGGTCGCCGATCTCGCCGCGAACCGGGATGATCCCGTCTGTCTCCGGATAATCGGCCAGCGCGCCGTAGCCGCTGCAGACAACCGGCGTACGGTACGCGATCGCGCGCATCAGCACGCCGGAGGCCGGGTAGACGGTGCCGTAATGGCTGCGCTTGTCGTAGGGCAGCAGCATCGCCCGGATCGACGAGAAGAAGGCATCTTCGGCCGCACCGTCGACGGGTCCCAGGATCTCGACACCGTCGACCGGGGCGAGATTCTCCGTACCGCGCCCGGCCACCCGGATGGCGATGCTCGGGTCGAGTGTCTCCCGCAATGCCACGAGCTGGTCAAAACCCTTGCCCTTGTAGACGTGACCGAACAGGCCGACGGCGAGCGGACGTTCCGCCGGCGCCGGGATCGGCGGCCGCTCGGGAACGTGGTGCTCGGTCTCGATGATCCGCGCCCGCGGAAAGCGGCGGCGGGTCTCCCGCGCACCGGCACCGGTCATCACGAACAGGCTCGAATCGCCGATCACCCGCCGCTGCACCGCCGCCATGACCGGCTGCACCGGGTAGTGCAGTCCGTGATGCAGCAGGGTCCGGTTCGCCACTCCCCTGGTGCGCAACGGCCACCACACCGGCCACGGCGCATCGTGCACGGTGCCGGTGACCGGTGCCGGACGTGCCGACGGAACCGTCCAAAAGGGGACCACGGCCCCTCCGCTGAGCTCGAAGTGCACCACCGTCGAGCCGCTGGGCCCGGCACCGACCAACTGCGCCAGTGCCAACCTCCCCTGCCGGATATCGTGTGCCGTGGACTCCCCGGGCGGCCCGTGGCGCAGCGTTTCCACCGTCCCGAAGTACGGGGCGACTGCACCGAGGAATTCGTCTGCGAAGTCGCCGATACCGCTCACCCCCGACTCGGCGGCGACGTAGATCAGGCGCTTGTGCGCCAGCAGGTCATGGTTCACGTGGATTCCTGGCAAGTGCGCTCAGTAGAGAACGGGACGGTACTTCGGGTCGTAGGTCAGGTTCGACCTCCGCATCCCGCGATGCTTGGCCGGCACACCCGCGACGATCTCGAGTTCGCCGACGTCCTGACGCACCAGGGAGCACGCACCGACGACCGCACCGCGGCCGATGGTCACCCCGCACAACACCGTGGCACGGCTCGCGATCCACGCATGATCACCGATGTGGATCGGCTTCTCGACCGACTCGAAGTCATCGGAATCGATCACATGGTAGGCCCCGATGAGATGGACGTCGCTGGCGATCACGACCGCGTCCTCGATGGTCAAGCCGCCACGCGCATCGAGAAGGCAGCGGGATCCGATCGACACTGAATCGCCGATGGTGAGCGAACGGATGTCGAGGACCGTGCAGCCGCGCATGACCGCAGAACCGGCACCGATGCTGGCACCCCAGAATCGCAGCCAATTCAGCCGGACGTGATGCGACGGGAAGTAGGTGATGAGCAGGTTGTATCCCTGCTGGCCGATGCGCAGGACGCCTTTGCGGCCCTTCTGCTTCAGATAAGCGACCTTCGACTCCACGTCTCCTCCTCGTACAACCATCAGTTCTCGTGAGCGCGGCAGTCATCGGGGGCCGGATCACCGTCGACCCGATTCCGCAGCCACCGCTGAACCTGTCGATCGACGCCCTTCATGTCGTGGCCGGCATCCGCGGCGTAGATGGTGCTCACCGTCGATCCGAGGGCACACGCCTCCCGTACCGCCTTCTCCACCGAAGCCGGCGGGACGATCGGGTCCGCACCACCCCAGCCGATGAGCATCGGCGCCGACGCTTTGTGCTGCGGCAGCCGGGTGGAGGCCAGCCAGTCTTGCAGAACGATCGCACTCTCCCTCGTGCGCGGCCCCAGGTCGTCCGCTGACAGGGCTGCCAGCAGGGCATCCTTGGCCGCGCCCTGCGGATCCGCGCATCCCGCCAGGACACTCAGAGAATCGATGGCCCGCGGACTCAGATAGTCCTCGAGCTTCGCCTTATCCGGATGTGACGAGCTGATGCTGATCGCGAGCATCGGTAGGTATGCGCGCTGCCGGGCTGACGCCTTCGTGCTCTCGAGTCCCGCGCCGAGACTCGTGAGATCGACCGGGGGCGAAATGCTCGCCGTGCCGAGCAGTTTCAGCTCAGGTGCGTATCGGGCGGCGAGTTCGTTCGCCGCCCACGTCGCCTGCCCGCCAGCCGAACCGCCGGTTGCCACCCAGCGGGCGGACGCCTGCGGGTACAGCTGCCGGAGCGCGCGTACCGCGTCGATCACATTGTAACCCGCGGTATCGGCCTCCAGATACGGATGCTTCCCCGGATCCCCGGGTCCGAGTCCCTGATAGTCGGGCACCGCCACTGCGTAGCCGAGTTTGAGGTACCGCAGAACCCCGGCCCCGTAGCCGCGCAGGTCGGGGAAATTGCTCGGGCCGCACCCGCTCATCGCACCCGTGGTACCGGGTGCGATGACGATCACTGGAAAGCCCCCGTTCGGGGGCTTCCCGGCTGGCGCGAAGAACGAGCCGCTGACCTCTGTCGGCGCCTGCGAGGCGCTGTTCGTGGAGCGATACCAGGCGCGCCTGCTGAGGTAGCGATCCGAGCGCAATGATCCGTCCAGTTGAAGGAAGCTCTCCGAGCTGACCAGCGACCCCGGTCCCGCCCCTTCGTAGTGCGTCGTCTCCGCAGGTGGAGCCTCGTCTTCAGCGGCCTCACCCGCGCAGGCGGAGAGTACCGCGACCAGCACCGCGGCGAGCAGGACCGCGCCTCGTGGCCGCCCATTGCGGGGGCCCGAGACGACCGGTGTCGTGCGCATGGCGCCTCCTGAACGTAGCCCGCCCGGGTGGCGGATGCCTGCACTGTACTAGGCCATCGGGACTCCTCGCCACTTCGCATCTGCGGTGGATCGGGTGGCCCCGGAGTCCTTCGTTTTGTCCGCTTGGAGGACGCCGGGTACGATGGCGCGGCGGTGATGCGCCCAGACACGACACCGTGGAGAGCTCTCCCGCCGGGTCGCGCCTATCGGCCGCACCGGCCCGGATCGACCGAACGAAGACGAGGAAGTACGCCTGATGGATTTCAAGGCCTATATCCATGCGCTGCGCGACGGATGGGTGCTTCTGCTCACCACCGTGATCATTGGTGCTCTCCTCGGCGCCGGCATCAGCAGCCAACTCGCCCGGGACTATGTTGCCACCAGCCAGTTGTTCGTGTCGACGGCCGGCGCGAGCGGCTTCGACTTCCAGGGCGGCAGCCAGTTCGCCGAACGGCGCCTGTTCTCCTATGCGAAGATCGCCACCGCTCAGACGGTGACGTCGAACACGATCAAAGCACTCGGTCTCGACATGTCGCAGCAGGAACTGGCCGGAAAGATCACCGCGAGCCCCATTCCCAACACGACGATCCTTTCGATCGCGGTCTCCGACGACGATCCTGCCGAGGCCCGTCGGATCGCCAACGAGGTCACTCAGCAACTCGCGAACGAGATCCCCAAGCTCGAGCCGATCGTTCCCGACTCCGGGGCGGCGGTCATCGCGACGATCATCTCGCGCGCTCCGGAACCGGAATCACGCACCGGGGTGTCGATCCTCCGGGGAACGGCGATCGGCGCCGGCCTCGGTCTGATCCTGGGAATGCTGGCGGCGATCCTCCGCTTCATGACCAGTTCCCGTATCCGTTCGATCGGTAAGGTCACCGAAGCCGGCGCCGGACCGGTCCTCAGCACCATCCCGGCCAAGCCGGACCAGGCGCAGCTTCAGTCCGCCGCCGCCGCCGTACGGAATCGCATCGTCTACGCCACCGCGGCTACCGCCGAACCGTCGATCGCACTGGTGGATCTCACCGACGGACACCTGACGCCGCCCTTCGTGGAAGCCCTTCTGCACGAGCTGCGACAGGTCGGCGTCCACGCGACGGCCGGAGCGACCTTCGAAGGTCGCCACGCCACTGGCGGGTTCGAAGCCCTCGCGACACCGGTGTCGGTGACCGTGGTGGGAGATCCGGCACGGTCCCCCGCCGATTCGATGCTCGATACCCGCACGACGCACGTCGTGCCGCTCGTCCAGTACCGGCGCACGCCGCTGGCGAGCCTGGATGCTGCCGTGTCGGTCGCCGAGCAGGTCGACGCCGTCGTACTCGGGTCGGTGGTCGGTTCCGCACCGAAGTACGTCGCCGACAGCCTGGTGTGAGGCCTCGTGTCCCCGTCCTCTAGGAAGGTCCGGTCGACATGGGGGGCTTGATAGTCCACGAGTGGATCGAACCGCACGGCGGCGCCGAACGGGTGCTGGATGCGATGGCGGAGGCCTATCCCGACGCCGACATCCTCTGCCTGTGGAACACAGATACCGACCGTTATCCGGCCGCACGAATCCGTGAGCTGTGGCCGGCTGGCCGGCGCGAGCCCAACAAGGCGCTGCGGCTGCCCGCGATGCCCCTGCGTTGGCGGACCGGGATCGACGGCGAATACGACTGGACGCTGGTCAGTTCGCACTGCTTCGCCCATCACGTCCGGGTTCCACCCGCGGCGAACCAGTCCGAAGTCCCCAAGTTCGTCTACGTCCACTCCCCCGCTCGGTACATCTGGGAGCCGGACGTCGATCGGCGCGCCGCGTTCGCCCGCCCCCTGCTACCCCTCTTCCGCGGCATCGACCGCCGGCGGGCGCAGGAGGCGACGGCGATGGCCGCCAACAGCAACTATGTCGCCGAGCGTATCCAGCGCTTCTGGCATCGCGACGCCGTGGTCATCCACCCACCGGTCGCCACCGAGATCATCACCTCGGTGGACGACTGGTCGTCGACCCTGAATGAACGCGAAGCCGCGTTCCTGGACGGTCTGCCCGACAACTTCCTGCTCGGCGCGTCTCGGCTCGTCCCGTACAAGCGCCTGGATGTCGTGATCAACACGGCGGCCCACATGCGTCTTCCTGCGGTGATCGTCGGCAGCGGCCCCAAGGAATCCGAGCTGAGGGTACAGGCTGCGGCCAAGGACACCCCGGTGATCTTCGCCGGGGCGGTGTCGGACGAACTGCTGCGTGCGCTGTACCAGCGCTGTCTGGCGTATGTCTTCCCACCCGTCGAGGACTTCGGCATCATGCCGATCGAGGCACTCGCGGCCGGGGCTCCCATCGTCGTCAACGAACTCGGCGGTGCCGCAGAGGCCGTTCTCGAGTCCGGTACGAGCATGGGCGCGACTGCCGACATGAGCAACCTCGACGACATCGCCGCCGCGGTGCGCAGCGTCGCTGGCCGTGCGTCACCCGACGGCGTCGCAGCTGCGCAAATGTATTCGACCGGAAACTTCATCGATCGCCTGCAGGACTGGGTCTCCACGGCGGGCTGACCACGCTCCCGGCGCCCTGCCTCAACCCGAGTGCCGGGGCAGACCGAGTGCCGGGTCAGACCGAATTCCGCGTGCCGGCCGACGCCGGGTCCTCGTTCGAAGCCGGCCGGATCGATGCGGTGATCCGCTTGTGCGCACTCGTGACCAGCGCGCCGAGGGCGATCGGCGGAACGAACATCCAATTCAGCCGGAGGACCGAAGCCCCCTTGCGCAGGAGCAGGGCTGCGGCCACCACCGCAGCGGTGGTCACCAGCGGTTCGATCACGATCAGATGCACCGCGTGAAAACCCTGCGCCACCTGATCTGCGAACACGTGGATCACGAGCACCATCGGGACGTGCAGAACATAGACCTCGAGCGTTCGGCGGCCGATCCACGCCGCACCCACTCCGGTCCGACGGAACCGTCGCACCACGGGTCCGATCACTGTGAAGGCGAAACAGACCGCGAGCACGGCCACGAGCAGCGAAGCCAGCCGATCGACGGGCGCCGGAAGACTCAGGCCGGTGATCCCGTAGGTCACCATGACCCCCAGGCCGAACAGGATCGCACGCCGAAGCGAGGTCCGCTCGGTCAGTGCCGTGAGTTGGGGCGCGAGAAACACGCCGATCCCGAAGAACACCGCACCGCTAACCACCTTCAGCGGCATCACCTGTTCGCCCATGATGAGCGCGGCCCACGAAGCGAGGCCGAGACCGGCGACCACGATCCACGGGCGAATTCCCGCCAGAAAGGGGAAGGTCACCGCGTAGACCGCCAGCGCGAAGATGAACCACAGCGGCGTGGTCGGCATCACCAGTTCCAAGGCAGTCGCGGACACCCCGGAGAATTCGTGCGGCAGATCCGGGCGGGCCATCACCAGGTAGAAGACCGCCAGCACGGCGGTCCACACCAGGTACAGGTAGTAGGAGTTCGCCCCTCGAACGAAAGGCGCAGGGCTGCGCCGGCCCTGCAGGAGGCGGTTGCTCACCAGGTAGCCGGAGATCGCCAAGAGCACCGGCATCCGCACGACGCCCAGGAAACGGTTTCCGCGGTCCCAGACCTCCGAGATCAGGGCGTCGGTGCCCACACCATCGGCACCGACCGCAGGAACGAAGTCCCAGAGCGTCACATGGTAGAGAACCACACCGAGGACGCACAGTCCGCGTAACGCATCGACCCACTGGAGCCGTTGTTGGGTAGCGATGTCAGCAGCCTTTCACTCGCGCCTCGACGAATCCGCCGAGCTGATGATTGAATATCCGCGCCCAGCGCACCGGGCCGTAGCCACCCTGTCTGGGCATGGCGCGCATCACCGTTTGGCCGTCGAAGCAACGACTCAGGATGTACCGCGCCCGCACCAGGTGATGGCCCCAACTGACGACGATCAGCGAGGACCAGCCACGCTCATCAGCCAGGGCGGCGATGAATCGCGCTTCACCCCGCGTCGACGACGGCTCCGGCCGGAAGCACACGATTTCCACCGCAGGCTCCGCCCCGGCGCAGAGACCATCCAGGTACTCGTCATCCGGTTCTCGGGGCCAGTACGGGTCGGACACCACCACCGTGTCGGCATAGCCTTCTCTCGCCAGACGGAGCGCATAGGCCTCCCGGCCGTCGTGCTCGCCACCCAGCACCACGATCGCATCGACGCGCCGCAGCGGATCACTGTGGTCGCGTACGCAGACCTGGTATCCGGCCGCGATGAACAGACACATGGCCGAGGCCAGCCCGACCGCCAGAGTCACGAAGAACTTCCGCATACGATCGCGCCGTCCGCGGACGGCTGCCGAGTCGACACCGTCAGAGCCCGGCATTCGCTCGCCATCGGCGCACTCTAGTATGCACCGTCTTTCGCCAGTACAGCCCGGGCCGTCTGCGCGAGGATCATCAGATCGCCCGCCATCGACCAGTTCTCCACATAGAGGAGATCGAGCTGAACCGAGTCGTCCCAGGAGAGATCACTCCGGCCGGACACCTGCCACATCCCGGTCATGCCGGGACGGACCAGCATGCGGCGGATGACCGGTCCTTCATACCGCTCGACCTCTTCACGAAGCGGCGGTCGCGGACCGACCATGCTCATCTCTCCCCGCACCACGTTGAACAGTTGGGGCAGTTCATCGAGGCTGTACCGGCGCAAGAACCGGCCCACGCGAGTCACACGGGGATCGTCACGAATCTTGAACAGGACGCCGTTGCCCTCGTCCTGCGTCGCCAGTTCGGAGCGCATCCGGTCCGCACCGTCGACCATGGTGCGGAACTTCCACATCGGGAAGGGCTCGAGATCTGCACCGACCCGCTCCCCGCGGTAGAACACCGGTCCACGGCTGTCCAGCTTGACCGCGAGGGCGATCAGCATCATGAGCGGGCTGACGGCGAGTAGCGCCAGGGAGGCCATCACCTTGTCGAAGACGACCTTGTTGGCCCGGTTCGCCTGCGCGTGCTGCGGGCCCTCGACATGGAGCAGCGGCAGTCCCGCCTCCGGCCGGACCGTGATCCGCGGACCGGAGATGCCGGCCAGGCCGGGCGCGATCAGCAACTCGACGTCCTCGGCATCCAGCGTCCAGGCGAGCTCGCGCACGGACGACTCGTGCAGCACACCGGTCCCCGCGACGGCCACCGCGTCCGCGCCGGTCTCGCGCACGGCGTCGCCCAGCGCCTCCAGCCCGGTATAGACGGGGAACCGACCCAGTGCCGAACACGCGAGATGCGCTTCGATTTCCTTACTGTCGATCAGATTGGGTGTACACACACCGACGACCCGATAACCGAGCTCCGGCGACCCCGCCAGCCGTTCGACGAGCGAGCAGGTCGAAGCCTGATCACCGACCACGAGCACCGAGTGCATGCACCTGCCCTCGGATCGGCGGCGGTCGATGGCTCGCCGCCACAGCAATCGGGAGCCCAGCAGCACCAGCGTCCCCAGCGGGAAGACGATGGCGAACAAGCCACGCGGCACCATGAGTTTGAAACTGATCGCCAGGATCGCACAGAAGCCGAAGAACGCGAAGCATGCGGCGATCACCCGGTTGAATTCGGTCGGGCCAGCAGCAAGCACTTGCCGGTCCGAAGCCCCGGCGATGCGGAGGGCCAGCAACCAACCGACGATGAAGGCGATGGTCACCGCGTACACCGGCAGATGGAAGCCGGGCGGGATGTCGGTGAGTCCCCGCCCAAATCCGTAACGCAGCCCCTGCCCGATGAACACCGCCGCGGCGATGACGACGAAGTCCGTGATCGTGACACCCCACCGATACCTGTCCAACCACGAATCGCGTTGAGGTTCCTGCTCGGCAGCGCGCGTGGAAGGTTCGACGTTCGCTGCAGACGTCACGACCCGCTCGCCCATCGGCGATTCCGCCACAACGGGCTCAACCTCTCGAGCTTCAACACGCATGTCTGCCTTCCCCCCGAATCTCGCGCGGATTCCGTCTCCCCAACAACATCGTCCATGCTTAATGAAATCGTTACGTTTCACAACCGCTGCGCCTGCGCAATCGCCCGCGAGCTGATCCGGACTTGGCCTCCGCCTTCGTTGCCGAGGCCCCTACCAGCGAGTAGCCCTGAACACCGGATCCAAGACCGACATAACCTCATGAAAGGTGTGTTTCGCCACAATCAGGCCTCGTGTTATCTCGGTCACGGGACGGGACTGCTGCACGGATTGGTGACAGGTTGTAGTCACGCCGCGAGAGCGACGTTGTTGGTCATGATGGTCTCGAACTCGATGGGCGTCAAACGGCCCAGACGGGCCTGCCGGCGTCGGCGGTGGTAGGTCCGCTCGATCCAGGTGACCATCGCGATGCCCAGCTGCTCCCGGGTGGTCCAGGAGCGGCGGTCGAGGACGTTCTTCTGCAGGAGTGCGAAGAACGATTCCATGGCGGCGTTGTCTCCGCTCGACCCGAATCTTCCCATGGATCCGACCATGCGGTGACCTGTGAGAGCGCGCCGGAACTTCCGACTTCGGAACTGAGATCCTCTGTCCGAATGCACCACGCAGCCGGCGACGTCGCCACGCAGCGCGGCAGCGTTCTCGAGCGCCCGGACGGCCAGATGGGACTTCATTCGCGAGTCGATCGAGTACCCGACGATCCGGCCACTGAATGCGTCCTTGATCGCGCAGAGGTAGAGCTTTCCCTCCGCGGTCGGGTGCTCGGTGATGCCGGTCAGCCACAGCTGGTTCGGTTCGTCCGCGTCGAACACGTGCGGTGTCTGGCCATGCTCGTCGACAACCGAGCAGAGGTCGTCGTGGACGGGTGGGCCGGGCTTGCGGTGTTTGCCACGCTTGGGCTTGCCGAACGCGCTGAACCAGCCGTTCGCCGACGCGATGCGCCACGCGGTCCGGTCCGCCATCGCTTAGCCGTTGTCGCGGGCCTCGTCGGCCAGTAACCGGTACCCGAACTCGGGGTCGTCCTGGTGGGCGTCGAACAGGCCGTTCGCGCGATAGGCCTCCACGACCTCGCTCGGGGTGATGGGGGCGGCCAGCCACCGGTAGTAGGGCTGGCGGGAGAGCTTGAGCACCCGGCACGTCAACGTGACAGGGATCCCTGCTTCGGCGATCTCAGCCACGAGCGGGTAGAGCCTTTTCCCGGCAAGTTCGCCTGCGACAGGTACGCCGCCGCCCGACGCAGCACCTCGTTCTCCTGCTCCAGCAGCCGGTTCCGCTTACACAGCTCGCGGACCTCGGCCGACTCGGTGCGCGACTGGCCGGGCCCCGCGCCCTGGTCGATGTCAGCGCGACGCAGCCACTTCTGCAGCGTCATCGGATGGACACCGAAGTCTCTCGCGATCTGTTCGATCGTCACTCCGGCCTCACGGTTCCGAGCAGCGCGCACAACGTCATCTCGAAACTCACTCGGATAGGGCTTAGGCACAGCAACATCGTTCCAGGCCGGCCCTCCCGGGCAAGCCAGATCAAATGTCACCTATCCGTGCAGCAGTCCCGACAGTCCCTCGGTCTCATAGTTACAGAACTGCGTCCGAATTGCGGGAAGCTGCCCGGAATAGCACGAAGCGGCCATCGGGGCACCACGCGCGAACAACGGTGCCCGAGGCCGCTTCACGGCCACCTGAGGCCTAGAGCATGCAGCTGACGCAGCCTTCCACTTCCGTGCCTTCCAGAGCCATCTGACGAAGCCGGATGTAGTAGAGCGTCTTAATTCCCTTGCGCCAGGCGTAGATCTGTGCGCGGTTCACATCGCGGGTGGTGGCGGTGTCCTTGAAGAACAGCGTCAGGCTCAGACCCTGGTCGACGTGCTGGGTGGCGGCAGCATAGGTGTCGATGATCTTCTCGTAGCCGATCTCGTAAGCGTCCTGGTAGTACTCCAGGTTGTCGTTGGTCAGGTACGGCGCCGGGTAGTAGACGCGGCCGATCTTGCCTTCCTTGCGGATCTCGATCTTCGCCGCGACCGGGTGGATCGAGCTGGTCGAATGGTTGATGTAGCTGATCGAACCGGTCGGCGGGACGGCCTGCAGGTTCTGGTTGTAGATACCGTGCTGCTGCACGGCGGCCTTCAGCTCACGCCAGTCGTCCTGGGTCGGGATGGCCACTCCGGCGGTGGCGAACAGACCGTCCTCGCCCTCCTTCGCACCGGCAGTGGCGAACATCTCGCGCACCTTGGCGGTCTTGGGCTCCCACACCTGATCGATGTACTTGTCAAAGAACTCGCCGGAGGCGTAGGTGCTCTTCTCAAAGCCCACGAACGGACGGCCCTGCTCCTTGGCGATCTTGTTCGACGCCCGCAGCGCGTGGTACAGCACCGTATAGAAATACATGTTGGTGAAGTCGATGCCCTCCTCGCTGCCGTAGAAGACGCGCTCGCGGGCCAGGTAGCCGTGCAGGTTCATCTGGCCCAGGCCGATCGCGTGGCCCTCCTCGTTGGCCCGGCGGATCGACGGCACCGAGTCGATCGAGGTCTGGTCGGCCACGGCGGTCAGGCCGCGGATCGCGGTCTCGATGGTGGCGCCCAGATCCGGCGAGTCCATCGCCTTGGCGATGTTCATCGAGCCAAGGTTGCAGGAGATGTCGCGGCCGACGTGGCTGTAGGACAGGTCGTCGTTGAACGTCGACGGCGTCGACACCTGGAGGATCTCCGAGCACAGATTCGAGTGGGTGATCTTGCCGTCGATCGGATTGGCCCGGTTCACCGTGTCCTCGAACATGATGTACGGGTAACCCGACTCGAACTGCAGCTCGGCGAGGGTCTGGAAGAACTCGCGCGCCTTGATCTTGGACTTGCGGATGCGCTTGTCCTCCACCATCTCGTGGTACTTCTCGCTCACGTCGACGTCGGCGAACGGCACCCCGTAGATACGTTCGACGTCGTACGGGCTGAACAGGTACATGTCGTCGTTGTTCTTGGCCAGCTCGAAAGTGATGTCGGGGATCACCACGCCCAGGCTGAGCGTCTTGATGCGGATCTTCTCGTCCGCGTTCTCCCGCTTGGTGTCCAGGAAGCGGTAGATGTCCGGGTGGTGGGCGTGCAGGTACACCGCACCGGCGCCCTGCCGCGCACCGAGCTGATTGGCGTAGCTGAACGAGTCCTCGAGCAGCTTCATGATCGGGATGACGCCCGAGCTCTGGTTCTCGATCTGCTTGATCGGGGCGCCATGCTCGCGAACATTGCTCAGCAGCAGCGCCACCCCACCGCCGCGCTTGGACAGCTGCAGCGCCGAGTTGATGGAGCGGCCGATCGACTCCATGTTGTCTTCGATGCGCAGCAGGAAGCAGGACACGGGCTCACCGCGCTGCTTCTTGCCCGAGTTCAGGAAGGTCGGGGTGGCCGGCTGGAAGCGACCGGAGATGATCTCGTCGACCAGATTGCGGGCCAGCGCGGTGTCCCCGGCGGCCAGGGTCAGCGCCACCATGCACACGCGGTCCTCGAAACGCTCCAGGTAGCGCTTGCCGTCGAAGGTCTTCAGCGTGTAGCTGGTGTAGTACTTGAACGCACCGAGGAAGGTCGGGAAGCGGAACTTCTTGGCGTAGGCGTGGCCGAACAGCAGCTTCACGAACTCACGGTCGTACTGGTCGAGGACCTCGGGCTCGTAGTAGTTCTCCTCGACGAGGTAGTCGAGCTTCTCGTCGAGGTCGTGGAAGAACACCGTGTTCTGGTTGACGTGCTGCAGGAAGTACTGGCGGACGGCCTGCTGGTCCTTCTCGAACTGAATGTTCCCGTCGGCGTCGTACAGGTTCAGCATCGCGTTGAGCGCGTGATAGTCGAGGTCACCCGGGGCGTGCCCGGCCGGACCGGCGTGCACGCCGGAGACGCTGGCCGACACGGTGGGCTCGACGTCGGGAAGATCGGACACGGGAACTGCGGAAGGCGACACGAGGACTCCTGGATGTTGCATGAAGGGATATTGCGAGTTGACGACTGAAGCTGGACGACCGCGAGCGGTCAGCGACTGAACGCGGGGCCGACGGCGAACGCGGTGAGACCGGCGCGGACGCGTTCGACGTCCTCGGCGGTGCCCATCAATTCGAAGCGGTACAGGTAGGGCACATCGCATTTGGCGGCGATGATGTCACCGGCCACGCAGAAGTCCTCGCCGAAGTTGGTGTTGCCTGCGGCCAGGACCCCGCGGATGAAGGACCGGTTGCGGGGATTGTTGAGGAAGCGGATCACCTGCTTGGGCACGTGACCACCGCTCTTGCCCGTGTCGGATCCGGCCCGGCGTCCCATGGCGATGGACTTGCCGCCGCCGTAGGTCGGGCTGATCAACACGTAGGGCTCGTCGACTTCGAAGGCACCCTCGGGGTCGTGCAGCGGGATCCGCCGCGACCGACCGCCGAGTTTATCGACGAACCTCCGGGTGTTCTCCGAGACCGAGGAGAAGTAGACGATCAGCGGCAGTGCGCCGCCGATCGCATCTCCCGGTCCGGAAGCGTTCTCCGCACCACCGACTCCCCGGCTCGATGAGCCGGTATGCACGGAATCCCGTGCAGAGGCGACGACGGACACGACGATCGCCTCCTTACGCTGCGCGAGCGGCGACGGCCTTGATGCGTTCCGGGCGGAAGCCCGACCAGTGCTCGTCGTCGACGACGACGACGGGCGCCTGCAGGTAGCCGAGGGCCATCACGTAGTCGCGGGCTTCGTCGTCGAGGCTGATGTCGACGACGTCGTAGGACAGACCGTGCTTGTCGAGCGCCTTGTAGGTGGCATTGCACTGCACACAGGCCGGCTTGGTGTAGACGGTGATAGCCATTGCGGACTCCTCGCAAACAGTTCGAACGCGGAAACTGACAGGTCGTCCGGCGGCTTCTCCATGAAGAATGACCACCGTGTGGTTTCAGGTGCTCCGCGCACCTGATCCGCACTGCGGGCTGTTCCCCCCGTCGGACAACCAGAACACTACCCCTTGTGTCCGACATTTCCTCACACCACAAGAACTTGTGAATAACAATCGTGAAAGACCCAGGTCGACGACGAGTAATCCACAGCCCCTCCCGGCGTGTCTCGGCGTGTTGGGCGTGTCGCCCACACCCGCCCGACCGCGCCGCGCCGGCGGCGTCGATCAGACCGCGCCGACGAGCTCCCCGAGCAGTCCGTCGAGCACACCGGCGACCTGCTGGGCCAGCAGCTCGTCGCCCTCCGCGCCGCCCAGGACCTCGCCGGCGAGGATGCCGAGTTCGACGGTCTCGATCACGGTGGCGCCGGCGATGCCGACGGCCTTGCGGGCATCCTCGCGGGCCCACGTCCCGGCGTAGCGACCGAGGGCCGAGCCGATCACGGCGACCTGCCGGCTGCTCAGCGCGCACTCGCCGAACGGGCGCGACAGCCAGTCGATGGCGTTCTTGAGGACCGCGGGCAGCCCGCCGTTGTACTCCGGGGTCACCATCAGCACCGCGTCGGCGGCACCGACCTGTGCGCGCAGCGCGTCGACGGCCGCGCCGCGCACACCGTCCACGTCGAGGTCTTCGTTGTAGAACGGCAGCGTGTCCAGGCCCTCCACGATCTGCACGTCCACCCCTTCCCCGGCCTGCTCGGCGACGAGGCGGGCGATGCGCCGGTTGATCGAGTCGCGACGAAGGCTGCCGACCAGAACGACGACGGTGCGGGAGGTAAGGGACATGCGGGAACTCCTCGAGAGTTGCGAAGGGGCGCGATGCACAGATCGCAGAACAGCGATCGTGCGAACACGATGACCCCCCTACAACAAAACCGCGACGCGAAGTCGTCCCGCCGCGACGGTGAGTCCGGTCACCCGCCCGGTCGGGATATCCTCGGGCCATGACTTCCGACCGCGGACCCATCCTGGCGCTGCAGATCGTGCCGGATGCCGCCGCGGGGCCCGAACGGGCCGACGCCGCACGCAACCGGCAACTGCTGCTGGCCGCCGCCAAATCCCTGATCGACGACCACGGCGCCGCCGCCGTCACGATGGACGCGGTGGCCCGGGCCGCCGGCGTCGGCAAGGGCACCGTGTTCCGCCGGTTCGGCAACCGCACCGGTCTGATGATGGCGCTGCTGGATCATTCCGAGTTGGAACTGCAGCAGAACTTCCTGTCCGGCCCGCAGCCGCTCGGACCGGGCGCGCCCGCGCTCGACCGGCTGATCGCCTACGGTCGCGCCCGCCTCAAGATGACCGTCGACCACCTCGACATCCTGTTGGAGGCCGGGGCCGACGATCCGGATCGGCTGAGCCACCCGGTGTGGGCGATGTCCACCCGGCACGTGCAGTACCTCCTCGGCGAGCTGGGCTATGCGGGCAATCTCGCCACGGTCGCCGTCGCGGTGCAGGCGCCCATCGAGGCCATCGCCGTCCGCCACCAGCTCGACGTGCTCGGCATGACCCCCGCGGCGCTAGCCGACGATTGGGAGCAGATGATCCGCGTCCTCGCCGCGGGTCTGTCCACGCGCTCCTGACCGCTGCCCCGCCGGGGAAATCAGCGGGGCAGATCGCGCTCGACGAGCGCGGACTCCCGTGCCAACTGCGGCCCCGCCGGCAACAGCGACAGCACCGGCCACGGTGCCGGGCGCGCCGCCGTCGGCAGCCCCAGGACGGTGCCCACGTCCTCGCCCACCAAGCGGTAGCGGACGCCGGCGTCGGTCACGTAATACTGGGCACCCGCCACTTCGACCCGTTCGCCGGTCCCCGGTCGCAGATACGCGCCGTCGAGCGCGGGTCCGTCGCCGTCGCCGGCCCGCAGTCCCACCACGCGCGCTCCGGTCGGCAACGGCAGTCGCTCGGTGACCGTCAGGGATTCGCGCGCCGCCGCGCTCGATCCCGCGTACTCCCATCGGCGGCACAGCACCGCTCCGGCCGGAGTGAGGGCGACGGGTCCGGCGGGAAAGTGCTCGAGCGGCAGCCGGTGCACCACCGGCACCCTGCTCAACACACCCGGCGACACCTCCCGCACCGATCCCGCCGAGCCGACGTCGGCGCCCCGCAACGCTTCGGCAGCCGCCACCGACAGCGGCTGCACGCCCTCGGCCAGGACTACGAAGTAGGACGCCCGGCCGTCGACGCCGAGCAGCCGGATCACCGTGCCGACCGGCTCGGCGCGTAGCGCCCCCGGCCCCGGCCCGCCGCGGCCGGCGATCTCCGGCACCGCGAGTTCGGGCTCGGCCGGGAACGCGTTGAGCAGCGCCGGACTGATCGGCCGGGCAGTGGCGCCGTCGATGCCGAGTGCCCGTCGCACCGCCGTCGACGAGGGCTGCACCCGAGCGCGCACCGGACGCCACCCACCGCGCTGTTGCTGCTGGTAGAGAAGCCATTCACCCGACCCCGACCGCACCAGAGCGCCCGTCGGGCTCGGTGCCGGATCCGCGGCGAGGGTCCCGGCGACCACCGCGGTGCCGCCGGCGGGGTCGTCGCACACCGACCACGACGACACCGCCCGGTCCGCCGGGCCCGGCAGGGCGACCGGCGCGCCGGGGATGCCCAGCGCCGATCCGCGCGGATAGCGGCTCACCGCGCTCTGGGCCACCGTCTTGGCCGGCAACGGTTCGCCCACCACCAGGCGGGCCGACGCGAGATTGGGTACCGGATGCATCACGTCGTCGACGAGGACGTAGAGCCCGCCCGCGTCGGAGGTCACGATCTTGGCCTGTGCCACCGACGGGGCCGGCGCGATCAGCCCGTAGATCCCCGCTCCGGCGACCACCAGCAGCGCCACCACGGCACCGGCGATCAGCGCGCGGAATTGGGATCGCATCGGATCGTGCAGCATGCGCGCGTCGCGGCGCACCAACGCGTGCTCGGCGCGTGCGAGCCCGAACCGGTATCCGCTGACTTGCGCGCGCGTCGTCATCTGTCTCGACACTCGACCCCCCGATCGAATCCCCCCGGTCAATCCCGTGCTGCACACCGTAGTGCGGCAGTAGGGTGACGCCAGGCGCTTTCGGGGAATGCGCCGAGGATTGCCGCAATGTCGCTCGGGGGAGGCAGACACATGCAGAGACGTCGATCAGTGCCGCCGGTCCGGCACGGCATCGGGCCGGGATCCGCGCCGTTCGACGTGCCGTGCCCGGAGGGCTTCCTCGGCGTCCAGTACCTCGACGGCACCCTCGTCACCGTGCTGGCCGTGCGGCCCGCCCCGCCCACTCCGCACCGCCTCGCCGCGCCGTGGTCGGCCGGCGACGGCCTCCCCGGCATCGCGGGGAATACGTTGCGGCAGTGGATGACTCGGCCCGAGGGTGCGGCCACGGTGATCACCGTGATGACCGAAGGCCACAGCGGTCCGCGCCACGGCCCCGCGGCCGCCGCGTATCGCACCCTCACCGGACCGCTGTCGATCGCCGGCAGCCGCCGTGTGCACGTGGTGCTCGCCTTCGCTCCCCTGGACCACCCCGAGTTGGTCGCAGGCTACGGCTCCGGTACCGCGGCGGCGTTGCGGGCGTGCCGATCGATCACGCGCCGATTCGCGGCGCTCCTCGCCGCCGACGGTGTGGCGACGACCGCGTTGACCGCGGCCGAGCTGACCGATTTCACCACCGTCCAGCACGCGCGCGGCCCCGCCTTCACCGTGCTGCCGAGCGCACCGACCGGACTCCCGGAAGCACTGGAGTCCGTGTGGCGGGCAGCGGGCGCGGGAACCACCGCGGTCCAGTGCCTGGTTCGCGCCGACGGTCCGGTGGTGCGGGCCCGCGTCCGGCTCCCCGCCGCGGCCGCCGAGCCCGCAGTCGGGGCGTCGCACGGCTGGCAGCCCCTGCCCGCAGACCGCCCGCCGCTGCCGGGCACCGCCTGGCCCGAGGCACCCCTGGACCGATCCGTCGACACGCTGGCGGACACCGTTCTTCCGTGCGACGGCGCCGGGCCGATCGTCGGCGCCGACCGGCACGGCCGACCGGTGACCCTGCGGCTGGCCGGTCCCGACGTTCCGCTCGCCGAGATCTCCGGCGACCTGACCGCCGCGCAACGTCTGGTGGCACGACTGGTCGCCGTCGGCGGCGGGGCCGCCGTCTTCACCGACCGGCCGCGCCGGTGGGCCGGGTTGATCGACGCCGTGGCCGATCCGCGCCTGCTCCACCCGGCCTCCGACGGTCCGGCGACGCTGCTCGTCGACGATCGTCCCGACCACCGACTGGGACCGCTCGCCGGCTGCACGGTGCTGCGTCTGACCGAGCCCGGACCGGTGGCATCCGCCGACGTCCCGGCGTGGCGAGCCGACCCGGACGATCCGGACCGCGCGACGGTCACCGGCGGCGGCCGATCGCTGCGGATCCGCCCAGTCAGCACCCCCGCCGAGGACGCGTTCGTACGCGCATCGATCCCGGTGAACGGCTAGGCCGAGACGCGCCGCGTATCGAGTGGGCAACAGAGTGTGAGGTTGTGGTGCGCTGAGCGCCACAACCTCACACTCTGGTCGGCGAGAGAGTCCGGCGCTATGCGCCGGGATCGAGCGGCACCCGCGACCGGAAGAAGATCGTGTGCGCGGAGCCGGCATGCACGGTCACGTCCGGATCGTCGTCGGATACCCAGAGCGCCTCGCCCTGGGACACCACGCGGCGTTCGCCGTCGGCCACGTCCACCTCGATCCGGCCCGCGGTGACGGTCAGGATCTGCGGTCCGGGCATGTCGAAGCTGATGCTCGACGGCAACCGCAGCCCGGTGCCGTCGAGTTCGATGCGCGACAACAGGAACTCCGGTGCCGGCGTGAGATAGATGCGTTCGGCGCCGACGGAGCGGACCGCGGGCATCAGGGTGTCCCGCGAGACCGGTCGGAAATCGAGCACGCGCAGCAGCTCGGGCACGTCGATGTGCTTGGGGGTCAGTCCGCCGCGCAGGACGTTGTCCGAGTTCGCCATCGCCTCGATGGCCGTGCCCCGCAGATAGGCGTGCAGGTTGCCGGCCGGAAGATAGATCGCCTCGCCCGCACGCATGCGCAGGAAGTTCAGCAGGAGCGCGGCCAGCACACCGGGATCGTTGGGATACGCCTCGCCCAGTTCCAGCACCGCGCGCAACTCGTCCGCGAAGCGCGTCTCACCGCGACCCAGCACCGCGACGGCGCCGTTGAGCACCTCCGGGACCAGCTCGATGATCACTCGCTCGGGCAGCGTCAGCCAGGTGGTGAAGACCGCGCGCAGGCCGTCCGCATCGGGCGAACCGGCCAGCATGCCGAGGGCCGAATCGAGCCCGGGGACCTGCAGACTGCGCAGCAGCTCCACCGTCTCGTGCGGATCCCGGAACCCGGCCAGCGCCTCGAAGTCGTCCTCGAGGGCGACCACGATCTCCGGCTTGTGCCATGAATCGCGGTAGTTGCGGCGCGGATCATCCGCGGCCAGCCCGGCCCGATTCTCCGCGTCGAAACCCGCCCGGGCCTGCTCGGCGCTCGGATGCGCCTGCAACGACAGGGCCTCGTCGGCGGCCAGGATCTTGACCAGGAACGGCAGCCGCGCGTCGTAGGTCTCGGCGGTGGGTGCGCCGAGCGCGGCCACCGGATCGGCGTCGATCATCGACAGCAGATCCTCCGATTCGCCGTCCAGACGCGCCGGCGACGCCGGATGGGCACCGAACCACAGCTCGGCTTCGGGATGCGCCGACGGCGACGGCCTCCCCTGCAACTCGGCGATCGCCGTCCGCGATCCCCACGCGTACGGACGGATCATCCCCGCAAGTACCTTCATGCCGTTCTCCTGTCCTTCTCCCCTGCGGCCGCCGGCCGGCTCCTCACACGTCTGCTTCGGCTAAGGCCGCGTAGGCGGCTGCCAATTGGGCCCGGACGACCACCACCAAGTACGCGGTCAGGTCCGCCGGTGTGTCGACCACCGTCTCCGCTCCGCCTCGCGGTGGCAACTCGTCGAGGCCGAGCTCCTCGGTCTGCTCGGTGACGATGTCGATCTCCCGGCCGCCGAGGCGCCGGGCCAGCGCCCCGGACCGATCGGCGGTGCTGACCCAGAACCCGCGCAGCGGCTCGCTCGGCGCCGGTCCGTCGAACTCCGGGTCGTAGAAGAGCGAGTCGACGGCGCCGCCGGACGCGGTCGACGCGGTCAGGGCGGCCAGGGCGCGCGGTTCGTCGGCGACCGCCCCGGTGCGCACAGCGATGTCGAAGAAGGCGGCGGCCACCGCAGCGGCCACCGCGGCCGCGCCGGGGGTGTCCCCGACCCAGACCAGCCGGTGCCCGGCGGTCCGCAGCGCCAACAGTTTGGCCTGATTGTGAAAACTCTCCTGGCCGGGATGGTCGGCGGCCGCCTCGGCGTCGAGGTGCTCGGCGACCTCGGCGAGCGCCGGTGCCGCGGGGGTCAGACGCACGGTCGTCAACCCGGTCAACACCGCCACCAGCGCCGCGACCTGCCCGGCGAAGACGAAACGCGGATCGATCGGCAGGCGCGGCGACAGGTCGACGAACGTCATCGCTCCGGGCCGGCCGACACCGGCGGCCTCGCGCAGCGGTCCCTCCAGCGGCGCCGCCACCACCACTTCGGCACGACGACGCGCGGCCCGCGCCAACGCGTCGGAGAGCTGCGGGTCGCCGGCATCCGCGCCGAGCACCACCACCACGTCCAACGGTCCGATCCAGCCCGGGAGCGTCGGAGCGACCACGATCGGAACGTCGATGCGGGCGGCGAAGACCGCGGTCACCAGGGCGGCGGCGCGCACCGACAGGGCCGACGAACCGGTCACCACCACCACCGCGCGGGGGCGGAGATCGGCGAGCGGTTCGAGGACGCCTTCGGCCTGTGCTTCGGCCACCGCGCGGACCTGCGCGCCGGCCATCGCGGCGGCGTGCAGAAGACCGTGGCGGTCAGCG
The DNA here is from genome assembly GCF_023017165.1 of Gordonia alkaliphila. GTDB lineage: Bacteria > Actinomycetota > Actinomycetes > Mycobacteriales > Mycobacteriaceae > Gordonia > Gordonia alkaliphila. The sequence continues at coordinate 233,431 of NZ_JALKBW010000001.1, forward strand.
GAGTGCAAGAACTCCGTGTCGTCGAGAACTTCGATGGTTACCGGCATGAATCACACGACTCGGGGCGCGCGATCAGTCGACCGGATCCGGCAGCACGCGCAGATGTCCGCGGCGGCCGGGTCGGGGGCCCGGCGCCGGTGCCGCGGGAACGGCCCGGCGATCGGCGCGATGGCGCCCCGGATTCGAGTCGTCGCTGTCGACGCGCGCGGTGAACGAGGGCATCGGCGGCAGGCCGGCGCGTGCGGCACCGCCCGCTTCGCGCACCACGTCGGCCAGCGCGGTCAGTTCCTCGTCCTCGGCGGGCTGGACGAACTCCCGCTCACTGCGGAGCAGTTCCCACCCGCGCGGCACGGTGATGCGATCGGCGTGATCGGAGCACAGATCCCACGAATGCGGTTCGTCGGGACCGGCCAACGGGCCGATCACGGCGGTCGATTCCGCATACACGAAGGTCAGGGTCGCCACAGCGAGGCGCGAGCACCCGGGACGGCAGCACTGACGGGGAGCATTCACACCGAGCAGCCTATCGCGCAGGGACGTTGTACCCGGCATCGACACGCAAACCGGGCGGCCCCCTCGGGGGCACTAGACTCGTGACATGCGCTTTCATCCGGCCGATCACCTGGAGCTTCTGCGCCCGCCGCGCCCCGCACGCGACCGCCGCGGCCGCGGACTGCGCAGCCCGGTGCTGCCGCCCCATCTCCCCGCCTACCGCACCCGCGCCGGCGAGTTCGACCACACGGCGGTGATCGCCTTCGCCGAGATCGATCGACTCTGGCACGAGCGCCTGACCGGACTGGATGTGGCGGTCGACGACATCCCCCGCATGATTCCGCGAGACCTGGAGACCGTGCAGTGGCCGGAGGAGGTCACCGCCGACGGCCCGGTGCCGCTGGCCCGCCTGATCCCCGCCGGGGTGGACGAGGCCGGACGTCCGACGCGCGCGCAACTCATCCTCTTCCGGCGACCGCTGGAGCTGCGGGCCCGGCACGACGACCTCCCGGACATCCTGCGCGAGGTGCTGATCCAGCAGGTCGCCACCTACCTCGGAGTGGACGAGGAGACCGTCGAGCAGGGCCCGGAGAACTGACGCTCCAGGAGAACTCGAACCGGCGACGGGGCCACCGTAGCCACCGACGCCGACGGGCCCGGCAGATCAGTGATCTGCCGGGCCCGTCGACAAGTTTCAGTAGTGGCGGCTACTCAGATGATGCCGCGCTTGAGGCGTCGTCGCTCCCGCTCGGAGAGTCCGCCCCAAATGCCGAAGCGCTCATCGTTGCCGAGTGCGTACTCCAGGCATTCCGCCTTCACTTCGCAGCCGTGGCAGATGCGCTTGGCTTCCCGCGTCGATCCGCCCTTCTCCGGGAAGAACGCCTCGGGATCGGTCTGCGCGCAGAGCGCACGATCCTGCCACTCGTCCTCGACCGCTTCGAAGTAGGCGTCGAGTTCGCCACGAACCAGCGAAAGATGGCTGCTGTCGCCGACGAAGACCGACGACGACGTCGTGTTTCCGAATGGATCACCATTCCCCGCAAAGGTCATTCCTGCCCTCCCTGCTCGATGATCAGTGCCGGTGTCCTTCAACAATGTGATCTGGCCCCCACCTCAGCCCTTGTCAAGGAACCAACGGCAAGAATCACACTCCTGTGATTACACACGGAACCGACCGCGAAAATCAAGCGAACGGCGAAGTTTCCTTGATATCACCCGCCACCGACGAGGCCCGGGATGCACTCTCGTATCAGGAGCATGATCGGCGTGTCGCGCCCGAGCTCCGCCGCCGCCCCGCCCGATCGTCCGTTCCCCGAGCCGCCGCCGTAGGGTGAACGCTGTGAAGGTGACGGTACTGGTCGGGGGCGTCGGCGGCGCCCGGTTCCTGCAGGGTGTGCGCGAAGTCTTCGGCCCCACACCCTTCCCCGCGACGGGCGAGTCTGCGGGGGGCCCGCACGAGGTCACCGCGGTGGTGAACGTCGGCGACGATGCCTGGATGCACGGCGTCCGCATCTGTCCCGACCTGGACACCTGCATGTACACCCTCGGCGACGGCATCGACACCGAACGGGGCTGGGGGCGCCGCGGCGAGACCTTCCACGCGAAGGAGGAGTTGGCCGCCTACGGCGCCGATCCGGACTGGTTCGGACTCGGCGACCGCGATCTGGCCACGCACCTGCTCCGCACCCAGATGCTCGACGCCGGCTACCGCCTGTCCGACATCACCGCCGCCCTGTCCAAGCGCTGGCAGCCCGGTGTCCGGCTGCTGCCGGTGACCGACGATCGGCACGAGACGCACGTGCTGATCGACGCCCCCGGCGGCGAGCCGGGCGAGCGGGTGGCGATCCACTTCCAGGAGTGGTGGGTGCGCCACCGCGCCCAGGTGCCCACGCACGGCTTCGTCCAGGTCGACGGCAACGCCGCCCCGGCCCCCGGGGTCGTCGAGGCGATCAACGACGCCGACGTGGTGCTGCTGGCGCCCAGCAACCCGGTGGTCTCCATCGGCGCGATCACCAGCGTCCCCGGGATCCGCTCGGCGCTGCGCAACACGACCGCTCCCGTGGTCGGCATCAGCCCGGTGATCGACGATCGGCCGCTGCGCGGCATGGCCGACGAATGTCTGTCGGTGATCGGCGTGGACACCACCGCGCGCGCCATCGCCGAGCACTACGGCGCCCGCAGCGGCAACGGTCTGCTCGACGGCTGGCTGGTGGCCCCCGGCGATGCCGCGGCCGCCGACCCGGTCCCGGGCATCGCGATCGCCGCCGCGCCCCTGCTGATGACCGACCCGGTCGCCACCGCGGACATGGTGCGCGCCGCCTGTGCCTTGGTCGGAGTGCAGCTGTGACCGCTGCCGATCCGCCGCTCGCCCCCATGGATCACCGTGCTCCCGTGGATCACCGCGCCACCGGGACGGTCGAGATCCGGCCGGTCACCGGGCTCGGTGAGTTCACTCCCGACAGCGACCTGGCCGCCGAACTGCTGGCCGCCGCACCGTGGATCGCCGACGGCGACGTGGTGGTGGTGACCAGCAAGGTGTTCTCCAAGATCGAAGACCGGCTGGTCCCCGCCCCGACCGACCCCGAGGCGCGAGATGCCCTGCGCCGCAAGCTGATCGTCGACGAAGCGGTGCGTGTCGTCGCGCGGCGCGACGAACTCCTGATCACCGCGAACCGCAACGGACTGGTGCAGGCCGCCGCGGGCATCGACGCGTCGAACGTCGCCGGGGACCAACTGGCCCTGCTGCCCGTCGATCCCGACGCCAGCGCCGCCGGCCTGCGCGCCGCCCTGGCCGCCCGCGGCCGTCGGGTGGCGGTTCTCGTCACCGACACGATGGGCCGCGCCTGGCGGGCCGGCCAGACCGACGTGGCCATCGGCGCGGCCGGGATCGCCGTCCGGCACGCCTACGACGGCACCGTCGACCCGTACGGAAACCTGTTGCGCGTCACCGACATCGCGGTGGCCGACGAACTGGCGGCCGCCGCCGATCTGGTCAAGGGCAAGGCCGCCGGCGTACCGGTGGCCGTGGTCCGCGGCCTGACGCCGACCGACGACGGCAGCGCGGCCCGCGACCTGGTGCGCGATCCCGCGTCGGACCTGTTCCGCCTCGGCACCGACGACGCCCTCGCCCAGGGGCGCACCGAGGCGCTGCGGACACGACGGTCGGTGCGCACGTTCGCCCCCGGCCCGGTGGACCCGGACGTGATGCACGCGGCCTTCGCCGAAGCGCTCACCGCACCGGCCCCGCACCACACCCATCCGGTGCGCTTCCTGTGGGTCCGCGACCCCGCCCGTCGTCGCGCACTGCTCGACGCGATGGCCGACGACTGGCGCGCCGACCTGACCGGCGACGGCAAGACCGCCGAGTCGATCGCCAAGCGCGTGGCCCGCGGCCAGATCCTCTACGACGCACCGGAACTCGTGATTCCGGTGCTGACCCGCGACGGCATGCACGACTACCCGGACGCGCGCCGCACGGACGCCGAGACCACCATGTTCACCGTCGCCGCGGGCGCCGCCGTGGGCTACCTCCTGGTGGCGCTGTCGACGCGCGGCGTCGGCAGCTGCTGGATCGGTTCGACGATCTTCGCCGCCCCCACCGTGCGGCGGGTGCTGGATCTGCCGGCCGACTGGGCGCCGCTGGGCGCGGTGGCCGTCGGCCGTCCGGAAACCGAGAGCGCCCTGCGGGCCGCCGCCGCCACCGAAGGACTGGTGATCGAGCTGTGATGATTCCCAACACCCGTGCCGCACTGGCGGAGTGGGCCGCACCCGACGCCGAGCAGGACTCGCTGCGCCACGCCTACCTCGCCTTCCTCGACGCGGCCCCGAATCCGTGCGAGCGGGCTTGTGTCCCCGGGCATCTGACGGGCTCGGCGATCGTCTTCGATGCGACCGGTGAGCACGTCCTGCTGACGCTGCACCCGCGGGTCGGCAAATGGGTGCAGCTGGGCGGGCACTGCGAACCGGAGGACACCGGTATCGACGCGGCCGCCCTGCGTGAAGCCACCGAGGAATCGGGGCTGCCCGATCTGGTGCTGTCCCCGGGCCCCGTGCACCTGCACACCCACCCGATCACCTGCTCGCTGGGACAGCCCACCCGGCACCTGGACGTCCGCTACGCCGCGGTGGCACCGTCCACCGCGGACGGCACGCCGCCGACACCGGTGCGCAGCAGCGAGTCGACGGACCTCGCGTGGTGGCCGGTCGACGCCCTGCCCGCGGAGGTCGACGCCGAGTCGGTGCCGACCCTCATCGCCTTCGGTCGGTCCGCGCTGCGGGACGCCGGTCTCCTCCCCTGACCCGGCACCCGAACAAAGCACCCGGCCCGGCGAGGAGCCGGATCAGACGGTCTCGTTCTTGGCGACGGCGACGATCCCGCCGCTGCTGACGGTGAATCGCTCGCGATCGGACTCGAGGTCGACGCCGATCTGCCCGCCCTCGGGCACGCAGACGTTCTTGTCGAGAATCGCGTTGCGCACCACCGCGTTCGCGCCGATGCGCACGCCCGGCATCAGGACGCTGCCCTGCACCACGGCGCCTTCGTCGATCACCACGTCCGTCGAGAGCACCGAATTGTGCACGGTGGCGCCGGAGACGATGCAGCCCGCACCGACCATGGAGTCGTTGGCGCTGCCGCCGCGGATGAACTTGGCCGGCGGCAGGTGCGAGGTCTCCCCGCGGATGGGCCAGCGCTCGTTGTAGAGGTTGAAGACGGGGTTGGCCGACACCAGATCCATGTGTGCCTCGTAGAAGGCGTCGATGGTGCCGACGTCGCGCCAGTAGCCCTGATCGTCCGGGGTCTGCCCGGGCACCACGTTGCTGTCGAAGTCGTAGACGTACGCCTGCTCCAGTTCGACGAACGCCGGGATGATGTCGCCGCCCATGTCATGGTCGGAGTCGGGATCGGCCGCGTCCTTGCGGAGCATGTCCACCAGCGCCTCGGTGGAGAAGACGTAGTTGCCCATCGAGGCGAACGTGACGTCCGGGTCGTCGGGGGTGCCCGGCGGGTCGCTCGGCTTCTCCACGAAGTCGGTGATCCGTCGATCGGCGTCGGCCTCGATGCAGCCGAAGGCGATGGCCTCCTTGCGCGGCACCCGGATACCGGCCACGGTCACCGCGGCGCCGGTGGCGATGTGCTGCTCCACCATCTGGGCCGGGTCCATCCGGTACACGTGGTCGGCACCGAACACCACGATGTAGTCGGGCTTCTCGTCGAAGATCAGGTTCATCGACTGGTAGATGGCGTCGGCGCTGCCGGTGTACCAGCGCGGGCCGAGCCGCTGCTGCGCCGGGACCGGGGTGATGAACTCGCCGTGGAAGCCCGACGACCACCACGTCTGCGAGATGTGACGGTCCAGCGAATGCGACTTGTACTGGGTCAGGACGCAGATGCGCTCATACCCGGCGTTCACCAGGTTCGACAGGACGAAATCGATCAGTCGGTACGAACTGCCGAAGGGCACCGCAGGCTTGGCCCGGTCTTTGGTCAGGGGGTACAGCCGTTTCCCCTCGCCCCCAGCGAGAACGATTCCGAGCACGTGCGGTTGTGATCTCACCCCACCAACATATCGCCAACCCCGCGCGCGTGGGCGACGGGCGTGAACGATCACGGACCTTCGGCCTCGGTCGAACGGTCTACCGCCCGGTACCCGGCTCAGTTCGCGGCGGGGACGGCGACGGTCAGCGTCACGTCGAGCGTCACCGGCAGCGCCTCGGCGGCCGCGGTGAGGGCCTGCGCCGCGGCGTGCAGTTCGTCCTCGGTGCGATGGAAGCCGGCCGGCCCCATGCCGGCCAGATCCGCGAGCTGCTCGGCGTCGAGCAGTGCGGTGGCGGCGAGCGGGGTACTGTCGCGCACCTGCAGTCCGCCCGCGGTCAGGTCGGCGTGCAGGCGGTCGAGTTTGTCGGCGCCGATCTCGAGCATGCCGAGCGGCTCCCGCACCTCGTGCAGATGTCCGGGGTTGGGCGTCACCAGCAGCCAGCGTCCGTCCGGCGCCAGCATGCGCACGGTCTCGGCCACGTTGCGGGGCGCGAAGACCGAGAGCACCGCGTCGGCCGTGCCGTCGGCCACCGGGATGGGCTCCCACAGGTCGGCGACCACCGCGATGGCGCGCGGGTGGGCGCGCGCGACGGCCCGCGCGCAGTACTTGGAGAGATCCAGACCGATACCGACGGCCCGCGGCGCCGCGTCGAGGACGGCGGCGAGGTAACGTCCGGTGCCCGCGCCGGCGTCGACGACGACGGCGGCTTCCGGGTCGATCGCGGCGGCCAGCGCCTGCGCGACGGGATCGAAGACTCCCGCGTCGAGCAGACGACGACGGGCGGCGACCATGGGTGCGGTGTCGCTGCGATGCCGATTGCCTCGGCCGCTCAGCAGCGCCACATACCCTTGTCGGGCTTGGTCGAAGCGGTGCGCGTGCGCGCACTGCAGGCCGCGCTCGACCACGTCGAGGGGCCCTGCGCAGACCGGGCAGCGCAGGGCGCGAGCCCCGCGCCGCCCGGTATCTGAAGCGACTTCGGTCAGGCCACGACCTCGCGGAGGACCTCACCGAGGGCTGCGGCTTCTTCGTCGTTCAGTTCGACGACCAGACGACCACCGCCGTCGATCGGAATGCGCACCACGATGCCGCGCCCCTCCTTGACCGCCTCCAGAGGACCGTCACCCATTCGGGGCTTCATCGCTGCCATTCTCGCGCTCCCTTCCCAGACACATGTCAATCTGCGTCCATGATACGTGGCGCAGATCTCGTCACTGTCGCCGGGACGGGTCTACCAGTGGGATCGGCCCGGTGTCGGCGGCCGCCTCGTCTTCCGCGGCCCGCACCGTGAGATCGTGCACCACCGCGCGCAGGTCGTCGATCTCGCGCGCGAGCTTCTCCACCGCCCAGTCCACTTCTTGCGCCTTGTAACCGCGCGTGACCTGCTGGAACACCAGTGCCCGCGCGTCATCGCCGGTGATCCCGACCCGCGGCAGGCGGGTGAGCGTGGTCCCCTTCTGCAGCGGCGGCAGATCCTCGCCGCGCCCGAACACGAACCACACCACGGCGAAGACCACGGCCACCACGAGGATCAGGCCGAGGACGTACAGCACGATGGTCACCACGGCGCCACCCTACCGATCGGCCCCGGGCCGGTCACCGAGCAACGCGGCCACCGGCGGTCGGTCGGCCACCGCGAGTTCGGTGGTGACCGGAGAGAAGGTGCCGTCGATGCCGGGCACGAACTGGGTCAGTCCCACTCCCGAGTCCTCGATCCCGCAGCGCTGCAGCAGGGTCGCGATGATCTGTCGGCTCATCACCGCGAGCTCGGAGAGCGGGCGGTTGCGGTGAGCGCGGGTGCCGAGGTTCACCTGCCCGATCCCGGTGAGGCCGTAGCGGTCATAGGTATCGATCAGCAGACCCACCTCGACGCCGTAGCCCGCGGCGAACGGGACCGACGACAACAGCTCGCGGGTGCCTGCGTATTCGCCGCCCAGCGGCTGGATCACTTCGCCCAGTTCGGGCTTCAGGGCCGTCAGCAGCGGTCGGGCCGACAGCTCGGTGACGCGGCCGCCGCCGTCGGCCACCTGCGCGCCGCCCGAACGCAGCGGGCGCCGGTAGTAGCCCTTGACCAGGTGGATGTCCGGGTCGAAGAGCAGCGGGCCGAGCAGTCGGGGCACGAACATCGGATCGGGGTCGATCAGGTCGGCGTCGATGAAGGCGATGAGGTCGCCGGTGGTGGCCGCCACCGAGCGCCACAGCGCCTCCCCCTTGCCGGGGCGCGGCGGCAGGTCGCCGAACACGTCGTCGCGCGCCACCACGCGCGCACCGGCGGCCCGGGCGATCGCAGCGGTGTCGTCGGTGGACCCGGAGTCCAGGACCACCAGTTCGTCGACCAGGGTGCCGACCAGCCCCATGATGGAGGCCACCACACCGGCCACCGCATCGGCTTCGTTGAGCGCGGGCAGCACCACCGAAACGGTCCGCCCGGCCTTGGCTTCGACGAGTTCGTCGACGGTCCACGCGGGCCTGTCCCAGGCATGGGTGTGCGACCACGGTGCCTGTGCACCCAGCGTCGTGGGCCCGGTGGCCGCCGCGGCTGCGGAGATGTCCTTGCTCATGCCAATCCTCTGACCGTCCGGGCAGGCGGTCGCGTGCCGGCTATCGACGCGACCATGTCGAGCACGCGGCGGGTGTCAGCGACTTCGTGAACGCGAAAGACGCGAGCACCCGCGGCGGCGGCCAACGCCGTCGCCGCCAGCGTACCGGCCACCCGTTCGTGCAACGCCACGCCCAGCGTCTCCCCGATGAAGTCCTTGTTGCTCAACGCCATCAGCACCGGCCAGCCGGTGTCGACGAGGCAGTCGAGACGACGCAGCAGGGCCAGCCCGTGGTGGGTGTTCTTACCGAAGTCGTGCGTCGGATCGATCAGGATCCCGTCGCGGCGCACCCCGGCATCGGCGGCCCGCTGTGCGGACGCGGTGAGCTCGGCGGTCACTTCGGCGACCACGTCGTCGTAGGCCACCCGGTGCGGGCGTGTCCGCACCACGGCGCCGCCGGTGTGCGAGCACACCAGCCCGACGCCGCGGTCGGCGGCCACCGCCACCAGCTCCGGGTCGGTCCCCGCCCACGTGTCGTTGATCAGATCCGCCCCCGCATCGCAGGCCGCCGCGGCGACCTCGCTGCGCCAGGTGTCGACGCTGATCAGCACCTCGGGGTGCCGCTGCCGGATCCACGCGATCATCGGCACCACGCGCTGCGCCTCGGCGGCCGCGTCGACCTCCTCGCCGGGACCGGCCTTGACGCCGCCGATGTCGACGATGTCGGCGCCCTCGGCGATCACCGTGTCGATGCGCGCCATCGCGGCGTCGTCGGTGAACGTGCTGCCGCCGTCGTAGAAGGAGTCCGGGGTGCGGTTGACGATCGCCATCACCAGCGCCCGATCGGTGGCGACCGGACGCCCGCACAGGGTGGTCGACGGCTCGGGCGGGCTCATCCCTCCATCATGGAGCAGTGCCGATTCGTCGGTCAGCGCGGGGCCTTGGCCGCCGCGACCTCGGCGGGGTACTCGGCATAGAACGGGACGTAGCCGTCGGCCTTGCCCTTGAGCACCCACACCGGATCGTCGCCGGTGTCCGCGTAGCCTTCGTCCCGCAGCTCCACCTTGCGGTTCTTGAACGTGGTGGTGGCCTCGATCTCCGGCACCTGCCGTAGGAACAGCGGCAGCGCGTACGACGGCAGGTCCGCGTACAGCCGGTCGGCCAGCTCCTTGCCGTCGAGCACGGCGCCCTCGGCCAGGGACACCGCGGCCATGCCTGCGCGGCCGTCGCAGCCGGGGACCTCGATGCCGTAGACGGCCACGTGCTCTACCGCGGCATCGCCGGCCACCGCGGCCTCCACCTCGGTGGTCGCCACGTTCTCGCCCTTCCAGCGGAAGGTGTCGCCGAGGCGGTCGACGAAGGCGATGTGGAAGAAGCCCTGCTGGCGGACCAGGTCGCCGGAGTTGAAGTACGCGTCGCCGGGCTTGAACGCGTCGCGGATCACCTTGCGTTCGGTCTCGGCGTCGTCGGTGTAGCCGTCCAGCGGCACCCGCGCGCTGATCTCGGCGATCAGCAGCCCGGGCTCGCCCTTGCGCACCGAGCGCAGTCGACCGTCCGCGTCGCGGCGCGGACTGCCGTCGGCGTCGTACTCCACCACCTTGAACGGCAGCGGACAGAAGCCGGCGGTGCGCTTGACGTTGAAGGCGTTGACGAAGGCCAGGTTCAGTTCGCTGGCCCCGTAGAACTCCACCACGCGCTCGATGCCGAAGCGCTCGGCGAACTCGTCCCAGATCTCCGGGCGCATGCCGTTGCCGACGATCACCCGCACCGCGTGCTGACGGTCTGTCGGTCGAGCGGGCTGCGCGAGCAGGTAGCGGCACAGTTCACCGATGTAGCAGAAGGCGGTGGCCCGGTTGGCGATCACGTCGTCCCAGAACCGGCTCGCCGAGAACTTGCGGCCGATCGCGATGCATGCGCCCCCGGCCAGGACCGCACCGAGCGACACCGACAGCGCGTTGTTGTGGTACATCGGCAGCGGGACGTACAGGGTGTCGCTGGGCCGCAGCCGCACCGCGAGTCCGCCGATGCCGGAGTAGTTCGCGAGCCAGCGGTTGTGGCTCATGCGGCTGGCCTTGGGCAGGCCGGTGGTGCCCGAGGTGAAGATGAGGAAGGCGTTGGTCGACGCCGGGAGGGTCGCGGTCACCGCCGGATCGGCGTCCGGCTTGCCCGCGGCGGCCGCGTCGAGCTCGTCGAAGTCCAGGACGTGCTCGGGGCGCCGCTCCGGGCGCATCGTCTCCCAGGCCTCGACGCACCGCGGGTCGCGGATCAGCACCTTGGCGTCGAGCAGCGTCATGCTGTGGTCGATCACCGCGCCGCTCTGGTTGTAGTTCAACATGCCCGCCGACGCACCCAGCTTGACCGTCGCCAGAATCACCAGCAGGTCGGTGTCGCTGTTCTCGGCCAGGATGCCGACCACGTCGCCGACGCCCACGCCGCGCTCGGCGAGGACCGCCGCGTACCGATTGACCACCCGGTTGGCTTCCCCGTAGGTCAGCGTCGCGCCGTCGAAGCGGACGAACGGGCGATCCGGGTACTTGGCCGCCAGGTTCGCGAAGACCGAGCCGATCGTCTTGGCGGCGTCCGGCGAACGCAGCACCATGCCGGGCGCGTGCCGCGCCATGGACAGCAGATCCGGTGCCATCTCAACCGCGCCCTTGAGCAGGTCGGCGACGCCGACCCGGTTTCGTTCGAGGCCGGGACGTCGACGGGTCTGCTGGGTCATGGCGAGGAGACTTCCTTCTCGAGGATGCTGGGCGAGTGACGCTACCTTACCGTCGAGTCAGCTACGGCGAGCGCACCGGCCAGGTCCGGCACCACGGTGAGTCGGTCCAGGGCATGCTGTGCGACGAAGCCCCGCGTGGCCAGGTCCCGCAGCCAGGCGAGCATCGGATCGTAGAAGCCCTCGTGGTTGAGCAGCGCGATCGGCTTGTCGTGCACGCCGAGGAAGCCGCCGGTCCAGGTCTCGAAGAGTTCCTCGAGGGTGCCGATGCCGCCCGGCAGCGTGATGAAGCCGTCGGCGAGCTCGTCCATCAGGCGTTTGCGCTCGCGCATGGTGCCGGTGACGATCAGCTCGTCGGAGTCGGTGTCGGCTACTTCCGCGGCCATCAGGTGCTCCGGGATGATGCCGATGGTGTAGCCGCCGGCGGCCCGCGCACCCTGCACCACCGCGCCCATCATGCCCACGTTGCCGCCGCCGGACACCAGGGTCAGGCCGGCCTCGGCGATGGCCGCGCCGGTCTGCTCGGCGAGATCGAGGTACGTCTGATCCACCGGCCCGGAGGCGCAGTAGACGCAGATCGCGCTCATCGGATCCCCGACGCGATCACCACGTCGACGGCCTCTTGCGGCGTGTCCACCACCGTGATCAGTTCCAGGTCCTCCGGACTGATCTTCTCGCCGGCGAGCAGGGTGCCGCGCATCCAATCGACCAGTGGGCTCCAGAAGTCGCGGCCGATCAGCACGATCGGAAAGCGCTTGACCTTGCCGGTCTGCACCAGGGTGAGCGCTTCGAAGAGCTCGTCGAGGGTGCCGATGCCGCCGGGCACGCAGACGAAGGCCTGCGCGTACTTGACGAACATCGTCTTGCGGACGAAGAAGTACCGGAAGTTCATGCCGAGCGTCAGGTACGGATTCATGTGCTGCTCGAAGGGCAGCTCGATGTTGAGTCCGATGGATTCGCCGCCGGCCAGGAAGGCGCCCTTGTTGGCGGCTTCCATCGCGCCCGGACCCCCACCGGTGATCACGGCGAAGCCCGCCTCCGACAGTCGTCGCCCCACCTCGACGCCCAGTTCGTACTCGACGCTGCCCGGCACCGACCGGGCGGTGCCGAAGACGGTCACCGCTTCGGTGACCTTCTCCAGCGCGTCGAATCCGGCGACGAACTCGGACTGGATGCGCAGCACGCGCCAGGAATCGCGCACGGTGCGCTCGAGCAGCAGGGCGCTGTCGCGCGGATCGACCCATTCCAGCAGGGTCTCGTCGCTGGTGACGTACTGCTGGTCCTCGCCGACGCGGAGTTGGGCGGCGCCCGCGTAACGCACCTGGGTGCCGTCGACGGGCACGTCGTCCTCGAGCGGCTCGGGCCGCAGATCGCTCATGGCTTCACGCTAGCAACCGGGCGGCACCGGGACGCTCACGCACTGAGGACGCTCACACGCGGAGGTAGCGGCGGAGCACCTCGGTCACCTCGTAGATCTGGGCGACGGGAACCCGCTCGTCGGCACGGTGCGCGAGGCTCGGGTCGCCCGGACCGAGGTTCACCGCGGGCACCCCGAGGGCGGCGAAGCGGGCCACGTCGGTCCACCCGTACTTGGCGCGGAAACGGCCGCCGGCCGCCTCGACCAGGGCCGCCGCCGCGGGCTGCGCCAGTCCGGGCAGTGCGCCGGGCGCCGAGTCGGTCACTGCGGCGGTGAGCACACCGTCGGCGAGTTCGGCCGCGAAGACCTCCCGCACGTGCGCCAGGGCCTGCTCGGGCGTGCGGTCCGGGGCGTAGCGGAAGTTCACGTCCAGGTGCGCGGCGTCGGGCACCACGTTGCCTGCCACTCCCCCGGCCACCGCGACCGCCGAGAGTCCCTCGCGGTACTCGCAGCCGTCGATGTCCACGCGGCGCGGCACATAGGCGCCGAGCGTCACCAGCGCGCCGCCCAGTTTGTGGATGGCGTTCTCGCCCATCCAGGCGCGCGCCGAGTGGGCGCGGGTTCCGGTGGCGGCCAAGCGGACGCGCAGCGTGCCCTGGCAGCCCGCCTCGATGAGACCGCCGGTCGGTTCGCCGAGGATCGCGACGTCGCCGACCAGCCAATCCGGCTTCTCGCGTTCGATCCGGCCGAGCCCGTTGAACTCGGCGGCGATCTCCTCGCAGTCGTAGAAGATCAGCGTCAGGTCGTGCGTTGGATCGTCGAGAGTGGCGGCCAGGTGCAAGAACACCGCGAGCCCCGACTTCATGTCGACGGTGCCGCAGCCGTGCAGCACGTCGCCCTCCTCGGAGGTGTCGGTCCGCCACGACGGGACGTTGTCGGCCAGCGGCACGGTGTCCAGGTGTCCGGCCAGGATCACACGGGAGGCGGCGCCGCGCCGGGTCCGCGCCAGCACGTTGTTGCCGAACCGGGCGATCTCGAAGCCGCGGGTCTGCGCGCGCAGCGCCGCCTCGACGGCGTCGGCGATCAGCGTTTCGTCGCGGCTCACACTCGCGATGTCCACCAGGGCGGCGGTCAGGTCGACGGGATCGGCACGCAGGTTCAGGTCGGGAACGCTCACCGGATCCACTGTAGTGAGGCGGGTAAGATCTCTCCGTGACTACTCAAGGTGCAACTGCCATCGGAATCGCCACGCTCACCGACGACGGTGTCGTCCTGGACACCTGGTTTCCCGATCCGCAGCTGATCACCGATCCGAGCGAAGACGCGGGCACAGTGCTCCTGAGCGATGTGGACACCCCCCGGGAACTGATCGAGGCCGTCGGCGTGGACGGCGCCCGCGGCGTGAGTACCGTCGCGGTCCGCACCGTGATCGCCGACTTGCAGGCGCCGCCGGTCGACGCCCACGACGTCTACCTTCGCCTCCATCTGCTCTCACACCGCCTGGTGCGCCCGCACGGCCAGAACCTGACCGGCATCTTCGGTCTGTTGGCCAACGTCGTCTGGACCAACTTCGGCCCCTGCGCCGTCGACGGCTTCGAAGCCACCCGCACCCGGCTGCGGGCCCGCGGCCCGGTCAGCGTCAGCTCCGTCGACAAGTTCCCGCGCATGGTCGACTACGTGGTGCCCAGCGGCGTCCGCATCGGCGATGCCGATCGCGTGCGCCTCGGCGCGCACCTGGCGTCGGGCACCACCGTGATGCACGAGGGCTTCGTGAACTTCAACGCCGGCACCCTGGGCCATTCCATGGTGGAAGGCCGGATCTCGGCGGGCGTCGTGATCGGCGACGGGACCGACATCGGCGGCGGCGCGTCGACCATGGGCACGCTGTCCGGCGGCGGCAAGGAGATCATCTCGATCGGTCGCCGCTGCCTGCTCGGCGCCAACGCCGGCTGCGGCATCCCCCTCGGCGACGACTGCGTGGTGGAGGCCGGGCTCTACATCACCGCGGGCACCAAGGTGACCGGACCGGACGGCAAGGTGGTCAAGGCGCGCGCACTGGCCGGCCGCAACAACCTGCTGTTCCGCCGCAATTCCCAGACCGGCACCGTCGAGGTGACCGCCTCGCAGGGGGACGGCATCGAGCTCAACGAAGCCCTGCACGCCAACGACTGATGTCCTCCGGCGCCGCGCCGCCCGCCTTTTCGGCCGTACTCAGGCTAGGCGGGCGGCCGCGGCGGCGACGCGTTCGTCGGTGGCGGTGAACGCCATCCGAATGTGGCGGGCGCCCTGCGGTCCGTAGAAGTCGCCGGGGGCCACCAGGATGCCGCGCTCGGCGAGCCAGTCGACGGTCGCACGCGCGTCGTCGCCCCGCGTGGCCCACAGGTAGAGGCCTGCCTCGGAGTGGTCGACGGTGAACCCCGCCGCGCCCAATGCGGCCTTCAGGGTGTCGCGGCGCAGGCGGTAGCGCTCGCGCTGCTCGTTCACGTGCACGTCGTCGTTCAGGGCGGCGATCATCGCCCCCTGCACCGGGTACGGCACGATCATGCCCGCGTGCTTGCGCACCGCGAGGAGCTCGGCGATGAGCGCGGTGTCTCCGGCCAGGAAACCGGCCCGGTAGGAGGCGAGATTGGAGACCTTGGACAGCGAGTGCACGGCGATCAGGCCGGTGTGGTCGCCGCCGCAGATCGCCGGATCCAGGATCGAGACGGCCGGGGTGTCCCAGGCCAAGCCCAGGTAGCACTCATCGGAGACCACCACGACGCCGCGCTCGCGCGCCCACGCGACCACCTTGCGCAGGTGGTCCGCCGGCAGCACCTTGCCCGTCGGGTTCGACGGCGAGTTCAGGAACAGCAGCGCCGGGCGCTCCGGCCCCACCGCCACCGTCGAGTCGGCGCGGAGCACACGTGCACCGGCGAGCAGCGCGCCGACCTCATAGGTCGGGTACGCCACCTCGGGGATCACCACCAGGTCGCCGGCGGGTACGCCCAGCTGTGCGGGCAACCCGGCGATGGCTTCCTTGGTGCCGATCACCGGGAGGATCGACGACTCGTCCAGCCCGTCGATGCCGAAGCGCCGAGCGAGCGCGGCGACGGCGGCGTCGCGCAGTTCACGGGTGCCGACGGTCGCGGGATAGCCGGGGAACTCCGAGGAGTCGGCGAGTGCCTGCCGGATGATCGGGTCCACCGGGTCCACCGGGGTGCCGACCGACAGGTCGACGATTCCGCCGGGGTGGGCGCTCGCCTGCGCCTTCGCGTCGGCGAGGGAGTCCCACGGGAAGTCGGGCAGCGTCGCGCTGACCGGCTGCAGGCGATGGGCCACCGCTAGGCTTCTTCGCCCATCGGCGGCAGGTTCTTGATGAACGGCGGGTCGAAGTCGACCTTGCCGACCTTGCTGGCGCCGCCGGGCGAGCCGAGCTCGCTGAAGAAGTCGACGTTCGCCGCGTAGTAGGGCTCCCACTCGTCGGGCACGTCGTCTTCGTAGAAGATCGCCTCGACCGGGCACACCGGCTCGCACGCACCGCAGTCGACGCACTCGTCGGGCTGGATGTACAGCATCCGGCCGCCCTCGTAGATGCAGTCGACGGGGCACTCCTCCACGCACGCCCGATCGAGCACATCCACACACGGCTCAGCGATGATGTAGGTCACGACGTCTCTCCTCTTCACACACGCCAGAACTCCGGTTCGAGGGCTGATCGCACCGGAAAGTCTCAGACAACTATGACAGCCTAACCGGCATGCCGCCGAGGTCTGCATCGGCGACGCGGGCATACCCCCTCACCGGCGCGGATTTATGCGCAGCCCGAGAAAAACGAGAGTGAACAAGCCCACACCAGTCCCGGAATAGATACCCCCGTGGGTATAGTTGGACCCACGGAGGAGGCAATCATGAGAATTGTTGTGGTCGGCGGCGTCGCCGGCGGAATGAGCGCTGCGGCGCGGGCCCGGCGATTGGACGAGAACGCTGAGATCATCGTTTTCGAACGCGGCGAACATCCCTCGTTCGCCAACTGCGGCCTGCCCTACTACGTCAGCGGCGAGATCACCGACCGCGCGGACCTGCTGGTGCAGACCCCGGAATCGCTGCGCGAAGCGCTCGACATCGACGTGCGCATCCGCCACGACGTGATCGCCGTGGACCCCGCGGCCAAGACCGTGCAGGTGCGCAGCGACGCCGGCGTCGAGACGGTGGCCTACGACGCCCTCGTGCTCTCCCCCGGCGCCTCCGCCATCCGCCCGCCGCTGCCCGGCCTCGACTCCCCGCGCGTGCAGACGCTGCGGACGGTGGGCGATGCCGTGCAGATGCGCGACACCGTCACCGACGGCGCCCAGCGTGCCGTCGTGCTCGGTGCGGGCTTCATCGGCCTCGAGGCCGCCGAGGGCCTGCGCATGCAGGGCCTGGCCGTCGACGTCGTGGAACTGGCCCCGCACGTGCTGCCTCCCCTGGAGTCGGAGATCGCCGCCCGGATCAGCGCCGAGCTGACCGCGATGGGCATCACCGTCCACGAGGGCGTGGGCGCCACCGCCATCGAGTCGGGATCCGACGAGGACGTCGTCGTGCTCGCCGATGGCACGCGGATCCCCGCCGACGTGGTGGTCCTCTCGGTCGGCGTGCGTCCGGACACCCAGGTATTCCTCGACGCCGGTGTGGCCGACGAGCGCGGCGCGCTCATCGTCGACGAACACGGTCGCACCAACCTCGACGGCATCTGGGCCGTCGGCGACGCCGTGATCTCCACTGACCGGATCACCGGTCTGCGCCGCCCGGTCGCGCTGGCCGGTCCGGCCAACCGTGCCGGACGCCTGGTGGCCGATCACATCGTCAACCCGGACACCGCGCGGCCGATCCCCCATCCGCTGGGCACCGCCATCGTCCGCGTCGGCTCGCTGACCGCCGCCCTGACCGGCGCCAATCGCAGCGCCCTGGACGCCGCGGGCATCGAGTACCGCACCATTCACCTGCACGCAGACAACCACGCCGGCTACTTCCCCGGCGCCGTCCAGATGAGCCTGCTGGTGCACCTGCGCACCTCCGACGGCCTGATCCTGGGCGCGCAGGGCGTGGGCCCGGACGGTGTGGACAAGCGGATCGACGTGTTCGCCACCGCCATCGCCAACCGGATGACCGGCCCCGAGCTCATCGACCTGGACCTGGCCTACGCACCGCCGTACGGCTCGGCCAAGGACCCGGTGAACCTGGCCGGCATGATCGCCGAGAACGTGCTCGACGGTGAGCTGGACCTCTGGTACGCCGATCAGCTCGACGAGCCCGGCTACTTCCTCCTGGATGCGCGCAGCCGGGAGGAGTACGACGAGGGCCACGTCGACGGCGCCCTGCTGGTGCCGCACACCCAGGTGCGCGAGCGCCTGGACGAGATCCGCGAGGCCGCGGCCGGCCGCCCGATCCGCGTGTACTGCCAGAGCGGCAAGCGCAGCTACCTGGCCTACCGGATCCTCCGGCAGTCCGGCCTGGAATCGGCCAACCTGTCCGGCGGCATGCTCACCCTGCGTGCCGTCCACCCCGAACTGGTCCCCTGACCACCCTGCAGATCCCCCGATCAGTCACTTTTAGGAGAACCATCATGTGTCAGCAAGCCACCTGCAAGACCTGCGGCAAAGTCACCTGGCGCGGCTGCGGCCAGCACGTCGACCAAGTGATGCGCGGCGTGCCCGCCAGCAAGCGCTGCCCGGGCCACGAGAAGCAGCCCGGCCGTCTCGCCAAGATGTTCGGCGCCCGCTGAGCCGAGCCTCAGCCACTCAGTAGCCCAGCCCGGAGGACGCCTCCGGGCTGGGCTGCCGCCTTCCGGCTCGGATCAGTCGACGACGGCGAGGGTGGGGCGAGCGGCGACGGGTGAGTCGACGCGGCCGTACTCGGTGCTCCGCTGGCGCGGGGTGCGGCCGATGCCCTCGACGATCTCGTGCAGTTCGGCGACGGTCTTCTCCGAGCCGTGCGCCGAGCCCGCCATCCGGGAGATGGTCTCCTCCATCAGGGTGCCGCCGAGGTCGTCGGCGCCGCCGCGCAGCATCGCGCGTGTGCCTTCCACGCCCAACTTCACCCAGCTGGTCTGGATGTGGTCGATCCGGCCGTGCAGCATGATCCGCGCCAGCGCGTGCACGGCCCGGTTGTCCCGCTGCGTGGGGCCGGGTCGCGAGGCGCCGGCCAGGTAGAGCGGCGACGACTGGTGCACGAAGGGCAGCGGCACGAACTCGGTGAACCCGCCGGTGCGGTCCTGGATGTCGCGCAGCACGTTCAGGTGCCCCACCCAGTGCCGGGGCGCGTCGACGTGGCCGTACATCATCGTCGAACTCGAGCGCAGGCCCACCTCGTGCGCCGTGGTGATCACGTCGATCCACGACGCGGTCGGCAGCTTGCCCTTGGTGAGCACCCACCGCACCTCGTCGTCGAGGATCTCGGCGGCGGTGCCCGGAATGGAGTCGAGCCCGGCTTCACGCAGACCGAGCAGCCACTCGCGTACCGACTCGCCGGAGCGGGCGGCGCCGTTCACCACTTCCATCGGACTGAAGGCGTGCACGTGCATGGACGGCACCCGGGCCTTCACGGCGCGCACGATGTCGGCGTACCCGGAGGCCGGCAGCTCGGGATCGATGCCGCCCTGCATGCACACCTCGGTGGCGCCGGCGAGGTGCGCCTGGAACGCCCGGTCGCCCACCTCTTCGGTGGACAGCGTGAAGGCATCCTCGTCGCCCTTGCGCTGGGCGAACGCGCAGAACCGGCAGCCGGTGTAACAGATGTTGGTGAAGTTGATGTTCCGGTTCACCACGTACGTGACGTCGTCGCCCACCACGTCCGCGCGGATCGCATCCGCCAGGGCTGCCAGGGCTTCGAGGCCGTCGCCGTCGACGGTGGCCAGCGTCAGGTATTCGTCGTCGGACAGTCCGGCCGGGTCGTTCTCGGCGCGGGCGAGGGCACTGGCCACCTCGGAGTCGAGGCGGCGCGGCGCCCCCTGGTCGCCGAGCGCGAGCACCTGCTCGCGGATAGTGTCCCAGTCGCCGAAGGCGCTGCCGAGGTCACTGCGGGTCTCGGTGTTGCGGCCGTCGACGTCGATCTCGGTGTTCAGATCGATGCGGCCCGACGACCCCCACTCCTCGTCCGGCTCCTGCCACGGCAGCCCGGTGGGCAGCACGTCGCGGGCCAGCCCGGTGACGGGATCGGACAGCGCGGCCACGTGACCGGCGATCCGCGGGTCGATCCACGGCTGGCCGGCCAGCACGTAGCGCGGCTGCGCGGCGATCCGCTCGGTCAGCGTGTATCCGCCCGCCGCGGTGATGCGCGCCAGATCGTCGAGGTTGGGCCACGGGCGTTCCGGGTTGACGTGGTCGGGGGTCAGCGGCGAGACGCCGCCCCAGTCGTCCACGCCGGCCGCGATCAGCGCGCGACATTCGTTCTCCGACACCAGGTTCGGCGGCGCCTGAATCCGCATCTTCGGCCCCAGCAGCAGGCGGGCCACCGCGACCGACGCGAGGAACTCGCTCATCTCGGCGTCCGGCACCGCGCCCATGGCGGTGTCCGGCTTGGCCCGGAAGTTCTGGACGATCACCTCTTGCACCTGCCCGAAAGCCTTGTGCACCTTGCGGATCTCCAGGATCGAGTCGGCGCGCTCGAAGCGCGTCTCCCCGATACCGACCAGGATCCCGGTGGTGAACGGCACGGACAGGCGCCCGGCGTCGACCAGCACGCGCTTGCGGACCTCGGGGTCCTTGTCCGGACTGCCGTAGTGGCATTCGCCCTTGTCGGTGAACAGCCGCCGCGCCGTGGTCTCGAGCATCATGCCCATCGACGGTGCGACGGGCTTGAGCCGGTTGATCTCCTCCCAGCTCATCACGCCGGGATTCAGGTGCGGCAGCAGACCGGTCTCTTCGAGTACCCGGATCGACGCGGCGCGCACGTAGTCGAGCGTCGAGTCGTAGCCGCGCTCGTCGAGCCACTGGGCCGCGGCGGGCCAGCGGTCCTCGGGCCGGTCGCCGAGGGTGAAGAGCGCTTCCTTGCAGCCGAGTGCGGCGCCCTCGCGGGCCAGCGCCACCACTTCGTCGAGTTCGAGGAACGCGCCCTGTCCGGCGCGGGCCAGTTTGCCCGGCACGGTGACGAAGGTGCAGTAGTGGCAGCGGTCGCGGCACAGGCGGGTCAGCGGGATGAAGACCTTGCGCGAATAGGTGATCTGCCCGGCCCGCCCGTCGGCTTCCAGGCCGGCGTCACGGACGCGGGCGGCCGCCTCGCAGAGGGCGGTCAGATCGTCCCCGCGCGCGGCCATCAGGACCGCGGCCTCGTCCTGATTGAGGGTGACGCCGTCGTGCGCCCGACGAAGAGCGCGCCGCAGTGCCGAGGGGGTGGGATCGACTTCGAGGGTCACACGACCCACTGTAGACAGCCGTGCTTCCTCACCGCAGACGGGCGGCGACCGAGGCGGGCAGCCCCAGGCCGAACAGCAGCATCAGCAGCATCGGGAGCCCGGTGATCCACCCGGGGAAGTCGCCGGGGATAGGCATCATCGCCACGATCATCACCACCCCGGACACGGCCAGCGGCGCGAATCGCCACGCGGAATCGGTGTACTGCGCGGCCAGCCACACCAGGCCGAAGTTGCCGAGTCCGGCCAGCAGCGCGGTCACCGGGAACGGCACCGGCCCCACCGAGATCATCAGGAAGGCGCAGCAGAGCACGGTCAGGAGGCCGGCGGCCACCGTCACCAGTGCCAGTTCGACGCGCTCGCCCGCGGTCACGGCAGACCCGCGAACAGATCGGTCTCGCGCTGCGCCGGGGTGTCGAGGTCGTCGCCGACCCGCAGGAAGTACTCGGTCGGCAGGATCGGCTGGATGATGTTGTTGCTCAGCGCGAACTCGGTGCCCGACGGCGCCACCGTGATCTGGGTGGCGTGCGCCGCCAGTCCGGCGACCTTGGCCGCGTACACGTCGGAGACGTCCACCGCGGCACCGATCGCCTCGTCCGGGTAGCTGGCCAGCTCACCGGGCTCCGGTCGACGCCAGCCGGCGGGCACATCGCCGATGCGCGCCTGCCCGGCGGCCAGTCCCCCCGCTTCGGTGACCGATTCGTAGACCTTGGCGCCGTGCCCCAGTTCCGCGGCGGCCAGCGGGATCGCCAGGTGCGAGATCTCGTGCACCCGCATGTGGTCGGGGTGCCCGTACGTGCCTGCGACGTCGTAGGTGACGATCACGTGCGGATCGAAGGCGACGATCTCGTCGGCCAGGGTCCGCGCCAGCAGGTCGGCGTCGGCCTGCACCAGCGCCCGCGGGTGCTGCGCCGACGGGGTGCCCGCCATGCCCGAATCCCGCCACCGGCCGGCGCCGCCGAGAAAGCGCGGTCGCACCGGCGCACATCCGGGCGGCGTGAGGGCGGCGAGCGCGGCCGTCAGTTCGGAGATCCGGAAACCGCCGAGTTGATCGGCGCGATCGGCGATGAGCTCGGCCCATTCGTCACCGATCACCTCGCCCTCTTCCCCGAGCGTGAAGGTGAGGACGCGGACGTCCACGCCCGCGGCCAGGTAGTGCGCGATGATGCCGCCGGTCATGATCGACTCGTCGTCCGGGTGCGCGTGCAGCACCAACAGGCGCCGTCGGCCGACTGCGGTCACGACTGCCTCCACGCCACGGCGTCACCGAAGATGCCGACCTGCATCGGGCCGGTCACCGGCACCCCGGTCACCTTGTCGGTGACGGCGACGAACACCGAGTCCTGGTAGATCGGCAGGTACACCGCCTTGGCGGCCAGCAGCGGTTCGGCGGTGGTCAGCGTGGCGGTCGGATCGGACTCGGTCATCGCGGTCGCGGCCAGGGCGATCAGCTCCGGGTCGCAGAGACCGGAGATGTTGCCGATGTAGCTCGCGTCCGGGTCGGACTCGCCCTCGTCCTTCGTGCCGGACGGTGCCGGCGTACCGGCCGAGCCGGTGGGCGTGGGCAGCACGCTGTGGTCGACGGCCGGATCGGCCTCCGGTTCCACGGTGTGCGCACCCGATTCGGTGCCAGCGGGCGGCTCCTGACAGCCCACCTGGGAGGCCAGTGCCGCGGCCGGGTCGATACCGGCGGAGGCCCAGCCCACCACGAGGTCGACCTCGGCGCGGGAGAGCGCCTGGCCGTACAGCTCGGTGTTGCTCAGCCCGCGGACCGCCGCGCGCACGCCTTGGCCGCGCAGTTGGTCGGCGATGTTCTCGGCGGCGGACATCGCGCGCTGATCGGTGTTCGTGGCGCCGATCTGCACCACCAGCGGCCTGCCGTCCTTCAGATACGGCGCGACGCCGTACGGAAGTTCCGGTGCGTTCTTCACCGCGGTGGTGGTGGGCGGCGCGCTGGTCGTGGGGACCTCGCTCGACGGCTGCACCGAACTGCTCGTCCCGGGCGTCTTCGGCGCGGGACGCTCGCGGGGCACGCCCCGCTCGTAACCGGCCGAGGTGAGCCAGCGGTGCACCTGGTCGGCGCTCGGGCGGGCGCGATCGACCTCGAAGTAGCCGCGCTCGGACGGCGCGTACACGGTGTTCGCGAACGGCGCGACCACGTCGTCGCCGGCCGCGGCCGCGGTGATCACGCCGCCGTTGAGCATGCCGAGGACGGCCTGCCGCACCGGCAGCTCCTTCATGACCGAGGCGCGCGTGTTCAGGTTCACCACCAGCGTTCGGGTGGCGGGGGTGCGAGCGCTGCGGACCCCGGGGATCGCCGACAGTTCGGCGGCGCTCGCCGGTCCGGCCGTCAACGACGCCACGTCGGTGTCGCCGTTGCGGACGGTCTGCGCCATCTGCGGCTCGGTGCCCGCGCGACGGAGCACCACCTGGTCCAGGGCCGGCGGCGTGCGCCAGTACCGATCGTTGCGGATCAGCCGCACCTCGTCGCGGGCCCGGTCGATCGAGTAGACCGAGAACGGCCCGGCGGTCACCGGCTTGCCCTTGTCCATCCCGGTCTGGAAACCGATCGGATCCGACCGCAGCTTGTGACTCGGGAGCAGGTTGGTGAACAGCTCGCGCCACGCCGGGTACTCGTCGAAGAAGGTCACCGCGACCACCTTGCCGCCACCGGAGGTCTGCACGTTCTTGATCGCGCGGTAACCGGCCTGACCGACGACGTTGGGCTGGCGCGCCATCTGCTGCCAGAGGTACGCGAAATCGTCGCCGGTCACCGGCAGTCCGTCGGACCACTGGGCGTCGTTCACCAGGTGATAGGTCACCGTGAACGGCTCAGTGCTGGTCACCTCCGCGGAGGTGAGCAGGACGTCGTTGAGCCGCCACACCTCGCCGGCCGGGGTGCTCTCCGGGACGAACGCGCTCGGCAGCGTCATCGCCGCGATCGCCGTGGTCACCACGCTCTGATCGGCACCCAGGTGCGGATTGAAACCGGCGCCGATCGAGTCCGTGGCGAGGTAGACGGTCCGCTCGTCCGGATACTCGTTCGGCGTGGGAGTCTGCAGGGTCTCCCGAACCGGCGGAGGCGGATCACTCATGCAAGCGGTCGCACTCACCGCGACCAGACCGGCCATGGCCGCCACGGTGCTACGACGCCCGAACCGCGCCCATCGACTCATCGGACTCCTCGCTCGTCAGGCGTTCGCGTCGCGCGCCTTCGCCCGCGAACGCTCACGGGCACGGGTCGTGCTGTCCAGGTTGACCTTACGCACGCGCACCACCTCGGGCGTCACCTCGACACACTCATCGGCGGCGCAGAACTCCATCGCGGCCTCGAGATCGAGCTCCATCGGCTTGGCGAGGGTCTCCATCACGTCCGCGGACGACTGCCGCATGTTGGTGAGCTTCTTCTCACGCGTGGCGTTGATGTCGAGGTCCTCCAGTCGCGGATTGATCCCGACCACGTGGCCCTCGTAGGTGTCGTCGCCGGGATGCACGAAGAAGGTGCCGCGGTCGGCGAGCTGGATCATGGCGAACGGGGTCACCGAACCGGCGCGGTCGGACACCAGCGAACCGGTGTGCCGGGCGCGGATCTCGCCGGCCCACGGCGCGTACTCGGCGAAGACCGCGTTGGCGATGCCGGTGCCGCGGGTCTCGGTCATGAAGTCGGTGCGGAAGCCGATCAGACCGCGCGAGGGCACCGTGAACTCCATGCGCACCCAGCCGGATCCGTGGTTGTTCATCTGGTCCATACGACCCTTGCGGGCGGCCAGCAGCTGCGTGACCGAGCCCAGGTATTCCTCGGGCACGTCGATGGTGAGGTGCTCGAACGGCTCGTGCACCTTGCCGTCGACCTTGCGGGTGACCACCTGCGGCTTGCCGACGGTCAGCTCGAAGCCTTCGCGACGCATCTGCTCGACGAGGATGGCCAACGCCAGCTCACCGCGGCCCTGCACCTCCCACGCGTCGGGGCGGCCGATGTCTTCCACACGGAGCGAGACGTTGCCGATGAGCTCGCTATCCAGACGGTCCTTGACCATGCGGGCGGTGAGCTTGTGGCCCTTCACCCGACCGGCCAGCGGCGAGGTGTTGGTGCCGACGATCGCCGAGATGGCGGGCTCGTCGACGGTGATGCGCGGCAGCGGCACCGGGTTGTCGGCATCGGCGAGGGTGTCGCCGATCATGATCTCCGGCATACCGGCGACGGCGACGATGTCGCCGGCCACGGCCTCCTCGGCGGGCGCACGGTCGACGCCGACGGTCTGCAGCAGCTCGGTGATCTTGGCCTTCTCGATCACGGGCCGGCCGTCCACCTCGCGGCACCACGCGACGGTCTGCCCCTTGCGCAGCATGCCGTTGTGGATGCGGACCAGGGCCAGTCGACCGAGGAACGGGGAGGCGTCGAGGTTGGTGACGTGCGCCTGCAGCGGAGCCTCCGGGTCGCCCTTGGGCGCGGGGATCTTGTCGATCAGGACGTCGAAGAGCGGGTCGAGGTTGTCGCCCTCGGGAACCGAGCCGTTGGCGGGTTCGACGGTGCTGGCGATGCCTGCGCGGCCGGAGGCGTACAGCACCGGCAGCTCCAGGGCCAGCTCGGCGGCTTCGGCGGCCTCATCGTCGAGGTCCGACGCCAGGTCCAGAAGCAGATCCTGCGCCTCGGTGACGATCTGGCTGATGCGCGCATCGGGACGGTCGGTCTTGTTGACCACCACGATCACCGGCAGCGACGCGGCCAGCGCCTTGCGCAGCACGAAGCGGGTCTGCGGCAGCGGGCCCTCGGACGAGTCGACCAGCAGCACCACGCCGTCGACCATCGACAGTGCGCGCTCCACCTCGCCGCCGAAGTCGGCGTGGCCCGGGGTGTCGATCACGTTGATGACGTACTCGGTGCCGTCGGGCTGGCGGCGGTGAACGGCGGTGTTCTTCGCGAGAATGGTGATGCCCTTCTCGCGCTCGAGGTCTCCGGAGTCCATCACGCGGTCGACGAGTTCGGCGCGCTCGCCGAAGACGCCTGACTGGCGCAGCATCGCGTCGACCATGGTGGTCTTACCGTGGTCGACGTGCGCCACGATCGCGACGTTGCGGAAGTTGGTGACAGGGCTCACTGAAGGTCTCTCTCGCTCTCTTTGGTTCCACCCGGCCTCAGCACGACGGCATCGCTCGCGGTGAAAATTAACCTCATCAGAGTACCCGTACCGCACCCCGGTGCGCGATCCGCACCCGGCCCTCGCGGCGCGCCGGTGGGCGTACCGTGAGAGGTATGGGCAAACCGGATCCGGCGAAGGTCGCGCACCTGACCCCGAAGAAAAAGTGCTGCAAGAAGAGCACTCGGTGCCTGCGCTGCCCGGTGGTGATCCACCGGATGCAGAAGCTGGACCTGGACAGCATGTCCAAGAAGGAAGCGCGCAAGGCGCTCAAGAAGGCCCGGCTGAATCCCGCCCGCGAAGGTAAGTGAGCAGCTCCGGCACCCACGCGGTATCGGCGGGCACCAGCTCTCCACCGGCGGCCATCGACGCCAATCCGTCGGCATCCACCCAGGTCAGACCTTGATGCTCGACGGCCCGCGGCACGCCGTCGACGAGCGTGGCCCAGTGCGCGATGAGGGTCAGGTCGGGCTGGAGCAGCACCTGTTGGGTCAGCGCCGCCCCTGGACGGACGGTGACCGTGAGCTCCTCGGTCAGTTCGCGCACGAGCGCCGCTGGGGCGGTCTCCCCCGGCGCGAGCTTGCCGCCGGGCAGTTCCCACAGCCCCGCGACGTCGGCCGGATAGGACCGCTGCGCCAGCAGCAGTTCGCGCTCGACGCGCTCCCGGACCACGGCCCCGGCTACGACGAATCTCACAGTCCGATCACCCCCACGTGAGCCGGATCGAGGGTCAGAGCCACCGCATCGCCGATCCGCACCGGCCGCTCGGCGAGCGCATCGATCTCGCCGAGCACGTCGGTCCGCACACGCAGACGCAGTCCGGACGGCAGCGCCGCGACGTGCGTCACCACGCCCACGGCCGCCGGGGCGTCCGGGGCGTCCGGTTCCGCGGAGACCGGCGCCGCGAGTACCGACTCCGGTCGCAGCGCGAGTCGGCACCGTCCGTCCGGCAGCGCCCCGAAGGCGGTCGCATCGAGTTCTCCGAACACGGTCACCAGGCGGCCGTCGGTCGCCCGGGCATCGAGCTGCGACGTCGCGCCGAGGAAGTCGGCGACCCAGTCGTCGGCCGGTCGGCGCCACAGGTGCGCGGGCGCTCCGGTCTGCACGATGACCCCCGCGCGCATCACCGACACCTCGTCGGCCAGGAGCGCGGCTTCGGCGCGGTCGTGGGTCACCACCACCGTCGGGGTGGCCGCCGCGCGGACGATGTCGCCGATCGCGAAGGCCAGGTCCTCCCGCAGCCGCGCATCGAGGGCGGCCAGCGGCTCGTCGAGCAGCAGCAGACGCGGCCGCGGGGCCAGCGCGCGGGCGAGCGCGACGCGCTGCGCCTGCCCGCCGGACAGTTCGGTGACGCGGCGGGCCGCGATACCGGGCAGCTGCACCAGCTCCAGCATCTCCTCGATGCGCGCCGCGATCTGCGGACGCGTCCAGCGGCGTCGCCGCAGACCGTAGGCGACGTTCGCGCCCACGGTGCGACCGGAGAAGAGTTGTCCGTCCTGGAACACCACGCCGAAGTCGCGCCGGTGCACCGGCACGGCCGCCAAGTCCTGACCGTCCCAGGTCACCGCGCCGCGTGCGAGCGGCTCCAGGCCGGCGATGGCGCGCAGCAGCGTCGACTTCCCGCACCCGGACGGCCCGAGCAGCGCAGTGACCGGACTGTCCTGGGCACCCACCGCCCAGTCCAGGCCGTCGAGCACCGTGGTGGCGCCGTAACGGACGGTCACGTCGCGCAGTTGCAGAACACTCATCGTCGCCCTCCCACCGCGGCCTGCGCGCCGCGCGGCGCGGCGAGCTCGACGAAGAAGACCACCGCTGCACTCACAGCGACCAACAGTACGGAGGCCGCCATCGCGGCGGCCAGGTTGTCCGCGCCCGGCCGGCCCATCAGCGAACCGATGAGGACCGGCAGCGTGGTGGTGTGGGCCTGGGCCAGGAAGGTGGTGGCGCCGAACTCCCCCATCGCCATCACGAACGCGAAACCCGCTGCGGCGCCCAAGGATCGACCGATCATCGGCAGGTCGACGGTCCAGAACACGCGCGCCGGACCGGCGCCGAGCACGGCGGCGGCATCGCGGCGCCGCTGCGGCACCTCGGCCAGCGCCGGCACCACCATGCCGATCACCACCGGGATGGCGATGAGCGCCTGCACCGCGGGGATCAGCAGCGACGACGTCCCCACCTCCCGCGGGAGGTAGGTGGTGAGCACCACGTATCCGAAACCGAGGGTCACCGCGCTCACCCCCAGCGGCAGAATCGCCAGGGCCGCACCGACTTTGGCCACCGCATCGCGGCGCCGGGTCATGACGGTCGCGGCGATCAGGCCCACCGCCACCGCGATGACCATCGCCGCGAAGGCGCTGCTGACCGAGTAGCGGAGCGAGTCCGCGATGCTGACCGACGAGGCGTCGTCGAACAGCACCCGGTAGCCCGCGGTGGACCACTGGCCGCCCGGCCGCAGCGAGCGCACCACCAGCGAACCGATGGGCACCACGAGCCACAGCACCGTCCACGCCGAGACCGCGAAGACCGCGAACCAGACCCACCCGCGCGGGCGCTGTCGACGGCCGCCGCGGTCGCTGGTGGCCGGGGCCGACCGCCCCAGCAGCCGCGCCAACAGCAGGGCGCACACCACCAGCAGGATCTGCAGGAACGAGAGCGAGACCGCCTCCGGGATCCGGAAGTACCCCACCCCCTGCTGATAGATCTCCGTCTCCAGGGTGCGCACCCGACCGTCGCCGAGAATCACGATCACGCCGAAACTGGTGGAGCAGAACAGAAAGACCAGCGCCGCGGCCGCCGCGACGGCGGGCACCAGGCGGGGCGCCACCACGTCGAGGAAGGCCCGCCACGGCGAAGCCCCCAGGGTGCGGGCGGCGACGACGGCCTGCGGATCGACCTGCTGCCAGACGGCCGAGACCACGCGCACCACCACGGCCACGTTCAGGAAGACGTGCGCCAGCAGGATCGCGCCCAGCCCGGAGTCGAGGCCGAAGCCGTCGAGCAGCCCGGTGCCCAACGCGCGGAAGGCGACGCCGACCACCACGGTCGGCAGCACGAACGGCAGGGTGACCAGCACGCGCACCGCCAGCATGCCGGGCAGATCGACGGTGGAGACGAGCCACACGATCGGTGCCGCGACCAGCACCGCCAGCACCGCCGACGCCGCCGCCATGCCCACCGTCACGCCCAGTAGGTCCAGCGCCTCGGTGCGCCGCCATGCTTCGGCCAGGGACACCGCGTCGGCGTCGTCGAACGCCCGCTTCGCCAAGGCGGCCAGCGGCGCGAGGAACAGCGCCCCGACGAACAGCAGCGGGACGAGGGCCGGCAGCGCGCCCGCGGCCCGTCGGCCGAACCGACGGGTCGAGGGAGCGGGCGGCGGAACCGTCATCAGCGGACGGTGGCTCGCCAATCCTTCAACCAGGCTTCCCGATTGGCGTTGATGTACTGCGGCGACATCGTCACCGTGTACTGCGGCGCCGGCGCGCGCAGACGCCAGTTCTGCGGCAGCGGCGTGCCCTCACGGACCGGGTAGACGTACATCGACGTCGGGAGCGCGGCCTGCACCTGCGGGCTGAGCATCCAGTCGATCACCTTACGCGCGCCGTCGACGTTCGCCGCACCGCGCAGCACCCCGATGTACTCGATCTGGGCGAAGCAGCCCGACAGCAGGGCGCGAGTACCCGGCGTCGCCGCGGGCGAACTCGCATAGGAGACCACGATGGGCTTGGTGCCGTGTCCTTCACCGGCACTGAAGAGCTGGTTGTAGGCGATCTCCCATCCGGAGACCACCTGCGCGCCGTTGTCCATCAGTGCACGCCAGTAGTCGGGCGCCTTGTCCTTGTACGTGCCGATGGTCGCCAGGAGGAAGCTCATGCCCGGGGACGACGTCGCCGGATCGAGCAGCACCGCCTGGTTCGCGTACTGCGGGTCCTTCAGGTCGTCCAAACCGGTCGGCGCGGGGATGCCCTCGCGGTCGTACCACTGTTCGTCGATGTTGATGCAGACGTCGCCGTGGTCGATCGCGGTCAGTTCGTTCTCCGAGTCCGGCACCGCATAGCGATCGGCGCCCTCCCCGGCCAGCGGCGAGGTGTACGGATCGAGCGCACCGGCCTCGATCGGTCGCGCGGCGAACGTGTTGTCGATGCCGAAGACCGCGTCCCCCTTGGGCTTTCCAGCGCTCAGCGAGACCACCGAGGACAACTGGCCCGCGCCGCCGGACGCGACGAAGTCGACCTTCAAACCGGTCTCGGCGGTGAACTCCTCGATGAGCGAGCTCGGCAGCTCGAAGGAGTTGTGCGTGAGGACGGTGACCGTCGTGTCCGACGAGTCACTGGTGCACGCGGTGAGCGTCGCCACGAGGGCGCCGACGGCGAGCAGCGCCACCGGTGTGCGACGGGACAGCTTCTTCACAGCGGGTCTCCTGACAGATGCGATGCGGTAGAGATCTAGGCGAACATAGATCTGCCGCGGAACATATCTGGGGCAGAACAGATCTGGGTCGGCTCCGGGGTGTCCGGCGACCGTTCAGGAATCTACCGAGTCCGCGCCGTCGACGACACCCCTACCGCTCGACACTGCCGTCACACATCACTTTGGTAACACTGGCAACAATTGCCACAGTAGTTTCAGGCAAGTGTGGTTACACTCGCCCGCAGACTGTTTTCGAACGTTAGGAACTCCGCTGTGCGTACCGTTCGCACCCGCACCCGAGTAGCCCCGGCCTCGCTCGCCGCGCTGTCGCTGGCCGCCGCACTGGCCTTCACCGCTCCGGCCGCCTACGCCGAGCCCGGCGCGCCCGCCCCCCAATCGGATCAGGCACAAGAGCTCCCCATCCCGGACGCCGCCGACGCGCCCGAGGTGGATCAGCAGGTTCTCGACGCACTCGGGGCGATCGCCCCGGCCCTGATCGGCTCCGTGGCCACCCGCGACTCGGACGGCCAGGTGAACACCAAGCTGCTCGCGGACGTGCGCTCGATGGCGGACAACCCCCTGCTCCCCGCCGAGGCCGCCGACACCTTCCGTCAGCTCATCGACTTCCTCGGCGAGCCCGGCGCGACCGAGGCCGCCGCCGTCCACGCCCGCGAGGATGCCGCGCTGCGCACCCCGGCCGCCAAGGACGACGACTCGCCGCAGCTGCCGAGCGGACCGAACAAGCCGCGCATCCAGCAGTTCCTCTACCCGACCATCGGCCTGGGCTGCATGCCCGGCAACGGCAACTCGGTCGGCATGGCCCTGGTGACCGCGGGACCGCAGAAGGCCCCGGCCCCCGGCCCCAAGCGCGGCCAGGCGGGCTACGTCTACACGAGCCTCGGCACCGGCGTCGCCCAGAAGAACACCGCCCGCTCACTGTGGGTCTCCTGGCTGAACATCGATAACGGCCGGACCGGCCAGCAGCGCCTGCTGCCGAACGCGAAGATCAACGCCGAGAAGGGCCCGGGCACCTTCACCGCGATCGCCAATACCGGCCGCGGCCGGATCGTCTCGACGATCCACGGCAACGTGACCACCAAGATCAAGGGGAAGCGGATCACCTGCGGCATCGCGCCCACGATCGGTACCGCGATCATCTGACCACACCGGTCGCCCAGCTCAGCGGGCCCCGACGCCGATTCGGCGTCGGGGCCCGTCCGCATCGACGGACCGTCCGCCGGCCACCCCCTGCATGCGGGAATCTCCTGCGGGTCGCGATCAGGTCACGGTAAGAACTCGGCGACTTGCAAAGAAGTCACAAGACTGTTGTTCTTTAACATAAGCAACATTAGTCCCATCTGTTTCACGTACTCGTGAGGAGTTTCGCCGTGGCCGCACGCCTTCGCCCCGCCGCTCGTACCGGCGCCATCGCCGTGGCCGCCGCACTCGCCGCCGCCCTCATCGGCACCGGACCCACCCAGGCCGAACCGGTATCGCAGGCCCCGGCGCTGCTCGCCGGCGGACTGCAAGCCCTGTCGCTCGGCCAGATTCCGTTCGACGCCGAGTTGGCCGCCGCGCTACGCGCGCTGAAGGCCGCGGGCGGCGATCAGATGACGACCGAAGCGCTGCAGGCGATCCTGGAGGCCGGCGGCCAGCTCGATCCGAGTTCGCTGCTGCCGGGCACGGACGGCGATCCCGCGGCGCCCGCGAGCCCGACCGCACCGGCACCGGCACCGGCCGACCCGAACCCCGCTGCACCGGCACCTGCGGACCCGGCGGCCCCGGCACCGGCTCCCGCGGACCCGGCACTGCCCGCACCCGCCCCGCGGCGGCCAATGACGTCGACAGCCCGCTGGGTGTGGCGGGCAGCGGGCTGGAGGCCCTGGAGCGACTGACCGGAGCCAAGGCGCTGACCCCGGCCTTCGCCCCGTTCTGCGGAACCCCCACCGACGACAATCCGCTCGGCCTGGTCACCGCGCCCGCCGTCGGCTTCCCCGGACCGTTCCCCAAGGTCGGCGACAAGACCGCAGGCGAGGCCCTGGGCGACCTGCTCGACGGCCTCGGCATCGGCGCACTCGGCGATCTGCTCGACCAGAATCAGGATCTCACCGAGATCACGTCGGCACTGAGCGCCGACCAGACCGCCTACGCCCTGCTCCCGCCGGCCGGCCACACCCGCGACAACTTCCAGGTGGCGTGGTTCAACACCGCGTCGATGAAGGGCGGCCTGGCCGATCTGAAGCCCGTCTCGGAGATCACTGATTCGGCGGCCCTGAAGGCGCTGACCCGGTCGGCACCGATCCGCATGGCCCGGGTCGACACCGGCCAGGGGTCGATCCTGACCGCGGTGTTCGGCACCACCACCAACGCGGGCCGCACCTGCTTCTTCCTGCCCGCGGTCGGCATCGTCGACACCCCCGCCTCCTGAGTCGGCACCGCCCGACCGGCGTGCCGCGGCCGACCGGTCCGGCGCGTCGGCGGCTTCCGCTCTGCTGATCCCCCCCGATCCCTTGATGGAACCCCGATCCCTGGATCCTTGAATTGAACAGAGAACGCTCATGAATCCCCGCCGCTCCCGCCTTCAGTCCCCCCGTCTCCGCAAGACACTGGCCGCGACCACCGCCGTGGCCGCGCTGGCCGCGGGCGGCGTGGTGACAGCGACGCAGGCGTTCGCCGAGCCGGATACGGCTCAGCCCAGCCAGCCGAGCCGATCGGCGCCCGGCCAGACCGCGGGCGCGGTCTACGCCAACCAGCAGCTGCTCCAGGATTCGCTGCCGACCGCTGCGGCGGCGGGACAGCGGTACAGCTACTGGACCACCGGCGTCGACGACAGCCTGCACTTGGCGATCGCCACCATCCTCGAACCCAAGGGCAAGGCACCCGCGGGGGGATGGCCGGTGGTGGTCAACGCTCCCGCCGGCTACGGCATCGCGGAGACCTGCAACGCCTCCAGCGGCCCGGTCGCCGGCAATCGCGACACCGTCGCCGCCTTGCTGCGCAACGGTTTCGCCGTCATCACCCCGGACTACGGGATGGTCGGCGCCGGCACCTCGCCCCAGTACATCGATCATGCGGTGACCGCTCGCAACCTGCTCGACGCCGTCCTCGCCGGCGTCGTGGTCGACGGCTCGGTGGCCCCGCAGTGGGCGGTGCTCGGCGAAGCGCAGGGTGCTGCCGCCGCAATCGAGTTGGCGCGCAAGGGCACCCAGTGGCAGGGACGCGACAGCGACTTCCAGGGCGCCGTCGCCACCAGCATCCCGGCCGGCATCGACGTGCTGATCAGCGGCCTCAAGCCCTCCTCGCCCGCGGTCTCCGAGACGATCACCGCCGACGTGGTCTACGCGCTGGCCTCCCTGGAGGCCGACGACGTGGCCTCGGTGCTGTCGAAGACCGGCCAGCAGCTGGTCACCAAGGCGCAGACGATGTGCGCGCCCGACCTGCGCGACGCCGTGAAGGGTGTGGCCCTCGGCGATCTCGTCAGCAAGTCGGTGGCGTCGAGCCCGAAGCTGGCGGCGTCGCTGCGACGTTCACTCGCGTTGCCGCGCAACGGTTTCAGCCGTCCGCTGATGATGAGCCAGACGCTGCGCAACGACGCCAACCAGGTCCACGAGGCGCTGCGGTACCTGGCCGACGCACAGCTCGCCAGCAATAAGGTGACCGCGAAGACGTACTTCACGCCCGACGCCGCCGACGGTGATCGTCAGGAGAAGGCCGCCGTCCTCACCTACCTCGAGGGCCTGTTCTAGGTCGCGGTCCGTCCGCGCGGGTCGGCGTCGACAGGCGTCAGGCCCGTGCGGAACCCCGGCAGGTGGACACTTGCGGGTTCACCATGGGCACGAAGACCAACGCGCCGATGCGTTGCGTGATGCGGAAGTTCACCTGGCCCGCACCGGGGTGCAGGACGGCCTGCCACGTGATGCGGTTCGCGCGGGTAGGCACGCGCACCACGCCGCGCTTGCCGGTGGTCACGTTGTGCCAGTTCACCGTGGTCGACATGGTGTAGATCCCGGTGTTGGGCAGCAGCCCCTGCGGGCGCGGGCTGCTGGCAATCAGTTCGATCGCGGGCCCGGGCAGACCGTCGGACGGGAAGCGCACCTGATTCCACACGTCCACCGTGATCGGTACGCGGGGCGCCGGGAACGGGTTGGCACTGTCGCACCGGATGGTCTTGACGTAGTTGCGCAGTTCCGGCGCGGCCTGCGCCTCCCCCACCGCGACGCCTCCGGCGACGGTGGCGGCCGCGAGGGCCAGCGAGGCGAAGGGACGGACGAGGCGCGAGCGGCGGGACATGTCAGCAGAGTCTGCCAGCCCACCGACGTCGCCGCGGCTGATTAGCCCCGAGCCCGATTAGCCCCGAGCCCGATTAGCCCCGAGCCCGATTAGCCCCGAGCCCGATTAGCCCCGAGCCCGATTAGCATGGCCTCATGGCCGACCTACACCTGACGATGGATCCCGTCGCCGACGAGCTCATCTCCCGCGACCCGTTCGCCCTGCTCATCGGCGGGCTCTTGGATCAGCAGTTCCCGATGGAGCGCGCCTTCGCCGGACCGGTGAAGATCCTCGAGCGCTTCGGCACCCTCGACCCGGTCACGATCGCCGACGCTGACCCCGAGGAGTTCGCGGAGCTCTGCGCCACTCCCCCGGCGGTCCATCGTTACGGCCGATCCATGGCCGCGCGTATCCAGCAGTTGGCCCGGGTCGTCGTCGACGAGTACGACGGCCACGCCGCGCGTGTCTGGACGGAGGCGACGACCGGCCGCGATCTGGCACGTCGCCTCGAGGGCCTGCCCGGCTACGGCAAGGCCAAGGTGAAGATGTTCGTCGCCCTCCTGGGCAAACAACTCGACGTGCGCCCGGACGGCTGGGAGAAGATCGCCGGGGATTTCAGTGAGGACGGCTACCGGTCGATCGCCGACGTGGTGGATCCGGAGTCGTTGCTGAAGGTCCGCGAATACAAGAAGGCCGCGAAGAAGCGGGCCGCCGCGGAAAAGGGCTGATGCGAAATAGGGGGTCGACGCCGACACGGTCCCCGTCGGCCGAGGGGGTTGTTGTGACCATCGGTAACGGTAGAGTTCTGGCCTATGAGTAAGCTGCCCGACCCCCGTGGCCTGGTGACCACGCCGATCCGGCTCGGTTTCGCGGCCACCGGCGTGGTGCTGAGCACCATCGAGTCGACGATCAACGTGGCCCGAGTGGCTGCCAACAGCATCGAGTCCGAGGTCAACAGCGCGCTCGGTCTCCAGGGCGAGGGCGAGGTCGCGACGGTCCGCGCGCCGCTGGTGATTCTGGCGCAGGTCGCCGACCTGATGAGCCCCGATCGTCCCTTCGGCCGACTCCTGGCCACCGGGGGGCCGCTGGATCGGCTGATCAAGCCGGGCGGTGTAATCGACCGGTTGACGGCGCCGGACGGACTTCTCGAGAAGCTCACCGAGCGCGGCGGCCTGCTCGATCAGATGACCGACGAGAAGGGCGCGCTGATGCGCATCGCCGCCAAGGACGGCCCGATCGACCGGCTCACCCGGGCCGGCGGCGTCGTCGACCAGTTCACCGAGAACGACGGCATCCTCGATCGCCTCACGCAGCCGGGCGGCGCCATCGACCTGCTGACCGACGAGAACGGCGCCCTGATGCGCATCGCCGCCAAGGACGGTCCGCTGGACCGTCTGACGCGGGCGGGCGGGGTGATCGATCAGATCACCGAGAACGAGGGCATCCTGGAACGACTGACCAGCCAGGGCGGCGTCATCGACAAGCTGACCGCGCCCGACGGCGTGTTGACCAAGCTCGCCCAGCCGGGCGGCGTGCTCGATCGCGCGGCCAGCGACGAGGGCCTGCTCGACCAGCTCGTCGGCGAGGGCGGCGCGCTGGAGCAGATCATCGCCCCGGACGGTCCGCTAGACAAGTTCGCCGAGCTGTCCGACACGCTGGCCGCTCTGCCGTCGAACCTGTCCGCGATGCAGGAGACCGTCGACCATCTCAACGAGGTGGTCGAGCTACTGAATCGATCGGTGGCGCCGATCGGCGGGCTCGCCGACCGTCTGCCCAAGCGGTTGACTCGCGGCACTCCGCGCGGCATCAGCGCGGCGACCGTCGACGACTACATCGAGTAGCCGCGACGGTCGCGCGCTCAGGTCACGTCAGGACTTGGTGAAACGTCAGGACTTGGCGATACGACGCAGACGCAGGTTGGCGAACTCGCCCAGTCCCCACGGACCGAGTTCCCGGCCGTAACCGGACGCCTTGACGCCGCCGAAGGGCAGGCCGGGCAGCGACGTGCCGTGCTCGTTGACCATGGCCATGCCGACGTCGAGCCGGTCGGCGATGGCGCTGGCGCGCTCGACGTCCGAGCTCCAGACCGAGCCGGACAGTCCGTAGTCGACGTCGTTGGCCAAGGCGACGGCCTCCTCGTCGCTGCTCACCGAATAGACCATCGCCACCGGGCCGAAGACCTCTTCGGAGTACACGTCCATGTCCGGGGTCACGCCGGTGAGCACGGCCGGGGCCATGAAGGCGCCGGGGCCCTCGAGCGCTGCCCCGCCGGTGTGCAGGGTCGCGCCCTGCGCGACGGCACGCTGGACCTGGCCGACCACCTGGTCGCGCGCCGCCACCGACGACAGCGGACCGATGGCGGTACCGGGATCGGTCGGGTCGCCGACCGCCATGGCCTCCACCGCGGCCGTCAGGTTGGCCACGAAGCCGTCGTAGAGGTCCTCGTGCACGATGAACCGCTTGGGCGAGTTGCAGGCCTGGCCGCAGTTCATCATCCGGCGCGCGGCGGCGCCCGCGGCGGTGGCCGCCACATCCGGGGTGTCCAGGAGGATGAAGGCGTCCGAACCGCCGAGTTCGAGCACCGACTTCTTCAAGTGCGCGGCCGCGGTCTGCGCGACCGCCGCGCCGGCCCGGCCGCTGCCGGTCAGCGAGACGCCCTGGATCCGCTTGTCGGCGATCATCGTCGCGGCCTGCTCGTTGCTCGCGTACACGTTGATGTACGCATCGCGCGGCACCCCCGCGGCGTGCGCGATCTCTTCCATCACCTGCGACGACGCGGCGCAGATCGGGGCGTGCTTGAGGACGATGGTGTTGCCCAGCAACAGGTTCGGGGCCGCGAAGCGCGCCACCTGGTAGTACGGGAAGTTCCACGGCATGATGCCCAGCAGCGGTCCGACCGACTCGCGGGTGACGGTGGAGCTCGCGGCGCCCTGCGGGGCGAGTTCCTCGGTCTCCAGCAGCGCCGGACCGTGTTCGGCGTACCAGTCGTAGATCATGGCGGTCAGGGCGAGTTCGCCCTGGGCCTGGTTGAGCGGCTTGCCCATCTCGCGCGCGATGATGGCGGCCAGTTCGTCGGCCCGATCGCGGTAGGCCTGCGCGGTGTCGCGGAGCATGCGCACCCGCTCGTCGATCGGCGACAGCCGCCATTGCGCGTACGCGGCGGCCGAGCGTGCGAGGACGTCTTGGACGTCCGCGTCGCTCATGGTGTCGAAGGTGCGTTCCACGGTTCCGGTGGCCGGATTCTCAGTGACGTAGCTCATGCCTGGACCCTAACCGTCCAGAGCAGCCGCCAACAGGGGGACCAGGCAATCGGCATCGACGGCATCCGGGTCTGTGGTGATCGACACCGCGACGACCCCGCCGATGGCGTGCACCCCAATGGTCATCGCGTGCGCTGCCGACAGCGCCGGGAAACCCGCGGTGAACAGGACGGCCCCGCCCGCGAGGGTCAGATCGGCCGGTCCACGGTGCACCGAGGAGACCACCGTGGCCCCGACCACGGCGGCGGGGGCGACGTCGGTGGGCGTCAGCCGCACCGCCAACGCCCGCAGCACCGCCGGGGTGGCCGCTGCGGCGCGCCGTTCGAGCCGCCGCCCCGCCGTCTGGTCCCGCTCCCGCGCGGCGCGGATCTGGGCGTCGATGGCCCGCACCCGTTGGGCCCGTGCGAGTTCCGGGTGCAGCCGGATGCCGGCGTTGTGGAAGTTGTTGCGGCCCTGCCGCTGTCGGTCCGAACTTGGTTCGCGGCCGACGGTGAGTTCGACGGCCGACGTGGTGTCGTCGATGCCGAGGTTCCTGCCGAGGACCTCCGCGAGCCGCGCGAGCACCGAGACGGTGACCGTGGCGCCGTCTATGCGCAGTGCGGACGCATCGGCCACGACCACGTCGATCCGACGTCGATCACCGGCGACCCGATTGAGCACGGTGGCCGCGGTGGCCGGCGAGCCCGGTTCGGCGGCGTCGGAGGCAGCGGAATCGACGGCGGACCGGCGCCAGGCCCCGATCCCGAGCGCCATCCCGGCGGCCACGCGCGCCGGCGCGGCGACGGCGCCGCCGACCACCGCGAGCAGGCCCGGCGGCGGTCCCGCCGGCGACGGGGGTTCGTCGACCGGCTCGGGACCCAGCAGCGCTCGGGCGAGATCGGCCACACCCCGTCCGTCGGCGAGGGCGTGCGAGACCTGCAGCACCACCACCCACGCGAGACCCGCCGCGCGGGGCACCCCCTCGACCGGCCCGACGAGGTGGAGCCGCCAGGTGTGTGCGGTGGCGTCGAGGCGGTCGGTGAGCAGCCCGGCCACCGCCGCCCGGCAGTCGTCCCACGACCGGGGGCCGGGGTGATGTCGGAACTGGGCGTCCACGACGGGTGCGGCGCACCACCGCGGGAACGCGAGATCGTGGCGGGCCGGCGCCACCCGCAGGTGCAGCCGCGGAAGTCGGTCAGCCCGCGCCCGCAGTGCGGAGAGGATCTCGGCGGCTGCGCAATCGCGTTCCGCGGCAAAGCAATACAGCGCGAACTGGTCGGTCGCGCTGTATTGCGCACGCCAGAACATGTCGGCGTCCTGCGGGGCCAACTCGGTCAACGCACCTCCTCTCTCGCTCGGGCGACGTCGCCCGTAGGGTCCGAGTACTACCGTACGAGGGAGCACGCACATGCCTGATGAGAGCACGTTGATCCACGGAGTCGATCCGTCCACCCCGGTGATCGTCGGGGTGGGGCAGGCCGCCGAGCGGCCCGACGACGCCGACTATGCGGCGCTGAGCGAGGCCGACCTGGCCGCGCGGGCCGTGCGCGCAGCGCTGGCCGATGCGGGCGCCGCGACAGATCTGGCGGCCGCCGTGGACGTGGTGGCGGCGACGCGCTCCTTCGAGATCTCCAGTCCCGCAGCGCAATCGCCGTTCGGTCGGCCGGACAACCTGCCGCGGGCCGTGTCGGCGCGCACCGGCATGAACCCGCGCCGAGCCGTCGCCGAGATCACCGGCGGCCAGAGCCCGCAGCACCTGGTCAACGAGTTCGGCGCCGAGATCGCCGCCGGCCGGTGCGGTCCGACTCTGCTCTTCGGCGCCGAGGTGATGTCGACGGTGCGGCAGGCGCTGGCCGGCCGCATCGATCCGGCGCCCGACTACACCGAGGAGGTCGGCGGGCAGCTCGAGGACCGCGGCTTCGGCATCGCCGGGCTCACCTCGGTGGAATCGGTCAAGCACGGGGTGATGCTGCCGATCCACCAGTACGCCCTGCTCGAGAACGCCCGCCGGCACCGCCTGGGTCTGTCCGCGGCGGAGTACGCGCAGCAGATGGGCGAGCTGTTCGCCCCGATGACCGCGGTGGCCGCCCGCAATCCGTACGCGGCGGCGCCCCGCGAGCACACCGCCGCCGAACTGGCGACGCCCGGGGAGAACAACCGCGTCGTCGCGACCCCGTACACGCGGCGCCTGATCGCGCGCGACCACGTGAACCAGGCGGCCGCGGTGCTGATGATGTCCGTCGGCGAGGCGGCGGCCGCCGGGATCGATCCGACCCGCTGGGTGTTCCTGCACGGCCACGCCGACGCCGCCGAGGCCCCCGTGTTGGAGCGCCCGGAGCTATCGGCGACCCCAGCCTCCGATGCCGCGCTGGCGCAGGCCCTGGACATGGCCGGCGTCGGCCCCGACGACATCGCCGCCTTCGACCTCTACAGTTGCTTCCCCATCGTCGTATCGACGGTGGCCGACGCGCTGGGATTGCGCGCCGATGACCCGCGCGGGTTGACCGCGACCGGCGGGCTGCCGTACTTCGGCGGCCCCGGCAACAACTATTCGATGCACGGTATCGCCGAGATCGTCGACCGGGTGCGCAGCGCCCCGGGCACCCGCGGTCTGGTGACCGCCAACGGCGGCCTGCTGAGCAAGATGTCGGTGGGCGTGTACTCCACCGCGCCCGCACCGTGGCGTCCGTCCCGCTCGGCGGCGCTGCAGGAATGCCTGGACCGCGGTCCGCGGATCCCACTGTCCCGCTTCCCCGACGGGCCCGCGACGGTGGAGTCGTTCACCGTCCTCGACCCCGATCGCGACGCGCCCGTCGGCGTGGTGGTCGGCCGGTTGGAGGACGGCTCCCGGTTCATCGGCCTGGCCGACCCTAACGACGCTGTACTGGCCGAGCGTCTCCTGGGCGATCCGATCGGCACGCCGATCTGGGTGCGCTCGTCGCCGACGCGCAACACCGTGACCGTCGACGAGAACACCATGGAGCGGCTGCACCCGCGGCGTGCGGTGGGCTTCCGCGACGACTACTCGGACGTGATCGTGCGGCGCGACGGCCACCTGCTGGAGATCGTCATCAACCGGCCGCAGGCGCGGAACGCGCTGACCGCGCACACGAATCAAGAGCTGGACGAGATCTTCGACGCCTACTTCGCCGACCCGGACCTGTGGGTGGCGATCCTGACCGGCGCGGGCGAGAAGGCGTTCTCGTCGGGCAACGACCTCGCGGCCAGCGCCGGCGGCGGCGGACTCGCGACCCCGGCCAACGGTTTCGGCGGCCTCACGTCGCGGCGGCACAAGCCGAAGCCGATCATCGCCGCGGTCAACGGTTTCGCTCTCGGCGGCGGCCTGGAGGTGGCCCTGGCCTGCCACCTGATCGTCGCCGACGAGCACGCCACGTTCGGGTTGCCCGAGGTGAAGGTCGGGCTGGTCGCCGCCGCGGGCGGTCTGGTCCGGCTGCCGCGGGTGCTCCCGCCCGCGCTGGCCCGCGACCTGATCCTCACCGGCCGCCGTCTGACGGCCGCCGAAGCCCTCACCCACGGGTTGGTCTCCCGCGTGGCCGCACCGGGCGGAGTGCTCGACCTGGCCCGCGAGGTGGCCGCCGAGGTGCTGGCGGCCTCCCCCACGGCGGTGCGCGCCTCGTTGTCGACGATGGCCGACGCCGAAACGCAGCCCGACACCGTGCAGGCGGTGCAGGACAGCCTGGCGGTGCTGGACGAGATCCTGGTCAGCACGGACACTCGCGAGGGCATCCTGGCATTCGTGCAGAAGCGGGAGCCTCGCTGGACCGGCCGCTGATCGCGAAACTGCGTACCGTGGACGTCGAATACGTTCGCGATCGGCGAGGAGCGCCCATGTCCCCCAGCAATTCCGCCTCGGGCGGCTCGTTCGGCCCCGGCGACGACGACTTCGACCGCTTCACGCGGGAGGTCGGCGACGGCCTCAAGGACATGATCGGCAAGTTTCTGGCCGGGCAGGGCGGCCAACTCGCCTGGTCCACCCTCTCCGATGCCGCCGCGCGTCCCCGCCGGGAGGCGCCGCGCCCGGAAGCGCCGGTGGTCAGCGCCGACTCCGACAGCGGCGTCTGGGCCATCGTGGCGAGCGACGAGGGCGGTGCGCGGGTGGAGCAGGTGTTCCCCACCGAACTCGACGCCCTGCGCGCGCATCAGCACAACACTGATCCGGGCCGTCGCGTGCGCTTCCTGCCCTACGGGATCCCGGTCACCGCGCTCGACGCCGACTGAACCGCCGTTCTCAACTCCGCAGCGCGGTGAGCGCCCGGTCGGCGTGCACGGTCATGTTGACCTCCGAGGCGATGACGTCGGCGATCGTGCCGTCGGTCCGAATGGCGAAGGTGGTGCGCTTGGTCGGCATGCCGATCGTGCGCAGCAGCGAACCCCGTTGCACGCCATAGGCCTTCGCGACCTCCCCGGACACGTCCGCGAGCAGTGGGAAGTCCAGGCCGTGCTCGACGGTCCACCGGTCGAGCTTCTCCACCGCGTCGGCGCTGATACCGATCCGCTGCACACCGGCCGCGGCGAACTCGGCGGCCAGGTCGCGGAAGTGACAGGCCTCCTTGGTGCAGCCCGGGGTGAACGCCGCCGGGTAGAAGAACAGCGCCACCGGACCGGCGGCCAGCAGTTCGTCGAGCCGCCGCACCGTGCCGGTCTGGTCGGGCAATGCGAATGCGGGGGCCTGCTCACCGGGTCTCATGCACTCCAGTGTGCCGGACGCCCCGCTGCCGATGACCCGCCTACCGGTCGGACCAGACCGGCGGGCGCTTCTCCAGGAACGCGGAGATCCCTTCCTTAGCGTCGGGAATCACGGCGTTGACGGCCATGGTCTCCGACATCAGTTCGTAGGCCGCGGGCTCGGACACGTCGATCTGGTCGTAGAAGGCCCGCTTGCCGATGGCCAGGGTGGCGCTGCTGGAGGCGGCGATCGAGGCGGCGAGCTGCGCCACGGCCCGGTCGAGCTCGTCGGCAGGCACCGCCTGGTTGATCAGGCCCCAGTCGGCGGCCGTCGCCGCGTCGATCATCTCCCCGGTGAGGAGCATGTGCATGGCGCGCTTGCGTCCGACGGCCCGGGTGAGCGGCACCATCGGGGTGGAGCAGAACAGTCCGATCTTGACGCCCGGGGTGCTGAAGCGGGCGGTGTCGGCGGCGATCGCGAGATCGCACGTGGCCACCAGCTGGCAGCCGGCGGCCAGTGCCATCCCAGCGACCTTCGCGATCACCGGCTGGCGCACCTCGTGGAGGGTGAGCATCAGATCCGAGCAGGCGCCGAAGATCTCGCGCTGATCGTCGAGCTCGGCGCCGGCCACTTCGGCGAGGTCGTGCCCGGCGGAGAACGCCGGGCCTTCGGCGGCGATCACGATGACCCGCACCTGCGGATCAGCGTCGAGCTCGCGCAGCAGGCGCGTGGCCGTGCGCATGGTGTCCTTGGACAACGGGTTGCGGCGTTGCGGCGCGCGGAGGGTGAGGGTGGCGATCGGGTCGACCACCTCGACGGTCACGGCGGTGCTGTTCTCGGTCATGGCTGCCATTGTGTCGTCGACGGCCCGGATTATCTCGGCAACCGCGAGCGTGGGATCTGCGCCACTGACCTCAGTCCGCGTGCGCCCATAGAATTCTCGGTATGGCCCCCACGACGCGCTTTCGCTGGTTCTGGTGGCTCGTCGCTTACCTGGCGCTCGCGCTCGGGGTGATCGGCATCGTGCTTCCGGTGGTGCCGACGGTGCCGTTCATTCTGCTGGCCGCGTTCGCCGCGGCCCGCGGTTCGCAACGCCTGCACCACCGTCTGCTCAGCCATCCCCGCCTGGGCCCGATGATCACCGACTGGCAGGCGCACGGCGCGCTGCGTCGTCGGGCCAAATGGCTGGCCACCGTGATGATGCTGCTCGCGGCGGCACTGCTGTTGTGGCTGACCCCGCACCTGTGGATCCCGCTGGTGGCGTCGTCGATCATGACCGTGGTCTGCATCTGGCTCTGGCTCCGCCCCGAGCCGCCCACGGA
Organism: Gordonia alkaliphila; assembly: GCF_023017165.1. Taxonomy (GTDB): domain Bacteria; phylum Actinomycetota; class Actinomycetes; order Mycobacteriales; family Mycobacteriaceae; genus Gordonia; species Gordonia alkaliphila. The sequence continues at coordinate 277,503 of NZ_JALKBW010000001.1, forward strand.
CCCGGAACCCACGGCGGCGACAGCACCTCCTCCGGACTGACTCGGCGCGGATGCGAACCGGCCGCCGAGTGAGCTCGGCGGCCGGTCGCGATGCGGTGCGCGGAAGGCGTCAGGCCTGAGCGCTCGCCAGTGCGGCGTTCAGCGTGGCGCTCGGGCACATCGCCGCGTGCAGCTTCTCGGTGTCCGGCTCGTAGTAGCCGCCGAGGTCCACCGCACGACCCTGGACGTCGGAAAGCTCCGCCAGGATGGTGTCGGTGTCGGCCGCCAGCTTCTCCGCCAGCGGTGCGAAGGCGGCGGCCAGCTCGGCGTCCTCGGTCTGGGCGGCCAGTTCCTGCGCCCAGTACAGCGCCAGCCAGAACTGGCTGCCGCGGTTGTCGAGCTCACCGGTCTTGCGCGACGGCGACTTCCGGTTCTCCAGCAGCTTGCCGGTCGCGGCGTCGAGCGCCTCGGCCAGGATCGTCGCCTTCGGGTTGTCGTTCTTGCGACCAAGGTCGTCGAGGCTGGCGGCCAGCGCCAGGAACTCGCCGAGCGAATCCCAGCGGAGGTGGTTCTCCTCCACCAGCTGCTTGACGTGCTTGGGCGCCGAACCGCCGGCACCGGTCTCGTACAGGCCGCCGCCGGCCATCAGTGGCACGATCGACAGCATCTTGGCGCTGGTGCCCAGCTCCAAGATCGGGAACAGGTCGGTGAGGTAGTCGCGCAGGATGTTGCCGGTCACCGAGATGGTGTCCAGGCCGCGCATGGCGCGCTCGAGCGTGTAGCGCATCGCGCGCACCTGGGACATGATCTGGATGTCCAGGCCCTCGGTGTCGTGGTCCGCGAGGTACTTGTTCACCAGGGTGATGAGGTTGTTCTCGTGCGGGCGGTACGGGTCGAGCCAGAACACAGCCGGCATGCCCGAGGCGCGCGCACGGGTCACCGCGAGCTTCACCCAGTCCTGGATCGGCGCGTCCTTGACGATGCACATGCGCCAGATGTCTCCGGCCTCGACGTCCTGCGACAGCAGGACCTCACCGGTGGAGACGTCCACGATGTTGGCGACGCCGCCCTCGGGGATCTCGAAGGTCTTGTCGTGCGAGCCGTACTCCTCAGCCTTCTGCGCCATCAGACCGACGTTCGGCACGGTGCCCATGGTGGTCGGGTCGAAGGCGCCGTTGGTCTTGCAGAAGTTGATGATCTCCTGGTAGATCCGCGCGAAGGTGGACTCCGGCATCACGGCCTTGGTGTCCTTCTTGCGGCCGTCGGCGCCGTACATCTTGCCGCCGATGCGGATCATGGCCGGCATGGAGGCGTCGACGATCACGTCGCTGGGCGAGTGGAAGTTCGAGATGCCGCGAGCCGAGTCGACCATGGCGAGCTCCGGGCGGCCCTCGTGGCAGCGGTGCAGATCTTCGACGATCTCCTCGCGCTTGGAGGCCGGGAGGGTGTCGATCTTCTCGTAGAGGTCGACCATGCCGTTGTTGACGTTCACGCCCAGCTCGTCGAACAGTTCCTGGTGCTTGGCGAAGGCGTCCTTGTAGAAGACCTTGACCGCGTGACCGAAGACGATCGGGTGGCTCACCTTCATCATGGTGGCCTTCACGTGCAGCGAGAACATGACGCCGGTCTCCTTGGCGTCGTTGAGCTGCTCTTCGTAGAACTCCAGCAGCGCCTTCTTGCTCATGAACATGGAGTCGATGACGTCGCCGTCGTCGAGCGGCACGGTCTTCATCACGTGGGTCTTGCCGTCGGGCGTGACCACCTCCATGCGCGCATCGCAGGCGTGGTCGAGGATCATCGACTTCTCACCGGCGTAGAAGTCGCCGTGCGTCATGTGCGCGACGTGCGACTGCGAGGCCATGGACCACTTGCCCATGCTGTGCGGGTTGGCCCGCGCGTACTCCTTGACCGCCTTCGGCGCCCGACGATCCGAGTTGCCTTCGCGCAGCACGGGATTCACGGCGCTGCCCAGGCATGCCGAGTAGCGGTCGCGGATCTCCTCTTCCTCGGGGGTCTTCGGATCCTGCGGGAAGTCGGGGATGTCGTAGCCCTTGTCCTGCAGCTCGGCGATGGCGGCGTTGAGCTGCGGGACCGAGGCGCTGATGTTGGGCAGCTTGATGATGTTGGTGTCCGGCGACTGCGTGAGGCGCCCGAGTTCGGCGAGGTTGTCCGGGACGCGCTGCTCGTCGGTCAATCGCTCGGGGAAGGCGGCCAGGATGCGCGCGGCGACGGAGATATCGCTCGTGGTCACATCGATGCCGGCGGCTTCGGCGAACGTGCGGACCACCGGCAGGAAGGCTTCGGTGGCCAGGCGCGGGGCCTCATCGGTGAGCGTGTAGATGATCTTCTGGTTGTCGGAGGTCATTAGGGTATCGACTCTTTTCAGCTCGGTCGGATCGCAAGTTCTTGTGGAACATCCGTGTCTAACTCGTCGCAGACATTCTCCACCTGTTTGTGATTTTCCGCGAACGTAGTTCGAGAATGCGAGAGGGCCCACACCCCCGTCACGCCCCTGCCTGCGGTGCTAGCTGGAGGTAGCAGCCCGTCGGCGTGTTGCCCGACGACCTCACCTAGGATCTGCACCCATGGCAGGTCGCAGCCGTTCCGCGGTGTACGCACGTCGTCGACGCCGGCGGATGTCGGCCGCCGACCACGATCTCACCGACGCACAGTGGACGGCGCTGGTCGCCGAATGGGGCGGCTGCGCCTACTGCGAGGAGCCCGATGAGGCGCCGCAGCGGGACTGCATCCTCCCGATCTCCCGGGGCGGCCGGTACACGCTCGGCAACGTGGTCCCGGCCTGCCGGTCGTGCAATGCCAGCAAGTGCAATGCCGAAGTGACCCAGTGGATGCGCCGCAAGAAGCTCGACGAGAAGCGGTTCCTGGTGCGCCAGTTTCAGATCTCCCGACTGCTGGAGGAGCGGGACTGACGCGGCCTACCCTGGTTCGCGGAGGTAGACGATGAGCACGGCGATCGTACTGTCCGGCGGCGCCAATCTGGGTGCGAGGCAGGTGGGCATGCTCCGCGCCCTCGCCGAACACGGGGTGACCCCGAACCTCATCGTGGGCACCTCGGCGGGCGCGCTCAACGCGGCGTTCATCGCCGAGCGGGGCCTCACCACCGCGGCCGTGGACGAGTTGGCGCAGATCTGGCGCTCGCTGCGCGCCCGAGACGTGTTTCCGCCCGACCCCAAGTACCTGTTCAGCGCCGTGCGGGGGCGCAGGCCGTCGCTGTTCAGCGATTTCGGTCTGCGCAAGCTGATCGACCGGCATGTGAATCTGACGGTGCTCGAGGATGCGCAGATCCCACTGATCGTGGTGGCGACCGACCTCCTGACCGGCGGCGAGGTGGATCTGGGCTGGGGCCCGGCCGCCGACGCCGTTCTCGCCAGCAGCGCGATCCCCGGACTGCTGCCGCCGGTGATCTGGCGCGGCCGCACCCTGGTCGACGGCGGGGTCGCCGACAACACCTCGCTTGCGCCCGCCATCATCGCCGGTGCAGAGACGGTGTACGTCCTGCCCACCGGGTACCGGTGCGCCCCGGCGGAGGTGCCCGACGACGCCGCCGACATCGTCTTGCACGCCACCACCCTGCTGGTGCAGAAGCGACTGATCCGCGACATCGAGCAGTACGCCGGTGCGGCCGACCTGATCGTGCTGCCGTCCCCGTGTCCCCTCGACATCAGTCCGCGCGACTTCAGCCGGGCCGACGAGTTGATCGAGCGGGCCTACCGGGAGGCCGTCAGCCAGTTGGCCGTTGACGGCGGCCTGCGCGCGCGCCCCGCAACACAACTCGCACTCCAACCGCGACGCTAGTCCGGTATCCGTCGGACCGGCGGATGCGAGGATGGTGGGGTGTCGATGCTTGCTCCGCTCCCGATGAAGGACGGGGTCGGACCGACCCGCCTGCGGGTGCCCGCCGACGGGCCCTGGCCCACCGTCGCCGCGTTCGTCGTCGAGCATTTCGGTCACATCGCCGCCGACGAATTGCACCGGCGGTTCGCCGACGGTGAGATCGTCGGCACCGACGGCGCGCCCCTCGCCGCCGACACGCCCCTCGGACGGCACGAGTTCCTCTGGTACTACCGGGAACTCCCCGACGAGCAGCCGCTGCCGTACCGCGAGGAGATCCTGCACGTCGACGACGACCTGATCGTGGTGGACAAACCGCACTTCCTGCCCACCACGCCGGGCGGGCGGTATCTGCGCGAGTCGGCGCTGGTGCGGTTGCGGGTGCGTCTGGACAACCCGGAGATCGCTCCGATCCATCGCCTCGACCGGCCCACGGCCGGGCTGGTCCTGTTCTCGGCGCGCCGCTCCTCGCGCGGCGCCTACCAATCGTTGTTCGAGCGACGGACGGTCACCAAGGTGTACGAGGCCGTGTCCGCGCTGCCGGCCGACTGGGATCCCGACCACCCGCACCTGGCCGGACACCGTTTCCCGCTGGTCTACCGCAACCACATCTACCGCGACCGGTCGGCCGCGGACCGCAACGATCCGCGGGTGTTCGTCGACCCGGACCGCCCACCCAATGCCGAGACCGCGCTGGAGGTCCTCGGGACCGGCGTCAGCGCCGCCGGCCGTTCGGTGCTGCACACGGCACTGCGCCCGCACACCGGTCGCATGCACCAGCTGCGGGTGCACCTGGCTGCCCTGGGCGCGCCCATCCTCGGCGAGCGCCGCTACCCCGAGCTGCTGCCGGAGACGGCCGACGACCCGGCGCTGCCGCTGCAGTTGCTGGCCCGTTCGCTGGCGTTCACCGATCCGCGGACCGGGCGGGTTCGCGAGTTCACCAGCGAGCGCACGCTCAGCGAGGCGCCGACCGCGTGAACCGGCCCGGCGGGACCTGTCCGGACAACCGGGCGGACCGTCCCGATTCCCGGTAGCGTGCCAACCACGCCCACCCGCCACGCGCGGCCGACGACCCGCGCCCACCTCGAAGGGAAGGTCCCAGGCTCCATGCCGATCTATCAGTTTCACTGCGCCGAGTGCGGGCGATTCGAAGCCTCGTTCTCCATGGCCGACGTGCCCGACTCCACCGACTGCGCCTGCGGCGCGGCGGCCCGTCGCGGCATCAGCTCCCCGCACCTGGGGCGCGGCGGCAGCGCGATGAACCTGTTGGACGCCACCAAGGCGACGGCCGACAAGCCCGCCGTCGTCGACCGGATTCCCAGCGGTGGTCGTCGCGCCGCCGGTGGATCCACCAATCCGCTGCACGCCAAGCTGCCGCGCCCCTGACCCACCGTTGCGCCGGCCAACTCCAGTGTGAAAGGACCGCTCCCATGCCCGAGCTCGTATTCCCACTCGATTCGACCAAGAAGTTCACCGAACAGGAGATCCTCGGTCACAACCGGTGGCACTACGCGATCCCGCCGGCGGTCACCGTCAAGCCCGGCGACACCTTCCGCGTGCACTGCCGGGAATGGTTCGACGGCGCCATCGTGAACGACGATTCCGCCGAGGACATCCTGAACGCGCCGCTGAAGACGGTGCACACCCTGTCCGGCCCGTTCGCGGTGGAGGGCGCGCAGCCCGGCGACCTGCTGATCGTCGACATCGTCGACGTCGGGCCGATCCCGCAGGAGGACTCCGGCCCGCTCGCCGGTCAGGGCTGGGGTTACACCGGCATCTTCGCCAAGCAGAACGGCGGCAGCTTCCTCACCGACCAGTTCCCCGACGCCTACAAGGCGGTGTGGGACTTCCAGGGCCACACCGCGACCTCCCGGCACATCCCGCACGTCAGCTTCACCGGCATGATCCACCCCGGGCTGATGGGCACCGCGCCGTCGAAGGAGCTGCTGGGCAAGTGGAATGCGCGCGAGGCCGCGCTGATCGCCACCGACCCCGAGCGCGTGCCGCCGCTGGCGCTGCCGCCGGAGCCCGAGCACGCCCTGCTCGGTTCGCTGACCGGTGACGCCTTCACCGCCGCGGCCGCCGAGGCCGCCCGCACCGCGCCGCCGCGGGAGAACGGCGGCAACCAGGACATCAAGAACCTCACCCGCGGCACCCGCGTGTTCTACCCGGTGTTCGTCGACGGCGCGAACCTGTCGGTGGGCGATCTGCACTTCAGCCAGGGCGACGGTGAGATCACCTTCTGCGGCGGCATCGAGATGGGCGGCTTCATCGATCTGCACGTCGACCTGATCAAGGGCGGCATGGAGACCTACGGGGTCAGCGAGAACGCCATCTTCCTGCCGGGCGGCGACGTGGGGCCCCGCTACGAGAAGTTCCTCGCCTTCTCCGGCACCTCGGTGACGCTCGACGGCGAGCAGCGCTACCTGGACTCGCAGCTGGCCTATCAGCGCGCCTGCCTGCACGCGATCGACTACCTGACCAAGTTCGGCTACAGCCCCGAGCAGGCTTACCTGCTGCTGGGCGCCGCGCCCATCGAGGGTCGCTTCTCCGGGGTGGTCGACATTCCGAACTCGTGCGCCACGGTGTACATCCCGACGTCGATCTTCGATTTCGATGTGGAGCCCGGCAAGGACGGTCCGGTGCAGATCGATCCCGGTATCGGGGCGCCGCGCGCCTCGGCCTGAGCCGGCCGAACTCTGGTGGGTCAGCGGCGCGCCCGGTAGTGCACGTACACCGTGTCGCCGTAGGCGCGCTGCTCCACCAGTTGCAGGTCGAGCCGGGCGTCGGCCGGTAGGGCGCGCAGGCCCCCGCCGACCAGCTTGGGCACGATGAAGAATCGGAAGTCGGTCACCAGGCCGGCGCGAATCGCGACGGCCGCGGTGGTCGGCCCGAAGATCTCGACCTCGCCGGGCTCTTCGTCGACGATGCGCCGCAGCTCGGCCAGGTCCAGTTCGGGCACCAGCCGGGTGTGCGGGGCGCCGAGGTCGGAGTCGGTGAGCGTCGTGGAGACCACCACCTTGCGTAGGTCACGCCAGGCCTGCGCGAACTGCTTCTCGAGTGGACCCCACGGGTCGTCCGCCGGTTCGTGCTCCCAGTACCGCATGAGCAGATAGGTCTTGCGGCCGAGGATCTCGGTGGAGATCGGCCCCATCCGCTCGACGTGGAAGGCGAACACCTCGTCGTCGGGTGCCGACCACTGGAAGTCGCCGTCGGAGTCGGCGGCGAAACCGTCGATCGAGACTGTCGCGGTGTAACTCAGAGTGCCCATGTCGATCTCCTCACCCTCCGATTCTGGCGCGGTGTATCGACGCGGCGCAATGGTTGACCGGCCCCCGTTTGCGGCGGAGACGACCGCAGCCTTGATTCGCCAGTGCACTCAATAGTGCAATATCGTGCACTCCATGGAGGAGGACACCGAACGGTTGGCCCGCGCGATCGGCGAACGCGTGAAGCGGGAGCGGAACGCTAAATCGTGGACGCTGGATCAGCTCGCCGCGAAGGCGACGCTGAGCCGACGCATGGTGGTCAACGTGGAGCAGGGAGCGACCAATCCCAGTCTGGGCACCCTGCTGCGGTTGTCGGCGGCGCTCGGCGTCGGGCTTCCGACGCTGGTGGAGGAGCCGCCCTCACCGGTGGGCACGGTGATTCGCCACGGCGACGGCGCGGTGCTGTGGACCGGCGCCCACGGTGGCCGCGCCGTGCTGGTGGCCGGCACCGAATCGCCGGACATCGTGGAGCTGTGGGACTGGACGCTCGGCCCGGGCGACGTGCACAGCACCGAGGCGCACGCGCCCGGCACCCGCGAACTGCTGCGGGTGGACTCGGGCGAGCTCACCGTGCAGGTCGAGGACCACGTTCACCGGCTCGGCCCCGGCGACGCGCTCAGTTTCCGCGCCGACGCCGCCCACTCCTACGCCAACCACACCGACGCGCTCGCCCGCTTCACCCTTGCGGTGTATGAGCCGGGTATCGGCGGCGCCCATCGGGCGGAGCATTCCGATGCGTGAGCGGAGCGCACCGAGCGCGACGATGCGGTCATGATCGGGCAGAACCTGCCGGCCAAGGTGCCGGCGTGGTCGATGGCGGTCGCGGCGATGCTCGGCATCCAGATGGCCAGCGCACTCTCGGTGCGGGTGATCGAGCAGGTGGGTCCGGCGGGCACCGCGTGGCTGCGGCTGAGCTTCGGCGTGGCCCTGCTGTGGCTGATCTCGCCGCCCAAGTTCGGCTCGATTCGTCGACGCGACGTGCCCGCGCTCCTGGCGCTCGGTGCGGCGACCGGCTTGATGACCACGTTCTTCCTGTCCGCGCTCGAGCGCATCGAACTGGGCACCGCGGTATCGATCGAGTTCCTCGGGCCGCTCGTCGTGGCCGCGGTGATGAGTCCGCATCGCAAGGCGCTGATCTGGCCGCTGGTGGCCCTGGCCGGCGTGCTGCTGTTGACCGAGCCGTGGCGCGGCGAGATCGACCTGCTGGGCGTGGCTTTCGCGCTGCTCGCCGGCGCCTGCTGGGGCACCTACAACGTGCTCACCCAGCACGTGGGAAGCCGGTTCGAGGGAATCAGCGGCTTGTCGTTGACCATCCCGGTCGCGGCCCTGGTGGCCCTGCCGATGGGGCTGCCCCAGGTACTCGGCGGCGACGTGCTCTGGTGGGTGCTCCCCACCGCGGCGGGTATCGCACTGCTGGCCCCGGTGATCGCGTTCGCGCTGGAGATGGCGTCGCTGCGCCGGATGACCCAGACCGCGTTCGGCACGCTGCTGTCGGTGGAGCCGGCCCTCGCGGTGCTCATCGGCCTGATCGTGCTCACCCAGCTGCCCTCGCCGGTGCAACTGCTCGGGATCGCCCTGGTGGTGGTCGCCGCCGCCGCGGCACAGCGCGGCGGCAAGCGACCGTCCACCGGGACGAGGGAAGAAGCCGTCCTGTAGCTAGTGTCGCGTGTCTTTAATTAGTTTTCGGTTGGGCTTTCTTCAGAATGTCCTCGGCGTTCTTGGTCCAGACGAAGGGGTGTTTGCGGTCGTTCCAGCCGTTGATGAAGGCTCGGATCTTTGCATTGAGGTCTTTGACTGAGGTGAAGACGCCTCGGCGGATGGCTTGTCGGTCGATGATGCCGAACCAGACTTCGACGAGGTTGAGCCACGATCCAGAGGTCGGGGTGAAGTGGACGTGGATGTTCGGATGCTGTTCGAGCCAGTTGCGGACTTCGGCTTTCTTGTGGGTGGCGTAGTTGTCCATGACCAGGTGTAGTTCCTGGTCGGGGTAGGTGCGGTCGATCTGCCGCAGGAAGGACAGGAACTCCTGGTGGCGGTGTCGGGGCTTGACCGCTGCGGTCACCTGCCCGGTCGCGATCTCCAACGCCGCGAACAGTGTGGTGGTGCCGTGGCGCTTGTAGTCATGGGTGCGGCGTTCGATCTGCCCGGGCTGCATCGGCAGCATCGGCGCAGTGCGGTCCAGGGCTTGGATCTGCGATTTCTCGTCCACACACAACACGATCGCGTTCTCCGGCGGCTCCAGGTACAAGCCGACGACATCGGTGACCTTGGCGACCAGTTCCGGGTCGGTGGAGAACTTGAATGTTCCCGACCTCCACGGCGCAACCCCGTACTCGCGCCAGGCCCGGGCGACCGTCGCGTTCCCGATGCCGAGATGCCCGGCCAACAACCGCGACGACCAGTGCGTGACCCCGTACTTCTTCGGCGGCGGCATCAACGTCGCCGACACGATATCGGCGTGATCGAGATGCCGTGGCCGACCGGGCCTTTCGGCGTCGAGGAGCCCCGCGAGTCCGTCCTGGAGATACCGGGAACGCCACTTGATGACCGTCGGTATCGAGGTTCCCACAACCTCACTGATCCGAGAATTAGCCATTCCGTCGGCAGCGAGCGTGACGATCCGCGCCCGACGCACCAGACCGGCCGGCGTTGTAGTCGATCGCAACAACTGATCGAGCTCATCCGCATCGCCATCACGCAGTTCCAGGGCCGGTGCAGGAGAATTCGCCATAGCCAATTATCTCAACCCAGGAACCATAAACTAATTAACGACACGCGACACTAGCCGGTGACGCGTGCGGCGTTGCCCGCATCGACCGGCACGACGATGCCGGAGATGTGCGCGCTGCCCTCGGCGGCGAGGAAGGTGACCACGCGGGTGATCTCCTCGGCCTCCACCCACGGCACCGGCTGGGCGTGCAGGCTGGTGAAGACCGGCGCGACGTCGTCGGCGGTGGGCGACTCCAGATCCGGGCGCATCAGCGAGTAGAGCGCGTCGTTGTGGATCATCGGGGTGGAGACGTTGCCCGGCGCGACGGCGTTGACGGTGACGCCGGACGGCGCCAGGTCGAGCGCGGCACTCTTCGTCAGACCGATGACACCCCACTTGGAGGCCGCGTAGCCGACGATGTTGGGTCCGCCCATGCGGCCCATCATCGACGCCACCGTGACGATGCGGCCGTAGCCCCGCTCGGCCATGCCCGGCGCGACGGCCGCGACGGTGTGGAACACGCCGGTCAGGTTGCTGGCGATCACCTCGTCCCAGGCCGCCTCCGAGAGCGACTGAATGGAGCCGGGCATGGAGACGCCGGCGTTGGCCACGGCGATGTCGATGCGTCCGAACTCGGCCGTCGCCCGGGCGACCAGCGCCTCGACGGCCGCGCGGTCGGCGGTGTCGAGGGTCTCGGTGATCACGCGGGCGCCGGTCTCGGCGACCAGTCGTGCGGTCTCGGCCAGGTCGTCGGCCGTGGCCAGCGGGTAGCCCATCATCTCCGGGGTGGCGCACCGGTCGGCGAGCACGATGTCGGCGCCCTCACGCGCGAACTCCAGTGCGTGCGCGCGACCCTGTCCTCGCGCACCGCCGGTGATGAGTGCTACCCGTCCGTCGAACTGGCCCATGCCGTCTTCTCCTCGTTGATCCAGTGGTTCAACTTCCAGCCTAGGCACCGCGCGCGAGCGCGGCACCGATTGTGCTGGACCAGACTCCGGGCCATTACCGCACGGGATCGAAGGCCGGACCGGGTGGATTAGTGGCGAGGCCACCGGATGGTCACACCCATCCTGGTCCTCGGTGCGGTCGCCCCCGGCGGGGCCCGAGCGGTCCCCGTGACCGCCCGGGCCCACCCCATGGCAGGCACACTATGAAATTTTCAAACAACACATCGCGTCGGGAACCGTTCCCGGCACTGGTTTCACGCGCCTCACGCAGCGCTGGTCGACAAGGTCAAGGTTCGTCGCGCGTTCGACCGGATCGGTTCGCGTCGACGTTTCGGATGGTCGGGATCGGCCGGCGGGGTGAACCACGGCTGCCGATCGTGGCCGATGAAGACTTCCCATCCACCGTGGTGGATGAGGGTGTGGTGTCGGCGGCAGAGCAGGACACCGTTGTCCAAGCTCGTCACCCCTCCGTGCTCCCAATGCTCCACGTGGTGTCCGTCGCACCACGACGGCGGAACACCGCAACCCGGGAAGGCGCAACCACGATCCCGCAAGACCAGCGCCTTGCGGATACCCGGCGTGAACAGTCGCTTCTCTCGACCGACATTCAACGGCACACCGTTATCGTCGAGCAGTGCCAGGGCGACGGACGCCTCGCACATGATCAATTCCGCCGTCCGCGCCGAGATCGGTCCGCCGAACCCGAGCCACGGCACCGCCGTCTCGTCCTCAGACATCGGGATTGAAATCATCTGTCCCGCACCAAGTCCCGCGCCGGAATCGAGTACCTGCCCGTTCATCACCACCGCCGCCGGCACCGACAACGTCACGTGCGGCAACACTCCCCCGGACTCGGGACGCTCCGAATGCGACAGATACGTCCGCACCACCTGCGCCATCGCATCCGCACGCCGCCGCTTGGCCGACCGCCGATCCGCAGAACCATCCGGCTCCGGCACCGGCCGCGTCAGCGGATCCAAGGCCGCGCTGAGTTCCTCGGCGGCCACGATGTCGAAGTCGATCGTCACCGCCACCCGACCATCATCGGTCCGATTCAAGGTCATCTCGTTCAGATCGTCACGCTCGGCGACCGAAACCTCCCCGTCAGCCGGAACCTCCGGAGCCAGCTTGATCGCCCAGGCCCGAGCCTTCTCCCTCACCCGCGCCGGCGAAGTCTGCACCAGCAACGAATGCACGATCTTCCGGCGATCCTCGTCGGACAAGTCCACCCGACCCGCCACGTGCCCGAGTCCGCTCGCCACGGCATCGCCGTGCTCCGCCGACACCGCACCATCACGCAATCCACGAATGGCCGGAACAAGGTTCTCGTCGGCGATCGCCTGCCCAAGCCGGCCGGCACGATAGGCCACCGCCGGCGCCGCACCGAGCTCGGCGAGAATCGCCGCAGCGGACCGCACATGCTTCCGGGCCGGCAAACCGACTCGTTCGATCGCCGCGCACGTCGCGGCCACCGAATAGTCCGCCACATTGCGCAACCGCAGAACCGCCGCGGTCACAGCCAGTAACTCGCGGTCATCGTCGACCGCCCGCGCCCGAGCCAAGAACTGCCCCAGATTCGCCGGCGCATCGATGTCGGTACCGACGGGGATAGTGAGGTCATCGCTCATCAGATCGGCGAAGGCGGTGAGAGTTGCTGCGTCCATGACGCCCACTCCTGAAGGTCATGAGAAGCCAATAGCGGTGGAACCGGTCGAGCCGGCGACGATCGGTCACCCAGCCACTCGTGTTCCGCGAGCTTGGAATCGTTGATCCCATCTCGACTACGTCTATGTTATCGCTCACGTACGACAGGAACACAAGTACGAATGAATCTGTGGAAATCCCACCTACCCATCCGTCTCACTCGAGCTGGCTCACTCGACCTGGCTAACTCGAACCAGCCGTCACCTATTCGCGGGGCTGTGTCAGAGCTTCGGCGAGCATGACGATGATCCCGCTCGGACCGCGGACATAGGTGAGCTTGTAGGCGTCTTCGTAGCGCGCCACGCCCCGCAGCGGATAGCAGCCGTGCCGAGCCGCGATGGCCAGTGCGTCGTCGAGATCGTCGACCGAGAAGGCGACGCGGTGCATCCCGATCTCGTTCGGCCGGGTCGGCTCGGTGTCGATCGCTGCGGGATGGAGGTACTCGAAGAGTTCGAGCCGGCCCAGCCCGTCCGGAGTGGCGAGCATCGCGACCTTGACGTGGTTGCCGTCGAGCCCGACGGCGGTGTCGGCCCATTCCCCGCGCACCGTGTCCGTGCCGAGCACGGTGAGGCCGAGGTCGGTGAAGAACGCGATCGCGGCGTCCAGATCCCGCACCGCGATCGCGACATTCTCCAGTTTGATGCTCATCTGCTCGTCTCCGTCGGTGGCGTCGATGATCATTCGGGCAGTTCACTCGGACGTCGCGGTGGTCTCCAGGAGCCGCAGGCTGTGCGCTGCCATCCGAGCGCGCGCGGCGACGAGGCGCCGCATCCCGTCGTCCGGGTCACGGTCGAGCAGTTCGACGGGCACTGCAGACAGGCCGCTGAACAGCATGAGCTGCAGTGCGTGCGCGCGCTCGAGCAGTTCGATGTCGATCGACTCGCCCTCGTCCGCCAGGCCGTCGGCGTACGCCTCAACGATGACGGCATCCCGCCGGGCGAGATCGTCTGCGTTCCGCTTGCCGAGCTGTACGTCTCCGATGAGCAGCTGCCCCAGGTCGAACCCCACCGGTAGCAACCGGAAGTAGCCGAAATCGATCAGCGTGAAGCCCGTTCCGTCGGGCCGCACCAGCAGATTGTTGGGGCACGCATCCCCGTGGGCGGCCAGGTGCGGCATCGCCGACAACTCCGCGACGATGGCATCGACCCGCTCCGCCGCCGCCAGCATCGGCCCGCGAAGCTCACCGAATTCGGCGGTCAACGTCGGATGGTCCCAGACGTCGGATCGGAGGACCGGGAGCACGTCGTGCCGGACCCTGCCTTCGACGTAGAACTGAATCCGAAAGTCATGCGAGACGGTTTCTGCGACGGCCCGGACCGCACCGGACGCAGCGAACCGACCGAGCAGCCGGGCCGCCTCGGCATACCGTTCCAGGTCCCACTCGCTCTGGTCGACGTCCACCATCTCGAGCCACACCGCGTACGACGAATCATCGATCGCCTGCACCATCGCGTCCGGCATCACCAAACCCGGAGGCAGCTCCGCCGCGAGATCCGACGAATAGACCTCCGCCTCCGTCCGCCACGGCACCGTGGTCCGCGCCCACTCACGGATTTCCACCGGAACGAAGGCGAACTCCGGAGACAGCGACCACTCACGGATGTGTTTGACGAAATACGAGAATTCGCGTTGGACGTCGTCGACGAGCGCGGTTCCCGTGACAGCGAAGCGCCCGGCGGTGGTCAGCGAGGGAACGTCGTAGGGAAACTCCGCGGCATGCGCACTAAGCAGCGACACCGAGCGCGTCCCCCATCGGCGCGTGAGCATGGCCGACAGTGCCTCCTCGGACACCGTCGCCGATCCGAACACTTCCAGATCGATCGCCATGACATGCTCCGAACGCAGCGGACCACTCCTACGGATCAAGCGTAAAGCAAATGCACGGCGCTTCGCGATTGACGATTCCGTTCCCGCGCGCGTTGCTGAGCCGCGCGCGAACGGAATAGTCAATCGGGAGCTTGACCCGAGGGCCCGCAACGTCCGGCACGGCGGTACTACTGGTCGCCGAACGCCGCCTTCATGCAGCGCATGGCCGCGAGGGTCTTCGGCACCCCGATGTACGGCATCAGGTGCACGAAGCACTCGGCGACTTCTTCCTTGGTCATGCTGGCGACGTCGACGGCCGTCTTGATGTGACCGGTCAACTGCGGTTCGGTCCCACCCATCGCCGCCAGGGCCGCCATGTTGAGCATCTGCCGATCGCGGAGCTGGAGGCCTTCGCGCTGATACGTGCCACCGAAGACCGCACCGACCACCCAATCCGACGCGCCGGGAGCAAACTCATCGAGTTGCTGCTTCCACGCCGCAGCACCCTCGGGTGACTGCGTCTCTTCGACGAACTGGTTGCCCTTCTCCATGCTCAGTTCCACGGTGACTCCTTCTCCACTGGCGCCGGGGATGGCTGTCGTTGTCGAGCTTGCGGGTCTGTGCTGCCCGGGTTCATGAGCTCACGCCTTGAGCACGTACCGCAGGATCTCCACCACCTGGTCGGTGGTGGTGCACCAGGCCTGGGTCTCGGCGTCGACCTCCTTGAGCGGATGGACGATGTTCTCGTCGTGCAGGGTCACATACGGCTTGCCCAGCGCGGCGGCGTAGCCGGCATCGAAAGCGGCGTTCCACTGCTTGTACTTGTCCCCGAAGCGCACGACGACCATGTCACTCTGGGCGATCAGGGTGCGCGTACGAATGGCGTTGACCTTGGCGGACTGATGATCACGCCAGAACCCACTCTCGGTGGCGCCGAGGACATCTCCGGCGGCATCACTCGCGGGATGGTCGGTCACCGGCGAGGTGAAGACCACGTCCAGTCCGGCGGCCTTCGCACCGCGCTCGATCTCCGCGCGCCAGTCGGTGTGAATCTCGCCGGACAGGTAGACAGAAAAACTCATTGCTCGAGGCTCCTCTATGAGGTGAAGAATCGGGTGGTCAGACGCCCCACCCACCCTAGTTCTTCCGGCGGAAAGTGCCAGTTCACCGCCACAGGGAGCGAGCGAAGTCGCAGTGCGCAACCCACAGCGTCCCGGGAGACTGAAGTACCTGAGTCGTCAGTTGTCGTCGTCGATGAACACGACCATCGACACAATGGCCCGTCGACGGTATTCGAGCATCACCACCGCAGGCCCGCCAGCGGATTCCATCGTCGCCGAGACGACGTTGCCCGCGGCGATGACTTTGCCGACCTTCCAGTCGCGCATCCGCCCGGCCATCTCAGCGATCTCCGGGACAGCTGCACCGCCGAACCGCAGCGAGCACGACGGAGCGAGGTGCGCCGACGCATCGACGTGGTTTCCGGCGCTGAGTGCCCCCAGGAAGTCCTCGCTCCGTCGCTTAGCCCGCGAACCCACCCCGGCGAAGCCCCGCGCGAAGCCCAGCGCTCCACCGAAGCCTTGATTCCGCAGCATCGCACCGGACAGCCGCGCACCGACGCCGGCTGCCGGCACTCCGTTGGCCAGCAGCTGCCCCACCATCGGCAGCAACTCCCAATGTGCGTAGAGCCCGTCGATGCGCGCGTCGGCGGTCATGGCGTACCGCAGGTGCGCGGGCACCCGCAATCGCACGGCCTCGCTCATCCCGATCTCCAGGGTCACATCGCGCACCACATCGTGTCCGCACACGATGTCGTGGTGCACCTCGAAACGAATGTCGTTGGGCGCGATGAAGGTGTCGTAGAAGGCCGACAGCTGATCGACGCCCCGATGCGGTGCGGATCCGACCGGGTCGTTGACCAGGCCAGGTCGCCCGAAGAGCGCCAGCCACCCTGCCTTATCGTGCCGCGCCACAGCCGCGGGCGATCCGCCGGCTGCAGTGAGCAGACTCTGCTTGGTTGACAAAGCCACCTACCTTCCACAAACTAGAACACGTTCTAACATAGGACATAGGTCACACCTCGCGCGACATCGCGCTGGGGACATGCGGAAACGTCGGGAGATGAGATGAAGGTTGCCGTCACGGGTGCCACCGGTTTTGTGGGGACCAACCTGGTCAACATCCTCGCGTCAGAGGGCCATGACGTCGTAGCGATCGACAAGTCCCCCAACCCCCGCACCGACGTCCGACCGAACGTGACCACCGTTGTCGGCGACATTCTGGACCCCGCTGCCATGCGCGCAGCGCTAGCGGACGTCGAAGTGGTGTACCACCTGGTGGCGGTCATCACCCTGGCCCACCGCAATGAGATGGCCTGGCGTATCAACACCGAGGGCGTGCGGGTAGTCGCGCAGGCCGCTCTCGACGCCGGTGTCCGCCGAATGGTGCACTGCAGCTCGATTCATTCCTACAACCAGTATTCGCTGGTGGGCGACATGAACGAGCAGTCCGTGCGCTCCGTCGATCCTGCGCTGCCGGTGTACGACCGCTCCAAGTATCAGGGCGAAGTGGAGTTGCGCGCCGTCGTCGACCAGGGGCTGGACGCGGTCATCTGCAATCCCACCGCGGTGATCGGTCCGATCGACCCGGTCCCCATGTCCCGAGTCAACGGGATCTTGCGAGATGCGGCGCGCGGCCGTGTCCCGGCCTTCATCCGTGGCGGCTTCGACTTCGTCGACGTGCGCGATGTCGCCGCCGGTCTGGTGCTGGCCGGCGAAAAGGGCCGGACCGGGGAGAACTATCTGCTGGGCGGGCACTACCACCAGTTGTCCGATCTGGTGCGCGCCACCGCACGACGCTGCGGTCGTCGCGGTCCGATGGTGACTTTCCCGTCATCGGCGCTGTCGGCGGTCATGCCGGTGGTCGAGCCGATTTCCAACGCTTTGGGCTCAGACGTACTCACCCGCGCCTCGTTGGCCGCCCTGACCGAGTCTCCGACCGAGGACCGCCGCAAGGCAGTGACCGAGCTGGGCCACAACCCACGTCCGACCGACGAAACCATCGGCGATTTCGCAGCTCAGTTGGTCTCCTCGGGGCTGCTGAGCCGCGGGGCCGCCACGCACAGTCAGCTCGTCTCGGCCTGACCGACGCCAGCGCGCTTCCGCGCGAGCAGCACCACACCACCGACGCTTGTGCCCGTGGCACGCCAGCCCTCACACGTCGACACGCCGGGCATCCGAGGACTTCCTCGACCGGTGGTCCCAGTGCGATTCACCATGCGAGTCGAGGAGCTCTGTGTCAGGTTACTGCTGATCCCGGATATAGGTCACCCCGAATGCCCGCACTTGACGAAACTCCTGACGTGTACTGCCGAAGTCGAACCAGCCGCCATCCTGCTTTTGGAAGATATCGAGGCCGCGACCGAGGTTGATGCGCCATCCGTTGTCCGTGCGGATCCAGCGATCGTGGCCACCGGGGTCCTTGCCCACTTCAAGCTTGATGCCTTGGTGCGCCGCTCCCTGCATGATCTGGTTGAGCATCTGCAGCTGTCTCTTCTGAATCTCAGCGTCTGGGTCAAGCACGGTGAAGAGCTTGACCGTCACCTCGTCTGCGGGGTCCTTGGCCGACGCGATCGAGGCCAGCAGTTCAACGAGGTTCCGGCCTTGGTGGCTCAACCGAATATACGGATCATGCAACTCGATCTCGGCTGCTCCCCGTAAGTACGGCATAAGGAGGGTCTCGTAGGAGACGCCGCGTTGATTCTCAACGAAATCTCGGTGCCCTTCACGCAATTCCTTCTCAACGGGGGCAGGAACGGCCGTGACCTCCGAGCCGCCCGCACCCATCGAGGGTGGGGTCGGCAGATCAAGATCGTTGCTTTTCGCCGCAGCGCCGGGGCGATTGCGGTGGTAGTGCGCCGGGTACTGGTTTTCCTCCAGGGTCGTGACGGCCGTCCACTCACCGTCGAGGGATCTGTACCCGAATTTCACCGCGGCCATGGTGTCGTCCATGCGCAAAATCTGGTCCTTGACACGCTTTCGGCCCTCGATCGCGAAGAGCAGAATCTCCTCGATCTCCTCGGCGGTAGCCTCCTCGTGTGGGTAGAGCAGCTTCATCAGGCCGGAGAAGGTCTTGTGGATCCCATCGCGGTCGCGGGTGGAGATATCCGGGCCGAGCGAGAAGTGCTGCTGGTAGCGATCGGAGTAGTCGAGGTTCCTCATAGATTTGAGGACTTCGGCGATGTAGTCGACGACGAAACCGTAGCCACTGGAGAACATCTCGCCGCGGATCGTGTCGATCTCCCAGCCCGGAATATAGCAATGCAGCCGATCGAGGTAGGCCGGGTCATGGTAGCTCTCTGGAAGCTCGTCGAAGAGATCGGAGTGCTTGAGCATGTAGGGCACAGTACGCGAGGTGTTGCCGACGAAAACCATCGATGCCTCCGCTCCGAGCGTCTCGACGCCGCGGGAGAAGGACTTGTTCGCCATGTAGTTCTTCATGATGTCGACCAGCGCCTTGTCGGCGCGCTTCTTCTTACCCGCGAACTCGTCAAAGGCGACGACGTCCCAATACCCGACGAGGCCGATCTTCCCGTTGGCGTTGTTCACGAACAGCTTCGGCACCGTGATCTCACCGCCGGAGATCAGCATGCCATGGGGCGAGAACTCCGAGTAGATGTGCGATTTTCCGGTGCCCTTCGGGCCGAGTTCAACGAGGTTGTAGTTGCGTTCTGCAAATGGGATCAGCCGGATAAGCTGAAGCAGCTTCGCGCGGCGGCCGAACATCTCGGGGTTGAAGCCGATCGACTGGATCAGGAGGTCAATCCACTCATCGGTGGTGAACTCGGCCCGCGCGGCGAGGTAGCCGTCGTAGTCGAAACTCGACATCTGGATCGGCTGCAATCGGCCCAGAATCCAGGGCGTCGCACGGGCGTCCTCGCTGTGGAAATACTCGATGTCACACAGGCACCAGACGCCACCCACCAGGAGTTTCTGGTTCGCGTTCACCGTGCTCGGCTCCACCAGCACGCCGCTGATGCCGAGGTTCGCGAACGACGCCTCATAGACGTCGGCCTTCTCGTTCAGAGTCACGCTGACCCGGTCGATAATCCGGAAGCGACCCTTCTCACGGATCTTCGACTTCACCAACTCGGACTGGTTGCGGTGCACGTAGTGCTCGGCCAGGATTCGGCGCACCTTCTCGATGCCCTCCTGGATCGTCGCCTCGTCGTCAGTCGCGGCGAACTGCCCGAGCAGGTACTCCAGCACATACGACGGCACGATCGCGTTGCCTTTGACTGCCTTGACGAGGTCCTTCCGCACCACCGCTCCCGGGAAGTGCGCGTTGATCTTGCGGTCCAACGCCGTCGGCTCCGCCACGGTGTCGGCAGGGCCCTCATCGGGTGACTGGCCGACAATTGCCGCCTCGGTCAGGTCGATGTGGTCGCTCATCAGAAATCCCATCCGTCGTCGCCGGCGAAGGCGCGTTTGATCGTGTACGGCGCGCTCTTGTACTTTTTCCACTGGTCGGTGCCCTCGATCGGCTCCGAGAGCCGGAACTCGACGCTGTGGTTGTTGGCCTCGTCCGCCTCCTTACTGAGAAGCAGGGTGACGCTTTGGAATCGGTCACGTCCCGCGTCGCTGCTCGAGTCGAAGGTCATCTCCGGTTCGTCGGAAATCAGGGTCTCTCCGAAGTAGAGGCCGGCCCGCAGACGCCGCGCGGGTTTGTGCGGCTCCACTTTCGCCGATTGGTACAGCTTGACGACGACCTGTCCGGTCGTGATCCGATCCGACTCGGGGTGGATGTCGACGTTCACCGGCTCCACCGTGTCGCTGCGGCTCTTGTTGATCGCGACCACCGGCACCACGATCTCCTGCAGTGACGCACCGCCGTGCACGAACTGGTATCCGGCTCCGGGTTGCACGATCCGCTGGATCGAGTTCGGGATCTGCACTTCCAGATCGCCCGCCAGTCCCAGTTGATCGGCTTGGAAGGTCGTGAACGCGGAGTCCTTCTTCAAGCCGCGCCCCAGGACGTAGCGGCGCTTCGACTTCACGATCTGTTCGCCCTGCGGCTTCACCGTCAGGTTGAACTGCTCAGCCAGCTTGGACCGCTGGTAGAGGAACCCGTGATCGGCGGTGACGATGATGTTCGTCGCGTTCGCACTCGCGAGCTTCTTGACGATGTCGATCAGTTCGCGGACCGCATCCGCTGCCGCCATGAAGGTTCGGTGCTCGGAGACGGCTTTGTCGCCGGTCGCGTCGATCGTGTCGTGGTAGACGTACAGCACCTGATTGGACGAGTACAGGTCACGCCGGTCGGCAGGCTTCATGGCGAGGAAGTCCGTCGCCTGGATCGCGCAGCCACCGACCGCGCCGAGGATCTTGCTGCGATTCGCGGTGCCGTCCGACTTCTGCTCGTCCACCAGCACTACGTCGCCTTCTGCGGAATGTGCCAGCGTGGTGTGCGGGAGCAGCGCCGCCATCCCGAGTTGCGTGTACGACGGCAGCACTCCGAGCATCGCCTCGATCGACGCGGAGAATTTGTTCTCACCGCGGATTCTGCTGCTCAGTTCTTCGGCAACCTCGTAGCGGAGCGCGTCGGAGACGATCACGACGGCCTTCTTTCGGCCCGTGAGGGTCGGGGCGACGTAGTGGTCGTAGAACGACGATTGCGCGGTGAGCCCGGTGGTGCGCCACTGTGCGACCGTGTCGACCTGCTGCTGCCACGCCACCGCCAGCGGGACGAGGAAATCGGTGACATAGGCGTTTTCGACGAGCTCGGCCAGTGCTTCGATCGGCTGTTTGAACTCGGCCGTCAGGTAGGCCTGGGTGAACTGTCGATAGCGCTGGTCGATGCGGAACCACTCGTCGCGATAGCGCGTCAGGCCGTCGTCGAAGCCGGTGACCTGGAGCACGGCGTTCCGGATGGCCGGCAGCAGCTCGGCCGCGGCGCTCAGCGCCGCGTACAGGGTCGCGTAGTCGTCGAACCAGAAGCTGTCGCGGCGCCTGCTGCTGATCGCATCGACGATGCCGCGATGCGACATCGTCTTCACGCTGATCCCTTCGACGAGACGCCGGATCACCTCCCGCTCACTGGCGTCGAAGACGTCGGTTTCCAGCAATGCTTCCCATTCGATCTCACCGACGCGATCGGGGTAGTCGAGGTCGCGCTCGACGGTGCGGGCCAGCGACTTCATCGCTGCACTGCTGCGTTTGGAATCGCGGAAGCCGCGGAAGTCGAGCGCCAGGTTCCTGACCTTATTCGACTCACTGACGTCGAACCCGCCAACCGCGCGCTGAAACATCCACAGCACCAGCCCCGCCATTGTCGGCGCCTGCGACGTGAACCCGTAGATGTCGGAGGCTCCGCGCCAGTAGAAGTCCGCGAGGCCGTGGGAGGCCAACGCAGCGAATCCGGAGGTGTCGCCGTCGGAGTGCTGGATCAACAGCGTGCGGGTGAGTTCGGAGAAGCTGTGTTCCTTCTGGTTCAGCAGGACGGCACACATCTGCGCCTGCACCACCGTCACATCGTCACCGATCAGTGGTAGCGCCTTGAGCCGGGTCACCAGCTTCGCGTCGTCGAAGAACGACGGGTAACGGTTGATCAGTTCTTCGGAGCCCGGCGCGGTGAGCCCGAGATCGGACCGCAGGAGCGCGCCGCGGTCGGCAGTGAACACCGGACCGTAGGTCAGCTCGACGTCGAGCAGCCAGTTCCCGACGCCCTCGGGCACATCGCCGGAGCGGTAGATCAGGAACTTCGCTGCCGGCTCGTCACGCAACACCCGGTGTTTGATCGTGAACTCGTCGTCGGAGACCCGCAGCACCGTCACGTCGCCTGGCGCGAGAGTGTCGAGTTCGGTCGCGTAGCTGCCGTCCGGGTCGTGCCATACGACGATCCTTCCGGCGTCGAAGCGATCCGCGAGGTGGTCGGCGATCGTGGGAGCCTTGCTCATTCCTCATCCTCACTGTCGCGGGCCGGGCCGAGGGTGCGGGCAGGGACACTCCACCCCGATTGTTGCCTCAGTGGGGCCACAATCTCTCGGTCAGGAAATGCTGGGGACGATCGCGCCAGCTCACTCATCGGACTTCTCCTCGGCCTTCGCTTCCAGCGCCCGCAGCGCCGCTAGGTCTGCCGCATCGGCTTCCAGCGCGGCCTGCTTCTTTCGGGCCGAATCGAACTCGACGTAGCGTTCCTCTGCGAGCGCTTGAGCAACCTTGGCCTGCACGGTTCCGGCGTGGGTGAGGAGCTCGCGGTCGTTGAAGGCGAGGAACGCGTCGAGTTTCTTGGTCCAGTCGGCCATCGTCATGGCGACGCGGCGTTTGGCCTGGTCCTCCGCGTAGTCGAGTACATGGTCACGACCCGGTCGAGTTCGCGGATCTCGTCACTCGCGAGGTAGTTCTTCGCGGTGACGACATCGCCCTTGCGGACCACGGAGCCCGACCAGGTGGTAAGACCCATGTTCGGTGCGGTGGGGTCGCTGCGTACCTTCACGATCTCGGCGGCCGTGTGGCCGGTGACGGCCCAGAGCATCCTGTTCTGGACGGTCGCGAAGAACGTCTGCGAGGCAGGCGACTTCGAGTCGTAGTCGATCGAGGTCGCGTACAGGTCACGGACCTTCTGGTAGAAGCGCTTCTCGGAGGCCCGGATGGAGCGGATGCGCTCCAGCCACTCGTCGAAGTAATCCCACCCGTCGGAGGCTTTGAGCTTGGCGTCATCCATCGCGAAGCCCTTGACGAGGTACTCGCTTAGCACGCTGGTGGCCCACTGCCGGAACTGCACGGCGCGCGGCGATGTGGAGCGGTACCCGACGGCGAGCACCATGTCGAGGTTGTAAATCTTCACCTCGCGACGCACCTGCCGGGTGCCTTCGACGCGAACTACTAACTCAGAATTAATAGTTGCCTCGGTCACCTCACCATCGTCGAGAATTCGCTTGATCGTCTGGACGACGTTGGGCACCGAAGTGGCGTACAGCTCAGCGATCTGCGCCTGGGTGAGCCAGACCGTGCCGTCCGATGCGCGCAGTTGCACCTGTGCGCCGTCGTCGGACTGGTACAGGATGATCTCGCCGTCACTCATCGGCCGCCTCCAGGCCGGCGATCTTCTTCACCGCCGGGTAGAACTTCGGGTAGTTCACCTTGACGCCGTCGTCGAGGTCGATGTCGATCTGCCGGGTGGCCAGCGGGTAGAGCACATCGTGCTCGTAGTCGCGCAGTTCGGCCAGCACCTTCCGCAGCCGGTCGGCTTCCTTCTGGTCTTTCGCTGATGATCCGCCGGCGGCCGCCGCCTCGGCCCGTTCGAGGGCCTTCTGCAGTTTGTTCTCGTACTCGCGCAGGTACTCGTTGAGCACAGTCGAGACGGTCGCCGGCGTGTAGCGGTGCAGGTAGATGAGCGCGTTGAAAGAACCTTTGGGGCTGGAGAACATCCAGTAGATCGGGCGCTTCTTGTAGCGCTTGATGTGATCGTCGTAGAACTTCGACTTGCCCGACTTGGTGATGAAGTAGTCGCGCAGTGTCTTGACGCCCAACGTCTCCTCGGCAAACCGCAGGTTCTCCTCGAAGTGCTCCGCGCCGAACGCCACCTTAAGGAACTGCCGGAATCGCTCGACGATGTCGTCCTCGAACCAGCCGTCGTCGACGAACGGGATCACGTTGTCGGTGTCTGGCATGAACGCTGGCGAGGGCACCTTCGCGAGGTAGTCCTGCAGCGTTGCACCTTGGTCGGCAAGGATCAGCCCCGGCTCGTCGAGGCTGTAGCGGCCGAACATGCAACCGACGGCATACGAGGCGAGATCCACAATGGCGGACTCCGCGAACAGGGCGTCGCGTTCCTCGGGTGTCTTGTTCGGCCACCGGAACGCGGAGTTATTGGTGAGGGACACGCGTTCGAGCGGAACATGCGACGGTACTTCGTCCTCGAGTCCGTAGAGTCGCGCGACGGCCTCGTTGTTCTCGATCTCCAGCCGCTGCTGAGCGCGCGACCGCGCCGCCCACTCGTCCCGATGCTGCGCAACAGTCTGTTCAAGCGTCTTCAACAGGATTCCTTACGAAGGTGGACCAGGGCCTCGATTCGCACCGCCGTCCGGTGCGAAGGATAGCCATGGGGGTAGCCGAAGTGAGCCTCCCCAGGCTACCGGGAGAGGCCGACCATCTTCGCGGACACGGCGAGCGCCGCTCGAGTTCTCTCGTGATCGGTGTGCAGGTACGGCTGGGTACTCAGCACGGACGAATGCCCGAGCACGGCCTTGATGGTGGTCTCGTCGATCCCGTTGGCCAGGAGCAGCGTGGCCGCCGTGTGCCGCGCCTCGTACAGCAGTGGCCTTCGACTGCTGCCATCGGGGAGAGTGACCGTCACGTTCGCCTCCTCGGCGATCTGGTACCAATGCCGCCGGTCCAGTTCCGCGGATCGAGGGGTGCCGTCACTGCGGGGCCAAACGAGCCCGCTGGGAGACGACGGTGCGCGGTCTGCCCACGATGCGAGTGCTTCGGCGAGCCACGGCACGAGCGGGATGACCCGGCTCCCGGCGCGGGTCTTCGGCCGGACCAGATGGTAGGCCCCGTGGAGGTGCCGGGACTCGAAGCCCCGGGGAACCCGGAACCCGCTCTCGGGTTGCCTGAACTCGACATACGGCAGCGCTTTGAGCTGCCAGGCCAGCGTCATCGTCTCGGCGTCGAGATCCACCATGTCCCAGGTCAGCCCCAGCGCCTCGGCGGGACGCAGACCTTCCACGAGCGCCGCGACCCATCGTGACGCATCGGGGCGGTTCGTGGCCACGGCGAGGATTCTTGCTGCCGCGGCGGCACTGAGCGCCTGCCGTGGGGAGTGCCCGGCACCAGGACTACCCGCCTCCCGGACATTCTGCGGGACCCGGTATCCCTCGGCGACCGCGTCGGAGAGGATCTTACCGAGCACCGCGTGCGTGCGCTGCATTGTGGCGAGGGCAAGCCCGGCGTCCTCTTGGGCCGAGATCAGCTTCCGGATGTCAGCGGGCACGAGCGCATCGAGGCGTAGATGCCCGATTGTCGGCACGATCCAGCGGTTCACCCCCGACCGATCCGAGACGTAGGTGCCCGGCCGCACGATGCGCTGCCGATGTTCGAGCCACCGGTCGGCCCACCGCTTGACCGTGATGCTGCCGAAGGTCCGGGCGGTAGACCCCTCGGCGGCGATCCGCTGTTGAGCCTCGGCGAGCCGCTGGCGGACTGCGGCCTCGGTGCGTGCTTTCAGCGTGATACGGCGACGCCCACCGCGCTCGGTCCAACCGGCTTCGATCGAGGCGACCCACTGCCCCCGCGAGTTCCGGTAGACCGACCCTATTCCTTTGCTGCGCTGCTTGAGCCTGGACATGAATCCACGGTAGGAGCCGCCGCGCTGATCATCGGGGTAGCCATCGGGGTAGCCATCGATGGTGGCCAACGCAGCCCGGCGACGTGATGTGGGACGGCTGCGCGCGCACCCCGGTGAACCGACGGGGCTCTTCGCAACACAGTTCATGAAGGACGAATTCCCGGACGTGAAGCAGGACCTCTACGGCGCGTTCGTCGTTCGAGGCATTGAACTTGCACACGATGCTGGACTGCTCGCCATTGTCATCGGCGACACGTGGATGTCGATCAAGTCATTCGAGGCACTACGGCTTCGCTTGCTGAACGGCCACGCATTCGGCTCCTTCGTCCACATGCGTGACGTCTCCAACCACCCAGACATCTTTGGCGCCAACGCCGCCTTCGTCCTCTCAATGGCAGGTAACCGCAGCCGCCGCGCCCCCTTCATCCGCCTGACGCCACTCGGCTCCGACCGCAAGGAGCACGATCTACGGATTGCTCTTGCCCAGCGGACGGAAGGCACGGGTTTTCATCTCGCCTCGGGGGCCGACTTCGCGGCCATCCCCGGCTCCCCGATTGTCTACTGGCTCAGTGAAAAGATGCGGGCCGCTTTCGCAACTGGTACTCCGCTTGGCCACGTTGCAGCTCCCCGCAAGGGCATCGACACCGGCGAAAACGCCGAGTTCCTACGTATGTGGTGGGAAGTGTCTTGTCGCCAACTTGCAGTCGACGGAGCTCATCAAGGTAAGTGGCTTCCCTACAACAAAGGCGGAGGTTTCCGACGCTGGTACGGAAACCGTGACGTCGTCGTGAACTGGGAGTTTGACGGCGCGGCGATCCGGGCCCGAAAAGACTGGGCGTCCCGAAAGCCAACTCTAAGAAACCTCGATTTCATGAAACGAGAAGGATTCTCGTGGGGAACTGTTTCTTCCGGCGGCTTCTCCGCGCGATATACGCCCCCGGGCGCACTTTTCGATAACGGTGGCTGCACTCTATTCGCAGATCAGGGGCTTGGCAGGCTGGGTGCGTTCCTGAACAGCACGGCGAATGACCTATTCTTAGGGTTCTTGGCGCCCACGCTGAATTTCCAGCCTGGCGACATCGCATTGGTTCCGCTAGCTCCAGGACTCAACACCCTTGACATCGAGGCTGCCGAGTGCATACAGAACGCCCGGGATGATTACGATTCCTTCGAGGATTCATGGGACTTTTCCTGGAACCCACTCGTTCGGAGAGCATGTGATTCAGCTAGCCGGTTGGACTAGTCGGCAATCCGATCTCCCGGCAGCCGAGCGCAACGAGTGGGTTCATCTCAAAGTTCCACGATGTTTCAGACGAATCCCAGTCATGCTCTGACGTGTCGCCCAGGCGCGTCACTCCATCGGTGAGGAAGCCGTCGGCGCTCGGGGGCACTGGCACTGCACCCAGATAGCCGGGATGCAGGTTCAGAGTCGGATTTATCGCCGCGAGCAGCACCGAAGCCACCTGCGAGTTGAGAATCGCGAGATGCACGTCATCATTGTCCGACTGGCACAACCCTGCGGCAGCGTCGAACAGAGACCCTCTGGGCGCCATACGAAACGATTGCTCGCCCGAGGTGACAACTGTCCACGCAAGACCCGGCCGAAAGATGCGATCGAGGTTCAAGTTGGTCGCACGAACCCTAGATCCATCTGTAGTCAAGGTTGTCTGGAGACGTCGCCCATCGTCCTCCCAATCGACGACGGAGTCCATGTTCCCGGCCCACCTGCGAAACTCGCCTCCCTTTGCGTACGGGAACCACCGTTTTCCCGATAGCTGCGCGTCGTCGCGACCTGCAAAGCCAAATCCAGTATTGGCTCGCGAGACCTCCCACCAGAAGCGCACGAACGTAGCGTTGTCCGCCGTCACGAGGCCCTTAGCAGAGCGTGAGCGCTTCGCAAGGGCTGGCGAATCCCTAAACACAGTACGGATCTTTTCACTGAGCCAGTAGACAATCGGGGAGCCAGGGATGGCCGTGAAATCTGCGTCCGACGCCAGGTGGAAGCCTGCAGCCTTGGTCCGGACCTCAAGGGCAGTTCTCAGCGCGGCGACCTTCTCCGCTTCTGACGTCCCATCGACGAGGCGGATGAAGGTGCCCGCACGCTCGCGGGCAGCACTTCGACTCTCCGGCGGCACGTTCTCCAAGACGAACGCGGTCGAGGAGACAACCTCGCCACCGATCGAGTCGAAGGCGCGAGCGCCGAGGTGCAGCATCGAGACGATTCGCTGCTGTGCAAGAAGGGAGGCTCGGAGCTTCTCGTAGGAGCTGAGGAACATCCATGACTGCATGGTGATCATTGCCGCCGCTCCACGCGGCTGTGCGAGGGTGGCGCAGCGTTCGATGAAGGCGGCAAAGAGGTCGGACTTGCCGTCCGGGTACTCGTCCTTCATGAACTGTGCAAGGGGCGCACTCATCTGCTTCGCGCCCATGTACGGCGGGTTCGCGGTGACCACCGAGTACCGGCGACTCAGCATCTCGGCCTGCGCAACAGCCCTGCGCGCGCGAAGAAGCGTGTCGTAGTAGAAGGTCGCTTCCTGGTCCTTGAGTCCTTCCAAGACCACTGCCGCCTGTGCGGTCGCGTCCGCATCCGGTCGGATCAGCGATCCGAACGTGTCGGCATCGCGGAACTGATTCCAGAACGATTCTTCGGCGTCGCGGTCGCCGTCTTTCGTGACGAGCAGGTCCAGCTCATCGGGGGTGAACGAGATCGGCTCGATCACGCAGATCTTCGGGTTTCGCCGGGGCTCAGCCCGCGAGGCCGAGCGGGTGAAGTAGCGACGGTCCTTCGCGCGGGCCTTCATGGTGAGCGCGAAGGCAGCGAGCGCCCCGGCGCGGGGATCGATCTCGGTGCCGTGCAGGTTGTGGGTGAGGATTAGGCTCGGGATCTCCGACGGCGCGTAGCCTTCCTCCTCGTAGATCGCGTACAGCAGGTCGAAGGCGTAGGTGAGCATGTGGCCCGAGCCGCAGGCCGGGTCAATCACCGTCAGCTCTTCCGGGCCCGAGACCGTCAGAAAGTCGGTTTCCTCCTCGACGGGCGCGATGTAGTAGTCCATCTGCTCGACCAGTCGCGAGGCCGGCCGGTTGAGCATCCACAGCCGGCCGAGTGAGTTCTCCACCAGGTAGCGGACGATCCAGTGCGGGGTGAACAGCTGTGTGGCGGCCGGGATCTCGTCGGCGCCGGCCTTCTTGTTTCTCTTGAACCCGGCGAAGACCTCGTCTTTCCGCTCGGAGATGTAGAACTGGTAGAGCCAGCCGATCACCTCGACGTCGTCGCAGACGTCCTCGGTGAGGACCTCGCGGGCCCGGGACAGGACGGAACCGTCGGCGAGCAGGCCGGCGGGCACCAATAGTTCGGTGTACGCGCCCTCGGCCTCGAACATGAACGGCATCGTCTTGTGCCAGTGCCGGCAGTACTCGGTGAGCAGCAGCGCGTAGGCCTCGCCCTCGGCGTCGGTGCTGCGGCGGGTGCCGTCCAGCAGGTCGATGATCAGCTCGTGTGCGCGCGCACCGACCACCTCGGTGTCGAGATCGCCGCGTTTGGCGTCGGCGAGGATCTCCGGCTGGCCGTGGGCCTGACCCGACGCCGGCGAGACGACCCCGGCGTCGGTGTAGCCGCGAGCGTCCATGAAGCGCAATGCGATGAGGCGGTTGAACCAGGTGTAGGCGACCCTGTCGATCACGTGCTCGCGGCCGTGCTCGGCGATCTCCGATTCCAGGGCGCGCACGGTGTCGGCGCGCTCACTGCGTGCGACGGACCCGGCGGCGAGCACCGTCGATACCCGTGCCTCGACGGCGACGATCAGTTCGCGGCGGGCAGCCTTCGCGAAACCTTCCAGGGGCTTGGTGTCCA
The DNA here is from genome assembly GCF_023017165.1 of Gordonia alkaliphila. Classification (GTDB taxonomy): domain Bacteria; phylum Actinomycetota; class Actinomycetes; order Mycobacteriales; family Mycobacteriaceae; genus Gordonia; species Gordonia alkaliphila. Next base: position 306,969 of record NZ_JALKBW010000001.1, read on the forward strand.
TGCGTCGTCCTTTAACCGGTGTCGTGTGAAGAGATTCGGGCCTGTCAGAGGGTGATGCGCTTGTTGTCGCTGATCGTCGCGAGCAAAATCGCGCGAAGCTGATCCAGGTAGGCATCGACCTGCTCCTCGGTTTCGAGGACCCCACCTGCGCCCGGCAGCGCGAGCTTCCTGATCGAAATGCTCTGCTTCACCGGGGGTGTCGGCTTGTCCGGAATCTGTGTCTTACCGTCGTCGGAGCCCTCTGGCCCGGCAGCCGACGCAGCTTTCGATGCTTCGAGCTCGTCGAGGATCGCGGGATAGACCGTGTCGTCGAATTGCGCAGCAAGGTGCCGGATCGTGGGGATCTGCGCTTCCTGCTGGACGCGCGCCAGCATTTGCTCGGCCTGTCGGGTCACCGACTGACGAGCAGTCTCCGTGGCGGCCGCATACGCCGCGCTCACCGGAACCTGCTTCCAGTAGTCATCGATCTTGGACGTTGCTGCGGCCCGCTCAGCCACAATCACGTCATCGAGTTGCTCCCGCACGGCTTCGACCGCATTGCCGAGCTTCGTGGTCTTGTTGCCGCGGAAGATCTGAGCGTCGTCGAGTGCGCTGGCGATCCCGTCAGCGATTCCAGCGGGCAGATAAGCGAGGTTGGTGCTGTTCGCCTGCATGAAGGCGTTGGCGTCGTCGTAGATGGTGCGCTGATTGCCGTTGAGGAACGCCTTGATCGGATCGATCACATTGTCTTTCGCGTCCAGCAGATCGCCGGCGCCGGCGAAGTTCTCGACGAACCAATCCGCCGGATTGCTGCTGAGCTCGGCCAGGAGTTCGATCGGTTCGTCGAGCTGAGCGATGAACGGGTAGCCGCCGGCGCCCGAGCGCAGTGCCTTCAGCTCGGCGAGTCTGGCTTCGAGGTGTTCCTTGCCGACGCGGCCGAGTTCGGCGGCATCCTTGGTGACGGCGCCGTCGTCGGTGAACTCGATGACGAACTTCCGGAACAAGTTCACCACCTTCTGGTCATAGACTCGCTGCGGAGCGACGATCAGATTCGGGTACCGCTGGGTATTGCGCAGCGCCCCGACGGTCTCCGTGCGCGCGAGAGTCTTCCCGTCGAGAAGGATCTCGATCTTCGCCTGCCCCGCGAGATAAGCGACCACGGCCGCGACCGACCATTGGTCCCAGCCGTACGGTTTGGTGGTGTACCGCTCGACGAGCTGCTTCATCGTGACCATCTCGTGCCGCTTGCCCCGCATCGCCAGATGAGCGAGCACATCGTCGGAGGGAACGTCGAGGTGCCCGCCGATTCCGTCGAGCGCATCGTCGATCGGGTTCACCAGCCCACCCAGATCCTGCTCCCCGAAGGTCTTCCCGCCGAGCATGCCCAGATTGGTGTAGGTGGCCGCGATGACCTTCCCGAAACCGTCGTTCACGCGCATCTGCGGGTCGGTGGCACTCGCCTCGAGGACACCGGCATTGTGGATCAGGGTCGACGACCCCACGGCAGCCCGGAGACGTTCGACGATCTCCTTCTCCCGCTCGGCATTTTGAGAACCCTTCTCGCCGAGGATCCGAGTCTCGACCGCCGTGCGACTGGAGCCCTGAGCCCGCTTGACGTACTTCTCCGTCTTCAGCAGCAGTCGCAGATCGGCGAGGATCCGGTTGGCTTCCACCGGAAGCGCCACCCGGAGCTCATCGAACCCGGCACTCTGCATCTTGATCTGTTCCAGAGAAAAATCGGTTTCGGGGCTGATGAAGTGCAGCGACAGTTCGTACTGCTTGCCGTACGGAACACCGTCGAGTTTGTAACCGAACGGGAAGATCTGGCCGTTCTTGGCGGTGGCCTTCGTGGTCTTCACCACCGACTCGGCGAGCAACTTGTTGAGTTTCGCGGAGACCTCCGCACTGTCGATGTCGACGTCCTTGATCTCCTGCTCGATCTTCTGCTCTTCGTTGGTCAGATAGTCGTACAGGTCGCCGTTTCGCTGGATGTAGGTCTGCGCCTCCAACGTGTTCAGCGCCTCGACGACATCCCGGCCGAGCTGCGTCAGGTCGGTTCCGAAGCGGTCGTAGACGAGCACCGTGAGGTTACGGGGCGTGGCTTTGAAGCTGTCGACGTACTTCACGAGAAACAGCGCCTTGAGCAGCCGCACCGCGAGTGCGCTGAGTTTGCCACTGTCGCGAGCGTTCTCGGCGCTCAGGATCGCGCGCTGATTCGCGGACTTGAGCGATGCCCGGATGCCCTCGAACATCCGATCGAAGGATGCGAGGGTGCCGAGCGGCCGGCCGGTGAGGCCGATGGCGACTTCCTGCACGACGCCGAGCATGGAGCGTTCACCGACCGAGCTGTTGCGGCCCTCGAAGAGGTTGTGGTCACTGATCGACTCGATTGCGGCCTGGAACAGCGGGAACTGGTAACTCACGAACGGGTAGGTACCGACGAAGTGCTGCTCGTCGCGGTAGTTCGGGTAGTGCCGGCCCTCGACGAAATCAAACAGGGTCTTGAAGTTTGCGTGCTCCGCGCTGTAGATCGCCTCGACCTCGGTGCTCGCGCGATCAGTCTTGGCCAGCAGACGCTTGCGAATGACCTCCTCGACGTCCTGGCTGGTGAGTTTGAGCCGGTTCTTGAAGCGGGCCTGGATCTTGGAGAAGTCGTTGGCCTGCTGTTTGGTGCGGTCGCCGCCAACCTTCTCCATGTCCTCCTGCGAGGTCACGAAGATCCACGCCCGCCCCCGGCATTTGGTGGCCAGCGATTCGGCGATGGTCTGAAGGTTCAGCATGAGCTGGGTGTTGGCTCCGATGAACTGGCCCACCTCGTCGACGAAGAAGTTCAGCCGGTAGCCGTCAGGCTGCCGGTCGAGCCAGGCCGCGACCTCGTCAGCGAAATCTTCGATCGAGACCGAGTAGTTCGCGCTGTACTGGCGGATGATGCCGGGGCTCTCGGAACCGTTGACCTCGGCGAAAGCGGCGTCGATGTTGCCTGCTTCGAGCGCCGCCTGTTCGCGCCCCTGGGTCCAGGGGATACCCGCGATCCGCTCGAAGGACTCCTGAAAGGCGGTGTACTGGCCTCGAGAGTCGAGGTCGCGTTCGAAACGGGCGATGTGACCCTGGTTGCCGTAGTAGCCGCGGGACTCGTCGAAGATCTTCACGAACACCTTCAGCAGGGCGTCGTTCTGGTCCTTCGAGATCAGGGTGGCCTTCTGATCGATGTTGAACAGCAGACTCTTCGCTTCGATCCGCGCGGCCTTGTCGATCAACGGCGGCAGGAATGCATCGTCGGCCTTCGCCTGGAACTGGGCGCAGACATCGGCACGCGGGTAATCGTGGCCGTCGATGTCGCCGAGGAGATGGGCCAGCATCTTCAGCAGATGCGACTTGCCCGAGCCGAAGAAGCCGGAGATCCAGACGCCATTGGCGTTCGTGTAGTTCGTGTACGCCTCCAGCACCTGCTCGACGCCCTTGGCGGCCTCGTTGGTGAGGACGTATTCCTCCACCTCCGTCGCGAGCTGGGAGGTGTCGTCGGCCTTGATGACGCCCTCGATCGAGCGGTCGATCGGTTTGGCGAAGATCTCGTTGATCGTGGTCACAGTCATGCCTCCTGCTCCAGGATGTCCTTGGCCCGGTAGTAGTTGTCACTCGCGCCCAGGTTCAGCGCGCGGAGCTGGTGTCCGGCCGACTGGGTGAACTCGTACGTCCCGGGAAACCACGTCAGCATCGGGTGTCCCACCACCACGCTCTGCAAGTTCTCCAGCACCGTGTGTGTGCGGATGAACGGAAACACCTCGCCGCTTCCAGTGAGGAAGACGACGGTCGTGTTGGGCTCGGTTCTCGGCTCGACGTCCAGCCGGGCGCGGATCGCCGGGGCGAGGTGATCGTGAGGATCGAGCATGCCCTGGAGCATCTCGCGGAATTCGATCTTGTCCATCACCGGCTCCGCCTGGAGAACGCGGTCCCAGACCCCCCGCTCGGTGAGGAGTTCGACAGCGAGATCGTAGAGATTGATCTCGACCACGCTGATCCCCTCATCGCTCTGCAGCTTCGTGGTGACCCGACCACGCATGGCGTCGACGTCGAGTGCCCAGGCGGGCGGGAAGTGATAGATGAAGAAGGGCACCTCCTTGGAGAGACCCTCCATCCTCAAGAACCGGTCGCTGCGCAGCACGTTGTAGACATGCGTCTCGTCGTGAGCGAGGTTTCGCTGGGTCGATCTCATCGCTGCACCTGACTGCCTGAGGAGGTGAATGGTGTGGTCGTCGGGAAGAATCGGAGGTCACTGGGCGTGCGGCGGTCCAGGATCTCGGCGACACGCTCGGACATCACGGCGGGGACGATGGCGCCGGCATCGGTACACAAATCTGCCTCGCGGAGCATCCGGAACAACGTCTGCCGAAGCTTCTGCCGCGTCGACGGTTTCAGGTCGTCGAGCTCGGAATGCCAGAGACTCTTGCCCGCAATGAACCGGTCGAAGTCGTCGGTGTCGAGCGTCGGCGTCATCAGCAGAAACCGCTCGCGCAGCACCTCTTCGGCGAAGTCCCCGATCAGCGTGTAGCGACGGCACGCCGCGGCCCACATCAGATGATGCTGTTCCGTAGGGCTGCTATCGACAAGCAGTTCGATTTCGCCATCGTCGAGCGCCTCAAGTCGCTGAATGGTCTCGCGTGCGAGTCTGATCAGCGATGAGGTGCTACGGGCCTGCAAAAGGTTCTCGTCGACCACTCGGGCACGGGCCGCTTGCCAGTCGCGAGAGTCGAGGTAGACCGCGGCGATGATTTCACCCTCACGGGACAGGAGGCCTCCGCTGGTGAACGACAATGCATATCGCGGGTGCACTTCCTTGTCCACCTGCCGCAAGTCCCCCATCTCCTATTCGGGCAGGCCTACACGTTGAAGCGGAACTCGACGACGTCGCCGTCCACCATGACGTAGTCCTTGCCCTCCATGCGGACCTTGCCCGCGGCCTTGGCCGCGTTCATCGAGCCGGCCTCGTCGAGGTCCTCGAACGAGACGATCTCGGCCTTGATGAAGCCCTTCTCGAAGTCGGTGTGGATCACGCCGGCGGCCTTGGGTGCGGTGTCGCCCTGGCGGATGGTCCAGGCGCGAGACTCCTTGGGCCCGGCGGTCAGGTAGGTCTGCAGACCGAGGGTGTGGAAGCCGGCGCGCGCCAGCTGACGCAGGCCCGGCTCGTCCTGGCCGATCGAGTCGAGCAGTTCCTGGGCGTCGTCCTCGTCCAGCTCGAGCAGTTCACTCTCCACCTTGGCGTCGAGGAACACGCAGTCGGCCGGGGCGACGAGGTCGCGCAGCTCCTGCTTGCGGGCGTCGTCGGTGAGGACCGACTCGTCGGCGTTGAACACGTACAGGAACGGCTTGGCCGTCAGCAGGTGCAGCTCGCGCACGCTCGACAGGTCGAAGGAGTCCTGCACCGAGAACAGGGTCTTGCCGCTGTTGAGCAGCTCCTGCGCGGTGCGCGCGGCGTCGGCCAGCGGCGCCAGTTCCTTGTTCTTCTTTGCGTCCTTCTCCAGCCGCGGCAGCGCCTTTTCGAGGGTCTGCATGTCGGCGAGGATCAGCTCGGTCTCGATCACCTCGATGTCGGCGGTGGGGTCCACGCGGCCGTCGACGTGCACCACGTCCTCGTCGGCGAAGACGCGCACCACCTGGCAGATGGCGTCGGCCTCGCGGATGTTGGCCAGGAACTGGTTGCCCATGCCCTCACCCACCGAGGCGCCCTTGACGATGCCGGCGATGTCGACGAACGAGACCACGGCGGGCAGGATCTTCTCGCTGGCGAAGATCTCGGCGAGACGATTGAGCCGCACGTCCGGAAGCTCCACCACCCCGATGTTGGGTTCGATGGTGGCGAACGGGTAGTTGGCCGCCAGCACATCGTTACGGGTCAGCGCGTTGAACAGGGTGGACTTGCCGACGTTGGGCAGTCCGACGATTCCGAGGGTGAGACTCACGGGAGTTGAGTCTATCGCCTAGTCAGGACGCGCTCGGACCGCCCTGAGATCCGGCTCGGAACCGGGACATCAGTTTGCGCTTCTGGGACGCCGCGGCCTCGGCTTCGGCGTCCTCGGCGACGATCCGCTCACCGGCCGCCATCCCGATCTGTTCCAGCACGTAGCGCAACAGCACCGCCAGGCACGACGCCGTCGGAACGGCCAGGAAGGCGCCGATGATGCCGAACAGCGTGCCGCCCAGCATCACGGCGAGCAGCACGATGACCGCGTGCAGTTCCATGGCCTTGGACTGCAGCCACGGCGACAGGACGTTGCCCTCCAGCTGCTGCACCAGCAGGATGATCGCGAGCACGATCAGCGCCGTGGTCAGCCCGTTGACGACGAGGGCGATCAACACCGCGAGGGCGCCGGCGACGAACGCACCGACGATCGGCACGAAGCCGCCCATGAACGTGATGAGCACCAGCACCCCGGCCAGCGGCACGTCGAGCACCACCAGGCCGATACCGATCAGCACGGCGTCGACGGCACTCACGATCGCCTGGGTCCGGATGAACCCGCCGAGCGTGTTCCACATGCGCATCAGGACTTCGCCGATGTGCGAGCCGGTCGGCATGCCGACGGTGCGGTTGAGCCACGGAATGAACTTGGGCCCGTCCTTGAGGAAGAAGAAGACCAGCACCAGCGAGGTGAAGCCGGTGATCAAGACCGACGTGGCGGCACCGACACCGCTGAACACGCCCGACGCGATGGTGGTGGCGCTCTTCTGCAGCTTCTCGATGATGGTGTCGACGAAGCCGGACATCTGCTGGTCGTCGACGTTCAGCGGGGGCCCCTGCACCCAGTCCTGAACCTTCTTGACGCCGTCGATGGCGTGGTTCACGAGGATCGGTGTCTGATCGATCACCGACGGCGCAATGGCCCCGATGACGCCGCCGACCACCAGGAACGCCAACAGCACGACACTCAGCGCGGCCAGCGCAGGCGGCACCCGACGTTTACGCAGCCACCGCACCGGCGGCCACAGCACAGTCGCGATGATGATCGCGAGCACCACGGGCAGCACGATCACCCAGAGCTTGCCGAGGATCCACATCACCACGGCCAGGAAGGCCAGCACGAGGATCGCCTGCATCGACACCATGGCCGACGAGCGGAGTCCGGTCAGGAAAACGCGCGACCGACTCGGATACGGCTTGCCGGTCCGCGGGTCGGTCATCACCCGCTCGGTGACCGACGCCAGGTCGTCGGGCTCGCTCCGCGCCTGCTCCTCGGCCCGGTCGATCGCCTCCGCCTCGGCGTCGTCGACACCCGACGCGTCCCGCAGGTCATCGTTTTCATTACTCACGCGTGCAATCGTCACACACACTCGCGACTGGCGCGTGTCACAACCCGCGGCGCACTCGCTCATCGTCGAGTCCGAAAACCGCTAGCCGACGGACTCGGCGACGGGCAGACTCGTGTCTGTGACCGCCCCCGCCGCCGTTCCCGCAGTGCTCGAACTCCCCTTCGAGCACTGCTACAAGGCGCTGTCGGCGCGGGACAGCCGGTTCGACGGCCAGTTCTTCGTGACCGTCCGGACCACCGGCATCTACTGCCGACCGTCGTGCCCGGCGCGCACCCCCGAGCGCGGCAACGTCGACTTCGTGCCCACCTCGGCGGCAGCCGTCGCGCGCGGCTTCCGCGCCTGTCGCCGCTGCCTGCCGGATGCGACGCCCGGCAGCCCGCGCTGGAACACCGGCGCCGACCTGGCCAGTCGCGCCATGCGGCTGATCGCCGACGGCGTGGTGGATCGCGACGGGGTCGACGGCCTGGCGCGCGCCCTGGGTTACACGCCTCGCCACGTCGGTCGGGTGCTGCGCGCCGAGCTCGGCGCCGGGCCGCTGGCACTGGCCCGCGCGCACCGGGCCACCACCGCACGAATCCTGCTGATCAGCACGTCCATGCCGGTCTCCGACGTGGCCTTCGCCGCGGGCTTCGCCAGCATCCGCCAGTTCAACGACACCCTGCGGGACACGTACGACCGCACGCCGAGCGAACTGCGCAAGCGTTACCGGGGCGCCGCCGCACAGTCCGGGCCGGCGTTGACGCTCCGCCTGCCGCTGCGCACCCCGTACGACGTCGACTGGACCGTCCGGGGGTTCGCCGCGCACGCCGTCGGCGGGGTCGAGCACGTGGACGGCGCCACGCTGCAGCGCACGCTCCGCCTGCCGCACGGTCCGGCGCTGGTCGCGCTGACCCTGCACGGCGACCACGCGACCGCCCGCCTGAAGCACCTGGACCTGCGCGACCTGAGCGTGGCCGTGAACCGCCTGCGTCGACTCGCCGACCTCGACGCCGACCCGATCGCGGTGGACACCGCGCTGTCGGCCGATCCGATCCTGGCGCCGTTGGTGGCGGCCGCACCCGGCATTCGGATCCCCGGCGGGGTGGACGGTCACGAGACCCTGCTCCGCACGATCATCGGCCAGCAGATCAGCGTGGCCGCCGCGCGCACCCGGTTGGGCGCGCTGGTGGCCGACCTCGGCGAGCCCGCCCCGTGGCACGGCACCGCCGGACCGGAGGTGCCCGACCGCCTGTTCCCCACGCCGGCAGCCGTCGCGGCTGCCGGCGAGGACGCGATCGCCGGTCCGCGGCGACTGGCCCGGGCGGTGGTCGGCGCCGCCCGTGCGATCGCCTCCGGCGCGATGGAACCGCACGCGGGGTCGCAGACGTCTAAGTTACGGACCGAGTTGCTCGCTCTGGACGGCGTCGGACCGTGGACCGCCGATCAGGTGGCGATGCGGGTGACCGGCGATCCCGACGTGCTGCCGCACGGCGACCTGGTGATCGTCCGCGCCGCCGCCGACCTAGGCATCGACCTGGCCCGTACCGAACGATGGCGTCCGTGGCGGTCGTACGCGGCCATGCACCTGTGGCGCCACCGTCTGACATCGACCGCCGCGGCCACCGGCCCGGCGCACCAGAGAGGCACGCCATGACCACCACCGACGCACCCGCCCCGACCGCAATCCTCGGCTGCACCACCGTCGCCACCGACGACGGCCCGTTCACGGTCCTGTTCGACGACGACGGCGTGGTCTACGCCTCCGGCTGGGTGGACGACGGCGAGTACCTGCGCGCCCTGATCCACCCGACGCTGCGACCCGAGACCCTCGAGGAGCGGCCCGGCGGCGACATCGTCGAGGCGGTGCGCGCCTACTACGCGGGCGATCTGGACGCCCCGTCGCGCATCGCGGTCCGCCAGCACTCGGGGCCGTTCCTACAGTCCGCGTGGGCGGCGCTCCGCGACGTCCCGGCCGGTCCCCCGGTGACCTACAGCGAACTGGCCGAACGGGCCGGCAACGCGGCAGCCGTCCGCGCCGCGGCCGCCTGCTGCGCGCAGAACGCCGCCGCGCTGTTCGTGCCGTGCCACCGGGTGGTCCGCAGCAACGGAGGGCTCGGCGGCTTCCGCTACGGGCTCGACATCAAGGAAGCCCTGATCGACCGCGAGAAGTAACCGACTGCCCACGCCGAGCCCGCGGAATTGTCGGAGGGGACCGTCATGATGACGCCATGACCGCTTCCCTGGCCATCACCGGCCTCGTCTGCCTGATCGTCGGCGTCGTCGCCGGGTGGTTCGCACACCACCTCACCGCGGGGACGGTCGGCGCGGCCACTATTGAGGCCACGCGCGAGCAGTCCGCGGTGCTCGGCGACGAGGTGAACGACATCGTCGAGCCCCTGCGGCACACGCTGACCCAGCTGTCGGAGGAACTGCGGCGCACCGAGAACAACCGCATCCACGCCTACGCCGGTCTCACCGAGCAGGTTCGCGGCATGGCGCAGACCTCGGTGCGGCTGCAGGAGCAGACCAGCCGCCTGGCCGGCGCCCTGCACGCACCGCAGATCCGCGGCCGCTGGGGAGAGGTGCAGCTGGAACGCATCGTCGAACTGTCCGGCATGTCCCGGCACTGCGACTTCACCACCCAGCAGACCGTGAACGGCGACGACCGGCGCCTGCGCCCGGACCTGGTGGTCCATCTGGCCGGCGGGCGCACCATCGTCGTCGACGCCAAGGCCCCGCTGTCGGCCTACCTGGAGGCCACCGCCGGAGCTCCCGGTCCCGTCGACGAAGCGACGCTGCTGACCCGCCACGCGCAGGCGGTGCGCAGCCACGTGACGACGTTGTCGGCCAAGTCGTACTGGGCGGCGCAGCAGAGCTCACCCGAGTTCGTCGTGCTGTTCCTCCCCGGCGACGGCGTGCTGGAGGCCGCCACGCGCGCCGATCCGACGCTGCTCGACTACTCCTTCGCCCGCAACGTCGTCCTCGCCACGCCGAGCACGCTGATCGCGCTGCTGCGGACCGTCGCCCTCGGTTGGCGTCAGCACGCGCTCGCCGAGGACGCCGCCACCATCCACACCCTCGGCCGCCAGTTGTACCAGCGGCTCGACGGCGTCCTGGGGCACCTGGAGAAGACCGGCAGCGCACTGCGCCGGGCGGTGGAGTCGTACAACTCGGCGATCGGCGCGATCGACTCGCGACTGTCGGTGACGGCCCGTCGACTGTCCGAACTCGAGGCGCTCGGCGACGTCGGCGGCGCTCCCAGTCCGCCGCGCGAACGGTTGCCGGTGGTGGACGTCGCGGTCCGCACTGCGACCTGCGACACCTGACCGATCACGACGCCACCGGCCTGGCGTCTGCATGGCACTCGCTGCACCCGGTACCGTTGATCCGTGCTCTCTACCCTCACGAACCGCACCCCGGTGCCCGCGGACAAGCAGAGCGTGCTGCCCGGATTCGTCGGAGTGCCCTGGTGGGGCGCCCTGCTGATCGCCGCCGGGTGCACCGCGCTCGGCGCCACCATCGACAGCCTGATCAACTCCTCGCTGGGTCTGATCTACAACCTCTTCTTTCTGATCGGGTGTGTCGTGGCCGCTCTCGCGGTGCGACGACGCGCGCTGTTCACCGCCGCCGTACAGCCACCGCTGATCACCCTCACCATCGGCTTGATCTCGCTGTTCAGCCTGGTCTCGATCAGCAACACCAGCGGCAAACCGCAGAGCCTGAGCAAGACCGTTCTGAACATCGCGATGCCGTACTCCAACCTCTTCCCGTGGATCATCACCACGTTCGTGCTGTGTGTGGCGATCGCCGTGGCGCGCTGGTACTTCACCCGCGAGGATGCCGCCGAGCAGGCGACGGCACGTCGTCGCCCGGCCAAGGACGACGACCGCGCCCAGCGGGACCGCCCGACCCGCGACCGGGCCGAGGTCGATCGCAGCAAGCGCACCCCGCGCTCGACGGCCAAGAGCGGGACCGCCTCCCCCAAGAACAGCGCCCGCAAGAACGCCGCCCGCAAGGGTGCACCGCAGACCCCCGAGCCGAACGCCGGTGACTCGGCCGCTCGACGACGTCGTCGTCCCGAGCCCACCGCCGATGCGCCGGTCGCGGCCGGAACGCCGGCTCGGGAACGCCGGGGGGTCGATCCCCGTCGCGGACCCCACACCGCTGCCGGACAGAATGCCGCCGGAGCACGCCCCGCCGATCCGACGCGACCGGCCGCACGTCCCGGTCCCGACGCCACCGATCGCCGAGCTCCGGCCCGCCCCCGTCCCACGCCGGCGGCCGCTCCTGAGCAGCCGCGGCCGGTCCGCAAGTCGCCGACCGCCGTCGGCGAATCGCAGAATCGTCCGGTGCGCCGTGCCGAGCCCCAGGTGATCCCAGCACGGCCGAACGCCGATCATCCGCGCCGCACCGCAGGCCAGCAGCTGCGCGATCAGGGCGCCGTGGAGGATCTGACACTCGGTCTCGACGACTGATCCCGCCAGATCGGACTACGCCCGGACCGGGCTCTCCTGCACCAGCCCCCACCGGCTGTCCACCAGCCAGGCGGCGAGATCGCGCGCGGCCGCATCGAGCGCGGACGGCCAGTCCATGGCCGAGTCGTCGGCGTAGTCGCTGACCACCTTGACGAGCCGAACCGGCACGTCGAAGTCGGCGCAGACGTGCGCCAGCGCGGCGCCTTCCATGTCGACGAGATCGGCGCGGGCGGCCAACCGGTCCCGTTGCCCTTCGTCGGCGACGAAAGTGTCGCCGGTGGCCAGCACGGTACCGTCGCCCCCGGGAATCTCCCAGGTGTCGGTGACCGGGTAGCCGAGGGCGGCCAGGTCGGCTGCGCTGAGGTCGTGCTCGATCACTGTCGACGGCAGATACAGGCCCGCGTGATGCCGGTGCAGGGCGCCCGCCGTGCCGATGTTCACCACGCGCACGTAGCGTCCGGGCTCGGCGGCGAGACGGCGGGTGAGCGCGGTAGCGCTGCGTACCTTGCCGAGGCCGGTGATGAGGAGCTGCGCGGCGCCGGGAACATGCGCGGCTTCGGCTCGGGTGGCGGCGACGACGAGAACGTCGTCGGGCACGGCCGACGAGAACGCGTCAGCCACGGTTATCCGCGGGCGTCGACGACGAGTCGGTGGCGTCCGACGCGCCCGCACTCACGGCGCTGATCCGCGCGAGGTGGTCGAAGCGGTTGTTGGCGATCCGCATGACGATCTCATAGGGCAGCGCGAACTTGCGGGCCCACCAGTATCCGAAGCGGGTGTCGAACGACGTGTAGACCATGAACTTGTTGCGCACGACGCCCTTGCACAGCGATTCGGCGGCCTGCTCGGGTGTCACCGCGATCCGATGGAAACCGCCGACCTGCTTGGCGATCACCGGATTGCTGCGATCGAGCCCGGCGATCTCGACGGAGTCCACCAGCGGGGTGGCGACGGCGCCCGGGCAGACGAGGCTGACGCCGATACCGTGCCTGCGCAGGTCGAAGCGCAGCACCTCGGACACCCCGCGGATGCCGAACTTGCTGGCGCTGTAGGCCGCGTGCCACGGCAGTGCGAGGAGCCCGGCGGCCGACGACACGTTGACCAGTTGGCCGCCCTTGCCGCGCCGCACCATCGCCGGCACGAAGCACTCGATGATGTGGATCGGCCCCATCAGGTTGACGTCGACCATGCGCCGCCACTGCTTGTGCTCCAGGTTTTCCACGGTGCCCCACGCCGAGATTCCGGCGACGTTCATCACCACGTCCATCACGCCGACTTCGGCTTCGACGTCGCGCGCGAAGGCGGCGACCCAGTCGTAGTCGGACACGTCACCGGCCCGGTGATAGAGCACGGTGCCGCCGGTCGCGGAGAGCTCGGCGACCACCTGGTCGAGCAGTCCGGTCTGCACGTCGGTCAGCACCAGCTCACCGCCGCGCCGTGCCACCGCCTCAGCGGCGGCCTTCCCGATCCCGCTGGCCGCACCGGTGATCAGCACCTTGCGGCCGGCGAAACTCGGCACCGGGGTCGGCATGTAGAACAGGTCGCGGATGGTCTTCACACTCGAAAGCAGTCCCATGCCTCGACTCTAGTGCCGATGTCGGTGTGCCCGGTGGCTTCGTCGCCCAGATCGCGCCATCCAGATCGCGCCGCCCAGCTCGGGCCGCCCCGGATCAGATGGGCAGCTTGCCGCCGAAGACGGTGTAGACCACGGCCAGCATCGCCTTGAGCACCTGCGCGGAGACGTCCGAGCCCTGCGCCAACAGAATCGCCTGCGCCTCGTCGAGGCTCTTGGCGGCCGAGAGCTGCTCGATCAGCGGTCCCACCGCGGCCAGCGCCGCGAGGTCGGCGGCGTCGCCGCCGGCGTCGCCGTACTGTCCGGCTTCACCGGGGGCCAGCGGAACCGGCTCGGAAGCGGGTGCGGTGGAGAGGTAGTTCTTCACACCGTTGGTGATCGCCAGCGCGTAGGCGGCCGAACCCTTCGCGGACGAGAGTTCCTCGGCCTCCTTCGGATTCGAGAGGTTGCCCATCTCGACGAACACGATCGGCACGCGGGTCAGGTTCACGCCCGCGATGTCCGAGCGCGCCACGATGCCGTTCTTCGCGCCGCCGTAGTTGGCCGGCGTGAAGCCCGAGCGCTTGAAGGCGTCGCGCATGGCCTCGGTGGCCTGGCGCCCCTTGCCGGCCTGCACCGAGGTGACGGTGGCGTCCGGCACCGGCAGCACCGGGGTGATCAGGTGAAAACCGGACTTGCCCTCGTCGGCACTGCGACTGGTGGAGTCGGCGTGCAGGCTGACGGCGAGGTCGGCCTTGGAGTCGTTGGCGGCGGCGGCCCGCTCGTCCACGCAGCCGCCCCATCCGGTGTCGTCGGGCCGACTGAAGACCACGCGGGCGCCTTCGGCTTCCAGCCCTGCCTTGACCAGCTGCGCGACGTCCCAGTTGATGGTGTGCTCAGCCTTGCCGCCCAGGGCGGTACTGCCGGTGGTCTGGCAGTCCTTGGTGCCGCCGCGGCCGTCCTGGACCTGCTTGTTCAACGAGTGCCCGGCGGCGGACCCCTGGTGTCCCGGATCCAGGAAGACCGTCCGACCGCTCAACGATCCTGCCTTCGGCGCTTGCGGTTCGGCCGCCGCGGGGACCGCGACGAGGGTACCGGCGGTCAGCAGACCGGCCGCGGCCAGACCGAACCCACCGAGGGCACGACGACGAACAGACACAACAGACATGAACAACCCCTTAGATCATCAGAAGTCACACCAGTCACTTCTGCCTCAAGTGAATCAGCGGGAGTCGACCCGTGGCAACCCGATCCCCGTCACACCGGGGAAATCGTTAGTCGCCTGTGACCAGGTGCCGAGTCAGATGGAGGATGCCGTTCTCGTCGGCCGGATCGGCCGGGACCAGGACGTCGGCCATCGCCGCGCGCGTCGCGTCGACGTCGAGCCCGGCGCCGATGGTCACCAGACTGGTGGCGCGCACCCCGCCCGGCCAGGGCCGACGCCCCACCCGTACGAATCCGCCGACGGCGTGCACCTCGTAGGCGCGCTCGCGGTGCCCGGGCAGGTCGACGAAGGCCAGCCCCTTGCAGCGGTAGGCGCCGGCCGGCGGCCGCTCCAGGAAGGCCGCCAGCCGCCGCGGGTCGACGGGTCCGGCCGCGTCCAGCGACACCGACTCGAAGGCCTCGTGCAGGTGCCCGTGCGGATAGTCGGGTTCATCGTCGAGCAGTTCGCCGATCGAGAGCTGACGCGGCTGCTCGTGCTCGCCGACTCCCCCGATCCCCTCGGCGAAGAACCCGGGGTCGACCACTCCCCCGACCACCGACACGATCGGCGCCGTGGGATTCAGCCCGGCGAGCGTGCCGCGCACCCGGGCCAGCTGGTCCGCGGACACCAGGTCGGTCTTGCTGCACACCACCAGGTCGGCCACCCCCACGTGGCCGGCCACCGCGGGATGCTCGGCGAGCGTCTGCTCCACATGCGCGGCGTCGACCAGGTAGACCAGGCCCCCGTAGGCCACACGCTCGTCGCGCGCCGCGAGCACCAGACGCACCAACGCCTTGGGTTCGGCGATCCCGCTGGCCTCGATCACGATCGCGTCGACGCCCGATGCCGCCAGCGCCGCCAGCGCCTCACGCAGCCCCTCGGCGTCGGTGGTGCAGCAGATGCATCCGTTCGCCAGGTCGAGTCGGCCCGCGGACTGCCCGGACACCAGCAACGCGTCGATGTTCACCGCGCCGAAGTCGTTGACCAGGACGCCGAATCGTCGGCCGTCGGCGTGGCGCAGCAGGTGGTTGAGAACCGTGGTCTTTCCCGCACCGAGGAATCCGGCGAGAACCACCACCGGCACCGCGCGCGCCGTCATTGCGACGCGGGGCGGCACTGTGGACAGAGCACCGCGAGCTCCCGCCCGAGTTCGTCGGGATGGTTGGCGATCCGATTGGTCGGCGCCCCGCAGTTCACACAAGTGCCGAGAACCCTCGCCTTCTCCGAGAAGTCGAGACTCATACGCTTATCGAAGACATACAGCGAACCTTCCCACAGTCCGTCGTCTCCGTACGCTTCTCCATAGCGGACGATTCCGCCGTCGATCTGATACACCTCGGTGAATCCACGATTACGAAGAAGTGCGCTGAGCACCTCACACCGCACGCCGCCCGTGCAATAGGTCACTACCGGACGATTCTTCAGATGATCGAACACGCCGCTGTCGATCAACGGCACGAAATCGCGGGTCGTCTCCACTTCGGGAACCACCGCCCCGGCAAATCGCCCAATCTGCGCTTCGATCGCATTGCGTCCGTCGAAGAAGACGACGTCGTCTCCGCGCTCGGCGACCAAGTCGTGGACCTGCTCGGGCGACAATCGGTCGCCGCCGCCGACAATTCCCTCCGCACCCACCACCACTTCGTCGGGGACACCGAAGGTGACGATCTCCGGGCGGACTTTGACGCTCAACCGGGGAAAGTCGTCGCCGACTCCTTCGGACCACTTGATATCGGCATCCCGAAAAGCCGGGTAGCTGCGCGTGGCGCGTACGTACCGTTTGACGTCGGGCAGATCACCACCCACTGTCGCGTTGATGCCGTGGGATGACACGATGATTCTGCCGCGCAGGCCCAACGACTCGCAGACCGCCTGCTGCCATAGTCGGATAGCGTCTGGATCCGGCAGCGGCGTGAACACGTAGAACAACACGATCTTGGGAGTGGCCACAGTGCAAGGGTACGGATCCACCGGGCACCCGCCGACCACCGGACGTCGGACTCGTCGACCCCTCCGCCTCGCCGCGGCGGCGCTGGCTGCGGCGGCGCTCACCGCCACCAGCGCCTGCGGGCTGCTCGAGGAGCAGCAGGGCCCCACCGCGATTCAGATTCCGGAGAGGAATGCGCTGATCACCGAGTCGTCGACGGCGGCACCGACGGCGACGACCGCTCCGAAGTCCCGGTCCACTCGCAGCTTCACCACCGACGCCGCCGACAGCATGGCCAGCGCCATCTCGACGGCACCGCGGGTCGGGGTGAGCAATTACCACGTCGGTGCCACCACCGATACCGGCGAACGACTCGACGACCTCTCCGGTGTCCACTTCTCCACCCCGGACCGCACGATTCGCTGTTCGACCGGCAACAACGGCTCCGGCGCCCTGGTCTGCGCGGGCGATCGGATCGACGGACGAACGACGCCCCCGCCGAACAGTCCGGCCGGTTGCGAATGGAATAGGAACCTCGCGGTACTGAATTCCGAGTCCGTAGCGGCGGGCGGTTGCGCCAATCTGTATCCGGTGCTTTTCCGGTCGCACATCCTCGAATTCGGCTCGACGATTGTCGCCGGCGGCTTCAGCTGCCTCAGCGACGTCGACGGCCTGTACTGCCTCGAATCAGACTCGAACGCCGGATTCGCGCTGACCTCGGACGGATATGCGGAGATTCACGGCGACGACCGAGCCCCCTCCGAACTGCTCGGGGAATCCGCCCGCAATAGTCAGCGTTCCACCGCCCCCACTCCTACTCGCTGATATCGATCACGCATTTCGCCTTTTACATTCGCGACAATTTTTGTAGACTCGGGACGTCCGCATATTTCATGCAATATCTCCATTGAGAAACCACCGAGAAGGGCCCTTCATGGCGAAGCGAACCAAGATCATGATCGTCGACGACATCGACGGCGCCGAGCTGGACGACTACGAAACCGTCCGATGGTCGCTCGACGGAAAGAGCTACGAGTTCGACGCCTCGCCGGAGAATGCCGCAGCGTTCCGCGATGCGGTGGCCACCTATGTGGGCGTCTCCCGCGTGGTCGGCGGGCGCAGCACGCGTCGCGCTGCCGGCAAGTCGACCACGAACACCCGCGCCGTGCGCGCGTGGGCCAACGAGAACGGCTTAACCGTGAGCGATCGCGGCCGTATCCCGGCCGACATCATCGCCGCCTACGAAGCGGCCCACTGACGCACCAGCTGCCGCCAACGAGCGACATCAGCGCGAGCCGTATGACGATCGCCGCAGCCCCTCAACGAGGCTGCGGCGATCATTATTTCGATGGAGCGACTGACGCCTCAAAAGCTGGCACTCGATGGCGTTGAGTGCTAATCAGGTATCGCACAGTGATGAGGAGCACCGGCAGCCGGGCTGGTGCGGAAGCGAAACAGGAGGTGTGTTGCTGTGCTTGGTTTTGATCCTTTCACAGACTTCGACTCGTTGGCTCGTGGCGTGCTGAGTGGGCAGCAAAGCGGAACCATGCGGACGCCACGGTTCATGCCGATGGATCTGTACAAGATCGAAGATCGCTACGTTTTGACCGCTGATCTTCCCGGAGTCGATCCGGGCTCGGTCGACGTCAGCGTCGACAACGGCGTGTTGACCCTGTCCGCCCAACGATCGGTCGCGTCTGATGAAGGCGTCAAGTGGCTTGCCAGCGAGCGATTCGCTGGCACGTACCGCAGGCAGGTGACGTTGGGCGACGGCATCGATACCGCGGCCATCAGTGCGAAGTACGACAACGGCGTTCTCAGCGTGGTCATCCCGGTTGACGAGAAGGCTAAGGCTCGCAAGATCACGGTGGAACAGTCCGAGCAACCACAGGCCTCGATCACCGCGACATCAACCTGAGGTAGCCGCCGCTGAATTCATGATGGGACTTTCTTTCGAGGAGGCACATGATGGGTATAGCACTGGAGGCCAGCCCGCTCGACTGGCTGGACCAGCACACTGACATCGAATTCTTCGACGATCACGTCGATGCGTATCCGTACGAGTTCCCAGATCGGTCCGAAATGCTGGGCAGCGGAGCCTCCCCTCCCGGCGTGTGGCCGTGACAGAAGAGCACGTACGTGACCTCTGGAGGTGATGTCATCGAGGTAGACCTACAACGACACACACGATCGACGCCCGGCGCCCCAACACGATTGCGGGACGCCGGGCGTCCCGGCATATCGTGCCGCAGACCGTGATGGTGTGCATCACCTGCGACTCGCGAGCGCCTCACGGAACTGCGCGGAGGCGTAGAACGGCGCGAGTCGCCGCCGGATCAACTGCGCCAAGAAACCGGTGGTGTCCAGATGCCCGATCACCGGCGGCCCGAAGCGCATGGCCTCTTCGCGCAGATCGGCCTCGCTCACGCCCAGATCGGCCAGCACGTCGGCGATCGGCGTGGCGCCGTACGTATCGAAGACCTCATCGATGCCCGCGTCGAGCAGCGTTCGGAAGAAGTCGGTCTGCCGGAAGCTGCGCCAGAACTCGAAGACCAGGATCACGACGTCTTCCACGTCGGCCTCGTCGACCGTGTCCCGGAAACCGTCGACGGCGTCACCCGATCGGCCCCGCCAGAACTCCCGCAGACCGTCCAGCAGCAGGTCGTCGGAGTCCTCCTGCACCGACCCGAGGACCGCGGCGGTCCCGCGCCGGGTCCACCGCTCCACCAGTCCGGCGAGTCGTCGTCCGGCGCGCACGCCCACACGGCGTTCCACGGCCCGCTGCACCACCTCGACCACGGTGTCGGTGGTCGCCGGGCTGGCCAGCACCTGATCGACGGCCCGTCGTGCGACGGGCAGTTCGGTGGCCACCGCCGCGAGTTCCTCGAAGCGGCGCGTGTCGATCACCTCGGAGAGCACCGTCGTCCGATGGACTTCGTGCCGGTACAGCCGCCCGGCCACCTGGCCGACGAGTTCCGGGATCGCACCTTCCACCGGGAACTGCATCGTGTACTTGCGGGCCACGGCCTTGATCAGCGCGCGCGGCATCACCGTCTCCAGCGGCACCGTGCCCGACTCGACCATGAACGAGGCGATCTCGTCGTCGACCAATTCTGCGAACTTCGCGTCATCGGTCAACTGGGACAGGGTGTACGCCACCTGCGCCTCGAGCAGTGTGGCCGCCAACTGATCGGTGGTCTCCGGCATGGCAGTCAGCCTAGTGGTACCGGCGCCCGCGATTCGGCCCGCTGTCTGGTGTCCCGTGTTGGAAATTGGTGAATGGTTCCCGCGAGTCAGATGGGCGGATGGCAAGGCGGAGGAGGGAGCCGTAGCGGCAGCTACAGCGACCGACGACAACGCCGCCAGGCGTTCATCTGGCCGAGGGATACCAACAATGAATTTCCAACACGGGACACTAGTGCGGCGGCTGACCGGTGGCGTCGGGGCCGAGGACCACGATCTCGCGTCGCTCCGGCGGCGCGGCGAAGCGACCGGTCCGCAGGCGGGTGATCACCACCGCCACGGTGACGAGCGCCAGCACCCCCACGATCAGCCAGAGCGCCCCGGTCAGCCCGGTCTGGAACCACATCCACGCCCCGAACACGCCACCCACGAGCAGCGCCGACCAGAGCGCCAGGTGTCGTATCCACACCATGCGCGGCCCGCCGAAGAACGCATCGACCAATCGTTGACCGGCCTTCACCAGCGCACCGGTCATGTAGGTGAGGCCGATGCTGGCCTCACCCGCGGTGAGGAAGGTGGCGTTGATGACGCCCATCGACAGCGGCAGCAGCAGCGTGGCCGGCATCGTGGAGTCCGTGACGTCGGCCAGGATCGCGGTCAGTGCCACCAGCACCGTGCTGGCGGTCAGGACGGTGGTGCGGCCGTCGCCGACACGAACCAGCAGCGCGCCGAGCACGGTGCCGGCGAAGAAGCAGCCGAGCAGGGTGGCGACCAGACGGACCACAGACCAGTCGCCGTGGGCTGCGCCGGCCGCCAGCTCCGTGGTGTTGCCGCTCATGAACGAGACGAAGTTGCCACCCAGATAGAGGTAGCCCACGGCGTCGATGTAGCCGGCCGCGGCCGACAGCACCACCGCCAGGGTCACTTCGCGCCGCAGAATCTCCCGCACGCCCGCCATTCTGGCATCGCCGCGCATCGCGCCCGGGAACAACGGCCGCACCGAACAGTTGAATAGCAGTAGCACCCCGGAGACCACCCCGAAAGGAACCGCCATGACCGAGACCACCTTCGCCGTCGTCGACCGCCCCGACGAGTCGCGCTACGTCCTCGTCGACCAGAGCTCCGACGGCCGCGAGGCCGGCGAGGAATCGTACGTCGACGTCGACGCCGCAGGCACGGTGGAGCGCGTTCTGTTCCACACCGGCGTCGACGAGGCCTACGGCGGTCAGGGCCTGGCGTCGTTCCTGGTTCAGCACGTGGTCGCCGACGTCGTGGCCCGCGGCTACGCCATCGTCCCGGTCTGCCCCTACGTGGCCAAGTGGCTGACCCGCCACCCCGAGTACGACGCGCACGTCGTCAAGCCCACGCCGACGCACCTGCGCGCGGTCAACGCTCGCCAGCAGTAGTCCGGCCCCCCACTTCCCCACCACGACAGCAACGACGGAGACGACATGAGTGAGATCGAGTTCGGCCTGGACACCTTCGGGGGTCTGACCGACGACGGCGAGGGCAACCCCATCTCGCACGCGCAGGTGATTCGCGACCTCGTCGAGGACGGAGTCCTGGCCGACGAGCTCGGCCTGGACTTCTTCGCCGTCGGCGAGCACCACCGCCCGGACTTCGCGGTGTCGAGCCCCGAGATGGTGCTATCGGCGATCGCGGCGCGGACCGAGAAGATCCGTCTCGGTTCCGCCGTCACGGTGCTGAGCTCCGACGATCCGGTCCGCGTCTTCGAACGCTTCGCGACGCTCGACGCCGTGTCCAACGGCCGCGCCGAGATCGTCGCCGGCCGCGGCTCGTTCATCGAGTCGTTCCCGCTGTTCGGCTACGACCTCAGCGACTACGAGGTGCTCTTCGAGGAGAAGCTCGGCCTGTTGGCGGCGCTGCTCACCGAGAAGCCGGTCACCTGGTCCGGCAGCACCCGCGCCGGGCTCACCGACCAGCGCGTATACCCGGAGACTGCGAACGGCATCCCCACCTGGGTAGGCGTGGGCGGCAGCCCCGAATCGGTGGTCCGCACCGCGCGCCACGGATTCGGACTGTTCCTGGCGATCATCGGCGGCGCCCCCGAGCGATTCGCGCCCTACATCGACCTGTTCGAGCGCGCGCAGGACCAGCTCGAAGTACCGCGCGCACCCGTCGCCGTGCACTCCCCCGGCCTCGTCGCCGCGAGCGACGAACTCGCGCGCGAGACCGTGTACGACGGCTGGCTGGAGTTCCGTCTGCGCCTCGGACGCGAGCGCGGCTGGCCCGATCCGGCGCCCGGCGATTTCGAGCGGGAGATCTCCGGCGGCTCGCTCTACGTCGGGTCCCCGGAGACCGTCGCCCGCAAGATCGCCGCCACCCTCGACGTCCTGAAGGTGGACCGGTTCGACCTCAAGTACGACCAGCCGGTGCCGCACGCGGCGCAGCGTCGTTCCATCGAGTTGTACGGCGAGAAGGTGGTGCCGATGGTGAAGGACATGCTCGCGTGAGCTGCCGCCGCTAGAGTTCGACGACGTGCCCGCCGTCGACGTGCCAGCGGCGGTCCACCCGCACCGTGTCGAGCATTCGGCGGTCGTGCGTCACCAGCAGAAGCGCGCCGTCGTAGGACTCCAACGCGGATTCGAGCTGTTCGATCGCGGGCAGGTCGAGGTGGTTCGTCGGTTCGTCGAGCACCAGCAGGTTGGTGCCCTTCGCCTGCAGCAGCGCCAGTGCCGCGCGGGTGCGCTCGCCCGGCGACAGGTGATCGACCGGCCGGTCCACGTGGTCGGCGCGCAGCCCGAACTTCGCGAGCAGCGTGCGCACGTCGGCCGTGGTGAACTCGGGCATGAGTTCTTCGAAGCGCGCGGCCAGCGGCTGCGTTCCGGTGAAGAGCGCGCGGGACTGATCCACTTCCCCCACCGCGACGTTGGCGCCGAGCTGCGACGTGCCGTCGTCGGGTTCCTGGGTGCCCAGCAGGGCGCGCAGCAGCGTCGACTTGCCCGCGCCGTTGGGGCCGGTGATCCCGATCCGTTCGCCGGCGTTGACCTGCAGTGACACCGGCCCCAGCACGAAGTCGCCGTTGCGTACCACCGCCTGATTGAGGGTGGCGACCACCGCGCTCGAGCGCGGTGCGGCGCCGATGGTGAACTCGAGCACCCACTCCTTGCGCGGCTCCACCACTTCTTCGAGCCGCTCGATCCGGCTCTCCATCTGCCGCACCTTCTGCGCCTGCTTCTCGCTGGATTCGCTGGCGGCCTTGCGGCGCAGTTTGTCGCTGTCGGGGGCCTTGCGCATCGCATTCCGGACGCCCTGGCTGGACCATTCGCGTTGGGTGCGGGCCCGGGCGACGAGGTCGGCCTTGCGTTCGGCGTACTCCTCGTATTCCTCGCGGCGGTGGCGGCGGGCCACCTCCCGCTCTTCGAGGTAGCTGTCGTACCCGCCGCCGTAGACGGTGTTGGCGTGCTGCGCCAGATCGAGCTCGAGCACGCGAGTCACACAGCGGGACAAGAACTCTCGGTCGTGGCTCACCAGCACCACGCCGCCGCGCATGCCGGCCACCACCTCTTCGAGTCGGGCGAGGCCGTCGAGGTCGAGGTCGTTGGTGGGCTCGTCGAGCAGCACGACGTCGAACCGCGAGCACAGCAGGGCCGCCAGGCCCACCCGCGCCACCTGGCCGCCGGACAGGGCGGTCATCAACGCGTCCTCCGGTGCCTGCACGCCGGTGCTCAGGCCCAGTTCGGCGAGCACGACGGCCAGTCGTTCGTCGAGGTCCGGGGCGCCGGTCGCGAGCCAATGATCCAATGCGGCTGAGTAGACGTCGGCCGGGTCCGGGCCGCCGGCGGGCGGGTCCTCGGCGAGCGCCGCGGCCGCGTCGTCCATGGCGCGGGTCGCCGCCGCGCAGCCGGTGCGTCGAGCCACGTACTGCGCGACGGTCTCGCCGGGCACCCTGTCGTGCTCCTGCGGCAGCCAGCCGACGAAGGCGTCGGCCGGGGCCCGCGAGACGGTGCCCGCCAACGGCGCGAGGTCGCCGGCGAGCACGCGCAGCAGCGTCGTCTTACCCGCCCCGTTCGCGCCGACCACGCCCACCACGTCGCCCGGCGTCACCGTCAGATCGAGGTGATCGAAGAGCACCCGATGGGCGTATCCACCGGAGACGTCTTTGGCGACGAGCGTGGCAGTCATAGTCGTATGGTCGCACCCGGCGACGCGGCGCGGCATATCGGCTGGTGCGCGTACCGTCGACGGCACAGATCGTCGATCGGAGAAGGGCGCCCCCGTTGAGCACTGCCACCCCGTCGTTGATGCCCGCGGCCTTCCTCGGCCACGGCAATCCGATGAACGCCATCGAGACCAACCGGTACACGCGGGCCTGGGAGGACTTGGGGCGGTCGGTGCCCCGTCCGCGGGCCATTCTGGTGATCTCCGCGCACTGGTATATCAACGCCACCGCGGTGACCGCGATGCGCGATCCTCGCACCATCCACGACTTCTACGGTTTCCCACAGGAACTGTTCGACGTCGAGTACCCCGCACCCGGCGATCCGGAGATCGCCGAGCTGGTGGCCGAGGTGGTGAAGCCGACGTGGGTGGGCATGGACACCGACAGCTGGGGTATCGATCACGGCACCTGGTCGGTGCTGCGGCACGCCTTCCCGGACGCGTCGATCCCGGTGATTCAGTTGTCGCTCAACGGCTATGAGGGCCTCGAGTACCACCTGGAGCTGGGCCGGAAGTTGGCACCGCTGCGCAAGCAGGGCGTGCTGATCGTCGGCAGCGGCAACATCGTGCACAACCTGGCCGCCGTCGACTTCTCCCAGCCCGACGCCGGGTTCACCTGGGCGCAGCGATTCAACGAGGCCGCCGCCGACCTGCTGCGCAGCGACCCGTCGGAGATCCTGACCCTGGACGGGCACCGCGACTTCGCCGCCGCGGTGCCCACCCCCGACCATTTTCTGCCGCTGCTGTACCTGGCCGGCCTCGCCGAGAGCGATCCGCTGGATCTGCTGGTCGACGGCTACGCCGCCGGCTCGCTGTCCATGGACGCCTACACCCTCGGTATGCCCGCCTAACGACCCGTTCGCTGGTCTGCCCCACCGCACTGTCGGCGCGGCCCCGGACGGAAACTCAACTCTCCCCCGGCCCGCTTCCCGCGAGAGCTCGCCGTTCCCGCGGGCCTACCGAAGTGCCGCGGGAACGGAATCCTCTCGCGCGAGCGGGAAGGTCTCGCGGGAGCAGGGTCGGGGGCGGCCGTTCGACTAGCTCAGGGAGCGGCAGGGAAGCTCAGGGAGCGGGAGGGTCAGGCGGGGTCGAAGTTTTCGAGGTCGTGCAGGACCTGCACGCGGCCGCCGGTGCCGGGGTCCGGGTCGGGAAGCACCGTGTCCGGGTCGATCAAGTAGACGTCGTACCCGTCGAGGGTCAGGCGGCGCACCGCCTCGAGCACCATCCGGCGGGCGACGGCATCGATCGAGAACACCCGGCGCAGGCTGATCGCCACCCGACTCTGCTCCGGCGGATTCTCCTGGAACTCGCGGACCACACGTTCGGCGGCGGCGAACCGCAGGTCGCCTTGCAGCGAGAAGAGCGCGACCTCGTCGTCGGCCGGTCCGATGATCCGCCGACTGCGGATCGCCGACGGTCCGGCGGGCGGCACCTCCATCAGGTGCATGCCCATGTCCGCGGTGAACCGGGTGAACAGGTCGGCCCCACGAACGCTGTTACCGTGCCGATCCAAGCGCGGCGAAAAGGTCGCGATCCCCACCTGGCCGGGCAGCGCGCCGATCAAACCGCCGGCGACCCCACTCTTGGCGGGCACGCCGACGCGGGTCATCCAATCGCCGGCACCGTCGTACATGCCGCAGGTCGCCATCACGCTGAGCGTCTGTCGGACCACTGCGGCCGACACCACGGGGCGACCGGTGCGCGGGTTCACGCCCCGGTTGGCCAGGGTTCCCGCCATCACTGCGAGATCCTCGGTGGTCACCCGCACCGAGCACTGCCGGGTGTAACCGGCGACAGCCACGAGTGGATCGTCGGCGATGATGTCGTAGGCACGCAGCATGTTCGCCAGGGACCGGTTCCGATAGGCGTGCCCGATCTCGGACCGGTACACCGACTCGTCGACCTCCAGGCGCCGTCCGGCGAAGGCGCTGAGGCCGTCGATCACGCGGGCCACCCGTTCGTCGGGCGTCGCGCCGAGCGGACCGGTCAGGCTGTGCGTGGCGATGGCACCGGCATTGATCATCGGGTTCAGCGGACGTCCGGTCGCCGGCTCCACCGACATCTCGTTGAACGCGTTGCCGCTCGGCTCCACACTGACCTTCTCCAGCACGGCGTCGAACCCGCGATCCGCTAGTGCGAGTGCGTAGGCGAACGGCTTGGAGATCGACTGGATGCTGAATTCCACGGTGGAATCCCCGGCCGAATAGACATGGCCGTCGACGGTGCAGAGCGCCGCGGCGAGTCGGTCCGGATCGGCTTGGGCGAGCTCGGGAATGTAGTCCGCGGTGGCGCCGGATTGATCGGGCTCCACAGCGCGGAGGGCATCGGTGAGATAGTCCGGAATCGGTGAACGCACGACAACAGGCTACGTGGCGCGCGGCGGGCCACCACTTTCACTCGAGCGGTGCCCCCACCCGGTGTCCCGTGACGGCGCGGTCCACTGGTGGTCGTCACCGGAACGGACTGCCGCGCCCGACCAGCGGGTCACGACACCGGCGGATTCGAGGCGGTCAGCTTGCGGAAACCCTGGGCGCCTGCCCGATCGACGGCCGCCTTGACCACCCCGAAGATCAACCCCTGCACCGCGGCGGCGATCAGCACTTCGCGTTTGCTGCGTCGCAGATCCTTCGGATCGGGCACGGAATCGTCATCGTTGAACCGCCCCCATACTCGCGAGAACGCCGCGCCGGCGAGCATGCCGCCGACCACGCTCGTCGCCAACGACAGAGGCTTGTACATAGTTGTGGTGACCGCACCCATGGCGTTCTCCTGCTCACTTGCGTTCGTGTGGGATGTCCCTTCGCGGTGCTCGCCCCGCGAAGTCGCTTAGGCCGGTCCGGCCCGGAGGCTTCATTTCCTCGCATCGGCCGGCGGCCGACGACGCCGCCGACGGCGGACCAGCAGCGTCACCACCACCGCTGCCAGCGCTCCGGCCGCACCGACCATCGCGGCCGGGTGGCCGCCCGCCTGCTGCTTGAGCTGTTCGGCACTCGCGTGGGCCTGAGTTCTGGCGCGCTCCCGCACGTCCAGACGCGCGCTCAGTGCGTCCACGGTGTCGGCGAGTTCAGCGCGCTGCTCAGCCACCGGCGGCGGTTCGTCGTCGGTGTCGTCGTTGTCGTCGTCGTTCTCGGGCGGCGCCGCGGGCGACCGCGTAGCCAGATCCGGGTCGACGAAGTCCGTGGTGGCCGCGTCGGCGACCGTGTCATCGACGGCAGGCGGCAGCGGGTCGTGGTGTGCGGTGCGGTCGTTGTTCGGTTCGTTGCTCACAGGTGCTCCTTCACGGTTTCGGCGTCGGCGCGAACGCTCGCCGCCGTCTTCTCGGGGACGGGGGGTACGGCAGCGCGCGCCCGCATGGCGCCCAGTCCGGCGGCGATCGCGCCGATCCCGACGAGCGCACCGCCGACGATCAGAGCGGCCAGCCAACCCGAGAGCACGGTGGCCAGGCCCAGGATCGCGGCGGCCACGAGCGCCCGAGCCCGAACAGCGCGATCAGCACGCCCACCCGGAGACCCCGACACCCACCCCACGCGGCTGCCTTGCTCTTCATCTCCTCGACCGCCGACGACATCGCCGTGCGGATCAGGGTGGTGACTTGCGTGTTGAGCCGCTCGATCAATTCGAGGGTGCTCAACTCCTCGGCGGGACGATCGTGGTCATCCGACTCGGTCATGCGAGCTCCTTTCGGTGGGCGCGGCCCTTCGTCGACCGCAGCGGTGTGGAGGTCCTCGGTGTGGCCGCGCGACAACCGCAGTGCACGCGCCCGCTCGACGTCCTCGAGGCGCGCGGCAGCCTTCTTGTCGGACACGGAAGTGTCGCGGGCGGGCAATTGAATGGTCCCCTCGGCGGGCAGTCCGGACTGTAATTCCCGTCCTCGTTCGAGTTCAGCGTCGAACTCGGCTCCGAACAGAAGCGACAGGTTGGTCAGCCACAACCACAGCAAGAACACGATCACGCCGGCGAGGGCGCCGTAGGTCTTGTTGTACGACGCGAAGTTGCTGACGTAGACCCCGAACAGCACCGAAGCGAGGATCCACGCCACGATCGCCAGGGAGGCGCCGGCACTGAGCCATCGGAACTTCAGTTGCGCCACGTTCGGGGTCGCGTAGTACAACAGCGCCACAGCGATGACGACGAGGATCAGGATCACCGGCCAGCGGACGATGTTCCAGACCAGAAGCGCGGTGTCGCCGGCGCCGATCACGTCGCCGACGGACTTGGCGATCGGTCCGCTGACGACGAGCATCAGACCGATCGATGCCACCAGAATCAACACGATGAGAGTGACACCGAGCATCGCCGGGCGCAGCTTCCAGAACGGGCGGCCTTCGTCGATCTCGTACATGCGGTTCATCGCACGGCCGAACGCGCCGACATAGCCGGACGCCGACCAGAGCGCGCCGAGCAGACCGATCACCAGGGCCAACCCGGCCGTCGGTGCCGCGACGAGGGATTCGACGGGCCCACGCAGGGTGTCGACCGCCGACGACGGACCGAGGTCGCCGACCAGGTCCAGCACCGCGTCGACCGTCTTCTCACCCTGCCCGAACACACCGAGCAGCGAGACGATCACCAGGAGCGATGGGAACAGCGAGAGCACGGCGTAATAGGTGAGCGCCGCGGCCAAGTCGGTGCACTGGTCGCGAGAGAACTCGCGACCGGTCCTGCGCAGCACGTACACCAGCTGCGGCTTGGTCAGATCGGTCGGCGAGTCCACCTTGCCGTGTTGACCCGAAGCCGCGTCGGGTTCGTCGTCTCGTCGGTTCATCACCGGACAGGTACCCCGTACGCCCGTCCGATAAACGGGTGTCGCGCATCGGCCACGCCGTCGTTCTATGGTGGCGGCATGAGCTCCGGACCCGAATCCGCGCCGATCGCCGGTCGACCGGCGATGGACCGGGCAGGCCGACGGAGCTGGCTGTGCGTTACGTGCGGGAACGAGTATCCGCCCGCACCCACGCCACCGGACGAGTGCCTGATCTGCGTCGACGACCGGCAGTACGTCCCGGCCGCCGGGCAGCAGTGGCGGCCGCTCCGGCTCGACGAAGAGCGGTCGGTGGCGATCCGCGATCTGGAGCCTGGGCTGCGTGAACTCACCGTCGATCCGCGGGTGGGCATCGGGCAGCGGACCTTCCTGGTGGAGTCCGCGGGCGGACTCGTGGTGTGGGAACCGCCCGGCTTCGTCGGCTCCGCACTCGTCGAGCGGCTGCGCGCGGCCGGTCCGATCGCGGCGATCGCGTCGAGCCATCCGCACCTGGTCGGCGCCAGCGTCGCGCTGAGTCATCTCCTCGGCCGCGTCCCGGTGTACGTCCACGAGCTGGATCGACGCTGGGTCACCCGGCCCGACGATGTCGTCGTGCACTGGCGCGCCGACCGCGAGATCGCACCGGGCATCCGGCTGGTGCGCTGCGGCGGCCATTTCCCCGGCAGCTGCGTGCTGCAGATCGGCACCGCCGCGGAGGGCCGCGGCGCGCTGCTGTCCGGCGACACGGTGATGGTGAATCCGGACCGGGCCACCGTCTCGTTCATGCGCAGCTACCCGAATCTGATCCCGCTGTCGCCGAGGCTGGTGCGGCAGATCGTCGCCGCACTCGACACCGTCGCCTACGACCGGATCTACGGGGCGTTCGGGAACATCATCGACAGCGCGGCGCGCGCAGCCGTCCACGCCTCCGCCGCGCGCTACCTCGGCTGGCTCACCGACGAGATTCGCGATCCCGACGATCCGGGGCCGGCATGAGAACCTTCTCCCCGCTGACCGCGCCCGTCGACCCGGTGACCGCTCTGTCGCGGATCGCCTGGCTGCTCGAACGCGACCGCCAGCGCAGTTACCGCGTGGAGGCCTTTCGCAAGGCCGCCGGGATCGTCGCCGCCATGGACGACGACGAACTCGGCCGACGGCTGCGGGCTTCTACGCTCACCGAGGTCTCCGGTATCGGTACAGCGACCGCTTCGGTGATCACCGCGGCGTCCGCCGGAGAGCTGCCCGGCTATCTCGACCGGCTGCAACAGACGCCGTCGCCGATGCCCGACGCACCGACGCTGGTCCCCCTGCTCCGCGGTGACCTGCATTCGCACACCGACTGGAGCGACGGCGGCGCACCGCCGTCGGAGATGGCCGCTGCGGCAAGCGAACTCGGCTACGAATGGCTTGCCGTGACCGACCATTCACCACGGCTGACCATCGCGCACGGTCTCAGCGCGCAGCGCCTCGCGCAGCAGATCGACGTCATCGACGCCTGGAACCGCACCCACGACGACGGCCTGACCCTGCTGCGCGGCATCGAAGTGGACATCCTCGACGACGGGTCGCTGGATCAGGAGCCCGCACTGCTGGACCGACTCGACGTGGTGACCGCCTCGGTGCATTCGAAGCTGCGCATGGACGCCCCGGCGATGACCCGACGTCTGGTGGCCGCGGCGTCGAACCCGCGCGTCCAGGTACTCGGCCATTGCACCGGCCGCTTGATCGCCGGTCGAGGGCGTCCGCCGTCGACGTTCGACGCGCAGGCCGTCTTCGAGGCGTGCGCCGCCGCCGGCACCGCGGTGGAGATCAACTCCCGCCCCGAACGCGTGGACCCGCCCGACGAGTTACTCACCCTGGCGAGGGATCTCGGCTGCCTGTTCGCCATCGATTCGGATGCGCACGCACCGGGCCAACTCGAGTTCACCCGTCTCGGCGCGGTGCGGGCGGTGCAGCACGGTATCGACCCGGACCGCATCGTCACCACCTGGCCACTGCCGCGACTGCGGGAGTGGGCCGGGACTCCCCTCGCCTGACCGAAGCCCGACGCATAACGCCGCGGCCCGGTGCCAGAAATTCGGCACCGGACCGCGGCGTCTGCTGCAAGTTAATGGAGCAGCGAAGCTCTACAGATGCACGCCCCGCTTGGCCAGCCAGGTGTGGGGGTTGATCGGCGAGCCACCGGCGTTCCAGACCTCGTAATGCAGGTGGGGGCCGGTCGAGTTGCCGCGGTTGCCGACGGTGCCGATCTGCTGGCCGGCGGTGACCCGCTGGCCCTTTTTCACGAAGCTCTGGTCGACGTGGCCGAAGATGCCGGTGGTGCCGTCGTCCTGGCGGACGCGGATCCACTGCCCGTAGCCCGATGCCGGGCCGGACTCGAGGACGACACCGTCGGTCACCGCGTATACCGGGGTGCCGATCTTGTTGGCGATGTCGACGCCGTTGTGGTGGGCACCCCAACGCGCGCCGTAGTTCGAGGTGACGGTTCCGGACGCGGGCTTCACGGCCTGGCCGGGAACGGGCAGCGTCGGCAGCGCCAGGCCACGGATCGCGTTGTCGAGTTCCTTCGGCAGATCCAGGTTCGCCGGCACCGTGATGTTGCCGGGCAGCACCACGGGCGCGTCGGACTTCGCCGCGGGCTTGGCGGCGGCTTCGCCGGCCGAGACGGTAGCCAGGCCGACAGCGCCGGTGAACGCGGCGAGCGCGCCGACGCGGACCGGGATCGACGTCCGGGCCGACCGAGCGACGCGATGGCGGCCACCCCGGCCGGTCTGACCAGCGGCGGGGTTCATGGAGTTATCGGCATTCACGCGGAATTGCGGCACAATCAGGTCCGTTTCGAGTTTGGTAACGATTTGGAATCGGCAAGGACACGGCGAGATTACCCGATAGGACTTTCGTCCGCCAAACCGACTCCCAACCGACCCCAGGAAGCCAGCCCGCAGCCAACGGTCTCGACAAGAAAAAACCCGCTCCGACGCAGGTCAGAGCGGGTTTCTCATGGGTGGACGCGGGTGGACTCAAACCGAACACCTGGCAGCGGTTCGAGCGGCTGGGTTCCGCGTGGGAACAGGCGAAACTCGGTCTTGGCGACGAGCCTCAAGATGCAGCCGAGGACGAGCCCGAGGTCGTAGCGAACCCTAGGAGACGAGCTAGAACACCGCTGACAGAAAGCCAAGTGGACGCTATCCGAACTGCGCGCGCGAACGGCGAGAGCGTGGTCTCGATCTGTCGAAGCTTCGGCGTGCATCGGATGACGGTGTGGACACACACGAAGGACTTGCTGTCGTGATCCAAGCGAGCACTGGACCCTCACCGACGGACTGGCAGTCGTTGCGGGGCGGGGTCTTTGGCCGACACAGGAACGCACCCGGAGTAACAGGGACAGTCGATCACAAGGCCGCGACAGCAAGACAGTGACGTCTCAGATCGAGTAGCCGCCGTCCTCAAGCGGAACACTCAGTGTGGGACGATCGGAACATGAGTAGCGAGTCCGAAGTACCTACCGGCGCAACAGGTCTCGCTTTCACTATTCACTCGCTGAACAACTACACGAATGTGTACGTCTCATCGAGTGCGACAGCGCTCGACCTCGACAGCAAACACGTCGGCGACCTGATTCGTGCGCTGCATCGCGAGACGACCCACGAACTCGTCAAGGGCGGCGTGGAGTACGCTAACCTGCGGTGGGCGCTGACTCCCCGAGCGACGCATGCGGAGGTCGCCTTCCTCTTCGACTCCACCGCCGCCGGGAGCGACCACTATGGTTTCGAACTCTCGAAATGTTGGTTGCCGGCGCTCTGGCGCCACGGGCCTCAGCGGACTGCGATCAGCCAGGGCGACATCCTCAACGCGCCGCCCGGTTGGGTGTGGAACGCACTCGACGAGAACCTGGTCCGCACGAACGACTTTCCTCGATTGGCCACTGAGCAGTACTACGTCCTCTATCTCACGAACTTGTCGCGAACACAGGTCGGCGCGATGGACGCCGCGCTGCGAGATTCGACGGTCGCGTACTTGGGATACATCGACTGCTCGACATGGACTCCACTCAAGTCGTTCATGCTGCTTCCGCAGTACGCGATTCGCGACGGCGATGCGCTCGTCGTTCCAGCCGACGAGGACGGCTCACCGCACATTACCCCGCCCACCAGAGACCACGGTTTCCGGATCGTCGGAGTCGAGCAGACGCTCTACGGCGTGGTACTCGAGCACCGCATGGACAACGGCGTACCGGAGTGGGCCGACGAAGACAGCGCGCTCACACTGACCGCGCTTGGTGGCGCGCAGAGCCCGCTCAGTGAGTTGAAGCTTGATCTCGACGAACGACGATTCATCTACTTGACGAGCGATGCTGACGGTCACGGAGCCTCGGTGCGCAAAGCCGGGCTAGATGGGCTAAGCCCTGAGGAGCTCGCGCAGGCTATTGAGGCCAAGATCCGGCGCGGCCTCATGTTCAACCTGCGCTTCGTCCATGGGACCCGTGACGGCGAGCCCGCTCCCGAGAACGACGCGCTTATGTTCACGGTGCCAGTGGAGTTCCCCGACGACACCGGCACGGTCCGCCGCTACCAGGTCGGGGTCAAGTACTCCCCGGCAAGCCACTCGGGAGAAGTGGTGACGTTTCACTAGCCAGTCGCATGAACCTCCGGGCGACCATGTGGAGCACACGAGGCAGGGCGTTACTTCTTCCGTAGGTTCAGGTTGAAGTCCCCGCAGGAGCACCGGAGTTCTTCTTCCTTTCCAGGGATGCCGAGAACGTAGATCCACCCGTCGCACGCATCGTTACTACAGGTGAACAGTTCGAGGAACTGCTTGCAGGCTTCAACGACCGGTGCGAAGTCCGCTTTCGTCATGGTCGCCCAATCGTTGTTGTGGACGAGGGCGTTGATCGCCCAGTTTTCCCCATCCTGAGCGAGGATCGCCTTCGCTCGCTCGTCTTTCAACGCTTCGACCTTCTGTTTCGCGGCGTCGTTGTTCCACGAGTTCGCTGAGGCGGTGGCCTTCTTGAGTAGATCTCCGTGTCGGCCTTTGACTGCGGAGAAGAAGGATGAGAGGTCGTAGTTGTTGTCGGCGCGGAACACGACCTGACCTTGGATGCTCGCAGCGACGTCGGCCAGCGACGACTCCAGATTGCGTCGCAGCTTGTGAGCAGCGCCAGGAACATCGTCGCTGGCAAGGTCGGCTTCGATCTGAGTCCAGAAGTCGCCGCCTTGACCATAGAACGGTCCCCCATCGACGGTCCAGCCGTGGAATCGAGCGAGCGAACGTCGAGCGATGAGACCCGAGGACTGCATTTGGCGCGCCCAGACCTCATCGTGGGTCGTCATGATGAACTGGACGTCAGGGAAGACGTCTTTGAGCAGCTTGCAGAACTGTCGTCGGTGGTTGGCGTCCACGGAGGTTACGACATCGTCGAGAACGGCGAGTCGGAAATCCGATTTGAGGAGTTGCCTGATCAGGGCCAGGTAGAGGCAGACCCCCATCCCGTCCTGGTGACCTTCGCTGTGGTAGGCCATCGGTGGGAACATGCCGAGCCCGTAGAAGTCGACTTCGAGGTCGAGCTTCCCAGCGGTGGGTGACAGCCCTGCCTTGAAGGATGATTCGTCATCAGAGTTGATCTGCCGATAGAAGTTGCTGAAGTCGGTCTCGACAGTCTTGTAGAGCGTCGTCAGTGCCGCGTCTGCCACAGAGTTGTACTTCTCGTAGACCTCGTTCGCCGCTTTCTGAGCTGCGGTTGCCTTCGTTGCTTTCGCCCGCGCTTGCCGTAGTTGAGTCCAACGATCTTGGGCAACAGTGAGGAAGGTCCGTGCGGCCTCGGTCGTGGTCTGGTCTGGCAGTGCTTCGATCGTCGCTCGAAGCGCCTTCAATCCATCAGCGATCGATGACGGAGTGTCCAACGGATCGGTGGTGACGCGTTCGGACTCGTCACGGACGGACTCGACTGTCGCCAGCTTCGCCTCGAACGCGGCAAGGTCATTCGACCACTCCAAGAGAGACGTCTGCAACGCAGACTGTCCCATCGTGACAGCGTGCGGCTGTGCTGCCTGAATCAAGGACCGAACGCCGCGAAGCTGCCCAGTCACCTTGCCCGCCGAGGTCTGGATGCGCTGCTGGAGCTTCGCGGCTGTCTCGGACCGAACGAGCTTGTCGTTCAGATGTTTCCGCAGCGACGCGACGTCAGGCCACTCCAGGTCGCACAGCGGGCAGGCAGTATTGATCACCAGCGGCAGACCGGCCTCGACCAGTTGGCGGTGCCTGAGCGCGTCAAAAACTGCGGGATCGGCCTCGAGTTCAGTCAGCGCGGTGTCCAGGTCACTTACGGCGGTGTCGAGGTCTTTGTGCTCAGCCAAGTAGCTGGTGACGGCTTCGATGTCCCGGATCGCCGATGCCCGGTTGAAAGTGCTTTGACTGTCGTCGGTTCTGGCTCCGGCGCTGAGGTCGGTCTCAAGAGTGGTTGCTGACAGCGCTTCCAGGCCGAGCACTTCCCGCTTCTTGTTGACCGCCACCGTGACCTCGCTCGGCAGCAGATCGCTGATATCGAGACCACGTTTGACGGCATCCTCTGCGGACTTCACTGCGTCGTCGGCGCTTCTGGCGGCAGTGCTCGTCTTGTTGCGAGCCGTGTTGAGTAGGCGACGAGTCTCGTCAATGCGGTCGAGCTTGAGGAGAGCCTGCACCTCTTGGGCACGTTTCCCCGGCTCGGTGTTGACGTACTTGATGACTTCACGTCGCGACAGGATCAGTTCAGGATGACGCGCAGCCCATTCCACGGCTGCGACGAGTTCGGGAGTCTTGGGCTCCAGGGTGAACTGACCTGCGGTCTTCACGCTGCGAGTGAGCGTGCCAGTCTGCCCGCTGGCGGGGTGGGTGAAGGTCAGGGTGACGCTTGCAGCGGCTGGGTTGTCGCGCTGGTGCACGTGCGGTGCGTGCTTCGCGACTGAGATGCCGCCCGTGCCAGCTCCGCTGAGGCGAGCGACGTTGCCTGTCAACGCGAAGTCGATGGCATCGACCACTCCACTCTTGCCGGACCCGTTCGGCCCTACCACGACGAAGGAACCGCTGCCCAGGTCGAGGTCGAGGTCCCGGATGCCGCGGAACTCTTCGATGCGGAGATTCTGAACCTGGATCACAGCGCTGACTCACCGCTCGCACCGGTGTAGAGCGCTACAAGCTGGTCCGGCTTCGGTAGCTTGTCCGCCGCCAGCAACGCTGCAAGGCTCTCGGTCACCTGCGGCGGCACGTCATCCACATCGGTCAGTGCAGCCAGGAAGGTCTCCAAGACCTCCGATTCGATGCCCGCCACTCCGCGCCCCTTTGCTTGCGATCGCGGCGAAACCTGGACCGCCTACCTGCTGATGCCACCACGATTCTACCGCCGCGATCTCGCTGGATGTGGGCCAACGCGCGTTCAACTGACGGTGCCTGCGCGGAGGACGCGACCCGACCTGCCTGTGCGAACGGTGGAAGCGTCGTGTCTATCACTATGCGCTTCGATGTCCACCGTATGACGGTCTGGACCCACACAGAGCAGACCGCGCCGAAGCCACTCTCACCGAGACCTACGGTCTACTATGCAGTCCACCGAGCAACTCGGCCAGCGGTTATTTCCATATCGGGCACGATCAACCGTTCAGAATAGATCACAGATTCAGTCCCAACATGCTGACGATGAGCAGTGTGCGATATGTCGAAGATTGCGCATCTCCCACCGCTGTAGAGAAGATTGGTTATCCGGGGGTCGTCGTCGTAAGTCAAAATCCACGGAAATTCCGCTTCACTGAGTACATTCGCCAGTTCGAGATGAGCTTCAGCGTCGAACGCATGCAGGTACAGACCCTCGCCCTGAACGAGGTATGGGGGATCTGCGTAGACAAAGACGTCTGTCGAAATGTGCTGAATCGAACGAAGGAAATCTAGGGCGTCCGATTCCGTGACGTAGATCTTGTGACGCATATCGGCAATGGCCTGGATACGAGCAACGAGACCCTCGCGATTAAAGCGAGCGTCGATCTTCCACTTGCCAAGCTGTTCGAACCCGCCAATTGGGCCCGCATCTAGGATTCCTGAGCGATTAGTCCGGTTCAGATAGAAGGTCGCGAACCCGAGTTCAAAATCGTCGCGCCCCGAAGGGGAAGTATAGATCTCAGCCTGCTTACGCCACTCCTCTAGAGTTAAAGGAACATCGCGAATCCTGCGACAGAACTGGTTAGGGAAATCGAGCGAAGCTCGCCAAAAGGCAGCGATCCCAGGATTCAGGTCATTGAGATGAATCTGATCGACCACTCCGCTATGAAGGAGATGCAGAGCCGCTCCAGCGCCACCCGCGAACGGCTCCGCATATTGGGTCGGCTGCGGAGTTTGCGCACGGATCAGGCGCTCCAGATATGGCGCTAGGCGAGCCTTTCCTCCTGGGTAGCGCAACGGAGATAGATATCTCATTGAATCGGGTGGCTTCCCATGTTGGCATTCATCTCTTCCAGAACAGGCGTATACCGATCCGAAAGAGTGAAGACCTCTGCGGGTGTACGTCCACTGTGGATGTCATGGACGGCGTACTGCACGAGACGAACACCGTCGGCAGTCGTACTGTGAAACGCCTTGCGTAGCGGCGGTGTCGCCTCAGCCGTTCCCAACGCATCAGAAGCATGTGGATCGATTACCTTGATCGCATCCTTGATCCGCTTATCAAGATCCTTGGGCACGTTCTGATGTCCGTGAGACTTCAGGAACTGATACGCAGTCAAGTCCAGAATTACACGGAGCATGACTGACACCGTCTCATTCTGTCGCTGCACGTTTAGAAGCGAGGTCTGGCGCACCATTTCTTGGATGCGTGGGGTGAACTTATCGAGCACCAACCCACGGAATATGTGCTCGCGAACAGGGGTCGGGCGAGGCGGTCGAGAATCTCCGCTCTCCGTCTGAGACCCGCCGCCGCCATTCGTCGACTGTGCTCCTGATGGCTGAGCTGATCCATTGCCCCCGGAGTTGCTCGCCGCACCAGCCGCGCCGGAGCCATTGTTCGTAGCGCCCGCGCCACCTGGTTGACCCGGAGCAGACGACGCGCCTGGGAGTAGATGGGCGTACTTGTTGAGGTAGTCGCGGAAATCCTCCACCGTGTCGAGTTCGCGAGCCCAAGTCTTGCCGGACTCGGCCTTCGGCCGAGCAAAGTCGCCGATCACCTGACGCATTATCGGCTTCGATGCTTCCGCGCCGTATTGAAAGGACATCTTTCCAGCCGAAAAGTCCAGGCCAATTAATTCCCGCACAACGCTGCGATCCACGAAGCGCTGGATAAACGTGTAGCGGGCATTTCGAACCGTTTCTAGAGCCTTCAAGATATCTGGCTCGTCTTCATATTCACTTGAAACGAGTTCGACGAACGCCATCGAACGGGATGCCTTCGACGGATCATTTCGCGCGCGGCGGCGATCCTTCATCGCCGCGCCCCACTCGACGGTGCCCGCGCCTCCTGCCCCGCCAGTGTGCTTCCGCTCAATCCACACATCGGCATCGGACTCGCTGGGAGCGACAGCTACACGCAGTTCAGTCGGGGCAGCATACGCACTGTCGGCGACGAGACGATCGACGCGCGTGGAATACTGATTGCCTAGGGTTTCATCTTCGATCAGGCCTGGGTCGTTCCATAGTCGGAGACACGTCAGTCTCCGATTTCCCTCCATCATGAGATAGCGACCGTCTCTGGCAACGACTATCGGCAGGTCGGAGCTGTTCATCTCCCCTGTTCGCGTCAAGTCTTTGAGTAGATCCAGACACTCGTCGCCAGCCGTCGACAGCATCAACTCGAACGCGTCGGTTTGAGACTGAGCGTCGCGAGGAAAGCGCGAGTTGCGTAAGTCGAGGTCAATCAGGTCGAGAGATAGGGTCTCCACCGGGAACGGCGGCCTCATGGGCAGCTTGCTTGACGGGCTAGCCATGTAGTCGTCTCCCTTCCATATTCTTCGTCAGTCGTTCGACCGAACATGCGCACTCGCCCGACCAAGACTGATCGCTAGGCTGAGTCCAACGGCTGAGAAGCGCTTGCTCCGGCGGGCTATCGGGCTAGGCGCTCCTCGTCCGGTCATTTTCTCACAGATCGTGGCCACGGCACTAGGTTCGTGGCCACGATGCCTGGGGCCTCACCACTTCTGACAGTTACAGCGCCCGCAGACTGACCGGATGCCACCGGTTCGGCTCCGACTGCGACATACGTCCGAGCTGCCGCGCGCGCTCCACACGGGCGTATGCGGCGCGGTACTCGACAGTTTGCTCAGCGATCTTGATCGACTTCGGGGCACCCAGCGGCGTGGGATCAGTGATGTCGTAACGGTGCCGGTAGAGAGCGACGGTGGCGGCGTGTGCCAGCCACTGCTCCCGCTGCCTGGGCTGCGCGGGAGGCTTACCGAGACGCGCCAACCACGCGGCACCTGCCTCCTGCGCTTCACGCACGAGGTTCCGCGCGGCGGTCTCGATGAGGACCTGACGATCGGTGAGCGCGGTCTGCATGTCCTCGTTAATCGGTTCGGCAGGGATGGCGATGAGGCCGGCGACCGATCGGCTGCGTCCCCTCCCACGCGGGAGTTGGGTGGTGGCTTGGTCAAGCATGGCGGCGAGCTGTGCGGCGGAGTCAGCCTGGTCTTCGCCGGGCGTGAGCTTCGGTGCGAGGGCGTTGAGCGCGACAGCGGCGAGATGCCCGGCAGCTTCATATCGGGCGAGCGCTGTTTCGAGGCGTTCGTAGTAGGGGCTGGTGAACACGTCGTCGGCCACGTTCGCGGGGAACGGTGCGACGTCGAGCAGCGCGGCCCATCGGTCGGTCTGTGCTTCGCGGGCGAGCACGTCGTACTCGGCAAGCAGCGTGGACAGCGAGGCATGCCGGTCGACCTCGAGCTTCAGGGTTTCGGTAGCCGAGAGGTCGCCGTCGGTACGGGCGAGTACCTTGGCGAGCCGACCTGACACGGTCAGAGGCTCAGCTTGGTCGAGATGCGGTTCGACCTCGTGCGCGTCGGGCACGATCACGTAGGCGTGGTTGCGGTGCTTGCCTCGGGTCATGGCGACGTAGAACAACTCCCGCGACGATGCTTCGGGGTCAACGAGTGCGTGCGCGGTGTCGACGCTGGCTCCTTGGGCGCGGTGAACCGTGGAGGCATAGCCGAGTTCGAGTTCCTCGCGCACGTACTTCGCGGGCAGCACGAGGGCTTTGCCGTGGGGCTGGTCGCCGTGCCCCAACCGACGCACGGCGAGGGAGCCGTCGTCGTAACGGTGGGTGACTTGCCAGCGGTCGCCGTTCTTGACCCACGCTTTGCCGGTGGACAGGCGGCGGTCGTTGAGCCGGGTGACGACGAGATCGCCGATGCCTGCGGTGGTGCCGTCGTGCAGGCGGAGGCCGTCTGCCTCGACCTGTCCGGCTTCGATCAGATCGGCGCGGGCGCGTTCGTTGAGTTGGGCGACCATCTCGCCGGTGCCCGCGATCATCAATGTGCGCAGGCGCTCGTCGCGGTCGGTGCGCCATGCCTCGTAGATCGCATCGAGCAGGGTCTCGGCGTCGCCGTCGAGCAGTCTGCCGCGCTCCTGGTACTCGTCGAGCGCGTCTGTGTTTCCTTGCCGCAGGCCGAGGCTGGCGGTCTTCTCCCACTCGTTGGCGAAGCGGCGCACGTCGGTGAGCTCGGGAACCTGATCGCGATGGCGGACGAGCATCCCGAACGCCCCGCCCGTCTCGACGGCGCTCAACTGTGCCCAGTCGCCGATGAGGACGACCTTGGCTCCAACCTCGGCGGCGTGCTCAGCGATGCGATTGAGTGCGAGGGTTCCTGCGAGTGAGGACTCGTCCACTAGCACGAGTTGCCCGGCTTCGAGGTTCCAGCGCCCGTGGTGGTGTTCGTAGAGGAACTTCGCTGTGTTTTCCGCCCGGACACCGAGCGAGTCGCCGAGCACTTCGGCAGCGGCTGCTGATGGTGCGAGGCCGATCACCGAGTCGCGCCCGTGCGCGGCTGTCCAGGCGCGATGGAGCGCGCGGAGCGCGGTGGTCTTGCCGGAACCGGCGGGGCCGACGAGCAGATCGAGCGTCAGCCCGGAGCGGGCGATGCGGCTGATGGCGACGGCCTGGTCGGGGTCGAGCCGGACGCCCCTGATCTTGCGTGAGGCGTGCCGCGCGACGAGCCTCGCCGTCAGTGCTGGCCCGCCGGTGCGCTGGCTGTGCGCGAGTAGGCGCTGCTCGGCGTCGAGGATGTCTTGGCTGGAGTATGCAATCTGATCAACCGGCTGGAACCTGTTGCCCTCGCCGTCGACGTAGTGGGCGGGTAGGGCGCGGTCGTAATCCGGGGTGAGCCGGAGCGATTCGGCCTCGGCGTGCGCGACGACCTGATCGAGCACGCGGAGACGGTCGTCGGTGGTTGCGAACCGGACGCCCATGATCTGCCGCATCGTCTCGGCGTGCAGGTTCCATCGCCCCCAGGTTGCACGCCGATTCGCTACCTCCATCAGCACCACTGATGCGAGATCCTCGATCTGCTCCAGCCCGAGATCGTCCGCGCGCAGTCGGGCTTCGGTTGCACCCTGGTCGAGCAGATGTTGCGCCCAAGTGGGTGCGTCCTCGCCGAGCACGACCTCAGCTCGCGCACGCCAGTCGGCGGTGAGGTCGGCCAGAGAGTGCAGTTCCTTCTCGGGCCGCGTCTCCAAGGTCGCCTGCTGCCGGAGCTTCGCAATCGTTGCCGCCGAAGGTTGCCGCCCGTGCTCAGCGACGTACTGCTCGATCAGCCGGTTCTTGACCTGCTCGATGCCCTCCGCACCGTCAACGCCTCCGGTCGTGCGACGCGAGAACTCCGCGATCAACGCCGCCGGAACGCCCTCGATCTCCCACCCGATGTTGCGGTCTTTGCCCCGGTCGACGGGCACCCACGTCACGCCGAGCAGCCGCGCGGTGTGGTCGGTGACAAAGGCGTTGTACGACTCCGAGAGAGCGACAGCGGCCTTGTGCAGTCGGCGAGAGTCAAGCGTGCGCCAGCGCCCGTCCTCGCCCTGCACCTTGTTCGACACAACCACATGAGTATGTAGTTGCGGGTCGGCTGCTCGGGAGTCGTAGTGGTCGAACGCCGTGGCGATCACGCCCACGATCGGCATCTGCGCGATACCGCCAGCACCGACGCGGGTTGCGGCGACGCGATCTTCCAACAACGCGATCGTGTCGCGCATCGCGGCGTGATGCGCCTGTGCAATCAGCGTCTGCGTGCCCGCGTCGGCCACGCCCCAGATCGCGCTGACCGACTTCGGTGGGGAGAACGTCAGGTCGAACCCGGCAACGGCGGTGCGCGGCTTCTTCGCAACTTCTTCCTCACGGATGCGCTGCACCGCCTCTGCCCGTGCCTCGCCTCGCAAGTCGGGATCGAGGCGTGCAACGCGGGCCGCAATCCGCTCGCGTGGGGGTTGCAGCGAGGGGAACCTCTTGCCGAGCTTCTCGCCGGTGACCGGGTGGATGCCGTCACCAAGCAGTCGGGCCAGGTGTTCCTCGGTCACCGTGTCGCCCTCGGCCAACGCCGGGGTGCGCCCGTCGTCGAGGCTCATCAGGCCGGTGCCGACCCACGTTCCGGGCGGGCAGCCGGACTCGGTGTAGTACCGGGTCAGCGGGCTGCTCATCTCCCGGTCACCGTCACCGACGACGACCGATTTCAGCAGGTACTCGTAGCCCTTGCCGGACGACATGACCCGGATGGTCATCACCACGACGGCCCCTCCCCGAGACCGTCACGGGAGGGCGATCTCGGGGGTCAGGTGCGCACGGTGCAAGCCTCTACGTCATGGGTTCCAGGCTTGGGGAGGCCAAATCGCCCGACGCGCGGGTGATTAGAAGGTGCGGAGCCACGCGCGGATACGACCGCGCGCGTTGGTGTAGGGCGATGAGGTGTTGAAGGAGATCATGCGGCCCATCGTCCACTTTCCGTACCAGGGCTGTCCGTACAGTTCGGCATCGGAGTAGCCCTGGATCAGATCCACGATGGCATCCTTCGCGTCACGCAACTGCGCGCGCAGCTCGTCCCAGGTTTCCGCCTCGTATTCGGCGTAGTAGCGCTGTGCGAGCACTCCCAGTTCATTCCACTTGATACCGGGTGCGGGCAGCTCGTCGGGAAGCCCCTCTGCTCGACGCCGATGCCACGTGAGAACCTGCTGGTTCCAGCCAATGAGGTACGCGAGCAGGTCTGCCGGGCTCATCATCGTGTTCTTGACGTGCCCATCGAGAACCAGCTCGCGCGCGGCGACCGGAGGCACTCTGTCGAGGTCTCGTTCGAGCTGCGCAAAGGTCTTGTCGATCGCTGCCCGCAGGTCAGCTTTCGTGGTGGGAACAGCCATCGGAGCCTCGGTTCTATGCAGGCTGAGCTGCCACGCCCGCACTTCAGATCTCACCCCCGATCCTATCGAGCGCAGCGATGAGCACTCTCAGTGCCAGACGTGTGGAGGGCCTTAGGGGCGGCTGGGAGGACTGGTGGGTCCGGTGGGCCAGCGCGACATGGCGGTGTGCCTCGACGCGGTGCGAACAGCGGGCCGAGCCGCCCTCGATGCGTCAGCGAATAGCTTGCCCTGCGCGGGGCGAATGCGTGGCAACCGAAGGACAGGCTAGACTGGCCTCATGCATTTGTACTTCCTGTGACGGCTGAGTTGGCTGACCGCGCTCGTTGAGTCTCTCCGAGCCTGCGGAGGCCACTCGTTCTGACCCGTTTTCGGGTCGCCGTCATTTCGCGTACCCATCTGCCGGTCTTGCCTGCTGATGGTGCGCTTGTCAAAGGACTCGCATGCACACCGTTACTCATCGTCTTCCTGCGCGCTCTCGCGCGCAGCTCATCGCCTCCGACATCTCCGTGACGCGAGGTACCACCAGCGTTCTCCACCACGTCGACCTCACCCTCACCCCCGTCTCGCGCATCGCAGTGGTCGGGGAGAACGGACGAGGCAAATCGACCCTGCTGCATGTGCTCGCCGGTACGCTCACTCCCGACAGTGGCACGGTGCAGCGAATCGGCACGATTGGCCTGGCGGAGCAGGAGATGGATGCCTCCGACCATCGCACTGTCGGACAGGCCGTCGCCGATGCGATCGCCGAACCCCTCGCCGCATTGGCGAGGCTGGATGCTGCCAGCCACGCGCTCACTGATGGCACCGACGCCGCCGCCGCAGAGTATGCGGCGGCGCTGGAGCATGCTGAAGCGCTCGACGCCTGGGATGCTGAGCGGCGCGTTCAAGTCGCACTCGAAGCCCTCGACGCGGAGACCGACATGACCCGCCTGCTCGCTGAGCTGTCGGTCGGGCAGCGTTACCGTGTGCGCCTGGCCTGCCTTCTCGGCGCCGACGACGACTTCCTGCTGCTCGATGAACCGACCAATCATCTCGACCGCAGCGGCCTCGAGTTCCTGACCGCCCAGATCCGATCCCGCAATGGCGGTGTCGTGGTCGTCAGTCACGACCGGGCACTCCTCTCAGACTTCGCCGAGACGATCGTCGACCTCGATCCGACACCAGACGATCGCCCGCGCG
This sequence comes from Gordonia alkaliphila, assembly GCF_023017165.1. Lineage (GTDB taxonomy): Bacteria > Actinomycetota > Actinomycetes > Mycobacteriales > Mycobacteriaceae > Gordonia > Gordonia alkaliphila. The sequence goes on from NZ_JALKBW010000001.1 coordinate 351,018, forward strand.
TCTATGGGAACGGCTACTCGGGATACCGCGACGGACGTCTGGCTGAGCGGGAGCGTTGGGAACAGGAGTATGACAAGCAGCAGGCCGAGCGTGCCCGGCTGCAAGACAGCCTCAGCGCGGCCCAGAACCGGCTCGTCTCGGGATGGCGTCCGGAGAAGGGCACGAACAAGCACGGGCGTGCCACCAGAGCAGGCAGCCTCGTGCAGAGCGTTCACCGACGCCAAGAGGCACTCGAAACACACGCCATCACCGTTCCCGAACCACCCCAGGTATTCCGCTTCCCCGAACTGAGCACCCGCACCGGGGCAGCCCTGCTGAACGTCGAGAACGTCAGCGTGGCCGGGAGACTTCGTGGTCCGGTGTCGTTCTCGCTGTCGCATCGCGGGCGACTCATCGTGACCGGCCCGAACGGAACCGGCAAATCCACCCTGCTCAGAGTCGCCAGCGGCGAGCTGGAGCCAGATACCGGCGTGGTGCGTAAGCCCAGCGGCATACGTCTCGGGTATCTCCGGCAGGAGTCTGATCTACCGACCGACCGGCGAGCGAGCGAGGTCTACAGAACGCGACTCGATGCGCTCGTCGCCGACGGGATAGTGCCGCCTTCGGAGGGAGTCGGAGTCTCACAACTCGGCCTCTTGAAGCCGAGAGAACTGAGCAAACGGGTGGGTGAACTGTCGATGGGACAGCAACGCCGACTCGATCTGGCCCTCGTGCTCGCCATGCGCCCCCATGTGCTGCTCTTGGACGAACCGACAAACCATCTCTCAATTGCGCTCGTCGACGAACTCACGGAAGCACTGGGCGCAACCCAGGCGGCTGTCATCCTGTCTTCTCACGATCGCCAACTCATTCGCGACATGGCCGGCTGGCCGAGCATCGACATTTCCACAATGGCCGAAAGCGGGGTGCGCGCGTGACCGAGAAGAAGCTGAATCTGAAGCGCTCCATCCAACCGCTTGCGACCCGCGACTATCGCTTGCTGTTCGCCGCGGTCGGTATTGAGGTTTTCGGCACCGGCGTGTGGACGATCGTGATGGTCTTCCAAGTCATCGCACTCAATGACAGTCCGCTCGCGCTGTCGGCGGTGGCGACGGGGATGAGTCTGGGTCTGTTCGCGTTCTCGATCTTCGGTGGCGTGGTCGCCGACCGATTCTCCAAACGCTGCATCATCATCACCGTGCAGGGCTGCACCGCCGGGATGATGTCCACGGTCGCCGTGCTGTCCCTCACCGGAACCATCGATCTCTGGCACGTCGCCATCGCATCGTTCGCAATGGGCGCTGGCAGCGCATTCTTCTACCCGGCATACAGCTCCTACTTGCCCCAGGTGCTTCCACCTGAGCAACTCCTTGCCGCGAATGGTCTTGAAGGTGCACTCCGACCAACACTTGGGCAGGGTCTCGGGCCAGCGCTTGGCGGGATCGTCGTCGGCATGTTCTTCCCAGCGATCGGCGCGGTGATCGTGGCCGTCTCGTACACAGTCGCATTCATCATCACCTTGTTCCTGAGCCACCGCGAGGGACTGACCAATTCCGCAGCGCCGGAGGGTCGCACCAGCCTATGGGGCGACCTTCGCGCGGGCGTGAGCTATGTGGTCGGTACGCGCTGGCTGCTTTGGACGCTGATTTTCGGATCTTCGCTCGCACTCATCATCCAAGGCCCGATAGAAGTGCTGCTGCCTTTCCTCACCCGTGCTCGATTCGATGACGCCGAGGCGACGTTTGGCTTCCTGCTGGCCGCATACGGGATCGGCGGAGCAGCCGGTTCCTTGGCCGTGTCGTCACTAAGGCTCCCGCGTCGCTACCTCACGTTCATGATCGCTTGTTGGGGCGGCGGAACCGTGCCCCTCGTGGCAATCGGAATAGCCGACGATCTGATCGTGATGCTCGCGGCCTTGTTCATTGTCGGAGCCGCCACCGGGGCTGGGGTCGTGATCTGGGGAACCCTGCTGCAACGCCTCGTTCCGCTCGACATGATCGGTCGTGTCGCCAGTCTTGACTTCTTTGTCTCAATCGCATTCATGCCAGTTTCCATCGCTATCGCTGGCCCACTTTCCTTGCTCCTCCCCGTTCCCGTGATTTTCGTGGTAGCAGGAATGATTCCCCCTCTCCTAGCCCTGATCGCGCTGACAGCAGGACGCATGAGACAGGCCGAAACGGAGCATCCACTGGACGCCCCGTAGAACACGAAACTGACCGAGGCCGATCTCCGCCAACAGTACGCAAACGTGAGCGCATCAGAATCTCGACGAGCGAGTTCGTCCGACCCTGAGGCCGGAACGTACGCGCCTGTGATAGCACGCACTCGCACAGTGCATCGTCCGGTCGGCCCGATGGCGTATGACTGCGTGAAGATCATCGTCGTCCGCGACGGCTCGGCGTTCCTATTCAGCGAGTTTGGGCAACTTCCAGTCAAGTCCGGCGACGTGATTCTACTCGGAGCAAACGTCTTGGCGGGATCGGAGCCGGAAGGGCACATCACCGTCACCACGATCTATATCGACACCGACTATGTGCTTGACCAAGTGCGTTGGCAATACGCCGCATTTCTTGAAGACCGACTTGATGCGCAAGGGTTTGTGGAAAGGATCTACACAGAGCCTGCTCAGATCCTCCGACTGGGTGAGGATCGGGCTGGAATGCTGATGCCCTGGCTGGATGAGATGGTCGCGCTCAGCCTGAAGAGAGACTTTGCGCGTGACTATCTGCGCATGCAAGCGTTGTGGTTTCAGATTGCCTACGTGATCGCTCCGTTCATCAAGGTTTCGCCAGTTCGCGTTTCACCCTCGCAGCGTGCTCATATCCGGCCCACGCTCCCCAGAGACCGCCGCTTCGCACCCTTACGCGTCGAGGCTCGCCAAGCCGCTGCCTTGCTGCGAGAGCACCCGGCAAGGGTTTGGACGCTGGAGAAGCTTGCCGCCGAGGTCCACCTGTCACCATCACGGTTGTCGAGCGTGTTCGTGGAGGCCTACGGCAAGACACCGCTGACCTTCCTGACCATGGTCCGCGCCGAGCACCTCGCCATGCTCTTGCGGGAGACTGATCTGACGGTCGGTGCCGCTATGCAGCGGGTCGGCTGGCGCTCCCGTTCGCACGGCACGCGGCTGTTCCGCGAGTACGTCGGTGTCACCCCTGGCTATTACCGCACGATGGGTGCGCAGCCCGTCTGATGGTGTGCCGGATCTGCCTACTCTGTGCCGCTTTCTTCAGATCATCTGTCTCCAGTCGCCCCCGGCATGAATCGGGCTGGTAGGCCGGTAAGGACTCGTCGGGTTCCTCGAGAAGCCTGATGGTCACTGTCTCGTCTCCTTGTCCATCTCGTCCTCCTGGTCCTCCCGACGTACCTCACGGTCGTACGGCTACTCGCTGATGAGTGGCCTCGGACGGAAGGAGGTCAGACGATGGCTGAGGTACACGACGCCGATGCGGCGCTGGATGTGATTGCGCGCCGAGACTCGGCGGTCGCTGTGATCTTCTCCTGGCTCGGCGAAGGCGTGCCGCTACCTCTCGCCGCGCGCGAGCTGGCACAGCTCGGTGTGCCGGTGTTCCCGTGCGTGCCGGGCGGGAAACGCCCGATAACCCCCCGTGGCTTCCACGAGGCGACCACCGATACGGCTCAGGTGGTGTTGTGGTGGCGGCAGCGACCGGCTGCGAACCTTGCCATCCCGACCGGTGCGGCTTCGGGGCTGGTCGTCGTCGACATCGACGTGCACAAAGTCGATGGGTACGTCGCGGCTAGAAACGCGGCGCGCTCGGAGGTGCTGCCGGAACCGTTGGCGGTCGTCACGACGCCGACCGGCGGCAGGCATCTGTACTTCCCCGCAGTTGCGGAGCATGAGCAGCGGTCGTGGCAGGTAGGCCGGGCGGGTGTCGACTTTCGGGGCGATGGCGGCTACATCATCGTGCCGCCCTCGCAGCGCATGATTGACGGCCGTCGGATGCAGTACCGGGTGGAGAGCGTGGCCGCTGGCCCGGTCGTGCGCCTGGACGCGCAGCGGCTGCGCCACTTCCTCGATCCGCGCCCGAAGTACACCCCAGCGCCCGCGCCGCCGGGTGGCTGTCCGCTGGATGTTGCCCGGCTTGCCTCATACGTCGCGAACCGGCCCGAGGGCGAACGCAACCTCGGGCTGTTCAAAGCCGCATGCCGCATGGCCGAGCACGGTCACTCACCCAGCGAAGCACTCGATGCGCTCGGCTTGGCCGCGAGCCAGTCCGGGCTGGGCGAGCACGAGATCGTCCGGACGGTCGGTTCGGCGTATCGCCACGTCAGCACCTACGGGCCGCGTCGTCGCGCTCCAGCACGCCAGACGGGGGCAGGGTTCGGCGATGACGGGCTTCGCGTTGCGGCCTCGGCGAGTGGTCGGGGGCTGTGATGAGCGTGCGGAGACTTGCGTGGGGTTGGGCGGTGGTGACTGCTGCGACGGGCACGGTCTTGATCGGTATCGGTGCGTTCTGGCTCTCATTCATGGCACTGGCCGACCTCGCGGCCCGGTCTGGTATCGCTTCGGGGCAGGCGTGGATCTGGCCGCTGTTGGTCGACGGGCTGATCGTGGTCTCGACGATCGCGGTCGTCGCGCTCGATGGTCGCCGAGGTGCCTGGTATCCGTGGGCGCTGCTGATCTGCGGGGCGCTCGTGTCTGTGGCCGCGAACGCGCTGCACGCGGTCGTTGCTGCCGACGCTAGCGTGCCCGCCCTGCTCGCCGCGACGGTCGCGGCGGTGCCGCCACTGGTGCTACTGGCCAGCACGCACCTCACCGTCGTCCTCACACGCTCGGCCACCGTTCCGCGAAGCAGCACGGCTCAGATACTCGGCGAGCTACCAGCCGTAGCCGAGGCACACCCAGCACCCGAGTCCGAAGCCGAACCCGACGCTGAGCCGGAGGCCGAGCTGGTGCTTGGTCGGCGTGAGCGCGCCATGCAGCTTCGGGAGGCCGGCTGGTCGAACAAGGCGATCGCCGATGAGTTGCAAGTGCATCCCTCGACCGTGGGCCGTTGGTTTACCCCGCCGGTCGAGGAACCGGAAATCACCACAGGAATGGAGACAACATCATGAATATCGACCCGCGAGAGCAGGCGCGAGCGTACGAGGAGGTGCGCGTCGAGGATGCACCCAAACCGGACATGCCGGAGAACCGGCGCGAAGTGCGGCAGGTGCCCGAGGCGGTCGCCGCTGCCGACGTCACCAAGCGCAAGGACACCACGGTCGAGACCGCCGCGACTGACGAGCTCACCGATGCAGCTGAGGCGGCGGCGGTCGAGTGGAAATTCGAGGATCACCGGGCGCGCGGTGTCGAGTGGGTGCGGCCCACCGATTTGATCGCCCGCAATACTGCGTCATTGGCCGGGAGGGGCATCGACATGGAGGTTGAGATGTCGCGCAAGGCCCGCGCGCCATTGGTGGACGGGTTGAGGTACCTCGGCGACCGAGCCAGACAACTGTCGCCGCTGTCGGCGTTCGGGCACAGTGCCCGGCGCCACGCTCCGACGCGCACTGCGGTCGGGAAGTCGTGAAGCGGTGATCAACGATGACTCGACAACGAACGCCCGACCACCCCCAACGCAGAGGCCCGCTGCGTGCACCTCGCTACCAGGAGGTGCCATCATGACAACCCGCACGACCTTCGGTGAACCGGAAAACTTTACTCGCAGCGAGGGCTTGCGTGCCCTGCTGAACCGGCTGCACGAGGGCGGCCCCGGCGCGTGGCAATCCGATCCGGTTGCCGCTGACCTGATGGCCTACGCCGCCGAAAAGTACGGGGCGCTGGCCCGCAAGCACGGCCTCGACCCCTGGGAGGCAGCTTCAGCCGCATTCGACGTGATGCGCACGAAGGCCGCGCGTACCGCGAATGACCCCTGGGGCGTGGTGACCCACGCGGTGCGCATCACCTGCATCGCGGAGGAACGCGGTCAAGGCCTGCTGTGTTCGGTGCATCAAGCCCGACGCCCACACATCTCCGCGTTCCACGACGCCGAGCGGCTGTCAGATCGGGAGAACCCGCTGACGGACTATCACTCCGCATTCCACGTCACCGACCCCGACCCAACCGCCTCCGACGAACCGGTCAGTGCCACGGCGTGCTGCTCGGCAGGATCGGCGGTGGAGGACGCGATCGCGTTGTTCACGCTGCTGGGCTGGCCCCCGCACGTCGCCCGCGCCGGGGTCGAGCACGTCTGCCAGGCTCTGGCCGGTGCGGGGAGCCGCCAGAGCGCCTATGAAGCGCTGCGTCGTGACAAGCACGCCCGCGCCCTGCTGGACGTGAACGGCACCGCTTGGACGGCACTGCTGAAAGCACTGCTCGGGCACCCCAGCCCGGCCTATGCCGCGACCGCTGCCGGGCGCGGCATCCTGCTGAGGTTGCTGATCGGCGAGAGCCTGCGCGCGCTGCTGCGCGACGACGATCTCGTGTTGATGATCTCGCTCGCGGCCCCGAAACGCGGGGGCCGGTCATGAGCAGGCGCACCGGGCACATCGAACTGGATCGCACGGTCGCCTCAATCATCGTCGGCAACCGGCACCGCACCGACCTGGGCGACCTGACCGCGTTGGTCGAGTCCATCGCACGGGACGGACTCCTACAGCCGCTGACGGTCACCATCGACGGGGTGCTGGTGTGCGGCGCTCGGCGGCTGGCCGCGATCAAGCTACTCGGCTGGCGCACGGTGAGTGTGTGGGTGCGCTCGGGCGTCTCGGGCAGGCTCGGGCACCTGCTGGCTGAGCAAGACGACAACCTTCTGCACAAGAACCTCACCTCGAGTGAAAAGACTGCGCTGTATCGCGAGCTAAAGACCCTCATGGCCGAGGACGCCTCACGCAGGCAGGCAGCAACACGGTTCAGTGCGGAGAACCAGCCAGGAAAGGACGGTGCGGGAAACCTTCCCGCACCGTCCGAAGCGGCGGGCCGGGCCAGCGAGCAAGCCGCCGCCATGATCCCCGGTGGCGTGTCCTACAAAACGCTCGACAAGATCGACTACCTGCGGCAAGTCGCCGACGACCGCGACCTGCCTGCCACGGTGCGCGGCGATGCCGCTGCCGAAATCGAACGCATCGACGCCGGTGGGCCAGTGCATCCCGGCTTCGAGCGCGTCCGCGCCGCCGTCGCCGCAAGCGAGGACGCCGATCTGGAGGCGCTCGCACAAGAGGCCGTCACCCGTGCACATACCGCGCAGAAGCAGCCAGCACCGGTCACGTCCACGGGTGAGACCGAGCCTGTGCGGTGGCCGGTGCGCGCGTTCGTCGCCACCTGGACGGAGCTTGCCGACTGGTGGACGCACTACGACGCCGAGGTGCTGGCAAGCGATCTCACCGACGAGCAGATCGCCTCGTTTCTGGTGACCGCTGACGGCACCAGCACGTTCGCCGACGAGCTGCGTGCCGCTCGGCAGTTGCAAGACAACCCGCGCAGGCATCTCCGGGCGCTCTAGCCCTCATCGGGTGAGTGGGCGGCGCACCTGGGGGTTATGAAGACGACTCCCGATGATCCCGCCCGCACCCGCCGCCGACTGATCTCCCTTGTCTGCGCCGGGGTCGCGTTCCTCGTCTTGGCTGCGATCGGCGTCTACGGGCTGGTGACCGGCCCGAACGACACCAGCCCGTCACCCGACCGGTCACCGGTACCGACTCGCTCCGCTCCCAGCCAGCCGACTCCGCGCCTGCCGGTGATCGCACCGGCGAGCGACCCCGTAGAGTTCGCACGCCAGGCCGCACATGCGCTGTTCACCTGGGACACCGCCAGTGGGTTCCTACCGCTGGATTACACCGCCGTGCTGCTGGACGTGGGTGACCCGACCGGGAACGAGCAGGCGGGCCTGGCCTCCGACGTCACCTCCTACCTGCCGGGCCGTGACGCCTGGGGCGAGCTGCGCCAGTACGGCACGAGCCAGCACCTGACCATCACCGACGCCTACGTGCCGGAATTGTGGGCGCAGGCGGTCGAGCAGGCCCGGCCCGGTCAACTCCCGCTCGGGGCGACCGCCATCACGATCGAGGGCACCCGGCACCGCGAAGGGATCTGGAACGACGAACCGGTGACTTCTGAGCATGCGGTGGCGTTCACGATCTTCCTCGCCTGCCCACCCGAAACCCCGCCGACGGGCAGCCAGAGCACGACCGAGACACCCGCTGCGGGTGCGGTGCCGTCGTGCTACCTGCTGCGGCTGTCGATGCTCGACCAGCCGCTGCGCTGAGACGGAGGCAACGACCATGAAGAAGGTAGCCATCGCGCTGGCCCTGATGCTCCTGCTCGGCCCATTCGTCGGCCTGCTGGCGATCGGCGTACTGATGAACCCCGCCGCGAACGCCGCATGCACCATCGACGGCACCGGCGTCACCGTCGGGGATATCCCCGACTCGCTCACAGCGACCACCGCAAACGGTGAGACCATCACGCTCAACCGGCAACAGCTCACGCACGCGGCCACCATCATCGAGATCGGTTCCGCCATCGACGGGGTGGGGCGCGACGGCATCCAGATCGCGCTCATGGCGGCCCTCTGTCAAGTGTCGGGTTTGGTAGAGGCTGATCTACTTGGTTTCGGTTAATGAGTGCTCGCGCGCAGTGGCGCGATAGGCCGCCTCGAGCTCGGCGGGCGGGACGTGCCCGATCTCGCCATGGAGGCGACGGTTGTTGAACCAGTCGATGTATTCCGCCGTCGCGATCTCGACGTCGTTGATCGCCGTCCAGGGACCGCGGTTGCGGATCAACTCGGCCTTGTAAAGCGAGTTCAGCGCCTCGGCCATCGCATTGTCATAGCTATCGCCCTTTGACCCGACAGAGGCGACGGCGTCGCATTCGGCGAGACGTTCTGCGTAGCGGATCGCTCGATACTGGACCCCGCGATCGGAGTGATGAATTAGGCCGGTCAGGTCGTCGCCGGCATGCTGGCGCCGCCAAATCCCCATTTTCAGGGCGTCGAGCGCGAGGTCCGTATAGAGCCTTGTAGAGACCTGCCAGCCGACGACAAGACGACTGAACACGTCGGTGACGAACGCGACATAGACCCAGCCGGAGAACGTGTGGACATAGGTTATATCGGCGACCCAGAGCTCGTTCGGACGCGACGCGACGAACTCGCGCCCCACGAGATCCAACGGCCTGCCCGTCTCCGGTGCCGGCTTCGTCGTCCGCGGACCCTTCGCCCGCGAGATCCCACGCAGCCCGGCCTCGCGCATGAGACGCCGGACCGTGGACTCGGCGACTTTCTCGCCCTGCCTGCGCAGCTCGGCGTGGATCTTACGGACTCCATAAACGCCGTAGTTGTCCGAGTGGATCTTCCGGATCAGCTCCAGCAGCTGCCCGTCGCGGACCTCTCTCGCCGAGGGCGACCGAGACTGAGCGGCATAGAACGTCGACGGGGCAATCTGGCCGGGCGTTCCTTCCAAGACCCGGCAGATCGGCTCGACCCCATGCTCGCCACGATGCTCCGCGACGAACCGGACGCGTTCGCTCATCGGGACGGGCGGTCGAGCTCCGCCGCGAAGAAAGCCGACGCCTGCTTCAGGATCGTGTTCGCCCGACGCAACTCCCGAACCTCGCGCTCGAGCTCCGCGATCCGCGCGGACTCCTCAGTCGTGCGGCCCGGACGCAGGCCCTCGTCGGTCTCGGCTTGTTTGACCCAGGTGCGCAGCGCTTCGGGATGGACACCGAGCTGCTCACCCACGCGCTTGTAAGCGCCGGTGCGGGTCTCAGGGTCTTTGCGGGCGTCGATCGCCATGCGCGTTGCCCGCTCTTTGAGCTCGGCGGGGTACTTACGAGGTGCTGCCATGATGGCGGGTCCTTCCGGGTGTTCCTACCCTCCATCAAACCCGACACGATTCACTCACCGAATCCACCCTGCGGATGCTGTCGAACACCTCCGCCTACCCCGAGAGCGCCGACTACCCGAACGACGGCAATGGTGGCGACCACGACTCACTCGGGTTGTTCCAGATGCGCCCGCAGTCCGGGTGGGGCAGTGTCACCGAACTCATGGACGCCACCTATCAAGCTCGGGCGTTCTACGGCGGGCCGGACGGTCCGAACTACCCGAGTCCGCGTGGCCTGCTCGACATTCCCGGCTGGCAGCAGATGAGCAAGGGCGAGGCAGCTCAAGCCGTCGAAGTCAGTGCCTACCCCGACAGGTACAACAACTATGAGCCGGTCGCACTCACCATCCTGAGCACGCTCACGGGAGCGGGTGGCCCGATCAACCCAGCACCGCTCCAACCCGCTGTCATACTCGCTGAGGTCACGGAGTCATCGCGCGTGGTCTTCCCCCTGCCGGAGGGCACCTGGGTTCCCACGTCACCGTTCGGGTCACGCATCCACCCGATCACCGGGGAGCAGAGCTTCCACACAGGTTCCGACTTCGCCGCGCCGGACGGTACGCCGATCCTCGCCGCAGCCTCAGGCACGGTTACCGTTGCCGAGTTCTCCGGCGGTTACGGCGGCCTCGTCGTGATCGAGCACCGTATCGCCGGGCGCACCGTGGCGACCGCCTACGCGCACAGCTGGCAGCACGGCATCCACGTCTCGGTCGGCGATCAAGTCGTGGCCGGGCAACACATCGCCGACGTCGGTTCCTCGGGCATGAGCACCGGGCCGCATCTGCATTTCGAGGTTCGCGATGGCGGCACCAACGGCGAGTTCATCGACCCTGCCGCATGGCTGAACCAGCACAACGCCGCCGATCTTCCCGAAGCCGCAGTCGGGGCTCCGAACGGATGTGACAAAAGCACCGGCGCGGCCGGTGACCCGGCACCGTTCGACGATGATGACCCGAACAGGCTGGTCGCCGATCCGACCTCGACCGGGCAGATCACCGCCCGGATGCTGCACCTGTACGAGCAGACCATCGCTTCGTTCCCTGACACTGGGTGGGGCTGCTACTCACCCCGGCCCGGCACCCAGTCGGAGCATCCCTTGGGGCGTGCGTGTGATCTGACGTTCGGCAATGCGATCGGCCAGTACCCGACCGCTGAGCAACTCGCGTACGGCTGGCAGGTCACCGAGTGGATGCAGTCACACGCCGAAGCACTCGGCGTGGAATATCTGATCTGGCAAGGCAAGATCTGGTCGCTCTCACGTGACGCCGAAGGCTGGCGTCCCTATGGCGGCGGCGGGATGCACGACCCCAGCAACGTGACAGGTGGGCACTACGACCACCTCCACGTCACGGTGAAGTAGCGGGTGTGTCATGGACGTGTTCCCCGACTTCGACGGACTGGCTGGCATCGGCGATCTCCGGGAGGTCGTCGGGGCGCTGCTGATGTTCGCCCTCGTGATCGCGGTGCTGATGCTGATCGTCTCGGCGATCATCTGGGCAGTCTCATCGAGCACCGGCAACTATGCCGCCGCATCCAAGGGCCGCGTCGGAGTGCTGGTCTCTCTCGGCGGCGCAGTCCTGGCCGGGGCCGGTGTCGCGTGGATGAACTGGCTGATCGGCCTCGGCCAGCAACTCTGACCCGTACTGCTTCTTCTTCTGAGCGCCCGCCCTCTGGGGCGGGCGCTCTCGTGCGTGTGGCAACGGGGTGCACCTGACGGCAGAACCACCCATCGCTTCATGAAGGAGAACTGCCGTGATTGACATCGACCCTAACTCCAGCGGCTTGCCGGGAATCGAGCAGCTGCGCATCATCGTCGGCGCAGTCATGACCGTAGGACTGATCCTCAGCGTTCTGGCGCTGATCGTCTCCGCGATCATCTGGGCCTACGGCTCCAACTCGTCCAACCCGCACCTGGCCGGTCGCGGCAAGATCGGCGTTCTGATCTCGTGCGGTGCTGCCGTTGTGTGTGGCGCGTCTGTGACGCTCATCAACTTCTTCTGGGGCGTCGGCCAAGCCGTCTGAATCCACCCATCAACAACTCCGAACTACAAGGAGGCTCGTGATGGGCGTGTGCGATATCCCCGTCATTTCCAGCGTCTGTGATGTCGCCGGTGAAGCCGCCGCGACGCTGATCTCGGCACCTTTCGACTGGCTCGCCAGCGCGATGGGTGAAGCCGCCGCCTGGCTGTTCGAGGCCGTCTGGACGGTCTTCGACACCACCACTCTGGTTGACGTCACCAGCGGCGAGTACCTCGGCGTCTACAACTTGATCTTCGGGATCGCCGTGTTCGTCATGCTGCTGTTCTTCTGCCTGCAACTGATCACCGGCATGATCCGCCGAGAACCCGCCGCCCTCTCCCGCGCCGCCCTCGGCTTAGCCAAGAGCGTGCTCGGGTCGTTCGTGGTCATCACGCTGGTGGCGCTGCTGCTGGAGATCACCGACCAACTCGCGATCGGGATCATCCAAGCCGCCGGGGAAACCACCGCAACGATGGGCGACAAGATCGCCATTCTCGTCGCTGGGCTGACCGCACTGAACGTCGGCGCTCCTGGAGTCGGGGCGATCCTGACGATCTTCCTCGCGTCCTTGGCGATCGCTGCCGCCGCGATCGTGTGGCTGTCGTTGCTCATCCGCAAGGCGCTGCTGCTGGTCGCGGTCGTGCTCGCCCCGTTTGCGTTCTCCGGTGCCTCCTGGGATGCCACGCGCGGCTGGATCTCCAAGTGGGCGATGTTCGTCATCGCGCTCGTGTTGTCCAAGCTGGTGCTTGTCGTGATTCTGCTGGTCGCGGTGACCCAGGTGTCGGCCCCAATCGACGCCGACCTATCGAACATCGCCGACCCACTCGCCGGGGTCGTACTGATGGCACTGGCCGGGTTCGCGCCGTACATGACTTACCGGTTCCTGTCGTTCGTCGGTTTCGATCTCTACAACTCGATGGGAACCGAGCAGGAGGCCAAGAGCGCCCTTAACCGGCCCGTGCCGACGCCGGGCAAGCCGCAGGGCGGCGAACCGAAGAAGGTACTCGACGAGGGCGCCAAGAGCGGCGACAAGAAGGACAGCGGCGCTGCCGGTGGTGGCCCTAACGCGAAGCCGACACCACCAGCGTCCTCAGCGGGTGGTGCTGGCGCGGGCGCAGGTGGTTCTGCCGGAGCCGCAGGTGCCGGGGGTGGCGCGGCGGCGGCGGGGCCGATCGCCGCAGGAGTCGTGGCCGGTGCCGCTGTGGTCAAGGCAGCCGCGACCGCCGGGCCTAAAGCGGGTCAGGCGCTCGCTGGTCAGGCCGATCAAGCGGCATCTGGTGCCGAGCAGACGGGTCAGGCTCCGGTCACGCCCCATGCACCGCCTCCCTCCGGGCCGTTGCCGAAGACGCCGGACAGTTCCCCGCCGCCACCGTCTCCGAAGCCCCAGCCGACGAAGGAGTGACCTGCGATGTCGAACACTGAAACTGCCCGCGAACGCGGCGGCGAGCTGGTGCCTGTGAAATTCTCCCGCCTCACGAGGCGCGGCATCCTGCTCGGCCTGTCGCTGTCTCAGCTGATCACCCTCGGTGTCGGTGGGGCGAGCCTCGTGGCCGCGTTCTACGGCGGAGGCGGTGCCCTGTTCCTCATCACCGCGCCGATCTGGGTAATCGCTGCCGCGATCACCTGGATTCCGGTCGCAGGCCGCCCGCTGGTCGAGTGGCTGCCGGTGACCTGCTGGTGGCTGTGGCGCACCACCGGCGGGCAACTGGCCTACCGCCGCAGGATCGTCACCCCCCGCCCGGCAGGAACCCTCGCGCTGCCCGGCGACGCGGCCCGGCTGCGTGAGTACGTCGATCCCGAGACCGGGGCCGGAATGGTGCACGACCCGACCGCCGGAACCCTCACCGTCGTCACCGAGATCACCCATCCCGCGTTCGTCCTACTCGACCCCGGTGAGCAGGAACGGCGCGTGACCGCATGGGGCAGGGTGCTGGCGACCGTGTGCCGTTCGGGGCGTATCGCCACGCTGCAAGTGCTGGAGCGGACGCTGCCGGACTCCGGGCAAGGTTTGGCAGAGTGGTGGGCCGCGCACGGCACTGCCGACGGTTCATGGGCGGCGACGACGTATCAGGAACTCATCGAACGGGCCGGACCTGCCGGGGAACGCCACGCGACCACCCTCAGTCTGAGCCTGGATATGCGGGCCGCCGCCCGCCAGATTCGCACCGCAGGCGGCGGCGTCAAGGGCGCGGCGAACGTGCTGCGGCAGGAGATGGGCACGCTGTCGGCAGCGCTGCGCTCGGCAGACCTGACGAGCAAGGGCTGGCTCAGCACCGGACAGATCGCGGTCATCCTGCGCTCGGCGTATGACCCGGCGATCGCCGCGACGCTGGAACGCCACGGCGACCTCGGTCACGACCTCGCCACCGCCGGGCCGGTCGCAGTCACCGAGTCGTGGGGGCATATGCGCAGCGACTCGGCCTACCACTGCGTCGTGTGGATCTCGGAGTGGCCGCGCTCGATGGTGCATCCGGGATTCCTCTCACCCGTGCTGCTGTCCAGTGGCATACATCGGGCGTTCTCGCTGATCTGCACCCCGCTGCGCACCGATCAGGCGGCACGCGACATTCGCCGCAAGAAGACCGAGTACATCTCAGATGCTGCCCAACGTGCCCGCATCGGGCAGATCGAAGACGCCTCGCAGACCGCCGAGTACCACGACGTGCTCCAGCAGGAGGCTGACCTGACTGCCGGGCACGGGGTGCTCCGCTACACCGGGCTGATCTCAGTATCTGCCGACTCGCTCGAGGAACTGGAATCGGCAGTCGCCGCGATCGAGCAAGCCGCGATCCAAGCGTCATGCGAGACCCGCGTGCTGGTCGGCCAGCAAGCGCAGGCATTCACCGCCGCCGCACTGCCGCTGTGCCGCAAGGTCTGAACCGTCGGGCGCACCTCGAAACCATCCCCACTGATTCACCTGGAGGCCCGACATGCCGACGTTCAACGACCCAACTGCCGACGCGGAGGAAACCCGCCAAGCATTGCGTGGTCTCGCGCACGCTACCCGTCGCATCGACGACCCCGACAAGCTCTACGGCATCGTCGGGGAACTCCTCGGCGCGGCCCGCTCCCTGGAGCAATCGCTCATCCAACTCGCAGGGGCCAGCCTCACCCACCAAGGAAGCGCCGCCCACGACGACGGCGACCGCAACCTCGGCGCTGCTGATGCCTGGGCCGCTGCCGACGCGCTCCAGCAGGCCGCACGACACGTCAGCGCCGCCGAAAGCGTGCTCGAACAGGCATCCGGGCATCTGGGCCGCATCGCCTGGCAACGCCCGCAGCGGCGATGGGTAACGGTCGTGTTCTTGCAGGGCGACGAAGCCGGTCGGGTGCTCGACCTCATCGACCGCGACGGCGCCGACGCCGCAATCGAGCATTTGCGCGGCTGCGACTACGACGATGAGACCACTAGCGCCGCGCTATCCAACGGGCACGTCTACGACGAACCGCCCACCGATATGCACTCGCGACGAGCCGATGGCGGCGACTACGCCCTGATCTACAGTCACGCCCTCGGGCACGCCGGGCTCTACCGCGCCCTCACACCACCGCCCGACAACACACCAGAGAGTGACGGCCCGCAGCACACCGGGCCTGCGCGAGACGCGGCGAACGCCGAAGCCGCGCGACAGGCCCTCAATGAGCGCCGCGACCGAGTGCGCGGCGACGGATCATGGTTCACCCCCGACCGCATCGCGGACATCACACGCAACCGGGGGCTGGAGCGATGAACCGCAACGATGGTGAGAAGCTGCACGCCTCGGTGCTGGTCACCCCCGCGAAAGAGCGGCGACGCTATCGCAAACAGCGACGCCAGGCCGCGAACCAACTACACCACGAACAACAGCAGCTGAAGAGCGCAGAGGCGAAAGCTCGCGCCGACGCAGAGAAAGCCGAGCGCGCCGCACGTCAGTATCTGCCCGCCGCAGGCGAACCCGGCCCGTCCATGCTGCGCACACCAGGCCGCTTCCACCTGCCCCGGCATCAAGACACCTCCGCCACTCTGTCGGGGGCGTACCCGTTCGTCGCAGAGGGCGGCCTCGGGTCCAGCGGAGTCTTTGTCGGCCAAGACCTCTACTCCGGTGGGTCGTTCGTCTACGACCCCTGGGTGCTGTACGCCAACGGTGTCATCACCGCACCCAACGTGGTCCTGGCCGGAATCGTCGGCTCCGGCAAGTCAAGCCTGGCGAAGTCGCTGTACACCCGCAGCCTTCCCTTCGGCAGGCGCGTCTATGTGCCGGGCGACCCGAAAGGCGAACACACCGCCGTCGCCGAGGCCGTCGGCGGACGCGCGATCGCACTCGGGCACGGCACGGCCAACAGGCTCAACCCCCTGGATGAGGGCTATCGGCCCTCCCACTTCACCGACGTCGAGTGGGAGAGCACCGTGTCCGCCCGTCGCCGTGACCTCATCGGCGCATTGGCCGAGGTGGTACTCGCTCGCCCGCTGACCCCACTGGAACACACCGCGATCGACACCGCGCTGACCGCGACCGTGCGGGAGAACACCGTGCCGATTCTGCCGATGGTCGTCGACCGCATCCTCGCCCCCACCAGCGACAGCGACGGACGACTGGCCGAAGACGGCAGAATCGTCGGCCACGCTTTGCGGCGGCTGGTCGCAGGCGACCTCGCTGGGTTGTTCGACGGCCCCTCGACAGTGCAGTTCGATCCGACGCTGCCGATGATCAGCCTCGACCTGTCGCGGGTGACGGAGAACAGCACGCTCATCAGCGCACTCATGACCTGCTGCTCGGCGTGGATGGAGTCCGCACTTCTCGACCCAGCAGGCGGACAACGGTGGGTGATCTATGACGAGGCGTGGCGACTGATGTCGCAGCCGTCGCTGCTGAGACGAATGGATGCGCACTGGCGACTCGCCAGGCACTACGGCATCGCCAACGCCTTGATCTTCCACAAGCTCACCGACCTGGAGAACGTCGGAGACTCCGGCAGCGCCATGCGCTCGCTCGCCAACAGCCTGCTCGCGAACGCCGAGACCCGCATCATCTACCGGCAGGAGAGCGACCAGCTGGGCGTCACCGCCAAGGCGCTGGGCCTAACGACCACCGAACGCAAACTGTTGCCCTCACTCGGCGTCGGGCAGGGCCTGTGGCGCATCAAGGAACGCAGCTTCGTCGTTCAACAACAACTACACCCTGCCGAACTGAAGCTCTTCGACACGAGCGCCAGGGCATCAGGTCTAGCTCCCGGCGGGAGCACACTGTGAACCAGAGCGAACCCGATGATGAACGCCTCACGGCGACCATGAGCGCGCTCGATGACGGACTGAACCAGATCGCGAGGAAGTACGACGGCAGCGTGCTGTTCTTCTACGAGGATCCCGAGACGTTCGGTGCCGGGCACTTCGTGTTCTACCCGGAGAACGACGCCCGTTCACGGTTCGCGATCGAAGAGCAGTACACCGGCTCCGATTGGTCCGACGACGAGCGACTGCCGACATCGTGGACATGGACCGCAGAACGCCGAGTGCGCCACCCTGACGGCACCACCGTGTGGGGCATCGAACGCGAGGGCGAGGCACGCGCCGAGGACTTCCGGCAGGTACTCGCCGAGGCAGAGAAGTGGGCACGGCGCACGCAGAACCGCACCGCCTCAAGCAACCAGTTCGGCATCGGGCACGGGCATCGAAACGAACCGCCCGCGCCGAGGCTCTGACGCCTGACTGGGAGGCGGCGGGCGCACCTGATGGCATGAGAAAGCCTCCCGCCCATGCCCCTGTTCCTGCGCCGGTGTCGATGCCGGTGATCCGCCTGGCCGTGCAGTACGACGGCACGATGAGCGCCACCGTCGACGGTGAGCCCCTCGCCCCGCCGGTCGACGAGGGCGTGTGGCGGCGCGGCTCGTTCGCACGGATTGTCGATCAGGTCACCGCCGAGCGGATGATCCCGGCACGGGTCGAGGTCACCGAGGCCGATGGCTCGACGTTCACCGACATCATCACCGCCACCGCCCGCAAGAACACCCCAGCCCCCGACCTGCCGGAACCCGACCCGGCTGACGCGCCCCGGCTGCTGGAAGTGACCGGGGAAGGCTTTGTGCCCGGTGAAGACATCGCGGTGTGCCGCATCATCCGACACACCGACGCGGCTGCGACCGGCACCGCCCGCGCACTCATCGACCTGGCCTACGACCACATCGACACTGGCGACGAGGTCGTGCTGATGGGCCGAGTCTCGGGCACGTTCGTCGTGCGGAGCCTGTCATGAGCGCCCCCGCACCGGGCAGGCAGACCGGCTCATTCGGTGACGAGCTGACCAACGCCGCCATGATCGGCCTGATCGGGGTGTTCGCGCTCGCGCTGCTGCTGCGCGGGGCCGGGTCGGTGGCCGCCTTCCTCACCGGAACTGCTCAGCCGGCGGCTGGCCCCGCTGCCGGGATCGGCGTGCTGTTCACCCCCGGCGACCCGGCGACCGCTCTGGAAGCCGAGGGCCTGAACGTCGTGGCTTACTGGACGGTCGCGATCGTTCTGCTCGCGCTGCTGGCGGCGGCGATCACCTGGGGCTGGACGCTGCTGCGCCGCCAGTCGCGCAAGAGTGCGACCGACCCGCACCGGCTGGTCGGCACCGCCACGAAACACGACGTCGCGCGGGCCGCGTCGACCAAGGCACTACTGGGTCGCGCTACGAACCTGCGCCCCTCGCTGGCAGACCCATTGCCTGCCGATGTGGGCTACCGGCTCGGCACTTCCCACGGGCATGACGTGTGGGCCAGCGTCGAGGACTCGATCCTGCTGATCGGCCCACCGCGCTCAGGCAAAGGTCTGCACATCGTCATCCCCTCGATCTTGGACGCACCCGGCGCGGTCGTGGTGACCTCAACCCGACCGGACAACCTCACCGCGAGCCTGCGCGCGAGACAGCGCATCGGACCGACAGCAGTATTCGACCCACAGCATCTAGCCGAGGGCATCCCAGCCGGGCTGCGATGGTCACCGATCAGGGGCTGCGAAGACCCACTGACAGCGATGATTCGCGCAACCGGCCTCGCCTCAGCGACCGGCCTGAGTACGGGCGGCGTCGAGGGCGGCGGGTTCTGGGAGGGCAAGACGCGCTCCGCCCTCCAAGCCCTGCTGCACGCGGCCGCGATCGACCACAGGCCGCCCGCCGAACTGTTCCGCTGGACGCTCGACCCGACCGCCGCCGCCGACGCGGTGGCGATCTTGACGAACAGCCCGCTCGCGGCGGGCGGATGGGCCGAATCGCTGGAGGCGATGATCGACTCCGACCCACGCACCCGCGATTCGATCTGGCAAGGCGTGTCACTGTCGCTCAGCGCACTGGCCGACCCACGCGTGCTCGATGCGGTCACGCCCGGCGAGGGCGAGGATTTCGATCCCGAGAAATTCATCTCCTCGCGCGGCACGCTCTACCTGCTCGCCACCGGCGCCGGAGCAGGTGCCAGCGCCGCGTTGGTCGCGGCGTTCGTCGAAGACCTCGTGGAAGCGGCCAGGCGCGTGGCGGCACGCTCTCCGGGCGCGCGCCTCGACCCGCCGATGGCGCTCATCTTGGATGAGATCGCCAACCTCAGTCCGCTGCCGAGCCTGCCGACCCTCATGGCCGAGGGCGGCGGCACAGGCATCACGACCATGCCGGTGCTCCAGAGCCTCGCGCAGGCGCGTGACCGCTGGAGCGAGAACCAAGCCAACGCCATCTGGGATGCGGCGATCACCAAGATCGTCCTCGGCGGCGCATCCAACAGCCGCGATCTGCAAGACCTCTCCACGCTGATCGGCGAACGCGACGAGTTCACCGACAGCGTGACCCTGGGCGATCACGGCACCCGCTCCAATCAACGCTCGATCAGGCGCGTGCCGATCATGCCGCCCGACCGCATCCGCACCCTCCCGTTCGGCACAGCCGTCACCATGCTGCGCTCGGCCCCGCCGATCATCACCGACCTGCGCGCCTGGCCGAAACGACCCGACGGCATCCAGCTCAGAGCTGATCGCGCCGATATCGAGGCGTTGTTGGAACGAGGCAGCAATGGCACCTGAGCCGCACCTATCTCACCGATCACCGAACCGTGACCGACAGCGTCGGCCACGGGCAGTCACGACAACGGCCCGAGTGTGGTGGAGGTGATAGCTCATGGCCCGACGCAGGAGCCGAAAAGCGCCGCCCGGTCAGCTGGAGTTCGACCTGTGGGGGCTGGCCGAACAGACCGCCGACGAGCAGATCAGCAAAGCCGCCGAAACCTTGCCCGGTGTGAAGGGAGCAGAACGTGAACAAGTACGGGGCACAGGCGATGCGGCACTGGAAGACGCACGCACCGGAGCGGTACAGGTTGATCGAGAAGCCGACCCGGTTTTTCACCGAGCTGGGGCTGGAGGCGCAGGGCCAGATCAGCGAACTGGCACGGCGGATCGAGACGAACCGCCCTTTGTTGCTGGCCAAGACGCCCTCTTCGGAGCAGACTTACTTGCAGGACGTGGCGTACCGGATGACGGCGCTACGGATAGCGGAGGAGGTCGTGATGCAGCAACTCGCCTGGGTCACCGACCCGAGCCTGCCGCTGGACGAGGCCCGTCAGGAGTGGAACCAGACCTCCCCGAACGACGAGAACCTGATCATGTGGGCCGAGCGAATGCAGGACGCCCCCGATCTGATGCCCTCGACGGTCGACTTGGAGCAGAAAGCCAAAGACTGGGCCGTGCCACTCTGGTTCTTGGAGGGCATGGTCGAAGCGGAGATCCCGAGGCGGTATCTGGAAGAGCACCAGAGCCTGCTGGCGGAGGCCGCGACGATCCGCTTCCTTCGCGAAGTCCACTAACCCCCACCGCTGGGGACACCGGGCCAGAGTCTGCCGCGCCGGTGGTGCGGTTCGTTCCCGCCACGCACGACGACCTGGCTCCCTCGGGTGCGAAGGCCCGTTTCCACGCGAATGTGGCCGCCATCGAGACCGCACGGCTGCTCGCCGAGCACGAACACCCGGCGACCGCCGACGAGCAGCAGACGCTCGCGCGCTGGTCGAGCTGGGGCGCGGTGCCCGATGTATTCGACGAGTCCAAGTCCGACTGGAGCACAGAGCGAGAGCAGCTGCGGAGCCTGCTCACCCCGGAAGAGTGGGATGCCGCCGCGCGCACGACGATCAACGCGCACTACACCGATCCGTTGATCGTGCGGCAGATGTGGCGGGCCATGACCGGGCTCGGCTTCGACGGCGGCAGGGTTCTGGAACCCGGCTCCGGGCTGGGCACGTTCCTGGGAATGGCCCCCGAGACCGCGCGCATGACCGGGGTGGAACTCGACCCGGTAACTGCGGCGATCAGCCGCGCCCTGTACCCGCACTCCGAGGTGCGCGGCGAGTCGTTCGCCGACACCCGCCTGCCCGAGGGGTCGTTCGACGCGGCGATCGGGAACGTGCCGTTCTCGGATGTGAGCTTGCACGACCCGGTGCACAACCCGACCCGGCAGTCGATGCACAACCACTTCATCCTCAAATCCCTTCGGCTCGTCAGGCCGGGCGGAATGGTCGCCGTACTGACGTCGCAGTACACGATGGATGCGCAGAACCCCGGCGCGCGCCGGGAGATGGCGATGCTCGCCGACCTCGTGGGCGCGATCAGGCTCCCCGCCGGGGCGCATCGGCGCACGGCGGGCACCGACGTGGTAACCGATCTGCTCATCCTGCGCCGCCGCGAGGACGGCCAGCCGCTCGCCGATGAGCTGTGGGAGACGGTCACTCCGATCAGCCTGGACGGGCAGGCGGCGAAGATCAACGCCTACTTCGACCACCGCCCCGAGCATGTGCTCGGTGAGATGCGTATCCGTCAGGGGATGTACGGCAGGCCAGCAGTCACGGTCGACGGCGACTTCGAGCGGCTGGAAACCGACTTGGCTGACGTGCTCGATCAGATCACGTTCAGTGCTCGCCGCACCGGGCTGACGTTCACCGCGCCCACGGTTGAGCATCAGGCGCGGCAGGCCGCCCGTGTGCCCTCGCCACCGCAGTTGTGGGATGGCAGCATCGTCACCACCGACACCGGGTTCGGCACCGTCGCCGCTGGTTCCGTCGAACCGATGGAGGTGCCAAAGTCGGCTGGGGCGGAGCTGCGCGCCCTGCTGGGGTTGCGCGACGGCGCGCACCGGCTGCTCGAACTAGAGGCCGCGACCGTCGATGACACCGACGAGATTAACGGGGCACGCGAGGGTCTGCACCGCGACTACCGCAAGTACGTCGGCAGGTACGGGCCGCTGAACCGCTACACGCTGCGCCGCACCGGACGCACCAACGATGCCGGGGAAGACACCTACGCCCGCACGGTGCCGACCCCGATCCGGCTGCTGCGCTCTGACCCGTTCGGGGCGCTCGTGCTCGCCCTGGAGCAGTTCGACGACACCGACCAGACCGCGACCCCGGCGGCGATCATGACGCGCCGGGTCGTCTCCCCGCGAACCGAACCACAAGGCGTGAACACCCCTGCCGATGCGATCGCGGTCAGCCTTGACCGCACCGGCAGGATCGATCTGCCGCTGATCGCCGACCTGCTCGGCATGGACGAGGCTGAGGCGCGCGCCTCGCTGACCGGGCTGGTGTTCACCGATCCGGTCACCGATGAACTCATCCACGCCCCGGCGTACCTCTCCGGCGATGTGCGCGTGAAACTGGAGCAGGCCACGGCGCGCGCGACCGACGACGCAGAGTTTCAGACGAACGTGGACGCGCTGGCCGAGGTCGTACCCGACGCGCTCGGTGTGCAGGAAATCAGCGCCCGCATGGGAGCGGTGTGGATCAGCGCCGAGGTGCACGCGCAGTTCCTGAACGAGCTGCTGCGCACCAGCGACGTGAACGTGGAGAACCCGCTGCCGGGCATGTGGGAAGTGCGCGGCGGCCGCCAAGGGCTGCTGGCCACCAGCGAGTGGGGAACCGAACGCCGCCCCGCACCGGACATCGCCCAGGCGATCATGGAACAGCGAACCCTGCTCGTCTACGACGAGATCGAGGACGTCGACGGCAAGAAGCGTCGCGTGCTCAACCCGCTAGAGACCACCGCCGCGCAGGAGAAAGCCGACGCTCTGCAAGAGAGGTTCGCCGAGTGGGTGTTCGAAGACCCCGAACGTGCCCGCACCCTCGTGACCGAGTACAACCGGCGCTTCAACTCCATCGTGCTCAGGGACTACACCGACGCGGGTGAGTACCTCAGCCTGCCGGGGCTGGCGGAGAACTTCACTCCTCGTCCGCACCAACGCTCGGCGGTCGCGCGCATGATCGCCGAACCCTCCGCCGGGCTATTCCACGAGGTCGGAGCGGGCAAGACGGCGGAAATGATCATGGGCGTGATGGAGATGCGCCGCATGGGGCTGATCGACAAGCCCGTGCTGGTAATCCCGAACCACATACTGGAACAGTTCAGCCGCGAATGGCTGCAAATCTATCCGCAGGCCCGGATTCTCGCCGCCTCCAGCAAAGACCTCACCGCCGACAAGCGCCGCCTGTTCGTCGCGCGGGCCTCGGCGAACGAGTGGGATGGGGTGCTGGTGACGCAGGGCGCGTTCGAGAAGATTCCGCTGCGCGTCAAGACTCAGCAGGCGTACATCCAAGCCCAGGTGGACGAGATGCGGGACGTGCTCGCCACCGCGACGGGCGAGAACGCCATGAGCGTCAAGCGCATCCAGCGCAAGCTGCTCCAGCTGGAGAACAAGGTCAAAGCCCGCATCGACACCACCCGGGATGCCGGGGTGTGCTTCGAGGACACCGGCATCGACTACGTGGTCGTCGACGAGATGCACATGTACAAGAACCTTGCCACCGAATCCAACATCGCTGACGCCGCGATCGAGGGTTCCAACCGCGCCAGCGATCTGCACATGAAGCTCGAATACCTGCGCTCGCAAGGCCGCGAGCGAGTCGTCACCGGGGCGACCGCGACACCGATCTCGAACTCGGTGACGGAGGCGTTCGTGATGCAGAAGTACCTGCGCCCGGACTTGCTGGAGGCGGCCGGGATCGGCGCGTTCGATGCGTGGGCGGCGACGTTCGGGCAGACCGTCACGCAGATGGAGATGGCCCCCACCGGCAACAACACGTTCCGGATGAAGACGCGGTTCGCGAAGTTCCAGAACGTGCCCGAGATGCTGAAGCTCTGGTCGATCTTCGCCGATGTGAAGACCGCTGAGGATCTGCAACTGCCGATTCCCGATATCGCCAAACGCGAGGACGGCAGGCGGGCACCGGAAACGGTGGCGATCCAGCCCACGGTCGAGTTGGAGCAGTTCATCGAGACTCTCGGCACCCGCGCCGAGAAAGTCGCGGCCCGGTCGGTGTCGCCGAGCGAGGACAACATGCTCACCATCTCGACCGATGGGCGCAAGGCTGCGCTCGATATTCGCATGATCGTGCCGCGTGACCCCTCGGGGCCGACCAAGGTCGATCTGGCCGCCGACAGCATTCATCGGGTCTGGGAACAGACGAAGGACAACACCTACCTCGACCCGCTCACCGGGCAGGAGTCGTCCGTGCGCGGGGCGTTGCAGTTGGTGTTCTCCGACATCGGCACCCCGAACCCGAGCCGGTGGAACGCCTACGACGAACTCCGGGCGCAACTCATTGCACGCGGGATGCCTGCTGAGTCGATCCGGTACATGCACGAGGCCAAGACCGATGTGGACAAGGCCAGGTTGTTCGCCGCCGCGCGCGCCGGGCACGTCGCGGTGCTGATGGGGTCGACCGAGAAAATGGGCGTCGGCACCAACGTCCAGAACCGTGCCGTCGCCTTGTACCACCTGGACTGCCCGTGGCGACCAAGCGACATCGCCCAGCGTGAGGGCCGCATCCTGCGCCAAGGCAACCAGAACGCCGAGGTCGGCATTGTCAGGTTCGTCACCGAGCGGTCGTTCGACTCCTACATGTGGCAGGGCGTCGAACGCAAAGCCACCTTCATCGCGCAGCTCATGCGTGGGAGCCTCGACTCGCGCGAGATCGAGGAGATCGACTCATCTGCGCTCTCTGCGGCAGAAGCCAAAGCGATCAGTTCGGGCAACCCTTTGCTGTTGGAGCACTCGACCGTGCACACCGAAGTGCAACGGCTGCGCCGTCTGGAGCGCGCCTACCACCGCAACGAGTCGATGCTCGCCCATGCTCGCGACCGCGCCAGCGATCACGCACGCCGCGCCGCCTCCGATATCGACGCCCTCGAGGCGGTCCTGCCGCGTGTCACCGATACCTCCGGTGAGAAGTTCCGCATCGAGCTACGCGGCCACACCTACACCTCCCGCACCGACGCGGCCCACGCGCTCGCGTCCTGGGCGCACGAGTCTGATCTGAAATGGGCACCCCGCTACGCCACGCGCGACTACGGCACGATCGGCAAGATCAGTGGCTTCGAGGTCACCGTCTCGACCAGTCCTGCGCTCGGTGCCGAGCCGATGGTGACCGTCAGACTCGACGCAGTGCCGCGCAGCGGCTTCACCATGACCCGCCAGTCGTTCCTCGACGGCGGCGTCGGACTCATCCAGCGCATCGAGAACCGCGCCTCCGGCATCCCCGCGCTCCTGGAGCAAGCTCGCGACGACCTCACCAGCGCCGAGCAGGAACGCGCCGACGCGGAGCAACGCATCGGCCAGCCCTTCCGCCACGCTGTGTCCCTCGCAGACGCCGAGAATGACCTCACCCGAATCGAGACCCAGCTGGCCGCGATGCAAGAAAACATCGACCATGCAGCACCGCCCGAACCCACGCCGCAGAGCCCTCCGAGCGGGCTGACCGTAGAGACGGTGCGAGCGCACCGGGCGGCGTTCGGCGTGCGAGCTGACCCGACCCGGGCGCCGAGCACCACCGGAGCGTTCACCAGCACTGGTGGCGAATCGCGTGACCTTCCCCCACGGGGACTCTGAGCGCACCTTTCCGTCACACCAGCCGAAGAGAGGCGGTGCGACGTGAACAGGAGGACGCGTGATGGGGATCAAGAACGGCACGATCATGGTCGGTCACATCGCCGGGGACCCGCGACTGACCCACAGCGAGAAGACCGGTACCCCGAGGTTCTACGCCCGCGTCGGCGTCGACCACTGGCGACGTGAAGATGACGGCACCTTCACCAAGACCGACCGGACGTTCCACGACCTCGCGGTGCGCTACAAGGCCGCCGAAGCAGCGATGGACCTGTTCAAGAAGGGCGACGACTTCATCGCCACCGGACGGTTCGAGAAGTTCACCGACCCCACCACCGGGGCCGAACGCGAGGAGTTCCGCGCCGACACCCTCACCCCGAACCCGGTCAGCACACGGCTGAGCATCGAACGCGAACCGCGCCCCGGCCCGGGGCGAGACGCGCCCGGCGTTGACCGCAACCAGGCATTCGAGCGGCCCGAGCAGTCCTCGCAAGCCCACGAGCCTGCGACGCTTGGCCGCTGAACCGGGAGCAGACCATGAGCGATCACACTCACGCACCAGCCGAAGAACCTGACGAGCGGCCAGACCCCGATCTCGACCCCGCATCGACGCCGGAACCGCACGGTGACCTCGGACCGGTGCTGGAGGAACCGCCCGGCCCGATCAACTGGAACCTCTTGACCGCTGATGAGGCAGAGCATGCCTGGTTGGAGCTGAACCAGTGGGTGAACTGGCTGCGCAGCACCTACGGGCTGCCCACCTCGGTGATTCCTCCAATGTGGCATCGGCACCCCGAGCTGCACTGGGAACTCTCCGCTCTCCACACCCACTGGCTCAACGCCTTCGATCCGCAGCAGAACGGTTCGGCACCGATCGGCTGGCATCGCGACTTCGCAGATACCCGACAGCGACTGCGCGATTGGGTCGCCGCCAGCGGCACCCGGCTCGACCGGGACCGGCCCACTCGCCAGACGATCTGGCCAGGAGAGGATGACGCCGCGCCCATCGAAGACACCCCCATCGAGAACCGTGACGAGGACTTCGTGGCGTTCGTCATCGCCGACATCGAACGCCGCCGACAGATCGAGCACGACTTCTACGCCAGCCTCAACCCTGACACCGGCGAACTCGCCTGAACGTCCGAAGAACACTCGTGGGGTCGAGCCACACAGCTCGACCCCACACGCATGCCCTTCCCGAGTGTCAGCTGACCCGGTAGAATCAAGGGAACAGGCGACATTACATCAGCTAGGCCGTCACCCTCCGTGGAGGCGGCATGACGAGCCGGGCATCCCGCCCAGGTGAGTCCATCCCATCAAGGCGTCGCCACTTGGGAGGACTCCGTCATGCTCCGACTGATCTGGAACACTAGCACCCGCATCCGCACCTTTATGCGCGTCTGGATGCCCACCAACATTCTGCTCGACGCACTGCGCACCAGGCGAGGGCTGCGCTGGGGCATCCCGGCCATGCTGCTCTCCGTCGTCTACTTCGCGACCGCCTACTGGTGCACCACGCTCATCGCCGATGGCGGCCCCGGTTGGCTGCACCTGATCGTGCTGCTGTGCATCATCAATGCGTTCAAGTTCCTCATCAACGGCCCCATCACAGCCGCCCGACTCATCAGCGTCCGTCGCCGTGAACGCAAGCACGACCACCCGCGCCGACAGGTACCGAGTGCACCTGTAGGGCATGAGGCATTACCGGACGACGAACACGGGGCGGCGTATCTCAGCCGAACCTCGGGTGCGCTCCACACCTGATCGCGCCCGTCTGGTCGACCTCGTGCTGCACCTCGCCGACGAACTCCACGCCCACGAACTCGATGAACGCCAGCGCCGACTCGGCGCTCCGAGCATCCACGACGCATCACCATCTGCTCCGGCAGATGAGCAAGGAACAGATCACGATGACACTCCTCGCCCCGAACACTGAGACCGACTCCGCCCCGATGTTCACGGCAGTCACCTACCAGCGAGTCTCCACCAAAGAACAAGCAGCCAAGGGCGGACGCGACGAAGGGTTCTCGATCCCCGCCCAACGTGAGGCCAACGCCCGCAAAGCCGAGTCTCTCGGCGCGCGGGTCGTGGCGGAGTTCGTCGACGCCGGAGAATCTGCCCGCTCAGCTGACCGACCCGACCTGCAACGGATGCTCGAATACATCGCGACCCATCAGGTCAGCTACTGCATCGTGCACAAAGTCGACCGCCTCGCCCGCAACCGGGTCGACGATGTGGAGATCCACCGCCGCCTCGTCGAAGCAGGAGTAACGCTGGTCTCAGCGACGGAGAACATCGACGAGACACCCTCGGGAATGCTGCTGCACGGCATCATGTCGTCCATCGCCGAGTTCTACTCCAAGAACCTCGCCACCGAAGTCACCAAAGGCCTCACGCAGAAGTTCGAGACCGGCGGCACCCCGATGCGTGCACCCATCGGCTACCTCAACGTCCGCAAGCGCGACGAACAGGGCCGCGAATACCGCACCGTGGAGATCGACCCCGAACGCGCGCCGCTCATCCGATGGGTATTCGAGCAGTACGCCACTGGGGACCGCACCGTCGTTGACCTGCTCGCCGAGGTCACCGCGCGCGGCCTGACCACTGTGCCCACTCCCAAGCGCCCCTCCGGTCCGATGGCACGGTCCGGGTTCTTCAAGATCCTGCGCAACCCCTACTACATCGGCATCGTCCGCTACAAAGGCGCAGAACAGCCCGGCACCCACGAACCCCTCATCGACATCGACACCTGGCAGCACGTCCAACGACTCCTCGACTCGCGCAAGATCGCCTCCGAACGGCGACGCTCACACGACCACTACCTCAAAGGCACCCTGTACTGCGGATCGTGCGGATCACGGATGCAACTGGACTACCCGGCGAACAAGCAAGGCGTCCGCTATGGGTACTACGTCTGCTCCGGGCGAGCCTCGAAACGTAAGAACTGCACTCGCCGAGCCGTGCCGATCGGTGTCGCCGAGCAACTCGTCGCCGACTGCTACCAAGACATCGCGATCACCGAGGCCGACTACACAGCCCTCGCCGCCCAGGTCGAGGCCGCGTTCGATGAACGCCTCGCCTCCCGCTCTCAAGAGTTGGCCGAGCTGACCGAGAACCGCCAGCGACTCCAGAACGAGAGCGACAAACTCCTGGCGGCTCACTTCGCTGACGCCATCGACCTGGAGACCTTGAAGCGTCACCAAGACCGCATCCGCACCGGCCTCGCCGACATCGACCGCCGCCTCGCCAGCGAACACGACCACCACACCGGAGCACGCAAACAACTCAGCACAGCCCTCAGCCTGCTGGTCGACTGCGCCACGCTCTACGCCCGCACGAACGATCAAGGCAAGCGGCTCGCGAACCAAGCGCTCACCGACGGCATCGAGATCAGTGAAGACGAAAGGGCGACGATCCGACTCGCTGAGCCCCTCGCCGCCCTCACACCAGAACCGACATCAACTGATGTCAGGAGTTCTAGTACGTCTTCAATTGTGGAGCTAAGGGGACTCGAACCCCTGACCCCCACACTGCCAGTGTGGTGCGCTACCAGCTGCGCCATAGCCCCGTATTCGTTTCGTGCACCCCTTGAGGTGCGCTAGCTAAGTTACCCTACCGCTCGAAGTGGAACCAAATCAGCTGTTCAGAGCGATTCCGGTGGGGTTCGGCGGAATCAGTTCGACGGGCCGCCGGTGATCAGTTTCGCGATCCAGGCGTCGCCATCCATGATGCCCTCGACCGCTTCGCCGGCCACCAGCACGGTCGGCGTCGCGACCTTGCCCTCGTTGGAGTTGGCGAGCTGCGTGCGCGAGGCGTCGGCCATCTTCTTGGCGGCGTCGACCTGCGCGCCGTCGGCGATGCACTTCTGGGTGGCTTCGGAGGCTCCGGCCTGCGCCGCCATCACGGCGATCGCCGCGTTGTCCGGATCGCTGTCGCCGCCGGCCTTGGCGAACAGTTCGGCGTGCAGGCGGTTGAAGACCTGCACCGAGTCACCGCCGCGCGCCAGGCACAGGATGGCACCGGCGCCGCGCGAGGAGTAGTCGCCCGACGGCGACTTCTCGTCCATGAAGGTCAGCAGGTGGTAGCGCACGCGCAGTTGTCCGGCCTGCACGGCGGCGGCCAGCGCCGTGCCGGACTGACCCTCGAACTGCTTGCAGGCGGGGCAGGTGAAGTCTTCGAAGACGTCGACGGTGACCTTCGCATCCTGGGGACCGACGATGAAGGCGGCGTTCTCGGCGAGCACCTTGTCGTCGACGGGCGGGTACGACCGGGTGTTGCTCCACACGAAGCCGCCGATGATCAGCGCGGCCACCGCGACGGCCACTCCGATCATGATGTACGTCGACCGACTGGAGGTGGCCCGCGGCTGATAGTCGGCGATTTCCTTCGGCGCACCCGGCGTCTTCTTGCTCACGGACTCGACTCTAGTCGGTCTTTTCTGGACCGGATCCGACGACGATGCCTGACTCGCCCCCGATGTCAGGGCCAGGTCATAGAGTGCAAGGTGAAGGGGGACGCACGCCGACCCGGCCGCTGCGGCCCCGTGCGCCGAGCCGAAGGATCGTTCCATGACCGACCGCCGAGCCCTCCTCGATCACGTTCCGACCGGCATCTGGCTGTCGAACACGTCCGTGCCGGCGGCCTCTGGCAAGACCTTCCCGGTGATCGATCCGGCCACCGGCGACGTGCTGGTGGAGGTGGCCGACGGCGGTGTCGAAGACGCGATGGCGGCCGTCGCCGAGGCCGCCGAGGCCGGCCCGAAGTGGGCGGCCACCCCGCCCCGCGAACGCGCCGAGATTCTGCGTGCCGCCTTCGAGGAAGTGCAGCGACGGTCCGCCGACTTCGCCCTGCTGATGACACTGGAGATGGGCAAGATTCTGCCCGAGAGCGTCGGCGAGGTGAACTACGGCGCCGAGTTCCTCCGCTGGTTCAGCGAGGAGGCCGTGCGCATCGGCGGCCGCACCACCACGGCCCCGGCCGGCAACGGCGACATCCTGGTGATCAAGCAGCCGATCGGGCCGTCGTACGCGATCACGCCGTGGAACTTCCCGCTCGCAATGGGCACCCGAAAGATCGGCCCGGCGCTGGCCGCCGGCTGCCCCATGATCGTCAAGCCCGCCGAAGACACCCCGCTCACCATGCTGCTGCTCGCGAAGGTCTTCGCCGACGTCGGTCTGCCGCCCGGCGTGCTGACGGTGGTCCCCACCGGCACCGGTTCGGCCGCGCAGTCGGCGGCGGTGATGGCCGATCGCCGCGTCCGCAAGGTCTCGTTCACCGGGTCCACCGGCGTCGGCAGTCTCCTGATCAAGCAGTCCGCTGACCAGGTCCTGAGCACGTCTATGGAGCTCGGGGGCAACGCACCGTTCATCGTGTTCGACGACGCCGACCTGGGCAAGGCGATCGAGGGCGCGATGGCCGCCAAGATACGCAACGGCGGCGAGGCCTGCACCGCGGCCAACCGCTTCTTGGTGCAGAACGGGATCCGCCCGGCCTTCACCGCGGCCCTCACCGAGCGGCTGTCCACGATGACGGTGGGCCCCGGGTACGACGACACCAGCGAGCTCGGCCCGCTGATCAACGCGAAGCAGCTCGATCGGGTCGCCGCACTGGTCGACGAGGCGGTCGAGGCCGGCGCCACTGTGCAGACCGGGGGCACCCGGCTCGACGGCCCCGGCTTCTTCTACCCGCCGACGCTGCTGACCGACGTCCCGGACCACTGCCGGATCCGCGACGAGGAGATCTTCGGTCCGGTGGTGGTGATCGTCGGCTTCGACACCGAGGACGAGGCCGTCGCGGCCGCCAACGACACCGACTACGGCTTGGCGTCCTACTTCTATACCAACGACCTCAACCGGACCAAGCGGGTCGCGGCCCGCCTGGAGTACGGGATGGTCGGCGTGAACCGCGGCGTGATCTCCGATCCGGCCGCGCCGTTCGGCGGCGTCAAACACTCCGGTCTGGGCGTGGAGGGCGGCGTCACCGGCATCGAGGAGTACCTCGACACCAAGTACATCGCGCTGACCCCGGACGACGCCTGAGTCCTCGGCTCCGCACCGCACATTCACCGGGCACGGCGAACCCCGTCGCGGCCGCACATGGAAGGGGAGAAGTTCAGTGGCTCGATGGTTAAGCGTGCTGGCGTTCTGGGTTCTGGGCGGGGCGTCGTTCGCCCTGGTATTCCTGGTGTCGCCGTGGTGGCTGTTTCTCACCGTGTCACTGCTGCTCATCGCGCTGGTCGGCAGCTTCGACCTGGTGCAGAAGCGGCACAGCATCCTCCGGAACTTCCCGGTGCTCGGGCACTTCCGCTTCCTCCTCGAGTTCATCCGACCGGAGATCCAGCAGTACTTCATCGAACGCGACTTCGACGGCCGCCCCTTCGATCGGACCAACCGCACCGCGATCTACGAGCGCGCGAAGAACGTGAAGGATGTCGACCCGTTCGGCACCGAACGCGATCTGTACCGGCCCGACTACGAGTTCGTGCGGCACTCCATCGCCGCGCACCCCGCGCCGGACACCGTTCCGCGCGTGCGCGTGGGCGGACCGGACTGCACCCAGCCGTACGACATGGCGCTGTTCAACGTCTCCGCGATGAGCTTCGGCGCGCTGTCGGCCAACGCGATCCGCGCCCTCAACGGCGGCGCGGCCAAGGGCGGCTTCATCCACGACACCGGCGAGGGCGGTCTGAGCCGCCACCACCTGGAGCCGGGCGGCGACCTCATCTGGGAGATCGGCACCGGCTACTTCGGCTGCCGCACCGCCGACGGCCGATTCGACGCCGACCTCTTCGCGCACAAGGTGCAGGCGCCGTCGATCAAGTGCGTCTCCATCAAACTCTCGCAGGGCGCCAAGCCCGGTCTGGGCGGCGTGATGCCGGGCGCCAAGGTGACCCAGGAGATCGCCGACATGCGCGGCGTGCCGGCGGGCCAGACGGTGGTGTCCCCGCCGTCGCACAACCGGTTCCACACGCCGGAAGGCCTGTGCGACTTCCTCGCCCAGCTGCGCGCCCTCAGTGGCGGCAAGCCCGTCGGCTTCAAGCTGTGCGTCGGCTCCCGCAGCGAGTTCCTCGGCATCTGCAAGGCCATGCTGACCACCGGGATCGTCCCGGACTTCATCATCGTCGACGGCGCCGAAGGCGGCACCGGTGCGGCACCGGTCGAGTTCGAGGACCACGTCGGAATGCCGCTCACCGAGGGCCTGATGACCGTGCACAACGCCCTCGTCGGCGTCGGGCTGCGCGATCGGATTCGGATCGGCGCCTCCGGCAAGATCACCGACGGCTTCGACATCGTCAAGCGTGTCATTCAGGGCGCCGACTTCACCCTCGCCGCCCGCGCCATGATGATGGCCGTCGGCTGCATTCAGGCACAGCAATGCCACACCAACAAGTGCCCCGTCGGCGTCGCGACTCAAGACCCCAGACGGGCGCGGGCGCTCGATGTGGCCGACAAGACCGAACGCGTCTACAACCTGCAGCGCCACGTGGTCTCCAACGCCAAACAGTTCGTGGCCTCGATGGGTCTGCAGAGCTTCGCCGATCTGCACCCGACCATGCTGATGCGGACCGTCGGCCCCAACCAGTCAAAGTCGTACGCCGAAATCTACGAATGGCTGCGCCCCGGCGAGTTGCTGAGCAGCCCGCCTGCGTCATGGGTCGACGACTGGAACGCCGCCCGCGCGGACTCGTTCGTGCTCACCGCCGGTTCGGTGACCGACGTCGCCGCCCGGGCCGCGACCCACCCGCACATGACGTCGACGTCGAACCCGCTCGCCGTCTGATCACGGGCGCCTCAGAGAACTCACCGAGAAGAACAGGACGATTCGCATGACGACGGTCCGCGAGGCCACCTTCACCCTCCTGCGCGAGCTGGGCCTGACCACCGTGTTCGGCAACCCCGGCTCCACCGAAGAGACCTTCCTCCAGAACTTCCCGGACGACTTCCGATACATCCTCGGCCTGCACGAAGGGTCGGTGGTGGCCGCCGCCGACGGCTACGCCCAGGCCACCCGCGCACCCGCGCTGGTGAACGTCCACACCGCGGCCGGCGCGGCCAACGCGCTGGGCGCGGTACTGACCGCGGCCTCCAACCGCACCCCGCTGATCATCACCGCCGGTCAGCAGACGCGCGACATGCTGCTGCTGGACCCGTGGCTGGCCAATCCCGATCCGCAGAACATCCTGGCGCCCTACGTGAAGTGGGCGTACCAACCGGTGCGCCCGGAGGACGTTCCCGCCGCGTTCATGCGGGCCTGGGCCGTCGCCCTGCAACCGCCCGCCGGTCCGGTGTTCCTCTCGATCCCGCTCGACGACTGGGAGGCGGAGTGCCCCATCCCATTGGCCGTGCGGTCGGTCGCGAGCCGGGTGGCCGCCGATCCCGCCCGCCTCGCCGAGTTCGCCCGGGTCTTCGCCGAAGCGGCCAATCCGGTCGTCGTGCTCGGGTCCGATGTGGCCCGCGGCGACGGCTGGCGGCAGGCGGTGGCCTTCGCCGAGCACACCGGTGTCAAGGTGTGGGCGGCCCCGAGCAGCGAACGTCCCCCGTTCCCGGAGGACCACCCGCTGTACGCCGGCGGGCTGCCCTTCGCGCAGGGTCCGCTCGCGGAGCGTCTGGCCGGGCACGACGTGGTCCTGGTGATCGGTGCCCCGGTGTTCCGCTACTACCCGTGGATCGCCGGTGACTATCTGCCCGACGGCGCCCGGCTGCTGCACATCACGTCCGATCCGGCCGAGTCCGGCCGCGCGCCCGTCGGCGACAGTCTGATCGGCGACGCCGTGCTGGCACTCGAAAGTCTCGCCCGTCTGCTGCCGGCCGGTTCCACGCAGGCCGCGGTCCAGCGGCAGGAACACGGCATGGCGCCCCACGCCCCGGCCGAGGCGTCGATCACCGCGCCCGAGGACGACGAACAGCTCACCGCCCGCCAGTTATTCCGGGTGCTGCGCGCCGCGTGCCCGCCGGAGACCGTCCTGGTGGAGGAGAGCCCGTCAAACCTGGCCGACCTGCACGCCGAATGGCCGATCACCCAGGCCGACTCATTCTACACCTTCGCCAGCGGTGCGCTGGGCTGGGATCTGCCCGCGGCGGTCGGCATCACGCTGGCCGAACGGGACAGCGAACGACGACGCCCGGTGCTCGCGGTGATCGGCGACGGCTCCATGCAGTACTCGGTGCAGTCGCTGTACACGGCCGTCCAGCAGGAGCTTCCGCTGGTCACGGTGGTCCCCACCAACCGCGAGTACGCGATCCTGAAGGCCTTCGGCGTGTTGGAGAACAGCCCGAACGTGCCGGGTCTGGACATCCCCGGCATCGCGCCGGCGGTGCTGGCGCAGGGATACGGCGCCACCGGCGTCGTGGCGTCGACACCGGCGCAGATCCGGGCCGCGCTGGCCGAGGCCTGGGATCGGCCCGGACCCACGGTGATCGAGGTACCGATCGACCCGACCGTCCCCAGCCTGACCTGACGCCCCAGCCTGTCCTGACCCCCGACCGGCGGGAGGCACGCCCGAGTGCGCCTCCCATCGGCGGGCGTCAGCCGGCGAGTGCGGCGTCGACCAGAGCCTGCGCTTCGGCCTGCACCTGCGCGAGGTGCTCGGGGCCGCGGAACGACTCGGCGTAGATCTTGTAGACGTCCTCGGTGCCCGATGGGCGGGCCGCGAACCAGGCGTTCTCGGTGGTCACCTTCAGCCCGCCGATCGCGGCGCCGTTGCCCGGCGCGGCGGTGAGGATCGCGGTGATCGGCTCCCCGGCGAGGGTGTCGGCCTGCACCTGCTCCGGCGACAGCGCGGCCAGCTTGGCCTTCTGCTCGCGATCGGCCGGTGCGTCGATCCGGGCGTAGGCGCTCGACCCGTACTCGGCCGCCAGCTCGGCGTACCGCTGCGACGGCGTCTTCCCGGTCACCGCGAGGATCTCGGCGGCCAGCAGGTCCAGCACGATGCCGTCCTTGTCCGTCGACCAGGGCCGTCCGTCGAAGGTCAGCAGCGACGCCCCGGCGCTCTCCTCGCCGCCGAAGCCCAGCGAGCCGTCAGCCAGACCGTCGACGAAGTACTTGAAGCCGACCGGCACCTCGACGAGGTCGCGGCCGATGCCGGCGACCACCCGGTCGATCAACGACGACGACACCAACGTCTTGCCGACCGCGGTGGAATCGGCCCACTGCGGCCGATGGGTGAACAGGTAGTCGATGGCGACGGCGAGGTAGTGGTTGGGATTCATCAACCCCGCGTCGGCGGTCACGATGCCGTGCCGGTCGGCGTCGGCGTCGTTGCCGGTGGCGATGTCGAACTCGGCGCGCTGCGCGATCAACGACGCCATCGCGTCCGGCGACGAGCAGTCCATGCGGATCTTGCCGTCGGTGTCCAGGGTCATGAAACCGAACGTCGGGTCCACGGTCGGATTCACCACGGTCATGCCGTCCAGACCGTAGTGGTCCTTGATCGCACCCCAGTAGGCCACCGACGCGCCGCCGAGCGGATCGGCGCCGATCCGGATACAGGCCGCGGCGATGGCCGCCATGTCGACCACCTCCCCGAGCGCGCTCACGTACTCGTCGAGGAACGGATAGTCGGTCACCAGCTCGCTGGCGCGGGCCTGCTCGAACGGCACGCGCCGCACCTCGCGCAGGCCGTCGCGCAGGAGTTCGTTTGCGCGCGCGGCGATCACCGAGGTGATCGCGCCGTCGGCCGGTCCCCCGCTGGGCGGGTTGTATTTGAAGCCGCCGTCGGCCGGCGGGTTGTGCGACGGCGTCACGACGATCCCGTCGGCCGTCGCATCGGAGTGCTCGGCGTTGAACTTCAGGATCGCGCGGCTCACCGCGGGCGTCGGCGTGAACTCGTCGCCGGTCGCGGTCCTCACCGCGATTCCGTTGCCCACCAACACTTCCAGCGCGCTGCGCCACGCCGGCAACGACAGCAGGTGGGTGTCGAAGCCGATGAACACCGGGCCGGTGATCCCCGCGTCGGCTCGATACTCGACGATGGCCTGCGTCATCGCGAGCACGTGATCCTCGTTGAAGGCGCCGTTGACACTGCTGCCCCGGTGCCCGGAGGTCCCGAAGACCACCTGCTGATCCGGGTCGGCCGGATCGGGCGTGATGTCGTAGTACGCCCGCTCTACGGCGACGACGTCGATCAGGTCCTCTTCCAACGCCGGAGTACCGGCCCGCTCATGCCCCATGGCCCCGATTCTGCCACCGGAGGTCCGCACTAGTCTGGCGGTCATGCGTTCACCCCGCCTCGCGGTGCTGGTGCTGCCCGGCGGCACCGACTTCAGCTACCGGCCGTTCTCCCGCACCCAGGGTTCCGCGGTGCGGATGTACCCGTTCAGTCTGTCCATCCAGGCACGCTTCGGCAGCGCCGTCCGCGTGCAGCAGGCCACCTACCGGGTGTACGGCTGGAACGGCGGGCAGGCCAGCCCGATGCCGCATGCCCGCTTCGCACTCGACCGCATGAAGGCCGCCTATCCGGACACCCCGGTCGCGCTGATCGGTCATTCCATGGGCGGGCGGATCGTCGCGCATCTCGGTGCCGACGAGACGGTGTCCGACATCCTCGCGCTGGCCCCGTGGTGGCAGTTCGCCGACTGGCGGTACATCCACGACGACGCCCGCGTGCTGGCCATCCACGGCGAGGCCGACACCGTGACCCGGCACCAGCGCACGCAGAAGGGCATCGCCGAACTCACCGCCCGCGGCGTGAACGCCGAATACCTTCCGGTGCCGGGCGGCCGCCACGCCATGCTCGACCACCTCGGCCTCTGGCACGGCCGCACCCTCGACTTCGTCGACGCGGCGCTCCGCAGAACCTGACCCGCTGCCCCTACGATGGGCCGCATGCCCCTCGTCGCCACCGGCTTGTCCCGATCGTTCGGCAAACACCCGGCGGTCCTGGACGCCTCCGTGACCCTGACACCCGGCACCATCACCGGCCTGGTCGGCCCCAACGGCGCGGGCAAGACGACGCTGCTGTTGCTCCTGGCCGGCCTCCTGAAGGCCGACACCGGCGAGCTGCTGCTCGACGGCGCGCCCGCCGACTCCCCCGCCCTGCGCGCCGCGGTCGGCTGGATGCCCGACGCCTTCGGCACCTGGGACTCGCTGACCCCGCACGAGATCCTGGTGACCTTCGCCCGCCTGTACTCGATCACCCCGCGCGCGGCCGCCGACCGCGCCGACCAGCTCCTCGCCGAAGTCCACCTGAGCAAACACGCCCACCGACCGGCCAGCGAGCTGTCCCGCGGCCAACGCCAACGCCTCGGCCTGGCACGCGCACTGGTCAACCGGCCGCGGGTGCTGCTGCTCGACGAACCGGCGTCCGGCATGGATCCGCGTTCCCGGGTGGAACTGCGCGACCAGCTGCGGGCCGCCGCCGACGCCGGCGCCGCGGTCCTGGTGTCCTCACACATCCTCACCGAACTCGAGGAGATGGTCGACCGCGTGGTGCTGATGGTCGGCGGCCGCACCCGCCCGGCCGAGCTCGGCAGACCGGGCTGGCGGATCCGACTCGTCGGGCAGTCCGAGTCGGCCGCCCGGATCGTCGCCTTCGACGACGACGAGGCCGCCGCCGCGCACCTGAGCGCACTCGTCGCCGACGGGGCGCAGGTCGCCGAATTCAGCCGGACGTCGTCGAATCTGGAACAGGCCTACCTCGACCTGCATGCGGATCGGACCTGACATGAACCTCTCTACTGTCGCCGTCATCACGAAACTCGAAGTGCGCCAACGCATTCGGTCCACCCGGTGGAAGTGGACCGCCCTGGCGTTGTTCGGCCTGCTGTCCGCCATCGTCTTCGGGTCGCTGTACGTGACCACGCTCGGAAGCGACGACTACCACGACTGGGCACGCGAGCTGCTGACCATCGCCCTGGGCACCGTGCTGTTCGTCGGCATGGTCGGCGCACCGGCGATCAGCGCGGCCGCGATCAACGGCGACCGCCGGGACGGCACCCTCGCCCTGGTACAGGTGACCCCGATCAGCGCGGCCGAACTCGCCCTCGGGAAGTGGCTCGGCGCGTGGCTGGCCTCGCTGACCTTCCTCGCGATCGCCTCCCCGTACCTGATTTGGGGCATCGCCGAAGCCGCCAGCTCCGTGCTCTTCTCGGTGATCGCCGTCGTCGTGGTCGCCGTCCTGCTCGGCTGCTACTGCGCCATCGGCCTCGGCTTCTCCGCGCTGTCGAACCGGCCGACTGCGTCGACCATGCTCACCCTGTCGACGGTCCTGTTCCTCCTGCTCGGCCTGCCCGCGATCTACGGCCTGGCATTGCCCTCGGTGGAACGCACCCACACGGTGCTGCGCCCCCAGCACGGATGGGACCCGGCGCGCGCCGCGGCCGATCCGGAATACGCTGGCGAACCCTGCGTCGCCCAGCCGAAGAAGGTCACGTTCCACCACACCGAGGACGTCTGGTGGCTGCTGGCCCCCAACCCGGTTCTCATCGTCGCCGACACCCTCGCCGCCGGGACCGCGCGGACGAACGACTGGGCGATAAGCGTCCCGCGCTCCACCGCGAACACCCTGTCGTCGGCCCGGTCGGGCCCGTACATCACCGACCTCTCGTGCGACAGCGAGCGGTGGTGGGAAGACGAAAATCGGTATGCCGAAAGCGATCTCGGCCGCAGTTGGTACCTGGGCGTCGCCGTCACCGTCGTGCTCGGTCTGGTCGGTTTCGCCGTGGCGGTCCGGCGGCTGCGGGTACCCGCGGGCAAGCTCGCCAAGGGCGTGCGCGTGGCGTGAGCGAGCAATCCGCGACGACCGGGCCCGGCTATTGCGACACGAACCGGACGGTTCTCAGCCGGGAATCGGATTGCCGCGTACCGTTTTCCCCATGGCAGATATCAAGAAGGTCCTGGTCATCGGAACCGGTGTTCTCGGTTCCCAAATCGCCTATCAGACAGCGTATTCCGGCTTCGACGTCGCCGTGTACGACATCAGCGACGAGATCGTCGGCACTGCGCGCGACACCACGTTCCCGGGCCTCGCGAAGACCTATCTGAACGAGGTCAAGGATGCGACCCAGGAGAAGGTCGACGCCGCCCTCGCCCGCCTCACCTACCACTCGGACATGGCGTCGGCCGCCACCGACGTCGACATCGCGATCGAGGCCGCCCCTGAGCGCCTGTCGATCAAGGAAGGCATCTTCGCCGACCTCAACAAGGTCGCGCCCGAGCGCACCATCTTCTGCACCAACTCCTCCACCCTGCTGCCGAGCGACATCGCGCCGTCCACCGGCCGTCCGGACCGCTTCCTCGCGATGCACTTCGCGAACCGCGTGTGGCAGTTCAACACCGCCGAGATCATGGGCACGCCGCAGACCGACACGGCGGTCTTCGACCGGGTCGTCGAGTTCGGCACGGAGATCGGCATGGTGCCGATCCCGATGCACAAGGAGAAGGCCGGCTACGTCCTCAACTCGCTCCTCGTGCCGTTCCTGGCCGCCGCGGCCGAACTCGCGGCCGGCGACTACGCCGACCCGAAGGCCGTGGACGACGTCTGGCGCATCGCGACCGGCGCTCCGCTCGGCCCGTTCCAGATCTACGACATCGTCGGCCTGAACACGCCGTACAACATCATGATCAACGGCGACGCCGAGCAGCAGAAGCTGGGCGCGTGGCTCAAGGAGAACTACATCGACAAGGGCCGCCTGGGCATGGCCAGCGGTCACGGTTTCTACGACTACGTCTGACCGACGGAATCGATCAGCAACAACTCCCACGACTTCGGCGGGTGTCCGCTCGGCGATCACCCGCCGAAGTCGGCTTCAGCACACCCTTTTCACCCACGAATGGAGCACACATGCATCACGACGCCGGCAACTACGAGGCCTTCGCACGACCTCGCAAACCTGCGGGTGTGGACGACAAGACGGCGTGGTTCGTCGGTGCCGGCCTGGCCTCGCTGGCCGGCGCGGCGTTCCTGATCCGCGACGGCCAGATGGCCGGCGACAGGATCACCATCCTCGAGGAACTGGACCTGCCCGGTGGCGCCCTCGACGGCATCAAGGTGCCCAAGAAGGGCTTCGTGATCCGCGGCGGCCGCGAGATGGAGAACCATTTCGAGTGCCTGTGGGATCTGTTCCGCTCGATTCCGTCATTGGAGATCGACGACGCGAGCGTGCTGGACGAGTTCTACTGGCTCAACAAGGACGACCCGAACTTCTCGCTGCAGCGTGTGACCGTCGATCAGGGGCAGGACGCGCACACCGACAACAAGTTCTCGCTGGGCGACGAGTCGCAGAAGGATCTCGTGCGAATCTTCCTCGCCACCCGTGAGGAGATGGAGAACAAGCGCATCAACGAGGTGGTCAGCGAGGAGTTTCTGAAGGGGAATTTCTGGCTGTACTGGCGCACCATGTTCGCCTTCGAGGAGTGGCACAGCGCCCTCGAGTTCAAGCTCTACCTGCACCGTTTCATCCATCACATCAAGGGCCTGCCGGACCTGTCGACCCTCAAGTTCACCAAGTAC
This sequence comes from Gordonia alkaliphila, assembly GCF_023017165.1. GTDB lineage: Bacteria > Actinomycetota > Actinomycetes > Mycobacteriales > Mycobacteriaceae > Gordonia > Gordonia alkaliphila. Next base: position 392,139 of record NZ_JALKBW010000001.1, read on the forward strand.
AACCAGTACGAATCGCTGGTGCTACCGCTGTATCGCTGGCTGCTCGATCAGGGCGTCAACTTCCAGTTCTCCACGACGGTGACCGACGTCGATTTCGCCATCGACGGCACCCGCAAGCAGGCCACCCGCATCCACTGGGTCAGCGAGGACGTCGAGGGCGGCGTCGATCTGACCGAGAACGACCTGGTCTTCATGACCATCGGCTCGCTCACCGAGAACTCCGACGAGGGCGACCACCAGACCCCGGCCCAGCTGAATCGGGGCCCGGCCCCGGCGTGGGATCTGTGGCGCACCGTCGCCGCGAAGGATCCGTCCTTCGGCCGCCCCGGCGTCTTCGCCGATCACATCGACGAGACCAAGTGGCAGTCGTGCACGGTCACCACGCTCGACAAGCGGATTCCGGAGTTCATCCAGAAGATCTGTAAGCGTGATCCGTTCAGCGGCAAGGTGGTCACCGGCGGCATCGTGACCGCCAAGGATTCGAGCTGGCTGATGAGCTGGACGGTGAACCGCCAGCCGCACTTCAAGAATCAGCCCGACGACCAGATCGTCGTCTGGGTGTACGGCCTGTTCCCGGACAACGTGGGCGACTACGTGAAGAAGACGATGGCCGACTGCACCGGCGAGGAGATCACCCGCGAGTGGCTGTACCACATGGGTGTGCCCACCGATCAGATCGACGGTCTCGCCGCGACCGGCGCGAAGGCGGTGCCGGTGATGATGCCGTACGTCACGGCGTTCTTCATGCCGCGCCAGGCCGGTGACCGACCGGACGTGGTGCCGGCCGGATCGGTGAACTTCGCCTTCATCGGCCAGTTCTCCGAAAGCCCGAGTCGCGACTGCATCTTCACCACCGAGTACTCGGTGCGCACCCCGATGGAGGCGGTGTACACGCTGCTCGACATCGAACGCGCCGTCCCCGAGGTCTTCGGATCCACCTACGATGTGCGTCATCTCCTCAATGCGACGGCGCGGCTGCGCGATGGCCAGGAAGTGGAACTCCCCGGCCCGCACCATCTGCGCGAGAAGCTGTACAAGAAGTTCGTCGACAACGAAGTCGGCGAGTTGCTCGCCGAGTACAAGCTGATCGCCAAGCCGTAGGCACCGACCACACCGCAGCACAGTGACAACCCCCTCACTCGGATGCCGAATGAGGGGGTCGTCACATCGTTGCGGCTACGCCGACTAATCTGAGATGGCGCATGCTCAGCATGCGCGGCAAGACGCACCACGTGACGAAAAGGGAGCAGTCCATGATTCAGTCGACGATGCAGGAAGGCGCGCTGACGATCTCCAGCATGCTGGAGCACAGCCGCAAGTTCTATCGGGAGGCCACGGTCAGCACGTGGACCGGTTCGGGACTGCGCACCGCCTCCTTCGCCGAGGTCGGCGATCAGGCCGCGCAGATCGCCAACGCCCTGGCCAAGCTCGGTGTCGAGATCGGCGATCGCGTCGCCACCTTCATGTGGAACAACCTCGAGCACCAGGTGCTCTACGCCGCCGTGCCGTCGATGGGCGCCGTGCTGCACACGCTGAACCTGCGCCTGTCGCCGGAGCAGGCGATCTACATCATGAACCACGCCGAGGACAAGGTGATCTTCGTCGACGCCAGCGTCGCCCCGATGCTGGAGAAGTACCTCCCGGACGCCCCCACCGTGAAGCACGTGGTGGTCTGCAGCGGCCCGGCCGACGCCATCACCGCCCCCGCAGGCGTCACCGTCCACACCTGGGACGAGCTCCTCGCGGGCGAGTCGACCCGGTACGACTGGCCGGAACTGGACGAGCACGCCGCCGCCGCGATGTGCTACACCTCGGGCACCACCGGCGACCCGAAGGGCGTCGTCTACTCGCACCGCTCCATCTACCTGCACTCGTTCCAGGTGATCTCCTCCAACGGCATGGCGCTGGCCAACAGCGACACCGCCCTGGTGATCGTGCCGATGTTCCACGCCATGAGCTGGGGCATGCCGTACGCCGCCATGCTCGCCGGCGCGAGCCTGCTGCACCCGGACCGCTTCCTGCAGCCCGAGCCGCTGCTGGCGATGATGGCCGAGGCCAAGCCCACCATGGCCGCCGCGGTGCCGACTATCTGGTCCGGCGTCTCCGCACTCCTCAACGCCGTCCCGCAGGACATCTCGCACCTGCGCGAGGTGGTCGTTGGCGGTTCGGCCGTTCCGCCGTCGATGATCACGCAGTTCGACGACTACGGCGCCCCCATCACCCACGCGTGGGGCATGACCGAGACCTCCCCGCTGGGCTCGGTGGCGCGCGTGCCCGCCGGCGTCACCGACCCCGACGAGGCCTTCGCCTACCGGGTCACGCAGGGCCGCTTCCCGGCCCCGGTGCAGGCTCGGATCGTCGACGCCGACGGCAACGTGCTGCCCAACGACGGCGAGACCAGCGGCGAGCTGGAGGTCGCCGGCCCGTGGATCACCGGCGCGTACTACTCGCCGGAGGGCAACGTCTCCGACCCGGCCAAGTTCCACGACGGCTACCTGCGCACCGGTGACGTGTCCACGATCAGCCCGGACGGCTACATGACCATCGTCGACCGCACCAAGGACATCATCAAGACCGGTGGCGAGTGGATCTCGTCGGTAGATCTGGAGAACGAGATCGCCGGCCACCCGGACATCCTCGAGTGCACCGTGATCGGCGTGCCCGATGCCAAGTGGGACGAGCGTCCGTTCGTGCTCGCCGTGCTGAAGGAGGGCTCCACGCTCGACGTCGCAGGCGCCCGGGAATGGCTGGGCGAGCGCGTCCCGCGCTGGCAGGTCCCCGAGCGCTGGACGTTCGGCCAGGAGGTGCCCAAGACGTCGGTCGGCAAGTTCGACAAGAAGCGCGTCCGCCAGCACTACGCCGAGGGCCTGTATGAAGTGGTGAACGGGCTCGACCTCTGAGCCTCGCAGACTCTCAGTAAACCCCCAGCTGGGCACTCCGGCTGGGGGTTTCTGCTGTTCAGGACTCTTCCGCCGAGGCACCACGCCAATATTCGTCACGTCCGACTGCGCGACGAAGCTGCGCGGCGGCCCCCGACTCGGATACGGTGGTGTCATCCAAACGGACGACATCAAGGAGGAACTACATGTTCGACCAGACTCTGTGGGCCCTGATCCAGGACAACCCCGGCGTGCTCGATGCACTCCTGCACGTGTTCTCCGGCACCGTCTAGGTTCAGGCGCCCCCAGGCCTGATCGGGTGCCGGGTACCCCTTGCCCGGCACCCGATCAGCGGGTCGACTCCGGTCGACTCGACCGTGGGCCTGATCGGATCACTCCGATGCGAAGAACCCCTCGCCACCGTGGTGGCGAGGGGTTCTTCGCGTCGCGTGGGGCTCACCGTCACGCCGGTCGTTCGTGACAAGAGAAAACCCCCACCTGGTCGACCAGGTGGGGGCTCTTGGTGGAGCTGCCGGGAATTGAACCCGGGTCCTCCGACACTTCAGTAGGGCTTCTCCGTGTGCAGTCCGCTCTGTCTCTACTTGGATCTCCCGGTCTCACGAACAAGCCGGGATGACGATCCCAGTCGCTGTTTGTTGTCCCGTCGGCGCCCGCGACCGGCGACGGCGGTGAGTTCCCTAGCTGATGCCGGCATCCGGGTGCGGGAACACCACCCGGGCCGACAGACTAGCCTCGCTGATCAGGCAGCGAGGGCGTAGTCGCGCTGATTGGAATCGGCGCTTAATTGGTTGCTGCGACGCTTACGGTGGTCTCTAGCCTGCACCGACACGCTTCCCCTACCTCGATGCTCGAAGTCGAAACCGATCAGCCCCGAGATAGTGACCCGCCATCGCTGGCGGACTACCTACTGTAACCGCTTCCCCGCCGGATTTCATCCCGCCGGTGTCGACCTCTCCGGAACCGCCCCCACGGGGATCAGCCGATAGCCAGCAGAGCGCTCGCCCCCGGGTCGAGCTCGACGGCGAGGCGGCCGTCGACGGCGTGCAGTCGTCGTCCGGTCCACAGGTCGGTGGCGGGCACCGAATCGTCGCCCATGAGGTTGAGGTCGGCGATGGCCACCGAGACCGTCCGTCGCTCGGCCGCGGGGTTGATCAGGCCCACCAGCAGCCCGGTGGCACCCACGGCGCGGACGCTGACGTTCGGGTCGTCGTGCACCGGCGCGCCCGCTGCACGACGGTCATCACGCGCGACGTCGAGCACGTCGGCGCGCGTCAGCACCGCCAGGTTCTCCGGCGGCACAGCGACGCGCGCCTCGCCCGCCACGATCAGCGGTCGCGCCGTCATCACCGCGCGGGTGATCGCGGTCTGCAGCGCGACCACAGGACGACCCGCCGGCACCGCCTGCCGCACGCGCGGATCCGCGGGGGCGATCGCCTCCAGCGACAGACCTCGCGTACGGAGGAAAGCGCGGTCGGCGTCGACCACGAAGCGCAGCTCCCCCGCACAGGCCGCCAGGACGGTGCGATAGCCGGCGGCGGCCAGTCCGGTGCGCTGCAGGCCGTCGGCGGTGGCTCGGACCTCGTCGGAGGTCACCGTGCAGCCGTCGTCGGACGCGATCAGCCAGCCCTGCATCGGCGCGGCGACCGGCGGCGACACCGGTTCGGGGGCGCTACAGCCGACGAGCACCGCGGCCGCCAGCGTCGTCGCACCCCATCTCAGGATGGAACCGACGGCAGCCGAACGGCGCACGCTCACATGCCCTTGACGCGCCGGCCCATCTCCCGCTCGACCTCGCGTTTGGCGGTCCGCTCGGCGATGTCGCGGCGCTTGTCGTGGGCCTGCTTGCCCTTCGCCAGGGCCAGTTCGACCTTCGCGTACCCGTCGGAGAAGTACATCTGCAGCGGCACCAGCGTGAGGTTGCCGTCCTGCAGCTTGCCCACCAGCTGGTCGATCTCGCGGCGGTGCAGCAGCAGCTTCCGCTTGCGCCGCACCGGATGGTTGGTCCATGAGCCCTGGCCGTACTCGGCGATGTGCAGGGCGTGCAGCCACACTTCGCCGTTCTCCAGCGTCGCGAAGGCGTCGACCAGCGAAGCCTTGCCCTCCCGGAGCGCCTTGACCTCGGTGCCCTGCAGGACGATCCCGGTCTCGTACGTGTCCAGGACGGTGTAGTTGTGTCGCGCCTTCCGGTTGGTGGCGATCACCGACCGGCCCTTCTCCCTGGGCACCGAGAACTCCTTCAGCTGTCGAGAATCAATCGCGGACGTAGACCCGCAGCGTGCCATACGCGGTGACGCCCGCGACGACGATGCCGGCCAGCAGCAACCACGGCGAGACGAACCAGACGTCGGCCGCAGTGATGCGCGCCAAGATGTTCACACCGTAGAGGTCCTCGAGGGCTTTGTCGAAGAAGAATGTCTTCCCCAGGAACAAGCCGCCGATGGCCAGCAGCGCGCCGATCACCGCGGCGAGTACCGCTTCGAGCAGGAACGGCAGCTGCGTGTACCACCGCGTCGCGCCCACCAACCGCATGATCGACACCTCGGTCCGCCGCGTGTACGCGGCGATCTGCACGGTGTTCACGATCAGCATGATCGCTGCCAACGCGAGGATCGCGGCGATCACGAAGGCGGCGTTGCGCGCGCCGTCGAGCACGCTGAAAATGCGTTTGACCAGCTCACGTTGATCCAATACCCCGTCGATCCCGGGGGCCTTGGCGAACTTGTCGAGCACCTCGCCGAACCGCGCGGGGTCGGAGGTGCGCACGCGCAGAGCGGCCTGCGTCGAGTCGGGGGTCAGGAACTCAGCCACCTCGGGTGAGCTCTCCTGCCACGACGCCTTCGCGGTCTCGAACGCCTGCTCCTTGCTGATGTAGGTCACCGACGACACCCCGGGCTCGGCCTCGAGGTCGCGTTTGACCTGGGCGCAGGGATCCTTGGTGCAGTTCGCGTCGGCTTCGGTCACCGCGTCGGTGATGAAGAACTGCATCTCGACGCGGTCCAGGAAGATCTTCTGGCTCTTGTCGGCCATCTGAATCACCAGCAGACCGCCACCCAGCATGCCGAGCGTCACGGCGGTGGTCAGGATCATCGCCAGGGTCATGGTCAGGTTGCGGCGGAATCCGGTGAGGACCTCGCGCAGAATGAAATTTGCTCGCACGTCGTCTCTCCCTATCCGATGCCGTAGACGCCGTGCTCGTCGTTACGCACGAGCCGTCCGCTGTCGAATTCGATGACTCGTCGGCGCATGGCGTCGACGATGTGCCGGTCGTGCGTCGCCATCAGCACGGTGGTGCCGCCCCGGTTGACCCGGTCCAGGACCTCGACGATCTCCTCGGAGGTCTCCGGGTCCAGGTTGCCGGTCGGCTCGTCGGCCAGCAGGACCGCAGGCCGGTTCACCACCGCACGCGCGATCGCCACGCGCTGCATCTCGCCGCCGGACAGTTCGTGCGGCATCCGGTCGGCCTTGCCGGCCAGCCCGACGTACTCCAGCACCTCGGGCACCGCCTCGCGGATGGTCGCCGCCGGCTTGCCGATCACCTGCAGCGCGAAGGCCACGTTGTCGGCGACGCTCTTCTTGGGCAGCAGACGGAAGTCCTGAAACACGCAGCCGATCGACTGCCGCAGCTTCGGCACCTGCCGAGCCTTGAGCTTGTTGACGTGGAAATCGCCCACCCAGATGTCGCCGGACGTCGGCTTGTCCTCCTTGAGGAGCAAGTGGAAGAACGTCGACTTCCCCGATCCCGAGGGACCGATCAGAAAGGCGAAGTCGCCCTTGTCGATCTCGAGGGACATGTCAGACAGCGCGGGCCTGCTCGATTTCGGATACTGCATCGTCACATCGGACAGCTTGATCACAGCATCGAAGTCTAACGACGACTCCTGAGAGTGCCGCTCAGGCACCGGTCAACGCGCCGGAACGCTCGTGGTCGGGGCGGTGGTGTCCGGTTCCTGCGTGGGCGACGTCTCGTCGTTCTGCGGGAACAGGAAGTCCAGCGGCCCGCTGCGGGTAGGCGTGGGCGAGGTGGTCGACGGCTCCGTCGACGGTTCGCTGGTGCGCGACTCCGGGGTGCGCGAGACGGAGGGCTCCGGCGTGGTCTCCGTGGTCCGACGCTCCTCCACCTGCCGACGCTGCTGCTCGTTGACCGTCGGCGGCGCCACGCCGTAGAAGGAGGTGGTGAAGCCGTAGAGGGTCACCGAGGCGAAGAAGGCGACGATCAGCAGCACTGTCGTGGTGCGCATCTTGGTGTGGTAGACGTGGCCGATCCGGGTCCACAGCCGTTGCCACCGCGTCGGTTCGACGTCGGACTCCTCCTTGGCGGCCTTGGCGATGGCCGCCATCTGGTCGGTGGTGAGCAGGCCGTCCTCGTCCAGACCGTCCTGATCCTGCGTCGGCTGCAGATCGTCGCCCATCATGCTTCGCCCGTCGATTCCGCGGGCATCTTCGCCGCGACCGTGATGCCGCTGCGCGCCAAGCCCTGCACGATGCGTACGCGCAGCGCGCGGCTGACGTCGAACTGCTTGCCGGGCAGGGTCCGCGCCACCATGCGAACGGTCAGCGAGTCCAGCTCCAGGTTGGTCACGCCGAGCGGCGCCGGGGCGTCCAGCAGCAGGCGATGCCAGTGCGGATCCCGGTAGAAGGCCTTGCCGACCGCGGTGAGCGTCTCGTTGACGACGGTGATGTCCGCGTCGGCGGGCACCGGGACGTCGACCACGGCGCGCGCCCATTCGCGGGACAGATTGTTGACCTTGAGGATCTGCCCGTTGGGCACGATGATCATCTCGCCGTCGCTGGTGCGCAGCCGGGTGACGCGCAGGGTCACGTCCTCCACCGTGCCCTCGGCGACCGATGCGCTGGTGATGGTCAGGTTCACCACGTCTCCGTAGCCGTACTGTCGTTCGGCGACGATGAAGAAGCCGGCCAGGACGTCCTGCACGATGCGTTGGGCGCCGAAGCCGAGGGCTGCGCCGACCACTGCGGACGGACCCACCAGTGCGCTGAAGCGCACTCCGAAGACCGACAGGATGTGCAGCACCACGACCACCGCGATCATCGCGATGACGGTCCAGACCACCACGTCGACCAGCGCGCGCTGATGCTTGGCGTCCTCGGACTGCACGATCGCGTCCGAGCGGTGGAACCGCTTGTCCACTCGCAGGTCGTACCGGTCACCGATCCATCGGACGAACCGGACCAGCAGGATGCCGCCCAGGATCCAGATCAGGATGTTCAACCCCTTGGTGGCCAGCCACTCCTCCAGGAAGTTGGTCCACTGGGGCAGTCCGAGTCGGGTGGTCAGATATTCGACGTCACCGCTAGCCGCGAGTAGCAGGTCAGGCCTCTCCGTCGTTCATCCGCCACCGGATGCCGGCCTCGATGAACTCGTCGAGATCGCCGTCGAGCACCGCGGTGGGGTTGTTGCCTTCGACGTTGGTGCGCAGATCCTTGACCATCTGGTACGGGTGTAGGACGTACGAACGCATCTGGTTGCCCCAGCTGGAGCCGCTGTCGCTCTTGAGTGCGTCGAGCTGCGCGCGCTCCTCCTGGCGCTTGCGCTCGAGCAGTTTCGCGGCGAGCACGCGCATGGCGGACGCCTTGTTCTGCAGCTGGCTCTTCTCGTTCTGACAGGTCACGACGATGCCGGTCGGGATGTGCGTGAGGCGCACCGCCGAGTCGGTGGTGTTGACCGACTGTCCGCCCGGACCCGACGACCGGTAGACGTCGACCTTCACTTCGTTCTCGTCGATGTCGATGTGGTCGGTGGTCTCCACCACCGGCAGCACCTCGACCTCGGCGAACGACGTCTGGCGTCGGCCCTGGTTGTCGAACGGGCTGATGCGCACCAGGCGGTGCGTGCCCTGCTCCACCGACAGGGTGCCGTACATGTACGGCGCCTTGACGACGAAGGTCGCGGACTTGATGCCGGCTTCTTCGGCGTAGCTGGTGTCGTAGACCTCGACGCCGTAACCGTGCTGCTCGGCCCAGCGGATGTACATGCGCATCAGCATCTGCGCCCAGTCGGCGGCGTCGATGCCGCCTGCGCCGGACCGGATGTTCACCACGGCCTCGCGCTCGTCGTACTCGCCGGCCAGCATGGTCTTGACTTCCATGGCCTCGATGTCGGCGCGCAGCGATGCCCGCTCGGCGTCGGCGTCGGCCTGCGCGGCGGTCTGCGCCTCGCCCTCCTCCATCTCGACGAGCTCGTAGAGGACCGGCAGGTCCTCGAGCCGCGACCGCAGCTCGGTGACGCGCCGCATCTCGGACTGCGCGTGCGAGAGGCGGCTGGTGACCTGCTGGGCGTGATCCTGGTCGTTCCACAGCTCCGGATCGGAGGCCTGCATCTCGAGTTCGGCGATGCGGCTGCGCAGCTCGTCGAGATCCATCACCTTCTCGACCGTGGTGAGGGTGGTGTTCAGCGATTCCAGATCAGCGACGACTTCGGGGTGCACAGCATGTCAGCCTACCGACCCGCGGCGCGATCACGCTTCCAAGGTGCCGAACCGCCAGGTGGTGGCCGTCTTACCCGGCTTGTAGACCACCGGACGCTCCTCGCCGATGAACGGATCGGCGGCCTCGGCCGGGAGGGCGAGGGTGGTGTACACCTCGGTCGGCGCGGTATCGGGACCGATGATGGTGCCCGAGACGGTGAAGTAGGCCTGCCCGCTCTTGTCGGCGTCCCCGCGACCGCTCACGCCGGTGATGGTCAGCGTCCCGCTCGCGTACCCGGAGGCACCCGACACCGGGCCGCCGGCCCGTCGCGTGCGGCCGATGAACAACGAAGCGATCGTCGCGGCGATCAGCAGAATGAACACGACGGTGATCCAGGACGGCATGGGACTACCCTAGGCGATCATGGACTCGATCCCCGCCGCTGAAAGCATCGCGGCCGATCTTCAGTTGGCCCTGGACCTGGCGGACGCCGCCGATCGCCTCACCGCCGATCGGTTCGGCGCGCTCGACTTGCAGGTGGACGACAAGCCCGACCTGACCCCGGTCACCGACGCCGACCTGGCCTGCGAGCGCCTCGTGCGCGAGCTGCTGGCCACCCACCGCCCCGCCGACGCGGTGCTGGGCGAGGAGTTCGGCGGCGACGCGGCGCTGACCGGGCGGCAGTGGATCATCGACCCGATCGACGGCACCAAGAATTTCGTGCGCGGCGTGCCGGTGTGGGCCACGCTGATCGCCCTGCTGCACGACGGCGTGCCCGTGGTCGGCGTGATCAGCGCACCGGCCCTCGGGCGGCGCTGGTGGGCCTCGGCCGGGGGCGGGGCCTTCGCCTCGGTCGACGGCGGCGCCCCGCGGCCGCTGGCGGTGTCCGCCGTGCCCGCGCTCGGCTCGGCGTCGTTGGCCTTCTCCAGCCTGTCCGGATGGGCCGATCGCGGCCTCCGGGATCGCTTCGTGGATCTGACCGATCAGGTGTGGCGGGTCCGCGGCTACGGCGACTTCTGGAACTACTGCCTGGTGGCCGAGGGCGCGGTCGACATCGCCGCCGAACCGGAGGTGTCCCTCTGGGACCTCGCACCCCTGGACATCCTGGTGCGCGAGGCCGGCGGCAGCTTCACCGCACTCGACGGGACCGCCGGCCCGGCCGGCGGCAGCGCCGTGGCCAGCAACGGACTGCTGCACGACGATGTCCTCCGGGCCCTGCGTACCTGACTCCCTGGGCCAAAGCCCCCTCTTGGTTGCAAACGCTCGGATCCAGGCCGCCCGCGGACTAGCGTGGCCCTCGGACCCACGGCCCGCCGCGACCACCCCGCGGCATACGCGTTAGGAGCGACATGACCCAGAACGACGTCAAGATGATCATGCTGTCGACCGAGGACCTCGATGCTTCGGTCGACTTCTACACCCAGACCCTGGGTTTCACTCTGAAGTTCCGCGACGGCACGCACTTCGCCGCCCTGGACGGCAACGGGATCACCCTGGCCCTGGCCACCGAGGTGGACCACCCGATTCCGGGCAAGGTGGTGGTCGGTATCAAGACCGACGACGTCGACGCGGCCGCCGAAGCCGCCGTCGCCGCCGGTGGCGGCCTGGTGACGGCCCCGTACGACGACGCGCACGAGCGTCGCGCCGTGGTGTACGACAGCCAGGGCAACGGCCTCGTCTTCTACAAGTCGTTGGGCCGCTGACCCACTGAACAAAAGTTTCATGTCCCCGGAGGCACCGCTGAGGTGCCTCCGGGGACATGAAACTTTCCGGTGTCAGAACTCCCGGGAGGCACCCGGTTCGATGACCACGAATTCGGTGCACGCGGGCTTCATCTCCGCCAGGCGCGCGTTGTGAATGCCGAGACCGGCGTCCGAGACCACCGCCTGGTGGATCGGGAAGGCGCGGCGCGGGGCCGCCCCGCGCAGATAGTCGACGGCCTCGCTCAGCTTCATCCACGGCGCGGCCGCGGGCAGGGCGAGGACGTCGATCTCCTCGAACGGGATGTACAGGCTGTCGCCCGGGTGCATGAACGCCCCCGGACGGTCGGGCGTGTCCAGGATGTACACCGTGTTGTCGACCACCGGCAGTTCCGGATGGATCACCGCGTGCCGACCACCGGTACCGCGCACGGTGACCGTACCGACCTGGAACGTTCCACCCGGCGCCTGCACCGCCCACTGCCCCATCGAGCCGTCGGCGTTCAGTTGCGCCGCTGTCTGCGGATCGGCGTAGAGGACCGCCGCCGGGTTGGCGGCGACCAGCGCGGGCAGCTTCGCCACATCGGCGTGATCGGGGTGCTGGTGGGTCACCAGAATCGCGTCGAGACCGGCGAGCCCTTCGAACCCGGACGAGAAGTTGCCCGGGTCGAACAGAATCCGCGCCCCGGCGACCTCCACCAGCACGCACGAATGACCGAACGAAGTGATCAACATGTCAGGCGCTGAGCGCGCGACCGTCCGAGTCGGGGAGCTTGCGGATCACGATGAGGATGAAGTCGATGATCGACCAGATCCCCAATCCGCCGCAGGTCAGCAGCTTGGCGACGCCGAGACCGGTGTACCCGAGGTAGAACCGGTCCACGCCGAGTCCGCCGACGAACAGCGACAGCAGCATGGTGACGAGCCACTCGCGGCTGGAGAACAGTCCGGGGATCGCGCCGGCCTGGAACCAGTTGCCGCCGCTCACGTCGCGAATCTGGGTGGTCGAACGCACCCGACCGTCCAGCGAGTAGGCCTGTAGATCCTGGACTGAGAGCGGGCCCACCTCCTGGCCGTTGACCACTGCGATGTAGCTGCCGCTGACGGGATTGGCCTGGCCCGGGTACGGCTGGCCCTGCGGTGCGCCGTAGGGCTGCCCCTGCGGAGCACCGAACTGCGGCTGCCCCTGGGGAGCCCCGTAGGGCTGGCCCTGGGGAGCGCCGTACGGCTGACCCTGCGGCGAGCCTTGGCCGTAGTCGGGCTGTTGTCCGGGCTGGCCTGAGTTGGGCGGCGTGTTCGGAGGTTGTGTCATGGGTCATACAGTAGAACGGCCCACGACGATTGTCGTCGCGAGACTCGCTATCGACATCCTCCTTACCGCAAAGTAAGGTAACTTCTTACCGCGGAGTAAGATTCCGTTGCGAACCCGGATCACACCGTCCGACGTCGAGAGAGTGCAGGCCATGACCGAAAAGACCCAACCCCGCGACACCACGTCCGTCGGCGCACAGGCGCACAAGCGCACGCCGATCGGCACCGCGATGCGCGCGCTCACCGCTATCACCGGCTCCGATTTCGCGGCCAAGTACAAGCTTCGCGAGCCACTGAACCGGGTCGCGTACGAGGCCACCAAGTCGGGCTTCAAGACGTTGGGCGCCGCCAACCGCGCCTTCGCACAGGCCTCCGGCGGCGCCGATCCGCAGCGCCCGCCGTGAGCCCCAAGGGCTACTTCAACCTGAATCCGGACGAAGAGCAGGCGATGATCGCCGAGACCGTCCGTGATTTCGCGACCGAGATCCTCCGTCCGGCCGCCTACGACGCCGACAACGCCGCGACCGCACCGGAAGAGATCGTGGCCCGCTCCGCGGAACTCGGCATCACGATGATCAACGTGCCCGAGGCTTTCGACGGCGCCGCCGACGAGCGCAGCGTCGTCACCAACGCACTCGTCGCCGAGGCGATGGCCTACGGCGACATGGGCCTGGCCCTGCCGCTGCTGGCCCCGAGCGGCGTGGCCACCACGCTGACCAACTTCGGCAGCGACGCCCAGCAGAAGACCTACCTGCCCGACTTCGCCGGAGAGAGCGTGCCGGCCTCGGCCGTCGTCATCGCCGAGCCGTGGCCGCTGTTCGACGCGTTCGCGCTGCGCACCAAGGCCACCCGCGTGCCCAGCGGCTACCGCCTGACCGGCGTCAAGTCGTTCGTGCCGAACGCGGGCAGCGCCGAACTGTTCCTGGTCGGCGCGATGCTCGACGGCCGCCCCGCCCTGTTCATCGTCGAGTCGGACACCACCGGTGTCTCGGTGGAGGCCGACCCGGGCATGGGCCTGCGCGCCGCCGGGATGGGCCGCCTGGTGCTCGACAACGTCGCGGTGCCCGCGCACGCCATCGTCGGCGGCGAAGAGGGCGATCCGGCCGTCAACGCCTACAGCGACGTGGTCCGCCTGTCCCGCCTCGGCTGGTCGGCGCTGGCCGCAGGCACCGCCAAGGCCGTCCTCGACTACGTGATCCCCTACGTCAACGAGCGTGAAGCCTTCGGCGAGCCCATCTCCAACCGCCAGGCCGTGGCCTTCATGGTCGCCACCATGGCCACCGAGGTGGACTCGATCCGCCTGGTGATGCTGCGCGGCGCCTCGCGCGCCGAGCAGGGCCTGTCGTTCGCCCGCGAGGCCGCGCTGGCCCGCAAGCTGACCATCGACAAGGGCCTGCAGATCGGCCTCGACGGCATCCAGCTGCTCGGCGGCCACGGCTTCACCAAGGAGCACCCGGTGGAGCGGTGGTACCGCGACCTCCGCGGCGCCGGCATCGGCGAGGGCATCGTCGTCCTCTGACGGGCGACGAGCGATAGGAAGAACTGATCCCATGGCAATCAACCTCGAACTCCCGAAGAAGTTCAACGCGCACATCGACCAGGCCCGCCAGGCCGGCCTGCAGGTGTTCCGCCCGATCTCCCGCAAGTACGACAGCGCCGAGCACGAATACCCGGTGGAACTGGACACCCTGGCGGCACTCTACGACGGCCTCGCCGAAGCCGGTCAGGCCGGCGCCGGCGCCGCGGGCGGCCGCGGCGACGAGGGCAAGAAGCGACCGGAGGGCTACAACGCCAACGGCGGCAACATGCAGTCGATCATCAACTCGATGGAAGCCTCCTACGGCGACGTCGGCCTGATGCTGTCGATTCCCTACCAGGGCCTCGGCAACGCCGCGATCGCCGCGGTGGCCACCGACGAGCAGCTCGAAGCCTTCGGCAAGGTGTGGGCCGCCATGGCCATCACCGAGCCGAGCTTCGGTTCCGACTCGGCCGCGGTGACCGCCACCGCCACCCTCGACGGCGACGAGTACGTGCTCAACGGCGAGAAGATCTTCGTCACCGCCGGCTCGCGGGCCACCCACATCGTGGTCTGGGCGTCGGTCGACAAGAGCCTGGGCCGCGCCGCCATCAAGAGCTTCGTGGTCCCGCGCGAGCACCCGGGCGTCACCGTCGCCCGCCTGGAGGAGAAGCTCGGCATCCGCGCCTCCGACACCGCGGTGATCGTCTTCGACAACTGCCGCATCCCCAAGGCGAACCTGCTGGGCTCCCCCGAGGTGGACGTCAAAAAGGGCTTCGGCGGCGTGATGCAGACCTTCGACAATACGCGTCCGATGGTGGCGGCCATGGCCGTCGGCGTCGCTCGCGCGTCGCTGGAGGAACTGCGGGCGGTGCTGGAGAAGGCCGGCCTGACGATCGACTACGACCGTCCGGCCAGCGATCAGCCCGCCGCGGTCGCCGAGTTCATCCGTCTCGAGTCCGACTGGGAGGCCGCGTACCTGATGACGCTGCGCGCCGCCTGGATGGCCGACAACAAGATGCCGAACTCGCTGGAAGCCTCGATGAGCAAGGCCAAGGCCGGCCGGACCGGCACCGACGTGACCAACAAGGCCGTCGAGCTGGCAGGCACCGTCGGCTACTCCGAGCGGTCCCTGCTGGAGAAGTGGGCGCGCGACTCGAAGATCCTGGACATCTTCGAGGGCACGCAGCAGATCCAGCAGCTGATCATCGCGCGGCGCGTGCTGGGCAAGTCCAGTTCCGAGCTGAAGTAGCCACGCGATCGACGAACGACGAGCCCCGCTCCATCGGAGCGGGGCTCGTCGCATCGGTGACCCCGTTGTGCTGAGCACCACTTCTGCAGTACCGTCCAGTAGCACAGTGAAACACGCCTGTTTCACTGCGGGCTGGCGTGCCCGTCATCAACAGTTCAAGGAATCCGTGACGTGAAGAATCCACTCCGCGCGGCGACGGCGGTCGGGGCCGCCGCCGCGCTCGCCCTGGGCCTGCTCGCGCCCACAGCCGCGGCCGAGCCGCCCACCCCGCGTTCCCGCACGCAGCAGGTGCCGGTGGCCCCCGCTCCGCCGGTGGCCCTCCCCCAGGAACTGGACCGCGGCTTCTTCGAGCCGCCCGCGCGCGTGCTGGCCGCGACCGAACCCGGCCACATCATCGCCGCGCGCCGGATCAATGCGGCCACGCTGGGCCTGGTGCCGATGAACGTCGACGCCTGGCAGCTGTCGTACCGGTCGACGAATTCCCGCAACCAGCCGATCGGTGCGGTCACCACCCTGCTCAAGCCGCGCGGGAAGTCGAAGGGGCCGCGCAAGGTGGTCTCCATGCAACTGGCCGAGGATTCGACGGCCGGCTACTGCGCGCCGTCGTACGCGCTGCAGCAGTGGTCGGCCGCGGCCGCCCTCGGCCAGCAGGTGATTCCGGGCGAGATGATCATCGCCCAGGGCATGCTGGCGCAGGGCTGGGCGCTGTCGATCCCCGACCATCAGGGACCCAAGCACGCCTACGCCGCCGGGCCGCTGGGCGCGCGGATCACGCTCGACGGCCTGCGCGCGGCCAAGCACTTCGCGCCCGTCGGGATCGACGAGGCGTCACCGATGGCGATGTACGGCTACTCGGGCGGGGCCATCGTGACCGGTCACGCCGCCGAGCTGAAGCAGACCTATGCGCCGGAACTGAACATCGTGGGCGCGGCCGAGGGAGGGGTCCCGGCCGACCTGAAGGTGGTGTTGAACGCCGCGCAGAACGGCGCGACGAGCGGACTGATCCTGGCGGCGGTCCTCGGCCTGAGCCGCGAGTACCCGGAGTTCGACCGCTTCCTGCAGCGACGCCTCAACCCCGAGGGCCGGGCCCTGATGGCCATCAAGGGACCGCTCTGCGTGGGCCATCAGGCGATGACCCTCCCCTTCCTCAACAACAAGGGCTTCATCGGGTGGCCCGGCGACCCCGTCGACGCCCCCGCGGTCCGCAAGGTGCTCGACGACACGCGCATGGGCAAGGCCGTGCCGGACATGCCGATGTACATCTGGAACGCGCAGCTCGACGAGATCATCCCGGTGAGCCAGGTGAACACGCTGGTGAAGACCTACTGTCGCGACCCGAAGGCGTCGATCACCTACACCCGCGATCACCTGTCCGAGCACCTGATCGGCGAGGTCGCCGGAGCCCCGCCGGCCATCCTGTGGCTCAGGGACCGGCTCAACGGCACACCGACCACGCCGGGTTGCACCGTGCGCGACGAGCTCACGATGACCTCCGACGCGAAGTGGTGGCCCACGTTCACTGACGCCGTCGGTACGAATATCGCGTCGCTCTTCGGCGCCGCGATCGGACACGGAAAGTGAGCGCTCGCGCCACGTAATCTGGTGGTCGTGAGTGAAGATCGTGTCTACCGGGGGCAAGCCGTCGGCGACCGTCGCCGAGACCGCCGAGAGCGGTTTCTGGCGGCGGCCGTCGAGGTCTTCGGCACCCAGGGGTACGCGAGCAGTTCGGTCCCGCAGGTGTGCCGGGCGGCCGGACTGTCGACGCGCCAGTTCTACCAGGAGTTCACCGACCGCGAGCACCTGCTGCGCACCCTGTACGACCAGTTGCAGGACCGCACCATGGCCGAGGTCAACGCCAAGGTCCTCGAGCGCATCGCCGCCGGCGATCAGCTCGACGGCATCCTCGACGCCGGCGTGCGGGCCTTCCTCGCGGTGTATCACGACGACGCGCGGCTGGTCCGCATCAACTTCATCGACGTGGTCGGCGTCAGCAGTGCCTTCGAAGAGCACCGCCAGCTTCGTCGTGCCCAGTGGGGCGAATTACTACGGGCGGCCGCCGAGGTGGGCGCCGAGGGCGGGTTGACCATCTCCACGGCGAGCCCGCTGCAGTGGGCGGCCTATATCGGCGCGGTGAACGCGGCCATCGTCGAACGCACGCTGGACCCGTCGATCACCGAGACCGACGTGGTCGATGCGATGCGCACGCTACTGCGCCCGGGGATCCTGGGCGCAGCAGACGTGAACTAATCTGCCGTCGGCGGAGCCGCACTCAGTCTTCCGTCGGCGGAGCGAGCTGCTCGACGAGGGCTTCCAGCACCGCGGGATCCTCGATGGTCGACGGCACCGCGTAGTCCTCGCCGTCGACGATCTGGCGCATGGTCTTGCGCAGAATCTTGCCGGAGCGGGTCTTGGGCAGCGCCTGCACCACCGTCACGTCGCGGAACGTGGCCACGGCGCCGATCTCGTCGCGCACCAGCTTCACCAGTTCGCTGCGGAGGGTGTCCTCGGCGGTGTCGACGCCGGCCTTGAGCACGATGTAACCGCTGGGACGCTGCCCCTTGAGATCGTCGTGGATGCCGACCACTGCGCACTCGGCCACGGCCGGGTGACTGGCAACGACGGCCTCGATGCTGCCGGTGGACAGACGGTGACCGGCCACGTTGATCACGTCGTCGGAGCGGCCCAGGACGAAGACGTAGCCGTCGTCGTCGACGTAGCCGGAGTCGCCGGTCAGGTAGTAGCCCGGGAAGGTGTTCAGGTACGACGTGCGGTAGCGCTCCTCGTCGCGCCACAGCCCGGCGAGCGTGCCCGGCGGCAGCGGCAGCCGCACCACGATGTTGCCCTCGGAGCCGGCCGGCACCGGGGCGCCCGCGCCGTCGACGATCTCCACGCGGTAGCCGGGCACCGGCACGCTCGGCGAACCGGCCTTGATCTCCAGCTGCTCCAGACCTCGCAGGTTGGCGACGATCGCCCAGCCCGTCTCGGTCTGCCACCAGTGGTCCACCACCGGGACGCCCAGCTTCTCCGACGCCCAGAAGAAGGTGTCCGGGTCCAGTCGCTCACCGGCGGCGTAGAGGGTGCGCAGGCTCGAGATGTCGTACTTGGCCAGTTCGCGTGCGTCCGGATCGGCCTTGCGGACGGCGCGGATCGCGGTGGGCGCGGTGAACAGTGCGACGGCGCCGTGTTCGCTGATCACGCGCCAGAAGGCGCCGGCGTCCGGGGTGCCGACCGGCTTGCCCTCGTACATGATCGTCGTGGCGCCGACCAGGAGCGGGCCGTAGACGATGTAGGAGTGCCCCACCACCCAGCCCACGTCGGAAGCCGTCCACCAGACCTCGCCGGGTGAGACGTCGTAGACGTTCTTCATCGACCAGGTCAGCGCGACGGCGTGGCCGCCGTTGTCGCGGACCACGCCCTTGGGCTTACCGGTGGTGCCCGAGGTGTAGAGGATGTACAGCGGATCGGTGGCCGCGACCGGCACCGGGCCGACCGGGGTGGCCGCCGCGCTCACCTCGTCGAAGTCCAGCCAGCCGTAGTCGGCGGCACTGCCGGTCACCTCGGGGCGGTCCTTCACGATGACGGTCGACGGCGCCGTGGCCGACAGTTCCAGCGCGGCCTGCACCATCGGCAGGTACTCGACGGTGCGGCCGGGCTCGAGTCCTCCCGACGCGGTCACGATGGCGACCGGTTCGGCGTCGTCGATCCGGGTGGCGAGCTCGGGTGCGGCGAAACCGCCGAAGACCACCGAGTGCACCGCGCCGATACGCGCGCAGGCGAGCATGGCGATCGCCGCTTCCGGGATCATCGGCATGTAGATGATGACGCGGTCGCCCTTGCCCACACCGCGTTCGGTGAGTGCGCCGGCGAAGGCCGCCACGGCGTCGAGCAGTTCCGCATAGGTATAGGTGCGCTGCTGCCCGGTCATCGCCGAGTCCCAGATGAGGGCGGCGCGATCGCCGTGCCCGGCCTGCACGTGCCGGTCCAGCGCGTTGGCGGAGGTGTTCAGCATCGCGCCGGGGAACCAGCGGTAGATCGGCGGGTTGGAGGCGTCGAGCGCCTGCTCCGGCGGCGTCAGCCAGTCCACCGCCTTCGCGGCATCGAGCCAGAAGCCCTCCGGGTCGTCGATGCTGCGAGTGAATTCGTCGTTGTATGCGCCCACGTGCCTACGGTAACGATCCGCGCTGGTGTCGGCGGTCACTTTCCCCGTGTGTACCGCCTCACAATCACCGATTTTTTGGTCACGAACAGATAACGACGACACGCCGACGATGACCAGGAACGACGCCGATTTCGTCGCACCGACGCCGGAACGCGGCAGTGCGGTGCGTCACAAAAACGGGCGTGACCTTTGCTTTCCGATCTCGTAGCGTCGTCGTCGGTCCGAAATCGCCAGGGAAATCGCCCCGGCGAGACTTAGGAGGAATTACCTTGAGCTTCACCAAGATCGCGACGCGCGCCGTCATCACCGGCGCCCTCACCCTGGTCCCGATGGCGGCTGTGGCCGGCAACGCTTCGGCGCAGTCCCACAACTGGGACGCCGTGGCCGGCTGCGAGTCCGGCGGCGACTGGGCGATCAACACGGGCAACGGCTACTACGGCGGCCTGCAGTTCTCGCTGCCGACCTGGCAGTCGCACGGCGGCTCCGGCATGCCCCACCAGGTGAGCCGTGAGGAGCAGATCCGCGTCGCCGAGAACGTGCTGCAGACGCAGGGCGTCGGCGCGTGGCCGACCTGCGGCGGTCTGCTGTACTCCTGATCTGCCGCACCTGAACTACCCCGCCCCTGGGGCTGCTCGAACCGCACAGTCGGTTCGGTCGGCCCCAGAGTCGTTTCCACCCGGCGTCGCATCAACCCCAGTTGCGCGCCTGCTCCACGACGAAGCCGATGAAGATCACCAGCGTGCCGCCCACCTCGCCGATGATCAGCGCGATGGTGGCGGCGGTCAGCCCGCGGTCGGCCGGGTGGTACTGATTCGTGGTGTCCTGGCGCCAGCCGTGCAGGCAGTAGGCCGCGATGGCCCCGAC
Source organism: Gordonia alkaliphila (assembly GCF_023017165.1). Classification (GTDB taxonomy): domain Bacteria; phylum Actinomycetota; class Actinomycetes; order Mycobacteriales; family Mycobacteriaceae; genus Gordonia; species Gordonia alkaliphila. The sequence continues at coordinate 412,267 of NZ_JALKBW010000001.1, forward strand.
GAAGAAGGCCACGACCACCGCGAGCGCGACGATGTTGACCCAGCTCGGCCAGGCGCTGAACTGCACGAACGGTGCCAGCATGACGGTCGCGAAGGCGTACATGAGGGCCGCCCGGTGGGCGATGTCGACGTAGACGTGCGCCTGCCCCACCGGGCTCCTACTGATCTGAACGAACTTCCAGACCCCCAGTAGCAGCGCCCAGAGGAAGATCAGCCCGCCGGCGATGAGGGCGATTTGCGTCGACGATTCCAGTTGCACGGTCCCACCGTAGCCCGCGGCCGGCCCTCGGACTCGGCCGCCCAGTCACGCCCAATTAGGCTAGGATAAGTACATATCCGCAGTTCAACGCCAGTTTAGGGTAGACAACTCTTGCTAGCGCATAGAGCCTTCCCGGCCTAACGTGAAGGGCATGAAGATGAATGAGGAACTCGAACACGCATTCAGCAAGCAGATCACCCTGGAGTTCGAGTCGGCGATGCTGTACCGCCAGCTCGCCATCGAATTCGAGCTGAAGGACCTGCCGGGCTTCGCCACCTGGATGAAGGTCCAGGCCGCCGAGGAGCTCACGCACGCCGACCGACTGATCAAGCACCTCCTCGATCGCGACAACCACCCGGTGATCGGCGACATCAGCGTCGGGTCGATCAAGATCGACGGCATCGGCGATGCCTTCGAGATCGCACTCAAGGCCGAGGAAACCGTTTCGGAGTCGATCCGCGGCCTGTACCGCCTGGGCCAGGAGACCGGCGACATCGACTCCCGCCCGGTGATCGACTGGTTCATCGCCGAGCAGGTGGAGGAAGAAGCCACCGTGCGCGAGATCATCGGCCGTATCAAGCTGATCGACGGCGACGGCTCGGGCATCCTGCGCCTCGACGCCGAACTCGGCGCCCAGGCCTGACGCGCCCGCGGCACCGACGGATGCGAAGAAACCCGCACTGTTTCCAGTGCGGGTTTCTTCGTTGGTAGCGGGGGCAGGATTTGAACCTACGACCTCTGGGTTATGAGCCCAGCGAGCTACCGAGCTGCTCCACCCCGCGTTGCAAGAGGTAACACTACACAGGGCGGCGCGGGACACGAAACCGGCTGGTCAGAGGTTCGAATCCGCCCCGGGAAGAACGTCGTGCACACCCAGGATCGACCCCCGCCTGACCGCCGCCGTCCGGTGCAGTCACCAGGCGACTGCACTAGACGGCAGAGTGCTGCCGAGTGGAAGCTCAACAGTCTCGCTGACCCGCACAGAAAAAGGCCCCCGACCGGAGATCCGATCGGGGGCCTTTTCGTGGTAGCGGGGGCAGGATTTGAACCTACGACCTCTGGGTTATGAGCCCAGCGAGCTACCGAGCTGCTCCACCCCGCGTTGCAAGAGCTACGTTACACAGGCGCGTTTCGGTTCGCCAAATCGTCGACGACGACAGTAGCGGACGCCACACCTATCGCACCCGGCCCCGATTGTCCGGAAGATCGATGCCATGTGATTCTCCTCACCTATGGGCTACATTGGAAGCAGGACCGATCAACAGGAGGAGTCATGGCAACCCATTCCGTTCACGAGAATCGGGGCTGGCACCCCATGAGCATGGTCGCATTCACGATGCTGCTCGTCGGCGCGTGTTTCTCGGCGCTGTGGGTGATCACCCTGGCCGATCTGCCCGACAACAAGCCGACGAACATCGCCTACGGCATCATCGCGCTCGGGCTGCTGCTGTCGACCGCGGTGATCTTCGGCTGGCTCACCCGACACCTGCACCACTCGCCGCTGCTCCCGGACCACACCGAGGCCGAAGAGAAGCGGTACCTGGAGAAGGTTCGCGGCTCAGCATGACCCTCGAGAAGCCGGGGCTCCGACCCGAAGCGCCAGAGAGAACTGAGTAGGCAGCACGGTTTACGCCCCTTGTGAAGACGACGCGGGCCCCGCCACCCCAGAAGGCGGGACCCGCGTCGTCGTCTTTCTCCGATCAGTTCTCGAGCGACTCGTACTTCTTCACCGCGTCGTCGAGCTTCTTCAGCGCATCGCCGAGCTGACCGAGGTCACCGCTGCCCTGCGCCTTCTGCACGGCGTCGAGCGCGGCACCGAGGTCCCGCACCGCCGCGTCGCGTTCCGGTGAGCCACCCTGCTGCGGGGCCGTCGGCTGCGGCTTCTCGTCGGTCTCCGGCTTCTGCTGCGGGCCCGAAGTGGCCCCTTCACCGGCGAGCGTCGGCGTGGCCGCGCTCGGGTTGATGCCGACCTGACTCAACGCCTCGCCGACCGTCGGCGCGAAGCCCACCCGGACTCCGCCCTCGCCGGCCGCGGCGTTGTAGTACGTCAGGACGCGGTACAGCTTCGGCATGGCCGAGTCACCGGATTTGGCCTCGGTATAGATCGGCTGTGCGTACAGGAGACCGTTGCCGCCCACCGGCAGCGCCAGCAGGTTGCCGTACAACACGTTCGTGTTCTCCAGCAGCTTCAGTTCCTGCTGGACACGGGCGTTGGTCTTCATGTTCTCGCCGGCCTGCCGTGGACCGATGGTCGTGGTGTCGGTGGGCAGCGTTTTCACGGTGATCTTGCCGTAGCCGTCCGGGTCGGAGTTGGCCGTCATGTAGGCCGCCAGGTTGGGCCGGTCGAGCGCGTTCAACGCGGCCGTCAACTGGAACTGCGGGAGGTTCATCTGTCCGGGCGCCGACGCCGTGAAGTAGTACGGCGGCTGCTTGGGCCCCTCGTTGGACTCGTTCCGCGGATCCGCCGGGACCGACCAGAAGTTGTTGGCCCGGAAGAACGTCTGCGCGTCGCTGACGTGGTAGCGAGTCAACAGCGCGCGCTGCAGCTTGAACAGGTCCTCCGGGTAGCGCAGGTGCGCCTTCAGGTCGGGCTGCTTGTCGAGGTCGACCTTCGACTTCACCACGCCGGGGAAGACCTTCATCCAGGTCTTCAGCACCGGATCGGTGTCGTCGGCTTGATACAGATCCACCTTGCCGGTGTAGGCGTCGACGGTCGCCTTGACCGAGTTCCGCACGTAGGAGACGTTCTCGTTCACCTGGGTGCGGCCGGTGGTGCCGCTGTCGGCCTGCCGGGAATCGGCGGTGGCGTCCTGCAGCGACATCTGCTGCGAGTACGGGTACTTGTCCAGGGTCGTGTAGCCGTCGACGATCCACTTGATGGAGCCGTCGGCCATGACGGCCGGGTAAGTCTTGGCGTCGACGGTCAGCCACGGCGCGACCTGCTTCACGCGGTCCCGCGGGTCCCGGTTGTACAGGATGCGCGAGTTGTCGTTGAGCGCGTTGGACAGCAGGAAGTTCCGCTCGCCGTACTTGAGGGCGTACAGCAGACGCGAGCCCCAGTTGCTCAGGCTCACGCCGGAATCGGCGGTGTAGGTGTACTGCGCACCGTCGCCGTCGAACTCGCGGTCACCGTCCGAGGATCCGACGATCGCGTAGTCCGGGCTGAGGCTGCCGATGAGCTCGCCGAAGTAGATCCGCGGCTGTGTCACCTTGAACGGGGCGTTCGCCTGGAACTTCGGGTCCTTGATGGTCTGCACGTCGGCGACGATGAACACCGGCATGCCGCCGCGGTCCGACGACGAATCGCCGGACGCCTCGTCGACGGTGTTGGCCTGCGCGGCGATGAAACCGTTGCCGTGCGTGAAGACGGTGTGCTTGTTGATCCAGTTGGTCTGGTTCTCGCCGAGGCGGTTGGGATCCACCTCGCGCACCGCGACCACGAAATCGCGCTGCTGTCCGTCCACCTCGTACCGGTCCACCGCCAGCTGCGACGGGAAACCGTAGATGTTCTTGAGCGCCTGACGCTGGTAGAACGCCTTCGACAGCAGCTCCGGATCCAGGATGCGAATGTTGCTGAGCGTCGCCGCGTCGGAGTTGACCTCCGCCGGGATCGCCGGGGTGCGCGTCCAGTCGCCGTCGTAGGTCACGTCTAGGCCGTCACGGATCCGGAAGGCGTCGCGGGTGGCGTTGATGTTGCGCTGGATGTATTCGCGTTCCTTGTCGGCGGCGCTGGGCTTGACGGCGAACTGTTCCATCGCCATCGGCCAGGCCACGCCGATCACCAGCGACGACAGCAGCAGGAGCACGGCGCTGAGCGCCGGGATCCGCAGGTCGCGCAGGAAGATCGCGGAGAAGAAGGCGAGCGCGCACACGACCGCGATGACCATCAGGATGAGCTTGGACGGCAGCACGTAGTTGATGTCGGTGAACGTGGCGCCGGTGAAGATGTCGCCGCGTCGTTCACTGGTGAGCAGGTCGTAGCGGTCGAACCAGTAGGCCACGGCCTTGAGCGCGACGAACAGGCCGGCGATCACGGCGAGCTGCACGCGCGCCGGATTGCTGATGGAGCCGGTGCGGCCACCGCCGCCGAGACGGATGCCGCCGACCAGGTACTGGGTCAGCAGGTTCGCGACGAAGCCGATGCCCAGCGCCAGGAACAGCAGATCCATCACCAGGCGGGCGAACGGCAGCGTGAAGGCGTAGAAGCCCATGTCCATGCCGAACTGCGGATCGGTGATCCCGAACGACTCCCCGTTGAGGAAGGTCAGCACGGTGGCCCACGAGGCCTGCGCCACCAGACCGGCCATCACGCCGATCAGCAGCGCGGGCAGGATCCCCAGCAGGCGCGGGCGCTTGCTGATCGTCTCCCGGTAGCGCGCCAGCGGATCATTGGGTCCGGCCGCCATCACGTATTCCGGACGCGTCCGGTAGGCGAAGTAGATGCAGGCGAAGACGATCGCCCCCACCACCAGGGTGGCCACCAGGAAGATCACCACCCGCGCCGTGAGCATGGTGGACATGACCGACGAGAAACCGAGGTCGGAGAACCACAGCCAATCGGTGATCAGGCTGACCAACCGCGGCCCGAGGATCAGCAGAAGCAGCAGCACCACCGCCACGCCGATCAGGATCTTGCTTCTACGAGACAACGACGGCCGTCCGATAGGACTGCGCACACCCACCACGATCGTTTACTCCAATTGGGGGTCAGGGGACAGCAACGGGTACCACCTTACGCAAGCATCCGAATCCGGCTCGGGTCACAATGGTGCCGTGACCTTCTCCCAAGCCGATCTCGGCAACGCTCTGGCGCAGTGCGCCGCCTACGCGGCAGACCTGCCGTGGGGTTCGCACGACCTGCTCTTCGCTCTCGTCCCGACCGCCGAACTGCGGTTGCAGGCACCCGATCTGGTCGGTGAGGGCGACGACGCGCCGCTCAGCCCGGTGCTGCAGGAGGTCGACGACCCGTCGGTGGACACCGCCACCCTGCTGGCCGGCATCGGCTGGCCCGACGCGGTGGTCGGCACGGCACTGCTCACCGAGATCACCGTGGTGGCGCCGGACGGCGGAGACGACGACGGCCGTCGTGCGCGCCTCATCGGCGGCGCGCTGCGTACCGGTGCGCGTCTGGCGCTGCTCGACGTGCAGCCGGACGAGTCCGACGACCCCGACTCCCCCAACCACCTGCGCACCCACCCGGAGCTGGCCCCGGAGCTGCTCGACGCGCTGGCCGCCACCTTCGACGAGGTACCCACCGAAGGCTGAGCCCTGGCTCAGGGGTTCGGCGTTCAGCAGTGCGGGCGCGGCGCTCCGGTCTTGAGCGCTCCGAGCGAGTCCACGGCACTGGTCAGGGTGTCCACCTTGATCAGCTCCAGACCGTCCGGCGCATCCGTCTTGGCTTCGGCGCAGTTGGCCGCGGGCACCAGGAACGACGTCGCCCCGGCCTCCCGCGCGGCGGCCAGCTTGTGCGTGATGCCGCCGATCTGCCCCACCTCGCCGCTGGGCACGATGGTGCCGGTGCCCGCGATGAACCGGCCGTCGGCCAGGTCGTCGGGCGTCAGGTGGTCGATCACCGCGAGGGTCAGCATCAGTCCGGCCGACGGGCCGCCGATGTCGCCCACGTTGTAGGTGATCGTGACGTTCGGATCGGCGCTGACCACCTTCGGGGTCACGCCGAGGAAGCCGGCCTTCGGATCGTCCGGGCGGGTGCCGAGCGTCACGTCGATCACTTGCTCGGTGTCGTTGCGGTCGACGGTCACCGCGACCGTCGAGCCCGGCGCGAGACCGCGGATCTTCTCGTGCACCTGCTCGACGGTGGTCACCGGCTGGCCGTCGAGGGCGCGGATCACGTCGTTCACCTCGAGCTTGCCCTGGGCCGGGCTGTCGTCGGCGATCGGTCCGACCCCGACCGCCGTCGGACGCTGCAGGTAGGTCAGGGCGGCGCCGGTGGCGTTGTCCTCCGAGCTCGCCATCTGCGCGGTGTTCTGCTGCTGCACTTCCTCGTTGGAGACGCCCGCCGGGAAGTACAGTTCCCGCGGCTGCAGCTGGTAGTCGCTGGAGAACCACAGACCCAGCGCCTGGAACAGGGTGAGACCGTCGGTCAGCGACACGGTGGTCAGGTTGAGGTTGCCGCTCGGGTCGTTGTCGACGCCCCCGGTCACCGAAACCACGGGCTTGCCGTCGACCTCACCGAGGGTGTTCACCGTCGGCCCGGGGCTGAGCGCCACGTACGGCACGCGCACATTGCTGCCGAGGAGCACGAAGGCGATCAGGATGACCGCCGCGACACCGATGGTGATCAGCCGGCGACGCGAAGGGTTGAGCCTCATTCGGCCGAGGATACCGACGCCGCCGCATCCCGTCCGATCCCGGTACCGTGGTGGCATGACTGATCTGCCCTTCGGTTTCTCCTCGTCCGACGGCCGCGACGACGACGACAAGGAGCGCGCACGGCGAGAGAGCGGCGCCGGCGGCTTCGGCGGCTTCGACCCGTCCATGTTCGGCGGCGCGGCGGGCGGTGCCGGATTCGATCCGTCGCAGCTCGGCCAGATGTTCACCCAGCTGGGCCAGATGTTCAGCGGGATCGGCGCTCCGGGCGCCGCGGGTTCCGGACCGGTGAACTACGACCTCGCCGCCCGCCTGGCCCGCCAGCAGATGGGCGACTTCCGTCCCATGCTGGAGAGTGAGGAGCGCGCCGTCGCCGACGCCGTGCGCCTGGCCGAACTGTGGCTCGACGAGCAGACCGCCCTGCCGTCCGGGATCACCGTGACCCACGCGTGGACCCCCGTCGACTGGCTCGAGCAGACGCTGCCGACGTGGCGCCTGCTGTGCGATCCGATCGCGACGTCGCTGGAGACCACCTGGCAGGACGGGCTGCCCGAGGAGGCCAAGGCGATGGCCGGGCAGATGCTGTCGATGATGTCCGGGCTCGGCGGCATGATGTTCGGCAGCCAGCTGGGGCAGGGCCTCGGGCACCTCTCCACCGGCGTCCTGACCTCCACCGACATCGGCCTGCCCCTGGCCCCGGCCGGGACCGCGGCGCTGCTGCCGGAGGCGATCGCGAAGTTCGCCGAAGGCCTGGACGTGCCCGGTCAGGAGATCGTGGTGTTCCTGGCTGCTCGCGAAGCCGCCCACCAGCGCCTGTTCGCCGGCGTCGGCTGGCTGCGGCAACGGCTGCTCTCCAGCGTGGAGGACTATGCGCGCGGCATCCGCCTGGACATGAGCGGGCTGGAACAGCTCGGAGCCGGCGTCGATCCGCAGGAACTGCTCAGCAATCCCGCCAAGATGGAAGAGCTGATGAGCCAGGCGGCGGCTTTCGAGCCCGCCCTCAGCCCGGAACAGCAGGCGGCACTCAACCGCCTGGAGACGCTGCTCGCGCTGATCGAGGGCTGGGTGGAGAACGTCGTCACCGCCGCGTTGGGCGACCGCATTCCGTCGACCGCTGCGCTCACCGAGACGATGCGTCGTCGCCGGGCCACCGGCGGACCGGCCGAGCAGACCTTCGCCACCCTCATCGGTCTCGATCTGCGACCGCGCAAGGTGCGGGAGGCCGGCGAGCTGTGGCGTCGTCTGGCGCAGGCCGTCGGCGAGTCCGGCGCTGCGGCGGGCAACGACGTCCGCGACGGTGTCTGGGCGCACCCCGACCTGCTCCCCGATTCGACCGATCTCGACGAGCCGGCCGCCTTCATCGATCGCGTGATCGGCGGCGGCACCGGAGCGTTCGACGATCCGATCGCGGAGCTCGAGCGCACCATCGAGGAAGAGCGCAAAGCGCGCGGGGACGACGACGCCTGAGCCGTCGGTCCTGAGCGGTCGGCCTGTGGACAACGCTCTCGACGGGCCGCGCCCACGGTGACACCGTGTGCTCCATGGGGCACACGACTTCCGACCAGCTGTTGCCGGTGATCAGTGCGGGCACCCCGATCCTGCCGCGCGGTGACGGACGGCTGCACATCGGCGGCGAACCGTCCTCGGCGCTCGTCCTGACGCTGGAGCCGCCCGCCGACGCGCCCGCCGTGGCCCGACTGCTCGACGACCTGCGTCGCCCGCTCACCCGCGCCCAGCTCAGTGCGCGGGCGCGGGCGGCCGGCCTCACCATGGCGGCGTTGTCCGCGTTGCTGCAGCGACTGGTCGCGGCGGGCAAGGCGGAGCCGCCGGCCGGACCCGACGCCCCGCACCTTCGGGTGCGGATCCACGGTCGCGGCCCGCTGGCGGCACGACTCGCCGACGGGCTGGCCGCCCTCGACATCCCGGTGGTCTCGCAGACACTGGGTCCGGGTGCGCTGCACCCGTCGCGGCGCTTCGACTGCAACCTGCTGCTGCTGGCCGATCGGCTGATCGTCGATCCGCCGGTGCGGCTCGCGCTGATGGCAGCGCGCACCCCGCACCTGCCGGTCGTCGTGCACGACGGCGTGGGCCTGGTCGGACCGCTGGTGCTGCCCGGCCTGTCGAGTTGTCTGCGCTGTGCCGATCTGCACCGCGCCGAACTGGATCCGGAGTGGCCGCGGCTGGCGGCGCAGCTCGCGGTGGTCGGCGTCGACGCGGCTCCCGACGACCTCGCCGTCACCGCGGCGCTCACCTGCCAGGAGGTCGCCGGTATCGCCCGTCGACTCCGGATGCGCGACACGTCGCCGCCGCAGACCCTGAACCATCGGCTTCAGATCCACTCCTCGCCGGCGGGAACCACGCTGGTCGCGGCACCGCCGCATCCTCGCTGCGGGTGCCGATCGGTCCCGGCCACCCTGCCGCCTCGACCGCGCGTCCACTACTCTCAGAGCAGGCGAAAGGACAGCGTTGAGCGACATCACACGGGGACAGGGCCGCCGCAATGCCAAGCTGGCGGCACTACCGCTCGGCATGGCGGGGCGAGCAGCGGCAGGATTCGGTAAACGACTTGCCGGCAAGAGCAAAGACGAAGTCAGCGCCGAGCTGATGGAGAAGACCGCCGAACAGCTCTTCGAGGTGCTCGGGCAGCTCAAGGGCGGCGCCATGAAGGTGGGCCAGGCCCTCTCGATCATGGAGGCTGCCGTCCCCGAGGAGTTCGGGGGGCCGTTCCGCGAGGCGCTCACCAAACTGCAGGCCGAAGCGCCGCCGATGCCGATCGAGACCGTGCACAAGGTTCTCGACCAGCAGCTCGGCACCCGCTGGCGGGAGCGGTTCGCGTCGTTCGACGACGAGCCCGCCGCGTCGGCCAGTATCGGCCAGGTCCATAAAGCGGTCTGGGCCGACGGTCGCGTCGTCGCCGTCAAGGTTCAGTACCCGGGCGCCGACCAGGCGCTCAAGGCGGACCTCAAGACCCTGAGCCGGATGTCCGGTCTGATCCAGAAGCTGTCGCCCGGCACCGATGCCAAGGCGATGATCGACGAGCTGATCGACCGTACCGAAGACGAGCTGGACTACATCGCCGAGGCCGACCACCAGCGGGCCTTCGCGAAGGCCTTCGACGGCGACCCGGACTTCGTGGTACCGAAGGTGGTCGCCAGCGCCCCCAAGGTGGTGGTCTCGGAATGGATCGAGGGCACCCGCCTGAGCAAGATCATCACCGACGGCACGCGCGAGCAGCGCAATGCGGCCGCCACCAAGATGACCACGTTCGAGTTCAGCTCCCCGGCCCGCGTCGGACTGCTGCACGGCGATCCGCACCCCGGCAACTTCTTCGTGCTCGACGACGGCCGCTTCGGCATCCTCGACTTCGGTGCGATCGGCGAGTACCCGGACGGCCTGCCCGCCGAGACCGGCCCGATTCTGGCGTTGGCCCGGGACCAGAAGTACGACGAGCTCCGCGAACTTCTGGTGCAGCACAACTTCATTCGCCCGCAGTACGCCGACAAGGTCAGCGGCGACGACCTGGCGAAGTACCTGCAGCCGTACGTCGATCCGCTGTACACCGACTCGTTCCACTTCACCCGGAAGTGGCTGCAGCGGGCGGCCGGCAAGGCGACCGACGTCAGCGGCGACGTCTACAAGACCTCCCGGCTTCTCAACCTGCCGAAGGAGTACGTGATGGTTTTCCGCGTACTGCTCGGCTGCGTCGGTATCGCCGCGCAGCTCGACGCCGAGGCCCCCTACCGCGAGATCATGTACCGCTGGGTGCCGGGTCTGGTGGAGGACGAGGACGCCCCGGTCGAACCCGCTCCCTGAACTCGCCGAAGGGCCGAGAGCGGACTAGTGCCCCGTGGCACTAGGCGTTCTTGCGGGGGCGGCCCCGGGGGCGCTTGCGGGCGATGACGACGCCGCGGTCGAAGATCTCGCCGCCCCAGACGCCCCACGGCTCGCCGCGGTCGACGGCTTCGGCGAGGCACGGCCGCTGCAGCGGGCACCGTGCGCACAGGGCTTTCGCAGCCTCGAGGTCGGCGGGGTCCTCCGCAAACCACAGGTCGGCGTCGCCGCTCTGGCAGGGAAGTTCGAGCTGTTTCAGGCGGCCGGGTGCCGGGTCGCAATCGGACGGGAACGATTCGATGGTGGGTAGATCGGTGATGGTCATGAAGTGGGCTTTCGCAGGTGGGTCAGATGGATCCGTGTGCGAAGCCCCGGGCCGGAGCAGAAAGATCACGGCCGCGGGGATTCGCTGAAGCGATTCGCCGCGGCCGGTACAGAGACTCGGTCAGTCCGTCAGATACTCAACTGGATCGACGGGCCGCCAGTGGGGGCCACGGGGAATCGCCGGCGCGCTCGCGCAGCCGCCGGTACGCGTGCTGCTGCCAGATGGGCGCCATGGGCCAGATGAATCTTCATCGGAACGATTCCTTCCTCGATCGCGAAGCGGTGGTCAACGTCGACCAGGGTACGCCGACCGCCCGGCGGCGCACAATCTATTTTTGACCTGCGACGACACTCCCTAGCTAGCCGACTTCGCGACGCTGTTCGCGCGTCGATCCAGGAGCCCCGACGGCGACTCGGCAACAGGGTCGCGACACGCGGCGGAGGCTGGGAGTGTCAGGAGCGGTGGGCGGCGATCACGGCGAGGATCGGAGTGCCGATCGCGTCGACGCGGTCGGCGGTCATGCCGCTGACGCGACTCAGTGCGCCGGTGTCGGCGGGCAGGATCCGGGCGAGCTGCTTGAGCACGTTGCCGCTGCAGACGTTCACTTCAGCGAGTTCGTTCTCGGCGGCGTAGTCGCTCCGCCACTGCTTGAGCGCCTCGAAGACCACCTTGTCAGGACCGGTGGACGCCTCCGGCAGCGACGCGACCGGCTTCTCGTGGGGCACCAGACCGTCGAGGAAGCGGGAACGACGACGCGTGGCCGCGCGGCCCTCGTTGCGCGCCAGCGACCACGACACGTGCAGGTGCTGCCGCGCACGCGTGACGCCGACGTAGAGCAGGCGCCGCTCTTCTTCGACCTCCTCGGGCGACTTACTGGCCCGCCCGAGCGGCACCGACCCCTCGTGCACGCCGGTGATCAAGACCGCGTCCCACTCGAGCCCCTTGGCCGCGTGCAGGGACGCGAGGGTGACACCGCGCTGCTCGTCGCCGCCGGTGCGGGCGCGGTCGTGCAGGCTGCGCACCAGGTCGGCGAAGGTGCGGTCCGGCCGTTCGGCGAGCACCTCGTCGGCCAGTTCGACGAGCCGCGTCATCTGCTGCCAATTGACCTTGGTCTGGACGCCGGACGGCTCGGACTCGGCGTAGCCCAGCGGCGACAGCGCGGCCCGCACGGCCTGCGCGGGCGCCATCGGCGGAGGAGCGCCCTGCGCCAGCGTCCCGAGACGCCGCAGCGCCGCCCGCACCTGGGGTCGTTCGAAGAAGCCCTGGTCGCCGCGCACGCGATAGGCGATGCCGGCCGCACTCAGCGCTTCCTCGTAGCCCTCGGACTGCACATTGATGCGGTACAGCACGGCGATCTCGTCGGCGTCGACACCGGCCCGCAGCAGACGCTTGATCTCGGCCACCACCCCGACCACCTCGGAGTTCTCGTCCGGGTACTCGGCGAACACCGGCTCCGGGCCGCTCGGGCGCATGCCGATCAGCTCGAGGCGGGTGCCGGCCACCCGGCCCTTCGCCTTCTCGATGACGCCGTTGGCCAGCGCCACCACCTGCGGGGTGGAGCGGTAGTCGCGCTCCAGGCGCACCAGCGTGGCCTCCGGGTAGGTGCGCGTGAAGTCGAGCAGGTAGTCCGGGGTGGCCCCGGTGAAGCTGTAGATGGTCTGGTTGGCGTCGCCCACCACGGTCAGATCATCGCGTCCACCGAGCCACGCGTTCAGCAACTGCTGCTGCGCCGGGGTCACGTCCTGATACTCGTCGACGACGAAGCTGCGGTAGCGCGACCGGAACTCCTCGGCAATCGACGGCGTGCTGCCGAGCACCTCGGCGGTATAGATGATCAGGTCCTCGAAGTCGAAGAGCCAGTCCCCCGACGACGGGAGCTTGCCCTCCTCGTAGGCGGCGAAGACCTGCCCGATCAGTTCGGCGCGGATCGGCACATCGCGGCCGGCGCTGCGCGCGGCGTACCCCTCCGGACCGATGAGGCTCGACTTGGCCCATTCGATCTCCCCGGCCAGGTCGCGGATCAGTTCCCGGTCGGCGGTGTCCAGGCCCACCTCGCGGGCGGCACGGCGCACCATCGGGAACTTGCTGTCCATCAGCTCCCAGCGCGTATCGCCGAAGGCGAGCGGCCAGAAGTAGCGCAGCTGGCGCAGCGCGGCAGCGTGGAAGGTGAGGGCGGAGACCTGGCCGCCGGGCCCGGACACCCCGAGCGCTCCGAGCCGGTCGCGCATCTCGGCGGCGGCGCGGGCGGTGAAGGTGACGGCCAGGACCTGGCTGGGGTTGACCTGACCGGAATCGACCAGCGCGGCGATGCGGCGGGTGATGGTGCGGGTCTTGCCGGTGCCCGCACCGGCGAGCACGCACACCGGCCCGCGCGGTGCGAGCACGGCCTCGAGCTGCTGCGGGTCCAGCCCGTCGCGGATGCCCGATTGCCCGGGTCTATCTGGACGAGTCATGGCACGAGATTCTCACGCGGCACCGACATCGGTGGCCGCGAGCGCGGTGGGCCAGCGGTCAGAGCAGACCGAGCTGGCTCATGACCTCGCCGATGCCCGGATTGGTCTTGGTGGAGCCGTCGGCGAACTTCACCGTGGGGACCACGTGATTGCCGCCGTTGACGCTGCCGACGAACGCGGCGGCCTCCGGGTCGGCTTCGATATCGATCTCGGTGTACTCGATCTTGTTGCGGTCCAGCCCACCCTTGAGGCGGCTGCAGAACGGGCACCAGGAGGTGGTGTAGACAGTCAGATCGGCCATACGGACCATTCTAGAGGCCGCGTGCGGGCAACCGCCCAGCTGGTGATCAGCGACCGCGCGATCGACACCGGCGGCGGCAGCATCAGCGCCGTCTCGTCGCTGCCGCTGCCCCAGTCCGCGTCGGCCTCGAGTGCCTCGCGCACCTGGTCGCGGGTGAACCACTGCGCCTCGGCGAGTTCGCCGTCGAGCAGTTCCACGGGCTGGGCCGGATCGGCGGTCGCCTCGAAGCCGAGCATCAGCGATCGCGGGAAGGGCCAGGGCTGCGACCCGACATACTGCGGTGAATGCGCGACGACGCCGACCTCCTCGGCCACCTCGCGGATCACGCACTGCTCCAACGACTCTCCGGGTTCGACGAAGCCGGCGAGGGTGGAGAACCACGGGCGCGGCCAGGCGTGCTGGCGGCCGAGCAGGATCTGGTCGGAGCCGTCGTGGACCACCATGATCACCGCGGGATCCGTCCGCGGATACTCCTCGGTGCCGCCCGCGGTGCGGCGGACCCAGCCGGAGCGATCGCTCGTGGTCGGGCTGCCGTCGGACGGTGAGAACGCAGCGGACCGGTGCCAGTTGAGGACGCCGAGCGCGGTGGCGACCAGACCGGCCTCGTCGCCGGAGAGCAGGTGGGCGCCGCTGCGCGGCTCGCCCAACGGCTCGGCGACCTCGCCGCGGCGCAGCGCCCACAGGTCGGTCTCGCCGAGCACCCCGAGGAACACGGCATCGGCGACCGGCTGGGCACCCACGTCGACGGCCGACGTCCAGCGCAGCGCGCCCGTCGCGTCGACCGGGTAGCGACCGCGCTCGTCGACCAGCAGGACTTGGGCGCGCGCCCATCCGGCGGCCAGTCGCTCGGCGTCGTCGCGCAGATGATCGGCACGGTCGAAGACCGCTTGGGACAGCAGCGGGGGCGTCTGGAACGCGAAGGCGGCCATCGGATCAGGCCCGCCCGCCCTGACGCACGTAGAGCAGCCGATCGCCCTCTTCGATCTCCTCCACGTGCGAGTCGCCGACGCGGTACAGCGTGCCGTCGCGCACCACGCCGAGCACCAGGTCGCGGGTGTGTGCGGGCGAACCGCCGGTCTCCGACGGCTCCACCTCGCGCTCGGCGATGGCGTAGCCCTCCTCCGGGCTGAGCAGGTCCTCGACCACCTCCACCACCGACGGGGTGATGGTCGCGATGCCGAGCAGGCGGCCGGCGGTCTCCGAGGACACCACCACCGAGTTGGCGCCGGACTGGCGCATCAGGTGGGTGTTCTCCGATTCGCGAATGGAGACCACGATCTTGGCGCGCGGATTCAACTCGCGCGCGGTGAGGGTCACCATCACGGCGGTGTCGTCGCGGTTGGCCGCGATCACCAGGGCCGCGGCGTGCTGCACACCGGCCAGTCGCAGCACGTCGGACTTGGTGGCGTCGCCGCGGACCGTGACGAGGCCGTGCGCGGCAGCGACGTCGAGGGCGGCCTGGTCCTCGTCGACCACCACCACTTCGCTCGGTCGCACGCCGTCGGCGAGGACGGCCGCGGTGGCGGTCCGCCCCTTGGTGCCGTAACCGATGACGACGGTGTGATTGCGCACCCGATTCCTCCAGTTCTGGATCTTGATGGCCTGCCGCGACCGCTCGGTGAGCACCTCCAGGGTGGTACCGATCAGCACGATCAGGAACAGCACGCGCAGCGGGGTGATGAACAGGACGTTGATCAGGCGGGCCGACTCGGTGATCGGCGTGATGTCGCCGTAGCCGGTGGTCGACAGCGTCACCGCCGAGTAATAGAGCGCGTCGAGATAGCTGAGCGTGGTGCCCTTGGCGTCCCGGTAGCCGGACCGGTCGATGTAGACCACCAGCGAGCACAGCAACAACGCCAGCAGCGCCCAGAGCACGCGGCGGCCGATGGCGCGCGCCGGACTCTTCTCCAGTTCCGGGATCTTGACGATGCCCACGAGCGCGTAATCGGGCTTGTCGAACAGGTCGTCGCCGGTGAGCCGGGACATCCGCAGGCGCTTACGCATCACAGGCCTCGCGCGTGGTCGTCCTCACGTCTGTGAAGGCTACTCGATCGATGCGGGCTCGACGGCCAAGAGTGCCGCCAGCTCCGTCGCGTCCGGCAGCCGGTCCGGTTCCAGCGTGTAATGGTGGCGGACGTAGACGAACGCGGCGCGGACCGCGCTGACATCGACGCCGCGCAGCCGCGCCCACGCCACCCGGTAGGCGGCCAACTGCAGTTCCAGCGCGCCCCGCTTGGCGGGTTCGGGCACCGCACCGGTCTTCCAGTCCACCACCAGGTAGCCGTCGCCGTCGGCGAAGACCGCGTCCATCCGGCCGCGCACCACCGTCGATCCGATCACCGTCTCGAAGCCCACTTCCACTTCCAGGGGTGTCCGGTCGGCCCACGGCGAGGCGAGGAACGCGGCGCGCAGCACTTCGAGGTCGTCGTCGACAGCGGTCTCGTCGGCGGCGCCGGGCAGCTCGTCCAGGTCGAGCAGCCGGGTGGCGCCGAAGCGGCGTTCCACCCAGGCGTGAAAGGCGGTGCCGCGACGCGCCATCGGATTGGGCCGGAACGGGACGGGGCGACGCAGCCGCGCGGCGAAGGCGGCCTCGTCGGTGCCCAGCTCCACGAGCTGGCTCACCGACATCTGTCCGGGCAGTTCGACGTCGACGGCCTCGGCCGCGGACCGGCGGCGTTCGGCCAGCAGCGCCTCCACCTCCGCCCGCCACGCCAGAATCTCCGGGTCGTCGGTGGGCGGCGCCGGTCGCGGCACCAGGGCCCGCTCGGCCCGCGCCTCGTCCACCGCGCGCGCCGCCGCCAGCAGCGCTCCGCGCCGATCGCCCAAGCGGTCCACCGGCCAGGCCGCACTCACCGGTTCGAGCGTCATCGGGTTCTCCACGCCGTCCTCGGGGACGGGCGCGTCGACGTCGACGGTGAGCGCCGGCGAATCGGCGGCGGCCACCAGCTCCACCAGTTCGAGGTAGAAGTCCGAGCCGCCGCGCGGCTTGTCGCCGGTGGCCGACCAGTGATGGGCGGTCACCAGCAGCGTCTCCTTGGCGCGGGTCAGGGCCACGTAGAGCAGCCGCCGGTCCTCGTCGAGGCGGCGCGCCTTGATTGCCTCCTTGTGCTCGGTGAGCGCTTCCTCGAGTTCCTTGCGGTCGCCGAGCCCGGCGAGCCGCAGCGACGGAAAGCCTTCGGTGTCGTCCTGGCTCAGGTCCCCGCGCAGAGCTGCGGGCAGCTCCCGCGCCGAACCCAGCCAGGTGGTGTCGGCCTTGGCGCTCGGGAAGATGCCGCGCGCCAGGTGCGGCACCACGACGATGTCCCATTCCAGCCCCTTGGCGGCGTGCACGGTGAGGATCTGCACGCGGTCCTCGGCCACTTCCACCTGCCCGGCCTCGAGTCCCTTCTCCACCGACTCGGCGGCGTCGAGGAAGCTCAGCAGGCCGGGCAGCGTGGCTCCCGGCCGCTCGGCGTAGGCGGCCACGTATTCGGCGAAGGCGTCGAGGTGTTCGCGGCCGGTGATCGCACCGCGCATGCGGCGGGCCCGCAGCTGGGCCTCGACGGCCACCCCGATGGTCTGTTCGACGTCGGCGACGAGCTCCGGCAGCGGCTGGCCGATCCGCCGCCGCAGACGCTCCAGCTCGCGACCGAACGCCCGCACCCGCTGGTAGCCGGCGGCGGTGTACCGCTCCGCCTCCCCCGGATCGACGAGGGCATCGCCGAGTCCGGCGGCGTCGACGGACTCGGCGGGCAGCGAGGCCGCCAGCGCGGAATCGAGTTCTTCGCGCGTGGCGACGGCACCGGACACCGGGTCCAGGCGGCGCGCGGCCAGTTCCCGCGCGCGGCGCCACAGCGCCGACAGGTCGGCGGCGCCGAGCTGCCAGCGGGCACCGGTGAGCAGACGCATGGCGGCGGTCCCAGCCATCGGGTCGGCCATCAGGGTCAGGGTCGCCACGATGTCGGTGATCTCCGGGACGTGCAGCAGGCCGCCGATGCCGACCACCTCGACGGGGATGCCGCGCTCGGAGATCTCGGCCGCCATCGGCGCGGAGTCCTCGTTGCGGCGCACCAGCACCGCCACGGTCGGCGGCTGCTCCCCGCGACCCTCGGCGTCCCGGTAGGCGGCCTCCACGTGGTCGGCGATCCACCGGCGCTCGTCGTCGACCGTCTCGGTGAGCGCGAGCCGCACCGTGCCCTCCGGGGCCCCGTCGCGCGGACGCAGCGTGGAGACCGGCACCCCGCGGGCCCGCAGCTGCGCCGAGACCTCGTTGGCCAGGTACAGCGTGCCCTGACAGTTCCGCCAGCTGGTGAGCAGTTCCCGACGGTGCGCGGGCGCCCAGCCGCCGGGCTCGTCCACCGGACGCGGGAAGTCGTGCGCGAAGCGCGGCAGATTGGCCGCCGACGCGCCGCGCCACCCGTAGATCGACTGGATGGGGTCGCCCACCGCGGTGACCGCGACCGGCGCTTGCCCGGCCCCGCCGAACAGCGCCGACAGCAGCAGCCGCTGCGAGTGACCGGTGTCCTGGTATTCGTCGAGCAGGACCGCCTTGATGCCGCCGCGTTCGGTCGCGACCACCTCGGGGTGGGTGGTGACCAGTCGCGCGGCCAGCGACATCTGGCTGCCGAAGTCCAGCGCGCCCTGCTCGGCCATCTTGGCTCGCAGCGCCGTGACCAGTGGCAGGAACTCGCGGCGCTCGTCGATCACGGCCTGCACCCCGCGCAGCGCCTGACTGGGCTCGGCGCGCTGGCGCGGCCCCTTCGGAAGCGTGTCGATCAGGGTGTACAGGTCGGTACCGGCCGCGCGCAGCGCGTCGTCGTCGACGAGGTGCTCGGCCATCTCCGAGTACAGATTCAGCACCGCCTCGGTGACGCTGGACGGCACCTTGGGGGTGTTCAGCTCGTGCGGCCAGGAGGTGACTACCGAGAAGGCCAGCTGCCACAGTTCGGTCTCGCTGAGCAGCGTGGACGACGGTTCCACCGGCAGCAGCAACCCGTAGTCGGCGATCAGCCGCCCGGCGTAGGCGTGATAGGTGCTGACCTCGGCGTCGGCACTGCGCAGCACCTGCCGTAGTTCCCCGCCCGGATCCCAGTCGTGCAGGGCCGACGAGCCGGCGAGCATGGCGAGACGACGGCGGATGCGCGCGCCGAGCTCGCTGGCCGCCTTCCGGGTGAAGGTGAGGCCGAGGATCTCGTCGGGGGCCACCAGTCGGTTGGCCACCAACCACACCACCCGCGACGCCATGGTCTCGGTCTTGCCCGCACCGGCCCCGGCCACCACCAGCATCGGTTCGAGCGGCGCCTCGATCACCTCGACCTGCTCGTCGGTGGGCAGCGGCAGACCGAGCGCGCCCGCCAGCACCCGAGCGCCGATCAGGCCGGACGGGTGCGGCGCAGAGGGCTGTTCAGTCATCGATGACCGCCTTCCCACGGAGTTGGGCGGGACAGCTGGTGACCAGCCCGCAGTGTTGGCAGCCGGAGTTGACGGAGGCGACGAAACCGGGCCCGATCCCGGCGCGCGCCGCGCCGCGCACCACCGCCACCCATTCGTCCACCTGCTCGGGCGTCAGCGGCTCCTGCACGCGTTCGGCGGCGCCGGTCTTGCGGTTCGGTGTGGCCACGTACACCAGTCGGCCGCCGCCGGTGGTGCCCGCGGGCAGCCCTTCCACACCGCCGAGCAGCAGCGCCAACTGGTAGGCGGCCAACTGCGGGTGGGCGGCCGCGTCAGCGGCGGTGATCACGGTCTTGCCGGTCTTCACGTCGATCACGACCGGACGGCCCAGATCGTCGGCCTCCAACCGGTCGATGCGTCCGGTGAGGGTCACCGGCAGCTCGTCCGGGCGGCCGTCGGCGTCGACGCCGGGCGGCACCGCGGCGGTCAGCGCCACCTCGACGGCGGCTTCGGTGAGTTCGGACCGCGAATACTCCAGCCAGTCCCGGAAGTTGGTGAGCATGGTCTCCGCGCGCCGCAGCTCGCGTTCGCTGAACCAGGCGGCGGGCGAGGCGACGCGGTCCCAGATCTCGTGCAGGGCCGTGGTGACCTCGGCGTGGTCGAGCTGCCCGGCCACCGCCTGCACCAGCGTGTGCACCAGGGTGCCGGTCACCGCCGGTTCGGCGTCGCCGTCGCGCCCGCCGTGCCGTTCGAGCATCCAGCGCAACGAGCAGCTGGTGAGCGAGTCGACGGTCGACGGCGACAGCGTGAGCGCGCCCTGGTCCGGCGTCCACAGCGGGGCGCCGCTGGACGGGTCGAGCAGGCCGTACCACTGCTGCGGCGGGGCCGCGGGCACCTCGGCGTCGGCCAGCTCGGCCAGCAGCGCGGCGGCCGCCTCGCGCCGCACCGCGGTGGTGTCCGGATCGACGAGGGCCGCGCGCAACTCGGCCACCATCGACGGCAACGACAGCAGGCGGCGCAGCCCGCCGTCGAGCGGGATCTCGTCGGCCTGGTCGCCGTGGCGGTCGTGGTCGGCACCGTAGCCACCGAGGGCGTCGGCGATCTCCGGCACGAACCTCGACGGCGAGGCATCGCCGGTGCCGTCCTCCACCGCGGTGACCAGCAGCTGACTGCGCGCGCGGGTGCACGCCACCAGCAGGAGGCGGCGTTCGTCGGCCAGCAGTTGGGCGTTCCGGGAGACGGTGTCCACGGCCTGCGCGTCGAGCCCGTCCAGCACGTCGAGCAGCGCGGGGGTGCCCAGGACGCTGCCCCGACTGCGCAGCGACGGCCACAGCCCGTCGAGCACCCCGGCCACGGCGACCACCTCCCACTCGCGGCCGGCCGCCGAATGCGCCGACAGCAGCTGCACCGCGTCGGCCGCGGCGGCGGGCGTGCGCGATTCGCGCGGGATCTGCAGCTGGCTCAGGTAGTGCAGGAAGCCGCTCAGCCCGCCCGCGGGGACGTTGTCGGTGTACGACGCGGCCGCCTCGAACAGCGCCAGCATGGCGTCGAGGTCGCGGTCGGCCTGCCCGCCCGCCCGGTCGCCGCGCAGGGACCGGAGCAGCCAGGTGCGTTCGAGGCCGGACGCCTGCCAGGACCTCCACAGCGTCTCCTCCACGCCGAGTCCGCCGCGGTCGGCGGCCCACGCGGCCCGCACCACCTTCAGGGTCCGGGCCAGCGGCTGCGCCTCGAACTCGGTGAGACCGGCCAGGTAGGGCGCGGCCCGATCGGGATCGGCCAGGGCTGCGGCCAAAGCGCTGAGCGAGTCGGGCGGTCCGTCTTCGACGGTGTGGGGCGGTCCGTCTTCGACGGTGTGGGGCGGTCCGTCTTCGACGGTGTGGGGCGGTCCGTCGACGTCGGGCACCGCCGGGGCCGCCGGTTCGACGACCACCTTGCCCTCCTCGTGCAACCGACGGACACCGCGCCGGAGTCGACGCAACTGACCCGGGCCGGCCGCACCGATCGGCCCGGACAACAGGGTCACCACGTCGTCGGGGCCCAGCAGCTCCGGGGAGCTGCCGGCCCGTAGGGCGAGCGCGAAGGCCTCCACCGCGCGCTGCCGGAACAGCGGGAGGTCGCTGGTGGGCGTCACCACCGGTACTCCGGCCGAGGAGAAGGCGCGCCGCAGCGCGGGCAGCATCCGCGGCACCGAGCGTACGATCACCGCCATCTCCGACCACGGCACGTCGTCGAACAGGTGCGCGCGCCGCAGCAGGTCGGCCACCGCGGTCGCCTCTTTGGCGGCCGAGGAGAACACCCGCACCGACGCGGCACCGGGACCCGGCGCCGGGTCGGGGAACGGCTGCGAACGGGCGCCGGGCAGTCGGGCGGCCAGCGCGCGACCCACCGTCGGCACCTCTCCCGCGGCGCGGTGACTCTGCGTCAGCACCACATCCCGGCCGTCGGGCAGTTCGGCGAAGAAGCGCGGACTGGCACCGCGGAAGGAGTAGATCGACTGGTCGGGGTCGGCGGCGATCACCGTGAGATCGGCGCCGGTGCCGATCAGCTCCACCAGCCGGGCGGCCTGCGGGTCCAGGTGCTGGGCGTCGTCGACCAGCAGGTGTCGGATGCGGGCGCGCTGATCGGCCAGCAGGTGCGGTTCCAGGGCGAAGGTCGACAGTGCCGAGCCCACCAGTTCGGCGGCATCGACCGCCTGCGGACCGGCTTCCGGCGAGTCGATGCCCACCGCCCCGCGCAGGAGCATGGTCTGCTCGTACTGGGCGAAGGCGCGTCCCGCCGCCGCCCACTCGGGCCGCGCGTGCTCGCGCCCCAGTGCCATCAGGTCTTCCGGTCCCAGGCCGCGCTCGGCGGCCCGCATCAGCAGATCGCGCAGGGCCTGGGCGAAGCCGTCGGTGGCCAGCGCCGGACGCAGCGACGCCGGCCAGTACGCGGCGCCGTCTTCGAGGTCGCCGGCGAGCAGTTCGCGCAGGATCACGTCCTGCTCGGATCCGGTGATCAACCGGGGCGGCGGATTGCCGTGCGCGCTGGCCTGCAAGCGCAGCACCGCGAACGCGTACGAGTGGACGGTCCGCACGAGCGGCTCGCGCAGGGCCGCGCCGGTCCGCGAGTGCCCGGCCGCGAGCACGCGCCGGGTGATCTCGCTGCGCACAGCCACCGCCGACCGGCGGTTGGCGGTCAACACCAGGACCGATTCGGGGTCGGCGGCGTCGTCGAGCAGTCGGGCGACGGCGACGTCGATCAGCAGCGCGGTCTTGCCGGTGCCGGGTCCGCCGCGCACCCGATACGGCCGCCACGGGCGTTCGGGGTCGGCCTGATGCCCGGGTGTCAACAGCGCCGCCGCTTCCGCCGGCCAGGTGCGGGCGGGCAGCTCGAACGGTGCCGGGGAGGCGATCAATCGAGTCTGCGCGGTGGCCATACGCCCATGGAAGCACGCCCCTGCGACACTGATGACATGGCCCGCGCCCTCCACACCCATCTGTTCGGACCCGCCGACGCGCCGACCGTGCTGGCTCTGCACGGTCTCACCGGGCACGGCAAGCGCTGGGAGCATCTGGCACCGCTGCTGCCCGAGCTGCGGGTGGTGGCACCGGACCTGCTCGGGCACGGACATTCGCCATGGACGCCGCCGTGGTCGATCGAGGATCACGCCGCGGCCGTCGCCGACGCCGTCGAGGCGCACGTCCCCCGCGAGCGGCGGCCGCTGACGGTGGTGGCACACTCGTTCGGCGCCGCCGTGGCCCTGCGACTGGCGCACGACCGCCCCGACCTGGTCGACGGCCTGGTTCTGCTGGACCCCGCGCAGGGCCTGAACCCGGAATTCGCCTTGGCGATGGCGCAGAACAGCATTACCTACCGCGGCTACCCCGATGCGGCCACCGCGCAGGCCGCCAAACGCGCCGAGGGCTGGGGCGCGGTGCACGCGGACATCCTCGACAGGGAGATCGTCGACCATCTGATCGAGGACGGCGACGGAGTGGCCTGGCGGGTGTGCGCCCCCGCCGCCACCGCCGCGTGGAGCGAACTGGCGCGTCCGGCGCTGTTGCCGCCGGCACAGGTGCCCACCCGGGTCGTCGTGGCGGCACGGGTGCAGCCGCCCTTCGTCACCGCCGACTTCCTCGCCGCGTGCGCCGCCGACCGCGCCGACACCGTGCGGGTCACGCACGTCGACACCGAACACATGGTGCCCTTTCTCGCGCCCGACACGGTGGCCGCGCTGATCCGGGAGGTGCTCTAGCCGATGGCCAAGATCAGCGACACCCAGATCGAAACGGTCCGCGCGCTGATCGCGGCGATCCCGCCCGGCGAGGTCAGCACGTACGGGGACCTGGCCGAGGCCGCCGGTCTCACCAATCCGCGCCAGGTGGGGTGGATCCTGCGCACCGACGGCGCCGACCTGCCGTGGCAGCGTGTGGTGCCTGCGTCCGGTCGGCCCACCATCGACAAGGCGACCCGCCAACTGGATCTCCTTGCCGCCGAAGGGGTTCCGATCCACGACGGACGAATCCTGTTGCGCGAGTGCCGCACTCGCCTGCTCCGTGAACCGGACTCACGCGGACGACGAACGGAAAGCTAAACGAGCAGTCGGACCTTGTCGACGACCCGCAGCAGACCGGGCAGGGCGCCCGCGGTGGAACGCGGGTGCAGCGCGTGCACGCCGAGCCGGAACATGGTGGCGCGCAACAGCATCTGCGGCCACTCCTCCAGGTGCGACCAGCGCTCGATGAGCTCGTCGTCGGCCCCGCCCCAGGCGAGCGCGTCGACCACGACCACCGCCGACGCCCACGACGCCGGGCGCCAGTACGGCACGATGTCGGTGATCGCCGGGGCCGCGGCACCGGCGAACAGCACGGTCCCGAAGAGGTCGCCGTGCACCACCTGCTGGGTCATCTTGACCGGTCGACGCAGACCGGCGAGTTCCTTGATCGCAGCGACGGAGGCATCGCCGTCGTCCTCGGTCGGGGTCGGCATGCCCGCCCCGCGCGCGGACCGCAGGGGCGGCTCCTCCCAGGCGCCGCGGTCGGCGGCGTTGAAGACGTCGACGTCGTCGAACGGCGGCGCCGGCGGCTGCAGCAGAAAACGCGGACGTTCGAGCTTGGCCAGCGCGGCGTTCAGGCGATCGGCGACGGCCAGCACCTCGTCGTACCGCGGTTCCGGGCTGCCCGCCACGTAGGTGTCGGCGCGCCAGCCGGAGACCACATAGCGGCCGTCGGTGGCGCGCAGCGGGCGGGCGATCCGCATGCCCTCCACGTACAGGTTCTCCCGGGCGTTCGCCGACCAGGCGGCCCGCGCGTGGTCGGGCACCAGGGTCAGGACCACTTCGCCGACGCGCCAGCCGAGCACGCCGCTGCCTTCCATGGCGATGGGCGGGTGCGCGGTCAGACCGAAGGTGGTCAGCACCTGTTCCGGTGGCGCGGCGATCGTGGTCACGATGCCACAGACTACCCAGGCAAGCGCTCGGTTTCCGGGTGCCACACCGGCCCGCGCGTCGCCGATCAGCGGTGATCCACCCCGCCGCGCAGGACGGAGGCGGAGTCAGTAGGTCGGCATCTCGGGGTCCACCTGCTGCGCCCACGCCAGGATGCCGCCCTCCAGGTGCACCACCCGGTCCAGTCCGGCCGCCCGCAGCGCCGCCAGCGCCTGCGCCGAACGGATCCCGGTCTTGCAGTACAGGACCACCCGACCCTCGCGCGGGATCTGGGCCGACGCCCGACCGTCGACGATGTCGCCGCGCGGCACCAGCCGGGCGCCGGGCAGCGCCGCGATCTCCCATTCGACCGGTTCGCGCACGTCGATCAGCACCGGCGGATCGTCGCTGTCGAGTTCGGCGCGCAGCTGCAGCGGCGTGATCGACGACGTGTCGGCCGCGGTGTCGGCGTCGACGACGGCGGGGATGCCGCAGAACGCGTCGTAATCGATCAGCGCGGTGATCGGCGCGCGGTCCGGATCGCGCGCGAACCGCACGGTCCGGTGCGTCATCGCGAGCGCGTCGTAGATCAGCAGGCGCCCCAGCAGCGGATCGCCGATGCCGCAGAGCAGCTTGATCGCCTCGGTGCCCATCAGCGAACCGATGGTGCCGCAGAGCAGCCCGAAGACGCCGCCCTCGGCGCACGACGGCACCAGTCCGGCCGGCGGCGCCTGCGGGTACAGGTCGCGATAATTGAGGCCGCGCCCGTCCGGTGCGTCCTCCCAGAACACCGACACCTGACCGGAGAACCGGAAGATGGAGCCCCACACGTACGGCTTGTGCGCGAGCGCCGCGGCGTCGTTCACCAGGTAGCGGGTGGCGAAGTTGTCGGTGCCGTCCAGGATCAGGTCGTAGCGACCGAACAGCTCCACCGCATTATCGTTGGTGAGCACGACGTCGTGCAGTTCCACCCGAACCAGCGGATTGATCGCGGCGATCGCGTCCCGCGCCGATTCGATCTTCGCGCGCCCCACGTCGGCCACGCCGTGCAGGATCTGTCGCTGCAGATTGGATTCGTCGACCACGTCGAAGTCGACGATGCCCAGCGTGCCCACGCCCGCCGCCGCCAGGTAGAGCAGCGTCGGCGAGCCGAGGCCGCCCGCCCCCATCACGAGGACGCGCGCGTTCTTCAGACGACGCTGACCCGCCACCCCGACGTCGGGAATGATCAGGTGCCTGCTGTACCGCGCGATCTCCTCGGCGGTCAGCTCGGGCCCCGGCTCGACGAGCGGCGGCAGCGCGGACGCCGGGGTCATTTGTCCGGGTAGGGCCAGGCGCTCGCTCGGCAGGTGTACGTCCGGTTCGCCTTCATCTCCGGATCGAGCGCCATGATCTCGCTGTTGGACGTACCGAAGGTCTGCTGCATCATGATCGGCGCGAGCCCGCCGTTCTGCTCGCACGGCAGATGGTGTTCGTAGCCGATACCGTGGCCGACCTCGTGGTTGATCAGATACTGGCGGTAGGCCAGATCGTCGCCGCCGAAGGCCGAGGCACCGCGCACCCAGCGCGCCTCGTTGAGCACCACCCGGCCCTCCGGCGGGTAGAAGCACGACGTCTCCAGCTTGATCTGGTAGCCGCACAGATCGCGCGAGGTCGCCGTGGAGGTCAGCGAGATCCGCAGATCCGGCTCCCCCTTGTCGATGCGCCGGAAGGCGACCTTGCCGCCGCCGATCCAGCTCTTCGGGTTGGCCAGCGTCGCGTCGACGAGCTTGGCGAAACTCTTGTCACCGCCGAAGTTCTGCGGATTCAGTCCGTCCTCCACCTCGACGGTGTAGGTGTACACCTCGTTGCCGTGACCCAGCTTGTCGGTGGTACCGGGCACCACGGAGAAGACCTGCTCCCCCTTGACCGTGAACGCCCCGCCCGCGGGCAGCGCACCGGCAGGCAGCGCCGCGGCGGCGATGTCGGCGGTCGGCGCACCGATCGCCGTGGTCTCCTGCGCGACGTCGACGTTGCGCGCCTTCGGATCGATGGGCGCGGCCACCTGTGCGTCGCCGGAACCGTCGTCGGTGATCGTCACGACCAGCAGGACGACGGTCAGCACCGCGAGCACGCCGATGGCGTAGGCACGCCACCCGTAGGCGTGCAGAAAACCGCTCACAGCGCCGCGTTTGCGCTCCTCGGAGTCCTCGTCGCGCTCACCGATCGGATCCCAACGGGCCCGCAACGGCTGATCGGGCCGCGGGCGTCGGGGCCGCGTCGGGCCAGGTGGAGGTGTAGCAGTCACGTCCCAACTGTCTCACAGCACGGGGTACCAATACCGCATCCGCCCCGTCGTTTCGACGTGCACCCCGTTCGGCGCGGCCGGGGCGGCGAGTACGCTGCTAGCCATGTCAGCCGCTGATTTCTCTGCTTCCTCGGGCACCGGAGGCGCCGCCCAGTCTCGGAGCAGCACTCGTCTCCCGCGCAGCGCGCGACGCCGCCAACTGCTCGATGCGGCCAGCGAGATCTTCGTCGAACGCGGCTACCACAGCGCAGGTATGGACGAGATCGCCGCCGCGGCGGGCGTCAGCAAACCCGTTCTGTATCAGCACTTTCCGTCGAAGCTCGACCTGTACATCGCCGTCGTCGACTCGCACGCCGAGAAGCTGGTCTCCGATGTGAACCGCGCGCTGCTGACCACCACCGACAATCACCAGCGCGTCCGCGCCGCCGTCGGTGCCTTCTTCGACTTCATCGACGAGGACAACTCCGGCTACCGCCTGATCTTCTCCTCCGATGCGAAGGATCCGGCGGTGATCCGTCGCGTCGAGGGCGCCACCGAAGCGTGCGTGGACGCGGTCTACGGCCTCGTGATGACCGACTCCGGCCTGGACCCGCACCGCTCCCGCATGCTCGCCGCCGGCATGGTCGGCGCCAGCCAGGTGAACGCGCGCTACTGGCTCGAGGCCAACCGGCCGATCGAGAAGGCCGAGGCCGTCGAGGTGACCGTGGCCCTGCTGTGGCACGGTCTGTCCGGTGTCCCGCGCATCGACGGCGAGACCGGCATCGCTGCGGGGGCTGACTCCGCAGATGCCGGCGGCGCCGCTGCCGAGGGCAGCGACGCCGCAGAAGCCGTGGAGTAGACCGAATAGGTCGCGACCGAGTGGGCCGTCGGGGCGAAGGTCAGGAAGCGCCGAAGCCCACCCGGCGGCTCTCCGAGCTGCCGACCTCGACGTAGGAGATCTTGCTTGCCGGCACCAGGACGCGGGAGCCCTTCTCGTCGGTCAGTTCCAGCACGCCCTCGCCGGTGGCCAACGCGTCCGCGACGGACTTGTACACCTTGTCGGCCTTCTCCGTCGTCGACAGCGACAGTTCCCGTGCGGTGTTCTCGATACCGATTTTGACCTCAACGCTCATGGTGTCGAATCCTACTGCAGGCCCCGCCGCGCTCACGCGAGGCCGAGGGCGCGCATCCGCTCCCCGTGTCGCTCCGCGATCGAGTCGAAGAAGGTCGCCACGTCGGTGAGCGAGCCGGTGCCGGAGAAGAGCAGGTCGGTCACGTCGGGGTCTTCGGCGAGCACCCACTGCATGTGCGTGATGGCCTCGCCGAGCAGTCGACGACCCCACAGCGTCAGCGGCGCCGCCACCGCCGGATCGGCCGTGACGGCCGCCCGCACCTGCTCGCACGCCCACTCCGACGACGATGTGTCCGCCATCACCTCGCCGAATGTGTCACGTACCTCTTCCGGCAGGTGATCGACCATCTCGGCGAAGAAGTCCGCCGACATGCCGTCGCCGATATACATCTTGACCAGCACCTCCAGCCAGGTGGAGGGGTCGGTGACCTTGTGATAGCGGTTGAATACGTCAACATGCTGGTCGACGGCGTCGGCGACGTCGCGCCCGGCGGCCGTGACCTGCTCGGCGAGCACCTGGAAATGGTTGATCTCCGAACCGGTCATGCGCAGCAGGGCCACCCGATCGGCGGTGGTCGGCGCCATCGCCCCTTCGGAGATCAGCCGTGCGACAGCGGCGTACTCGCCGGCGAGAAAGATCTCGCACAGGGTCACGACGACGGGGTTCTCGGGCGCTGCGGGCGTGTTCGGCATGGGAGTCAGCGTAGGCAACGGGCTACACTGTGACCAGACGCAGGTCGCAGCCGGGAGTTTTTCCGCTGTGCCCGTCGAACTTATGAGCGCGCACCAAGATCGCTCACGCCGGCGACCCCACCGATTCTCGGGACCCCGTGGAGCTTGACGAGTGCGTGCACGACGCACACGAGAGGCACCAAAACCAATCATGACCACGGATATCAGCACCGCCACAGATCCGAACGACGACGTGCAGACCACCATCGTCGCCGAAGACCACCAGGCCCCCACCTTCGCCGAACTCGGCGTGGACCCCGCGATCGTCGCCGCCCTCGAGGCCGACGGCAAGTCCCGCACCTTCGCGATCCAGGAACTGACGCTGCCCCTCGCGCTGGCCGGCAGCGACCTCATCGGTCAGGCGCGCACCGGCATGGGCAAGACCTACGGCTTCGGCATCCCGCTGCTGCACCGCCTGGTGCACGCCGCCGACTTCGGCCTGCGCCCGCTCGACGGCACTCCGCGCGCCCTGATCATCGTGCCCACCCGCGAGCTCTGCATCCAGGTCCACGAGGATCTGCAGACCGCCGCCAAGGGCGTCACCGTCGACGCGCTGACCGCCGCGGGCAGTGACACCGCCGCCAACCGCCCCCTCAAGCTGACCGCGATCTACGGCGGCCGCCCCTACGACTCGCAGATCGCTGAGCTGCAGGCCGGCGTCGACGTGGTGGTCGGCACCCCGGGCCGTCTGCTCGACCTGGCCCAGCAGGGCCACCTGGTGCTGGGCAAGGTTCAGATCCTGGTGCTCGACGAGGCCGACGAGATGCTCGACCTGGGCTTCCTCCCGGACATCGAGCGCATCATGGGCGCCCTGCCCACGCCGCGCCAGACCATGCTGTTCTCGGCCACCATGCCGGGACCGATCGTGACGCTGGCCCGCACCTTCCTGACCCAGCCGACGCATATTCGCGCCGAGCAGGCCAACGACTCCGCGGTGCACGAGCGCACCACCCAGTACGTCTACCGCGCGCACGCCCTGGACAAGGCCGAACTGGTGGCGCGCATCCTGCAGGCCGACGGCCGCGGCGCGACGATGATCTTCACCCGCACCAAGCGCACCGCCCAGAAGGTGGCCGACGACCTCGCCGACCGCGGTTTCTCGGTGGGCGCCGTGCACGGCGACCTCGGCCAGGTGGCCCGCGAGAAGGCCCTGGGCCGGTTCCGCGACGGCACCATCGACGTCCTGGTGGCCACCGACGTCGCGGCGCGCGGCATCGACATCGACGACGTGACGCACGTGATCAACTACCAGTGCCCGGAGGACGACAAGACCTACGTGCACCGCATCGGCCGCACCGGTCGCGCAGGCCGCACCGGCACCGCGATCACCTTCGTCGACTGGGACGAGTTGCACCGCTGGGAACTCATCGACAAGGCCCTGGGCCTGGGCATTCCGGAGCCGATCGAGACGTACTCGACGTCCGAGCGCCTGCAGGAGGAACTGGGTGTGCCCGCCGACGCCACCGGCCGCATCGGCAAGCCCTCCGGTTCGACGTCGGGCTCGCGTTCCGGCGAACGCCGTGAGCCGCGCCGCGAGCGGGAACCGCGCACCGACCGTCCGGCCCGGAACCGTCGTCGTACCCGCGGCGGCAAGACCGCGGACACCGACGGCGCCGCGCCCGCCGCCGAGGCCGCCTCGTCGACCGACGATGCCGCAACCGCACCGACCGAAGGCGGCAAGGCCGAGGGCGGCGCGACCCGCCCGCGCCGTCGCCGTCGTCGCCGTTCCGGCGGTGCCGGTGCCGGTGAGACCGCCGCCGCTGCCCCGGCCGCCGACTAGCACCGACCGCTCCCCCTCTTGGCCGCCCGCTTAGCGCCCGAACGCCGCACCCGCCTGGATCTGACGATCACGGCGGTGATCACGGCGTCCGTGGTGCTGGCGGGCGTCCTGCTCTGGTGGACCGCGCCGTCGCGCACCACCGAACTGCGCACCGCCACCGAGGAGCCGGTCGTCGCGCTGCCGACCGAGAGTCTGCCGACCGCGTTCCGCGAACTGTGGCGGGCGCCGTCGGCGGCCACCGACGTCCCGGCCATCGGCAAGGCCACCGTCGTCACTGGCGACGGCGGCCTGCTGGCCGGCCGTGATCCGGCCACCGGCCGCGAACTGTGGAGTTACCGCCGCGACGCGCAGCTGTGCGCGGCCGTCGCCGCCTGGCCGGGCGGAACCAACGACGCCCTCGGCGTGTACCGCAACAGCCGCGGCTGCAGCGAGGTGACCGCGCTCGATGCGAGCTCCGGCGAACGCCGCGGCAACCGCACCAGCGACGCCGACGCCTCGATCACCCTCTCCTACGATCAGACCTTCGCGCTGGCCGCCGGCGACACCCGACTGGAGACCTGGGGCACCAACCTGGTGCGCGGCATCGAGTACGGGCGCGTCGACGCGCCGGTCAACCCGGACGTCGCCCCGGACCGGGATGCCTGCCACCTGTACTCGGCGATCTCCGGCAGCAGTCGGGTCGCGGTGATCGAGCGCTGCTCCCGCGACGAGGGCTACCGGCTGACCATCCTCTCCTCGACACTCACCGACGAAGAGAAGATCCGCGAGTGGGGATCGGAACTGATCACCGACTCCGCGCAGGGCGCGCCCCCCGTGGTGATCGCGACGACCGACTCCACCGTGACGGTGTACGACGGCGGTGACCCGAATCGGCCCGGCCCCACCGTGCGCACCTTCGGCACCGATGCGATCGAGCGGGGCGCCCGCTCGGTCGAGGGCGCGGCGACTCCCCCGGCCGACAGCCGGCCGCTGAACGCTCGGGCCCTGACCACCTACTGGACCGGCCGGTCCACGCTGGTGCTGGACAGCACCACCGGTGAGGCGCGGGTGCAGATCTCCGACACGATCGGCCCCGGCGAGCAGGCCACCGGCCTACTGATCCCGGTGGTCGGCGGCATCACGGTGCGCGATCCGGTCAACGGCGCCGAACTGCGGCGGATCCCCGTGGACCGCGGCGATTACCGCGGCATGGTGTCCCTGCGCACCCTGGGCCCCTACGTGATCGAGCAGCGCGGGGCCGAGATCGTCGTCCTCGGCCCGACCGCCGAGTGACCGGCGCGGCTCACTCGGACAGTTCGAAGGTCGCCAGCTCGTCGCCGGCCCAGTGTGCACGCAGATTGTCGGCGAGCTCGCGGTAGGCGGTGGCGCCCTTGTTCTTGCGGCCGCGCATCACCGAGGCGCCCGACGCCGAGGCTTCGGCGAAGCGGACGGTGCGCGGGATCGGCGGCGACAGCACCGGGAGGTCGTAGCGGTCGGACACGTCCGACAGCACGTCCCGGCTGTGCGTGGTCCGCGCGTCGAAGAGCGTCGCCACGGTGCCCAGCAGCTTCAGCTCCGGGTTGGTGATCTGCTGGACCTCGGTGACCGTGCGCAGCAACTGCCCCACGCCGCGGTGCGCCAAGGTCTCGCACTGCAGCGGTACCACCACCTCGTCGGCGGCGGTGAGCCCGTTGAGGGTCAGCACGCCCAACGACGGCGGGCAGTCGATCAGGATCACATCGTAGTCCTGCGCTACTTCGGCCAGCGCGCGCTTGAGGGCGTACTCGCGGCCCGGCCGCATCAGCAGCAGCGCTTCGGCGCCGGCCAGGTCGATGGTGGCCGGCAGCAGGGTCACGTTGTCGTCGGTGTCGAGCAGGACGTCGGCGATGTCTTCCGCGCCGATCAGCACGTCGTGCACCGACTTGGTGAGCGCGTCGGGGTCGTGGCCGAGGGAAAAGGTAAGGCAGCCTTGCGGATCCAGGTCCACCACGAGGACGGAGACGTCTTCGTCGGCCAGTGCGGCGCCGATGGAGGCGGTGGTGGTGGTCTTGGCGACCCCACCCTTCTGGTTCGCGATGGCGAGCGTACGCGTCATAACCCCAACCCTAGTGTGCGTCCGCGCACACCGATTTCGGGGCGTCGGGATTCACGCGTCCGGGGGAAGGCTGTCGGCGGCCCAGTACTGCTGCGAGACGGGCGCGAACAGCAGGCACAGGACCACCACCACGAGCGCCAGGAGCGGCGCACCGAACACCGGGAGATTACTGTCGGTCAACAGCGACCAGCCCACCGGAATCAACAGTAACTGGGTGAGGAGCGCGATCGCCCGACCCCATCGTCGACCCTGATACACGGCCAGGCCGCCGGCCAGCACGCCGCCGCCGATCAGCACGAACCACAGCGCGGTGCCGTACCCGCTGATGAAGTCCTCGTGATGGTTGCCGCCCGCGGCCCGAATCACCAGAAAGACCGCCACCGCCAGCCCGAGGGCACCTTGGAAGGCGACGAGGCCGCCCGCCCAGCGCAGAGGTAGCGGTACCGGTGTGGTCGAATCGGGGTTGCTCACGCTCCCCAGCCTATTGCGGAACGGCGAATGCTCACATTCGGCGGTCGCGACGGACGCCGCGACCGGCCGCGCCCCGGTCACCGGTAAGCTGATCACTCGTGCGCGTCATGCTTGTTTCCAATCCGTTTGCCACCTTCACGACCCCGGCGGGTCGCGACACCTTGGCGAACACGCTGAGCGCGCGGTACGACGTCGACGTGGAACACACGACGCACCGTGGCCACGCGGGCGAACTGGGCGCCCGCGCCGCCGCCGAAGGCTACGACGCGATCGTGGTGCACGGCGGCGACGGCACGGTGAACGAAGTGGTCAACGGACTGCTCGGCACGCCCGACCGCCCCGATCCGGTGGACCCGGCCACGCTGCCGGCCCTCGGCGTGGTGCCCGGCGGCAGCGCCAACGTGTTCGCCCGGGCCCTCGGCATCGACCGCGACCCGATCGTGGCGACCGCCCAGCTCATCAAACTTCTCGACGCAGGCAGTCGTCGACCGATCAGCCTCGGCCACACGCTGAACCGCTGGTTCCTGTTCAACTCGGGCATGGGGATGGACGCCATCGTGGTGCGCCGGATGGAGGACAAGCGGCGCGCAGGCAAGAAGGCCACCGCGCAGCGCTACTTCGGCACCACCCTGGCGGCCTTCTTCTCCTCGAAGGTGGTGCCGCCCGCCTTCACCGTGACGGTGCCCGACCGCGAACCGATCGAGGGCGTGCGCTTCGGTTTCGTGAGCAACACCGGGCCGTGGACGTATTTCGGCACCCGCCCGATCGCCACCAACCCGAGCACCGACTTCGACCACGGTCTGGGTGTCTTCGCCGCGACCAGCATCTCGGTGCTCCCCAACATCATGCTCGGCAGCCAGTTGCTCCGCGGCGTGGACAACCCGCACGCGAAACATCTCTACCGCGACGACGATGTGGAATGGGTGCGTTTCAGCGGCCCCGAACCCGCCGACGTCCAGATGGACGGCGACTATCTGGGCCGCTTCACGGACATGACCTTCGGCTGCCGACCGAATGTGTTGCACGTCGCAGCCGCCCGCCCCGGCGCCACTGCAGACTAGGTTTTTCAGACCAGGTTTTCGCAGGTCACCGGCCCGCTACCGGCTGGTAAGCATGGATTAACGTGCTTGCCAACCCCTTGTGACTTATTCGGCAATCCAGAATTAACCCTAGCCAAATCCGCAGACAGGCTAGTACAACGGATACAGACAGCAAAACGGCACCCCCGTGCGCACCGGATCTAAGCGCGCCTGCTAGGTGAAGCACCTGCTGTTTCACAGCCCGAAACACATACACCCGAGCTTCTCGCGCCCGAATAACGAGCGTGCGATGAAGCCCCTGCTTCAAGGAGAACTGACATGGACTGGCGTCACAATGCCATTTGCCGCGATGAAGACCCGGAACTGTTCTTCCCGGTGGGCACCAGCGGCCCGGCCATCGCGCAGGTCGCCGATGCCAAGCTGGTCTGCCAGCGCTGCCCGGTCACTGCCGAGTGCCTGAGCTGGGCCCTCGAGACCGGTCAGGACGCCGGCGTGTGGGGCGGCATGAGCGAGGACGAGCGTCGCGCGCTCAAGCGCCGCAACGCGCGCACCCGCGCCCGCAGCGCCGTCTAAGGACGCCCCGCAAGACTGCAGTACCGCAACACCACGAAGCCCGGCCGTTCTCTTCACGGCCGGGCTTCGTGCTTCTCTGCGGCACCCGGCCCGGTCAGTGCAGCGGAATCCGAATACTGACCACGGTGCCGCGGCCGTCCGGACCGGGCCGCATGTCGATCTGGCCGCCTAGGTCACCGCTCACCAGGGTGCGCACGATCTGCAGGCCGAGACGGTCGGAGGCGGCGAGGTCGAAGTCGGCGGGCAGGCCGACGCCGTTGTCGATGACCCGCACCGTGAGCCCCCGCAGATCGCGTTCCCCGTCGACGATGAGCTCCGCCGTGTCGGTCACTCCGACGAAGGCGTGCTCGATGGAGTTCTGCAGTACCTCGGTGAGCACCTGCACCAGCGGCATGGCCAGATCGGCCGGCAGCACCCCGAGCCGACTGACCCGGCGCACCCGCACCCCGCCGGCGCCGCCCGGCGCCCACACGTCCACCAGGGACGGCAGCAGCCGGTCGACCACCACGTCGAGATCCACCACTTCGTCGACGCTGCCGGACAGCATCTCGTGCACCAGGGCGATCGACGACACCCGCTGCACGGCCTCGTTGAGGGCCACCACGGTCTCGCTGTTATCCGAGCGCCGCGCCTGCAGTCGCAGCAGCGCCGACACCGACTGCAGATTGTTCTTGACCCGATGGTGGATCTCGCGGATCGTGGCGTCCTTGCTGAGCAGCGCCAGATCACGCCGCTTCACCTCGGTCACGTCGCGGATCAGCAGCACCGCGCCGTCGGCCGCCTCCCCCGCGCGCAGCGGCACCGCGCGGATCAGCACGCTGGACCTGCGCGCATCGAGTTCCATGCGCAGCGGCAGATCCGGATCCGGCAGGCGGCCGCTCCCGTCGACGCCCACGGCGGCGTCGAGCATGGCCCCGACGTCGACCGCATCGAACGGATCGGTCAGCAGTTCGGCGAAGACGTCGGCCAGACGCGCCGACCCCAGATCGGCCGTCCACCCCATCCGAATGCCGCCGAGAGCGCGTTCGGGCTGGCGTAGACCACGCGGCCGTCGGCGCCGAGGCGGATGAAGCCGTCGCCGGCGCGCGGCGTGGACAGTCCGAGCGAATTCGCTTCGTCGAGCGGGAATACGCCGTCGACCACCATCCGGCACAGCGCCTCGGCGGCGGCCCGGTAGGCCGACTCCAGCGGCGACGACGGCAAGGCGTCGCCCGCGTCACCGGCCCGCCCGAGCGCGGCGATCACCTCGCCGTCGAAGGTCACCGGCACCGCGATCCGATGGACCAGCAGGTCGCCGAACCGCACCGGCGCCGCGTCGCGCTCGATCCGGCCGCTCGCATAGGCCGCCTCGACGAGCGGGTTGTCGCCCTGCGGACTCGCCGGATTCTGCACCCGGTGCCCCACTTCGTCGTGCTGGAACAGCGTCGACGCGGTGTTCGGGCGCACCTGCGCCACATAGACCAGCTGACCGTCGGCGCCGCGGACGGCGAGGACGTAGTCGGCGAAGGAGAGGTCGGCGAGCAGCTGCCATTCGGCGACGAGACGCTGCAGGTGCAGGGCCGCGGCTTCGGAGAGAGCGGTGTGCTCGGCGAGGAGATCGTGCAGCGTGGCCATCGGCGACGGCCCCGCTCAGTGCCGGTAGGTGGCCAGCACGTCGCCGGCCCGGATCTGATCGCCCGGCGTCACGGTGACCGTGTCCAGGACGCCCTCGTACTCGGCGATCACCGGGATCTCCATCTTCATCGAGTCGAGCAGCAACAGGGTGTCGCCGACGGCGACCTCCTGGCCCGGGCGGGCGGTCACTTCCAGAACCGTAGCGACGATCTCTGCGACCACGTCTTCGATCATGCGGTCAATCCTAGTGGCCCCCGCGGGAATCCGTGGCATGCGATTACCGCTGATCTGCGCCGTCGTGACAGAATCAGTGGCGAACTTCCCGAGAACGACAGGAGGCCCGTCATGGGTAAGCGCGGACGCAAGAAGCGTGCACGGAAGAAGAACGCCGCCAACCACGGCAAGCGCCCCAACGCCTGAGCATTCTCGCTCAGCCAGGAACGCCGACGGCCCGGCCCCGATTCACTCGGGGCCGGGCCGTTGTTCTAGGTACCGGCGGGGTCAGTCGACGTCGCGGATCTGGGTGGTCTGCACGATCACGGTGCGCCGGATCTCCACGCGCAGCCGCTCGCGGAGTCCCTCGGGTGCCGCCTCCCCGCACTTACGCCGCAGCAATGCTTTGAGCTGGTCCTGCACCTCGTAGTGCTCCAGGCACGACGAGCAGCCGGTGATGTGGCCGCGCAACCGATCGCGGGCGCCGGTGTCGCACTCGTTGTCCAGCAGCAGGTAGATGTCGGCGAGTACCGCCGAGCAGTCCAGTTCCTCGTATCCGCTCATCGGCCGGCCTCACTCTTGGTGCGGCCGATACCTCGCTCGTGGGCGACGTCGGCGAGCAGTTCACGCAATTGCTTGCGCCCGCGGTGCAGGCGCGACATCACGGTGCCGATGGGGGTGTCCATGATCTCGGCGATCTCCTTGTACGGCAGCCCTTCGACGTCGGCGTAGTACACCGCCATCCGGAAGTCTTCCGGCAGCTGGCCGAGCGCGTCCTTGATCTCGTTGTCGGGCAGCGCGTCCAGGGCTTCGATCTCGGCGGACCGCAACCCGGTGGAGGTGTGCTCGGCGCTGGCGGCGAGCTGCCAGTCGGTGATCTCGTCCGTCGGATACTGCGCCGGCTGGCGCTGCTTCTTCCGATACGAGTTGATGTACGTATTGGTCAGGATGCGGTACATCCAGGCCTTCAGGTTGGTACCGGCCTTGAACGACGCGAAGGCGGTGAACGCCTTGACGTAGGTCTCCTGCACCAGGTCCTCGGCGTCGGCCGGATTGCGGGTCATGCGGAGCGCGGCACCGTAGAGCTGGTCGAGGAGAGGCAGGGCATCTCGCTCGAATCGAGCGGTGAGTTCATCCGGGGTCTCCTCCGGCGTCGGCTCGTCGTGCGGATCGGATGGCGACACAGCTATCCCTTCGCTGGAAATATGCTCCACCAAGTCTAGCGAGCCGCGCAGACTCCGCTGCGCTGTAGGCCTGTCGACGGTTGCCGCAGTCACGACGTCCCCTTCACTTCTGGGTCGGTTCCTCTGGATATGCCAACACCCCGACCCCCGGTCTTGTTCCAAAGGCCCCCTCGCGAGCAGCTTCGCCGGCATATCCGGGCGCACCGTGGTCACTATGACCACGGTGGACCGCTCTGTGACAGCGACCGCTCCCAGCGGGCGCGGCGACCGGCCGACGACGTGGGACAATGGGGGTCATGTGTGGACGCTATGCGGTGACGACGGACCCGGCACGCCTGGCCGCCGAGATCGACGCGCGCAACGAGGTCCCCGAGGACGTCGCCAGCACCGCCAACTACAACGTGGCGCCGACGACCACCGTGCTGACTGTCGTCGACCGGCACGACGGCAACGACGCCGACCAGCCGATCGAGCGGCGGGTGCGCGCCATGCGGTGGGGCCTGGTGCCGCCGTGGACCAAGGAGTTCGGCAAGGGGCCGCTACTGTTCAACGCCCGCGCCGAGACCGTCCAGACCAAGCCCGCCTTCCGCGCCGCCGCCAAGAACAAGCGCTGCCTGTTCCCGATGGACGGCTGGTACGAGTGGCGCAGAGGACCGGTCGGTGCCAACGGCAAGCCGCAGAAGATCCCGTTCTACATATCCCCCGCCGACGGCTCCCGGCTGTTCATGGGCGGACTGTGGGGCGCGTGGCGGTCGCCGGAGGCCCGGGAGGCCGGCGACGACGACGCCTGGATCTCCAGCGCCACCATCCTCACCACCGACGCCGTCGGGCACCTGACGCAGGTGCACGACCGGATGCCGCTGATCATGCCGCTGGAGTACTGGCAGGCCTGGCTCGATCCGGACCATCCGGTGGATCCGGATCTGCTGGCGCCGCCCGCCGCGTCGCTGGTCGAGGCCATCACGATCCGCGAGGTGTCCCCGCTGGTCAACCGGGTCGCCAACAACGGCCCCGAACTCTTGGAGCCCGTCTCATGAGCGCCACCCGGCCCGGACCGCTGCAACGTATCGGCTACCTGCTGGGCCGACGGCTGCCCCCGGAGATGTCCGACTGGGTGCGCAAGGACATCACCGGCCGCGGGCACGTCGTGCGCTACCTGCTGCGCGGCTTCATCCCGTTCCTGCCGATCGCGATCGGGCTGTGCTTCGTGCCCGGCAGCTGGATGGTCCGCGCGGGCATGATCCTGCTCCTGGCGATTCCGCTGCTGTACTTCCAGCTGGCGCTGATGAACATCTACCGCCGACATCTGTTGCGCAACAACGGGCTCGACCCGAAGCTGGCGGACAAGGTCACGATCGTCCGGCTCTCCGAGGCCGAGGCGCTGTATCGGAGCCAGCACCGGCCCCAAGAGGTGTCCATGGCCCCGTACGACGTCCCGCAGCCTGCGACACCGCCGACTCCGCAGAACCGGGCGGTGATCGACTCGGTGATCGTCGAACCGAAGGACCCCGAGCAGTCCTCGGGCCCGGACGCCCCGGGTCAGGCGAAGGTGTAGTCCTCGAGCGGAAAGCTCTCCATCTCGCGGAGCGTGGCGAGGGTGGAGCTGGGGCGCAGCAGCGTCGCTTCGCCGTGCTGGTTGAAGTAGTAGCTGCGCGACCCGGCGCAGTCGCCTGCGTAGAACACCGACGAGTCCAGCGCCGCGGTGGAGCGGTCCAGGAAGCGGGTGTTGGCCTCCTCGGTCACCTCGAAGGTGTCGACGCCGCGGCGACGGAGCTCGCCGAAGAGCCGCGCGATGTGCTTCATCTGCCCTTCGATGGTGGTGAAGTAGCTCAGACCGCTGTACGAGTACGGGCTGTTCAGGCTGAGGAAGTTGGGCATCTTGGGCACCGTGATGCCTTCGTAGGCCTGGAAGCGGCCGTCCCTCCACCACTGCCCCAGATTCCGGTCGTCGCGGCCGATGATCTCGAAGGCCGGGAAGTTGGTGTCCCAGAGGTTGAAGCCGGTGGCCAGCACCAGGGTGTCGATCTCCACCTTGGTGCCGTCGGCGCACACGATGCCGTCGGGTTCCACGCGTTCGATCGACGACGTCTGCAGGCTCACGTTCGGCTGGTTGAAGACACGGAAGTAGGCGTTGGAGAAGGTCGGGCGTTTGCAGCCGAAGTCGTAGGTCGGCGTCAACTTGCGGCGGGTGTCGGCGTTACGCACCTGGGCGCGCAGGTGTGCCTTGGCCAGCAGCGACGCCAGCCGGTTGCCGGGCTTGGCCTGCTTGTAATGCAGCACGCCGACCACCATCAGGGCTTCGAGCATGGTCGTGTTGACGAGCCGCGCGGCCTTCTGGGTGAGCGGCGCCTTCTCGAACAGGGTCTGCACCGGGGCCGGGATCGCGAAGTCGAGCTTGGGCACCACCCAGATCGGCGTGCGCTGAAACACGGTGAGCGCCTTGGCCTTTCGGGCGATCTCCGGGATCAGCTGCACCGCGGTGGCACCGGTGCCGATCACGGCGGCGCGCTGTCCAGTGAAGTCGTAGCCGTCCTCCCACGCGGTGGTGTGCAGGATTTTTCCTGCGAAGGTCGGCATGCCCGGGAAGTCCGGGGTGTGCGGCTGGGACAGGAAGCCGGTGGCCGTCACCAGGTAGCGCGTGGTGCGACTGCGGCCGTCGGCGGTGTACACGGTCCAGAACTGACCGTCGTCGTCCCATTCGGCACGCTCCACGGCGGTGCCGAACTCCATCACGCGACGCAGGTCGTACTTGTCGGCGATGTGCTCGGCGTACTGCTTGAGCTCGGCGCCGGGCGCGAACAGCCGCGACCAGTGCGGGTTGGGCTCGAAGGAGTAGGAGTAGGTCACCGAGGCGATGTCGACGGCCAGCCCCGGATAGTGGTTGACGTGCCAGGTGCCGCCGAGGTCGTCCTCGCGCTCCAGAATCGCCAGGTTCTCCACGCCCTGCCGACGCAGTTCGATGCCCGCGCCCATGCCGCCGAAGCCGGCGCCGACGATGACCGCGTCGTGGTCGAGTTGCTGAGTGCTCATGAAAACCCCGCCTAACACTTACTGTGACAGGCACTCACAGTAACTCAGGGCACGGCGCGCGTCACCTGTGAAGCTCACAGGCCGAGCACGCCGGGATTCAGCAGCCCGGCCGGATCCAGGGCCCGCTTGATCGCCCGCATGGCCGCCACGTCCACGGCGTCGCGCCCGAGCCCCAGCCACGGCGCTTTCGCGCGCCCCACCCCGTGTTCGGCACTGATGCTGCCGCCGACGGCCGCGACCTCACGCAGCACCGCGTCGGTCACGTCTTCGGCGTGCGCCGGGTCCACATCGAGCAGGTTCACGTGCACGTTGCCGTCGGCGAGATGCCCGAACATAATCGGTCGCACGCCCGCTGCGGCGGCGAGTCGCTCGACGGTCGCCACGAACGCCCCCAGCGCACCGGCGGGCAGCGTGAGGTCGAGTTTGACCACCGGGGTCGTCGAGTCGCGCGCGATGGACTCGGTGTGCCGCTCGCGCAGCGCCCACAGGTCGGCGGCGGGACTGTCGTCGATCGCCGCGTCGTCGACGGAGGCCTCCGCCAACACGGCTGCCAGATCGCCGGCGTCGGCACCGGCCACCTCGATCAACACCGCGAACGGCGTGCCCGCCGGCAGTGCTCGACGCTGCCCGTGGCGGTGTACCAGGTCCAGTCCCGCCTCGGTCATCAGTTCCGCCGCGTGCAGCGTCAGACCGGCCCGTTCCACGGCGTCGATCACCGCTAGACCGCGCGCTGGGTCCTGCACGGCGACCACGGCCACCGCGCCGCGCCGCGTCTGCGGCACCAGTCGCAGCAGCGCCCCGGTGATCACCGCCAGGGTGCCTTCGCTGCCCGCGAGCAGCCCCGGCAGGTCGTAGCCGACGTTGTCCTTGCGCAGCGGGCGCCAGCGACGCAGCACTTCGCCGGAGGTCAGCACCGCTTCGATGCCCAGGAGTTGGGCGCGCATGCCGCCGTATCGGACGAAGTGGATGCCGCCGGCGTTGGTCGCGATCGCACCGCCGACCGTCGCCGAATCGCGCGAGGCCAGATCCACCCCGAAGTCCAGGCCCGCGGCGACGGCGGCCCGCTGGACGTCGCCGATCGTCACGCCCGCACCGACACCGACGGCCCGAGCGGCGACGTCGACGTCGTCGACTCCGGTCAGCCGGGTCATCGACAGCACGATCGTCGGCCTGCCGTCGGCGGGCGGCACCCCACCGCCGACCAGGCCGGTATTGCCGCCCTGCGGACAGATCGCCACGCCCGCCGCGGCGCACCGGCGCACCACCTCGGCGGTCTGCGCGGTGT
Organism: Gordonia alkaliphila; assembly: GCF_023017165.1. Taxonomy (GTDB): domain Bacteria; phylum Actinomycetota; class Actinomycetes; order Mycobacteriales; family Mycobacteriaceae; genus Gordonia; species Gordonia alkaliphila. The sequence goes on from NZ_JALKBW010000001.1 coordinate 453,930, forward strand.
CGGCCGGACGCACCACTGCCTGCGCGACGCCGCGCCACCGACCCGTCCAGTCGGTGCAGTAGGCCGAGGTGACCGCCGGATCGGTCAGGACGTGCGCCGGTCCCACCACCTCGGCGAGGTCGGCGAGCAATCGGGCGGTCGTCATCGGTCCGTGTTCACCGGTTCTGCCGGGCGTTGACGACGTTCATCAGCCACAGCAGCAGGCACGCGCCGCCGAAACACGTCAGGAAACTGAACACCCACGTGCCGTCGTCGACGTTCACGCCGATCAAGCTGAGCAGGAACCCGCCCAGCAATCCGCCGATCACTCCGACGACGATGTTCAGCAGCAGGCCCATCGAGTCGCCGCGTTTCATCACCTTGGCGGCGATCCAGCCGGCGAAACCGCCGATCAGCACCCATCCCAGAACACTCAACGGCAGCATGTCTCTCCTCACTCGAAACTCTCGTCCCCACGCTATCCGCTTCCCACCCTCCCCACACGAACCCGCCCGTTCCCGCGAGAAGTTCCCGTTCCCGCGGGTACTCCCGAGGCCGCGGGAGCGCAAGCCTCTCGCGGGAGCGCGGTCGGCTCTCGGGAGCTGCGGGCGGGCGGATGGCTAGGCTCGGGCATGGCACATCGGAGCGTGGCGACACAGTCCGGCGAGCCGACCGAGGTGGTGCGCCTCATCGACATGGAGGTGGCCGAGCCGGGCCCCGACGACGTGGTGGTGGTGGTGCGCGCGGCGGGTTCGGCGGCGGCACTGCTGCTGGCCGGGGTCACCGCGGGCTCGGCGCGATTCCGGTGGCCTACGACGGCGACCTGGCGGCCGCGATGAGTGCCGCCGCTCCCGCGCCGGTGACCGCGGTGGCCGACACCGTCGGCTCCGACGACGCGATCGACATGTCGCTGGCCCTGACCGGCCGCGGCCGGTCAGCTCTTGGCGAAAGCCTTGAACACCGTGAAGGCGCCCACGATCACCAGTGCCACCACCGCCAGCCACATGACGGCCTTGACCAGCGACCAGCCGATGGAGATCAGGATCAGCACGCCGATGACGATCGCGAGGACCTTCCAGAAGGACGTGCCGGTGGATGTCGAAGTAGTCATGCCTCCACCGTGCCCGTCGCCGCGGCCGGTGTCACGTCGGCAGGCGTGATTCGGGTGGAAGATCGGGGTTCACCCCGAGCGGCCGCCCGGGAATAGCCTGCCTGGCGCCCGGGGTTGCACTCCCCATGAGCGTTCCGAAACTCGTCCTGAACAACGGCGTCGTCATCGACCAGCTCGGCCTGGGGGTGTTCCAGATCCCGCCCGCCGAGACCAAGGCGGCGGTGCTCGCCGCCCTCGAGGTGGGTTACCGCCACTTCGACACGGCGCAGATGTACGGCAACGAGCGCGGCGTCGGCGAGGCCATCGCCGAGTCCGGCATCCCACGCGACGAGATCTTCGTGACCAGCAAGCTCAACAACAACTCCCACGAGCCCGACGTCGCCAAGGCCGCGACCGCCCGTTCGGTGGAGGCGCTCGGCGGTCCGATGGACCTGTACCTGATCCACTGGCCGATGCCTGCCGTCGGCGACTTCGTCGACACCTGGCGTCTGATGGAGTGCTTCGCCGCCGAGGGCCTGACCCGCACGATCGGCGTCTCCAACTTCCAGATCCCGCACCTGCAGCGCGTGCTCGACGAGACCGCGACCGTGCCCGCCGTGAACCAGATCGAGGTGCACCCGTACTTCCAGCAGGACGCCCTGCGCGCCTTCGGCCGCGAGCACGGCATCGTGACGCAGGCCTGGTCGCCGATCGCCCAGGGCAAGGTGCTCGGCGACGCGGTGCTCGCCGCGATCGCCGCCGAAACCGGCCGCACCGTGGCCCAGGTGGTGCTGCGCTGGCACCTGGAGCGCGGCGACGTGATCTTCCCGAAGTCCACCCGTCCCGAGCGGATGGCGGAGAACTTCGACATCTTCGACTTCGCCCTCACCGACGATCAGACCGCGCGGATCACCGCCCTCGACGCAGGCCTGCGCGGCGGCCCGAACCCGGACGAGTTCAACTGGATCCCCGACTGACAGATTTCCGACTGGCAGATCCCCGACTGGCGCGGCCCGCGCGCCGGTCCGCGGAGCGCGAACCTAAGATCTGAGGTCATGCAGTTCTCCCAGCGCGCCCAGGCCATCACTCCCTTCTACGCGATGGAGTTCGGCCGCCGGGCCGCTGAGTTGGAGGCCACCGGCGTCCACGTGGTGAAGCTGAACATCGGCGAACCCGACTTCGGTGCACCCCCGGCCTTCCTGGCCGAGATGGCGCGCATCAGCGACGGCCGCCCCATGCCGTACACCGGCGCGCTGGGCATTACCGAACTGCGCACCGCGATCGCCGAGTTCAGCCGCGACCGGTTCGCCGCACCCATCGACCCGGCGCGCGTGGTGATCACCACCGGCGCCTCGGCCGCCCTGCTGTTGGCGTGCGCGGCCCTCATCGACCCGGGCGACGAGGTGCTGGTCGCCGATCCGTCGTACCCGTGTAACCGCCGGTTCGCGGAGAGCTTCGGCGCGCAGGTCCGGCTGCTGCCCGCCGGGCCGTCGAGCCGTTTCCAACTCGACGCGCCCGCGATCGACGCCGCGTGGACCGACCGCACCCGCGGCGTGATCACCGCCTCGCCGGCCAATCCGACGGGCACGTCCCTGCCGTACGAGGACCTGCGCGCGCTGAGCGCGGCGGTCGCCGACCGCGGCGGCTGGCGGATCATCGACGAGATCTACCTGGGCCTCAAGGACGGCGAGCGCCGCAGCATCGCGCACGACGATCCGGGCGCGATCGTCGTCAACAGCTTCTCCAAGTACTTCGGGATGACCGGCTGGCGGCTCGGCTGGATGGTGGTCCCGGAGCCGATGATCCCGGTGGCCGAGAAGATGGCGCAGAATTTCTACATCTGCCCGCCGACGCCCGCGCAGGTCGCCGCCCTCACCTGCTTCACGCCGGCGAGCATCGCGGTGGCCGAAGAACGCCGCGCCCTGCTGCAACACCGCAGGCAGCTGGTGCTCGACGGGCTCGCGCAGATCCCGTCGCTGTCGGTGCCGGTGGCCCCGGACGGCGCGTTCTACGTCTACCTCGACGTCGCGGCGACCGGCATGAGCGCCTCGGAGTTCTGCGACCGGGCACTGAGCGAGGCGCACGTCGCCCTCACCCCGGGCAAAGACTTCGGCGACCTCGACGCCGAGCGCTACGTCCGCCTCTCCTACGCGGTGTCCGACGAGGAACTGACGATCGCCCTCGAACGCCTCGGCGAGTTCCTGGCCTGACGCCCAGCGGACCGGACGATCACCCGGCGCCTTCGCGCAGAACCCGCAGTCGGTCGACGAACGGCGCCTGCGCCACGTTCAGCTTCCGTACGGCCGCGACGACGTCGAACCATTCGGCCCGATCGACCTCCGGGAAGATCGCGGTGCGACCCGACCGCGGCGGCCAGGCCAGCTCGAAGGTGTTGCTGCGCAAGGCTTTCGGATCGAAGTCGCCCTCCAGCGCGAAACCGGTCACGCGTTTGCCGCTGCGCAGGCGGACCTGGCCGAGGTCGAGTGCGTCGCCGTCGGGCGCCGGACTGCCGGTCTCCTCGGCGAACTCGCGGCGCGCCGCCGCGAGCGGATCCTCACCGGCTTCCACCAGGCCCTTGGGGATCGTCCACGCCCCGTCGTCCTTGTTCTTCCAGTACGGTCCGCCCGGATGGACGAGGAGGACCCGGAGGTCGTCCCCGCGTCCGCGATAGAGCAGAATTCCCGCACTGTGCTCGGCCATGGGAACAAATTAGCGAAGCATGACAAACTGGGGGCCATGACTGATTGGGCTGCGCCGACCGCATCGGAACCCGTCCACGCCACCGTCGAGTTGCCCGGCTCCAAGTCCATCACCAACCGGGCGCTGATTCTGGCGGCGTTGGCCGAGGGTCCGTCCCGTATCCGCGGGACGCTGCGCAGCCGCGACACCGACCTGATGCTCGAGGGCCTTGCTGCGCTCGGAGTCGGCATCGCCTGTGCCTCAGACGATCCCACCGACGTGACAGTGACCCCGGCGCCCCTGCACGCCGCCGAGGTGGACTGCGGTCTGGCCGGCACCGTGATGCGTTTCCTGCCCGCCGTGGCCGCCCTGGCCGATGGCCCGGTGCATTTCGACGGCGACGAACAGGCCCGTTCCCGCCCGCTGGACACCGTGCTGGATGCGCTGCGCGCGCTCGGCGTGCAGATCGACGGCGACGGCCTCCCGTTCACCGTGCACGGCACCGGCGCGGTGGCCGGCGGCCCGGTCACCATCGACGCGTCGGCGTCGTCCCAGTTCGTCTCGGGCCTGCTGCTGTCGGCGGCCCGCTTCGCCGAGACCACGGTGATCACCCACGACGGCCCGCCGGTGCCGTCCATGCCGCACATCACGATGACCATCGACATGCTCGCCGCCGCGGGCGTGCCGGTGACGGTCGAGACCGGCGACGTGACGCGCTGGACGGTGGCCCCCACCGCGATCCGCGCCGTCGACTGGGAGATCGAACCGGATCTGTCCAACGCCGCCGCCTTCCTCGCGGCCGCCGCGGTCACCGGCGGCACGGTCAGCGTCCCCCGCTGGCCGGCGAACACCACGCAGCCGGGTGCCGAGATCGTCTCGATCCTGATGGACATGGGCTGCGAGGCACAGCGGTCCGCCGACGGCGTGCTGACCGTGACCGGCCCGCATCGACTCAAGGCGATCGACATCGACCTGCACGACGTCGGCGAACTCACGCCGACCGTCGCCGCCCTGGCGGCGGTAGCCGACGGCACGTCGACCCTGTGGGGCATCGAGCACCTGCGCGGCCACGAGACCGACCGCCTCGCCGCACTGACCGCGGAGATCACCCGGATCGGCGGCGAGTGCCGGGAAACCGAAGACGGACTGGTGATCACCGGTCGCGCCCCGGACGCCCTCACTCCGGCCGTCTGGCGCAGCTACGCCGACCACCGCATGGCCACCGCGGGCGCCGCCCTCGGCCTGGTGGTGCCCGGCCTGGCGGTGGAGAACGTGGAGACCACCGCGAAGACCATGCCGGACTTCCCGCAGCAGTGGGCGGCCCTGGTCTCCGGCGAGGCTGCCGCGCAGTGAGCCGGACCGCGCGGTCGTACGACGAATCCGACGTCCGGATCCGTCCGGGGAAGGGCACGCGTCCGCGCACCAAGAAACGCCCCGCGCACGAGGACGCCGAGACCGCGATGGTGGTGTCCGTGGACCGGGGGCGCTGGGGCTGTGTGATCGACGGCGATCCGGATCGTCGCGTCACCGCCATGCGGGCCCGCGAACTCGGCCGCACCCCCGTCGTCGTGGGCGATCGCGTCGGAGTGGTCGGCGATCTCAGCGGGAAGCCGGACACCCTCGCCCGCATCGTGCGGGTGGACGAGCGCAGCACCGTGCTGCGCCGCACGGCCGACGACACCGATCCGTACGAGCGCATCGTCGTCGCCAACGCCGACCAACTGCTGATCGTGACGGCCCTGGCCGATCCGCCGCCGCGCACCGGTTTCGTCGAGCGCGCCCTGGCCGCGGCCTACGCCGGCGGCCTGTCCCCGATCCTGTGTCTCACCAAATCCGACCTCGCCGATCCGTCCGGTTTCGCCGCGCACTTCGCCGACCTCGACCTCCCGGTCCTGGTGGCCGGCCGCGACGACCGGATCGACGAGGTCCGCACCGCGCTCGACGGGCACCTCACGGCGCTGATCGGGCATTCCGGCGTCGGCAAGTCGACGCTGGTGAACCGGCTCATCCCGGACGCCGACCGCGCCGTGGGCCGGGTCTCCGGCGTCGGCAAGGGCCGACACACCTCCACCCAGTCGGTGGCCTTGGCGCTCCCCGAGCACTCGGGTGCCGAGTCCGGCACCTCCGCCGCGGAGACCACCTCGTGGGTCGTCGACACCCCGGGCATCCGGTCGTTCGGGTTGGCGCATGTGACCCCGGAGGAGATCGTCGACGCCTTCGGTGACCTGCGCGAAGCGATCGACGACTGCCCGCGCGGCTGCACCCATCTGGGTCCGCCCGCCGACCCCGAGTGCGCCCTGGATCAGCTCACCGGCAGTTCGCACCGACGGGCGATGGCCGTCCGCGAACTGCTCACCGCGGTCCGGGATACGGGCCCCGACGACGAGACACCGGTGTCGGCGGAGGCCGACGCCCCCTGACCCCGGCGTGGACCGGCTCGGCCTTTACAGGCGGCGGGTGCGGAGCGCGCGGGAGAGGCCGCGGTCCTTCATCCGGGCGAGTGCGGTGCGCAGGCCCGGGGCCCGCTCGCCAAGCGCATCGAAGCGTCGTTCCGAGGTGGTCTCCGGAGCGTCGTCGACGGTGTCCGACAGGAAGCTGTCGGGCAGGGCGAGCTTGTTGATGGTCCGCAGCGTCCGCAAGTACTGCATGGTGAACGAGTCGGTGTTGTACGGCAGGTCGTACTTCTCGCACAGTTCGCGCACCGCCACCGACACCTCGGCGAGCCGGTTGCTCGGCAGGTCCGGGTACAGGTGGTGCTCGATCTGGTAGCAGAGGTTGCCGCTCATGAACGCCAGCGCCGGGCCGGCGTCGAAGTTGGCCGTGCCGAGCATCTGGCGCAGGTACCACTGGCCCTGCGTCTCGTCCTCGAGTGTGTCGGCGGTGAACTTTTCCGCACCGTCCGGGAAGTGACCGCAGAAGATCACCGCGTACGCCCACACGTTGCGCACCAGGTTGGCGGTGAGGTTCGCACCGAGCGCGGTGGCCGCCCCCTTCGGCGAACGCTGCGCAAGACCGGACGCCGCCGGGAAGAGCACGTAGTCCTTGCCGAGCTGGCGGGCTGCCTTGGCCAGGAACAGCTTGAGCTCGGGAATGCCCTCGTCCCGCGGTCGCGTGCCCTTGATGATGCCTTCGAGATCGAGGTCGTGCAGGGCGATGCCCCACTCGAAGGTGGCCGCCAGGATCAGATTCTGCAGCGGCTGGAGCAGGTTCTTGGGTCGCCACTGCTGGTCCCGCGTCACGCGCAACACCTTGTAGCCCACGTCGTGATCCATGTCGAGCACGTTGGTGTACTTGTGGTGGATGTAGTTGTGCGAGTGCTTCCAGTGCGGGGACGCGCACACCATGTCCCACTCCCACGAGGTGGAGTGGATCTCGGGGTCGTTCATCCAGTCCCACTGCCCGTGCATCACGTTGTGCCCGAGTTCCATGTTCTCGATGATCTTGGCCACCGACAGCGCGGCGGTACCGGCCAGCCACAGCGACTTGCGGTTGCTGCCGAGCAGCGCCAACCGGCCGGCCACCTCGAGGACACGCTGCCCGATGATGGTGCGACGCAGATACTTCACGTCGCGCTCGCCGAGTTCGGATTCGATACGACGACGCAGCGCATCGAGCTCGACGCCGAATGCCTCGACGTCGGCATCGGTCAGATGCGCGTATTCATTGATGTCTGAGATGGCCATTACAATCCATTATGCCTGTGTGTCAGATTGCGCGCCCGCGCACCGCCTAAGCAGCCGATGCGGGAGGCAGTTCGACGGGCACCTGCGCGACGCCGCGGCGCCGTTCCCGCAGGCGCACCATGGCCGACTTCAGGCCGCGCCGACGCCCGGTACGGGGATCGATCTGCGACGTCAGCCGCTGCTCCGGATCGCTCTTGAAGCGCAGCTCCGAGGCGGTCTCCGGGGCGTCGTCACTGGTGGCCTTGAGGTACTTGTTCGGCAACGACAGCTTGGCGATGGTCCGCCACGACTTCGCATACTGCACCGGGAACGAGCCGGTGGTGTACGGCAGGTCGTATTCGGCGCACAGCGCTTGCACCCGCACGGAGATCTCCGGCAGCCGGTTGCTCGGCAGGTCCGGGAAGATGTGGTGCTCGATCTGATACGACAGATTTCCACTCATGAATCCGAGGACGGGCCCTGAGCGGAAGTTGGCGCTGCCCAGCATCTGGCGCAGGTACCACTGGCCCTGGTTCTCCACGTCCATGTCGCGCTTGGTGAACTTCTCGGCGCCGTCCGGGAAGTGCCCGCAGAAGATCACCGCATTGGTCCACACGTTGCGGATCGCGTTGGCCAGCAGGTTGGCGGTCAGCGCCGCGCGGAAGCCGCTCTTGCTGCGGGTGGCCGCACCGACGAGCGCCGGGTACACGACGTAATCCTTGGCCGCTTGCTTGCCGATCTTGCGGCCGACCACGCCCAGGTTCTGCTTGAGCTCCCGCTTCTCTTCCGCGGTGGTGCGCTTCTTGGCCAGCTCAAGGTGCTGCGCCGCGACGCCGTACTCGAAGCCGAGTGCCAGCAGCGTGTTCCACAGGATGTTGCCGAGGTAGAACGGTCGCCAGCGCTGGTCGCGGGTCACCCGGAGCAGGCCGTAGCCCACGTCGTCGTCCATGCCCAGAACGTTGGTGTACTTGTGGTGCACGAAGTTGTGCTGGTGCTTCCAGTGCGCGCTGGGGCCGGCGTTGTCCCACTCCCACGAGGTCGAGTGCACCTCGGGATCGTTCATCCAGTCCCACTGCCCGTGCATCACGTTGTGCCCGAGCTCCATGTTCTCGATGATCTTCGCGACGCCGAGCGCGCCCGCGCCGGCCCACCACAGGCCCCGCTTGCGAGAGCCGAAAATCAGCGCCCGGCCGCCGAGTTCCAGACCGCGCTGCAGGCGCACCGTGTTGCGCAGGTAGCGGGCATCGCGGGCACCGCGATCGGCTTCGATGTCGGCGCGGATCTGGTCGAGCTCCGCGGCGATGGCCGCCACGTCGGCCTCACTCAGATGCGCGTACTCGGGAATGTCTTTGATCGCCATCGGTTCTCCTCACTTACGTTTCCGTAACTTACGACAGCGTAGGTTACGGAAACGTAGGTTGTCTACCCTCGGCGCTAAACGTCCAGCGTGCAGTCGCCGGCGGCGGCGCTGACGCAGGTCTGAATCCGCTCGCCCTCGACGTGTTCGACGCCGGTCCGCAGATCCCGCACCGCCCCCCGCTCGAGCATCACGACGCAGGTCTGGCAGATGCCCATGCGGCAGCCGTACGGCATCTGCATGCCGGCCTGCTCGCCCGCCTCCAGCAGCGTGGTCGCCCCGTCGACCTCGATCTGCTTGTCGCGGGTACCGAAGGTCACCGTGCCGCCCTGGGCGTCGTGCGCGCCGCGCTCGAGCGCGAACCGCTCGATATGCAGCGCGTCGGCCACGCCGGCCCCCTCGTAGGCGTCGGTCAGCATGTCCAGGAAACCGCCCGGCCCGCACGCCCACGTCTGCCGCTGCGCCCAGTCCGGGCACAGCTTGGTCAGCGCCTGACTGTCGAGCCGGCCGTCGGTGCGCGTGTACCAGGACTTCAGAGTGATCAGCCCCTCCTCCGCCATCGCCGCGAGCTCGTCGCCGAACAGGACGTCGGCCTCGGCGGGCGCCGAATGCACCAGCACCACGTCGCCGCGATGCCCGCGACGACGCATGGTGCGCAGCATGGACACGATCGGCGTCACACCGCTGCCCGCGGTGACCAGCAGCAGTTTCTCCGGCAGCGGCTCGGGCAGGACGAACTCGCCGGCGGGCGCGGCCAACCGCACCACGGTGCCGGGCGCCAGGCCGTTCACCAGATGGGAGGACAGGAAGCCCTCGGGCAGCGCCTTGACGGTGATCGCGATGGTCTTGTCGCCGCGGGACGTGTCCGGATCACTGGTGAGCGAGTACGAGCGCCAGGTCCACCGGCCGTCGACCGGGATACCGATGCCGACGTACTGGCCGGCGTGGTAGTCGAACGAGAAGCCCCACCCCGGACGGATCACGATGGTCGCCGAGTCGGTGGTCTCGGCGGTCACCGACACGATCTTGCCGCGCAGTTCGCGCGCCGACCAGAGCGGATTGGCCAGGTGGAGATAGTCGTCGGGCAGCAGCGGGGTGGTGACCCGTGCGAACGTGGCCCGCAGCCACTGCGATCGCCTGCTGTTGGACGACGCCGCCAACGCCGGCGCCTCGAACCGTTCCCGCCATGAACCCATTGCGACTCCCTTTCCAGACCAGCCTACCTACGGAACCGTAACTTACGGAACCGTAATGTCCCAGCGCAAGCCGAGAGTTGGCGCACGCGTCAGAGGAGTTCCAGCAGGAAGGGCAGTTCCTGGGTGGCGAACCAGGCGAGGACGTGGTCCTCGGCGTCGCCGAGCGTCAGTTCCGCGTCCTCGTCGCCCAAGTCGGCGGCGTCGATACACTCCACCGCCGCGCGCACCGACGGCTCCGCGTCGGCGCCGTCGACGTGCACCGCCACCACCTGCTTCTCGGTCACCGGGCCGCTGATCCGGACCACCGCGGTATCCAGGTCCGGACGCGGGACGGCGTCGGTCCGCTCGGCCACCACCACCACGCGGCGCACCGGCAGCTCGGACTCGGTGGCGGCGAGCAGGCGGATGCTGGCGCGGGCCGCTTCCCGCTGCGCGACCTCGGCGAGTTCCTCGTCGTCGCCGGCCGAGTACGCCTCCCGCAGAGTGGGGGTCAACGCGAAGCCGGTGCCGCCCAACGGCATCCACTGCCCGTCGTCGAGCAGTCGCTGCACATCGGCCAGTGTGGCGGGCAGATACACCCTCATGAGTTCACCTCGGGATCGAAGGGACGCGGTCCGAAACCGCCGACCGCCAGTTCGTCCAGCGATTCGGTCACGTACTCGACCATCGCCGGCAGATCACCGACCACGTTCCGGTCGGCGACGAAGCCGAACTCGACGTGCTCGTCGTACTCGTTCACGCTGATCGCCAGGGCCCGCTGCCCGAAGAGCGCGGGAATGCTGAACAGTTCCGCCACCGGGACACCGCCGACGTACAGCGGCTCGATCCGGTGGTCGCTCATCCGGATCGGAACGTTGTAGGAGCGCTCGAACAGCCTGTTGAACACCCGGGTCGACAGGTCCGCGAACGGCACCACGCCCAGTTCTGGCAACATCGGGCGCAGTCCCGCGGTCATCCGGCGCTGGGACTGCGAGTAGCGGTCGGCGAGCCCGGCCACCTGCAGCAGGCGCACCGCCGGGGCGTCCTCCCCCACCGGCAGGTCGGTGACGAACTCCGCGCCGCCCTCGCCCATCCAGCCGCCGTCGCGACGGTCGTCGCTGATCGGTTCGCGTGCCCCCAGCGGAAGCACCGCGCGGATGGTCTCGCCGTGCCCGATCGACTCCTGCACCGACAGCGTCCACCGCCGCATCACCCCGGTGATGATGCCGAGGACGACGTCGTTGAAGCTGCATTCGAAGTGCTCGGCGATCCGCACGCAGTCCGCGCGCGGAACGCTGGTGCAGGTGAACAGCCGGGCGGCGCTCGTATCGGTGTTCAGCGCGCTGTCCGGCGCGGTGTTGACCAGCTGCTGCACGGTGCTGCCCACGAGGCGGGCCGAGCGGTCCGCGAGCGTGAGGAGGTCGGCGACCGGCCCGCTGCTCTGGAAGAAGGACTCCAGGAGTTCGCCGGGACGGGCGAACGCTTCGGCCAACGCACCCAGCGCGACGCTGTGCCCGCCCGGCGGCCGGCCCGGCATCCACAGCTCGTCCGGTAGCGGCTCCGCGTCGGCCGTCGGATCGGCGACGACTTCGCTCATCTCCGGCGCGGTCCCGTCCCCGAGCAGGGCGCGATGGGTCTTGGTCAGGATCGCCAGCCGACCGTCGGCGAGGCCTTCGATCAGGTACATCTCCCACAGCGGGCGGGTGCGATCGAGCGGGCGGGACAGGACGCGCGCGATCAGCTCCTGCAATTGCTCGTCACTGCCCGGCTGCGGCAGCGCCGACAGTCGCACGTGAAAGGTGATGTCGAAATCGGGATCGTCCACCCACAGCGGCCGGGCCAGCCCGAGGGGTACCTCGGTGACCTTCTGCCGGTAGTGCGGGACCGACTGCAGGCGGTTCTCGGCGAGGGCGACCAGGCGCGCATAGGTCAGCGGCGGCCGACCGTCGGCGGTGCGCGCCGGGTCCAGGATCAGCAGGGCGCCCAGATGGGTCGTCGAACCGTCCCCGTCCAGGAAATAGAACATCGCTTCGTCCGGCGACAGTCGATTCACCATGATGAGTCGATGATAGAACGCCCCGGTCCGCACGCGTACCGGGGCGACGTTCTCCACCGAGGCGGCCCGGCGGGGCGCCGTTCAGACGATCGCGAACTCGGTGACCACCCAGCGTGCGCAGGTGCGACGGGCGGTTCCCGGCGACGACACCCGCACCTCGCGGCACTCCAGGCGACCGGCCAGCGCCCGCACCCGTTCGCCGCGCACCGAGGTGCCGAAGAACTCGGCCGCCACGCTCGAGCGCAGCTGCACGTGCAGACGGTGCAGTCGGGCGCAGTCGACACTCTCCCCGGCGATGCCATGCTGCAGGAGGACGGTGATCTGCGCGAGCACCGGTTCGGCCACCGCGCCGGCCAACTGTCCCCGCGGGCGCCGGCCGTCGAGCACCTCCAACGTGCGCGCCAGCACGGCCACCGCGGCGGCGCGCGCCGCCGTGACCGCTTGCAGATCCGGCGATGGCGCCTCCGGCGGCGGCACCGCACCCTCCTGCGGTGGCTGAGCCGCCCCGTTCGACGGTGGCTGAGCCGCCCCGTTCGACGGTGGCGAAGCCGCCCCGTGCAGCAGGGTCGGCGGTGGTTGAGTCTCGAGCAGTGTCCCCCTCATACACATCCGACGCGCGTGGAACCATTTCGGTTCCACGACGCGCCGGATCAGTGGGAAATCAGTTGCTTCTCCCGCAGCGGGGTGCCTACTTGCGACAGTGCTACTTGCGGCGACGGTTGCGTCGCTCCGCGGCGCGGCGCTCCTTGCGCGAGCCGGTGACCGCCTCGGCCGAACCGGCGTCGGGGTCGAGCACCTCCGACGGGGTGCCGGAGAACAGCTCCTCCACCGCCGAACGGACCTCGGTGGACCCGTCCTCGGCCGGACCGCTGTAGGTGATCTGCGACTCGTCGTCCGCGGCCGCCGCGGCGCCGCCCAGATCGGCGCCGGCCAGCATGTCGCTGACCGAGCTGCCGAGCGCCGGGCCGGGCGCCTGGGCCTGCACCTGCGCGTTGAACAGGAGGGTGACCGTCTCCTCCTTCATGCCTTCGAGCATGCCCATGAACATGTCGTAGCCTTCGCGCTGATACTCCACCACCGGGTCGCGCTGGGCCATCGACCGCAGGTGGATGCCCTCGCGGAGGTAGTCCATCTCGTACAGGTGATCGCGCCACTTGCGGTCGAGCACCATCAGCAGGATCGAGCGTTCGAGCTGGCGCATGGCATCGTCGCCGCCGATCGCGGCCAGTTCGGCCTCGCGTCGGTCGTAGGCGGCCAGGGCGTCCTCGACCACGATCTCGCGCAGCGCCTCGCGATCGAGGTCGTCGCGCTCGCCGTACTCGTTGACCTTGAAGACCTCCGCAGCGTCCAGGGAGATCGGGTACAGGTTGCCCAGCGCCGACCACAGCTCGTCGATGTCCCAGTCCTCGGCGTAGCCCTCGACGGTCGCACCGTCCACGTAGGCGCCGACCACGTCGACGACCATCTGGCGGACCTGCTCGCGGTGATCGTCGCCCTCGAGGATGTCGCGGCGCTCGGCGTAGATCACCTTGCGCTGCTCGTTCATCACTTCGTCGTACTTGAGGACGTTCTTGCGGATCTCGAAGTTCTGCTCTTCGACCTGCGTCTGCGCGCTGCGGATGGCACGGGTGACCATCTTGGCCTCGATCGGCACGTCGTCGGGCAGGTTGAAGCGGGTCATGATGGTGTCCAGCGCCGCAGCGTTGAAGCGACGCATCAGCTCGTCGCCCAGCGACAGGTAGAACCGGGACTCGCCCGGGTCACCCTGACGGCCGGAACGACCGCGCAGCTGGTTGTCGATACGACGCGACTCGTGCCGCTCGGTGCCGAGCACGTACAGACCGCCGGCCTCGACCACCGCAACGGCTTCGTCGGCGGCGGCGGCGCGCGCCACCTCGATGGCCTCGTCCCACGCGGCCTCGGTACCGTCGGGGGTGTTCACCGGATCGAGCCCGGCCTTGCGCAGGCGGCTGTCGGCGATGATCTCCGGGTTGCCGCCGAGCACCACGTCGGTACCGCGACCGGCCATGTTGGTGGCCACCGTGACCGCACCGGTGCGGCCGGCTTCGGCGATGATCTGCGCTTCCTGCGCGTGGTACTTGGCGTTCAGCACGGTGTGCTTGATCTCGCGCTCGCTGAGCAGACGCGACAGGTACTCCGAACGCTCCACGCTGGTGGTGCCGATCAGCGCCGGCTGGCCCTTCTCGTGCCGCTCGGCGATGTCGTCGACGACGGCCGCGAACTTGGCCTCTTCGGTCTTGTAGATCAGGTCCGACTGGTCCGCGCGGATCATCGGCTTGTTGGTGGGGATGGGCACCACGCCGAGCTTGTAGATCTGCTGGAACTCGGCGGCCTCGGTCTCGGCCGTACCGGTCATGCCCGACAGCTTGTCGTACAGGCGGAAGTAGTTCTGCAGGGTGATCTGCGCGAGCGTCTGGTTCTCGGCCTTGATCTCGACGTTCTCTTTGGCCTCGATGGCCTGGTGCAGGCCCTCGTTGAACCGGCGGCCGTCGAGCACGCGGCCGGTGAACTCGTCGACGATCAGCACCTCGCCGTTGCGCACGATGTAGTCCTTGTCCCGATGGAACAGCTCCTTCACCTTGATCGCGTTGTTCAGGTAGCCGACGAGCTGCGAATTGGCGGGCTCGTAGAGGTTGTCGATGCCGAGGCGGTCTTCGACGAAGGTGACACCGCTCTCGTGCACGCCGATCGTCTTCTTCTTGATGTCCACCTCGTAGTGGACGTCCTTCTCCAGCAGCGGGGCGATGCGCGCGAACTCGCTGTACCACTTGCTCGACGAATCGGCCGGGCCGGAGATGATCAGCGGGGTCCGCGCCTCGTCGACGAGGATCGAGTCCACTTCGTCGACGATGGCGTAGTTGTGGCCGCGCTGCACCAGTTCGTCGAGGCTGTGCGCCATGTTGTCGCGCAGGTAGTCGAAGCCGAACTCGTTGTTGGTGCCGTAGGTGATGTCGGCGCCGTAGGCCACGCGACGCTGATCGGGCGTCATGCCGGTCAGGATCACCGCGGTCTGCAGGCCGAGGAAGCGGTGGACGCGGCCCATCTGCTCGGCGTCGCGCTTGGCGAGGTAGTCGTTCACGGTGACCACGTGCACGCCCTTGCCGCCGAGCGCGTTCAGGTACGCGGGCAGCACACAGGTCAGGGTCTTGCCCTCACCGGTCTTCATCTCGGCGATGTTGCCGAAGTGCAGGGCGGCGCCGCCCATGATCTGGACGTGGAAGTGCTTCTGGTCCAGTACGCGCCAGGACGCCTCGCGGGCGACGGCGAACGCCTCCACCAGCAGGTGGTCGAGGGTCTCGCCCTTCTCCAAGCGCTCCTGGAAGGCCTCGGTCTTCGCGCGCAGTTCATCGTCGCTCAAGGCTTCCATCTCGCCGGAGAGGCCCTCGACCTGGTCGGCGATGGCGTCGAGCCTTTTGACCAGGCGGCCCTCACCCAGGCGCAGCAGCTTGTTCAGCACGGTGTCACAGTCCCCATCGGTCGTGAACGTCAAGAATCCGGTCTGCACTCGTCGTGCAGACCGGATTCCATGGTAGCGGTCCGGACCGGCGTGGCGTTCAGGCCAGCCCGGTTCACAGTGTCAATTCAGGCGGATCAAGCCGTAGTCGAAGGCGTGGCGGCGGTAGACCACCGACGGCTTGTCCGACTCCTTGTCGTGGAACAGGAAGAAGTCGTGACCCACGAGCTCCATCTCGTACAGGGCGTCGTCGACGGTCATCGGCGCGGCGTCGTGATCCTTGGTACGGACCACCTGACCGGGCTCGTAGTCCGTGCCGTCGTCCCAGCGGTCCTCGGCTTCCTCGAGGGTCTCCGGGTTCGGGTCATCAACCAGCGCGCCGGGCGCCACCGCCTCGGACAGGCTCATCGGTCGGCCGGGGCCGGTCTTGCGGATCCGGTTGCGGTTGCGGGCACGACGCAGCCGCTTCTGCAGCTTGTCGATCACCTGCTCGGTGGCCGCGTAGAAGTTCTCACCGCTGGCCTGGGCACGGACCACGGGCCCGTCACCGCGGGCCGTGACCTCCACCACCTGCGCCTGCTTCTGCTGGCGACGGTTCGGCTCGTGGTAGAGCACCACCTCGAAGCGGGTCAACGAAGGATCGAACTTCTCCAGCCGGGCGAGCTTGTCGCCGACGTACACCCGAAAATGTCCGGGGACCACCACGTTGCGCCCGCTGATCACCACCTCGGCATCCGGCTCGGCGGGTTCGGCGACGGCCGACACGAAGGCCGGCCGCTCGAACGCCTGGTCCACTTCGGCTGCGGTGGGGGCAGGGCCCTTGGGCTCGCGCTGTCCTTTGCGATGAACAACCGACATCGACATCCTCCTCCGATCGCGCTGCCCGGGATTCGCCATCCCGGGCAGGTGCAATTCGCTAGTCGCGCAAGGGTTTTGCGCGCCATCTGGGTGCAGCGAAACTGCCAGAGATCCAGCAGCAGAAAACGCCTCGCTGTCACTGTCGACGTTATCCGTTCTGCCTCGGCTTCTCCACGTTTCCACGCCGAGAGGGAACCGAGCGTGTCGCACGACGCATCAGGCGCTCGCCACCACCACCGCAGAGGCCACCGTGATGCCCGCCCCGCGCAGTGCGGCGACGGCCGCCGCAGCGGTCGCTCCGGTGGTGAGGACGTCGTCGATCAGCACGACGGCGACGTCGCGATGCGGGGGGCGCAGGCCGGCCGGCCGAGTCCGGGACACGGCCACCGCGCCGTGCAGATTCGCCATCCGTCGACCCGCGGACAGCCCCGCCGAATCCCGGGTCCACGGCGCGGTGGCCAGCATCGGCACCACCGCGACGTGCGGGCCGAGACGGTCGGCCGCCGACCGGGCGATGGCGGTGACCGGATCGCCGCCGCGACGACGGGCCGCCACCGCGCGGGTCGGAGCGGGGATCAGCGCCAGGCGCCGCGCGGCCGGCAGCTGCTCCCACTCGGCCAGCCGCAGCAGTCCGTGCGACAGCACCTGTCCCAGCACCGGGATCAGATCCCGACGACGGTGTTCCTTGAGCTCGACGACGGCGCGCGCGAGCGGACCGCGGTAGCGACCGGCCGCCCACGCGGCGACGTCGAGCTCCACCCGCGGGGTGAGGGCGATCGGGTCGTCGACGACGACGCTCGCGCACCGCCGACACCAGGGCGTGCCCGGCCGACCGCAGCCGCCGCACTCGGCGGGCGCCGCCAGGTCCAGGGCCGCCGCCAGGACGTCGCCGACTCTCGGGGCCCCACCCGTCCCTTCCCCGCCCATCTCTTCATGGTGCGGGGCCGTCCTCCACGGTGTCTACCGTCGAATCCCCAGGCGGGCCGCTCGGCGGGTCAGCCCGCCTGCACCACCGGAATCGCCCCGGCCGGCGTCTGTCCCGCCGACGTCCAGTACTGATCGGCACTGCCAGGGGCGGTACCCAACTCCATCACCGACCGGAGGTCGGCGACGTACACCGTCGACCGGGTGGCCGCGACGGCGCCCACCGGCGGCTTCAGGTTGCCCGAGACCAGCGGCAGCGGGGGCAGCCCGGAGACCCGGCTCCGCAGCACCGGCGTCTCGGTGCCGGTACGGGACAGGTACACGGTGGTGGCGTCGCCCCACGCTATCGACACCACCGGGGTGCTGATCCCGGTCGACGCCGGACTGACTCCGGTCAACGACGGCGCTCCGCGGTCGCTGACCGACAGCGCGGCGAACAAGACGCGGCCGTCGACGAGCAGCGCGACGCGCACGCCGTCGGGCGAGACGCGGAACGCGGTGATGCGACCGGGTGCGACGGCGGTGACCTCGCCGAAGTCCAGCGGCACCACCCGCGGGGCCGGACCGTCGCTGACGCTCCACTGGACCGGTCGGCCGTCGACCAGTGCGTAGCCGGCGTCGGTGAGCGCACCGAAGCTCGGCGAGGTGATCTCGGCGGCGGCCAGTACCTCGGTGACCTCGCCGCCGTACGGGCCCTGCAGCAGCACCTGCCGACCGCCGCGGTCGGCGACCACCGCCACCCGCGTGCGCTTGGCCGAGATCGCCGCCGCCCGCAGATCGGTGGCGGCGCCGAGCGGACCGGCGACCGGCACCGAACCCGACGGCGTGACGCGGAACAGCCCGCCACTCAGGACGTGCAACGGCTGATCCCCGGTCCCGGGGTCGGGGTCGAAGGCTTCCACGTCGGCGGTGCGCCAGCCGTCGCTGCGCTCGGCGATCAGCGGCACGCCGTCGGCGGAGATCAGATACGTGCCGCGAACCCCTGCGGCTTCGAGAGTCCAGATCAACTGGGCGGCGAGCACCGTGCGCAGGCGGGCGTCCGGATCCACCGAACCGCCCAGGTTCACCACCACGCGGTCGCCCTCCACGTCCACCGGTCCGCGCAGTTCCAAGTCCTTCTCCGCACCGGTCGCCACCGCGCCGGTCAGGTCGGGTGCGGGACCGTCGAGCAGCCGATTGAGCAGCGCGGTGGGGTCCACCGTCAGGCCGTACAACCAGCGGGGGTCGCCGACGAGTCGGGTCGCGGTGCGATCCGGGAAGTACAGCTCCGCGAGCCGGTAGGTGGCGTCGAACTGGGCGCTGTCGGTGATCGTCCCGGCCGGCGGATCGCCGGCCACCCGCCACACGCCGTTCTCTTTGGACAGCGTCAGGGGAATCACCATGGCACCGGAGGCCTGGGTCAGCCGACCGATGTCGCTGAGCGTGCCGGTCTTCTCCCCCAGCACCCGCAGTCGCACGGCGCTCTCGCTGCGTTCGTCGACCACCACGCGGGTCTCGTCGAGGATCGTCATGGGCCCCTGGTCGTCCCAGCGGTCGGATGCACCCGGGGTCAGGAAGCGGCGGGCGGCGCGGTGACCGGAGGCCGGATCGGCCATCGCCTTGAAGAAGTTGCGGACCAGCGTCTCCGGGTCGTCGCTGCGCCGCGGTGTGGGCACCAGGTTGGTCGGCAGGGAACGCGTGAAGCCCTCCACTGGTTGCGGCGAGGACGAGTCCGGGATGGCGACGCAGCCGGTCACGGTCATGACCAGCGCGAGCACCAGCATGCAGGAGGCGGCCAGTCGGGGCAGCCGAGCGGTCATCGGGTCGACCCTCCGTTCGAACTCGACGCTCCGGAACCGGAGCTCGGGGGCGGGGGCACCTGCGGGTTGAGCGGCAGCGGGCTGCCCAGCAGTTGGTGCCCGCGCACCAGCGGCAGCGTGAGACGGAAGGTGGAACCGACTCCCGGTTCGCCCGCGGCCTCCAACCGGCCCTGGTGCAGGCGGGCGTCCTCGATGCTGATCGCCAGGCCCAGACCGGTGCCGCCGGAGCGGCGCACCCGCGACGGATCCGAGCGCCAGAACCGATTGAAGACCAACTTCTCCTCCCCCGGTTTGAGACCGATGCCCTGGTCGCGCACGGTCACCGCGACCGCGTCGCCGTCGGACCGCATGGTCAACGTGACCGGGCGGTGCTCGCCGTGGTCGATGGCGTTGGCCAGCAGGTTCCGCAGCACGCGTTCGATGCGGCGCGGATCGATCTCCGCGAGCACCGGCTCGCTCGGCAGGTCGATCACCAGTTCGGTGCCGGTGTCGGCGGCCAGCGGTACGACGGTGGCCAGCGCCGCCTCGATCGGAATCGCCATGTCCATGCGCTCGGCGGCCAGGTCGGCCTGCCCGGCGTCGTGCCGCGAGATCTCCAGCAGTTCGGTCAGCAAGGTCTCGAAGCGGTCCAGTTCCTTGTCCATGAGTTCGACGCTGCGGCGCTGCAGCGGATCGAAGTCCTCACGGCTCTCGTACAGCATGTCGGCGGCCATCCGCACCGTGGTCAACGGCGTCCGCAGTTCGTGGGAGACATCGGAGGTGAACTGGCGCTGCAGCCCGCCGAACTCCTCGAGGTGGGTGATCTGCTTCGAGAGGCTCTCGGCCATGTCGTTGAAGGAGACTGCCAGGCGGGCGAACTCGTCCTCGCCGCGCACCGGCATCCGCTCGGTGAGGCGGCCGTCGGCGAAGCGCACGGCGATGCGCGATGCCGAGCGCAGCGGCCCCACCACCTGCCGGGAGACCAGCCAGGCGATGGCCGCGAGCAGTCCGAGGAGCACCACGCCGCCGACCAGCATGGTGTTGCGGACCAGCGAGACGGTCTTCTCTTCCCCGCCCATCGGGAAGACCATGTACAGCTCGAGATCGGAGATGGCGGTCTCCACGGGGGTGCCGACCACCAGTGCGGGCACCGCGGCGTCGCCGCTGCGCACCGACGTGAACTGGTAGGCCACCTGCCCGCGCGACACCATCTCCTGCAGTTGGAGCGAGATGTCGGAGACCGGCCCCACCCCGGCCGCCGGCGGCTGACCGGCCGGGCCGGGCACCAGCAGCACCGTGTCGTAGACGCCACCGGTCGACGGCACCTGCGCGGCATCGGTGTCGGCGTCGGTCAGCAGCGATCGTGCGCGCGCCAGCCGCGTCTGCGTCGACGCGCTGGCATCGCTGGAGGTCAGCACGCGCTCCACCAGCAGCCGGGACCGTTCCAGCTGGTTCAGCGCCACGGCCTGCTTGTCGTCGAGCAGGCGGCCGGTGATCTGACTGATCAGCAGGAAACCCACGGCGAGCAGCACCACGAAACTCAGCGCGAGAGTCGAGACCACCACGCGCAGCTGCAGCGAACGACGCCACAGCGAACCGAACGCGCGGCCGATGCGTGCGGCCGCGCGTTGGATGGCGTGCAGAGTGCGATCGAGTCGCCGTCGATTGATCACGGCGGACCGGCCTTGTAGCCGACCCCCCTCACGGTCAGCACGATCTCGGGATTCTCCGGATCGGTCTCGACCTTCGCGCGCAGACGCTGGACGTGCACATTGACCAGGCGGGTGTCGGCCGGGTGACGGTAGCCCCAGACCTGCTCCAGCAGCACGTCCCGGGTGAACACCTGACGCGGCTTGCGGGCGAGGGCCACCAGCAGATCGAACTCGAGCGGCGTCAGCGAGATCGGGACGCCGTCGCGCGTCACCTTGTGCGCGGGCACGTCGATCTCCACCGGTCCGATGGCCAGCACCTCGGCCGGCTCGTCCCCGGTGCGGCGCAGGCGGGCGCGGATACGCGCCACCAGCTCCTTGTGCTTGAACGGCTTCACCATGTAGTCGTCGGCGCCCGACTCCAGGCCCAGGACCACGTCGACGGTGTCGCTCTTGGCCGTCAGCATCACGATCGGCACGCCCGACTCGGCGCGCACCGCGCGACAGACGTCGATCCCGTTCATGCCGGGCAGCATCAGGTCCAGCAGCACCAGGTCCGGGCGCAGTTCCCGCACCGCAGGCAGCGCCTCCGAGCCGTCGCCCACCACGTACGGCTCGAAGCCTTCGTTACGCAGGGCGATGGTCAGCATCTCGGCCAGCGAGGCATCGTCGTCGACAACCAGAATCCGCGGCTTCATGGCCACCATCGTGGCACGGGATGCGGGCCAGGTCGGGGACCGGCGCGCCGAGCCCGGCGGGCTACGATTCCCGGCATGGGAATCCTCGTGGCCATCGAAGGTCTGGACGGCGCAGGCAAGAACACCATCGTCGGGAAGTTCCACGAGGCCGCGGCTGGTCGCGCGATGACGATCACCTCCACGTCGTTCCCCAGTTACGGCTCGTCGGTGGAAGCCGACCTGGCCGCCGAAGCCCTGCACGGCGAGCACGGCGACCTCAGCTCCAGCGCCTACGCGATGGCGCTGCTGTTCGCCCTCGACCGCCGCCGCTGGGCCCAGTGGCTGCGCCGGGCGTGCGACGAGCACGACCTGGTGCTGTGCGACCGGTACGTGGCCTCCAACGCCGCCTACAGCGCCGCGCGCCTGCACCAGGGCCCCGACGGCGCCGTGGTGCGCTGGGTCGCGGACCTGGAGTTCACCCGCTTCGGGCTCCCCGTCCCCGATCACCAGCTGCTGCTGGGCGTGCCGCCGGAGATCGCGATGGAACGCGCGCAGGGCCGGGCCGACGACGACGCCGGGCGCGCCAAGGACGCCTATGAGCGCGACGCCGACCTGCAGACCCGCGTCTACCGGTCGTACCTGGATCTCGTCGACGCCCACTGGATCTCGCCGTGGACCGTCGCCGACGGCGACGCCGCCGTGCACGCGATCCTCGATCTGGTGCCGTGACGAAAACCCGGTGCGGCCCCGCCGACCCCGCTTAGGGTGAAGAGCGTCGGCTGCGGCTGTCCGGGCCGCAGCCACGTCCGGGAGAGGCCCGCATGCCAGAGACGTACCCGTTCGACGACACCCAGGATTTCGCCGACACCCAGCGCGGCTTCCTCGGCACCATCTCGCCCGGCACCATCACGGCCGCCGACGGCCGCGTGGTGTGGGACTGCGACTCCTACGACTTCATCCGCGGCGAGGCGCCGCCGACCGTCCACCCGAGCCTGTGGCGGCAGTCCGAGCTGGTGGCGCGGCACGGCCTGTTCGAGGTGACCGACGGGATCTACCAGGTCCGCGGCTTCGACCTGTCGAACGTCACCTTCGTCGAAGGCGAGCGCGGCGTCATCGTCATCGACCCGCTGATCTCCACCGAGACCGCCGCCGCGGCGCTCGCGCTCTACCGCACCCACCGTGGCGACCGACCGGTGGTGGCCGTCATCTACACGCACAGCCACGTCGACCATTTCGGCGGCGTCAAGGGCGTCACCACGCAGGAGGCGGTCGACGCCGGCGAGGTGGCGATCATCGCGCCGGTCGGCTTCCTGGAACCGGCAATCGAGGAGAACCTGTACGCGGGCGCCGCGATGGCCCGCCGCGCCGGCTACATGTACGGGGCGGCGCTGCCGCGCAATGCCGAGGGCGGCGTGGGCGCCGGTCTGGGGCAGACCACCTCCACCGGCACCGTCACCCTCATCGCACCGACCGTCTCCATCACCGAGACCGGCCAGCAGCTCACCGTCGACGGCGTGCCGATCGTCTTCCAACTCGCCCCGGGTACCGAGGCGCCGGCCGAGATGCACTTCCACTTCCCGGACCGGCGGGCCCTGTGCATCGCCGAGAACGCGACGCACACCCTGCACAACATCCTCACCCTGCGCGGCGCGGTGGTCCGCGACGCGCACATCTGGGCGCACTACCTCACCGAAGCGATCACCCTGTTCGGCGACCAGACCGACGTCGTCTTCGCCTCGCACCACTGGCCCACCTGGGACCACGACCGCGCCGTCGCCTTCCTGGAGTTCCAGCGCGACCTGTACGCCTACCTGCACGATCAGACCCTGCGCATGCTCAACCAGGGCTACACGGGCGCCGAGATCGCCGAACGGATGCAGATGCCGCCGGCGCTGGACCGCGTGTGGAGCACGCACGGCTACTACGGCTCGGTGAGTCACAACGTGAAGGCGATCTACCAGCGCTACATGGGCTGGTACGACGGCAACCCGGCCCGCCTGTGGCAGCACCCGCCGGAGGCCGCCGCCGTTCGCTACGTCGAGTTCATGGGTGGCGCAGACGCCGTGGTCGCCAAGGCCCGCAAGAGTTTCGACGACGGCGATCTGCGCTGGGCGGCGGAGGTGCTCGACCACGTGGTGTTCGCCGAACCCGACCACGCAGATGCCAAGGCACTGCTCGCGGACACGCTGGAGGCGCTCGGTTTCGGCGCCGAGAACGGGACCTGGCGCAGCGCCTACCTGTCCGGCGCGTACGAACTGCGGCACGGCAACTTCGGCACCCCCACGGCCACCGCGTCCGCCGACGTGCTCACCAATCTGACCCCGGAGATGTTCTTCACCGGCCTGGCCATCACCATCGACGGCCCGCGCGCCTGGGACCTCGACTTCACAGCCCGCTGGCACTTCCCCGGGCACGACAGCACGCTGTGCACGAGACTGCGCCACGGCGTACTCGTCCAGGCACCGGATCGGCCCGGCGACGTCGCGGTCACGGTGACCGTGCCCGCCGCGGCGCTGCCCGCGCTGGCGAGCGGCGATCTGGCGGCGGCGCACGCGGCCGGGCTCACCGTCGACGGCGATGCGGACGCCCTCGCGCAGCTGTTCGCCGTCGTCGATCCGTCGGACCCGGCCTTCGAGATCGTGCTCCCGTAGCGCCGCTCTACCACCGTGTCGATGCACAACGTCCCCCGGCCGATCGGCCGGGGGACGTTGTGTGAGGTGACTCAGTAGCGGTAGTGCTCCGGCTTGTACGGGCCGTCGACGTCGACGCCGATGTACTCGGCCTGCTCCTTGGTGAGCTTGGTCAGCGAGCCGCCGAGCGCCTCGACGTGGATGCGCGCGACCTTCTCATCGAGGTGCTTGGGCAGTCGGTAGACCTCGTTGTCGTACTCGTCGCTCTTGGTCCACAGCTCGATCTGTGCGATCACCTGGTTCGCGAAGCTGTTGCTCATCACGAACGACGGGTGGCCGGTGGCGTTGCCCAGGTTCAGCAGGCGCCCCTCGGAGAGCACGATGATGCTCTTGCCGTCGGGGAAGACCCACTGGTCCACCTGCGGCTTGATGTTGATGCGGGTCAGACCCTCGGCGCTCTCCAGGCCGGCCATGTCGATCTCGTTGTCGAAGTGGCCGATGTTGCCCAGCACGGCCTGGTTCTTCATCTGCTTCATGTGCTCGAAGGTGATGATGCCCAGGTTGCCGGTGGAGGTGATGACGATGTCGGCGTTGCCGATCGCCTCTTCCACGGTCACCACGTCGTAGCCGTCCATCAGCGCCTGCAGCGCGTTGATCGGGTCGATCTCGGTGACCTGCACGCGGGCGCCCTGCCCGGCCAGGCTCTCCGCGCAGCCCTTGCCGACGTCGCCGTAGCCGCAGACGAGGGCCTTCTTGCCGCCGATCAGCACGTCGGTGCCGCGGTTGATGCCGTCGATCAGCGAGTGGCGGGTGCCGTACTTGTTGTCGAACTTGCTCTTGGTGACCGAGTCGTTGACGTTGATGGCCGGAAGTCCAGCTCGCCGGCGGCGGCGAACTGGTACAGGCGCAGCACGCCGGTGGTGGTCTCCTCGGTGACGCCCTGCACCGAATCGGCGATGACGGTCCACTTCTGCGGGTCCGCGGCGAGGGTCTGGCGCAGCAGCGCCAGGAACACCTTGTACTCGGCGGGGTGGTCGTCGTCGGTCGGCGGCACCACGCCGGCCTTCTCGAACTCGGCGCCGCGCAGCACCAGCATGGTGGCGTCGCCGCCGTCGTCGAGGATCATGTTGGCGGGCTCGTCGGGCCAGGTGAGCATCTGATCGGCGGCCCACCAGTACTCCTCCAGCGTCTCGCCCTTCCAGGCGAACACCGGGACGCCCGTGGGCTCCTCGACGGTGCCGTACGGGCCGACGACGACGGCCGCGGCCGCGTGGTCCTGGGTGGAGAAGATGTTGCACGACGCCCAGCGCACCTGCGCGCCGAGGTCGACGAGGGTCTCGATGAGCACCGCGGTCTGCACGGTCATGTGCAGCGAACCGGAAATGCGAGCACCGGCCAGCGGCTTCACGTCGGCGTATTCGCGGCGCAGTTCCATCAGGCCCGGCATCTCGTGCTCGGCGAGACGGATCTCCTTGCGGCCGTACTCGGCCAGTGACAGGTCGGCGACCTTGAAGTCGATTCCGTTGACGACGTCGGCCGTCAGTGCGCTGTCGGGCGCGGTGGTCATAAGTTCCCTCTCGGTCGAACGCGTTCTGGCATGCGGCCTACCACGTTAGCTGGTCAGTCGCTGGGCAGCCGCAGCCTGCTCGGCCCGCGCCCGTTCCGCGTAGACCGAACGGTGGTACCCGTAGCTGAAGTAGACGATCAGACCCAGCACCATCCAGACCAGGAAACGCAGCCAGGTCTCCACCGACAGGTTGATCATCAACCACAGGCAGGCC
The DNA here is from genome assembly GCF_023017165.1 of Gordonia alkaliphila. GTDB lineage: Bacteria > Actinomycetota > Actinomycetes > Mycobacteriales > Mycobacteriaceae > Gordonia > Gordonia alkaliphila. The sequence goes on from NZ_JALKBW010000001.1 coordinate 479,700, forward strand.
AGCACCGACAGGATCGGGATCAGCGGCATCAGCGGCACGCGGAAGCCGCGCGGTAGATCGGGACGGGTGCGGCGCAGCACCATCACGCCGATGCTGACCAAGATGAACGCGAACAGGGTGCCGATGTTGACCATCTCTTCGAGGGTGCCCATCGGGAAGAAGGCCGCGAGGATGCCCGAGCTGACGCCGACCAGCACGGTGAACCGGGCCGGGGTGCCGCGGCGGCTGGTCTTGGCGAGGCCGCGCGGCAGCAGGCCGTCGCGCGCCATGGCGAAACCGACGCGGGCCTGGCCGAGCAGCATCACCATCACCACGGTGGTCAGACCGGCGAGCGCGCCCAGGTTGATGATCCATTCCACCCACGTCACGTGGTGCGCGTTGAAGGCGGTGGTCAGCGTCGAGCCGATCACCTCTCCCGTGTTCGGATCCACCTTGTCGGCCAGGTCGGTGTACGGCACCATGCCGGTGACCACCAGGGTCACCGCCACGTAGAGCACGGTCACGATGCCGAGCGAGGCGAGGATGCCGCGGGGCAACGCCTTCTGCGGGTTCTTGGTCTCCTCGGCGGTGGTGGCGACGATGTCGAAGCCGAGGAAGGCGAAGAACACCAGCGACGCCGCCGCGAGCAGGCCGTACCAGCCGAAGTTGCTGCCCTCGGCGCCGGTCACCACCGACAGAAGGCTCTGCGTCCACACGCTGCCGCCGGCGTCGGCCTGCGGCACCGCCTCCGGGACGTACGGGGTGTAGTTCTTGGTGTCGATGTAGAAGGCGCCGGCGATGATCACCAGCAGCACCACCGCCACCTTGAGGGCGGTGATGATCACCGAGACGCGCGAGGACAGTTTGGTGCCCAGCGCCAGCAGCGTGGTGAGCACCGCGATCAGCAGCACCGCACCCCAGTTGAACTCGACCGGGCCGAACAGGTGCACGGTGGCTGGGGTCCCCATGATGTTGCCGAGGTACGCCGACCAGCCGAGGGAGACCACCGAGGCGGCCAGCGCCAGCTCCAGGAACAGGTCCCAGCCGATGATCCAGGCGGCGAACTCGCCGAAGGCCGCGAACGAGAAGGTGTAGGCGCTACCGGCCACCGGGACGGTCGACGCGAACTCGGCGTAGCAGAGCGCGGCCAAGCCGCAGGCCACGGCGGCGATGACGAAGGCCAGCGACACCGAGGGACCGGCGACGTTGCCCGCGGTGCGCGCGGTCAAGGTGAAGATGCCGGCGCCGACCACCACGGCGACACCGAAGACGGTGAGGTCCCAGGCGGTCAGATCCCGTCGGAGTTTGGTGTCCGGTTCGTCGGTGTCGGCGATCGACTGTTCGACGGACTTGACCCGTTTGAACGGATTGTCCACGGCCTGCCTTCCTCGGTGCGATCAGGTGTCGCGCGTGGGATGCGCTTCCTGCTGCTGCCGCGCCTCGTCGACGACGTCGTCGGGCAGCGGCGGCAGCGTCGACGGATCCACTTCGGCGCGGGCTCGAAGATAGCTGATGCTGCCGATGAGGCCTCCCCACACCAGCAGAATCGCGACGATGAGGAGGGTGATAGCGGGTCCGGTCATCGCTTCTGTCCTTCCAGGAATTCCTCCGAGGGCCAGGCGTGGAAGTCCTCGTCGTCCCGCCCGCCCCAGCTGGCCACCGTCAACAGGATCGCCCCGACCACGGCCAGGCCGACGGTGCCCCAGCCGAACACGTTGAGGTACCAGGTCGGCAGTCCGCTGTAGCCGTCGGTGATCAGGTCGATCACCTTCTGCACCAGCATCACGGTGAGGAAGATCGGTCCGACGACGCCGATCAGCACCAGCCACCAACGGCCGAGTTTGAAGGTGGAGATGGCGTTCAGGTGACGGCGGAGGAGGTCGCCCTTGCGGGCCACCCAGACCACCGAGACCGTCATCACGATCGCCGACAGCACCACGCCGACGTTGTTGGCGTACTGGTCGACGGTGTCCAGCGTCCACAGGCCGGTGGTGGTGGCGAACAGCGAGAAGGAGACCACCGCGCTGACCACGCCGACCGTCACCGCCGCGGTGCGCTGGGACAGGCCGAACTTCTCCTGCACGGCGATCGAGACGCCGACCACCAGCGACACCAGCGAGGTGAAGCCGGCGATCACCAGCGACCCGAAGAACAGGACGCCGAACAGGACGCTGCCGGGCATCTCGGAGATCACCGCGGGGAAGGTCACGAACGAGAGAGTGGGGCCGCTCATCCCGAGCTCGTCCATACCTTTGCCCTGTTGGTTGGCGAGGAACCCCAGCGCCGAGAAGACGCCGATACCGGCGAGGATCTCGAAGGAGGAGTTCGCGAAGCCCACCACCAGGCCGGAGCTGGTCATGTTGGCCCGTCGGCGCTGGAACGACGAGTACGCGATCATGATGCCGAACGCGATGGACATGGAGAAGAAGATCTGGCTGTACGCGGCGATCCACACGTTGAGGTCGGTGAGCGCGCCCCAGTTCGGTGTGAACAGTGCGTTCAGTCCGTCGGTGGCACCCGGCAGCGTCACGGCGCGGATCACCAGTGCGCCGAAGCCGAGGATCAGCAGCGGAATGCCGATGACGTTGATCTTCTCCACGCCGTTCGCGATACCGAGCGCCAGGATCACGATGATCAGCACCCACACGGCGGCGAGCGGCCAGGCGACGCCCGCGACCAGGTCGGTGGAGACACCGGCTTTCTCGGTCACGTGCAGGTAGTCGTTTTCGAAGAAGGTCTTGGTGTTCGCACCCCACTGGTTGCCGAACGAGAAGTAGAAGTAGCTCAGCGCCCAGGCGATCACCGCGGCGTAATAGACCGAGATGATGAACAGCAGCATGGTCTGGAACCAGCCGATCACCTCGGCGCGCTTGGCGAGGCGGCGCAGCGCCAGCGGGGCGGCACCGCGGAATCGCTGGCCGATCGAGTAGTCGAGGAACAGGATCGGCAGACCCGCAGTGACCAGGGCGATCAGGTACGGAATCAGGAAGGCGCCGCCGCCGCTCTCGTAGGCGACGCCGGGAAAGCGCCAGATGTTGCCGAGGCCGACGGCCGAGCCGATGGCCGCGAGGATGAACCCCCGGTTGGAAGTCCAGGTCTGCCGCTGCGCGCCGCTGGTCGCGGTTTCCGTCATCGGGCACCTCTCTCGTTCGCGATTTTCCTGACGTTAGCGCACCTGTGCGCCGCGTGACCCCCGGTCGTCACCGGTCGGTGTCACAGGGATGCGCGATCGATGTCCGGCTCCAGGTAGATCAGCCGCGCGTGCGGTACCGCGGCTCGCGCGCGCGCCTCCGCGCTGTCGATGGCCGTGGCGACCTGCGCGGCGTCCGAACCCGGCGCGATGGCGATCTTGGCCGCCAGGAGCAACTCCTCCGGGCCGAGATACTGGGTCTTCATATGAATCACTCGGACCACGCCGTCGCCGGGCAGCGCCTGCGCCAGAGCGGCTTCTTCGGCCTCGGTGGCGCCCTCGCCGATCAGCAGGCTCTTCATCTCGATCATCAGGACCACGGCGATCAAGCCGAGCAGCACGCCGATGCCGACGGTGCCGATGCCGTCCCAGACCGCGTCGCCGGTGGCCATGGTCAGACCGACGCCACCGAGCGCGAGCACCAGACCGATCAGCGCGCCGGTGTCCTCGAGGAGCACCACGGGCAGCTCGGGGCTGCGCGAATTGCGGATGAAGCTCCACCACGACGCATTGCCCTTGAGCGGCTTGGACTCCTTCTGCGCGGTGTAGAAGCTGTACGACTCGAGCGCGATCGCGACCAGCAGGATCACGATGGCCACGATCGGCGAATCGAGGCCGTGGTCGCCGGCGTGCTTGATCTTCTGGTAGCCCTCGTACAGCGCGAACAGCGAGCCGAGCGAGAACAGCACGAGCGCCACCACGAACGAGTAGAAGTAACGGGCGCGGCCGTAACCGAACGGGTGCAGTTGGTCGGCGTCCTTGCTTGCGCGCTTCTGACCGAACAGCAGCAGACCCTGGTTGGACGTGTCGGCGACGGAGTGGACGCCTTCGGCCAACATCGACGACGAGCCGGTGATCGCGAAACCGGTGAACTTGGCGATGGCGATTCCGCCGTTGGCCAACAACGCGGCCACGATCGCCCGCTTCGAGCCCTCTGCCGACACTCTGGTCTCCACTTCTCCGCTCACCGAACGGACGACAACAGTTGTTCCGGACGTATCGGAGAAGTCCGGGGAGTGTCAGCGTAATCGGCGCCCGCGCACGACATCCGGCGGATCCGGCCGTGCGGCCCGATCCGCCGGATATCACCGAATTCTCGGCGCCCGTGTTCCGGTCAGGTGGCGAACGACTTGCCGACCCGCTGATCGGTCTCCTGCATCCGCGTGCTCGCCTTGCTGACGCCGGACCCGAGGCCGTCCAACCGCAGGCGGGCGTCGGCGAACAGGCGGTCCCAGTCGGCCTGCGCTCCGCGGTAAGCGGCCGCGCCCCCGGAGTCCCAGTTGGCCTCCAGCGCCTGCACCTGCCGTTTGAGCTGCCCGGACAGCTCTTCGAGCCGCCCGAACTGGGCTTTCAAGTCCCCGGCGAGGGTCCCCAGGCCCTCGAAGTTGTAGCGAATCGTCGCTCCCATGATGTTCTCCCCCGTCAGTTCCCGTGTGTTGGTGATGGTGTGTTGGTGCTCGTGTGCTGTTGCTCGTGTGCTGCCGGTCGTCGTACCGATCAGAGATTCAGGCCGGCCGAGCCGACGATCTGCTTGCCCGCGTCCGCGTCGGAGTCGTCGTAGCCGAGGAAACCGGTGGTCAGCTTGCTTTCGATCGCGTTGAGCGCCTGCTCCAGGCGCACCGCGGTGGTGTGCCAGTCGGTGTGGGTGGTGTCGAAGGACTTGGCGGCCGCGCCGTTCCAGTCCCCCAGTCCGCTGGCCGCGGACGCCTTGATCCGGCCGATCACTCCCCGCATGTCACCCACGATCCCCTTGATCGTGGAGGTGGCGGCCTGACCGGCGACCACGTCCAGATTCAATCCGTTGCCGTACATGTGTTGCTCCTCTTCTCGGTGCCGGATCACCTCGGGATCCGGTCAAAGGTCGTCGTCCGCCGTCACCGGGCAGTCCCAGCCGGGTGTCGACGGGGTCGCCTCGGCGCCCGCCGCCGGCTCTCCGCTGACCGGCCGCTCCCCCAGCGCCGGTTCCGGAGTGGCCGGGACGTCGACGACGCCCACCGGCCGGACCGTGGGCGCGGCACCGGACGTCGGCGTCGCCGACGGCGTGGCCCCGGCCGACGCGGCGCCGACAGCGGGCGGTGTTCCCGCGGTCGGCGGACCCGGCACGGTGAGCGACGGTGAGCCGGGTACGAGCGGGGTGCCGGTCGGTGTCGGCATCGGTGCAGTCGGTGGCGGGGCCGCCAGGTTCCCGACGAGTTGCAGACCCGACGACATCAGGGGCAGCGCCGCCTGCAGCAGTCCGGTCACGGTGTCGGCGGTGATCGGCGGCGGCGTCACCGGGACCGGCGCGCCGTCGACGGCCACTTTGGCGGTCGGCACGGCGAGCTGCGCGCGGGTCGCCGCGATCACCGCCAGGCCCTCGGTCACGCCCTCGGCGGCGAAGCCCAGCGCCGCCGCCTGCCCGGGCGGGGTCATGATGGCCGGCATGGTGGCCGCGATCAGACCCGCGGTCTTGGCGATCACTCCCTGCAGCGCCGCCAGACCGGTGCCCACCACGGCGAGTCCGCCCTGCAGGTCGGCTGCCATCGCCGTCCCTTGCGCGGCCAGCGCGCCGGCGTTGCCCGCGGCGAGCGCCGTCTTCGCCGCAGCGCCCGCCGCGCCGTCGCCCGCCCACAGCCCGCTGAGCGCCTCGATCGCGGCGCTCGCCGCCCCGACGCCGGTCTGCAGCGTCTGCGCGAGACCGGTCAGCATGGCGGTCGGATCCCCGGGTCCGGCGGGCAGTACGCCCGTCCCGAATGCGCTGAGCAGACCGTGCAGCGGGGTCAGCAGGGCCAGCGGATCGAGCAGCTGCGCGGGCGTCAGGTCGAGCACGTCGAGCAGCCCGGTGGGCGCCAACAGGTCGCCGATGGTCTCGGTGCCCGTTCCGGTCGGACTCATGACGCGCCGATTCCGGCGCCGCCCGCCGCGTCGGCGGCCTGCACGGCGGCCAGTCCGGCGGTGGCCGCGGCTGCGGTCGCCGACTGGACGGCGGCCAGCGACCCGACCGCGGCGAGGTGGTTGGCCTGCGCCACGGTGAAGGCGGCCAGAAACTCCTGACCGATCACGCCGAACGCCCCGGCCAGCACCGCCGAGGCGCCCGCATCGGCGACACCGGCCGCCGCGGTGGCCGCGCCCAAGGCGGCGCTGGCGGCGGCGAACGATTCCACGGCTCCGGCCGCAACCGTCATCTCACTCATCGTTGCTCCTGACTGCTGAAGTCCGCTCCCGCACGGCGGTGGGCTGACAATTGGACGTTGCCGAGACCGAACCGGTTCCCTCCGTACCCGGCGTGTCGGCGAACTCCCCCGAGGTGTCGTCGAACTGCTCGGTGAACGCGGCCAGGAGCTCGTCGCGTGCCGCGCACAGATCGAGGTCGGCAGCGGCGGCGGCTTCGGTGATCAGCCGACCCAACCGTTCGGCGTCGCCCTGCCCCGCACCCGGCGCCAGTTGCAGGTCGGCCAGCCCGCCGCCCGCGTCCAAGCGCACCGTGACCCGGCCGTCGTCGACCGAGGCGGTCGACGACAACGCGGCAAGATCGCCGCGCACCTGCTCCAGGACCGCGAGCTGCGCAGCGGCCCGCGCCGTGATCCGATCCATCGCCCCCGCCGCCATGTCCCCGTGCACGTCCGTGCCCGCGGTCATCGGGCACCGCACCAACGGTCGGCGTCGGCCTCCAGGCGGAGCAGTCCGGCTCGGTCGGGCAGACCGAGGGCGTCGAGCACCTCCCACGGAGTACCGGTCTCGGCCAGTTCCAGGCGTCGCCGGTGTGCTCCGGCGCCCCGCGCGAGGGCGCACAGCGCGACCACCCGCGCGGCGACGACGTCCAGGTCGGCCGACAGTTGAGCGGGCGCGATGCGGACTCGGACGGGCAGTCCTTCGTCGGTGGTGGTCACGGCCAGGCCGCCGCAGGGCGACGCCGCCTCATGGAGTTGGTTCATGGTGGTTTAGACGCAGCGGCGGCCGTTTCGGTTCCCTCGACATGCCGATCGGTGCGACGTCGGTCGTCGCGCTGACCTGCGGACCGTCGTACTTGGACGTTCCGGCGGCGAGTCCGGTTCCATCGCCGCATTCCCGGGCGTGGCGCGGCGGGCACCGGCGTAGCGTTCGCCACTTCGGGGACATCACCCGATCATCGGAGGGGGAAATCATGACCGAGATGCCTGCGACGCTGCCGCCGTGGCTCACCGACAACCAGCCGCCACCGCCACCCCGCTGCAGCCGGCGCCTCCTCCGCCGTCTCCCCGCTGCCACCGGCACCGTCGCCGGGTACGCGCCGGTCCCGCCCTCGACCAGTTGGCGCTGCTGCGCAAGGCACGACGGCCACCCGCCGGCGGCTGGCGGCGCGCCGTGCACAGCCTGACCGGCGGCGCGGTGAACCCGGGCCAGTCGGCAGCGGAGCTGGAGTACCAGGAACTGCTCGAACGGGTACGACGCCCGGTCCGCGGCGACTACCGGATCGCGGTGCTGTCTCTCAAGGGCGGCGTCGGCAAGACCACCACCGCCGTCGGACTGGGCTCCACCTTCGCGTCCCTGCGCGGGGACCGGGTGATCGCCGTCGACGCCAACCCGGACCTGGGCACGCTGGCCCAACGCATTCCATTGCAGACCGACTCCACGGTGCGCGACCTGCTGGCCGATCCGGCGATCCACCGCTACTCGGACGTGCGCGCCCACACCTCGCAGGCGCCGAGCCGCCTCGAAGTGCTGGCCTCCGAGCGCGATCCGGCGGCCGCTGAGGCGTTCAGCGAGGACGAGTACCGCGGCGTGATGGCCGTGCTGCAGCGGTATTACAACATCGTGCTGACCGACTGCGGGACCGGACTGTCGCATTCCGCGATGCGCGGCATCCTCGATCTCGCGGACGCGTTGATCCTGGTCAGCTCGCCGGCGCTCGACGGCGCCCGCAGCGCCGGGGCTACCCTGGACTGGCTGGCCGGACATGGTTTCGGGCACCTGATCTCCCGAGCGGTGGTGGTGCTCAGCTCGGCGCGGCCCGGGTCGTCGTCGATCGACGTGGACCAGCTGACGCAGCACTTCCTGACGCGCTGCCGAGCCGTGCAGACCATCGCGTTCGACGATCATCTGGCCGAGGGCGCGGCGATCGACCTGGACCTGCTGGGCCGGCGCACGCGCCGCGGATTCGTCGAGTTGGCCGCGGTCATCGCGGACGATTTCGGCGGCACCACCCTGCGGCGACAGCCCCCGTTCCTGCCCGACTGAGGCCCCTCCGAGTGGGCATCGCCCTGCGAACGGGGGTTGAATGGGAGGTGTACATCCGGCGTGCGCGCCGGAGCGCCACCGCTTTGGGAGACCCGTATGACAGCGCGTATCGAATACCGGACGATCCACGGCTACCGCCGCGCCTTCCGGATCGCCGGCGAGGGACCGGCCATCCTGCTGATCCACGGCATCGGTGACAACTCGTCGACGTTCGACGAGATCATCGACGAGTTGGCCCGCGACCACACGGTGATCGCACCGGACCTGCTCGGCCACGGACTGTCGGAGAAGCCGCAGGCCGACTACTCGGTGGCCGCGTTCGCCAACGGCATGCGCGACCTGCTGGTGGTGCTCGGCATCACCCGGGTCACGGTCGTCGGGCATTCGTTGGGCGGCGGCGTGGCCATGCAGTTCTGCTACCAGTTCCCGCGGTTCGTGCAGCGACTGGTGCTGGTGGCTGCGGGCGGCGTCACCACCGACGTGAACCCGGTGCTGCGCCTGGCCTCGGTGCCCGGTGTACCGCTGCTGCTGCGCGGCCTCCGGCTGCCCGGCGTGGCCCCGCTGGTGCGCGGCACGGCGCGGTCACTGGCGCGGATCGACGACCTGCCCGCACTGCCCGAACGCCTCACCCCGCGCGCGATGATCACCGATCACCAGGATCTGCTACGCATCGTCGACGAGCTGACCGACCCGCATGCGCACGCCGCGTTCACGCGCACCCTGCGCGCCGTCGTCGACTGGCGGGGCCAGACGGTGACCATGCTCGATCGCGCCTACCTCACCGAACGACTGCCGCTGCTCGTGGTCTGGGGCAGCAAGGACACGGTGATCCCGGTCCATCACGCCGCGCTGACCGGCGCTGCCATCCCGCACGCGCAGGTGGAGATCTTCGACGGCGCCGGGCACTTCCCGTTCCGCGACGATCCGCGCCGCTTCGTCGACCTCGTCCTGGACTTCATCGCCACCACCGAGCCGATCGAATTCGATCCGGCCAACTGGCACGCGCTGATGTCGGCCGGTCAGCGACTCGACGAGATGGTGGGCGACGACGACTTGCTGGGCGAGATCTTCGAGGCCTTGGAAACCGAGCGCAGCGTCAGCTGATCGAAGCCGGGCCGATCGCTGCCGGCGAACGACCGGAACCAGGACACGACCGCCGCCACCCGATTGCGGAAGCCCACCAGGTAGAACAGGTGCACGCCGAGCCAGGTGAGCCAGCCGAGGAAGCCGGTCAGTGTGACGCCGAACGGGGCGTCGACCACGGCGTTGTGCCGATTGACGACGGCCATCGAGCCCTTGTCGAGGTACCGGAAGGCGGTGCCGGTGACGGTCTTGCCGCGGATCATGTCGGCCGCGTGCCGACCCTGCTGCATGGCCACCGGGCTCTGACCCGGGTAGCCGCGCAGGCTGGTCATGTCGCCGATGGCGAAGACGTCGGCCCGTCCGCCGACGGTGAGGTCGGGATTGATGAGCAGTCGGCCGGCACGATCGGTGTCGCAGCCGGTGGCCTCGGCGATCACACCGGCCAGCGGCGTGGCCTTCACGCCCGCCGACCAGACGACGGTGCGCGAGGTGATCTTCTGCTCGCCGTCGGCGCCGGAGACGGTCACCACGTCGTCGGCGATGTCGGTGACGAAGGCGTTGGTCAGCACCTGGATGCCCGACTCCTCCAGCGTCGCGCGGGCGAAGTCCGAGAGGCGGCCGCCGTAGACCGGCAGCAGGTCGGCCGCGCCCTCCACCAGGTACACGGTGGCGGGCACCTCGGTGTAGAACCGGTCGTGCAGTTCGCGGATCTGCCCGGCGATCTCCACGCCGGTCGCGCCGCCGCCGACCACCACGAAGGTGTGTGCGGCCTGGTCGTTGAGCGGGGCGTGCACACAGTCATACAGGTGGGCGCGCAGCGTCGTCGCGTCGTCGAGCGATTTGAGCGAGAACGTGCGATCGGCCCACTCGTCGTGGCCGAAGTAGCCCTGCGCGGCACCGGCTGCGACGATCAGCTTCTTGTAGCCGATGTGCTGCGGACCGTCGGCCGTCTCATAGGTGAGCACCTGCGCCTGGGCGTCGAGGGCGGTCACATAACCCTGGACGACGTCGATCGTCTCGTAGTCGGAGAGGACGTCGGCGATCGGCGGGGCGATCTCCGCGGGGTCGAGGACGCCGGTGGCGACCTGGTACAGCAGCGGCTGGAACAGATGCTCCGGAGTCGCCGAGATCAACGTCGTCGGCACCTTCGACTTGGCCAGTTGCTTGGCGGCCGACAGCCCGCCGAAACCCGAACCGATCACTACGACGTCGGTGCTCCGCACAGTTCTCTCCTCGAGGTTCGATTACCGATGGAACCACTCTCGCGAACGATGAGGCGAATACACAAGGCGGTCGACCACGGGATATCGCATTGCCTCCATCTGTTTTGCTCATACAATGAGGTCATGGAGTTTCGCCAGCTGACCTACCTCGTCGCCGTCGCCAAACACGGCGGATTCTCGCCTGCGGCGCGCGCCTGCTTCGTGTCCCAGAGCGCGGTCAGCCATCAGATCGCCGCCCTCGAACGGGAACTCGGGGTCGAGCTGTTCCACCGCAGCGGACGCACCGTGACGCTCACCGAGGCGGGCGAACTCCTGCTCCCCCGCGCCGAGCAGCTACTCGCGCTGCGCGACGACGCGATCGCCGCCGTCACACCGCGCCCCGACCGCGTCGCCGTCGCCGCCAACATGTCCTTCGCCCGGGCCGCACTGACCGCGGTCGCTGCGGTCCGCGAGCGCCATCCCGAGGCGGAGATCGATTTCCTGCTCAAGCCGTTCGAGCAGCGCATCGACGCCGTCGCGAGCGGGGAGGCGGATCTGGCACTGGTTCGCGGGACCGTCGATCGGGACGGGCTGTACCGGGATCCGCTCTGGGTGGATCAACCGGTGATCGCCTTCGCCGCGCGCCATCCGCTCGCCGCGCACGTTCGCAGTCCCCACCTCGCCGAGTTGGCCTCGTATCCGCTGCTTCTCCCGGCGGCTGACAAGCAGGTGCTGCTGCACAAACTGGTGGAGAAGGTGTTCGCCCGCGCCGGCGTCACGCCGCACTACGGGCCGCAGTCGCGGCCCGGTCATCCGGTGGCCTTCGAACTGATCAACCAGCCCGACAGCTGGACCATCCTCTACGAGGATCCGCTGGCCCCGGGCATCGCCTGCCGGCGCAGTCTCGACTTCACCCTGCCCGTGTCGGCGGTCCTGCGGACGGACGCGACGCCCAATCCGCTGGTCGCCGAGCTCCTCACCGAGTTGTCGAGCTACCGCTGAGACGTCAGTCGCCGCAGCAGCCGTCGCCGTCCCCGCCCAAGTCGCCGCCCAGGTCGGCGGCCGATCGGACGTCGCGGGTGCGCTCGTTGCGCGCCGCCCACTCGTGCTCCGCCGGATAGTAGACCTCGGCGAGGGCCAGACCCCGCGCCTGCGCGACGGGGACCTGCGCGCTGCGGGTCCGCTCGGCGAGCAGCCCGGCGCACCAGTCGAGGTCGCGCCGCCCCTCGGCCACCGCGGCGACCGCACCGACCAGTGACCGCACCATGGACCAGCAGAAGGCGTCGGCCACCACGCGCCCGACGAGCACGCCGTCGTCGTCGCGCCGCCAACCGAACTCCTGCAGCTCGCGAATGGTGGTGGAGCCTTCCCGGAAGCGGCAGAAGGCGGCGAAGTCGTTCAGGCCCAACAGCGACGACGACGCCGCATTCAGGGCTGCGAGTTCGAGGGGCCGCGGCCAGTCCGCGGTGCGGCGCGCCGACAACGGCTCCGGGCCCCAAGCGGCGTCGGTCAGGCGGTATTCGTAGCGTCGCGCCAGCGCCGAGAAGCGGGCGTCGAAGTCGGGCGAGACCGCCTCGACGGATTTGATGCGCACGTCGGCGGGCAGCAGCTTGGCCAGGCGGCGCACCAGGCGCGCGGGATCGCCGCCGATGGAGCGAGTGTCGAGGGCCGCGGCCGGCACGTCGCAGTGCGCGACCTGTCCGGTGGCGTGCACCCCGGCGTCGGTACGCCCGGCCACGGTGAGCCGGACCGGCACCCGCAGCACGGTCGCGAGCGTCGACTCCAGTGTCTCGCAGACGGTGCGGCGGCCGGGCTGCGTGGCCCACCCGGAGAAGTCGGTGCCGTCGTACCCGATCAGCAGCCGCAGCCGCAGCATCGGAGAAACGACGAACCCGCCGACCCCCTCGCGGGGATCGGCGGGCTCGTTCGCAGGCGTCTGAATCAGAGCGCCCGACTACTTGGCGTCGTCGGAACCGTCGACGTCGGCACCCTCGGCGAGAGTCTCGTCTGCGGTCGCCGCAGCCTGGTTCTCGTCGGCGGCCTCAGACACGGCTTCAGCGTTCTCGACCTCGGCGTCGGTGGCCTCGTCGATGACCTCGGCCACCGGGTTGGCAACCTTCTCCGCAGCAGCCTTGGACGCAGCAGCGCGGGTGGCGCGGCTGGCCTCGGTGGAAGCGGTCTGCTCGGTCACGAGAGCGATCACGGCCATCGGCGCGTTGTCGCCCTTGCGGGGCAGGGTCTTGATGATGCGGGTGTAGCCACCGTCACGGCTCGAGTACAGCGGAGCGATGTCCTCGAACAGCTTGTGGACGATGTCCTTGTCGCGGATGTCCTTCATCACCTGGCGACGGTTGGCGAGCTCGCCGGCCTTCGCGTGGGTGATGAGCTTCTCCGCGTACGGACGCAGGCGCTTGGCCTTGGCTTCGGTGGTGGTGATGCGGCCGTGCTCGAAGAGCGCCGTGGCCAGATTGGCGAGCATCGCCTTCTGGTGGCTGGCCGACCCGCCGAGGCGGGCACCCTTAGTGGGCTTGGGCATTGGTTTCTCCTAGGAGGGGCGCCGATCGCAGACCGGCAGTCTCAAATGGTCTTCGACAGCTACAGCTGCTCGGTCTCGGCGAAGTCCTCACCAGCGTCGTCGCCGTACGACGACTCATCACTCCACATCCCGGTGGCCGGGTCGTAGCCCGCGACCTGCGAGGGGTCGAAGCTGGCCGGGCTGTCCTTGAGGGACAGCTGCAGGCCGTGCAGCTTCACCTTGACCTCGTCGATCGACTTCTGACCGAAGTTCCGGATGTCGAGCAGATCCGACTCGGTACGCGCCACCAGTTCGCCGACGGTGTGAACACCCTCGCGCTTCAGGCAGTTGTACGAGCGGACAGTCAGCTCCAGATCCTCGATCGGCAGGCTGAACGCGGCGATGTGATCGGCCTCGGCAGGCGACGGCCCGATCTCGATGCCCTCGGCCTCGACGTTGAGCTCCCGCGCCAGGCCGAACAGCTCGACCAGCGTCTTACCGGCCGACGCCAGGGCGTCACGCGCGGTGATGGAGTTCTTGGTCTCCACGTCGAGCACCAGACGATCGAAGTCGGTGCGCTGCTCGACACGGGTGGCCTCGACCTTGTAGGTCACCTTCAGGACCGGCGAGTAGATCGAGTCGACCGGGATACGGCCGATCTCGGCGCCGGTGGCCTTGTTCTGCACGGCCGGCACATAGCCGCGGCCCCGCTCGACGACGAGCTCGATCTCGAGCTTGCCCTTGTCGTTCAGGGTGGCGATGTGCAGATCCGGGTTGTGCACGGTGACGCCGGCGGGCGGCACGATGTCGGCGCCGGTGACGGCTCCCGGACCCTGCTTACGGACGTACATGGTGACCGGCTCGTCTTCTTCCGAGCTGACCACGAGGCCCTTGAGGTTCAGGATGATGCCGGTGACATCTTCCTTGACTCCGGGGACGGTGGTGAACTCGTGCAGGACGCCGTCGATGCGGATGCTGGTGACTGCTGCGCCCGGAATGGACGACAGCAGCGTGCGCCGCAGCGAGTTGCCCAAGGTGTAACCGAAGCCCGGCTCGAGGGGTTCGATGACGAACTTCGAGCGGTTCTCGGCGAGGACCTCTTCAGACAGAGTGGGTCGCTGGGAAATGAGCATGGTGAGTGATTCTCCTTCGACCGCCCACTATTTGACGGCCTCGAGGGTGAACCGGGACAGCGTTGGCTGCCTCGGCGATTACTTGCTGTAGTACTCGACGATGAGCTGCTCGGTCAGCGGCACATCGATCTGCGCGCGCTCGGGCACGTTGTGCACGAGGAGACGCAGCGTCGAGGGGACGACCTGGATCCACGCCGGAACCGGACGCTCGCCGAGGGTCTCCTTGGCGATCTGGAACGGCGGGGTGGCCAGCGACTTCGGCTTGACGTCGATGATGTCGTACTGGCTGACGCGGAAGCTGGGGACGTCGACCGAGTGGCCGTTCACGGTGAAGTGACCGTGGCTGACCAGCTGGCGCGCCTGACGACGCGTGCGAGCCAGGCCCGCACGGTAGACGACGTTGTCCAGACGCGACTCGAGGATCTGCAGCAGCACGTCACCGGTCTTGCCGGAGCGACGGTTTGCTTCCTCGTAGTAGCGACGGAACTGCTTCTCCATGACGCCGTAGGTGAAGCGAGCCTTCTGCTTCTCCTGCAGCTGGAGCAGGTACTCGGTCTCCTTGATGCGCGCGCGACCGTGCTGGCCGGGCGGGTAGGGACGACGTTCGTACGCCTGGTCTCCACCGATCAGGTCGACGCGAAGACGACGGGACTTCTTGGTTGCGGGGCCGGTATAACGAGCCATTTTCCTTTTCCTCCCTCTCCGCTAGACCCGGCGCCGCTTGGGCGGGCGGCAGCCGTTGTGCGGCTGCGGGGTCACGTCGGAGATGGTGCCGACCTCGAGGCCGGCTGCCTGCAGCGAACGAATGGCGGTCTCGCGACCCGAGCCCGGTCCCTTGACGAAGACGTCGACCTTCTTGACGCCGTTCTCCATGGCCTTGCGGGCAGCGTTCTCGGCAGCGAGCTGCGCGGCGAACGGGGTGCTCTTACGCGAACCCTTGAAGCCGACGTGGCCGGACGAAGCCCAGCTCAGCACGTTGCCCTCGGGATCGGTGATCGACACGATCGTGTTGTTGAACGTCGACTTGATGTGCGCCTGGCCGTGCGGGACGTTCTTCTTCTCGCGACGACGAGTGCCCTTCTTCGGGCCGGCACTACGTGACTTGGGGGGCATTACTTCTTCTTCCCGGCGATGGTCTTCTTCGGACCCTTACGGGTACGAGCGTTGGTCTTGGTGCGCTGACCGTGGACGGGCAGGCCACGACGGTGGCGCAGACCCTGGTAGCAGCCGATCTCGATCTTGCGACGGATGTCGGCCTGGACCTCGCGGCGCAGGTCACCCTCGACCTTGACCGAGGCTTCGATGTACTCACGGAGCTTGCTGACGTCAGCGTCCGTGAGGTCCTTGGCGCGCATGTCCGGGTTCAGACCGGTCGCGGCAAGGATCTCCTTGGAGGTGGTACGACCCACCCCGAAGATGTAAGTAAGTGCGATCTCCAGCCGCTTCTCGCGGGGGAGATCGACACCGGCAACACGTGCCATGTGATTCTTCCTTCGATTTTCAGAGGTCTGCTCCCAGTCCGTCCCGCCTCTGCGACGGGCCCCGGCCTCTGGTCCGGGGGTAGGCGGGCGCGCGTCTGCGCCCGCTGGTGCTGGGAGTTCCTTCACTTACCTGTGTTCAGTTGTGTTCTTCAAGCGGACCTGAAGAAGAACGCGGATCAGCCCTGGCGCTGCTTGTGGCGCAGGTTTTCGCAGATCACCATGACTCGCCCGTTACGGCGGATCACCTTGCACTTCTCGCAGATCGGCTTGACGCTGGGGTTGACCTTCACGTCAGCTTCTCCTTATTCAAGTTCCGGACTCGTCCGCGAGCCCGGCGGTCTACTTGTAGCGGTAGACGATGCGGCCACGGCTCAGGTCGTAGGGCGAGAGCTCTACGACGACCCGGTCCTCCGGCAGGATGCGAATGTAGTGCTGACGCATCTTCCCGCTGATGTGGGCGAGCACCTTGTGGCCGTTCTCCAGCTCAATGCGAAACATCGCATTGGGCAGGGGCTCGACAACGCGACCCTCGACCTCAATGGCTCCGTCTTTCTTAGCCATGTCCTCCGCGATTCTGGTCGACGCAGCATGCGTCTCCCGGTTGAATCTTGTGTTTTCCGCTACGGTCGGTGCAACGCGCGACTGGTCGCACGCATGCGAGAACGCACGACGCACCGAGGTTCGATGTTACGCGACCTGGGCCGTCAGAGCCAATCGGTGCGCGCGTGGGGCAAGCGACACAGGGCAATCGCCTCCTGGCGACCGAGGCTTTGACAGACTGACTCCATGCGCTCATTCATTCTCCGCACGCTGCTGACCGCCTTCTCCCTGTGGGTGGCAGTGCAGCTGGTTCCCGGGCTGGACTTTGACTTCGGATCGCTCACCAACTGGTGGGCCAAGTTCGGCGTCGTCCTGCTGATCGCTGTGATCTTCGGGGTGGTCAACGCCTTCGTGAAGCCGATCGTGCAGATCCTGTCCATCCCGCTCTACATTCTCACCCTGGGCTTGATTCACATCATCATCAATGCGTTCATGCTCGAACTGACCGCATGGATCACCAACAACCTCACCCACTGGGGCGTGGACGTGCAGGACTTCTTCTGGTCGGCGATCTTCGGCGCTCTGGTGATCTCGGCGGTCAGCTGGCTCGCGGCGGTGCTGCTGCCCGACAGCGTCGACAACCTGTACAGCTAGCCGAGTATGGGCCGCATCACCGCACGTCGACGCGTGCTGCGCGTACACCGCGACGGTGCCGCTGCGGACCGCGCCGATCTGCTGGCCGTGGAAGAACCCCTGGAGATCCGGGTCGACGGTCGGCCGCTGTCGGTCACCATGCGCACGCCGGGCGACGACATCGAACTCAGTCTCGGCTTCCTCGTCGCCGAGGGCATCATCGCCTCCCACGCGGACGTGGTCTCCGCGGGCTTCCGGGGCGGCGAGGCACTGGACGTGACGCTCGCCGCGCACGTCGCGCCGCCGTCGGACGATCTGTCCCGCCACGTGACCACCACGAGCGCGTGCGGCGTCTGCGGCAAGACGTCCCTCGCGGCGGTCCACACTTCCTCCCGCTTTCACCCGGACGCCGATCCGGTGCGGGTGAGCGCCGACTTCCTCCTCGACCTTCCCGACCGACTGCGCGCCAAGCAGACCGCCTTCGACAAGACCGGCGGCCTGCACGCGGCCGCCCTGTTCGATGCGTACAGCGGCGAGCTGCTGGTGGTCCGCGAGGACGTAGGGCGGCACAACGCCGTCGACAAGGTGGTCGGCTGGGCGCTCACCGAGCAGCGGCTGCCACTGACCGGCACGGTGCTGCAGGTCTCCGGGCGCGCCAGCTTCGAGTTGGTCCTCAAGGCGGCGATGGCCGGGATCCCCGTGCTCTCGGCCGTGTCGGCGCCGTCGTCGATGGCCGCGGAACTCGCCGTCGACCACGGCATCACACTGGCCGGCTTCACCCGGGGCGACTCCCTGGTCCTGTATGCGCGCTCGGACCGCGTCGTCGGGCCGTCGGCCGCCGAGGTCGCGGACGGCCCCGAGCCCACCCGGTAGGGTCACCGGGGTGCGAGCGGTCATTCAACGAGTCAGCGCCGGATCGGTCACCGTCGACGGCGAATGCCTCGGCACCCTGGAGTTGGCCGACGGCGCGCTCGGCCTCGTGGCGCTGGTCGGCGTGACCCACGACGACGGACCGGCGCAGGCGACGAAGCTGGCCGACAAGATCTGGGGCCTGCGCATCTTCGACGGCGACGGCGGCCCGGAGCGGTCCGCCGCCGACGTCGGCGCGCCCATCCTGGTGATCAGCCAGTTCACCCTGTACGGCAACACCGACAAGGGCCGTCGTCCCACCTGGAACGCCGCGGCACCGGGTCCGGTCGCCGAGCCGCTCGTCGACACGGTGGTGGCGGAGCTGCGGGCGCGCGGCGCGCACGTGGAGACCGGACGGTTCGGCGCCGACATGAAGGTCGCGCTGGTCAACGACGGCCCGGTGACCCTGCTCCTCGAGGTCTGAGGTGCCCGTCCCCCGCCCCGCGGGCGTGCTCGCGATCGGCGCGGTCGCCTTCGCAGCGTCCCTCGCTCTCGGCCTGCTGCTCGGCTTCGGCCACGACCAGATCGACCTCGACGTCTATCGCGCCGGCGCGCAGGCCTGGCTCGACGATGTGGACCTGTACGCCGCCTGGTTCCCGGTGCACCACATCTGGCTGCCGTTCACCTATCCCCCGCTCGCGGCCGTCGTCTTCACCCCGTTTGCGATCCTGCCCGCCACGGCCGCCGCGGTCGCGATGGCCACCCTGTCGATGGCGTCGTTGGCCGGCACGGTGTGGCTCATCCTCACCCGTATCCGCCCCGACCTGGACCGGATGATCGCCGTCGGACTCATGCTCGTCGCTCTCGCTGTCGCCATCCAGCTGGAGCCGGTCACCGAGACCCTCGGCTTCGGCCAGGTGAATCTGATCCTGATGTTCCTGGTCACCGCAGACCTGCTGGTCGAGAGACCCTGGTGGCCGCGCGGCATGCTGATCGGCCTCGCCGCCGCGGTGAAGCTGACCCCGGCGGCGTTCGGACTGTTCTTTCTGCTCAACCGCGACGTCCGCGCCGTCGCCACCCTCATCGGCTCGGCCGCCGCGGCCACCGCCGTCGGCTTCCTCCTCGCGTGGCACGATTCGCTGGAGTACTGGTTCGGCGGCGTGTTGACCGGGACGGACCGCATCGGGACGACGTTCTTCTCGTCGAATCAGTCCTGGAAGGGTGTGCTCGCGCGACTGGCCCCGGACGCCGGCGCCGCGCTGTGGCTGCTCGGCGCGACGATCGTGGTGGGCTGTGCCGCGATCCTGATGGTGCGGCTGCTGCGCGCCGGACGTGCACCGGAGGCGATGGTGGTCAACGCGCTGGCGGTGCTGCTCTGCTCACCGGTGTCGTGGTCGCACCACTGGGTCTGGGTGGTGCCCGCGCTGGTCCTGGCGGTCGACGCCGCGGTGCGGGGCCCGCACCGGGCGGCGCTCATCGCCGGCACCACGGCCGTGACCGCGGTCTTCGCCATCGGACCGCATTGGCTGGTCCCGTACTGGCGGTCGCCGCAGCACAGCCCGGAACTCGAGTGGGCGTGGTGGCAGCACCTGATCGGCGACACCTACTCGCTGATCGCCGCAGCCGTCCTCCTAGCCGGCGTCGCGTTCTACCGGCCGACGGTCAGGGCCGCGGTGTGAGAATGCGCGGGCCGTCCTCGGTCACCGCGACGGTGTGTTCCCAGTGGGAGGCGCGCGTGCCGTCGTCGGTCACGACGGTCCAGTCGTCCTCGAGGATCGACGTGTCGGGACCGCCCAGCGTCAGCATGGGTTCGATGGCGAGCGTGGAGCCGATCGCCAGCAGCTCCTTGCCGCGCCCGGGATTGTCCTCGTTGGCCACGAACGGATCCATGTGCATCTCGCGACCGATGCCGTGCCCGCCGTAGCCTTCGACGATGCCGAAGGAGCGGCCGAACCGCTTCTCGGCGGCGCGGGTCCCGGCTTCGATGGCCTTGGAGACGTCGTTCACGGTGGCCTCGGCGATCATCGCCGCGATACCCGCTTCCAGCGACATCCGGGTGGCTTCGTTGAGCTCTTCGTCGAGCTTCGACAGCGGCCCGATGCCGAAGCTCCAGGCGGAGTCGCCGTGCCAGCCGTCGAGAATGGCGCCGCAGTCCACAGACACCAGGTCGCCGGTGGCGAGCACCACCTTCGAGGACGGGATGCCGTGCACCACGACCTCGTTGACCGAGCTGCAGATCGACCCGGGGAAGCCGTGGTAGCCCTTGAACGACGGCACTGCCCCGGCCTCGCGGATCACCGTTTCGGCGATCTCGTCGAGGTCGGCGGTGGTCACACCGGGCTTGGCCTCCTGGCGGCAGGCCACGAGGGCGGCGCCGACGATGACGCCGGCCGCCTCCATCGCATCCAGTTCGCCGGGTGTGCGGAAGGGAACGACCTTCCGCTTACGGAAGCGAACCACTATTACTTACCGAGCTTGCTCAGCACCTGGGTGTGCACGTCGGCCACTTCGCCCATGCCGTCGATCTCGGTGATCGAACCGGCGTAGTGGGTCAGCAGCGGCGCGGTCTCGTCGGCGTAGACCTTCATCCGGTTGCGGATGACGTCTTCGGTGTCGTCGGCGCGGCCGCGGGCGAGCATGCGCTCCACGACGGCGTCTTCGTCGACCACGAACGACAGCACGCCGTCGAGCTCCACGTTGGCGTCGGCGAGAATGCCGGACAGCGCTTCGGCCTGCTCCACGGAGCGGGGGAAGCCGTCGAGGATGAAGCCCTTGACCGCGTCCGGCTCCACGAGACGCTCGCGCACCATGTTGACGGTGATCTCCGGCGGCACCAGGTTGCCGGCGTCGAGGTACTTCTTGGCCTCGAGACCGATCGGCGTGCCCTGCGAGATGTTCGCGCGGAACAGGTCACCGGTGGAGATGTGCGGAATGCCCAACGCTTCGGAGAGCAGTTCGGCCTGCGTCCCCTTGCCTGCTCCGGGAGGTCCGAGAATGACGAGTCTCACTTGAGGAACCCTTCGTATTTGCGTTGCATCAGCTGGCTACTGATCTGCTTTAGCGTATCGAGGCCGACGGCCACCATGATCAGAAGTGCCGTACCGCCGAACGGGAGATTGGCCACACTGCTGCTGTTGCCGATCTCCAGGAACAGGTTCGGCAGGATCGCGATGATGCCCAGGTACAGCGAGCCGGGCAGCGTGATCCGGCTGAGCACGAAGCTCAGGTAGTCGGCGGTCGGTTTGCCCGGACGGATCCCCGGGATGAAGCCGCCGTAGCGCTTCATGTCGTCGGCGCGTTCCTCCGGGTTGAAGGTCACGGCCACGTAGAAGTACGTGAAGAAGATGATCAGCAGGAAGTACGTCGCGATGTGGAACCAGCTGCCCGGATCCACCAGGTTGTCCTGAATCCAGAGTTTCCAGCCGGAGATCTCGCCGCTGCCCTGGGTCACGCTGATGATGAGCTGCGGGATGTACAGCAGCGACGACGCGAAGATCACCGGGATGACGCCCGCAGTGTTGACCTTGATCGGGATGTAGGTCGACGATCCGCCGTACATCTTGCGGCCCACCATGCGCTTGGCGTACTGGACCGGGACGCGACGCTGACCCTGCTCGATGAACACGACGGCGACGAGGATGATCAGCACGGCCAGGCAGACCAGGCCGAAGATCAGGCCGCCACGGCTCTGCAGGATGGTGCGGCCTTCGGCCGGGAGGCGCGCGGCGATGCCGGCGAAGATCAGCAGCGACATGCCGTTGCCGACGCCGCGCTCGGTGATCAATTCGCCGAACCACATGACCAGGCAGGCGCCCGCGGTCATGACCAGGACAATGAGGGTGAGCGCCATGATGGACTTGTCGACCAGGATGGCGTCGGAATTACAGTTTCCGCCCGACGACGGCAGCAGGTTGCCCGCGGCTGCGAGGGCCACGATGCCGGTGGACTGCAGCAGTGCCAGCGCCACCGTGAGGTAGCGGGTGTACTGCGTCATCTTGTTCTGGCCGGACTGGCCTTCCTTGCGGAGCTGCTCGAAGCGCGGAATCACCACGGTGAGCAGCTGCACGATGATCGACGCCGTGATGTACGGCATGATGCCGATCGCGAAGACCGACAGCTGCAGTAGCGCGCCGCCGGAGAACATGTTGATCAGCGAGTACACCTGGCCGGTGTCGCCGGTGGTGGCGGCGTCGACACAGTTGTTGATCTCGCGGAAGTCCACACCGGGCGACGGCAGCGTCGCGCCGAAGCGGTAGAGGACGAGGATGCCGAGGACAAAGAAGATCTTCTTCCTCAGGTCTGGCGTCCGGAAGGTCGCCACGAGGCTGGAAAGCACTAACTCCTCCTACGACCGCGCGATCTTTCGACCGTCAGCGGTGCTCGGCTTCATCTCGTTGAAAAGTACTCGACGGGTCGCTTTCGCGTCCGTCACGCGGGCGGGGCCCGCAGAACCAAAACTTTAACAGCCGCCATGAGCGGCCGGTCAGGTGCGCCCGGTCTCATCCCGTGACGGGACGACGACGCGGGCACACCTGACCGTTGGTACAGACCTACTGCTCGGTGACCGAACCGCCGGCGGCGGTGATCTTTTCCTTCGCAGCACCGGTGAACTTGTCAGCGGTGATGTCCAGCTTGACGGTCAGTTCGCCGTCGCCCAGGACCTTGACCAGCCGGTTCTTGCGCACGGCGCCGGCGGCGACGAGCTCGGCGACACCGACGGTGCCACCCTCCGGGAACAGGTTGGCGAGATCGCCGACGTTGACGACCTGGTACTCGACCCGGTTGCGGTTCTTGAAGCCCTTGAGCTTCGGGAGACGCATGTGGATCGGCATCTGGCCGCCCTCGAATGCGGCGGGCACGTTCTTGCGTGCCTTGGTGCCCTTGGTGCCGCGACCCGCGGTCTTACCCTTGGAACCTTCACCGCGACCCACGCGGGTCTTCTCGGTCTTCGACCCGGGAGCCGGGCGAAGGTGATGCAGCTTGATAGCGCTCATTCGTTGACCTCTTCAACAGTCACGAGGTGCCGCACGGCCTTGACCAGGCCGCGGTTGATCGGGGTGTCCTCGCGCGTGACGGTCTTGCGGATGCCCTTGAGGCCAAGGGTGCGCAGGCTGTCACGCTGGTTCTTCTTGGTACCGATGGTGCCCTTGATCTGGGTGATCTTCAGCTGTGCCATGGTTTACTTCCCTTCGGTCGCCGCGGCGGCAGCAGCGGCGCGAGCGCGCAGCATGCCGGCCGGTGCGACGTCTTCGACGGGCAGGCCACGTCGAGCAGCGACCTCTTCAGGCTGCTGAAGCGACTTGAGCGCCTCGACGGTGGCGTGCACCACGTTGATCGCATTGTCCGAGCCCAGGCTCTTGGCGAGGATGTCGGTGACACCCGCGCACTCGAGGACGGCGCGCACGGCGCCACCGGCGATGACACCGGTACCCGGGCTGGCCGGACGCAGCATAACGACGCCGGCCGCAGCCTCACCCTGAACCGGGTGGGTCACGGTGCCGCCGATCATCGGGACGCGGAAGAAGCTCTTGCGAGCCTCCTCGACACCCTTCTGGATCGCCGCGGGAACTTCCTTGGCCTTGCCGTAGCCGACACCGACCATGCCCTGGCCGTCGCCGACCACCACGAGCGCGGTGAAGCTGAAGCGGCGTCCGCCCTTGACCACCTTCGAGACGCGGTTGATGGTCACCACGCGCTCGAGATGGTTGCGCTCTTCGCGCTCGTTGCGGCCACCGCGGCTGTCGCGACGGTCGCCGCGGCCGCGGCGCTCGCCGCGATTGTCGTTGCTGTTGTTGGCGCCGGCAGGTGCGTTTCTGCCGTCACGCGCGGGTCCGGGCATTAGAGATCCCCTCCGGTCATGGTCATGGTCATCACGTTGATCATCAGAACGCCAGGCCTCCCTCGCGGGCAGCGTCGGCCAGGGCCGCGATGCGACCGTGGTAGGCCTTGCCGCCGCGGTCGAAGACCACGGTCTCGATGCCGGCAGCCTTGGCGCGCTGGGCGACGAGCTCGCCGACCTTGGCGGCCTGGGCGCTCTTGTCGCCGCCGGCGCCACGCACGTCGGCCTCGATCGAGCTGGCGGCGGCCAGGGTGTGGCCGGTCAGATCGTCGATCACCTGAACGTGGATGTGGCGGCTGCTGCGGTGCACGGCCATGCGCGGACGCTCGGCGGTGCCGTTGACCTTCTTGCGCAGGCGGAAGTGACGACGCTTGGTCGCGGTGCGACGACGGGTCGACGCGTCCTTGCCGAGGGGTGTGCGGTCGATTGCTTCACTCATGTCTTACTTACCCGTCTTTCCGACCTTGCGGCGGATCTGCTCACCCTCGTAGCGCACGCCCTTGCCCTTGTACGGGTCCGGACGACGCAGACGACGGATGTTCGCCGAGATCTGGCCGACTAGCTGCTTGTCGATACCCGAGACCGAGAACTTGGTCGGAGACTCCACCGCGAAGGTGATGCCTTCCGGAGCCTCGATCGGCACGGGGTGGCTGTAGCCCAGGGCGAACTCGAGATCGCGGCCCTTGGCCTGCACGCGGTAACCGACGCCGTAGATCTCCATCTTGGTGGTGTAACCGTTGGTGACACCTTCGACGAGATTGCTGACGAGCGAGCGGTTGAGGCCGTGGAGAGCGCGGTTACGACGATCGTCGTCGGGCCGGGTCACCACGATGGTGTTGTCTTCCTGAGCCACAGCGATGGGCTCAGTGACGGTGAGGCTCAGTTCGCCCTTGGGGCCCTTGACCTTCACGTCCTGGCCGGCGATGGTCACTTCCACGCCAGCAGGGATAGCAATGGGGTTCTTACCGATACGCGACATTTCTTGCGCTCCCCTTACCAGACGTACGCGAGGACTTCGCCGCCCACGCCCTGGTTGATTGCCTGGCGATCGGTCAGCAGGCCCGACGACGTGGAGATGATCGCCACGCCGAGGCCGCCCAGCACCTTCGGCAGGTTGGTGGACTTTGCGTACACGCGCAGACCCGGCTTCGACACGCGACGGAGGCCAGCGATGCTGCGCTCCCGACTCGGGCCGTACTTCAGGGTCACGGTGAGCTTCTTCCCGACCTCGGCGTCTTCGACGCGGAAGTCGGTGATGTAGCCCTCACGCTTGAGGATCTCGGCGATGTTCACCTTGATCTTCGACGAGGGCAGAGACACCTCGTCGTGGTACGCCGAGTTGGCGTTACGCAGACGCGTCAGAAAGTCTGCGATCGGGTCAGTCATGGTCATGGTTGACCGTCAACCTTTCTCGTAGTGGTTCCCATGCAACGCCGGGCGCAGACTCGTGAGAGTCGTTGACCTGCGGTGGGCCTTCCACGAAGTGGATAGTTGTGCAAGGTTCTGCGGATCGATCGCTCTCACCGCGACCTTGTCCGATTCCATTGGCTTTTCGCCGGGACCGGAAAAGGTATGAAGTTGTGGCTCCCGGGGGCACAGTTCACCCGGGCAACCGTTCAAGTGTAGGTAATCGCAGGCCGGACCGGCAAATCGTGCCGCGAGCGCACGATGGAGCCGTTGTCCACGTCGCCGACTGCTACTTCACTGGATCCTGAGCACGAGCGGTGAGCGGCCACGAGGGAATAGGACTGCCGCGTACGACGCGCCCGGTACTCTGACGCGGCAACCATCAGGGGGAACACACGTGAGCACGCTTGAACCAGGGCAGATCTTCGCCGGCTACACCATCGAGTCACTCCTCGGCGCAGGCGGAATGGGCGAGGTCTACATCGCCCGCCACCCCCGACTCCCCCGCAGCGACGCCCTCAAAATCCTGTCCGCACCCCTCGCCGACGACGACGCCTTCCGCCGCCGCTTCGAACGCGAAGCCGACGTCGTCGCCGGCCTCTCCCACCCCACATCGTCAAAGTCCTCGACCGCGGCGAACACGACGGCCGCCTCTGGATCGCCTACGAACGCATCCACGGCACCGACCTCGCCGCCCACACCGGACACGGCCCCCTCGACCCCATGACGGTCGGTCGCACCATCACCGAGATCGCCTCGGCCCTCGACGAAGCCGCCACCCACGGCCTCGTCCACCGCGACGTGAAACCCGCCAACATCCTCATCGACCAACACGACCGCGCCCTCCTCACCGACTTCGGCATCGCCCACCTGACCGCCGAAGCCAACGAACTCACCGGCACCGGCATGACCATCGGCACCGTCACCTACGCCTCCCCAGAACAACTCCTCGGCCAGCCCGTCGACGCCCGCGCCGACCAATACTCCCTCGCCGCCACCGCCTACACGCTGCTCACCGGCACACCCCCATTCACCAGCACCAACGCGGCCTCGCTCATCATGGCCCACATCCAACAACCACCACCGCGCGCCAGCACCATCGCCCCCGCGCTCTCCCCCGACGTCGACACCGTCCTGGCCACCGCACTCGCCAAGAACCCCGCCGACCGCTACCCCGACAGCCGCACCTTCGCCACCGCCCTCACCGCAGCACTCAACACCACCCCACCCACCGATGTCGTCGCCGCGGCAACCGACCAGCCGACCACCACTACACCCGTCGACCAAGCCACCACACACTTGAACACCCCGGCTCCCGCGCCCGCCGCTTACGTCGCCACCCAAGCCGGACCAGGCGCCATCCCCGGACCACCCGGACCTGGCGGACCAGCCGGACCACCCGCTCCGCCGACCGCGCCGACGGCCAAGAAGTCCCGCAAACCGGCGATCATCATCGGCTCAGTCGTCGGCATCGCGATCCTCGTCTTCGGCCTCCTCGCCGCAATGCAACCCTGGAACTCCGATAACCCCGGCGCCACCCGCCCCGGCGTAACGGTCTCCCCAACGCCGCCGACCTCCCCGGAACTCGGCCACCCCGACATGGCGTCGCTGGCCACCAAACCCGAAGACCCCAAATGGGTCTTCGACGTTCCGGGCAAACTCACCGAACGTTCCTCGGTCACCCCGGCCGGCGGCAACGAGAAGCTGGTCATGATCTCCGTCAATCGGGACCGGACCAACACGCTGTACCTCCTCGACGCGGACACCGGGAAGGTCGTGCGCACGGTACCGGTCACCGGTATTGAGAACCCGTACGTCCACGACTGCAAGAACTTCACCGACCCGAACAAACTGATCTGCCCCATGGACACGAGGAACGCGTACGCGACGATCGACCTCGGGACCGGCGCGATCACCCCGGTGCCGGTCAGCGGTGACCCGAAAGTGGTTGTCTCCGGCAACACCGCACTGTTCCTCACCGAGAACAGCATCACGGCTATCAGCAACACCGGCCGAAGGCTCTGGGGCACTCCCCACTTCAACGAACTCGTTGAGCGGCTCCCCCAGGGCAGTCCGGTGGTCCCGGTCGCGACCGAAACGACATTGACCCTGCACGACGCCACCACGGGGAAGGCGGTCTACACCTACGACGCCATCAAAGCCCTCGGGCCCGGCCATACCTCGCGCGTGACGTGGCAGCCGTACGCCGACGGCTTCCTGATCGTCACACCGGGGGAATCGCTCAACGACAACCTCGTCGAGATCTACGACGCAGCCGGCACGAAGACCGCGACAGTCGAGAACGGTTGGCTACCCGTCGCGTACGACGCCGCCGAGGGTCACGCTGTCGTGTCCCCGCTACCCGTCCTGACCAACAAGCACACCAACCAGGTCGCCTCCGTCGACCCCGAGACCGGGCGGCCCGTCGTGACCGTCCAATTGCCGGCCGTCGCGACCGAGGTCCTCGGCGCGGTCGGCACCAAGGTGGCTGTCGAGTACGTGTCCGCAGAGCTCTCGCTCCCCGGCCAGACGAAGATGAGTCAGGTCTGGTTCGACGTGTACGACGGCGCGGGCGGCACCTTCACCACTCACTACCCTCCGCGCCTCCTCGGTACCGACGGGAAGCGATTGCTGATCGAGGAGTCAGACGACTTCAGCGTCTACGAGACCAACGACTACAGCCCCCTCGAGGCCGTGAACAGCCAGCCGTTGTGGGAAGTGAAATCCACCGGCTCCCAGGACGAACCGTTCGTCATCGGCGGCAAGCTCTACGTCGCGAACCGTCGCATGCTCTAGCTGTCGCCCCCGGGGGCGGAATAGGACTGTCGGGTACGGCGTGCCCGGTAGTCTGACGCGGCAACCATCAGGGGGACACACGTGAGCACGCTTGAACCGGGACAGATCTTCGCCGACTACACCATCGAGGAACTGCTCGACACCGACGACATGGGTGAGGTCTACGTCGCACATCATCCGGGCCTCGCCCGTAGCAACGCGCTCCGCGTCTTCGCCGCCGCACTCACCGACGACGACTCGTTCCGCACTCGCTTCGAACACGAAGTCGACGTCCTCGCAGGACTCTCGCACCCCGCTCTCGTGAAGGTCCTCGACCACGGCATCGACGACAGTCGCTACTGGATCGCCTACGAGCTGATCGGCGGCGAGAACCTCGGCGACCGCCTCGAGCAGGGCCCACTCGACCCGCAGGTCGTCGCACGGTACGTGGCGGAGATCGCGTCCGCCCTCGACACGTTGGCCGCGAGCGGCGTCGTACACCGCCAGGTGCAGCCGACGAATATCCTGATCGACCAGCACGACCGCGCCCGACTCACTGACTTCGGCCTCGACCGCCTATCCGGCGCCGCCGACGACGCGGGGCTGACCATCCGCACCGTCACCTACGCCGCTCCCGAACTGCTCCAGGGTTACACCCCCGATCCGCGCGCCGACCAGTACTCGCTGGCCGCGACGGCGTACGCGCTCCTCACCGGAGCTCCGCCGTTCGCCACCGGCAACGCGGTGTCGATCAGCATGGCCCACATCCTGCAGCCGGTCCCCGCTGCCAGCCGGCGCTCGCCGCACCTGCCGCCCGCAGTCGACGCCGTCCTCGCAGCGGCGATGGCCAAGAACCCCACCGACCGCTTCCCCACCAGCCGATCCTTCGCCGACGCCCTCACCGCAGCGCTCGGCGCCGCGCCGCCCCGACCAACCGGCCGTCGCCACTGCGGCCCCGATCGCGCCCGACTCCCCCGTCGCACCGACGCGGGCCCCCGCGAAGAGGTCGCGCACGCCGCTCCTGGTCGCCGTCGCACTGATCGGAGCACTGATTCTGGTCGTCGGTCTCGTCGTGGCCTTCCAACCGTGGAAGAGCGACGGCGGCAGCGAACGCACCAGCGAGAACACCGCAGCAGGCATCGAGGTCGCCGCCGATGCGGCCGATCTCAAGCGCACACCGGTGACCCCCGAGCTGCCGTCCTTCCCGACCGCACCGACCGACCCGAAGTGGGTGTTCGTCGCACCCCAATACGCCGGCTTCGAGCAGGCCGTCGGCGGCAATGAGCGGATCGTCCTGATCTCCGGCGACGACAAGACGTACATCGTCGACGCCGAATCCGGCACCAGGCTGAGGACCATCGTCATACCCGAACGGGACCGGGCCTTCCGCGACTGCCGCGGTTTCCGGAATCCGAACAAACTGTTCTGCACGTTGGACAACGACAGCGCGGCGGTGCTTGATGTCGCGACCGGCGCTGTCACCGACCTTCCGGACCCGGCGTCCCGCACTGAAGTCAGCTATTCCGTCACCGGCGATACCGTCGTGGCGGTCACGAAGACTCGGGTCACCGCCTACGACGACACCGGCCGCACCGCATGGAGCGCACCCGGCGGCTTCAACTCGGTCCTCGATTTTCCGGACGGCACACCCGCAATCCCCTCGATCTCCGGCACCGTCTTCACGCTGCGCGACGTCGCCACCGGCCGGATCATCTATACCTACGACGCGGGGAAGACCAGGTACCCCGAGCAATCCGTGAACATCGAATGGACACCGTTCGCGAGCGGTTTCTCCGTCGTCGTCGATAACGAGGTGCCATCCGATGCCCACGTCGATTTTTATGACAGCGCCGGCAAGAAGACGTCCTCCGCCGCACCGGGTTGGCTGCCTGCCGAATACGGTCCGTCTCCTGCCTTGACCCGCCTCCTGCGCATGGGCACCGTGACGCCGCTTCCACTGCTCACCAACGACGACACCAAACAGGTCGCCTCGTTCGATCCGGCCACCGGAAAGCCCGTTGTCACTGCTCAGCTGGACACCGAGCCGGGCGTGATCATGGCTGCGGTCAGCACCACCGTCGTTGTCTCCCACAGGCCCCCACCTCCCGGGTCGAGCCCCTCCGCGAGCGCCAACGACCTGGTGTGGTTCGACGTCTACGACGGCTCCGGGGGCAGCTTCAACCAGGATTTCCCGAACTATCTCGGTACCGACGGCGAACGGATGCTGCTCGGCGTCGATCGCGACCGGACCACCGATCTGGTCGCCTACGGCGCTGACGACACCGACCCGCTCTGGCGGATGCCACTCGAATCGTCCATCGGCCTGCGCGTCATCGGCGGCAAGGTCTACGACGGCAAGCGGCGCCTGCTCTAGGCTCCTGACGTGACCACCAGTCCGCCGTATCCGGCGCCGTACCCGCCCGGCCCGCCACCGCTCCCGCCCCGAGGCAACGGCTATCGCACCACCACGCTCCTCGCGCTGGCCGCGGCGGTGATCGCCGGGATCGTCGCGCTGGCGCTGTTCTTCACGATGCCGAGCTCGGACGGCTCCTCGCAGGCCGACGGCCCCATCGCGCCCGACCCCGCCCTCGTGAAGCGCGCCACCGAGATCGTCTGCCTGCCCTTCACCCTCAGCGCGGCGACGTTCGACGCCGACTTCCAGCGCGCCGAAGCCGTGCTGACCGGAGCCGCGAAGCGGCTGTATTCGAGCCAGCGCGATGGGTTCGAGTCGCTTGCGAAAGACAATTCCGGCATCACCTTCGGCTGCTCGGTCACCGCCCTCGGCGTCATCAGCGCAGGCGACGAGAAAGCCGACCTGGTAGCCACGCTCCGAAGCACAACTCAGGGTCCCGGTACGCCAACCACCATCAACCGGAAGTTCGAAATGGTCAACCAGAACGGCCAATGGCTGATCAGCGAGATGACGATTGCGGGGGTGAACTGAATGACCGACTTCCCACCTCCGAGCAACAGCCCCGACGGCATGCCGACGGTCTTCCCACCGCCACCTGGTTTCGGCACCGACCCGCATCGGGGTCCGGGCGGGTGGCGGATCGCCGCACCGCTCGCGGTGCTCGCCGCGATCGCCGTCATCGTCGTCGCCGCGCTGATCGGCACCGGTGTCATCGGCGGGGCAGCCGAAGCCGACGACACGCGCCCCGGGCGAGCGGCCACTCAGAAGGCGGTCGACGAGGTGATGACACGCGCGCAGAACATCATCTGCCAGCCCCTGACCTTCGGCTACACCACGTACGACGCCGACATGGACGCCGCAGCACGGGTCCTCACCGGCGCGGCGAAAGCCGAGTTCGACAAGGAGCGCGAGACCACCGCCCGCACCGTCCGGCAGAGCAAGGCGAGCGGATCCTGCAAGGTCGACGACGCCGGCCTGATCAGCCTCGACGGCGACACCGCCGAGATCCTCGGTGCGCTGACCGTCACCACCGACAGCCTCCTCGGCGGCGACGACACGAAGCGCGTCGCCGGCCGCTACACGCTCGTCAAAGCCGACGATGAGTGGCTCATCAGCGAGATGACGATCCTCCAGTAGCTACGGGCACAGCGGCGACGCCGGCGGTGACCGCCTCCAGCGCGAGGGTCAGTTCCACCAGTTCGCGCGGGCGGTCCAGGTGCAGACCGGTGAGCCGTTCCAAGCGGCGCAACCGGTTCAGGACCGTGTTGTGGTGGCAGAACAGCACTTTGCCTGCGCGAGCCGCCGATCCGTCGGCGTCGAGCCACGCGCGGAACGTGTCCAGCAGCACGGCGCGTTCCCCGGCGTCGAGCTCGAGCACCGGTCCCAGAATGTTCGCGGCGAGCACGGCGCTCAGATCGGGTCGCGCCACCAGCAGTGCCATCGAGAGCCGGTCGGTCAGCAGCACCGGGCCGTCGGCTGCCCCGGCGGCGCGCAGCGCGAGTTCGGCGAGTTGGTTGGCCCGCCCCACGTTGATCAGGCCGTCGACCGCCGGGCTGATGCCCGCGAGCGTTCCGGGGTACGACGACGCCAACGCCACCCGCACCTCGGTCGGTGTCCGGTCGCCGAGCAGCACCAGCAACGACAGCCCGGACCGCTGCGGACACCAGTAGAGCGTCATGCCGTCGAGCTCGTCGCGCACCGGGCGGCCGCTCCCGACCGCCTCGTCGGGGACGCGCACCACCGCGTACCGCCCGTCGGTCGGCAGATCCAGGGCGATCGCCGCGCTCACCACGTCCACCGGGTCGGCGTGGCCGCGCAGGAAGGCACGCAGCATAGGCAGCAGTTTGCGTTCGGCGTCGGCGGCGGCGCCCGTGGACGCCAACCGGTACGACTCGATCATCAGCTTGGTGTCGCGTTCGCAGAAGCTCCAGAACCCGCCGGCACTGCGTGCCAGTTCCAACGCGTCGTCGGGGTCGTGCGCGGTGGCGGCCTCCACCAGCTCCCGCCACAGCTCGGCGGCCCAGATCCGGTAGCAGTCGCGCAACGCCAGCAGCGGCACGCCCTGCCGAGCACGGAGCTGCCCCAGGTTCCAGGCGTATTCGGCCGAGTCGAGGACGCGCTCCGGGTTGGCCAGCGACCCCACGGACGACTCCAGCGCCGAGTACAGCAGCGCTCCGAGTTCCGGCGGGCCGCTGATCCGGTCTCCGTAGTGGGGTACTTCGGCGCGGATCCGCGCGACCACCGTCTCGGCGATCGACGTCGCCCGCCCTTCCAGGAGGCGTGCGGCCTGCACGATCGTCGGCGACAGCCCGGGCGTGGCCGCACCCGCCGCCGCGACTTTGGCCGTGACGTCGCGGGACAGCCGGAGCTCAGCCGGCGATCGGTCGCTGCGTCGTGCCGTCGTAGTTTTCACGCGATCGGACCCCTCGGTCTCCACAAGACGACGTTGCCGCCAGGGTACGTCCGGCGAATCATCGTGCAGGACGGCTGCGCACCGAACCTGGTGGGCCCCGCCGACCTACCGTACGACCCCCGTGCGATGCACCTGGTCAGCCAGCCCCTGGATCCGACGGCGCACCTCGGTCCGGCCCCGGCGCACCGGCTCCCTCCCCACCCCGGACCGCGCTAGTTCCCGCTGAGCAGGCGGGCGAAGGTCGCCATTCCGGCGGCTTCGGCGCTCGACGGACCGGCCGCAGCCGACACCGTCGAGATGCTCGCCGCCGGTCGTTCGCGTTCGCCGAGCAGCGCGGCCAACTGCCCCGCGGCTCGGTCGATCCGGCCGGCCAGCGTGGTGGCGTCACCGCTCCCGCCGGCCCAGTCCTCACTGGCGGCGTACACCCCGGTCGGCACCACGACGGTCCGCAGAAAACCGAACAGCGGCCGCAGCGCGTGGTCGAGGACCATCGAATGCCGCGGGCTGCCGCCGGTGGCGGCGATCAGCACCGGCTTGCCGTTCATCGCGTCGACGTCGACGAGGTCGAAGAAGGCCTTGAACAGCCCCGAATACGACGCGTTGAACACCGGACTGGCGACGATCAGCGCATCCGCCTCCTGGACCTGCGCGATCGCGGGGCCCGCGGCGCCGGTGGCGAAACCGGCGGCCATCGACGCACCGACATCGGCGGCGACGTCGCGCAGGTCGATCACGCTCCACTCCGCGCCGAAGGTGGGCAGCGCGGCGAGGGTGGCCTCCCCGAGCCGGTCGACCAACATGCGGGTCGACGACGGCTCGCACAGTCCGGCGTTGACGGCGACGATCTTGAGCGCGCTCACACCAGCACCTCCTTCTTCGAGTCCTGCGCCTTCGCGACGAGCGAGGCGTGGGTCGGTGCGTCCGGCACGTGCGCCGGACGGTTCTCGGCGAAGCCGGCCCGCAGCTCGGGCAGCACCTCGCCCAGCTCGTCGAGCTGCTCGAGGACGATCTTGAGCGGCAAGCCGGCATGGTCGACGAGGAACAGCTGGCGCTGGTAGTCGCCGAAGCTCTCCCGGAAGCTCAACGTCTTGTCGACGAACTCGGCCGGGCTGCCGACGGTCAGCGGAGTCTCCCGGCTGAAGTCCTCCAACGACGGTCCGTTCCCGTAGACCGGCGCCTTGTCGAAGTACGGGCGGAACTCGTTGACCGCGTCCTGGGAGTTCTTCCGGATGAAGAACTGTCCGCCCAAGCCGACGATGGCCTCGTCGGCGGCGCCGTGGCCGTAGTGCTCGTACCGCTCGCGGTAGAAGCCGATCAACCGCTGGAAGTGGCCCTTGGGCCAGAAGATGTTGTTCGCGAAGAAGCCGTCGCCGTAGTACGCGGCCTGCTCGGCGATCTCCGGGCTGCGGATGGAGCCGTGCCAGACGAACGGCGCGACGTCGTCGAGCGGCCGCGGAGTGGAGGTAAACGACTGCAGCGGGGTGCGGAACTTGCCCTCCCAGTTCACCACGTCCTCGGTCCACAGCTTGTGCAGCAGCGCGTAGTTCTCGATGGCCAGCGGGATGCCCTGGCGGATGTCCTGACCGAACCACGGGTACACCGGGCCGGTGTTGCCGCGGCCCAGCATCAGATCGACGCGGCCGTCGGCGAGATGCTGCAGCATGGCGAAATCCTCGGCGATCTTCACCGGGTCGTTGGTGGTGATCAGCGTGGTGGCCGTGGAGAGCTGCAGCTTCTCGGTCTGCGCGGCGATGTAGGCCAGCGTGGTGGTGGGCGACGACGAGAAGAACGGCGGGTTGTGGTGCTCGCCGAGCGCGAAGACGTCGAGGCCGATGTCCTCCGCCTTGCGGGCGATCGCGACGGTCGCCTTGATCCGCTCGTGTTCGCTGGGCGTCACGCCGGTGGTCGGGTCGGTGGTGATGTCGCTGACGCTGAAGAGTCCGAATTGCATTGCCGCGCCTTCCGGTCGTGGGGTCCGTTGTCACCCAGCACAACCGGACCTTGGTCCGGATAATTCCCGGCGCTGCGCGCGGCAAGCGGAGTGGCGAGCTATCGCACGAACTCGCCCGGCCCCACCCGCTGCGTCCGATCGGATTCGCCGGAGCGGGAGCTGTCCCGCACCGCGACGGCGGCGAGCGCCACCACCCCGAGCCAGACGGCGAAGGCCACCCACGCCTCCCAGGTGCCGATGTCGACGAGCCAGTCGATGGCGCGCATCTGCCCCAGCTGTCGCGTGGACTCCCCGTACATGCCGATGGGGAACACCATGGACCAGAGTGCGGCGCGGTAGCCGCGGATCGCGCCCGGACGACGCCGCTGCCACAGCGTCAACGCGATGGTCGGCACCAGCATCCACGTGACGAACGCCCACAGCGCCATCGCCACCCCGCCGATCAGCACGTCCGGCACCACCGGTTGATCGGCCCGCACACCGAGCACCTCGGCGGCGCCCAGAATGCTGATCGCACCCGAGCCCAGGAACACCCAGTACGGCGACACCTCGTCGGTGGGTGCGACGCCCACCAGCAGCAGCCGCGCCGACACCAGCGCCGCCACGATGATCAGCTGCAGCACGCCCAGGCCCCACGCGAGGGCGGCCAGCGTGGCGCCCAGGTCCGAGTCGGCGGCCGCCGACCACGACCCCAACGACACCGCGAGCGCCTGCGTGGAGACCACCACCAGGAACCAGGTGCCGTCCATCTGCTTCAGCCCCGGACCGGAGTCGGCGGGGCCGCGACCACTCGCGGCCACCACCACTGCCGCGAAGATCCCGTACTGCAGCACCCCCCAGGCGACGGCCGAGACCACGATGAGCACCAGGGCCGCGGTGTCCCAGTGCAGTGGCACCATCCGCGCCGCCAACACGCCACCGGCGGCGATGACGGCCAGTGTGCGCGCGGCCCGCGACGCGTTCTCCTCGCGCACCGGACGCAGCCCGGCGAGAAAGCCGGCGAGCGCTCCGGCCACCAGCACGGCGTACCCGGCCAGCGCGATCGCGAAGACGATCTCCGACAGCACCACGGCACCGGTGTTGAGCAACGCCGTCGACACGATGCCGGTGGCCATCACGAAGGTGAAGTGCTCCAACCGAAGGCGCTGCCACCGGCTCGGCATGGACCCGCTTCGTTCAGCCATCGCGGCCTCCGCTTTCGTCGGTCAGCGTTTCGTTTAAATGAACCCTGTTGCCTTCAATCGGGCATAGGGTCACAGACATGGCTGGCACACCGCGAACTCAGGGCGACGCCGCCCAAGCACTGCTCGACGTCGGGCGCTTCTTCACCCGGTGGGACGAGTCCGACGACAAGCGCGCGGTCTTCCGCGAAGGCGGCCGCGCCGGCGACGTCTTCTACCGGGACCGCTGGAGTCACGACAAGATCGTCCGCTCCACGCACGGTGTCAACTGCACCGGCTCCTGCTCGTGGAAGGTGTATGTCAAGGACGGCATCATCACCTGGGAGACGCAGGAGACCGACTACCCGACGGCCGGCCCGGACCGCCCCGAGTACGAGCCGCGCGGCTGCCCCCGCGGCGCCGCCTTCTCCTGGTACACCTACTCCCCCACGCGCGTGCGACACCCGTACGCCCGCGGCGTCCTGGTGGAGATGTACCGCCAGGCCAAGGCCAAGCTCGGCGACCCGGTGCTCGCGTGGGCCGACGTGACCGGCGACCCCGTCCGCCGTCGCGCCTACCAGCAGGCCCGCGGCAAGGGCGGCCTGGTGCGTGTCACCTGGGACGAGGCCATCGAGATCGCCGCCGCCGCGCACGTGCACACCATCAAGACTTACGGCCCCGACCGGTGCGCCGGCTTCTCGCCGATTCCGGCGATGTCCCAGGTGAGCCACTGCGTCGGCACCCGGTTCATTCAGCTGATCGGCGGCGTGATGACGTCGTTCTACGACTGGTACGCCGACCTGCCGGTGGCCAGCCCGCAGGTCTTCGGCGATCAGACCGACGTCCCCGAGTCCGGCGACTGGTGGGACGCCACCTACCTGATGATGTGGGGCTCGAACGTGCCGGTGACCCGCACCCCGGACGCCCACTAGTAGTGCCCCATAGAGTGGTGTAGCCCGGTGACCGGGACCATGACGAGCAGCGTGTCGTTGCTCGGAGCGGGAGCGGTCACCGTGTGATCCTTCGAGGAATCTCCTACAACCCACTCGAACGGAGTCATCACGATGACCGCACCACACATTGTCGACCCTTCGGGCTTGCTGAGCCAAGCCCTGAGCGATGCGTCGCCGGACTTGATGCGCGAACTGCTGCAAGCTGTGATCAACGCCCTGCTCTCCGCTGATGCCGACGCGGTATGCGGCGCTGAATGGGGGCAGCG
The DNA here is from genome assembly GCF_023017165.1 of Gordonia alkaliphila. Classification (GTDB taxonomy): domain Bacteria; phylum Actinomycetota; class Actinomycetes; order Mycobacteriales; family Mycobacteriaceae; genus Gordonia; species Gordonia alkaliphila. The sequence goes on from NZ_JALKBW010000001.1 coordinate 516,678, forward strand.
ATCAGCTGAGCGCACCAACCAGCGCAACGGATACCGGCACCGCGCCCTCGATACTCGGGTCGGAACGATCGATGTCGCTGTCCCCAAACTGCGGCAGGGCACGTATTTCCCGGAATGGCTGCTCGAGCGGCGCAAACGCTCCGAAGCAGCGTTGATCACCGTGGTCGCTGACTGCTACCTCGCCGGGGTGTCCAGCCGCCGCATGGACAAGCTTGTCAAGACACTGGGGATCAACTCGCTGTCGAAGTCCCAGGTCTCGCGGATGGCCGCTGATCTCGATGAGCACGTCGAGCAGTTCCGGCACCGCCCCTTGAGTGAAGCGGGCCCGTTCACGTTCGTCGCCGCGGACGCGTTGACGATGAAGGTCCGTGAAGGTGGTCGCGTGGTCAACGCGGTCGTGCTGGTCGCGACCGGGGTCAACGCCGACGGGCGCCGAGAGGTCTTGGGCCTGCAGGTAGCCACCGCGGAAACCACAGTGGCGTGGAACAGCTTCTTTGCCGACCTGGTCGCCCGCGGCCTGACCGGAGTCCGGCTGGTAACCAGCGATGCTCATGCCGGCCTCGTCGAAGCGATCGCAGCGAACCTGCCCGGGGCAGCATGGCAACGCTGCCGCACCCACTACGCGGCGAACCTGATGAGCGTCACCCCGAAAAGTCTGTGGCCGGCAGTCAAAGCGATGCTGCACTCGGTATACGACCAGCCCGACGCCGCCTCGGTCAACGCCCAGTTCGACCGACTGCTCGACTACGTCGACACCAAACTGCCTGACGCGCACGATCACCTCGACACCGCTCGGGCCGACATCCTGGCCTTCACCGGTTTCCCCGAAGGACTCTGGCAGCAGATCTGGTCTAACAACCCCAACGAACGCCTCAACCGGGAGATCCGACGCCGCACCGACAGCGTTGGGATCTTTCCCAACCGTGACGCGATCGTCCGTCTGGTCGGCGCAGTCCTGGCCGAACAGACCGACGAATGGGCAGAAGGCCGCCGCTACCTCGGCCTGGACATCCTCGCCAAAAGCCGACTCACCCCCGTCCCCGCCACCGGAATCGAGGTAAACGCCGACACCACCCACGAACTCAGCGCTTAACCAGCACCAACGAAGGATCGCAGCGCTACACCACTACTCGGGACTTGACCCGCCCACTGGATGGCCGAGGTGCGCTACCGCGGCACCAAGGTGGTCGGGGTGGCCCCGGACTACGCCGACAACATCAAGTTCGCCGACGAATGGGTGCCCGCGCAGGCCGGCACCGACGCCGCGCTCGCCATGGCGATGGGTCACGTGATCCTGAAAGAGTTCTACGTCGATCACACCACCGACTTCTTCACCGAGTTCAGCGGCAAGTACACCGACCTGCCGTTCCTCATCGAGCTCGACGAGTTCGACGCCGACGGCACCACCACCCTGGTGCCCGGCAAGTTCCTCACCGCCGAAGCCCTCACCGGCGGCACCGCCACCGCGCCCGAGGAGGAGTGGAAGACCGTCCTGATCGACGACGCCACCGGCGAACCGGTGGTCCCCAAGGGCTCCATTGGTTTCCGCTACTCCGACTCCGGCGAAGGCGACTGGAACCTGGACCTCGAGGGCGTCACTCCGCGCCTGAGCCTGTACGGCACCGACGGCGCCGAACCGGTCGCCGTGAGCCTGCCCGCGTTCGAAGCCCCCGACGGTAGCGGCTCGGTGATGTCCCGCGGCGTTCCGGCCCGTCGCATCGCCGGCCGCCTGGTGACCACCGTGTTCGACCTGATGCTGGCCCAGTACGGCGTCGGCCGCGACGGTCTGCCCGGACAGTGGGCCACCGGGTACGACGACCCGAACACCCCGTACACCCCGGCCTGGCAGGCCGCGATCACCAGCGTTCCCGCCGAGCAGGCCATCCGCATCGCCCGCGAGTTCGCGGTCAACGCCCGTGAGTCCGGCGGCCGGTCGATGATCATCATGGGTGCCGGCATCTGCCAGTGGTTCCACGGTGACGCCACCTACCGCGCCATCCTGGCCATGCTCACCCTCACCGGCAGCATGGGCCGCAACGGCGGCGGCTGGGCGCACTACGTCGGCCAGGAGAAGTGCCGGCCGATCACCGGCTGGATCTCGCTGGCCAACGCGCTCGACTGGTCGCGGCCGCCGCGCACCCAACCGGGCACGTCGTACTGGTACATGCACACCGATCAGTGGCGCAACGACGGCTACTCCACCACCGCCCTCACCTCGCCGCTCTCGCGCGGCACCCTCGATCACGCGCACACCGCCGACGCGGTCGCGCAGTCGGCGGCGATGGGCTGGATGCCGTTCTACCCGCAGTTCAGCACCAACCCGCTGCAGGTGGCCGACGACGCGAACGCCGCCGTGGCCGCGGGCACCGCGGACACTCCGGCGGCCTACGTCGCGAAGGCGCTCTGCGACGGCGACCTCACCCCCGCGATCGCCGACGTCGACGCCCCGGAGAACTGGCCGCGCACCCTGGTGCTGTGGCGGTCCAACCTGCTGGGCAGTTCGGCCAAGGGCGACGAGTACTTCCTGCGCCACCTCCTCGGCACCCATCACAACGTGCTCGGCACGGAGAACCCGAACACGCCGCGTCCGGCCGAGGTGCGCTGGCACGATCAGGCGCCCGAGGGCAAGCTCGACCTGCTGCTGTCGGCGGACTTCCGCATGACGTCGACCACCCTGCTCAGCGACATCGTGCTCCCGGCCGCCACATGGTACGAGAAGCACGACCTGAGCTCCACGGACATGCACCCGTTCGTCCACGCCTTCACCCCGGCCATCGACCCGCCGTGGGAGGCCAAGAGCGACTTCGACCTGTTCCACCTGCTCGCCCAGGAGCTGTCCCGCCAGGCCGAGAAGCATCTCGGCGTGGTGCACGACCTGGTGAGCGTCCCGGTGCAGCACGACACCCCCGGCGAGATGGCGCAGGCCCACGGCCGCGTGATCGACTGGCGCGAGACCGGCAACCCGGGGATCCCGGGCAAGAACATGCCGATGTTCAGCGTGGTGGAGCGCGACTACACGGCCATCGCCGACAAGCTGGCCTCCGTCGGCCCGCTCGCGGACACGATGGGCTTCACCGTCAAGAACGTCACCTTCGACATCGCCTCGCAGATCCCGAAGCTGGCCGCCACCAACGGCGTGATGCTCTCGGCGAACGGCAGCGTGTCTGACGGCCGTCCGGCCATCGACACCGACGCCAAGATGGCCGAAGCCATCCTGATGTTCTCCGGCACCACCAACGGCGAGCTCGCCGTCGACGGTTTCGAGAAGCTGCAGAAGCGGGTCGGCAAGAAGCTGGTGGATCTGGCGGCCGGCGCCGAGGAGAAGCGGATCTCGTTCGCCGACACCCAGAAGCAGCCGGTCCCGGTGATCACCTCGCCGGAGTGGTCGGGCAGTGAGACCGGCGGTCGACGGTACGCACCGTTCACCGTCAACATCGAACGCGACAAGCCTTTCCACACCCTCACCGGTCGCATGCACTACTACCTCGACCACGACTGGATGCTCGACATCGGCGAGGCCCTCCCGCTCTACCGTCCACCGCTGGACATGCACCGATTGTTCGGGGAACCCAAGCTCGGGCCGACGGGTGAGAAGGAGATCACCGTCCGCTACCTGACCCCGCACAACAAGTGGTCGATCCACTCGGAGTACCAGGACAACCTGTTCATGCTGTCGCTCTCGCGCGGCGGGCCCACCGCCTGGCTGTCACCGGAGGACGCGGCGTCGATCGACGTGGCCGACAACGACTGGATCGAATGCGTCAACACCAACGGCGTCTTCGTGGCCCGCGCCGTGGTGAGTCACCGCATTCCGGTCGGCGTCACCTACGTGCACCACGCGCAGGAACGCACCATCGACGTCCCGAAGTCGGAGGCCACCGGCCGCCGCGGCGGCATCCACAACTCGGTGACCCGCCTGCTGGTGAAACCGTCGCACCTCATCGGCGGCTACGCCCAGCTGTCCTACGCGTTCAACTACCTCGGGCCCACCGGGAATCAACGCGACAACGTCTCCACTATCCGCAAGCGCAGCCAGGAGGTGACCTACTGATGCGAGTGATGGCTCAGGTCGGGATGGTGATGAATCTCGACAAATGCATCGGCTGCCACACCTGTTCGGTGACCTGCAAGCAGGCGTGGACCAACCGAGCCGGCACCGAGTACGTGTGGTTCAACAACGTCGAGACCCGCCCGGGCCTCGGCTATCCCCGCACCTACGAGGACCAGGAACGCTGGAAGGGCGGCTGGGAACTCAACCGCAAGGGCGATCTGCGCCTGCGCACCGGCGGCCGCCTGCAGAAACTGTTCACCATCTTCCACAGCCCCGTGCAGCCCACGCTCGACGACTACTACGAGCCGTGGACCTACGACTACGAGACACTGGTCAGCGCGCCGCTCGGCGACGACTTCCCGGTGGCCCGCCCCAAGTCGCTGATCACCGGCGAGGACATGAAGGTGTCGTGGTCGGCCAACTGGGACGACAACCTCGGCGGCACCACGTCGTTCGGTCACCTCGACCCGATCGTCGCGAAGATCCGCAAGGAGTCCGAGGACAAGATCAAGTTCTCGTTCGAGCAGACGTTCATGTTCTACCTGCCGCGCATCTGCGAGCACTGCCTCAACCCGTCGTGCATGGCATCGTGCCCGTCGGGCGCCATCTACAAGCGCGAAGAAGACGGCATCGTGCTGGTGGATCAGGACCGCTGCCGCGGCTGGCGTCAGTGCATCACCGGCTGCCCGTACAAGAAGATCTACTTCAACCACCGCTCGGGCAAGGCCGAGAAATGTACGTTCTGCTATCCGCGCATCGAGGTCGGTCAGCCCACCGTCTGCTCGGAGACGTGCGTGGGCCGGCTGCGCTACATCGGCCTGTTCTTGTACGACGCCGACGCCGTGACCGCCGCCGCGTCCACCCCCGATGAGAAGGACCTGTACGAGGCGCAGCTCGATCTGCTGCTCGATCCCTTCGACCCGGAGGTCATCGCCGCCGCCCGCGCCGAGGGTATCCCGGACGACTGGTTGGACGCCGCCCAGCGCTCGCCGGTGTACGCGCTGGCCAAGAAGTACCGCGTCGCGCTGCCCCTGCATCCGGAGTACCGCACCATGCCGATGGTCTGGTACGTCCCGCCGCTGTCGCCGATCGTCGATCTGCTGACCGAGCAGGGCCACGACGGCGAAGGCCACGAGACCCTGTTCGGCGCCATCGAAGCGCTGCGCATCCCGATCGAGTACCTGGCCGAACTGTTCTCCGCGGGTGACGTGAGCGTGGTCGACGGCGTGCTGCGCAAGCTGGCGGCCATGCGGTCGTACATGCGTGACGTCTCCCTCGGCCGCGAACCGAATCCGCTGATCCCCGCCTCGGTCGGCATGGACGAGTCGACGATGTACGAGATGTACCGCCTGATGGCGATCGCCAAGTACGAGGACCGGTACGTCATCCCCACCGCGCACCACGAGCAGGCGCACAATCTGGAGGAGATGGGCTGCTCCCTCGACTTCGACGACGGCCCCGGCATGTACGAGTCCGGCGCCTTCGGCGAGGCCAGCGGGCGCCCCACCCCGGTGTCGGTGGAGACCTTCCAGGCGCTCAAGCAGCGGCAGACCAGCGACCGCCCGGCCGGTGAGCACTCACTGAAGGGCCGGGTGAACCTACTCAACTGGGATGGCAACGGCACGCCGCCGGGCATGTTCCCGGACAGCAGGGACCGCTGATGCGCAACCGGTTGACCGCCACCCGCCGTCGGGTCGGACGCAAGCGCGACGATCACCGGATCGTCTACCAGGGTGCGTCGTGGTGCTTGAGCTATCCGGACGACGACCTGCTGGGCCGGCTGCCGATGCTGGCCGCGGCACTCGACGAGCAGCCCGACTCGGCGGCCGTGCGGACGCTGCGCGGCGTCGTCGAACATCTGGCGGCCGCCGATCCGGCGACGGCCAGGCAGAACTACGTGGACGTCTTCGACATGACGCGGCGGCACACGCTGTATCTGACGTACTGGACCGACGGGGACACGCGACGCCGCGGCACCTCGCTCGGCGCCTTCAAGCAGCGCTACCGCGACTCCGGCTTCCTCGTGGACACCCACGGCGAGCTCCCCGACTACCTGCCGATGGTGCTCGAGTTCGCCGCCCGCGTCGACGCCGAGGGCGGCCACACCCTGCTCGTGGAGAACCGTCCGGCCCTCGAACTGATTCGGATCGCGCTCGACGAGCGTGACTCCCCGTACGCCGACGTATTGGCCGCCGTCTGCGCGACCCTGCCCGGCGCGTCCCCCGCCGACAAGGCCACCGCGCTCGCGATGGCCGCGGCCGGCCCGGCCGTCGAAGCCGTCGGCCTCGACTCCTCGGGCCCCGCCATGAGCGGTCCGCCGCCGAGCGGCCCGGGCGGGCGCAAGCTACTACCGCTGTACACGAGCAACGACGACTCCGCCGATCGACTCGGCCCGATCAGATGGTGAGCTGGCGATGAACATCTTCCTCTGGGGCGTCCTCCCCTACGTGGCTCTGATCTCGGTGGTGGGCGGCACCATCTGGCGCTACCGCTATGACAAGTTCGGGTGGACCACCCGCTCGTCGGAGCTGTACGAATCCAAGCTGCTGCGCATCGGGTCACCGCTGTTCCATTACGGCATCCTGGCGGTGATCGCGGGGCACGCGATCGGCCTGGTGATCCCGGAGTCGTGGACCAACGCGATCGGGCTCAGCGAGGACGCGTACCACTGGATCGCCGCGGTCGGCGGCATCATCGCCGCGATCGCCACCCTGGTGGGCGTCGCGATCCTGATCTATCGTCGTCGTGCCACCGGCCCGGTCTTCGCCGCCACCACCGCCAACGACAAGCTGATGTATCTGGTGCTGGTGTCCGCGCTGGTCGCCGGCACCTACATCACCGTCATCGGCATGATCGATCCGCACGGCGCAGGCGTGAACTACCGCGAGACCGTCTCCCCGTGGTTCCGCTCCATCTGGATCCTGCAACCCGACATCCACGCGATGGAAGCGGCCCCGCTGCGCTTCCACGTCCACGTCGTCATCGGCATGCTGATGTTCATCCTGGTGCCGTTTACTCGGCTGGTGCACATCTTCACCGCACCGCTGCACTATCTGTTCCGCCCGTACATCGTGTACCGCAGCCGCGATGCACGCTCCGCACCCGGCTCGCAGGAGCTGCCGTCGGCGTGGGCGCCGGTGGGTACCGAGGATCGTGACCGACGATGACCACCAGCACCGCCGACGCCCCGGTGTATTCACCGGCCCTGCAGACCCGCAACCTGATCCTGGCCACGCTGGCCTTCGCCATCACCTTCTGGGCGTGGAACCTCATCGCTCCGCTCGGCGTCTTCTACGCGAGCCCCGGCGAGATGGATCTGGGCTCCACCCAGAAGTCCATCCTGATCGCCGTCCCGATCCTGGTCGGCTCGCTGGGCCGCATCATCGTCGGCGTGCTCACCCCGAAGTACGGCGGCCGGGTGATGTTCACCCTGCTGCTGGTGCTGTCGGCCCCGTTCGTGATCCTGGTGGCCGTCGCAGGCTCCTTGAAGTCGTACCCGTTCATGATCGTGGTGGGCTTCTTCCTGGGCATCGCCGGTACCAGCTTCGCGGCCGGCATTCCGTTCGTGAACAACTGGTACGAGGTGCACCGGCGCGGTTTCGCCACCGGTGTCTTCGGTGCCGGCATGGGCGGCACCGCCCTGTCGGCCTTCTTCACGCCCCGGTTCAAGGAATGGTTCGGCTACTTCCCCACGCACATCATCATGGCCGTGGCGCTGCTGGTGGTCGCGGTGATCTGCTGGCTGTGGATGCGCGACTCCCCGACGTGGGAGCCGGCCACCGACAAGGCGGTCCCCAAGCTGGTCGACGCCCTCAAGCTGCCGATCACCTGGCAGATGTCCTTCCTGTACGCGGCGGCCTTCGGCGGCTTCGTCGCCTTCTCCACCTACCTGCCGACCTACCTGAACGACGTCTACGAGATGACCGACCTCAAGTCGGCCGGTGCGCGCACCGCGGGCTTCGCGATCGCGGCGGTCGTCGCCCGCCCGATCGGTGGCATCCTGTCGGACAAGTTCGGTCCCCGACTGATCACCGCGATCTCCTGCGGCGGCGCGGCACTGCTGGCCGTGTGGATGATCTTCAAGCCGTCCCTGCCCTGGTGGGCCGGTGCCGACTTCCTGCTGATGGCCGTGATGATGGGCATGGGCGCGGGCGCCGTGTTCGCCTGGGTGGCCATCGCCTCCCCGGCGGCCCGCGTGGGCGCGGTGACCGGCATCGTCGGTGCGGCCGGCGGCCTCGGCGGGTTCTTCCCACCGCTGGTGATGGGCGCGACGTACGACGCCGAGGCGCACTCGTACACCATCGGCCTGGGTCTGCTGGTGGCGTTCGCCGCCGTCGCCTGCCTGTTCACGATCTTCGGTATCGCGCGCACGGAAAGCGAGAAGAAATGACCACCGTCAACCTGAACACCCTGGCCGACGAACTGCTGGCCCACGCGGCACAGGCTCGGGCCGGCCGCGCCTCGGAGACGGTGCGCGGACACGGCGACCGACTCCGCGAGACGGTGATCGCGCTGCTCGCCGGTCAGGCACTGCACGACCACGAGTCGCCCGGCGAGGCCACCCTCCAGGTGCTGCGCGGCGAGGTTCGTCTCACCGTGCCCGACGGCGGCAGCCAAGCGTTGACCGCGGGCGACCGCACGGACATCCCGCCGGTGCGACACGGTCTCAGCGCCGACACCGACGCCGTCGTGCTCCTCACCGTCGCCTTGTAATCACGCGCCCCACCGCTACCAGCCGGTTCGCCTCCGTTCGCGCTTCCTCGGGTAGATCATCGAGGTAGCGCGAACGGAGGTTGCCATGTCCGACGATGCCGTCCCGACGCCCACGGCCTCCACCGGTCGCGGACTACCGCGGATCCTCGAGATCCGCACGCACGGGGTCAGTGGCACGCCGCCCGAGCAGATCCTGGCCCGCCCCACCGCTGCCGCCAACACCGGCGCGATCCACGCCGTTCCGGATTCCACTGCGCCCGACCGCGGCTTCACGCATCTCGTGGATCTTCAGGGCAATCCGGTCACCGAGCCGGGCAACCCGGACCATCACGTCTGGGCGTATTCCTGGGGCAGCATGACGTCCGGTGGTTGGAAGAAGGCGCTGTGGGCGCTCCTCATCCCGTTCGCCCTGATCAACATGGCGTACGCCATGCTCCCCGATTCCAGCGGCGCGATCGCGGCCCGCTTCACGCGCGCCTCCATGCATCTGCTGGGTCTGGCCCTGACGGTGCTCTTCACAATGCAGGTCTCGATGCTGGTCCTCGACCTGGTGGCGTATCAGTGCTTGGGCAGTGCCACCGACGGCTTAGGGTGCCTGGGCAAAGTTCCCGGGCACGGTCTGCTCGCCAGTGAGCCGGACAGGCTGGCTGTCGCCGGAACTGTTCTTCTCATCGCACTGATGGCCCTGATAACTACGATCACCCGGTTCACCGAGGTCGACGAAGTCGGACCCGCGGACACTGAACTGGCAGCAGCCGCAGGGGGCGGTCCAGAAGCGGAGACCACCCTGGAATCGCAGGATTTCCACGACGGCAGTCCCCTCGCTTCGGGGCTGCGCGCTGTCCACGGCATCGCCGCGCCCACCACGCTGGTCCTGGTCATGACGCTGGCGAATCCCGACGGCGAGGCCGGATACTGGTGGCTGATTCCGCTCGGCGTGCTGATCGCACTGGCGGTGATGCTCGCCGGCACCGATCTGCGCGACCTGGCTGCGTTCACTCGCAGCGCCAGGTTGCCGCCACAGTGCCAAGCCTTCATCCGGGCAGTCGCCCGAACTACCGGTCTCATCGCGTACCTCGTGGCCGCAGGCATGGGTTTCTGGTATCTGCCGGACCGACTTGCGGATAACCCCGGCAGCGGGTCGCTGTACAGCACATCCAGACCCATCGAGATCACACTTGTGATCTGCCTCTGCCTGTCGGGAAGCCTGCTACTCGCCTCGTTGGTGGTGGTGTGCAGGAGTAAGTTCGCTTCCTGGGCCGGCTTCCCGGACCGCTACCGGCCATGGCTGCATGGCCTCGGGGCCTGGGTGGTCAGTGGACTCGGCATTGCGTTCGGTGCAGGTTTCGGTGCCGGTGCGGCACACGGTTTCGAACTCCTTGCCGCCCGGAAGTGGACCACAGCACCGAGCGACGTCGCACTCGAAATGCCCTGGAGCTATTCCGCAATCAGCCTGATGTGGGGTCTGATCGCACTCCTGCTCCTCGTCGTCGGCGCCCTCGTCCTCGTCGTGACCCTCTTCTGCTTCGCCTTCCGCAGCTTCATCGGTTGGGTCATCGTTCCGCTCCCAAACCAATCGGAGTATCCCGACACGTGGCAACGGTCACTGTCTGGGATGGACTCCACCACGCCTGCACCGGGGTCAGTGCGGCGCGCCTGGGGACTGGCTGCCAACCACGATCGCCTGCCGGCTGTCCTCTTCGTGTTACTGATGGCGATCTTCTCAGCTCTCATCGCCGCGATCTGGCTTCTCCGGGCGGACTACATCGCCAACTCCGTCATGACGTGGATCCAACTGCTGGGCACCGTCCTCCTCATCCTGTTCGTTGGCGGGATCGGATGGGCCATTCAACGCTCGATCCGCAGTCCGGATGTCGGCCGTAAGTTCGGCGTGCTGTGGGATGTCGCGTCCTTCTGGCCGCGCGAAGGACATCCGGTGGTTCCGCAGTCGTACGCGACCGTCGTCATCCACGACATCGTGACCCGGGTCGAGCACGAGCAGAAGGCCGACCCGACGCGGAAGATCGTCCTCTGCGGGCACAGCCAGGGGTCGCTCATCATGTACGCAGCCGCCTTACGACTGTTGCGACGCCAAGTGTCCACGCCACAGAACCTCAGCCTGCTGACCTACGGCTCGCAATTGCGCTGGATCTACGGGCGTGCCTTCCCCGCGCACCTCAATTTCCATTCCAACTGTCACCTCTTCAAGGACCTCGACGGCCGATGGATCAATCTGATCCGCCCCACCGACCCGGTCGGCGGCAGTGTCCTCTCCTGGAATGTGCGGCTACCCGGAGCCGACCAGAACCCGCAGGGGAGCGTCGCCGGCTTCCAGGGGAATGCCCTCGCCGTGACGGGACTGAACAGGTTTTCCTGGGCCACGCGGACCAGCGGGATCACGGACGAGGACCAATCCCGGATCCGGTACCTGGAAATAGGCAACGAGCGCTGGCTGCCCGACCCGCCGCCGGTCGTCGAGTACGCCTTCAGCCGCGGCCACAGCAACTACGTGCGCGACCCCGCGTGGCCCCGGTTCGTCCAGGAACTCGTCGGCCAACCCGACGCCCCCGGCCCCGTCCCCGCTGCGGAAACAGACGGAGCGGACTGACCTGACCTCACCGGCCGCAAGGGCGCCGCCACCTGCCGAAGCAGGTGCCGGCGCCCTGGTCGTCGGCGGGCCGGTCCTACCTGATCGGAGGATCGGCGGGCAGGATGTGTTCGCCGGTGCGGTCACAGGCCAGCGCGAGCGAAGAGATGTACTGCTTCTCCCCGTCCGGTCCGGGCACCGCCGAGGCGAGCATGTCGGGGCGCTCGAACTCGGTCTGCGTCACGCAGCACCACAGCTTCGCGTCGCTGGGATTGCCGTCGTCGTCGAACATCGGCAGATCGATGCCGTCGTCGCTGCGACGCAGGTAGTACCGGCCCTGGGTGACGATCGCGAGGATCGGCGGCAGGACGAGGGCCAGAACCGCCGCGAACAACGGGGAGATCGGTGCGACATCGGCGCCGAAGACCCCGAAGAAGACCATGATCGACACGCCCGCGGCGACGATCACCGACACGAAGCCGACCGGATTGACCGCGTACAGCATGCCGCGGCGGAACTCCGGGTGCATCGGGCTGAGCTTCAGCAGGTACTTGTTCACCACGATGTCGGTGGCCACCACGACGATCCACGCGATACCGCAGTTGGCGTAGAAGTTCAGCAGCTCGGACAGGAAGCTGAACATGTTCGCTTCCATCAGCACCAGCGCGATCACCAGGTTCACCACCACGAACACCAGGCGGCCGGGGTAGCGGCCGGTGACCCGGGTGAACGAGTTGGTCCACGCCAACGAGCCGGAGTAGGCGTTGGTGACGTTGATCTTGATCTGCGAGATGACCACCAGGATCACCGCGAGCGTCATCGCCAGCCAGGCCAGCATGAACTCCTCGTAGATCATCACGAACTGGTGCACCGGCCGGCAGGCGGCTCGGGTCGCGCATGCCGAGTATCGGAGGCTCCGCCGGCCTCGACGAACTCGTCAGACCCGTCGCCGAGCCGCCTCCAGAATGACCGCCCGCTCGGCCACCGCCACGTTGTGCCGCGTGGCCACGGCGGCGTCCGGGGTCACCGAAACCGACGTGATCCCCTGTCGCACGAGATGTTCGGCGAGTTCGGGATACAGCGACACCGCCTGCCCGCACAACGAGGTGGTGAGCCCGGCCGCCGAGGCCCGCGCGATGATCTGGTCGATCGCATCGAGCACTGCCGGGTCGCGGGTGTCGAACAGGTCCTTGCAGACTTCGGAGTCGCGGTCGACGCCGAGGATCAGCTGCGTCAAGTCGTTGCTGCCGATGGAGACGCCGTCGATGCCGAGCGCAGCGTACTCCGGCAACCAATAGACCACCGAGGGGACCTCCGCCATGATCCACCGCTTGAGTCCGGTGTCCCGGCCCAGCGGATGCGCGTCGAGCAGCGAAAGGCATTCCGCTAGTTCCCATTTGGTTCGCACGAACGGAATCATCAGGTGCACGTTGGTATGCCGCGCGCGCACCGCGGCGATCACGTCGAGGTCGAGGCGGAACAACTCCGGTTCGCGGACATACCGGTAGCACCCCCGGTAGCCGATCATCGGGTTGTCCTCGTCCGGTTCCACGTCGCCGCCGTCGAGCGCGGCGAACTCGTTGGAGCGCAAGTCGATGGCCCGATAGACCACGGGGCGATCACCGAACGCGGCCGCGATCGTCGACACCCGGCCGCCATCTTCTCCACATACTCCGCGCGCCGTCCCTCCGCGAGCAGCTTGGCCGGGTGCAACCCGTCGAGCGCCTCGGTGATCATGAACTCGGCCCGCAACAGACCCACACCGTCGACGTCCATGGCGGCCACCTCCTCCGCGGTATCCGGGGTCGCCAGATTGACGTAGACGCGGGTCGCCGTGACTTCCCGCGTCGGCGCGGCGGCCACCGGTTCAGCGGACGGCAGCGGCCGTACCTCGCCGGGTGCCGGGGCACCCGCCGAGATCGTGCCCGCGCTGCCGTCCACCGTAACGAGGGCACCCTCGACGAGGGTGCCGGTGGCTCCACGCGCCCCGACGACCACCGGTTTGCCGAGTTCGCGTCCGACGATCGCCGCGTGGCAGGTGATTCCGCCGCCGTCGGTCACGATCGCCGACGCACGCCGCAGCACCGGCAGCCAGTCGGGTCGGGTCATCGGGGCGACGAGGACGTCGCCGTCGTTCAGGCTGCCCGCGTCGGCGACCTCGCGCATGATCCGCACGCGTCCGCTCGCCACGCCGGGGCTGGCACCCAGGCCGCTGACCAGCAGCTCGCCCGCACCGCTGGGACCGGAGTCCGCGCCGGCGCCGCCCTGCGCCAGCGTCGTGATCGGCCGTGACTGCACGATGTACAGGTCCGGGTCGCTGCCGTTCGCGGATGGGCAGAAGGAGAACTCCATGTCCTGCGGCACGCCGTAGTGCTTCTCGGCGTCCACACCGAGCGCGGCCACTGCCAACACCTGGCGATCGGTGAGCACGCGCCGTCCGCGGTCGGACTCGGGGATCTGTTCGGGCACCTCGTCGGCGCTCTCGCCGGCGACGAGCTGGAACGCCTGCGCCCCGACGTGTGCGCTGAGCACCGCGCGCGGCTCCGTCTTGCTCACCATGTACGTGTCCGGCTCCACCTGACCGCCGACCACCACTTCGCCGAGGCCGCGGGCCGCCTCGATCATGATGCGGTCGGGATCCCCGGTGAGCGGGTCGACGGTGAACATCACGCCCGCACTCACCGAATCGACCATCAGTTGCACCACTACCGCGACCGACGGCTCCTCCTCGACGTTCTGCACCTTGCGGTAGGTCAGGGCGCGCGCCGACCACAGCGACATCCAGCACCGCACGATCGCCTCGAGCAGCTGAGCGGGGCCCGCGACGTCGGTGAAGCTGTCGTGGATCCCGGCGAAGGACGTGTCCGCCGCATCCTCGGCCGGCGCCGACGAGCGCACAGCGACGCGTCGATCATCGCCCAGCCTCCGATAGGCCTCGGTGATCGAACCGGCGATCGCGTCCGGGATCGCCGCCTTCGACACGCGCGTCCGCACGTCCTCGGCGAAGGCGAGCAGTTCCTGTTCGGTCACTCCGGTCGGGGGCAGCGCCCGCGCAGCGAGTTCGGTGCGCAGGCCCGCCGCGTCCATCGCCGCCAGGTACGCCTCTTTGGTGACGACGAAGCCGCCCGGCACCGGAAATCCGCCACCGATCAGTTCCCCCAGATTGGCGCCCTTGCCGCCGACCGACGGCGCATCGTTCAGCGTGAGACCAGCCAACGGTCGGACCCATTCCTGTGTCTCCGCCTCACCCGCCATTGTGTGGCCCCTCACATTTTCCGATCGTGTGCCTTCCACGATACGAAGCGCTGCCGACACCGGCATGAGCCATTGGTCCCGGGATTCCCGGGATCGGGTCGCCCCGCCGGTACGGTGACAGCCATGGATAAGAAGAAGTGGAGTGACCTGTCCCGCGGACAGAAGGGCGCCGCCATCGCGGTCAGCGCCGTCGACGCAGGTCTGCGCGTGTGGGCCGGGCAGGATCTGGCTTCCCGGTCCGCAGCCGAGGTGAACGGTCCCAAGTGGGCGTGGGCCACCGGACTGTCGCTGGTGAACTCGATGGGTATCCTGCCGGTGATCTACCTACTTCGCGGCCGCAAGACCCCGCAGGCCTGAGCCGACCCGAGCGATCGTAGATCGCCGTACGACTTCTCGACCCCGTCTCCGTTGGGAGACGGGGTCGAACGCTTTCCGCAGCCAACGACGATCCCACTTTCCTTACGCCGCCTCACTGCCGATCACCGCCGACCGCGGCGGAGTCCCCCAAACTGGGGACTGCCTGTGATGTACATCACTGTTAGTCTCAAGGTGCTGGCGCAACTCCATCGCAGCCGAACGCCCGGGGTGCGGCAGGTCCGGCGATAATCCGCCGAGCGACCGACCAGCCTCGAGAATGGAGCACGCGTGAAGAAGCAACTCATCGTCGCAGCCTGCGCGACAGCAACCGCCCTGGGCTGCATAGCCGCAGCAGGCGAGGCGTCAGCTGGGCAGTACAGCATCAACGAAGGGCGCGTTGGAAGAGTCGACCTGGCCCCGGCTGCGGCGTGCCATGACCTTGTGAAATCACTCCGGATTACGCAGGACAACCCGACCGTTCACGCCCCCACGTCGGGAGAGGCGTGGGTGATGTTCCGGCCGATCGTCTACCTGCCCCAATCCGGCGAATGGCGGTTGGACCGCATCGATCGGCCGTGGAGCAACCAGATCCGCGTTCGACCTGGGCAGGTCGCCAGATGGCCCGGAGAATCCACGGTCCACTGGGAGAATCCCAACAATCAGGTGATGATGGCCTACCAGGTGCTCTTCTCACCAGGACCCATCCAGGTAGGCGGCAAACCCCACCAGAGACCGCAGACCCCGAAGACCGACCCGGACCGTAAGCAGCGAAGCAAGCCCGATTCCAAACCAGACACTCAAAACAAGCCGCGACAGCGCCAGCGGCAGCACCCGGGAGTCGTGAACAACACGCTGAGCACCCTCAACGCCGGGCTGACGTCGACCGTCCAGACGTCGTACACGATCACCGACCGGATGACCATCCGGATGCCGGGCACCAGTAGCGTGTGCACACGCACGTCTTCCGGAGTGGAGAACCTGCAGGGAATAGGCCCTCTCCCATACCCTGGAATGCCGTCCCCATTGTTCCCGCCACCATCGGCAATAGGACCGATCATCCTGGGTGACGACGCACCCGCCCAATAGCAGGCACGCATAAGGCGTCAGCCCCCGCGTTCAAAACCGCGAGGGCTGACGCCTTTGCCGTGCACAAACACTCCGCAGCGCCCGGGACGCCTCCATAAGTCATTCCCCAGCTCAGCCACAGCAAGCAACCAGGGACATTTGAGCAGGTAGAAGGCTCGCGAGCATTTTTCGAGAATCTTTCGAAAACAGTTTCGACGAACTGTTGTGCTAACTGAATATGAGGCGTAACTTGGAGTTGGACGATGCGGATACCTCTGCCCGTCTGCCGAATCGAGTGGCTGTCTGACCGACCGTCGGGCAGCTCGACCGGTTCATCGCTGTACCTACTCTCCGACCCGGAGGTGTCCCAGGTGGACGCAGCAGGCTTGACCGCACTCGCCGACTTCATGGTCGACGACGTCACCGACAACGACGACACCGTCGACAATCTCGCGCGCTTCCTGGCGCGTGTTCGCGCGGTCGACGACGACCGAGAACTCCTCGCCGTGACCGCGGCGCTCCTACGGCTGCGCAACGTGGTCGACTACTCGATCGCGGCCACCTGTGCGGCCATCGAGCGCAGCGGTCTGCCTGCCCGCAAGCATGTGCGGTCGGCCGCGGCGATCGTGACCGAACTCGGCGCGGCCCCAGCGGTAGCCCACCGGGCGGTTCGCATCGGGTGGGCGATCGCCGACGAAGGCCTGCGGGCAGTGACTCGTGGGATCCGCGACGGTGCGGTGTCGGCGGAGAAGGGCGACGCCGTCGTGACCGGTATCGGCCACGTGGAAGGTCGCGTCGTCGACCTCTCCGAAGTAGACCGCGCGCGCGTGGTGCATTCGCTGATGGTGCAGACCACCCCGGCGCGCGTGAAGGAGAAGGCCCGCGCGTGGGCGATCAAGCTCGCGCCGGTCGAGACCCCGGACGGTCAGGTGCCGGTCGCCGAGCGTGACGATCTGAACGAGATGACGATGGACCGCACCGACGACGGGCGCGTCGCCGTGACCATCGATTTGGACACCGTGGCCGCCGAGGAGTTGTTCGCGGCGCTGGATCCGCTGACGCGGCCGGTGCCGGAACCGGACGGTTCGAACGACAAGCGCTCGGCCAAGCGTCGCCGCGCGGATGCGATGACCCAGGTGGTCCGCACCTATCTGGCGCACTCCGAACGCCCGGAGTCCGGCGGAGTGCTGCCACACGTGACCCTGTCGGTGCCGGCGGCAGTGGTGATGAACGGGCAGGTACTCGATTCGGTTGCGGGACAGACTATCTCGATTCCGTTCGCCAACAGCGACACCGCCGTGCCGTGGCTCGGGTTCGGCGGGCCGATCTCCGCGCGGACCGCGGAACTGATCATGTGCGAGGCATCGGTGGCGATCGCGCTCCTCGACGAGAACGGTGTCCCGCTGAACGTGGGACGCGAGAAGCGACTGTTCACGCCGGCCATCCGCAAGGCGCTCGTGCTGCGCGACCGCGGCTGCGCGTTCCCGGGCTGCGGGTTGCCGCCGTCCTGGTGCGACGGCCACCACGTGGAGCACTGGGAGCACGGCGGGCAGACCTGCCTGGATAACGGCGTGCTGCTCTGCCGTCGCCACCACATGCTGATTCACCAGAGCGGCTGGGAAGTATTCATCGGCCACGACCGGCATCCCTGGTTCGTGCCGCCGGCCGACCCGGAGCATCCGAAGCGCTTCCGGGAACCGATCCCCTCCAACGCCCGGCGCACGCTGACGTTATTGCCCGGCGCGGCCTAAGCCCCGCGCTGCGACGCCTGTTCCGCGATCTGAAGTCCCAGCAGCGCCAGAAGTGCTGTCCGCCAACGACTCTCACCCTCGGTGAGATGTAGAACCAACTGAATGCAGTGTCGGGAGCCGGTCCCGGCGCGATGCGTTGTTTGAGAATTCCATACGGCCCCCGGTGGGGGCACAGCACAATGGCCTCCGTCTCCCCCGACAGGAAGGCGGAGACCATTGTGCGCGGGTCAGTGCGTCGACACCTCGTCGACGGCGACCGGCAGGTCCGGGACCAGGTGCAGGTACTCGGTCGTCTTCCGCTTCTGGTCGATGTCGCGGTAGACGCGTCGCACCTGATCCTCGTCCAGGTCGGTGGCCGCGGCCACCTGCTCGATCGGCACATCGTTGTTGAGCCCGTAGAGGCACAGGTCCATCCGCTGGTGCGGGAGGGAGAAGTAGAACTCCTCCTGGGACTGCGGGATCGAGTAGGTGTCGGTGGTCGACGGTCGTTCCCGGATCTCCTTCGGGACCCCGAGGTACTCGGCCAGTTGGTAGACCTGCCCCTTGTAGAGGTGCGCGATCGGCTTGACGTCGGCGGAACCGTCGCCGAGCTTCACGAAGAACCCTTGGTCGTACTCGAGCCGGTTCGGGGTGCCGGTGGTGACGTAGTTCAGCCGATCGGCGTGGTAGTACTCCAGCATCTTGCGCACCCGCTGCTTGAAGTTGGTCGCGGCCACGATGCCCAGGTAGGCCTCGGTGGTGAGGCGGTGGGTGCTCTGCACGCCGTCGGGATCCTCGATGACCACCGAGTACAGCCGGAAGCTGTCGGAGTCGACGACGCTGGGCAGGATGATCTTCGACTTGTACCCGGGACCGTAGTCGGGGACCACCAAGCGGATCGCGTCATCGCGGCGCCGGTAGCAGCCGGCCGCCTCCAGGATCGGCGACAGCTCTTCGAGCGCCGAGTCGATGCCGAGCGAGGCCGAGATCAACCTGCTCGACGCCCGCAAGGACATCGCCTGCATGACGCGACTGCTGCTCGCGGCAGTTCGCGACAAGCCGACGGGAGTCGCGTCATGATCGCGTCCGACTTCCCGATCTTCAAGGCTCGGACCCGCCGCAGCGGCGCGCTCGCCTTCGGGCGTCTCGACGTCCGGTCGGTCACCACCCTGCTCGCGATCGCCAGCGTTCTGCCGCTGCCCTTCGTGGCCGTCGCCGTGCCCGGCCTGCTCATTCCGGGCGGTCTGCCCTGGATGTTGGTCGTCTGGACCGCCATGGTCGGCGTCGTCGTCTACATCGCGATCCGAGGTTCGCTGAACGACGTCGAGTTCGCCGTCATCGGCACGGCCGGGATCCTCGGTATCGGCTTCGCCGCACACCTGATGGCCCACTACCAGCTGGCCTACCCGATCCTGGCCCTCGCGGTGGTCATCCCGACCATCGCGGCGCTCACGCCGTCGATACCGCTGATCGTCTGGTTGCTGACCTGCGCGGTGGGCACCACGGTGAGCGTCGCCATTCCCGGCGAGATCTCCGCCGGCGAACTCGTCATCGGCTTCACCGCCGCGCTGAGCGCGATCACGCTACCGGTGATTCTCATCGCGACCCTTCGATCCGCACTGCACTCCCAACTCGCCCACGAGGCGACACTGAGCGGCATCGACCCGCTGACCGGGCTCCTGAACCGTCGCGGATTCTTCCGCGAACACGCACTTCAGCAGCCCGCCGAGAACGAAGTCGACCCCTTCGGAATCCTGCTGATCGACATCGACAACTTCAAACGGATCAACGACGAGCTGGGCCACGTGCGCGGCGATATCGTCCTGCGCGACGTGGCCGACACGCTCGCGCGGACGGTGCCGGACCGGTCGCTCACCTGCCGCTACGGCGGCGAGGAGTTCTTGGTCTTCGTACCGGCCGAAACGTCCGCCGCGCTGTGCGAGATCACCGCGAAACTGCGCTCGGCGATCGCCGCGAGTACCCCGGTGACCGTGAGCGTCGGCGGTGTCCACGTTCCGCATCCGGTGCGCGTGGACATGGCGACCGGGCGCCGCGCCGAGCACCGGCTCGAAGACCTGATCGATCGTGCCGACGACTGCGGCTATCAGGCGAAACGTGCGGGCCGCGACTGTTCGGTCGTCAAGACGCTGGCCACCTGATGGCCGGGTAGGTCGACGCCGCGCCGCGGTCAGCCGAAGAGCGTCTCGGCGCCCTCGGGCATGCCCAGGTAGTAACCCTGCCCGTATTCGAAGCCGAGATCCCCGATCACGTCGCAGATCTCCTTCGTCTCGACGCCCTCGGCGACGGTACTGATCCCCAGCGCCTCCGACATGGAGCGGATCGCCGTGCACAATCGGCGGTCGACGTCGCTGTCCGGAGTGCGCGACACGATCGATCGATCGATCTTCACGGCGTTGACCGGCAGGTCCCGCAGGTAGCTGAGCGCCGAGTAGCCGGCACCGAGGTCGTCGACGATGATCCGAAAGCCCAAGGCGCTCAAGTCCTGCACCGCTCGGCGTGCCGGCGAGCGGAGGTCGATCGCGTCGTTCTCCACGATCTCGAGGCCGATTCTGCCCGTGTCCACCCCGGCCTCGCCCGCGGTTCGATACAGAAAGTCCACGGTGCCTTCGGCGAGCAGTTCTCGATGCGACAGGTTCACCGTCAGCATGACGTCGTCGCCGTGCCGTGTACTGATGTCCGCGTCCAGCGCCCTGATCCCCTGGCCGAGGACCGTGCGCCCCATCTTCACGATCAGCGACGTCGATTCGGCGACGTCCATGAACTCCGCGGGCCCCAGCAGGGTCTCGCCGTCGCGGCGCCAGCGCATCAGCGTCTCGAACCCGGTGATCTGCTGGTCGGCGATCCGCATGATCGGCTGATAGACGGGGATCACGTCAGCGGCCGAGCCGCGGGCCAGCGCCACCGCCAGCTGATAGTCCCGACGGATCTCGCTCATCCGGGCGTTACCGTGGATCGCGATGCGTCGCGAGCGCTGGATCGCCTCGGCGAGGGCCCCGTCGGCGCAGTCGATCAGCGTCTGCTGGGTCGCGTCGCGGTCGACTTCCCGCACGGTCCACGCGTCGGCGATGCCCAGGGCCGGATCGAGATAGCACTCGACCCCGACGACGTCGACCAGGAAGACTCCCGGCTCGTCGGCGACCACCGCGTACAGCGCCTCGAGCGCGCCGGTGTCGGCCGCGATCAGCCATCCGAGGTCGGAGCGCCGGGTGGTCTGCACCGCCTGCGGCAGCCCGCCGACGAGTTGCGTGATGAACGACTAGCCCGCTTCGGCCACGATGGTGCGCCCGAGAACGGCGGAGAGTCGGTGC
This sequence comes from Gordonia alkaliphila, assembly GCF_023017165.1. GTDB lineage: Bacteria > Actinomycetota > Actinomycetes > Mycobacteriales > Mycobacteriaceae > Gordonia > Gordonia alkaliphila. Next base: position 537,765 of record NZ_JALKBW010000001.1, read on the forward strand.
GTCGGATCGATGTCGACGGCGACCACGAACCGAGCGCAGTCAGCTTTCAGCGTCATTCGTCCCCCACGCCTCCGCTGCCACATACGTGCATGTGCAGCGGATCCCCGGCTCCGCGGTCCATCAGGCGAGCATACTCCCATCCCCCGGCCGCGCGGGCCAACCCGCACACGACGTCGGCCCCGTCTCCCTTGTTGGGAGACGGGGCCGACGATCAAGCCGTCACGGCGCGGGGCGCCGCGTGGTTCTTACCAGCTCGACTTCTGCACGCCCGGCAGTTCGCCGGCGTGCGCCATGTCGCGCAGGCAGATTCGGCACAGGCCGAACTTGCGGTAGACCGAGTGCGGGCGACCGCACTTGTTGCAGCGCGTGTACCCACGCACCGCGAACTTCGGCTTCTTGGCGGCCTTGATCCGCAGAGCCTTCTTTGCCATGTCAGTTGTCCTTCGCGTTCGAGTCCTTGAACGGGAAGCCCAGGGCGCGCAGCAGCGCGCGGCCTTCCTCGTCGTTGGTGGCCGAGGTGACGACGGTGATGTCCATGCCGCGGGGGCGGTCGATCGAATCGATATCGATCTCGTGGAACATCGACTGCTCATTCAGGCCGAAGGTGTAGTTACCGTTGCCGTCGAACTGAGCGTCGCTCAGGCCGCGGAAGTCACGGATACGCGGAAGCGCGATCGACACCAGGCGATCCAGGAACTCCCACATGCGGTCACCGCGGAGGGTGGACCGGGCGCCGATCGGCATGCCTTCGCGCAGCTTGAACTGCGCGATGGACTTGCGTGCACGACGGATCTCGGGCTGCTGACCGGTGATCAGCGCCAGGTCGGCCACCGCACCGTTGATCAGCTTGGCGTCGCGAGCGGCGTCACCGACACCCATGTTCACGACGACCTTGACGACACCCGGGATCTGCATCACGTTGTCGTAGTTGAACTCTTCGTTCAGCTTGCCCTTGATCTCCTCGCGGTAGCGAGTCTTCAGGCGGGGCTGAGTCTTCTCAGAGGTGGTCATATCAGAGGTCCTTCCCGGTCTTGCGCGAGATACGGACGTTCTTGCCGGTCTCTTCGTCCACCCGGTAGCCGACGCGGGTCGGGTTGCCGTCGGAGTCCACGACCATCACGTTCGAGACGTGGATCGGGGCTTCCTGGGTCACGATGCCGCCGGACTCGGCGCCACGCTCGTTGGCCGAAGCAGCCGTGTGCTTCTTGATGCGATTGACACCCTCGACGAGGACGCGCTCGCGCTTCGGGTAGGCCTCGATGACCTTGCCCTTGGCGCCCTTGTCCTTGCCCGAGATGACGATCACGGTGTCACCCTTGTGAATCTTCATGGGTCAGATCACCTCCGGTGCCAGCGACACGATCTTCATGAACTTCTTGTCACGCAGCTCGCGGCTCACCGGTCCGAAGATGCGGGTGCCGCGGGGCTCGGTCTCGTTCTTGAGGATGACGGCGGCGTTCTCGTCGAAACGGATGTACGAGCCGTCCGGGCGACGACGCTCCTTGACGGTGCGCACGATGACCGCCTTGACGATCTCGCCCTTCTTCATGTTGCCGCCGGGCACTGCGTCCTTGACGGTGGCGACGATGACGTCGCCGACGCCGGCGTAGCGACGCGAGGATCCGCCGAGCACGCGGATGCAAAGGATTTCCTTCGCACCGGTGTTGTCGGCGACCCGCACGCGCGATTCCTGCTGAATCACTGCTGGTCTCCTTGACCTGGTCTGGATGTGTGCCGGATTGCCGACCCGACACACTCGGTCCGCTGCCACCGAAACACGCGCCTGCCTGGCACTTTCCAGCAGAGCTGGACGGTACCAGTGGGTTCGCGCGCCGATTCGCGGTGCAAGCACCGCAGGCAACCGCTCTAGTGTAGGGGTTCGCGCAGGCCAGCAGCAAATTCGTGGTGCCGGCCCGTCACCCCCGTCGGCGTGTCACCAACGATCGAGGTCGGTGTAACCGTCCTGCAGCGCCCGGGCGAGCAGGTGCGCCTTGGTGGGCGCGGCCCGTCCGGCGGCGTCGTACTTGGCCCGAATCCGCGAGATGTGCGTGCTCACCGTCGACGCCGAGATGTACAGGCTCGCCGCCGCTTCTTCCTTGGACTCCGCCAGCAGCCAGGCGATCAAGACCTCGATCTCCCGTTCGGAGAGAACCGGTCGGTTCGCCAGCGACCCCAGAATCCTGCGTTCCGCGTAATCGAAGTCCGCGTTCACCGCAGCCAAAGTCACAATCGTTCCCCTTCGCAAAACTCCCGACCGATACGGATCATCCCCCGCCGTCTCAGCCTAGGGAGCGCGCGATATGCCGGGTAGACCCAGAACTGGGGACACCCATCCACCCGCCGGGGCCTACGTCAATCCTCTGGACGACTGACACCGCAGGCGCTCTCGTCAGGCGCGGATCGCGCCGGTCAGATCGAACTCACGACGACGCTGTCCGTCGTCGTCGACCACGGACAGCGTGGCCAGCAGGTCGCGGCCGGGCGGGAGCAGTCGAACGGTGACGCCGTCGCCGGCGCCCGCTCGACCGAGCGCCGCCACGGTCTCCGCACGCAGGAGCTGCAGCCGCGCGGCGACCTCGTCGTCAGTGGCACGCAGGTCGTCGAGCAGCACCACGCGGGCTCCGCGCGCACGCGCAGCCCACACCTCGGCGGCGATGTCCAACAGTTCGAGTCCCGGCGCTCGGATACGGTCCCGCAGCGCCGCCTCGACGAGGCCGCACTCCGCGATGCGCGGAGGGTCGAGCGCACCGCCCAGGGCGATCTGCTCGAGCAGCGGCCGTGCCCGCTGTTCGAGATAGGTCAGCTGCCGTTCTCGCACTTCCATCGCTCCCTGGGCTGCGGCCTGCGCCACCACCTGGCGTTCGGTCTGCCGGCGCAGCGCGTGAATCTGCTCGGCCCGCGGCCGGACCATCACTTCGAAGAAGGTGGCGAGCAGCAGCACCGCGGTGTTGGGCATGACCGCGGCGACCAGCGCCGGATTCGGCCCGCCGATCTGTGCCGCGAACACCGTCACCGCCACGCTGAGGAGGAAGCCGGCCCACGCCGAGCCCAGTCGTCCGCGCACGCAGATGAAGGCAAGCACCGTCACCACACCGCCGGTCAGCGTCGCGTGCGCCATTCCGGGACGCTCCTCGGTGGCGACGGCGCCGACCAGCATCGCCGCCGACGGCAGGACGGTGGCCACCGCGGTGGCTCGCCAGTCCATGCGTTCACCCGGGGCGATCAGGACCAACAGCCCGGACACACCGAGCAGCGCCATGGCCAGGACGTAGGATCCCGGCGACGTGACGCCGCTGCCGGTGAGGCCGAGCACCAGGTACACCACGAGGAGCCCAACGGCCAACAGACCGGCGCTCGGCGACTGCATCCCGATGATCGCCGACAGATCGTGTCGCGCAGGCAACCACCACTCGCGTCGCTGCATCACTGACGGCTCCAGCGGAGACGGACCGTCGTGCCCTTGCCCCGCACACTGCCGAGTGCTGCGCTGCCGCCCGGAATGCCCTCCAGCCGCGCCCGGATACTCACCTCGATGCCGAGCCGTTCCGGGGGCACCTCGTCGAGGTCGAAGCCGTCGCCATTGTCGGCGACCGTCAATAGGATCCAGTCGGGACCCGCCTCCACCAGAATGGCCCGTTCCGCGTCGGCGCCGGCATGCATCACCGAATTGCGCAGGCCCTCGCCCATCGCCTCGGCCATGGCCCGCACCGCGTATTCGGGATAGCGCGGCACTGCTTCGTCCAGGCCTTCCTTGTTCACCACGCCTAGCGACGCATCGGCCTCTATCGATGTCGCCAGGGTGCGCAGCCTGGCCACCGTCTCGGCGATGGACAGTTCCGCATCGGCGGAGTCGGGACCGTCGTCGGCGATCAGTGCGAGTTCGTGCAGCGCCGATCGCGCCTGCTCGGCGAGCCGCTGATCGGGCTCGCGGGACTTGGCTGCCAGCAGGGTCGCGATCACCTGATCGTGGATCAGCGCGTCGAATCGGGAGCGCTCCGCGTTCCGAGCTGCGGCGCCGGCCGCCTCCGCGGCGGCGCGAATGGCCGTGGTCGCGCGCGTCTGATCGAGGAGTCGACCGACGCGGATTACCATGCGGAAGGCCACCACGAACGGCGCGGTGAAGGCGATGCTCCACAGGGCCTCCTGCCACAGCACCTCCAGTCCGGCACCGCGGGCGGCCTCGATGATGGCCGCACGTGCCAGCGAGCAGGCGATCAGCATCAATGCCGCATCGCGCAGTCGGTACAGCGCCAGCGCGAGTGCAGGCAGACCGGCGAAGTTGATCAGCCAACTGACCTGCTCCACTTCGGTGGTCTCGCCGCCCCACGCCAGGAACCAGCATCCGGACGCCGCCAGATAGCCGACCCCGCAGAGGTAGGCGAATACCGGGTGGAGGGCCGCGGACCGCACACGGAACGTCGCGAACATCATCAGCGCCGCGGGCACGAAGGCGGCCACCGCGGCAACGGGTGCGAACCAGTCGGCGACCAGCCCGGGCGGCTGACCGAACGTCGGGAGCGAGATCAGGAAGTAGACGCCGAAGCCCGCGGCCACGAACCGCGCCAACATGACCAGGAGCCGATCGGTTTCCGTCCGTCCCGAGACGATGGCTCCGCGGACACCGGTCGCCCTCACGTCGCCCCCTCGCCGATCACTGCGGAACCACGACAGCGCGACTATGGCTGGTACCCGTCGTCGGAGACCGACCGCTGCGGCATAGGCAGCCAGCCGTCTTCCACCGCCCGCTTGAACAGGTCGAGTTTAGTACGCGTCGGACGGCCGGCATCGGCGTATTTCTGGCGAATCCGCTTGAGATATTCGTTCACGGTGTCCGGTGCGACGCCGAGCTCGGCGCCGACGCTCGCGGACGTGCCGCCGGAGGCGTACAGGGTGAGCACGCGCTGCAGTTGGGGGCTCAGGTTCACCGCAGCCAGGTTCGGGTCGCCGTCGATCGCGGCCGCCCACTCGGTGGTGAGCACTTCCTCCCCGTGGCCTGCCGCGCGGATCGCATCGACGATCTCCTGCTCCGATGCCGACTTGAGCACCACGCCCAACGTGCCCGCACGCGCCGCAGAACGCAGTAGATCCGGGTGCTCGCCGGAGGTGTAGACCACCGTGCCGATCTGGTGCTCCGCCAGCCGACTGACGTTCTCCATCGGCGTGGTCCCGTCGCCGAGCCGTAGATCCAGCAGCACCACGTCGAGGTTGCGGGTCTGATCCAGCAGTGCGCCCACCGTGGTGGCGGAGGTACTGAGCTGCAGGTCGGGGACGTCTTCCAGAATGCGTTCGATACCCCACACCGGCGACCGGTGATCGTCGACCATCCCCACACGCAGGATGGTGCTGTACTCCTTCGCGGACACGGTCCCCTCCGTCTATTCACGATCCGAGGCACACACTCCGGTATGGATACCGGGGTCGTACACTTTGGTCTGCACAGTATCTGGCGGATACGACAACTCGGACCACTGTCACATCTACCCTTGGCAGACATGACCGCCAACCACTCGTACGACATCCTGGGCGCCACCGTCGCCCTCCCCGTGCAGATCCGCTCGGCCCGCTGCTTCGTGGCCGGATACACCGCGGACGCCGAGGCGGTCGGCCGGGCGATCGCCGAACGCGGCACGGCGGGGCTGCGTCCTTTGCAGATCCGTTCCGGCCGCGCGCTGTGCATGCTGGTCTTCGTCGAGTACCTCGACGGCGACCTGGGGCCCTATCACGAATTCGGGGTCTGTTTCCTGGTCGAGGACCCGGCCGCACCGGCCTCCTCCGGACTGGGTGCGCTGCGTGCGCTCGGCCGCGGCGACGCGCACGCCCTGATCCACGAACTGCCGGTCGACGGCGACTTCACGAGGGCGGCCGGCCGCGGCATCTGGGGCTTCCCGAAGATCATGGCCGATTTCGACGTCGACCACACGAGCCGCACCAAACGCGGCCGGGTGTCCGCGGACGGGCGACTCATCGCCGAACTGACCGTCCGGCCCGGCCTCCCCGTGCCCGGTGCCGGTTCCGAGACGGTCCTGCAGTCGTACTCGCAGCTCGACGGCGTGACCCGGCGGACCCCCTGGCGGCTGGGTTCCACCACGGGTACCCGCACCCGACTCGGCGGCGCCGCCCTGACCCTCGGCACGCATCCGATCGCCGACGAGCTGCGCGCCCTGCGCCTGTCCCGACATGCTCTCACCAGCAGTTCGGTCGCCGATCTCACGATGACCTTCGACGCTCCCCACCTTCTGGACGACGACCGGGGCTAGTCCCCCGCCCCGCGCGCGGGGTAGGTTAGGTTCACCTGACCATCGCATGAAGGATCTGAATATGCAGAAGACCCTGCGCAAGCCCGTTCTGGCCGTCGCCGCTCTCGCGGCCGGTGCCGCCATCGCCCTGACCGGCTGCTCCAGCGACAGCACCGACAACGCCACGAGTAGCGCCGTCTCGGCCGCGACATCGGCCACCGACCAGGTCAAGGCGGCCGTCGACGGCCTCGACAATGCCCAGGCTCAGGACATCCTGCGCACGGCCGTCGACCCGGCCACCCCGGCCGCCGACCTCGATAGCGTCGTCGACGCCGCTGATCCGGCGACCACGGCGGCACTCATGGGCTTCGCCAAGGGCGCCACCGCTGCCGGTTACACCCCGGACGCGTTCACCGTGACGTCGGTGTCCGCGGCTGAGAAGGTCGACGGCAAGGACGCCGCGACGGTGACCGTCTCGGTGAAGTCGCCGCACGTCCCGCAGCCCATCGACATGCCCCTCGTCTTCGTCGAGGTCGACGGCACGTGGAAGCTCAGCAGCGACGCGGTGACCCAGCTGGCCGCCATGGGCCGGTAAGTCTCCACCAGACGCACCAACCGCGCGCTCTCCGGCCGCGCCGATCACCCAGCGGTGGCCGGCGCGGCCGTTCCGTCGGCGGACACGCTCCACCGGTGCAGCGGCTCGCCGTCGGGTTCGACGGTGATCACCACGACCGGCTCGCGCCCCGGAGGCAGCACTCGCGCCATGAGACGGCCGGCCGGCAGTGGCCCGAGTTCCTCGACGACCAGCGCCGTGACGGTGCGGAGGACCGCATGCTTCTGGCGCTCGCCGAGCGCCTGACTTTTATCAATTTAGTGCGCACCTCGGATCGCACTGAGCACGTCGGCGAGGTCGTCCGGTAGTGGGTCGGCGGCGGTGATGATCTGGTCGCCGACGCGGATCTCGATGGTCCGGTAGCGGCGGGTGGTGGTCACGAACTTCTTGATCGACCAGCCTGTCCGTTCCTCGACCACCCGTGTCACCGCGAGTGCTGCCATCACGATCGCCAAATGCGCACGGATCGAGTCCTCGGTCCGGTGGTAGATCGGCCGCGCCGCCAAATCGCCCTTTGACATGCGGAAACTCTTCTCGATCCGCCACAGCTGATGGTAGGCGCCGATCACGAACTCCGGAGTCGGCCCATCGATGTTGGTGATGTAGGCCTTCCACCCGGCCAGCGTCCGCGCCTTCGTCTCCAACTCGCGATTGACGCTCTTGTCCGCGCCCTTGAGAGTGACGAACCGGTTCCGCTTGACCGGAATCTTGCCTTCCACGGCCTTCTCGGCTTTTCCTATCTGTTCGTTGATCCCGCGCAGGCTCCGCCGAGCCCGATCGGCCGAATACCGGTAATAGGTGACCCGGTTGCGCCGAAAGCTCGTCTTCGCGTGTGCGCGCTGGTGCTGGGCCAGGGTCAGCCCGTCCGCTGGCGTCTGATCGGGATGGTCGGCGACCCACTTGGCGATCTGGTACGGGATCGACGGCATCCGCTCACCGAGGATGAACGAAAGATCCTCTCGTTCAATCGCTTTCATGTTCTCCGCGGAGATCATGCCAGCGTCGGCGACGACGGTGACGTCGCTGAGGTCATGGGCTGCCATGAACTTCAGGACGGTCGGAACGATCGTGAGTTTCTCGCTCTTATTGCCCTCGAACGCCTCGATCAACAGCGGGAAACCAGTGGCGTCGGTGAGCATCCCCACGGTGATCTGCGGCTCGAGACGACGTTCTTTCGAGAATCCGGGTTCGCGGAATCCATCGGCCTTGTCCGTCTCGAAGTACAGCGTCGTGACGTCGTACAACACGAGCGTCGTAGGCCCCAGGCCTGCATGCTTGGCACACGCGGCAGCGAGATTCTGTCGCCAGGTGTCGGTGGCGTAGATCGGCAGGCGACGGTTCATCGTCGGATACGACATTGCCGGCACACCAACTTCCTCGAGGACACGGATCGAGTCGAGTTTGCTGGTGGGCTCAATGATCCGCGCCAACACCAGGTCGCGGAAAACCGGATCACCGCCGGTCGCGTCGTCGAAGCCGAGTTCGCGGTAGAGGTACTCGAGTCCATCCCACAGGTGCCCCATCCGTGAGGACTGGATCGGTAACGGCTCCGCTGAAGCCGGCACGACATCCGCAATGCCTAGGTCCAACTCGCCCTGACCTGCAGCAAGACGCCGCGCAGCCACGGCCTTGAGCGCGGCGTACTCGTCGTCGGTGTGCGCTGACCCGATGTGCTCGATCGACCGCGACCCCTTCCGCGAACCGTGAACGATCTGGACTGCTCGCGCTCCCGAAGCGGTCTTCACGGTCCGAACGTAGGCCATCCACCCACCCTATCGGCGATCCTTAGTGCACAAATCCAGCCCGAAACAGCTCTAAACCCGCAGGTCGCAACAAGCAAAGTCCAATATGTCCGAGTCGGTGATAAAAGTCAGGTGAGACGGCCGGCCGGCAGTGGCCCGAGTTCCTCGACGACCAGCGCCGTGACGGTGCGGAGGACCGCATGCTTCTGGCGCTCGCCGAGCGCCGCGGATCCGCCGTCGTCGAGCAGCGTGACCGTGATGTCCCGCTCGCGCGCCGCCCGCACCGCGGCGGCCAGGTCCGGATCGTCGAGCGCGGCCCCCCGGATGCCGTCGCGCAGACCGAGTTCCAGCAGGTGCACTTCGCGCAGGTCTGCATCGGTCAGCGGCGTTTCCGCGGCCACCCTCCGCAGAATGGGTCCCACCTGCGCCGAGAGCCGTTCGATCCGATCACTGCGCCGGTTGCGGGACGCCCGAGCGGTCCGGGTCCGCACCGCCGCCTCCTGGCGCCTGCCCTTCAGCGCGACAAAATCGCTGCGCACCCCCTGCAGCATCACCGCGGTCGCCGAGATGGTGAGAAAGGTGACGCCCAGGGCGACCGGGTACCCCACCCCCATCCAGCCGGTGAAGCCGAGCAGCTGCGCCGCCACCAACCCCGCCGCACTGATGCCGGCGAAGCAGCCCCAGGCCAGCCACGGGGCACCGCGAAAGACCATCAGCACCATGGCCAGCACGCTCGCCGAGATCACCGGGTAGTGGCCGGTGATCGACGGAGGGTCCCCCACCGCGATCGAGGCGCCGGCCATCGCTGCACTGGCGACAAGCCCGAGCGCGGCGAACCATCGACCCGCACGCCGGTCCCCGCTGTCCCAGAGGAAGACGAGCTGAATCAGTACCGCGGCCACCGCAACCACCGCGCCGACGGTCAGCCACCAGTACGCGGTCGCGTGCCGGGTCGGCGCGATCACCACCGGAACGGTGCCCGCCAACGCGAAGAGTGCCAGGACGAGCGCCAACCGCACCGGCTGCCACGGCCGGACCGTGGCGCTGCGGCCTCGCGTCGCCGTCACGCGGCAACCGTCCGCGGACGCCGCCACCGCAGCCGCACCCGGGTCCCCGAACCGATGGCGCTCTGCACGTCGGCGCTACCGCCGGCCAGACGGCCCATGCGCTCACGAATCGCGATCGGCAGCCCGATCGCCGTCGGCGGAAGCTGCTCCACGTCGAACCCGACGCCGTCGTCCACGACGTCGACGACCACTTCGTCGCCGCGCAGCACGATCATCGCCACGCACGTCGCCGTCGGTCCGGCGTGCAGGCGGGCGTTACGCACCGCTTCCACCGCGGCATCCGACAGCGCCACGGCCGCCTCGAACGGGTACTCGGCCGCGCGTTCGGCGTCGACGTCGACCTGCACCCCCTCGGCGCCGCCCACCTCGGCGACCGCGGTACTGAGCTTCTCGGCCAGTTCGTCGCGCGTCAGCGGCCGAGCGGGCGCCTCGGCATCGGCCGCCACCGACCAGTTCTCGAGTTCGTCGAGCACCGCCCGGGCCTGTTCGGCGGTGTGCGCGTCGATACGGCCCGAATGCAGCTCCGCGAGTACAGCGATGATTCGGTCGTGCACCAGCGCGTCGAGGCGCTGGCCTTCCCGGTCCCGCGCGATGTACCAGCTGCCCTGGCGCGCCGCCTTCAGCGCACGGCGGCGCTCGTGGTCGGTCCGATCGGCGATCACCACCACCGCCCACACCAGCGCGAGATACACCAGGGTCACGCACAGCGACCACAGGGTCGCCATCAGCAGCGCCACGTCGAGACGGCCGTAACTGAGCTGGCCGACGCCGACCGCCCCGATCGCCACGCACGAGACCAAGGCCAGGATCGCGAGCCGGGGACGATGCACCAGGATCAGCGCGACGGCGGGCAGGTGGGCATAGAGGCTCTGCAGTATGGGTCGATCCGCCACCCCGAGCAGGCCCAGGTGTGCCCCGGTCCACGCGAACTGCCACGCGATCACCGAGGACAGACACATGGCCCAACTCAGGAAGGCGACCACCGTGTACCCGCCGGACCGGCCGAGGAGCCCCGCGGTGAGCCACGCCAGCGCGCACACGAGCAGCCCGCTCAGGTGCAGCGGCGACCACCAGGACGCCACCAGCTCGTCGTACTCGTCGTACGAGGCCACGGCGAGCACGAACAGCGCCGTGTAGGCGGCCGCCAGCATGAAGGACCCGAAGCGCTGCGCCGCCGCCGTCGACGAGGGGCTGCCCGCACCCAACACACTCGCCGGAACTCGGGCGTCGGCGCGCGCGAGAAGGCCGGTGGGCGTCACAGACGTCCTTTCCACACAGTCGAAGTGATCGTCGTCGCAAGGGTACTCCAGGCCTCGCCGACCGGCTGAGATGCCGAACGGCCCGATTCCGCGGAGGGAACCGGGCCGATCGAAGGCCGTGACGCTCTGCTCGATGCTGCGTCGCGATCATCTCGGCGATCGCGATCGAGCCTGCCGGGTCAGCCGCCGGCACCCCGCTCGGCGGCGTCGCGGTCCATCGCGTCGATCAGGCTCTTGGGCCGCAGATCAGTCCAGTTCTCCTCGACGTACGCCAGGCAGGCGTCGCGGCTGTCCTCACCGAACACTTTCGTCCAGCCAGCGGGGATGTCGGCGAACGTCGGCCACAGCGAGTGCTGATTCTCGTCGTTGACAAGCACGAAGAAGCGTCCGTTCTCGTCGTCAAAGGGGTTCGTCATAAGGAATCTCCTCAGTAGTAAATCTATGGATCTCAGCGTCGGCAAGACCCACGGCGACACAGTCGGATGCTACCGGCCACCTGAAGGTTCTCCGGTGTCCGATCAGCGGATCGCAGCCCAAATCTGCGGCCAGGATGCCTTCAGCTCACGCTCCCAGTAACCCCACGAATGGGTACCGGCCGGCCGAATCACGATGGTCGCCGGAATGTTGAGCTGCTTCAGCCGCTGCTGCATGTTCAGGGTGCAGTACGTCATCGCGGCCTCGATCCCACCACCCAGCGCGATCTGATCGATCATCTTCGGGTCAAGATCGCCGAGCGAGTGGATCTGCTCGTCAGGTCCGGGCAGACCCGACATCGACGAGATGTAGAGGGACGTTCCGCGCAGCTTGTTCGCGTTGATCAGCGGATCGTGCTTCCGCCAGTCCGGACCGTCGAGCGGACCCCACATTTTGGTCATGTCCGCACCGATCCGCCCGACAATGACCTGGCGAATGAACTCCTGACCGATCGGGTCACTGGTCTGTGCGCAACCGCTGTAGGAGGCGACCGCCTTATAGTGCCCCGGCTTCTTGATCGCCAAGTTCAGCACCGATGTGCCTGCCATCGAGATTCCGGCGATCGCATTCTTGCCATTCGTGTTGTATCGCGCGGCAAGCAGCGGCGGCAGTTCCTTCAGCAGGAAGGTCTCCCACTTGCTCTTGCCGATGATCGGGTCAACCTTCTGCCAGTCGGTGTAGTACGAACCACCGCCGGCCAGCGGAGTCACGACATAGACGTGCTTGTTCTCGAAGAACTCCTGGTAGTCGGTCTTGTCTGCCCAGTTGCCCTCGCCTTCACCACCGGCGACACCATTGAGCATGTACAGCACCGGGGCCGGACGGCTCTGATCCTTCGGAACGAATACGTCGAGCGGGATCTGACGATCCATCGACTCCGAATAGACAGTGAGTCGCTGGTGCTGCGGCCCCAGGCTCTCGCTGTTCGAGATTCGCGACGGAGCTGCCGAAGCAGTTCCTACTCCAAGCAGACCGGAGCCGACCAGTACCGCGACAGCGATCACGGCGAAGTGGGCGACAAACGCCCGTGCGTGGATCTTCATTGATTCCCTTTCACAGCAGACATGCGGAATGATACCCGCGACTGTGGACACTTCTGACATCGATGACATAGCCGGCCACTCCGATCACCGAGCCACGTTCATTGTCCCTTCGCAGCGCCGCAACCATCAGAACCTGGGCGTACGGATGTCCGCCGGCCAGTCCTAACACGTCAGCGGAGTTCACAGAATTGGTCCGTTCAGACGACGTTCGATGAGCGGTCCAAGCACGGCGAATCCGTGGGCGCTCCCCATCGATCCGTGTTCTATGTCGACATCGATATTGACAAACTCACCGAGCGCCCGGTCGCGCCAGTAGTCCGTGACCCGCCCGGGCCGATCACGACGAGTCGCAGTGAACAACAACACCGGCACGTCCACGCTGCCCGGTTCGTGACCGATCAGCAGGTCCGCACCCGCATCGAAGGCACCGATCATGCGCCCGGACAGGTCGCCGAAGTCCAGGCCGGCCGCCCTGAGATTCCGCGCCAATGTGTCGCCTGCAGAGCCCGGCGACTGGTCGTCGGCGAGCATCGCCTCCCAGCCTGCACGGAGCTCGGCGACACTCGCAGCGTGCTCTTCGGGCGTGATCTGTTCCTCGTATACCGCACCGGCCGCGGGGTCCAGAAGGCCCAGGAGCGCAACCTCGTGCCCCATCGCCTTCAGTTTCCGCGCCACCTCAAAAGCAATCACACCGCCGAGAGACCAGCCGAGCAGGTGATACGGGCCGTGCGGCGCGACGTCGAGGATCTCGGTGACGTACCGGTCTGCGAACTCCTCGATCGAGGAGAAGCGTTCCTCTCCCGCGATCACGGCTGGATCCTGCAAACCGTAAACCGGCCTATCCGCAATGTAGGGCAGCAGGTCACCGTACATCCACGAGACACCGTCGGCTGGCGGGAAACAGAACAGCGGAGGTCGCGACCCCGCGGTCCGCAGTCCGATCAGGACACCCGACGAACGGGCCTCACCCGAAATCACCGAGGCGAGGTTGCGAACCGTCGGGTGCGAGAACAGCCACGGCAGCTCGACCTCGCAGCCCGCCTTCCGTAGGTGAGCGGTCAACTGCACTGCCGACAGCGAACTCCCCCCGAGATCGAAGAAGGACTCGACCACCGAAACCTCGTCAAGGCCGAGCACGTCGGCGAAAGCGGAAGCGACGAGTTCCTCCACCGGCCCCTCTGGTGCGACGTATTTCGCAGCCAGCTGCCCGAAGTCCGCAGGAGGAAGAGCCCGCCGGTCGATCTTGCCAGCAGTACTCAGGGGAACACCGTCGAGCATTACCCAGACAGTCGGCACCATGTAGCCGGGCAGCGCCTGCGACGCCGCCGCCTTCACAGTGTCCAGATCCACCGTGGCAGGTGCCAGATACGCGACGAGATGGTCACTTCCACTCGATGCGGTCGCGACCGTCGCCGCCGCGTGGACGACCCCGGGGGCGCCGGCGAGCACCGACTCGATCTCCCCCAACTCGATCCGCTGCCCACGAAGCTTCACCTGGAAATCGTTACGGCCCAAGTATTCGAGCTCGCCCGCCGCATTCCAGCGCACCCGGTCGCCGGTGCGATAGAGCCGCTCCCCTTCGACACCGAAGGGACTGGCGACGAAGCGCTCAGCGGTCAGGTCGGGCCGAGAGGCATAGCCCCGCGCCAGCTGAACACCACTCAAATAGAGTTCGCCAGCGACACCGACCGGCACCATCGCCAGGCGTCCGTCCAGCACCAGGGTTCCGGTATTGGTGACCGGCCGACCGATCGGCACGATGGTCTCTCCGGCCCGAACCCGATGCGCGGTCACATCGACGGCAGCCTCGGTCGGACCGTAGAGGTTCTCCAACTGGACCTCCGGGAGCCTGGCGAGCAACGCCTGAGCATCGCCGGGCGCGAGTGCCTCACCCGAGGTCACCACCAGTCGCAGCGTGTCGAGTGTCCGCACCTCGGCGCCGAGGACGCCGAGGAAGACCGAGAGCATCGACGGGACGAAGTGCACGACGGAGATCCGCTGCTCCGAGATGATCTGCGCCAGGTAGTCGGGCTCGGTGTGGCGGCCGGGTTCAGCGATGACCAAAGTACCGCCCGTCACCATCGGCAGGAACAGTTCCCACACCGACACGTCGAACGTGTACGGCGTCTTCTGGAGCACCCGATCGGAGTCGCCGAATGCGTAGTCATCCGCCATCCAGGCCAGCCGGTTGACGATCGCCGAATGCGTCACCGTCACGCCCTTCGGACGTCCAGTCGATCCAGAAGTGAACAGCGTGTAGGCCGCACTGTCACCGCGCACCGTCGCCGCTCTCTCGTCATCGGACACCGGCGGCGCCGCCAGGTCCACCGCTGCGGCGGCATCGACCTCTATCACCCGGATATCGTCGACCATTTCTGCGATCGATTCAGGTCGCGACGCGCTAGCGGCGACGAGCACCGCCGTCGCACCCGACGTGTCGAGCATCGATGCGACGCGGTCCACGGGGGCAGCGGTGTCTATCGGCACATAGTGGCCGCCCGCAGCGATCACCGCATGGACTGCCACAAGCATCTCCACGGACCGGTCGATCGCCACGCCCACCGCAATATCGGGTCCGATGCCACCTTCGATGAGTTGACGGGCCAAAGTCGCGATTCGCGCCCCGAACTCTCGGTAGCTGAGCTCACGGTCGGCAAACACCACCGCCGTAGCTTCTGGCGTCCGCGCGACCTGTGCGGCCACCGCCGAAGCCAGGGTGCTGGGGCCCCGCAGGACCTCGGGGCCCACCGACAGATCGAACGCCCGGAACTCCTCGTCGATCGCCAGGAGCGGAACGTCGCCGACCGCACCGACCGGATTCTCGGTCAGCCCGGAGACAAGCATGACGAAGCGTTCCGCGAAAGTTGCTACCGTCGGCTCGAGGAACAGATCCGTCGCATAGGTGAATGACGCCGTCCATGCCTGCCCCTCGGGCGAGGTGAGCACAGCCAGTGCCAGATCGACCTGTGCGGGAGCATCGGCCCCATCCACGCCGGTGATCGACAGGCCCGCGACATCCACCTCCGCCTGCTGGGCCGAGGCACCGGGATCGAACGACAACATCACCTGGGCGAGTGGCGCAAAGGCTTCGCTGCGCACCGGGTCGAGGGCGTCGACGACGGTCTCGAACGGCGCGTCCGCGTGCGCGAATGCCTCCAGATCCACCGTGTTCACCGCATCAAGCAACTCATCGAAGGTCGCATCGACGTCAACCTGCGTACGTAAGACCAGGGTGTTCACGAACATGCCGATCAGCCTGTCCAGCGCGGCCTGACCGCGCCCCGCCGTCGGAATCGCGATCGCAATGTCGTCGGTGGCGGTCAGCCGGGCGAGCAGGACGGCCAGCGCCGCATGCACCACCATGAACGGGGTCATTCCCCGTCGCTGTGCCACACTGCGGATGCGCTCGGCTACCTCGGCGGGAATCTCAAAACGGAACTCCGCACCACGGTGCGAGGCCACCGCTGGCCGAGGCCGGTCTGCAGGCAGTTCCAGCACATCGGGCACGCCCGCAAGCTGCTCACGCCAGTAGCGAATCTGCCGCCCGACGACCGACTCGAGGTCATCCGGCGAACCGAGCACCTCATGCTGCCAGATCGCGAAATCGGCGAACTGCACCGGCAACGGCGCGAGCGACGGAGCCTCGCCGTTCACGCGAGCCGCGTAGGCGGCCACCAGATCCATGATCAGCGGAAGCCGCGACTCGCCGTCGGCGGCGATGTGATGCGTGACGACGGCGAGTACATGGTCACCGTCCGCGGTCGGCCACAGGCGGACTCGCAGCGGCCAGTCGGCACTCACATCGAATCCGGAGACCAGCGCCTCGTGGACCTGGTCCATCGAATCGACGACGGCCCAATCGAGGCGACCCTCGATCTCGGCGACGTCGCCGATCCGCTGGAACGGCACGCCGTCGACGTCCGGGAATGACGTGCGGAGCACCTCGTGGCGTGTCACCAGGTCCACTACCGCGGCGTGCAGCGCTTGCGTGTCGAGTTCACCGTTGATCCGCAGCACAGCAGGAATGTTGTAGGTCGGCGACGACGGATCGAACCGGTTGATGAACCACATCCGCTGCTGAGCAAACGACAACGGAATCTGAGCCGGGCGCGGCACCGCTGCCGTCACCGGCGGCAAGGCCGGGGCGCGATCGGCGACCGCCACAGCCAGCGCACGCACACTCGGCGCATCGAACACATCGCGCACCGACACCTGCACCCCCAGCGCCTCGGAAGCCCGGGCGACCAGGCGCATCGCCGCCAGCGAATTGCCGCCGGCCTCGAAGAACGACTCGGTCACAGAGACCCGATCAGCACCGAGCAGTTCGGCGAACACGCCGGCCACGATCTGCTCGGTCTCGGTGGCCGGTGCCACATACTCCACGGCCTCGAATACCGGATCGGGCAACCCGCGCCGATCGACCTTGCCCGCCGTATTGAGCGGCATGGTCTCCAGCGCCATCCACACCGTCGGCACCATGTACTCCGGCAGTCTGCTCGCCAGCTCGGCGGCCAGCTGAGCGGTGTCCACCGATGCCGGCGCCACATAGCCGACCAGCTGATCGCCCGCCGGGCCCTCGACCACCCGGGCCGCCGCATGCACCACGTCCGGTGCGGCTGCGATCGCCGATTCGACCTCGCCGAGCTCCAGACGCTGACCGCGGAGCTTCACCTGGAAGTCGGTACGGCCCAGATACTCGAGGTCCCCGGACCGTGGGTTACGGCGGACCAGGTCACCGGTCCGGTACAGGCGCGAACCGGCCACCCCGAACGGATCGGCAACGAACCGCTCCGCGGTCAGGTCCGGTCTGGCCGCGTAGCCGCGCGCGGACTGGGCGCCGCCCAGATACAGCTCACCTGCCACACCGTCGGGCACCACATGCAAGCGCGAATCGAGGATGAACGCCGTGGTGTTCCGCATCGGGCGGCCGATCGGGACCACTGCCTCCGTGCCGCCGAGCCGGGCGGACATCGTGTACACCGCGGCCTCGGTGGGACCGAAGAGGTTCACCACTTCCGCTTGCGGCACTCGGGACCGGAAATCGTCGGCCACCGCCGGTGGTAGCGCTTCACCTCCGGAGAACAGCACTCGCAGACCAGGCAGCAGCGGCCGTTCCTGAACGACGTCCAGGAACGCTGCCAGCAACGACGGTACGAACTGCACCACCGACACCTTCTGCCGGTTCATAACATCCGCCAGGTACTGGGGGTCGCGATGGCCCTGCGCTTCGGAGATCACCATCGTCTGGCCGGCGACCAGGGGCCAGAAAAGTTCCAGCACCGACGCATCGAAGGTGTGCGGGGTCTTGAACAGCAAACGCTGGTCGCCGGAAGGAATCAGCTCGTCGAACCAGCTGACAAAGTTGTGGACCGCACCGTGCGAAACGGTCACCCCCTTGGGCTGACCAGTCGATCCCGAGGTGAACAACGTGTACGCCGCATGCTCCGGCCGCAGTGCCGCCGACCGCTCAGCCGGATCCAGCGGGAGCACATTCTCGGCCGGGACGCCACCATCGACCTCGACCACCGGAACGCCCAGCGACGAGACGAAGCCGGGTACCGCTTCACCCGTCCGGATCACAACCACGGACACGCCCGCGGTCGCCGCCACGTACTCCGCCCGCTCCGCCGGAGAATCGACGGCGATCGGCACATACTGTCCGCCGGCAGCCATGATCGCGTGGACCGCAACGACCAGTTCCACACTGCGGTCCATGACGAGGCCGACCGCCGTATCCGGACCGACACCGGCAGCGATCAACTCTCTTGCGAGCATCGCGACGCGAGCACCGAACTCCCGATACGAGAGCTCTCGTCGTCCCGCGATCAAGGCCACGGATTCCGGTGCGCGCCGGACACTCTCGGCCACCGCAGCGGCGATCGTCTCGGCCCGCATGGGCGCTACCGGCCCGGTCGACTCCTCGATGACGATCGATGCTTCCCGCGCGTCGAGCAGTTCGACGTCGCCCATCGGTATCTCTGGCGAATTCACCAGATTCTCGAGAGCCCGCACGAATCGCTCGCCGAGCTTCTCCATCGACGATCGATCGAACAGTGCCGTCGGGTAGGTGAGCAGGCCGGTCCAGTCTGTCGCGGCCTCGCCCGCGGCCAGCGTCAGGTTCAGGTCCATCTGAGCAGGGGTGTCGATTGCGCCGAACGGCTCGACCTGCACTCCTGCGAACTCCACACCGCTCTCGACTGCACCGATCGGATCGACCGACAGGATCACCTGCACTAGCGGCGAGAACGCCTCCGACCGCACCGGATCGAGTGCATCGACCACCGACTCGAATGGCACATCCGCGTGGGCGAAGGCCTCGACGTCCGACATGCGCGTCAGCGCCACGAAGGCTTCGAACGACTCGGCCGGATCGACGCGGCTCCGCAGCACCAGGGTATTGACGAACATGCCGATCAAGCCACCGAGGTCACGCTGCCCACGGCCATCGATCGGCGTGCCGACGACGATGTCATCCGAGCCGGTCAGACGACCCAGCAACGCCGCGAAGACCGCGTGCAGCACCATGAACCGGGAGGCTCCGGTCCTGCTCGCCAACTCGTCGACCCGTGCGCCCAACTCCGCGGGAACGGTGAACTGAACCTGGTCACCACGCGGCGAGAACACCGCCGGCCGCGGCCGGTCTGTCGGCAGGGCCATGACGTCGGGTACTCCGTCAAGCGCTTGCTTCCAGTACTCGAGCTGCTGTCCGAGCACCGAAGAGGAATCCTCGGGCGATCCGAGATTCTCGTGCTGCCACACCGCGAAATCGGTGTACTGCACCGGCAAGGCCGTGAACGCCGGAGGCTGACCGGCACTGCGCGCAGCATAGGCAGTCAGGAGGTCCGCGATCATCGGGCCATAGGACTGCCCGTCGAACGCGATGTGGTGCACGACGATCGCCAGCACCAACGACTCGTCGTCCTCGATCAGCACCCGGACCCGCAGCGGGAACTCGCGGGTGACGTCGAAGCCCCGGGCGAGCTCGTCGACCATCTGCTCCGCCGAATGAACGAGACGCCAATCCAGCCGGGCACTCGCGTCACCGGCCGGTATCACCAACTGGTAGGGCACCCCGGCGCTGTCCGGGAACACCGTCCGCAGCACCTCGTGCCGTTCCACCACATCGATCACGGCCTGTCGCAATGCACCACGATCGACGTCGCCGCGAAGCCGGAAGGCTCCCGGGATGTTGTAGGTCGGGGTCATCGGATCGAGCCGGTTGATGAACCACATCCGCTGCTGCGCAAACGACAACGGCACCCTGTCGGGGCGCGGAACCACACTCGTCACCGGCGGGAGGGCGCCACCGCGACCCCACGCTGCGACGGCAAGCTGACGTACCGATGGTGCCGCGAAGACGTCGGCAATGGACAGACCGACATTCAGCGCCTTGCCCGCGCGGCCGACCAACCGCATCGCGCTCAGCGAGTTACCACCCGCATCGAAGAACGACTCGGTGACACCGACCCGCTCCACACCGAGCACCTCGGCGAACACCGCAGCCAACGCCTCTTCGGCCTCGCCCTCGGGTGCGACGTACTCGCCCTGCGTCGACGACAAATCCGGTGCGGGCAACGCCCGACGATCCAGCTTGCCCGCCGAGTTCAGCGTCACCTCGTCGAGCAGCGTCCACACCGACGGGCGCATGTATTCCGGCAACGACTCAGCAAGGTGTGCCTTCACCGCATCGAGATCCACCGATGCCGGCGACACATAGCCGACCAGGAACTCGCCACCCGCGGGTGCAGTCGCGACCGTCGCCGCCGCATGCACCACACCCGGACCGCCCGCGATTACCGCCTCGATCTCACCGAGCTCGATCCGCTGCCCCCGCAGCTTCACCTGGAAATCAGTACGACCCAAGTACTCGATATCCCCGCCCGGCAGACGCTTCACCAAGTCACCGGTCCGGTACAGCCGGGATCCGACAGCACCATAAGGATCGGCGATGAAACGTTCCGCGGTCAGGCCCGGCTGATCGGCGTAACCCCGCGCGATCTGCACACCACCCAGATACAACTCACCCGGAACACCATCGGGCACCAGCTGCAAACGATCATCGAGCACCAGCATCGAGGTATTCGCGACCGGCTTGCCGATCGTCACCAACTCCGGCGCATCCGACACATCGGCCCAACCCACCTCGACCGCAGCCTCAGTCGGACCAAACAGATTGTGAATCTCAGCCTGCGGCCACACCGCATGCGCGGCAGCCACCGTCGCCGGCGCCAACGCCTCACCCGAGGCGAACAACCACCGCAACGACGTCAACCCCGCCAGTCGGTCGTGATCGACCACATCCAAGAACACCGACAACATCGACGGCACAAAATGCACACTCGTCGCCTCGGTCTCGGCAATCAGATCAGCGATATACCCCGGATCCCGATGCCCATCCGGCCGCGCCACCACGACCGTCGCACCCGACATCAGCGGCGCGTACAGTTCCGGCACCGACACATCGAAGGTGTACGGCGTCTTCAAAACGACCCTGTCGCCCACGCCCCACGGGAACGCGTCCAGACCCCACCACAAGCGGTTCAGGACCGCATCGTGCGACACCGTCACACCCTTGGGCACACCCGTCGACCCCGACGTGAACAACGTGTACAAAGCACTGTCACCGTGCAGCGGCGCCAACCGGTCCGCATCGGTCACCGCGGCAGTAGCCAGATCAACGTCACCGGACGCATCCACCTCCAGCAGACGCACATCGATGAGATCGGCAACAGGCTCAGGCACGGCGCCAGCAGCCACCAACACCAACTCGGCACCGGCAGTCTCCAGCATCACCCGCGCACGCTCGGCCGGAGCAGAAAGATCGACCGGCACATACTGACCGCCCGCAGCAGTCACCGCATGAACAGCCACCAGCAGTTCCACCGAGCGATCAATGCAGACACCGACCGCCACATCAGGCCCCACACCGGCAGCGGTCAACTCACGCGCCAACACCGCCACCCGAGCACCGAACTCCGCGTACGAGACCTCGCGGCCCTCGAACACCAGCGCCGCCGCATCCGGCGTCGAAATCACCTGCGCCGCAACAGCATCGGCCACTGAACCAGCCGGCGTCCCCTCCACCGGTCCGGTCCCGACCGCCAGCGCCTCGGCGCGCTCATCACCGATCAGCACCGACGCATCACCGACCGCGACCTCCGGATCAGCGGTCAACTCGCCGAGCAACGCCACGAAACGATCCGCGAACGCCCGCGCCGTCGACGCATCAAACAGATCCGCGGCCACAACCACCGAACCCGACCACGCCTCACCAACTGGCGCCGAATGCACGTTGAACGTCACATCCACCTGAGCTGGAATCACCGGCACGTCGAGCGGCTCCGCAGAGATCCCGGCGAGCTCCACCTGCGCCTCAGACGCCGAGGCAGCAGGATCGAACGACAGCATCACCTGCGCCAGCGGCGCGAAGGCCTCGCTGCGCACCGGATCGACCGCCTCGACCACCGACTCGAACGGCACGGTCTGGTGCGCGAGGGCGCCGAGGTCGGCCTCCCGCACCTGATCGAGCAGTCCGGCGAACGACTCCGCCGGATCGACCTGCGCACGCAGCACCAGCGTGTTGACGAACATGCCGACCAGAGCGTCGAGCTCGGACTGACCGCGACCGGCCACCGGCGTGGCGATCGTTATGTCCTGCGTCGCAGACAACCGGGCGAGCAACGTCGCCAAGACGGCATGGACGACCATGAACGGCGTCGTGCCCGAGGCCCGGCTCACTTCGGCGACCCGATCAGCGACCTCGGCCGGCACCGAGAAGTCCACGCTGGTGCCGACATACGACGCGACCAGCGGGCGCTGGCGATCGGCCGGAAGTTCCAGCACATCCGGAATACCGGCCAGGGTCTCCCGCCAGAAGTCGAGTTGGCGGCCGAGTACCGAGTCGGCGTCATCCGCCGAACCGAGCACGTCACGCTGCCAGATCGCATAGTCGGCGAACTGCACCGGCAACGGCGTGAACTGCGGGACTTCGCCTGCGGCACGCGCCGCGTACGCCGCCAGCACATCGGACATCAGCGGGAGCATCGACTCGCCGTCGACGCCGATGTGGTGGGCCACCAACGCGAACAAGTACCCGTCGCCTTCGGGATGCACGACGGCCCGGATCGGCCACTGGGTGGCCACATCGAATCCTGCGGCCACCGCAGCGCGGAACTCCTCCGCCGAGCGTGCGTCGATCCACGGGAGTTCCGCATCGACAACGGCGGCCGGTCCGACCAACTGAACCGGTACACCGTCGACGTCGGGGAAACTCGTCCGCAGCACCTCGTGCCGGCGAACCACATCGGCGACGGCGATCCGCAACGCGATCACGTCGAGGTCGCCGGTGATCCTCAGCACCGCCGGAATGTTGTACGTCGGCAACGACGGATCGAATCGGTTGATGAACCACATCCGTTGCTGCGCGAACGACAGCGGAATCCGATCCGGGCGCGGCACCACAGCGGTCACCGGAGGCAATGCCGGGGCCCGACCACCGGCTACGACAGCCAGTTCCCGAACTGAGGGCGCATCGAACAGATCGCGGATCGACAGATCCACACCCAGGGCATCACCGGCCCGGGCCACCACCCGCATCGCACTCAGCGAGTTACCGCCGGCATCGAAGAACGATTCGGTCACGCTGACACACTCGACGCCGAGCACATCGGCGAACACCGCAGCCAGAGCCTCTTCCGCGTCCGACCCCGGCGCCACATACTCGCCGGAACCGTCGAACACCGGTGCCGGCAACGCCTTGCGGTCCAGCTTCCCGTTCGCCGTCAACGGCAGCCGGTCCACCACCATCACCAGATCCGGCACCATGTACCGCGGAACCCGCGCACTCGCGGCCTCCCGCACCACCTGAGCGTCCAGCACCACACCCTGATCAGCAACGACGTAACCGATCAGCAGATCACCGCGGGCCGCATCGGCGACCACCGCAGCCGCCGCACCGGTCACCCCGCCGGCGGCCAGCAACGCCGCTTCGACCTCCCCGTACTCGATACGGAAACCACGCAACTGCACCTGACCATCAGCCCGGCCCAGATACTCGATATCGTCGCCGACCCAACGCGCCAGGTCACCGGTCCGATACAGACGCGACCCGTCCCCGTCGAACGGATCGGCAACGAAACGCGTCGACGACAGCCCCGGACGATCCAGATAACCCTGCGCCAACTGCGCACCGGCCACATACATCTCACCGACCACACCGGCGGGCACCGGCCGCAACCGGTCATCGAGGATACGAATCGCCAACGAACTCAACGCACGACCGATGAACGACGGATCATCGGCCGACACCACGGCCCGATCGATCGGCCGGAAACTGACATGCACCGTCGTCTCGGTGATGCCGTACATATTCACCAACTGCGCCGGATCGTCAGGGTTCTCATCGAACCAGCGACGAACCTGATCGAAACCAAGCTCCTCACCACCGAACACGACATAACGCAACGCCAGTTCGGCATCCGGACGGCGCCGCCGCGCATCGATGAGCTGATAGAACGACGACGGCGTCAAATTCAAGAACGTGACCCGCTCGTCCTCAAGCACGCTCAGGAACGCATCGAAATCACGGGCCAGCTCCCGATCGACCACCACCAGCCGGGCACCGGACAGCAACGGCCCCCACAACTCCCACACCGAGAAATCGAAGGCATAGGAGTGGAACATCGTCCACACGTCATCGGGCCGGAAATCGAAATCGGCCGCCGTGGCGCCCATCAGGGCGCCCACGTCAGCATGCGTGATCTCCACACCCTTGGGAAGACCCGTCGAACCCGACGTGTAGATCACGTACGCCCGGGAGGCCGGCGGCACCGTCACCGCAGTGAAACCGGCACGATCGCCCTCAGCCACCAGCACGTCGGCATCCAGAACCCGCACCCCGTCACCGACACCGGACCACAGTTCATGACCCTGCGTCGAAGCATCGGTGAGGATCACCGACACCCCCGCGTCGGCGATGATGAAGTGCAACCGGTCCACCGGATTGGTTGTGTCCAGCGGTAGATACGCCGCACCCGCCTTCAGCACACCCACGATCGACGCCACCAGATTCACCGACCGCGCCGTCGCCAGACCCACCAGATCCCCGGGCCGCACACCGGCAGCCACCAACCCGGCAGCCACCGCGTCCGACGCCGCATCGAGCTCCGCGTAGGAAAGCGACCTACCGCCGGCGGAGACCGCCACCGACGCCCCGTGCTCGCGCACCGACCCGGCAAAAGCCTCCACCAGCGAACACCCCGCCGCAGCAGGCACCACCGGTGCCGGCAGCCCGGCCAGCCGCGCGCGCTCAGCGTCATTCAGCAGGTCGACGTCGCCAATCGGCCGCATCGGATCAGCCGTGAGCGCATCCAGTGCTGACACCAGGAGCGTCGCGAACTGTTCGATCGTTGCTACGTCGAACAGGTCGGTCGCGTAGAGCAGCACCATGTGCCATTCGCGGCCGGTTTCGATGCCGACTCCGATATGCAGGTCGAATTGCGCCGGCGGTTCGTCGGAGGTGATCGGTTCCACCCGCAGGTCACCGATGTCGACGGCCGGGGTATCGACTCCCCCACCCTGATCCACCGTCAGCACCACCTGCGCCAGCGGCTGGAAGGCCTCGCTGCGCACCGGATTCACTGCCTCAACCACTGACTCGAACGGTGCGTCGGCATGTGCGAACGCGTCCAGATCCACCGTGCGGACGACGTCCAGGAACTCGGCGAACGGCATTCCGGACGGTGCCTGGGTGCGCAGCACCAACGTGTTGACGAACATGCCCACCAGCGGATCGAGCACCGCATCGCCGCGGCCGGCGATCGGCGTCGCCACGCTGACGTCGTCCGTCGTGCCCAGCCGCGAGAGAACTGCCGCCAGCCCGGCGTGGAGCACCATGAACGGCGTCACGCCGTGCTCACGAGCCAGCATCAATACCCGCTCACCGACTTCTTCCGGGATACCGAACTCCAGGTGCTTGCCACGACCACTGGCCGCCGCCGGCCGCGGCCGGTCGGACGGCAGTTCCAGTACGTCCGGTGCCCCGGCGAGTTGCCCTCGCCAGTAGTCGAGTTGACGCCCGACCACCGATCCGGGGTCGGTCTGAGAACCCAGCACCTCGTGCTGCCAGATCGCGAAATCGGCGAACTGGACCGTCAGCGCCGAGTAATCCGGCGCATGGCCCGCGGTCCGCGCGGCGTAGGCCTCGAGGAGGTCACTGACCAGGGGGAGCCGCGATTCGCCGTCGAAGGCGATGTGGTGCGTCACCAGTGCGACCACGAACTCACCCGGCGCCGACTCCCAGACCCTCGACCGGAGCGGCCATTCGCGCGTCAGATCGAAGCCGGTCACCACGGCGGACTCGATGTCCACCTGCGACGACACCACCGCCCAATCGAGGCGACCGGGAACCGCAGCCGCGTCACCGATCTCCTGGTATGCCACGCCACCGTCGGACGGGAACGTCGTCCGCAGCACTTCGTGCCGAACGACGACGTCGATGATCGCCGCCCGCAGAGCGGCGACATCGAGTCCGCCGCTCACCTTCAGCACGGTCGGCTGGTTGTATCCGGCGGAGGCCGGTTCGAGCCGGTTGATGAACCACAACCGCTGCTGCGCGAACGAGAGCGGAATCCGGTCCGGCCGCGGCACCACCGCGGTCACCGGCGGCAACGCCGCCGCCTTGCCGGCGGATACCGCGGCCAGCTCACGTACCGACGGAGAATCGAAGAGGTCCCGGATCGACAGGTCCACACCGAGGGCATCGCCACCCCGCGCCACCACACGCATCGCGCTCAGCGAGTTACCGCCGGCATCGAAGAACGACTCGGTCACACTGACCCGATCCAGGCCGAGCACGCTGGCGAACACCGCAGCGAGGGCCTCTTCGGCCTCGCCTTCGGGAGCGACGTATTCGGTCTCGGTGGACGAGAGATCCGGCGTGGGCAACGCCCGCCGATCCAGCTTGCCCGCCGAGTTCAGCGTCACCTCGTCGATCGGCATCCACACACTCGGACGCATGTACTCCGGCAACGACGCAGCCACCTGCGCCTTCACCGCATCAAGATCGACCGACGCCGGCGAGACATACCCGACCAGGAACTCGCCACCGGCCGGCGCCGTCGCGACGGTCGCCGCGGCATGCACCACCCCGGGCGCACCGGCGATCACCGACTCGATCTCCCCGAGCTCGATCCGCTGACCCCGCAGCTTCACCTGGAAGTCGGTGCGGCCGAGATACTCGAGCGATCCGTCGGCCAACCGCCGGACCAGGTCGCCGGTTCGATACAGGCGAGCACCAAGAACGACGGGAGCAGCTGGCGCGACAGGTGCGACAGGTGCGACCGGCGCAGCTGGTGCGACAGGTGCGACCGGCGCAGCTGGCGCTACCGGTGCGACAGGTGCGACCGGCGCGGTTGGCGCTACCGGTGCCAGCGGAGCTAGAGGAGCTAGCGGCGGCAGCGGAGCAACCGGTGCGACAGGACCTGCCGGAGCCGCCGGCGCGACCGGCGGAACCGGAGGAACCGGTGGCACGGGCGGCACGGGAGGAACCGGTGGTACAGGCGGAACCGGTGACACCGGCGTAACTGGAACGCCCGGCGCGGCAAACGGGTCAGCGATGAAGCGCTCCGCGGTCAGCGCAGGCTGATCGGCGTAACCACGCGCGATCTGCACCCCGCCCAGATACAACTCACCCGGAACACCATCGGGCACCAGCTGCAAACGATCATCGAGCACCAGCATCGAGGTATTCGCGACCGGCTTGCCGATCGTCACCAATTCCGGCGCATCGGACACATCAGCCCAACCCACCTCGACCGCAGCCTCCGTCGGACCAAACAGGTTGTGGATTTCAGCCTGCGGCCACACCGCATGCGCCGCAGCCACCGTCGCCGGCGGCAGCGCTTCACCCGAAGCAAACAGCCACTTCAGCGACGTCAGCGAGGCCAACGTGCCGCGATCGACCACATCCAAAAACACCGACAACATCGACGGCACAAAATGCACACTCGTCGCCTCGGTCTCGGCGATCAGATCAGCGATATACCCCGGATCCCGATGCCCATCCGGCCGCGCCACCACGACCGTCGCACCCGACATCAGCGGTGCGTACAGTTCCGGCACCGACACATCGAACGTGTACGGCGTCTTCAAAACGACCCTGTCGTCCACACCCCACGGGAACGCGTCCAGACCCCACCACAAGCGGTTCAGCACCGCGCCGTGCGACACCGTCACACCCTTAGGCACCCCCGTCGACCCCGACGTGAACAACGTGTACACAGCACTGTCACTGTGCAGCGGCGCCAAACGATCCGCATCGGTGACCGGCGCGACCGACAAATCCACCTCGCCGGACGCATCCACCTCCAGCAGACCCACGTCGCTGAGATCGGCAACTGGCGCAGGCACGGCGCCAGCGGCCACCAACACCAACTCCGCGCCCGCAGTCTCCAACATCACCCGCGCACGATCGGCCGGAGCAGAAAGATCGCCCGGCACATACTGGCCACCCGCAGCAGTCACCGCATGAATCGCCACCAGCAATTCCACCGAGCGATCGATGCACACACCGACCGCAGTCTCCGGACCCACACCGGCAGCGATCAACTCACGCGCCAACGTCGCAACCCGAGCACCGAACTCGCGGTAGGACACCTCACGGCCCTCGAACACCAACGCCACCGCATCCGGAGTCGAAACAACCTGCGCCGCAACAGCATCCGCCACCGAGACTCCGGCGCCCTCCGCTCCCCCAGCAGCACCCTGCGCTCCCCGAGCCTGTCGAGGGGCCACCGGCCCAGTCCCCGCTGCCAATGCCGCCGCACGCTCATCACCGATCAGCACCGACGCATCACCGACCGCGACCTCCGGATCAGCGGTCAACTCGCCGAGCAACGCCACGAAACGATCCGCGAACGCCCGTGCCGTCGACACATCAAACAGATCCGCGGCCACGACCACCGAACCCGACCACGCCTCACCGGCCGGCGCCGAAGCCACATTGAACGTCACATCCACCTGCGCCGGTGTCACCGGGGGCGCGAGCGCCTCCACGCTGATCCCGGCGGTCTGGGCCTGCGCCTGCGTCATCGATGCCGCCGGATCGAACGACAGCATCACCTGCGCCAGCGGCGCAAAGGCCTCGCTGCGCACCGGATCGACCGCTTCGACCACCGACTCGAACGGCACCTCCTGGTGTGCCAGTGCCGCCAAGTCCGCCATCCGCACCCGACCGAGCAGATCGGCGAACGACTCCGCCGAGTCGACCTGGGTTCGCAGCACCAGCGTGTTGACGAACATGCCCACCAGCGCGTCCAGCTCGGCCTGACCGCGACCGGCCACCGGGGTCGCGATCGTGATATCCGGCATCGCCGACAACCGGGCAAGCAACGTTGCCAAGACGGCATGGACCACCATGAACGGCGTCGCACCGGAAAGCCGGCTCACTTCTCTGAGCCGAGCCGCGATGCTGGCCGGAATCGAGAAGTCGACACTCGTGCCCGTGTACGACGCCACTGCCGGCCGCGACCGGTCTGCCGGCAGTTCCAGCACATCCGGGATTCCCGCCAAGGTCTCCCGCCAGAACGTCAGTTGGCGACCCAGCACCGAGCCCGGATCGTCCGGCGTCCCCAGCACCTCGTGCTGCCAGATGGCGAAGTCCGCGAACTGCACCGGCAACGGCACGAAGGCCGGCATCTGACCGGCACTCCGGGCGGAGTAGGCCGCAAGCACATCGGTCATCAACGGCAGCATCGACTCGCCGTCGACGCCGATGTGATGTGCCACCACCGCGAACAAGAACTCATTCCGCGTGCCCCGATGAAGGATCGCCCGGATCGGCCACTGCTGCGTCACGTCGAACCCGGCGGCGACCGCCTCGCCAAACGCCTCCGCCGATGCTGCTTCGGTCCACGGGAGATCCCGGTCGACCGCCGACTCAGCCGAAATCACCTGAACCGGTACGCCATCGACGGCCGGGAAGATCGTCCGCAGCACCTCGTGACGGCGCAGCACGTCGGCAAAAGCCACCCGGAGCGCGTCAGTGTTCAGCTCGCCCGACAGCTTGAGGACGGCCGGGATGTTGTAGGTCGGCGCAGCCGCATCGAACTGGTTGATGAACCACATGCGTTGCTGCGCGAAGGATAGCGGAATGCGGTCCGGTCTCGGCTCCACTGCGGTCACCGGCGGCAACACTTCGGTTCCGCTCGCGGACGCAGCGGCGAGTTCGCGGACGGTCGGCGCGTAGAAGAGATCCCGGATGGACAACTCGACACCCAGCGCTTCGCTGGCTCGTGCCACCAACCGCATGGCGCTCAGCGAGTTGCCACCGGCATCGAAGAACGACTCGGTAACGCTAACTCGCTCCACACCCAACACATCAGCGAACACCCGAGCGAGCGCCTGCTCGGTCTCCCCCTCAGGAGCGACGTACTGCTCCTCGAGGGCGCCGAACTCCGGCGCCGGCAACGACCTGCGATCAATCTTGCCCGCCGTATTGAGCGCGATATCGTCAACGACCATCCACACCGTCGGCACCATGTACCCCGGCAACGCTGCGGAGGTGGAGGCCTTCACCGCATCCAGATCCAGACTCTCTCCCGGACCGGCACACACATACCCCACCAGATGCTCGCCACCATCCGGAGACACCGCCACCGTGACCGCGGTATGCACCACACCCGGCGCCGCCGCAAGAACGGCCTCGATCTCACCGAGCTCGATCCGCTGACCACGCAACTTGATCTGGAAATCCGTACGACCCAAATACTCCAGAGAGCCGTCGCCGAGTCTGCGCACCAAATCACCGGTGCGGTATAGCCGCGCACCCGGTGCCCCATGCGGATCGGCCACAAAACGTTCCGCAGTCAGATCAGCGCGCGCCGCATAGCCACGCGCCAGCTGCACACCACCCAGATACAACTCACCCGGCACCCCCCGCAGGCACCCGATGCAGGCGACCGTCGAGGACCACTGCCGACGAATTCCACACCGGCACACCGATCGGCACCGTCGGATCCTCCGCCGACACCTGCCCGATCCGCTGATAGGTGATCTCGATCGCCGCCTCAGTCGGGCCATACAAGTTGTAGAACAACGCCTCCGGCCACACATCACGCGTAGGAGCCGCCACCGCCGGCGGCAACGCCTCACCCGTGGTCGACACGATCCGCACCGACGACAACGAGTCGAGCAGAGCCC
Organism: Gordonia alkaliphila; assembly: GCF_023017165.1. Lineage (GTDB taxonomy): Bacteria > Actinomycetota > Actinomycetes > Mycobacteriales > Mycobacteriaceae > Gordonia > Gordonia alkaliphila. The sequence goes on from NZ_JALKBW010000001.1 coordinate 568,397, forward strand.
GGGGCACCACGTCCAAGAACACCGACAACATCGACGGCACGAAATGCACCATCGTCGCCTGAGTGCGCACGATCTCCTCGGCCACATACACCGGCTCCAGATGACCACCCTGCTTGAGCACCACCAGCGACGCGCCCACCATCAACGGCGCAAACAACTCCGGCACCGAACAATCGAACGTATACGGCGTCTTCTGCACCACCACATCGCTGCCATCGATCGGCAACTCATCCAAACCCCACCAGAAACGGTTCAGCACCGCCTCATGCGTCAACGTCACACCCTTAGGCATCCCCGTCGACCCGGACGTAAACAGCGTGTACACCGCCGAATCAGCCCGCAACGGCACCAACCGATCACCATCGGTCACCGGAGCCGCTGCAGCAGAGTCCGCTTCCACCGGCACCGACGCATCGACCTCGCGCACCGGCACCCCGGCAGCCTCAGCCGCCGCCAACGCATCACCGACCAGCGAACGATCAGACACCAACAACAACGACGCCTGCGCCGTGGTCAGCATGTACTCGACACGATCAGCCGGAGTACCCAAATCAACCGGCACATACTGGCCACCAGCAGCAACCACCGCATGAACCGCGACCATCATCTCCACCGACCGCGGCACCGCCACAGCCACCGAAACCTCAGGCCCCACACCCGCAGCAATCAACTCCCGCGCAAACACATTCACCCGCGCACCGAACTCGCCATACGAAACTTCACGCTCACCGAACACCAACGCCGTCGCCTCCGGCGTCCGCACCACCTGCCCCGCTACCGCATCAGCGACCGACACCACCGCAGGAAGCCCCACAGAACGGCCCCACTCACGCCCGACCTCAGCAACTACCTCAGCCTCAGCCAGCACCGCCACATCACCCACCGGCACACCCGGATCGGCAGTCAGCGCATCGAGTAACGCCGCAAATCGGTCGCCCAGCCACTCCGCGGTCGACTCGTCGAACAGGTCCGTTGCGACGATCACCGAGCCCGACCAATCCCGGCCGGCCGGTGCGGATTGAACGTTGAAGGCCACATCCAGCTGGGCCGGAATCACCGGCGCCTCGAGTGGCGCCGCCGAAATTCCTGCGATCTCCACACCTGCCTGCGACGCCGAGGCACCTGGATCGAACGACAGCATCACCTGCGCCAGCGGATCGAACGCCTGCGACCGCACCGGATCGACCGCCTCGACCACCGAGTCGAACGGCACATCCTGATGGGCCAGCGCCGCCAGATCCGTCTCCCGGACCTGAGCAAGCAATTCAGCAAAACTCATAGACGAATCGACCCGAGCACGCAACACCAAGGTGTTCACGAACATGCCCACCAACGCATCCAGCTCAGCCTGACCGCGACCGGCCACTGGCGTCGCAACCGCGATATCGTCGGTCGCCGACAACCGCGCCAGCAGCACCGACAACGCCGCATGCACCACCATGAACGGCGTCGCGCCGGCGGCCTGGCTCACCTCCAGAATCCGGGTCCCCACCTGCGCCGGAACCGAGAAGCCGACCTGAACGCCCCGGTGTGAGGCGATCGCCGGACGCGGGCGGTCCATCGGCAGATCCAGCACATCCGGCAGCCCGGCCAGCGCCTCACGCCAGTACGCCAGCTGGCGACCGAGCACCGAATCGGCATCCTCGGGCGCACCCAAGACCTCGCGCTGCCACAACGCGAAATCAGCGAACTGCACCGGCAACGGCGCGAACACCGGTGCCTCACCCGCTGCGCGCGCGACGTATGCGGTCAGCACATCGGTCACCAACGGCAGCATCGACTCACCGTCAGCACCGATATGGTGCGCCACCACCGCAAACAAGTAGTCGTCACCGTCGCGGCAGATCACCGCGCGAATCGGCCACTGCGCCGCGAGATCGAAGCCGGCAGCGGCCGCCTCCCCGAACAACTCCACCGAAGGGGTCTCGACCCACACCAGATCCGCATCCACCGATGACTCGGGAGCGATCACCTGAACCGGGACCCCGTCGACGTCGGGGAAACTCGTCCGCAAAACCTCATGCCGGCGGACCACATCAGCCACCGACGCCCGCAACGCCTCAACATTCACATCACCGGACAGCCGCAGCACAGCCGGAATGTTGTACGTCGGAGCATCCGGCTCCAACCGGTTGATGAACCACATCCGCCGCTGAGCAAACGACAGCGGAATCGTCTGCGGTCGCGGATCGACCTTGACTACCGGCGGCAACGCTGGTGCCCGGTCAGCCACCACCGCAACGAGTTCCCGCACCGACGGCGCGTCGAACACATCCCGCACCGAGAACTCGACCCCGAGCACCTCCCCGGCGCGCGCTGCAAGGCGCATCGCCGAGAGCGAGTTGCCACCCAGATCGAAGAACGACTCGGCGACGCTCACCCGCTCGACACCCAGTACGTCGGCGAACACCGCCGCGACCGCGGTCTCAGCGTCACCGGATGGCGCGACGTATTCGGCTTCCAGCGCGCCGAACTCCGGCGCCGGCAACGATCTGCGATCGATCTTGCCCGCCGTGTTCAACGCGATATCGTCGACGACCATCCACACCGTCGGCACCATGTACCCCGGCAACGCGGCAGCCGCCGACGCCTTCACCGCCTCCAGATCCAGCATTTCGCCCGGACCGGCACACACATAACCGACCAGATGCTCGCCACCGTCCGGCGACGATGCGACCGTCGCCGCCGTCAGCACCACACCCGGCGCAGCCGCCAAAACAGCCTCGATCTCACCCAACTCGATCCGCTGACCACGCAACTTCACCTGGAAGTCCGTACGCCCCAAATACTCCAGCGAACCGTCGCTGAGTCTGCGCACCAAATCACCCGTGCGATACAGCCGCCCACCCGGCGCCCCAAACGGATCAGCGACAAACCGCTCAGCAGTCAGATCCGCGCGCATGGCATAACCACGCGCCAACTGCACACCACCCAAATACAACTCACCCGGCACCCCCGCAGGCACCCGCTGCAACCGCGAATCCAACACCACCGCCGACGAATTCCACACCGGCACACCGATCGGCACCGTCGGATCATCAGCGTGGACTTCACCGATCGACCGATAGGTGATCTCCACCGCAGCCTCGGTCGGACCGTACAAGTTGTAGAACAACGCCTCCGGCCACACCCGACGCGTCGACGCCGCCACCGCAGGCGGCAACGCCTCACCCGACGTCGACACGATCCGCACCGACCTCAGCGCTGCCAGCTGCGACTGCGGAACCACATCCAGGAACGCCGACAGAATCGACGGCACGAAATGCACCATCGTCGCGCCGGTGCGCGCGATCTCCGAAGCCACATACACCGGCTCCAGATGCCCACCCTGCTTGAGCACCACCAGCGACGCGCCCACCATCAACGGCGCGAACAACTCCGGCACCGAACAATCAAACGTGTACGGCGTCTTCTGCAGCACCACATCGCTGCCATCGATCGGCAACTCATCCAAACCCCACCACAATCGGTTCAGCACCGCACGATGCGTCAGCGTCACACCCTTCGGCCGACCGGTCGACCCCGAAGTGAACAACGTGTACACGGCCGAGTCGCGGCGCAACGGCATCAGCCGATCGGTATCGGTGACCCGCGCCGCCCGCGGCGCGGCATGATCGATGTCGATGGAGGCGTCTACCGCGACCGACCCGATGCCGGCGCCAGCCGCGGCCGCCACCGCTCCCGCCGCCGCCGCACGATCGGAGATCAGCAACAGCTTGGCCTGCGAGGTCTCCAGCATGTACTCCGCACGGTCAGCGGGAGTGTCGAGATCGATCGGAACGTACTGGCCGCCCGCGGTGATCACCGCATGTACCGCGACCATCATCTCCACCGACCTCGGCAGGCACAACGCCACCGAGGTCTCCGGGCCCACGCCCGCATCGATCAGGGTTCGGGCGAGGAGATTGACCCGTGCGGCGAACTCGCCGTAAACGACCTCCCGATCGCCGGCCACCAGTGCCACCGCGTCCGGCGTCTGCTGTGCCTGATCGGCCAGCGCATCGGCGACGGTCACGGCCGCCGGGACCTGGTGGCGCATTCCGCGTTCGAGTACCGCGATGGCATCGCTGTCGTCGGGGCCGAGTAGCTGGACCTCGTCGAGGGGGACGTCGGGGTGGCCCGCGGTGAACCGCAGGATTTGCGTAAGAACCCGGGTGAATTCAGCGACCTGCGCTTCGTCGAACACCGACGGCAGGTATTTCAGGCGGAGCATCACCTGGTCGCCGATCTCTGCCGTGACCAGGGTGAGCGGGAAGTGAGTCGCGTCGCGGCCCGACACTCCATGCAAGGCCAGGTCACCCAGCGGCGCCTCGACGATGGAGTCGGTGTCGACCGGATACGACTCATGAATAGCCAAGGTGTCGAAGTCGAGCGCATGGCGCGACGCCGACGCGATCACCGGCAGACCCACCGCCTGGTGATCGAGCAGCCGCGCCTTGTCCCGGTACAGCGTCTGGACGACATCGGCGAACGACGCCGACGGATCGAGATCGACGACCACCGGCAGGGTGTTGATGAACAGACCCACCATGGATTCCACACCCGGTACGTCAGCGGGCCGTCCGGCGACCGTCTCGCCGAAGGTGACTACCTGGCGGCCCGTCACCCGGGAGAGCAACAGCCCCCACGCTCCCTGCAGCAGGATCGCCAGTGTGACCCCCGCCCTGCGAGCGAACGCGGACAGCTCCCGGGTGAGTTCCGGATCGAGCAGGACCTCGTTGTCCTGCGGCACCGAATCGGTCTTGGCGAGCGCTGTTCCGGCGAGACGCGTGGGACCGTCGACCGGGGTCAGCACCTCTGCCCAGGCGTCCAGCGCCTGCCGCAGATCCGCGGCAGCCACCGTGCGCGCATGGTCACCGAAGTCGTACTCGTGCGCCGGTGTCACGGGGTTCCCGGTCGCATACAGCGCAAGGAGGTCAGCTAGCACCAGCGGCCCTGACCAGCCGTCGAACAGGATGTGGTGGTTGGTGACCACCACATCGGTGCCGAAGTCGTGCTCGACCACCGCGGCCCGCATCAGCGGCGGTGCGGCGAGGTCGAAGGGCTGGACCCGTTCGGAATCCATGATCGCCCGGACCTGTTCGGCGACCTCGTCCCCGGCCACTCCGTGCAGGTTCACCGTGCGGATCGGGCTCTTCACCTGGTCGGGGACCACAGCGACCACCGCGCCGCTCTCGCACTGCACGTACGCCGAGCGCAGCACGCTGTGGTGCTTCATCAGCGACGCGAATGCCTCATCGAGTTTCGCGAGGTCGAGCGCTCCGGAGAACTGCAACCGTGCCTGCGTGAGGTAGACGTCGATCTCATCGGCACCGACGACCCGCGCCTGGTAGTACATGCCTGCTTGCAGCGGGGTGAGCGGCCAGACCGCTGCGCCCGGATACTGCGCCGCGAGGTCGTCGAGATCGGCCTGGGTCACTCCGGTGCCCGGCACATCCGACGGCGACAGACCGACAGCTGTACCGTCGGCCGCGGCGATCGCCGCCTCGACCTCGGCGGTCCAGCGATCGGCGATGTCCTGAACGTGCGAGGACGAAATCACCGACTCGGGGAAACGGATACTGGCAGCGATCACCGGTCCGGCGGCACCGGCGACGGTGCTGGCATTGATCGCCAGTACGCCGGTCTCGGTCATGCCGCCAGCACCACCCGGCAGGCTCGGACCGGCCGCGGGCAGCAGCAGATCGTCTGCGACGAACTCGGCGTCGGAGGAGGTGGCGGCGTCGACGGCGACGCCGCGGCCACCCAGGTAGTTGAACGCGACCGAAGGCAACGGCCGAGCGCTGAGCTCGGTGTCACCGCCGTAGCGGAGCAGCCCGAAACCGATGCCGTGCTGGGGCTGCCCCAACCGGGCTTCCTTCGCGGCCTTGACCGCATGGACGATGTCCTCGGCGGGGTCGATCAGCATCGGAGCGATGGTGGTGAACCAGCCCACGGTCCGCGACAGGTCGCTGCGCCGCGGATTCGGACCGGACTCCAGCACGTCCTCGTAGCGGCCGTGGCCCTCGCTCATCACCGTGACGGGTGCGTCGTCGTCGATGCCGGTGTCGCGCTGCCACGAGCGGACGGCGCGGGCAAGTGCCGCGAGCAGCACGTCGGTGAGCGTCCCACCGAACGCCAGCGGCGCGTCGCTGAGCAGCCGTTCGGTGAGGTCCGCCGGGATCTGATGCGCCAGCAACGTCGACTCGCCAATCAGCGTCTGCGGAGCAGGCTCTTCCCTGAACCTGGTGGGCTGCTCGGGTGACTGCTGCAGCCAGTAATCGAGTTCGCCCGCATGCTCGTCGCGCCGGGCGTCGAGGGCGGCGAACCAGGCGCGCTCGGAGGTCGCTTCGGCCCGCAACGAGATCGGCTCCCCGGCCGCGACCTGGGCGGCCGCCGTCGCGAGGTCTTCGATGAGAATCGGCCAGGAGACCGCATCCACCGCCAGATGATGAACGACGAGGACGAGACGCTTCGCGCCGTCGGCGAAGCGGACCAGTACCGCCTGCACCTGCTGTGCTGCGGCCGGGTCGAGTCGTCCTTCGGCATGGGCGTAGGCGTCGAGGATCTGCGCACTGTAGTCCGCGGAGTCCGCGGCGATCTCGACGTCACGCTCGGTGAGCGCGGCCTCGGCGTCGAACGGTTCGCCCGCGACCAGTGTCCACCGGTCCTCGGTCCGGCTCAGTCGCGCACTGAGCATCGGGTGGGCGGCGACGACCGCCGCCAGGATCTCCCGGACCTGGAAGGTGTCCAGGCCGGCGGGGACCGCGAACAGGTTCGCTTGGTTGAAGTCGGCGAACGCGGCGGGATCGCCCGACGACGATTCGATCATCCACGCGGCGATGGGCGGGAGCGCCACCTCGCCGGTACCGCCGCCGCTCGGCTCCTCCAGCGCGGGCACCGCGTCGGCATCGGCTTCCACGGCGCGGAGGATCTCGCGGACAGTCTTGTACTGGAAGACGTCCCGCGGCGAGACCGGCAGACCGGCTGCCTTGGCCGCCGACGAGACCTGAATTGACATGATCGAATCGCCGCCGAGCGCGAAGAACGACTCGGTGACGCCGAACTGTTCCACGCCGAGCAGGCCACCGATGATCGAGGCCAGGGTGCGTTCACCGTCGGTCTCCGGTGCGACGTACGCGGCGCGCGCGGAGCCGGCCTCCGGGTTGGGCAGTGCCGTGCGGTCGAGCTTGCCGGCGGGCGTCAGCGGGATCTCGTCGATGGCGAACAGCTGCGACGGGATCATGTGGGCCGCGAGCCGGTCGGCGATGTCCACCGCGACGGCGTCGACGTCGACGCTCTCCCCCGGCCGGGAAACCAGATAAGCGACGAGTTGGGTGTGCTTGCGCCCGCCCTGCTCCACGTCGTGGCCGACGACCACGGCCTGCGCGACGCCGGACTGCTCTTCGAGGACGGCCTCGATCTCGCCGAGTTCGACGCGCTGGCCGTTGATCTTGACCTGGTGATCGGCACGACCGGCGAATTCCAGGTCGCCCTTGACCACGCGCACGAGGTCGCCGGTGGCGTACATCCGGTCGCCCGGTTCACCGAACGGGTCGGCGACGAAGCTGGTCGCGGTCAGGTCCGGACGACCGAGGTAACCGCGGGCCAGACCGGCGGCAGAGAGATAGAGCTCACCCACCACGCCGTCGGGCACCTGGTGCAGACGGGGATCGAGGACGCGCGCGGTGAAGCCGATGACGGCACGGCCGATCGTGACCGGCTTGCGCGGCATCATGCGGGCGCGGGTGGCCCACACCGTGGTCTCAGAAGGACCGTAGAAGTTCCACAGCCGACGGCCCCGAGCGGCCCAGCGCTCGACAAGTTCCGGCGGGCACGCCTCGCCGGCGGTGGCGAGGTTGCGGATGAGCTCACTGCGCTCGGGGTCGAGGGTGGCCAGCACCGACGGCGTGATGACCAGATCGGTCACTTCACCGCGCTCAAGCACCGAGTCGAGGGCTTCACCCGCGTAGTCGGCGTGCGGCGCGATCACCAGCGTGTGCCCGGCGGTGATCGCCCAGGCCATCTCGAAGAACGAGGCGTCGAAGCTCGGTGAGGCGACGTGCAGAATCCGGGTGTCGGGATCGTCCTCGACCGATCCGGTGACCTTGCGATAGTTGGCGACGAGGTCGGCGATACCCGTATTCGATACCGCGACGCCTTTGGGGCGCCCCGTCGATCCGGACGTGTAGATCAGATAGGCCAGGCTCTCCAGGTACACGGTGCCGTTGCGCTCGGCGTCGGCGATGTCCTCTCCGGAATCGGCCTCACCCTCCAGGTCCGCCAGGCCGATCCAGGTGCAGTCGGTCTCCCCCAGCCGGTCTCTGGTGTCGGGGAGGGTCACGCCGAATTCCACCGCCGAGTCGTCGAGCATGTAGGCGATGCGCTCGTCGGGGTAGGCGGGGTCGATCGACAGGTAGGCGGCCCCGGACTTGACGATGCCCCACACCGCGATAACCGATTCGATGGAACGTTCCATGCCGACAGCGACCACGTCGCCGGGGCGGACGCCGCGCCGCAGCAGAGCCCGCGCGATCCGGTTGGTCCGAGCCTCGAACTCGCCGTACCGGACCTCGATGTCTCCGCTGATCAGCGCGGGGTGATGCTCATCGAGCTCGCGCCCGGCCAGGATGTCGAGCAACGTGCCGGTGTCGACGCGTCCTCCCTGAACGACGGCACGGTCGCGCGAGGTCCCTCTCTCAGACACTACTTTCCTCTCATCCGGCTCGGCGCCGCTTAACTCGTCACTGCGCAGCAGCGCACCTCTGCTGCCCGCACCGGCTCATTCCCGCTGAGCGCAAACTTCAAGAATACTGCGGCTCCCACGGCCGAAACAGTCGGTCGAACGTCTGCTTCTTCCCGGCGGGTCACCCTTCCGTTGCGTCTGTGACGATCAGAAGGTCCCCCTTCACATATCGCGCCCGGTCGCCGGTTCGATACATCCGGGCCCCCGGCTCACCGAGCGGGTCGGCCACGAGCCGGGCCGAAGTGCTCCCCGGAGCGTGCGCAACGCCGCGCGCCAGACCGTCCGTCACGACGTAGAGTTCACCGACCTCACCGTCGGTCACCGGTGCCAGAGCGTCATCGAGCAACCGCACACCGACTCCCTCGATCGGGCGGCCCGAGGTGATCGCTTCACCTGCCGTCAGCCGGGCCCTGGTCGCATATCCGGGCAGGCCGGTGGCGTCGTAGACGCTGAACAGCTTGCGCCCGCGCGCGGACCACTCCTCGACGAGCTCGTCCGAGCACCCTTCCCCGCTGAACACCAGGGTGCGGACGTACTCGCCGCTGTCCGGATCGACGCCGTCGAGGTCCGACGGGGACACCAGCAGATCGGTGACCTCTTCGGTCTCGAGGACCTCGCCGAGGTCGTCGCCCGATTCGCTGCCGTCCGGAACGATCACCAGCGTGTGACCCATGGTGATCGCCCAGGCCGTCTCGACGAAGGACCGGCCGGAATCCGGTCGCGCGAGGTGCAGAATCCGGGTGTCGGGGTCGTCCTCCAGCGAGCCGGTCACCTTCCCGAACGCTTCGACGAGATCTGCCATGCTCGCCTGCGTCATCGCCACCGGCCCGGTCTCCCCCGCCGCTGCCAGGTAAACCAGATTCGCCAGACGTACCGATCCGTTGCGCTCCGCGTCGCTGATCGGATCATCGGACTCGGCTTCGCCGGCCAGCTCATCGAGGTCGAGCCAGGCGCCGTCGCTGAGACCTGCCGCATCCGCGTCGGCGGACCGGGTGACAGCGAGTCGGGCCGGCCGATCGCCGAGGAGCTCGGCGAGATGGTCCGGGCGCTCCGGATCGACTGCGACGGACGCGGCACCCGCCTTGACGACGCCCCACATCGCAACGACCGATTCGATCGACCGGCGCATGCCGATGGCGACCACGTCGTCGGCTGTGATGCCGCGGGCGAGCAGCGCCCGCGCGACCCGGTTGGTCCGGGCCTCGAACTCGTCGTAGTCGACTTCTTCGCCGTCGCTGATCAGCGCCGGGTGGTACTCGTCGAGTTCGCGTCGGGCGAGGAGGTCGATAAGCGTGCCGTCCTCGACGTCGCCTCCGGCACCGGCCGGCAGTTCAGGCCGCTTCCGCGCCGCCGGGACCTCGCGACGACCGACGATGTCGATGTCGCCGATGGCGATGCGCTGATCGTTCACGATAGCGGTGAGGATCCGGCGGTAGGTTTCGGCGAAGCCCTCGACGGTGCGCTTGTCGTACAGCGCCGTCGAGTAGAGGAAGCCGACCGACATCGGAGTGTGCGGGGTGCGCCCCTCCGCGATCACCATCAGGTCGAACTTCGCCACGTATCCGGCGACGTCGACGGGCTCGGCCTGAATGCCGCCCACCGAGACAGGGCCGTCGACCTTCTGCTGTTCGGCGTAGGTGAAGGCCATCTGCGCGAGCGGCGAGTACGCCGTCGAACGCGGCGGCGCCAGCATCTCGACCAGTTCGTCGAACTGCACGTCGGCGTTGGCGAACGCGTCGAGAACGTCCTTACGCACCTCCCGCAGCAGATCGTCGACGCTGTGGCCGGGAGAGACGTCGGCGCGGAGCACCAGCGTGTTGACAAACATGCCGACCAGATCGTCGATCGCGGCACTGGTACGCCCAGCCGTCGGTGCCGCGACGACGGCGTCAGAGGTGGCGCCGAGTCGCGCGATCATCACGACGAGAGCCGCGTAGGTGACCATGAACGGAGTCACCCGATACACCCGGCACACTTCATCGAGCTGCGCGACGAGGTCATCGTCGAGGGTCAGTCGAACCATATCGCCGCGGCTGTCGAAGATGTCGGGCCGCGGCCGGTCCATCGGCAGATCGGTGACCTCCGGCAGTGCACGCAGTTTGTCGCGCCAGTACGCGGTCTCCCGGCCCAGCGGCGAGTCCGGATCGGTACCGTCGCCGAGCACGTCATGCTCCCAGAGCGCAAAGTCCGCATACTGCACAGACAGTTCCGGCTGCGCCGGCACCGCCGGATCGACCCGCCGCGCGTAGGCGGCGAGCACGTCCTTGAGCAGGACGGGCATGGATTCGCCGTCGAAGGCGATGTGGTGTGCCACGATCGCTAGCTCGATGACCCCGTCGTCGCCGCGCCGGATCCGCCCGCGGATCGGGAGCTCGGTCGAGACGTCGAATCCGGTGGTCGCCGCGGTGGCCAGCTCTTCCAGGGAGTCCACCTCGGCCCAGTCGAAGCGCTCGCGCGCCTGCGCCGACGGCAGGATCTGCTGTTGCGGTGTGGCGCCCGTCGCCGGATAGATCGTCCGGAGCACCTCGTGGCGTTCCAGCGCATCGTGGATCGCCTCGACCAGCGCGTCGACGTCGACTGGCCCGGTGAGCCGCACAGCCATCGGAATGTTGTACGTCGGTGAGGTCGGATCGACCTGGTTGAGGTACCACATGCGCAGCTGCGCCCGGGAGAGCGGAATCTCGTCGGGACGCGGATCTGCTGCGGCGACCGGCGCCAGTGCGGCCGTGCGCCCGGCGACTGCGGCAACGAGTTCACGCACCGAAGGAGCGTCGAACACATCGCGCACCGACACTTGCACGCCCAGCGCATCGCTGACGCGCGCGACCAGACGCATCGCGGCCAGCGAGTTACCGCCCGCGTCGAAGAACGACTCGGTCACCGAGACCCGCTCGACGCCGAGCAGCTCGGCGTACACCGCCGCGACAGTCTCCTCGTCCGGCGTTGCGGGGGCCACATACTCCACCGCCTCGAACACCGGATCCGGCAGCGAACGACGATCCACCTTGCCCGCCGTGTTCAGCGGTATCTCCTCCAACGCCACCCACACTGTCGGCACCATGTACTCCGGCAGATGCTTCGCCAGCTCAACAGCGATCGCGTCCGTATCGACCGCCGCCGGCGCCACATAGCCGACAAGCTGATCACCCGCCGGGCCCTCGACCACGCGGGCCGCCGCATGCACCACACCCTCGGCGCCGGCGAGCGCCGCCTCGACCTCACCGAGCTCCAGACGCTGACCACGCAACTTCACCTGGAAGTCGGTACGGCCCAGGTATTCGAGTTCGCCGGACGGACGACGCTTCACAAGGTCACCGGTGCGGTACAGACGCTCACCCGGAACCCCGAACGGATCGGCGATGAAGCGTTCGGCGGTCAGATCCGGACGGGCTGCGTAGCCGCGCGCGGACTGCACACCACCCAAATACAGCTCACCGGGCACCCCATCAGGCACCGGATGCAGACGCGAATCAAGAACCAGCGCCGTCGTATTGGCCATCGGACGACCGATCGGAACCACATCACCCACAACGTCGAGCACCGCCGACATCGTGTACACCGCAGCCTCGGTCGGACCGAACAGATTCACCACCTTCGCCTGCGGCACCCGACGACGGAAATCCTTCGCCACCGCCGGAGGCAGAGCCTCACCACCGGAGAACAACACCTGCAGGTTCGGCAGCAACGGCTCATCGCCGACGATGTCCAAGAAAGCAGCCAGCAGTGACGGGACGAACTGCACAACCGATACATCGGCAGCGTTCATCACATCGGCCAGATACTGCGGATCACGTTCACCACCGGCGTCGGCGATCACCATCGTCTGACCGGCCACCAACGGCCAGAACAACTCGAGCACCGAGGCGTCAAAGGTGTGCGGGGTCTTGAACAGCAGTCGATGATCGCCGGCCGGAACGGTCTGGTCGAACCACGCCACGAAGTTGCGGACCGCACCGTGCGGAATGGTGACGCCCTTGGGCAGACCTGTCGAACCCGACGTGAACAACGTGTAGGCAGCGTCCGAAGCACGCAGAGGGGCACTGCGCTCGGCCGGATCCAGTGGCTTCGCCTCCGCCGGCAACTCGGTGGAGCAATCGACCTCCAGCACCGGCACATTCAGGCCCGCCACGAACTCGGGAACCTCGGCGCCGGCCACCACCAGCGCCGCCTGAACACCGGCCGTCGAGGCCACGTATTCGGCACGCTCGACCGGCGAATCGGTCGCGATCGGCACGTACTGTCCACCCGCGGCCATCACGGCATGGATCGCCGTCACCAGTTCGGCACTGCGATCCATCACCACCGCGACGGCGGTCTCCGGGCCCACGCCGGCAGCGATCAACGTCCGGGCCAGTTCACCGATGCGGGCACCGAATTCGCGATAGGTGATCTCGCGATCGCCAGTGACCAGAGCCGGTGCCTCCGGGCGGGCCGCCACCTGCGCGGCCACCGCATCGGCGATCGTCTCGTCCAGGATCGGTTCCACCGGACCGGTCGACGCGGCCCGCACGCGATCACGCTCCAGCTCATCGGCGACGGTCACGTCACCGACCACCACCGCCGGATCGGCGATCATCGCCTCGAGCAGGCGCACGAACCTGGTGCCGAGCTGCTCGATCGTCGAGCGATCGAAGATAGCGGTGGCGAAGGTCAGCAGACCCGTCCAGTCGCCGGACTCCCCACCCATGATCGTCAGGTTCAGGTCCATCTGCGCCGGGGTTTCCATGCCGCCGAGCGGCTCGACGCTCACATCACCCACCGCGACGCCCTCGTCAGCCTGGGCGAGCGGATCCACCGAGAGGATCACCTGGACCAGCGGCGAGAACGCTTCGCTACGCACCGGATCGATCGCATCGACGATCGACTCGAACGGCACCTCCGCATGCGCGAACGCATCCAGGTCGCTGGCCCGCGTGCGCGCGATCAGCGCCTCGAACGTCTCAGCCGGGTCGATCTCGGTGCGCAGCACCAGGGTGTTGACGAACATGCCGACCAGCGCGTTGAGTCCGCGCGGCCCACGACCATCGATCGGCGTGCCCAGCACGATGTCGCCGGTGCCGGACACCCGCGCGAGCAGCGCTGCGAACACCGCGTGCAACACCATGAATCGGGTGGCACCCGACGCCGCGGCGAACTCATCGACCCGTGCACCCAGGTCCGACGGGATGGCGAACTGCACCTGGTCACCGTGCGACGAGAACACGGCCGGTCGTGGCCGGTCGGTGGGGAGGGCGATCACATCGGGCGCACCGGCCAGTGCGTCTTCCCAGAAAGCCAGCTGGCGACCCATGATCGACGAGGCATCTTCCGGCGAACCGAGCACCCCGTGCTGCCACAGCGAGTAGTCGGCGTACTGCACCGGCAGAGGCATGAACTCCGGCGCCCGGCCCTCGGCGCGGGCCGCGTACGCGGCAACCAGGTCCATCACCATCGGGCCGTGCGACTGCCCGTCGAAGCTGATGTGGTGGACGGCCATGGTGACTGCCACCGAATCGTCGGATTCGATCAACACGCGCACGCGCAGCGGCAGTTCGGTGGTCAGGTCGAAACCGCGATTGAGCTCGGCGATGATCTCGCTCATCGAATCAGAGATGCGCCAATCCAACCGGGCGTCGGCCTCGTCGGCGTCGACGATCAGCTGGTACGGCACGCCGCCGTGATCGGGGAACACCGTCCGCAACACTTCGTGCCGGGTGACCACATCGGAGACGGCCTGGCGCAGCGCGACCAAGTCCACGGCTCCGCGCAACCGGAACGCAATGGGAATGTTGTAGGTCGACGCTGCCGGGTCGAGGCGGTTGATGAACCACATGCGCTGCTGTGCGAACGAGAGCGGAATCGTCTCCGGTCGCGGCACCACGGCGGTGACGGGAGGCAGTGCCGGTGCGCGGCCGGCGGCCGCGCTCACCAGTTCACGCACGGTCGGCGCATCGAAGACGTCGCGCACCGACAGGTCGGCGCCGAGTACTTCGCCGACGCGAGCGACCACACGCATCGCAGCCAGGGAGTTGCCGCCCAGGTTGAAGAACGACTCGGTGACGCTGACCTGCTCGACGCCGAGGAGCTGCGCGAACACCTCCGCAACGCGTTCCTCGTCCTCGTTGGCCGGCGGCACGTACTCGGTCTGCAGCGAACCGAAGTCGGGCTCGGGCAGCGCGCGGCGGTCCAGTTTGCCGGCCGTGTTCAGTGCGACATCGTCGAGCAGCATCCAGACGCTCGGGCGCATGTACTCCGGCAGTGACTCGGCGATGTGCGCCTTCACCTCGTCGAGGTCCACCGAGGCCGGTGCCACGTAGCCGACCAGGAATTCGCCGCCGGCCGGAGCCGTGGCCACGGTGGCGGCGGCATGGATGACGCCCGGGGCACCCGCGATCAGCGCTTCGATCTCGCCGAGTTCGATGCGCTGGCCACGCAGCTTCACCTGGAAGTCGGTGCGACCCAGATATTCGATCTCTCCGCCGGGCAGGCGCTTCACGAGGTCGCCGGTGCGGTACAGGCGGGCACCCGGCGACGCGGAGTAGGGGTCGGCGATGAAGCGTTCCGCGGTCAGTGCCGGTGCCGCAGCATAGCCGCGCGCGATCTGCACACCACCGAGGTACAACTCGCCGGGCACCCCGTCGGGAACCGGCTGCAGTCGGTCGTCGAGCACCAGCGCCGTGGTGTTGGCGACCGGGCCGCCGATGGTCACCATCGCGTCGCCGGCCTTGATCTCCGAAGCGGTCACGTCGACTGCGGCCTCGGTCGGCCCGTACAGGTTGTGCAGGCCGGTTGTCGGCAACGCGGCGAGCAGGTCTTGGGCGACGGCGGGCGGCAACGCTTCTCCCGAGGTGAACACCAGTCGCAGCGACGAGAGTTCGCTGACGCGTCGGCCGGCCACATCGAGGAACACCGAGAGCATCGACGGTACGAAGTGCACCACCGACACCGACTCGTCCTTGAGTACCTCGGCCAGATAGATCGGATCCCGATGCCCGTCGGGGCGCGCGATCACCAAGGGCGCACCCAGCAGGAACGGCAAGTAGAGTTCCCACACCGACACGTCGAAGGTGTACGGCGTCTTCTGCAAGAAGCGGTCAGCCGCATCGATGCGGTAGTCATCGCGCATCCATACCAGGCGGTTCACCACCGCTTCGTGGGACACGGTCACACCCTTGGGCGTACCCGTCGAACCCGAGGTGAACAAGGTGTACAACGCACTGTCGCCACGCACCGGTGCGATCCGGTCGGCATCGGTGACCGGGGCAACCGCCAGGTCCACGTCGCCCGACGCATCGACCTCGAGCACCCGAACACCGGACAGATCGGCAACCGGTCCCGGAACAGCACCGGCGGCCACCAGCACCACTCGGGCGTCGGCGGTCTCCAACATCACCCGCGCACGGTCGGCGGGCGCCTCGACATCGATCGGCACATACTGGCCACCGGCGGCGGTGATCGCGTGAATGGCGACCATCATCTCCACGCTGCGATCGAAGCACACGCCCACGGCCACATCCGGGCCGACGCCGGCGGCAATCAGTTCGCGCGCCGATGTCGCGACCCGAGCACTGAACTCGGCGTACGAGACTGCACGGCCCTCGAACACCAAAGCGGGTGCCTCGGCGTTACGCGCCGCTTGCTCGGCGACGACGTCGGCGATCGAGATTGCCGGGATCTTCATGTCCGGACCCGACGAGATGGCGAGCACACCGTCGCGGCCAGGCCGATCCAGCAGCGCCGCGTCGCCGACCGGGGAGGTCGGGTCGGCGGTGAGCTCATCCAGGAAGGCGACGAACCTCTCGGCGAACCATCGGGCGGTCGACTCCTCGAACAGATCGGTGGCGTACACCACCAGGCCCGACCAGGTGCCCTGGTCGCCGGGCAGCACGCGGAAGGTCAGATCCACCTGTGCCGGCACGAACGGGTCGGCAAGGCTCGACACCTGGAGGTCGCCGATACCGATGCCGGCGTCCACGCCGCGGATCGAAGCGCCCGGATCGAATGAGAGCATCACCTGGGCCAGCGGCGCGAAGGCCTCGCTGCGCACCGGATCGAGAGCATCGACCACGGCCTCGAACGGCACGTCGGAATGGGCGAACGCGTCCAGGTCGACGCTGCGGACCTGGCGCAGCAGCTCGGTGAACGAGGCACCCGAGTCGACCTGCGTGCGCAGCACGAGCGTGTTCACGAACATGCCGATGAGTGCATCCAGGTCAGCCTGGCCGCGACCGGCGACCGGGGTAGCGACCGCGATGTCTTCGGTGGCCGACAACCGCGCCAACAGCACCGCGAAGGCAGCGTGCGTCACCATGAATGGAGTCACGTCGTGCTCGGCGGCTGTCGAGGCCACCCGTTCGGCCACCTCGGCGGGAATCTCGAACGACAACTCGGCGCCGCGATAGGACGCCACCGCCGGACGCTTGCGATCGGCCGGCAATTCCAGCACGTCGGGCAGATGGGTCAGCCGCTCGCGCCAGTGCTCCAGCTGCCGCCCCAGGACTGAATCTGCGTCGTCCGGTGAACCGAGCACCTCGCGCTGCCAGATGGCGAAGTCGGCGAACTGCACCGGCAACGGCGCGAACGGCGGCTTCTGGCCGGCAGCGCGCGCCACGTACGCGGTCAGCACGTCGGTGACCAGTGGGCCCATCGACTCACCGTCGGTGGCGATGTGGTGCGCCACCACCGCGAACACGAACTCGTTTTCGCTGGCTGGGTAGATCACCGCGCGGATCGGCCACTGCGAGGTGACATCGAAACCGGCGGTGACCGCAGCCATCAACTCGGTCTCGGAGGCGACCTGCGACCAGGGCAATTCCTGCGCCACTGCGGTCTCGGGCGCGATCACCTGGACCGGTACACCGTCGACGTCGGGGAACGTCGTGCGAAGCACCTCGTGCCGAACCACCACGTCGGCGAAGGCTGCCCGCAACGCCGCCACATCCAGCGCCCCGTCGATACGCAGGACGGCCGGAATGTTGTAGGTCGGCAGCGACGGATCGAAACGGTTGATGAACCACATGCGCTGCTGCGAGAACGACAACGGAATCTGCGCCGGACGCGGATCGGCTTTGGTAACCGGAGGCAACGCCGCGGCGCGGCCGGTGACCGCGGCAACGAGTTCACGCACCGACGGCGCGTCGAACACGTCGCGCACCGACACCTGCACGCCCAATGCCTCACTCACCCGAGCGACCAAACGCATAGCGGCGAGCGAGTTACCGCCGACATCGAAGAACGATTCGGTGACGGACACCTGATCGACGCCGAGCAGATCGGCGTAGACGGCGGCCACGGTTTCTTCGTCCGGCGTCTCCGGGGCCACGTATTCGGCAGCGGCAAACTCGGGATCGGGCAGCGAACGCCGGTCGACCTTGCCGGCCGTGTTCAGCGGCATCTGCTCCAGAGCCACCCACACCGTCGGCACCATGTACTCCGGCACATGCTTAGCCAGCTCAACAGCCACCACATCGGTATCCACCGTCGCAGGAGCCACATAACCGACGAGCTGGTCACCGGCCGGGCCCTCGACGACGCGGGCAGCCGCATGAACCACACCCTCAACAGCGGCGATCGCCGCCTCGACCTCACCGAGCTCCAGCCGCTGACCGCGCAGCTTCACCTGGAAGTCGGTACGGCCCAGGTATTCGAGTTCGCCGGTGGCGCTGTTGCGCTTGACCAGGTCACCGGTGCGATACAAGCGAGCGCCCTCGCCGCCGAAGGGGTCGGCGACAAAGCGCTCCGCGGTCAGATCCGCACGCGAAGCATAGCCACGTGCCGACTGCACACCACCGAGATACAGCTCACCGGCCACACCATCGGGCACCGGATGCAGTCGTGAATCGAGCACCAGCGCCGTGGTGTTGGCCATCGGCGCACCGATCGGCACCACCTGACCTACCTGATCGAGCACCGCCGACATCGTGTACACCGCGGACTCGGTCGGACCGAACAGGTTGACCAGCTTGGCCTGCGGCGCCCGACGACGCACATCCTTGGCCACCGCCGGCGGCAGGGCCTCACCACCGGAGAACAACACCCGCAGGCTCGGCAACAGCGGGTCGTCGCCGACGACGTCCAGGAACGCCGCCAGCAGCGACGGCACGAACTGCACCACCGACACATCGGACCGGTTCATCACCTCGGCCAAGTACTGCGGATCGCGCTCACCACCGGCATCAGCGATCACCATCGTCTGACCGGCCACCAGCGGCCAGAACAACTCCAACACCGACGCATCGAAAGTATGCGGAGTCTTGAACAGCAGACGCTGTCCACCGGCCGGCACGGTCTGGTCGAACCACGACACGAAGTTACGCACCGCACCGTGGGAGATCGTCACCCCCTTGGGCAGACCCGTCGAACCCGACGTGAACAACGTGTACGCAGCATCGTCGACCCGAAGCGGCGCGAGGCGCTCGACCGGATCCAACGGCTTCGCACCGACCGGCAGGTCGGTCGAGCAATCGACTTCGAGGACCGGAACGTTCAAGCCGGCGACGAACTCGGGAACCTCGCCGCCCTTGGCGACGAGAACCAACTTCACGCCGCCCGTGGTCGCGACGTACTCGGCGCGTTCGGCCGGGGAGTCCATCGCGATCGGCACGTACTGACCGCCCGCCGCCATGACCGCGTGCACCGCAATCACCAGTTCAGCGGAACGGTCCATCACCAGACCGACGGCAGTCTCCGGACCCACACCGGCAGCGATCAGAGTGCGAGCCAGCTCACCGATCCGGGCACCGAACTCGGCGTACGAGTATTCGCGCTCCCCCGCGACCACAGCGATCGTGTCTGGGCGCGCGGCAACCTGCGCGGCCACCGCATCAGCGATCGTCTCGTCCAAGATCGGCTCGACAGGTCCGGCCGACTCGGCGAGCACCGCCACCGACTCGGCTTCCTCGATCACCATCACATCGCCCACCGGCAGGGTCGGCGAGGCCAGCACCGCATCGAGCAGGCGCACGAATCGAGCACCGAGCTTCTCGACGGTTGAGCGATCGAAGATCGCCGTCGCAAACGTCAGCAGACCCGACCAGTCGACGGCGTCGCCGCTGACGATCGTCAGGTTCAGGTCCATCTGCGCCGGGGTACCGACGCCGTCGAACGGTTCCACCGTCACGTCGCCGACCTCGATGCTCTGGTCGGATGCCTGCGCCAGCGGGTCGACCGACAGGATCACCTGGACCAGCGGCGAGAACGCTTCGCTGCGCACCGGATCGATCGCGTCCACGATCGATTCGAACGGCACATCGGCATGACCGAAGGCATCCAAGTCTCCCGCACGGATGCGTGCCATCAGCTGCTCGAACGACTCGGCCGGATCCACCTCGCTGCGCAGCACCAGCGTGTTGACGAACATACCCACCAGGGCGTTCAGCCCGCGCGGTCCGCGACCGTCGATCGGAGTGCCCAACACGATGTCGTTCGATCCCGACAGTCGTGCCAGCAACGCGGAGAACGCGGCGTGCAACACCATGAACCGCGACGCTCCCGACCGGGAGGCGTACTCGTCGATTCGGGCGCCAAGGTCGGCGGGGATCGCGAACTGCACCTGCTCGCCTTGCGAGGAGAACACCGGCGGACGCGGGCGGTCGGTCGGCAGCTCGATCACATCGGGCACACCGACTAGCGACTGTTCCCAGTACGCCAACTGCTTACCCAGGATCGACTCGGCGTCGTCGGGTGAACCGAGAACTTCGCGCTGCCACACCGCGTAGTCGGCGTACTGCACCGGCATCGCCGCGAACTCGGGAACGTCGCCCGCGTTGCGAGCGGCATAGGCCGTCAGCAGGTCCGTCACCATCGGACCGAAAGACTGACCGTCGAACGCGATGTGGTGAACCACTACGGCGAGGGCGAGCGAATCGTCACCCTCTTCCAGCAGTCGCACCCGCAACGGCAGTTCGGTGGTCACATCGAATCCGCGACCAAGGTCGGTGAAGACGTCCTCGATCGTGTCGACCACACGCCAGTCCAGGCGCGAGTCAAGGTCTTCGACGGCGATCACGTCCTGGAATGGCACGCCGTCGACGTCCGGGAACACCGTCCGCAGCACCTCGTGCCGGGTCGCCACGTCCAGCATGGCCTGGCGCAACGCACCGCGGTCGACATCACCGCGCAGCCGGAAGGCCGTCGGAATGTTGTAGGTCGGCGCCGACGGATCGAGTCGGTTGATGAACCACATGCGCTGCTGCGCGAACGACAACGGAATGCGTTCGGGTCGCGGTGCGACGGCGGTCACCGGCGGCAGAGCTGCCGCACGGCCCACCGACGCGGCCGCGAGTTCGCGGACGGTCGGGGCGTCGAACAGGTCCCGGATCGACAGGTCCACTCCGAGTGCTTCACCGGCGCGGGCGACCACCCGCATGGCGCTGAGCGAGTTGCCGCCGGCGTCGAAGAACGACTCGGTGACGCCGACGCGCTCCACACCGAGAATCTCCGCAAACACCCGCGCTAGCGTTTGTTCGGTGTCGCCTTCGGGGGCCACATATTCGACTGCGGTCGACTGCAGGTCGGGTTCGGGCAGCGCACGACGATCCAGCTTGCCCGCCGAGTTCAGTGCGACGTCCTCGAGCAGAGTCCACACGCTCGGGCGCATGTACTCCGGCAACGATGCAGCCACATGTGCCTTCACCGCATCCAGATCCACCGATGCCGGCGACACGTAGCCGACGAGGAACTCGCCACCGGCCGGGGCCGTCGCCACAGTCGCGGCGGCATGCACCACACCCGGCGCACCGGCGATCACCGCTTCGATCTCACCGAGCTCGATACGCTGACCGCGCAACTTCACCTGGAAGTCCGTACGCCCCAGATACTCGATGTCTCCGCCGGAGAGGCGCTTGACGAGGTCACCGGTCCGGTACAGACGCGCACCGGGATCGCCGTACGGATCAGCAATAAAGCGTTCGGCGGTCAGGCCAGGTGCGGCAGCGTAGCCACGAGCGACCTGCACCCCACCGAGATACAACTCGCCAGGCACACCATCG
The DNA here is from genome assembly GCF_023017165.1 of Gordonia alkaliphila. Taxonomy (GTDB): domain Bacteria; phylum Actinomycetota; class Actinomycetes; order Mycobacteriales; family Mycobacteriaceae; genus Gordonia; species Gordonia alkaliphila. Next base: position 590,090 of record NZ_JALKBW010000001.1, read on the forward strand.
GGCACCGGCTGCAAACGATCGTCCAGAACCAGAGCGGTCGTGTTGGCGACCGCGCGGCCGATCGTCACCAGCTCGTCGCCCGGCAACACCTGCACCGCGGTCACGTCGACCGCTGCCTCGGTCGGTCCATACAGGTTGTGCAGTTCCGTCGACGGCAACGCGGCCAGCAGTTCCTGCGCGATCGCCGGCGACAGCGCCTCACCCGAAGTGAACACCTCGGTCAACGACGTCAACCCCGTAACACCATCGCCGACCACATCGAGGAACACCGACAACATCGACGGCACGAAGTGCACCACCGACACCTGTTCCTCAGCGATCACCGACGCCAAGTACTGCGGATCCCGATGCCCGTCGGGGCGCGCGATCACCAGGGGCGCTCCCACCAGGAACGGCAAGTAGAGTTCCCACACCGACACGTCGAAGGTGTACGGAGTCTTCTGCAAGAACCGGGCATCCGCACCCAGTGCATAATCGTCACGCATCCACACCAGACGGTTCAGCACCGCCTCATGCGACACCGTCACACCCTTCGGCACACCGGTCGAGCCCGACGTGAACAACGTGTACAACGCCGACTCCGGCCGCACCGGCGCAAGGCGATCAGCATCCGTGATCGGGGCAACCGTCAGATCCACCTCGCCCGAGGCATCAACCTCGATGAGCGTGACGCCCTCAAGACCAGCGACCGCTTCCGTCACCGACTCGGCCACCAGCACGACCTGCGCGCCAGCGGTCTGCAACATCACCCGGGCACGATCGGCCGGAGCCGCCGTATCGACCGGCACATACTGGCCACCCGCCGCAGTCACCGCATGAATCGCCACAAGCAGTTCCACGCTGCGATCGATACACACACCCACCGCAACATCCGGGCCGATGCCCGCAGCAATCAACTCACGCGCCAACGTCGCCACGCGCGCACCGAATTCGCGGTACGACACCTCCCGACCCTCGAACACCAGAGCCGCAGCTTCCGGAGAAGCAATCACCTGCGCCGCAACAGCATCCGCAAGGGCGGCGCCTCCCGCTCCCCGCGCCTGTCGAGGGGTCACCGGGCCCGACGACGCCGCCAGGACCCGATCGCGCTCATCGGAGTCGAGCAGTGGCAGGTCGGCCACTACCTGGTCCGGCGCCGCAGCACCGGCCCGGAGAATCTCGGTGATCGCATCGGCAAAGACCTGAACCTGCGCTTCGTCGAACGCACCCGGCAGGTACTTCAGGTGTCCGCTGATCTGTCCGCCGTGCTCCTCGGTGATGAAGCTGACCGGGTAGTGGGTGGCATCGCGGGTGGAGATGCCTCGCAGTTGCAGTCCGTCCGACCGGACCGTTGAGATGGACTCGGTATCGATCGGGTACGACTCGTGGACGAACAGCGTGTCGAACTCCAGCGCGTGCGGCTCGATGCCGGCCAGCGTCGACAGTCCGACATGCTGGTGATCGAGCACCCGCACCTTGTCGGACTGCAGTGCAGCAAGCAGTTCCCCGAAGGTCGAGGACGGATCGGCATCCACGACCACCGGCAAGGTGTTGATGAACAGGCCCACCATGGTGTCCACGCCGTCGAGGCCGGCCGGGCGACCCGACACGGTCTCACCGAAGGTCACCACCCGATTGCCAGTCACCCGAGAGAGAAGCACCGCCCACGCCGCCTGCAGCACCGTCGACAGCGTCGCACCGGATTCTCGCGTCAGACGCATGACGTCCTCTGAGAGTTCCTCGGACAGAGCCAGCGGCACCTCTCGCGGAGCCTGATCGATCCCGGTCATCCCGGCCGAGGCGATCCGTGTCGGCCCCTCCACCGGTGCCAGCAGCTCCTGCCACGCCGCGAGTCCGGCGGCAGCGTCGGCGCCGGCGATGGCGCGCACGTGATCGGCGAAGCTGAGCTCGTGCGTCGGTGTGAAGGTGGAGCCGGTTGCGTACGCGGCGAGCAGATCCGCCAGCACCAGCGGACCGGACCAGCCGTCGAACAGTAGGTGGTGCGAAGTCACCACCAGGTCGGCGCCGGCACTGTGGCGTACCAGCACCGCGCGCATCAGCGGCGGCGACGACAGGTCGAAGCGCTGGGCACGCTCGGCGTCAGCGATCTCGTCCAGGCGCGTGTCCGTCGCAGCCTCGTCGAGGTCAGCGAGATCGATCACCTGCAGCGGCACCGACAGTTCGGCGGGCACCACGGCCACCACGCCGGAATCGATCTGAACGTAACCGGAGCGCAGCACATCGTGATGTGCCAGCAGCGCATCCATCGCCGACTGCAGACGTTCCAGATCGACCTGGCCACCGAACTGCACGCGAGCCTGCACGTGGTAGGCGTCCATCTCGTCGTCGCCGACCAGGCCGGACTGGAAGAACAACCCCAACTGCAGCGGGGTCAATGGCCAGAGGTCGGCGGCCGGGAACTCGACAGCGAGCCGATCCAGCTCGTCCTGCCTGACTCCGGAGCCCGGCACGTCTGACGGAGACAACCCGACTCCGGTTTCGGCCGCGACCACCGCGTCGGCGAGTTCACTGGTCCAGCGGTCGGCAAGATCCTGCACATCTGCTTGAGCCAGCAGGTTTTCGGGGAACCGGAATCGGGCCGACAGGCCACGTCCGGTCGAGTCGACGACACCGATCGCATCGATGACCAGGCCTGCGGGCATGACCATCCGGCCGGAGACACTGGATGGAAGGGCCGGTGCATCGGCGGTGCCGGCGAACGGCGTCTCGGCGGTCACCTCGTTCGAATCCCTCGAGCCCGATTCTCCCGAACCGCTCGAGCCGAGGTAGTTGAACAGGATCGACGGCAACGGACGCGCGCCGAGTTCGCCGGTCGCGCGGTGACCGTCACCGCTGTACCGCAGCGCACCGAATCCGGCGCCGCCATCGGGGACGCCGAGGCGTTCTTCCTTGGCCGCCTTGATCGCATGCACCACATCGGCGGCCGGATCCAGGTTCAAAGGCATGATCGTGGTGAACCAGCCGACCGTCCGCGCCAGGTCCGCACGCCGTGGATCGGCACCACGTTCCAGCAGGTGTTCGTCGCGGCCGTGACGCTCCACGAGCACCGAGACTGCCGCATTGTCGGTGATTCCCCGGGCCACCTGCCAGGACCGCACGGCACGGGCGAAGGTGCCCAGCAGCACGTCATCGACACTGCCGCCGAACTCCTCGGGCAGCCGCGTCAAAGCCGCATCAGCGACGTCGCTGCTGATGAAGTGCTGCACAACGACCGCAGCACTGTCCCGATCCCGGTTCCGGTCGAGCTCCGCGCCCAGGTCGGTCGGCTGCTCCGGCAGCCGATCAAGCCAGTAGCCGGCCTGCGCCTCGAAGACGGGAGTGAGGCTCTCGACAGCGGCAGCCCACGCGCGCTGCGAGGTGCCCTCCGGACGCAACGCATAGTCCATCCCCGCCTGCCGTTGCGCCCACGCTGTGATCAGGTCCTCGATGAGGATCGGCCACGAGACTGCGTCCACGCCGAGGTGGTGAATCGCCCACACGATCCGCGCGCGGCCGTCATAAGAAGTCACCAACGCTGCTTGCACCAACCGGCCTGCCGCCGGATCCATCCGGGAGACCAAGTCGGTGTACGCGGCGAGGAGATCCGCACCGAACTCCGCACTGCCACTGTCATGCGCCGACTGCCGGGCCGCGACCGCAGCCGCCGCGTCGAAGTCGACGCCGGCGGTCACCGTCCACACCTGGTCGACCTCGACCAGCCGCGCTGAGAGCATCGGGTGCGCCGCCACGACCGCTGCCAGCAGCTCACCGAGGATCTGCGTGGTCATCCCGTCCGGGGCCACCAGCACCGTCGACTGTGCAAAATCGGCGAAGTCTTCCGGCGCAAACGAATGCTCAAGCATCCACGACACGATCGGGCGAAGCGTCGACTCACCCGCGCCACCGCCGGGCAACTCCGGTACCGGCTGAACTCCTCGGCCGGAATCGGCGACGAGCGCAGCCATCTTCCGGACCGTCCGGTTCTCGAAGATCTCCTTCGGCGACAGCTCCCACCCGGCAGCCCGGGCCGCCGAGGCCAATCGGATCGACATGATCGAATCGCCGCCCAATGCGAAGAACGACTCGGTCACCGACACCCGATCGATCCCGAGGAGGCCACCGACAATGGCCGCCAGCTGTTCCTCGACCGCGCCAATCGGGCCCACATACTCATGGTCCACAGCAGCGAAGTCCGGCACCGGCAATGCTCGCCGATCAACCTTCCCCGCCGAGTTCAGCGGCATCTCCTCAATCAGATACCACAGGCCAGGCTGCATGTGCGGCAAGAGGCGATCGCGTGCAAACGCCTCAAGAGAGTCGCGCGTCAGGCCATCGCCAGCGGCATAGGCAACCAGGATCTGTCCTCCCGAGGGAGGCTCGGCCACCGCCACCGCGGCGTGAACGACGCCTGGGGCCTCTGCCAGAACCGACTCGATCTCCTCCGGCTCGATCCGCTGGCCACGCAACTTGATCTGAAAGTCCACGCGGCCGACATACTCGAGCTGCCCGGTCGTGTCGGACCGGACCAGATCGCCAGTGCGATACAGCCGCGACCCCGGCTCGAACGGATCAGCAACGAACCGCTCCGCAGTCAGCCCCGCACGCGCCGCGTAACCCTCAGCAACCAGAACCCCGCCAAGATACAGCTCACCGACAACACCGTGCGGAACAGGATTCAACCGGTTATCAAGGACGAACGCCGACACACCCGAGACAGGAGCACCGATCTTCACCGGCTCATCGGCGAGCACCCGCGCCACCGTCGCGTAGATCGTCGTCTCGGTCGGCCCATACTGATTATCCAGACGGGCCCCCGGCCACCGCTCGACCGCTTCCCTCGCGCCACTAAGAGTCAGCGCCTCACCACCGGTCGCGATATAGCGAAGCGACGGCATCCGGTCGGCAGGATCAAGCGCTTCTGCCAATGACGCCAACAACGACGGCACCCAGATCACCGAAGTCACCGATTCACGCTCGACATAACCGGCGATCGCCCACGGATCCCGATGCTCACCGGGCTCCATCACGACCACCCGCCCACCGGAAATCACCCAGCGGAACAATTCGAGCACCGACGGATCGAACGTGTACTCCAGCATCTGCAAGAACACATCGTCCGGCCCGAAACCGTAATACTCGTTGTCGAACAATAAATGAGCAAGCACCGCACGATGCGGCACCGTCACACCCTTGGGCAACCCCGTCGAGCCCGACGTGAAGATCGTGTACGCCGGACTCTCGACCGGAATCAGCTGACCGGCACCGACGACCTCACCGCCAACCTGACGCGGCGCGTCCACTTCGATTATTCTCCGGCCACCTTCAACCGCAGCAACCACCGCCGGTTCGCCGAGCTGACTCGACACCGTCATGACCAGCGGCACCTCAGCCGTGGACAGCATGTATTCCGCACGCACCGCGGGTGTATCGACGGCGACCGGCACATACTGGCCACCCGCGGCGATCACCGCGTGCACCGCAATCAGCAATTCCACCGAACGCGGCACACACACCGCCACGGCCACACCTGGCCCGACCCCGCCGGCCCGCAACTCACCGGCCAGCGCCTCAACCTCTGCACCGAACTCACTGAACGTCCACGTCCGCGTCCCAGCGACCACGGCAACCGACTCGCCATACTTGCTGACGGCAGCCGGAAGCAGATCCGCCAACGTCCGCACATTCACACGAATGAGCGACCCGACCACGTTATCGGCCACAACCCGCTGCGAAACCGCACGCAACTCGGCACGCTCACCAGCCAGCAAGATCGGAAGATCGCCCACCGCCACGGACGCATCAGCAACCGCCGAACCCAGAACCGTGCACAGTCGGTCGGCAAGAACGGCAACAGTGTCACGATCGAAAAGGTCCGTCGCATAGAGGACCGACCCACCCCAGCTGCGCCCCTCACCAGCAGCCGACACCGTGAACTGCAGGTCGACCTTTGCCGACTGAAGCTCAGAATCCACCGGCCGAACCGTCACGCCCGAGACGGCACCCAGATCACCGGGATCCATCGCCGATGCCTGCTCATTGAACGACAACCACACCTGAGCAAGCGGCGCGAACGCCGTACTCCGAACCGGATCGAGCGCATCTACGACCGCTTCGAACGGAACATCAGAATGCTCGAACGCCGCCAGGTCGGCAACCCGAACAGCCTCGAGTAACTCACCGAAACTCACCGACGGATCGATGTGCGTCCGCAGCATCAGCGAATTGACGAACATACCAACCAACGGATCAAGCACCGCTTGCCCACGACCGGCAATCGGGGACCCGATAACCACATCATCCGAACCCGACAACCGCGACATCAAGACCGCCAGCGCCGCATGAACAATCATGAACGGCGTCGTCCTCGTGGCGCGAGCGACCGAATACACTCCCGCCGCAACCTCCGCCGGGACTTCGAAATCAAACAACGCACCAGCCTGCGACGCCACCGCCGGCCGCGGACGATCCGTCGGCAACTCAAGCAACTCAGGAACGCCAGCCAACGACTCCCGCCAGAACCCCAGCTGACGCCCCACCACAGACGAGGCATCCTCCGGCGCACCTAGGACCTCGCGCTGCCAGATCGCATAGTCCGCGAACTGCAGCGGCAGGGGCACGAACCCCGGCACCTCACCGGCCGCGCGTGCGGTGTACGCGGTCAGCACGTCGGTGATCAACGGCAGCATCGATTCACCGTCGGACCCTATGTGGTGGGCCACCACGGCGAACACGAACTCGTCGACGCCTACGGGGTAGATGATCGCCCGGATCGGCCACTGCGCCGACACATCGAACCCCTCGCCGACAGCAGCGGCAAGTTCGGCTTCCGAAGCAACCTGCTGCCACGGCAACGACGTCTCGACCTCGGACTCACTGGCGATCAACTGAACGGCATCACCGTCCACCTCGGGGAACGTGGTCCGCAGCACCTCGTGCCGGCGCACCACGTCAGCGAACGCCGCCCGCAGCGCAGCCACATCCAAGCTGCCGGTGATCCGGAGTACCGTCGGGATGTTGTAGGTCGGGAGCGTGGGATCGAACCTGTTGATGAACCACATCCGCTGCTGGGCAAACGACAGCGGAATGCGTTCGGGGCGCGGCACAACGGCGGTCACCGGAGCCAGAGCGGGCGCCTTGCCCGTCGCAGCTGCAGCCAACTCTCGAACGGTTGGGTAATCGAACAGGTCACGGACCGAGAATTCGACGTCGAGTGCTTCACCCGCGCGAGCAGCCACGCGCATCGCGCTCAGCGAGTTGCCGCCTGCATCAAAGAACGACTCGGTGGCACCTACCCGCTCCACGCCGAGCACGTCAGCGAAAACCGCTGCGAGTGCCTCCTCAGCGTCGCCTTCGGGTGCTGCATACTCCGCTTCCCGTAGTTGAGGCATGGGTAGTTCACGGCGCGCAACTTTGCCCGCACTGTTCAGCGGGAGCTCGTCCAGCAACACCCATTGGGTGGGGCGCATGTACTCGGGCAACCGGACGGCAAGTGCTTGCGCAACCTGGTCTGTATCGACGTCAGGCGGTGACAAGTATCCGACCAGCTGTTCGCCGGCCGGAAAGTTGACGACGGCGGCGGCCGCATTGACCACGCCGGGAGCGCTGGCGAGGACGGCTTCGACCTCGCCCAGTTCCATGCGCTGGCCACGCAGCTTCACCTGGAAGTCGGTACGACCGAGGTACTCGATCTGACCGGACCTATTCCAGCGGACGAGGTCACCGGTGCGGTAGAGACGGTTGCCTGCGCCACCGAAGGGATCCGCCACAAATCGCTCGGCGGTCAGGTCGGGGCGCGACTCGTAGCCGCGGGCCAACTGCACGCCGCCGAGATACAACTCGCCGGGCACTCCCGGCGGCACCCACTGCAGCCACCGGTCAAGGATGTAGACGGTGGTCGCCGGAACGGGAACACCGATCGGGACGGTCCGATCGCCGGTAGTCACCCGGTGGGCGGTCACGTCGACCGCTGCTTCGGTCGGGCCGTAGAGGTTCTGCAACTCCAACTGCGGAATAGCTTCGAAGGCGCGATGTGCCACCGAGGCGGTCAACGCCTCCCCGGAAGTGAACATCACCCGCAGCGAACTCAGATCACTGAACCGATCGCCGAGCGTGTCAGCGAAGGCGGCGAGCATGGAGGGGACGAAGTGGATGACGCTGATGTTCTCGCGTTCGATCAAGTTCGCCAGGTACACCGCGTCGCCGTGCCGGCCGGGCTCGGCGATCACCATCGTGGCGCCCACGGCCGCCGGGAGGAACAGTTCCCACACCGAGACGTCGAAGGTGATCGGGGTCTTCTGGACGAACACGTCGTCACTGCCGAGCGCATACCAGTCGCGCATCCACTCAAGGCGGTTCGCGATGGCCCGATGGGTGACGGTCACGCCCTTCGGCCGTCCGGTGGAACCCGAGGTGAACAGCGTATAGGCCGCACTGTCCGGGTTGACCGGACCCACACGGTCGGTATCGGTAATCGGCGCAACCTTCGGCACCGGTCCGGATGCGTCGACTTCGATCACCTTGACGCGACCGCCGAGTCCGGTGATCACCTCGGGGACTTCTCCCGCGCAGACCAGCACGCGGTTGCAGCCGGCGGTCTCGACCATGTACTCAATGCGGTCGGCCGGCGCCTCGATATCGAGTGGCACGTAGGCGCCACCAGCAGTGATGATCGCGTGCAGGCCAACCATCAGCTCCACGGAGCGAGGCATCGCTACCGCCACCGAAACCTCGGGGCCCACGCCCGCGGCAATCAGTTGCCGAGCAAGGTCCGCAACGCGGCTGGTGAACTCGGCATGAGTGACCGAGCGGTCGCCGAAGATGAGTGTGATATCGCCATCGTTAGGCTTCACCGCACTCTCCTTCCTTCTACCCTGCGTCTGCGTCACTCGATCAACCCCGTCAGGGTGTCGGCGTCGCCGGTCGGCGAGCTACCTGTGGTCCAGCCTGCAATCTCCAACCGCTCGGAGCTATCGAGCAGCGGGGCCAACGCGACGGGCTTGTTCGGGGACTGCGTCAGCGCGTCGAGCACTGCGCTGAACCGCTCTGCGAGTTTAGCGATAGTGGGTTCGGCGAAGAGGTCTGTCGCATAAACGATGGACACCGTCCACGGGTCCCCTGCGCGGGCCTGAACGGTAAACGACAGGTCCATCTGCGCAGTGGTGATCGGAACCTCCAGCGGCGCCACCGTCAGACCGTCGAGTTCGACGACCTGCTTCGGTGGCCGCTGGTGATTCACCGACAGCATGACCTGGGCCAACGGCGAAAAAGCCTGCGACCGGACGGGGTTCAGTCTGTCGACGACGGATTCGAAGGGCACATCTGCGTGAGCGAAGGCCTCCAGGTCGACATCCCGGGTTGCGTCGAGGACGCCGAGGAAGCTGTCGCCGATGTCGACCTGCGAACGCAAGACGAGGGTGTTCACGAACATGCCGATGAGACCGTCGAGCTCCGCCTGTCCGCGTCCGGCGATCGGCGTCGCGATGGTGACGTCGTCGCTGGCGGAGAGTCGTGCGAGCAGTGTCGCGAGAGCGGCGTGGACCACCATGAACACACTGGCCCCGCGAACCCGAGCGACTTGTTCGACACGGGCACCGACCTCGGCCGACAATTCGAAGTCGAATCCAGCGCCCGCATAGGACGCGACCGGCGGTCGAGGATGGTCGGCCGGGAGTTCCAACACATCCGGGATTCCCGCGAGTGCATTCTCCCAGTGGGCCAGCTGCTTTCCGGCGATGGATCGTTGATTGGTCGGATCGCCGAGGACCGCGTGCTGCCAGATGGCCACGTCGGCGAACTGCACCGGGAGCGGAGTGAACGCGGGATCTTCACCCTTGGCTCGCGCAACGTATGCGGTCACCATGTCGGTGATGAGCGGCATACCGGATTCGCCGTCGCTGACGATGTGGTGCAGCACGGCCAACAGGAGCCACTCGCCCGGGGTCTCTTCCCACAGCCGGATCCGCAACGGCGGACGCCGAGTCACGTCGAAGCCGGCTGCTGCGGCCGCAAAGAGTTCTTCTTGCGAGCCGACGACGGACAAATCGAGGTCGGCAATCGCCTCGTCGGCGGACAGGATGCGCTGGGTGGGTTCCCCTTCGACGGCCGGGAATACGGTCCGCAGTACTTCATGACGACGAACGACGTCGCTAGCTGCGGCACGCATGGCACCGACGTCTAGATCCCCGGCGATACGGATGGCGATGGGGATGTTGTAGGTGGCGGTACCCGGTTCGAACTGGTTGATGAACCACATGCGTTGCTGAGCAAACGACAGCGGAATGCGTTCGGGACGCGGCACGACGGCGGTCACCGGCGGCAGGGCGGGAGCCTTACCCACCGATGCAGCAGCCAACTCCCGCACCGTCGGTGCATCGAAGAGGTCCCGGATCGAGAGCTCAACCCCGAGCGCGTCTCCAGCCCGCGCCACCACGCGCATCGCCGAGAGCGAGTTACCACCCGCATCGAAGAACGACGCCGTCACCGACACCTGATCAAGACCAAGCACATCAGCAAACACCGCAGCCAGAGCTTCCTCGGCCGCGCCCTCGGGAGCCACGTACTCCTCGAGTACGCGACCGAAGTCCGGTGCCGGCAGAGCCTTACGATCAAGCTTGCCGTTCGCCGTCAACGGCAACTGATCGACCACCATCACCAGGTCCGGAATCATGTACCGGGGCACATGCTTGCCGGCCTGCTCACGAATGGCCTGCACATCAAGTTCCACACCCGCATCAGCGACCACGTAGCCGATCAACGCATCGCCGCGCTGGCTGTCAACGATCACCGTGGCCGCGGCGCCAGTCACCCCATCGGCAGCCAACAGCGCGGCTTCGACCTCGCCGTACTCGATACGGAAACCACGCAACTGCGCCTGACCATCAGCGCGACCCAAATACTCGATATCGTCGCCCACACGACGAGCCCGGTCACCCGTGCGATACAACCGCGACCCATCCGAAGCGAACGGATTCGCCACAAACCGGGTGCCCGTCAGATCCGGGCGAGCCAAATACCCCTGCGCCAACTGCGCACCGGCCACATACATTTCACCCGGCACACCCTGCGGCACCGGACGAAGACGATCATCCAGAATATGGATCGCCAACGTCGAGAGCGGACGACCAATGAACGACGGATCCGCCGAACGCACATCGCCGCGATCGATCTCGCGGAAGCTCACATGCACCGTCGTCTCGGTGATGCCATACATATTGACCAGCCGAGCCCGGTCATCGGGGTTCTCATCAAACCAACGACGCACCTGATCAAACGCGAGCTCTTCGCCACCGAACACGATGTACCGCAACGCCGACTCGGCACTCGGGTTGCGGCGGCGCGCATCGATCACCTGATAGAACGCCGACGGCGTCAGATTCAAGAACGTCACCTGCTCATCAGCAAGCAACTGAACAAACGCATCCAGATCGCGGGCAAGATCACGATCCACGATCACCACACGCGCACCCGAGAGCAGCGGACCCCACAACTCCCACACCGAGAAGTCGAACGCATACGAGTGGAACATCGTCCACACGTCATCAGGCCGGAAATCGAAGTCCTGCGCACAGGCAGCCATCAACGCCGCGACATCAGCGTGCGTGACCTCCACACCCTTGGGCAGACCCGTCGAACCCGACGTGTAAATCACATACGCCCGCGACGACGACGGCACGCTCACCGACGTGAAACTCGCACCCGCATTCTCGACGATCACCCGATCGACATCGAGGACAGCAACACCGGCGCCGACTGCTGACCACAGTTCGTGGCCCTGCGTGGAAGCGTCCGTGAGCACCACCGACACCCCGGCATCACCCACGATGTACGACAAGCGCTCGACCGGGTTGGTCACATCCAACGGCAGATACGCCGCGCCCGCCTTGAGCACACCCAGAATCGCCACCGGCAGATCCACCGACCGCGCCGTCGCCAAACCGACCAGATCACCGGCACGCACACCGGCAGCCACCAAACCAGCTGCCACCGCATCCGAACGGCCATCCAACTCCGCGTAGGACACGGTGACACCCAACGCCGATACCGCCGGCGACGAACCGAAACGCTCCACCGACCCGGCGAACAACTCCACCAGCGTCCGCTCGGCGCCCACGGGAACCACCGGCGCAGGCAGCCCCGCCAACCGCTCCCGCTCACCGGCGTTCAGCAACACCACGTCACCGACCGGAGAAGCCGGATCAGCCGTCACCCCATCCAGCAGCACCACCAACCGATCCGCGAACGACTGCACGGTCGCCTCATCGAACAGATCCGTGGCATACAGAATCGAACCCGCCCAGTCCCGGCCAGCCGCCGCCGACGACACATTGAACGTCAGATCCACCTGCGCCGGCACCACCGGCGCCGCCAGGGCCTGTGCCGAGATACCGGCGATCTCCATTTCCGCCTGCGCCACCGACGCCGCCGGATCGAACGACAGCATCACCTGAGCAAGCGGAGAGAACGCCTCCGACCGCACCGGATCCAACGCCTCGACCACCGACTCGAACGGCACCTCGGCATGGGCGAACGCATCCAGATCCGACACCCGCACCTGATCAAGCAACTCAGCGAAACTCATCGACGAATCGACCCGGGCACGCAACACCAGAGTGTTCACGAACATGCCCACCAACGCATCGAGCGACTCCGAGCCACGACCAGCGATCGGCGTCGCCACCGCAACATCCCCGGTCGCCGACAACCGCGCCAGCAGCACCGACAAACCGGCATGCACCACCATGAACGGCGTCAACCCCGACCCGGCAGTCAACCCCGCGATCCGATCACCGATCTCCGCCGGAATCACAAACGAAACCTGCCCACCGACATGCGAAGCGATCGCCGGACGCGGACGATCGGCAGGCAGCTCCAGCACATCCGGCAAGCCCGCCAGCGCCTCCCGCCAGAACACCAACTGACGCCCCAGCACCGAATCCGCCACCTCGGGCGCACCCAAAACCTCGCGCTGCCACAACGCGAAATCAGCGAACTGCACCGGCAACGGCGCAAACACCGGCACCCCACCCGCAGCCCGTGCGGCATAGGCGGTCAACACATCGGTGACCAACGGCAGCATCGACTCACCATCAGCACCGATATGGTGCGCCACCACCGCAAACAAGTAGTCGTCACCCTCGCGGCAGATCACCACGCGAATCGGCCACTGCATCGTGACGTCGAAACCGGCGGACACCGCAGACCCGAAGGCCTCAACCGAATCGGCCTCGATCCACACCAGATCCGCATCCACCGACGACTCCGGGGCGATCACCTGAACCGGGACACCCTCGACATCGGGGAACGTGGTCCGCAACACCTCATGCCGACGCACCACATCGGCCACCGACGACCGCAACGCACCGACATTCACATCACCGGACAAACGCAACACAACTGGAATGTTGTACGTCGGGGCCTCCGGCTCCAGGCGGTTGATGAACCACATCCGCTGCTGCGCAAACGACAACGGAATCCGCTCCGGACGCGGCACCACCGCCGTCACCGGCGGCAGCGCGCTGCCTCGATCAGCCAACGCTGACGCGAGCTCCCGCACGCTCGGCGCGGCGAACACGTCGGCGATGGAGACCTCGACATCGAGAGCGTCGCCGATACGACCGACCACGCGCATGGCAGACAGTGAGTTGCCGCCCAGATCGAAGAACGACTCGGTGGCCGAGATCTGGTCCATCCCGAGGATTTCCGCGAAGACCTCGGCAATCGCGACTTCCTCGGCGCCTTCCGGGGCGATGTATTCGGCAGCTTCGACGACGGGCTCGGGCAGTGCGTTCTTGTCCAGCTTGCCCACCGGGGTCAGCGGCATCTCGTCGAGCACGTTGATCGACGCGGGCACCATGTGGCTCGGCAGGCGTTCGGCCAGGAAACTGCGCAGCTGTGCCGGCTCCACCTGGGCACCGCTGCGCACTGCGACGTAGCCGGCGAGTGCGGTGGCGACCGATCCACCGACGCCCACCACCACCGCGGTCACCACATCGGGGTGACCTGCCAGGACCGTCTCGATCTCACCGAGCTCGATACGCAGACCGCGCAGCTTGATCTGGTCGTCGCTGCGGCCGGTGTACTCGATGACCCGCTGGCCGCCGTCGCCGGTCCGCCAGCGCACCACGTCGCCGGTCCGGTACATGCGGTCGCCGGGGATGCCGTACGGGTTCGCGACGAAACGCGAGGCGGTCAGCGCCGGAACACCCAGGTATCCGCGCGAAAGCTGGTCGCCGCATACGTACAGTTCACCGGGCACCCCGACCGGTACCGGCTGCAGTTCGTCGTCGAGCACCAGGAAACCGACGCCCGCGAGCGGGCCGCCGAGGTACACCGGTGCTCCGACCTGCATCGGTTCGCTGATCGCGACACCGATGGTGGTCTCCGTCGGGCCGTAGAGATTCTGGATCCGCGGGAACATGGCCCACTGGTCTTTGAGCGCCTGAGGCACGGCCTCGCCACCGGCGTAGACCACCCGCAGCGCCGGGAGCGTCGCCGGATCCATGGTCGCCAGCACCGACGGCGTCAGGAACGTGTGCGTTACCGCGTGACGCATCATGAAATCTTGCAGCACCTGCCCACCGACCGCCTCGGCCGGCCGGTACACCAGGACGCCGCCGGACCGGGCCGCCAGCAGGTATTCCAGGACGGACGCGTCGAAGCTCGGTGAAGCAAATCCGAGTACCCGGGAGCGCTCATCGGCTTCGGAACGACGAACCTCCTCGTCCGCGAAATTGGCGAGGCCCGAGTGGGTCACCGACACGCCCTTGGGACGGCCCGTGGATCCGGACGTGAAGATCACGTACGCGGTGTTGTCGACGTGGACGGGACGGAGACGGTCGGCTTCGGTCAGCGGCACGGCGTCGAGGCCGTCGACTTCGGCCGCGAGGGCGTCATCGTCCAGTCGGTGCCAGGTGAAGCCGCCGGCTGGCAGATCGCCCGATGCTTCGACGGCGAGGCCGATCGCAGCGCCGGAGTCCTCGATCATCGCTGTGACCCGGTCGGCAGGATAGGTGGGATCGATCGGCACGTACCCGGCGCCGGTCTTCGCGACCGCCCAGATCGCGACGAGCAGCTGCGACGAGCGTTCGATCGCGAGGGCCACCAGCTGTTCGCTGCCGACGCCCTGATTGATGAGCCAGCGCGCAAGCCGATTCGATCGCGCGTCTAGGTCTGCATACGTCAGGTATGAACCGTCGGGATCGACGACGGCTTGCCGCGGCCCCCACTTGTCGACGGCCTGCGCGAAGAGCTCGCTCAGCAGCGCCGGGTCGACGCCCGCGCCGCCGGACACGATGGCACCATCGGTCGGGATCGTCCGGGCCTTCCTGACCTCGGGCACGTCGGAGACGCTCGGCGCGGCCGTGGACGCAGCGGAGCTTTCGGCGACGTTCTCCGGCAGCGTGATGCTGGCGATCGGCAGCGACGGATCGGCCACCACCTGTTCCAGGCTCGCCACCAGGTAGGCGGCGACCATGTCCATGCTTCGCCGATCGAAGAGGTCGGTGGCGTAGAGCAGGTTGCCGGACCAGTCGCCGTGGGTGTCGGCGACGGTGACGAGAAGATCGATCTTGGCGGGAGTCTCCGGCGCCGCGACCGGCTCGACGGTGAGGCCGCCGAACTCGGCACCGGCCAGTGTCTCTCCGGCCAGTTCCGGCACGTCTGTCTGGTTGAACGTGAGCCAGACCTGCGTGAACGGTGAGAAGGCCGTGGACTGCACGATGCCGAGTTCCTCGACGACCGTCTCGAACGGCACGTCGGCGTTGACGTACGCGTCGAGATCGGCACGCTTGGCCTCGGCCAGCAGCTCGTCGAAGGTGATTCCGCGCGGCACTCCGGTGCGGAGCACCAGCGTGTTCACGAACATGCCGACCAGGTGCTCGAGTCCGGCCTGTCCGCGTCCGGCGATCGGGGTGCCGATCGCGATGTCGCGCTGTCCTGTCATCCGGGCCAGCAGTGCGGCGAGCGCCGCGTGGACGACCATGAACGGAGTCGCTCCGGACTGGTCTGCGAGTGCCCGGATTCCGGCGGCGACGGCCTCGGGGATGACGAACGGAACCAGATCTCCGCGCTGGGAGGCCACCGCGGGTCGCGGCCGGTCGAGCGGCAGTTCCACGAGCTCGGGTAGTCCGGCGAGCTGGGTCTTCCAGTAGTCGAGCTGGCCACCGACGACCGATTCTGGGTCCTCCGGAGTTCCCAGCACCTCGTGCTGCCAGAGTGCGTAGTCGGCGAATCCGTACGTTAGTTCGATGAACTCCGGATCGCGGTCGTCGGCTTCGGCGAGGTAAGCGGTGAGCAGGTCGGTGACGAACGGTGCCATCGACTCGCCGTCGAAGGCGATGTGGTGGACCACCACCACGACGATGTGCTCGTCTGGACCGGCCGCGAGAACCCGGATGCGGATCGGGGTCTGGCGCGTGAGGTTGAAGCCGGACGTCAGGGCTTCCTGGATCTCGTCGGCCGAGTCGACGACGTCCCAGTCCAGACGCGCGGCCACCGATGATTCCCGCGCGATCTTCTGACGGGGGTTGCCGTCGATGGACGGGAAGGTGGTCCGCAGGACTTCGTGGCGCACCACGACGTCGACCATCGCCGTGTGCAGTGCGTCGAGGTCCAGCGGACCGGTGACGCGCAAGCCCATCGGAATGTTGTAAGTCGAGGAGTTCGGATTGGCCTGGTTGAGCAGCCACATGCGGTGCTGCGCGAACGAGAGCGGCACCTGCTCGGGCCGCGGCACCACAGGGGTCACCGGCGGCAACATCGGTGCGCTACCGGCCGCGCTCGCCGCCAGCTGGCGGACGGTCGGCGAGTCGAAAAGATCGCGCACTGACACCTGCACGCCCAAAGAATCGGATACCCGCGCCACCAACCGCATCGCCGACAGCGAGTTACCGCCGGCATCGAAGAACGACTCGGTCGCCGACACCCGCTCAACCCCGAGCACATCGGCGAACACTCGAGCGAGCGCCTCTTCGGTCTCCCCCTCCGGGGCCACGTACTGCGCTTCCAGCGCACCGAACTCCGGCGCCGGCAACGACTTGCGGTCGATCTTGCCCGCCGTATTGAGCGCGATATCGTCGACGACCATCCACACCGTCGGCACCATGTACCCCGGCAACGCTGCGGAGGTGGAGGCCTTCACCGCATCCAGATCGAGTGTTTCTCCCGGACCTGCACAGACGTAGCCGACCAGATGCTCGCCACCATCCGGGGACGTCGCGACCGTCACCGCGGTATGCACCACGCCCGGCGCCGCGGCAAGAACGGCTTCGATCTCACCGAGCTCGATCCGCTGACCACGCAACTTGATCTGGAAATCCGTACGACCCAAATACTCCAGAGAGCCGTCGCCGAGTCTGCGCACCAAATCACCGGTGCGGTATAGCCGCGCCCCCGGTGCCCCATGCGGATCGGCCACAAAACGTTCCGCAGTCAGATCAGCGCGCGCCGCATAGCCACGCGCCAGCTGCACACCACCCAGATACAACTCACCCGGCACCCCCGCAGGCACCCGATGCAGGCGACCGTCGAGGACCACTGCCGACGAATTCCACACCGGCACACCGATCGGCACCGTCGGATCCTCCGCCGACACCTGCCCGATCCGCTGATAGGTGATCTCGATCGCCGCCTCAGTCGGGCCATACAAGTTGTAGAACAACGCCTCCGGCCACACATCACGCGTAGGAGCCGCCACCGCCGACGGCAACGCCTCACCCGTGGTCGACACGATCCGCACCGACGACAACGAGTCGAGCAGAGCCCGGGGCACCACGTCCAAGAACACCGACAACATCGACGGCACGAAATGCACCATCGTCGCCTGAGTGCGCACGATCTCCTCGGCCACATACACCGGCTCCAGATGACCACCCTGCTTGAGCACCACCAGCGACGCGCCCACCATCAACGGCGCAAACAACTCCGGCACCGAACAATCGAACGTATACGGCGTCTTCTGCACCACCACATCGCTGCCATCGATCGGCAACTCATCCAAACCCCACCAGAAACGGTTCAGCACCGCCTCATGCGTCAACGTCACACCCTTAGGCATCCCCGTCGACCCGGACGTAAACAGCGTGTACACCGCCGAATCAGCCCGCAACGGCACCAACCGATCACCATCGGTCACCGGAGCCGCTGCAGCAGAGTCCGCTTCCACCGGCACCGACGCATCGACCTCGCGCACCGGCACCCCGGCAGCCTCAGCCGCCGCCAACGCATCACCGACCAGCGAACGATCAGACACCAACAACAACGACGCCTGCGCCGTGGTCAGCATGTACTCGACACGATCAGCCGGAGTACCCAAATCAACCGGCACATACTGGCCACCAGCAGCAACCACCGCATGAACCGCGACCATCATCTCCACCGACCGCGGCACCGCCACAGCCACCGAAACCTCAGGCCCCACACCCGCAGCAATCAACTCCCGCGCAAACACATTCACCCGCGCACCGAACTCGCCATACGAAACTTCACGCTCACCGAACACCAACGCCGTCGCCTCCGGCGTCCGCACCACCTGCGCAGCGATCACATCGGCCACCGACCCGGAAGCAACCTCCACCGCCGGACCCATTGACTCGACTAGGACCCGTTCACGTTCCTCGGCATCGAGCAGCGGCAGATCGGCCACGAGCTCGTCCGGTACCGCCGCGCCCGCTCGGAGAATCTCCGCGATGGCGTCAGCGAAAACCGTCACCTGCTCTTCGCCGAAGACATCCGGCAGATACTTCAGGTGTCCACTGACGCGTCCTCCGTGTTCTTCGGTGATGAAGCTGACGGGATAGTGGGTGGCATCCCGCATCGAGATCCCGCGCAACTCCAGTCCGTCTGAGCCCGCCTCCGAAATTGACTCGGTATCGATCGGGTACGACTCGTGGATGAACAGGGTGTCGAATTCGAGCGCCTGCGGTGCGATCCGGGCGAGGTCCGGCAATCCGATGTGATGGTGATCGAGCACCCGGACCTTGCCACGCTGCAACGCCGCGAGCATTTCTCTGAACGTCACCGACGGATCGATATCGACGACCACAGGCAGGGTGTTGATGAACAAACCCACCATGGTGTCGACACCATCGAGATCGGCTGGCCGTCCGGACACCGTTTCGCCGAAAGTGACCACGCGGTTGCCGGTCAGACGGGACAGCAGCACGGCCCAGGCCGCCTGCAGCACCGTCGACAGCGTAGCTCCGCATTCCCGTGCCAGGCGCAGGACGTTCGCGGAGGTGTCATCAGCCAATGCGAAGCCGACCTCGCGCGGAGCTTGATCGATCGCCGTGGTTCCTGTGGGCGCAATCCGGGTCGGGCCGTCAACGGCCGCCAGGTTCTCCTGCCATGCCGCGATACCGGCAGCAGCATCGGTGCGCGCCACCGCTCGCGCGTGGTCGGCGAAGCTGTGCTCGTGTGTCGGCGTGTAGGGCGCACCCGTCGCATAGGCGGCAAGCAGATCTGTTAGGACCAGCGGGCCGGACCAGCCGTCGAACAGAATATGGTGCGAGGTGACGATCAGGTCGGCACCGTTGGGGTGGCGGACCAGGATCGCCCGCAACAGTGGCGGGGATGACAGGTCGAAGCGTTGCGCACGCTCGGTGTCGGCGATCTCTGCCAGGCGCACTTCCGCAGCTTCGTCGTCTAGGTCTCCGAGGTCCGCCTCGCGCAGTGGGACCACGACATCGTCGGGAACCACTGCCACCACTCCGGCTTCGATCTGGCGGAAGCTGGACCGCAGCACCTCGTGGTGCTGCAGGAGGGTATCCATCGCCGCTTGCAGTCGGCCGGTATCGACGTCGCCGAATTGCACACGCGCCTGCACGTGATAGACGTCCAGCTCGTCGTCGCGAACCATGCCGGCCTGGAAGAACAATCCGGCCTGCAGCGGCGTCAGGGCCAGACCTGCGCCCCCGGAGCGTCCAGCGCGATCAGGTCGAGTTCTTCCTGAGTGATGCCCGAGCCCGGCACGTCCGACGGCGAAAGACCGATCTGGTTCCGGCCTGCTTCCACCGCGGCGGAGAGCTCCGCCGACCACTGATCGGCCAGACCTTGGACGTCTTCGGCCTGGAGCATGGCTTCCGGGAATCGGAACCGCACCTGCAGGCGGCGGCCATCCTCGCTGGCGACACTCATCGCATCGATGATGAGCGCGGCCGACATGGTCATCTCACCTCGAACGCTGCCCGGTAGTGGCGGCACATCACCGGCGGTAGCGAACGGCGTCTCGACGCCCACACCGGCGGCGCCAGTCGCCCCAAGATAGTTGAACAGGATGGACGGCAACGGCCTCGATCCGAGATCACCGATCGCGCGTTCACCGTTCTCGCGGTACCGCAACACCCCGAATCCCGCTCCGCCGTCGGGGGTGCCGAGGCGTTCCTCCTTGGCGGCCTTGATCGCGTGCACGACGTCGGCGGCCGGATCCAACTTCAGCGGCGCCAGCGTGGTGAACCAGCCCACCGTCCGCGAGAGCTCCGCGCGCCGCGGCTCGTCGCCACGATCCAGCAAATGCTCGTCGCGGCCGTGTCCTTCGGCGAGCACCGACACTGTGGCGGCGGCATCGATTCCTCGCGAACGCTGCCAACCATGAACCGCGCGGGCGAAGGTCCCCAGCAGCACGTCATCGACGGTGCCGCCGAATGCCTCCGGCAATCGCGTGAGTAATTCGGCGGCTACCTCACCCTCGACGTTGTGGACCAGTGCGACCGAGGTCTTGTCCCGATCCCGGCTTGCATCGAATCGGCTGCCCAGTCGGGTGGGCAGCTCCGGCAGCCGCTCCAGCCAATAGCCGGATTGTTCCTCGAACTCCTCGCGCAGTCCGGCGACAGCACCGGCCCAGGCCCGCTGCGAGGTGCCTTCAGCTCGCAAGCAGATCGGCTTACCTTCCCGGTGCTGCGCCCACGCGGTGATCAAGTCCTCGATCAGGATCGGCCAGGAGACCGCGTCCACACCGAGGTGATGGATGGCCAGCACGATCCGGGCCCGGTCGTCGCCGGTGGTGACGAGGCATGCCCGGAGCAGACGACCTGCCGCCGGGTCCATCCCGGACACCGCCTCGGTGTAGGCGCGCAGGACGTCGGCACCGAACTCTTCGGTGCCGCTGTCGTTTGTCGACTGGACGGACAGCACGGACTCGGCGGCGTCGAATTCAGTGCCCGCGGTGAGGGTCCACGCCTCGTCGACGATCTCCAGTCGCGCCGAGAGCATAGGATGTGCGGCGACTATCGCGGCCAGGATGTCGGCCAGTGCCTCCGGCGTCATGCCGGCCGGGGCAACAAGCACCATCGACTGTGCGAAATCAGCGAAGTCCGAGGGCTGAGATGAGTGCTCAAGCATCCAGGATGTGATCGGCCTGATGACAGATTCCCCGACACCTCCGCCCGGAAGCTCGTCCAGCACCTGAACACCCCGGTCGGAATTTGTGACCAGTGCGGCCATCTTGCGCACGGTGCGGCTCTCGAAGATCTCTCGTGGCGAGAGCTCCCAGCCGGCCGCCCGCGCCGCCGACGCCAACCGGATCGACATGATCGAATCGCCACCGAGAGCGAAGAACGACTCGGTGACCGACACTCGATCGATCCCGAGGAGACCACCGACAATGGCCGCCAGCTGCTCTTCCACCGAGCCAACCGGAGCGGCGTACTCACTCTGCGCGGCAGAGAAGTCCGGAGCGGGCAATGCCTTACGGTCGAGCTTGCCGGCGCTGTTCAAAACGACGTCGTCGATCAGGTTCCACACCGACGGCTGCATGTACTCCGGCAACGCCGCCGCCACATGCTCCTTCACCGAATCCAGATCCACCGACGCCGGTGAGACGTAACCGACCAGGAACTCGCCACCGGTCGAAGCCTGCGCCACCGTTGCTGCGGCATGCACCACACCGGGAGCCCCGGCGATCACCGCTTCGATCTCACCAAGCTCGATACGCTGACCACGCAGCTTCACCTGGAAATCGGTACGACCCAGGTACTCGAGATCGCCACCGGCCTGGCGCTTGACCAGGTCACCAGTGCGATACAGACGCGAACCCGGCTCACCGAATGGATCAGCGACAAAACGTTCTGCCGTCAACGCGGGCGCAGCAGCGTAACCCCGCGCGATCTGCACACCACCCAAATACAACTCGCCCGGCACACCATCGGGGACCGGCTGCGAACGATCATCCAAAACCAGAGCGGTCGTGTTGGCGACCGCACGCCGATGGTGACGAGCTCATCGCCCGGCAACACCTGCACGGCAGTCACATCGACCGCGGCCTCGGTCGGGCCATACAGGTTATGCAGTTCCGTGGACGGCAACACCGTCAGCAGTTCCTGCGCAATCGCCGGCGCCAGAGCTTCACCCGACGTGAACACCTCGGTCAACGACGTCAACGCCGCGACACCGTCACCGACCACATCGAGGAACACCGAGAGCATCGACGGCACAAAGTGCACCACCGACACCTGCTCCTCAGCGATCACCGACGCCAAGTACTGCGGATCCCGATGCCCATCCGGACGAGCAATCACAAGAGGCGCACCGATCAGGAGCGGCAAGAACAACTCCCACACCGACACATCGAACGTGTACGGCGTCTTCTGCAAGAACCGAGCATCCGCGGCAAGACCGTAGTCGTCACGCATCCACACCAGACGGTTCAGCACCGCCTCATGCGAGACCGTCACACCCTTCGGGGTGCCCGTCGAACCCGACGTGAACAACGTGTACAACGCGCTGTCACCATGCAACGGCGCGAGGCGCTCAGCATCGGTCACCGCAGCAACCGAGAGATCAACCTCAGCGGCTCCGTCGACCGCGATAACCCGCGACTCCAAGCCGGCGACCGGTTCCGGCGCGGTACCCGCAGCGACCAGCACGACCTGGGCGCCCGCCGTATCGAGCATCACCCCGGGCACGCTCAACCGGCGCCGAGATGTCGACCGGCACATACTGGCCACCGGCAGCGGTGATCGCATGAATGGCGACCAGCAACTCCACGCTGCGATCAATGCACACACCAACAGCGACGTCCGGGCCCACACCCGCGGCAATCAGTTCACGCGCCAACGTTGCCACCCGGGCACCGAACTCGGCGTACGAAACCTCACGGCCCTCAAACACCAACGCCGCGGCATCCGGAGTCGCAGCCACCTGCGCCGCCACCGCATCGGCAATCGGCAGCGCAGGCGCCTGGACCGCCGGTCCCGAAGACACCGCGAGCACCTCGTCGCGGGCCGACTGGTCCAACAGTGCAACATCGCCGACAGCCGAACCGGGGTCGCTGGTCAACTCATCGAGGAAGGCCACGAATCGATCGGCCAGCGACCGCGCCGTGGACTCATCAAACAGATCGGTGGCATAGACGACCGCACCCGACCAGGTGCCATCGCCATCGGGCAGCACCCGGAAGGTCAGATCGACCTGGGCAGGAACAAACGGATCAGGCACACCAGCGACCCGCAGACCCTGCACGTCTGCTTCGATCCCTCGCATCGAGGCACCCGGATCGAACGACAGCATCACCTGTGCCAGCGGCGAGAAGGCCTCACTGCGCACCGGATCGATCGCATCAACGACGGCCTCGAACGGCACCTCCTGATGCGCAAAAGCATCAAGATCGCCCTGACGCACACGTGCGAGCACATCGGTGAACGACACACCCGAATCGACCTGGGTACGCAACACCAGCGTATTGACGAACATGCCGACCAGCGCGTCCAGCTCGGCCTGCCCACGACCGGCAACCGGCGTAGCGACCGCAATGTCTTGCGTCGCCGACAACCGCGCCAACAGCACCGCCAACGCGCCGTGCACCACCATGAACGGTGTCACGTCATGAGCACCGGCAACCGCCGCGACCCGTTCAGAAACCCGAGCCGGAATCTCGAACCGGACTTCAGCACCCACATACGAAGCAACCGCCGGGCGTGGCCGATCCGTGGGCAACTCCAGCACATCCGGCAGATCCGCCAACGCATCGCGCCAGTACGACAACTGACGACCCAGCACCGAATCCGCCTCATCCGGCGCGCCCAGCACGTCACGCTGCCAGATCGCGAAGTCGGCGAACTGCACCGGCAAAGGCGCAAACGGCGGCTCCTGGCCGGCCGCGCGTGCCGCGTACGCGGTCAGCACATCAGCGACCAACGGACCCATCGACTCACCGTCGGTGGCGATGTGGTGTGCGACCACAGCGAACACGAACCCGTCGGCACCGACAGGACAGATCACCGCACGGATCGGCCACTGCTCGGTCACGTCGAAGCCCGCAGAGACCTCCGCAACCAACTCGGCCTCAGACTCGACCTCGATCCACGGCAACTGCGCAGCGACTGCAGACTCGGGCGCGATTACCTGGACCGGCGCACCATCGGCGTCGGGGAACGTGGTCCGCAGCACCTCGTGACGTGCCACGACATCAGCAAATGCCGCCTGCAGTGCCGCTACATCGAGGGCACCGGTAATCCGCATGACTGCCGGAATGTTGTAGGTCGGCAGCGACGGATCGAAGCGGTTGATGAACCACATCCGCTGCTGCGCGAACGACAATGGGATCTGCGCCGGACGCGGATCTGCCTTGGTGACCGGCGGCAACGCCGGGGCGCGGCCGGCGACCTCCGCAACGAGTTCGCGCACCGAGGGAGCGTCGAAGACGTCGCGCACCGACACCTGCACACCGAGTGCGTCACTCACCCGCGCGACCAAACGCATGGCCGCGAGCGAGTTACCGCCGGCATCGAAGAAGCTCTCGGTCACCGACACCCGGTCGACGCCGACAAGGTCGGCGTAGACCACAGCGACTGTCTCTTCCTCCGGAGTTTCGGGGGCCACGTACTCAACAGCAGCGAACTCGGGCTCGGGCAGCGAGCGGCGATCCACCTTGCCCGCCGTGTTCAACGGCATCTCGGCCAAAGTCACCCAGGCGGTCGGAACCATGTACTCCGGCAGCTGCTTGGCCAGCTCAACGGCGATGGCGTTGGTATCGACCGACGCCGGCGCGACATAACCGACCAGCTGATCACCCGCCGGGCCCTCGACCACACGAGCCGCGGCATGCACCACACCATCGACCCCGGCGATCGCGGACTCGACCTCACCGAGCTCCAAACGCTGGCCACGCAACTTCACCTGGAAGTCGGTGCGACCCAGGTACTCGAGTTCGCCGGAGTCGCTGCTGCGCTTCACCAGGTCACCGGTGCGGTAGAGACGCGAACCGGCTTCACCGAACGGATCGGCGATGAAGCGTTCGGCGGTCAGATCCGGACGCGAGGCGTACCCGCGTGCGGACTGCACACCACCCAGATACAACTCACCGGCCACACCATCAGGAACCGGATGCAGACGCGAATCCAAGATGAACGCAGTCGTATTCGCCATCGGCGCACCGATCGGCACCACTTGATCGACCTCATCGAGCACTGCCGACATCGTGTAGACCGCGGCCTCGGTCGGACCGAATAGGTTGACCACCTTGGCCTGCGGCACCCGGCGACGGAAATCCTTCGCCACCGCCGGCGGCAAAGCTTCACCACCGGAGAACAACACCTGCAGATTCGGCAACAGCGGCTCATCGCCGACGATGTCCAAGAACGCAGCCAGCAGTGACGGGACGAACTGCACAACGCTCACGTCGGCAGCGTTCATCACGTCAGCGAGGTACTGCGGATCGCGTTCGCCCCCGGCATCAGCGATCACCATCGTCTGGCCCGCCACCAACGGCCAGAACAACTCCAACACCGACGCATCGAACGTATGCGGAGTCTTGAACAACAAACGCTGATCGCCGGCCGGAACAGTCTGGTCGAACCACGCCACAAAGTTGCGCACCGCACCATGCGGGATGGTCACACCCTTGGGCAGACCCGTCGAACCCGAGGTAAACAGGGTGTAGGCGGCATCGGAAGCACGCAGAGGAACAAGACGCTCGGACGAATCCAACGGCTTGGCGTCGGCAGCGAGCTCGCTCGAGCAATCGACTTCGATTACCGGGACGTTCAATCCGGCGACGAACTCGGGGACCTCGGCACCGTTGGCAACCAGTACGAGCTGAACGCCAGCGGTTGAGGCCACGTACTCGGCGCGCTCAGCCGGGGAATCGGTAGCGATCGGCACGTACTGGCCACCGGCGGCCATCACCGCATGGACTGAAGTCACGAGTTCTGCGGAGCGGTCCATCACCACACCGACGGCAGTCTCGGGACCAACGCCAGCAACGATCAGCGTCCGCGCCAACTCGCCGATCCGGGCACCGAACTCGCCGTACGAGAACTCGCGCTCCCCCGCCACCAAAGCCAGCGCATCCGGGCGGGCCGCCACCTGTGTAGCGACCGCGTCGGCGATCGTCTCGTCCAGGATCGGCTCCACCGGGCCAACCGACTCGGCACGAACGGTCGCCGACTCGACGTCGTCGACCAAGGTCAGGTCGCCGACCGGAGCGGTCGGGGACGACAGCACACCCTCGAGCAGTCGGACGAACCGCTCCCCCAACTTTTCGATCGTTGAGTGATCGAAAATCGAGGTAGCGAACGTCAGCAGACCCGTCCAGTCCGACGCCCCATCGTCGGCACCGGCGATGGTGAGGTTCAGGTCCATCTGGGCCGGGGTGTCGGCGCCGTCGAACGGCTCCACGGTCACCTCTCCGACCGGCACACTCTCATCGGAGGCCTGCGCCAGCGGATCGACCGACAGAATCACCTGCACCAGCGGCGAGAACGCCTCCGAGCGCACCGGATCGATCGCATCCACGATCGACTCGAACGGCACCTCGGCATGGGCGAACGCATCCAGGTCCGCCGTACGCGTACGCGCCATCAACGCCTCGAACGACTCCGCCGGATCGATCTGCGTTCGCAGCACCAGCGTGTTCACGAACATGCCCACCAGAGCATCCAGCCCACGCGGGCCACGACCATCGATCGGCGTGCCGAGCACGATGTCGCTCGCCCCCGACATCCGGGCGAGCAGCGTCGCGAACACCGCGTGCAGCACCATGAACCGGGACGCACCCGATGCCGCGGCAAACCGGTCGATCTCCACACCGAGTTTGGCCGGGATCGCGAACTGCACCTGATCACCGGCCGAGGAGAACACCGCAGGACGCGGCCGATCGGTCGGCAACTCGATCACATCGGGCACGCCCGCCAGCGCATCCGTCCAGTACGCCAGTTGCCGGCCCATGATCGATGCCGGGTCCTCGGGTGAACCGAGCACTTCGTGCTGCCACACCGAGTAATCGGCGTACTGCACCGGAAGCGGCACGAACTCCGGTACCGAACCACCGCTGCGCGCCGCATACGCGGTGAGCAGATCGCCCACCATCGGTCCGAACGACTGGCCGTCGAAGGCGATGTGATGCACCACCAGGGCAAGCACCAGCGAATCGGCAGACTCGAGCACCAACCGCACCCGCACCGGCAGTTCGACGGTCACATCGAACCCGCGCTGCAGCTCAGCCAGCACCTCCTCTGCGGCCTCAACGACCCGCCAATCCAGCCGGCTATCCGCTTCACCGACCTCGACGACCAGCTGGTACGGCACACCCTCGCGATCGGGAAACACAGTCCGCAACACTTCATGCCGGGCGACCACATCAGACACCGCCTGGCGCAGCGCCGCAAGATTCACCGCGCCACGCAACCGGAACGCGGACGGAATGTTGTACGTCGGCGCCGACGGATCCAGGCGGTTGATGAACCACATGCGCTGCTGCGCGAACGACAGCGGAATCATCTCTGGGCGCGGCACCAGCGCGGTCACCGGTGGCAGCGCCGGTGCACGATCAGCCACTGCCGCAACAAGCTCTCGCACCGTCGGGGCATCGAACATGTCCCGCACGGAGAATTCGACGCCGAGGGCCTCTCCGGCGCGGGCGACCAGTCGCATCGCCGAGAGCGAGTTGCCGCCGGCGTCGAAGAAGCTCGCGGTGACCGACACCCGCTCCACGCCGAGGACGTCGGCGAAGACTTCCGCGACGATCCGTTCGGCGTCCGTCTCGGGGGCGACGTACTCCGTCTCGGCCACGTCGAAGTCGGGTGCCGGCAACGCCTTCCGGTCCAGCTTGCCGGCGGTGTTCAGCTTCACGTCATCGAGCAGTACCCACACGCTCGGTCGCATGTACTCCGGCAGCGCGGTCTCGACGCCGGCCTTGACCTGCTCGAGGTCGACTGACGACGGTGCCGCGTAACCGACCAGGAATTCCCCGCCACCCGGAGCCTCAAGCACCGTCGCGGCAGCGTGCACCACACCGGGCACGTCGGCGATCGCCGCTTCGATCTCGCCGAGTTCGATGCGC
Organism: Gordonia alkaliphila; assembly: GCF_023017165.1. Lineage (GTDB taxonomy): Bacteria > Actinomycetota > Actinomycetes > Mycobacteriales > Mycobacteriaceae > Gordonia > Gordonia alkaliphila. The sequence goes on from NZ_JALKBW010000001.1 coordinate 618,339, forward strand.
TGACCGCGCAGCTTCACCTGGAAGTCGGTGCGGCCGAGGTAGTCGATTTCTCCGCGCCTGTTCCAGCGGACCAGGTCACCGGTCCGGTAGAGCCTCTCGCCCGGCTGGCCGAACGGATCTGCGATGAACCGTTCCGCAGTCAACGCAGGCTGTGCGGCATAGCCGCGCGCCACCTGAACACCGCCAAGGTAGAGCTCTCCCGGCACACCTGTCGGCACCAGCTGCAGCCGGTCGTCAAGCACGTACGACGTCGTGCCGGGCACCGGTGATCCGATCGGCACGGTCTTGTCTCCGCGCCGCACGTGCTGTCCGATCACCTCGACGGCGGCCTCGGTGGGTCCGTACAGGTTGTGCAGTTCGGCGTGCGGGAACACGTCGAGCAAGCGTTGAGCGACTGTCGGCGGGAGTGCCTCACCCGAGGCGAAGATCATCCGAACCGACGTGAGTTCCTGGATCCGGTCGCCGAGGATGTCCAGGAAAGCCGCCGCCATGGACGGGACGAAGTGCACGACGGTGATTTGCTCACGCTTGATCAGGTCGAACAGGTACTGCGGATCGCCGTGCCGTCCGGGTTCGGCGATGACCAGCGTCGCCCCGATCGCCATCGGGAGGAACAGTTCGGGAACGGACACATCGAAGGTGATCGGGGTCTTCTGCAGGAAGACGTCATCGCTTCCCAGTGACGACCAGTCGCGCATCCAGGCGAGACGGTTGACGATCGCGCGATGGGCGACCGTGACGCCCTTCGGCCGTCCCGTCGATCCCGAGGTGAACAGCGTGTAGGCGGCGTTCTCCGGGAGTAGCGGCACGAGCCGCTCGTCATCATCCAGCGGGCGCGCCGCGAAATCGACCTCGCGGTCACAGTCCACCACGAGTAGGCGCACGTCGTCGCCGACGCCGCGGACCGATGCGGGCAGCTCGCCCTCCAGAACCAGTACGAGCTCCGCACCGGCGGTGGTCAGCATGTATTCGGTGCGCCCCTCGGGCGCGTCGATGTCGAGCGGCACGAACTGGCCACCGGCGGCCTCGATCGCATGCAGTGAGACCAGCAGTTCTACCGAGCGCGGCATGGCGACGGCGACCGCTACCTCCGGCCCGACTCCCGCGGCGATCAGTTTCCGGGCCAGTGTAGCGACGCGGGCGTTGAATTCGGCACGTGAGACCCGTCGATTCCCGAAGACCAGCGCGGCTGCCGCCTCATGGCTGCCGCGCTCGCTCACCTCAGGCACTGGATCCCCCTCCTTCGACGTCATATCGTCACCCGTCGCCGTTCGGCCACGAATCGACCAGGGCAGGCACGGTGTGCACACCGTGCGGACCGTCGCCGCCCGTCGACCAGGCCGTGATCTGCTCGGTCTCGGCCTCATCCAACAGTCGCGGAGACGCCACTGCAGAATACGGATTCTCCGTCAGCTCGTCGACGACGGCGATGAATCTTCTACTCAGTGTAGTAATCGACGTTTCATCGAAGAGATCTGTCGCATAAACGACCGACAGTGCCCACGGCCCGTCCGCTATGAATCGAACGTCGAAGGTGAGGTCGACCTGGGCGGGTGTCACCCCAGAGGTAGCCGGCCGGATGTGCAGCCCATCGATGTCGCCTGCGGACGGTTCTGCGTCCCGGGAGCCCGGCCCCGCCGTCAACATCACCTGCGAGAGCGGTGTGAACGCCTGCGAGCGCACCGGGTTCAGCCGTTCGACGAGTGACTCGAAGGGCACGTCGGCATTCGCGAACGCCTCCAAGTCGGTACCGCGCACCTCCGACAGCAACGCGTCGAAGCTCATCGACGAGTTGATGTCGGTCCTGAGCACCAGCGTGTTGACGAACATGCCGATCAACGGATCGAGTTCACGCTGTCCGCGACCGGCGATCGGCGTGAGGATCGCGATCTCGGCCGTCGCCGAAAGACGTGAAATCAGCACTGCGAGTGCCGCGTGAACCACCATGAACGGCGTCACGCCGCGTTGGCGCGCGAGTTCCTCGATCCGGTCACCGATCGCGTGTGGGATCTCGGTGGTGTACGTGGCGCCACGGTGCGAGGCGACCTGCGGGCGGGGGCGATCCGCCGGGATCTCCACGAGACCCGGGAGTCCGGCCAGGTCGCGTTCCCACACCTCCAGCTGGCGGCCGACGACGGACGCCGGATCCGAAGGATCACCCAGTTCACGGCGCTGCCAGAGTGCGTAGTCTGCGAACTGGACGGGCAACGGCTCGAACTCCGGCGCGCGGCCTTCCGCCCGCGCGGCGTAGGCGGCGACAACGTCGCCGACCAGGGGACCCATCGACTCACCGTCGGCAACGATGTGATGAAGTACCGCGACGAACAGCCACTCGCCCGGGGAGCGCTCCCACAAGCGGATGCGCAGCGGGGGCCGAGTCGTGACGTCGAAGCCCGTCATCGCCGCCTGGCGCAGCGCCGCTTCGTCGTCGACCGCAGCCCAGTCGGGTTCGGCTTCACGCGAACCGGCCGCATGCACCAGCTGGTACGGGTCACCATCGGCCACAGGGAACGTCGTGCGCAGGATCTCGTGCCTTTCGATGACGTCGAGGACCGCTCGATACAGTGCGTCGACGTCGAGATCACCGCTCACCTCGAGAGCAAACGGGATGTTGTACGTCGCCAGTTCTGGCTCGAGTCGGTTGATGAACCACATCCGCTGCTGCGCGAACGAGAGCGGGATCCGGTCCGGACGCGGCGCCGCCGCCGTCACCGGCGGCAACGCCACTTCCTTGCCCACCGACGCCGCGACCAGGTCGCGCACTGTGGGCGCATCGAACAGATCCCTGATCGACAACTCGACACCGAGTGCTTCACCCGCGCGGGCGACCAGGCGCATCGCCGCTAGCGAGTTGCCGCCCGCATCGAAGAACGACTCGGTCACCGACACCCGATCCACGCCCAACACACCGGCGAACACCGCCGCCAAAGCCGCCTCGGCCTCGCCCTCGGGTGCGACGTACTCGACCTGCGTCGACGACAGATCCGGCTCGGGCAGCGCCCGACGATCCAACTTGCCCGCCGAGTTCAGCGTCACTTCGTCGAGTAGCGTCCACACAGACGGTCGCATGTACTCCGGCAACACCGCCGCCACATGCTCCTTCACCGAATCCAGATCCACCGACGCCGGTGAGACGTAACCGACCAGGAACTCGCCACCGGTCGAAGCCTGCGCCACCGTTGCTGCGGCATGCACCACACCGGGAGCCCCGGCGATCACCGCTTCGATCTCACCAAGCTCGATACGCTGACCACGCAGCTTCACCTGGAAATCGGTACGACCCAGGTACTCGAGATCGCCACCGGCCTGGCGCTTGACCAGGTCACCAGTGCGATACAGACGCGAACCCGGCTCACCGAATGGATCAGCGACAAAACGTTCTGCCGTCAACGCGGGCGCAGCAGCGTAACCCCGCGCGATCTGCACACCACCCAAATACAACTCGCCCGGCACACCATCGGGGACCGGCTGCAAACGATCATCCAAAACCAGAGCGGTCGTGTTGGCGACCGCACGCCCGATGGTGACGAGCTCATCGCCCGGCAACACCTGCACGGCAGTCACATCGACCGCGGCCTCGGTCGGGCCATACAGGTTATGCAGTTCCGTGGACGGCAACACCGTCAGCAGTTCCTGCGCAATCGCCGGCGCCAGAGCTTCACCCGACGTGAACACCTCGGTCAACGACGTCAACGCCGCGACACAGTCACCGACCACATCGAGGAACACCGAGAGCATCGACGGCACAAAGTGCACCACCGACACCTGCTCCTCAGCGATCACCGACGCCAAGTACTGCGGATCCCGATGCCCATCCGGACGAGCAATCACAAGAGGCGCACCGATCAGGAGCGGCAAGAACAACTCCCACACCGACACATCGAACGTGTACGGCGTCTTCTGCAAGAACCGAGCATCCGCGGCAAGACCGTAGTCGTCACGCATCCACACCAGACGGTTCAGCACCGCCTCATGCGAGACCGTCACACCCTTCGGGGTGCCCGTCGAACCCGACGTGAACAACGTGTACAACGCGCTGTCACCATGCAACGGCGCGAGGCGCTCAGCATCGGTCACCGCAGCAACCGAGAGATCAACCTCAGCGGCTCCGTCGACCTCGATAACCCGCGACTCCAAGCCGGCGACCGGTTCCGGCGCGGTACCCGCAGCGACCAGCACGACCTGGGCGCCCGCCGTATCGAGCATCACCCGGGCACGCTCAACCGGCGCCGCGATGTCGACCGGCACATACTGGCCACCGGCAGCGGTGATCGCATGAATGGCGACCAGCAACTCCACGCTGCGATCAATGCACACACCAACAGCGACGTCCGGGCCCACACCCGCGGCAATCAGTTCACGCGCCAACGTTGCCACCCGGGCACCGAACTCGGCGTACGAAACCTCACGGCCCTCAAACACCAACGCCGCGGCATCCGGAGTCGCAGCCACCTGCACAGCAACAGCATCAGCAACCGAGCCAGCCGGGACATCAATCACCGGTCCGGTCGCCACAGCCAATGCCGCGGCACGGTCACCCGCATCGAGCAACGCCACGTCGCCCACGGCAGCGGCGGGCTCTGCAGTCAGCTCGCCGAGCAGCGCCACGAAACGATCAGCCAGCCACTGCGCGGTCGACTCGTCGAACAGGTCGGCGCAGCGATCACCGAACCGGACCAATCCTGTCCGGCCGGGGCCGACGACACGGTGAAGGCCACATCCACCTGGGCCGGGGTGACCGGCGCCTGCAACTGCTGCGCCGTGATACCGGCGATCTGCACGTCCGCCTGAGCCGCCGACGCACCCGGGTCGAATGAGAGCATCACCTGCGCCAACGGCGAAAACGCTTCACTACGCACCGGATCGATCGCCTCGACCACCGACTCGAACGGCACATCCGCATGAGCCAACGCCGCAAGATCGGAAACCCGCACCTCAGCGAGCAGGTCACTAAATGTCTTCGATGAATCGACCTGGGCACGCAACACCAACGTGTTCACGAACATGCCCACCAGAGCATCGAGTTCAGCCTGACCGCGGCCAGCGGTCGGCGTCGCGATCGCAATGTCCTGAGTGCCAGAGAGTCGCGCCAGCAGCACTGCAAGAGCTGCGTGGACCACCATGAACGGCGTCAGTCCCGAGCCGCTCGTCAACTCCCCGATACGCGCGGCTGTCTCCGAGTGGATCGTGAAGCCAACCTTGGTTCCCACATGCGTGGCGATAGCCGGGCGCGGACGATCGGCCGGCAACTCCAACACATCCGGGACACCAGCAAGCGCCTCTCGCCAGAAAGCAAGCTGCCGGCCCAGCACCGAATCCGCATCCTCCGGCGAACCCAACACCTCACGCTGCCAGATCGCATAATCGGCGAACTGCACCGGCAACTCCACGAATACCGGAACCTCACCGGCCGCACGCGCAGCGTAAGCAGTCAACACATCGGTCATCAACGGCAACACCGACTCACCGTCCGCACCGATATGGTGCGCCACCACGGCAAACAGATAATCGTCACCGTCCGGGAAGACCACCGCACGAATCGGCCACTGCCTCGACACATCGAAACCAGCAGCCACCGCCGCGCCGAACTCCTCCACCGACCCCACCTGAGTCCACGGCAGATCCCCATCCACCGATGCCTCAGGTGCAATCACCTGAACCGGAACACCAGCCACATCCGGGAAGCTCGTACGCAGAATCTCGTGACGACGCACCACATCGGCAACCGCCGAACGCAGTGCCGCAATGTCTACGTCACCGGACAAACGCAACGCCGCCGGAATGTTGTACGTCGGAGCATCCGGCTCGAGTCGGTTGATGAACCACATCCGCTGTTGCGCGAACGAGAGCGGAATCGTCTCCGGACGCGGTACGACGGCGGTCACCGGCGGCAGCGCTGGAGCACGGTCAGCCGCGGCGGCCGCGAGTTCTCGTACCGTCTGGTGATCAAAGAGGTCCCGGATCGACAGGTCCACACCGAGTGCGTCACCCGCGCGTGCGACCACGCGCATCGCAGACAGCGAGTTACCACCGATATTGAAGAACGACTCGGTGACCCCGACCCGCTCCACGCCGAGCACGTCCGCGAACACTGCAGCCAAAGCCTCTTCGGCCTCACCCTCGGGTGCGACGTACTCGACTGCAGTGGACGACAGATCCGGCTCGGGCAACGCCCGACGATCCAGCTTGCCCGCACTGTTGAGCTCGACGTCCTCAAGCAGCATCCACACACTCGGGCGCATGTACTCCGGCAACGATGCCGCCACGTGCGCCTTCACCGCATCCAAATCGACCGACGCCGGTGAGACATACCCGACCAGGAACTCACCCCCCGCGGGCGCAGTCGCCACCATCGCCGCCGCATGCACCACACCCGGCACACCCGCGATCACCGACTCGATCTCACCCAACTCAATACGCTGACCACGCAACTTCACCTGGAAATCCGTACGACCCAAATACTCGAGATCGCCACAGCTGTTGCGGCGCACCAGATCACCGGTGCGATACAACCGAGCACCAGCCTCCCCGAACGGATCAGCGATGAAACGTTCCGCCGTCAACGCAGGCGCCGCCGCATAGCCACGCGCGATCTGCACACCACCGAGATACAACTCACCCGGCACACCATCAGGGACCGGCCGCAGACGATCATCCAAGACCAGCATCGAGGTGTTCCACACCGGACGCCCGATCGTCACCACATCGGGTGCGTCAGACACATCAGCCCAACCCACCTCCACAGCAGCCTCGGTCGGACCAAACAGGTTATGAATCCCGATGCCCGGCCAGATCTCGTGCGCAGCCTTCACCGTCGCCGGCGGCAACGCCTCACCCGAAGCAAACAACCACCGCAGCGACGTCAACGACGCAAGTTTCTCCCGATCCACCACATCCAGGAACACCGACAACATCGACGGCACAAAGTGCACCGACGTCGCCTGCGACTCGACAATCAGGTCAGCGATATAGCCCGGATCGCGGTGACCATCCGGCTTCGCAATCACCACGGTCGCACCGGCCATCAACGGGGCATACAGTTCGGGCACCGACACATCGAAGGTGTACGGCGTCTTTAAAATGATTCGATCACCGGATGTCCACGGGAAAGCAGCCAAGCCCCACCGCAGTCGGTTGAGCACCGCACCATGCGACACCGTCACACCCTTGGGCACACCCGTCGAACCCGACGTGAACAACGTGTACAACGCCGACTCCGGCCGCACCGGCGACAAACGCTCAACATCAGCCACCGGAGAAACCGCCAGGTCGACCTCACCGGAAGCATCCACCTCCAGCAGACGCACCCCAACGAGATCAGCAACCGGCTCCGGGCTGGTTCCAGCAGCCACCAGCACCACACCAGCACCGGCGGTCTCAAGCATGACGCGGGCACGCTCAGCAGGAGCGCCGGTATCTACCGGAACATACTGACCACCCGCGGCAGTGACCGCATGAATGGCGACCAGCAACTCCACACTGCGGTCGATACACACACCCACCGCAACATCCGGGCCCACACCCGCAGCAATCAACTCACGCGCCAACACCGCAACCCGGGCACCGAACTCGGCGTACGAAACCACACGACCGGCAAACACCAACGCCGCAGCATCCGGAGTCGCAGCCACCTGCACAGCAACAGCATCCGCGAGGGCGGCACCTCCCGCTCCCCGAGCTTGTCGAGGGGTCACCGGACCCGACGACGCAGCCAATGCCGCGGCTCGTTCGCCAACGCCCAGCAGCGCAACGTCCCCGACAGCGGCCGTCGGCTGCGCAGTCAACTCATCAAGCACTGACACAAAGCGATCACCGAGCCACGTGGCCGTTGCCGGATCGAACAGATCCGTTGCGTACACGACCTTGCCGGACCATCCCGTGTCCGGACTCGTCGTCACGCGGAAGGTCAGGTCGAACTGAGCCGGCACGAACGGATCGGGAACACCCGCGACCCGCAAGCCTTCGACCTGCGCGTCGATCCCGCGCACCGAGGCGCCCGGATCGAACGAGAGCATCACCTGAGCCAGCGGCGCGAACGCCTCACTGCGGACCGGATCGACCGCATCGACCACGGCCTCGAACGGCACGTCCTGATGCCCGAACGCATCCAGATCAACCCGACGCACCTGGTGCAGGAAATCGGTGAACGACACCCCGGACTCGACCTGGGTCCGCAAGACCAGGGTGTTGACGAACATACCGATCAGCGCATCCAGCTCGGCCTGACCTCGGCCAGCGATCGGCGTCGCGATCGCAATATCGCTCGTGGCCGACAGGCGCGCCAGCAGCACCGCGAGAGCGGCGTGCACCACCATGAACGGGGTCACGTCGTGCTCGGCAGCCACTGCGGCAACCCGCTCGGCCACCGGCACCGGAATCTCGAAGCCCAGTTCCGCACCGCGGTACGAGGCGACCGCCGGACGCTTCCGATCGGCCGGCAACTCCAGCACATCCGGCAGCTGGGCCAACTGTGACCGCCAGAAGGTCAGCTGACGACCCAGCAGCGACTCGGCGTCCTCCGGCGAACCCAAGACCTCACGCTGCCAGATCGCGAAGTCCGCGAACTGCACCGGCAACGGCACAAACGGCGGCTGCTGTCCGGCCGCCCGAGCCACATACGCGGTCAGCACATCGGCTACCAGCGGGCCCATCGACTCACCATCGATAGCGATATGGTGCGCCACCACAGCAAACAAGTACTCATCCCCGCCGACCGGACAGATCACCGCACGAATCGGCCACTGAGCCGACACATCGAAGCCCTCGCTGACAGCAGCGAACAGTTTCGCCTCGGAATCGACCTGCGACCACGGCAGGTCCTGATCCACCGCAGAGTCGGGAGCGATCACCTGGACGGGGACGCCGTCGACATCCGGGAACGTCGTCCGCAGCACCTCATGGCGGGCCACCACATCGGCGAACGCCGCCCGCAACGCCGCCACGTCCAAGCCGCCGCTGATCCGCAGCACCGCCGGAATGTTGTACGTCGGAGCGTCCGGATCGAACCGGTTGATGAACCACATCCGCTGCTGCGCGAACGACAGCGGAATCTGAGCTGGGCGCGGCACGACCGCCGTCACCGGTGGCAACGCCGGAGCCCGATCAGCCACCGCCACAACGAGTTCCCGCACCGACGGCGCGTCGAACACATCGCGTACGGAGACCTGCACTCCCAGCGCATCGCTGACGCGCGCGACCAAGCGCATCGCAGCCAGCGAGTTACCGCCGGCGTCGAAGAAGCTCTCGGTCACCGAGACCTGATCGACGCCGAGTAGGTCGGCGTACACCGCGGCCACGGTCTTCTCGTTCCGCGTTGCGGGAGCCACATACTCCACGGCCTCGAACGCCGGATCCGGCAGCGAACGCCGATCGACCTTGCCCGCCGTATTCAACGGCATCGCTTCGAGCGCCACCCACACCGTGGGCACCATGTACTCCGGCAGCTGCTTGGCCAGCTCAACGGCGATGGCGTTGGTATCGACCGACGCCGGCGCGACATAACCGACCAGCTGATCACCCGCCGGGCCCTCGACCACACGAGCCGCGGCATGCACCACACCGTCGAGTCCGGCGATCGCGGACTCGACCTCACCGAGCTCCAGACGCTGACCACGCAACTTCACCTGGAAATCAGTACGACCCAGGTACTCGAGATCGCCGGTGGCGCTGCTGCGCTTCACCAAGTCACCGGTGCGGTAGAGACGCGAACCGGCTTCACCGAACGGATCGGCGATGAAGCGTTCAGCCGTCAGATCCGGACGCGAAGCATAACCACGCGCGGACTGCACACCACCCAGATACAACTCACCGGCCACACCATCAGGAACCGGATGCAATCGCGAATCCAAGATGAAGGCCGTGGTGTTGGCCATCGGCGCACCGATGGGGACGATCTGATCGACCTCGTCGAGCACCGCCGACATCGTGTACACCGCAGCCTCGGTCGGACCGAACAGATTCACCACCTTCGCCTGCGGCACCCGGCGACGGAAATCCCTCGCCACCGCCGGCGGCAAAGCCTCACCACCGGAGAACAACACCCGCAGATTCGGCAACAGCGGCTCATCGCCGACGATGTCCAAGAACGCAGCCAGCAGTGACGGGACGAACTGCACAACGGTCACGTCCGCAGCGTTCATCACGTCCGCCAAGTACTGCGGATCGCGTTCGCCCCCGGCATCAGCGATCACCATCGTCTGGCCCGCCACCAGCGGCCAGAACAACTCCAACACCGACGCATCGAACGTATGCGGAGTCTTAAACAGCAGACGCTGATCGCCGGCCGGAACAGTCTGGTCGAACCACGCCACAAAGTTGCGCACCGCACCATGCGGAATCGTCACGCCCTTCGGCAGACCCGTCGAACCCGAAGTGAACAACGTGTAGGCGGCGTCCGAAGCACGCAGAGGAACAAGACGCTCGGACGGATCCAACGGCTTGGCGTCGGCAGCAAGCTCGCTCGAGCAATCGACTTCGATTACCGGGACGTTCAATCCGGCGACGAACTCGGGGACCTCGGCACCGTTGGCAACCAGTACGAGCTGAACACCAGCGGTTGAGGCCACGTACTCGGCGCGCTCAGCCGGCGAATCGGTCGCAATCGGCACGTACTGGCCACCGGAGGCCATCACCGCATGGACTGAAGTCACGAGTTCTGCGGAGCGGTCCATCACCACACCGACCGCGGTCTCCGGACCCACCCCAGCAGCGATCAGAATCCGCGCCAACTCACCGACCCGGGAACCGAACTCGCCGTACGAGAACTCCCGGTCGCCCGTCACCAGGGCAACCGCGTCCGGCTTGGCCGCCACCTGAGCCAAGACCGCGTCCGCGATCGACTCGTTCAGGACCGGTTCGCTCGGACCCGCCGAAGCTGCCAGAAGGCGATCGGCCTCGGCCTCATCAGCGAGGTCCACGTCACCGACCGGGACTGCCGGGTCAGTGAGCAGGCCGTCGCCGAGGCGAATGAAGCGCTCGCCCAGAGCCTCGATCGTCGAGCGATCGAACAGCGCCGTCGGGTACGTCAGCAGCGCCGTCCAGTCACCCTCATCCGCCGAGATCGTCAGATTCAAGTCCATCTGCGCCGGGGTCTCCACCGACTCCAACGGTTCGATCGTCACACCCGCCACGGTCGCCTCGTCCGTAGCCTCGGTGATCGGGTCGACCGACAGGATCACCTGCACCAGCGGTGAGAACGCCTCGCTGCGCACCGGATCGATCGCGTCCACGATCGACTCGAACGGCACATCGGCGTGCGCGAATGCACCCAGATCGGCCTCGCGGGTCCGAGCCATCAACACGTCGAACGATTCGGACGGGTCGATCTCGGTCCGCAACACCAACGTGTTGACGAACATGCCCACCAGTGCGTTCAGGCCGCGCGCACCACGACTGTCGATCGGCGTACCCAACACAACGTCGGTGGAACCAGACATCCGCGCCAGCAACGCCGCGAACACCGCGTGCAGCACCATGAAGCGAGAGGAACCGGTCTGTGCCGCGTACTCGTCGAACCGAGCTCCCAGCTCCGAGGGAATCGCGAACTGCACCTGGTCGCCGCGCGAGGAGAACACCGGCGGCCGCGGACGATCGGTCGGCAGCTCGATCACATCGGGCACACCGGCCAGGGCCTGGTCCCAGTACGCCAGCTGCCGTCCCAGAATCGACGCCTCGTCGTCGGGTGAACCGAGCACTTCGTGCTGCCACACCGCGAAGTCGGCGTACTGTACCGGCAGCGCAGTGAATTCTGGCGTCTGCTGCCCATCACTGCGTGCCGCGTACGCCGTCAGCAGGTCGATCACCATCGGACCGAAGGACTGGCCGTCGAAGGCGATGTGGTGGACCACCACGGCCATCACCAGGGAGTCACTGCTCTCTTCAAGCAGCCGTACCCGCAACGGCAATTCGGTGGTCACGTCGAAGCCGGTCCGCAGGTCCGCGAACACCTCTTCCACGGAGTCGACGACTCGCCAATCGAGCAGCTCCGCCGCCTTCTCGACCGGGGTCACCGACTGGTACGGCACACCATCGCTATCCGGGAACACCGTCCGCAGCACCTCGTGACGGGTCACCACATCCAGCAGTGCCGCACGCAACGCCTCGCGGTCCACGTCGCCGCGGAGCCGGAAGGCAGCGGGGATGTTGTAGGTTCCCGCGGCGGGGTCCAGACGGTTGATGAACCACATGCGCTGCTGCGCAAACGACAGCGGCACCATGTCGGGTCGGGGGGCGGCAGGCAGCACGGGAGGCAACGCCGGCGCACGGTCGGCCACCGCCGCGGCGAGGCCGCGGACGGTCGGGTCTGCGAAGACGTCGGCGATGGAGAACTCGACGTCGAGAACCTCGGCGATACGCCCGACCACGCGCATGGCCGACAGCGAGTTGCCGCCGAGGTCGAAGAACGATTCGGTGACGGAGACCTCGTCCATGCCGAGGATCTCGCCGAACACCTCGGCGAGCGCCGTCTCCTCCGGCCCCTCCGGAGCGACGTACTCGCCCACTTCGACCACCGGCTCGGGCAGGGCGCGCTTATCCAGCTTGCCCACCGGGGTCAGCGGCAACGAGTCGAGCACCTGAATCGTCGCCGGCACCATATGCGCCGGCAGCCGTTCTGCCAGGAAGGACTTCAATTCGCCGACGTCAATAGCTTCGGCGTCGCCGACAACGTAACCGGCCAGCGCCGTCGCGACCGAGCCGCCGACACCGATGACCACCGCCGAACTCACCTGCTGATGCGAGGCGAGCGCGGCCTCGATCTCACCGAGCTCGATGCGCAAGCCACGCAGCTTCACCTGATCGTCGCTGCGGCCCGCGTATTCGAGCACAGGCTGACCCAGATCGTCGGTACGCCAGCGAACGATGTCGCCGGTCCGGTACATCCGGTCACCCGGAATGCCGTACGGATTCGAGACGAATCTGACCGAGGTCAGTGCCGCATCCGACAGGTAGCCGCGCGACGCGGCGAAGCCGACCACGTACAGTTCGCCCGGCACTCCCGGCGGAACGGGCTTGAGTCGCTGATCGAGCACCAGCAGACCGACACCGTTGATCGGTCCGCCCAGGTAGACCGGGGCACCGATCTGCATGGGCTCACTGATCGTGATGCCGATGGTCGTCTCGGTCGGCCCGTACAGGTTCTGGATGCGCCGCATCACCGCCCACTCGTCCTTGAGTGCCTGCGGTACGGCTTCACCGCCGGCGTAGACCACGCGCAGCGCGGGCAGTCCCGGGGACTCAAGGGTCGAGAGCACGGTCGGGGTCAGGAAGGTGTGGGTGATGGCCTGCGCCATCATGTACTGCTGCAGCACCGGGCCGCCCACCGCCTCCGAAGGTCGGTAGACCAGGACGCCGCCACTCACCGTGGCAAGCAGGTACTCCAGCACGGATGCGTCGAAGCTCGGCGACGCGAAGCCCAGCACGCGCGAGTATTCGTCGGCGCTCGACCGACGACGTTCCTCAGCTGCGAAGTTCGCCAGACCTGTGTGGGTCACGGCCACACCCTTGGGGCGGCCCGTGGAACCCGACGTGAAGATCACGTAGGCGGTGTTGTGCACACGCACCGGCTGCAGCAGTTCGCTCTCCGGGATCGTCTCGGCACTCAGTGCGTCGATCTCGGCCTGCACCGCAGGGTCGTCGAGCTTTGCCCAGTCGAAACCGCGTTCCGGCAGCTCGCCGGTGTCCCCGCTCGTCAATCCGAGCACTGCGGAGGAGTCTTCGACCATGGCGGCGATGCGGTCGGCCGGATAGTCGGGGTCGATCGGCACATAGCCGCCACCGGTCTTGGCAACCGCCCAGATCGCGGTGAGCAGGGATGCCGACCGTCCGATGGCCAGCGCCACCAGCGACTCGGCTCCGATTCCTTGCGCAATCAGCCAGCGCGCCAACTGGTTGGACTTCTCATCGAGCTGACCGTAGGTGAGCATCGCACCCGAGGCGTCGACGACGGCCTGTCGTGGACGCCACTTAGTGGCAGCCTCGCCAAACAGGTCCCGCAACAGGACCGGTTCAGTAGTGGGACCACTGACCACCACCTCGTCGCCGACTCCGTCGAGCGGGTCGATGACCGCATACTCGATAGCAGCCGACGGCTCGCCTGCGATCGGGTCCATGACGGGCTCACGCTCCGTTACTTGCAGGGGCAGATCACCGACCGCGACGGTCGGGTCTTCGAGGGCAGCGGCCAGCATACCAACGAGATACCCGGCGAAAGTCTCCATGGTGGAGGCATCAAAGAGGTCTGTCGCATAAACGAATGACAGCTGCCAATCGTCGTCACCTTCGCCCTGAACGACACTCACCAGCAGGTCGACGCGGGCCGGCGGCGGCCCCGCTTCGAAGGGCGCCACCTGCAGTCCGGCGACCTCGCCGGCGTGCAGATCGCTGCCACCGAGTTCCGGTACCGCCCGCTGATCGAAGGTCAACCAGATCTGGGTGAACGGCGCGAACGCTTCGGACCGCGCGGGATCGACTGCGTCGACCACGATCTCGAACGGGACATCCGCGTTAGCGAACGCGGCGAGGTCGGACTGCTTCGCCGACGCGACAAGATCGGTGAAAGGTGCTCCCGCATCCACCCCGGTGCGCAGCACCAGGGTGTTGACGAACATGCCGATGAGCGGATCGAGCACCTGCTGACCGCGACCAGCGATCGGGGTGCCGATCGCGATGTCGTCGGACGCAGTCAGTCGCGAGACGAGCGCGGCGAGGGCGGCGTGGACCACCATGAACGAGGTCGCATCCCATTCGCGGGCCCGCTCGCCGATGCGCCTGGCCGTGGCCGCGGGAATGACCGCCTCGACCGAGTCGCCACGCCGGCTAGTGGTGTGTCTCGCAAATGATTGATCCGTTATGAGTTAGACTGGGGCATGTCCGCTCCTGCCGCAGCCTTAACCATGTCTGACCAGCATCGGGAAGTCCTCTTGCGAATCAGTCGATCGCAGGTAGCCGCTCATCGTGAAGTCGTTCGCGCCGCGGTACTCCTTGCTGCCGCCGACGGGGTGGGCAACAAGACAATCTCGACCCGGCACGGTGTCAGTGCTACGACAGTTCGATTGTGGCGCAAAGCATTCGAGAAAGAAGGGCTTGCGAACTGGGGTAAGGTCGCGCCCGGGCGCGGCCGCAAATCAACAATCCCTGCCGAGACCGTCGCCCGGATCGTCGAGTTGACCACCAAGTCCCGGCCGGCTGGCGCAACCCACTGGTCGTGCCGGTCGATGGCCACCGAGGTCGGCGTCAGTCCCGCTACCGTGCAACGCATCTGGTCTGACCTCGGACTGAAACCGCACCTGGTGAACTCGTTCAAAGTGTCCAACGATCCGAAGTTCACCGACAAGGTCATCGACGTCGTCGGACTGTATCTGAACCCTCCCGAGAAAGCCGTCGTCCTGTGCATGGATGAGAAGTCTCAGATTCAGGCGCTCGATCGCACCCAGGCCACCTTGCCGATGATCCGCGGCCGCGCCGGAACCATGACCCACGACTACAAACGCAACGGCACAACCACACTGTTCGCTGCATTAGATGTGTTGACCGGCACGGTGATCGGCCAATGCCTGCCGCGACATCGTCACGAGGAATTCCTCAAGTTCTTGACGACCATCGACCGTGAAGTCCCCACCGACCTGCAGATCCACCTGATTCTGGACAACTACAGCACCCACAAACACAAAGACGTCGCCGCCTGGCTCGCCAAACATCCGCGGTTCCACCTGCACTTCACGCCGACCTCCTCATCTTGGCTTAACCAGGTCGAACGCTGGTTCCGCGACCTCACCGACAAGAATCTGCGTCGTGGGATCTTCGGCTCCGTGCCAGACCTGATCGCCAGCATCGAAAGCTACCTCGCCGCCAGCAACGCCAATCCGAAACCGTATCTCTGGACCGCCACCGCCGAATCCATCCTCGCCAAAGTCGCCCGCGCACGAGCAACGCTCACCGAAGTAACCAATCAAAACTGAGACACACCACTAGCGACCGCAGGGCGCGGTCGGTCGGCCGGCAGTTCCACCAGATCGGGCAATCCGGCGAGTGCCCACTTCCAGTGGTCGAGCTGACGCCCCACCACCGATTCCGGGTCGTCCGGAGATCCGAGAACCTCGTGCTGCCAGATCGCGTAGTCGGCGAACTGCACCGGCAGCGGCGAGAACTGTGGAGCCGCACCGCCGGTGTGGGCCGAGTAGGCGACGAACAGATCGGTGACGAGCGGCAGCCTGGACTCACCGTCGGAGGCAATGTGGTTGGTTACGAGTGCGACGACGAACTCGCCGGGGGCCGCTTCCCACACGCGAACCCGAATCGGGCGTTCGCGCACCAGATCGAAGCCGGTGGTAGCCGCGGCCCGAATCTCGTCTTCGGAATCGACCACCTTCCAGTCGAGCTGGTCCGGCACCGAGTCGACGTCGCCGATCTGCTGGTACGGCATGGCACCGTGCGTCGGGAATGTGGTCCGCAGCACCTCGTGCCGCACCACCACATCGACCATGGCGGCGCGGAGCGCGTCCACGTCCAGGTCGCCGGTCACGCGCAGTACTGTCGGCTGGTTGTACATCGGTGTGGTCGGATCGAGTCGGTTGATCAGCCACATCCGGTGCTGCGCGAAGGACAGCGGGATCCGTTCCGGCCGCGGCTCCACCGCGGTCACCGGGGCCAACGCCGGCATCCGTCCGCGAGTCTCCTCGATCAGCGCACGCACGCTCGGTGCCGCGAACACATCGCGCACCGACACCTCCACGCCGAGTGCGTCGGACACCCGTGCGACCAGACGCATCGCACTCAGTGAGTTACCGCCCACGTCGAAGAAGTCGTCGGTGACACCGATCTGGTCGAGGCCCAGCAGGTCGGCGAAGACCGCAGCAACGGCCTCCTCTTCCGGAGTTTCCGGTGCCACATACTCCTGCTCGGCGAACACCGGGGCGGGCAGCGCACGGCGGTCGACCTTGCCCGACGTGGTCTGTGGGAGCTCATCGAGCACCATCCAGGTGCGCGGCCGCATGAACTCGGGCACCGACCGGGCCATCGTCACGCGGACCTCGTCGACGTCGACGGTCTCGCCGCTACGCGCAGACAGATAGCCAACCAACTGGTCGACTCCGCCGGGCGCCTTCGCCACCACGACCGCAGTCAGCAACACACCGGGAACCGTCGCGGCGACCGCCTCGATCTCACCGAGTTCAATGCGCTGACCACCAAGCTTCACCTGGAAGTCGGCGCGGCCGAAGTACTCGAGTTCACCGCCGGCAGTCCACTTGGCACGGTCACCAGTGCGGTACAGCCGCGAGCCGAGCGGCCCGAAGGGGTTCGCCACAAACGTGCCTGCCGTCAGGCCCGGTCGCGACGCGTATCCGCGGGCGATCTGCTCTCCGCCGAGGTACATCTCGCCGACGACCCCTTCGGGTACCGGGTTCAAACGGTCGTCGAGCACGTACACGGTGGAGTTCCACACCGGGGAACCGATCGGAATGGTGTCCTCGGTGCCGAAGGCCCGCCGGTAGGTGATGTCGACGACGGCCTCGGTGGGGCCGTACTGGTTGATCACGTGAGCTTCGGGGACAGCGTCGATCAGGCCCGCGGCGAGTGCCGGCGTCAACACCTCGCCGCCGGAGAAGATGCGTCGCAGCGAGCCGATGCTCGTGACGTCGACACCGGTGGCGCCGTCCAGGAACGCGGCCAACATCGACGGCACGAACTTCACCGTCGTCACCGCGTTGTCGCGGATCAGTTCGGCCAGGTAGCGCGGATCGCGGTGTCCGCCGGCTTCGGCAATCACCACCGGCGCGGCAGCGAACACCGGGCCGAAGAGCTCCCACACCGAAGCGTCGAAGGTGAACGGCGTCTTCAGCAGGAAACGATGAGCTTGGTCGCCGTTCGATTCGGTGAACCAGCCGAGCATGTTCCGCAGACCGCGATGGGTCACGGTCACGCCCTTGGGCTGACCCGTCGAACCCGACGTGAAGATCGTGTAGGCGGCGCTCTCCGGGAGCACCTCACCCAGCCGCTCGGACGGAGCCAGCGGCGCGGCGTCGGAGGGAAGCTCCGATGATGCGTCCACAGTCAGAACCAGCAGGCTCTCGTCGGAGGCCTCGAACGGCTCGCTCCCGGCAGCGACCAACACGACCTGGGCCTGCGACGTGCCGATCAGGTAGTCGACCCGGGCCGCCGGGAAGGCGGGATCGACCGGAACGTACTGGGCACCGGCAGCGACCACCGCATGAACGGCCAGGTACTGCTCAACGGAACGATCGATGCGCACCGCGACGGCCGTCTCCGGGCCGACACCGTGAGCAATCAGAGTTCGGGCGAGCTCGGCGACGCGATGGGCGAACTCTAGGTAGGTGATCTCCGCCCCGTCGTACAGAACGGCGGTCTGTTCCGGGCTGGCTGCTGCCGCGATGGCGACCAGGTCGGCTCCGGTGTCCGGTGCGCCGACCTCCACGTCCGCACCGGCCACCCAGGATTCCCCGGAAAGATCGGCATCCAGCAGCGCGTGCTCGGCCGCGGTCAGCAGATCGGCATCGCCGACCGCGCGCTGCGGGTTGTCCACCACTTCTTGCAGCAGGTGTACAAAGCGCTCCGCCAGAATGGCCACCGACTCCGCATCGAACAGGTCCGTGGCGAACAGGATCGAACCCGACCAGTCATCATCGCCCCGACTCTGAATCGTGAGCGCGAGGTCACGCTGCGCGGGGGGATTGGGCACATCGACGGCCGAGGCCTCGATGCCGCCGATGACCGTGGGCCGGTCGGCGTCGGCGCGCACATCCTGATAGGTCAGCGAGACCTGCGCCAGCGGCGAGAAGGCCTCGGAACGGACCGGGCTCACCGCCTCGACCACCGACTCGAACGGCACATCGGCGTTTCCGAAGGCCGCCAAGTCGATGTCCCGCACGCGATCCACGAGCGCCTCGAACGACTCGTCCAAGTCGATCTGCGTCCGCAGCACCAGGGTGTTCACGAACATGCCGATCAGCGCATCGAGTTCGGCCTGACCACGGCCGGCGACCGGAGTCGAGACGGCGATGTCGTTGGTGGAACTCAGGCGAGCGAGTACGACGCTCCATGCCGCATGCAACACCATGAACGGAGTGACCTGCTGGCGAGCAGCCAGCTCGCTGATCGCCACCGAGAGCTCAGACGGGATCGCAAAGGGCCTCGTTGCACCGGATCCGCTGGCATGCTGCGGTCGCGGCCGGTCGGCCGGAAGTTCCAGAACGTCCGGGAGTCCGGCGAGCTGGGTCTTCCAGTAGTCGAGCTGCGACGACACTATCGAGGCTGTGTCGCCCACCGAGCCGAGCGTCTGGTGCTGCCAGATCGCATAGTCGGCAAAGCTGACCGGCAACTCGCCGAACACCGGCTCGGAACCTGCAACCCGAGCAGCGTAGGCGGCCAGCAGATCGGTGGCGAACGGTGTCATCGACTCGCGGTCGAAGGCGATGTGGTGCACCACCACCGCGATGATCGATTCATCGTCGTCGACGGTCAGCAGGCGTGCACGCACCGGGAATTCGGTGGTGACGTCAAATCCTTCGACAACCGAACGCTCGAGCTCGGCGGAATCCGAGGTGACCGCCCAGTCCAGTCGGCCGCGCACGTCATCGGCCGAATGGATGCGCTGTGTCGGCACACCATCGATGGCCGGGAACGTGGTGCGTAGCACTTCGTGGCGGGCGACGACGTCGATTAACGCGGCCTCCAGCGCAGCGCTGTCGACCTCGCCGCGCAAACGGAGCAGCAGCGGAATGTTGTACGTGGCCGCGGCACCATCGAGCTGGTTGATGAACCACATGCGCTGCTGCGCAAACGACAACGGGATATGCAACGGGCGCGGCTCAACCTTGGCAACCGGAGGCAATGCCGGGGCACGGCCGGCGACGGCGGCGACCAGCTCCCGCACGCTCGGCGCATCGAAGACATCACGCACCGATACCTGCACACCGAGTGCGTCGCCGACACGGGCGACCAGTCGCATCGCGGCCAGCGAGTTACCACCAGCATCGAAGAAGCTCTCGATCACCGAGACGTGATCGACGCCCAACAGATCGGCGAAGACCGCTGCCACGGTCTCTTCCTCCGCCGTTTCCGGAGCCACATACTCGGCGGCTGCGAGCTCCGGATCGGGCAGCGAGCGGCGATCCACCTTGCCCGCAGCATTAAGGGGCATCTGCTCGAGAGCGACCCAGGCGGTCGGCACCATGTATTCGGGCAGATGCTTCGCGAGTTCAACTGCCACCTGCCCGGTATCGACCGATGCGGGCGCCACATAGCCGACCAGTTGGTCACCGGCCGGACCCTCAACCACGCGGGCCGCGGCATGCACCACGCCGCCGACTCCGGCGATCGCGGACTCGACCTCACCGAGCTCGAGTCGCTGGCCTCGCAGCTTCACCTGGAAGTCGGTACGGCCCAGATACTCGAGCTCACCGGAAGCAGTGCTGCGCTTGACCACGTCACCGGTGCGATACAGACGCGCGCCGTCCCCGCCGAACGGGTCTGCGATGAAGCGTTCGGCGGTCAGATCCGGACGCGAGGCGTACCCGCGTGCGGACTGCACACCACCCAGATACAACTCACCGGCCACACCATCAGGAACCGGATGCAGACGCGAATCCAAGATGAAAGCCGTGGTGTTGGCCATCGGCGCACCGATCGGCACCACCTGACCGACCTCATCGAGCACTGCCGACATCGTGTACACCGCAGCCTCGGTCGGACCGAACAGATTCACCACCTTCGCCTGCGGCACCCGGCGACGGAAATCCTTCGCCACCGCCGGCGGCAACGCCTCACCACCGGAGAACAACACCTGCAGCTTCGGCAACAGCGACTCATCGCCGACGATGTCCAAGAACGCAGCCAGCAGTGACGGGACGAACTGCACAACGCTCACGTCGGCAGCGTTCATCACGTCAGCGAGGTACTGCGGATCGCGTTCGCCCCCGGCATCAGCGATCACCATCGTCTGGCCCGCCACCAACGGCCAGAACAACTCCAACACCGACGCGTCGAACGTGTGAGGAGTCTTGAACAACAAACGCTGATCGCCGGTCGGAACGGTCTGGTCGAACCACGCCACAAAGTTGCGCACCGCACCATGCGGGATGGTCACACCCTTCGGCAGGCCCGTCGAACCCGAGGTGAACAGCGTGTACGCCGCATCGGAAGTCCGCAATGGCGCGAGGCGCTCGGACGGATCCAGCGGCTTCACCTTGTCAGGCAGCTCGGTCGAGCAATCGACCTCAAGTACCGGGACGTTCAGGCCGGCCACGAATTCAGGAACCGCGGCACCCTTGGCAACCAACACGAGCTTCACGCCCGCGGTGGTCGCCACATACTCGGCACGCTCGGCCGGCGAATCCATCGCAATCGGCACGTACTGGCCACCGGCAGCCAGGACGGCGTGGACGGAGGTCACCAACTCGACGCTGCGGTCCATCACCAAACCAACCGCGGTCTCCGGGCCAACCCCGGCACCGATCAACGCCCGCGCCAACTCACCGATCCGAGCACCGAACTCGCCGTACGAGAACTCGCGCTCCCCTGCCACCAAAGCCAGCGCATCCGGGCGGGCCTCGACCTGAGCCAAGACCGCATCGGCGATCGTCTCGTCCAGGGTCGGCTCCACCGACCCCACGGATTCGGCCATCACCCGATCAAGCTCTTCCGCACCGGCCACCGCCACGTCGCCGACGGGCCGTTCCGGCGCGGAAAGCAGATCGCCTAGCAGAGCAACAAATCGTTCGCCCAGCTTCTCGATCGTCGATCGGTCGAAGATCGCAGTGGCGTACGTCAATGCGCCCGACCAATCCTGCGACGGTTCACCGGCCGAAATCGTCAGGTTCAGATCCATCTGCGCCGGGGTCTCCGGTGGATCGACGGCCTCAATCGTGACTCCGGCAATCGAACCCTGCGACGGGGTACTCAGCGGATCAACAGAGAAGATCACCTGAACCAGCGGCGAGAAAGCTTCGCTGCGGACCGGATCAACGGCTTCGACAACGGACTCGAATGGCACATCCGCGTGAGCGAAAGCCTCCAAGTCTGCCGCACGGGCACGCGTCAGGAAATCGGTGAA
Organism: Gordonia alkaliphila; assembly: GCF_023017165.1. GTDB lineage: Bacteria > Actinomycetota > Actinomycetes > Mycobacteriales > Mycobacteriaceae > Gordonia > Gordonia alkaliphila. Next base: position 640,405 of record NZ_JALKBW010000001.1, read on the forward strand.
CGACTCACCCGGATCCACGTGGTTCCGCAGCACCAGGGTGTTGACGAACATGCCGACCAACGCGCCCAGATCGCGTCGTCCGCGGTCGTCGATCGGGGTACCGATCATCACATCGTCCGAACCGGTAATCCGGGAGAGGAGCACCGTGAACGCGGCGTGCAGCACCATGAAGCGCGTTGCACCCGAGCGCGAGGCAAACTCGTCGATGCGCGAGCCCAACTCCGCGGGAATCGGGAACTGCACGTGATCGCCGTGCGACGAGAACACCGGTGGCCGCGGACGGTCGATCGGCAGGTTGATGACGTCCGGCGCACCGGCCAACGCACTCCGCCAGTAGTCGAGCTGACCGCCGATCACCGACTCGGAATCTTCCGGGGCACCCAGGACGTCGTGCTGCCAGCTTGCATAGTCGGCGTACTGCACCGGCAGCGGATCAAACACCGGCGTTTCGCCCGCGGTCCGGGCTGCATACGCGGCCAAGACATCGGCCACCATCGGCGCAAACGACTGTCCGTCGAAGGCGATGTGATGTGCCACCACCGCGAGCACAAACGAATCCTCGGCCTCGCGTAGGACGCGCCCACGCAATGGCAGGTCGAGGGTGACGTCAAAGCCGCGGCTCAGATCGGCGGCCACGGCCTCCGGGGTGTCCACGATCTGCCAATCGAGCGCACGCTCAACACCCTCGATAGGCGTGATGGATTGGAACGGTCGGCCGTCGATGTCGGGGAACACCGAATGCAATACTTCATGTCGCTGAACCACGTCGACGAAGGCACTGTGCAAGGCATCCAGATCGACCGGTCCGCGCAAGCGAAATGCGCCCGGAATGTTGTAGGTCGGCGCCGACGGGTCGAAACGGTTGATGAACCACATCCGCTGCTGCGCAAACGACAACGGAATCTGGTCCGGGCGCGGCACCACCGCCGTCACCGGAGGCAGAGCTGCCGCGCGGCCAACCGACGCCGCGGCGAGTTCCCGAACCGTCGGGTGGTCAAAGAGGTCGCGGATCGACAGGTCCACACCGAGCACTTCACCGGCCCGAGCGACCACCCGCATCGCCGACAGCGAGTTACCACCCGCATCGAAGAACGACTCAGTGACACCCACGCGCTCCACACCGAGCACATCAGCGAACACCGCAGCGAGGACCTCTTCGGTTTCCCCCTCGGGTGCCACATACTCCACTGCCGCCGACGAGAGGTCGGGTTCGGGCAGCGGCCGGCGATCCAGCTTGCCCGAACTGCTGAGCGTCACCTCATCGAGCAGCGTCCACACACTCGGGCGCATGTACTCCGGCAACGCCCCAGCCACATGAGCCTTCACCGCATCCAGATCCACCGACGCCGGCGAGACATAACCGACCAGGAACTCCCCACCAGCCGCAGCCGCAGCGACCATCGCGGCCGCATGCACCACACCCGGAGCACCCGCGATCACCGACTCGATCTCACCCAGCTCGATACGCTGACCACGCAACTTCACCTGGAAATCAGTACGACCCAAATACTCGATGTCCCCGCCCGGCAGACGCTTCACCAGGTCACCGGTCCGGTACAAACGTCCACCGGGCTCACCGAACGGATCAGCGACGAAACGTTCCGCAGTCAACGCAGGCGCAGCCGCATAACCCCGCGCCACCTGCACACCACCCAAATACAACTCACCCGGCACACCATCAGGGACCGGCCGCAGACGATCATCCAAGACCAGCATCGAGGTGTTCCACACCGGACGCCCGATCGTCACCACATCGGGTGCGTCAGACACATCAGCCCAACCCACCTCCACAGCAGCCTCGGTCGGACCAAACAGGTTATGAATCCCGATGCCCGGCCAGATCTCGTGCGCAGCCTTCACCGTCGCCGGCGGCAACGCCTCACCCGAAGCAAACAACCACCGCAGCGACGTCAACGACGCAAGTTTCTCCCGATCCACCACATCCAGGAACACCGACAACATCGACGGCACAAAGTGCACCGACGTCGCCTGCGACTCGACAATCAGGTCAGCGATATAGCCCGGATCGCGGTGACCATCCGGCTTCGCAATCACCACGGTCGCACCGGCCATCAACGGGGCATACAGTTCGGGCACCGACACATCGAAGGTGTACGGCGTCTTTAAAATGATTCGATCACCGGATGTCCACGGGAAAGCAGCCAAGCCCCACCGCAGTCGGTTGAGCACCGCACCATGCGACACCGTCACACCCTTGGGCACACCCGTCGAACCCGACGTGAACAACGTGTACAACGCCGACTCCGGCCGCACCGGCGACAAACGCTCAACATCAGCCACCGGAGAAACCGCCAGGTCGACCTCACCGGAAGCATCCACCTCCAGCAGACGCACCCCAACGAGATCAGCAACCGGCTCCGGGCTGGTTCCAGCAGCCACCAGCACCACACCAGCACCGGCGGTCTCAAGCATGACGCGGGCACGCTCAGCAGGAGCGCCGGTATCTACCGGAACATACTGACCACCCGCGGCAGTGACCGCATGAATCGCCACCAGCAACTCCACACTGCGGTCGATACACACACCCACCGCAACATCCGGGCCCACACCCGCAGCAATCAACTCACGCGCCAACACCGCAACCCGGGCACCGAACTCGCCGTACGAAACCACACGACCGGCAAACACCAACGCCGCAGCATCCGGAGTCGCAGCCACCTGCACAGCCACCGCATCAGCAACCGACCCCGCCGGCGTAGCGACCACCGGACCGGCCGACAGTTCAATCGCCGCCGCCCACTCCGCCGACGACAGAAGTGCCGCGTCGCCGACTGCTGCCCGCGGGTCAGCGGTCAACGCATCGAGCAGGGCGACAAAACGATCAGCCAGCGATTGGGCGGTCGACTGGTCGAACAGGTCGACAGCAACGGTCACAGCGCCGACCCAATCGGCGTCGACCGGAGCCGAATACACGTTAAACGTCACATCCACCTGCGCCGGGATCACCGGAGCCGGAAGCGGCTGCGCAGTAATCCCGGCGATCTGCAGGTCTGCGTGCGCCACCGACGCGGCGGCATCCACCGACAGCATCACTTGCGCCAACGGCGAGAACGCCTCCGACCGCACCGGATCGACAGCCTCGACCACCGACTCAAACGGCACATCGGCGTGCGCCAGCGCATTCAGATCGGTCGCCCGTACCTGGGCGAGGAGATCCGCGAACGACTCCGCCGAATCCACCTGGGTCCGCAACACCAAGGTATTGACGAACATGCCCACCAGTGCGTCCAACTCAGCCTGACCACGACCAGCCGTCGGCGTAGCGATAGCGATGTCTTCGGTCGCAGTCAGACGCGCCAACAACACCGCCAGCGCGGCGTGCAAGACCATGAACGGCGTCGCGCCGGACTCGTGGCTTAGGCCCAGAATCCGCGCACCGATATCAGCTGGGATCGTGAAGCCAACCTCATCACCCACGTGGGAGGCGATTGCCGGGCGAGGGCGATCTGCCGGTAACTCCAACACATCTGGCATCCCAGCCAACTGCTCGGTCCAGAAGCCGATCTGGCGACCGACCACCGAGTCTGGATCGTCGGGTTCGCCGAGCACCCGATGCTGCCAGATTGCGTAGTCGGCAAATTGCACAGGCAGGTCCGCAAACACCGGGAGCTCACCGGCCGCGCGGGCAGCATATGCGACCAACACGTCGGTAATGAACGGCAGCATCGACTCGCCATCCGCACCGATATGGTGCGCCACCACCGCGAACAGAACGTCATCACCGTCACGGTGAACCACAGCACGGATCGGCCACTGGGTCGATACATCGAAGCCGGCCGCAACTGCAGACTGGAAGTCGTCAATGGACGCAGCGTCGGTCCAGGCAAGGTTCGCAGCCACTGCAGATGTGGGCGCAATCAGCTGGACTGGTGCACCGGCAACGTCCGGGAACGTCGTCCGCAGGACCTCGTGACGCGAAACCACGTCCACAACAGCAGCGCGCAACGCAGCAATGTCGACATCGCCGGCCAGCCGCAACACCGCCGGAATGTTGTACGTCGGCGCGTCCGGTTCCAGACGGTTGATGAACCACATCCGCTGCTGCGCAAACGACAACGGAATCTGGTCCGGGCGCGGCACCACCGCCGTCACCGGAGGCAGAGCTGCCGCGCGGCCAACCGACGCCGCGGCGAGTTCCCGAACCGTCGGGTGGTCAAAAAGGTCGCGGATCGACAGGTCCACACCGAGCACTTCACCGGCCCGAGCGACCACCCGCATCGCCGACAGCGAGTTACCACCCGCATCGAAGAACGACTCAGTGACACCCACGCGCTCCACACCGAGCACATCAGCGAACACCGCAGCGAGGACCTCTTCGGTTTCCCCCTCGGGTGCCACATACTCCACTGCCGCCGACGAGAGGTCGGGTTCGGGCAGCGCCCGGCGATCCAGCTTGCCCGAACTGCTGAGCGTCACCTCATCGAGCAGCGTCCACACACTCGGGCGCATGTACTCCGGCAACGCCCCAGCCACATGAGCCTTCACCGCATCCAGATCCACCGACGCCGGCGAGACATAACCGACCAGGAACTCCCCACCAGCCGCAGCCGCAGCGACCATCGCGGCCGCATGCACCACACCCGGAGCACCCGCGATCACCGACTCGATCTCACCCAGCTCGATACGCTGACCACGCAACTTCACCTGGAAATCAGTACGACCCAAGTACTCGAGATCGCCACCGGCCTGGCGCTTGACCAGGTCACCGGTGCGATACAGACGCGAACCCGGCTCACCGTACGGATCCGCGACGAAACGTTCCGCAGTCAACGCAGGCGCAGCCGCATAACCCCGCGCCACCTGGACTCCACCCAAATACAACTCGCCCGGCACACCTTCTGGCACCAATTGCAATCGATCATCGAGGACGTATGCACACGTGTTCGGAGCCGGATAGCCAATACCGACACGACGGCCGCGTTCCAACACCGAGAAAGTCGAATCAACCGTGGCTTCGGTCGGGCCATACTGGTTAATGATCTGAGCATTCGGTGTGAGCGCCGCGATCCGCTCGAACACTGCCTCTGGCAGCGCTTCACCACCAGACAACACAGTCCGCAACGAACCGAGGTACTCACCCAACGCATGATCATCGGCAAAGACCGCCAACATTGACGGAACAAACTGCACCACCGTCACCGCAGCAGCCTCGATCACCTGCGCCAAATACGCAGGATCACGATGACCATCAGGGCGAGCAACAACCATCGTCGCCCCCACCATCAACGGGGCAAACAACTCCCAAACCGACGCGTCGAAGGTCACCGGAGTCTTCAAAAGAACACGACTGTCCTGTGACACCACCGCAGCACTGATCCACTCGAGAAGGTTCGCTGCGGCAGCACGCGAGACCGTCACACCCTTCGGCACACCGGTCGAACCCGACGTGAACAACGTGTACAGCGCGTTGTCGGCGTGCAGCGGAGCAAGCCGATCAGCATCAGTCACCGCAGCGACAGCCAGATCCACCTCACCCGAGGCATCCACCTCAATGAGAGTCACGGCTTCGAACCCAGCGACCGCCTCGGGTGCCACGCCAGCAACCAGCACGACCTGGGCGCCGGCAGTCGCCAACATCACCCGCGCACGCTCGGCCGGCGCCACCGTATCGACCGGCACATACTGACCACCAGCCGCAGTCACCGCATGAATCGCCACCAACAGTTCCACCGAGCGATCGATACACACACCCACCGCAACATCCGGGCCGATGCCCACAGCAATCAACTCACGCGCCAACGTCGCCACGCGCGCACCGAATTCGCGGTACGACACCTCCCGACCCTCGAACACCAGAGCCGCAGCTTCCGGAGAAGCAATCACCTGCGCCGCAACAGCATCCGCAAGGGCGGCGCCTCCCGCTCCCCGCGCCTGTCGAGGGGTCACCGGGCCCGACGACGCCGCCAGAACCCGATCGCGCTCATCGGAGTCGAGCAGTGGCAGGTCGGCCACTACCTGGTCCGGCGCCGCAGCACCGGCCCGGAGAATCTCGGTGATCGCATCGGCAAAGACCTGAACCTGCGCTTCGTCGAACGCACCCGGCAGGTACTTCAGATGCCCGCGAATCACCCCGTCGCGTTCTTCGGTGATGAAGCCGACCGGATAGTGGGAGGCGTCCCGCATCGAGAGCCCACGCAACTCCAGTCCATCCGACCGGACCGCCGAGATCGACTCAGTATCGACGGGGTACGACTCATGGACAAACAGCGTGTCGAATTCGAGCGCCTGCGGTGAGATTCGGGCAAGGTCCGGCAGCCCAACATGCTGGTGATCGAGCACCCGGACCTTGTCGCGCTGCAGCGCCGCGAGCATTTCTCTGAACGTCACCGACGGATCGACGTCGGCGACCACAGGCAGGGTGTTGATGAACAAGCCGACCATGGTGTCGACACCATCGAGATCGGCCGACCGCCCGGACACCGTCTCACCGAAGGTAACCACGCGGTTGCCAGTCAGACGGGACAGCAGCACGGACCAGGCCGCCTGCAAGACAGTCGACAGGGTGGCCCCGGATTCCCGTGCCAAGCGCAGGATCTCCGCGGACGTATGTTCGGACAGGGCGAAGGCGACCTCGCGCGGCGCTTGATCTATCCCGGTGCTTCCGGCCGGTGCGATCCGCGTCGGACCGTCCACCGGTGCCAGCGTCTCCTGCCAAGCGGCGGCGCTGGCAGCGGCATCGGTGCGCGCAACGGCGCGCGCATGATCGGCGAAGCCGTGCTCGTGTACCGGAGTGTATGGCGTCCCCGTGGCATAGACGGCGAGAAGATCCGCGAGCACCAGCGGACCGGACCAGCCGTCAAACAGGATGTGATGCGAGGTGACCACCAGGTCGGCGCCGTCGTGGTGGCGGACCAGGACCGCCCGCATCAGCGGCGGCGACGACAAGTCGAACCGCGCCGCACGCTCAGCCTCCGCGATCTCCTCCAGGCACCTGTGCGCGGCGAGGTCATCCCGGTCGGTGAGATCCACCTCGCGCAACGGCACCGAGACTTCCCCGGGGACCACCGCCACCACCCCGGCACTGATCTGCCGGAAGCCCGACCGCAGTACGTCGTGATGGCCCACCAGAGCTTCCATCGCCGCTCGCAGACGATCGCCGTCGATTTGACCGCCGAACTGCACGCGCACCTGAACGTGATAGGCATCCAGCTCGCCGTCGCGAACCATCCCGGATTGGAAGAACAATCCAGTCTGCAGTGGAGTCAACGGCCAGACCTGAGCGTCCGGAACCTCCACCGCGATCCGATCGAGTTCCTGCTGTGTGATTCCCGACCCCGGCACGTCCGACGGCGACAAGCCGACTCCGGCGTCGGCCGCTGTCACCGCGTCAGCGAGTTCACTCGTCCAACGCTCGGCAAGATCCTGCACCTCGGCAGGCGACAGCAGTGCCTCGGCGAACCGAAAACGGATCCGCAGCTGCCTACTGCCTCCGTCCGCGACGGCTACCGCGTCAATCACCAGTCCTGCGGCCATGGCCATCCTGCCGGCCGGCGACACGGGGAATTCCAGCGCCTGGCCCACTGGGGTGAGCGGAAGCTCGGTCTCGCTGCGGCTTTCAGCCACCGAGCCGAGGTAGTTGAAGAGGATGGTCGGCAGCGGCCGCGCGGCCAACTCGCCGCCGGATCGGTACCGCAGTTCACCGAAGCCGACGCCATGGTCAGGGATCCCGAGGCGTTCTTCCTTGGCCGCCTTGATCGCGTGCACCACATCGCCCGCGGGATCGAGGCTCATCGGGATCAGGGTGGTGAACCAGCCCACCGTGCGCGACAGGTCGGCACGGACCGGCTCGGGACCGGTCTCGAGAATCTCCTCATCGCGGCCGTGACCCTCGACGAGCACCGACACCGGCGCCTCGTCGGCGATCCCGCACGACTCCTGCCAACGTCGCACGGCACGCGCGAAGGTGCCGAGGAGGACGTCGTTGACGTTGCCTTGGAACGATTGGGTCGCCGAAGCGAGAACGGCGTCGGTGACATCGGCGGCGACGTGGTGCAGGACCGTGGACGCGGTCCTGTCCCGGTCCCTGTCGCGATCGAACTCGGCGCCGAGATCGGTCGGCCGCTCCGGAAGTCGCTGAAGCCAGTAGCCATATTGGTCCGCAAAGGTGTCCACGCGGCGCGCGACCGCGGCCGCCCAGGCCCGCGCACTGGTCTCCTCGGCGCGAAGCCCGAATGGAACACCGTCCTGCCACTGGGCCCAGGCGGTGATCAGGTCCTCGATGATCACCGGCCAGGAGACCGTGTCAACCCCGATGTGATGAATCACCAGCACGATCCGGGCGCGGTCGTCAGCGTCGCGAACCAACGCCGCCTGAACGAGTCGCCCGCGCGACGGGTCGAGCCTCCCCGCGACCGTGTCGAATGCGGTACGCAGGTCCGCATCGAAGTCGGCGGACTCGATCCGGTGCGGCGAGGTGACTTCGATGACCGCACCGTCGACGTCGAAACCGGTGCCGGCGTCTAGCGACCACTCGCCGTCCACCTCGCGCAGCTGCGCGGACAGCATCGGATGCACGTCGACCACGGCGCCCAGCACCTCACTGAGCGATTGTGCGGTGAGTTCTTCGGGCGCAACGAGCACCGCCGACTGCGAGAAGTCGGCGAAGTCGTGCGCGGTGTCGGAGAGTTCCACCATCCAGGACACCGCGGGCCGGATGACCGACGGTCCCGCACCACCACCCGGCGGTTCTTCGAGCAGCGACACGCCGCGGTTCGGGTCGGCGCCCATCACCGCCATCTTGCGCACGGTGCGACTCTCGAAGATATCCTTCGGCGACAGCTCCCAGCCGGCTGCCCGCGCCGCCGACGCCAACCGGATCGACATGATCGAATCGCCACCCAGCGCGAAGAACGACTCCGTCACCGATACCTGGTCGACACCGAGCAGACCACCCACGATGGCTGCCAGCTGCTCCTCTGCCGCACCCACCGGAGCCACATACTCACCCTCGGCGGCACTGAAGTCCGGAGCCGGAAGCGCCCGCCGATCAAGCTTGCCCGCGGTATTGAGCACCACCTCGTCCAGCACCGTCCACACCGACGGCTGCATGTACTCCGGCAACGCCGCCGCCACATGCTCCCGCAACGCCTCGACATCCACCGACGCCGGCGAGACATAAGCGACGAGGAACTCGCCACCCGTCGGTGCTTGCGTGACGGTCACCGCCGCATGCACCACACCCGCGCCAGCGGCGATCACCGACTCGATCTCGCCGAGCTCGATGCGTTGACCCCGCAACTTCACCTGGAAATCGGTACGTCCCAGGTACTCCAGCGAACCGTCGGCCAGCCGCCGGACCAGGTCACCGGTGCGGTACAACCGCGAACCCTCCGCCCCGAACGGGTCGGCGACGAACCGTTCAGCGGTCAACCCGGGCGCGTCAGCGTATCCGCGCGCGAGCTGTGCGCCACCCAGATACAACTCTCCCGGGACCTGCTCGGGCACGAATTGCAGCCGGTCATCAAGCACATAAGCTTGCGTGTTCGGGGTCGGCAGGCCGATCCCCACCCGGCGGCCCCGTTCCAGGAAGGCGACCACCGAATCGACCGTGGCCTCAGTCGGACCGTACTGATTGATGATCTGTGACTTCGGTGCGATCGAAGCGATCCGCTCGAACACCGTCTGCGGCAACGCCTCGCCCCCACTGAGCACAATGCGCAGCGAATCGAGCCGCCGACTCGCTGAAGGATCTTCGACGAAGATCGCCAACAACGATGGAACGAACTGCACCACCGTGATCTGCTGCGCCTCGATCACCTGCGCCAGATACTCCGGATCGCGATGACCATCCGGCCGCGCAACGACCGTCGTCGCCCCCGCCATCAACGGCGCGAACAGTTCCCACACCGACGCATCGAACGTGACCGGGGTCTTCAGCAACACTCGGCTGTCCGGTGAGATCGCCGCACCGCAGATCCACTCCAGCAGGTTAACAGCAGCCCCGTGCGAGACCGTGACGCCCTTCGGCACACCGGTAGATCCCGACGTGAACAGTGTGTACAGCGCATTGTCCGCACTCACCGGCGCCAAGCGGTCGGCATCGGTGACCGCAGCCGCGGCCGCTGCCACCTCGCCGGAAGCGTCGACCTCAACCACCCGCACACCCGGCAAACCCGATACCGGCGCGGGCACGACTCCAGTGGCCACCAGCACAAACTCTGCGTCCGCGGTCTCCAGCATCACACGCGTGCGCTCGGCTGGAGCACCCGGATCGACCGGCACGTACTGGCCTCCCGCAGCGGTCACCGCGTGTACTGCCACCAGCAATTCAACGCTGCGGTCGATGCACACGCCGACAGCCGTCTCCGGGCCCACCCCGGCAGCGATCAACTCGCGCGCCAGCGTCGCGACCCGCGCACCGAACTCGGCGTAGGTGACCTCACGACCATCGAATACGACCGCCACGGCTTCCGGTGTCGAAACGACGTGCGCCGCAACAGCATCCGCGATCGATCCAACCGCGACATCGACCGTCGGACCAGACGAGAGCTCCTTGAGCGACGCGAGCTCTCCGTCGAGCAGTATCGGATCGTCACCGACGGGCCGATCCGGCGCAGCAGTCAATTCTCCGAGGAGGCGAACGAATCGGTCGGCGAGCCGCTGCGCCGACGACGGCGCGAACAGATCGGTTGCGTAGACGACCGCACCCGACCACGGCTCGGACTCCGGGGCACTTGCGATGGTCACCGTCAGGTCGACCTGGGCCGGAATCACCGGCGAGGGCACCGAGGCGATCGTCAGCCCGGCGACTTCGAGGCCGGCGGTAGCCGCGGAAGCCGCCGGATCGAACGACAGCATGACCTGTGCGAGCGGGGAGAACGCCTCGCTGCGAACCGGGTCCAAGGCATTGACCAGCGCCTCGAACGGGATGTCCGCATTCGCGTAGGCATCGAGGTCGTCGGCGCGCACCTGCTCCACGAGCTCCCGGAACGACATCGCCGGATCCACCCGCGCGCGAAGCACGAGCGTGTTCACGAACATGCCGACTAGCGGCTCGAGTACGTCCTGCCCTCGACCTGCAGTAGGCGTTGCGATCGCGATGTCATCGGTCGCCGACAAACGAGCGAGCAACACTGCCAGCGCGGCATGCACCACCATGAAGGGCGTCGCGTCCGCCTCGCGTGCAAGAGCGGTCAGCCGATCGGCCACAGTGGGGGTGATCCCGAAGTCGATCTGCTCGCCGTGATGCGTAGCTCGCGCGGGCCGCTGATGATCGGCAGGCAGTTCGAGGACGTCCGGGAGTCCGTCGAGTTGCTCACGCCAGTAGGCGAGCTGATCGCCCAGCACTGTGCCGGGGGTGTCGGGACTGCCCAGAGCGGAACGCTGCCAGAGTGCGAAGTCGGCGAACTGGATCTCCAGGGGCGCGAACTGCGGGGCCTTCCCACTGCGGCGCGCGGTGTACGCGGTAACCAAATCGCTCACCAGTGGCAGCAGGGACTCACCGTCGGCGGCGATGTGATGGGTGATCAGCCCAAGGATGTGCTCGTCGGACGCCGTCTGCCAGACGAGCACACGGATCGGCCACGACGTCGTGACGTCGAAGCCCTCGGCGGCAGCTCGGGCGAACTGTCCCTCCGAGTCCAGGACACGCCAATCCAGTTTCGCGGCGATATCCGATGCCGGAGAGATCCGTTGCACCGCGACACCGTCGACGTCGGCGAACACCGTTCGCAGCACCTCATGCCGGGCGATCACATCACCGACAGCGACGCGGAGCACGTCGAGGTCCAGGTCACCGCTGACCCGCAACGTCATGGGGATGTTGTACGCCGCATCGTCACGATCGAACTGGTTGATGAACCACATCCGCTCTTGCGCCAGCGAGAGCGGCAGCAGGTCCGGCCGGGTCTCCGGCGCGGTCAACGCCGGCAACGCCGACCCCAACTCGCCGAGCCTCGCGCCCAGCGCACGCACCGTGGGCGCGGCGAAGATATCGCGCATGTTGACGTACACGCCGAGGGTGTCGCTAGCACGGCCCACGATCTTCGCGGCCAGCAACGAATTACCGCCGAGTTCGAAGATCGACTCGGTCACGCTGACCCGCTCGAGGCCCAGCACTTCGGTGACGATCTTCGCGAGCTGTTCCTCGGTCTCGTTCTCCGGTGCGACATACCGAGCCTGCGAGGCGAGCACGGGTTTGGGGAGCGCGCGCCGATCGAGCTTGCCACTGGCGTTCAGCGGCATCTGCTCGAGAACCATCACGACGTCCGGAACCATGTAGTCCGGAACCTTCGACGCTGCGGCGCTCCGCACATGCGCCACGTCCAGTGGGCTGCCGTCCGGCATCGCGCCGACAACGTAACCGACGAGTTGCTCGGGGAATCCGTCGCGCTGTTTCACTGCCGCGGCGGCGGCGTTGACGCCTTCGGCCGTCTCCAGCGCCGACTCGACCTCGCCGAGTTCGATGCGGTAACCACGGACCTTCACCTGGTCGTCTGCGCGCCCGAGGAACTCCAGCCCCCCGCCGCGGATAATCGCCAGATCCCCGGACTGATACATCCGGTCGCCCGGAGCACCGAAGGGGTCGGCAACGAAACGGGAAGCGGTGAGTCCAAAGCGTCCGTCGTACCCCCGCGCAAGCTGACCGCCGGCGAGGTAGAGATCGCCCGGGACCCCGTCAGGAACTTTCTTGAGCCGTGAGTCGAGGACGTACAACCGCGACTGCGCCAGTTCGGTGCCGATATCGCTGGCCAGTGTCGAATCGACGAACTCCGGTGTGAGCTCCCGGCGCGTGAGATAGACCGTCGCCTCGGTCGGGCCGTACATGTTGTTCAGTTGCGGGCCGTCGTTGCCGTCGTATCGTCGGCGGTCCTCGAACCACCGACGTACCTGTGCGAAGTCGAGTGCCTCACCGACGAAGATCATCGACCGCAGCGACTGCGAGAGTCGACCCGGCGCGGGCTCACGCACCGCCGCAGCCAGCTGGTAGAAGGCAGAGGGCGTCAGATTGACGACTGTCACCTGTTCCCGATCGAGCACATCGACGAACTCGTCCGGTGCCCGGGTGGTCAGGTAGTCGAGTACGACCAGCCGCCCACCAAAGGCGAGGGCCACCCAGACCTCTCCGACGGAAAGGTCGAAGCCGTACGACTGGAACATCGTCCACACGTCGTCGGGCGAGTAGTCGTACTCGCGCGCCATCGCCGACAACAGGGTGACGACATCGTCGTGAGTCACGACGACGCCCTTGGGCTTTCCGGTGGAACCAGAGGTGTAGATGACGTAAGCCGGATGTCGCGGATCGATGCGGCGCGGCAGCGCCGTGCGTGTCGACTCCGTCGCATTCCCCGCCGTCTCGCCGGGAGTGGCCAGCGATGATCCGAGTTCCTCCCAGCGGTCGATGGTCGCCGGCTCGGCAAGGATCAGCACCGGCACCGCCTCGTCCACGATCGACCGGATCCGGTCGATCGGGTGGGAACTGTCCAACGGCAGGTATGCCGCACCGGTCTTCACCGTTGCAACCAACGCGACGATCAGGTCCACGGTGCGCGGCAGTGCCACACCCACCCGTTGCTCCGGTCCGGCACCGGCCGCGATGAGTCCCGCGGCCAGCGCGTCGGAGCGCTCGTCGAGTTCACGGTAGGTGAGCCGGCCTCCGTCAAGATCGTTCACGGCGATGCGATCCGGCTCGCGCCGGCTGACGCTGCGGAGGATCCCCGGCAGAGTCCCGAGATCCTCGGTACCTGCGACCTCGTGCACCGCACGCTCGATGCCCACGATCACCGCTTCCGAACGCGCAGCGATCTCGGCCGGAGCCAATTCGGACACCGGCAACGCACTGGTGATTGCCGCGTTGACTGATATTCCCGCGTCGAGCCCCTGCACAGCCAGTACGGCGGCGGTCGACGACACCTGCGCGTGCAGTTCAGCAAAGGTGACCGGCGAATCCGGACGGTCTATTGCTACTCGCGCAGGATCGATTGCCGCGACGTACGCGATCTGGTCGATAACGCTCGGTGAACTGCCCCAGACCCGCACGAACTCAGTTGTGCCAACTGGGATCGTCATATCGTCCGAGACTCCTCCGGTTCCATAACTCCGGTGGCCTCCAGAGCCCGGTGCCGCAGCTCCGTCAACACTGTGCCCAGCACTTCCGGGCCAGCCGTTGCAACACCGGGGGCGAGCGCCAGGAGAGCCGTCGTCAGCGCAGAATCAGCGTCGGTCATAGACACGGCCATCACCGAGGCCATTCCCCAAAGGGTCGAAAAATCGATGACGGCGCCGTTCGCGTCGACCGCGATCTTGTCGGGTGCAGCGACCGCGGCATCGGCCACGAGGTCGCACAACGCCGTCTCCACGTCGGACTCCTCTGCCTTCGCACGGTTCACCTCGTCAACGGTGGCGATAGACAGATCAGCGAGAATCGCCTCCGGATCCTCCGCAATTGCACGCAATACGCTGAGGTACCGATCAGCGAACACCTGAACGGTGTCCCTATCGAACAGGTCGGCCGAATACAGCAACTCTGCCCGGATTGAGTCATCGACAGCATGTGCGCCAAGCGCGATAGGATCGTTGGGAAACAGCGTCAGCTGCAGGTCGACCTTCGCGGGGGTGTCCGCTTCGGGCACGGCGCTAATGGTCAGGCCGTCGAGCGTCATCGCAGGGAACTCCAGGTTCTGGAACGAGAAGACGACCTGGAAGACCGGGTTGAACGCCCTCGACCGCGGTGCGTCTACTGCAGCAACCACCGATTCGAAAGCCACGTCTGCATTTGCCATGTCCGCCAGATCTTCATCGCGGACCTGCTCGAGGAAGCTGGAGAACGGAATCGCCGAATCGATGGCGGTGCGCAGCGCGAGAGTATTCACGAACATGCCAACGAGTTCGTCAAGGGCAGCAAGGCCGCGTCCGGCATGCGGCGTGCCGACCACCACGTCCTGTGCGCCGCTCAAACGGCCCAACAGTATCGCCAACGCCGCATGGGTGACCATGAACAGCGTCGAATTGTGTTGGCGTGCGATCTTCTCCAGACTCACGACTAGATCGGAGGGCAGGACGAAGTGCACCGTCCCTCCTCGACCACTCGGCTCGGCCGGCCGAGGACGATCGATGGGCAGATCGATCGACTCCGGTGCCCCTGATAGCCGCGATCGCCAGTAGTCGAGCTGCCGGTCACGCATCGCCAGGCCGCTGTCGTCGACGACGGCAAGGCGCCCTTGCTGCCAGACCGCAAAGTCCCGATACTGCACCGCCAGCGGATGCCATTGCGTTGTCTGACCGGTGTGGTGTGCGCTGTACGCCACCATGAGATCGTGGGCCAACGGAACCATAGAGGCCCCATCGGCGCTGATGTGATGGATTACCAAGGCAAGAATGTGTTCATCCGCAGCGACACGCAGGAGACGAATGCTAACCGGTACCGAAGCCGAGACATCGAAGCCGAGATCGGTGACCTCGCGGACCGCATCCTCGACCGAACCGAGGACGGCGACCGGTTCCATGTCCCATCCAGCCATCGCATCCGCGACCGAATCGGTGACCATCATCAGTTCGCCGTCGACCATCGGGTACCGGGTGCGGAGCACTGCCTGCCGCTCCAGCACGTCCGCGACAGCAGATCTCAATGCCGGCAGGTCCAGCGGACCGCTCAGTTGGAGTACCAGCGGCAGGTTGTAGGCGGCCGATCCGGTATCGCCCTGATTCAGCAGCCACATCCCACGCTGGGCCTCAGAGATCTCAACAGGTCCGGTGTGGTCGAGGGCAACCAACTCCGGACCGTCTTCAACCTCGACTAGTTTCTCCACCTCGGCGGCAATCCCGGTCACACTGTCGCCGTCGAAGATGGTCCGGACGGTGACCTTGCGGCCGATAACCTCGGAGAGCCGAGCAGCCAGCCGGGCTGCGGACAGCGAGGTGCCGCCCAACTCGAAGAAGCTGTCTTCGGTGCTGACTTGATCGATTTCGAGGATCTCGGCAAAGCTCCGGGCGATCGTCTCCTCCAGCCCGGGACGCGGCGCGACGTACTCCGACCGTGACGGCCGGAATTCCACGGCCGGCAGCCTTCGGCGGTCGATCTTGCCCACCAGAGTGGTCGGGAACTCATCGATCACCACGATGCTGCTAGGCACCATGTGCGTCGGGAGGTGTTCGGCAAGGAATTCCACCAGTTCGTCACCGGTGGCCTGCGCGCCCCCAGTCAGGCTCGCGTACGAGACCAGCACCATCTCACCGGCGGGCCCCTTCACCCCAAGGCTCATCGCATTGGCGACCGCCGGGTGCGCCACCAGTGCCGAATCCACCTCACCGGGTTCGATCCGGATTCCGCGAATCTTCAGCTGGAAATCGCTTCGGCCGAGGAAGTCGAGTCGCCCGTCGGCCCGGCGCACTGCGCGATCACCTGTGCGGTACATCCGCGTGCCCGACACAAACGGACACGCCACGAAGGCCGTTGCCGTCTGTCCCAGGCGATGAAGATATCCGAGAGCTACCTGTTCACCGATGAGGTAGAGGTCTCCCGCAGCACCGACCGGCGCCTCATGCAGCGCAGCATCAAGCACCAGTGCGCCGACACCGTCGAGCGCACGACCGATGGTGATCTCATCCGCTGGCTGGTAGGGGCCGTCGGCGGTCGCCCAGATCGTCGCTTCAGTGGGGCCGTAGAGGTTGAAGAACGACCGGCCGGCGTCCACCCACTGGCGCATAAGTTCTGGCGGGCACGTCTCACCGGCGCTCAGGGTCATCTCGACGGACGGAACTGCGTCCGGGTTGATCGTCTGCAATGCCGCCGGTGTCATCACGATGTGCGTCACGCCGCTTTCGACGATGAGCTGTTCGAGATCCGGACCGGCGTAGGTATCGCTGTCGGCGACAACGATCCGGCACCCCGACGCAAGACCCATGAGCAGTTCGAAGACCGAGGCATCAAAGCTCGGCGACGCCACGTGCAGGACCCTCGACTCGGGAGACAGCCCGAGCAACCGCTGCTGATTCGCGACGAGATTGGCGATACCGCGATTCGGAACAACGGTCGCCTTCGGCGTTCCCGTCGAACCGGATGTGTAGATCAGATACGCCGGATCGTCCAGATGAGGTGTCCTCCGCAGCTCATGTTCGACGATCGGCGCAGCACTGCGTCCACTGAGCGTAACTTCCAGTTGCGGATCATCAAGGACGATCCACTCGGTCCCCGCGTGGTATTCGATACCGACTCCACTGAGCGCAAGTCCGAGCACGGCCCCGGCGTCCGCGAGCAGCAACTCGCGACGTTCGGACGGGTGCCGGGGATCGACGCTGACAAAGGCTGCCCCACTCTTCGCGACTGCGGCGCACGCTATCACCGACCAGGCAGACCGAGCCATGTCCACGGCGACGACGGATCCCGGACCCGCACCCTTGGCGATCAACTCACGGGCCAGGCGATTGGTAGTCTGCTCGAATTCCTGCTGAGTGACCATCCGATCACCGCTCACTGCGACAGAGCCAGGGACTCGCTGGCGCTCGCCGTCCAGCAGAATCTCTCGCAACGTCGATGGCGCTGCCCCGCGCGCAGACACGGCCACTGCATCACTCTCGTGGCCTGGCTGCAGGCTGAGGGTCGCGAGGGGACGATCTGGGTCGTCGAGCATCATCTCGACGAAGCGGTCGAGGAATCCGGTGAATCGCTCGTGATGCGATGCCAGATCCGACTCGCTGTAGAGACTCGGATTCCCGTGCAGGTCGACCGACAGCGGAGCATCCGGGCCGGCTTGATAGAGCATGACCAGCAGATCCTCGAGCGCACCTGCTGCGAGGATGTGATATTCCAGTTCGCCGCCTTCGATGGCCAGCGGCTCGTCGAAGAAGATCATATTGACGGTCGGTCCGAACGACATAGCGGCGCTCGACAAGCCTGCATCCCGCCGGATGTCGTCGGACCGGTAGCGCTGATGACGGAGCGCTCCGGTCAACTCCAGTTGCGCCGCCTTCACTAGGTCCGCACCGGTGACGGCCGCACCGGCCTGCAACCGAATGGGCACCACATTGGACACCATGCCGGCGGAGTCTTTGAGCTTCGCATTCAGGCGCCCGGTCACCGGAAGGCTCAAGACCACGTCACCGCTGCCGGACACCCGCGCCAAGTAGGCGCCGAATGCTGCGGTGACGACAACGGCGGGAGAGGTCGAATGCGCTCGGGCCACCGCCTCGATGCGATTCTGCAGGTCCGAAGGCAGGATTCGTTCGCTGACTACGTTGTCGAAGGACGGTGTGGCCGCCGCCTTGCGGCTGGCGAGGGTCACTCCCTCAGGAAGATCGTCTGCTCGCTCGAGCCAGTGTTGCCGATCCTTGTCCCGCCTCGAACTCGTCTCGTAAGAGGCTGCGTAGTCGACGATTTCTGCCAGCGTCGCCGCCGCTTTGCCATTGAGCTCCTCACCGGCACGGAGTGCGTTGTACCGCCGCAGCACTCTCTTGAGCATCGTCAGCGCGCCATAGCCGTCAATGATGAGATGGTGCGCACGCTGGTAAAGGATCGTGTGGTCGTCGCTGACCCTGATCACGGCAGCGGCTGCCAGCGGTTCATCGAGTACGTCGATCGTGCGTCGGTGCTCGGCGAGCATCCAGCGCTTCGCTTCAACGAGAGGTTCGGGGTGTGCGCGGAGATCAACGCGTTCGACCGTCTGGTCGTACTCGCTGTCGTAGTACTGCATCGGAACGCCGTCGACCTCCGTGATCCGAAGATAGGGAGACTCGATCTCCCGCCCCACGACCTCCGTGCACTCTGCGAGCAGATCGAAGTCGAGGTCTCCGGGGGCATGACGGATGTCGATGTACTGCGCGATACAGACGGAGTAGTCGGGCGTGAGCTGTTCGGCGAACCAGATCCCGCGCTGAGCAGGGGTCAACGGCAGCAACTCGTGTCGCGCACTGGGTTCGGCGGATTCGTCGCCTTCGCCACCCGACTCAACTTCTCGCTGCACCACCGAACCTCCTCCCATTTAAGTCTCTTTCACCGCCGGTTTCGTTACATTTCATCCCGTTGCGCCGACAGCGGCTCCGACCATGCGCCTGGTTGTTGGGCGACGGGAACAACCTCCATTGTGACCGTTCAAATCGGTTTGGCGAACCACATCGCACTACGCTGCTGTCTGCCACCACCCATCGACTCCAGGTGACCAGGGAATCCTGCTGTGGCCCCTGTGACCTTGTCGGAATAAATACATCCGTTCGGAGGACATCTCATGCGCCGACCGCCGCCCTTCGATAGCCGCGCAAAGCCGGATAGGCCGACAGCACCATGATCACGACGGTCCAGACGATCACCTTGATCAAGTCGGCGGCGATCGGGCCGCCCTGGGCCAGCGACCTCATCACTTCGATGGCCGGGGTCATCGGCTGGTTGGCGACGATCGGCTGCAGCCACCCCGGATAACCGTCGATCGGCGAGAATCCCGAGTTGAAGAACATCATGAACGTCGTCAGCAGACCGATGTAGGCGACCAGGGGCAGGCCCGGGCGGGAGATCACCGCAGTAGCGAGCGTCAGCATGGCGAATGCCGTGGCGTACATGACGGCGACCGCGAACAGTCCGATAGCCGGCCCGATCCCCTGAGTGAAGCGGAAGCCGATGGTGAATCCCGCTCCTACCAACACGATTGACGTGAGGAGCGCGCGGAGGGATTCCGAGAGCACGCGGGCCGAGAAGTCCGCAATGCGATTGATCGGCAGCACATAGAGCCGACTCAGCAACCCGGAGCCGCGTTCGATCACCAGCCGGATCGCCGCGACGCCCGAGCCGAACATGGTGCTGGTGAGCAACACCAGTGGGACCGTGCCGTACACGCTGTCGTGGCCGGTCGCTTTACTCACCACGTCCCCGAGGACCACTTTGAACATCAGCAGCGTCAACGCAGGGAAGATCACCACCTGGATCACGGTCGCGGGATCCCGGAAGGCGACGAGCAGCTGGCGCCCCACGAGCACCGAGGTCTGCCGGAACCACGCCGCGAAAGATCGCTCAGGCAGCGCGACGATCTCATCGGGTCGTATGGCAGCGAGTTCAGTATTGACCCTCATTACCGGCTCTTCCTCGACGCGATCGCGAACAGCACTACACCGACAGCCACCAAGCCGACGATCCACCAGACCGTGGGAGCCAGGATCTGCCACGTCAGGTTTCCATCGGTAGCTCCGCGCATGGCGAGTACCACCTGGGAGATCGGCTGGTTCCTGACGAACCCCTGAATCCAGGATGGAAACTGCGAGAGCGGCATGAAACCGTTGGAGAGCATGCCGAGAATCAGGGTCGGGAAGGCGACGAGCTGACTGGTGATCGTCGGACTGTCGCTGACCATGCCGATGCCATCGGAGACGAAGGCCAGTGCGGCACCGATCGCGCCGACGATGAGCACGGAGAACAGAGCCCCTTGCCATCCTCCCCCGCCGTCGGCGACCGATACCGGGCGCCACCCGATCAGGAGGCACGAGATCAAACCGAAGACCAGCGCGGCGAACAGCAGCACCGTGTTGGTGGCGGTGCGTGCCAGGAACGGGACGAGCGCAGGCATGGGCAGGGAGCGGAAGCGGTCGTGCACCCCGGCGTGGCCGTCCATCGCCGATTTCAGTGCCGCGGAGGATGCCACGAACGCCATCGCCTGCAGCATGATTATGGGCATCAAGAATTGCGCATAGTCGATACCCGTCACGCCATCGACGACTTTGCGGAGCGGAAGATAGAAACACATCGCCAGCATCGCCGGCGACACGAACGCGAAGATGAACTCACCGTTCCGGTAGGCATTCAGGATTCCGCGCGCGGTCAGCACCCACCACTGCCGGAACCCCTGAGGCTGCGGCTGCGTCTCAGGCGCAACGATCGATCGCGGCGTCTCCGCGACCGCCGTCATCGGCTCCCCTCCTCGACGGCGCCCTCGGCGTCCTTGTTTCGCGGTTCGGTGAGGCTCAAGAAGACCTCATCGAGCGACGGCCGGCGCAGCATGACGTCCGAGAGGGGAATCTGTGCCCGCTCGGTGCGCCGGAGGACCTCCGCAAGGGTTTCCGGGCCGTTCGGCGCGGGAACCGACAGTGTCCCATCCGGCGCAGCCTCGTCGCTGGCTGCCGAGCCGAGAAGATCGCTGAGCGCAGCGCGCAGCCGAGGCACATACGCCGGGTGCACGGGTGTCACCTCGCAATAGGCGGCACCCGTAGCAGCCTTCAACTCGTCCGAGGTCCCCTCCGCGATCACCTTGCCCTTGTCGATCACGACGATCCGGTCGGCGAGCACGTCGGCTTCTTCGAGGTACTGGGTGGTCAGCAGGATCGTGACACCCTGCGACCGCAGTTCTTCGACGAACGCCCACACATCCTGGCGGCTGCGCGGATCCAGACCGGTTGTGGGCTCGTCCAGGAACACCACCTCGGGCATGGTGACCATCCCGCAGGCGATGTCGATTCGTCGGCGCATACCTCCCGAATACTCGCGCACCTTTTTCTCTGCCGCCGCAACCAATCCGAACGACTCGAGCAGCTCGGCCGCACGCGCGCGCGCCGCCTTCTTGCTGAGCCCAAGCAGCCGGGCGAACATCACCAGGTTCTCCCGCCCGCTGAGCTGTTCATCGAGCGCAGCGAACTGTCCGGTCAGCGTGATTGCCCGGCGTACGGCGGGCGCTTCGTGAACTACGTCGTATCCGGCCACCGAGGCGGTCCCGCTGTCGGGCTTCAGCAAGGTGGTGAGCATGTTGACCGTCGTCGTCTTGCCGGCGCCATTCGGTCCCAGAAGCGCGACGATCCGGCCCTTGTGAACCCGCAGACTCACGTCATCGACTGCGGTGAAGCCCTTGAACTCCTTCCTCAATCCGCGGGCCTCGATCGCGACTTCGAGGTCTTCGGCCGGGGGGATCGGCACCGCGTCGAGCGCAGCGAACGAGGTCGTCTCCACCTGTGTGGCTTCGAATTCAGCCTGCGATCCGATGGGAGCGGGCGGGTTGGCGACCGCTGCCGTTGCAATGTCCCAGCCGATGCGTTCTGGAGCCGGCATCCGGCGCACGGTTGGGGCGCGCTCTTCGACGAGCGGTTCGGGCATGGCGCGCGGCCGCGCGGAACCCGGAATCACCCACCGGCTCAATTCCTCACGCTCAGCATTACGGGTGAGGCGATGCCCGCCGGCTCGCTCCGCACGAGCGGAACCTCCGGTCTCACTGTCGAGTTCACTTCGCCACGCCCGCAACTGCGCGAGCGTCGGGTCATCACTCGGCACCCAGGGCTTTGCGACCTCTCGCGATGACCGTTCGAGCCGATGCGCCCCGGCAGAGCGTGATCGAGTCGGCACCGAGTCGTCCGGCTCCGCAGGCTTGACCGCCGCCGCGTCCTGGTCGAATGCGGCACGAGCGGGTGTCCCTGCAGTGGGCGATTGGTCGCGGTCAGTCATGTCGTCCTTTGTCAGCTGCAGGGGCCGGTTTCAGCGCGTTCGGGTGCACACCGAGCAAAGGGAGCGCGAACCACTCCCTCATGTGAGGCTATCGACACCTGCGCACCCGCTGTCCATCGGTGTCGAAGTTGAGACTGATCAGATGACATGTCGCCGCGTGGTCACGCATCTAGCGCGCCCGGAAGGCAGGCCCACCCCTGTGAGTCACCGTGCGGTGTCAACCGACTTCCGGCCGTGACGATTGTGTCAGCACCACTTCGGCGTGAACTTCGAATTGACCGTCGCGAAGTATCGCGCGAACGCGCCGTTCGCTGCCGCCCCACCAAGTCCGATTCCGGCACCGATGAGCCCACCGATGGCACCGCCGATCGGGATGGTCACGATTCCGACGATTCCGATAACGGCGCCGATGATAGCGCCGACCAGCGCTCCGATAGTGACCGAGGTGGCCAGTTCGCTATTGAGCGTCTCCAATGCCTCATGGTCGCGCTGCGCCTTGGTGGCCGGCCCACAGACGATCTGGCCCGGCTTGCGCTTCTTGGCCACCTGGGTGCGCGCCACACGCGAGGGAGTCAGCGTGGCAGTCTTGCCCTTGACGATCGCGGCGACGTCGTACTCGGACTTGTCCGGGGCGACGAAGGTGAGGTTGTACTTGTCGACGGTCTTTCCCGCGCGATTCTTGACGACCAGGTAACCGTCCTCGACCGCAACGCTGCCATTGCTGACAGTGAACTCGACACTGTCCTCATGGCGCTCCGCCTGAGCCCGTACTGCGCCGTCGGGCTCGGCACGGGCGACTCCCTGCGCAAACGGAAGCGCAACCACCACGGCCAACACGATCAGGACCACCCGGCGCAGCAGCACTCGTAGCGTAGATTTCATCGAAGCCCACTCTCAATCATCGATCGTATGCCGCAACTAGCTCGCACAGATCCGTCTTCATTGAAAGGTTACGTTACCGGGACGGTCATGACACGAAATAATCACGAAGGCTCAATTGAGGAAGATTCCTACGTTCAAGTGACACTCAAATGAGGGCAACAGTTCCCTGGGGACCTCGCGGACCACGACGTCACCCGAATCGGACCGCTGTCCAAACACATCCCGAGCGTGCACCGAGAGGCGCGAACGCCGAGAGGCTCGGCGCCCCAAACAGGGAACCGAGCCTCTCAGACTACTCAACAGAGACTGCTGGAAAACGACCTTACTTGGCCTTCTCCAGCACCTCGACCAGGCGCCAGCGCTTGGACTTGCTCGTCGGACGAGTCTCCATCAGACGAACACGGTCGCCGATGCCGGCGGTCTCCTGCTCGTCGTGCGCCTTGACCTTGCTGGTGGTGCGGATGATCTTGCCGTAAAGCGGGTGCTTCACGCGATCCTCGAGCTCCACCACGATGGTCTTGTCCATCTTGTCACTGACGACGTAACCGATCCGCTCCTTGCGGCGGTTGCGCTCTTCCACGTTCACGTTCTGGTCCTCACTCATGCGTCGTCACCTTCCGGACCGGACGCCAAGCCCAGCTCACGTTCGCGCATGACGGTGTAGATACGTGCGATCTCGCGACGCACGGTCCGCAGGCGGCGGTTGTTGTCGAGCTGGCCGGTGGCCATCTGGAAACGAAGGTTGAAAAGCTCTTCCTTCGACTCCTTCAGGCGGTCGACCAGATCGGTGTCGCTGAGCTCACGGAGCTCACCAGCAGCGATTCCGAGTGCCATCAGAACTGCTCCTCTCTGGTCACGATCCGGGTCTTCATGGGGAGCTTGTGCTGTGCGCGACGCAGGGCCTCGCGAGCGGTCTCCTCATTGGGGTAGGTCATCTCGAACAGGATGCGACCCGGCTTGACGGGGGCGACCCACCACTCGGGCGAACCCTTACCGGAACCCATGCGGGTCTCGGCCGGCTTCTTCGTGATCGGACGGTCCGGGAAGATGTTGATCCAGACCTTGCCACCTCGCTTGATGTGGCGGTTGATCGCGATACGAGCGGATTCGATCTGACGGTTGGTGATGTAGGCGCTCTCCAGTGCCTGGATACCGTAGTCACCGAAGGTGACCTTGGTGCCGCCCTTGGCCCGACCCTTGAGGCTCGGGTGGTGCTGCTTGCGGTGCTTGACCCGACGAGGGATCAACATGCCTCAGCCCTCCTGGTTCTCGGCCTGCTCGGGAGCAGGCGCGGTGGCTTCCGCGGTGACCGCAGCGCGGCCGGCCTCGGTGCTGGTACCGGTGGTGCCGGACGCACCGCTGCGACGCGGGCGGCTCGGCCGACGCGAACGACGGTCCTCGGCTGCCGGAGCGGCCGCAGCCTGCTCGCGACGTCCACCGACGATGTCGCCCTTGTAGATCCACACCTTGACGCCGATACGACCGAAGGTGGTCTTCGCCTCGAAGAAGCCGTAGTCGATGTCGGCGCGCAGCGTATGCAGCGGCACGCGTCCCTCGCGGTAGAACTCCTTGCGGCTCATCTCGGCACCGCCCAGACGACCGGAGCACTGGACACGAATGCCCTTGACGCCCGGCTGACGCATGGCGGACTGGATGGCCTTGCGCATTGCGCGACGGAACGCCACGCGGTTGCTCAGCTGCTCGGCGACACCCTGGGCGACGAGCTGCGCATCCGCTTCGGGGTTCTTGACCTCGAGGATGTTCAGCTGCACCTGCTTGCCGGTGAGCTTCTCCAGCTCGCCACGGATGCGATCGGCTTCGGCGCCGCGGCGACCGATGACGATGCCCGGACGGGCGGTGTGGATGTCGACGCGGACCCGGTCACGGGTGCGCTCGATGTCGACACCGGAGATGCCGGCGCGCTCGAGGCCCGTGTTCAGGAGCTTGCGGATCGCGACGTCTTCCTTGACGTACTCGGCGTACTGCTTGTCGGCGTACCACCGGGTGTTCCAGTCGGTGGTGATGCCGAGGCGGAAGCCGTGCGGGTTGATCTTCTGGCCCATGCTCAGGCTCCCTTCTTCTTCTGCTGACGCGAGCGCTTGCGATCGGCGACCTCGCCGACGCTCGACACCACCACGGTGATGTGGCTGGTCCGCTTGCGGATCCGGAAAGCACGACCCTGAGCACGCGGCTGGAACCGCTTCATGGTCGGGCCTTCGTCGGCGAACGCTTCGGTGATCACCAGGGTGCGACGGTCCAGGCCGAGGTTGTTCTCGGCGTTGGCGACGGCGCTGGCGAGCACCTTGGCGACCGGCTCGCTGGCGGCCTGCGGAGCGAACCGCAGGATGTCCAGTGCCTCGTCGACGTTCTTGCCGCGGACCAGGTCGATCACGCGACGAGCCTTCATCGGCGTGACACGCACGAACTTGGCAACTGCGCGTGCGCTCTGCACTTCGTTTTCAGTCTGAGTACTCATGATTACCGGCGCTTCGCTTTCCGGTCATCCTTGATGTGACCCTTGAAGGTGCGGGTAGGGGCGAACTCGCCGAGCTTGTGGCCCACCATCGAGTCCGACACGAACACGGGCACGTGCTTGCGACCGTCATGGACCGCAAAGGTGTGACCGATGAAGTCGGGGATGATGGTCGAACGGCGGGACCAGGTCTTGATGACCTGCTTGGTGCCCTTCTCGTTCTGCAGATCCACCTTCTTCAGAAGGTGGTCGTCGACGAACGGGCCTTTCTTCAGGCTACGTGGCATTTCTTACCTCCTCCTAGTTATCGCTTGTTCTTGCCGGTACGACGACGACGGACGATCATCTGGTCGCTGGCCTTGTTCTTGCGGGTGCGGCCTTCCTTCTGACCCCACGGGCTGACCGGGTGGCGACCACCCGAGGTCTTGCCCTCGCCGCCACCGTGCGGGTGGTCGACCGGGTTCATCACGACGCCACGCACGGTCGGGCGCTTGCCCTTCCAGCGCATACGGCCGGCCTTGCCCCAGTTGATGTTCGCCTGCTCGGCGTTGCCGACCTCGCCGACGGTGGCGCGGCAGCGCACGTCGACGCGACGGATCTCGCCCGACGGCATACGCAGGGTCGCGTACGGACCCTCCTTGCCGAGGAGCTGGATCGAGGCGCCGGCACTGCGAGCCATCTTCGCACCGCCGCCCGGGCGCAGTTCCACGTTGTGGATCTGGGTACCGGTCGGGATGTTGCGCAGCGGCAGGTTGTTGCCGGGCTTGATGTCGGCGTTGGGGCCGGACTCGACGATGGTGCCCTGCGTCAGGCCCTTGGGGGCGATGATGTAGCGCTTTTCGCCATCGACGTAGTGCAGCAACGCGATCCGCGCAGTGCGGTTCGGGTCGTACTCGATGTGAGCGACCTTGGCGTTGATGCCGTCCTTGTCATTACGACGGAAATCGATCAGGCGGTAGGCACGCTTGTGCCCGCCACCGCGATGCCGGGTGGTGATCCGGCCGTGTGCGTTACGACCACCGGTGCTGTGCAGCGGGCGGATCAGCGACTTCTCCGGATGGTCACGGGTGACCTCGGAGAAGTCGGCACCGCTGGAGCCACGACGGCCCGGCGTTGTCGGCTTGTACTTACGAATAGCCATTTGTCTTAAGTCCCTCTCTCAGAGCGCGCCGGTCAGGAGACCGGGCCCCCGAAGATCTCGATGGGATTGCTGCCGTCACGCAGCGTCACGATGGCGCGCTTGGTGTCCTTGCGCTTGCCGTAGCCCGAGCGGGTGCGCTTGCGCTTGCCCTGGCGGTTGGCGGTGTTGACGCTGTCGACCTTCACATCGAAGATCTTCTCAATCGCGATCTTGATCTGGGTCTTGTTGGCATCCGGGTGGACCAGGAAGGTGTACTGGCTGTCTTCCTGCAGGCCGTAGGCCTTCTCCGAGATCACCGGTGCCAGAATGATGTCACGCGGATCAGCGTGGGTCGCCATTCTCAGGCCTCCTTCTTGGTGTTCGCCTCGATGAAGGCGTTCAGCGTCTCGACGCTGAACACGATCTCGTCGGCGTCCAGGACGTCGTAGGTGTTCAGCTGATCCGGAGCGATCGCGTGCACGTTCTTCAGGTTCGCGATGCTCTTGCGGGCAGCGTCGTCCTCGCGGCTGATGACCACGAGGAACTTGCGGCGAGCGCTGAGCTCCTCGAGGAAGGTGCGTGCCGACTTGGTCGACGGCACCTGGCCGGCCACCAGTTCGGTGATCACGTGGATCCGCTCGTTACGCGCACGGTCAGACAAAGCACCGCGGAGTGCGGCGACCTTCATCTTCTTGTTGACCTTCTGCGTGTAGTCGCGCGGCTGCGGACCGTGCACGATGCCGCCGCCGACGAACTGCGGTGCGCGGATCGAACCCTGACGGGCGCGACCGGTGCCCTTCTGGCGGTACGGCTTCACGCCGCCGCCGCGGACCTCGGCGCGCGTCTTGGTCGAGTGCGTGCCCTGGCGGCCTGCGGCCTGCTGGGCGATGACGACCTGGTGCATCAGCGCGATGTTGGCGGTCTGATCGAACAGGGCGGCCGGCAGCGCGACGGTGCCGTTGGTGGCACCGCCCGGAGCGCGGACGTCCAGCGTCAGCTTGGTTGCGGTTTCGGTGCTCACTTGTCGCCACCCTTCACTGCGTCGCGAACCACCACGATGCCGCCCTTGCGGCCGGGGATCGCGCCCTTGATCAGCAGGAGACCGGCCTCGGCGTCCACCTTGTAGACGGTGAGGTTCTGCGTGGTCACCTTGTCGTTACCCATACGACCGGCCATCCGCATGCCCTTGAACACGCGGCCCGGGGTGGCGCAGCCACCGATGGAGCCGGGTGCACGGTGCACGCGATGCGCGCCGTGGGTGGCATTCATGCCGGCGAAGCCGTGACGCTTCATGACGCCGGCGAAGCCCTTGCCCTTCGAGGTGCCGGTCACGTCGACCTTGACACCGTCGGCGAACAGGTCGGCGCCCAGTTCCTGACCCACCTCGAACGCCGCGGCATCCGCGACGCGGATCTCGGCGAGGTGGCGACGCGGGGTGACACCGGCCTTGGCGAACTGGCCGGCGACCGGCTTGCTCACCTTGCGGGGGTCGATGGCGCCGTAGGCGAGCTGCACGGCGCTGTAGCCGTCGCGCTCGTCGGTGCGGAGCTGGGTGACGACGTTGCCGCCGGTCGCGATGACCGTCACCGGGACGACCCGGTTCTGCTCGTCGAATACCTGAGTCATACCGAGCTTGGTGCCCAGCAGACCCTTCTTTGCAATCTGGTTGCTCATTGTCTAATCCCCCGTCACTGAATGTTGACGTCGACGCTGGCCGGGAGGTCGATGCGCATCAGCGCGTCGACCGTCTTCGGCGTCGGATCGAGGATGTCGATGAGTCGCTTGTGCGTGCGCATCTCGAAGTGTTCGCGGCTGTCCTTGTACTTATGCGGCGAACGGATAACGCAGTACACATTCTTTTCGGTGGGCAACGGCACCGGGCCGACCACGCGTGCACCCGTACGGGTCACGGTCTCGACGATCTTGCGCGCAGAAGCGTCGATCGCCTCGTGGTCGTAGGCCTTGAGCCTGATGCGGATCTTCTGTCCCGCCACGCTTGTGTCCTCTTCCGTCTCTATGTCTCTCGACGAACAGAACACCGCGTGGACTCAACACCCGCTCATATCGATGCGGGCGGCAACGGAGCCACACATGACCAACACCCGTTTGACTTGGGCGCGATCGACGCTGTTCTTTTCGTCGTTGTACGCTGCCGGACCCGAAGGTCCGACGCTGGTGATTCACCAGCCGGTTTCCCCGGCACCCGCGGTCGGGCGTGTCGGTCCGTAGCTTCGAGACGAAGCACGCGTTACACGCCCGGGTCCACGTTTCGTGTCCCGGAGAAGTGTCATCGCCTCGCGAGGAGGCAACCTGACTAGTATGCACCACGCCGCCAGCCTGCACAAATCCCTGCCGGAGCGGAATCGGGTCGACTGCGTCACACCCGCCGCAGCACGTAGGCGGTGTAGCCGTACTCCCCACCGTAGTCGCGGCGCACCGCTATCTCCGCCCGCGCCGACGCCAGCAGATCGTCGTCGACGCCCTGTGCCGCGAACTCGTCGAGGAACGGCCGGTGCGTGTCGACGGCGGTCACCGTGCCACCGGTGAGCTCGGCGAGCCGGATCGTCGACGACCCCGGCCCGGAGCCGATGTCGAGGACGGGCGCGGCGCCAGTGGCCCGGCCAGGCGCAGCAGCAGGTCGGTGGTCGCCGCCGAGCCGGGCGCCTGCCGGGGCAAGCCCGCGTGCAGTCGAGCGAAGAAGGCGTACAGGTCAGATTCCTTGTCGGCCATGCCATTCAGGGTCGCACAGCGTTGCCGCACCACAACGGAAGAATCCGACGAAGGCCCTGGTGCGCGACGCGCGGTCACAGTAACGTGAGCCAGCACACAACTAGGTGCAAACAATGAGACGCGGCGTGAGCCGGGAGTCAGGGGATCCATGTCGAAGCTCGGAACGATCATCGAGTCACTGTCGGACGCCGTCGGGGCGGTGAAGGTGATGAGCGGTTCCGGCGCCATCGACTTGAGCAACCCGAAGCGCGTGATCGGCATGGTCAAGTCCAACAAGCTGATCGGCCCCACCGCCACCGTGCTGGCACACAAGGCGATCGACATCCCGGATGCCCCCGCGGTGAGCGACGAGCACGGCACCTTGACCTGGGCGGAGTTCGACGCGCAGGTCAACATGCTCGGCAACGCCTTCCTGGGCGCGGGCCTGCGACCGGGCTCGGTGGTCGGCATCATCGCCCGCGATCATCGGGCCGTGCCGATGGCGCTGTGCGCCGCCGGACGCAGCGGGGTGCGCCTGGCCATGATGAACACCGGCTTCGGCGCTACCCAGTTCGCGGAGGTCGCCACCCGCGAAGGGGTCGAGGCGATTCTCTACGACGAGGAGTTCAGCGAGCTCGCGGACACCCTGCCCGACGACCTGCTCCGCATCGTCACCTGGACCGACGGCGAGCAGCCGATCCGCGCCGACGCGCGCACCCTCGATGACATCGTGGCCGCCGGCGATCCGACGCCGCCGCCGATGCCGGAGGCCTTCGGCGGCATGGTGATCCTCACCAGCGGCACCACCGGCCTGCCGAAGGGCGCCAGCCGCAACAAGTTCGCCCCGTTCGCCAGCGCCCTGATCCTCGATCGCATCCCGCTCCCGCGCAACGGCTCCATGGTGATCGTGTCCCCGATCTTCCACTCCACCGGCTTCGCGCTCTGGGGCGTCGGGTTGGGACTGGCCAACGAGACGGTCCTGATGCGGCGGTTCGACGCCGAGAAGACGCTCGCCGCGATCGAGCGGCACCGTTCGCAGGCACTGGTCGCAGTGCCGACCATGCTGCACCGGATGATCGCCCTCGGCCCGGAGGTGATCGGCAAGTACGACCTGAGCAGCCTGGAGACGGTCGTGGTGGCCGGCTCGGCGCTCTCCCCCACGCTGTGCGAGGAGTTCCAGGACGCCTTCGGCGACGTTCTGTACAACCTGTACGGCTCCACCGAGGTCGGCGTCGCCACCGTCGCGCAACCCGCCGAGCTGCGCAGGGCGCCGGGCACCATCGGCAAGCCGCCGGTGACCAGCCACATGGCCCTCTTCGACGACGACGGCCGGCGCATCACCGCGACCAACACCAAGGGCCGCCTGTTCGTCCGCACCGGAGCCCCCTTCGAGGGCTACACCGACGGCCGCAACAAGGACTTCATCGACGGCTACATGTCCAGCGGCGACATGGCCTACGTCGACGACGACGGCCTGTGGTTCATCGCCGGCCGTGACGACGACATGATCGTCTCCGGCGGCGAGAACGTGTACCCGTTGGAAGTGGAGAACCTGCTCGCCGAGCACCCGCACGTGGACGACGTCGCGGTGATCGGCGTCGACGACGACGAGTACGGCACCCGCCTGCGCGCCTTCATCGTCCTGGCCGAGGGTGCACCGGAGGATCCGGACGCTCTCCGCGCCCATGTGAAGGCCAACCTGGCGCGCTACAAGGTGCCGCGCGACGTCGTCTACATCGAGGATCTCCCGCGCAACCCGACGGGCAAGCTGGTCCGCCGCCTCCTGCCGACCGGCCCGCTGGAGGCCTGACTCCCGCGAGTCGACTCGGTTCCCGCGAAAGATTCCCGCTCCCGCGGGTGCCCACGGCACCCGCGGGAGCGGACTCGTCTCGCGGGAACGGCGCGGGCTCGCCCGCGAGCGCGCGCGGTCGGCTAGCGTCGGCGACATGGGAACGTCTTTGCCGCCGGTAGCGGTGCCGGCACCGCGGTCGACGACGCCGGCGCCGCGGCGGCGCGCGCCGCGGCCGTCGACCGTGACCCTCAAGGTGACGATGGCGCTCACCGGCACCGTGTTCGCGCTCTACGTCCTGGTGCACATGATCGGAAACCTGAAGGTCTACACCGGGGCCGAGCATTTCGACGCCTACGCGCACTGGCTGCGGACGCTGGCCGAACCCCTGCTGCCCTACGAGGGCGCGCTGTGGATCTTCCGCGTGGTCCTCCTCGCCTGCCTGGTGGCGCACGTGGGCGCCTCGGCGCTGATCGTGGTGCGCGCCCGCCGCGCGCGCGGCCGGGTGCGGCGCACCGGCATGGGCTGGCGACGGATCCCGGCCACCCTGATGCCGTACACCGGGCTGGTCCTGCTGGTCTTCATCGTGGTGCACATCCTCGACCTGACCACCGGCACCCGACCGGTGGCCCCGGCCGGGTTCGTCGACCCCACGCAGACCTCCTCGGACGCCTACCAGAACCTCACCGAGAGTCTGCAGCGCTGGCCGATGGCGGTGTTCTACCTGTTCGTGATGGCCATGCTGTTTCTGCATCTGGTGCACGGACTGTGGACCCTCGCCAACGACTTCGGCGTCACCGGCCAACGCACCCGACAGGTGTGGGCGCTGGTGGCGCTGGTCGTCGCCGGCGCGGTGGCACTGGGCGACCTGAGCATTCCGATCGCCGTCCTGGCCGGGTGGGTGGGCTGACATGGACGAACTGCTCCGCTCCGGCGCACCCGCGGGCGACCCGGCCACCGCTTGGGCCCGCCGCCGCGACGACTACCGGCTCGTCGGCCCGCTGAACCGCCACAAGTTCTCGGTGATCGTGGTCGGCACCGGACTGGCCGGCGCCGGCACCGCCGCTGCACTGGGCGAGCTCGGCTACCGCGTGCATGCCTTCACCTTCCACGACGCCCCGCGGCGCGCGCACAGCGTGGCCGCGCAGGGCGGCATCAACGCCGCACGCGCCCGCAAAGTGGACAACGACTCGGTGCGGCGCTTCGTGGCCGACACGGTGAAGGGCGGCGACTTCCGCGGCCGCGAGGCCGACGCCTTCCGGTTGGCGGAGGAGTCGGTGCGGGTGATCGACCACCTCAACGCCCTCGGTGCGCCCTTCGCGCGCGAGTACGGCGGCGCGCTGGCCACCCGCAGCTTCGGCGGCGTGCAGGTCTCGCGCACGTATTACACGCGCGGGCAGACCGGCCAGCAGCTGCAGGTGGCCGCGAGCGGCGCCCTGCAGCGCCAGGTCGCGGCGGGCAACGTCACCCTGCACACTCGGCAGGAGATGCTCGACCTGATCGTCGCCGACGGCCGCGCCCAGGGCATCGTGGTGCGCGACCTGGTGACCGGAGAAATCGGCGCGCAGACCGCGCACGCCGTAGTGCTGGCCACCGGCGGCTACGGCACCGTCTTCTTCCAGTCGACGCTGGCACGCAACTCCAACGCCACCGCCGCCTGGCGCGCGCACCGGCGCGGGGCGCTGCTGGCCTCGCCGTCGTTCGTCCAGTTCCATCCCACGGCGCTGCCGGTGAACGCACCGTGGCAGACCAAGACCACGCTGATGAGCGAATCGTTGCGCAACGACGGCCGGATCTGGGTGCCCAGCCGCGCCGGCGACGACCGCCCGGCGAACACCATCTCCGAAGACGAGCGCGACTACTACCTGGAACGCAAGTACCCGACGTACGGGAACCTCACCCCGCGCGACGTGGCGTCGCGGGCCGCACGCGAGCAGATCGAGGCCGGGCACGGCGTGGGGCCGCTGCGCAACAGCGTCTACCTCGACTTCGCCGACGCCCGCGCCCGCCTCGGCAAGGCCGTGCTCGCCGAGCGCTACGGCAACCTGTTCGACATGTACCGCGACGCCACCGGCGAGGACCCCTACGAGGTGCCGATGCGGATCGCGCCGGCGGCGCACTTCACCATGGGCGGACTGTGGTCGGACTACGACCTGATGACGTCGATCCCCGGGCTCTTCGTCGGCGGCGAAGCCGGGTGGGGCTATCACGGCGCCAACCGGCTCGGCGCCAACTCGCTGCTGTCGGCGTGCGTGGACGGCTGGTTCACGCTCCCCTACTCGGTGCCGAATTATCTGGCCGGTCTGCTCGGCGAGCCGGTGCTGGCGTCCGACCACGACGCCGTGCGGCAGGCCGCGACCGATGTGCACGCACGGATCGAGGCGCTGACCGGGATCGGCGGCACCACCGGGCCCGCGGTGTTCCATCGTGAGCTCGGCGAGATCCTCTACCGCGGCTGCGGCGTGGCCCGCAGCGCCGCCGGCCTGCGCACCGCCCTCGACGAGATCGACGCGCTGAGCCGTCGCTTCTGGTCGGACCTGCGAGTCACCGGCGGCACCGGCGCGTTCAATCAGCAGCTCGAGCACGCCGGCCGCGTCGCCGACTTCCTCGAACTGGCGCGACTGATGTGCCTGGACGCGCTCGACCGCGACGAGTCCTGCGGCGCACACTTCCGCACCGAGCATCAGACGGCCGACGGCGAGGCCCTCCGCAACGACGACGACTGGTGCTTCGCCTCGGCCTGGGAGACCACGCCGGACGGGACCGCGGTGCGCCACCGCGAGCCACTGACCTTCGACGCCGTCGGCCTGACCACCCGCAACTACCGATAGGACGCCCCGTGGACATCACCGTCGAAGCCTGGCGCCAGGACCGCCCGGACGCCCCCGGCCGCTTCGAGAGCTACGTGGTCACGGGCGTCACGCCGCAGATGTCGCTGCTCGATGTGCTCGATCTGCTGAACTCCCAGCTGGTGGCCGCGGGCGACGAGCCCGTCGCCTTCGACTCGGACTGTCGGGAGGGCATCTGCGGCGCGTGCGGGATCACCGTGAACGGCCGGCCGCACGGCCCGGTGCCGAACACGCCGACGTGCCTGCAGCACCTCGCGCAGTTCCCGGAGACCACGCACCTGCGCGTGGAGCCGTTCCGCGCCCACGCCTTTCCGGTGGTGCGCGACCTGGCGGTGGACCGATCCGCACTGGACCGGGTGATCCAGGTCGGCGGCCACGTGGACGTGATGACCGGGCAGGCCGCCGACGCCGACGCCGAACTGATCGGCCACGACACCGCCGAGCGGGCCCTCGACTTCGGCGCCTGTATCGGGTGCGGCGCGTGCGTGGCCGCGTGCCCGAACGGCTCGGCCCACCTGTTCGCCGGCGCCAAACTGCTCCACCTGTCGCAGCTGAGCTACGGCAAGCAGGAGCGCGGTCGCCGCGCCCGCGCGGTCGCCGGCAGCCTCGACCACGATTTCGGCCCGTGCTCGAGCTTCGGCGAATGCGCGCAGGTCTGCCCGGCGGACATCGACCTGTCCGCGGTGGCCGCGGTGAATCGGGAGGCTGTGCGCGCGGCCTTCCGCCGTCGACCTGACTGACCGGTAAGGTAGGCCCATGGCTACCGAATCCCCGACGTACTCCCTGCGTAAGCGCCTGCCCGCGAATCGTCTCGGCAACACCCTGTTCTCGCTCGGCATGGTCGCGCGGGTGCCCTACTTCGGCACGGTGCTGCCCATGGTCCAGGAGATGCGGCCGGGCTACTGCCGCGTGTCGTCGCCGAACTGGTTCGGCGTGCACAACCACCTCGGCACCTTCCACGCCATCGCCGCCTGCAACCTCGCCGAGGCCGCGATGGGCATGCTGATGGAGGCGACGACGCCCACCAGCCACCGCTGGATCCCCAAGGCGATGAACGTGCAGTACCTGGCCAAGGCGAAGACCCGGCTCACCGCGCACGCCGAGCTGGCCGAGCCCATCGACTTCGCGGCGATCGACGACGGCGCCGAGGTGGTGGTGAGCATTCGAATCTGCGACACCGGCGGCGCCGAAGTGGTCCACGCCGACATCACCACGTGGGTCACCCGCGCCTGACCCCGGCCCTACGCTGCTCTCAGGTACGACAAGTAGTGTTATGCGCGACAATTCCCCCGTCGTTTCCGCGGGGCGTACACGTGACGAAGGACCAATGCCTTGAGTGCCAACCGTGTGATCGATCCGCGCGCTGCTGAAAAGCGCCGTTCCCTCCTCATCACCTTCGCCGCCGTCATGGCGCTCGTGGTGATCGCCGCCGGTGTGATCATCTGGGCGGTCAACCGCGGCGACAGCGGCAGCGGCGGGACCGCGGTGCCGACGACGGGGGTCACCACCGACAACGCCATCCGTATCTCCGCTGCACCGGCGGGCAGCACTCCGCCGGTCGTCATCACCGTGACCGAGGACTTCCAGTGCCCGGCGTGCAAGAGCTTCGAAGAGCTCATGGGACCGACGCTGAACGGTTTCACGGACAACCCGAAGGTCGCCGTCGACTACGTGACGATCAACATGCTCGACAGCATGTCGTCGACCGAGTACTCCACGCGCGCGGCCAACGCGTCGATGTGCGTTGCCGAGAAGACCGGCAAGGACGGCGACTTCGCCACCTGGATGAAGTTCCACAACGCGCTGTTCGTCTCGCAGCCCGCCGAGGGCGGCGCCGGCCTGTCCGACTCGCAGATCATCTCGATCGCCAAGGAGTCCGGCGTCGAGGGCATCGACAGCTGCATCAAGAACGTCGAGTACCGCAACTGGATCGACGACACCTCGGCGAAGGCGATGAGCCAGCCCGGCTTCGAAGGCACCCCGAGCGTCCGCATCAACGGCGACGTGGTGCAGCTGAGCACCCCCGACGACCTGCAGGCCAAGGTGGACGCCATCCTCGAGGGCGCTAAGTGACCACCACGGTGGACGCCGACACCGGCGGCGACCCCGGAGCGGACCCCGCTCCGGTCGCCCAGCCCGACGCGTCCGTCACGCAGAAGCTGCTGGAGCTGCGCCCGATCGGCGCCGTCGCCTCGTGGGTGATGCTGGTCTGCGGCATCCTCGGCATAGCCGGATCCGCGGCGCTCTCCATCGAGCGCGTCGAACTGTTCAAGAACCCCGCCTACTCGGCGTCGTGCAATTTCAGCCCGGTGCTGTCGTGCACGTCGGTGATGAAGACCGAGCAGGCCGAGTTCCTGAACTTCCCGAACCCGTTCCTCGGACTCCCGGCGTTCGCGGTGATCCTGGTGACGGCGCTGCTCTCGCTCGGCAAGATCGCGCTGCCTCGCTGGTACTGGATCGGCCAGACCCTGATCACCGCGGTCGGCTTCGTGTTCGTCAATTACCTTGCCTTCCAGAGCATTTACCGCATCGGCGCGCTCTGCCCGTACTGCATGGTGGTTTGGACGGTCACCCCGATCATTCTGGTGTTGAGCCTCTCGCGCGCCCTCGGCGACGGCCCGCGCCTGTCGCTGGTGCGCGATGCCTCGTGGATCGTGCTGGCCGCCTGGTACCTGATCGTCATCATCGCCGCCGGTGAGCGGTTCTGGTACTACTGGAAGACTCTGTTCTGACCGGTTAGTCCTTCAGCGATCGCCCACGCGACCATCGCGTTGGTCGCGTGGGGGCCGCTGTGGACGGGCCCGGGCAGTACCGAC
The DNA here is from genome assembly GCF_023017165.1 of Gordonia alkaliphila. Lineage (GTDB taxonomy): Bacteria > Actinomycetota > Actinomycetes > Mycobacteriales > Mycobacteriaceae > Gordonia > Gordonia alkaliphila. Next base: position 677,406 of record NZ_JALKBW010000001.1, read on the forward strand.
CCGTCCACCACACGCAGCCCGCGCAGTGCGCGGAAGCTCCCGAGGTGGTCCACGTCCGGTCCACCGAGTGGCAGGGTGCCCGTCGCATGTTGGGACATGCCGATCGTCGGATCGATCTCGATCGAGCCGGGCACCACGAGTTCGGCGAACTCCGCCGCCGCCAACATCTGCGCGACCTGCGCTGCGCCGCGGTCCATCCGGGCCAGCGACTCCGGGGTCGGCGCACCCAGATCCAGACCTACTTGGTCGACCGCACCGCGGGTCGGCTCGAGCATGTCGGTCACGCCGATCGGCACCCCGCGCTCCGCGTGCCCGCCGAGGAAACGCGCGAAATCGCCGCTGTAGCACCGGATCTCGAGGCCGTCGTCGGTGTGCACCACCGACTGCAGCAGCGCCGGCGCCCGCAGGCTCCGCCGTGGCGTGAACCGCACCAGCCGCTCCGCATGCTCGTGGGTCGGCAAGCGCGGCAGCCCGAGGGCGTGCAGGACCCCGCTGCGCAGCAGCAGGTCCGCGGTGCCGAGAGTGCCGGCGGCGAGGATCACTTCACCGGCCGCGACGGTCTCGCCGCCGATCCGTACCCCGTGCGCACGCCGGCCGTCGTGCACGATCTCCGCCACCGTCGTCTCGCCGAGCACCGTGAGCCCGGGCGTCGGCGACGACAGGAAGGCGTCGGCGGCGGTGAACCGGCGGCCCGCGCGCCGATTGCTCCGTACGCGAACCAGTCCGGGGCGCGACCAGGCGCCGCGTGTCGGCGGGCCCAGCCGCGGCGTCCAGTACTGTTCGAAGGCCGCGGCGACGTCGCCGAGTTCGTCGTCGGCGAAGGACGAGACGCTCATGGCCCCGCCCCCGACGTCACCGCCGTCGAGCGCGGTGAAGGCCGCGGCACACCGTTCGGTGGTCCACCACGAGGGCCACTCGTCGAGGTCCACGAGGTGGGGCCGGAGGAAGTAGCCGCCGTTGATCGCGGCCGATCCCCCGAGCCCGCGGCCGCGGACCACCGGTCGACGACGAATCTCGGCCACCGGTGCACTGCGTTCCGGATCATCGAGGGGCAGCCGGGTCAGCGCCGTGATCGACGGATCCGGCAGCCGCCCGGGGCCGCGTTCGACGAGCAGTACCGACCGATCCCCGGCCGCGGCCAGCCGACCGGCCACGATGGCGCCCGCGGTACCCGCACCGACCACCACCACGTCCACCGACGCCGGCGGTTGCGCGGCCATCGGTCAGAGCCTCAGGACCGGAACCAGGGCCGCCGGACTGGCTGCGGTCAGCACGCCCTGCCACAGGCCCGCACCGTAGGCCAGGTCGTCGAGTCTGCGCATGAGGACGAAGCCGAGCGGTCCCACCGCCGGGGGCCTCGACTGCAGCACTTGATCGCGCAGCCACCAGACGGCGCCCTCGGCCACCGCCAGTTGCAGCACCACCCGACGGAAGCGTGGAATCACCAGTGCCGCCAGCAGAGTGAGCGGCCAGTAATGCCGCAACAGGGCCTGGCTGGCCTGCAGCAGGCCCCACCCGATGCCGCGGCCGGTCGCGGACGCGGCGATCACGTCGCGCCCGGGGACCCCGGCGAGCAGCTGCCGGGTGCGGTACATGGAGTACAGCGCCACCACCGACGCCAGCAGCAGGCCGATCCGCGTGCGAGTCATCAGGCCGACCACCGCGAGCGCCATCGCTGCCGTCGCCATCACCGGTGCCGCCGTGGTGCCGTGCCGGCCGGCCAGCTGGGCGGCACCGGTCCCGTAGTAGCGCCGACGGTTCAGCAGCTCGCGCAGCGACTCGCGATGATCGTGGCGGACGTGCGCGATCGGGTCGTAGTACACGCGCCACCCGGCGGCGTGGGTGCGCCAGCAGAGGTCCACGTCCTCGGCCACTCGCAACGACTCGTCGAAGCCGAGGAAGGCGGACCTACGGACCACCATGGCCGCGCTGGGGACGTAGGCGAGCGCCGTGCCGGGTGCGACTGGCGCCTCGGTCGGCCCCATGTCCAGGGAGGAGTGCGCGTTGGCGTAGCGGGCCACCACCGAACCGCCCGACGGCAGGCGGCGGCCCACCACGCGGGGAGCCACGATGGCGACCTTAGGATCGGAGAAGTGCCCGAGCAGGATGATCAGCCAGTCCCGCGTGGGCACGGTATCCGAGTCGAGGAAGGCGACGAACTCGGTCTGCGCGGCGGCCAGTCCGGCGTTGCGCGCGGCGGCCGGGCCGCGGTTGACGTCGAAGCGGATCAGCGTCACGCCGTCGGGCACCCGCAGCGGCACCGCGGAACCGTCGTCGACCACGATCACCCGTCGGTCGGCGAGGGCCGCCAGCATGGTGTCGACGCCGGATTGGTTGTCGCGCACCGGAATCACCACGGTCACCGCATCGGTGTTCGGTCCGTTCATCGGGCGCGGCAAGCCGATACCGGAGTCCAGAAGGGTGCGCGCGAGCCCGCGGGTGGCGGCGTCGTACACGGAGATCCGGCCGTCCGCCGAGGTCATGCCCAGCGCCGCATCGGAGAGCTTGAGGACGCGGGTGGGTGAGCCCCCGACCAGGTAGCGCAGGTCGCCGTTGCGCACGCACCGCCGGTCGATCTGCACCTCGAAGCCGTCCGGCAGCGCCGTCTCGGCGGGCCCGGTCACCGCAGCCGCCCCGCGTCGTCGACGGTCCACTCGGTCAGCGCGCGAGTCAACGTCGCGGCGACCTCCTCGAGATCCCGCGCCCCGTGCGCCGCATCGGCGCCGACCGGATCACCGAGCACCCCGTTCGGACTGACCCCGGCCGTGCCGACGGCCCGCAAGTCGTCGAGCAGTTCGACGATGGGCGCGGTGTTCCCCGCCTCGGCCCGATCCATCCGCACGCGCTCCGGCGAGATGTCCAGCAGCACAGCGGTTTCCGTGCGTCCGGCGTGTGCATCGGCACCCGGGAAGGCGCACGGGAACCACGCTGCGTCCCGACTCTCGGCGCGCAGCTGCGCCACCGCCGCCACCACCGCGGCGCCGTTGCCGCCGTGCGCGTTGACGAAGACGAGACGCTGCGCCCACCGGCACGCGCTGCGCCCGAACTCCAGCAGCAGAAGGGTCAGCGCCTCGGTGCCGATCGAGATGGTGCCGGGGAAGCCCTCGTGTTCGCCCGAGGCCCCGTACTCCACGGTCGGCGCCAGCAGGACCCGCGGCGCCGCGGGGGCGGCCGTACCGAGTGCCGCCACCGCGCGGGCGGCCACCGCCTCGCCGATGCGGGAATCGGTGTCCAACGGCAGGTGCGGCCCGTGCTGTTCGAACGAGCCGACGGGAACCACGAGCGTCACCGCGGCACCGGCGAGGTCGGGCCACACCGTCGAGGCGAGTCGCGGGACGGCATTCATTGCACCGACTCTACCGACGCGCCCGCCCCCGGTGAACCCCACCGTCCAATGTTCGCCCCGCTGCGCGCACCGCCAGAACCAGAGACCACAGGAGTTGCCTGCCTCACAGTTGTGTAATGCTGAAGTCAACGGTCAGATGACCCGCACCGCTCGTGAGAATTCGCTTGTGACAATTCGGAGGTACTTCGCAGTGACTACGCCCAGCCGTCCTTCCTCGGGTCGTTCCGGCCCCCTCGCCGCCATTCGCGTCATCGAGTTCGCCGGCATCGGCCCGGGCCCGCACGCGGCCATGCTGCTGGCCGACCTCGGCGCCGACGTGATCCGCGTCCAGCGTCCCGGCGAACTCCCCAAGGAAGGCCGCAAGGCCGACGCCCTGCTGCGCGGTCGCCGCGTGGTGGAGGCCAACCTGAAGAACCCGGCCGACCGCGAGACCATCCTGAACCTCGTGGCCAAGGCCGACGTGGTGATCGAAGGCTTCCGCCCCGGCGTGATGGAACGTCTCGGCTTCGGGCCCGACGACCTCGCCGCGGTGAACCCGGGCCTCGTCTACGGCCGCATGACCGGCTGGGGCCAGGACGGCCCGCGCGCCGAGCTCGCCGGCCACGACATGAACTACATTTCGCTCACCGGCATGCTGCATGCGATCGGCCGCGCGGACGAAAAGCCCACTCCCCCACTGAATTTCGTCGGCGACTTCGGCGGCGGCTCGATGTTCCTCGTGGTCGGCGTCCTGGCCGCGCTCGTCGAACGCAGCATCTCCGGTAAGGGCGAGGTGATCGACGCCGCGATGGTCGACGGCGCCTCGGTGCTCGGCCAGATGATGTGGGCCTTCCGCGGCACCGGCCTCTGGCAGGACCGGCGCGGCGTGAACCTGCTCGACACCGGCGCACCGTTCTACGAGGTGTACGAGACCTCGGACGGCAAGTGGATGGCGGTCGGCGCGATCGAGCCGCAGTTCTACGCGCAGCTGCTGGCCGGCCTCGAACTGGATCCGGAGTCGCTGCCCAATCAGCTCGACATGTCGCGCTGGCCGGAGCTCAAGGAGAAGTTCATCGAGGTCTTCGCCACCAAGACCCGCGACGAGTGGGCGGCGATCTTCGACGGCACCGATGCCTGCGTCTCGGCCATCCTCGACTTCACCGAGGCCCCGAACGATCCGCACCTGGCCGCCCGCGGCTCGCTGGTGGAGATCGACGGCGTGATGCAGGCCCAGGTGGCCCCGCGCTTCGGCCGCTCGGCCACCGAGACCCCCGAGGCCCCGGCACGCGAGGCCACCGACCCGGCCACCGTCTGGCAGGACTGACGCACGGACTGATCGACCAGGAAGGCCCGGACCGCGACGCGGTCCGGGCCTTTCCGGTGTCATACGGGGCACTAGCGAAGTGCTAGACCTTGGTCGCACCCATGTCGATCTCGAGCTCCGAACCGGTGATGGCGGCGGCGGTCGACAGGTAGAAGACGGCGTCGGTGAGGTCGTCGACGCTGGCGACCGGGTAGTGGTCCATCATCGACGGGAAGTGGCGGCCCCAGTTCTGGAAGGCCTTGATCGCCTCGGTGTCTTCGAGGCCCATCGCCGTGTGCACGGCGTAGGGGTGCACGGTGTTGACGCGGATCTTCTCCGGGCCGAGCTCCTTGGCCGCGGTCTGCGCCAGGCCGCGCAAGCCGAACTTCGACGCCGAGTACGACGCCTGCACCGGCATCGCCTTGATGCCCGCACACGACGAGACGATCACGATGCTGCCGCCGTTGCCTGCCTCGAGCATCACCGGAATCGCGGCCTTGAGCGTCTTCCAGGTGCCGACCAGATTCACGTCGACCACGTCGGTGAACTGCTCCTCGGTCATCTCCCAGGTGAGGCCCCAGGTGAGGATGCCGGCGTTCGCGATGACGTGGTCGAGGCGCCCGAACCGCTCGACGCCGTCGGCGAGCAGCTGCCGCTGGAACTCCAGATCGCGGGTGTCGCCCTGGCGCGCCAGAATCGTGCCGCCGGCCTCTTCCACGAGGCGGACGGTCTCGGCGAGATCGTCGGCGGTCGCGGGCGGATAGGTCGTGTGGTCGGCGACGCGGTCGGCGATGTCCATGCCGATGATCGACGCACCCTCGCGCGCGAAACGAATGGCGTGGTTACGCCCCTGACCACGGGCGATACCCGTGATGTACACAACCTGACCGTCGAACTGTCCCATTACCGAAACGCCTTTCTAGAGCACACGTAGTCGCCGAACTGTAACACGTTCTAGTCTGGGCGACGGTCGCGCCCGACGCCTCTTCCCGTCCCCCACGGTGGGGGATGCGAAACGGTTCCCCGCCCGGTGTCGGCACGCTGGTGACAGCGCGGCCGACCCCGGACGGGGAACCGTGTTCGGGCGGTGACGATCAGCCGCCGAAGGACTGCTCGAAACCCTCGGGGATGATCAGATCGTCGCGGCTCAGGTCGGCGATGTCGGACTTGCCCAGGCCCATGAGCGAGGAGTCCAGGCCCATCTGCAGCAGGTCGAGGACGTTCTCCACGCCGGTCTGCCCGTTGGCGGCGAGGCCCCAGAGGTAGGCGCGGCCGATCATCACGGCCTTGGCGCCGAGCGCCAGGGCCTTGGTCACGTCGCTGCCGCGGCGGATGCCGCCGTCGAGCAGCACGTCGAGGTCCTTGCCTACCGCGTCGGCGATCGGGCCGAGCACGCGAATGGTGGCCGGGGTGCCGTCGAGGTTGTTGCCGCCGTGGTTGGAGACCGAGATGGCGGTGGCGCCGATGTCGACGGCGCGCTTGGCGTCGTCGAGCCGGGTGATGCCCTTGACCATGAACTCGCCGTCCCAGTGCTCACGCAGCCACTGCAGGTCTTCCCAGGTGGGCGGCGGGGTGTTCATCCACTGGCCGTACACGTTGAAGAAGGTGGGCCCGGGCTCGCCCTTGTGGGCGATGTTCGGGGCGCTCAGGTCCGGGATCAGCAGCTTGCCGTCGCGGAACCAGCTCATTGCGAAACGCGGCTTGGTGATCATCTCCGGCGCCAGCTTGGCGACGGCGTTGAAGTCGACCTTCTCCGGGATCTCCGGGCTGCCCCAGTCGCGGCCGACGTTGAAGACCCAGTCGGTGGTGACGATGAGACCCTTGCAGCCCGCCTCCTTGGCGCGGTTCGCGCGCGCCAGGATGTCTTCGCGGCTGCCCAGCCAGTAGATCTGGAAGAACACCTTGTCGTTGACGGCGGTGACCTCTTCGACCGGCTTGGACGCGAAGCTCGACAGGCCCATCGCGGTGCCGCGGGCGGCGGCGGCGCGGGCCACGGCCACCTCGCCGTCCGGGTTCACGGCCTGCACGCCGGTCGGGCTGATCATCACCGGGAACGGCAGGTGCTGTCCCATCACGGTGGTGCTCAGGTTGCGCTCGGGGGTGGCGCCGATGACGTGCGGCGCGAAGCCGAGCTCACCGAACGAGTCGACGTTGTCGTTGACGGTGATACCGGCCTGGGTGCCGGCGACCAGCGACGAGTAGATGGTCTTCGGCAGGCGCTTCTTGGCGCGCCGCTGGGCCTCGCCCACGGTCTCGAACCACGGGTTGCGGCGCCACGGATTCTTTTCCGCGAGCTCAGAGAATTTGGACATGTTTCTAACTCTCGATCAATTGGGGTGGTGAAGACTCGACGGTCGTTCCCATCGTCGACGACGGACCGACCGGCGGATGTCAGGAACAGCAGTTCGACGACGAGCAGCCGGTGGCCGTCGTCGGCATGAAGCCGGCCAGCGGGTTCTCGTCGCAGTCGCGCGAGGGCGGGCGAGTCATCAGGGTCAGCGGCGTGCCGCGCGAGTGGTCCTTGTTGGCGGTGGGCTTGCTGCGCTCGCCGGCCAGCAACTGTTCGCCGTAGCCCTGCACGCACTCGGGGTCGGGGCCGTCCAGCGGCAGTCCGGTGAAGAACTTGGCCGCCATGCAGCCGCCGCGGCAGGCGTCGTAGTGCGCGCACGAGTTGCATGCGCCGGCGCTCTGCGGCTCGCGCAGTTCGGTGAACAGGTCGCTGCGCTGCCAGATCTCCTGGAAGCCGCCCTCGGTCTCGGTGATGTTGCCGGCCAGGAAGTTCTCATGGATCGCGAACGGGCAGGCGTAGACGTCGCCGACCGGGTCGATGAGGCAGACCACGCGTCCGGCGCCGCACAGGTTGAGGCCGGGCAGACCGCTGCCGCCGCCGCTGCTGAAGGCCGACAGGTGGAAGAAGGAGTCGCCGGTCAGCACCCGATCGCCGTGCGCGACAAGCCAGTCGTAGAGCTCCTTCTGCTGCTCCGGCAGCGGATGCAGCTCGTCCCAGACGTCGGCGCCACGGCCGGACGGACGCAGCCGGGTGATGCGCAGCGTGGCGCCGAAGCGGTCGGCCAGCGCCTTGAACTCGTCCAGCTGGGTCACGTTCTGGCGGGTCACCACCACGCTGATCTTGGCGTCGGCGAAGCCGGCGTCGGACAGGTTCTGCAGGGCGCGCACGGCCATGTCGAACGAGCCGGGTCCGCGCACGGCGTCGTTGACCTCGGCGGTCGCGCCGTCGAGCGAGATCTGCACGTCCACGTAGTCGGTGGCGGCCAGGCGCTGGGCCACCTCCGGGCTGATGCGCAGGCCGTTGGTGGAGAACTTGACGCCCACCTGGTGGTCGACGGCGTAGTCGACGAGCTCCCAGAAGTCCGGGCGGACGGTCGGCTCGCCGCCGCCGATGTTCACGTAGAAGACCTGCATGCGCTGCAGTTCGTCGATGATCGCCTTGCACTGCTCGGTGCTCAGCTCGCGCGGATCACGTTTGCCCGAACTCGACAGGCAGTGCACGCACGCGAGGTTGCAGGCGTAGGTCAGTTCCCAGGTGAGGCAGATCGGCGCGTCCAGACCACGCTCGAACTGGTCCACCAGCCGACCCACCTTCGGGGGCGCCGCGGCGACGGTCGGGAGGTCGAGGCGGGGGGTGGTCGACGGCAGGTCGTCGATCCGGGGTTCAAGGGTGGTCATGAGTTCACTCCTGGTCGCGGGCGGTGATCATCCCGGAGTCGGCCAGCGCGGTCAGCGCCTGGACGTACATCGGACGGTCGGCGTCGGCGATGCCGGCGGCGATCAGGGCCGCCTCCGCGCTGGGCTGATCGGCCAGCGACTGCACCAGGTCGACGACGACGAGGTTCTTGAGGAAGGACAGCTTGCGTGTCCCGAAGTGATAGAGCAGCGCACCGAACGGTTCCGGCCGCAGGGCCACCGACGGATTGAGCCGCCAGGGCAGCGTGAGAGAAAAGGACGTGCTTCCGGTGACCGCGAGGTCACCGGAAGCACTAGTCGACGCGGTGGTCATCAGTAGACGCCGCACATCCCGTCGATGGAGACTTCCTCCACCAGCGATTCCGTGACGAGTTCCTGAGTGTCCTCTGCCATGTGAACCAACCTCCTTCGAGTTTGTTTGTGGTTCACGACACACTATAATGGCACCAGGTGCAAAATCAAGGGGGCCCGGCGACACCGCCGACCGCGGCCAGAACACCGCAGGAGATGAGCAGGATGACGCGTGCCGGGCGACCACAATCGACCACGCGCGCCGAACTCAGCACCCTCGCCATCGACCTGTTCACCGAGAACGGCTTCGATCAGACCAACGTCGACGACATCGCCGCCGCGGCCGGCATCGCCCGCCGCACCCTGTTCCGCTACTTCCCCTCCAAGAACTCCATCCCCTGGGGCGACTTCGACGGCCACCTGGCCAAGATGCGCCTACAGCTGCGCGCCCACCCGGACCAGCCGCTCGGCGAAGGCCTGCGCCTGGCGCTGATCGCGTTCAACGAGGTCCCCGAGGTGGAGCACGAACACCACCGACGTCGCATGCAACTGCTTCTGGAAGTTCCTGCGCTACAGGCGCATTCGATGCTGATGTACGGCGAATGGCGGCAGATCGTGGCCGAGCACGTCGCCGAACGCCTCGGCCTGCCGGCGACCGCACACCTGCCGCAGACCATCGCGTGGCAACTGCTCGGCGCCTCGCTCGCCGCCTACGAGCAGTGGCTGGCCGACCCGTCCACCGACCTCCTCGAACTGCTCGACGAGGGCTGCACCGTGGTGACCCACGGCCTCCCACCGGAGGCCGTCGAGCTGCACACCGGGCGCAACTAGACTCGCGCTCGAGTCCTGATATTCTGTATTAGAACCTGTTCTAGTTTCCCGGCGGCGACGCCGGGCCCATTCCACAGAGAGTCCACGATGACGGATCTGACGCCGCACTCCGCACGCAGTGCGATCCTCACGGTCGCCGAGGTGATCGACGAGACGCCCGATGCCCGCAGCATCGTCTTCCACGTGCCGGACGTGCACGCGGACAAGTTCACCGACTACGAATCGGGACAGTTCCTCACGCTGCGCATCCCGAGCGACCAGACGGGCTCGGTGGCCCGCTGCTACTCGCTGTCGTCGGCGCCGGGCGCCGACGAACTGCCCAAGGTCACCGTCAAGCGCACCGCCGACGGCTACGGCTCCAACTGGATCTGCGACAACCTCGCCGCTGGCGTCCAGATCGAATCGCTGCCGCCGTCGGGCGTCTTCATCCCGGCCAACATCCACGCCCCGCTGCTGCTGATCGCGGCCGGATCCGGCGTGACCCCGGTGATGTCGATTCTGAAGACCGCCCTGGCCAAGGGCACCGGTCCGATCACCTTCTTCTACGCCAACCGCGGCGAGAACGACGTGATCTTCGCGGCCGAGCTCCGCGACCTGGCCGCCAAGCACACCGGCCGCCTCACCGTGATCCACTGGCTCGAGTCGCTGCAGGGCCGTCCCACCGCCAAGGCGCTGGCCACCAGCTTCGCGTCGATGGCCACCACGCACAGCGCCTACATCTGCGGCCCCGGCCCGTTCATGGACGCCGTGCACGCCGGACTGGCGAAGGCCAAGTTCGACCACCACAACGTGCACACCGAGGTCTACAACTCCCTCGCCGGCGACCCGTTCGTCGACATCGAACTCGAAGAGGTCAGCGACGAGGAGGCCGCCGCGGCCGCCGAGGTCGAGGTGGAGCTGGACGGCGAGACGCACACGTTGAAGTGGCCGCGCTCGCGCACCCTGGTCGACGTGATGCTGGCCGCCGGTCTCGACGCGCCGTACTCCTGCCAGGAAGGCGAATGCGGATCGTGCGCGTGCACGCTCGTCGAGGGCACGGTGGAGATGGAGAACTCCGGCGCCCTGGATCCCGACGACATCGCCGACGGCTACATCCTGGGCTGCCAGGCCCGGCCCACCAGCGACAACCTCTCCGTGGAGTTCTGATCTGATGCGCGATTCCGTCGTCATCGTCGGTGGCGGACTGGGAGCCTCCCGCCTCGCCGAGAACCTGCGCGGGAACCAGTTCGCCGCGCCCATCACCATCTTGTCGGCCGAGGCGCACCTGCCGTACGACCGCCCGCCGCTGTCCAAGGTCACGCTGACCGACGACGCCGATCGCGTCGACCTCAAGCCGGCCGAGTTCTACACCGACGCCGACATCGACGTCCGCCTCGGCGCACGTGTGGTGTCCGTGGACACCGCGGACCGGCACGTCGTCGTCGAAACGCTCGACGGCGAGCGTTCCGAGGTTCCCTACGGCACCCTGGTGCTCGCCACCGGCCTGCGCCCACGCACATTCCCCGGTGAGGGCGGCGACCTGGCCGGCGTGCACGTGATCCGCACCTTCGACGACGCCGTGGCCCTCCGCGAAGAGATCGGCGGTGCCCGCACCGCCGTGGTGATCGGCGCCGGTTTCATCGGCTGCGAGGCCGCTGCCAGTCTGATCAAGCGCGGCCTCGACGTGAGCGTGGTCGAACCCGCGCCCACTCCCCTGGCCGCCGCCCTCGGCCCGGTCATCGGACAGTTCGTGGCGCGCCTGCACACCGAGGCCGGCGTGAAGATGACCACCGGGGTCGGCGTGACGCGCCTGCTCGGCACCGACGGCCGGGTGTCCGCGGCCGAACTCGACGACGGCACCGTGCTCGAGACCGATCTCGTAGTGGTGGGCATCGGCGGCTACCCCGACCTGACCTACCTGGAGGGCTCGGACATCGCGCTGGCCGACCGCGCCACCGGCGGTGGTATCGCGTGCGACCACCTCGGCCACACCAGTGCACCGAACGTCTTCGCGATCGGCGACGCCGCGAACTGGGCTGACGCGCACGGCGATCGCCAGCGCGTGGAGCATTGGAACCACACCGTGGAGCAGGCGGTCACGGTGGCCGCCGAGATCGAAGAGCACGCGCTGCCGGCGCCGACCGTGCCGTACTTCTGGAGCGACCAGTACGACCTCAAGGTCCAGCTGCTCGGCTCCCCGCGGCCGGACGACGAGGTGCACGTGGTCGACGACGACGGCCGCAAGTTCCTGGCCTACTACAGCCGCGACGGCCTCCTCACCGGCGTCGTCGGCGCCGGCCGTGTCGGGAAGCTGATGAAGACGCGACCGCACCTGCTCACCGAGACGCCGATCGCCGACCTGCTGGGGTGAACGGCGTTGGCCCGCACGTGACTTCGACGGCCACCGCCGCCGAAGTCGTCGCAGCGGTCCATGCCCTCGGCGACCCGGAGCGGGCCGTCGGGAACAGCCGGTTCTTCAAGACCGGCCCCGGGGAATACGGCGAGGGCGACGTATTCGTCGGCGTCCGGGTGCCGCAGCTCCGCGCGCTGACGAAATCGCTGCGCGGGCTGCCCGTCGACGTGGTGCGCACGCTGCTCGACGATCCGGTGCACGAGGTGCGACAGGTCGCGCTGTTCACCGCGACCGCGAACTTCGCCGCGGCCGATCCGGCCGGGCGCGCCGCCTGGGTGCAGTTGTACCGGGACGCGGTGCGGGCCGGGCGCGTGAACAACTGGGACCTCGTCGACCTCTCCGCCGACCCGATCCTCGGCGCCTGGCTGGTGGAGCAGGGCGACCACCGGGAGCTGCTGACGTGGGCCCGCTCGGAGAACCTATGGGAACGCCGGGTCGGCCTCCTCGGCACCTTCGCCTTCCTCAAAGCCCAACAGCCGCACGCACTTCTGGACGTGGCGCCGCTGGTGATCGACGACCGCCGCGACCTGATCCAGAAGGCCTTCGGCTGGATGCTGCGTGAACTCGGCAAACGCGTCGACCGCCGCCTGCTGCTCGGCTACCTGGATGCGCACGCCCACGCGATGGGCCGCACCGCGCTGAGCTACGCGACCGAGCACCTCAGCGCCCAGCAGCGCACCCGGTACCGAGCACTACGCAGCCCGCATTGACCCACGCCGTCGGCGGACCGTTCGGTCAGTCGGCGCCCGTCCCCGGGCTCTTGCGCCATACGGTGATCGCGGCGGCGATCAGCGGGATCTGCAGCGGCAGCCGAGCCCAGGCGACGGTCTTGACCGCCGGGCTACGGTCCGCCACCAGGCGCACCGTGTTGAGGTTCGCCGGGAACACCGCGATCATCAGCGCAGCGGCCGCCGCCGCGGCCCCGCGCCGGGTCCGCGTCGGCAGCAGTGCCGCGCCGATGCCGATCTCCGCCGCGCCCGACGCATAGGTCAGCTGCCGCGGATCTCCGGGGATCTCCTTCGGGATGATCCCGTCGAAGGGTTTGGGCGCCACGAAGTGCAGCACGCCCATGAAGATCAGCAGTCCCGAGAGTGCTTTCGCCATCCGATCGATCAGCATGGGACGAGTCTACTGACGGTCGTCGTCCCTATTGCGGCGAGACCGGCTCCAACCGTGCCAACAGCCAGCGGCCGTTCTCGGCGGTCATCGTCGCCCAGCGCGCGACGCCGATCCGCTCCGGCTCACCGGGCGCGCCCTGCAGGGCGATCGACTGATCGACGAAGACCAGCACCCGCGCCCGGCTGCCGGTCCGCTCGGTGACGCCGACGTCGAGGACCACCGCCGCCATCTCCACGCGCGAGGTGGTGGCCGCGGGGAACACCACGTCCGGTCCGCGCGTCAGATAGTCGGCGGCCAGCGCACCGGTCAGCCGTTCGGCCACCCGTGCGCGATCGGCCGCGTCGTCATCGGGACTGAAGTTCATCAGGTCGGTGACGGCGATCGCCGCGGCCTGCCGGATCGGTGCGGCGGCATCGTCGACCGAGGTGCCGCGCCACGCGAGGACGCCGGCCACCACGGCCACGATCACCGCCACGCTGGTCACCACGGCCCAGATCGACACGAAACGACGATCCGCGGGCACGGTGAGTCGACGGGCGATCATGAGGCCCGCTCCGTGTCCTGCACCAGCCACCGGTCGCCGGAGCGGGTCATCAGCACGCGCACCGCGACCCGATCGGTACCGGGGGCGCCGCCGACCAGCTCCGGCGCGGTCGCCTGCGCCACCACCAGCACCGGGACGGTGTCCCCGGACTCGGGCTGCACGCCGGCCGAGATCACCCGTCCGGTGCTGGGAGCGCCCAAGCCGGCGACGGCGGCGCGCAGGTCGTCGCGGGCCTTCGAGAGCCGGTCGTGCTGAGCGCCGGTGCTCAACGCGAGCACCCGGTCCACGTATTCGTCGGCCGCCCGCGGATCGGCCGACAGCATCACCTCGATGGCCTCGGTCGCGGCGGTGCGCACAGCCGCATCCCGATTCAGCGTCTCCTGCGCCGAGGTGCGATCGACCGACGCCCACACGGCGGCCGCGACCAGGGCGACCGCCACCACGAGAGCCGCGATCATCAGCAGCCGGAGCCCGGCGCGACGACGTCGGGCCACGCGCCGCAACCCCGGCGCCGCCTCGATCCGCGCCTCCCGCTCGGCGCGCTCGGCCGCGGCATAGGCCTCCCGCGCGGCGGTGAGCCGTGTGCTCTGCTCCCGCGCCGCCTTCTCCCCCGTCGCCGTCTCCGTCGTGCCCGTCACTGCAACTCGTCCAATCCGTTCAACAGCCAGCGATCGCCGGAGCGCCGGAACTCGGCGTTCACCGACTTTGTGCGCACCGTGGGCTCCCCGCGATCCGAGGTCACCACCACGTCGACCACCACCAGCGCGGTCCCGGAGTCCTCGTGCGCGTCGACCACGCCCACCTGTCGCGGCTCCCAGCGCACCGACCGCGTACCCGCCGGCGGCTGCGCCGACAGCGCGGTGGCCACCGATGCGGCCAACGACGGCGTGATGAGGGTGCGCGCGTGCGCCCGGTCCTGCTCCCAGCTGGCGGCCCGCGCGGAGAACACGTCGGCGACGATCCGACCGGCCTGCTCCTGCAGCTGCGCAGTGGTGTCGACGCGTTCGACGACCGGTGCCCGCCGCTCCTCGGCCACGCCGAACGCGGTCGCCGCGGCAGCGAACAGCAGCACGGTGACGAGGCCGCGCACCACAGCGGCCCGCGGGCTCAGCGGCGCCTCGAGGCGGTCGATCAGTTTCTGCTTCCTCGGGGTTTCCGTACGTTCGGTCATGGCAGGAAGGCCACCCCCGACAATTTGAGCCGGCCGTCGTCCGGTTCGACGACGACCCGCAAACGCAATGGGCGCCGGATCTTGCCCGAGCTGCCGTCGGCTTTGACCGCGACGGCGGCGGCCACCAGGACCACGCCGCGGTCGCCGCTGCGACCCGCCAGGCCGGCGCCGTCGACCCAGGCGCGGCCGTCGCTGCCCTGCTCCCGCACGAACTCGCTGTAGGCCTCCGCCGATCGAGAGAACTCGTCGTAGAACTCGCCGGTCGCGCCGGCCAGGATCTGCCGCACCCGATTCTCGTTGTCGGCGTCGGCGGTCAGCAGCACCTGCACGCGTGCGGTCGCGGCGTCGACGAGCTCAGCGTCGCTGTACCCGTTTCCCCGCTCCTGCGCCTGCCACACCGCGAGCCCGGCCAGTACCACCGCCAGCACGGCGACCACCGCCAGGGTGAGCCGGACGCTGCGCGTCAGCCCTTCGCGCACACCGGCATCGACTTCCGCCTCCGCCAATCGCGCATACGCCTGTTTGCGGGCAGCACGCGCCGCCCGCCATCGCGTCACCGCCGGATCCGCACCTCTTGCCACGGCTCGACCCTACGCGGGGCGCGGTGGCCGGCTACTGGCCGATGCGCGTGTTGTAGTCCGATCGCGCGTCGTGATCGGGGTTCAGGAAGATGGTGTCGGTCTTGATCAGTCGCCGCAGCGCCTGCTTGACCGGGTGCGGCAGGATCGTGTTGACGCCCACCCAGCCCATCGACCGCGGCGCGGTGACGCGGACGCGCGGGTGCGCGATCACCTCCACCACGCGGGCCGCGACCTGCTCGGGTCCGACCGCCGCGACCATGGCGTTGGTCTCCAGGCCGTCGATCAGCCCGGTGGTGGTGAAGGTGGGCAGCACGGTGCTGACGCGTACGCCGCGCGGCGCGAGTTCGGCGTCGAGCGCCTCGGAGAACTCGATGACCGCGGCCTTGGCGCCGTTGTAGACGGTGAGGCCCGGATTCGGCAGTCGCCCGGCGACGGAGGCGATGTTCACGATCTGTCCGCCGCGGCCGTCGACCATCCTTCGCGCCGCAGCCTGGCTGCCCAGCATCACGCCGATCAGGTCGATCTCCACCGTGCGCCGGATCAGCGCCTCGCTGTAGTCGAGGAAGGAGCCGACCGGCATGATCCCGGCGTTGTTCACCAGCACGTCGAGCGGTCCGACGCGGCGTTCGATCTCGTCGAGGAAGGCCGTGAACGACGCGGCGTCGGTCACGTCCAACTCGATGCCCTCCACGCCCAGATCGGCGGCGGCCTTGCCGACCGCGTCGGCGTCGATGTCGCCGAGCACGACGTGCGCTCCGGCCGCGAGCAATGCCGTCGCGGTCTCGAAGCCGATCCCGCGCGCACCGCCGGTGACGGCGATGACCTTGCCCGCCAACGCTTTCCGGACGTCGGCGAGACGACGATCGGCGCGGGCACGACGGGACGACAGAAGAGTGGACAGCATCGCTTGCTCCCTCGCGTGCGAAAAGTTGTGGGTCAGTAGACCATCGGCGCCAGGAAGGTGGCGGCGAAGCTGCGCACCGCTTCGGGCGTGCGCAGCGAGTCGTCGGAGGCGGGGACCTCCAGGTACGAGATCACCAGGCGCACATGGATGTCCACGGCGCGGCGCAGCAACTCGTCGGGCATGGTGGCGCCGCAGGTGCGGAGCGCGCCGGCGACCCGCTCGATCACCATGTCGATGAACAGCGAGGTGATCGACGACGTGAGACTGCGGATCTCCTCGTCCTCGATCACCATGCGGTGCAGCAGCGGATCGGTGTCGATCAGCGTGGCGCCGGTGACGAACGCCTCGACCACGGCGTCGGCCGGACTCTGTCCGGCCACCGCTTCCTCCAACTCGGCCATGCCGCGCTCGAAGGTGGCGTTCGCGAGCGCGATCACCAGGTTGTCCTTGCTCGGGAAGCGCCGATACAGCGTCGATCGGCTGACCCCCGCGGCCTTGGCCACCTGATCCATGTTCGCGGCGCGCAGGCCGACCGCGGTGAACTCGGCCGCGGCGGCGGCGAGGATCGCCGCTTCCTGTTCCTCCGGAGTGGTGGTGACGCGGGTTTTGCGCGCAGCCGCCATCAGCGTCGAACCAACGTCACGGGAAGTTTGTCCTTCGGCACCGGCAACGCGCTGTAGTCCATGGGGAGACGGTAGCCCGCGGGCACGGACCATTCGTAGTCGCGCAGCAGGTTGTGCATGATCGTCTTGATCTCCATCTGACCGAAGTACAGACCGATGCACTTGTGCACGCCGCCGCCGAACGGCATCCACGCCATGCGGTGACCCTTGTCCTCCGCGCGGTCGGGTCCGAAGCGGGTCGGATCGAAGACGTCGGGATCGGTGAAGTACCGCGGGTCCCGGTGATTCGCGAGCTGCGGGATGGTGACCATGGTGTTGGCCGGAATGAAGTGTCCGCGGATCTGCGTGTCCTTGATCGCCATGCGCGGTTGCGCGGGCACCGGCGGACACATCCGCAGGGACTCCTTCATGATGGAGTCGATCACGGTCATACCGGCCAGGTCGTCGTAGGTCAGCTCGGCGTTCAGCTCCATCGACTGGGCGCGCGCCGTGGCCTGCCACCCCGGGTGCTCGGCCATCCGGTAGGCCATCTGGGTCATGGTGATGGTCGTGGTGTCGTGGGCGGCCATCAGCACGAAGATCATGTGGTTCACCACGTCCTCGTCGGTGAATCGCTCGCCGTCGTCGCCCTCGGCGTGGCACAGCACCGAGAACAGGTCCGGTGTGGCCGTCGCCCGCTTGGCCGGTAGGTGCTTGTAGAAGAACTCCTCCAGGATCTTGCGCGAGCGCAGACCCTTCCACCATCGGCCGCCGGGCACCGGCTTGCGCACCAGGGCGACGCCGGCGCGGACGGTTTCGATGAACGCCTTGTTGAGGCGGTCGGCTTCGGGCTTGCTCAGTTCCAGGCCGAGGAAGATCTCCAGCGCGATGTCGAGGGTGAGCTCCTTGAACTCCTCGAACAGCTTCACCTCGCCGGTGGGGAACTTCGCGACGCGGTCGACGATCACCGGCTGCATCTCGTCGAAGTAGCCCTTGAGCACCTTCGGCGCGAACGCCTGCTGCAGGATGTGCCGGTGGTGACGGTGCTCGTCGAAGTCGAGCAGCATGATGCCGCGGTTGAAGAACGGGCCGATGAAGTAGCTCCAGGCCGGGGCGTTGGCGAAGGCGCGGTCCTTGTTCATCAGGATCTCGTTGGCCGCCTCCGCGCCGTGGGCGGTGACGAATCGCGTGCCGAGCGCACTCATGGCGAAGACCTCGCCGTACTGTTCCAGCCGCTTCTGCGAGAAGTCGAACGGATCGCGACGCATGGTGAGGATCTCGAGCAGCCCGTTGCGGGTGCTGACCGGGACGGGACGCAGGTCGCTGCCGACTTCCGGCTGAGCGAGCACGGGCATGGCCATGGTTCCTCCTGAAGTCGTGCCGCGAGTGCCGCAGCTCACTCCATTGGAACAGATATTTTGTTTTGTTTCTAGAGTCCCTCCGATTTCCGCGCGTGCCCCGGCCCGGTCAGCGGGCCATGAGGACGGCGTGGCAACGGCGCAGCCGCGCCTCCCACCAGGCGATGCGGTCCGGCGCGGCCAGCGGCAGGTCGTCGTCGGGCGTCACCAGTCGCGGGCTCACCGCGCCGTGGCGCGGGACGAACGAGGGCGCCACGTCGCGCTCCAGGAGCACGCCGGTGCCCAGCCCGCAGGCGTGGTCGAGCATGGGGAGAGCGGCCGCGGTCGCCACCGAGGCCGCCATGCCGACGGCGGTGTCGAGGGCGCTGGAGATCACCACGTCCATCTTGAGGGCGGTGTTGAGCGCGAGGACCTTGCGCATGCCGCCGAGCGGGGCCACCTTGAGGACCGCGATGTCGGCCGCCTCGGCGCGGGCCACCAGCAGCGGGTCCTCGGCGCGGCGGATCGACTCGTCGGCCGCGATCGGCACATCGACCACGCGCCGGACCGCGGCGAGCTCCTTGATGCTCGCGCACGGCTGCTCCACGTATTCGACGTCGCCGATGGCGCTGATCGCCTCGAGCGCGGTCGGGACGTCCCACGCACCGTTGGCGTCGATCCGCACGCGCGGAATCAGTTCCCGGACGGCGGCGACGCGCTCGACGTCGTCGTGCAGGGTCTGCCCGGCTTCGGCGACCTTCACCTTGGCCGTCGTCGCCCCCGGGAAGCGGGCCAGGATCTCGGCGACCTGGTCGGCAGGCACCGCCGGCACGGTCGCGTTGACCGGCACGGTGTCGCGCACGGCGGGCGGCGGTCCCTGCCACGCCGCCTCGATGCCGGCCGCGAGCCAGTTGGCCGACTCGACGTCGTCGTACTCGAGGAACGGCGAGAACTCGCCCCAACCCTTGAGACCGCGGAAGATCATCGCCTCCCGCACCGCAATGCCGCGGAACCGCGTGCGCATCGGCAGTGACACCACCTCGGCGGTTTCCAGGATCACGTCCACGGGCGGCAACTGTGGCTTGCTCGCCCGCACCACGAAGGTCGGCATCTCGCCGTGCTTGCTCGGAATCGCGAACGGATTGTTGTTGCCGGGCTGATAGACCATGTGTTTCTCCTATGTCAAGCGGCTACCGGATGGCAAGTCCGAGCAGCGTCTTGATCGGTGTGCAGGTGGTTGTAGACGACGCGGGCCAGGCGTCGTTTGAGGCACCGTAGTGCTTCGGGTGTGGACATGCCTTCAGCCTTCTTCTTCTGGTAGTAGATCTTGCCCAATCCGTCCATGCGGATCTGGGTCACGGCGATCCGGTGCACTGCGGCATTGAGCTGGCGGTTGCCTGATCTGGTCAGACGGACTCGGCCGGCGGTGTTGCCCGACCACACTGGGATCGGTGTGATCCCGGCATGGCGGGCGAAGGCTGCTTCGGACTTGAACCGGGAGATCCCCGCGGACTCACCCACCAGCTTGGCCGCAGTCATCGGACCCACGCCGGGCATGGCCAACAACGTCGGGGCGGCGATCGCCACACGCTTGCCGATGCGGGTGGCCAGGGCGTTGATCTTCCCGGTCAACTCGATGATCTCGGCGAGTTCGTCGCGGGCGAGTTCAGCGACGATCCCGCCGACGCCGTCAAGATGGTCAGCTAGCCTCTGCTGATGCTTGGCCAGGTCCAGGCCCTTGCTCGGCGGCGCCCACGACGGGTCGAGTTCATGGACTCGCCATAACAGCCGGTTGATCGTCGCCGTCCGGGCCTTGACCAGGTCCTCGCGCCGGTCGACCAGCAGTTTCAACTCCCGTGACGTCGCGTCGTGAGAGGCGACAGGAAGGTCAGGATCACGTTGAGCCGCGCGGGCGACCGCGAGCGCATCGATCGGGTCGGACTTGCCGCGAGTCCGAGCGACACGACGCTGCTCGGCCATCATCTTCGGTGGTACCCGCACCACCGACTGGCCCGTACCGAGCAGATCGCGTTCCAGGCGTGCCGACAGGTGCCGGCAGTCCTCGATCGCCCACACCACCTCCGCACCAAACCGCTGCCGCACCCAGCGCACCGCGTCCTGGTGCCCAGGCGTGGTCGCCGGGAACGTCTTGTGTCCGAGTTCGCGGCCGACTTCAACGACCGCGACGAATGTGTGTGACCGCTTGTGTACATCGGCGCCAACAACAACCATGGTGGTTGCCCTCCTTCACTGATAGGTGACTGGACGGTTGGGCCGGTCGGCGGACACATCTCAGTGGGGGCGGTTGCCACGCTCCTATCAAGTCACGCCGGCCGGTCCGTCACATCTGATGCCGACAAAACGCATGCTCGCCAACCCCCCGCACGGGGGCGGCACCGAGCCTATGAGCCAGACACCAGATGATCAGGATCCAACCACCGCAACAGGTGCGGTGCCATCACTCTCACACTGACCCGAGCCTACTGCGGGAACCTCCCCGGCCAGTTAGACACAAGTTATTCCATTTGTGTCTAACTTGAGTAGGCTGTCCCCATGACGACCGACTTCTCCACCGGTGTCCGCGAGGCCGAACCCGGCATCGTCGACGAGGACGATCTCGACGCACTGCCCCTGCGCCTCGGTGCCGACTCCCTGCTCTGGAAGTACGCCGGCGATGTGCGCATGATCCTGGGATTCCAGCGTCTCGCCGGGACGGAGAACTGCATCGAGCAGCTCGCCCAGGGAGTGGAGGACCATTCGATCATCTTCAGCGACTTCCTCGGTCGGGCGCGACGCACCGGGCCGCCGGTGATGCGGACCGTGTACTCGGACGAGCCCCAGCGCTGGGGGCGGCGGGTGCGCGATTTCCACCGCGATATCAAGGGCACCATCGCCGACGGCTCCCGCTATCACGCGCTCAACCCCGAGCTCTTCTACTGGGCGCATGCGACGTTCGTCGATCAGGTCCTGACCATGACCGACACCTTCGTCCGGCGGCTCTCTGACGAGGAGAAGGTCCAGATCTTCGAGGAGAGCAAGGTCTGGTACCAGCTGTACGGGGTGAGCCCGCGCAGCCAGCCGCAGACGTATGAGGAGTTCTGCGACTACTGGCAGTCGATGTGCGAGAAGTTCGTGCCCACGCGGACCATCGTCTACGCGACCGGCTATCTCCGGAAGGGGGTGCCCGGCCCGGCCTGGCTGCCCGCGCCGCTGTGGCGCGTGGCGGCCCTTCCGCTCAACGGGTTCCTGCAGACAGTCATCACCGGCACCCTGCCGCCCGAGATGCGCGCGGTGTGCGAGCTGCCGTGGGACGAGCGCAAGCAGCGCCGCTACGACCGCTTCGCGCGTTTCATGCGGGCGGTGAACCCGGTGGTCAACAAGCTGCCGGTGCGCGTCCTGTACGTGCCGTGGGCCTTCGAGGGCTGGGCCCGCACCGGTATCGATCCCCGACCGCTGCACAACACGCCCGCCTGATCGTCTCGCCGTTCGTCGCCCGGCGTCATCCCGCCGCCAGGGCGCGGTCGACGAGCACCGCCGTCAGGGTCTCGGTGGTGGCGGCCGGTTCGTCGTGGACGTCGTGCCAGGTGAAGCTCAACGGGAGCCAGCCGGCGCGAACCAGCGCGTTGCGCTTGCTCGCGTCTCTCCGGAAACTCTTGTGATCGCGGTGGAAGGCCCAGCCGTCGATCTCGACTGCGACCTTCCAGTCGGGCCACGCCACATCCACGAACCAGCCCTGGAACGGATACTGCTGCACCCAGCCGCTGATGTTCTCGGCGCGCAACAGCTGGATGAAGAGTCGCTCGGCCGCCGACTCGGTGTCCGAATCCAGAACTGCCACCAGCTTCCGCGCCGACGTCATGCCCCGTGCACGGGGATTGCGCTCCAAGCAGGCCTGCAACCCGGTCAACGTCACCTCGCCTCGCTGCAGCACGCGGTCGAGGAAGCGGGACTGATCCTCGACCAGTCCCGCGCACCCGAGCACCGTCAGTTCCTTCGCGGTGACGTCCACGCCGCGCACCTGTGTCAGGTCTTCGGCGCAGAAGCGGCGGCGCACCACGTCCGCGGCACCGTGTTCCCACGGGTCTTCCCGGACAGCGTGGCGCACCGACAGGGTCAGCGGCTGCGGCAGGTGCTCGAGCAGTCCGTGCCACCACGCGGCTGTGGTGCGGTCGAGCACGCCCCGCCACGCCAACGCCGCCGCACGCACCATCGCGTGTTCGGTGTAGGCGTGTGACTGCAACCGATACACGCCGCGCGCCACCGGCTGCCACTCCTCGCGCGCCACCCGCCCGTGGATCTCGCTCCGGGTCAGATCGCACCCAAGCGCCTGCACCGTGGTGATCACCCCGTCCTGGTCGGCAAAGATCCGCGCCAGTTCTCCGCTCTCCCCCATGTGCTTTAGACGCAGCAACCACCCGACCGGTTCCCCTCGCCGCGAAACCGACGCACTTGATGGTCACAGCACACCAAGCGCAACAGTCTCGCGACACCCGCCCCGGATCCCGGCGACCAGCGCGAGACCGAACGATTCCGCCGATCCCCGCCGCCTCCCGGAAGCACACGCAAGCCGCCCGGAGCCCCAACACAGATCAGGCACCCACCGCCAGCGACAAGACGAGAAGGGGATCAGGCGCCCCGCGCATGATCGCGACCCATCACAAGCCCGCGAACTCGCGCATTCGGCACGCCGCCAACTCGACCTGCTACCCCGCGCCGCGAAACCGACGCACTTGATGGTCACAGCACACCAAGCGCAACAGTCTCGCGGCACCCGCCGCGGATCCCCGCGGGAAGGGTCAGGGGGCGGTCAGATGTGCGGTGGCGGCGGCCAGGAACTCGCGCGGTCGGTCGCGGTGGACGCTGTGGCCGGCGTCGATGGTGGCGAACTCCCCGCGGGGTAGCGCCTCGGACAGGCTGCGCAGGTGGCGCGGCGGCAGGAAGCTGCGGTCGCCGCCGGAGATCACCAGGGTCGGCGCGGGCACCGCCTGCAGGCCGTCCCACCAGTGCGGATCCGCCTGCTCGAACTGCACGCCGACCACCTCGGGCATGCTGCGGTCGAACCGGAGGAACGGCCGGGGATCGGCGGCCAGCATCGCGAGTCCGCGGATGCGCCCCGCGAGCGTCGAGGTAGGTGTGATGGCTTCGGCCAGGTCCGCGGCATCGCGGGGCATCGGCGGCGGCTCCTCCACCAGCAGGCGCCGCACACGCTCGGGTTGGGTCATCGCCAGCCGCAGCGCCGAGTGCGCGCCGAGGGAGTGGCCCACCACGTCCACCCGGTCCAGGTCGAGACCGTCGAGCACGGTGGCCAGGTCGTCCCGGAAGTCGTTGAGGCGGTACCGCTGTGCGCGGCCGCTGCGGCCGTGCCCGCGCAGGTCCACCGCGATCACCTCGCGCCCGGCAGCGGTCAGGGTACCCGACAGTCGACGCCACGTGGTGTGGTCGCCGCCCATTCCGTGCACCAGGAGCACCGGCGGCTCCGCCGACCCCGGACTTCGCCCGGCGATCTGCACCGCGAGGTCGGGGCCGCTGCCGTTTCCACCGAGTACACGCACGACGACCACCCTATTCCTCGGGACCCGGCACCCGGCAACACCCTCGAGACCCGTTGACTCCGCCTTCATCCGTGGCAGTCGCTAACGTCAGGGGCATGTCCCAGCCCACGCAGTCCGCACCCTCGCCCACCGACCCGCTCGTCGCCTTCGCCGGCCTCTGGCGCGGCGCCGGCGAGGGTCACTACCCCACCATCGACGACTTCACCTACACCGAGGAGATCGAACTCTCCCCGGTGCCGGGCAAGCCGTTCCTGTTCTACCGCTCACGCACCAAGGCCGGCGACGACGGCCGTCCGTTGCACACCGAGACCGGCTATCTGCGTCCCGCCGGCGACGCCGTCGAACTGCTGATCACCCAACCGACCGGCTTCGTCGAGATCCAGCGCGCCGCCCTCGTCGACGGCGTCCTCGACTTCACCGAGGTGATCCTCGGCGCCTCCCCCGACGCGAAGGACGTGCACGCGGTGCGGCGCCGCTTCGTGCTCAACGGCGACACCCTCTCCTACGACATGTGGATGTCCTTCGCCGACGTGCCGATGACCCATCATCTGCGCGCGGCGTTGCATCGCGTCGCCGACTGATCCACTCGTCCCGATTCCCGCCAGACGGTCGGCCCGAGATGCAGAGAACCCGCCCCGCCTTGCGGCGGAGCGGGTTCTCAATGACCCTTCGACAAGCTCAGGAGCCAGTGACTCGGCGAGCGTGCCTCGGATCAGAAAATCAGATGATCAGATGATCACTTGATGATCTTGGTGACGCGGCCGGCACCGACGGTGCGGCCACCCTCGCGGATAGCGAAGCGCAGGCCCTCGTCCATGGCGACCGGCTGGATCAGCTTGACCAGCATCTCGGTGTTGTCGCCCGGCATGACCATTTCGGTGCCCTCGGGGAGGGTCACGACGCCGGTCACGTCCGTGGTACGGAAGTAGAACTGCGGACGGTAGTTGTTGAAGAACGGGGTGTGACGGCCGCCCTCGTCCTTCGACAGGATGTACGCCTGGCCCTCGAACTCCGTGTGCGGGGTGGTGGTGCCCGGCTTCACGATGACCTGACCGCGCTCGACGTCCTCACGCTTGAGGCCGCGCAGCAGCAGACCGGCGTTGTCGCCGGCCTGTGCCGAGTCGAGCAGCTTGTGGAACATCTCGATGCCCGTGACGATGGTCTTGGTCGAGCCCTCGCGGATACCCACGATCTCGACTTCCTCGTTCACGTTGACCTCGCCGCGCTCCACACGACCGGTGACCACGGTGCCGCGGCCGGTGATGGTGAAGACGTCCTCGACGGGCATCAGGAAGGGCTTCTCGGTCTCGCGGACGGGGTCCGGCACCGAGTCGTCGACAGCCTGCATCAGCTTCTGGACCGACTCGACCCACTTGGGGTCACCCTCGAGTGCCTTCAGCGCCGAGATCGGCACGACCGGGGCATCCTCGTCGAATTCCTGGGCGGCCAGCAGTTCGCGGACCTCCATCTCGACGAGCTCCATGATCTCCTCATCGTCGACCATATCGGCCTTGTTGAGGGCGACCAGGATGTAGGGCACGCCGACCTGGCGAGCGAGCAGCACGTGCTCGCGGGTCTGCGGCATCGGGCCGTCGGTAGCCGCCACGACCAGGATCGCGCCGTCCATCTGGGCAGCGCCGGTGATCATGTTCTTGATGTAGTCGGCGTGACCGGGGGCGTCCACGTGAGCGTAGTGACGCTTCTCGGTCTGGTACTCGACGTGGGAGATGTTGATCGTGATACCACGAGCCTTCTCCTCCGGCGCCTTGTCGATCTGATCGAAAGCGAAGCTCTCGTTCAGGTCGGGGTACTGGTCAGCCAGCACCTTGGTGATGGCCGCCGTCGTGGTGGTCTTGCCGTGGTCGACGTGACCGATGGTGCCGATGTTCACGTGCGGCTTGGTCCGCTCGAACTTCGCCTTCGCCACTTGTGTCCTCCTGGACTCTGGTCTGCCGAGGCGATCTCGGCAGAAGTGATTGACAGTTTATTGCGCCGCAGCGCGGGCCGCGTAAGCGGGCGGGCGAATTACTCGCCCGTCGCCTTCGCGATGATCTCCTTCGCCACGTTCGCCGGAACTTCGGCGTACGAGTCGAAGACCATGGAGTAGTTTGCTCGGCCCTGAGTCTTCGACCGCAGGTCTCCGATGTAGCCGAACATCTCCGACAGCGGCACCGCAGCCTTCACGACGCGGGCACCGCTGCGCTCCTCCATGGCCTGGATCTGACCACGGCGGGAGTTCAGGTCGCCGATGACGTCGCCCATGTAGTCCTCCGGAGTCGTGACCTCGACGGCCATGATCGGTTCCAGAATGACGGGGCTTGCCATGCGTGCAGCCTCTTTCAGAGCCTGCGAACCGGCGATCTTGAAGGCCATTTCCGACGAGTCGACGTCATGGTACTGACCGTCGAGCAGAGTGACCTTCAGGTTGACCAGCGGGTAGCCGGCCAGGACGCCGTACTGCATCGCGTCCTGCGCACCGGCATCCACCGAAGGGATGTACTCGCGCGGGACACGACCGCCGGTGACGGCGTTGTCGAACTCGTAGGTCGCGCCGTCCTCGGCGTCGACCAACGGCTCGAGCTTGATCTGGACCTTCGCGAACTGGCCCGAGCCACCCGTCTGCTTCTTGTGGGTGTAGTCGTGCTTCTCGACGATCTTACGGATCGTCTCGCGGTAGGCCACCTGCGGCTTACCGACGTTCGCCTCGACCTTGAACTCGCGCTTCATGCGGTCGACCAGGATGTCGAGGTGGAGCTCGCCCATGCCGCCGATGACGGTCTGGCCGGTCTCCTCGTCGAGCTGCACCGAGAAGGTCGGATCCTCTTCGGCGAGCTTCTGGATCGCGGTGCCCAGCTTCTCCTGGTCCGACTTGGTCTTCGGCTCGATCGAGACGTTGATGACCGGGTCCGGGAAGGTCATGGACTCCAGGACGATCGGGTTGGCGATGTCGCAGAGGGTGTCACCGGTGGTGGTGTCCTTCAGGCCGATCATCGCGTAGATGTGGCCGGCCACCGCGTCGTCGACCGGGTTCTCCTTGTTGGCATGCATCTGGAAGAGCTTGCCGATGCGCTCCTTCTTGCCCTTGGTCGCGTTGAGCACCTGGGTGCCCGGATCGACCCGGCCGGAGTAGACGCGCACGAAGGTGAGCTTGCCGAAGAACGGGTGCGCGGCGATCTTGAACGCCAGCGCCGAGAACGGATCGTCCTTGCTCGGCTTACGGGTGAGGACTTCCTCCTCGTCACCCGGAACGTGGCCCTCGATCTCGCCGATGTCCAGCGGGTTCGGCAGGTACGAGACGACGGCGTCGAGCATGGGCTGGATGCCCTTGTTCTTGAACGCCGTGCCGCACAGCACCGGGTAGACCTCGGAGTTGATGGTCATCTTCCGGATGGCGCCCTTGATCTCATCGATCGAGAGCTCCTCGCCGGCGAAGTACTTCTCCATGAGAGCTTCGTCGGACTCGGCGACCTTCTCCAGCAGCTTCTCGCGGTACTCCTCGGCGCGCTCCTGCAGATCCGCGGGGATCTCGGCGACGGTGGCCTCGGCGCCGATCGCGACGGTGCCCGGCCACAGCAGGGCCTTCATCTCGATCAGGTCGACGACGCCGTCGAAGGCATCCTCGGCACCGATCGGGAGCTGCAGCACCAGCGGGGTGGCGCCGAGACGGTCGATGATGGTCTGCACGGTGTAGTAGAAGTCCGCGCCCATCTTGTCCATCTTGTTGACGAAGCAGATGCGGGGGACGTCGTACTTGGTGGCCTGGCGCCAGACCTGCTCGGACTGGGGCTCGACGCCCTCCTTGCCGTCGAAGACGGCGACGGCGCCGTCGAGCACGCGGAGCGCGCGCTCGACCTCGACGGTGAAGTCGACGTGGCCCGGGGTGTCGATGACGTTGATCTGGTTGTTATCCCAGAAACAGGTGACGGCGGCCGAGGTAATGGTGATACCCCGCTCCTTCTCCTGCTCCATCCAGTCGGTGGTCGACGCACCGTCGTGGGTCTCACCGATCTTGTAGTTCACACCCGTGTAGTAGAGGATGCGCTCGGTGGTGGTGGTCTTGCCGGCGTCGATGTGCGCCATGATGCCGATGTTGCGGACCTTGGTGAGGTCGTTCAGCACTTCCTGTGCCATGGGATTCCCTTCGGGGAGTCAGCGGAAAGAGGTCTGCGGAGAAGGCCGGCGGTTCAGGCGAGCCGCGGCGGTGGCCACTGCGCAAGGCTAATCGTTGGATCAGCCTTGCGCAGGGTTGTCACCAGCGGTAGTGCGCGAACGCGCGGTTGGCTTCGGCCATCTTGTGGGTGTCCTCGCGACGCTTCACAGCGGCGCCGAGACCGTTCGAGGCGTCGAGCAGCTCGTTGGCGAGACGCTCCACCATGGTCTTCTCACGACGCTGACGGCTGAAGGTCACCAGCCAACGCAGGGCCAGGGTGTTGGCGCGGCCCGGCTTGACCTCGATGGGCACCTGGTAGGTGGCGCCACCGACGCGACGGCTCTTGACCTCGAGCGTCGGCTTGACGTTGTCCAGCGCGCGCTTGAGGGTGATGACCGGATCGGTGCCGGTCTTGTCGCGGGTCTGCTCGAGAGCCTGGTACACGATGCGCTCGGCGGTCGACTTCTTGCCGTCCAGCAGGATCTTGTTGACCAGCTGGGTGACCAGCGTGGAACCATAAACCGGGTCCTGGATCAGCGGGCGCTTGGGTGCGGGTCCTTTACGAGGCATGGATCAGTTCCCCTTCTTTGCGCCGTAACGGCTGCGAGCCTGCTTGCGGTCCTTGACACCCTGGGTGTCGAGCGAGCCGCGGACGATGCGGTAACGAACACCGGGGAGGTCCTTCACACGACCACCGCGGACGAGCACCATCGAGTGCTCCTGCAGGTTGTGGCCTTCACCCGGGATGTAAGCGGTGACCTCGACGCCACTGGTCAGACGCACACGGGCGACCTTCCGGAGAGCGGAGTTCGGCTTCTTCGGGGTGGTGGTGTACACGCGGGTGCACACGCCACGACGCTGCGGGCTGCCCTTCAGGGCTGCGGTCTTCTTGATCGAAGCCTTGTCTTTGCGGCCCTTGCGGACCAGCTGGTTAATAGTTGGCACTAGGTTCTTTCTCCTCGTGGCCGACGTGGTGTCGGCCTGTCTTTCGTCGCGGTTGGTGCTCCGGGCAGGAAGCTCACCGCACCTAAACGGCACTCTGAGCAACTTCCGCAACTCGCCCCACCAGGACTTCCGCCCTGGTCAATGAGTTATTCTGCACCCGTAGTCGGGCGTGTCGTACGGGGTACGACGTGTTCACGACCCCCACCCCGCAACCGAAGGTGAATCCGATTTCGGGCGGGCGGCATCCAGCGTGCTGGACACCGACGGTCTACTCTACCGCCCGAGTTTCGACAGGTCAAAATGATGGACGTGGGTTTGATCGCACCGTTATCGGGTCGCGTGACGCACCGTCGACTGCCACCATGACACAGGTGTCCGGTGACCCTCGACCTCTTCCCGGCGCGCTGCTGATGCGCACCCTCTCCCGCGGTTCGCACCGCGGCGGCCAAGTCCTCGTGCTGCTCGCGATCCTGGTGTTCGCTCTATCCCTGCGGGCGGCCGTGACCTCCCTGACGCCGCTGCTGGGCCGCGTCTCCGACGACCTCGGTTTCGGCAACGCCGCGATCGGCGCGATCGGCATGCTGCCGACCCTGATGTTCGGTGTCGCCGGACTGGTCGGCGCAGGACTCGGCAGGCGATTCGGCCTGGAGATCGCCACGGTGGGCGCGGTGATCGTGACGGCCGCGGGGACCGGCCTGCGCGGTCTGGCCGGCGACACGTGGAGTCTGATGGCGTTGTCCGCGGTGGCGCTGTTCGGCATGGGCCTGGGCAACGTGCTGATCCCGCCGCTGGTGAAGCGCTACTTCCCCCACCGCATCGCGGCCAGCAGCACCGCCTACATCCTGTGCGTGCAGCTGGGCACCACGGTTCCGGCCGCACTGGCGGTGCCGGCCGCCGACGCCGCGGGCTGGCGGTGGGCGCTCGCCGGTTGGGCGGCGATTCCACTACTCGCCCTGGTGCCGTGGATCGCGGTGGCACGACGACGCCGCGCCGAGACATCCGGTGAGATCGAGACCGCCGCGACCCCGCGGCTTCCGGTGTGGCGCTCGCCGATCGCGTGGGGCCTGGTGTTCCTGTTCGGCATGACGTCGCTGATGACCTATTCCCTGCTGACCTGGATCCCCGAGCTGCTGGCCGACGCCGGCGCCGACGATGCCCTCGGCGGGGCGGCGGTCGCTGCGTTCGCCGGGGTCGGCTTCCTGGCGACCTTCGTGGCGCCGTGGCTGTGCCTGCGCTTCGCCAACCCCTACGGCTTCATCGTCGGATTCGCGGCCTGCATGCTCAGCGGTCTCGCCGGGCTGTACTGGGCCCCGCTGACCGGGACCATCGCGTGGGTGCTGCTGGCCGGGCTGGGCGTGAGTTCGTTCCCGATGGCCCTGACGCTGATCAACGTGCGCACGCGCACCGCGGCGGGCTCGGCGTCGCTGTCCGGTTTCGGCCAGGGCCTCGGCTACCTGCTGGCCTGCGCCGGGCCGCTCCTGTTCGGCATCCTGCGCGAGGTGAGCGGCGGCTGGGGGCTCTCGCTGAGTCTGCTCGTCGTCGCCACCTGCCTGATGCTGATCGGCGGCTACGTGATCTGCCGACCGCGATTCCTGGAGGACAGCCTGCCCGCCGTGTAACAGTGGAGACTGTGACCACTTCGCTGCCCCAACGACAGGTCATCGCCGCCTCGTGGCAACGGGCGCGGGACTGCGGCCTGGCCCCCGACGCCCGGCCCGATCCGGTGCTCGCCGACATCTCGTCGTCGGATCCGCTGCTGGACGCGGCCCGGCCGATCCTCGCCCGCGCCGCCGAGCAGTTGCACGGCACCCCGGCGGCGCTGCTGCTGGTGGACCACCGCAGCCGGATGGTGGCGCGGGTGAGTGCCGACGCGTCCCTGGAGCGCACCCTCGCCGACGCCGGTGCGGTCACCGGCGCCACGTTCACCGAGGCCGCGATGGGTACCACCGCGCTGGGCACCGTCGCCGAGGTGCGCGGCGAGGTGGTGATCAACGCTGAGGACCACTACCTGGAGCAGTTCCGATTCCTGAGCTGCTTCGGGCAGCCGATCATCCATCCCACCACCCGCCGGGTGGCCGGCATCCTGTGCATGACCCAGGCCGCGCCGCGCCTGAATCCACTGTCGGTGCCACTGGTCCGCGGGGTGGTCGAAGACATCGCCGATCGGCTGCTGTCCCGCGCGTCGTCGGACCACCGCCGGGTGATCGCGGCCTACGAGAAGGCCGCCGAACGACGCGACACCGCGGTCGCCGCCCTCGGCGACGATCTCCAGCTGTCCAACTCCCTGGCCGCGCAACTGTTGGCGCCCGGCGACTTCGGCACCCTGCGACTGCTGGTGGAACAGAACGACGTGCCGCCGACGATCACTCTGCTCTCCGGGGTCACCGTGGCGGTGCAGGCCGTGCGCGTGCCGTCCGTCCGGCACGCCGCGGTGTTCCGCCTCCGTCCGCAGCTGTCCGACTTGTCGCCGGCGTCGTCGCCCTCGCGCAGCACTGCGGCCGGCGCGCCCACGGTAGCGATCTGCGGCGAGCCCGGCACCGGCCGGACCGCCCGCGCATTCACGGTGGCCGACCGGGAGGCCGCGGTGGTGATCGACGTGCCGGCTGCGCTGATCGACGACGCCCCGATCGACCTGGCCGCCGCGCTGCGCCTGGCTCGCAGCCGCGGCCACGGCGTGGTGATCGACGGCGCCGACCTCCTCGACGAACGCTCCCTGGCGCTGCTGCAGTCCGCGGTGAGCGCCCGCAGCGGCGCCGAACCGCCGATCGTGGTGGTGACCGGACCACCCGACGCACTCGGCCCCGGCGCGGCGGCCCTCGTGGCGCGCTGCCGCCACCGCACCACCCTTCCGCCGCTGCGCCAGCGCAGCACCGAACTGGCCGCGCTCGCGCAGGAGTTCCTGCGTGCCGACAGCCTCGAACTGGGTGCGGACGCCGCCGACGCGCTGGCATCGCAGGACTGGCCCGGCAACTTCCCCGAACTGGCGATGGTGCTCGAGCAGGCCGCCGCGGTGGCCCGCGCCCGCGGGTCGCGCACGCTGGACGTGCACGATCTGCCGCACGACTACCGCGGTTCCGCGCGCGTATCCCGCCTCCTGGGTCTCGAGCACGCCGAACGCCTGGCGATCGTCGACGCCCTCGACGCCGCCGGCGGCAACAAGAGTCACGCCGCCAAGACCCTCGGCATCAGTCGCACCACCCTGTACGCCCGCATCCGGGCCCTCGACATCGGGCACTGACCGCACCCGATCCACAGCTGTTCACGGTTGTCCACCGGCGCTGTTCAGTTTCCGAACAGCGCGACCTCAGCGAATCGGAGCACACTGAGATCTGCGCCACTGTGGCGCAGCTCTCATATGCCCGTAACGCCGGTCCGCCCCCGAGGCGGCCGGGAGGAGGATCCGATGACCGCCGTACTGACCCCCGCACTCCTGCCCGCCGTGGCCGACTTCGTCTCCCGTGATCGACAGCTGCTGATCGGCGGGCAGTGGGTCGACGCGGCCTCCGGCGAGAAGTTCGAGACCGTCGACCCGGCGACCGGCGAGGTGATCACCCGCGTCGCGAAGGGCACCGCCGAAGACATCGACCGCGCCGTCGCCGCCGCCCGCGCCGCCTACGAGGGCCCGTGGTCGCGGATGAAGCCCAACGAGCGCGAACGCCTGATCTGGAAGGTCGGCGACATCCTGTCCGAGCGCGCCGAGATCTTCGGCCAGCTCGAAGCCCTCGACAACGGCAAGTCGGTGGCCATCGCCACCGCCGTGGACGTGGGCTGGTCGGCCGACGTCTGGCGCTACAACGCCGGCCTGGCCACCAAGATCACCGGAGCGTCGATCACCCCGTCCATGCCGTTCGCGCCCGACGGCCAATTCCACGCCTACACCCGTCGCGAGTCGCTGGGCGTGTGCGGCCAGATCATTCCGTGGAACTTCCCCATCCTGATGGCCACCTGGAAGCTGGCGCCCGCGCTGGCCGCGGGCAACACCGTGGTCCTCAAGCCCGCCGAGCAGACCCCGCTCAGCGCCCTGCTGCTCGGTGAGGTCTTCGAAGAGGCCGGCTTCCCGCCCGGCGTGGTCAACATCGTCACCGGTTTCGGCGACGCCGGCGCCGCTCTCTCGGCCCACATGGACGTGGACAAGGTGGCGTTCACCGGTTCCACCGAGGTCGGCAAGAAGATCGTGCAGGCCGCCACCGTCAACCTGAAGAAGGTCACCCTCGAGCTCGGCGGCAAGAGCCCGAACATCGTCTACGCCGACGCCGATCTGGAGGCCGCCGTCGCCGGTTCGGTCGCCGCCTGGATGTTCAACCACGGCCAGTGCTGCGTGGCCGGTACTCGGATGTTCGTGCAGCGGGAGATCTTCGACGACTTCACGCAGGCGGTCGCCGACGCGGCCGCCGCCGCCAAGATCGGCCCGGGCCTGGATCCGACCACCGAACTGGGCCCGCTGGTCTCTCAGGAGCAGTTCGACCGCGTCAACGGCTACATCCAGCAGGGCCTGGCCTCCGGCGCGCGCGCCCTGACCGGCGGCAACCGGTGGGGCGAGCGCGGCTACTTCATCGAGCCGACCGTCTTCGTCGACGTGGAGCCGAGCTACTCCATCGTCGAAGAGGAGATCTTCGGTCCGGTGGTGGCCGCGCTGCCGTTCGACGACGAAGACGACGTCGCACGCGCGGCGAACAACTCCATCTACGGACTCGCCGCCGGCATCTGGACCAAGGACCTGTCCAAGGCGCACCGCACCGCGGCCGCCGTGCAGGCCGGCTCGGTCTGGGTCAACCAGTACAACGGCTTCGACACCGCGCTGCCCTTCGGCGGTTTCAAGCAGTCCGGCTGGGGCCGCGAGCTCGGCGACTCCGCCATCGACGCCTACACCCAGGTCAAGGCCGTCAACATCGCACTGTAGAACCCGCGTCCTTCCGCACCGAACACCACCCGTATCACCGCATATCCCCACCCGAACACCGACACAAGGAGATCACCGTGAAGACCAAAGCCGCCGTCCTGCTGGGCCCGGGCGAACCGTTCCAGATCATGGAGCTCGAGCTGGATCCGCCCGGCCCCGGCGAGGTGCTCATCAAGTACACCGCCGCCGGCCTGTGCCATTCGGACCTGCACCTCACCGACGGTGATCTGCCGCCGCGCTATCCGATCGTCGGTGGGCACGAGGGCTCGGGCATCATCGAAGAAGTGGGTCCGGGCGTCACCAAGGTGAAGCCCGGCGACCACGTGGTCTGCAGCTTCATCCCGAACTGCGGCACCTGCCGCTACTGCTCCACCGGCCGCCAGAACCTGTGCGACATGGGCGCGACGATCCTCGAAGGTTCCATGCCCGACGGCACCTTCCGCTTCCACGGCCCGGACGGCGAGGATTTCGGCGCGATGTGCATGCTCGGCACCTTCGCCGAACGGGCCACCATCTCTCAGCATTCGGTGGTCAAGGTCGACGACTGGCTGCCGCTGGAGACCGCGGTCCTGGTCGGCTGCGGCGTCCCGTCCGGGTGGGGCACCGCCGTCAACGCGGGCAACCTCCGTCCCGGCGACACCGCGGTGATCTACGGCATCGGCGGTCTGGGCATCAATGCCGTCCAGGGCGCGGTGTCGGCCGGCTGCAAGTACGTCGTCGTCGTCGATCCGGTGGAGCTCAAGCGGAACGCCGCACTGAAGATGGGCGCCACCCACGCCTTCGCCACCGCCGAGGAGGCCGCGGAGAAGGTCAACGAGCTCACCTGGGGCCAGGGCGCCGATGCGGCGCTCATTCTGGTCGGCACCGTCGACAAGGACGTGGTCAGCAACGCCACCGCCGTCATCGGCAAGGGCGGGCGCGTGGTGATCACCGGCCTGGCGAACCCGGCCGAGCTGACCGTGCAGGTCTCCGGCACCGACCTCACGCTGAACCAGAAGACGATCATGGGCACGCTGTTCGGGTCGATGAACCCGCAGTACGACATCGTCAAACTGCTGCGCCTGTACGACGCCGGTGAACTCAAGCTCGACGAGCTCGTCACCACGCGGTACACGCTCGACCAGGTCAACGAGGGCTACCAGGATCTGCGCGACGGCAAGAACATCCGCGGCGTCATCGACCACGCCTCCTGACCCAGCCCGCCGAACTCCCCCCGGTTCGGCACCGACGCGCCCATCGACCCGCCCCCGGGGTCGGTGGGCGCGCCCCTTCGGTTCAGTCGGCGATCGTGTGCGGCAGTTTCACCGCGCCGGGCTTCACCGTGGCCGGGCGGGACGGCGGCGGGACCATGGGGCCGGCGTCGCCGTCGGGCGCGTCGTCGAGGTCGACGACGACCGGCGCGTGGTCGCTCGGCTTGGTGCCCTTACGGGCCTTGCGGTCGACCCACGCGGCCTGGACCCGCTCGGCGATCGGTTCGCCGACGACGATCAGGTCGATCCGCATGCCGAGGTCCTGGTGGAACATCCCGGCCCGGTAGTCCCAGTACGAGTAGATGCGTGCGTCCGGCCAGTGGGCGCGCTGCACGTCGACCATGCCCAGATCCAACAGGCCGGCCAGTTCGGCGCGCTCGGCCTCGGTGACGTGGGTGTGCCCGACGAGCGCCGCCGGGTCGAACACGTCCTGGTCGGCCGGGATGATGTTGAAGTCGCCGCACACCATGGTCTGCGCGGCGTCGTCGGCCACCGCGGCCCGCAGCGCGCTCAGCCAGTTCAGCTTGTAGCGGTAGTGGTCGGAGTTCACCTCGCGCCCGTTGGGCACGTAGACCGACCAGATGCGCACGCCGCCGCACACCGCGGAGATCGCCCGCCCTTCGGGCGCGGATGCCGGATCGGGGAAGCCGGGGGCGTCCGGGAACGCGATGCGAACGTCGTCGAGCCCCACCTTGCTGAGGAGGGCGACGCCGTTCCACTGGCCCTGCCCGAAGTGGGCGAACTCGTAGCCGCGGGCGGCCAGTTCGTCGCCGAGTTCAGCGGCGAAGGCCTCGTCGGTGGCCTTGGTCTCCTGCAGGCACACCACGTCCGGTGCACGCTCGTCCAGCCAGGGCAGCAGGCGCGGAATCCGCGGCTTCACCGAGTTCACATTCCAGGTCACCACTCGCATGGCCCCCACGGTATCCCCGCCGGTCTCCCCGCCGAAATTCGGCCTGACGGGGGCATTGTTCGCAGGTCAAGGCGGGCGTATCGTCGAAGAATGACCAGTGATCCGGCGGTCAGCAATGGGGATGTCTACAAGGTCGTCTTCGAGAACGACCGGGTTCGAGTGCTGGAGTACACCGATCGACCCGGCCATCGCACGACGGTCCATCGGCACCCGGACAGCGTCATGTACACCCTGAGCAGTTTCCGACGACGACTGATCAGTGGCGACACCTCCCGCGACGTGGACATGCCCGCCGGGTTCGTCGGCTGGCTGCCCGCGCAGGAGCACGCCGGCGAGAACATCGGCGACTCCCCCACCCGCGTGCTGTTCGTGGAGTTGAAGGAGCCTGCCCCGCTCAGTGATTCCGGGCAGACCGAAGCGGGCGGCACGGCACCGCTCGGCCCGGCCGACTGATCGACCCGAGCCCGATCACCAGGCGTCGACGGGGCGTCCGGTCATCGTCCGCGGTTCCGTGGCGGCGGCGTCGAGCAGGCGGACGATCACCTCGCGCGTCTGCGCCGGATCGATCACGTCGTCGATCTCCCCGTAGCGGGCCACGTTCAGCGCCGAGGCGTGCTCGCGCAGGTGCGCGGTGAGTTCGACGACGGTGCGCTCGCGCTCGGCGTCGTCGGCGATGGCCGCCAGCTCCGCGCGCATGGACAGACGGACCGCGCCCTCGA
This sequence comes from Gordonia alkaliphila, assembly GCF_023017165.1. Classification (GTDB taxonomy): domain Bacteria; phylum Actinomycetota; class Actinomycetes; order Mycobacteriales; family Mycobacteriaceae; genus Gordonia; species Gordonia alkaliphila. The sequence goes on from NZ_JALKBW010000001.1 coordinate 713,937, forward strand.
GTCCCATCGGCCCCAGGTGGGCCCCGGGCCAGGCCAGCGTCATCAGCGGCTCGCGGGTGCTGCCGCCGAGCATGGCCTGTGCGCCGAGCCCGTAGCCGCGGCGCAGCACCACGCCGATCAGCGGCACCGTCAGCGCCGCCCCGGCGATCAGCAGGCGCGAGCTGTGCCGCACGATCGCGGTGGCCTCGGCGTCGGGGCCGACCATCATGCCCGGGGTGTCGACCAGCGAGACCACCGGGAAGCGGTTGGCCTCGCACAGTTGCAGGAACCGGGCGGCCTTGTCGCCCGCGTCGGCGGTGATCGCACCGGCCACGTGCTGGGTGTCGTTCCCGAGCAGGCCGACGGTCCGACCTTCGATGCGGCCGAGCGCGGTGAACAGTTCGGGGGCGAAGTCGGGGCGCAGGACGGTCACCGAGTCGACGTCGCACAGCGTCTCGACGATGCCGATCGGGTCGTACGCGACGTTCTCGGTCTCCGGCACCGCGTCACGCAGCGGCGTCTGGTCCGGCGCCGACCACGCGGGCGTCGGGCCGAGGAAGTACTCGAGCAGCTCGCGGGCGGCGGCTTCGACCTCGGAATGGTCGACGGCGACGTCGACGACGCCGACCGCGGCCATCACCTCGAGCGGGCCCACGTCGGCGGAGGCCACCTCACCGAGGCCGCCGCCGGCGATCATCGCGGGTCCGCCCATGCCGAGGGAACTGCGCTCGGAGGCGACGATCAGGTCGGCGCACCCGGCGATCACGGCGTTCCCGGCGAAGCAGTTGTCGTCGACCACCGCGATCCGCGGGACCGTGCCGGACAGCCGCGCCCAGGCGGCGAAGGTCGGGGTGTCCAGGGCGGAGGCCAGCGGGATGTCGGTGTCGCCGGGGCGTCCGCCGCCGCCGGCCGCGAAGAACAGGGTCGGCAGCCGCAGGCGGGCGATCACGTCGAGCAGGCGGTCGGTCTTGACGTGCCCGCGCATGCCCTGGGTGCCGGCCATCACGAGGTAGTCGTAGGACAGCACCGCGCAGCCGCGGCCGTCGATGGTCGCGATCCCGCCGACGATGCCGTCCGCGGCGGTGCGGTCGAGCAGTTCGTCGATCGACCGTCGATCCTCCTGGGCGCCGGTCACGAACCGGCCGTACTCGACGAAGGAGCCGGGGTCGACGACGGCGGCGATGTGCTCGCGCGCCGTGCGGCCGCCGCGTCGGTGCAGCTTGGCGACGGCGTCCGGGCGGGCGGCATCCTCGGTGAGGGCACGACGCGCCAGTACCGCGAGCAGGTCCTCCCGGATACCCAGGAGTCCAGCGGGAGTATCAGACATCCAGCGCCGCCTTCACTTGCTGGACCCACGCCGCGGTGACCTGGGCGCGGCGCTGCGAGTCGTCGGAGAGGGTGTCGGCGAGGCCGAAACCGCGGGCCAGGTCCAGGGTGATCTGCGCCAGCCGGTGCGCGGTGGACCCGTGCTCGCCGGTCGGGTCGAGTCCGGCCACGGTGAGCTTGTGCGCGGCCCGCGCCAGCTTGGCTTCGAGCGGCAGGATCAGCTCGCGCAGGGTCTCGTCGGAGGCGGCCGCCGCCCACACCTGCAGCGCCGCCTTGAACTGGCGGCCGGTGTAGATGGAGACGGCGCGGTCGACCACGGCGTCGATCCGTTCCGGGCCGTCGGGCAGGTGCTCCAGGGTCTGCGCCGCCTCGGCGGTCATCACCTCGAACATCGACTCGAGCACCGCGGTGATCAGATCCTCGCGCGCGGGGAAATGGTGTTGGGCCGCACCGCGGGAGACCCCGGCCGCCTCGGCGACCGCGGTGACCGTCGTGGCCGACCACCCCTTGACGGCCAGCATGTCGACGGTCGCCGCCAGCAACCGCTCGCGCGTCTGACGCGAGCGTTCCTGGCGGGGTTCCCGCGGCGCGACGGTCACGATGCGCTCGCGTCCCAGGCCGGGCGCCGCTTGGACAGGAACGCGGTCATGCCTTCGCGGGCCTCGTCGGAGCCGAACAACGCCATCGACTCGGCCGCCCGCGCCGCGACGGCTTCGTCGAAGCCGTCGAGCAGGTCGGCGGTGGTCAGCTTCTTCGACGCCGCCAGGCCCTGCGGGGATGCCTTGCGCACGCTCTCGCAGATCGCCGCCACCTGCGCCTGCAGGTCCTCCACCGAATCGGCTGCGGCGGTGAGGAATCCGCTCGCCACCGCGGTCGCCGCGTCGAACTTCTCGCCGGTGAGGAAATACCGTCCCGCCGAGCGCGCGGTCATCTTGGCCAGCAGCACCACCGAGATCATCGACGGGGCCAGGCCCAGCCGCGACTCGGTCAGCGCGAACGTCGACCGCGGGCCGGCGACGGCGATGTCCGCCGCCCCGACCAGACCGAAACCGCCGGCGCGGACGTGGCCGTCGATCATCGCGATCACCGGCTTGGGCAGGTCCAGGAACGACCGCATGAGCGACGACATGGAGCTGCCGACCTCGGCGGTGGCCTCCTCCGGCGTGAGCCCGCGGCCCACCGCCTCACCCAGATCCGCACCGGCGCAGAAGGTTCCACCGGTGTGGGTCACCACCACCGCGCGGACGGCGGGGTCGGCGCCTGCCGCTTCGATCGCCTCCCGCAACTGCCGAACCAGCGTGGAGCTGAGGGCGTTGCGGTTGTGCGGTGAGTCGAGCGTGATGGTGGTGACCGCCGCCTCGGTGGCGGTGCGGACCAACAGTTCGGGTGTCTCGGACATGGACGAATCCGCTTCTCTCAGTACGACTTCGGCAGACCCAGGCTGGCCTGCGCGACGAAGTTGAGGATCATCTCGCGGCTCACCGGAGCGATCTTGGCGATGCGCGAGAGCGCGATCATCGGCGCCACGCCGTATTCGACGGTGAGGCCGTTGCCGCCCATCGAGTGCACGGCCTGATCCACGGCGGCCACCGCGGCGTCGGCCGCGGCCAGCTTCGCCATGTTCGCGGCCTCCGCGGCGCCCCAGTCGTCGCCGGAGTCGTACAGCGAGGCGGCCTTCTGCATCATCAGCTTGGCCATCTCGGTGTCGATCTTGATCTTCGCCAGCGGATGCGAGATCGCCTGGTGCGTCGCGATCGGCGCCTTCCACACGGTGCGGTCGTTGACGTATGCGACGGCCTTGTCGAGCGCGTAGCGGGCCATGCCGACCGCCGAGGCCGACGCCATGATGCGTTCCGGGTTCAGACCGGCGAACAGCTGCGACAGTCCGGCGTCCTCGGAGCCGACGAGGGCATCGCCGGGCACGCGGACGTCGTCGAGGAACAGGGCGAACTGCTTCTCCGGGTTCACCAGCTCCATCTCGATGACCTTGGCCTCGAAGCCGGGCGCGTCGGTGGGCACGATGAACAGGGCCGGCTTGAGCTTGCCGGTCTTGGCGTCCTCGGTGCGGGCCACGATGAGCACGGCCTGGGCCTGGTCCACGCCGGAGATGTAGACCTTCTGACCGGACAGCAGCCACTCGTCGCCGTCGCGGCGGGCCGTGGTGGTGATCATGTGCGAATTGGAGCCCGCGTCCGGCTCGGTGATGCCGAAGGCCATCGTGATGGTGCCGTCGGCCAGGCCGGGCAGCCACCGCTGCTTCTGCTCGTCGGTGCCGAACCGGGCGATGATGTTGCCGCAGATCGCCGGGGAGACCACCAGCATCAGCAGGCCGGTGCCGGAGGCGGCGAGCTCCTCCATGACGATCGCGAGCTCGGCCATGCCGGCCCCGCCGCCACCGTACTCCTCGGGCAGGTTCACGCCGATGAAACCGAGTTCGCCGGCTTCCTTCCACAGCTCATCGGTCTTGCGGCCCTGGCGGGCGCAGTCCTGGAAGTACTTCGGTCCGTATTTGGCGCCGAGTGCGGCCACTGCCGCGCGCAGTTCTGCGTGCTCGGCGGGTTCGACGAAGTTCATTTACGCCTCATTCTGTTCGGGAGTGGATTCTTCGGTTTCGGCAGCGATCACGGCGAGGACGTCGCCGACGGACAGCTGTTTACCCTCGGTCACGGCGAGCACCGCCACCACGCCGTCGCTCGGCGCACTGATGGTGTGCTCCATCTTCATCGCCTCCAACCACAGCAGCGGCTGACCGGCGGTGACCCGGTCGCCCTCGGCCACCGCGACGCGGATCACCGCGCCGGGCATCGGCGCCAGCAGCGACCCGGGGCGGGCCACCGTCGACGGATCGACGAAGCGAGGTGCACGAGTGAACGCGACACCGGCGCCCGGCCAGTCGACGAAGACCTGCTCGCCGACCACGGACACGCGGTAGCGCCGGGCCACGCCGTCGACCAGCAGGACGGACTCGGTCGGCGTCCACGACACCGCCTGCACGCCCTCGAGGTCGGGGAGTTCCACGGCGCCGCGGTCGATCCGGTACTGCACCGTGGTTTCGGTCCTCTCGCCGGCGTGCGTCGACAGATAGGTCTTGCGCTGGTTGCCCGACGCCATGTTGCGCCAGCCCGACGGCAGCCCGCCGAGTACGGTGGCCGACCGCCGGTTGGCGGCCGACTGCGCCAGCGCGGCGGCCGCGGCCGCCACCTGCACGCTGCGCTCGTCGGCCAGCGGCGCCGAAAGCCCTTGCAGGCCAACGGTGTCCAGGTAGGCGGTGTCGGTGTCCCCGGACCCGAACTGCTGCTCGCGGAGGATGTTCACCAGCAGGTCCCGGTTGGTCACCAGGCCGTGGATCTGCGCGTCGGCGAGCGCGCGCGCCAGCATGGCGGCGGCCCGCGGGCGGGTCGGCGCCCACGAGATCACCTTGGCGAGCATCGGGTCGTAGTAGGTGGAGATCTCACTGCCGTCTGCCACGCCGGAGTCCACGCGCACGCCCGGGCGATGCAGCAGCCCGAAGTGCACGTCGGCCGGAATGTCGATGCGGTGCACCGTGCCCGACTGCGGCTGCCAGTCCTGCGCCGGGTCTTCGGCGTAGAGCCGGACCTCGATCGAATGACCGGCGGCGGTGGGTTCGGGGCCGTCGAGCCGCTCGCCCTGCGCCACGCGCAGCTGCCAGGCCACCAGGTCCACGCCGGTGGTCAGTTCGGTGACCGGGTGCTCCACCTGCAGGCGGGTGTTGGTCTCCAGGAAGAAGAACCGGCCGTCGCCGGAGGCCAGGAACTCGACGGTGCCTGCGCCGGTGTAGCCGATCGACGACGCCGCGGTGCGCGCCGCGTCGTACAGCGCCGACCGCATGTCGGCGCCGATGCGCTCGACGAGCGGGGCCGGGGCCTCCTCGATCACCTTCTGGTGACGGCGCTGGATGGAGCATTCGCGCTCACCGACCGCCCACACGCCGCCGTGCTCGTCGGCCATCACCTGGACTTCGATGTGGTGACCACGCTCGATGTACGGCTCGCAGAAGACGGTGGGGTCGCCGAAGGCCGACTCGGCTTCGCGGCGGGCCGCGGCGACGGCGTCGTCGAGCTCCTCGAGCGTCCGCACGATGCGCATGCCGCGTCCGCCGCCGCCGGCCGAGGCCTTGATGAGCAGCGGCAGGTCGGCCGCGGTGACGGCGCTCGGGTCGAGGTCGGACAGCACCGGCACGCCGGCCGCCTTCATGGCCTCCTTGGCGTTGACCTTGGAGCCCATCGCGACGATGGCCGCGGGCGGCGGACCGATCCAGGTGAGCCCGGCGTCGATCACCGCCTGCGCGAATTCGGCGTTCTCGGACAGGAATCCGTAGCCCGGGTGGATGGCGTCGGCCCCGGCCCGCTGGGCCGCAGCGATCACCAGGTCGCCGCGCAGGTAGGTCTCGGCGGAGGTGGCGCCGGGCAGGTGCACGGCGGCGTCGGCGGCGCGCACGTGCGGCGCATCGGCGTCCGGGTCCGAGTACACGGCGACGGTGCCGATGCCCATCTCGCGGCAGGTCGCGAAGACGCGGCAGGCGATCTCGCCGCGGTTGGCGACGAGGACGGAAGTGATGTGGTCGGTCATGTGTTCCTCACATCCGGAAGACGCCGAAGTTCGCGGCGCCTTCGATCGGGGCACCGGCGATCGCCGACAGGCTGAGGCCGAGCACGGTGCGGGTGTCCCGGGGGTCGATGACCCCGTCGTCGTACAACATGCCCGACAGGAACATCGGGACCGATTCGGCTTCGATCTGCGCCTCGATCATGGCGCGCAGACCGGCGTCGGCTTCCTCGTCGACGACGCCACCGCGGGCCTCGGTGGAGGCGCGGGAGACGATGGAGATGACGCCGGCCAGCTGGGCGCCGCCCATCACGGCCGATTTGGCGCTGGGCCAGGCGAACAGGAAGCGCGGATCGTAGGCGCGGCCGCACATGCCGTAGTGCCCGGCGCCGTAGCTGGCGCCGACGAGCACCGACAGGTGCGGGACGGTGGAGTTGGACACCGCGTTGATCATCATCGCGCCGTGCTTGATGATGCCGCCCTGCTCGTACTCCTTGCCGACCATGTAGCCGGTGGTGTTGTGCAGGAACAGAAGTGGCGTGTCGGTCTGGTTGGCCAGCTGGATGAACTGGGTGGCCTTCTGCGCCTCAGCGCTGAACAGCACGCCTTGCGCGTTGGCCAGGATGCCGACCGGGTAGCCGTGGATGGTGGCCCACCCGGTGCACAGGGACGGACCGTATTCCGGCTTGAACTCGTCGAAGTCGCTGTCGTCGACGATGCGCGCGATCACCTCGCGCGGATCGAAGGGCACCTTCAGATCGGGCGGCACGATGCCGAGCAGTTCCTCCTCGCTGTACCGCGGCGGGCGGACCTGCGCGGCGGGCGCGGGGCCCTTCTTGCGCCAGTTGAGGCGGGCGACGATGCGGCGGCCGAGGCGCAGCGCGTCCTGCTCGTCGGCGGCGAGGTAATCGCCCAGACCCGAAGTGCGGGCGTGCATCTCGGCGCCGCCGAGCTCCTCGTCGTCGCTCTCCTCACCGGTGGCCATCTTGACCAGCGGCGGGCCGCCGAGGAACACCTTGGAGCGTTCCTTGATCATCACCACGTGGTCGCTCATGCCCGGCACGTACGCGCCGCCGGCGGTGGAGTTGCCGAAAACCAACGCGATGGTCGGGATCCCGGCCGCCGAGAGGCGCGTCAGGTCGCGGAACATCCGGCCACCCGGAACGAAGACTTCCTTCTGGGTGGGCAGGTCGGCGCCACCGGACTCCACCAGGGAGATCACCGGCAGGCGGTTCTCCATCGCGATGTCGTTGCAGCGCAGGATCTTCCGCAGCGTCCACGGGTTGGAGGTGCCGCCCTTGATGGTCGGGTCGTTGGCCACGATGAGGCACTCGACGCCCTCCACCACACCGATGCCGGCCACCACGGAGGCGCCCACCGCGAACTGGGAGCCGTAGGCCGCGAGCGGGCACAGCTCCAGGAACGGCGAGTCCTCATCGATCAGCATCTCGATGCGTTCACGCGGAAGAAGCTTGTCGCGCTTGCGATGTCGGGCGACGGCGCGTTCGCCGCCGCCGTCGAGCACCTTGCGGAACTCCAGGTCGAGTTCGGCGAGTTTGGTGTTCATCGCCTCGACGTTGGCGACGAACTCCTCCGACGCCGTGTCGATCTTGCTGGTGAAGACGGTCACTGCTGGTACCCCAATCGCTTAGCTGCCAGGCCGAGGAGAATTTCGTTGGTGCCGCCGCCGATGCCGATGATGCGCATGTCGCGGTACTGCCGCTCCACTTCGGATTCGGTCATGTAGCCCATGCCGCCGAACAGCTGGACGGCCTTGTTGGCCACCCATTCGCCGGTCTCGACGGCGGTGTTCTTGGCGAAGCAGACCTCGGCGATGAGGTCCTGCTCGCCGGCGGCGTACTGGTCGACGACGCCGCGCGTGTAGACGCGGGCGATGTCGATCTTGCGCGCCATCTCGGTGACCGAGTCCTGCACGCTCTGCCGGGAGATCAGCGGGCGGCCGAAGGTCTCCCGGTTGCGCACCCAGTCGAGGGTCAGGTCCAGGCACCGCTGCGCCTGCGCGTAGGCCTGCACGGCGAGCGCCGCGCGCTCGGTGACGAAGGCCTGCGCGATCTGCGCGAACCCGGAGTTCTCCACGCCGACAAGGTTTTCCACCGGCACGCGGACGTCGACGAAGGACAGCTCCGCGGTGTCCGAGGCACGCCAGCCCATCTTGTCGAGCTTGCGGTCCACGGTGAAGCCGGGCGTGCCCTTCTCGATCACCAGCAGCGAGACACCGGCCGCGCCGGGGCCGCCGGTGCGCACCGCGGTCACCACGAAGTCGGCGCGGACACCGGAGGTGATGAAGGTCTTGGCGCCGTTGACCACGTAGTGGTCGCCGTCGCGCACCGCGCTGGTGCGCAGGTGGCCCACGTCGCTGCCGCCGCTGGGCTCGGTGATCGCCAGCGAGCCGATCTTGGTGCCGTCGATGGTGGGGCGCACCCACTTCTCGATCTGCGCCGGGTTACCGGCGGCGATCAGGTGGGGCAACGCGATGCCGCTGGTGAACAGCGAGGCGAAGACGCCGCCGGACACCCCCTGCTGGTGCAGTTCCTCGCACAGGATGGACGCGTCGATCACGTCGCCGCCGGCACCGCCCACCGACTCGGGGTAGGCCAGGCCGATCAGTCCGAGTTCGGCGGCCTGCACGTGCAGTTCGCGCGGGATCTCACCGTCGGCCTCCCACCGATCCTGGTACGGGAGGATGTGGCGGGTGGCGAAGCCGGCGATCGACTCGCGCAGGGCGAGCCGTTCCGGTGTCTCCCAGTCGGCGTTGCGGATGGGCATGAGTCTCCTTCTCGCAGGGTCAGCTGCGGGGGGTCAGCGCAGGGGCGTGAGCTGCGTGGGATTCAGTGGTCCAGGAAGCGCTGCGGGATCGGCACGTGCCGCGAGCGCAGCCACTCCCCCAGGCCCTTGGCCTGCGGATCGAAGCGGACGTTCTCGGCCACGCCGCGGCCGAGGATCTCCTCGATCACGAAGTTGATCGCGCGCAGGTTGGGCAGCCGGTAGCGATGCACCACCAGATCGGCGGCCTCGGGCAGCAGTTCCTTGAGCTTGTCGGTGCTCAGCAGGGAGTCGAGCCAGGCGTACTCGTCGTCGCCGCGCGCCCACACGCCGACATTGGCGCTGCCGCCCTTGTCGCCGCTGCGGGACCCGATGATCGTGCCGAGCGGTGCCATCACCGTGGGCCCCCAGTCGGTGGTCGCGGCCGGCGCCGGAGCGTCCTCGTCGACCACCAATGCCGCGCGCACCGGCGACGGTTCGATCTCCACCGACACCCCGTCGGGCTGGGTGACGCGATGGCGCACCAGTGCGGCGTCGACGTAACCGGGCTCGAAGACGCCGTAGGGCGAGCCGTGGCCGGGCGGGGCGGTCATGGTGAAGCCGGGGAAGCTGGCCAGGGCCAGCTGCACCGCGGTGTCGGCGAAGGCGCGGCCCACTTTCTTCGGGTCCGTGTCGCGGGCGACGCAGTGCAGGATGGCGCTGGCCTGTTCCTCGGTGTCGGCGTCGGGCCGGTCGTGGCGCACCAGCGTCCACTCGAGTTCGGCCGGACGGGCGGGCAGCTCGGCCTCGAACTGCGTCTGGAACAGCTCGGCCTTGGCCTCGATGTCCAGGCCGGTCAGCACCACGGAGATCTCGTTGCGCAGGCCCGCGAGGTTGTTCAGCGAGACCTTGAGATCCGTGGGCGGGGCCTCGCCGGTGGCCGCGGAGATGTGCACGCGGTTCGGGCCCTGCTGGGTGAGCTGCACCGAGTCCAGGCGCGCGGTGGCGTCCGGGTTGTAGTAGCGCGGGCCGCGGACCTCGTAGAGCAGCTGGCTGGTGACGGTGCCGATGTTCACGGCGCCGCCGGTGCCGTCGTGCTTGGTGATCACCGACGAGCCGTCGGGGTAGAGCTCGGCGATCGGGAAACCGAGGTGCCCCATCTCGATCTCGGTGAAGAAGGAGTAGTTGCCGCCGGTGGCCTGCGCGCCGCACTCGATGATGTGGCCGGCCACCACGGCGCCGGCGAGGGCGTCGAGGTCGTCGTAGCCCCAGTCGAAGGCGGCCGCCGCGGGCCCCACGGCGAGTGAGGCGTCGGTGACGCGGCCGGTCACCACGATGTCCGCGCCGCGAGTCAGCGCGGTCTTGATGCCGAAGCCGCCGAGGTAGGCGTTGGCGGTGAGCGGGCTGCCGAGGTTCAGTTCGGCGGCCTGCTTCACCAGGTCGTCACCGGAGACGAAGGCGATCTGGGCGTCGATGTTCAGTTCGGCGGCGAGTTCGTGGAGTGCCACGGCCAGCCCGTGCGGATTGAGGCCGCCCGCGTTGGTGACGATCTTGACGTCCCGGTCCCGGGCCAGCGCGAGGTTGTCGCGCATCTGGCGCAGGAAGGTCTTGGCGTAGCCGGTGCTCGGATCCTTCATCCGGTCCCGGCCGAGGATGAGCATGGTCAGCTCGGCCAGGTAGTCGCCGGTGAGGTAGTCCAGTTCACCGCCCTCGAGCATCTCCTGCACCGCGCTGAAGCGGTCGCCGTAGAAACCCGAGGCATTGCCGATGCGAATGACGTCGGTCATGTGCGTCCCTAACTGCTGTGTGTCTGCTGACGGGTGGGGTGCGTCTGGTGGTGCGGGCCGGGCTCAGCCCTGCGCGGGCCGGCCGTCGCCGGGCGGACCGGCGAAGACCTGCGCGATGTCGGCCCAGCGGCGGGCGTCGTCGCCGATCACTTCGAGGGCGAGGTCGTCGAGGTGCCGACGCTGGGTGATCAGTTCGCAGAAGTCGACGGCCGGGCCGCGCACGATGTCGGTGGCGTCCACCGGGCCCCAGACCCACAGCTCGCCCGACGGCGCGGTGATCTCCCAGCGGAACTCGGATTCCGGCGCGGGCCGGCCGTTGACCATGAACGCGTAGTTCCGGGTGCGGACGCCGAGGTGCACGACGTTGCGGATGCGGTCGGTGCTCGCGCGTTCCACGCCGAGCGCGTCCGCCACGTCCAGGCCGTGCGCCCAGGTCTCCATCAGGCGGGCGGTGGCCATCGACGGCGCCGACATCGGCGGGCCGTACCAGGGCAGCTTGGTGCCTTCCGGGACGGCGGTGAAGGCACCGGCCAGGCGACCGCGGGTGGCCCGCCAGTCGGCGAGGAGGTCGGCCGGATCGCGCTCGGCTTCGGCGGCGGCGCCCTTGTCGACGAAGCCCGCCGGGTCGGCCATCGCGTCGGCCAGCCCGGCGGTGAAACCATCGGGATCGGTGATCGCCGTCAGCGAGGCGCGGTCGGTCCACAGCAGGTGGCCGATCTGGTGGGCGATGGTCCACCCCTCCGCGGGGGTGGGCGTGGTCCACTGCTCCGCGGTCAGCGGCGCGACGAGCTCGTCGAGGGAGTCCGATTCGGCGTCGAGCGCGGAGACCAGGTCGTCAATGAGAGCCATGCGACGAGTGTCACACCGGCCCTAGAAAAAATCAAGCGCGCTTGATTGTTTACCGAGTTTTCCCCGGATGTTGCCCGGTCAGGCGTCGAAGCGAACGTCGCCGGTGGCGGTGGCGAGCAGGACGTCGCCGTCGTACAGCTCGGCGGTGAAGATCCCGAGACGACGACCCACCTTGGCGGTCTTCGTCCGGACCTGCAGGGTGCGCCCGTCCACCGCGGGCGAGCGCAGGAAGGCGACACTGAAGTCGACGAGCTGGTACTCGACGCCGGCCGGGGCCGCGGCCTGACCGGCGAACGACAGTCCCTGGGCGACGACGGCCGCGATCACGCCGCCGTGCATGGTGCCCATGACGTTGCCCATCCACGGTGCGGTGACGCTGTCGAAGCGGACCTCGCCGTCGTCGTCGACCGACACCGCGCCGCCGAGCAAGCGGCCGAGCTCGCCGATGGGCGCGGTGCCGTCGACGATGTCGGCGACGATCTCCCGGCCCGTGCGCTGCAGGTCCGGAGTCGGGAGCGCACCGGCCGCCGCCGGTGCCGCCGGTTCGGGGAGTTCCGCGGCGTCGCCGTCGACCACGATCTCGCGACCGACGCGCACGCTGCGGGCGATACCGGCGCACAGCAGTCGGCCCTCGTCGCCGGTGATGCGCACCGTCGAGACGCCGTACGGGCCCTGCGCCATGGCCACTTCGGAGGCGCCGTCGAGCACCTCGTCGACCGTCGGCCGATCCATCATCGACATCGTCAGTCGCGCCTGCACCGTCGACCCGGTCCCGGAGTAGAAGAACGACAGGCCGCCGATGTCGTCGAACAGCACGGTGAGCGCCGGCAGATCGATGAGGCCGCGGTGGTCGGTCACGCCCGGCCCGAGCGCCTGCACCATGTCGGCGAGCGGCGCTCCGGCGCGACGGCCGATGCCGAAGGAGGTGAAGGGATCGTTCTCAGTCAGGCTGGTCATGCCCCTAGTCCTATCAACACCCCGGCACCGCCACCGCATCGCATGCCCTATCGTTCGCATCGTGGACTTCCGAATCGAAGACATCACCGAAGAAGAGATCGACCGGCGCCTGAGCGTGGTGGAGCCGCTGACCGATTCCGTGCGGCAGCTGGTCGATGCGGTGATCCGTAGCGAGGTCAGCGACGAGCGGCTCGCGGCGGCCAAGGAGAAGGTCGACGCGATCGTCGCCGACCTGCGCGAGCAGCAGCGGCCGGGCAGCTTCGGGACGCGGTACACCAAGGAATTCATCGGCATGCCGTGGGGCAATGCCGCGGTCGGGGCTCGCAACGCGGTGGCGCCGCCGTTGCGCATCCAGCGCTCCCCCGGGCGGGCCGAATGCGAGATGGTGCTCGGCGCCGCGTACGAGGGCCCGGGCGGCTGCGTGCACGGCGGTGTGGCGGCGCTGATGCTCGACCAGTTGGTCGGCGAGGCCGCCAGCACCGACGGGCTGCCGAGCTTCACCGGCACCCTCACGGTGAAGTACCTGCGACCCACATCGCTCGGTCCGTTGAGCGCCCGGGCCGAGGTGACCGGCCGCGAAGGTCGGAAGACTTTTGTGCACGCCACGATGTCCGACGCCGACGGCGTGACCGTCGAGGCCGACGCGATCATGATCTGCCCCAAGGATTTCGTCCTTCCCACCGGCGACGCTCTGCCGCCGCCTGCCGACCGTCGATTGGACCGATGATGTGTGACGGCCACGGTGCGACGACGCCGTTCAGCGAGGCCGAAACGGCCGCCGTGCGTGCGTTCACCGAGCGCCTCGGGCTCGACGGCATGATCGACGTGCACACGCACTTCATGCCCAAGCCGGTGCTCGACAAGGTGTGGGCGTACTTCGATTCGGCCGGCCCGCTGCTGGGCCGCGAGTGGCCGATCGCCTACCGCGCGGACGAGGAACGACGGGTGGCGGCGCTGCGGGCGTTCGGCGTCACGACGTTCTCCTCGATGCTGTACCCGCACAAGGCGGACATGGCGGAATGGCTCAACGGCTGGGGCGCGGATTTCGGTGCGCGCCATGCGGATTGCCTGCAGACCGCCACGTTCTATCCGGAGCCGACCGCGGCGCGCTATGTGGCCGAGGCGATCGAGAACGGTGCGGAGGTGTTCAAGTCGCACATTCAGGTGGGCGCCTACTCGCCGCTGGATCCGCTGCTCGACGGCGTGTGGGGCGTGCTGGAGCAGACCCAGGTCCCGGTGGTGATCCACTGCGGCTCCGGGCCCGCACCCGGCGAGTTCACCGGTCCGGCGCCGATTCGCCAGCTGCTGCAACGCTTTCCGAAGCTGTCGCTGATCGTCGCGCACATGGGCACCCCGGAGTACGAGGAGTTCCTGGCGCTGGCCGAGGAGCACGACGAGGTGCGGCTGGACACCACGATGAGCTTCACCGACTTCTCCGAGGAAGACGCTCCGTACCCGCCGGAGCTCCTCCCCCGGGTCGCCGCGCTGCAGGAGAAGATCCTGTTCGGTTCGGACTTCCCCAACATCCCCTACGGCTACGTCCACGCGCTGCAGGCGTGCGAGCGTCTGGGACTCGGCGACGACTGGATGCGTTCGGTGCTGCACCACAACGCGGCGGCGCTGTTCGGGCGCTGACCGGCCCGAAACACCCGATTCACCGGCAGTGACCCAGCACACCTCCTAGATTCGGTGACATGGCCGAGACTGTGACCGGACTGCTGACCGAACGCGCCGACGACGACGGCACCGCGATCGCCTCCGATCAGGGCACGTGGACCTGGCGCGAGTACGTGGCCGACGCCCGCCGGACCGCCGCCGCGGTGCTGAGCGCGACCGATTCCGGCCGCCCCGTGCACGTGGGCGTGCTCCTCGGAAACTCGCCGCAGATGCTGATCGCGCTGGCCGCCGGCGCCCTCGGCGGCTATGTGACGGTGGGTGTCAACGACACCCGGCGCGGCGCCGAGCTGCTCGCCGATCTGCGGCGCGCGGACTGCCAGGTACTGCTGGTCGATGCTGCCCACCGACCACTGCTCGACGGCCTCGACCTGTCCGGGATCACGGTGCTCGACGTCTCCGAACCGGAGTGGCAGCAACGGCTGGACACCGCCGGAGACCTTGTGCCGCACGCGGTTCCGGGGCCGATGGACCCGTTCATGCTGATCTTCACCTCGGGCACCAGCGGCGAGCCGAAGCCGGTTCGGTTCGCGCACATGATGATTCCGTTCGCGGGGCCGCCGCTGGTGGAGAAGTTCGGCGTCACCGAGCGCGACGTCTGCTACCTGTCGATGCCGCTGTTCCATTCGGCCGCATTGCTCGGCGGCTACTGCGTGGCGTTGGCGAGCGGGGCGGCGATGGTGCCGACGCCGTTCTCGGCGTCGACCTTCGTCGACGACGTCCGACGGTACGGCGTGACCTACATGAACTACGTCGGCAAACCGCTCGCCTACATTCTCGCGACCCCCGAACGGCCCGACGACGCGGACACCACGCTGCGCGCCGCGTTCGGCAACGAGGCCACCGATCGGGACATCGACGAGTTCGCCCGACGCTTCGACTGCGCGGTCTGGGACGCCTTCGGCTCCACCGAGCTGGCCATCATCATCACGCGCGAGCCCGGGACGCCGCCCGGCTCCATCGGCAAGGGCTTCCCCGGGGTGGCCGTGTACCACCCGGAGTCCGGCGTCGAATGCCCGCGCGCGGTGTTCGACGAGCACGGCGCGCTGACCAACGCCGAAGCAGCCACCGGCGAACTGGTGAACACCCACGGCGGCGGCCTGTTCACCGGTTACTACAACAACGACGCCGCGACCAGCGAGCGGCTCCGCGACGGCATGTACTGGTCTGGCGACCTCGCCTACGTGGACGAGAACGACTGGATCTACCTGGCCGGCCGCTCCGGCGACTGGATGCGCGTGGACGGGGAGAACCTCGCCGCCGGACCCATCGAACGCGTGCTGCAGCGGCTGCCCGCGCTCAACCGGGTCGCGGTGTACGCGGTGCCCGACGAGGTGGTCGGCGACGCGGTGATGGCGGCCGTCGTCCTCAACGACGACGCCTCGCTCACCCCCGACGAGCTCACCGAATTCCTTGCCGCGCAACCGGATCTGTCGCCGAAGGCGTGGCCCACGCATGTGCGGATCGCCGACGATCTGCCGACCACCGCGACCAACAAGATCCTCAAGCGGACGCTGAAGGAGCAGGGCCTGACCACCGACGATCAGCTGTGGAGCCGGCCCGCCCGCTCCACGTCGTACGCCGCGGTCTGAGGGCTGCTCCGTGCACCTGGTGATCGGCGGGAACGGGTTCCTCGGCTCGCACCTGGTGCGCCGCCTGCTCGACGACGGGCAGCAGGTCCGCGTCCTGACTCGCGCCTCCAGCGACCTTCGCACGCTGGGCGGACTGGACGTGGAGCATGTCACCGGCGACCTGTTCGACGCCGAGGCCGTCGATGCCGCAATGGACGGATGTTCGGTGGTCTACCACTGCGCGGTGGATACGCGGGCCTGGCTGACCGACCCCGCGCCGCTGTACCGGACCAACGTCGAGGCGCTGCGCTCGGTGCTCGACGTCGCCGCCCGCCGCGACCTGGAGCGGTTCGTGTTCACCAGCACCCTGGCGACCATCGGGCGCGGCGACCGCCGGTCCGCGGTGGACGAAACGCAGGCCTTCGACTGGCCTGAGTCCGCACCGCACTATGTGCGCGCCCGGGTGGCCGGCGAGCAGGTGGCGCTGAGCTACGCCGCCGACGGCCGGGTGCCGGTGACCGCGATGTGCGTGGCCAACACCTACGGCGCCGGTGACTGGGCCCCGACCCCGCACGGCGCGTTCGTCGCCGCCGCGGCACTGGGCAAGTTGCCGTTCACCGTCCGCGGCATGCGCACCGAGTCGGTCGGGATCGACGACGCCGCGGCCGCCCTGGCGCTGGCCGCCGAGCGCGGTCGGGTCGGCGAGCGCTACATCGTCGCCGAGCGCTACCTGGACCTGGGCCAGGTGGTGGCCGCGGCGGCGTCCGCCGTCGACCGTGATCCGCCGCGCCTGGTGCTGCACAAGCCCACGCTGTACCTCGCGGGCGCGGCCGGGTCCGCGTTCGCCGCGGCGACCGGCAGGCCGCAGAAGCTCAGCCTGGACTCGGTGCGCCTCATGCACGCCTTTCCCCCGATGAGCCACGCCAAGGCCGAGCGCGAGCTGGGCTGGCAGCCGCGCCCGGTGCTCGATGCGATCGCCGACGGCGCCCGCTTCTGGCGCGACCTGGCCGCCTCTCGCCGCCGCTGACACCGTCGGCATCCCGCGAGACGAGTCCGCTCCCGCGAGAGGTCTCGGTTACCGCGGGCCTTCCAGTGACCCGCGGGAACGGAAGCCTTTCGCGGGAGCGGAGAGCTCTCGCGGGAGCGAACCCGGAGCGGCGGTCAGATGGGGGTGATGGGGATGGAGGGGCCGCGGTCGGTGAAGCGGAAGTCGGCGCCGGAGGAGAAGCGGGTGATGGCCACCTCCCCGGATTCGGGCAGTTCCTGATCGCCGCGGGTGAAGCGGACCTGGAGGCCGTCGTCGGCCGCGGTGGCGGAGACCACCAGGAACGGGTCGAGGGCGGTGGCCATGGCCTGCAGCGGTGCGAGATAGTCGACGGTGAGCAGCGCCAGCCAGCCGCCGTCGGTCATCGCGGGCGAGTCGGCGGGCAGGTGGACCACGACGTCGTCGCCGTCGACCCGCACCTCGACACCGGTGTACTGCGCCGGCCCGAGGATGGGATGCAGCGACAGCACCTGCGCCACCGAGTCCGCGTCGCGCCCCAGGCCCAACGCCCGCTGCAGCCGCTCGGCGGTGAGGCCACTGATGCCGGTGAGCTGCTTGCCGAAGATCTCCCGGACCTGCTCCTCGCTCTCCGCGCGACGTCGCACGCTGAGCTGGAAGCCGAGCGCCAGCAGCTGGTGCTGCAGCGCGACCTCCTCGGCGATGCGCACCAGGGCGCTGGTGGAGAACTCACGGAACTGGAGGTCGTGCACCAGCGGGCCGCGGTAGTCGGTCATGCCGTCGGCGTCGGCGGGATCGATCGGGCTCAGCTCCACGCTCGCCGCGCGGGTGGTGAACACGTGCTCGGCATCGGGCGGGAGCGGCAGCTCGGCCCGCTCCGGATCGATGGTGACGGTCCACGCGCAGTGCGGGGTCCGGTCGGTCGGCACCCGCGGGGGCCGATGGATCGGCCGGATCCGCGCGCGCCGATTGGTGGCGATCGCGGTGGCGTCGAAGGTGGGATCCTCGATGTCGTGACACATGGCGGTGACGTACTCGTCGCCGAGCGGTTCCACATCCATCAGCGCGCCGCAGTGGTCGAGCACGAAGGCGCCGTGGTCGTGGTCGGTCACCTCGTAGCGGAAGTCCATGAACTGCGGCGGCGCACCGATGTCGAGCTGGATGGCCTTGAACATGTCCTCGACGCCGTCGCCGTCGATGCCGAGCGCGGCCCGCATCCGGTTGGTGTACACCGGGCTCGACGCCATCCACTCCTCGATGGCGACGGCGGTCATGGTCTCGCGACCGAACGCGCTGATCAGGTGGGCCATTCCGCTGCGGTCGATCAACTGTCCGGACAGCAGCAGCTCCGGCACCAACGTGGCGAGCTGCGTCTGGTCGAGGACGGCGTAGCCGTCGCGGCGCGTGGTGCGCTCGGTCATGCCGGTCACCAGAGTGCGACCGGCGCCTGGCCGATCGGGTACCAGCCGGGCAGGTTCCCCGGAGCGGCCTTCTCGATGCGCGCCAGCATGCCGTCGCTCATCTTCTTGTCCTTCATCAGCTCGATGAACAGTGCGCTGACGTTGCCGTAGTCGAAGAAGTCGCGCTGCCAGGAGAACTGGAAGTTCCCGGCGTACTTGAACCAGCTGCCCTGAATGCCGTTGAGCGCGTAGTGCGATCCGTCTTCGCGGGTGGCCTCGTAAACCTGCTTCCACAGGCCGAGCATGTCGCCGGTCTTCTCGTCGATCACCCACGCCTGGTACGGGTAGGTCCAGCCTTCGAGGCCCTCCATCTCCTGCCCGAGGGCCAGGTCGCGGATCTCGTCGCGGCCGACGGCCATGAAGTCCTTGTGCGGTCCGTAGTTCCAGCCGTAGGTGGCGTCCTCGGTGTAGAACTCGGACAGCGGGCGCCAGTCGCCCGCGCGCTCGGCCTCGTCGTTGGCCGTGAGCCAGCGCTCCACCATCTCGTCGAGCTCAGCGCGATCGAAAGGTCCGTGGTCAGTCACACTTGTCTCCAGTCTTGAGGTGTTCAGGTCTTAGGGGTGTTCGGGGCTCGGTCTTCGGGGTCAGTCTTCGACGATCCGCAGTGCCTGCGTGGGGCAGTACTGCACCGCGGCGGTCACTGCGGCGCGCTGCGATTCGTCGGGGTTCGGGTTGAGGATCTCCACGTGATCGCGGTGCGCGGCAAAGACATCCGGCGCTTCCATCTCGCACATCCCGTGTCCCTGGCAGAGGTCCAGATCCACTTCGACGCGCATCAGACGCTCCGGCGGCGGTACCGCACGTTGCACGGCTTGGCCAGCTGGACCACCATCTTGGAGTGGTCGTTGCGGTACGAGTCGGCCGGCTGCGCCAGCTCGAACTCGTAGTTCTGCAGCAGCACCGAGAAGATCGCCTTCAACTGCATCATGGCGAATTGCGCACCGACGCAACGGTGTCGGCCAGCCCCGAACGGGATCCACGTCCACCGGTTGGCCAGATCCTCTTGGCGCGGAACCAGATTGCGGTCCGGGTCGAAGGCGTCGGGGTTCGGGAAGTCCTGCGGCAGACGGTTGGAGACGGCAGGCGAGACCGCGATGGTCTGCCCTGCGCGCACCTGATGTCCCTCGATCACGAAGTCTTCCTGCACCACCCGCATGAGCACGATGAGCGGCGGGTGCAGGCGCAGCGTCTCCTTCAGCGCCGCTTCGAGCTTCGGGATCTGGCGCATGGCGGCGAAGGAGTATTCCGCGCGCCCTTCGCCCTTGTCCTCGTAGATGTCGTCGAGCTCGGCGACCACCTGATCGAGGTAGTCGGGGTTGCGCAGCAGTTCCAGCAGCGTCCACGCCGCGGTGCCGGAGGTGGTGTGGTGACCGGCGAACATCATCGAGATGAAGATGCCGGTGACGGTGTCCGGGCTGAACATCAGCGTGCCGTCCTCGTTGCGGACCGACACCAGGACGTCCATCAGGTCGCGGTCGTCCTTGTCGGCCGGCGGGTTCGCGATCCGCCCTTCCATCACGCCGCTGATGAACTCCACCAGCTCCGCGCGGGCCGCGTCCCGACGGCGGAAGCTCTCGATGTCCGCGTGAGCATCCACGTAGGCCATCGGGTCGGTGCCCTTCTCCAGATCGTGGTAGAGATCGGCGATGTGGGCGTTGAGTTCCTCGCGGAACTTGCGTCCGATCAGGCACGACGACGACGTGTACAGCGTCAGCTCGCCGAAGAACTCCAGCAGGTCGATCTCGCCTTCGTCGCCCCAGTCGGCGATCATCCGCTCCACCTCGGCGGGGATGGTGACCGCGTGCTGCTTCATGTGCGGGCCCTTGAGGGCCTGGTTGTGCAGCATCTCGCTGCGCCGCTCCGGGCTGGTGTCGAAGACGACGCCCTCCCCGAAGACCGGCGTCATGAACGGATACGCGGCCGCCTGATCGAGGAGCTCGTCGGGCGCGCGGAAGAACTCCTCGTTCGCCGCGGCCCCGGAGACCAGCACGATCTCGCGGTCGGCGAGCTGGAACATGCCGATGTCGCCGCACTCCTCGCGGACCCGCCAGAACAGCGCGATCGGATCGGTGGCCAACTCGGTCAAATGCCCGTGGGACTCCTCGCCGCCGGAAACGCGACGCGGGGTGAGCAGCGTGGTCATCAGTGGTTTCCCTTCTTGGCGATGGCGCCTTCGGCTTCGATCTCCAGTTCGCGCAGGTGCGCGCCGCGCGGCATGGTGACCATCGCGTGAATGCCCTGCGCCAGGTGCTCGGGACTCAGGAAGTTCCCGTGCCGGGCCAGCCCGAACTTGATCCAGTCGTTGAGCATGTCCTCGGTCTGTTTCTGGTCGAGGTTCATGCCCATCCCGGTCAGCGTCTGCCCGGGCCGGACCACGCCGACGCGCACGCCGGTGCCCTCGAGCTCCATGCCGATGGTGGCGACCAGACCGTCGATGCCCGACTTGGCGGCGACGTACGCGGCCGACCACGGACGGGGCCGCTTGGCGACGTCGGACCCGATGAAGACGACGTCGCCGCGACCGCGTTCGATCATCGGCCCGATGGTCGCGCGGTAGATGCGGAAGGCCCCGTTGAGGTGGATGTCGATCTGCGCGGCGAACTCGTCGGGGGTGATCTGGTGGGTCAGGCCGATCGCCAGGTCGCCGGCACCGGCGACGACGATCTCCAGTCCGCCGAGCGCCTCGCTGGCACGGGCCACCGCGTCGACCACCGACGCGTCGTCGGTCACGTCCATGCGGACCGCGACCGCTTCGCCGCCGGCCGCGCGGATCTTGTCGGCGAGTTCTTCGAGGACGTCGAGGCGACGCGCGGCCAAGGCGACGGGGTAGCCGGCGGCGGCGAACCATTCGGCGGTGGCGGCACCGATGCCCGACGACGCTCCGGCCACCAGGACGGGACGACGCTCCGGATGCGGAATCAGCGCCATCAGCGGGCCTGCACCGTCATCGGGAGGTGGGCGAAGCCGCGCACATTGACCGAGTGCACGCGCTCGGCGGCGGCCTCGTCGATCTCGTAGCCGCGGACGGTCCGGGCCAGCTCGGCCAGGCCGATGTTGGTCTCCAGCCGCGCGAGGTGCGCGCCGAGGCAGAAGTGGGTGCCGAGGCCGAAGCTCATGATGGTGCGGCTCACGTCGCGACCCAGGCGGAACTGGCCGGCGTCGGGCCCGAAGACCTCTTCGTCGCGGTTGGCCGAGCCCACCAGCAGCAGGATCCGCTGCCCGGCCTCGATCCGGTGGCCGCCGAACTCGACGGCCTCGCTGACGCGCCGCAGCAGCATCTGCGTGGACGTGTCGTAGCGGAGGGTCTCCTCCACCCAGTCGCTCACCTGCTGCTCACCCGGGTCGTCGAGCACCTTGGCCAGCTCGCCGCGATTGCGGTTGCCCCAGAACACCGAGTTGGCCAGGAGCTTGGTGGTGGTCTCGTTGCCGGCCACCACCATCAGCATCATGAAGCCGATGATCTCCTCGTCGGTCAGCCGGGCGAGTTCGCCGTCGTCGCCGACCATCTCCGCTCCGATCAGCGCCGACACCAGGTCGTCGCCGAGGTTCTTCCGGCGTTCGGCGAGCAGCTCGGTGTAGTAACGGTGCAGCTCGAGGTACGCGTAGATCGCCGCCTCGGGGACATCGGTGACGCCCTCCTCGCGGTGGATCAGCAGGTCCGACTGGGTGCGCAGGTGCGCCCGATCGGCGGGGCCGACACCCAGCAGTTCGGAGACCACGTCCATCGGCAGCAGGCCGGCGAAGTCGTTGACGTAGTCGAACTGACCCATCTGCAGGCACTTATCCCAGTGCTGCGCGGTGAGTTCGGCGATCCGCCCGGCCAGTTCGCTGACGCGGCGCGGCGTGAAGCCCTTGGAGACCAGCTTGCGCAGCCGCAGGTGGCGCGGGTCGTCCATGGCCAGGAAGCTCATCGACTTCTCCGCGTGCGGGGTGTACGACGCCGGGTCGATGGACACGCCCCAGCTGTTGGAGAGGCGCACGTTGTCGCGGAAGCCCGCGGCCACGTCGGCGTGCCGGGCCAGCGCCCAGAAGTCGCCGTCGGAGTTGTAGTACACCGGGGCTTCGGCGCGCAGTCGCGCGTACGTCGGGTACGGGTCTTCGTGCAGGTCGTACGAGTAGGGGTCGAACGGGATGCGCGTCTGCATCCCCCGGTCGGCTGCGGCGGTCATCGGGTCTCCTGATCGAGAGCGGGCTGATCGGTCAAGAGCAGTCGGGCGGCGGCGACGAGCCGCTCGGACGTCTGCTCGTAGGTGAGGTGGCCCATGCCGGCGTGCACCAGGCCACCGGCGTAGAGCATTTCCAGGGCGTCGACGACGGGGCCCGGATCGGCCGGATCGGTGTCGAGGGCTTGGGCCAGGCGCTGCCGGATGAAGCCGCCGACGCGCAGTCGCAGGTGTTCGACGTCGGGGTCGGCGCCGAGCAGCGCGACGGTCACCGCGCCGCCGAGCTGACCTTCCCCGGCCACCACCATCGACACCCCCCGCAGCACCTGCGCGACGCGCTCGACGGGGTCGAGGTCCGGGTCGGGCGCGGGCACGCCGTCGGCCAGTCGGCGCCAGAAGACCTCGGCCACCAGGTGACTCTTCGACGAGAAGTAGGTGTACGCGGTGGCCGGCGCCACGCCGGCGCGTTTGGCCACCGCTCGGACCGTCAGCCCGTCGAAGCCGTCCTCGTTGAGCACCTCGACGGCGGCATCGGCGAGCCGGGCCACCGTCTCGGCCTGCTGCGGCGTGAGACGACGACGCGTGGATTCCTGGGACACGGCGCTGGACATGTGACCGACGCTACACTAGGTTCAGATTCGAGTCCAGACACCTGTCCAGATGGAGTTCCAGCACATGACTCTTCGCCCTGATTTCGCCTCCGACCTGCTGATCGACGGCAAACTCGTCGCCGGTTCCGGCGGCACCTACGACGTCGTGAACCCCGCCACCGAGGAGGTGATCGGCCAGGCGGCACAGGCCACCGCGGCCGATATGGACGCCGCGATCGCCGCCGCCCGGGCCGCCTTCGACACCACCGATTGGTCCCGCGACCACGCCTTCCGCGCGCGGTGCCTGCGCCAGCTCCGCGAAGCACTGGCCGGCCACTTCGACGAGCTCCGCGAGCTGACCGTCGCCGAGGTCGGGTGCCCGGTGTTCCTCACCCACGGCCCGCAGCTGGAGGGCCCGATGAACGACCTCGACTACTTCGCCGGGCTCGCCGAGAGCTACGACTGGACCGTCGACCTCGGCGAAGCGTCGCCGATGGGCATCAAGAACCATCGCGAGCTGCGGTCCGAGGCGGTCGGCGTGGTCGGCGCCATCACCCCGTGGAACTTCCCGCACCAGATCAACTTCGCCAAGATCGGCCCCGCCCTGGCCGCCGGCTGCACCGTGGTCCTCAAGGCCGCCCCGGACACCCCGTGGTGCGCGGCCCTGGTGGGCAAGGTGATCGCCGAGGAGACCGACATCCCGGCCGGCGTGATCAATATCGTCACCTCCACCGACCACGAGCTCGGCGCGCAGCTGACCGCCGATCCGCGGGTGGACCTGATCTCGTTCACCGGCTCCACCGCGACCGGTCGCGCGGTGATGGCCAGTGCCGCAGCGTCGTTGAAGAAGGTGTTCTTGGAGCTCGGCGGCAAGTCCGCGTTCCTGGTGCTCGACGATGCCGACCTCGGCGCCGCCTGCGCGATGGCCGCGTTCAACGTGGTGACCCACGCCGGCCAGGGCTGCGCCATCACCACCCGCCTGGTGGTGCCGCGCGAGAAGCTCGCCGAAGCCACCGAGCTGACCCGCACCGCGCTCGCCGGGCTGCCCGCCGCCGACCCGACCAAGCCCGGAACCATTTGCGGCCCGCTGATTTCCGCGCGCCAACGCGACCGCGTCGAGGAGTACATCGCCCTCGCGGTGGCCGAGGGCGGCACCGTCGAGACCGGCGGCGGCCGACCCGCGGACCGCGAGCACGGCTACTTCGTCTCCCCCACGCTGATCTCCGGCCTGGACAACTCCGCCCGCGTCGCGCAGGAGGAGATCTTCGGTCCGGTGCTGGTGATCCTGGCGCACGACGGCGACGACGATGCGATCGCGATCGCCAACGACTCCCCCTACGGCCTCTCCGGCCAGGTCTGGGGCACCGACCCGGCGCGGATCAACCGCGTGGTCGACGGCGTCCGCACCGGAACCATGGGCATCAACGGCGGCATCTGGTACTCCGCCGACGTGCCCTTCGGCGGCTACAAGCAATCCGGCATCGGCCGCGAGATGGGCGTCGCCGGCTTCGCCGAATACCTGGAGACCAAGGCCGTCGCCCGCCCCGCCTGACGCCTGATCCCGACCCACCAATCCCCTTCTGCTGCAACCACTTTCGAAAGGAACCCCACCCATGAGCCGTTTCACCGACAAGGTCGCGATCGTCACCGGTGCCGCCGGCGGCATCGGCGAGGCCTACGCCCGCGCATTGGCCGCCGAAGGCGCCGCCGTGGTGATCGCCGATGTCAACGACGAAGCCGGCCGGGCCGTGGCCGACGCCATCGGCGGCCTCTACGTGCACACCGACGTCGCCGACCCGGACTCGGCGGCGGCCCTCGCGGCCGCCGTCGTCGAGCGCCACGGCAAGATCGATCTGCTGGTGAACAACGCCG
The DNA here is from genome assembly GCF_023017165.1 of Gordonia alkaliphila. GTDB lineage: Bacteria > Actinomycetota > Actinomycetes > Mycobacteriales > Mycobacteriaceae > Gordonia > Gordonia alkaliphila. Next base: position 738,497 of record NZ_JALKBW010000001.1, read on the forward strand.
CCATCTACGGCGGCATGAAGCTCGACTTCCTCATCACCGTGCCGTGGGACTACTACAAGAAGTTCATGTCGGTGAACCTCGACGGCGCCCTCAACGTGACCCGCGCGGTGTACCCGCACATGCCCGCCGGCAGCGCGATCGTCAACCAATCCTCCACGGCCGCTTGGCTCTACAGCGGCTTCTACGGTCTGGCCAAGGTCGGCGTGAACGGCCTCACCCAGCAACTCGCCGTCGAGCTCGGCGGGCAGGGCATCCGGGTCAACGCCATCGCCCCCGGCCCGATCGACACCGAGGCCACCCGCACCAGCACCCCGCAGGAGATCGTGCAGGAGATGGTGAACCGCCTGCCGCTCAAGCGCCTGGGAACCCCGGAAGACCTGGTCGGCATGTGCCTGTTCCTGCTGTCGGCCGAGGCCGACTGGGTCACCGGCCAGATCTTCAACGTCGACGGCGGGCAGGTCATCCGTTCATGAACGACGACACGCTTCGGCTCGGCTACGTCGGCCTGGGCAACATCGGCGCTCCGATGGCCGGGCGGCTGGCCGCCTGGCCCGGCGGCCTGGACGTCTTCGACCTGAACGACGACGCCGTCGCCGCGCTGGTCGACAAGGGTGCGACGGCGGCCGCCGACCTCGCTGCGCTCGCCGCGTCGGCTGACGTGATCGGCATCTGCGTGGTGAACGACGCCCAGGTCCGCACGGTGGTCGACGGCCTGCTCCCCACCGCCCGCGACGGTGCCGTGTTCACCGTGCATTCGACCATCTCCCCGGAGACCGCGGTGGAGCTGGCCGCGGTCTGCGCCGAACGGGGCGTGACGCTGCTCGACGCCCCCATCTCCGGCGGCGCGCCCGGCGCCGAACAGGGTCGCCTGGCGATCATGTTCGGCGGCCCGCGCGCGGCCTACGAGTCGATCAAGGAGCCGTTCACACTCGCCGGCGACATGCTCGTGCATGCCGGTGAAGTGGGTGCGGGTACCCGAATGAAGTTGGCGCGCAACCTGTTGCACTTCATCTCGTTCGCCGCGACCACCGAAGCGGCCCGTCTCGCGGAGGCCTCCGGCCTCGACCTGGCCAAGCTCGGCCGCGTGGTGCGGCACACCGATGCCATCACCGGCGGCGCCGGCGCGATCATGCTCCGCGAGACCACCACCCCGATCGACCCGGACGACTTCTGGTATTCGATCTTCACCCACGTCCGCGAGTTGGGCGAGAAGGACCTCGGCCTCGCCCTCGCCGCCGGACGGCAGCTCGGCGTCGACCTTCCGCTCGGCGAACTCGCCCTGCGCGACCTGGCCGCCGGCCTCGGCGTCCCCCATCCCGAAGGAGAACAGGCATGACCGAATCGACCACCGGACCGTCCGCGCAGCGCCAGAAGGGCCTGCGGGTGATGTCGGAGGTGTACGGCTGGGAGATGGCCGACGGCCCGGGCGACTTCTTCGCCCACACCGCCGACCAGGTCTTCGGCGAAGTCTGGTCGCGCGAGGGCCTGTCCCACCGGGACCGTCGCCTGATCCTGCTGGGGGCGCTCGCGGCCAACGGCATGGTCGACGTCGCCGAGATCCAGGCCGGTGCCGCCCTCGGCAACGGTGAGCTCACCCCGGAGGAGCTGAACGAGATCGGCCTGTTCCTCTGCTACTACGTGGGCTGGCCGCTGGGCACCAAGATGACGATGATGTTCGGCGAGCAGATCAAGCAGCACAAGAAGAAGTAGCCGCCCGCGCGGCAGCAAGAAGGGGCCCGTCCGACCGCTCATGCGGTGGACGGGCCCCTTCCTCATGGAGCTCGGGTCAGGCGGTGGCCCCCAGGTAGGCGGACTCGAGGCGGCCGAGGTCGCCCGCGAGTTCGCTTGCGGGACAGTCGATCGCGACGTTGCCGTGCACCAGCACCACCGCGCGGTCGGCCACTTCCAGCGCCAGCCGCACGTGCTGCTCCACCAGGATCATCGCGGTGTCCTGCTCCTCCGCCACGGTGCGCAGCACCGGCAGGATCGACTCGACGATCACCGGTGCCAGGCCCATGCTGAGCTCGTCGATCAGCAGCACCTTCGGCTTCTGCAGCAGGGCCCGGGCGATCGCGAGCATCTGCTGCTCGCCTCCGGAGGTCTGCCCCGCGGCCACTTTCATCCGCTTGCCGAGCGCCGGGAACCATTCCAGCGCCTGGTCCAGGCCCTCGCGGACCGGCGCCCGACGCGACGACCGGATCGCTAGACGCAGATTCTGCTCGCACGACAGGCCGCGGAACAGCGCCCGGTCGTCGGGTACCAACACGAGGCCGGCCCGCACCGCGGACCGCGGATCGCCGGAGCGCACGGCGACACCGTCGACCTCCACCTCGCCGTCGAGCCGCGGGTACAGGCCCGCGAGCGTCTCCAGCGTGGTGGTCTTGCCCGCACCGTTGGGACCGAGGAACGCGATGATCTCGCCGCGCTCCACGGTCAGGTCGATGCCGCGCACCACCGGGCTGTCCTCCCGGTAGCCCGCATCCAACTTCTGCAACGTCAGCATGCTCACGCCTGCACCTCTTCGTTCGTTTCGGCCACCGGGGTGCCGAGGTAGGCGCCGATCACGTCGGCGTTGGCACGGATCTCGTCGGGAGTACCGGTGGCGATGAGCTTGCCCAGATCGAGCACGATGACTCGGTCGCACACCGACAGGACCAGGTCCATGTCGTGGTCGATCAGCAGCATGGTGACGCCGCCGTTGCGGGCTGCGGCCAGACGCTCACCGAGCCAGCGGCTCTCCGACGAGTCCAGGCCGGCGGCCGGCTCGTCGAGCAGCGCGACCTGCGGCTGCCCGGCGAGCACGCGGGCCACCGAGACCAGCTGACGCTGGCCCTGCGACAGACCCGCCGCTTCGACGTCGGCCAGGTGCGCGATGTCGAGCAGCGCCAGCACCTCCTGCACGGTCGCCGCGGCATCGTGGATGTCGCGGCGCACGCCGACGGTGACGTTCTCGGCCACCGACAGGTCGTCGTACAACTCGATGTCCTGGAAGGTACGGCCCAGGCCGACCCGCGAACGACGATGCGGAGCCATCCCGCTCAGTTCGGTGCCGTCGAGGGTCACCGTGCCGGTGCTCGACGCGAACCCGCTGATGGCGTCGACCAGGGTGGTCTTGCCCGCACCGTTGGGTCCGATCAGGCCGACGATCTCCCCGGGTCGCAGCGCGAAGCTGACCCCGTCGACGGCCACCACCTGGCCGTAGCGGACGCTGACGTCGTCGACGGTCAGCACCGGAGCGGCGGCGGCGGGGATCGGTGTGCGTTCGACGACCAGCGGCTTGTCGCTCTCGGCGTCGATCGTCTCGGCGACCGGCGCGGCCTTGCGGCCGCCCAGGAACGCCGGGCGCGGGATCTGCTGCAACTGGCCGACGATGCCGTCGGGGCTGGTCACCACGGTCACCACCAGCAGGATGCCGCTGACGAGCAGGTAGTAGTCGCCGATGTCGAGCACGTACGACAGCACGGCGCCGGGTGCCATCAGCCCGGCCAGCAACGCACCGGAGACGGACGTGACGCCGGCGATGTAGAAGATGACGAACAGGCCGATGCCCGAGAGCACACGGTAGGAGTCGGCGGTCGCCAGCGTCTGCTGGCTGGCCAGCAACACGCCGCCGAGACCGGCGAGGAACGACGCGATCGCGAAGGCGAGCAGCTTGGTGGCGCCCACGTTGATGCCGGAGGCCGCCGCCGAGCGTTCATTGGCCCGCACCGCGAGCATGGACGCGCCCAGCCGGGAACGACGCAGCCACACCACCGCGAGCGCGCACACCGTCAGCACGACCAGGCAGAGCACGCCGAAGGAGATGGTCGGATAGCCTTCGCCGCGACCGATGCCCAGATCGAGACCGAAGAACGACGGCTCCTTGATCGGCGCGCCCTGCAGGCCGCCGTTGAAGCTCGGATTGCGGAACCAGAACGCTTCGAGGAAGACGGCGAGCGCCAGGGTGGCCACCATCAGCGGCAGACCGCGCACCCGGAGTGCGGGCAGGCCGACGACGACGCCGATGGCCGCCGCGACCAGTGCCGCGAGCAGCGCCCCGAGAGGGAACGGCAGACCCATGTTGACGGTGAACCGCGACAGCGAATACGCGGCGGCGCCGGCCAGCGACAGCTGCGCCAGCGAGACCTGGCCCGCGTAGCCGGTGACGACCACCTGGCTGAGCGCGAGGATGCCGAAGATCAGGCTCATGATGACGGCCAGGCGCATGCTGCCGGAGGTGCCGAAGAGCGCGGCCAGCGCGATGCCCACGCAGATGACGGTGGGGATCAGCACGTGGTTCGGACGCGGCGACCGGCCCAGGTCCTGCCGGATCACCGAGCCGCGACCGGGGAGTCGTTGTCCGCGAGCGAGCAGGAAGATGATGATCAGCAGCAGCGGCACGGCCTCGGCGACGCCCGCATCCGGGAACCAGTCGTAGGTGACCTGCAGCTTGGTGGCTTCGGACTGCAGCATGCCGATCAGCAGGCCTGCGGCCACGGTCAGACCGATGCTGGAGAAGTTGCCGACCAGCGCCGCGGCCAGCGCGGGCACGATGAACATGGTGTAGGCCACCGAGTTGAGCGGCACCATCGGCGCGATGAGCACACCGCCGATGCCGGCGGTGGCCGACGACAGCGCCCAGTTCGCGACGGCGATCCGGTCCGGCGACAGGCCGGTGACCAGTGCACCCTTCTCCGACTCGGCGGAGGCTTCGGTCGCGATGCCGAAGCGCGTGTAGCGCAGCACCAGCGCGGCCAGCACAGCCAGCCCGACGATGACGCCGGCCAACCAGAAGTTGGCGGTGGAGACGGAGACGTCGCCCACCTTGATGGTCTCGTTGGGGAAGATGCGGCCCACGGTGGGCGAGTCGGGTCCGATGCGCAGGGCCAGGAGCGCCTGGATCACCAGCATCACGCCGATCGCGGCGACCGCCTTGGCCAGGGCGGGCGCGCTGCGCAGCGGCCGGAAGACGATGAGGTAGAGCAGCACGCCGAGCAGCGCGGATATCGCGACGGCGACGATCAGCGCGGGCAGCACATCCCATTTGCCGCCGAGGTCCACCGTGGTGGGGAAACCGGGGACGGGATTGAGGAGCTCGCCTTGGCGGAGGTAAGCGTAGGTGTAGGCCGCGTAGAGCGCGATGGCGCCGGTCGCGAAGTTCACCACACCGGAGCTCTTGTAGGTCATCACCAAGGCCAGGCCGAGCGCGGCGAAGACCGCGCCGTTGCCTAGGCCGAGGGTGAGGAAGGCCAAATGGTCAGTCATGGATGTAGTAGCCGTTCAGAGAATACGAGGTGGAAGAGCTGAAATTGTGGAAGCGAAGGTGCCGGAGAAAAGAGCGAAGGGTCCGCCGGGACGCGTGCTGCGTCCCGGCGAACCCCCCGCGGATGGTGCGTCGATCAGTTGACGGTCACGGTGTCGGTGAACTTGACGTCCTCGCCGACAGTGCTGACCAGGATCGAGCGGCTGCACAGCGACGGCAGCTGCGGGACGGCCTTGCCGTCGCAGGTGAAGGTCAGACCGGGTGCCGCGGGCACCGGGACGTCCTTGGCCGCGCGCCACGCGGTCTTCATCTGCTCGGGGCCGATGGCACCGGCGGGCAGCGAGCCGCCGACCTCGGCCATCGCCATGACGACCTGGTAGCCCATGTACGACAGACCGTGCGGATCGGTGTCCGGCGCGTACTTCGCCATGACACTGCGGTACTGGGTGACGGTGTCCGCATCCGAGGACAGATTCACCGTGGTGAAGGCCTTGGCGCCCTGCACCGCGTCCGCGCCGACCGCGTCGATGACCGGCTTGTCGAGGCAGCTGGCGATCAGGTACTTCTGCACGTCCGGCGCAGCGGTCTCGAGGGCCTTGATGCCCTGGATGCACTGGCGGGTGTCACCCATGATGGCCACGGCGTCCGGGTTGTCGGACAGGCCCGCCTGGATCTGCGGGGTGGGGTCGGCGGTGGCGACCGGGACGGTCACCACGTTCAGTTCGACGCCGGCCTGCTTGAACATCGGCTCGCCGAGCGCCTTCACCGAAGCGGCGGCGTCGCCGGTGTCGCCGATCAGAATGGTGACCTTCTTCAGGCCGTCCTTCGCGGCGGTGGCGGCCTGGCCGCCCAGGACGGCGATGATGCCGCCGGACATCATGAACGCATCCGGGTTGACCATCTCGGCTTGCGAGACCGGCGCCTGCGCGATGTACGGGATCCCGGCGCCGGCGATGATCGGCACCATCACGGCACCCTGCGCGCCGAGCGGCGACACGACGGCGGAGACCTTCTTCTCCACCATCTCGTTGGCGCACTTGGTAGCGCTGGCGGGCTCCTCGTGCTGCTTGCAGATCACCAGCTCGATCTTGTGGCCGCCGATGCCGCCGCCGTTCTCGTTGATGTACTTGGCCGCGGCTTCACCGCCCTCACGCACCATGGGCAGCGAGATCTGGCCGCCCTCGGGAGCGATGAAGCCGATCTTGATGGCGTCGCCGGTAGCGGCGTTGCCCGGCAGCTCCGTGGTCTTGCCCGCTGAGTTCGACGAGTCGTCGTCCGAGGAACACGCGGTCAGCCCGCCCAGGACGAGTGCTGCGGCGGCGCCCATGACGGCAGTGGATTTCGCTGCGCGCTTGAAGCCGGTGGATACGTTCACTTGCAGATCCCTTCGATAAAGGTTGTTCGGCAGAATGTAACGTGTTCCAGATCTCACACGGCCGCGTATCAGAAAACCCGCCGGACACGATTTGGTCTCGGCGGGTTCATCTGCAACCGCGCAGCTCAGCGCAGTTTGTCAGTCGGCGATCGTGACGACGGCCTTCCCTAGCACACGCCCTTCGGCGAGGTCCGTGAGGGCCCGCGGCAGGTCCTCAAGGGGGTAGGTGGCGTTCACCGGCGGCCGCATCCCAGCCTCGATCATCTCGTTCAGATCGTCCTGCAGCAGGGCGGGTACCTCGGGGTGCGTGCGGATGTACTCGCCCCACGCAGCACCCACGATCGCGATGTTGCGGAACAGCACCCGGTTGAGCTTGACGGTGGGGATGCCGCCCGCGGCGAACCCGATCACCACGAAGCGGCCGTCCGGCGCGACGGCGCGGACCGCCTCGTCGAACACCTCCCCGCCGACCGGGTCGATCATCACGTCGACGCCGCCGTCGGACAGTTCGAGGACGCGATCCTTCCAGCCGTCGGTCAGCTGCACCACTTCGTCGGCGCCGAACTCGCGCAGCATGTCTTCGGCCCCGGTGCGGTGCACGATGGCGATGACCTTGGCGCCCATGGCCTTGGCCACCAGGATCGACGCCGTGCCGACGCCGCCCGCGGCGCCGAGGACGCCGACCACTTCGCCGGGCGCGGTCTGCGCGCGCAGCTTCAAGGCGAACAGCGCGGTCTGGAAGTTGATGCCCAGCGACGCGCCCTCGTCGAAGCTCAGCGCGTCGGGCAGCCGGAACAGCTGCTGCTCGGCGACGGCCACCTGCTCGGCGAAGCCGCCCAGGAACGATGCCACCAGCACCCGATCGCCCGCCGCGAACGCCGAACCCTCGGGGGCGCTGCGGACCACGCCGGCCACCTCGGTGCCCGGGGTGTAGGGCAGCGGCGGCCGCAGCTGGTACTTGCCCTGACTCATCAGCAGGTCGGGGAAACACACGCCGCACGACTTGATGTCGACGACCACCTGACCCGGCGCGGGGGCCGGATCGGGCACCTCCTGCAACTCGAGACTGTCCGGACCGTTCTCTGCGATCAACACCTGTGCCTTCATGACCCCGAGCCTACTTCGGCCGCACACCACCGACACCGGTGTCGCGCGGACGCGGGCGGCGAATCCGACCCGGCATCGCCAGGCACCGTCGGCCAGCGAGTAGCGTGCGATACGACGCAGTCCCGATCATTCATTCTTCCCGGAGGCACAGCACCCAGTGAACGCGGAGAGCACCACCAAGAAGCTGAGTCTGCCGACGCTGACCGCGATGGTCGTCGGATCGATGGTCGGATCGGGCGTCTTCCTGCTGCCGCGACGGTTCGGCACCGAGACCGGCGTGCTCGGCGCGCTCATCGCGTGGACGATCGCCGGCGCAGGCATGTTGATGCTGGCCTTCGTGTTCCAGCGGCTCGCCCTGCGCAAACCCGAACTCGATGCGGGGATCTACGCGTACGCGAAACAGGGCTTCGGCGACTACATCGGCTTCAACTCCGCCATCGGCTACTGGGCGTCGGCCTGTGCGGGAAACACCTCGTACTGGGTGTTGATCATGGCGACCACCAGCGCCCTCTTCCCCGGCTTGGGTGATGGTTCCACCGTTCTCGCCGTCGCCCTGTCGTCGGTCGGTGTGTGGCTGTTCTGCTTGATGATCGGCCGCGGGGTACAGCAGGCCGCCGCCGTCAACCGCATCGCGACCGTCGCGAAGGTGGTGCCGCTGATCGTCTTCATCGTCCTGGCCATCGTCATGTTCGACGCCGGGTATTTCCGGGACAACTTCACCGGCGGCAACGGCATCGACGTCGGTTCGCTGTGGGATCAGGTCACCGGCACCATGCTCATCACGGTCTTCGTGTTCATGGGTATCGAGGGCGCGAGCATGTACTCGCGGTACGCGCGCCGACGCGAGGACGTCGGCCGGGCCACCATCCTCGGTTTCCTCGGCGTGCTCGGCGTCTTCGCGCTCGTGACTCTGGTGTCCTACGGCGCCATGCCGCAGGGTGAGCTCGCAGCCGCCGAACAGCCATCGGTCGCGTCGGTGTTGGCGCACCTGGTGGGCGACTGGGGATCGGTGTTCATCCGGATCGGCGTCATCGTCTCCGTGCTCGGCGCCTACCTCGCGTGGACGCTCATGGCCGCAGAGATCCTGTACGTGCCCGCACGCGCCAAGGACATGCCGAGGTTCCTCCGTCGCACCAACAAGGCGGGTGCCCCGATCGCCGCCCTGATCCTGGCGTCCGCGCTCGTCCAGGCACTGTTGATCCTGCTGCTGTTCGTCGACGACGCGCTGGACTTCATGCTCGACCTCACCGCCGCGCTCGCCCTGCTGCCGTACTTCCTGGCGGCGGCGTACATGCTGAAACTCGTCATCAGCGGCGACACCTATGCCGTCGGCGATCGCGCGCGGCCGCGGGACCTGGCGATCGCCGTCTTCGCGGTGGTCTACACCGCCTTTCTGGTGTACGCGGCGGGCCTGGACAAGCTGCTGCTGGCCTGCGTCCTCTACGCCGTCGCCACCGTCTTGTTCATCGTGGCGCGCCGCGAGCAGAAGCTGCGGATCTTCACACGGTATGAGGCGGCACTCTTCGGCGTGTTCATCGCCGGCGCCATCGCCGGCATCGTCATGCTGGCCACCGGCACCGAGGACGTCTACGACCATCCGGAACAGGAACGACACTCGAACTACGTGACCGATCCGTACCGACCGGACTCCTAGCCGGCGGTGCACCCGCCATCGATATCGACGACCTCTGACCGAAGGGAAACACGCATGTCTGAACTCCCGTCCGCCGCCTATGGCGTTCACTCCGAAGTCGGGCGGCTTCGGAAGGTGCTGGTCTGCGCGCCGGGTCTGGCGCACGACCGCCTCACCCCCACCAACGCTGACGATCTGCTGTTCGACGACGTCCTGTGGGTCCAGAACGCCAAGCGCGATCACTTCGACTTCATGACCAAGATGCGCGACCGCGGGGTCGACGTCGTCGAACTGCACAACGTTCTCGCCGAGACGGTCGACGATCCCGCCGCCCGCTCGTGGTTGCTGGATCGCAAGATCGTGGTCAACGACGTGGGCGTCGGCCTGGTGCAGGAGACCCGGTCGTACCTGGACGGGCTGCCGTCCCGCGAGCTGGCGGAACTGTTGATCGGCGGCATGTCGACCCGGGATCTGCCCGCCGAACTCCGGCCCGGATACATCGCGCTGGCGCGCGAGTCGAGCGGCGTCAACGAGTACCTGATGCCGCCGCTGCCCAACACCCTCTACACGCGGGACACCACCTGCTGGATCTACGGCGGTGTGACGCTCAACCCGCTGTACTGGCCGGCGCGGCACGACGAGACGCTGCTGATGAAGGCCGTCTACGAGTTCCATCCCGACTTCGTCGGCTCCACCGTGCTGTGGGGCGACCCGGAGCTCTCTTGGGGGCAGTCGACGATCGAGGGCGGCGACGTCCTGGTTCCGGGTGACGGGCTCGTCCTCATCGGGATGAGCGAGCGCACGTCGCGGCAGGCCATTACGCAGGTGGCGTTGCGGCTGTTCGAATCGGGGCAGGCGAGCAAGGTCATCGTCGCCGGCATGCCGCGCCTGCGGTCGGCCATGCACCTGGACACCGTCTTCACGTTCGCCGACCGGGACCTGGTGACCGTCTATCCGAAGATCGTCGACTCCATCAAGCCGGTCACCCTCGTCCCGTCGGACCGGCACCCGGGGCTGGAGGTGATCGAGGAGTCCGAGCACTTCATCGAGGTGGTCCGCAAGGCCCTCGGCCTCGACGTGCTGCGCGTGGTGGAGGCCGGCGGCAGCGAGTACGCCTCGGAGCGGCAGCAGTGGGACAGCGGCAACAATCTGGTCGCCGTCGAACCGGGTGTGGTCTTCGCCTACGACCGCAACATCTACACCAATGCGCTCCTGCGGAAGGAAGGCATCGAGGTGATCACCATCGTCGGCGCAGAGCTGGGGCGCGGCCGCGGCGGCGGCCACTGCATGACGTGCCCGATCATTCGCGATCCGCTCGAGGTGTGAGGCCGCGACCGGTGTGCGGGCGCCAGTGACCCGGGGCACTAGGATTCCGGACATGACTTCCACTTCGACCGAGGCCACGTCCCGGCCGTCGGCCCAGCGCCTGTCCGTCGCCGAAGAGGCCCCCGGCTTCCTCCCGCTCGACGAAGCTCTCGCCCTGTACGATCACGCGAAAGTGTTTATGGCGCAACCGGATTCGGTAGGCCTGGCGGTGGAGGTCGGGACCTACTGCGGCAAGTCGACGGTGTTCCTCGGCGACGTCGCCGAAAAGGCCGGCGGCCTGCTGGCCACCGTCGACCACCACCGCGGCTCGGAGGAGCATCAGCCGGGCTGGGAGTACCACGACACCACGCTCGTCGACCCGCACACCGGCACCCTGGACACGTCCGCGCGGTTCCGCCGGACCATGTACGACGCCGGGCTGGAGGGCACCGTGATCGGCGTGCTCGCGCCGTCGACCGCGGCCGCGAAGATGTGGGGCCGCCCGGTGGACTTCGTCTTCATCGACGGCGGCCACAGCATGGAGGCCGCGCAGAACGACTACGACGGCTGGGCGCAGTGGGTGCGCCCCGGCGGCGCGCTGCTGATCCACGACGTCTTCCCCGACCCCGCCGACGGCGGGCGGCCCCCGTACGAGATCTACAAGCAGGCCCTGGAGTCGGGCCGGTTCACCGAGGTCGGCGTCGCCGGCTCCCTGCGGGTCTTGCAGCGCACCCGCGACTGACCCCGAACGCGGAATTAGTCGTCCATTTGGAGGGCTGACCACGCGGTCGTCGTCGCGCAGAATGAGTGGGGCACATACCCTTTCCCGCACATGGAGACTCGATGACTACCCCGCCACCCATAACGCTACTGCCAGGCGAGCAGGTGATCCGGCACGCCGAGTTCACCCCGCGGCTGATCTTGGTCTACTTGAAGACCTCGATGGTCCTGACCAACCGTCGGCTGGTCGTGAGTTCGCCGAACACCCTCTTCGGATTCATCCCGCACGGATACTCGTGGGCTGACCCCGTTTCGTAGGTCCAGTCGTTATGAGAGTCGTCCTGTTGCCCGCGGTCGCGGGCAGGGAGACTGGTCAGATCATGACGAACAGCAGGAAGCGTCACACCCCGGAGCAGGTCGTCCGTAAGCTCGGGCAGGCCGACAGGATGCTCACCGATGGTCAGGACGTCGCGGCGGTGTGCCGGGAGCTGGGGGTGTCCGAGCAGACGTACTACCGGTGGCGGAACCAGTACGGCGGCCTCAAGGCCGACGACGCAAAGCGCCTGAAGGAGTTGGAGAAGCAGAACGCGACCCTGAAGCGTCTGCTCGCGGAAGCGGAGCTGGAGAAGGCCGCGCTCAAGGAGCTGGCTGAGGGAAACTTCTAAGCCCGGACAGGCGCCGCGCCGCCGTCGATCACCTCAAGCGCAAGTTGCGGGGTGAGCGAACGGATGGCGTGCCGTCTGGTCGGGCTGAGCCGCTCCGCGTACCGGCGACCGCTCAAGGGCGACACGGTCACGGACCCGGATCGGGCGCTCAGGGAGTGGCTGCGCGCCTGGGCGAAGGACCATCCCCGCTACGGGTATCGGCGGGCGTATCACGACGCCCGCGCCGAGGGGTGGGTGGTGAACCACAAGAAGATCCAACGCCTGTGGCGTGACGAAGGGCTCCGGGTCCCGCAGCGGCGTCGACGCAAGCGCGTCGGGTCCTCGACCGTCGACGCGCCGACGGCGGACGCGCCGAACGTGGTGTGGGCCGTGGACTTCCAGTTCGACGCCGACGAGCACGGACGATTGATCAAGATCTGCTCGATCGTCGACGAACACACCCGGGAGTGCATCGGCGGCCTCGTGGAGCGCTCGATTACCGCCGACCGACTCACCGCCCACCTCGAGGACCTCGTCGCCGCCCGGGGCGCCCCGGCGGTGCTCAGGTCGGACAACGGGCCGGAGTTCATCAGCGAGGCGATGGCCGACTGGGCCGGCACCCGCACCGGCCTGTCCTACATCCCTCCGGGCTCGCCGTGGCGCAACGGGTACGTCGAGTCGTTCAACAGCCGGATCCGCGACGAGTGCCTCAACATCAACAGCTTCTACTCGCTGCTGCACGCACAGGTCATCATCGGCGACTGGAAGGACGAGTACAACCACCACCGCCGGCACTCCTCGCTCGGCTACCTAACCCCAGCCGAGTACGCTCGGCAGTGCACCCATCAAATGGAAACCGACGACTCACAGAACGTCCGGACCGAATGAAGGGGGCGGCTCACTCGGTGCAGTCCGCACCGTTGTCTGCCATCAGCGATGTGGCCTGCGGCAACATGCGCGACACCGGCCTCATGACTCGGTTCGCTCTGTTCGTGATTCCCCTACTCGTCCTCGTGGTCTTCGTGATCACCTTTTTTGTGAATACTTCCACCATGAGCGGAGGTTTCTGACCGTGATCGGATTGGTACTCATCGTCCTCATCATCGCCCTCGTGGTGATGTGGATCATCTCGGCGAAGACCTATGTCGTGATTCGTACGGAGGGCGGCGCCGTACTGGCTTCGGGCACGAGCCTGTCTGAGCGGGCCGCAGCCGAAGAAATGTACTCACTGCTGGCCAACCACGCAATTGTTTCCCGCGCACAGGGCGTCGCGCATGCGCCCGCAGAGGCGATGGTGGCACCGATTCCGCAGCCGCCGACCTCCCCGCAGGGCAACGGCTCTTCCCCGCGTGCGGGTCAGCCGAATCCCGGCTCCGGCGAGCGACCACGCCCGCAGCCGACGATGCCCGGCGCACCGCGGCGCTGACAGCGAGAATCTCGACAGCGGGACTCCTCCGCGAAGACCGGTGCAGCGCACCCGCGACTGAACGCACTGCCCACACTGCCGTTTGCTGCAGTCGCCTGGTGACTGCAGCAAACGGCAGTGCTGTCAGGCGAGGTGGTGGGTGAGGAAGTCGATCTGGTGGGTCACCGCCTGCTCGAACCAGTCGAAGCCCTCGAAGATGTCGAAGTGGTCGCACGGGTAGTGGCGCACCTGCGCGCGCGCGGCGAAGGCGGCCTTAGCTGCGGCGTAAGGCGGTGCGGCCTGGTCGAAGTCGGCGATCTGCACCAGCGTCGGAGCAGTGATCTGGTGGGCCGACTTGTCGGCGCGGAAGCTGCCCAGCTCCAGGCCGATGGCGGCGTCCACCTCGTTGCGCCAGGTGGGACCGGCCACCGCGAGGTAGTTCTCCAGGTAGCCGGGACCGGACAGCGCGGCACCGGAGCCGGGCGGACCCACCACGGTCATCATGGAGGGTGCGCGACCCAAGCGGGACTTGAGTGCACTGCCCACCGCGCGCGACGTCGACTTGGCGACCCCGGCCACGCCCAGCTGCGGGTAGTGGTGGATGCCGGCGGCCAACCCGCTGACCAGCGGCACCATCGCGATCACCGCGGCCAGATCGTCGCGCCCGGAGGCCACTTCGAGAACCAGTCCGCCGGCCAGCGAGACGCCCCAGAGGATCACGCGCGAGCGGTCCACACCCGGCTGCGCCGCCGCCGCGGCCATCGCGGCGCGGTAGTCGTCGGCCTGCCCGGTGAGCGAGATGTGTTGGCGGGGCTCGCCGTCGGAGTCGCCGTAGTGGCGGTAGTCGAAGGCGAACACGGCCAGACCGGCCGCCGCGAGGCGCTCCGCGAACGGCTCCAGGCCGGAGTCCTTGGTGCCGCCGAAGCCGTGCGCCATCACCACCACGGGGACGGCGCCGTCGTCGCCGGCGAACGGCGAATCAGCGGCCGCGGAGAAGGACCAGGCCGCGCACCGCGTGCCGCCGGAGACGAAATCCACTGATCGACGGCTCATGCGTCGACTCCCGCCCATTCGGGCGCACCGGTCTGCTGGGCGCGGGCGTACCCGGCCGGCAGTTCCTTGGTGCGCAGGTCGTGCTCGTACAAGAAGTGGTCCAGCTGCTGCGTGTGCCGCGGACGGTGCAGCATGTGGCCGGTGTAGAACTCGGTGTCGGACGCGATCACCTCGTGCATGGTCGGCACCGGCGGCGGCACGTACTTGCCGACCGCGTAGGCGCCGATGATCCGCGTCTGCGCCTCCACGAAGGGGAACAGCGTGGGCGTGGCCTGCGCGAAGCCGGCGAACACCACGTCGTCCATGCCCGGGTAGAAGATCCGCTTGTACAGGTCGATCTGGTTGTCCGGCGCGCTGATCACGTCCTCGTCGAAGAACGGGAAGGTGATGTTGTAGCCGGTGGCGTAGATGATGATGTCGAACTCGTCGCTGGTGCCGTCGACGAAGTGGACGGTGTCCCCGTCGAGCCGGTCGATGTCGCCCTTGGCCACCACGTCGCCCGAACCCAGGCGCAGCGGCAGTTCCACCGACTGCGTCGGGTGCGCCTCGAAGAACTTGTGGTTCGGCGTGGGCAGACCGTACTGCTCGGGTCGACCCGCGGTGAACGGCTGCATCACCTGCGCGAACTTGCGCTGCCAGGCGAACGGGATGTGCGGGCTGGTCTTGTAGTACTTATCGGCCGGCTGACCGGCGAAATACTTCGGCACGATCCACGCGCTGGACCGGGTGGACAACGTCACCTGGGTCTCGAGCGCCTTCGACGACAGTTCGACGGCGATGTCGGCCGCGCTGTTGCCCAGGCCCACGATGAGGATGCGCTTGCCCGCGAAGTCGAGCGGGTCGCGCGGATCGATGTACTGGTGCGAGTGGATCTCGGTGCCGCTGAACTCCCCGGGGAAATTCGGCCAGCGCGGATCCCAGTGGTGCCCGTTGGCCACCACGAGCAGATCGAACCGACGCTGCTCGCCGCGCTGGGTGGTCAGCTCCCAGCCGCCGCCGTCGAGGCGTCGAGCATGGGTCACGCCGTTCTCGAACTCGATGGCCTCGCGCAGACCGAAGGCGTCGACGTAGTCCTCCAGGTACTGCTTGATCTGCGAGTGGTGCGGGAAGTCCGGGTAGTGCTCGGGCATCGGGAAGTCGCGGAAGCTGAGCTGGTGCCGCGAGGTGTCGATGTGCAGCGAGCGATACGCCGACGAGTGGCCGTTCGGATTGCCGAAGGCCCAGTTGCCGCCGATCCGATCCGAGCTCTCGAAGCAGGTGTACGCCACGCCGTAGTCGGCGAGCTGTTTGCCGGTGGTGAGACCGCTGATCCCGGCACCGATGATGGCGACCGAAGGTGTTGCCGTCATGCGTCGAGCTCCAACTTTCCAGCCAGTTTGGCGAGGTATCCCGAGGCGCGTTCCACGCTGTCGTCGGGCAGTCCGTACAGGACTTCGGTGACGCCGAGCTCCCGCCACTTGTCGAGGCGTTCGGGAATCGGCTTGAAATCGAGCACGACGATCCGCGGCTCGCCCTCGCGCCCGGCGTCGCGCCAGATCTGCTGGCACAGCTGCACCGAGCCCTCGATGTCCTCTTCGCGCGGGGTGGTGATCCAGCCGTCCGCGCTGCGGGCGATCCACTTGAAGTTCTTCTCGTTGCCCGCGGCCCCGACGAGGACCGGCACGGTGGACTTCGGCTTGGGCCAGGCCCAGCTGGGGCCAAACTCCACGAACTCGCCGTGGTACTCCGCTTCCTCCTGCGTCCACAGGGCCCGCATGGCCTCCAGATACTCGCGCAGCATGGTGCGACGACGCCCGGGCGGCACGCCGTGATCGGCCATCTCGTCGAGGTTCCAGCCGAAGCCGACGCCGAGCGTGACGCGCCCGCCAGAGAGGTGGTCGAGCGTGGCGATGGTCTTGGCCAGGGTGATCGGATCGGACTGCACCGGCAGCGCCACGGCGGTGGCCAGGCGGATGCGTTCGGTCACCGCGGCGGCCGCCGCGAGCGTGGTCCACGGATCGAGGGTGCGCAGGTAGCGGTCGTCGGGCAGCGACGAGTCACCGGTCCCCGGGTGCGCGGCTTCCCGCTTGGTGGGGATGTGGCCGTGTTCGGGCACGTAGTACGACGCGAAGCCGGCCTGCTCGATGAGCGGCGCGAGGATCTGCGGAAGCAGACCGCGGTCGCTGGTGAACTGCACGATTCCGAACTCCACGGAACCTCCTGGGATGCGATGAACGTGACTGACTCACGATTTTAGACAGACATCTGGACACCTGTCCGGAATTTCTGCAAGCAGGTCGTTTCAGAAGCGGCGGACGTCGCGGAAGATGCCGTTGCCGGGGGTCGCCCGACTGATCGCATCCGCGGCGAGCACCACCGCGGCCGACGTCCAGCAGCTCTTCTCCACCGGCCACCGCTTGCCGTCGTCGTAGACCAGACCGGTCCAGTACGAACCGTCCGGATCCCGCAGGTGCCCGATCGACGCGATCAGCGCGATGGCGGCCTCGGTGTCGCCGAGCGCCTCCAGCGCCAGCGCGAGTTCGCTGGTCTCGGCCCCGGTGACCCAGGGACGGTGGTCGACGCAGCGGATGCCGAGGCCGTCGACGACGAACTCGTCCCACCGCTGCGCGATGCGCTCCTGCCCCTCGCGTCCGCGGATCGCGCCGCCGAGCATCGGGTAGTACCAGTCCATGGAGTGATCGCTCGGCGGCTCGAAGACCTCCGGCTGCTCGCGGAACGCGAGTCCGAGCGCCGCCAGCGCGGCCTCCCAGTCCGGTTCGGGTGCACCGATCTCGTCGGCGATGCGGACGGCGCAGTCGAGCGCCTGATAGATGCTCGCGTTGCCGGTGACCAGCGCTTCGTCGAACATCGCGTAGGTCACGTGGTCGGCACCCCAGCGGAAGGCGCCGTCGTTCCGCTGGAACCGGCACACCAGGTTGATCGCCGACCACACGGTGGGCCACATCCGCTGCAGAAACGCGCCGTCGCCGGTGATCAGGAAGTGATGCCACACGCCGACGGCGATGTAGGCGCAGAAGTTGGAGTCGATGCCCGGCACCGTGACGACGCCGACGTCGGTGCGGATCGGCCACGAGCCGTCCTCGCGCTGCGTGCGCCGCGACCACTCGTAGGCGGCTTCGGCCTCGGCGAGGAAGCCGGTGGCGCTGAGCGCCATGGCCGACTCGACGTGATCCCACGGATCGGTCTGCCCGCCCGGGAACCAGGGCATGGCACCGGACGACTCCTGCATGCGCGCCACGGCCTCGCCGGTCGCGTGGATCGACACGGCGGCGAGAACCCCGGGCACATGCGGGCGGCCGCCGCCGCGCTCTCCGCTCGCCGAATCAGGTACCGCCGCCGAGATGGTCATTCAGGCAGGCTTCCTCAGGTACAGCGCCACCGACTTGCCGACCAGCGGGTTGAGGACCTGCTCCCCCACCCGGGTGACCCACGGCTTGCTCATCATGTCCCAGACCAGCATCTTGTGATAGCCGCGGACCAGCGGATTCTCGTTGTTCTCCACACCGACGGCGCACTTGAGCCACCAGTACGGCGCGTGCAGCGCGTGGGCGTGATCGGAGCCGGTCACTTCCAGTCCGGCCGCTTCGAGCTTGGTCGCCAGATCGGAGGCCCGGTAGATGCGGACGTGGCCGCCCTCCACCTCGTGGTACTCGTCCGACAGCGCCCAGCAGATCTTCTCCGGCCAGTAGCGCGGCACCGTCACCGCGGCCATGCCGCCCGGACGCAGGATCCGCACCATCTCGGCGATCGCGGCCTCGTCGTCGGGGATGTGCTCCAGGATCTCCGACATCAGCACCACGTCGAAGCTGTCGTCCTCGTACGGCAGGCGCAGCGCGTCGCCGACCTCGGTGCGGCCGACGGCGTACTCGGGTGCCTCACCGGCCACCGCGAGCGCACCGAACATCTCGGCGACGTCGGCCATGTCCTGGGTGTTCTGGTCGAAGGCTGTGACGTCGGCGCCGCGGCGCAGCATCTCGTACGAGTGGCGGCCCTGGCCGGCACCGATGTCGATGGCGCGGACGCCCGGACCCACGCCGAGGCGATCGAAGTCGACGGTCAGCATGCGGCGTTCTCCTTGGGGGTATTCGAGACATCAGGGTTCTCGAGCGGCAGGCGGGCCCCGCGGGTCGCCGCGATGGCCGCGCGGTAGCGCTCGGCCGTGGCGGCGGCGACGGCCGCCCAGCTGTAGTTCTCGGTGACGCGGGTCCGGCCCGCGGTGCCGAACTCGGCGGCGCGGTCGGGGTCGTCGAGCAGTTCGCGCAGTGCCGCGGCCAGGCCCTCGGCGTCCCGCGGATCGACGAGCACCGCGGCGTCGCCGACCACCTCCGGGATCGCACCGGCGCGGGTGGCGACCAACGGCGTACCGCAGCTCATCGCCTCCACGGCCGGCAGCGAGAAGCCCTCGTACAACGACGGGACGCAGGCGATCTCGGCGCTGGCCAGCAGCGCGGCCAGCTCGTCGTCGTCGATTCCGGAGACCACCGAGACCTTGTCGCCGATGGACAGCTGCTCGATCAGACGCGCCGACGGCCCCTCCGGATCCAGCTTGGACACCAGGGTCAGGCTCACCGGATGATCGGCGGCCACCTTGGCGAAGGCCTCCAGCAGGTAGGCGACGCCCTTGAGCGGCGCATCAGCACTGGCCACGCACACGATCCGGCCGGGCACCCGCTCGCCGCGCGGGGCGAACAGGTCGACGTCCACCCCGAGCGGGATGGTCGCGAGGGCGCCGTCGCGCACACCGAAGGCGTCCCGGATGTCGTCTTCGCTGGTCTTGGACACCGTCAGCAACGACGGGATGCGCCGGGCCACACGGCCCTGCATCGCCAGGAACGAATGCCACCGCCAGGCGGTGATCTTGGACAGGCCCTTGGCCGCGCGCACGGCGAGCGACCGGTCCCGGGTGATCGGGTGGTGAATGGTCGCCACCAGCGGGAACCCGCGGCGCTTGATGTCGAGCAGGCCGTAGCCCAGGCACTGGTTGTCGTGCACCACGTCGAAGTCGGCGCGACGACTCTTCAGCAGGCGGGCGGCCCGCATACTGAAGGTCAGCGGCTCGCCGAACGCGGCGGTCCACATCATGGCCACTTCGAGGACGTCGAGCAGGTCGCGGTACTCGCCGAGCTTCGGCGTCCGGAACGGCTCGGGCTCCCCGTAGAGGTCCAGGCTCGGCACCTCGGTGAGGGTGACGCCAGCGTCGAGCGCGGCCTGGTCGAGCACCGGATAGGGCTGTCCCGAGAACACCTCCACCTGGTGGCCGAGCAGCGCCAGCTCGCGCGACAGGTGCCGCACGTACACGCCCTGCCCGCCGCAGTGCGGCTTACTGCGATACGACAGAAGGGCGATCCGCAGCGGCGGCTGTGCACTCATCCAACGGCCTCTTCGGTCGCGCGCGCGGTGGCCACCAGTTCGTCCACGGTCACGAGCTTCACGCGACGACGACCCTCGGTCTTGCCCGCGGCCCGTTCGGCGGCGTCGATCCGGCGCCAGCCGTCGAGGTCGACGCGTTCGGCACCGCGCGAGGCGACCAGCTCCGGGACGTCGTCGACCGACCGCTCCGGTTCCGGGAGGGAACCGGCGGCGAAGTCGGCCAGGATCGACGCGGCGGCCTCCTCACCGCAGAAGCGGTTGCGGCCGATGCCGCCGGTCGGTCCACGGCGGATCCAGCCGGCCACGTACAGGCCGGGCAGCACCGGGCCGTCCGGTCCGTCGGTGACGCGCGCGTCGTCGCTCGGCACCACGTTGCGGTCCCGGTCGAAGGGCAGTCCGGGGATCGGCTGGCCGCGGTAGCCGACGGACCGGACCACGATGGACGCGTCCAGGTCGAAGGTCTCCGAGGTCGGCGTCGCCGCACCGCTGGCCGCGTACGAGTTCTGCATGCAGTGCAGGCCCGTGACGCGGTCGTCGCCGAGGACCTCCAGCGGCGAAGAGAGGAAGCGGAAGACGATCCGCTTGTTGCCCTCGGTCCGCGGCCGCGCGGCGAACTCGCGCGCCAGGCGGATCTTGGTGGCGATGGTGGAGTCGAGCGTGTCGTCGGCCAGGGCCGCCTCGGTGCCCTCCGACAACGCGAGGTCGGGCTCCTCGATGACGATGTCGATGCCGTCGAGGTCGCCCAGCGACAGGAACTCGGCGTTGGTGAAGGCGGCGTGCTCGATGCCGCGGCGTCCGAGCACCACCACCTCGGTGATCGACGACGCCTTGAGCGCGTCCAGCGCGTAGTCGGCGATGTCGGTGGCGCCCAGCACGGCGTCGTCGGTGAGCAGGATGCGCGCGACGTCGAGAGCCACGTTGCCGTTGCCGATCACCACGGCGCGCTCGCCGCTGAGGTCGAAGGTCCGGTCCGCGTAGGCGGGATGGCCGTTGTACCAGGCGACGAACTCGGTGGCCGCGAACGAGCCGGTCAGGTCCTCGCCGGGGATGTTGAGACGACGATCGTGCGGCGCGCCGACGGCGTAGAGGATCGCGCCGTAGCGGGCGTTCAGCTCGTCGTGCGTGATGTGCGTACCGACGTCGACGTTGAGGTGATAGGTGAAGTTCGCCTTCTTCTCGGTGGCGGCGAACGTGTTCTCCACACCCTTGGTCTTCGCGTGGTCCGGCGAGACGCCGGCGCGGACCAGACCGTACGGGGTGGGCAGCCGGTCGAACATGTCGACCTTCACCTGGCCACGCTTGACCAGCTCACCTGCGGCGTAGAAGGCGGCCGGTCCGGCGCCCACCACGGCCACGTGCAGTTCCTTGCCCTCGGGCATCACCGGCGGCCGCGTCGGCTTCACCAGACCGCCGTCGGGATCGTGATCCTTGAAGTAGTCGGCGTTGATCTGCAGGTAGGGCTCGTCCTTGGCCTCGAGCTGATCATCCGGGAAGATCGCACTGACCGGGCACTCGTCGATGCAGGCGCCGCAGTCGATGCAGGCCTCCGGGTCGATGTACAGCATCTCCGCCGTGAGGAACTCCGGCTCGTCCGGAGTGGGGTGGATGCAGTTCACCGGACAGACCTCGACGCAACTCGCGTCGTTGCAGCAGGGCCTGGTGATGACGTGTGCCATGTTCGATTCCCTCGACTCGTACCTACCGGAACATGTTCTAGTTTTGTGTCGAGCGTATCGTAATCAACTGGTTATCGGCCACCGACGAAAGGCTCGCCGTGCCCGCTCCCAAACCGACGTCGTCCGCGTCGCCGATCTACCGTCCGCTGGACGCCCGCAAGGCAGAAGCCCGATTCTTTGCCGAAGACTATCGGGTGCGCACCGGAGACATCGATCAGCAGATGCGGGTGCGCCTGGATGCGGTGGCGCGCTACCTGCAGGATGCCGCGAACGACAACATCGCGGCGACCGACTTCGGCGACACCGAACCGTTCTGGATCGTGCGGCGCACCATCATCGACGTCCTCGAGCCGATCACCTGGCCGTCGGACTTCCAGGTGGAGCGCTGGTGCGGCGCCTTGTCGACGCGCTGGACGGACATGCGGGTGAGCCTCACAGCGACGAGCGAGACCAACCGGTTCAACCCGGAGCCGCGTCCGGACGGACGGATCGAGACCGAGGCGTTCTGGATCAACGTCAACGATCAGGGCATGCCCTCGCGCATCTCCGATTCGACGTTCGAGGTGCTCGCGCAGATGAACGACCACCATCGGCTCCGCTGGCATTCGATGAACCCCGAACCGGCCCCGCTAGAGGCCGAGTGCTCGCAGCCCGACCGCACGCACGTGCTGCGCTCCACCGACTTCGATCCGTTCAAACACCTCAACAACGCCGCGTACCTCGAAGCCGTCGAGGACGAACTGGTGGCCCATCCCGATCTGCTCGACGCACCGCACCGCCTGGTGATCGAGTACCTCCGGCCGGTGACGCCCGGGATCGAGATCACCATCCGGCGCAAGCGGATCGACGACTGCCTGTTCGTCTGGATGCTGATTCCGTCCGACGACGGCCTGGTCCCGGCGGCCACCGTCTCGGTGTCGCTGATTCCTGCCACCTGACGCCGGTTCGCCTGACCCGGATCAGTTCGCGCGGTTCAGCACCAGTTCCATCAGCGCGATCGCCGACGCGCACGCGTCCGGGCCGGCCGCGTGCGGCTCCACCCACCAGGTGAGCGTGCCACGGCCCGGCGACTTGGCCGTCACCCCGCACACCTGCGGTCGGGTGGGATCGCGCTGCGTGAAGCCCGCGAGGCTGTTGACCTGAATGTTCTCGGTGGTGAAGCCCAGACGCTGCGCGGTCTGCTTCTCCAGGTTGAAGTCGCCCCACTCGTACCAGGCGAGGGTCACGTCGGTGACGCCGCCGCCGACCACCACCCAGCGGCAGATCGCCCCGTTGAAGCCCCGCTCGGCCGATCCACCCCCGACGGCCTCGGCGATGTCGGCGGCCGGCAGGATCTGGCATTCGGTCAGCAGACCCTCGAAATCGCTGGTGTCGACTTGGCCCTTCTGCGCGGCTTCGGCGCCGACGCGCTGGGCATCGCCGTCGACCACGGTGGTGCACGCGGCCGTCGTGCCGAGGACGACGAACGCGGTCGTCACCGCGACGGCCCGCCGCAGTCTGCCCGGCCGGCTCACGAGGCACGCTCGATCGACGTCGCGGCCAGGCTCTTGGCCGCATCGCACAAGGTCTCCAGCGGCACCGTCTCGGCGCCGAACGACTGGCGGTCGGCCACCGAGATCTCGATGAAGTCGTTCTCGAACTGCACGCCCACCTCACAGATCGGATCGTGGCGAGCGAGGAAGCCCGGGTAGCCGGCGATCTCGATGTCCACCGTCGGGTTCTCCCGACTGAGCTGCTCGTGACCGCGTTCGCGCCCGATCGGCGAGCCGCGGTACCAGTTGAACGAGACCACCGGGCCGTCCCGGTGGGCGTCGGAGCGCCACTCGCAGACGGAGGGGTTGTCGTTGTAGAGCTTCAGGGCGGCGAAGGTGGAGGCCGCCGACACCTCTTCGGCGGTGAGCCCGCCGCACCGTTCGAAGGCCGGTCCGGTGCCTGCCTTCGGCGTGGTGGTCTTCGACGAGACGACGTCGTCGCCCGAACTGCAGGCGCTCAGCGCCATCGCGGCCACCGCGGCGAGGATCAGCAGGGTGCCGCCGCGCAGCCGGTCCATCTGCCGACGATCGCGTTTAGTCGGTCGACCGGCGCCGGGATCGCGACGCGGCACCGCGGCGGCGATCTCGCGCGGCGGTGGCGGTGGACTGTTGTCGATGTAGCACTCGGCGGCGACCGGGGCCGAGGCCCGCTTGCTGATGAGCTTGACCACCTCGACGATGCGGTCGCGGCCGTGCAGTCGTACGCGGACTTCGTCGCCCACGGCCACCGGCGTGGCCGGCTTCGCGGTGACGCCGTTGACCTGCACGTGACCGGCGCGGCAGGCGGCACCCGCGGCCGAGCGGGTCTTGGTGAGCCGAATTCCCCAGATCCAACTGTCGACACGCGTCGCCATGTGCCAACTCCCCTCTCGCCCGTCGTTCCCCTAAGTATTACAGCGGACCGGTGATACACCACGGCGCCCGACGACGAGGTGTCGTCGGGCGCCGCAGATAGGTCAGGTCAGGCCAGCGCCTTGGCCTTGATGGCCTCGAACTCGGCCTGGTTGATGGTCCCGGCGTCGAGCAGCGTCTTAGCGGTCGCGATCTGATCGGCCGGCGTCGACGTCCCTGCGGCGTCGCGGATGTACTCGCGGGCCTGAGCGTCGGCGGCCGATTGTGCCTGTGCCGAACGCTGGGCCATGCCTCGGCCGCGGAACAGCAGGTAGGTGAACGCGGTGAGGTACGGGATTATCACCAGGAAGATGATCCAGACCACTTTCCAGCCCGCCGACAGCTTGTGGTCGCGGAACAGGTCCGTCAGGACCATGAACAGCACGATCAGGTACGCGATGAACGCGAAGATCAGGATCGTGTACCAGACGACGTTCCAGACGTTGCCCCAGTCCATACCGACTCCTTACGTAGAGAATCACCCCTCCGGTCGGACCGGGTGCAAAAGCAAGCGAAGCACAGGGGTGGACTGGTGCACAATAGCGCCCCCGAATCGGGGCGCGCCGACCAGCGACTTGCCCCACTTCCCGGCCGCCCGACCTGCACTTTTGGGCCGAAAGTCCCTGGCCACGATTCGACTATCTGCGGCCGCCTACGCTACCGTCGACGGGTTGTTTCCCGATGTAGGAGAAGGTCCGAACATGGCCACTGTCATTCTTTACGGCACCGAGACCGGTACCGCGGAACTGGTCGCCGACGCCATCGCCGACGTGTTGGCCGCCGACTTCGACCCGTCGATCTACGACATGGCCGAGTTCGCCGCGGAAGATCTGAACGCCGACGACTTCCTCGTGGTGATCTGCTCCACCTATGGCGAGGGCGAACTGCCGTCGGGCGCGCTGCCC
Source organism: Gordonia alkaliphila (assembly GCF_023017165.1). GTDB lineage: Bacteria > Actinomycetota > Actinomycetes > Mycobacteriales > Mycobacteriaceae > Gordonia > Gordonia alkaliphila. Next base: position 763,355 of record NZ_JALKBW010000001.1, read on the forward strand.
TTCGCCGACGAGCTCGACGAGGTGGACCCCGACCTGAGCGGCATGCACTTCGCCGTGTTCGGCATGGGCGACAGCGTCTACGACGACACCTTCAATCGCGGCGGCGAGATCATGGCCGAGATGCTGACCAAGCGCGGCGCCGCGCAGGTCGGCGAGCACTTCCGGCACGACGCGTCGTCGACGATCAAGCCGACCGTCGCGGCCGCCGAGTGGGCTCAGGGCCTCAAGTCGGTCATCGCCGACGACTGACCCAGGTCGACGACCTCCTCTACCGCGCGACGATCTGCATCGTCGCGCGGTTGTGCTTCTCCCCGAATGGCCGAGTGCTGCGCCAGTTTGACGACGGCGACGGCGGCCACCAGCAGGATCAGCAACAACAGGATCGACGTACCCACGCCCACGCGCAGGTTCTCGCCGAGCAGGACCACCGCGAGGCCCATCGACACCGCGGGCTCCACCACGTTCATCGCGGGGAACGACGTCTGGATGTCGCCGCAACCGAACGAGCGCTGCTGCGCGACCACGGCCAAGGCCAGCACGATCGCCAACAGGTAGATGTCCGGGTGGGCCATGAAGGTCACCGGATCCTCCATGAAGTGCATGGCCACCGATTTGATGAGCAGCGCCGCCACACCGAACAGTGCGCCGGCCGCGATGCCGTAGAGCAGCGAGCGGTAGTGCGCGTTGCGGCACCGCTCGGCCAGCACCACCAGCACCAGCAGCGCGATGACCACGACGGTCACGGTGGCCGCGAACAGGACCGGCGCCGCCCGCCGTTCGCTGGACACCGGGCGCGCGATCACCAGGAACGCGACGACGGAACCGACCAGCACCGCGCCCCAGATCCAGTCCGCCCGCGAGGGACGGCGTTTGTCGATCCGCGCTTCCAGCGGCAACGCGAAGAGCACCGCCAGCACCACCAGCGGCTGCACCAGCAGAATCGAGCCCAGCCCCAGCGCCCACGCTTGGAACGCGAAGCCGACGATGGCGATGATCGCACCGATCCACCAGCCCGCGGTGATCGCACCGTTCCGTGAGGAGGCGCGCTGACGCAGCACCGTTCCGGTCGCGATCAACGCGGCCGACAAGACGGCGAAGAGCGCCGGAACCCAAGTGTGCATCGTGGTTTCAGATTATCGGTCGGATCCGCGCTCCGCTCCCCGACGCACGTCCCAGGCGCTACGTTGCAGGTGTGATCCTCCGCAACCCCGTGCCCGACGACCTTCCGTTCCTGCGCAGGTGCGTGACTCTGGCCCGGCACGCCGTCGAGGTCGGCGACGAGCCCTTCGGCTCACTCTTGCGTCTGGGCGACGACATCCTCTTCGAGGACCGCAATCACGTCTCCGGCGGCGACCACACCCGCCATCCCGAGTTCGCGATCGCCCGCTGGGCCGCCGAGAATCTGACGCCCGAACAGCGCGGCGCCGCGGTGGTCTACACGTCCGGGGAACACTGCCCGATGTGCTCGGCCGCGCACGCATGGGTCGGACTGGGCCGCATCGTGTACGCGGTCGGCAGCATTCAACTGCTCCAGTGGCGTCGCGAGTGGGACCTTCCGGAGCCACCGGTCGCCCCGTTGCCCATCAACGCGGTGGCGCCCGGTGTGGAGGTGGCCGGCCCCGCGCCGGAACTGGTCGACGAGGTCCGCGCCCTGCACGCCCAGAGCGCCGGCGTGGAGACCGCGCCCGGTCCGTCGCACTGACGTGCCTCCCCCGATTTGTCGGCGGCAGGCTCTACCGTGGGAATCATGGACTACCGGACGCAGCTGGAAAGCCTCACCACTCTGTCGATGAACGCGATCACTCGTGCCTGCGCCGGCGAGGGCCTCAACGCGCTGCTGACGCAGTGCTACGACGAGTACCTGGAGTTGCGCGAGCTCGCTGAGGAAGCGCTGACCGATACGACTCCGGAGACCCGCGAGTACTACATGCAGGAAGCCGCCGCCTGGCGGGACACCGCGCGGGTCCTCAACGAGATGCGCGCGGAGCGTACCGCGGCCGTCCGCGCGGCCGAGTCGGCATGACCGCTGGTGCACGCACCCTGATTCTGCTGCGGCACGGCAAGTCCGGCTATCCGGCCGGCGTGCCCGACCACGACCGGCCCCTCGCCGACCGCGGCCGTCGCGAAGCGGCCTTGGCCGGCGAATGGATGGAGCGCGACGGCCTGCAGGTCGATGCGGTGATCTGTTCCACCGCCGAGCGCACCCGGCAGACCCTGGAGCGGACCGGGATCGACGCTCCGACGCAGTTCACCGCGGACATCTACGAGAACTCACCCGAGGACATCCTCGAAGCGATCCGCACGTACGCGCCGGCAGACGCAGCCGTCCTGCTGGTGGTGGGCCACTTCCCCGGACTGCCGGGCACTGCGCTGACCCTGGACGGCGACGCCGACATCGACCGCTTCCCCACCTCGGCGTATGCGGTCCTGTCGATCGGTGTGCCGTGGGACCGCCTCGGCCTCGACGTGGACCCCGCCGCGCGGGTGACCTCGCTGCAGATCCCCCGCGCGTAAGAGTTCTCGAAAGTTCGCTGACACCGGAGAATTCTGGCGGCGCACGCCCCGTGCTTCCCCCGAATGCAGCAAAGGCGCGGCTGCCCGAAGACAGCCGCGCCCGTGCGTCGTTGGGCGGACCCGGTCAGGTCACGTTCACCGACGAATTCGCGCCTGCGGCGCCCGTGCCGGGACCGCTGCGGTCTCCGCCGGCACCCGCGGTCGCGGTGTTGCCGGAGGTCTGGGCCGATGTCACGGTGATCGACGCGGCGCCGCCTGCGCCGCCGACACCCGAGTCGTCGCCGTTGCCGCCCGCGCCGCCCTTCGCCTTGACGGTGGTCGCTTGCGCTCCCGCTCCCGTGACGGTGATGGCGGCATTTCCGCCGCGCCCGCCCTTTCCGTCGTCACTGCCTTGACCGGCGTTGCCACCGGTGGCTTGGCCATAGGCCACGGTGCTGCCATTGTTGGCGCGGATCGTAGCGCCGCCCCCGACCGCACTCGTACTGCTCACTCCGGCCGCGGCATAACTGTTGCTGATCGTGCCGCCGTAGGAATCGACGTACGCGTGCGAGCCCGCGATGTTCCCGGCGGCATTACTCCCGGTCGCGACACTGTTGTGGACCTGACCACCCGCGACGACGGTCTGATCCTTCCGGATCCGGACGCGACCTTCGCCGCCGTTCTTGCCGTTGACGCCGGAGACACCCGCGCCTCCGGCGCCACCAATCGCACCACCACTGGTGATCGAGCCGGAGGTCAGCGTGGGATCGGTCCAGACCGCGCCGATGCCGCCCGCGCCGCCCGTGGCGCCGTCGCCGATGCCCCCGTTTCCACCGGCTCCTCGACCGTCGGCCACGGTGTTCGAGCCGCCCGCATAGATCTGGCCCATGCCGCCGGCTCCGCCGGTACCGCCGTTCACTCCTTCTCCGCCGTTACCGCCCACACCCGTGCCGGTGGCGATTCCACCCGTCGTCTGGGTGCCGCCCGGGGTCGGGTTCTCCGGCGTCACCGGGTCGGGGAGATACGCACCGACGATGAGGTTTCCTTGTCCACCCACGCCGCCGACACTGCCTGCGGCGGCAGAGCCACCATTGCCGCCGATCGCCGTCCCGTGCGCCGCTCCCCCGATACCGCCGAGCGGCTGACCCACCTTCTCCGCGTAGCCGACCTGGATGGTTCCGTTGGCGCCGTTGCCGCCGCGGCTACCGGCGCCGTCGGCGTTTCCACCGCTTCCGCCATTGCCCTCGCCGGTGACTTCACTGTCTTGGGTCCTCGCGTAGAGGGTGCCGTTGGCACCGCTTCCGCCCTGGCCGCCGTTCTGAGCGAATCCGCCGTCGCCGCCGCGTCCCGTGCCCGCGGCGCTCGATCCATCGCCGGCGGCGAGAATCCGGCCGCCGCCGCCACCACCGCCGACGCTTCCCGCGCCGACCGCCGCACCGCCCGGCCCTCCGGTCGCGGAGCCGCTGGCACTGCTGTCCGCGCCGCTGGCGATGATCTCGGCTCCGCCGCCGCTGCCGCCGGCGCCGCCGTCACTTCCGGTACCACCCGTGCCGCCCGAGGCCCGGCCGTCGACCTGACTATGCGCGCCACTGGCCATCGCCGTCGCCGATCCGCCGCGTCCGCCGGTGCCGCCGCCCAGGCCCGCACCACCGTTGCCTCCTGTCGCCTCACCGTGCGCGGTACTGCCCTCGCCCAATGCGTGCACCGAACCCACGCCGCCGTTTCCGCCGACGACCGAAGCGCCCGCACTGGTTCGCCCGTCGCCGGTGCCGCCGCTGCCGCCGATCGCGTACCCACCGGCCGTCGCATTGGCCCCGGCCGCGTAGATCTGTCCGAGCTGGCCGTTGCCACCGGTACCGCCGTTACTGCCTGCGCCACCATTCCCGCCTTGCGCGGTTCCGGTCGCCGTGGCGCCGTCGCCGCCGACCAGGATGGTGGCCATCCCGCCTAGGCCGCCCGTGCCGCCCGACGTCGCATCGCCGCCGTTGCCGCCGATTGCGGTGCCGTTTCCTGTTCCGTTGGTCCCTCCGCCGTTGTAGCCGACCTGGACCCAGCTGGTCGCACCGTCACCGCCGACGCTGCCGATTCCGTCCGCGTTACCGCCGGATCCACCGATTCCCGTGCCCTGCGCCGTACTGCGCTCTGCATCCGCGAGCAAGACTCCGGCACCGCCGTTGCCGCCGCGTCCACCATTGGTGGCGTTACCGCCATTGCCACCCAGGCCGGTACCTGCTGCCGTAGTGCCGGCACCGGTAGCGGAAATCCAGGCGCCCTCGCCGTTGCCGCCGACGCTTCCTGCACCCGTGGCGGTACCGCCCGTGCCACCGGTCACCACACCGCTGACCTCGCTGTCGACGCCGAGTGCCTCGAAGTCAGCGGTGCCGCCGGCACCGCCGATGCCGCCGTTGCGACCGTCACCACCGGCACCGCCGGTAGCCGTCCCCGCAGCCGAGCTGCCCGCGCCGTCGGCCACTGAAGTCGCTGCACCGCCGGCGCCACCGGCGCCATTGAGTCCGTGACCGCCGGCCCCGCCGACCGCCGTCACTGTTTGGGCTCCAGCACCGGACGTCGTGGCGTTGCCGCCGGCACCGCCGGTCGAACTGCCGGACACCGTGGTCGTGGCGTTGCCGCCCTTCCCGCCGGTGGTTCCGGCTCCGGTCGCCGCGCCACCGGCGCCACCGACACTGCTGCCGATCACCGTGACACCGCTGCCACTCGCGCTGACCGTTCCTCCACCACCGTTGCCCCCGACACCGCCGGCGGTTCCGCTGCCACCGGCACCGCCGACCGCACCGGGACCGGTCGTCTGCGCGTTTCCACCGCCCGTGGCCACCACTCGGCCCTCGCCGCCGCTGCCGCCCGAGCCGGTGCCGTTGGCCGCACCGGCCGCGCCGCCGGTCGCCGTGCCTGACACCTGGCTAGCCGGCCCCTGGGCGTGCATGGAGGCGCTGCCGCCGTTGCCGCCCGTGCCTCCGGGGCTGCCTGCGACAGCACTGCCGCCGGCACTGCCGTCGCGGCCGGTCGCAGTACCAGTGGCGGTACCACCGAGATCGGCCATGACCAGTGCCTGGCCACCGTTGCCGCCGTTGCCGCCGCGGGTCCCGTCGGCGGCGTTACGGCCACCGTCGCCGCCGTCGCCGCCGTGGGCGACCGCGTCGGTCACCGTCGAACCGAACGACCCGGTGTAGTCGTAGACGCCGACCCAGCCCTGCTGGCCGTGCCCACCGTTGCCACCGAGGCCCGCGCCGCCGTCACCGCCGGTCGCCGTGCCGTTGGTCGTGACGCCCTGGTAACCGGTGACCTGTGCCGTACCACCGTTACCACCGGTGGCACCCGCTGCGCCGCCGTCACCGCCGGACGCATTGCCCGACGACGATCCACCGTTGCCGTACGCGTACACCAAGCCGTACGCACCGGCACCACCGACGCCGCCGTTGGTCGCCGCACCACCGTTGCCGCCGGAAGCAGTACCGGTGGCCAATCCGCCGCCGTTGCTCGCCTGGACCCAGGCGTTGCCGCCCCCGCCGCCCTTACTGCCTGCGCCGTCGGCGTTGCCGCCTCCGCCGCCCGCAGCCGCACCGGAAGCCTGTGCGCTCGGCCCGCTGGCGTAGACCTGGCCGGTCGCGCCGTTGCCGCCGACACCGCCCGCGGACCCGTTGCCGCCGGCACCGCCGACCGCACCGGTTTCGGTCGCGTTCGCGGTGCCGCCGTTCTCCGCAAGCACTGAACCCTTGCCGCCGCTGCCACCCTTGCCCGCATCGACGGCCGCGCCGCCGGCACCGCCGGTCGCCACACCCGATGCCCGGCTTCCGGAGCCGCGGCTGGTCATGTCACCGGCACCACCATTGCCGCCCACGCTGTCCGAGCCGGTGGCCTGTCCGCCAGCACCACCGGTCACCATCGCATTCGCGACATGCCCTCCGTTCGCGCTGATCGACGCCGAGCCTCCGGTACCGCCGGTGCCGCCGCCGGTGGCGGCGCCGCCGACCCCGCCGACCGCCGAACTGTCGGCGATCGCACCACCACTCGTGGCGATCGCCGAGGCGTCGCCGCCTCGACCTCCGACATTGTTAGTGTCGGCCGTCCCGGCGGCGCCGCCGCGCACGTGCGTATTCGTCACCGTGCTGCCGGTCGCGGCTTCCACCCGGGCGCCGCCGCCGACCGCGGTGGCACTACTGACACCCGCGATCGCCGAACTGTTCCTCACGATGCCGCCTGTGGCTTGGACCGTGCCCAGTGCTCCGTTGAGCGCACCGACAGCTTCGCCGCCGACTGCCGTGCCGCCCACGATGGTTCCGCCAGCCGGGCCGACGTTCACGGAACCCTGACCGCCGACACCCGCGTTCGCATTACCGGTGGCGCCGTTGCGTCCTCCCGCACCTCCGGTGGCGTGTCCCTCTGCCGAACTTCCCGATGTCGACAGGCGATTGGTCGCCACGACTCCGCTGTTGCCGCGTCCACCGACCTGGCCGACGCCGTCGCCCACTCCGCCGGCCCCGCCGGTCGCGGTACCGGTCGCTGTGGTCTGTGTGCCGCCGGCATACACCTGGCCGGTCCAGCCGGCACCGCCGGTTCCACCGTTGCTACCGTCGCCGCCGCGGCCGCCCTGCACCGTGCCGCTGGCCTGGCCGTCGGTGGTGGGGACGGGGCCGTTCGCGGTACCGCGGTTCCCGCCGACCAGGATCGACCCCATGCCGCCGGCACCGCCGGTGCTACCCATGGTCAGTCCCTCGCCGCCGGCACCTCCGGTTGCCGTGCCGGACGCGGACCCTCGCGCTCCGCCGCCGTCGTAGCCGACCTGCACGGAGGCACCGCCGCCGGCACCGCCCCGACTCAACGCGCCTTCGGCGCGCCCGCCATCACCGCCGACCCCGGTACCGGACGCGGTGCTGTCGGTGGCGAGGGCGAACACTCCGCCCTGCGCGCCGTTGCCACCGCGGCCGCCATCGGCGCCCGCACCGCCGGCACCGCCACGGCCTAGTCCGGCCGCGTCGCTACCCACCGCACCGGCCCAGAGGATCCCTTGTCCTCCATTGCCGCCGACACCACCCGCGGTACCGCTGCCACCGGCACCGCCGAGGACATCTCCGGTCGCCGCGCTTCCAGCCGCCGCAGCATGGATCTTCCCCTGTCCTCCATTGCCGCCGACACCACCCGCGGTACCGCTGCCACCGGCACCGCCGACCGCACCGTCCCCGGTCGCCGCCGCGGTCCCGCCGTTCTCGGCCAGCGCGTACCCTTGTCCGCCGTTGCCGCCCGTGCCGCTGCCGATGGCCGCGCCACCCGCGCCGCCGGTCGCGGTACCCGAAACCTGGCTTCCGGAACCCCGCGCGTGCATGTCGGCATTGCCGCCGTCACCGCCGTTGCCGCCGGGGGTGCCCGCGACAGCGTTGCCGCCGACACCACCTGCGCCGCCGGTGGAGGTACCTGTGGCAGTACCGCCCTGATCAGACTTGACCAGGGCCTGTCCGCCGTCGCCGCTGTCGCCGCCGCGGGTGCCGTCGGCGGCGTTGCGGCCGCCGTTGCCGCCGTCGCCGCCGTGGGCGACCGCGTCGGTCACCGTCGAACCTGCGGGCCCGGTGTAGTCGTAGACGCCGACCCAACCCTGCTGGCCGTGCCCACCGTTGCCACCGAGGCCCGCGCCGCCGTCACCGCCGGTCGCCGTGCCGTTCGTCGTGACGCCGTTCATGCCGGTGACCTGTGCCGTACCGCCGTTGCCGCCGGTCGCGCCGGCAACACTGGCCGCGCCGCCGTTGCCGCCGGTCGCGGTGCCCGACGACGACGCACCGGTGCCGACCGCCATCACCAAGCCGTAGCCACCGTCGCCGCCGACGCCGCCGTTCGACGCCGCCCCGCCGTCGCCGCCGACGGCATTGCCGTCGGCCGTGTTCCCGGCACTGGCCTGCACCCAGGCGTCGCCACCCGCGCCACCGATGCTGCCGTTGCCGGTGCCGCTGCCACCGGCACCGCCGGTCGCCGTCCCCGATGCCGCCGAACCGGCACCCAGTCCGAGGATCTCCCCGACGCCGCCGTCGCCGCCGGTACCCGCGCCGAGGGCGTCGCCGCCCTGTCCACCGACCGCGGTGCCACCGGCAGAGCTGCCGGCCCCCTCGGCATAGACGCTCGCGCTACCACCGGTGCCGCCCTGACCGCCGGTCAACGCCGCGGTCGCATCGCCGCCGCCACCGCCGTCGCCGCCGGTCGCCGTGCCGGAGGCCTGCCCGCCGGTGACCGCGTGCACGATCGCGCCGCCGCCACCGCCGCCACCGCCGCCGCCGAGTCCGGGTGCAGCTGTGGTGCCCTGGCTGCCGGCGCCGCCGACGCCGCCGGTGCCGGCCGTCGCGCTGTACGCGTAACCGGTGCCACCGGTGCCGCCGGAACCACCGGTGCCGTTCGCGCCGCCATTGGTACCCAGGCCGCCGCTGCCGCCCGCACCGCCGGTGCCGCCGGACTGCGGAACGGAGCCGTTCGCGAGCACAACCTGGCCGGTACCGTCGCCGCCCGCACCGCCGATGCCGCCTTGACCACCGTTACCGCCGCGGTCGTCGCCGATCCCGACGCCGCCCGCGCCGCCGACACCGCCCGTACCGCCGTTGCCTGCGGTGACACCGATACCGCCGCTGTACCCGGCGCCGCCGGTACCACCGACGCCGCCGTCACCGGCATGGCCGTTCGCCGCGCGGCTTCCGTCCAGATTCAGGCCGCCGAGGCCGGCCGCACCGCCGGTACCACCGACACCGCCCGTGCCACCGTCCACCACGGTGCCGTCGCCGGCCGACCCTTGCCTCCGACACCGCCGACACCACCGTTGCCGCCGACACCCGCCACCGAACCCGAGCCCGCGGAACCGGAACGGCCCAGCAGGCTGCCCTTCCCGCCGCTACCGCCGGCACCCGAGGCGCCGCCTTCACCGCCCGCACCGCCGGTACCGCCCATGCCACCGGGAACCGCGCCCGGCGCACCCGCTCCGCCGTCACCGCCGCGGCCGCCCTGACCACCCGCGCCACCGTTGCCGCCGACACTGAACAGGAAGCCGCCGTTGCCGCCCTGGCCGCCCTGACCGCCCGCGGTACCGCTTCCGCCGTTCTGCCCGGTGGACCCGGGCGTCGTGCCCGCAGCACCGGTCACACCGTCGACACCCGCAGCGCCGGTGCCACCGGTACCGCCCTGGCCGACCAGACTGCCCAGCCCGAACAAGCCCACCGCGTCACCGCCGCGGCCGCCGTCGCCACCGGCGGAGCCGTTGCCGCCCTGCCCTCCGACACCGAAGAACCAGCCCACCGCGTCACCGCCGCGACCACCCCCGGTCGTCGTGGTTCCGTCAGCACCCGCACCGCCGATGCCCATGAGAATGCCGCCCGTACCACCGGCACCGCCGCTCACACCGCCCTTACCGCCGTTGCCGATCAAGCCGGCATTACCGCCGGCACTGCCGCCGGTCGACGCCGCAGCGCCCGTGCCGCCGTCACCGAAGAGCATGCCGCCGTCACCCGCATCACCGAACAGCCCCGGCAACAGTCCACCGATCAGCGACGTATTGCCGCCGGTGTAACCATCCTTGCCGTTGCCGATCAGATCGCGGCCCACCAGCAACTGGAACGGAATATTGATCACCTGATTGATCGGCGCGGCCATGATGATCCAGGCCTGCCCGATGTTGTGAATCGGGTCGTAGACGAACTGCTGAACCATGTACGGCAGCAGCGCCATGCCGCCGGTGGCGTCCGCCACCGGCTGGTAGAAGAAGAGGGTGGCCACCTGCTGGGTGTCGGCCACGGAGGGCCCGGCCTGCGCGCCGTCAACGTCGTCGACCATCAGCGTGGCCACCGCCGGATCCGGCGCCGGACGCATGCCGTCAGTCGGAGCGAACAGCGGCCGATCCATCATGCGCCGCGGATCCAGCAGCACCATCATCAGCGCGGACTGGTTGAGCAGCACCAGCCCTTCGCTGCCGGAACCGCCCATCATGCTCAGCAGACCGGCGATCCCCGCGGGCCGCGGCTCCTGCGCCGGCGCCTCGTCGGCCGGTCGGAACGACGGTCCGTCTGCGCCCGCCTGGTCGAGGTCGACGAGGCCGTCGGTGCCACCGTTGTCGGCACCCGGGTTCAGATCGTCGGGCGATTCGAGAGTGCCGGAGTCGTCTCGACCATCCGCGTCACCGGAGAACGACGGCAGCTCCACACCGGGGTCGCCGCTCTCATCGGCCCGGTGCCGTCCCCCGGGAAGCGGCAGTTCGTTGTCGATCGGAGTCTCGGACTGAGTGGGAGGCGCCGGAGTCGGAGAGGTCGGGGTCAGCGAGTCCGGAGTCGGGGAGTCCGGGGTCGTCGCGACCGGAGGGAGGGGATCGGTGGCCGGCGGCGCCTCGGAGGGCGAGGACGTCGGCTCTCCCGAACCCGCCGGTTGCCCGCTGTCCGCAGAACCGCCGTCCGCCGGAGCCGTCGTCACCGGATCATCACCCGCAGGCTCCGCCGCAGCGATCGCTACCGGACCCGCCACCATCAACGCGGCGGCGATGCCGGACGAGGCCGCGATCCGTCGCGGCAGACTCATCTTGCGGATCGAAGATTTGGACATTCAGGACTCCTCACACAAGGGTGATCGACATCACGTCGAACTGTTGCAGAGAAAACCTTCCCGTCTTACCCTTTCCGTGACTTTTAGTACTTTCGGACGATTCACGATGACACAGCCACCCGGCCCCCCCAGCCGCGGACGGCGAGGGCCGGTCACCGTACTCGGTGACCGGCCCTCGCTGAACCGACTGACTACCTCGACTACCTCACTCGTCGAACGACGGCTCCGGCGACGACCCGCCGGCTCCCGCGCCCACCGGGCCACCGGTCGACCCGGGGGTGACCGGCGCCTGCTGAGTGACGGACGGCTCCGGCGTGACCGCCGGCGGCTCGACGGCCGACGGAACCTGCCAAGTCTCCGGTGCGATGAACTCCGGAACGATCAGTTCGTTCTGCGTCGGCGCGCCGTCGTCATCGCCGTCGTCGCCGTCCCCCGGCAGCACCGGGTCGGGCGTCGAGTCGTCCGGCACCGACTCGTCCGGTGTCGTACCGCCCGGGTTCAGCAGGCCCCACAGGTCCCCGAAGCCCTGGTCGACGAAGTCCTTCACGTCGCCGATCCCGACGTCGATGCCGTCCCGGATACCGGCACTGAGGCCGAGTGCGCCGTCGATCGCCTTCAGGTCGCTCGGCAACGTCACCGAGTCGATGAAATTCCGGGAGGTCCCGAAGAGATCCCACGGCTTGTCGAAGCTCCAGGTACCCAGACCGAACGCGTTGTCCCACTGGACCAGCGAGATCTTGGGCAGCAGCCCCGTCTGCGCGTCGGAGGCGATGCGCTTGATCTGCGGCAGCCCGATCAGATTCGGCCGGTAGGTGCCGTTGACCTCGACGGCCGGGAAGAACACCACCTGGTGGCCGAGCCACTCGATGGTCAGCGGCTCGCGCAGACCGTAGTCGCTGGTGAGCCAGTGCGCGGTGATCGACGACTCGACCACCGGATCCCACAGCAGATTGCCCTTGGAGTCCTTGGCCTGCTCCATCTTCTGGACCAGCACCGGGTTGCCGTCCGCGTCGAGGACGGGGTTGCCGTCAGCGTCGAGCTGCTCGATCATCACCGGCTTGGTGAGGTGGCGAGTCTTGGTCGCGAAGACCGGCTTGCCGTCGTCGTCGAGCTTCTGCACCTGCCTCTTGGTCGCGCCCTCGGTGTCGGCGTCGACGACGTTGCCGTCCGCGTCGACGTAGATCGGGTTGCCGTCGGCGTCGGCGTCGTCGACCATCACCGGCGCATCGCTGACGTAGTCCTCCCACGCGCTCTCGGTGGCGCCGACCATGCGCGGCGTGACCTTGTTGCGCAGGAGCGGCTCACCGTCGACCAGCACCGGGTCACCGTTGGCGTCGAGCACCGGCTCCTTGGCGAAGACGGTCTCGACGTTCTTGGTGTAGCGGATGAAGTCCTTGGTCAGCTTGAGACGGTCGTCCTCGGACAGCACCGCACCCAGCATCTTGACGACGGTCGGGTTCGACAGCAGTGCACCCAGATCGGCGCCCTCGCCGCCGGAGAGCATGGGCAGGAATTGCTGCAGCAGCGCATCATTGCCGAGCGCCAGCGAACTGATGTCGGTCAGGCCCCACTGCTGCTGGCGAGAGACCGAGTCGCCGGTGAAGTTCTGCGAGCCGTTGCTCAGCGGGCGCAGATCCTTGTAGGTGTCGAAGGTGCCCAGGAAGTTGGTGCAGCTGCCCAGGCCCTCGGCGGTCGCCTTGGCGTCGACGCCGAGGCAGTAGACCTCCTTGATGCTCGGGATCTGACCGTTGAGGCCCTCGAGCATGTCCAGCATGGGCGCCATGTCCGAGCCGCCCATACCCGCAGCCATGTCCGACTGCAGGAGCGGCAGCAGGTTGGCGAAGTCGACGTCCTGGCCGAACCAGGTGAACCGGATGTCCTCGGTGTTCATGTTCGCCGCGATCGCGATCGCGTAGTTCGCATACGCCGTCGAGATCTTGCCGTTGTCGGCACCGGCGAGCGCCACCGAGAGATTGCTTGCGGTCTCGGCCAGCGCCTGGCCGCCGCGCATGGACAGCGCGACGTTGATGCCGTCGCCCTTGATCGTCGACTGGCCCGACGCCCGCGGGATGTCGGGCAGATTCTGCGGCACCGTCGGGTCGTAGCGGTGGCCGGTGAGGTACTCGGCCACCTTCAGCGCGTCGGTGCGCTTCTCCAGGTTGGCGTCGTAGACAACGGTGATCTTCTCGTACTTCGTGCAGACTCCGAGGAAGTAGCTCAAGCACTTACCGTTTTCGGTGCGGGTGGCTTCCTTGTAAGGCAATGCCGCGTCGCGCTGGATCGCGGCGTAGATGTCGTCGTCGTGGTCGCCGTACTTGGCGAACATCCGGGGGTCGATGGCGATCCCCGTCTGCTTCTTCGCCTCCTCCTTCACGCTCACGATACCGGCGATCTTGCTGCCTTCGAAGATGAGACCGCTCACCAGGTTCAGCAGGTTCTGCTGGCCCATCGGCAAGGTCAGAACGGTGATGCCGAGGACTTTGATCTCCTGGTCGGGCCCGAGGTCCATGACCATGTCGTTGCCGAGTCGACCGATTTCGAACGTGTCCGGCAGCACCAACGCGAGGCCGTGACCGGTCGATTCGTTGCACGTCGCGATCGCGTTCGGCGGCACCTGGCCCGGCGCCGTGTCCTCCGCGTTCCACGCGGTGCTGTTCCCCGCGTTCGGGTTGCCGTTGGCGAGCGCACCCGTCCGGCACATCTCGACGAAGCCGGTGAGCATCTCGTCGTCGAGGAGACCGAGAATCATCTCGGGCGACATCTCGACGGAGACGGAATCGTCGGCGAGTACCAGCCCGTTGCCCATGGTGCCGGCGAGCAGGCCGACGCTCAGCGCTGCGGTCGCGCCGAGGGCCAGCGTCGCAGTGCGCCAGCCGCGCGCGCCGAATCGTTTCTTCTGCTCGCGCGCCTGCAGCCGGGCGACGCGTCGTCGCCCGCTGCGGGAGGTACGGGTGGTGTCCATCGGTGGGCGCTCCATCTGTCCGGGAAAGAGACAAGTTCCCGACAGTGTGTCATCAGTCACAGCGACGTGTCGCCCAAATCTGTCATTTCGCCCGGATCGGCGCCAGTTCCAGTCGTACGGCGAGCAGGCGCACCGGGCGATCGACGTCGAAGGCGGCCAACAGTTCGTCGACCACCGGGGCGATCGACGCGGAGTCTGTGGTCGGCTGCGCGAGCTTGCGCAGCTTGGTCCGGGTCCGGAACGACGACGTCCGCACGGTGACCCCCACGCGGATCGGCAGCCGGTCTTCGTCGACCACCTGCTGCACGACCTGCGCCAGCAATTCGTGGGCCGCCGCGCGGATCTCCTCGGGTTCGGTCAGGTCACGCGGAAAGGTGACCGACCTCGAGTGCGAACGAGCCGGCGGTGGAACGACGGTGATCGTGTCATCGCCACCGCCGCGAGCGAGGACATACAGCCAGTTACCCTTGTGCGGCCCGAAGATCGCGATCAGATCGTCGAGCGGCATCGCGGCGAGTTCGGTCACCGTCGAGACGCCGTGCTCGTCGAGGGCGGCCGCGGTGCGCGCGCCGACGCTCCACAGCGCGGTGGTCGGTTGCGGGCCGAGCAGGTCGGACCAGTTCTCGTCAGTGAGGACGAACCGTCGGGCATCACCGTCGGCTCCGCTTCGCACGGCGCGTTTGGCGAAACCCGCGGCGATCTTCGCGCGCTGCTTGTTGTCGGAGATCCCCAGGCAGCTCTCGAAACCGGTCGCGGCGCGGACGGTGCTCCGCAACCGATCGGCCAGGGCCAGCGCGGCCGACTCCGGCGGCGCCGGCGCATCGCGAGGACCGAAGCCGACGTAGCCCTCGTCGAATCCCCAGACCTCGGTCGGTGCGCCCACCCCGCGGACCGTCGCCCACACCTGCGCGGACTCGGCCTCGTAGTACTCCATGTCGAGCGGAAGGTAGAGCGCGTCGGGCGCCTTCTTGTACGCCGCCCGCAGCGGCATCCCGGCCCGTACCCCCAGCGCCCGCGTCTCGTACGAACCGCAGGTCACCACCTGGCGCGCCTTGGTCGGGTCACCGTCGCCGCCGACGATCACCTGCTGCTCGTTCAGTTCGGGGCGCCGCAGGCGCTCGGCAGCCACCTGGAACTGATCCAGATCCAGGTGCAGCAGCCAATGGAACCGTTCGACGTCCGGCACTCCCCAAGCGTAAGCGCCCCACCGGCATCCGGGCTGTTCCACAACACAGTAGGACTACAGTCCGGTGACGACCGCCGTGCCGCCGTAGGCCTGTGGGACGCGCCCCCGTAGCGTCGTGGCCGATGTCTACTTCGCTGTTCCGCCGCTCCCTGTCCCTGCTGATCGCCGCGATGATCGCCGCCATCGCCCTCGTCGTAGTGGCCGCGCCCGGTGCCGCCGAGGCCCGGGTGGTGAGTGTCCGCGAGCTCAGCTCGCGCGTCTCACTGGTCTCGGTGTACTCGCCGACGATGCACCGGACGATCTCCAGCCACGTGCTGCACCCGGTCGGCAAGCCCGCGGGGCTGCCCAGCTTCTATCTGCTGGCCGGCGCGGGCGGTGCCGAGGACGGCATCAGCTGGTACCACCACGGCGGCGTCAAGAAGTTCTTCGCCGGCAAGCGGGTGAACGTGGTTCTGCCCATCGGCGGACAGTTCTCCATGATGACCGACTGGCAGCGCCGCGACCCGCTGCTCGGCGTGAACCAGTGGCAGACGTTCTACACCCGCGAATTGCCCACCGCGATCGACAAGACCTTCCGCACCAGCGGCGCCAACGCGCTCGGCGGAGTGTCGATGTCCGCCGGACCCGCACTCGATCTGGCGATCCAGGCACCCGGCCGGTACCGCGCCGTCGCCGCCTACAGCGGCTGCCCCGGCACCACCGATCCGCTCGGCCGCCTCGCCGCCACCGCGATCCCGCTGCGCGGCGGCGCCAATCCGTTCAACATGTGGGGCACCTACGACCACCCCGACTGGATCAAGCACGACCCCGTGGTCAACGCGGCCAAACTGCGCGGCAAGACCATCTTCCTGTCAGCCGGCTCCGGGCTGCCCGGACCGATCGACGGCGGGCCCATCGAGACGATCGGCGGCCTGTTCGGCGGCAACGTCCTCGAAGCCATCGCCCGCAGCTGCACCGCCAACATGTCGAACAAGCTGCGCTCGCTCGGTATCCCCCACCGCTTCAACGCCCGCCCCGACGGCAGCCACAGCTGGGGCCTGTTCTCCGCCGACATGCGGCTGTCCTGGCCGATGATCGCCCGCGCCATCGGCGCTTGACCACACCTCAAGGCGACACCTCCCCCCAAAGGCGTCAGTGCGCCCCGGAGGCGGCACCCGGGGCCGCCGCCTCCGGGGTCGGCTGACGCCTTTGCGTGGGCCTGCCGCCTTTGTGTGGGCCTGCCGCCTTTGTGTGGGGGCCGTCAGCAGAGGCCGCGCCTGCCCAGGTGGTCGGTGAGCACCGGGATGAAGGCGGCGTCGCGCAGTTCCTGCCAGACGGTCCGCACCATGTCGAGCCCCAGCTCGCGGAGCTTGTCCTCGCGCAGCTTCTCCTCGATGACCACCTCCTCCGGGCTTCGCTTCGAGCCGATCGTCGCCTGCCGATACTTGGTCAGGCCGTCGAACTCCACCACCACCTGGCCGTCGAAGTCGAGATCGACGTAGGCGATGCTCCCGTCCCGCAGGTCGTAGCGCACCTGTAACGCCGGAATCGGCAGCCCGGCCTCGATGACCTGGGCACGACACCACGACTCTCCGGGATTGTCGGCCAACGGACTCGCGTGTCGGAGCGCGAAGCGCGCCGTCCCCACTCCTTTGCGCCGCACCCCGAGTCGCTCGGCCAACTCGTCGCGGTCCAGTCCGCGCGCCAGCCCGGCGTCGAACGCGGCGAGGGCCCGGTGGAACGGACCGGTCACGGCCAGATCGACGACGGTCCGCGCGAGCCCGGTGACCCGCACCCCGTCGACCTCGACGATGTCCTCGTCGGGCACGGTCCCGGTATGGAAGACGGTCTTGCGCTCCTTCGCATTACCGCCGTGCGGCCGCTCCGCGAAGCGGTGCACACGCGTGCGCGTGGGCAACAGCACCGGGAGCCCATGGATGACGGCCGCCGAATCGTGGCTGAGCAGTGCCGGCCGCGCCCCCTGTTTCGCCGATCCCACGGCCAGGCACTTCGCCCGGTAGAGGACGTCGCCGCGATAGCGCGACGACGCGCTGATCCGAGATTCCTGCAGGTACACCCCGCGGCTCACCAGGACCAGTTCGCCGGACGTGATCGCCGCCTCCAGCTCGCGCTGGGTCACGCCGGAGTCGAGGACGTCGTGCCGGCGCAGAAGCCCGTGCTCGTCGGGAAGCCACATACTCTTTCGACGCTCCGCACCCCGGCCGCGGTTCCCCGGCCGCGTCGTCGGGCGTGTCGCGGCAGTCGACCACAAAGGCGGCAGTCGCCCCCAAGGGAGACCGCCCCGGCTGCCGCCTTCGGTGGCCACTGCCGCCTTCGGTGCGGAGTGCCGCCTTCAGGGCGGCGGGGCGGCCGGGGCGGAACGACGAAGCCCCACTCCGCGAGGGAGTGGGGGCTTCGGTCGAGCTCGGACTCAGCGGCGGTAGTCGCCGTAGTCGAAGTCGTCGAGCGGCACCGCAGCGCCGGAGGAGGTGCCGAAGGCGCCGTCCGGGCTGTAGTAGGTGTCGTCGTACGACGGCAGAGCGTAGGCAGCCGCGCGGGCTTCCTCGGTCGGCGCCACCTGGATGTTCCGGTAACGGTTGATACCCGTACCGGCCGGGATCAGCTTACCGATGATCACGTTCTCCTTGAGGCCCACCAGCTTGTCGCTACGGCTGTTGATCGCCGCGTCGGTCAGGACACGCGTGGTCTCCTGGAACGACGCCGCCGACAGCCACGACTCGGTGGCCAGCGAGGCCTTGGTGATACCCATGAGCACCGGACGACCCGAAGCCGGCTCGCCGCCCTCGGTGACCACCTGACGGTTGGCCGCCTCGAACTCGGCGCGCTCGGTGAGCGAACCGGGCAGGAACTCGGTGGCACCGGAGTCGATGATGGTCACGCGACGGAGCATCTGACGCACGATGGTCTCGATGTGCTTGTCGTGGATCGACACACCCTGACGGCGGTAGACCTCCTGCACCTCGTTGACCAGGTGGATCTGCACCTGACGCGGGCCCATCACGCGGAGCACCTCGTGCGGATCGGCGGGGCCGACCATGAGCTGCTCACCGACGTTGACGTGGTCGCCGTCGGCCAGCGGACGCTCGCTGCCGTCGGCCTGCACCACGGGTGCCAGACGCTGACGCTTGGACAGCTTGTCGTAAACCTGCTCCTCGGATCCGTCATCGGGGATGATCGTGATCTTGTAGAAGCGCTCGCCGTCCTCGAGACGGATACGACCGGACACCTCGGCGATGGGCGCCTTGCCCTTGGGCACGCGAGCTTCGAAGAGCTCGGTGACGCGGGGCAGACCACCGGTGATGTCGTCGCCGACGCCACCCTGGTGGAAGGTACGCATGGTCAGCTGCGTGCCGGGCTCACCGATCGACTGTGCGGCGATGATGCCCACGGCCTCGCCGATGTCGACCAGCTTGCCGGTGGCCATGCTGCGGCCGTAGCACATGGCGCAGACGCCGGTGCCGGTGCCACAGGTCAGGACCGAACGGACCTTGACGTCGGTGATGCCCGCCGCCAGCAGCTTCTCGATGGCCGGGTCACCCAGGTCGTGGCCACGCTCGACGACGACGTTGCCGTCGGCGTCGACCGCGTCCGCAGCCAGGGTCCGCGCATACGCGGAGGTCTCCACGTGCTGGTCGCGGACCAGATCGCGGGTACCGGTGGCCGGGTTCTCGTGCCATGCCGCGATCGGCACGACGATGCCGCGGTCCACACCACAGTCCGTCTCGCGCACGATCACGTCCTGGCTGACGTCCACCAGACGACGGGTCAGGTAACCCGAGTCGGCGGTACGCAGAGCGGTATCGGCCAGACCCTTACGAGCACCGTGCGTGTTGATGAAGTACTCGGCGACGGTCAGGCCCTCACGGAACGAGGACTTGATCGGACGCGGGATGAACTCACCCTTCGGGTTCGTCACCAGACCCTTCATGCCCGACAGGTTGCGGACCTGGGTCATATTGCCCGTCGCACCCGACTTCGGGATCATCGTGATCGGGTTGTCGTCCGGGTAGTACTCCTCCAGCGCCTTACCGACTTCTTCGGTGGCTTCCTTCCAGAGCTCGACCAGAGCGTCGCGACGCTCGTCCTTGGTCAGACCACCGTGCTGGTACTTGCGCTCCAGCTGATCGGCCTGCGCCTCGTAGCGGTCGAGGATCTCCTTCTTGGCCGGCGGCACCAGCACGTCGGACATGGCCACCGTGACACCCGAACGGGTGGCCCAGTAGAAGCCCACGTCCTTGAGCTTGTCGACGGTCTGCGCGACGACGATCATCGGGTAGCGCTCGGCCAGATCGTTGATGATCACGGCCTGACGCTTCTTCGGCATCTGCTCGTTGACGAACGGGTAGTCCGGCGGCAGCAGCTCGTTGAAGAGCACGCGACCCAGGGTCGTCTCCTGCTCCCAGGCCTGACCCTTGCGCCACTTGCCGTCGAACTCGGCGGCCTCGATGTCGGCCGGCGGACGCAGATCGGTCAGGCGCACCTTGATCGGGGCCTGCACGCTCAGCGTGCCGCGGTCGACGGCCATGATGGCCTCGGCCGGGCTCGAGTAGACGCCGCGCTCCACGTCGTCGGAGGTCGCCGCGGTGTAGGCACCGGCGGCGTCGTCCTTCTCGGTGGTCAGGTAGTACAGACCGGTCACCATGTCCAGACGCGGCATGGCCAGCGGACGACCCGAGGCCGGCGACAGGATGTTGTTGCTCGACAGCATCAGGATGCGAGCCTCGGCCTGCGCCTCCGCACTCAGCGGGAGGTGCACGGCCATCTGGTCACCGTCGAAGTCGGCGTTGAAGGCCTCACACACCAGCGGGTGGAGCTGAATGGCCTTGCCTTCGACCAGCTGCGGCTCGAACGCCTGGATGCCCAAGCGGTGCAGCGTCGGTGCACGGTTCAGCAGCACCGGGTGCTCGGCGATGACCTCTTCGAGGACGTCCCACACCTGCGGACGCTGACGCTCCACCATGCGCTTGGCCGACTTGATGTTCTGCGCCTGGTTCAGGTCGACCAGACGCTTCATCACGAACGGCTTGAACAGCTCGAGCGCCATCAGCTTCGGCAGACCGCACTGGTGCAGCTGCAGCTGCGGGCCCACCACGATGACCGAACGGCCCGAGTAGTCCACGCGCTTGCCGAGGAGGTTCTGACGGAAACGACCCTGCTTGCCCTTGAGCAGATCGCTCAGCGACTTCAGCGGCCGGTTGCCCGGGCCGTTGACCGGACGCCCACGACGACCGTTGTCGAACAGGGCGTCGACCGACTCCTGCAGCATCCGCTTCTCGTTGTTGACGATGATCTCGGGCGCACCCAGATCGATCAGTCGCTTGAGGCGGTTGTTGCGGTTGATGACGCGGCGGTACAGATCGTTCAGGTCCGACGTGGCGAAACGGCCACCGTCGAGCTGAACCATCGGACGCAGCTCCGGCGGGATCACCGGCACAGCGTCGAGCACCATCGCCTTGGGCGAGTTGCCGGACTGCTGGAACGCGGCGACGACCTTGAGGCGCTTGAGCGCGCGCAGCTTCTTCTGGCCCTTGCCGGTGCGGATGGTCTCGCGCAGCAGCTCGGCCTCGGCGTCGATGTCGAAGTTCTCCAGGAGCTTCTTGATCGCCTCGGCACCCATGGCGCCGGCGAAGTACTCGCCGAAGCGGTCCTCGAGCTCGCGGTACAGGCGCTCGTCGATGATCAGCTCACCCGGGGTGAGCTTGACGAACTTGTCCCAGATCTCGTCGAGCCAGTCGACCTCGCGGCCGGCGACGTCGCGCATCTTCTTGAGCTCGCGCTCGGCGGCATCGCGGATCTTGCGCTTGACGTCGGCCTTGGCGCCCTCGGCCTCCAGCTCGGCCAGGTCGGCTTCGAGCTTGGACTGGCGCTCGGCCAGTGCGGCTTCGAGGTCGTCCATGATCGCCTTGCGTTCGACGACCACCTCCGCCTCACGGGTGGAGAGCTCGGCGTGACGCAGCTCGTCGTCGACCGAGGTGATGACCCAGGCGGCGAAGTAGATGATCTTTTCCAGATCCTTCGGCGCCAGGTCGAGCAGGTAGCCCAGTCGGCTCGGCACACCCTTGAAGTACCAGATGTGCGTGACCGGGGCGGCCAGCTCGATGTGGCCCATGCGCTCGCGGCGCACCTTGGCCTTGGTCACCTCGACGCCGCAGCGTTCACAGATGATGCCCTTGAAGCGCACGCGCTTGTACTTGCCGCAGTAGCACTCCCAGTCGCGAGTCGGTCCGAAGATCTTCTCGCAGAACAGGCCGTCCTTCTCGGGCTTGAGCGTGCGGTAGTTGATGGTCTCCGGCTTCTTGACCTCGCCGTAGGACCAGTTGTGAATGTCATCGGCCGTCGCAAGGCCGATCTTCAGTTCGTCGAAAAAGTTGACGTCGAGCACTAGTTGCCTTTCAGTGACTCTTCAATCGTGGAGATGGCTGGTCGGGCTAGTTGGCGAGGTCGTCGACCGTCGCGCTTTCGTTGCGCGAGAGGTTGATGCCCAGGTTCGCCGCGGCGCGCTCGAGGTCCTCGTCGTCGGTGTCGGCCATCTCGATGGCGGCGCCGTCGGACGACAGCACCTCCACGTTCAGGCAGAGCGACTGGAGTTCCTTCAGGAGCACCTTGAACGACTCCGGAATGCCGGGCTCCGGAATGTTCTCGCCCTTGACGATGGCCTCGTAGACCTTCACGCGACCCACCACGTCGTCGGACTTGATGGTCAACAGCTCCTGCAGCGTGTAGGCGGCGCCGTAGGCCTGCATGGCCCAGCACTCCATCTCGCCGAAACGCTGTCCACCGAACTGCGCCTTACCACCGAGCGGCTGCTGCGTGATCATCGAGTACGGACCGGTCGAACGCGCGTGGATCTTGTCGTCGACCAGGTGGTGCAGCTTGATGATGTACATGTAACCGACCGAGACCGGGTACGGGAACGGCTCGCCCGAGCGCCCGTCGAACAGGATGGCCTTGCCGTCGCTGTTCACCATGACGTCACCGTCACGGTTGGGGCGAGTGGAGCCGAGCAGACCGGCGAGCTCGTCGTCGCGGGCACCGTCGAACACCGGCGTGGCGGTGTTGGTGTCGGGCTCGGACGAGTACAGCTCTTCGGGCAGACGCTCGGCCCAGTCGGGCACGCCCGCGGCGACGTCGATGTTCCAGCCGGCCTTCGCGACCCAACCGAGGTGGGTTTCGAGGATCTGGCCGATGTTCATACGACGCGGCACACCGTGGGTGTTCAGGATGATGTCGACCGGGGTGCCGTCGGGCAGGAACGGCATGTCCTCCTGCGGGAGGATCTTGCCGATGACGCCCTTGTTGCCGTGGCGGCCGGCCAGCTTGTCGCCGTCCTGGATCTTGCGCTTCTGCGCGACGTAGACGCGCACCAGCTCGTTGACGCCCGGGGCCAGATCGTCGTCGTCGTCGCGGCTGAAGACGCGGACGCCGATGACCTTGCCGGTCTCGCCGTGAGGCACCTTCAGCGAGGTGTCGCGCACTTCGCGCGCCTTCTCACCGAAGATCGCACGGAGCAGACGCTCCTCCGGGGTCAGCTCGGTCTCGCCCTTCGGTGTGACCTTGCCGACCAGCACGTCGCCGTCGCGGACCTCGGCGCCGATGCGCACGATGCCGCGCTCGTCGAGATCGGCGAGGACCTCGTCGGAGACGTTCGGGATGTCCCGGGTGATCTCCTCGGCGCCCAGCTTGGTGTCACGAGCGTCGATCTCGTACTCCTCGATGTGAATCGAGGTGAGGGTGTCCTCCTCCACGAGCCGCTGGCTCAGGATGATCGCGTCCTCGTAGTTGTGGCCTTCCCACGGCATGATCGCGACGAGCAGGTTCTTGCCCAGCGCCATCTCACCCTGGTCGGTGCACGGACCGTCGGCCAGGACCTGGCCGGACTCGACCCGCTGACCCTCGTCGACGATCGGCACCTGGTTGGCACACGTGCCGTGGTTGCTGCGCTCGAACTTGCGCAGGCGGTAGCTCTGGCGGGTGCCGTCGTCGGCCATCACGGTGATGAAGTCCGCGGAGACCTCCTCCACCACACCGGTGTCCGAGTTGACGATCACGTCGCCGGCGTCGACCGCGGCGCGCAGCTCCATGCCGGTACCGACCAGCGGGGACTCGCTGCGGACCAGCGGCACGGCCTGACGCTGCATGTTGGCGCCCATGAGCGCACGGTTGGCGTCGTCGTGCTCGAGGAACGGAATCATCGCGGTCGCGACCGACACCATCTGGCGCGGCGAGACGTCGAGGTACTCGACCTGCGAGGCCGGGACGAACTCCACCTCGGCGCCCTTGATACGGACCAGGACGCGGTCGTCGGTGATGTTGCCCTGCGCGTCGTAGGAGGTGTTGGCCTGACCGATGAGGAAGCGATCCTCCTCGTCGGCGGTCATGTACTTGATCTCTTCGGTGACCACACCGTCGACGACCTTGCGGTACGGCGTCTCGATGAAGCCGAACGGGTTGACCCGCGCGTACACCGAGAGCGAACCGATCAGGCCGATGTTCGGGCCTTCCGGGGTCTCGATGGGGCACATGCGGCCGTAGTGCGACGGGTGCACGTCGCGCACCTCGAGGCCGGCGCGCTCACGGCTCAGACCGCCCGGGCCCAGCGCCGACAGGCGGCGCTTGTGGGTCAGACCCGACAGCGGGTTGTTCTGGTCCATGAACTGCGACAGCTGGCTGGTGCCGAAGAACTCCTTGATCGCGGCCACCACGGGACGGATGTTGATCAGGGTCTGCGGGGTGATCGCCTCGGCGTCCTGCGTGGTCATCCGCTCGCGGACGACGCGCTCCATCCGGGACAGACCCAGGCGGATCTGGTTCTGGATGAGCTCGCCCACGGTGCGCAGACGACGGTTGCCGAAGTGGTCGATGTCGTCGACCTCGACGGGCACCTCGACGCCGCCGGGACCGGTCATCAGCGGCACGGTGGCCGCGTTCGGATCGGCCTCGTGCAGGCGCACCAGGTACTCGACGGTGGTGACGATGTCCTCGCGGGTGAGGACGGCTTCACCGTTCATCGGGTTGTCGGTGAGACCGAGCTTCTTGTTGATCTTGTAGCGGCCGACGCGCGCCAGGTCGTAGCGCTTCTCCTTGAAGAACATGTTCTCCAGGAGGCTCTCGGCGGACTCCTTGGTGGGCGGCTCGCCCGGACGCAGCTTGCGGTAGACCTCGAGCAGCGCCTCGTCCTGGTTGTTGGTGTGATCCTTCTCCAGGGTCGACATCATGATCTCGGAGAAGCCGAAGCGCTCGGCGATCTCCTCGCGGGAGACGCCCAAGGCCTGCAGCAGCACGGTGACCGGCTGGCGGCGCTTGCGGTCGATGCGGACGCCGACGGTGTCGCGCTTGTCGATATCGAACTCGAGCCAGGCACCGCGGCTCGGGATCACCTTGACCGCGTGCAGGGTCTTCTCGGTGGCCTTGTCGATGTCCTTGTCGAAGTACACGCCCGGGCTACGAACCAGCTGGCTCACCACGACACGCTCGGTGCCGTTGATGATGAAGCTGCCCTTGTCGGTCATCATCGGGAACTCGCCCATGAAGACCGTCTGAGACTTGATCTCACCGGTGTTGTTGTTGATGAACTCGGCGGTGACGAACAGCGGCGCCGAGTAGGTCATGTCCTTGTCTTTGCACTCGTCGATCGAGGCCTTGACCTCGTCGAAGTGCGGTTCCGAGAACGAGAGAGACATCGAAGACGAGAAGTCCTCGATGGGCGAGAGCTCGCGGAGGACTTCCTCGAGTCCGCCGACCGGATTGTCCTCACCTCGAGCGATCGCCGTGGCATGCCACTCCGGCGTCCCGATCAGCCACTGGAACGAATCCAGCTGCAGATCCAGGAGACCCGGAACTTCCAGCGGCTCGTCGATCTTGGCGAAAGAGACACGGCGGGGAGCTCCAGGGATGCTGCCGGTCGAGGTGGTTGAGGTGGACTGGCGGTCGAGTGCCAAGATGCGTCCTTCCAACACGAGGTGTTCACTATGTGGCGTCTAGCCTTTGGCCTTGGGGCCGCTTGCGTGGTCCGCTTACCTACGCTGACCAGCGGTTTTCCAGGCCGGGCACAGACGTGCTCGTGTGGAAGATCCGATCAGTGGACAGGGCGCGGGCAGCGCAACGTCCTACTGTATCAGAAAATGGGCAGGGTTTGCCAACCCTGTCAAGGGGCAGAGCGCCCCGGGGCGATGAGCGGGGCTCCGGCAGTACTGCGACCGTCGCACCCTCGCTGGGAACAGCCTGTACTGCCGACGGCCGATCGTCAAGCAGAACGCGCGGTTCGACGTCGATCCATCACCCGATCACACGTCGGCCACGTCCGAGATCAGCCACTGCCCGTCGTCCTTGACCATCGTGACCTGCATGCGCGGCGCCACCTGCTCCACCGGCTCGCCACCGATACTGGTCGTGATCACCAGGATCGAGAGCAGCTCGGCTCTGTCGTCGGTCAGCGACGACACCGCGATGGAGTCGACGCGGCATTCCGAGTCCGCACGCGCCTGCTCGATGATCTGGCGGTTGGTCTCCATCAGGTCGTCGAACGCCTTGCGAGCGGAGCCGGTGAACGCCCCTCGGACACGCTCCACCGACTCGGGCAGCTTGTTCCACTCGTACTGGAACGGCAGGCAGACCTTGGCCTCCAGCTGCGCCTTCACTTCGCTCGTCGCGCCGGCGTTGGCGAATGCCTCGTTCTGGGTGCCCGACGCGCCCGGATGCCAGGCGAAGATCGCGGCGATGCCACCGACGATCGCGGCCACCAGCCAGAGCGTGACGGCCAACGACACGGTGGCCTTCGCATCCCGACGGCCGCCGCCGAACTCGACCGGCGGCGCGGCCGAGTCGTCGTCCGAGGCATGGGCGTCGCCGGCCTTCTTGTCCGCGACGGCCGCGTGCACGCCGCTCAGGTCGACGCTCTCCTCCCGGGGACGGCTGCGGGGCGTCTGGCCGCGGGCGGCGCGAATCTTCTCGGTGGCCTCGGCGGCGTCGAGCTTCGGCGCCGGCGGAGTCAGATCGAGCTTGGTCTCGATGATCTTGCGAGGTTCGTCGCTCATCGTCCGCCTTCCTGATCTTCGGCGACGTACGGCACCACGGTGAGCGGGACTATGTTGCTGGCCTTGCGGAGTCCGTCCGCCTCAACGACGGTCACCAGGAACTCCATCGGTAGCGTCTCCACGGCCTTGCCGTCGGGCCCCTGCGCGGTGGCGGTGGAGAACACCAGGACGGTCGCTCGATTCTCGTCGACATTCACCTCGGTCGCCGCGGCGCGCCTGACGGTGCCGACGATCTGCGAGTTCTGCCCGGGTTGCGTGCTGTCGACCCGGTTCCGCAGATCGTCCAAGGCGCCGTCTTGCGTCTGCTTCAGTGCCTCACCGGTGAGAGTCGACTGCAGTCGCTTGTCCCAGCCGTCGATGTCGTTCGCGTCGACGTTGATGGCGTTGAGGATCGCTTGTTCGGCGGCGTCGACCGACTCATCGCGCAACTGCGAGGTCTTGTTGGCCGCATCGATGTACGCCGAGATCCCGGTGTACCCGAAGTAGCCGAGGCAGGCGACGGCGCCGACGAGCGCAACGCTGCCGGAGGCCAGTGCCAGCGACGACGCCCAGTGTCGATCGGCACCGTCGCGCGGCGCCGTCTCGGCCTTCGTCGCCTTCCCGAACCGCTTCTTCTTCACGGGCTTGCCAGCGACGTCGTCGGTCGAGTCATCCGTCTCCGGAGCCGTCGCCCCGGCGGTCTCGTCGCCCGCGCCCGGAGCCGACGTCGGCGTCTCCTCCTGCGCCGCGGCCTCGTTGTCGTGCTGCTCAGAACTCATCGCGCGCCACTGTATCCACTCCCGGCCGGTTCACTCAAAACACGGCCTGCCTCTTGCCCGATCAGTTCTTGTACTTGGTCGGGTGCACTCCCGTGAGCCACGCCAACTGCATGGCCAGCGGGTTCAGGTTGAGCTTGTCCGGATCCTTCTTCGGCGTGTTGTCCCACGGCTGCGGGTAGTCGGGGTTCGCCAGCGCCGCACGGTTCGCGCCGCGCACCGCCGTCGGATTGCCCACCGGCACCTCACAGCTGGCGTCCCGGTTGAACGGGAAGTCGTCGTAGCTGACGTCGAAGGTCGGGTCCTTCTTCTTCATCTCCGCGATGATCGCCTTGGTGCTCTCGTAGCCGCGCGTACAGGTCGGCGGGTTGTTGGTCTCGAGCACGATGCCGAAGTGGATCTGTCCGTCGCCGGGCGCCGGACTGTGGCTGCCCGCCGACAGCGCCGACAGCATGGCCACGGTCGCTCCGGTGGCGAAGGACGCCGGCTCGATCGTGTCGACGGTGACACCCAGCTGATGGATCAGCGTGGTCGCGTCGCCACCGTGGGCCTGCAGGAACGACGACAACTCGGTCGCCGTCATCGGCGCGTTGGTGAGCAGACGACGCACATCCGGGTCCGACGACGCCAGCTGCGCGGTGATCAATTCCAGGCCCCGGGACCAGGCGAGGATCTCGTCGGACTGGTCGGCCTGCGTCCCCAGCACCACGTCGGCGTTCTGGATCAGCGAGATGGTCTCACCGAGGTTGTCGTGGCCGGACTGCGCCAGCTTGATCAGCGCATCGACGAGCCGGTTCATGTTGTCGGACTGGCCGTCGAAGGCCTTGCCCAGCTCGCTGACCACCGTGGTCAGGTCTTCCACCGGCACCGATTCGGTGAGCGCGATGGTGTCGGTCATGACGTCCTGCAGCACCGGCGGCAGGATGTACTCGTCGATCACCGAGCCGTCGACCAGGTACGGGCCGTCGTTGGTGGGCGGCTGGAGGTCGATGAACTGCTCACCGATCGCCGAGCGATTGGCGATCACCGCCACCGCCGACTTCGGCACGTCGGGCGCACTCGTATCGAGGAGCAGTTCGACGTCGACGCCCTTCTGGGTCAGCGTCATGTTCCCCACCCGGCCCACCGGAACGCCGCGGTACGTGACCTGCGCGTTGGAGAAGATGCCGCCGCTGCTCTCGCCCATGCGGACGATCACCGAGTACTGGCCGAGGCCGACGAGCTTGTCCATGCGCGCATAGTTGGCGCCCACGTAGACGATCGCCAAGGCGCCGACGATGGCGAAGACGATCAGCTGGATCTTGACGAACCTAGTAAGCATCGGTGCCTCCCAGGAGCGCGATCGGGCCGTCGAGGAAGCTGTCGTACTCGTGTGCCCCCGGCGTCACGGCGTACTGGTTCGACGTCGTCGACTTCGCGGGCTTCTTCGGCGTGGTCTTCTTGGGTGCCGGATTCATCGGGTAGGTGCCTCCGGACGGCGGGGTGTTGGGGCCGGGCCGCGAGTTCGGCGGCGGCGGCAGCAGCGAGATCGTCGGCCACCCCCAGCGCGGTCCGTTGCCGTTGACGTAGGGGTTGCGCGGGTCCACCTTCGGCGGCTTCACGCTCGGCGCCTGATAGCGCGGCGTGCCCTGGCCCACGCCCAGCGCCTCCAGCTGATTGCGCAGCCGCAGGTCGAGGGTCATGAACAGGTTCGTGGAGTCGCCGTGCACGGCCGGCAGCAGGTCGTCGGGGAACGGGTGGGTCAACATCAGCGGGACCGCGGTGATGGCGTCGTCGGCCGACTTGGCCAACTGCGTCATGATCGGGCTCAGCGCCTTGAGGTCGTTGATCATCGCCGCATGGGCCTTGCCGAGCACCGCGGTGCCGGCCTGGCCCAGCTCGTCGAGCTTGCCGAGCAGGTCCACGAACTGCGGCCGCTGCTCCTCCAGGACGGCGATGCCCGCCGGCAGTTCGTCGAGGATCCGTTCGATCTGCTGGGTCTGGTTCGCGGCACGCTCGGAGAGCGCACCCACACCGTCGACCGCCTTGATGATGTTGTCCCGCTGCTCGTTGAGGCCGCGGATCAACTTCTCGGCGCTGACCAGCAGTTCGCGCATCTCGCTGCTGCCCTCTTCACCGCCCATCGACTCGTTGAGCGCGGTGATGATCGGCTCGAGCTGGTTGATCCCGCCGCCGTTGAGCAGCAACGACAGTGCGCCGAGGAGTTCCTCGATGTCGGTGGTGGTGGACGTGCGGGACACCGGGATCGGCTCCGACGGATTCTGTCGCGGCGCGTCGGCCGAGCCCTGGGGTTCGGACAGCGCGACGAACTTCTCGCCCAGCAGGTTGGTCTGCTGCACCGCGGCGCGCGACTCGTCGGACAGGTCCACCGAGTTCTTCACCGACACGGTGACGAGCGCATCCCAGGAATCCTGGGGCACCTCGATCTTGGTGACCCGGCCGACCGGCATACCGTCCTTCTTGACGACGGTCTGCGGCACCAGGTCGAGAATGTTCTCGAAGGCGATCCGGTATTCGCGCGGGTTGTCGCCGACGTCCACGCCACCGGGCAGCGGCATCTGCTGCACGTTGACCGAGCAGCCGGTGGCGCCGACCATGACCGCGGTCATGGCGACGGCCACACCCGCGGCCTTGATCCGGGAGGGCTTACCGAACGTCATCAGTTTCCTCCCGGGAGAGCAGGATCGGGATTGCCCGGGACGGCGCCCGGTGTCGGCATGCGCTGCAGCTTCTTGTTGCTCATCAGGCCGAACGGCAGGATCGGCAGCATCGGTTCCAGGACGTCGTCCTGAATCTGCTCGCCCAGGTCCAGGCAGTGCTGAATCAGCGGCTGCATCTGGTTGGAGAAGGCCTTGGCCTGCGGATTGCCCGGCAGGAGCTTGCCGAGGTCGAGCATCTTGCACATCGCGCCGGCCGGATCCTGCAGGTCGGGGATGTTCACGCGCATCGCGACGGTGCCCGACTCGGCGTCGTAGGCGTTGATCAGGTTGCTGATCGTCACCGGTAGAACGGTGAAGATCTCGAGCAGATCCTCCCGGTTGTCGAGCAGCGCCTGACCGGTCGGCTGCAGGTCGCGGATGGTCTGGCCCAGCTTGGCTTCGTTGTCGGCGAGGAAACGCGCGACGTCGCCCAGCGCGAACGACAGCGTGTTCAACGCCTTACCCAGCTGCGATCGCTCGCCGGCCAGGAAGGTGTTGAACGAGGCCATCTGACTGTTGAACAGCCGCACCTGCTGGTCGTTCTCCTTGAGCGCGCCCACGAATACGTCGAGGTTCTTCACGGTGTCGACGATGTCGCCGCGCGAATCGGCGAGGGTGCTCGCCGCCTTCGACAGGTTCGTGATGGCCGCGCCCAGCTTCTCGCCGTTGCCCTCGAGTGCGTCGGCACCCGCGGTCACGAAGTCGCTCAGCGCGCCCTTCTGGTTGACACCGTCCTCCCCCGGTCCGAGCGACTTGGACAGCTTCTGCAGGTTGCCGTAGATCGCGTCGATCTCCACCGGCACCGCGGTGCGCTTCTCGTCGAGCGTGATGTCGTTGCCCGCGGTGGGGCCGCCGGAGTAGGCCGGGATCAGCTGCACGTAGCGGTCGGCGACCAGCGAGGGAATGATCTGCACGGCCTGCACATCGGCGGGCAGCTGCACGCCGTTGTCGACGCGCATCTCCACCACGGCGGTCTCGCCCTGCGGGGTCACCTTGGTGACCTTGCCGACGTCGACGCCGAGGATCCGCACGTTGGAGCCCTCGTAGATGCCGACGGCACTGGAGAAGGTCGCCTTGATCGTGGTCGAGTTGAGCAGGTTCCACGACCACCAGCCGATGATGCCGGCGATCAGCGCGAGGATCACCACGAGGGCGGCGATCATCTTGTTCTTGGCGGTGAAGAACGTGTTGTCCACCGTCGAATCCGAGGTCGTCATCAGCCGCCCGTCCCGCCGCTAGTGAGGTTCTTCTGCATGTTCGGCAGCCTCGTCGTGTTCTGCGCGGGCAGGGCCGGCGGCAAGAGGTTGGTGACCACGGCCTCGAACCAGCGGCCGTTGCCGAGCACGTTCGCGTACAGGCGGTAGAAGGGCGCCATGTTCTGGATGGTGCTGCGAATGTTCTTGTTCTGCGCCGTCAGCAGGTCGGTGACCCCGCGGAGCGAATCGAGCACCGGGCCGATCTGCTTCTCGTTGTCCTTGACGATGCCGGTCAACGCCAGGCTCAGGCTCTCGGTGCTGGCCAGCAGTGCCGAGATCGACTGCTGCCGGTTGTTCAGCTCCTTCAGCAGGATGCCTGCACCGGCGATCAGGCGGGTGAACTCCTCATTGCGGTCGGCCAGGATCTGCGACGAGTCGCGGGTGGCCTTGAGCAGACGACGCACCTCGTCGTCGCGGCTGGCGATGGTCTTGGACAGGCGTGCGATGCCTTCCAGCGACGGTCCGATGTCGTCGGCCGTGGCGGTGAAGACGTCGGACAGTTCGCCGAGCGCCTTGGCCACCTGGTCGGTGTCGACGTTCTCGATCTGATCGGTCGCGTCGGAGAACGCCTCGATCACGTCGTACGGTGCGATCGTGTCGGTGAGCACCACGCGCGGATCGGCCTTCTCGGTGCCCAACGGGTTGAGCGCGATGTACTTCTGGCCGAGCACCGTCTTGATCTGGATGGTCGCCTGCGTGCGGTCGCCGATCCAGGTGTCGGCCACCCGCAGCTTCATCAGCACGTGATCGCCGTTGAGCTTCACCTCGGTCACTTCGCCGACGCGCACGCCGGCCACGCGCACCTCGTTGCCGGCCTGCACACCGGCGGCCTCGTCGAACTGCACCGTGTACTGCGGGGCGGCGCCCAGCAGCGGCAGATCCTTCAGGTAGAAGGTCGACAGGCTCACCATCACCAGGACCACCAGGCCCAGGATGCCGATACTGCGCGCACTGCGCTGTCCGGCGAAGCGCCGCGACTTCTTCGGCGGCAGCTTGGTGACGTCGATGTCGTCAGGAGTGTTCTGTTCGTCGCTCATGATCACCCACCGACCTTGCCGTCGGCCCAGCACCGGGTCGCGGCGCTGGTGTAGAGGACGTGGTTGATGTCGGGCAGCGGCACCAGCGGCTGGGTCAGCAGCGTGGACTTGCCGTTACCTGCCACCACGTCGATGCCGCAGAGATAGAACTGGAACCACGAACCGAAGGTCGCCGACCGACCGAGCTTCTCCAGCTTCACCGGCAGATTGGTCAGCGCCTTGCTCACATCCTTCTCCCGCGCGTTGATCGTGTCGGAGACCTGCTTGAGGCCCGCGAGCGAGGACTGGATGGACGGGCGCGTCTGGCTCAGGACGGACCCGGTCAACGACGTCAGGTTGGCGACCGACGTGATCGCCGAACCCACCGAACCGCGCTGCGCGGCCAGGCCGGTGACCAGCTTCTCGGTGTTGGTCAGCAACGACGTGAACTGCTCGTCGTTCTTGTTCACCGTGTCGAGGACCTTGGTGAGGTTGGTGATCATGTCGCCGATCACCTGGTCCTTGTCGGCGATCGTGTTGGTCAGGTCGGCGGTCTGCTGGATGAGGGAGCCGATGGTGGCACCCATGTCGACGCCGTCGCCGTTCTGGAAGACGTTGATGACCGTCTCGGCCAACTCGTTCATGTCCTCCGGGGTGATCTGCTTGAACAGCGGCTTGAACCCGTTGAACAGTTCGGTGAGGTTCACCGCCGGATGCGTGTTGGACTTGCTGCGGTCGGGGTCGTAGGCGAAGGTGTGGCCCGGTCCGGCCATGTCGGTCGCGTCGCCGGGGCCCTTCTCCAGGGCCACGTAGCGCAGACCCGCGAGGTTCCGGTAGCGGATGTAGATCTGCGTGCTCTTGGGCAGCGCAGCGCGGTTCACATTGAACGAGACCTCGGCCATGTTGCGGTCGACGATCTCCACCGATTCCACCTGGCCCACGCGCACGCCGGCGATCCGGACGTCGTCGCCCGGGTTCAGCATGGCGGCGTCGGAGAAGACGGCCCGGTAGCTCGACTTGCCGGACGCACCCGCGTTCGCGATCAGCAGCGCCAGCACCGTGGTGGCCAGCACCGTGACGACGGCGAAGACGATCAGCTTGATGAGCGGAGCCCACACACCTCTCACTTGATCGTCACCTCCGCTTGCTGCAGCGCACCCGCGCCCATATACGTGACCCACGTCGGAACGTCGGCGGGATCCTGCCCGCTGGCGGCGCCGTAGATCATCTTTCGCTGGTCCTTCTGGTCTTCCACCATCCCGGTGCCCGCCGGCGCGGTGCCGAACTGCGGCTGCGGGAGGTTGGGCCAGGTCTTCGGTCCGGCGTTACGGCTCGGCGGCTGGTACGAGCCGTCGGGCACGCTGCCGCCCGGGTACTGCGGGAACGGCCGGCCGTTGGTGGGCGGGTCGTAGCAGCGGGCGGGCGGATCGGTCCACCACATCCGCGGCTCGTCCTGGTTGGGCAGGTAGCGACCGCGCGGGTTCACGAACTGCAGGTTCACGCGCACGCCCGGGTTCTTGGTGCCCTTACCGACGATCGGGCCCACCTTGGGGACGATCGTGGCGAAGTTGTTGAACGTGCACGCGAACACCGGCGACTGGCGGGCCAGCTGCACCAGCATGGTCTCCGAGTCGACGAACAGGTTGATCAGATCCTTGCGGTTGGTGTTGAGGAACTCGGTGGTGTCCACCGCGGCCACACCGAGCGTCGAGATCACCGTGCGCAGGTCGCCCTGACGCTCCACGACGGTCTTGTTGGTGACGCGGAAGGTGTCCAGGGCGTCGATCACCACGGGCAGCGCCTCGGAGTAGGTGTCGGCGAACGACGCCAGGCCCTCCAGCGTGCCCTGCAGCTCCGGCATGTTCGCGTTCAGTTCCCCGAAGATGTCGTTGAGCTGGGAGATGGTGGTCTTGAGCTGCCCGCCACGGTTCGCCAGGGCCGCATTCACCGAGGTCAGCGTGGCGTTCAGATCCTCCGGCGGAACCGCCTCGAGGATCGGCAGCAGCGCGTCGAACAGGTCCTCGACCTCGGGGCGTTGCCCTTGGAGTCGATGAAGATGGTGCCGCCCGACGCAAGGGTGCCGCCCTCGGGCTGCTCGGGAATCTGGATCGCGACGTAACGCTCACCGAACAGGGTCTTGGGGAGCACCTGCGCGGTGCTGTTGGCGGGCAGGTCACCGGCCAGGTCGGGGTTCAGGTCCAGTTGCACGTCGACCTTGCCGTCGGCACCGACGTCCACCGACTTCACGCTGCCGACCACTACGCCGCGCGCTTTCACGTCGGCGTGCGCGGCGAGGGCGTTGCCCACGTCGTCGGCCTTCAGCGTGACGCGCGTCTTGGATTCGAACACACCCTGGAAGATCAGGATCGATGTGGCCAGCAGCCCGAACACGACGATGTAGAACACCAGGCCCAGAAGCCGGCGTTTGATAGTTGCACCCACTGTGTCGCTACCCTCCGACCCGGATCGACGTGCTGGTGCCCCAGATGGCGAGGCCGAGGAAGAAGTCGAGGACCGCGATCAACACGAGCGCGCTACGCACCGCGTGGCCCACCGCCACACCGACGCCGGCCGGACCGCCCGAGGCGTAGTAGCCGTAGTAGCAGTGCACCAGGATGATCACGAACGCGAAGACCATGACCTTCACGAACGACCACAAGACGTCTTCGGGGGGCAGGAACAAGTTGAAGTAGTGGTCGTACGAACCGGTCGACTGTCCGTTGAAGACGGTGTTGATGGTTCTCGACGCCAGGTAGGCGGCCATCAGACCGAGCACGTACAGCGGAATCACCGCGACGAAGCCGGCGATGACGCGCGTGGACACCAGGAACGGGATCGACGGCACGGCCATCACCTCGAGGGCGTCGATCTCCTCGGAGATCCGCATGGCGCCCAACTGCGCGGTGAAGCCGCAGCCCACGGTCGCGCTGAGCGCGAGGCCGGCCACAAGGGGCGCCACCTCACGCGTGTTGACGTACGCCGACAGGAAGCCGGAGAGCGCCTCCGCACCGATCTGGCTGAGCGCGGCATAGCCCTGCATGCCGACCACGACGCCGGTGAAACCGGACATCAGGATCATCACGCCGACGGTGCCGGCGATCACGGCCATGCCGCCCGCACCGAAGGCCACCTCGGCCAGAATGCGCAGCACTTCACGCCGGTAGTGCACGAAGGTCTTCGGGATCCAGGCCAGCGTCCGTCCGTAGAAGGACATCTGCTCGCCCGCGCCGTCGAGCAGACCCAGCGGCTTGGCCAGCTGCTTCTTGGCCTCGTACCGCAGGTACTCCGGACGGCTCTTGGCAATCGTCACGCCACGAGTCACGGCTAACCTACCTTCGGCGGGACGATCTGCAGGAACACCGCAGTGATGATCAGGTTCGCGAAGAACAGCAGCAGGAAGGTCACCACCACCGACTGGTTGACCGCCTCACCCACGCCTTTGGGACCGCCCTTCGGGTTCAGCCCCTTGTAGGCCGCGATGAC
The DNA here is from genome assembly GCF_023017165.1 of Gordonia alkaliphila. Taxonomy (GTDB): domain Bacteria; phylum Actinomycetota; class Actinomycetes; order Mycobacteriales; family Mycobacteriaceae; genus Gordonia; species Gordonia alkaliphila. The sequence continues at coordinate 798,812 of NZ_JALKBW010000001.1, forward strand.
GCCGGCGATGATGCCGAAGATCGCCGCCTTGAACGTGGAGATGTAGAGGTCGGGCAGCTGCGCGAGCGCGCCGAACGAAGCCAGGTAGGCACCGGGGGTGCCGCCCTGCACGATCACGTTGAAGAAGTAGCCGCCGGCGATACCCACCACGGCGACCAGGCCGTTGAGCAGCATGGCGACCAGCACCATGGCCAGCACTCGCGGCACCACCAGGCGTTGCACCGGGTTGATACCGAGCACTTCCATGGCGTCGATCTCTTCGCGAATGGTCCGCGACCCCAGGTCGGCGGCGACCGCCGACCCGGCGGCGCCGGCCACGAGCAGGGACGTCACCAGTGGTGAACCCTGCTGAACGACGACGAGCACGCTCGCCGCACCGGTGTACGACTCAGCGCCCAGCTGTTTGATCAGCGACCCGGTCTGCAGCGACACGATGGCGCCGAACGGGATCGCGATGAGCGCCGTCGGCAGAATCGTGACGCTGGCGATGAACCAGGCCTGCTGAATGAATTCGCGCACCTGGAACGGGCGCACGAAAAGCTGGCGGGCGACGTCGACGAAGAGTTGAACGATGTTGCCGGTCTGGGTCAGTGCCCCGTCGCCGGCCTTCGCGATCTTCGCTGCGCCCCGCTGAGCGGCACTGGTCATTCTCGGGAGCTCGCCTGCCCCTCATCGGTCACGGCGGTGATCTCCTCGGTGACGACGATCTCCTCGGTGGGCGTCTCGACCACCTGGGTCGGTGCGTCGATCACCGCGGTGGCCACGCCGGCGGTGGAGATCTGCTCGGTGGCCCCGTCGTACGCCTGGAAGCCGTGGCCCGCCGGGTAGTCGAACTGGTGGTTGGCCATGGCGACGAGGGTCGCCGAGGTCTCCGGGCTCTCCATCGCACGACGATCCTCTTCGGCGATCGAGGCGCGAATGGCGGCCTGTGCGTTCGGCGGCAGGTCGTTGATGATGTTCAGGACGTTCTGGCGGTGGCGGATCGACGCCTGGCGAACCGGCATGTTCGGGTTCGGCTGCACCTGCGGAATGATCTCGCTGAAGTCGTCCTTGGTACCGCCGCCGGAGATGCCCGCGGCCTGCATGGCGGCCTCGGCGGCGGCCACGGCCTCGTCCTTCTCCTCGGACATGCCGATCGGACCGAAGCGGTCGCCGGCCAGGAACTGCTTCACGACCGGCTGCTCGGAGGTCAGCAGCACCTCGCGCGGGCCGAACATGACCAGTTCCTTGCGGAAGAGCATGCCGATGTTGTCCGGGATGGTCCGGGCGATGTTGATGTTGTGCGTGACGATCAGGATCGTGGCGTCGATCTCGGCGTTGATGTCGATCAGCAGCTGCGAGATGTACGCGGTACGCACCGGGTCCAGACCGGAGTCCGGCTCGTCGCACAGGATGATCTCGGGATCGAGGACCAGGGCGCGGGCCAGGCCGGCGCGCTTACGCATACCGCCGGAGATCTCACCGGGCAGCTTGTCCTCGGCGCCGGCCAGACCGACCAGCTCCACCTTGTCCATCACGATGCGACGGATCTCGTCTTCCTTCTTCTTCGTGTGCTCACGAAGCGGGAAGGCGATGTTGTCGTACAGGCTCATCGAGCCGAACAGCGCGCCGTCCTGGAACAGGACGCCGAACAGCTTCCGGATCTCGTAGAGCTCCTTGGCCGAGCACTGGGTGATGTCGGTGCCGTCGATGATCACCGAACCCTGTTCCGGGTGCAGCAGGCCGATCAGCGTCTTCAGGAAGACCGACTTACCGGTACCCGACGGGCCGAGCAACGCGTTGACCTCGCCGGCCGGCAGGGTGAGCGATACATCGCGCCAGATGTTCTGCGAGCCGAATGACTTGGTCAAGCCCTCGACGGCTACCTCTACTCCCACAGCGTCCCTCCAGACGTTTCACTGGCACCGGAAGAAGTCGTCGCGGTCATTGCCCCCGACCACCGTGGAGTCCGACCCCACGCGATGCCGCCACTTGTGGCTGCGGTCACTGTAACCCACATCCGACCGAGCCTCTTCACGCGATGGCGCTGACGCTCCGATCGGAAAACACCGTTCTTACCAAGCGGTAACTTTCCAGTGGGCTGAGAATACCCATAGAAACCGTCTCAAACAAAGTGCGAGCCGGCCGACCGGCATCCCGCCAGGTGACGCGGCCCACTGGGACTTTGGTCCCGGTTCGGACAAGGTCCTCATACCCGGCACGGCCACCGCAGAAGTAGGTGCCGATGCAAACGAGGCCCGCAGGGAAATCCCTGCGGGCCTCGTTGTCAGGCAGCCGTGAAGGCTGGACGTCGCCCTGAGGCGACCTATCTCACTTGAGCGAGATGGTGGCGCCGGCCTCTTCGAGCTTGGCCTTGGCAGCCTCGGCGTCGTCCTTGCTGACCTTCTCCAGGAGAGCCTTCGGAGCGCTCTCGACGAGGTCCTTGGCTTCCTTCAGGCCCAGGCCCGCGACGACCTCGCGGACGACCTTGATGACCTGGATCTTCTTGTCGCCGGCGCTCTCGAGCACGACGTCGAACTCGTCCTGCTCGGCAGCAGCCTCGGCGCCACCGGCAGCCGGGGCACCGGCAGCAGCGACGGCGACCGGAGCGGCAGCGGTGACCTCGAAGACCTCTTCGAACTTCTTCACGAAATCGCTGAGCTCCAGCAGGGTCAGTTCCTTGAACTGCTCGATGAGCTCGTCAGCGGTGAGCTTCGCCATGATGGCGTCCTTCCTATAAATCCCAGTACGGGAGGCCTGCGGTGCAGGCCGGGTCGATGATGCGGCTGGTTGTCCGGCCGCAATGGGGAGAGGTGAGGCCTAGGCGGCCTCGCCCTCCTTCTTCTCCTGCAGAGCCGCGGCGAGACGCGCGACCTGCGAGGCGGGCTGGTTGAACAGCCCGGCGGCCTTAGCCAAGTTGCCCTTCATGGCACCGGCGAGCTTGGCCAGGAGGACCTCACGGGTCTCCAGGTCGGCAATGGCCTCAACTTCGGCCACAGACAGCGCACGGCCGTCCATGTAACCGCCCTTGATGACCAGGGCCTTGTTGTCCTTGGCGAAGGTCTTGATGGCCTTCGCAGCCACAACCGGCTCACCTTCGATGAAGGCGATCGCGGTCGGACCGACGAACAGCTCGTCGAGCCCCTCCACGCCTGCCTCTGCGGCAGCACGCTTGACGAGGGTGTTCTTGGCGACGGAGTACGTTGCGCCGTCACCGAGCGAGCGGCGGAGTTCACCGATCTGCGGCACGGTCAGACCACGGTATTCCGTGATGACCGCTGCAGTGGAACCCTTGAACTGCTCAGTGATCTCAGCAACTGCTGCGACCTTTTCCTGCGTGGACATACTTCGCCTCCTCTCGTGTCTTTTCGTTGACACCGGCTACGGTGTCGCGACCCAGAAGCCGTCCGCGGCGGGCGGCGATCGTTTGACACCGGAGAAACACGAACGCCCCGTGCAGGAAGCACGGGGCGAAATTGCTCCACGGCGGGCCGCGGGGCGAAGTCTCCTCGTTCATCCTGCGTGGGCCGCCGAGTGAACTCGGGCCTTCGATCGGGATTCCTCCCGACAACCAACGGTCTCTGGTTGAACTGGATGCACCGAAGCGAACTCCGATGAACCGGCCTCTAGGCTAACGGTCATGGCCAGAGATGTCGAATCCACCGAGGTGGCCCCCTCCGACGATGCCGCCGCCGAGGCCGCCGCGCGCGTGCGCGCCGCCGTCGCCGCACTCCGCGCTCGGCACCTCCGGCCCATCGCCGGCGTCCTGCCGGGCACCCGGATCGGCGTCGCCTCGTGGCCGCGACCCGGGCGCCCGTGGTCCACGGAACGACTCACCGCGTCGTGGAACTACTGGTGGCAGGCGCACCTGGTGGACGTGCTGATCGACGCCGCAGTGCTCGGCGACCCCGCCGCCCCGCGCGAGGCACGAGCGGTGATCCGCGGCCTGCGGGTCCGGAACATCGGCCGCTGGCGCAACGCCTACTACGACGACATGGCGTGGCTGGCGATCGCCCTGGAACGGGCCCGACGCCGTCTCCCGCCGCCGGTCGGCCCGGACTGCCTGCGCGGCGGACTGACCACGCTCACCGACGTCCTCTACGACGCGTGGGATCCCGCGCACGGCGGCGGCATCCCGTGGCGCACCACGGACCTGTTCTTCAACGTCCCCGCCAACGGTCCGGCCGGCATCGTGTTGGCCCGCCGCGACCACGTGGCGCGCGCGGTGGCGACGGCGGACTGGATCCACCGCGAGTTCACACTGCCCAACGGGCTGATCGCCGACGGCTTCTGGGTGGAGGCCGACGGCGGACGCCGCACCGTCGACACCGCGTTCACCTACTGCCAGGGCGTGACCCTGGGCCTGGAACTGGAGTGCTTCCGCCGCACCGGCGGGGCGCGCCACTTCCAGCGACTCGAGGCACTGGTCGACGCAGTAGAACGGGAGATGACCCGCGACGGGGTGCTGATCGGGCACGGCGGAGGCGACGGCGGCCTGTTCAGCGGCATCGCCGCGCGCTACCTGGCGCTGGTCGCGACCGACCTGCCCGGCGCCTCCCGGGCGGCCGCCGCGCTGCGCTCCCGCGCCGGGAGGATCGTGCTCGCCAGCGCGGACGCCGCCTGGGCCCACCGCGCCGAGGTGGCCGGCCTGCCGCTGTTCGGCCCCGACTGGTCCACACCCGCCGTGGTGCCCGACGGCTCCGGATCCGGCGCGTCGTTCGTCGCCGGGGCGGTCCGCTCGTCGTCGACCCCGGAACAGGACCTTTCCGTCCAGCTCGCCGCCGCCATGGCACTGACAGCTGCCGCTTCGGTCACGCTGCGGTCACCCGAGCACACCGGTTCGGTGACCCCGAATGGCAATTAGGAACACGTTCATGCTTAATTGTTGTTAAGCGACCAGTGGGATGGATCACAGTGATTGTCCCGCACTCCGGCTTCACCGCGCGCGGTGAGAAGGGATGGACTAGTGAGCGTGCAGCTCGATTACGGCGTCGACGAGGCGCCCCGCTACCGAAATGCCGACGGCGGACACCAGGCCGCCGCCTGGCACGAGTCGGTGTACGGCCGCAAGCCGTATCCGCGCGTGCACATCACTCGTGACGTCACCATCACCATGACCGACGGCGTGCAACTGCGTGCCACCGTAATCCGGCCGGCCAACCGCCTCGGCCAGCCCACCAAGACCCCGTTCCCCGCGGTCCTCAACGTGAATCCGTACAACCGGGCACTGCTCGACGGCTTCGACCATCTGCTGCACGGCCCGGTGATCGGGCGCACGGTGAAGGCCGCTGCGAGCAAGATGACGCACGAGGAAGGCCCGCTGGTGGGCCTGGCCCGGATGACCCGCACCTTCGATCGCGGACTGTTCGACGTCTTCGGCGTCAACCGCAATCTGGTGCAGTCCGGCTACGTGCAGATCCTGGTCGATGTACGCGGCACCGGTGCCTCGCACGGCCGCTGGGAGATTCTCAGCGCCCGCGAACAGCAGGACTCGGTCGAGGTGATCGAGTGGATCGCGGAGCAGTCGTGGTGCGACGGCGCCGTCGGCATGGCCGGCTGGAGCTACTCGGCGATCAACTCCCTGCAGGCCGCCGCGCTGCGCCCACCGGCCCTGAAGGCGATCTTCGCCATCGAGGGCACCGACGATCTGGTGCGCGACATCTACATCACCGGCGGCATGCCGTCGGCCTTCATTCCGCTGTGGTTGGCCCTGGTCAACGGCATGAAGTGGCTGCCCAACCCGGCCACCATGCTCGCCGACACCCTGCGCGGCCAGCAGTACAAGTGGCTGCGCGACCGCCTCGCCAGCCCGGCCACGGAGATACCATCGCTGCTGTGGGGCTTCCTCACCGCGCGCGATCACCGCATCTTCGATCATCCCTACTTCGACGAGCGCTCCCCGGACATCGGCAACATCGAGGCCGCCACCTTCACCGTCGGCGGCTGGCACGATCTGTTCGGCCGCAGCGCCAGTCGGCTGTACCAGCAGCTCAACATGGAGCCCGGACGCAAGCAGATGCTGGTGGCCAACGGCTACCACCTCGACCCCGGCTGCGACCACGGCCGTCCCCACCAGCCGCCGCAGCTCGACGTCCTCGAACGCGCCTGGTTCGACCGCTGGCTCAAGGGCATCTCCAACGGCGTCGACGACTACGGTCCGGTGACCCTGGAGCAGCAGGGCGGCGACTGGTCGTGCGGCACGTCGTTCCCCCGCGCCGAGGTGCGGGCGCAGCGCCTGTTCCTCACCGAGGAGCCGTCCGGCACCGCTCCGCACGCTCGGCACGACGGTCGGCTGCACACCGCGCCGGCCTCGCGTCGTCGTTCGCTGCGGATCACACCCGACCTGCGCGGCATGGCCTCCCGCGACGCCGCACAGGTCTTCGCGGGCCTGCCGATCGTGTTCGGCCGCAAGTTCACCGAGGACGCCTCCTACCAGGAGCAGGGCGCCCTGAGCTTCACCAGCGCCCCGGTCACCGCGCCCACGCAGATCTCCGGCCAGATGAATCTGCGCCTGAACGTCTCGACCACCGCGCATGAAGGCATCTGGGCGGTCACCGTGAACGACGTCGCCCCCGACGGCACCTCCACGGTGCTGAGCAACGGCGCCCTGACCGCGTCGAACCGGGCGCTGGATCCGTCCCGCTCCACCTACGCCGACGGCGGCACCCTGGTCGACGCCGTGCACTACCTGTCCCGCGACCGCCGCCTGCCGGTGCCGCCGGACGAGCCGGTGCGCATCGACGTGGACCTGGTGCCCACCGACGCGGTCCTGAAGACCGGACATCGTCTCCGCATCGATGTATACGCGGCCAGCATGCCGCGCTACCTGACGATCGTGCCCGACCTGATCAAGGCACGCGGCCGCCGCCAGCAGCTGGTGCTCGACCCGAACAAGCCGAGCTACCTGACCTTCCTCACCGACGGCGACCTCGGGGTGGACCCGGTGCCGACCGCCTCGCAGCTGCACCCGATGGCCACGCTGTCGGCCGTCGACTGAGTCCTGACCCCTACGTGAGACCCGCGTCGCCGAGTAGGACCCGGTAGACCAGCGCGAACTCGGGTCCCAGGACGAGGCCGACGAGGTCGATCAGGGTGTGCGCGAACTCCGGGCCGTGCGCCGCTGCCCACGGATCGGCGAGGTGGTGCGCGCACTCGTGCAGCACCACCAGCTCGCGCAGCGCCCATCGACCGTCGGGCACCTCCGGGATCGCGATCTCGGCGCTGGCGAACTCGTAGTGCGCGGCCCCGGCGCCTTTGCGGCTGCGCACCCGGATCGGGCGGCGGGCGCCGGCGAAGCGTTCGCGGACCGCGGGCAGGGCCAGGACGTCGTCGACGTACCGCTGCACCGCGGCCACCGAACCGAAGCGGGCTTCGGCGCGCAACGTCAGGGTGGCGCCGGCCACCTGCACGGTGTGCGCGCGGCCGCCCGGCCGGTCTACGAGCGCGAAGATCAGGCGTTCGGTCTCGTAGAAGCGGGCGCGACGGCTGTCGCGGGTCATGGCTCCAGTGCGCCGCGCGGCGCCCCGAACTCCCGGTCGGCGCCGATCTTGGCACGACGACCGGCGTGGTCCCCGGCCCGCCGGGCCGCCGACGAATAGCCCGCGGTGGCGCGGCTCGGCCGCCAACTGCCGCGGGCGGTGGATTCGCGGCGGTGGAAGTCGGTCACCTCCAGCTCCTTGTTGCGCAGCGCGACGGCGGTGGACGTCGACGTCGAACCGGCGCTGCCCGCGTCCGCTTCGGCGCGCACGGCCTCGTCGCGCTGCTGATCGCGCGCCTCGAGCAGGCGGGCGCCGATGCGTTCGGCGAAGGCAGACTGGAAGTTCAGGCGCGCCGTGATCGGCGAGAGCGCCTTCTCCTCCACCACCCGGCGTCGCCACGGCCCGTAGTCGCGGGTCACCACCTGCTGCGCGGTCTCCTGCTTGTAGGCGCCCGACTTCAGGTAGGCGTCGCTGGCGGCCACCATCTGCACCACCAGGGAGGCGTACAGGGTCTCCACGGCGTCGATGTCGGCCTCGTAGCCGTAGGCGATCACGTAGGTCGAGTTCGACGCCACGTCGCAGGTCAGATCGTTGGCGCGGCCGATGTGGACGAACAGCTGCACGTAGGTGCGCAGGCCACGCTTGCCCGCGGTGCCGATGACTATCTGCCGACTCAGCGGGGTCTGCCGTTTCCGCAGGGCCGGGTCGTGGTCGCGGGCCACCGCCAGGTCGATCGACGACGCCGTGGCCAACCGTTGCGCCGCGGCGAGGAAGGCCTGCGCCTCGTGCTCGTTGTCGGTGCCCTCGGCCTGCCGGAGCAGCCCGCCGATCCGGGTCAGGAGCTTGTCGTCGCGCATGAGGCAAGGGTAGTCACCGTCCGTGACACCGCCCGTTCCCGCTGTCCACAGGCCTGCTTCCGCGAGCGGAGCTGTCCACAGACCGCACTCACAACCCGAATCGGCGTTGCATCCGCGCTAGGGTCTGCGCCGAGGCGCGCAGGCCGGCGCGCTCGTCGTCGGACAGGGTGATCGGGAGTCGGCGCCCGGCACCGGCCGCGTCGACCACCGTGGGCAGCGACAGGCAGACATCGCTCAGTCCGACCTCGTCGTCGTCGATCAGCGAGGACACCGGCAGGACCCGGTGTTCGTCGTCGAGCAGCGCCTCCACGATGCGCACCGCGGCCAGCCCGATGGCGTAGTTGGTGGCGCCCTTGCCCTCGATGATGCGATACGCCGAGCCGACCACGTCGTCGCGGATCCGGTCGCGTGCGGCGGCATCGAGCGCCGGGCGGCCGGGCAGCGGGGTCCAGTCCAGCAGCGGCACCCCGCCGATCGTGGCCGACGTCCAGAGCGGGATCTCGGTGTCGCCGTGTTCGCCGGCGATGTAGGCGTGCACATTCTGCACGGCCACGCCGCAGTGCTCCGACAGGAGGAAGCGCAGCCGCGAGGAGTCGAGCACGGTGCCGGAGCCGAACAGCTGACGCCGGGGCAGCCCGGTGAACCGGAGCGCCGCGTAGGTCACCACGTCCACCGGGTTGGTGACCATCACGTACCGGGCGTGCGGTGCCGCGTCGACGATCGGCGGTAGCGCCGTGCGGGTGAGCTCGATGGTGGCTTCGGCCAGTTCCAGCCGGGATTGGCCGGGCTTCTGCTTGGCCCCGGCGGTGAAGACGACGACGTCGGCGTCCGCGCAGATCTGCGGGTCCGCCGAGCCGAGCACGGTGGCCCGCGGTACGTATTCGAGGCCGTGCTGCAGATCAAGGACTTCGGCGGCCACTTTGCGCTCGTTGACGTCCATCAGCGCCACTGTCCGGGCGACGCCGCGGATCAGGACCGCGTAGGCGATGGAGGTGCCGACGGCACCCGCTCCGACGATCGCGATCTTGGCGCCGACAGGTTCCATGCCTGCAGACGGTAGCGACCCCGCGGCCCGCGCGCAGGGTCGCCGCTCAGAACAGGTAGAGCAGGCCCACGTAGGTCAGGGTCCCCAGGCCCACGCTGAGCAGGGTCCGTCGACCACAGGTCAGGTGCACCGCGACGGTCACCGCCACCGCGATCAGTACGGGCAGGACGCGGCCGTCGGCGTCGATCGAGGAGCGCAGGGTGGCGCCGGCCAGAATCGCCAGGATGCCGGCGGGCAGCGACGCAGCCATGGTGAGGACGAACCGCGACTGCCGCAGCGGCCGCAGCGCGGCGAACGGCAGGGCCCGGAGGGCGAAGGTGATCGCGAAGACGGTGATCAGCACCGCGACGAGATAGCCGGGATCGGGCATCGACATCAGGTATCGGCGCCCTTCCGCTTCCAGGCGTAGCGCGCCATCAGCAGCCCGACGAAGACCAGCAGCGCGGTGAACAGCAGCGCGCCCGGGGTCAGGACCATGGCGAGCGCGAAGGAGAGCGCGGCCAGCAGCAGCACCGGCACCTGGGCGCGGGTGCGACACGCGTCCAGTGTCAGGGTGATGAACAGGGCGCAGAGGGCGAACTCGAGGCCCTCGATGGGGCCGGGCAGCAGCGAGCCCACGGCCACCCCGAGAAGGCCGCCGCCGACCCAGTAGACCTGCAGGGCCACCTGCGCGGCGAGGAGTCGACGGTGCGTCCACGTGCCCGGATGCGCGGCGGTGATGGCGAAGGCCTCGTCGGTGAGCGCGTACATCGAGTACAACCGCGCCCACCAGCCGCGGACCACGTGCAGCGGGAAGGAGAAGGCGTAGAAGACGTGCCGGAAGTTCACGAAGAAGGTGGTCACCGCGATGGTGGCGATCGGCGTCGTCGCCGCGATCAGACCCACCAGCAGCAGTTCCAGCGACCCGGCGTACGCCAGGAACGACAGTGCCGGGGCCAGCCACCACGCCAGGCCCTGCTGCACCACGAGCAGGCCGAAAGCCATGCCGAGCGGGATCATGCCGAGCCCGGCGGGAAGCGACAGCCGCAGTCCGGTCAACACTTCCGCGGAGGCGGCGCCGTCGTCTTTCTCGATCCGCCCGCCGTCGTCCACCCTCCGATGATCACACGAACAGCCCCGTCGAACGAACCCACCGCTCCCCTCCGCTCCCCGCCCCGGCCGTGTCGCGACTCTGGTTACGCCTCGCGCGCGGAGCCCGGATGCGAGGCGCGAATAGGGTCGCGACACGCCCGACCAGGGAGGGGCGGCGGCGGGATGAAACGGCCCGCCACTTCGCAGTGGCGGGGCCGTTCGGCTGGTACTGGGATCAGGCCTGCGGCGCTTCGGTGAAGTTGCGCGAGACCGACGAGTCGACCTGGATGCCCGGGCCGGTGTTGCTCGAGATCGTCACCTTCTTGATGTAACGACCCTTGGCAGCGGACGGCTTCGCACGCATGATCTCGTCGTACGCGGCGCCGTAGTTCTCGGCCAGCTGCTCGGCGCTGAACGACGCCTTGCCGATGACGAAGTGCAGGTTGGCTGCCTTGTCGACGCGGAAGTTGATCTTGCCGCCCTTGATGTCGTTGACGGCCTTGGTCACGTCGGTGGTGACGGTGCCCGTCTTCGGGTTCGGCATCAGGCCGCGCGGTCCGAGGACACGCGCGATACGGCCGACCTTGGCCATCTGATCCGGGGTGGCGATCGCGGCGTCGAAATCGAGCCAGCCGCCCTGGATCTTCTCGATCAGGTCCTCGGCGCCCACTTCGTCGGCACCGGCGGCAGCGGCCTCAGTGGCCTTGTCGCCTGCGGCGAAGACGATGACACGCGCGGTCTTGCCGGTGCCGTTGGGCAGGTTGACGGTGCCGCGCACCATCTGATCGGCCTTACGGGGGTCGACGCCCAGGCGGACGGCCACCTCGATGGTCGAGTCGGTGTTCTTCGAGGAGGTCTCCTTCGCCAACCCGACGGCCTCCAGCGGGCTGTACAGGTTGTCGCGATCGACCTTCTCGGCGGCGGCCCGGTAGGCCTTGCTCTTCTTGCTCATGTGCTCTGTTCCTTCTTCAAGATCCGCTGTCGGATCTCAAGTGAGTGGTTAGTGGGCCGAGCGCGGCCCTCCCACGGGTGGTTTTCGACAAGCTCGAACGATCGAGCTCACCGTCTCCGGGCTGAATCAGCCTTCGACGGTGATGCCCATCGAGCGCGCGGTGCCGGCGATGATCTTCGCGGCGGCGTCGATGTCGTTGGCGTTCAGGTCCTCGGCCTTGGTCTTGGCGATTTCCTTGACCTGGTCCATGCTGACCTTGCCGACCTTGTTGATATGCGGCTCGCCGGAGCCCTTCTGCAGGCCTGCGGCCTTCAGCAGCAGCTTCGCGGCGGGAGGAGTCTTCAGCTTGAAATCGAACGAGCGGTCTTCGTACACGAAGATCTCGACCGGAATCACATTGCCACGCTGCGACTCGGTCGCCGCGTTGTAGGCCTTGCAGAACTCCATGATGTTCACGCCGTGCTGACCAAGCGCGGGACCCACGGGCGGCGCCGGGTTGGCCTGGCCCGCCTGGATCTGGAGCTTGATGATCCCGGCGATCTTCTTCTTCTTGGGAGGCATCTCAGTTTGTCCTTTGTATCTTCACTCTCCGCGCACGCTGGATACGCGGAAGTCTCTATGGGTGGGGCGGCCCGGGGGCTACAGCTTCTCCACCTGGTTGAAGCCGAGCTCGACCGGGGTCTCGCGACCGAAGATCGAGACCAGCACCTTGACCTTGCGCTGCTCGGTGTTGACCTCGCTGATCGACGCGGGCAGCGTCGCGAACGGGCCGTCCATGACGGTGACCGATTCGCCGACCTCGAAGTCGACCTCGACGAGGTTCGACGCGGCGGCAGCAGCGGCTTCCACGCTCTCGCCCACGGCGGCGGCGGCCTTGGCGGCAGCAGCCTTGCGGACCTCGGCGCGCGGCACCAGGAACTGCAGCACTTCCTTGATCGACAGGGAAGTCGGCGTGGTGTTGTTCATGCTCAGGAAGCCCGTCACGCCGGGGGTGTTGCGCACTGCGCCCCACGCCGCGTCGTTGAGTTCCATGCGCACCAGGATGTAGCCCGGCAGCACCTTGCGGTTGACCTTCTTCTGCTGGCCGTTCTTGATCTCGGTGACCTCTTCGGACGGCACGACGACCTCGAAGATGTAGTCGCCCACATCGAGGTTCTGCACGCGCGTCTCGAGGTTGGCCTTCACCTTGTTCTCGTAGCCGGCGTAGGAGTGGATCACGTACCAGTCGCCGGGCTGACGACGCAGCTCGCGCTTCTTGGCCTCGATCGGGTCCTCTTCGACCTCGTCGGCGACAGCCTCGTCGGTGACGGCCTCATCGGCAACGGCTTCGTCGGCGGGGGCCTCGGGAGCGGCGGCGTCGATCGACGCCGACTCTGCGGCCTCGGCCGTAGCCTCCACCGCCGCGTCGCCGGTCTCCGGCGATTCGATCTCGTTCTCCGGGGTGCTCATTCGCGCCCACGCTCCTTCATTGCCCGATGTGTTACTTCTCGTCGGCCGGCCTCACGACCGGCCCGTTCCGTCAGCCGAAGACCAACAGCGTCAGCTTCGCGAACCCGATGTCCATGCCGAAGATCGCGGCGGTCACTGCCGCCACGAAGACCAGCACGCCGATGGAGTAGACGATCATCTCGCGCCGCGTGGGCCAGATGACCTTCTTCATCTCGGTCACGACCTGGCGCAGGAAGACCCAGATCCGCACGAACGGATTGCGGCTGGCCGCGTTGGCGCCCTCTTCGTCGGTCGGGTCGACGACGCCGACCGTGCCCGGCTTCGAGTCGCCGGACGCCGTCCGACGCTCGCGCGCACGACGCTTGCCCTGCGGCCGCATCTCGTCGGCCTCGATGACGTCGACGTCGATACCGGTGTCGGCGTCGTCGCCGGTCGTCAGCTCCGAATCATCATTCGGAGCCTTACGGTCGCGCTTGGCCACCTATCCACCGATCCCTTCGTCTACCTCATCCCCCGGCCGGGGAACGGTCCCGGAACGCTGACGTTCCGGGACGTCGGGTGCAGGGGCGACAGGACTTGAACCTGCAACCTGCGGTTTTGGAGACCGCTGCTCTGCCAGTTGAGCTACGCCCCTTTGAGTCGGCCGAGACCGACTCTGCTCGAGCCTTACAACACCAACGCGCCACCCTTCGGGTAGCGCGCAAGTCTGAAGTAAACCTTCGACTTTCCTAGTGTAGAGCACGCGACCCTGACAGCCCAAACCGGTGGGTGTCCGCGCCGACACTGCTCTCCCGTCGCGCTGTATTCAGTTGAACTGCACGACGACGTTGGCACGACCGAAGATCTTGCGACCGTCCTGCTTGGCGGTCAGCGCGATGGTGCCGCGCCGCGTCTGCGGGTCCAGCGACTTCACTTTACCGGTGAAGTCGACCTTGGCGCTGGCGTCGGCCGGCACGTAGACCGGGCTGGTGAAGCGCACGTTGTACTCGCAGAAGGCCGCCGGGTCGCCGACGAACTCCGAGACGTACGTGGCGCCCAGGCCCATGGTCTGCATGCCGTGCGCCACCACCCCGTCCATCCCGTCGGCCGCGGCGATGACGTGGTCGGAGAAGTGGATGGGGTTCGGGTCGCCCGCGACGCCGGCGTAGTTGCTCAGGTTGCCGCGGGTGAGTTCGAAGGTCTTCGGCGGCAGTTCCTGGCCGACGGTCAGGGTGTCGAAGTCGACGGCGGCGTAGGCGCCGGGACGCTCGGTCGGGTCGGCCTGGTTCTGCTGCGCCTCGCGGTGCACCGTCTTGCCCGGGTCGCCGACGGCGTCGACCTTCATCATCACGTGGTCGAGCGAGTCGGCGAGCTCCTCGGGCACCTTCATGCCGGGCCGGGCCGCGATCGACGTGTAGGTGGTCATCACCGGCTCGTCGTGCTGGTTCCAGATGATGTTCTTGGTGACCAGCAGGTCGATGGCTTCGGGGCTGCTGATGTGCCGGAACGACTCCAGGGAGACGTCGCAGATCAGCTGGTCGCCGACCTTCATCGGCTGGTGGTACACCAGACGCTGATCGGTCTGCATGATCTGCCACAGGTCGTAGCCGGTGACCACTTCGTCGAACAGCTTGGCCTGCGCGGTGATGCCGAGCACCGAGACGAAGGTGGGGTGCGCGACGAGGCCGTCGTGGCCGTACTCCGCGGCGCCGGCTTCGCTCCAGTGCGTCGGATGGGCGTCCTGCACGGCGCGGGCGTGCTTGCGCACCTCTTCGCGACCGACCTCGTAGTAGTCGTCGACGGTGTAGTGGTGGCCGACGACCGACGCCGTGTGCTCGGCGATCTGCTCGACGGTCAGGTCGGGCTTGTCGTTCTGCTGCATCATCATGGTTTTCTCCCTCCGCGCGCGGCGGTGAATCTTCGGCCGATTCTGCGCCGATCCGCGCAGACCAACCAAATCGAGCGGGCCACCTCACACTGTGAGGTGGCCCGCTCGCTTGAAGCTTTTCGAACGCTTAGCGCGATTCCTTGTGAGCCTGGTGGGTTCCGCAGTTGGGGCAGAACTTCTTGAGCTCCAGGCGATCGGGGTCGTTGCGCCGGTTCTTCTTGGTGATGTAGTTGCGGTGCTTGCACACCTCGCAGGCCAAGGTGATCTTCGGCCGCACGTCAGTTGAGGAAGCCATTTCCTTGCCTTCTTTCGCGTCTTACTTATCGTCTTCGGCGCCTGGCGTTCCCGCCGCGGGCGGGCTCGCGGTGAGCGGCCGAGTTGTGTAGCGGTGGGGGGACTCGATCCCCCGACCTCACGATTATGAGTCGTGCGCTCTAACCAGCTGAGCTACACCGCCCTGTCAGATCGAACCACCCGTGCGGGTCGTCCTCACCAAGCGAGCCCCCTGACGGAATCGAACCGTCGACCTTTTCCTTACCATGGAAACGCTCTGCCGACTGAGCTAAGGGGGCGTTTTCCGCTCCGCTCCGGTTTCCCGGAGTGGCGCAGAAGCCTTCACGAGATTACACACACCGCCTTTGGAAGACCAAAACCGCTGGTCAGAACCGAATTCCGTGTTCATATTCTCGTAGTGGCAGATGTAGGATTCGAACCTACGTAGCTTTCGCGACGGATTTACAATCCGCTCCCATTGGCCGCTCGGGCAATCTGCCGTGTCACCGTGAAGGCAACGGGAATTAGAATACAACGGGATCGGGTGGTCTACGCAAACCGGCAGGTCAGCGTCCCGCTCCCGACCCCCATGCCCTACCCTGGTGCCATGGCTGATTCTTCATTTGACGTGGTGAGCAAGGTCGACCGCCAGGAGGTCGACAACGCCCTCAACATGGCCGCCAAGGAGTTGTCGCAGCGCTACGACTTCCGCGGCACCAACACCGGCATCGACTGGTCGGGCGAGGAGAAGATCGTGATCTCCTCCGACGCCGAGGAGCGCGCCCTGGCCGGCCTCGAGGTGTTCCGGGAGAAGTTGATCCGGCGCGACATCTCGCTGAAGGCCTTCGAGGCCGGCGACCCGGTCGGCTCCGGCAAGGTCTTCAAGATCACCGGCGAGATCGTGCAGGGCATCGATTCCGAGCACGCCAAGAAGATCTCCAAGAAGATCCGCGACGAGGGCCCCAAGGGCGTCAAGGCGCAGATCCAGGGCGACGAGCTGCGTGTCTCGTCGAAGAAGCGCGACGACCTGCAGGCCGTCATCTCGCTCCTCAAGGGCGAGGACTTCGGCATCGCGCTGCAGTTCGTGAACTACCGCTAGTCCGAACTCCCCGTTCCCGCGAGACGACTGCGTTCCCGCGGGCCTGATAGCGGCCCGCGGGAACGGAGTCCTCTCGCGGGAGCGGGAAGCTCTCGCGGGAGCGGGGGGCGTCGTGGGGGACGACGGCGCCCGGGTCAGGCCATGTCGGCCAGGGCGGTGCGCAGGTCGCGCTTGAGGAGCTTGCCGACCGGGTTGCGGGGCAGCTCGGGCAGCACCTCCATGCTCTCGGGGAGCTTGTACGACGCGATGTGGCGATCGCGGAGGAAGTCGGTGATCTCCTCCAGCGTCACCTCGGCGTCCGGGGCCAGCGCGAGCACCACGTGCACCCGCTCCCCCATCACCTCGCAGGGGCGGCCGATCACGGCGGCCTCGACCACCGCGGGGTGATCGCCCAGCATGCCCTCGATCTCGGCGGGGGCGATGTTCATGCCGCCGCGCACGATCAGGTCCTTGGCCCGGTCGACGTAGTGCAGGTACTGGTCCTTGTCGCCGGCGATCTGGAAGATCTCCCCGGTGCGCAGGTAGCCCTCGTCGTCGAACGGGTTGGCCAGCGTCTCGCCGTTGAGGTACCCGGCGAAGACCATCGGTCCGTCGATGTACAGCTCGCCCGGGCGGCCCGGCTCGGTGATGACCTCGCCGGTCTCCTCGTCGATCAGCTTGAGGGAGATCCAGGTGCTCACCCGGGACGCCCACTCGACGCCGGGGGTGCCGTAGCGCGGGAAGTACATGGCGCGATTGACCGGGTCCGGGAAGTCCTCCGGGCTCGACAGCAGACCGATGCCTTCGTTGGAGCCGAAGAAGTTGATCACCGAGATGCCCATGTCCTCCTGCCAGCCGCGGACGGTGACCGGCTGCAGCGGGGCCGAGCCGGAGCCGACACGGGTGAGGCTGGACAGGTCGATCTGGCCGCGGAGGGCCTCGTTGCGCAGCAGCATCAGCAGCAGCGCGGGCGGCGCGACCGTGTAGGTGACGCGCTCGGTGGCGATCTGGCCGAAGAAGGTCGGGGCGTCGAACGGGTGGTGCTGCACCAGGCGGGCGCCGGTGCGCAGCCACGGCAGGAGCTTGCCGACGAAGGCCGCCATGTTGATCATCGGGAACGGGTTGAGCAGCACGTCGTCGCCGGTCAGGCGCGGTGCGTCGACGCCGGCCCAGGTGAACGACAGCCAGTCGTAGTGCGCGCGCGGCACACCCTTGGGTGCGCTCTCGGTGCCCGACGTCCAGCAGATGGTCATCGGGTGGTTGGGATCGGCGGCGTAGCCGTGCGCGGCGACCGCGGCGCGGTCGGCGTCGGTGGCTTCGGCCGACACCAGGGCGAGCACGCCGTCGACCGGTTCGCCCACCGGTGCCGAGGTCAGCGTGGCGATGGTGCGCAGGGTGGGCAGGCGATCGGCGAACGCGGCGGTCTCGGCGGCCGTCGGGCGGCCCGCGAACTCGGGCACGGTGACGAGCGCGCTGAAGCCGGCGGCGGTGCCCATGCCGACCAGTTCGTGCTCGCGGTACTGCATGGCCAGCGGCGAGACGACGGCGCCGATGCGCCAGGCCGCCAGGTACAGCTCCACCAGTTCCACGCCGTTGGGCATCTGGACGCCGATCACGTCGCCGGTGGCCACGCCTGCCTCGAGCAGGCGGGCCGCCAGCGCGGTGACCTCGTCGTCGACCTGCGCCCAGGTGAGGCGACGGGCCGGGAGGCCGACGAGGTCTTGGTTGTTGGCCGGATCGACGAGCGCGATCTTGTCCGGGGTCTCGGCGACGCGGTCGCGGAAGAGCTGGTCGGCGGTCTCGTCGGTCCAGGCGCCCATGGCGCGGAACCGTTCGATCTTCTCCGGCGAGTAGAGGCCGGCGGCGAAATCAAGCATGTGCGCTTCCTTCCAGGGAGCGGTACGGGGTGAGTCGGGTGGCGGCCTGCTGGTATTGCTCGGCCAGTTGGTCGACGATGTCGCCGACGGGTGCGATTGCGGTGACGGAGCCGACGCCTTGTCCGGCGGCCCACAGGTCCTTCCAGCGACGCACCGCGTCGCCGCCGGCCTGGTAATTACGGTCGGGCTGAACGCTGTTCAGCGTGTCCGGGTCGATGCCGTGCGCGATGAGGCTCGGGCGCAGCCACGACGCCGGGGTGCCGGTGATGCCGGCGCTGACGATGAGGTCCTCGATGTCGGAGTCGACCACCATGCGCTTGTAGTCGGCCACGGCCAGGCTCTCCTCCGAGGCCAGGAACGACGTCCCCATGTAGACCAGGTCGGCGCCCGCGGCGACCGCTCCGGCGACGCCGTAGCCGTCGGAGATGCCGCCGCCGATGATGAGCAGACCGTCGAAGAACTCGCGGACCGCCGCGGTGAACGCGAACGGGCTCAGCATGCCGGTGTGGCCGCCCGCACCGGCCGAGATGCAGGCCAGCCCGTCGACACCGGCTTCGGCGGCCTTGCGGGCCATCTTCAGGTCGGCGACGTCGGCGATCACCGCGCCGCCGTAGGCGTGCACGGCCTCCATCACCGGCTTGGGCGAGCCGAGCGCGGTGACCACCACGGGCGGCTGGTACTTCGCGACCAGCGCGAGGTCCTCGGCGAGGCGCGCGTTGGTGCGGTGCGTCACCAGGTTCACCGCCCACGGGAGGGTGCGGCCGTCCGCGGTGGCGAGGCCCTCGGTGATGGCGATCAGCCACTGCTCGAGGTCCTCGACGGTGCGGCAGTTCTGCGTCGGGAAGGCGCCGAGGATCCCGGCGCGGCCCGCGGCGATGACCATCTCCGGGCCGGACACCAGGAACATCGGCGCGGCCATCACCGGCAGGGACAGTTCGTTCAGAATGTCGCGCATCAGCCGACCTCCACCGCGTCGCCGGCGTTCTCCGCGGTGCGCCAGCGGCGCAGCTCCGAGCCGGGGGCCCAGGTGGAGTGGGTGCCCGACGACACGCGCTCGGGCAGGCGGACGCGGCAGACCGGACCGTCGGCGAGGCGGGCGGCGTCCATGACCACGGCGTACGAGGCGTCGTCGTTCAGGTCGGTGGTGATGGTGACCAGGTAGGCCTCGTCCTCGGCGGCGGAGCCGACCTTGGGCGCGACGCTGGTCTCGCTGGCGAAGACGCCGTCGCCGAAGGAGTAGTGCTCCTCGGCGCCGGTGTGCAGGTCGTGGCGGACCAGGCCGTCGAACAGGAACCAGTCCGGCTTGCCGGTGGCCGCGTAGGCGTACCGGTAGTCGGTGGTCAGGTAGTCGTTGTTCATCATGCCGAACTCGCTGATGGTGTCGGTGAGCGATTCCTCGCGGACCGCGCCGGTCACCATGTTGAAGCGCCAGCGGTGCAGGCGGGTCTTCATCCGGTTGAGCGCGAGGAAGCGGAACGGGCGCAGCGCCTTGGGCAGGTGCGCGGACTCCTCGGCGCTGGGGTCGGGGTCGTGCTGGAAGAAGCCGTCGAGGACCACTTCGTCGCCGTCTTCGAAGGCGTTGGTGAAGTGCAGGACGTAGGTGGGGTCGGCCTCGAACCAGCGGATCTGCGACGGGTCACCGCGGCGCGGCAGGATGCCGAAGCGCGACGGCAGGTCGTGCAGCTTGGGCACGTGGTGGCCGGCCTTGAGCAGTTCCGCGTCCCAGAACAGCGGGAAGTCGTTGAAGATCGCGTAGTTCTCGGTGAACGCCATGTCGTGCGGCAGGCGGGCGCCGGGCAGCTCGATCGGCACGTAGTGCGCCAGCTCGTTGTTCGCGTCGACGACGCCGTAGTGCATGTACGGCGCGTCCTTGCCGTAGTTGAAGAAGAGCAGCTCGCCGGTGCGGTCGTCGTTCTTCGGGTGCGCGGAGACGCCGAGCGCGGTGGGGAAAGCGCCGTTGAAGTCGGCGCGGCCGAGGGCGTCACCGGTCAGCGGGTCCAGGCGGTACAGGTCGCCGCACTGGTAGAAGCTGGTCAGCGCCTCGCCGCGGAACACCGTCACGTCGGTGCTCGAGGAGTCCTTGAGGAATCCGCGCGCACCGACGCCGTCGGTGCGGTCGGAGATCGACGGCGACTCGGCGATACCGGCCCACAGCGAACGTCCGGCTTCCTGCTCGGCGGCCAGGCCGTCGGTGCGGACGAAGCGGTTGCGGTAGAACGCCTTACCGTCGCGGAAGCCGACCATGTGCACCATGCCGTCACCGTCGAACGGGTGGTACTGGTGGATCGGCATGTGCAGCGGATTCTCGGTGTTGCGCAGGTACACGCCGTCGAGGTCGGCGGGGATCTGGCCCTCGACGACGGTCAGGTCGTCGGCGTTCCATTCGGCCTGCTGCGGGCGCCACGCACCCGAGCGGTAGGGGTGGTCGTCGTCGGCGGGGATGGTGGTGATCATCCGTTCCACCAGGTCCACACTGGTCACCATGGTCTTGTCCTTACTGTTCGTGTGAAGTCGGGAGGTCGTGCGGCGACAGGTCAGTTCGCGGCGCTGGTGGCCACGAAGGTCACGCAGGTGGCGGTGCTGCCGCCGAAGTTGACCGTGCCGAAGGTGTCCGCGCCTTCGATCTGCTGGTCGCCGGCACGGTCGGAGACCTGCGCGGAGGCGTCGAGCAGCATGCGGATACCGCTGGCGCCCACCGGATGGCCGCCGCCGAGCAGGCCGCCGCTGGGATTGATGGGCAGGCGGCCGCCCATCTCGATGTCGCCGTTGTCGATCGCCTCGAACGAGCGGCCCGGCTCGGTGAGGCCGAGGTGGTCGATGGTGAGGTATTCGCTCATCGAGAAGCAGTCGTGGATCTCCAAGCCGTCCAGGTCGTCGATGTCGACGCGGGCGCGGCCGAGGGCGTCGGTGATCGCCTTGCGCAGGTGCGGCAGCACGTACGGGGAGTCGTCGCGGCGGCCGAGCTTGCTCTCCAACGACAGGCCCGCGGTGGTGTGACCCCAGCCGGTGACCTGCGACCACGGCTGCGCCTGCGGGTGGGCCTGCCGGTAACGATCGCTCACCAGGATCACGCCGGCGGCGCCGTCGGTGATCTGGCTGCAGTCCAGGCGACGCAGGCGACCCTCGACCAGAGGATTACGAGCGTCGTCGTCGGAGAAGTCCAGGTCGGTCCAGCCGCGGGTCTGCGCCTTCGGGTTGGAGCGGGCGTTCGCGAAGTTGAGCTCACCGATGCGGCGCAGGTGCGCGAAATCCAGGCCGTAGCGGCGGTCGTACTCCTCGGCCATCTCGGCGAACATGTACGGCCACATGAACTTGGCCTGCTCGCCCTCGTGGCCGGCCCACGCCGCCGCACCGAGGTACTGCGCGGCCTGGTCGCCGGGCACGGTCTTCTCCAGTTCCACGCCGAGGACCAGCGCGACGTCGTACAGGCCGGCCTTCAGGTCGGCCATCGCCGCGAGCAGCGCGGTGCCGCCGGAGGCGCAGGCGGCTTCGTGGCGGGTGGCCGGGACGCCCCACAGTTCCGGGATGACCGTCGCCGGCATGGCGCCCAGGTGGCCCTGTCCGGTGAACAGCTGACCGAAGGCGTTGCCGACGTGGATCACCTCGATCGCCTCGGGGCCGATGCCCGCGGCGGCGCAGGTCTCGGTGACCGCTTCGGTGGTGAGGTCGGCGAAGTCGAAGCCCTCGCGATTCCAGTTCCGGGCGAAGTCGGTCTGGTAGCCGCCCATCATCCAAATCGACGTCGTGGTGGGGGAAGTCATCGTCGGTGGCGCTCCTTCTGATCCTGTGGCATCCGCGGTGATGATGTATGTCACTATAGCTAGTGAAGTCACTCTGTCAATTAATCCCAAGGCGGGATACCGGCGGGCTGGCGCTACGCTGACCGTGCAAGAAGTCATCCGCTGACCAGGGGGGTCGTCTCGGTGCCACCACCGGAAAGCAGTCCCAACGCCATCGCCCGAGGACTGGGCGTCCTGGGCGACGAGTGGTGCCTGCAGTTGCTGCGCGCGGCCCACTCGGGTGCGACGCGATTCGGTCGCTTCCAGGAGGAACTACCGATCTCGGCGGCCAGCCTGGCGGCCCGCCTCGCCCTGCTGGCCGACGAGGGGCTGTTCATCCGCCGCGTCTACCAGCAGAATCCGATTCGCGCCGAGTACCTGCTGACCCCGCAGGGGCGCGGCACCTGGCCGATCCTGCTCGCGATCTGGGACTGGGAGGACCGCTGGGCCGACCATCCGGCCGGTGAACTCCCGGACCGCCGGCACGCCGAGTGCGGGCAGTCGTTCCACCCCGAACTGGTCTGCGCCACGTGCGGGGTGGCCGCCGGTCGCCGCGACGTCACGGCCGCCTGGGGACCGACCGGGGGCTGGGACCGGTCGATCCCGGACACCGCGACGCGGCGTCGCACCCGGGCCTCGCGCACGGCCGGTGAGTTCCCGGAGACCATGGCGGTGTTCGGCAACCGCTGGTCGGCGGTGGTGATCGGCGCGGTCTTCCAGGGGATCCGGCGCTATTCGGAGTTCGAGTCGCTGCTGGGCATCCCGTCGAACATCCTGTCCGAGCGTCTGCGCATCCTCGTGGAGTACGGGCTGCTGCGGGTCGACGTCACCGAGCAGGGACGTCGCGAATACCACCTGACCGAGAAGGGGCGAGCCTTCTTCCCGATCGTCGCGACCACGCTGAGCTGGGCCGAACGCTGGTTCGCGCTACCTGAGGGACCGGCGATCAGTTGGCAGCACGGCGATCATCCGCTGGTCCCCCGGCTGGACTGCGACCAGTGCCACCGGCCGTTGCAGGCCGCGCAGATCGAGGTCTTGGAGACCTCGGATCAGAAGGTCTGACCGCCCTCGCGCGCCATCTCGTGCAGGCGGGCGATGCGGTCCTCGGTCGGCGGGTGCGTGGAGAAGAGCTTGCTCATCTTCTCGCCGGCGCGGAACGGGCTCTCGATCATCATGTGCGACTGCGTGGTCAGCTCGGGCGTGGGCGGCAGCGGCGCCATCGCGATACCGCCGGAGATCTTGTTCAGGGCCGACGCCAGGCCCAGCGGGTCGCCGCTGAGTTCGGCGCCGGAGGCGTCCGCCTGGTACTCGCGGGAGCGGGACACCGACATCTGAATCAGCATGGCCGAGATCGGGCCGAGGATGGCGATCAGCATCATCGCGAGCGGGTTCACGCCGCCCTCGCGGTTGCCGCCGAACATGCCCGCGAACATCGCGAAGTTGGCCAGACCGCTGATCACCGCGGCCATCGCGCCGGCCACCGAGCTGATCAGGATGTCGCGGTTGTAGACGTGGCTGAGTTCGTGGCCGATCACCGCGCGCAGTTCGCGTTCGTCGAGCAGCTCCATGATGCCGGTAGTGCAGCACACCGCGGCGTTCTTCGGGTTGCGGCCGGTGGCGAAGGCGTTCGGGGACTCGGTGGGGCTGATGTACAGCGCGGGCATCGGCTGGTTGGCGCGGGTCGCGAGCTCGCGCACCATCGCGTACAGCTGCGGCGCCTGCACCTCGGTGACCGGCTGCGCGTGCATGGCCTTCAGCGACAGCTTGGCGCTGTTGAAGTAGGCGTACGCGTTGGTCGCGATCGCGAGGAACACCGAGATGATGAGGATAGTGGTGTTCTGGAAGGCCGCGCCGATGCCGACGATGATCGCCGACATCAAGCCCATCAGGGCGGCGGTCTTAAGACCGTTGAACGAGTGCATGTGACCCCTCGGGACGAAATCTGTGACTACTCGGTCAACGCACGTGCGACGACGAAAAGTTCCCGCAAGCAGGAGTGTTCGCCACCACGTGGCACGGCGCGGCGACCTCGGCTACACCTCAGCCGACGCGGTCGACGGTGTAGTTCACCAGCGACGTGAAGGCATCGCGCGCCGGGCCCGCGGGCAGCTGCGCGAGTTCGGCGTGGGCGTCGTCGGCCATCTGCGCGAGGCGGCGGCGGGCGCGGTCCATGCCCTCGGAGGCCACCAGCAGCGCCAGCGCCTCGTCGACCTCGGCGTCGTCGGTCAGCGGGCGGGCCTCGCCGGTGGTCGCGTCGATGAGCAGTTCGCGCAGGCGCACCGAGTCGGCCCCGTCGCCGTCGAGCGCGTACAGCACGGGCAGGGTGTGCACGCCTTCGCGCAGGTCGGTGCCCGGGGTCTTGCCGCTGTCGTCGGTCACCGAGGCGATGTCGATGATGTCGTCGGAGACCTGGAAGGCCACACCGACGATGTCGCCGATGCGCGAGAGCGCCTCGACGCGGTCGGCGTCGGCCCCGGAGGCCATCGCGCCGAAGCGGCCGGAGGCGGCGATCAGCGAGCCGGTCTTCTCCCACACCACCTTGAGGTAGTGCTCCACCGGGTCACCGCCGCGGGCGCCGACGGTCTCGCGCATCTGGCCGGTGACCAGTTCGGCGAAGGTCTCGGCGATGATGCGCACCGAGTTCGGGCCCAGCGTCGACACCAGGCGGGAGGCGCGGGCGAACAGGAAGTCGCCGGCCAGGATCGCGATCGAGTTGTTCCACCGCGCGTTGGCGCTCATCGCACCGCGGCGCAGCGGGGCGTCGTCCATCACATCGTCGTGGTACAGCGTGGCCAGGTGGATCATCTCCACCACGGTGGCGGCGGTGATGACGTCGTGGCCCTCGGGCTCGGGGCCGAAGTGCGAGGCGAGCACGGCGAACATCGGACGGAACCGCTTGCCCCCGGCCTTCGCCAGGTGCGTGGCCGCCTCGGTGAGGATCTCGTCGCCGGACGACAGCTCGGTGAGCAGGAGATCCTCCACGCGGACCAGCGCCTGCGCTACTCCCTCGGCGAATTCCCCCGTGCCAAGGTCGAGTCCGGCGAATGTCGACTTCACGTGTCGGGTCCCCTCGTCTGCGCCGTCCGCCCACCGGCGTCCGGCTGCCGTCAGCGCGGCGTTGGCGCGCTCGGACGACACCAGAAGCCTAACCGGAATCGGTCGGCGACATAATCGACGGGTGACCAGTGCAACCGACGACGCCGCCGCAATCGCGACATCCGCCGACATTCTCGTCGTCGGCGCAGGTCCGGCGGGTGCCGCCGCGGCCGCTCATGCCGCCGCGGGCGGGGCCGACGTACTGCTGCTCGACGCCGCGACCTTCCCGCGCGACAAGACGTGCGGCGACGGCCTCACCCCGCGCGCGGTACGGGCCCTGGAGAACCTGGGCATGACCGACTACCTCGCCGGTCGGCCGCGGATCCGCGGCCTGGAACTGAACGGCTGGGGTGCTCAGCAGCGCGTGCCGTGGCCGGCGTCGCGGTTCGGTCCGTTCGGCAGCGCCGTGGCCCGCACCGAGTTCGACGACGACGTCCGCCGCTTCGCGGTCGACCGCGGGGCCCGCATGGCCACCGGCAAGGCCGTCGACACCGAGCGCGACGGCGACCGCATCGCGTCGGTGATCGTGGCCCACGGCGCCGAGCGCACCGCGGTGCGGGTGAACCAGGTGATCGTCGCCGACGGCGTGCGGTCCACGCTCGGGAAGGTGCTCGGTCGGCAGTGGCACCGGGACACCGCCTACGGCGTGGCCGGCCGCAGCTATGTGGCCTCCGAGCGTGCCGACGACGAGTGGATGGGCTCGCACCTGGAACTGCGCGACCCCGACGGCGGGCTGCTGCCCGGCTACGGCTGGGTGTTCCCGCTGGGCGACGGCACGGTGAACGTGGGCGTCGGCGCCCTGGCCACCGCGAAACGACCGGCGGCCATGCAACTGCGACCGGTGCTGGAGCACTACGTCCGCATGGTCGGCGACGACTGGCGCTTCACCTCCGGGCCCGAACGCATCGCGTCGGCGCTGCTGCCGATGGGCGGTGCGGTGTCCGGGGTGGCCGGACGCAACTGGCTGCTGATCGGCGACGCCGCGGCCTGCGTGAATCCGCTCAACGGCGAGGGCATCGACTACGCACTGGAGACCGGCCGGATGGCCGTCGAACTGCTGGCCGACAGCCGCGATCACACGCAGGCGTGGCCGGCGCTGCTGCGGGCCGAGTACGGGACGGCGTTCGCCGCGGCCCGTCGTGCCGCCGGTCTGCTCACCATGCCCAAGACCGTGCCGGTGCTGGGCCGGCCGGGAATCCGGTCGGCCGCGCTGATGAGCACGGTGGTCCGGGTGATGGGCAATCTGCTGACGCCCGAGGACACCGACCTGATCGCGCGCGCCTGGCGCGGGTCCGGGGCGGCGTTCAGCCGGTTCGAGGACCGGCCGCCCTTCACCTGATCGGGGAGGTGCTGCCGGCCTGCGGGGTCTGCCGGTCAGGCGCGGCCGGTGTGGATGGCCGCGATGCCGCCGGTGAGGTTCTGCCAGGCCACGTCGTCGAACCCGGCCTCGCGGATCTGCGCGGCCAGCCCGGCCTGATCGGGCCACGCGCGGATCGATTCGGCGAGGTAGACGTAGGCGTCCGGGTTGCTGGAGACGCGCGAGGCCACCGCGGGCAGCGCCTTCATCAGGTACTCCATGTAGACGGTGCGGAACGGCGCGAGCGTCGGGGTGGAGAACTCGCAGATCGCGAGGCGGCCGCCCGGCTTGAGCACGCGGCGCAGTTCGCGCAGCGCCAGCGGCACGTCGTTCACGTTGCGCAGGCCGAACGAGATGGTGGCGGCGTCGAAGCTGTCGTCGGCGAACGGCAGGTGCAGCGCGTCGGCGGCGACCTTCGGCACGTTGCGCTTGGCACCGGCCCGGAGCATGCCGCGGGAGAAGTCGGCCGCGATCACGGTGGCGCCGGAGGTGGCCAGCTCGTCGGTGGAGACCGCGGTGCCCGCGGCCAGGTCCAGCACCACGTCGCGCGGACGCAGGGCCAGGGCCTTGCGGGTGGCGGTGCGCCAGCGGCGGTCCTGCGCGAACGACAGCACCGTGTTGGTCACGTCGTAGCGCTTGGCGACACCGTCGAACATCTCAGCGACTTCGGACGGCTCCTTGTCCAGGCTGGCGCGGGAACCGGAATCAGCGGGCGGAGTCATGCGCTCGAGTCTAGGGGTTCGCCTTCCGCGGCCTTGTCCTCCGGGCTCCGATCCTCGGGCGCCGCGCTCGCGGCCGCATCACCCTCGGCCGCATCACCCTCGACCGCGTCCGCCTCGACCTCCGTGCGCCGCCGCATCCGGCGACTCACTTCGGCGACGATCAGCATCGCGGCGATCGCGACCACCCAGCCCGCCACGATGATCGACACCCCCGGGATCACCGCCAGCTGGGCGTTGCGCCCGGCCGGTCGGGCGAGGTTGTCCGGGTCGGTGGCGTCGTAGTCGACGAGGATGCGCTGCCCGGCCTCCAGTTCGGTCGGGTACAGCAGGCCGAACTTCGGGTTGCGCAGCACACCGTCGGGCGTCACGAAGTTCACCGCCGCGTGCAGGCGGTCGGCGGAGATCACCTCGGCCACGGCGGTCGCTCGATTGGCGTCGATCTTGGCGTCGTTGCGGTAGGCCCCCAGGATGATCACGGCGCCGATCAGGGTCGCGAGGACGCCGACCGCAAGGAAGCCGAGCTGCACGCGCCGCTGAATCACCGGGTTCATAAGAGGTCAGGATAACCGGTGCGGCTCAGCGCAGCCGCGCGGCGATGCGCTCGTGCAGGGCCCGGAGCGGTTCGCGGACGGTGGCCACTTCGAGGACCTCGATGCCGCCGTCGGGCACCGGCGCGGCCAGCGCGGCGGGCAGGTCCTCGAGCGTCACGCGGCGCAGCGGCACGTGGAACCCGGCGCACAGCGCGGCCAGGTCGGTGCGGTGCGGGGTGCCGAAGATGCGTTCGTAGGCGCCGTCGTAGGCGGCGTCGGTGAATCGTCGATCCCCCTGTTCCAGCAGCCCGAAGATGCCGCCGCCGTCGTCGTTGGCCACCACGATGCGCAGGGCGCGCGGCCGCGGCTCCTGCGGTCCGATGAGCAGGCCGGTGGCGTCGTGGATGAAGGTGAGGTCGCCGAGGAGGGCGACGGTCTGGCCGGTCGAGGTGTCCCGGTCCGCGGCCAGCGCCGCGCCGATGGCGGTGGAATTGATGCCGTCGATGCCGGCGACGCCCCGGTTCGACAGCACCCGCACGCCCGGGACCAGGGTCCCGGCCAGGGCGATGTCGCGGATCGGGTTCGACGGTCCCACCACCAGTTGATCGCCGGCGGTCATCGCCGCCGCCACCGTGCGTGCCACGTGCAGTCCGGTGGTGTCCGGGCCGTCGGCGAGTTCGGCGGCGACGGCGGCGCGCACCGCGGCGTCGGCCGCGGCGGCCTCCGCGAGCCAGTCCGCGGCGGGCGCGCCGACACCGACCGCGCGGGTGCCGGTGGCGTAGACGTTGCCGGACACGTCCGGCCAACGGGGGCCGGTGGTGAGGGCGTAAACACGGACCCGCGGGTCGGCCAGCAGGCGGGCCACCGAGCGGTGCAGCGTCGGCCGACCGCAGATGATCGCCTGCGTGGGCGCCAGCGCGCCGAGCGCCAGCGGGTGCAGCGGTGTCGCCGGCAGCGGCGCGGTGGGTTCGGCGACCGTCGGGATGCCGGCCAGTTCCGGGTGCTCCCCGGCGCCGTGCCCGGACACCACGACGGTGGGCGCCGACAGGTCGATCTCGATGGGCACGTCCAGGTGGCCCACCGCGGCCTGTGTCCAGGCGAGACCGTCCGGGCGTCCGGCGAACCTGCCGTCGTGCACGTGGTCGAGGTCGGCGTCGGGGGTGTCGTCGGCCCCGGGCACCAGCGGTTCGCGCAGCGGGATGTCGAACTGGACCGGACCCGCGTTGCCGGTGCGGGCCCCGCGCGCGGCGGCCAGCACGCGGCCCACCGCCGAGCGCCACTGCGAGTTGGTGTCCAGGTCCTCCTCGGCCAGGCCGAGGCTGATGGCGGCGCGGACCTGGGTGCCGAAGATGCCGAACTGCTCGATGGTCTGGTTGGCACCGGAGCCGAGCAGTTCGTAGGGGCGGTTGGCGCTGATCACCACCAGCGGCACGCGCGCGTAGTTGGCTTCGAAGACCGCCGGGCTCATGTTGGCCACCGCGGTGCCGGAGGTCATCACGATGGGGACGGGCGTGCGCGAGGCCACCGCGAGACCGAGCGCCAGGTAGCCGGCGGACCGCTCGTCGATCCGCACGTGCAGGCGCAGCCGTCCCGCGCGGTCGGCGGCGTGCAGCGCGAAGGCCAGCGGCGCGTTCCGCGAGCCCGGGCAGAGCACCGCTTCACGTACCCCGCCGCGAATCAGTTCGTCGACGATCACGCGGGCCTGCAGGGTGGACGGATTCATGCTCGAAACACTAGTGGTCGGCCCGCGCCGCGAGTTCGCGGACGTACGGTGGGCGGGTGGGCTTCTACGACGACAAGATCCTGCCGCGCCTGGTGGAGAGCGCCTGCGGCATGCCCGGACTGGACAAGCTGCGACGGCGCGCGGCCGCCCCGCTGTCCGGCGCGATCATCGAGGTGGGCTTCGGTTCCGGCCTGAACGTGGGACTGTATCCGCCCGCGGTGACCGCGGTGACCGCCGTCGAACCCGCCGACCTGGGGTGGGAACGGGCGCAGGAACGGGTGGCGCGGAGCCCGATCCCGATCACCCGCGGTGGCCTCGACGGGCAACGACTTCCCTTCCCGGACAACACTTTCGACGGCGCGCTGTCGACGTTCACCCTGTGCACCATCCCCGACGCGGCCGCCGCGCTCGCTGAGTTGCGGCGCGTGCTCAAGCCCGGCGCCCGCCTCGCGTTCCTCGAACACGGACTGGCTCCCGACCGCGGCGTGCAGCGCTTCCAGCGTCTGCTCGATCCGATCGAACGCGCCGTCGCCGGCGGCTGCGAACTCACCCGAACGATCCCGGAGGATCTGCGCGCCGCGGGCTTCGAGATCGACGAGCTCGACCAGTTCTACGCGCGGGTGACGCCCAAGCCGTGGGGCGCCTTCTCGCTGGGCTGTGCGGTGAACCCCGCCTAGCGCTGCGGATGCCATACAGTCGAGCGCATGAGTCGCGAATTCGACGTCGTCGTTTACGGTGCCACGGGTTTCGTCGGTGAGCTGACCGCTCGCTACCTGGCCGAGCAGGCCCCCGAGGGAACCAAGATCGCGCTGGCCGGGCGCAGCGAGACCAAGTTGGCGGCGGTGCGCCGTCGGCTGGGTGAGCGTGCCGCGTCGTGGCCGCTGGTGGTCGCCGACGCCGACTCCCCCGCCGCGCTCGACGCGATGTGCGCGCGCACCCGGGTCGTCTGCACCACCGTCGGGCCGTACCTGCGCTACGGCGAGAACCTGGTGATCGCCGCGGCCAGCGCGGGCACCGACTACGTGGACCTGACCGGCGAGGTGCCCTTCACCCGGTTCACCATCGACAAGGCCGACGAGATCGCCCGCGGCACCGGGGCCCGCATCGTCAACTCCTGCGGCTTCGATTCGATCCCCTCCGACCTGGGCGCCTACCTGCTGCACCGCCAGGTGACCGAGGACGACGCCGGCACCCTGGGCGAGACCACGCTGGTGCTGGCCTCGATGCGCGGCGGCGCGTCCGGCGGCACCGTCGACTCGATGCGGGTGATCGCCGAGCAGGCCAAGGATCCGGAGATGCGGCGACTGCTGCTGAACCCGCGCGCGCTGTCCGGTGGACCGGGCGACGTGGAGCACGCCGGACCGAGCGACGAGCCCAGCGACATCTCCCCGGTGGATGCCAAGAAGGTGGACCCGTCGCTGTCCGGCACGCTGGCGCCGTTCTTCATGGCGTCGTACAACACGCGCGTGGTGCGCCGGTCGAGCGCGCTGCTCGACGGCTACGGCCCCGACTTCCGGTACCAGGAGACGATGTCCGTCGGGGGGGTGCCGGTGCTGTCGACGCTGCTGGCCGGCGCGGTCTCGGTGGGCACCGGTCTCGGCCTGGCCGCGATGAGCTTCCGTCCCACCCGCAGCCTGCTCGACCGGGTGCTGCCCAAGCCGGGCGAGGGCCCGAGCGAGAAGTCGCGCGAGGCAGGGCATTTCGTGACGCAGACCTACACCACCACCAGCTCCGGCCGCCGTTTCCGCTCGCAGATGCGGGCCCACGGCGACCCCGGATACAAGGCCACCGCCGTGATGCTCGGCGAGAGCGCCCTGGCGCTGGCCCTGGACCGCGACGCCCTCCCCCGCCGCTTCGGCGCCCTCACTCCGGCCGCCGCCATGGGCGACGTCCTCGTCGAACGCCTGCGCC
This sequence comes from Gordonia alkaliphila, assembly GCF_023017165.1. Lineage (GTDB taxonomy): Bacteria > Actinomycetota > Actinomycetes > Mycobacteriales > Mycobacteriaceae > Gordonia > Gordonia alkaliphila. The sequence continues at coordinate 829,856 of NZ_JALKBW010000001.1, forward strand.
GCGCGGGCTTCGTCATCGAGGTCCACGAACTCCCCGCCGCCTGACCCCGGCCGTCCCGTTTCCGCGCGTTGCCGCGCGGCCCTTTCGGCACGACCGCCCATAGTGTCGAGTTGTGGTGGTCAGGCCACCACAACTCGACACTCTGCGAGTACCACGGTCAGCGGAAGCCGTTGCCGACACCCCAGAAGAAGCCGGCAATCCCGTCACCGACAACCCTCACCGTCGTGCCAACAGCTGTTCCCACCGCATTCCCGACTCCTGCTTGAATCAGGTCACCGACGGCGGTGCCGATGGGCCTGGAAAGGTACGGCTCGAGCACGTTGCCGGCAACCCTCCCGCCGACTGGAATGAAACCGATCGTGTCCCCGATCAGGTCGGCGACTTCATCGGCGATGTCGTCGTTGTCGCCACGTCCGATGGCGTTGATGAGCTGCCCCGCATTCATTCCGAAGCTGATGCCGTTGAGCACTGTCCCGACAACAGGGAAGAACCCGACCATCATCGTGTACTGCTCCCAGTCCCGCTCCCACTGCGCGTTCACCACGTCCTCGCCGGGAGCGGTCTGCGGGAGCCGCCAGGGAGGCAGCCAGTTTCCGAACCCGGAGCCCGGGAGCCAAGACCCGCCTGGAGTTCCGGGTTCGGTCGGGTCGCCCGGTTCTTCCGGTTCCTCCACCGTGCCGCAATCGTTGGCGGCACAGTAGCGGGCGGTCAGAAGCATCGCGTCGTACTCCGCGAAGGCGGCCGCCAGCGGCGTGCTCGACAGATAGGCCACGAAATCGTCATTCATACCGTTCTCCAGAGGAACGGTTCCCGAGAAGATTCCGCCGTCGACGAACCCCTGGAATTCCGGCCGGTGATCGAGATCCACGACGAGGATCACCGCCTTGTCGGGGTCCACCCACGGCGCCCAGGATGTGTCGACGACCGCCACCCGACGTTCCTGCACTGATGACCCGCCGTGGTCATCGGTGACCTCGATCTTGACCACGTCGACGTAGTAGCCGCGGATGATCCCATCGGAGTGAAGCCAACCTCCGTTGACCTGGGGTTTGGGCGTATAGGAGAGTTTTCCATCGACGATGCGCACATCGCCGCCGTCGGTGCTCGCTGCGGTCACCTGGACGGGGTCGCCGTCCTCGTCCCCGTGTTGGAGCACCCACACCAGGTCTTCGTCCGCAACGAAGCCGTCGTTCTCCGGGCTGACGGAGAGCCACGGATTCGTGTTGTAGCCGTCTACGGAGATGGTGACGTCGCGGCTGTCGGTGCCGCCGAACTCATCCAGGACCGTAACCGTGAACGTGTCCGAGTACGCACCGTTGTGCGCCTTCTTCCGGTCCGGGTAGTAAGTCACCACGAAGGAGCCGTCCTCAGCGGTGCGCGTGCGCACTGCCCCGTATTCGGGCAAGTCGCTGACATACCAGTACAGGTCGTCACCGTCCGCATCGCTGCCGGTGAACGTGTACGAGTAGCCGCCGTCGGTCGAAATGCTGAGGCCACCCGATTCTGTGTCGATGACCGGTGCGACATTGTCGAGCTCGCCCCACTGGTATATCGGGTTAACCCAGTGCCGCGCCGTGCCCCCGCGACCGTCGTCGACCTCGACGACGAACCAGTCGGCGACGTCACCTTCCCGGAGGGTCGCCGGATCGGTCGGCGTATACCGGAACACCCCGCCGCCGAGATGCTCCACCGTGCCGTGGTTCAGAGCGGAACCCGGCGAGAAGTCCGTGATGACCCGATAGTCCAGTGCGTCACCGTTGTCGTCGACCGCATTGACCTGAAAGTCCTGCCAGACCTGGCCCGTCGGCCGAGGCAAGGGCGTGGTCCCGAGAACCACCGGCGCATGGTTGACACTCGGATCGTGCTTCGGCGTCACGATGTCGACGGTTTTCGACACCGTGACACCCGAGGCATCTGTGACGCTGAAGGTGACCGAATCCACCACTTCGCCGATCGAGGCCTTCGCCGGATCGACCGTATAGCGCCACTCCTGAACATCCTCGGCCCATTCGACGGTCCCGTGGGCGGGCTGCGTCACCGTCGGCGACGACACCGCACCGCCGCCCACATCCTGGGAATCCACACGAATGAAAGTGACTCCGGTGACGGGATTCACCGGCCCGGCGTTGACGACGAGGTACGGATAGACGGGGTCAGAGTGCGGTGACAGCGGCAGCGGTCCCGTGGCGTCGTATTTCACCGACATCGCCTGCAGCACGCCGTCGGTCGAGGCGAAAACGACCACTCCCATGACTGCGGCGACCTCACCATCGGCAGTGGCAACGCCGTTCGCATCCTGTCGGCGTCCCTGCACCAGGTAGGTGCCCTGTTGCCCGGAGAACTCGGCCTGGCTGCCGGCCTCGATCAGCGTGAACTCTTCCACGCTGTTGCCCGCCTCGGACCGGACCACGTAGAGGACGCCGATCGGCTCGTCGCCGTCGTTGTAAATCGTCATCGTGCCGCGCGACGTGGAGTATCCGTACGAGACCCCGGACTGCGACGCGTCGACGCCGACCGCCTCTCCGGACGTCGGCACGAGAGGATTGTACGAGTCGTAGTCGGTATCGCCCGGATTGAAGAACCAGTTGTCTGGATCGGCGTCGTCGGCGAGCCCCGCGGTGGGCGTCAGGGACAGGGTGGCGACGGCGGGCTGGCGGGTCGGCGCATTCATCTTCCCCTGCAGATCCGCGAGGCCGACCCCGTTCAGACGCGGGCTCCGATTGACCAGGGCAAGGGCCAGTGCGCTCTGGTTCAGCAGCAGGAACTCCACGACGCCCGGTCCGCCGAGATCGGCCAGCCAGCCGACGAGGCCGGAGCGGGCCGACGGCGCCTCCAGATCGTCGAGCGCGGCCGGCGCGAGGCGCGCGGTGAGCGGTGCCGCCCGGTCTCGCAGTTCGTCGAGGATCGCCACGGATCCATCGCGCAGCGGAGCGGTGCGGTCGACGCGCGGCGATGCGGGGGCTTCATCCACGTCCCGCGGTAGTTCGATGCCCGAGTCGTCGGACGACTTCTCATCGCGATCGAGTGCCGGCAGGTCGACGGCCGGGACGTCGATCTCGGCGGTCGTCGGCTCGTCTGAGTCAGCGGGCGCGGGAGCCGTCGGCGCCTCCGACTCGGACGACGGCGCGGGTGCAGGCTCGTCGACTGAGACCGCATCCGGCACTGCTTCCCCGGTGTCGGCCGGCGAATCCGAGACCACTGACGATGTGTCGCCCGACAGTTCGGTGTCGTCGGCCAGCGCGGCACCGACCGGTGCGGCGATCAACAGCGCCGCGGCAACGCCCGAGGTGGCGACGAACTGCTTGGTTCGACGCATGCGTCGAACAGAGGACTTGGACATGCTTTCCCACTCTCAGAGCAAGCTCGCGGCACCGGCAAGCGGCCGATGCCAGACGAGAATCGAGCCCGAAAAGTAGCAGGACGGAGCGGGTCAGCGAGCGGATTCGGTGTGGTCTGAATGGGGTAATACGCCGGTTCCGGCCCAAGTCCCCGCGCTCGGACGACACCAGAAATGGGGGCTTACCGGCAGGTAGTCCCCCATTGCGAGGACACGCTGGACAGCGCCCGGAGAGCTACGCCTGGCCGGGGCGGAGCTGGATGAACAGCGCTTCCATGTCGGCGCAGAGGCGGTCACCGTCGTGCAGGGTGCCCTTGACGAAGACCTTGCGGCCCTCGAGGCGGTCCACCCAGGTCTTCAGGGTCAGCGGCGTCTCCAGCGGCGTCAGCGACCGGTAGTTCACCGTGAGGTAGCCGGTGCGCGCGATCCCGTGGATGTGCAGCGCCGCGGCCATGCCGCCGAGGTCGTCGAACACCACCGCGACGTGCCCGCCGTGCGCCACGCCGTTGCCGCCGAGGTGGAAGCGACGGAACTCGACCGTGGCCTCGACGCCGTCTTCACCGCCGTCGATCACCTCGTACGGCGGCAGCGTGATGTTGCCGCGCGAGGGCAGATCGACGCGGGTGCCGGACGGGCTGTGCCACTCGTCCACCAGCAGGGTGTCGAGCTTGGCGTTGAACGCCTTGAGGTCGTCGATGATCTCGTCGGTCAGGTCCGGGGTGGGGCTGGCGTAGCGCATCTTGTCCATGAAGGTGCGCACCTGCTCGATCAGCTCGCCGTACCGCGGGCCGCCGCGCTCGGTGGTCACCTCGAACTCCGCCCGGAAGCCGCCCTCGAGCGGAGACTCCTGCGTCGCGGGAACGTTCCACTTCTGGTCGGTCGGTGCGCCCTTCATCGTCCCAAGGTATCCGCTGACGCGCCGAGCGCCCGCTCGGGGTGGTGGCGATAGGCTCGGGCGCATGACTTCGCCATTCGATCCCACCCAGTGGAAGGCCGTCGACGGCTTCTCCGACCTGACCGACATCACCTACCACCGCCACGTCGGCGAGGGCCGGGCCAACGGCATCGTCCGTATCGCCTTCGACCGCCCGGAGGTCCGCAACGCCTTCCGCCCGCACACCGTCGACGAGCTCTACCGCGCACTCGATCACGCGCGCCGCTCCCCCGACGTCGGCACCGTGCTGCTGACCGGCAACGGCCCCAGCCCCAAGGACGGCGGCTGGGCCTTCTGCAGCGGCGGCGACCAGCGCATCCGCGGACGCAGCGGCTACCAGTACGCCACCTCGCACGACTCCGACGTCGCCGCGGCCACCGTCGACTCGGTGGACGCCAACCGCGTCAAGGCCGAGGGCGGCCGCCTGCACATCCTCGAGGTGCAGCGCCTGATCCGCACCATGCCTAAGGTGGTCATCGCCGTGGTCAACGGCTGGGCGGCCGGCGGCGGCCACTCGCTGCACTCGGTGTGCGACCTGACCCTGGCCTCGCGCGAGCACGCCCGGTTCAAGCAGACCGACGCCGACGTGGGCTCGTTCGACGGCGGCTACGGCAGCGCCTACCTCGCCAAGCAGGTGGGTCAGAAGTTCGCCCGCGAGATCTTCTTCCTCGGCGAGGCCTACGACGCCGAGACCATGCACCGGATGGGTGCGGTGAACCGCGTCGTCGACCACGCCGACCTGGAGCAGACCGCCATCGAGTGGGGCCGCACCATCAACGGCAAGTCGCCCACCGCGCAGCGCATGCTCAAGTTCGCCTTCAACCTGACCGACGACGGCCTGATGGGCCAGCAGGTCTTCGCCGGCGAGGCCACCCGCCTGGCGTACATGACCGACGAGGCCGTCGAGGGCCGCGACTCCTTCCTCGAGAAGCGCGACCCCGACTGGTCCGACCACCCGTACTACTACTGACGAAGCGAAGGGACCCCCACACGGTGCGACTGCGCGACAACCGATCATCGAAGTGAGCCGCAAGCTCGCCTGCACGCCGGAGCAGGCGTGCAGGGAAGCCGCCCTGGCCGCCGCCCTGGCCTGACCGCCGCCTTCCCTCGGAAACAACGACGACGCCGCTCCCCCGACGGAGGAGCGGCGTCGTCGTCAGGTCGGGTCAGGTGTGCCGGTCAGGCCATCATCTCCGCGAGCGCGGCCATGGTCTCGACCCGCTCGGCGTGGGTGTGGGCCACCGGCGAGCCCAGCATCACGCCCACCCCGGCGCTGCGGAAGGCCTCCACGCGCTCAGCGACGTGACTCTTGGGGCCGATCAGGCTCATCGCGCGCACCAACTCGTCGGGCACGGCCGCGGCGGCCTCCTGCTTGCGGCCGTCGAGGTACAGGTCCTGAATCAGCTTGGCCTCGTCGACGTAGCCGTACCGCTGCACCAGCGAGTTGTAGAAGTTCTTGCCGCGCGCACCCATGCCGCCGATGTACAGCGCCATGTGGTGCCGCACGCCCATCAGCGCCTGCTCGGCCAGCTCGACGTCGTCGGTGACGAGGGCGGCGCTCTGCACCACCAGCTTCAGGGGCGCCAGGGACGGATCACGCTTGGCGTTGCCTGCCGCCAGCGCCGGACCGAACGCGGCGTCGACGAAGTCGGGATGCACCAGGAACGGCTGCAGTTCGTCGTAGAGCTCGGCGGCCAGTTCGACGTTCTTCGGGCCGATCGCGGCCAGCAGCATCGGGATGCGCTCCCGCACCGGGTGATTGATGATCTTGAGCGCCTTGCCCAGCCCGCTGCCGCCGTGCTCGGGCGTGAGCGGCAGGTGGTAGTGCTTGCCGTCGTACTCGAGGCGGTCGCGACGCCACACCATGCGGCAGATCTCCGCGGTCTCGCGGGCGCGGCCGAGCGGGTAGTCGTACTTGACGCCGTGGAAGCCCTCGATCACCTGGGGGCCGGACGCGCCGATGCCGAGGATGAAGCGGCCACCGCTGACATAATCCAGGCCGGCCGCGGTCATCGCCAGGTTGGTGGGCGTGCGCGAATACATCGGCAGGATGCCGGTCTGCAGCTCCATGGTGGTGGTGCGCGCGGCGATGTAGCCGAGCTGCGACACGGCGTCGAAGCTGTACGCCTCGGGCACCATCACGCGCTGCACTCCGACGCCCTCGAAGTCGGCGAGGTTCTCGATCGTCTCGCGGAAGTCTCCCGCGTAATTGATGGGCATCCCGAGTGTCATCGTCATGGCTGGCATTGTGCCACCGCGCCGTCGACCCCGTTTCGCGCGCTCCCCGCGACCTGGGATACACCGCGTGTTCACCGTCAGTTCAGGCGGCGGGGAGACAATCCCCACGAACTCGGCGAAGGCTCGGCCACGGCAGGGTTAACACTCGGTAAATTAGTGCGAATTGAAAGCAAACGCGCTGGTCAAGACCATAGTCCCGAGTTTCTCGGTAATTACCGAAATCGTCGGCGCAGGCCCCATAGTGGTCTCCATGAGCTCAGAGATGCTGATTCTTGTGCTGTTGATCGTGACAGCACTCGGATTCGACTTCACCAACGGCTTTCACGACACCGGCAACGCCATGGCGACGTCGATCGCGACCGGCGCCCTGAAGCCCAAGACGGCGGTGTCGATCTCGGCGATCCTGAACCTGATCGGCGCCTTCCTGTCGGTGCAGGTGGCGGCGACCATCACCAAGGACGTGCTGAAGATTCAGCAGCCCGACGGCCAGTTCGTCTCCGGGCTCGACGTGAACGCCGCCCTCATCATCATCTTCGCCGGCCTCATCGGCGCCATCCTGTGGAATCTCGCGACCTGGCTGTTCGGCCTGCCGTCGAGTTCCTCGCACGCACTCTTCGGCGGCCTCGTCGGCGCCGGCCTCGCCGCCCTCGGCACCGCGGGCGTCAACTGGTCCGGCGTCTTCGCCAAGATCATCCTGCCCGCGCTCTTCGCCCCGGTCATCGCCGCGCTGGTCGCCACCGTCGGCACCGTGCTCATCTACGGCATCACCAAGGCCATCTCCGCCCGCCACCAGGAGCAGGGCTTCAAGATCGGCCAGATCACCACCGCCTCCCTGGTCTCGCTGGCGCACGGCACCGGCGACGCGCAGAAGACGATGGGCGTGATCGCCATGGCGCTGATCGCCACCAACCACCTCGACGCCGATTCCGTGCAGCACGGCCTACCGTTCTGGGTGGTCTTCAGCTGCGCCGCCGCCATCGCCCTGGGCACCTACCTCGGCGGCTGGCGCATCATCCGCGCACTCGGCAAGGGCCTGATCGACATCAGCCCGCCGCAGGGCATGGCCGCGCAGTCGTCGTCGGCCGCCATCATCCTCACCTCGTCGGTGGCCGGTATGGCCCTGTCGACCACGCACGTGGCGACCGGTTCGATCATCGGCGCCGGATTGGGCCGCAAGGGCTCCAACGTCCGCTGGTCGGTGGCCGGCCGCATGGTCCTGGCCTGGGTCACCACCCTGCCCGCCGCCGGACTCGTCGGCGCGCTCTGCTTCTGGCTGGCCCACGGTATCGGCGATGTCGCCGGCGCCATCACCATCTTCGCGATCCTCGTGGTGCTCTCGGCGTTCATGTACTGGCGCGCGCAGCACGAGAAGATCGACGCCAACAACGTCAACACCGAGTGGGACGACAAGATCGCCGAGACGCCCATCGACCTCGAACTGGGCGACGAGCCCGCCACCTCCCCGACCGCCCCGGCGGCGCAGGCCTGAACCGGCCGACGCGACAAGGAAACCTGACATGGACTTCGTGACCTCCATCCTCCGCGTCCTCGCGGTGGGCCTGCTGCTCGGCGCCGGACTGCCCGCCCTCTTCGGCGTCGGCATGCGTCTGGTCGGCATGGGCAGCGCCGACCCCGCCCCCGACGGCACCCTGACCGGCGGCAACGCCGCCCTGCGTTACCTCGGCTACCTGATCTACGCCGTGGTCGGCGCGATCATTCTGGTGAGCATCCTGTGGATCGCGCGCCAGACGCTCCTCTACTACTTCGACATCAAGATCTTCCCGGCCTTCGCGTACAAGTAGCGGTATGCGACTGCTGCAACCCCTGCCGCTGCCGGCCGGACCGGCCGTCCTCGACGCCCGCCCGGAACTGCTCGCGCTGCTCGACGGCGCGGCCGCGTTCCTGCCGCTGCCCGCCGACGCACCCGCCGCCGCCGACGCGTTGGCGACCAGCCTGCGCGCCGGTAGGCCGATCGACGAACGCTGCGCCCTGGTGGTGTCGACGTCGGGCACCACCGGCACCCCCAAGGGCGCGCTGCACACCGCCGCCACCCTGCGGGCCTCGGCGGAGGCCACCGCGCAGGCGCTCGGCGGAGCGGGCGGCTGGCTGCTGGCGCTGCCGCCGCACCACATCGCGGGCCTGCAGGTGCTGCTGCGGTCGCTGGCCGCGGGCTACGAGCCCGTGGTGCTCGACGTCTCCGACGGATTCGATCCGTCGACGCTCCCGGCGGCCGTCGCCGCGATGACCGGTCCGCGCCGCTACACGTCCCTGGTGCCGCTGCAGCTGCGCAAGGCCCTCGCCGACCCCGCCGCCACCCGCGCGCTCGCCGAGCTGGACGCGATTCTGGTCGGCGGCGCCGGCACCCCGCCCGCGCTGGCCGCCGCCGCCCGCGACGCAGGCTTGGCGATCACCACCACCTACGGGATGAGCGAGACCGCGGGCGGCTGCGTGTACGACGGGATTCCGCTGCCCGGTGTGCAGGTGCGCCTGCGCGACGTCGATCCGCACACCGCGATCGGCCGCGTCGAGCTGGGCGGCCCGACGGTGGCCCTCGGCTACCGCGACCTACCCGACCACCCGGCCTTCGCCGCACCCGGCTGGTTCCGCACCGACGACCTGGGGACGCTCACCGACGGTGTGCTCGCCCTCGTCGGCCGCGCCGACGAGGCCGTCTCCACCGGCGCGCTCACCGTGGTCCCCCAGGTGGTCGAAGCGGTGATCGAAACACTCGACGGCGTCGCCGCGTGCGCGGTCTTCGGGGTGCCCGACGAACGCCTGGGTCAGGCGGTGGCCGTCGCCGTAGTGCCCGACGGCGACGGGCCGGACGTCGACGCACTGACCGCGGCGGTGGCCGAACGCCTCGACCGATACGCGGCGCCCCGACACGTGCTGCTGGTCGACGAACTCCCCGTGCGCGGTCCCGGAAAGCTGGATCGTCGCGACCTGCAGCGCCGATATCGTGACGTGACCGCCACGGGCTTGCGCCACACCGGCCGCGTAATCGATCTCCGACGGTAAGTAAGCCGACCCTGACTGTTAGGTTGGTGCCATGGCAGCAGACACCCCCCGAATCCTGGCGACCAGCGCTCGCATGCCTTTCGCGGTCGACGAGATCCACAAGCTCGGCGAGGAGATCGGCCACTCGGTCATCGCCACCGACACCTTCAAGCAGTCCCCCGGCATGCACTCCAAGGGCGCCGATGAGGCCATCGTGACCCGGCCGCCGACCCAGGATCCGGACGGCTTCGTCGAGGACGTCATCGCGATCATCGACGAGCACAAGGTGGACTGGGTCCTCCCGATGTTCGAAGAGGTCTTCTACCTCGCCGCCAATCGCACGAAGGTCCAGGGCGACCGCGACGTGACCCTGTTCTACCCCGAGCTCGACGCCCTGCTCGAGGTGAACGACAAGTCCACGTTCGCCGAGCTGTGCAAGCGCCTGGAGCTGCCGCTGGCCGAGACCATCGTCTGCACCACGCCGGAGGAGTTCGTCGCCGCGACGCAGCGCTGGGAGCACTGGTTCGGCCGCGCCACCTTCGGCCGCGGCGGCCTGGACGTGATCACCAACACCGGTCCGCTGGCCGGTGAGACCGCCGTCGAGGACATCAAGCCCACCGAGCAGGATCCGTGGCTGGTGCAGGAGTTCCTGGTCGGCACCGACCGCTGTAGCTGGAGCATCGTCCACGAAGGCGAAGTGGTGCTGCACGCGACCTACGAGCATCCGCTGGCGATCGACGACCGCGGCGGCATCGTCTTCGCGTCCGTCGATTCCCCGGAGTCGTTGGCGGCCACCCAGAAGATCGCCAAGGAGCTCAACTGGACCGGGCAGATCAGCATGGACTACCTGGTGACCGAGGACGGCACCCACTACATGGTCGAATGCAACCCGCGCCCCACCGCCGGCTGCACCATCGCGACCGCCGAAGAGCTCGACACCGCACTGTTCCGTCCGGACGGACTCGTCGTGGTCCCGGCCGGGCGCAAGAAGATGATCAAGGCCGCCGTCCTCCGGGACGCACTGCTGCACCCGTCCCGCGCGAAGAGCGACTTCGCCGCCGCCAAGGGCGCCAAGGGCGTGTACGACCAGCGCAAGGACCACATGCCGCTGATCTATTCGGCGCTGAGCCTGCGCCACGTGCTCGCCTACCGCAAGGCGCTGGGTATCGAGCGCAACAAGGAGCAGTTGGTGGCCGCGCAGTTCTTCGACATCCTGTACGACGGTTCGCCCCTGAGCTAAGCCTTCGGTACTGAAGAATTCGGCTCCCGCCCCGGTGTTCGCACCGGAGCGGGAGCCGAATCAGTTGCCGACTGTGTCAGCGAGTCACCAGAGGACTGCGACCGACGTCGCGGCCACCGACACCAGCACGGCCGCCCAGAACATCGGCGGGCCGACGGGCTCGCCGGACTTGCGCTGCTTGGCCATCCCCATGCCCAGGATCGCACCGAGCACCACCAGGAGCACCACCTTGGTGACGATCTTCGGGTAGTTGGGCTCGAAGTCGCCGAACGGCGCCGACAGGATCACACCGGTGACCAGCGAGACCGCCAGGCCGATGTTCATCGGAACGTTGAACTCGAAACGCTTCCGGTAGGCGGCTTCGAGCAGCGCGCCCAGCGTCATGGCGAAACCGATCAAATGAACAACGAGAATTACGTGGCGCAATACATCCATGTGCCCAGCATAGGGGCACTTGCCCGTATTCGGCTTATTCCAACTCGGTCGACGACCCGGTCGACGACCCGGTCGACTCGAGAGTCTCCGACGCTGCGGGCGCCGCCGGGGTGATGTCCGAAGTGTCGGATCCGGAAGTCGTGGGAGCTTCGGGAGCGGCCTGGGGCGTCGGCTCGGCGCGGTGGCGGCCGGTGTAGTCGCTCGGCGCCTCGGACACCTCGGGCGAAGACTCGGCCCGATGACGTCCCTGGTACTCGACGACGGGCTCGGCGGACTTCGCCGCTGCGCCATCCACGCGCGTGCGCGCTACCGCCGGAGTGTCCGCCACGGGCACCGCCGGCTGCTCCGCCTTGACCTTTACGCCGTCGCGGGTGTTGCCGACGCCCGGCGTCTCCATCGCGTAGAAGAGTTCGGCGTTCCGATCCCAACGCCGCAGGTCCTCGTCGTCGTACTCGAGGCCGAGCACGTCGTAGATCGCCGCGTTGAGCAGCGCCAGCGGGTGTTCGGTGTCGTACACCAGGTAGGTGGTGTTGCCGTCCTCGCTGGTCATCACCGTGGGTTCGCCCAGCTTGTCGAGGTTGCCGTACGGTCCGTCGCCCGGCGCGTGGATGACGAGGAATCCGGCGGCGTTCACCAGCAGCGACGACGCCGGGCGGTACCACTTGAACTGCCAGTCGGCCACCGGATCGCCGGCCACGATCACCGCGACCACCGGTACGTCGCCGGTCTTACCCGGATCGCGGGCGCCGTTGTTGTCGATGTCGAGCACACCCAGGATCGGCGAGAGCCACACGCCGCTGGCCGGCAGATCCGCGGCCCAGCCCTTGAGGCCCCAGGGGCTGCGCGGATCGGAGACCAGCAGAATCACCGAGTTGTCGTCCAGCACCCCGCTGGCCACACCCTGCTCGGCGGCGTCGCCGAGCGCTTCGGCGCCCTGGGAGAATCCGGTGTACAGCACCGGTCCTCCGTAGCCGGCCAGCGCCTTCATCACGTCCAGATTGCCCGCCGTGGCGATGGCCGCCGACGACTGGTAGCCCGGCGCCAGGAACGGCAGACCCAACGGCGGATCCGCCTTGCCCGACACGAACGGCCCGAAGGACTGCGGGTAGTTCACGTAGGCGGCATCGCGCGGACCCACGAGGCCGTCGACCCGCGGGTGCAGACCGGTGTCGTCGGTACCCGGTGTCACGATGACGATCGTCGGGGTGCCCGCCGAGCCCAGCGGCGGCAGAGTGCTGGCCGCTCCCTGCGCGCCCGTTTCCCAGGTGAGGGTGCCGTCGGTGACCAGACCCGCCAGGAGGTCCTGTGCGGACGCCGCTGCGGGGGTCACATCGGGGGCGGCCAGCGCCATCGGTGCGGCAACACCGAGGCAGAGGGCGCACGACAGGGCAGCGACGGCGGAGCGACGCCGAGCGGTCGCGAGGGAGGAAGCCAGCATTCAAACATTCTGGCAGCTTCCCCGTGGGGGAAATAGCCTCCTTTCGGATGAATCTCACGTTCTGTCTCAGCGGGAACCCGGCGGGGCGAGCCGTAGCTCGTCGGTGGGAAGATCGACGGGTGGCAACAGTGACTCAGTGGATCGAGGGCGCCCGGCCCCGCACCCTTCCCAACGCGATCGCGCCCGTCGTGGTCGGCACCGGCGCGGCCGCCTACGTCGGCGAGGTGAGCTGGTGGAAGGCGGCGCTGGCGCTGGTGGTCGCGTTGGCGCTGATCATCGGCGTGAACTTCGCCAACGACTACTCCGACGGCATCCGCGGCACCGACGACGACCGGGTGGGGCCGCTGCGGCTCGTCGGTTCCGGGCTGGCTCGGCCGGGCGCGGTGAAGGCGGCCGCGTTCACCTGTTTCGGCATCGCCGCCGTCGCCGGTATCGCGGTGGCGGTGACCACCGCCTGGTGGCTGCTGGCCGTGGGCGCGATATGCATCCTGGGTGCCTGGTACTACACCGGCGGCAGCCGCCCGTACGGCTACGCCGGCTTCGGCGAGGTGGCGGTCTTCGTCTTCTTCGGTCTCGTCGCGGTCCTCGGCACCCAGTTCGTGGTAGCCGGAGAGGTGGACGTGGCCGGCCTGATGTGCGCGATCGCCATCGGCTGCTTCTCCAGCGCGGTGCTGGTGGCCAACAACCTGCGCGACATCCCCACCGACACCGAGTCCGGCAAGGTGACCCTGGCCGTCCGGCTCGGGGATCAACGCACCCGCACGCTGTTCGTGATCTTGATCTTCGTGCCGTTCCTCATCACCCTGTGGGCGGGCGCGTTCACCGACTGGTGGGCCCTGTTCGGTCTGCTCGCCCTACCGCTCGCGGTGGTGGCGCTGCGCCCGATCACCGCCGGCGCCCAGGGCCGCGCCCTGATCCCGGCCCTGGCCGTCACCGGCATGGCCATGCTGGTGTGGGCCGTCGCCACCGGCGTGGCTCTCGGCCTGAGCTGACCCCACTTCCGGATCCGCGCGAATCGCCCGGGCTACGATTCGCGGCATGCGCCTGAATCCCCCGCCCGACTGGCCGCCGGTGCCGCCGGGCTGGATGCCTCCGCCCGGCTGGCAACCCCCGGCAGAGTGGGGCCCATGCCGCCGGGCTGGCAGTGGTTGGTGCCCGACGACGCACCTCCGCCGGAGCCCGCTGGGAAGGGCAAGCGCACCGGTGGGTGGGGTCGGGCGACCCGCGCCGCGATCGAGAATCCGCTGTGGACCACGCACGGCGCGATCGTGCGCATCGTGATCTCGGGTTTCCAGATCTACGAGGCGCTCAAGACACCGCCCGTCGAGTTGGAGGTCGCGTCCGTCACGCTGGACGGCCGACAGAGCGTGGGCGCCGAGGTGACCGAGTCCGGCGGCCCGGATCCCGTGCAGACCTCCGTGGAGGTGACGCCGATCGACATCACGCTGCAGAACAAGGGCGGCGAACCGTCGCTGATCACCCGGATCGACGCCACCGTCGTCTACTTCCGACAGCTGCAGGACTGCACCGGTACCACGCCCGCACCCGGCCGGGCCGCCGCCGACTATCAGCTGAAGGTCCCACTGCACGACACCACGCTCGCCGAGAAGTCGATCACCACCGAGATCCGTTTCGAAGTGAAGCCCGACGCCGCCGACCGCATGGTCCTCACCCTCGGCCCCGACCTGCAGCCCGCCTACGCCACCGCGCCGATGGTGATGGCGGTGAAACTGGTGCTGGTGCACGACGACGATCAACGCAAGGAGATCGGCACCGTCTCCGTGGTCACCACCGCCGAAGCCGCCGAGGCACAGATCGCCGGCCCGCTGACCAGCCCCGAAGCCGGTCGGTGCGTCGCCGACAACCTCGCCGATCTCAACGAGATGTTCGCCATCCAGGCGACCCGGTCCAGCCTCCTGGATCGACTCCGCTCCACCTATCAGCGAGCAGCGAAGTAGACGTACCTGCTGCGGTTCCTCGTCGACCCCGAGTTCGTCCCGATCGCCGTCCGCTTCGAGCACTCCTCCTTCACCCACGCATGCCGGCGAGCTCGGTGTGCGGCATGGCGGAGCTCCCACCTGGGACGCCGATCTACTCGGAGAGGATCGATTCGGTGATGTTCATGCGCGACGCACGGGCCGCGGGCACGACGGCTCCGAGCAGACAGAGCGCGGCCGCAGCTGCAACATAACCCACCGTGGACCACAGCGGCTGGTAGACGATGTCGATCGACGTGGTCTCGGTGAGAATCCGGTCGGCCACCACGTGCAGCCCCGAGCCCATCACCAGGCCGACGGCCGCACCGACGATCGCCACCGACCCGGCTTCGGCCAGCACCATGCGGATCACGAACCGCCGGGAGGCGCCCATCGCGCGCAGCACGCCGATCTCGCGGCGTCGTTCCAGCACCGACAGCAGCAGGGTGTTGAGCAGGGCGATGGCGGCCGCTCCGGCGACGATCCACTGGATCGCGACGGTGAACGCACCCGCCTGCTCCACGGTGGCCTGGGTGGCCTGCAGCGCCTCGGCGCCGGTGTAGACGTGCACCGGCCGATTCCCGGCACCGGGATAGTCGGCGACGATGCGCGTCAGCTCCCGTTGGAGCTGCGCGCGGTCGGCGCCCGGTTCGGTGAAGATCTGCAGGTAGGTGTCGCCGGGCCGCTGGAACCACTGGGCCAGCAGCGTCTGCGAGATCCCCGCGGTGCCGGAGTCGATGGTCACGTAGTTCACCGTGTCCCGCACCACCAGCTCGTGGTAGCCGGTGGGGGTGGCGAGCCGCAGCGTGTCGCCCACCTGCACGTCGAGGGTGCGGGCCAGCACGCGGGAGATCAGGATGCCGTCGCCGTCGAGCGTCTGCTGCACTGCTTCGGGGGTGGCCTTGCGCAGGAACGGTGCGGCCGCACCCGGCTCCAGGCCCTGCAGCATGGCGCGCGCCGAGCCGATGTTGACAGCGGCCCACTGGCCGCCGGCGATGCGTTCCACGCCGGGCAGCTGCGCGGCCTGCTCGGCGATCACCGGGTTCAGCACCGGGCCCACCGGGATGTCGCTGGACGCGCGAGAGGAGACGTAGATGTCCGGGTCGCTCAAGCCCTGCAGCGAGTTGCCGATGGACCCGACCATGTTGCTGAGCGCCCCGGAGATGCCCACGCCCACGGCGATGGCGACGCCGACGGTCATCACCGTGGCCCACACCCGTCGGGGCGCGCGTTCACTGTTGATCGCCGCCAGCCGGCCGGGTCCGGAGAAGCGCTGGGAGACGGCGACCACGGCGCGCACCAGCGGCTCGGTGAGCCCGAAGAAGATCAGCAGCGCGCCCACCGCGTACACCGCGCCGGCCAGCAGCGCGGGCCGACCCTCCACGGTCAGCGTCATCACGAAGGCACCGGCCACCAGCGCCGCACCGAGCAGCCCGGTGGCCCACAGCAGTTTCCGGGCGGGTGGGGTCGCGTCGGCGGCCGCACCCGGCACCATGGCCTCCACCGGGGCCACCGCGAACACCGACCGCGCGGCCAGCGCGGTGGCCGCCACGCAGGCCAGCACGCAGGCGGCCACGGTGAGCGGGACCGCGTAGCCGGGCAACGAGTAGGACACTTCCAGCGAGGCCGAGCCCACCGAACTGGGCAGCCGCCCCACCGCCCAGCGGCCGGCCAACCAGCCGACCGGAACGCCGAGCAGGCCACCGACCAGGCCGAAGATCGCCGACTCGGCGAGCAGGTCGGTCACCAGGTGGCGACGACGCGCGCCGAGCGCCCGAATCATCGCAAGCGACTGCCGCCGCGAGGCCACCGCCATGTTCATCGTGTTGAACACCAGGAACCCGGCGATGATCAGCGACACGAGCGACACCAGCAGCGTCGAGTCGCGGGTCACGGCGCTGGCCACCTCGGACTGCTTGACCCGGAAATCCGGATCGACGACGCTGGCCCGGCCGTCGACCACCGCGTCGACCTGCCTTGTCAGGGACGACTGGTCGACGCCGTCCTTCGGCACGATCATGATCGAGTCGACGGCCCCGTTCAGTCCGGCCAGGCGCTGCGCCAGCGGGAGGTACGCGAACACGAACCGGCCGCCGTTGAGGACCTTGGTCTGCGGGTCGTCGACCACCTGCAACACCCGCACCGCGGTGTCGCCGATGTCGACGGTCTGGCCCTGCCGCAGCCCGGTGCCCGATCCGACCACCACGCCGTCGGCGAGTTCGGCGGTGTCGACGGACTGACCGGAGTCGGCGAAGGCCGAGCGCAGCTGCGGCGACAGCGCGGTGACGCGCAGGTCCGAGCCGAGCAGGGTGGTGGGAACGCCGTCGATCAGCACCGTCCCGCGGATCAGCGGCACCACCGACTTGACGTCGGGCACCGCGCTGCGGATCTGCCCGGCCAGCGCGGCGTCGACGCCGGTGTCGGCGATCGCCGCGACCTCCACGGTGGCCGCGCCGGCGAGGGCGGCGTTGAACTTGCGGACGCTGTCGGTCATCGAGCCGTAGGCGCCGAGGACGGCGATGAGCAGCCCGGAGGCCACCACCACGACGATCATCGAGGTGAGCACCCGCAGTCGGTGCCCGGCCAGTTCGCGCAGGTTCAGCACTCGCACGCGGGTGAGTGCCGCCCCGAATGCGCTCACGTCACCTTGCCGTCGCGGACGGTGATCACTCGGTCGCTGAACTCGGCGGCGTTGTCGGCGTGCGTCACCATCAGGACCAGCCGATTCGGGTCGTCGTGCGCCACTTCCGCCAGGAGCGCCAGCACGTCGGCGCCGGTCTTGGAGTCGAGGTTGCCGGTGGGCTCGTCGGCCAGCAGGATGGTCGGATCCATGATCAGCGACCGCGCGATGGCCACGCGCTGCATCTGGCCGCCGGACATCTCCGCCGGCCGGTGGTTGATCCGATCGCCCAACCCGACGCGTTCCATCAGTTCCACGGCGCGCGGCTTGGCCGACGCCAACGACGTGGAGTCGAGCAGCTTGGGCAGGGCCACGTTCTCCCACGCCGACAGTGTGGGCACCAGGTTGAAGAACTGGAAGATGAAGCCGACGCGATGGCGGCGGAAGGCGGAGGCGGCGTCGTCGTCGAGCGTGGCGAGATCGACGCCGTCGACGACGATGGAACCCGAGGTGGGAGTGTCGAGGGCGCCGAGGATGTGCAGCAGCGTCGACTTGCCCGCACCGGACGGACCGATCACCGAGACGAACTGACCGCCGTCCAGGCTCAGGCTGGCGCCGTCGAGGGCGCGCACCCGTTCGTCGCCCATCCGGTACTCGCGCACCAGATCGGTGGCTTCGACGAGTGCCACCGGGTCAGTCGTTGTCGCCGCGCAGCTGGGCGTGCAGGTCGGAACGCCGCGCCGCACGGTCGGCGTCGACCGCCGCGATCTGCGCATTGACCTTCAGCCGGATCGTCTTGAACGCGACCATGCCGATCGGCAGGGCGATCAGGACGCCGAACACGGCCGCCACCAGCACCGGCACCGTGATACCCACGAGCCAGCCGATCCCCCAGACGATCGCCGCGACCACGGCCACCAGACCGAAGCGCACCAGCGTGTACAGAGCCACCCAGCCGACCAAGGATCCGATGCTGGCCTCCGGTGCCGTCGTATCCGCTCCGGTGGTCGATCGTGCCTGGTCGTTCGTCATGACCCCAGCGTACGTGGTGCCGCCGCCGAGGCCGAACCGGAACCCGGCCAGTCGGACATTACCGACTCTTTACTGTTTCCTGACCATTCGAGCACCTGGCACGTATGGGTGTACTTCTGGAGGTGTCCCTACCGGACGAAATCACTCGCACCGAGAACGAAAAGGGGAGGATCGAGATGAGTATCGCGGAACATCCCATCATCACGCCGAGCATGGCCCGCCAGCACACCTTGACTCCGGGTCAAGTGGCCGAGATGTTCAATGTGAATCCGAAGACCGTGGCCCGCTGGGCCAGCACCGGCCTGCTGCCGTCCATTCGGACGCCCGGCGGTCACCGCCGCTTCCGCGAAGCCGACGTGGTGGAGTTGCTCAACCGCTGACCCCGCCGGGACAGGTACCCTCGGGGGCATGCTCTACATGTACCTACTGATCGTCGTCGCCGCGGTCGGCTACGTGCTGTGGAAAATGTCGCAGGCCCCGAAGGGCCCGGCCGGAACAGCGTCCCGGCGCGAGGCCCCTCGAGGCCCGGACGACGACCCGGAGTTCCTGCGGAAGCTCTGAATCGTCGTCAGATCATCGAGGGTCTGACTACTTCGAGGGTCGACTACTTCGAGTAATCGTAGAAGCCGCGCCCGGTCTTGCGGCCGAGGTAGCCGGCGTCGACCATGCGGCGCAGCAGCACCGGCGGCGCGTAGTGCGCCTGGCCGAACTCGGCGTACAGCGATTCGGCGACGGCCAGGCAGATGTCCAGACCGACGGTGTCGCTCAGACGCAGCGGACCCATCGGGTGGCCGCAGCCGCTGACCATGCCCTCGTCGATGTCCTCGGCGCTGGCGAAGCCGCTCTCGTACATCCGGATCGCGTTGGTCAGGTACGGCACCAGCAGCGCGTTCACGATGAAGCCGGACTGGTCCTTGGACTCGATGGTCCGCTTGCCCAGACCGTCGCGCGCGAAGTCGGCCACCTTGGTCACCACGGCCGGATCCACCTTGAGGGTGGTCACGATCTCCACCAGCGCCATCACCGGCACCGGGTTGAAGAAGTGCATGCCCAGGACACGCTCCGGGTAACGGGTGGCGTTGGCCAGCCGGATCACCGGGATCGACGACGTGTTGGTGGCGAGGATCGCGTCCTTGCTCACGATGTCGTCGAGCTTGTGGAAGTACTCCAGCTTCAGCGACTCGATCTCCGGCATGGCCTCGACCACCAGCTCGCAGTCGGCGAACGACTCCAGGTCGGTGGTGACGGTGATGCGATCGAGGGTCGCGGTGGACTCGTCCTCGGCCAGCTTGCCGGCCTTGACGGCGCGGGCCAGGCTCTTGGCGATGCGCTCGCGGGCGGCGTCGACGGCCTCCGCACGCTCGAGCACCCGCACGGTCGATCCGGCGCGGGCGACCACCTCGGCGATGCCGGCACCCATGGTGCCGCCGCCGATGACTCCGACGTTCTTCACACTTACTCCTCTTTTATCGTCTTATCGATAGTGACGCGCGGGCTGATTCACAGCCCGGCGTACGAATGCAGACCCGAGACCACCAGGTTGATGGCGAACAGGTTGAACAGCACCGACGCGAAGCCGGCGACGTTGATCCAGGCGGCGCCGGTGCGCCAGCCGGCGGTGGCGCGGGCGTGCAGGTACGCGGCGTAGATCACCCAGGAGATGAAGCTGACGGTCTCCTTGGGGTCCCAGCCCCAGTACCGGCCCCACGCGGATTCGGCCCAGATGGCGCCGAGGATGATGCCGATGCCCAGCAGCGGGAAGCCGACGACGACGCACTTGTAGGCCATCCGGTCGAGGGTTTCCTTGGACGGCAGCACCTCGGTGGCCGCCGGCCAGCGGTCCTTGACCAGGAAGAGGATGCTCAGCACACCGGAGACCACCATGATGCCCGAGGCGATCGAGATCACCGAGACGTGAATGGCCAGCCAGTACGACTTGAGGGCGGGCACCACCGGTGCCGCGTCGGCGTAGAGCGCGGTGCCGCCGAAGAACATCATCACGACGATCGGCAGCATCACGAAGCTCATCATCGGGCGGTACTTGACGCTGCGCAGCGCCACCAGGCCGCCGACGACGGCTGCGGCGCAGGTCACCGAGATGAACTCGTACATGTTGCCCCACGGCATGCGCTCGGTGGCCACACCGCGCAGCACGATCGACGCGATGTGCGCGATCAGGCCGACGAACACCACCGGATAGGTGGCGGCGCTGAGCGTGGCCGAGCGGCTGCGCCGCGGCTTCTTCGGGCCCTCGTCGATGCGGCCGGGCGTGCGGTCGCCGGCGATGGGCCCCGCGGGCCGATCCGCGCCGCCGCCACCGGCGTAGGCCAGCTCGGCGGGGGCCTCGGCCGGGGCGAGGGCCTCGCCCGCCGCGGTCTTCGTCTTGGCCGCCATGGCCAGCGAGACCAGGAACAGCACCATGGCCAAGAAGTAGACGACCAGGGCGACGGTGTAGAACTCGTCGGAGAGGCGACCGAGCGTCTCGTTGACGTACATGCCCGTATCAGTGTTCACGTGATCGATTCCTCGATTTCTTCCTCGTGCGGACTACAGTCCGCCCGGTCGGAGGCGTCCGCCTTCGACCAGTAGGGCTCGAGCTTGCTCGTCGAAGCCCTCTCCCCAGCCGGCTTGATCGGTACGAGCCAATCCGGCCACCTCAACTACAGTACGTCGTTGATCACCCTCGGTCACCGCCGGAACCAGGCGAATCCAGATGCGACGACGCCGCACCAGCATGGACACCAGCAGACCCGCGATCATCACGATGGCGGAGACCAGCACGGAGGTCTGACCGGGGTCGTGGGACACCTGCATGGACACCCAGCGGCGGTAGCCGTCGTAGGTGACCTTGGTGCCGTCGGGCAGGGTGGCGCTCTCCCCCTGCTTCAGGTTCACCGACGCCTTGCGCACCAGGCGACCCTGATCGATCAGGCGACGGTCGAGCTCGTAGACGCTCTGCGCCTGACCGGTGTCGAGGCCGGCGTCGCCCTGGTAGACGCGCACAGCCACCTGCGGATCGTTGACGATCGGTGACTGCGACAGCAGCAGGGTGGAGTGGAACGCGGGGTCCGGGGCGAACAGGCCGTCGACGGCGATCTGGTTCTTCCGGCGCTCGTCCTCGTCCGGAAACATGCCGGCCGGGGTCTCGAAGCGCATGGCCCCTTCGGACAGCATGGTCTGCGTGTCCTGCGGCAGGAACGGCGCCGTCTGGGTCCGGGTCTCCCCGTTCGGGAAGGTCACCGTGAAGGTGGGCGCGTAGCCGTTGCCGAGCACGTAGACACGGTCGCCGGCGACGCGCAGCGGCTCGTTGACGCGAATGGTGCCCTGCTCCCAGGTGTCCTGCGGCGACCGGATGTCGGTGGTGTAGCGGACCTGCGAGGTGTACATGTCGGGCTGGCCGGTATCGAGGAACGTGGCCTCGAAGTTCTCCACCTTCACGCAGAACTCGCTGAGGTCGGTGCCGTCGACCATGGCGCCGGCCCGGAAGGAGTCGTACACCGCGGTGGAGGTGTTGCACAGCATCTGGTCGTCGCCGGCCACCAGGATGCGTGTGCCCTCGTAGCCGAACATCTTGCCCGCGGCGATGGTCACCAGCAGCGCGAGCAGCGCGAAGTGGAAGGTCAGGTTGCCGAACTCACGCAGGTAGCCCTTCTCCGCGGACACCTCCACGGCGCCGTCCGGGTAGGCCTTGCTCGCCGGCAGCTCCCGCGTGGTGCGACGCCAGCCGCGCAGGTTGGCGGTGACCCGCTCGGCCAGTTCGGCGGGGGCGCCGTCGACCGTCTCGGTGATATGCCGCGGCAACCGCGTGAGGTTGCGCGGGGCGGGCACCGGCTGGGTGCGCAGCGCCTTGAAGTGCTCCCAGATCCGCGGCGTGAGGCAGCCGACCAGCGAGATGAACAGCAGCAGGTAGATCGCGGTGAACCAGCCGGAGCCGAAGACGTCGAACAGGCCGACCTTGTCCATCCAGACGCCGAGGGTGCCGCGGTCGGCGATGTACTGCGCGGTCTTGCCCTCGTTGAGGTCGCGCTGCGGCAGCAGGGCGCCCGGCACCGCGGCCAGCGCCAGCAGGAACAGCAGCACCAGCGCGGTGCGCATCGCGGTGAGCTCGCGCCACACCTTGCGCAACGGGGTCACCACGAACCGCTGCACCGGCGACGGACGGTAGGTCTTGGTGGTCATATCGGCAGCTCCACGTCAGAGATCATGGTGATCCGAATCCAGTCGACGATGTCGTTCCACCAGCCGAACAGCAGCAGCAGACCGACGCCGATCATCAGGACTCCACCCATCACCTGGATGGTTCGGGCGTTGCGGCGCAGGAAGCCGAGGCTGCGCACCGCCCACGCCGAAGAGAAGGCCAGCAGCAGGAACGGCAGGCCCAGGCCGATGCAGTAGGCGATGACCAGGGCGACGCCGCGCCAGGCCGTCATGCCCTCGGTGTTGGCGGCCACCACCAGCACCGCGCCCAGGGTGGCGCTGCTGCAGGGGATCCAGCCGACCGCGAAGACGCCGCCGAGCAGCGGTGCGCCCACCCAGTGCGAGACCCGGATGGGGTTCATCCGGTAGTCCTGCATCTTGATGGTGCCGATGAAGACCAGGCCCATCGCGATGGTCACCACGCCGCCGATGCGTTGCAGCAGCAGCATGCGCGACTGGTCGTAGAACGCGGTGGTGGCGCCGAACAGGGCCGACGTGGCCAGCACGTACACCACGGTGAAGCCGAGGACGAAGAGGAAGGCCGCGCCCACCACCCGCAGGCGGCCCTTCTTGGGCGGCTCCCCGGGCACCACGGCCGGCGCCTCGGCGCCGACCAGGCCCGCCAGGTACGACAGGTAGCCGGGCACGAGCGGCACGATGCACGGCGACGCGAACGAGATCAGACCCACCAGCACGCACACGCCGAGGCCGAGCAGCAGCGGCCCGGACGAGACGGTGTCGGCGAAGGTCTCGGCGACCCCCGCCACGTGCAGTGTGGTCATCGTGGGTCGACGTCCTCGGCCAGGACGCGCTGCACTTCGTCGTAGATCTCCTGCTCGCTGACCGCCTTGAGGTAGACGATCACCGGGCGCAGCTCACGGTCGAGGACCACCGTGGTCGGCACGGCGCCGACCGGCACGCCCAGCGCGGACAGCGTCTGCCCGCCGTAGTCGTAGATCGACGGGTAGGTGAGGCCGCGGTCGCGCGCGAAGTCCTGCGCCGAACCGCGGTTGTCGCGGAAGTTGATGCCGACCACCGCGGCGCCCTGATCCTTGACGCGCTGGTACACCTTCTCCAGCTCCGGGGCCTCCTTGCGGCACGGCGGGCACCACGACGCCCACACGTTGACCACCACGACCTCGCCCTTGTACGAGTCCAGGTTCACGGTGCCGTCGCCGAGCAGGTTCGGCCCGGAGACGTCGCCGATCGGCGTGCGGTCGGCCGGGTCGTAGGTGATCACGGTCTTGCCGCCCGGTGCGACGATCTGATTGGCGCCGCCCTGGACCACGGCGTCGTCGCCGGTGGCGCAGCCGGTCACCGCGAGCAGCAGCACCACGGCCGCGGCCAGGACCGAGAGGGAACGCACACTTCGCAACGTCACGCTCCGGTGATCCGCGGATCCGAGGCGCCGGCCGGTTCGGAGTAGACGATGTCGACGAGCTCGTCGCCGTCGTATACGAGACTGGTCAGCGAGGCGAGCGAGCACTGGCGGATGCGCGGGTCGTGCCAGAGGCGACGACCCTCCAGGAAGCGGCGCAGCGTGTACACCGGCAGCTGGTGGCTCACGCACACCACTTCGTGGCCGGCCGCGGTCTTGCGGGCCAGGGCGGCCGCCGACAGCATGCGGTGCGCGATCTGCAGGTACGGCTCGCCCCACGACGGGGTGAACGGGTCGCGCAGCTTGCTCCAGTGCCGCGGCTTGCTCAGCGCGCCGTCGCCCACCGAGACGCGCAGGCCCTCGAACTGGTTGTCGGCCTCGATGAGGTCGTCGTTGGTGATGATCTCCAGGCCGTGCGCGGCGGCGATCGGCGTGGCCGTCTCCTGCGCGCGCTGCAGCGGCGAGGCGAAGACGGCGGCGATGTCGTGGCCGGCGAGGGCGTCGGCGACGGTCCGGGCCTGCGCCTGGCCGTTCTCGGCGAGCCGGAAGCCGGGGAGGCGCCCGTACAGAATCTGGTCCGGGTTGTGCACCTCACCGTGGCGCATCATGTGCACGATCGTCTTCATGTCAGTCCTGTCCGGGTGCGACGGCGGCGGCGGCCGCGGCGGCGGCAGCCGGAAGGGCATCGGCGAGGCGCGCGAAGTCGTCGTCGCTCAGTGCGGTGGAAACGAACCACGCCTCGAAGGCGCTGGGCGGCGGGTAGATGCCGCCGGCGAGGAGGGCGTGGAAGAACGGGGCGAACCGCCAGGTGTCGGTGGCCTTGACCCCGGCGTAGTCGACGATCGGCTGGTCGCTGTCGGTGAAGAAGACGCTGAACAGGTTGCCCGCGGCCTGCACGCGGTGGGCCACGCCGGCGGCGCTGAGCGCTTCGGTGAGCAGCTGCTGAACGCGCGCGGCGTTGGCGTCGAGCTGCGCGTACACCTCGTCGGTGGCCAGCGACAGCGTCGCGAGCCCGGCGGCGACGGCCACCGGATTCCCGGAGAGGGTGCCGGCCTGGTAGACGGGCCCGACCGGGGCGAGGTGATCCATCACGTCGGCGCGACCGCCGAACGCCGCGGCGGGCAGGCCGCCGCTCATCACCTTGCCGAAGGTGTACAGGTCGCCGGCCACGCCGTCGATCCCGTAGTAGCCGGAGCCGCTGACGCGGAAGCCGGTCATCACCTCGTCCATGATCAGCAGGGCGCCGTGGCGATCGGCCAGCGCGCGCAGCCCGGCGTTGAAGCCGGGGACGGGCGCGACGGCGCCCATGTTGCCCGCGGCGGCCTCGGTGATCACCGCGGCGATCGCGCCGGGGTGCGCCTCGAAGGCGGCCGCGACGGCGTCGAGGTCGTTGTAGGGCAGCACCAGGGTGTCGTGCGCGGCGGCGCCGGTGACGCCGGGCGAGGTGGGCAGGCCCAGGGTGGCGACGCCGGAGCCGGCGTCGGCGAGCAGCGCGTCGACGTGGCCGTGGTAGCAGCCGGAGAACTTGATGATCTTGCTGCGGCCGGTGAAGCCGCGGGCCAGGCGGACCGCCGACATGGTGGCCTCGGTGCCCGAGTTCACCAGGCGCACGCGCTGCACCGGGTCGACGCGCGCGGCGATGGCCTCGGCCAGCGCGATCTCCGCCTCGGTCGGGGCGCCGAAGCTGAGGCCGTGGAGGGCGGCCGAGCGCACTGCGTCGACCACTTCCGGGTGGGCGTGGCCCAGGATCATCGGGCCCCACGAGCAGACGAGGTCCACGTAGCGGTTGCCGTCGACGTCGACCAGCTGCGAGCCGGCGGCCTCGGCGATGAACCGCGGGGTGCCGCCGACCGCGGAGAAGGCCCGGACCGGGGAGTTGACACCGCCCGGAATGGATCGTGCGGCCCGTGCGAACAGTTCCGCACTCACGGGCGTGGCGGCGGACATGTCGACGGAGGGGACCATGAACTCCAGTGTTCCAAATGTTGGCGTGTGGACCCAATCGCGGTAGCCGTATTTCAGGCCCCTCACAGGTTCGCCCCGGATTCGGTGATCCAGGTCATGAAGCAGGCGCTCAGAGGCGTGCGAGCACGCTCTCGGCCATCGCGCGCTGACCGAGTTCCGTGGGGTGCAGCGAGCCGACGCCGCCCAGCGGCGCGATCCACCGCTGCTGCGGGTCGGCGCAGGCGGAGTGTCCGACCGACGCCTGCGCCATGTCCACGTAGACCGCACCGGCCGCGGCAGCGGCGTCGGCCACCACCTGATTGAGTCGCTGCTGCAGGCGATGCAGGTAGACGACGTCGCCCGCGGCGATCGGCACCTGCGCGAAGCAGCCGTCGGTGGGCGGCAGCAGCCACGGATAGCCGACGATCATCACCCGCGCGTGCGGCGCGCGCTCGGCGATCGCCCGCAGTCCCGCGGTGAGCGCGGGCCGGGTGACGGTGTCCAGCGCGGCGAACAGCCGGTTGCCCAGGGCCGCTCGGCACGGCGCACCCTCCGGATCGGCGCGACCCAGCCGCGCGCACTCGGACACGGCGGTGGCGAAGACGTCGGCGTCGTTGCCGCCCAGGGCCAGGGTCACCAGATCGGTGTCGGCGTCGAGGGCGTCCAGCTGCGGGCCGACGCCCTCGTACTGCGCGGCGGTCAGGTCCGCGGTGGTGGCGCCCGCGCAGGAGACGTCGGTCAGGTCGGTGCCGCGGTCGGCGGCCACGAGCCGCCCGAAGTTGCCCTCCGCGCGCTGGCACAGGAACGACGAGTCGGCCACCAGTGGACGCACCCCGGTACCGGCGGCGAAGCTGTCGCCGAGATGCGCCTGTTTCACGGGGGTCTCGTCGGCAGGCGTTGCGCAGCCGGCGAACAGCACCAGCAGGGTCGCCGCCAGCAGGGTCGCCACCAGTGCCGTGACCGCCCGGGTCACGACTGCTGCGGTCCCGACTTCTTGGGTCCCAACCCCAGCTTCACGGCGAGGTGGGCCTGCGTGAGTTCGGTGCGGAACAGGTCCACGTCGCGCGCCCAGGCCTGGGCGAGTTTGCCGTTCGTCAGCTTCACGCCGACGCCCTTGCGCCGGCGCGGGACGGCGGGGAGTTCGCCGAGCGCGCGGGCGCTCTCCCACTTCTGGTGCTCGGACGACCGGTTCTCCGGGTACACCTCGGCGATCTCGTCGAGCGCGATGGTCTGCGCGCCCTGGCGCAGCGTGGTCTCGGTGAGCCGCACCGAGACGTGCTGTCGTGCCGCGGCCACCTGCAGCAGGGCGAAGCCCACCAGGATCACGCCGAAGATGGTGAGCACCGGCCAGTGGATCGCTCCGCCGCCGACGATCTCCATGATCAGCACGGCCGCGATCATCACCGGCCCGATCGCCACCACCCACCAGCTGCCGCCGGCTTCGTCGAAGAGGATCTCGCCCTCCGCGATCTCTGCGGGCTCGTCGGCGACGGGGTCTTCGCTCACTGGGCGTTCCGGCCCTTCGTCTTCCCCCCGGCGTTCCCGCAGTCCTTCGCCTTGCCGGTGAACCAGGCGTCGGCGGCCGGACGGTACGCGAGGATGGTGGCGGCCAGCCCGACCACCGAGGCGGCGAACACGGCCGCCAGCAGCCCGGACTGGAAGCCGACGGTCAGCACCAGCAGCATCACGGCCACCACGCTGGTCAGCGCGGCAAGCGAGCCGCGCCACTGGGCGCCCATGCACGCCTTGCGGGCCAACGAGATGTAGGCCAGGCCGAGGATGATCACGAGCACCTCGACGGCGAGGCGGTCCAGGTGCCAGGCGGTCTCGAACAGCGACGCGATCAACAGGTACACGCCGAGGGCCACCAACAGGACGCCGGAGCCGAGCCAGAGCCGGAACGCCCAGCGCACCTGCGTCGGTCGTGTCGCCGGATCAGGGTGATACGCCACCGCCTGCTCGGTCATCTGCTGTCCCCTCGTTGGTGCGGACCATGTCCTTCTCGACGGTACGCCGCGCTCGCGTCGAGGAACTTCTTGGTGTCCGGGTGCAGCAGGGCCGCTGCTGCCCCCATGGCGGCGACGCCGCCGAGGATACGCGGGATCATCGCCCAGGTGGGTAGGTCGGCGGCACCGTCGCCGGGCGAGAAGCCCAGCAGCAGGCCGAGGACGTCGATCACCAGCATCACCGCGATCACCGCCGCGACCCAGGCCAGCAGGAACCGCGCCCACCCGATGCCGCGCCAGACCAGCCACAGCAGTCCGGCGGTGAACACCAACGCGACCACCGACGCGATCACGATGGACAGCACCGCGACGATCGTCGCCATCTGGTCCACGTTCTGCGGGCCGTTCGGCCCCTCCGCCATCTTCTTCGCGTAGGTGAAGGCATCCGCGCGGATCGTCGAGTAGCTGCCGGCGAACGCGATCAGTTCGAAGACCAGCGCGATCGCCACCAGCTGCCCGGCGGTCCGGACGGACTCGGGTGCGGTCGGGCGCGTCGCGAGCGGGACCGTCACGAGCCGGCCCGGAGTCGCAGGCGATGGGCGATCTCGACGGCCGCGTAGGTCAGCACGATCGACGCACCGGCGCGCACGATGGACAGCACGGCCTCGTCGAGCGCGGCTTCCCGGTCGATCCATCCACGTTCGGCGGCGGCGCAGATCATCGCGTACTCGCCGCTGATCTGGTACGCCGCGACCGGGCGGTCGGACCGGTCGGCCACCTCCCGCACGATGTCCAGGTAGCTCATCGCGGGCTTGACCATCACCATGTCGGCCCCCTCGTCGAGGTCGGCGAGCAGTTCGCGCACCGACTCGGTCCGGTTGGCCGGATCCTGCTGGTAGGTGCGACGATCCCCGTCGAGCGACGAGCCGACGGCCTCCCGGAAGGGTCCGTAGAAGGCGGACGCGTACTTGGCGGTGTAGGCCAGGACGGCGACGTCGGTGAAGCCCTCGGCGTCGAGCGCCTCGCGGATGGCGGCCACCTGGCCGTCCATCATGCCGCTCGGTGCGACGACGTGCGCGCCGGCCCGCGCCTGCGCGAGCGCCAGTTCCCGGTAGTGCTCCAGGGTGGCGTCGTTGTCGACGCGCCCGGCGTCGTCGAGCACCCCGCAGTGCCCGTGATCGGTGAACTCGTCCAGGCAGGTGTCGGCCATCAGCACGGTGGTGTCACCGAGGTCCTCGGCCAGCAGGCGCAGAGCGCGATTGAGGATGCCGTCGGGCTGCTGCCCGCACGAGCCGGTCGCGTCCTTGTCCTCCGGGCGCGGGACGCCGAACAGCATCAGGCCCCCGACCCCGGCGTCCACCGCCTCGCGGGCGGCCACGCGCAGCGACTCCAGGGTGTGGTTCACCACGCCCGGCATGGAGCTGATCGGCCGCGGGGCGTCGATGCCGTCGGCGACGAACATCGGCAGCACCAGCTGCGCCGGATCCATCCGGGTCTCGGCGACGAGGCCGCGCATGGCGGCCGTGGTGCGCAGGCGGCGCGGACGGTGCAGGCTCATGGCAGCAAGTCTACGAGCGGGCGCGGCGCGACTTCTTGCGCGGCGGGGGCAGGGTGCCCTCGGCGCGCAGTTCGGCGGCGTGTGCGGCGAGCGCGTCGACCAGCGACGAGATGGAGGCATCCTCCGGCCGCACGTCCACGCGCAGACCGAATTCGAGGGCCGTCTCCGCGGTCTTCGGGCCGATGCACGCGACGATGGTGCGGGCGTGCGGCTTGCCCGCGATACCGACCAGGTTGCGCACCGTGGAGCTCGAGGTGAAGCAGACCGCGTCGAAACCGCCGGTCTTGATCATCTCGCGGGTGGCCGCGGGCGGCGGCGCCGCGCGGACGGTGCGGTAGGCGGTCACGTCGTCGATCTCCCAGCCGCGCGCACTGAGGCCCTCGGAGAGGGTTTCGGTGGCGATGTCGGCGCGGGGCAGCAGGATGCGGTCCACCGGGTCGAAGATCTCGTCGTACGGCGGGAAGTCGTCGAGCAGGCCGAGCGACGACTGTTCGCCGCTGGGCACCAGCTCGGGTTCCACACCGAACGAGCGCACGGCGTTGGCGGTGCCTTCGCCGACGCAGGCGATCTTGACGCCGGAGAAAGCGCGGGCGTCCAGACCGAACTCGGCGAACTTCTCCCACACCGCGCGGACCGCGTTGGTGGAGGTGAACACCAGCCACTGGTAGCGGCCGTCGACCAGACCCTTGACCGCGCGCTCCATCTGGGCGGGGCTGCGCGGCGGCTCGACGGCGATGGTCGGGACTTCCTGCGGGATGGCGCCGTGGGTCACCAGGCGGTCGCTCATCTCGGCGGCCTGATCCTTGGTGCGGGGCACCAGCACGGTCCAGCCGTACAGGGCGCGCGACTCCCACCAGGAGAACTTGGTGCGCGAACCGACGAGCTTGCCGACGGTGAGGATCAGCGAGCCGGCGACGGCGGCGGCGTGCTCGGTGAGCGAGGCGAGGGTGGTGTCGATGGTGCGCTGCTGGCAGGTGGTGCCGTGCACGGTGATGGCGACGGGCGTCTGCGGCGCGAGGCCCTGCTCGGTGAGCGCGCTGGCGACCTCGCCGAGGTGGCCGTCGGTGGCGTGCAGCACCAGCGGGCCGGGGGCGGCGGCCAGGGCGGCCCAGTCCACGTCGCCGCGGACGTCGGCGACGGTGTGGCCGGAGCCGAGTGGCAGGCCGGCGAAGCCGGGGACGGCGGCCGCGTGCGGCAGACCGGGCAGCACCTCGAAGACGACGGTGGTGCGGGCCACGGCGGTGATCTCGGCGAGCACCGCGTCGGTGGTCATCGGATCGCCGGCCACCACGCGCACCACGTCGGTGCCGGTGCGGGCCTGCGTCACCAGGATCTTGGCGACCTGCGACGGATCGCCGAGCGCGGGACGGACCACCGGTTCGGCTTCGTCGACCGGTTCGGGGGCGGGAGCCTCCTCGGCGGCCTTGCGTCCACTGCGCACCGGCGCGACCTCGGGGACGGCGTGCGCCGAGCCGATCAGGTCGACGATGGCCGGTGCCACATCGGGGTCGACGAAGGCGACAGTCGCCTCGGCCAGCACGTTGAGGGCACGTACGGTCAGCAGATCCGGATTACCGGGACCCGACCCGACGAACAGGATTCGGCCGGGACTAGCATTCTTGGTACGGCTCATGCGTTCGCACTCTCCTGCCCGCGAGCGGGCTGCAGTTCGTTCTCTGCGGGAGCCGTCAGTCGGTGTCGCGGTTGCGATCCGGGTTGACGAGTGCGGCAGCACCGAGCTCCAGCAGTTCGGCGGCGAGATCCTTGCCCAGTTCAACGGCCCGTTCCACCGGGCCCACCGTCGAAGCGCGGATCACTTCGGATCCGTCTTCGGCCGCAGCTGCCGCGCGCAGCGACAGTTCGGCAAAGATGCGCCCGTCCTCATCGATCGATTCGACCACCTCGGCGATGGCGCCGACCGGCGCGGTGCACCCGGCCTCCAGGGTCGCGAGCACTGCGCGTTCGGCGTCGACCGCCGCACGGGTGGACGGGTCGTCCAACTCGGCGAGGATTCTCACCAGTTCGGCATCGTCGGCACGGCATTCGACGGCGAGAGCCCCCTGTGCCGGCGCGGGCAACATGACCACAGGATCGAGTGCCTCGGTGACCGCTTCGGTACGACCGATGCGAACCAGTCCGGCTCGGGCGACGACCACCGCGTCCAGTTCCCCGTTCGCGACTTTGCCCAACCGAGAATCAAGGTTGCCCCGTAGGGGGCGAATTTCCAAACCGAGACCCAGTGCTCTAAGCTGCGCCGCACGCCGCGGCGACGAGGTGCCCACCAGCGACCCCGGGGGCAGCTGGCCGAGGACCAGTCCATCCCGGCTGACCAGCGCATCTCGGGGATCCACGCGGGTCGGCACGGCCGCCATGGCGAGGTCCGGTTCGGGCGCCGTCGGCAGGTCCTTGTATGAGTGAATCGCGGCGTCACACTCACCGTTGCGCAGTGCGATGCGAATCGCGGTGGTGAACACGCCGACACCGATCTGCGCGACCGGGGCGGTGGAGGTGTCACCGTCGGTGCTGATGATCACCAGTTCCGCGGGGTGGCCGGCGGCGGTCAGCCGGTCGGCGATGCCCTGCGCCTGCGTGGTGGCGAGCAGCGAGCCGCGGGTACCGATACGGATGGGGGCGACAGACACGCCGGGTCCTTTCGTTGTGCCCGTGATGCGATTACGGGACCGGCTCAGCGCGAGCCCGGATCCGGGGCCGCGACCTGTTCGGCGGTCCCCGGCTTGAGTTCGAACAGTTCGCGCAGCGCCTCGGCATAGTGGGTGCTGCCCGACGAGGCGAGCTGCTTGACCCGCACCGTCGGCGCGTGCAGAAGTTTGTCGGCGACGCGGCGCACCGTCTTGGCCACCTCGTCGCGTTGGGCCGCATCGAGATCGGGCAGGCGGCTCTCCAGCCGCAGGATCTCGGCGTCGACCAGATCGGCGGCGCGCTGGCGCAGCGCGGCGACCGTCGGGGTCACCTCGGCCTGCCGCTGCGCCGACAGGTAGCCGGCCAGTTCACCGGCCACGATGGCGGTGGCCGCGGCGGTGTCGTCGGCGGCGGCGCGGGCGCCGCTGTCGCCACGCAGGCTCTCGATGTCGATCACGTGCACGCCGGGCAGGCGGGCCGCGGCCGGGTCGACGTTGCGGGGCAGCCCCAGGTCGCAGATCATCAGCGGGATCATCGACGCGCGCCGCAGCAGCGCCTGGTGCACGTCGCCCACCTGCAGCACCGGCGTCACCGAGCCGGTCGCGGTCACCACGATGTCGGCGTCGGCCATCACCTCGGCCACGTCGTCGATCCCGGCCCCGCGCGTGGGGATGCCGTAGCGCTCGGTGACGCGGGCGGCGAGTTCGTTGGCGCGTTCGGTGGTGCGGTTGACCACGAACATCTCGGTGATGCCCAGGCGTGCGAGTTCGCTGGTGGCCAGCGACCCCATCGCCCCGGCGCCGATCACCACGGCGCGCCGCATCGGCGGCTGGCCGGTGCCGCGCACGGCGTCGGCGCGGGCCACCGCCACCGACACCACGGAGGCGCCGGCGCGGTCGATACCGGTTTCGCTGTGCACCCGCTTGCCGACCCGCAGCGCCTGCTGCGCCAGTTCGTGCAGGGTGCTGCCCGCGGTCTTGTGCTCGTCGGCCACCGAGTACGCGGTGCGGATCTGGCCGAGGATCTGCTGCTCGCCCACCACCATCGAGTCCAGGCCCGCGGCGACGGTGAACAGGTGCTCCACCGCGGCCTCGGAGTAGCGCACGTAGGCGTGGTCGGTCATGTCGGCATAACTCATGCCGGAGTGCTCGCCGAACACCTGCCCCACGGTCTCCAGCGCCGGGTGGAAGGCGTCGACCACGGCGTACAACTCGATGCGATTGCAGGTGGAGACCAGCATGGCCTCGCTGACCGCGTGGGACTGCAACACCGACGAGACGAGCTTGGGCCGGTCGTGTTCAGACACGGCAAGTCGTTCGAGGACCGGTACTGGAGCGCTCCGATGGGAGACCCCGAACAACAAAAGACTCACCCGGTCAGGGTAGTTCACTTCCCGGCGGGAGTTCCATCGCCCCGGCGAGGTCGGCGCGCAGCCGCGGTTCGTCGACCTCCCAGTAGGAGTGTTCGACGCCGTCGAGCAGGACCACCGGCACCCGGTCGCCGTACTCCGCCCGCGGATCCGGATCGCCCGCGGCGGCCAGCTCGTCCACGTCGGCCACCTGCGGCGTCAGCGCGTAGTCGGCCAGGATCGTCTCGAGCTGGGCGCGGGCGGTCGCACACAGGTGGCAGCCCGCCCGGGTCAGCAAGGTCACCACCGGAAGGGACTTCTGCTCAGCACTCACAAGCGGCGAGTCTAATCACAGACGGCGCTTCCCCACCCCTCACGCTAGGCTGAAACCGCACCGAACCGCACGCTTCACCCGATGCCCAGGAGGTAGCCCGTGAGCCGCAACTCCCCCGACCGCGACACCGACTTCGACGAGGCCGCAGGCGACGCGACCGCCGACGATGCGCTCGTGGACGAGGCGCTGGAGGACGAGGCGATTCTCGCGCACGTCCACGAGAGCCAGGAGCTGGCGGCCGAGCAGTTCGACGCGGACCCGCACGACGACGACTACGCCGAGGACGCCGAGCTGAGCGAGGCCGACGCGGCCGCGCTGCGCGAGGAAGAGGAGAACCGTCGTGTCGCGGCCTGGCTGGCCGATCGCGCCGGCCGCTTCCGGCAGAGCGCGGGCGAACTGCGCCAGGTGCTCGCCGGTGAGGCGGCGGCCACCGCCGCCGTCGAATCGCTGCGTCGTCGTACGCCGGCGGCCACCGATTCGGAGACACCCGAGGTGACCGACCTGACGGCGGCCGCCTTCTTCGACGTCGACAACACGCTGGTGCACGGCGCGTCGATCGTGCTGTTCGCGCGCGGCCTGGCCGCCCGAAAGTACTTCTCCTACAACGACATCGCGAAGTTCGCGTGGCAGCAGGCCAAGTTCCGGCTGACCGGCCGCGAGAACATGGACGACGTCGCGCAGGGTCGCGACAAGGCGCTCAGCTTCATCGCCGGACGCTCCACCGAGGAACTGGTGGCGCTCGGCGAGGAGATCTACGACGAGTACATCGCCGACCGCATCTGGCCGGGCACCGAGGCGCTCGCGCAGCGCCACCTGGCCGCGGGCCAGCAGGTGTGGCTGGTCACCGCGACACCGGTGGAGCTGGCGCAGACCATCGCCCACCGCCTCGGCCTGACCGGCGCCCTGGGCACCGTGGCCGAGAGCGAGGACGGCGTGTTCACCGGCCGCCTGGTGGGCGACATCCTGCACGGCCCCGGCAAGGCGCACGCCATCCGTGCGCTGGCGGTGCGGGAGGGCCTGAACCTCAAGCGCTGCACCGCCTACTCCGACTCGTACAACGACGTGCCGATGCTGTCGCTGGTCGGCACGGCCGTGGCGATCAACCCGGACGCGGATCTGCGCGACGTCGCGAAGGTGCGCGGCTGGGAGTCGTACGACTTCCGGACCGCACGCAAGGCCGCCAAGTACGGTGCGGGTTCGGCGATGGTCCTCGGCGCCGCCACCGGCGGGGCGTTCGTCACCGGCCGTATGCTGCGCGCGTTCGCAGACCGTCAGCCCAAATAGACGCTGGCGCGACGACTCAGCATGCGGAACAGCGTCTGCTGGATCTCCTCGCGCACGTGGTCGGTGAGGTCGAAGACCACCATCGGGTCGTCGGCCGACGCCGTGTCGTAGCCGCTGGTGTCGATGGGCCGACCGAAGTGGATGTGCCACTTGGACGGCAGCGGCACCATGCCGAGCGGGCCGAGCCACGGGAACAGCGGCGTGATCGGGAAGTACGGCAGACCCAGGGCCCGCGCGAGCGGCTTGAGGTCGGCGATCATCGGGTAGATCTCCTCGGAGCCGACGATCGAGACCGGGATGATCGGCGCGCCCGTGCGGATCGCCGTGGTCACGAAGCCGCCGCGGCCGAAGCGCTGCAGCTTGTACCGGTCCTTGTACATCTTGCCGATGCCCTTGAAGCCCTCCGGCCACACCGCGGTGAGCTCGCCCTGGCGCAGCAGCGCCTCGGCGTCCTCGTGGCAGGCCAGGGTGGCGCCGATGCGGCGGGCGAACTCGCTGACCACGGGGGTGTCGAAGGCCATGTCGGCGGCCAGCGGACGCAGGTAGCGGCCGGCCGGGTGGTTGTCGCGCACGGCCAGCGAGCAGATCACGGCGTCGATCGGGATGGTGCCGGCGTGGTTGGCCACCAGCAGCGCGGCGCCTTCGGACGGCAGGTTCTCGATGCCGGTCACTTCCACCCGGAACCACTTCTGGTAGAGCTGCCGGACGGCCGGGAACCAGACCGATTCGGTGAAGTGCGGGTCGAAGCCGAAGTCGTCGACGGCGTATTCGCCGGTCATCCGCTCCCGGATGAAGCCGGACGTGGCGATCAGCGAGTCGGCGACCGCGTTGCGGAGGCCGCCGAGGCTGAACAGCGGCGACTGCCGCACCTGGTCGAGTTGGGGGCCGGGTTCGTCGGGCAGCACGATGTCGGTGTTGATCGGGACGATCTCGGCGCCGTCGGTCCCGAAACCGTCGGTGTTCGGATGTCCCAGCGGCGCGGACGGCGCCCGCTGGTCGGAGGTGTACAGCGAGATCACCTTCGCGGTGCGCGCGTCGCTGCGCTTATCCATCGGTGGCACGAGTGAACCCACCCCTTCGTTGTCACGTCGCCCGTCGTTCATCGTAGTCCGGCCGGTCATTGGATCGCTGTGGCGGCGGACACCGCTCGCTGCTGCAGGCGCCGCCAGGCGTCCTCGCTGACCACCGGCGAGGTGTTGCCCCGCTCGACGAAGTCGTCGAGCGTCTCCCGCGTCGTGTACCGCGGGTGGAAACCGAGCTCTTCGCGCATGCGCGTGGTGTCGAGGACCCGACCGAACGACAGGAAGCCCTCCTGCTCGGCGCGGATCGACGGCAGCCGACCGTCGCGCAGCACGCCGACCAACGGCGACAGCAGCTGCGGGGGCACCGGCAGCTGAACGTGTCCGGCTCGGTGGACCGCTTGCGCGAGGGTCACCACGCCGTCGCCGGCGAGGTTGAAGGTGCCCGGCGTGCCGCGGGTGGTGGCCCACTCCAGCGCGCCGAGGGCGTCCTCCTCGTGCAGGAACTGCAGTCGTGCCTGGTGACCGAAGACCACCGGCACCATCGGCATGGACAGGTAGCTGCTCATCCGGGTGGCGATGCGCGGACCGAGGATGGCCTGCGGGCGCAGGATGGTCACGTCGATGTCCTGCCGACGACGGGCCAGTCCGCGGGCGTAGCCCTCCACGTCGAGCATGTCCCGGCCGTAGCCGCGCTTGGGTTCGCGGCGCGCGGGGGTGCCCTCGCGGAAGTAGGCGGGGTCGGCGGAGCTGGCGCCGTAGATCATCGCGGTGGACCGCAGGATCACCCGCTTCACGCTGGGGGTGCGCTGGCAGGCGGCGTAGACCTGCATGGAGCCGACCACGTTGAGCTCTTTGATGGCGGCCGAGTGGCCTGCGGCATCCATGATCGACGGCGCCGCGTGCACCACCGTATCGACGTCGTAGCCGGCCAGCGCGCGGGCGATGGCCGGTCGTCGGATGTCCAGGCGCAGGAAGTCGGCGCGGCCCATGCGGCGCATCAGCGTCTTGCTGGGGACCCGCGAATCCACGGCCACGATCCGCTCGATGTCCGGGTTCTCCGCGAGGCGCGACACCAGGTAGCCGCCGAGGAAGGTGGAGGCGCCGGTGACCAGCACCGAACGCGGCGCGGTCCCTGCGGGCAGATCTGTCATGTTCTCCAGGCTAACGAACGACGAAACCCGCCCAAGATTGAGCGGGTTTCGTGGGTGTTACGTCTCTCGACTCACTTGCCGAGTTTACGACGCTGCACGCGAGTACGGCGAAGCAGCTTGCGGTGCTTCTTCTTCGACATGCGCTTGCGGCGCTTCTTGATCACTGAACCCATGGGGCTCTCCTCACGATCTTGCTGATGGTCCGTAGGCCGCGGTCGACAGCTGGGACGATTACGGCGCTCCAGTCCCGCTCAGCGCGACCGGGACCCGAGGCTCCATCTTACCGATTCGATGAACCGGAGACGAAATCGGGCTGCGCGCGGAACTATCCGGCGTCGAAGTACGAGGTCTCCAGGTAGTCGTGCACGGCCTTGGCGTGCACGCGGAACGAACGACCGACGCGCACGGCCGGCAGCTCTCCACTGTGCACCAGGCGGTACACGGTCATCTTCGAAACGCGCATCAGCGCGGCAACCTCGGCAACGGTCAGAAACTGGGTCCCTGCACCGGGCTCATCTACTGCAGCCATGAATAATCAAACCTCCGGTGCACGCATCGTGGCCACCGGCTTCCCCTCCGGCGGACATAGACACGTACGTGCTGATAGAAGCTTAACGTGGCAGATGTGAAATCTGCGACGTGAGTGGCCAAGTTGGCGATGTATTACTCGGCTGTTATTTGCCGAATCGTCCCATAATCGCAGGTCGCGGACTCAGCCCTCGTCGTCGACGAACTCGGCGGCCACTGCGCCGCCGCCGCGCGAACCCTCAACGTCGGCTCGACGTGCGGCCATCTTGCTGTACTCGGCGGCGGCCCGCGCGGCCTCGCTGGTGGCGTGCCGCAGCCCGTATCGCTCGAACTCGCGCAGCGCCGCGGCGGTGGTCCCGCCGGGCGAGGTGACCGCGGCACGCAGATCCACCGGGGAGACCCCGGATTCGACCAGCAGCTCGCCGGCCCCCTTGAGGGTCTGCCCGGCCAGTTCGAGGGCCTGCACGCGCGTCAACCCGAGTCCGACCCCGGCATCGGCGAGCGCCTCCACCATCAGGAAGAAGTAGGCCGGACCGGAGCCGGAGATCGCGGTGACCGCATCCATCTGCTTCTCCGGGACCACCATCACCTTGCCGACGGTCTCCATCAGCCGGACCGCGACCGCGACCTGCTCCTCGTCGGCGTGCCGACCGGCGCAGACCGCACTCATGCCCTCGTTGACGAGCATCGGGGTATTGGGCATAACCCGGATCACCGGGGTGCCGGCGGGCAGCGCGGCCTCGTAGCGCACCGTCGGGATGCCGGCCACCAGCGACACCGTGATGCGCTCGGTCTCGCCGCTGTCGTCGGCCCGCGCCAATTCTCGCAGGACCGACTCGACGGCGTCCGGCTTCACCGCGAGGAAGACCACCTGCGCGCTCTCGGCCGCGTCCCGCACGTCCTGCGTCACGCGGACGCCGTAGTCCTCGGCGAGCTCGGTCGCCCGCGCCGGCAGCTTCTCCACCACCACCAGGTCGCGGCTGGGCTTGCCCGCCTTGATCAGGCCGGCCAGCAGGGCCTCACCGATCTTGCCGCCGCCGATGATC
The DNA here is from genome assembly GCF_023017165.1 of Gordonia alkaliphila. Lineage (GTDB taxonomy): Bacteria > Actinomycetota > Actinomycetes > Mycobacteriales > Mycobacteriaceae > Gordonia > Gordonia alkaliphila. The sequence continues at coordinate 868,479 of NZ_JALKBW010000001.1, forward strand.
GCTACCCGCTCGCTCATGTCGTCTCTCTCGTCTTCTCGCTCGTGTCGTTCTCTGGTCGATCCGGGTCAGCGCGCGCTCGGGATGAGCGCCAACTGCCGCGACTGCGCCACCAGGGCGCCGGTCTCGTCGACCACCGCATGGTCCTCGGCGAACATGCCCTGTCCCACCTCGGTGCTGGTGGCGGCGAACCGCAGCCACCCGGCACCGTCCGGCCCGGTCTCGGGCACCCGCCGCAGGTACGTGGTCAGCTGCACGGTGGGCGCCCAGCCGAACAAGCCGAGGTTCATCACCACCGGCGGCGAGACGTCGCACACCAGCACCGGGAAGTCCGCCGCCATGCTCGCCGGCTGTGCCGCCGGGTCCTTGGGGCGCGTCCAGCCGCGGATCTGCGGCTCGCCCTGCTCACCGCGCAGCACCGGGAACCAGTGCGGATCCAGCGCCAGATCCATCGCGGGCGCCAGGTGCATCACCTCGCCGAGCGGCGAGTCGTCGATCGGCACCGCATCGGCGGTCGGGACCGGCGGCAGGTCGTCGAGCACGGTGCCGCCGCTGTGGTGCGGGTCGCCGACGTCGGGCCGGCCCAGCGTCACCGACGACGAGACCATCACCCGGTCGGCCTGCAGCACGTCGACGTGCGCCAGCGAGACGGTGCGGCCCCGCTTGAGCAGGCGGACGGCGAGGGTCACCTCGGCCGGGTCGGGCGCGGCCAGGAAGTCGCTGGCCACCGCGATGGCCGTGGTGCCCGCGGGCTGATCCGGGCCGCCCAGGCGGTACAGAGCGGCACGGGCCGCGGAGGCCGCCATCATCTGCAGGCTGCCGCCGTGCACCTTGGGTCCGATGGTGAAGGCGGGCGAGACCGAGCCCCGGTAGGTGACGGAGTCGGCGTCGTCGCCGATCACGTCGAAGGTCAGCAGGTCACCAAGCACGGTCGACATGTTCGTCCTGTCGTGGGTTGCGGGCCAGATGGGTCTGGGCGAATTCCAGCGAGCGGGTCAGCATGGCGCTGCGCTCGGCCTTGTTCTTGGCCGACCCGGTGTGCACTTCGAGCACCACCGAACCGGCGAAGTCGCCGTCGGCGAGGTGGTTGCAGACGGCCACGCACGGCTGGGAGCCGTCGCCGGGGATCAGGTGCTCGTCGGTGGCCGCACCGGTGCCGTCGGTCAGGTGCAGGTGCGCCAGTCCGGCGCCCATCCGGTCGACCAGCTCCAGCGCGTCCACGCCGGCGGTCGCCGCATGCGACAGGTCGAGCGTGTAGTTGTCGTAGCCGTGGTCGGTGGGGTCGATCGATTTGCCGAAGGCCGACGCGTGCAGGCCCGGCGCTCCGCCGCGCTCGGCCATCCGATGGGCGGACCGGGCGCCCGCGCCGAAGAGGCGGTCGGCGCGCATCGGGAACATGTTCTCCACGGCCACCTTCACGTCGCTGTCGGCTTCGAGACGCCGGACCAGCTTGTCGAAGCCGCGCACGTATTCGCGCTGCCAGCGGAACGGCGGGTGCACCACCACGGTGTCCGCGCCCAGATCCTCGGCGGCCTGCACCGACCGCACCAGTTTGGCCGACGGGTCGCGGCCCCAGACGCGCTGGGAGATCAGCAGGCACGGGGCGTGCACGGACAGCACGGGCACCTGGTACTTCTGCGACAGGTGCGCGACGTGGGCCACGTCCTGGCTCACCGGATCCGACCACACCATCAGCTCGATGCCGTCGTAGCCGATCTCGGCGGCGTACGCGAAGGCCGCCTCGGTGTTCTGCGGGTAGACCGACGCCGTGGACAGACCGATCGGAATCTCCGGTCGGAGGGCAGGAGGGTGCAACGTCAGACCAGCATCACCAGCGGGCCGATCGTCACGATCAGCCCCACCGCCAGCGCCAGCAGCGTGGTGGGCAGGTCCCGCTTACGCAGCACGTAGGCGAAGGTGACGATCGCGAAGATCACCAGCACGGCTAGGATCAGCGCGAAGTACACGTACTGCTTCCACAGCACGGTGAAGCCCCAGAACAGGCCGCCGCCGATCAGCACGCCCAGCAGCACCTCGCCGACCAGACCGAGCCAGCCCAGAGCCGCCGAACGCGGGTGCTCCGCGGCATCGGCGTCGGCCTTCGCCGCCTTCGCGGCCTTCTGCTCGGCCTTCTTCGCCGCCTTCTCGGCCTTCTTGTCCGCCTTGTCGACCTTGGCCTCGTCGGCGGCCGTGTCGGGCTCCGGCGCAGCCTTCGTCGCCACCTCGGCGGCGGCGTCGTCCGCCACGGGTGTCTGCGGCGCGGTGACCACGGTGGGGTCGATGTCGGCGGCCGGCTGCACCACCAGCGCGGCGTTCGCACCGGTCGGCAGGTCCTCGCCGATCAGGTCGTCGCTCTCCACCCGGCGCAGCGAGCCGGTGTCGGTGACCACCGGGATGATGCCGGTCACCACGTTGGCCGACTCGGGCTTGGCGACGGCCCCGGGCTTGGCGGCGGCGGGCGTGTGCGCCGGCATGCCGCTGGCGCCGATGACGCGCGCCTTCGGCGCGGCCGGCGCGGCCGCGGTGGGCGGCGTGTACGCGGGCATGCCGGAGGCCGTGGTGGGCCGCTCCGGCTCGGTGGTCGACGTCGACGGTTCGGTCGCGGCACGACGCACCGACAGCGAGTCGGCGCGCGGGAACGCGGTGTCCTCGGCGGTGCGGGCGATCAGTTCTTCGACGGTGATCGGAACCGGATCCGGCTCATGTGCCATCGGCGGCCAACTCCATCCTGGTCGTGGTTGCGCCCAATCCTAGGGGGCGATGGTCATCGGTCCGGCAGGCTCGCTGTCGAGACGGCGCAGAATGACGCCTTCCCGCAGTGCCCACGGACAGATTTCCAGTCTATCGACACCCAGCGCGCGCATGGTCGCCTCGGCCACGAGGGCGCCGGCCACCACCTGCGGGGCCCGGTCGGCGCTGACGCCTTCCAGTTCGGCCCGGTCGGCGGTGGTCATCCGCGAGATGAACGCGATGAGCTGCCGGATGCCGTCCTGGGTCACGGTGCGCTGCACGTGCGGGCCCGCGCTCGACGGCGCGGCGCCGGTGAGACGGGCCAGCATGCGGAAGGTCTTCGACGAGCCCACCGCCAGGTGCGGTTTGCCCGCCGAGCGCAGTTCCTTGGCCGGCGCGCGGAGTTCGGCGTCGAGCCAGTCGCGGAGCACGGCGATGCGTCGTCGATCCGGCGGGTCGTCCTGAATCCACTCGCGCGTCAGACGGCCCGCGCCCAGCGGCAGCGAGATCGCGATCTCCGGCTCCTCGTCGACGCCGTTGGACATCTCCAGCGAGCCGCCGCCGATATCGAGCGCCAGAATGCGGCCGGCCTGCCAGCCGTACCAGCGCCGCACCGCGAGGGAGGTCAGGCGCGCCTCGTCGACCCCGGACAGCACGGTCACGTCCAGCTCCGAGGTCTTCTTGATCCGGGAGAGCACCTCGTCGGTGTTGGTGGCGTCGCGCACCGCGGAGGTGGCGAAGGCCATGATCTCGCCGCAACCGGACGCGGTGGCGATCTTGGTGAACTCCTCGATGGTGGACACCAGCAGGTCGGCGCCGTAGTCGGTCATCCGGCCGCCGTCGTCGATCTGTTCGGCCAGGCGCAGCACCGCCTTGGTGGAGCTCATCGCCGTCGGCGCGCCGCCGGCCTGCGCATCCACCACGAGCATGTGCACCGTATTGCTGCCCACATCGAGCACTCCGAGTCTCACCGTCATCAAATTACTGCGCGACGGGCATCAATGCGACCTGGGGACTACGGTGGAGCGCTGTGGCCACCGATCGCAGCGGCGCGCAGCCCGCGCCCGAGGTGCCGCTCGACTTCCCGCGCGAGTGGTACGAGTTCTTCGACCCTGCCGACCCCGAGCACCTGATCAGCGTCGATCTGACCTGGTTGCTGTCGCGGTGGTCGTGCGTCTTCGGCACGCCCGCGTGCCAGGGCATCATCGCCAGTCGGCCGGACGACGGGTGCTGCACGCACGGCGCCTATCTGACCGACGACGACGATCGCGCCCGCCTGGTCAAGGGCATGGAGCTGCTGACCGAGGACAACTGGGAGTTCTACAAGAAGGGCACCGGCAAGGATCCGCTCGGCGCGCGCGGCTACCTGGAGGAGAACGACCTCGACGGCGAGCCCGCGCTGAAGACGCGCGTGCACAAGGGCGCGTGCATCTTCTTGAACCGGCCCGGCTTCGGTGCCGGGCAGGGCTGCGCGCTGCACGCGGCGGCACTGGCCCGCGGACTGGAGCCGCTGACGGTGAAGCCGGACGTGTGCTGGCAGCTGCCGGTGCGGCGGGAGAACGAGTGGGTCACCCGGCCGGACGGCACCGAGATCCTCAAGACCATCATCGGCGAATACGACCGCCGCGGCTGGGGCGAGGGCGGGCACGACCTGGACTGGTACTGCTCCGGCTCCCCCGACGCCCACGTGGGCGCCGAGCCGGTGTACGTCTCGTACGCGCCCGAGCTCACCGAGCTGATCGGCGCCCCGGCCTACGAGGCACTGGCCAAGGCCTGCCGACTGCGGGCCGATCTGGGCATCGTCGCCGTGCACCCGGCCACCGCGGCCGCGACCACCCGCCGCACCACGGACCTGAAGTACGAGCAGCTCTGAGCGAGCTGAGCCGGACCTTCTAGGGCTCGAACTTGTAACCGAGTCCGCGCAGCGTGATCAGGTGGCGGGGCTGGCTGGGGTCCGGTTCGATCTTCGAGCGCAGACGCTTCACGTGGACGTCGAGCGTCTTGGTGTCGCCGACGTAGTCCGCGCCCCACACCCGGTCGATCAGCTGGCTGCGGGTCAGCACGCGCCCCGCATTGCGCAGCAGGTATTCGAGGAGGTCGAACTCCTTGAGCGGCAGGGTCACGTCGGCGCCGGCCGCGGTGACGGTGTGCCGCTGCACGTCCATCCGGACTGGGCCCACCTCGAGCACGCCGATGGCGGCGTCGTCGTCGTCGGCCACCACGCCGCCGCGGCGCAGCACCGCGCGGATGCGGGCGATCAGCTCGCGCGCCGAGTACGGCTTGGTGATGTAGTCGTCGGCCCCCAGTTCGAGGCCCACCACCTTGTCGATCTCGCTGTCGCGGGCGGTCACCATGATCACCGGGGTCGACGACTTGGCGCGGATCATCTTGCAGATCTCGGTGCCGGAGACGCCCGGCAGCATGAGATCGAGCAGCACGATGTCGGGGGTCAGGCGGTCGAAGGCCGCGACGGCTTCGGTGCCGTCGTTGATGATGCTGGCTTCGAAGCCCTCCTTGCGGAGCAGAAAGGCGAGCGGATCGGCGAGAGCTTCTTCGTCTTCGACGATGAGTACGTGCGTCAAGGCGTGCGTTCCTCTACTTCGGGGGAATGTTCGATGGGGATGTACAGGGTGAACGTGGAGCCGGTGCCGGGCTGACTCCACAGGCCGATGTGGCCACCGTGGCTGGCGGCGACGTGCTTGACGATCGCCAGGCCCAGGCCGGTGCCGCCGGTGGCGCGCGAGCGCGCCTTGTCGACGCGGAAGAACCGTTCGAAGACACGCTGCTGATCGGCGGGTGCGATGCCGATGCCGCGGTCGGTCACGGCGATCGCCACCATCTCCTCGCCGTCCACTTCCACCACGCGCCGACTCACCGACACCACGTCGCCGGGCACCGAATGGTTCACGGCGTTGACCAGCAGGTTGTTCAGGGCGGTGAGCAGCAGGGTGCGGTCGCCGGGTACCGCGAGGCCGGTGTCGTCGTCGGAGACCAGCTCGATCTGCGACACCTCGGCGCCGACCGCGGCCGAGCTGAGCGCGTCGTCGACCAGAGCGTCCACCTCCACGGTGGTGAACTCCTCGATGCGGCCCTCCTGCAGGCGGGACAGGCCGATCAGCTCGTTGATGAGGTTGCTCATCCGGTTGGCCTCGCGCAGCACGCGATGCCCGAAGTGCTCGACGGCCTGCGGGTCGTCGCGCGATTCCAGCATGGCCTCGGCCATCAGGCTGATCGCGCCGAGCGGGGTCTTCAGCTCGTGCGAGACGTTGGCTGCGAAGTCGCGGCGGGTGGCCTCCACGCGCAGGTTGGTGGAGTCGTCGTCGCCGTAGACCAGCGCGTACCGCGACGCTCCGACGTCGACGAGGCGGACCATGCATCGCACGTTCTCGATGGTGCGCGGCATGGTGCGGCCGGTGGAGACGAAACCCATGGCCGAGATCGGCGGCACGAATTCGAAGTGCCGGTCGACGCCGGTCAGGAAGACTTCGCTGACCACTTCGGCCACCGGATCGGCGAGCACGTCGCGCAGCAGGCCCAGTTCGATGGCGCGCTGATTGAACAGCACCACGCCGTGATCGGCGTCGACCACAGCGATGCCCGACTCCGAATGCGCCACCAGCAGGTTCAGCAGGCCGGTGCGGGAGACCGCGCCGTTCTCACCGAAGGAGACGTCCGGGCCGACGAGAGCCGGTCCGACGATGCCGGGTGCGACCTGCTCGCTGGACGCGCGAAAGCTACCGGTGGATTCGGACACACCGGTGAGTCTACGGTCCGGTCACCCGGGTTGCGAGCCGGCGCGGGCCGGTTCGGGAGGCGTTCACGAAGGGTTCACGCCGACGTCGACGTGACCACCAGATCCGAGTACTCCGGGTGCTTCTCCAGGTAGCTGACGACGTAGGAGCACACCGGAATCACCTTGTTGCCGTCGGCACGCACGCTCTCGAGGACCTGGCGGACCAGTTCGGCGGCGTAGCCGCGGCCGCCGAACCGGTCGTAGACCACCGTGTGGGTCAGGGCCAGGTGGGCGCCGGAATGCCCGGCGTCCCGCGTGTAATCGATGAACCCGATCTCGACGGTGCCACCGTCGTCCTCGATGGTGGCGCGGAAGCGTTCGCGCTCAGCCAGATGCTCAACTGTGATTGCCCCGTCAGTCATACATCCAATGTAGCCGAGGGCATACAGTTACGCAGGGAACTACTTTCCGCCCTGCGCAGCGACGGCGGCGACGCCCGCGGCGGCCGCTTCGGGATCCAGGTAGCGACCGCTGGGCGCCAGCGGATCGCCGCTCGGGGACACCGCGCGCAGTTCGTCGTCCACCTCGTAGACCAGCGGATTGCCGGTCGGGATGTTCAGCTGGGCGATGTCCGCGTCGGAGATGCCGTCGAGGTACTTCACCAGGGCGCGCAGCGAGTTGCCGTGCGCGGCGACGAGGACGTTCTTCCCTGCGCGCAGGTCGGCGCCGATGGCCTCGGCGTAGTACGGCATCAGGCGGGTCACGACGTCCTGCAGGCATTCGGTCAGCGGCACCTCGATGCCGGCGTAACGCGGGTCGCCCACCTGGCTGTACTCGGCGTCGGCCGCGATGGCCGGCGGCGGGGTGTCGTAGCTGCGGCGCCACAGCATGAACTGCTCGTCGCCGTACTTGTCCTTGGTCTCGGCCTTGTTCAGGCCCTGCAGCGCACCGTAGTGGCGCTCGTTGAGACGCCAGTCGCGGACCACCGGGATCCACACGCGGTCGGCGGCGTCGAGCGCCAGCTGGGCGGTGATGATCGCGCGACGCAGCAGCGAGGTGTAGAGCACGTCGGGCAGCAGGTCGTTGGCGGCGAGCAGTTCGCCGGCGCGCTTGCCCTCGGCGCGACCCTTGTCGGTGAGGTTCACGTCCTGCCAGCCCGTGAACTGGTTGGAGGCGTTCCATTCGCTCTCGCCGTGACGCATCAGAATCAGCTTGCCGTTGCTCATGCCTTGATTCTGGCATAGGCCGTCGTCGCCCATCGCGGTGACCTGCGAGGTTCGGCCGGACAGACGACCACTTCACAACCTTCTGACCGGTAGTGCCTCGCGGCGTATGCTTGGCGCCATGGGGATCACTGAGCGCCGCGATAAGACACGTCAGGTCGACGTCACTCGAGTCAGCAGTGGGCAGCTTCAGCGAATGATGGAACGCCCCGCCCGCCCAAGCGCCAAGCTGCGCAACGCTCTGCGCCAGCGGCAAGAAGTCCGCCGCGCGAGTTGAGCTACTCCCCGGAGCGGCTCAACGAGAACCACAGCTTCGACTTCTTCGACAGCGGTGAGCCCGATCTCGATGAGTGGCCGCAAAAACACGCTTTGCAGGACCAGAACGACGGTAAGTCTGCGACGCACGTCTGGACTGATGACGGCGGCGAGTACGTCGTCGGCTACTACACTCTTCTGCCCACCATCACGCGAGCCGATGACGGTCGCATCTTCTCGATCTTGCGACCTGGCAAGTACCAGGGACGTGAAGTTGCGGGAGTACTGATCGGCAAACTCGCGCTGGATCAGAGCTTGCGGGGCGGAGGCCGCGGGATCGACCTGCTGGCCGACGCGATTCTCACCGCTTCGGAAGCGATGACCCTCATCGGCGGTCGGCACGTACTGATCGACCCCATGCGTGACCGGCCGCGGCTCCGGGAGTGGTACCTCGAAGCCGGGTTCAAGCCGATCGACGGATCTGATCGCCTCTACCTCGATATCCGCGACTGATCGGCCACCCGATGCACAGGACCTCCGAGGCCGGTGCCCAGAATCGGGGCACGGGGCTCGGAGGTCCCGGGGTCAGGCGTGCAGCGGCGCTACTGGCGCAGGTCCTTGCGGAGGATCTTGCCGGAGCTCGACTTCGGGATGGCGGCGATGAACTCCACCTGGCGGACCTTCTTGTACGGGGCCACACGCTCGGCGGTGAACGCGATGACCTCGTCTTCGGTGAGCTCGGCACCCTCGGCCACCACGACGAAGGCCTTGGGCACCTCTTCGCCGTCGGCGTCGTGGGCGCCGACGACGGCCACGTCGGCCACCTTCGGGTGGGTCAGCAGCAGCGCCTCCAGCTCGGCCGGCGGCACCTGGTAGCCCTTGTACTTGATGAGCTCCTTGAGCCGGTCGACGATGGTGACGCAGCCGTCGGCGTCGACGGTGGCCATGTCACCGGTCTTGAGCCAGCCGTCGGCGTCGATGGTGTCGGCGGTGGCCTGCGCGTTGTTCAAGTAGCCGACCATCACGTTGGGGCCGCGGACCCACAGCTCACCCGGCACGGAGACACCCTCGGACGGCATGTCGATGTCCTCGCCGGTACCCGGGTCGACGAGCCGGTTCTCGGTGTTGGGCACGGCCCAGCCCACCGACGACAGCGGGGGCGTGAGACCGCCCGGGGCGGTGCCGACGAACGGGATGAGGTGGGTCACCGGCGACGTCTCGCTCATGCCGAAGCCCTGCGCCATGTTCAGGTCCAGGCGCGTGGCGACGGCGTTGCCGAGCTCGGCGTCCAGCGGCGCGGCGCCGGAGAGCATGGTGTGGATCGACGACAGGTCGTACTTGTCGACGATGGGGTGCTTGGCCAGGGCGACGGCCACCGGCGGCGCGATGAACGCGTACGTCACCTTGTGCTGCTGGGTGCCTTCGAGGAACTCGACCATGTCGAAGCGCGGCATCACCAGCAGCGAGGCGCGCGCCTTGAGGGCGGCGTTGAGCAGCACGGTCATGCCGTAGATGTGGAAGAACGGCAGCACGGCCAGCACCACGTCGTCCGGGGTCATGCCGTTGATCGGCTCGATCTGCGCGACGTTGGACACCAGGTTGCGATGGCTGAGCATAACGCCCTTGGGGTTGCCGGTGGTACCGGAGCTGTACGGCAGCACCGCGATGTGGGTGGCCGGATCGAACTCGACGTCCGGCGCGGGCAGGCCGGCGCCGAGCAGGTCGGCGGCGTTGGGATGGCCGGACGCGGCCAGGCCTTCGCCGTCGAGGATCACGATGGCGTCGTCGGCGAGGCCCACCTCGCGGGCCGCCTCGAGCGCCTGCGGAGCCATCATCGAGATGGTCACGATCATCTTCGCCTTGGAGTCCACGAGTTGCTTGCGGATCTCGTTGGCGGTGAACAGCGCGTTGAGCGTGGTGGCGCTGGCGCCGGAGCGCAGGATGCCGTGGAAGACGGTCGCGAACGCCGGGATGTTCGGCGACAGCACGGCGATGACGTCGCCCACGCCGAGGCCGCGCGCAGCGAAGGCGCCGGCGGCGGCGTTGATCTGGCCGATGAGCTGGCGGTAGGTGGTGGTGGCGCCGGTCTTGGCGTCGATCAGCGCGGTGCGATCCAGGTCGGCTTCGTCGATGGAGCCGAACAGGAAGTCGTAGACGCTGACGTTCGGGATGTCCACGTCGGGGTAGGGACTGCGGAAGCTCATCGGGGATCCTTAACTATTGGTCGGTCGGGCGGGAAGTGTGCGCGGCGGGTGCGTCGTCGAGCGGCGCGATCTCGGGGAGTCTGTCCGGGTCGATCAGGTGGGCGAAGGCCTGCAGGTTGGCCAGGGATTCGCCGCGCGCGGTACGCCACGCCCATTCGCGGTGGATGGACGTGAGGAAGCCGATCTCCAGGATCTTGTTGAAGTCGCCGTCGGCGGCGGCCAGCACCTGGCCCAGCACGCGGTCCACCTCGGCGGCGGTGATCGCCTCCGGCGAGAGGCGGCCCACCAGGTAGATGTCGCCGATGTTGTCGAGGGTGTAGGCCACCCCGTAGAGACGACGGTTCCGGGTCAGCAGGAAGCGGTAGACGGCCTCGTGGTTCTCGTCGGCACGACGACACACGAACGCCTCGACGCGCACGCCGTGCACCCCGGCCGTCAGCAGCACGGTGGTCTTGAGCTTGCGCTCGCCCGGCAGCTCCACGATCACGTGCTCGGTGTCGGCCGTCTCGCCGGCCTTGCGTACGTAGTCGATGCCGGATTCGGCCAGCACCGCTTCCAGTGCCGCCAGATTGTCGATCATCCCGCCATCCTCGGTCGATTCTTGAGCCAGCCGCGGGTGCGACGGCCCAGCGTGCCGCGGCGCGCAGGGCCGGACGGGAAGTGCCCCATCGCGGCGCTGTACGACGCCAGCAGCGCGTCGGTGGTGTGCTCCCAGGAGTAGCCCCGCGCATGCACGACGGCGGCCGCGCCGTAGCGCTCGAGGCGGGCCGGGTCGGCCAGCAGCTCGGCCAGCTCGGCGGTCCAGGCGGCGATCTCGTGCCCGGACACCAGGCGGCCGGTGACGCCGTCGCGCACGGCCACGCCGAGCCCGCCGACGTCGGCGGCGATCACCGGGATGCCACAGGCCTGCGCCTCCACGGCGACGAGCCCGAAGCTCTCCGAAAAGCTCGGCACCGCAACGAGATTCGACGCCCGGTACACCTGCGCGAGGACGGCGGGCGGCTGCGGAGGCAGGAAGGTCACGCGGTCGGCCACGCCGAGGTTCACGGCGAGCTCGGCCAGCGCGGTCGGGCGCTCCAGTCCGGAGCCGGACGGTCCGCCGACGATGAGCAGCCGCAGCCGGCCGGTGGGGTCGGCCCTGATCAGCGGCGCCATGGCCGCCAGCAGGACGTCCGGGGCCTTCAACGGTTGCAGGCGACCGACGAAGGTCACCACCGCCTCGTCCGGGTCCAGGCCCAGTTGCACGCGCGCCGCCGCCCGCGAGCCGGGGCTGTAGAAGTCCAGGTCCGCGCCCGGCGGCACCACGTCGATCTTCCCCGGGTCGGCGCCGTACAGGTCCGTCAGTTCGGCCGCCTCGGTGCGGGTGTTGGCCACCAGGCGGTCGGCCTCGGCCACCACCTGCTGTTCGCCGATGAGCCGCCCCACCGGTTCGGCGGTGTCGCCGCCGGCCAGCGAGGCGTTCTTCACCGCGGCGAGCGTGTGCGCGGTGTGCACCAGCGGCACCCGCCAGCGGTCGCGCGCGAGCCAGCCCACCTGACCGGACAGCCAGTAGTGCGAGTGGATGAGGTCGTAGTGGCCGGGCTCCTGGGCGGCTTCCGCGCGCAGCACGTTGGCCGAGAAGGCGCAGAGCTGACCGGGCAGATCGCGCTTGTCGAGGCCGTCGAACGGTCCCGCCTCGATGTGCCGGACCAGCACGCCGGGCGCGGCTTCGAGCACCGCACGGTCGGCCGACGACGTGGCGCGGGTGAAGATCTCCACCTCCACGCCGCGGCGGGCCAGCCGCTGGGCGGTCTGCCAGACGTAGACGTTCATCCCCCCGGCGTCCCCGGTGCCCGGCTGCGCCAACGGCGAAGTGTGCACGGAGATCACCGCGAGGCGTCGTGGCCTGGGTCCACCGGTCATGTGTCCACCCTAATCGCACCCGGAAAACATGCGGGATCGCGTATTAGTCCGCGACCGGGGGCGTCCGTAGACTCGTTTCGGTAACCATTGTCATTAACTGAAGGGGCTCGCATGCGAAAAGTGCTCGCCACCGTGCTGATCGCGGTGTTCGGCGTCGTCGTCGCCGGCTGCGCGGACGACTCGACGCGTACCACCGATCATCCGGCCGTGGTCGCGTCCACCGACGTGTGGGCGGCCGTGGCCCGCGCGGTCGGCGGCGAGCACGCCGACGTGACCGCCCTGTTCAACTCCCCCGGCGCCGATCCGCACGAGTTCGAGCCGTCGATGGCCGACACCGCGAAGATCGAGGACGCCGACGTGCTGGTGTTCAACGGCGGACACTACGACGCCTACGTCGAGACCGCGGCGTCGTCGTCGGCGGCCGTGCAGGTGAACGCGACCCGACTGGCCGGTGGCGAGGACGACGACCACGGGCACGACGACCACGGGCATGAAGGGCACGGGCACGAAGGGCACGACCACGGGACCAACGAGCACGTCTTCTACGACCTGCCCGTCGTCGCCCGCGTCGCCGACGCCACCGCCGACGCCCTGGCCAAGCTCGCGCCGATGCACGCCCAGTACTACCGGGACCGCGCCGCCGCGTTCGACGCCGGTATCGCGGACCTGCGCGGTCGTCTCGCCGCACTCAAGGCCCAGCACGATGGCACCGAGGTGGCCGCCACCGAGCCGCTGGCCGCCTACCTGTTGACGGCCGCCGGGCTGGTCGACGTGGCCCCGGCCGCATTCACCGCGGCCGTGGAGAACGGCCAGGCGCCGTCGGCCGCCGACGTCGCCGCGTTCGGCGATCTGATCACCGGCCGCGACATCGCCGTCCTGATTTACAACACGCAGGCGGTGGATCCGGCCACGCGCTCGGTGCTGGACCTGGCTCGCAGCAATGCGATTCCGGTGGTCGACATGACCGAATCGCTGCCCGCGGGCGTCACCGACTATCTGCTCTGGCAGTCGGCGCAGATCGACCGGCTCGAGGCGGCGCTCGCCCGATGAGCGCCCCCGCCGACGACACCCCCGTGGTGGAGTTCACCGACGCGACGCTCGCGCTCGGCGACCGCACGCTCTGGCAGGACCTGAACCTGGCGGTGCACCCCGGCGAGTTCATCGCCGTCCTCGGCCCCAACGGCTCCGGAAAAACGACGCTGCTGCGCGCGGTCCTGGGCCAGGTGCCGCTGACATCCGGCACGCTGACTCTGCACGGCCGGCTCGGCTACGTCCCGCAGCAGCACGCCGACGACTCCGACGCGATGGCCCTGCGCGGCCGCGACCTGGTGGGTTTCGGCGTCGACGGCGCCGACTGGGGCATCGGCTGGCGCGGGCGCCGCGAGCGCGCGGCCCGGGTGGACGCCGCCATCGCCGAAGTGGGCGCCACGGCGTTCGCCGACCAGCCCCTCGGGCTGCTGTCCGGCGGCGAGCAGCAGCGCCTGCGCATCGCGCAAGCGCTCACCGACGATCCGGCCGTGCTGCTGTGCGACGAACCGCTGTCGAGCCTGGACCTGCGCAATCAGCGGGTGGTGGTGGACCTGCTCGACGCCCGCCGCCGTGCCCGGGACACCGCGATCCTGTTCGTGACGCACGAGATAAATCCGGTGCTGCCCTACGTCGACCGGGTGCTGTACCTGGTGGACGGCCGGTTCCGAATCGGCACGGTGGCCGAGGTGATGAACTCGGCGACGCTGTCGGAGCTGTACGGCAGCCACGTGGAAGTGGCCGAAGTGGCCGGACGACTCGTGGTGATCGGCGGCGACACCGACGCCGGCCACCACCACTGCGACGACCAGGGGCAGAGCTGATGGGTGACTTCTTCGACTTCGCACAGACCGCCGACCTGCTGTCGCGCACCTTCGTCCAGCAGTCGCTGCTGGCGCTGGCGCTGCTCGGCCTGATCGGCGGCCTGCTGGGCCCGATGATCGTGGCGCGCCAGATGAGTTTCGCGGTGCACGGCGCGGCCGAGCTGAGTTTCACCGGCGCCGCCGCGGCTCTGCTGCTCGGCTTCAGCGTGAACCTGGGCGGCGTGATCGGCGCGGTGATCGCGGCCGCCGTGTTCGGCGTCCTCGGCAACCGGGCCCGCGAACGCGACTCGGTGATCGGCGTGGTGATGGCCTTCGGTCTGGGTCTGGGTGTGCTGTTCCTGCACCTGTACGGCCGCGCCGGCACCGGCTTCGCGCTGCTCACCGGACAGGTGGTGAGCGTGGGCAGCTCCGGGCTGATCGCGGTGGCGATCACCGCCGCCGTGGTGGTGGCCGTGCTCGCGGTGATCTACCGGCCGCTGCTGTTCGCGAGCCTCGACCCGCGGGTGGCGAAGGCCTCCGGCGTCCCCCTGCGGGCGCTGTCGGTGGTCTTCGCGATCCTCGTCGGCCTCGCCGCCGCGCAGGGCGTGCAGATCATCGGCGCCCTGCTGGTGATGGCCCTGCTGATCACCCCGGCCGCCTCGGCGGCCCGGCTCACCGCCTCCCCCACCAAGCAGGTGGTGCTGTCGGTGACCTTCGCGATGATCGCCGCGGTGGGCGGGCTGATCCTGTCACTGGCCCCGGAGCTGCCGGTGTCGGTGCTGGTCACCACCATCTCGTTCGTGATCTACGTGATCTGCCGCGTCATCGGCCTGCGCGCACGCGACTAGCTTTTCGACAAGCTCAGAACGGCGGATTACACGCCGTCGCCACCATCTCGAGCGGTCCGACCACGGCGCGTCCGGGTTCCAGATTCCAGCTGGCCTTGCCGGGGTCGACGATCCGCACGAACACCCAGTGGCAGTCGAACTGGGACCGCATGCCCGGGGTGGCGGCGTTCGGCGCCAGCGCGAGCACCTCGCGCCACGCGGCGCTCGGCAGCCCGAAGCCGGTGGCCCTCCGCCCGGCCGCGGTCGGATAGATCTGCAGGCTCGGGCCGGAGCCGAGCTGCACCCACTGCACCCGGTCGATGTACGGCCCGCGCGCGGTGGGCGGCCACGGCAACCCGGGGAACGGCAGATCGGCCGAGCCGCTCGACGACGCGAGGTAGGCGTCGAGTTCGGCCTGCATGGGCGACGGCGCGGGCGCCGCCTCCGCCGGGACCGCCGGCGCCATCAGCAGTCCGATCGCAGCGAGCAGCCCCACCATCCGATGTTTGCGCATGCCCGTGACTATTCCTCGGCGAAGCCGGGATTACAGCGACTTGACACCATTTGGTCGGCGGAGACCACGGGGCGGTCCGGTTCCAAGTTCCAGCTCGGCTTGTCGGGGTCGACGAGCCGTGCGAACGTCCAGTGGCAGTCGAACTGCGCGCGCATGCCCGGGGTGTCGCCGTCCGGCGCCAGCGCGAGGACTTCGCGCCAGGCGACGTCGGCCGCGCGCTCACCGCTGACCTTGCGGCCCGACGGAGCGGGCACGATCTGGAGGCTGGGCCCCACCGCAGTCTGCACCCACGAGGCACCGGCGACGTACGGCGGCGCGTAGACGGGTGCCGAAACAACCGACGACGAAACCACCGAAGACGACGACGTCACCGAAGGCGCAGCCACGTCCTCTCCCCCGCCGCTACACCCAGCCAGCAGGAGAACGAGCGCCGCCCCGCCCCCTACTGCTCGCGCAGTGCGTCGTTCCACGTCGTCTTCAGATCCAAGTGCACGCGCTGCCAGGCGGAGCGGCGAGCGCCGTCCGGGTCCTTCTCCACGCGGACCGGGTCGTCGAGGACCAGGACGTGGCGGTGTTCGGCGTCGTACTTGGGCCAGTGCCCGGCCGGGACGCCGGTCCGCGCGAACCACGACCACAGCGACTGCATGGTGGAGGTGATGCGGCGGGTGGAGCGCCAGCTGCCGAGCGCGGCGAGGCCGGCGCCGATCGGGTGGCGGTAGATGCCGAACACGGCGAACAGTTCGGTGGCGTGGGTGGCGCCGATGCCGGTGGCCTTGAGGGCGGCCACCGAGTAGTCGAAGCGGTACACGTAGGTGTCCGAATGCTCGGAGTGGTGCTGGGCGAAGATCGTCGTCGGCACCCAGAACACGGCGTCGGCGGCGAGGCGGACCTCGTCGCGGGTGCCCGGGTAGAGGCGGGCCAGCTCCTGGCGCACCTCGGGGTCGTGCACGCCGACCAGCATGTGGGTGGGCTCGGGCAGGATCGACCAGAACCGGGCGAACAGTTCGCCCTCGTCGAGGTTGGTGCCGACGATCAGCGGCACCCGCAGCGTCTGCCCGGCCATCGCGGTATCGACCGGGCTGAGCGGCAGGTAGTCGCCGTCGACGACGGGCGCGAACGGCATCGGGTCCGACAGCTGTGCGTGGCGGGTGAAGCCGAGGAGCCGGTTGCCGGCCTTGAGCAGGTCGTACGGACCGGCTTCGTCGACGACGCGGGC
Source organism: Gordonia alkaliphila (assembly GCF_023017165.1). GTDB lineage: Bacteria > Actinomycetota > Actinomycetes > Mycobacteriales > Mycobacteriaceae > Gordonia > Gordonia alkaliphila. The sequence goes on from NZ_JALKBW010000001.1 coordinate 884,909, forward strand.
CACCAGCTCGGGGTCCAGGCGCGGTTCGGTGCGTTCGGGGCCGGTGCGGCGTTCCGGGTCCATCACCTGGCGGACGAACTCGTCGGTGAAGATCTCGGCGTTCTCGCGCTGCACCACCAGGTCGGCGGCCGGGCTCTGCGAGATGGCGCGGGAGAACAGGCCTTCGGCGGCCGGGGTGGAGAGCAGGGTCAGCACGGCGGCGCCGCCGGCGCTCTCGCCGAACACGGTGACCCGCTCGGGGTCGCCGCCGAACGCGGCGATGTTGCGCTGCACCCATTCGAGGGCGGCCACCATGTCGCGCAGGCCGCAGTTGGTGTCGAACGGGCGCTCCGGGGTGGAGTAGTCGCTCAGGTCCAGGAACCCGAACGGACCGAAGCGGTAGTTCACCGTCACCACGATCACGTCGCGGGCCCGGGCCAGGAAGGCGCCGTCGTAGATGGGGGTGGCCGAGCCGCCCAGGATGTACGCGCCGCCGTAGTTGAACACCATCACCGGGCGCGGGGTGGCCGAGATGCCGTCCGGCGCGAACACGTTGAGGGTGAGGCAGTCTTCGCTGCGCGGCTGGTACGAGCCGTCGGCGCGGGCGGTGAACAGCTTGTCCTGGATCGGCGAGTTGCCGTACTCGTGGCAGGTCAGCACGTCGTCCCACGGCTCCACGGGCTGCGGCGCCCGGAAGCGCAGCGGACCCACCGGCGGCGCCGCGTAGGGAATGCCCAGCCAGGCGGTGGTGCCGCGGCGGCTGCGGGCCCCACGGATCCCGTCGACCTTGCCTTCGGCTGTTGCGACGATCGTGTCCATCTGTGCCATGACTGAACACCCTAACGCCGCCGGGCAGCCGGTGGTTTCGCGGACCTACCATGGAGGCATGACGATCCCCGCGCTCCCGGTCGTGGTCGATGTGAACGCCGACCTCGGCGAAGGCGTGGGCGACGACGCCGCGATGGTGCGCCTGGTCTCCAGCGCCAACGTGGCCTGCGGCTTCCACGCGGGCACCCCGATCGAGCTGCGCCGCACGTGCGAGCTGGCGGTGGCCGCCGACGTGCGGATCGGTGCGCAGGTGTCGTACCCGGACTGGGACGGTTTCGGTCGCCGGTTCATGGACATCGACTCGGATCAGTTGATCGCCGACGTGCTGTTCCAGATCGGCGCGCTCACCGCGATCGCCCGGTCGGTGGGCGGCACCGTCGACTACGTGAAGCCGCACGGCGCGCTGTACAACGCGATCGTCGGACATCGGGAGCAGGCGCGGGCGGTGGTCACCGCGGTGGCCGACGCCGGGCTGCCGCTGATGAGCCTGCCCGGTTCGGTGGCATTGGAACTGGCCCGCGAGGCCGGGGTCCCGGTGTTCACCGAGGCCTTCGCCGACCGCGCCTACACGCCGCAGGGCACGCTGGTGCCGCGCACCGAGCCCGGCTCGGTCCTCACCGATTCCGCCGCCGTCGCCGCGCGCGTGGTGCAGCTCGCGACGACGGGTGCGATCACCGCGATCGACGGCACGCCGATTGCCGTCCACGCCGACTCGATCTGTCTGCACGGGGACACCCCCGGCGCGGTGGCGCACGCCACCGCGGTCCGGGCCGCGCTGGCCGAGGCCGGCGTGCTGGTCCGCGCGAGGTGATCGGCAAGCGCCTGGCCACCGAATCCGCACGCGGAGTGGCCGCGGGTTTCGGCGCGTACGGCATCTGGGGTCTGTTCCCCATCTACTTCGACGCGCTGCGCCCCACCGGTCCGTGGGAGATCCTGGCCAACCGCATCGTGTGGACGGCGCTGCTGTGCCTGCTGATCCTCGGGGTGGGCCGGGACTGGTCGTGGCTGCCGCCGCTGCTGCGTCGTCGCACCCTGATGGTGGGCGTCACCGCGGCGGCCCTGCTGATCGGCATCAACTGGGTGGTCTACGTGGCGGCGGTGACGTCCGGGCACACCAGCGACGCCGCGCTCGGCTACTTCCTGAATCCACTGGTCACGGTGGCCCTGGGCGTGGTGGTGCTGCGCGAGCACCTGCGGCCGCTGCAGTGGACGGCGGTCGGCATCGGTGCGGTGGCCGGGGTGTACCTGGCGGTGGCGGGCGGCTCGTTCCCGTTCACCGCGCTGGTGCTGGCGACGTCGTTCGCCCTGTACGGCCTGGTGAAGAACCGGGTGGGCGCCACCCTGCCCGCGCTGCACAGCCTCACGCTGGAGACGCTGATCCTGCTGCCGATCGCCACGCTGATCCTGGTGATCATCGCGGTGGGTCCGGGCCTGTCGTTCGGCACCGAGGGGCCGGTGCACACCGGGCTGCTGATCTTCAGCGGTGTCGCCACCGCCGTCCCGCTGCTGCTGTTCGCGGCCTCTGCCCGACGGATCCCGCTGACCACCGTCGGCCTGATCCAGTTCGTGACGCCGGTGATTCAGCTGGTCTGCGCGGTCACGATCCTCGGCGAGACGGTGCCTACGGCGCGGTGGATCGGTTTCGGCATCGTGTGGCTGGCCCTGCTGGTGCTCAGCCTCGACGCCGTGCGCCGGATCAGACCCCGGCGACCCGCCGCTGCCTAGCGAACTCGGCGAGCACCACACCGGCCGCGACCGACGCGTTGAGGCTCTCCACGTCGCCGGCCATCGGTACCGAGAGCACCGAGTCGCAGGTCTCGCGGACCAGGCGCGAGAGGCCCTTGCCCTCGGAGCCGACCACCACGACCACCGGGCCGGTGCCGTCGTAGTCGTCGAGGGTCACGTCGCCGCCGGCGTCGAGGCCGACGATCTGGCAGCCCGCCTTGGCCCAGTCGACCAGGGTGCGGGTGAGGTTCGGGGCCTGCGCGACGGGCAGCCGCGCGGCCGCTCCGGCGCTGGTGCGCCAGGCCACCGCGGTGACGCTGGCGCTGCGGCGCTGCGGGATCAGCACGCCGTGGCCGCCGAACGCGGCGACGCTGCGGATCACGGCGCCCAGGTTGCGCGGGTCGGTGATGTTGTCCAGCGCCACCAGCAGCGGCGGGTTCGGCGCGGCGAGCGCGTCGGCCAGCAGGTCGTCGGGGTGCGTGTACTTGTACTCGGGCACCTGCAGCGCCAGACCCTGGTGCAGGCCGTTCGCGGTGAACCGGTCGAGTTCGAGCTTGCCCGCCTCGAGGATCGCGATGCCCATGTCGCCGGCCAGGGCGATGGCTTCGCGGACGCGGTCGTCGGCCGAGATGGTGGTCATCACGTACAGCGCGGTGGCCGGGATGCCGGCGCGCAGGCACTCGACCACCGGGTTGCGGCCCACCACGTACTCGGGGCCTTCTTCCTTGCGTCGCTGCGCGCTGCGCTGACCGGCCACCGCCTTGGCGTTGGCCTTCGCCTTCTTGTGGGCCGCATGGTAGGTGCGGTCGACGGCCTTCGGGGTGGCACCCCGGGCCTCGAGGCCGCGGCGGCGGTTGCCGCCCGAGCCCACGGTCTGGCCCTTCTTGCTGCCGTCCTTGCGGATGGCGCCCTTGCGCTTGGAGTTGCCGGCCATCAGATGTCCTTCTGTTCCAGCGCCCACTGGGCACCGTCGGGGGTATCGGTCACGGTCACGCCGGCCGCCGCCAGGCGGTCGCGGACCTCGTCGGCCACGGCCCAGTCCTTGGCGGCCCGGGCGGCGGCACGACGTTCCAGCTCGGCGCCGATCAGCACGTCGAGCGCGGCGGTGGCCGCTTCGTCGTCGGCTCCGGCGGTGTGCCAGTGCGGGTCGAGCGGGTCGGTGCCGAGGATGCCGAGCATCGCGCGGACCTGTCCGGCGATGGCGCGGGCCTTCTCGCCGTCACCGGCTTCGAGGGCGGTGTTACCCTCGCGAACGGCGTTGTGCACCACCGCGAGTGCCGCGGGCACGCCCAGGTCGTCGTCGAGCGCCGCCGCGAATTCGCTGGGGACCTGGCCGATTTCGACGTCGCCGACGCGGTCGACGACGCGGTGCACGAACGACTCCACGCGCCGGTAGCCCGCGGCGGCCTCGTGCAGGGCGCCGTCGGAGTATTCGAGCATGGAGCGGTAGTGGGCGCTGCCCAGGTAGTAGCGCAGCTCCACCGGCCGCACCTTCTTGAGCATCTCGGGGATGGAGACCACGTTGCCGAGGCTCTTGCTCATCTTCTCGCCGCTCATGGTGACCCAGCCGTTGTGCAGCCAGTACTGCGCGAAGCCGTCGCCGGCGCCGTGGCTCTGGGCGATCTCGTTCTCGTGGTGCGGGAAGATCAGATCCATTCCGCCGCAATGGATGTCGAACTCGGCGCCGAGGAGGCTGGTGGCCATGGCCGAGCATTCGAGATGCCAGCCGGGGCGGCCGTCGCCCCACGGGGTGGGCCACGACGGCTCGCCGGGCTTGGCGCTCTTCCACAGGGTGAAGTCGCGCGGGTCGCGTTTGCCGGTACCCGCGCTCTCGCCCTGGTGCACGTCGTCGAGCTTGTGGCCGGACAGGCTGCCGTACTCGGGGAGGCTGCGCACGTCGAAGTAGACGTTGCCGTCGGCCTCGTAGGCGTGGCCGCGTTCGATGAGGCGCTGCATGTAGGTCACCATCTGCGTCACGAAGCCGGTGGCCCGCGGTTCCGCGGACGGCGGCAGCACGCCGAGGGCGTCGTAGGCGGAGGCGAACTCGCGCTCGTGGGTGGCGGCCCACTCCCACCACGGGCGGTCGTGGTCGGCGGCCTTGCTCAGGATCTTGTCGTCGATGTCGGTCACGTTGCGGACGAAGAGGACGTCGAGGCCGCCGCCGTCGCGGTCGGGGTGCGCCAACCAGCGGCGCAGCACGTCGAAGGCGATGCCCGAGCGCACGTGGCCGATGTGCGGAACACCCTGCACGGTGGCGCCGCACAGGTACACGGTGGCGGTACCCGGGCGCAGCGGGGTGAAGTCACGGATTTCGCGGGCCGCGGAGTCGTACAGGCGGAGAGTCACGACCTGCGATTCTACTTGAGCGCGACCAGTGCTGTGGCCACGGCCGCGATGCCCTCGCCGCGACCGGTCAGGCCCAGCCCGTCGGTGGTGGTGGCCGACACCGACACCGGCGCCCCGAGCAACTCCGAGAGCACCTTCTGCGCCTCGTCGCGGCGGGGTCCGATCTTGGGTCGGTTGCCGATCACCTGCACGGCGCCGTTGACGGGGGCGAAGCCGTTGTCGTCGAGCAGCTTCGCCACGTGCGCGAGCATCTGCGCGCCGGTGACGCCGGCCCATTCGGGGCGGTCGACGCCGAAGACGGAGCCGAGGTCGCCCAGGCTCGACGCCGACAGCAGCGCGTCGCACAGCGCGTGGACGCCGACATCGCCGTCGGAGTGGCCGGCCGCGCCGTCGTCGTCGGGGAACAGCAGTCCCACCATCCAGCAGTCGCGACCAGCTTCGATCGCGTGCACGTCGGTGGCGATACCCACTCGCATGAAGGTCCTCAGCTCTCGTCCAGCAGCAGTCGTGCCATTCGCAGATCGAACGGGGTGGTGATCTTGAAGGCCAGCGGATCGCCGGGCACCACCTGCACCGGCACGCCGAGGGCTTCGACCAGCCCGGCATCGTCGGTGGCGTCGCCGCCGCCGGAGTGCGCGTGCCGCAGCAGTTCCGCGGTGAAGCCCTGCGGGGTGCCGACGGCACGCAGTTCGCTGCGATCGGGGGTGGCGAGCACGGTCTCGGCGTCGTCGACGCGCTTGAGAGTGTCGACCACCGGAAGTCCGGGGATCACGGCGCGGGCGCCGTCGCGCAGCGCGTGCACCACGTCCGCGAACAAGGCGGGCGGGGTGAGGGCGCGGGCGGCGTCGTGCACCAGAACCAGTTCGGTGTCCGGTCCGGCGGCGGCGAGGCCGGCGCGGACCGAGTCACTGCGTTCGGCGCCGCCGACGGTGACGGTCACTTCGGGTCGGTCCGAGTATTCGGCGTCGATCTGCGCGGCCAGGTCGGCCGGCACGATCACCACCACTTGGTCGACGACCCCGGATGCGAGAGCAGCGGACACGCTGTGCTGCAGCAGTGTCCGCTCTCCCACCATCACGAAGGCCTTGGGGATGGGCAAACCCAGACGGGTGCCCATGCCCGCAGCCGGAATCAGGGCGACGACGCGCCCCGCACGCTGCAACGTCAGGACGCCGCAGCCAGGATCTGATCAAGGATCGTGTCGGCGCGCTCGGAATCGGTGTCCTGCGCGAGCGACAGCTCGTCGACCAGCACGCGACGGGCGCGGGTCAGCATGCGCTTCTCGCCTGCCGACAGACCGCGGTCCTGCTCACGACGCCACAGGTCGCGCACGATCTCGGACACCTTGATGATGTCGCCGGAGATCAGCTTCTCCTGATTGGCCTTGAACCGACGCGCCCAGTTGGTCGGCTCCTCCGCGTGCTCGGCACGCAGAACCTCGAAAACTTCGTCCAGCCCTTCAGCGCCCACCACGTCGCGCACACCGACGTATTCCAGCTTGCTGGAGGGGATCTGGACCGTCATGTCACCATCGGTGACCTTCAGGACCAGGTACTCGACCTCTTCACCCTTGATGGTCCGAACGATGACGTCTTCCACCCGGGCTGCACCATGATGCGGGTAGACCACGGTGTCGCCAACTTTGAAATTCAATGCTCCATGCCCCTTTCGAGTGACCTTAGTCTAACACGCGCGTACCGACGGAGTTCCCGACGGCGCAGGTCAGGGCACCTGACCGCCCCGGCAGCCGAAACCCGCGGAGGCTTTTTCGGACCAATCTGGCCACCCCGTCGGACTTTTACCGGGCCCGCCCACTACGCTGCGTAGTGAAGCGTCATGCGGAGCCACGTGTGATGCGCTAAAAATCTTCGGAGGATTCAGGTGTCAGTCTTCACTCGGACCACCCGCCGCGTCGCCACCGGCACCGCGATCACTGCGCTCGGCCTGGCGGTCGCGCTGGGCACCACCGCGTGCAGCTCGGGCAAGATCGCGCAGACCAACAACCAGGAAGCCGCGATCAACGGCGCCAACGGCACCCTCAAGCTGGGTGCCGGCGAGGAGATCGACGGCCAGGTCGTCGATCCGGGCTCGGTCGCCGTGCGCAACCTGCAGATCATGTACCCGGTGGACAACTCCGCCGAGATCTTCGGCGACGGCGGACCGTTCAAGCTGGTGTTCACCATCGCGAACGACAGCGTGATCCGGAAGGTCAAGCTGACCGGCATCACCGCCGCCAAGGGCAAGGTGGAGTTCATCAACTCCTCCGGCGCACGTTCGGCCAACCCCGGCGACGCCGGCCTGATCGCCCCGGGAGCCGCACTCAACGCGGGCGTGCCGTCGAACGTTCCGGCCGAGGACGCCAAGAAGGACGGCATCTCGCGGGTCGACGCCGAGCTGTCCGGCACCGGCGACACCGTCGCCACCGGCCTGACCACCCCGCTGACCCTGCACTTCGAGATCTACGACCTGGAGATGGGCCCGGACGGCAAGCCGCGCAACGCTCCGATCGCCAAGAAGTCGATCACCGTCAACACGCCGGTCGACGGCACCCCGGTGACCGAGCGTCAGGACACCGTCCGCGACGTGCAGCCCCCGGCCGGCGAGGGCCACTGATCTTCCTCGTCGAGCGGTAACGCATGGCGAAGATCAAAACGCTCTACCGCTGCGCGGCCTGCGGGCACCAGGTGCCCAAATGGGTCGGCCGCTGCCCGGACTGCGGCGAGTGGGGTTCCATCGAAGAAGGCGCCCCGCCCGTCGCGGCGAGCGGCGCCCCCTCGGTGGCCCCGCGCAGTCCCGCGGTGCGCATCACCGAGATCGACGCGAACGCGGCCGGCGCCGTCCCCACCGGAATCGGTGAGTTGGATCGGGTGCTCGGCCGCGGCGTCGTTCCCGGGTCCGTGATTCTGCTGGCCGGTGAGCCGGGCGTCGGAAAGTCGACGCTGCTGCTCGAGGCCGTGAAGCATTGGGCGCAGGCCGGGCGGACCGCGCTGTACGTGACCGGCGAGGAATCGGCCGGACAGGTACGACTGCGCGCCGAGCGCACCGACGCCGTCCACGAGAACATCTATCTGGCGGCCGAGACCGATCTGGCCACCATCCTGGGGCACGTGGAGCAGGTGCGTCCCACGCTGCTGATCGTCGACTCGGTGCAGACCGTGGTCGCGACCGGCACCGACGGGGTGTCCGGCGGTGTCACGCAGATCCGCGCCTCCACCACCGCGCTGGTGTCGCTGGCCAAGAACTCCGGCGTCGCGGTGATCCTGGTGGGTCACGTGACCAAGGACGGCAACGTCGCCGGGCCCAGGTCGTTGGAGCATCTGGTCGACGTGGTGCTGTCGTTCGAGGGCGACCGCCACTCCTCGCTGCGGTTGATCCGCGGCATCAAGAACCGCTTCGGCGCCTCCGACGAGGTGGGTTGCTTCGAGCAGCGCGCCGACGGCATTCACGAGGTGGCCGATCCGTCGGGGATCTTCGTGCACCAGCACGGCGGCGCCGTGGCCGGCAGCGTGAATCTGGTCGCGATGGACGGTCGTCGTGCGATGGTCGGCGAGATTCAGGCGCTGCTGCACAAGACGCAGGCCAACATGCCGCGGCGGGCGGCGTCCGGGCTGGACGCGGCGCGCATGTCGATGATGTTGGCCGTCGCGGCCAAGCACTCGGGCATGGCGACCTACGACCAGGAGGTCTACGTCTCCACCGTGGGCGGCATGAAGGTGACCGAGCCGGCCGCCGACCTGGCGATCTTCCTGGCACTCAAGTCGTCGTTCACCGACAAGCCGATCCCCCACGGGACCGTGGCGATCGGCGAGGTGGGCCTGACCGGCGAGATCCGCCGGGTGTCGTCCACCGCGCGACGCGTCGCCGAGGCCAAGCGCCTGGGCTTCACCCACGCGGTGATCCCGAGCGGGACCGACGAGGAGATGCCGAGCGGGATCCGGATCAGCAAGGTGTCAGACCTGAGCGAAGCCCACCGCGCCGCCACCCGCTCGTACACCGACGCCCCCTTCTGATCCCGCCCCCTGAGCTTGTCGAAGGGCCCTAGAACGGCGGCTCACTCTCCGGATCCAGCACCAGCCGCATCGCCGCCCGGCCGGCTTCGCGCGCGTCGACCTGCTTCTTGGTCAGCTTCGCTTCCTCCGCCAGCCGACGATCCCGATTCGCGTTCCGCTCCGCCCGCCGCCGCGCATGCTTGGCTTCGGTCCGCGTCAGGCCGTTCGCCCGCTGCACACTGTCGTCCGCGACGCTGCCCGTCGTCGTCCCGATCGACGACCCCTCGGCCAGCTGGTGCCGGCACCGCAGCTGCGCCAGCCGCGGCATCAGCCACTGGTTCGGCGCGAGAGCCTCGACGGTCTGCCCGCCCGGAGTGGTGACGGCCGAGTGATACCGGCCGTCGGCGTCGATCCAGAGCTCGTCGACGAACCCTTCCAGATTGGTTTTCATCAGATGATGAAACCGGCACTTGGGAAGTAGATTGCAAATGCAAGTAGGGCCGCCGCGGTCCGGGCAGATGTTGTCGAACTCGGCCACATGGTCCAGATCGCAGGCGAAAGCCGCCCGTTCACACCCCGGGATCGAGCACGTTCCCCACAGGAACCGGGCGAGGAGATCGACGAGCAGATTCGGCCGATACGGATCGCTCGGCAACGCCGTTTTCGCGATCAGGAACCGCGGCTTCAACGCCGATCCGGGCTCGGATTCGCTTGCGGCAGTGCCATTCTCACGATTTTCCGGATCAGGGTGTGCGTCATCGGCCCGGCACTCGTCCGGGCTGTCGGGGCGGGGTCCTTTTCGATGGACCGCCGCCTCGTCGAGGTCGTCGCCGAGCTGCGCGGCGGCAGGATCGGGTTCGAGGAGATCGTCGAGGCGGTGTTCGTGAATCACCGCATCGTCGCGCTCGGCGATCTGCCGCACGTGATCGCCCGAGATCGGTCCGTAGCCGTCGAGATACCCGCACTGATCACCGCCCGCGAGGGTCGCGGCATCGCACAGCACATGCACCACGATCCGCGCCGCCCGAGCATCGAGCTGCGGCTCAGCGATCTGCGCGGTGCAACCGTCGCTCTCGCACAAGCACGTGAACGGCTTGCGCTGCAGCAAGGCGATCGCCGCATCCGACCGCGCCTGCGCCTTGGTGCGCGGGTCGGCGTCGCAGCGGCCGACGATCACCGCATCCAACATCTGCCACACGAGCCGCACGTCCTCGGCGGTGGCGACAACGGACAGCTGTGCCATCCCCGCTTCCAGCGTCGACATGCTCGCAGTGCGGCCGGCCTTGGCACCTTCGCGCTCACGGCGCTCAGCGTCCGGATCGTGGACAGCAACATAGCGGCGCGCAAGAGCAGTGGTCTTGGTCAACGACAACGACGTCAAACCGCCGCCCGCCCCGCGAATCTCAAGGGCGAGGAGCCGGTCGATCTCGGCGATGATCTTCTCGTCGAACACCAGCGCCGTCGCCATCGCGACCTTGTGGAACCGGTCGTGATCGATCAGACCGGACCGCATGGTGTCGTACACCTTCGGCAGCCGATCGCGGGCACAGAGAGCGTCGCTCAGCAGGCGATGGGCGGCGTAGTTGGTCGTCCGCATACTCAACTGCAGCTCCAGCGCGGTCTGCACTTCCAGATCCAACAGGGAGTGCTGCGTCGCCACCGGGTTCGGACTCTGCGCCAGCAGGCGATCGAACATCGACATCGCGTACTGGAACTGCAGCCATTCGAGCTGGCAGCGCCGCAGCGAAGCCCCGCCGATCGCGGTCCCGAGCTCGGCAGTCGACAGCTTCTTGAGTTCCTCGCCGGCTGCGGGCAGGCCGAAGTCAGCGCCGATTCCCGCAGCAGCGGTCGCCTTCGCCATGCCCTCACCTCCCCAAGCGAGTCAGTGCACCTTGTCGATCAGGTGTACTACCTACACGTTACGCCGATCTACCTATTAGAACAAGCGTTCGGAGCCGAATATTTCAAAGTTTTTGAAAAAACTTTCGTGAGCCCCTGACCTGCAGGATCACCCCATTCCGCGCGCCCAGTGGCCGCGATCCTGCGGCCACTGGGCTCGCCGAAGGACCGAAGGGACCACCTAGCACCTTCCATCTGCCTGAACTCTCTGGAATCTCCGATAAGTTGCCTCTGAGCTGCACTGCTTGCCGGACCCGATGTTCCGGATACACCCGCCGATCGTGCCTTGCCCTTATCGCACATACTGTTGCCCTTGCCCGGCAGTGCGGACCGGCCTCTTCGACGGACCCAGAGAGGGCGTGGGCTGGAGGTAGGTGGCGAGTTTGGCGACGCAGGCGTCTTTCTCGGTGGGGAGTCCCAAGAACGACAGTTCGCTCGAAGCAGCCAACCACGGACCGTTCCGCTCCGGGTCCGGCACCACCGGGTCCACCGACGGGTACGCCAGCATGCCGCGCGGGGCGTCGAACGTCGTCGCATAGGCGTGCAATTGGTACAGGTCCTCGCGGTCCACCCCGCGTCGGCCGCCGAGCCGCTTGTACTTGGCGTCGATCACCGCGGCCACCGGGTCTTCCCCCACCAGCACGTCGGGGTACAGCTTGCCGAGCGTGCGCGTCGGGTCCACCGACGACCGCGCGAGGTGACCGGACACGTGCTCGGTGGTGCCGTGCCGCACCGGCAGTTCGGTGGCGAGCCCGACGCAGTGCAGCACGAACATCTCCCACAGCTCGGCCACGTCGATCAGGACGCCGTGCGTGGAGTCGTCGGAGGCGTCGACGCGGAGGCGGTCGTCGTTCACGATGCGCCACGACAGTTCCGCCGCCCGCCGCCACTTAACGGTGATCGGGCTGTAGCGAGCGGTCCGGATCTCGTGCAGGGTGGGCGACGTCGGTCGCGCCCCGACGGCCTGCCGCAGCACCGCCATCTGGTCGTGCAGGCGGGCGCCGCGCCAGCGGTCGCCGGCGAGCCGTTGGTCGAAGTACCGGTCGGCCAGGATCACCGCGCGGGCCGGGGCGTTGTCGTAGCTGCGGACCACCCGCGTCGACACCACGTCCCGGTGCCCCGCCGCCCGTCGTCGGCCGGTCGCCGACACGTCGAGTCGCCCGCGCACCGCGAGTCCGTGGCTGGTGACCTTCACGCCCGTCCGCGGCAGCGCATGCTGGCCGGCGGTGAGGACGGACGCCCGCCACAGCGCGGCGAGCAACTGCGTCACCACCGTGCCCGTCTCGCTCGACGACGACGCCGCCCGCGGGAGCACCTGCACGTTGAGGATCGTGCTGATCCATTCGATCACCGTGTCGATACCCAGGCGCGGACGGATCTCCAGCGTCCGGCCGTCATGGCGGATCTCCCCGATGTACCGACCCGCGCGCCAGCCGTCGACGTCGCGGGTCAGAATCGGCTCGATCGTCGGCTCGTGGTCGCCCTGCAGCTGCGCGTTCAGCACGAAGCCCTCCGGGGAGAGTTCGGCGATCTCGGCCAGCCAGTCGTGCTCGTCGCCGACCGGACGACGCTCCCAGTACCGCTCGGAGGTGAGGTCGTCGATCACGAACCGGTCCGATGAAAGGTCCTGCGGCGCAACCTTTCCCGCGCGCTGAGCCATGGTCAGCCGGCCGGAGCTGCCAGCAGCAGTTCCCGGAGTTCAGCGAGCTCCTCGGACCGTCGATCAGAGCCGGCCAGATACTGCTCCAGCACCGGCTGAATCGACAAGGCCCACAACGACTTCAGCGGCGCCAACGGCTGCTTCTTCCCATCCCACAGGTACTTTCCGCCGCCGCGGCCGTGTCGTCGTCCGCGCCACTCGCGCCCCACGAAGTACGGCAGGTCGGCGAAGACCGCCGCGCCGAGTTCGTACTCCGGCCCCAGCTCGGCCATGCCACGGATCCGCGCGTTCAATCGGGTGACGCACGAGGCGACGTCGGCCAGTTGCGGCTCCGCGCGGTCCCACGCGACGGGCACCGACTGCTCACTCCACTGCGCGCGCCAGATCGGCCACAGGTCGCCCTCGTCGTACGGGGTGGCGAACCAGAAGAAGCGACGACGCAGCGCGAAGTCCAACGCCTCCACCGACTGGTCGATCTCGTTCATGGTGCCGATGATGTAGAGGTTCGACGGCATGCGGAACCGGATCGACTCCCCGTCGGCGCCGTGCGCGAACAGCTCGACGTCGGTGTCGCGCTTGTCCCGCTCCATGGCGCTGAATGCCTCGCCGAACATCGCGCTCAGGTCGGTGCGGTTGATCTCGTCGAGGATCAGCACGTGCGGCAGCGCGCGCTCCGGATCGGTTTCCCGTTCCACACGCATGCGCTCCGCCAGCCGAGGCAGCGCGCCGAGTTGATAACTGGTGCCACCATCGGCGTCGAGTTGCAGGCCCACCATGAACTCGGCGTAGCCGTACGACGGGTGCATCTGCAGGCGCGTCACGTTCTCGGCGACGGCCCGATCGACGGCGCCCGGATCGGTGAAGTACTCGCCCACACCCCACTGCTGCAGCGCCGCAGTCCGAATCACGGATTCGGCCAGCTTCATCGCCTGGAAGGTCTTGCCGGTGCCGGGCGGTCCGTAGAAGACGATCTGCTTCTTGTACTCCAGCGCGAACGACGGGTCTTCGGCCTCGTCGTCGCCGGACTTGCTCGCCGGCCGCCAGATCGGCTCGAGGTCGTCGCTGTAGTAGTCGCGACGCGCTTCGCTCCAGTCCGGCAGCCGTTCCTTCAGCGCCAGCCGAATGGCGTAGAGCCGCTGGTCGGTACTGGCGTCGTCGCCCGAGTCATCGAGCTCGCCGAACGCCTTCAGCACCAGTTCCTTGTGCCGCTTGGACGCGATCCGCTCGAAGTAGTCGGGGTACAGGAGGTGGCAGACCATGTTGCGCATCGCGTCGCACGGCTGATCGCCTTCCTCGGCGAACTGGGCGAAACCCCACGGGTTGCCGTGCAACAGCGCGGCCCGTTCCTCCGGGGGAGCGCTGTTTGATCCGCAACGCCAGGTCCATCAGGTAACCGACCAGCAGCGGTTGACCCGAGTTGTAGAACAGGCCCGGGTTCGCGATCCCTGACCGCAATGCCTGGTCGACGGTGCTGCCGCTGACGATGTGCAGCTCGGGATGGTCGGGCCCGATGGTCATGTTGATCATCTCGACCTTGCGGCCGCGCCCGACGGCCTCGGTGGGCAGGTAGTAGATCAGCAGCACTTCCGCGGCCAGCAGCCGGACTTCGATGTCGGCGCCCTGCAGCTGTCGTTCCCACTTGGACGCGAACGTTCCGCCGGCTTCTTCACCTTCGAGGAGGTTCCCCCAGAACAGGCCGTTCAGCTCGACGAGTCGCTCCGCGGACCAGGCGTCGGGGTAGGTCTCCGGGTACAGCAGGGAGGCGTCACCGATCAGCGACCCCTCGCGCCACTGCGCGCAGATCTCGTCAATGCCCGAGCGGTCCAACCAAGAGAAAACAGCCACGCCCCATAGTGTCACCCGCCACCGACACTCAGCCCCCGCTCCCTGAGCTTGTCGAAGGGTCGAAGGGCCGACGGACCTACTCCGGCATCGTGTCCGGTATCAACTCCGGATTGTCGGGGCTGATGTTGTACCGGAAGCCGTCTTCGTCCGCACTCGTCACGGTGATGGTGTACGCGTACCAAGTGCCGAGGATCTGGACTTCGCACGTCTGGGTGTTGCCGACACGGCCCTTGATCCCGCCCGCGCAACGGACAGCGGGAGGCTCGCTCATATTCTTACCGAGCTCCTCCGCAATCTCGCTCTGGAGCAAGTCCTGGTTCATGCCGTAGATGGTCGGCCCCGTGGTGACGGAGATCTTCGACGACCATGCCGACTCGGTCGTGGGCTTCGACGAGTCGGGGTTGTCGCCGACGCTGAAGCTAGTGTCGCGTGTCGTTAATTAGTTTATGGTTCCTGGGTTGAGATAATTGGCTATGGCGAATTCTCCTGCACCGGCCCTGGAACTGCGTGATGGCGATGCGGATGAGCTCGATCAGTTGTTGCGATCGACTACAACGCCGGCCGGTCTGGTGCGTCGGGCGCGGATCGTCACGCTCGCTGCCGACGGAATGGCTAATTCTCGGATCAGTGAGGTTGTGGGAACCTCGATACCGACGGTCATCAAGTGGCGTTCCCGGTATCTCCAGGACGGACTCGCGGGGCTCCTCGACGCCGAAAGGCCCGGTCGGCCACGGCATCTCGATCACGCCGATATCGTGTCGGCGACGTTGATGCCGCCGCCGAAGAAGTACGGGGTCACGCACTGGTCGTCGCGGTTGTTGGCCGGGCATCTCGGCATCGGGAACGCGACGGTCGCCCGGGCCTGGCGCGAGTACGGGGTTGCGCCGTGGAGGTCGGGAACATTCAAGTTCTCCACCGACCCGGAACTGGTCGCCAAGGTCACCGATGTCGTCGGCTTGTACCTGGAGCCGCCGGAGAACGCGATCGTGTTGTGTGTGGACGAGAAATCGCAGATCCAAGCCCTGGACCGCACTGCGCCGATGCTGCCGATGCAGCCCGGGCAGATCGAACGCCGCACCCATGACTACAAGCGCCACGGCACCACCACACTGTTCGCGGCGTTGGAGATCGCGACCGGGCAGGTGACCGCAGCGGTCAAGCCCCGACACCGCCACCAGGAGTTCCTGTCCTTCCTGCGGCAGATCGACCGCACCTACCCCGACCAGGAACTACACCTGGTCATGGACAACTACGCCACCCACAAGAAAGCCGAAGTCCGCAACTGGCTCGAACAGCATCCGAACATCCACGTCCACTTCACCCCGACCTCGGGATCGTGGCTCAACCTCGTCGAAGTCTGGTTCGGCATCATCGACCGACAAGCCATCCGCCGAGGCGTCTTCACCTCAGTCAAAGACCTCAATGCAAAGATCCGAGCCTTCATCAACGGCTGGAACGACCGCAAACACCCCTTCGTCTGGACCAAGAACGCCGAGGACATTCTGAAGAAAGCCCAACCGAAAACTAATTAAAGACACGCGACACTAGCGGAGCAGCCCGTCGCAAAGACGGCCGCCCCCACCGCCCCCGAGATCAGCAGCTGACGGAATCGACTGTTCATGACCGGACCACCCGAGGAGCGTTGGTCCTGCCAGTATTGACCGTTTAGCCAATTTCCTCAGGGAAATATCAGTTTTACCCCGCCCCCCTGAGCCTGTCGAAGGGCCGAGAACCTACTGCGGAATCGAATCCGGATCGTCGGCCTTGATGTTCCAGTTGATCTGATCACCCTCCACGGAGACCACCGTCGCGGTGTACGGATGCCACTCGCCGAGGATCTGCACCTCGCACGACTGCGTGTAGCCGATGGTGCCTTCCAAGCCGCCGTCGCAACGCACCGCGGGCACGTTGGCCGGGTCCTGGGCGAGTTGCTGGGCCGAGTTGGTCTCCAACACCGACGCCGCGACGGATGGCTTCGGCGCTTCCGACTTGTCGCCGATACTGACGCTCGCCGAACAGCCCGTGACGACGAGGGCCGCTCCCGCCACCCCCGTGACCAGTAACTGACGCAGACGACTGTTCATGACCGGACCTCCTGGGAAGCAATCGAGTCATGCCAGTATCGACCGCCGAGGAAGTTTCCTCAGGCAATCATCAGTTTTGCTCTCAGGGGCGCGACTGCGCAGCCGCGTCGAGGTACTTCGCGTAGTGCTTGCGCAGGTCGATCTCGATGAAGATGGCCGACGCCTTAGCCACCGGCTCGGGATCGTCGTCAAGACGTGCGACGGCCCGCACGAACACCTTGCGCCGTTCCTTCGCCGCCACCTCGGCCTCGAAGTGCAGGGTGGAGCCGATCGGGATGGGCTTGAGGAAGTCGACCTCCAGGTGCCCGGTCACCACCGGCACACCGATGATGAGCGGCGTGGTGCCGAGGACCTCGTCGAATGCCGCGGTCAGGACGCCGCCGTGGATCACGCCGGGCCCGCCCAGCATCCACTCCTCCACCTTCATCTCCGCGGTGGTGGTGAAGCCTTCGCCGGCGTACACGGTCACGTGCAGTCCGCCGGGCGCGTTGACGCCGCAGCCGTGGCAGAGATCGTGGTGCAGACGGAACGGATCACCCGGGGCCGGGGCCTTCGGATGCCTCTCCATCGGATCTGACACGTCCGGGAGGCTGAAATTGGTGCTCACCTCACGTGACGATAGTCCATCGATGCGGTCGGCCCGGATTCCGTCGTCATTGACAGAATCCGGGCCGATAAGCCTGAACAGGAACGCTCAGGCAGGCAGCCTACTTGGCGCCCTTGTCCTTGTCGTCTCCGCCGCCGGTGCCGCCGATGACGCCGCCGATAATGCCGGGCAGCAGATCGTTCAGCGAGCCGGTGCTCGACAGCTGGCCTTCGGCCGAGCCTAGGCCCGCGGAATCCAGCGAACCGAGGACAGCTTCACCGGCGTTCGGCGTGCGCACCTTGGTGCAGGCGGTCATGTTCGGGAACTCGACAGTGCCGAGCGGCGGGTTCGGGGTGGCCCGGAACTTGGCGCCGAAGCTGGTGAGCTCGGTGCCGGCCTTCACGCTGGAGGGCAGCTTGTAGCTGAAACTTCGACGACTCCGGCGCCATGGGCAAATGGACCTTCACGATGGGCATCACCGACACCACCCCCAAGGTGGGCGACGAGATCACCATCTCCAACACCCTCAGCCACTCCCAGATCGACCGCTACGTGTACCGCGTCAAGCAGGTGGTCCCCAAGTGCCTGGACTTCGTCTCGGCCAACGGCTCCGGCACCATCGCCAGCACCCAGAACACCACCGGCACCGACGACTCCTTCGTGCTCGTCAACGCCCCCACCGGCGGATGGCGCATCAACGGTCCCGGCCAATCCGTGGTCAAGGTCAACGTGGTCTACAAGGTCACCGACGCCTGCGCCACCGGCAACGCCCAGCAAGCCGTGATGCACATGGGCGGCAGCACCATCGGCGACCGCAACTTCAACAACAACCCGATCTCCTTCACCGTCGCCAAGCCCTCCACCGGCGGCGGCGACAACGGCGGCGGAGACAACGGCGGCGGCGACAACGGCGGCGGAGACAACGGCGGCGGCGACAACGGCGGCGGAGACAACGGCGGCGGCGACAACGGCGGCGGGAACAACGGCGGCGGCGACAACGGCGGCGGCGACAACGGCGACGGCGACAACGGCGACGGGAACAACGGCGACGGGAACAACGGCGGCGGCGACAACGGCGACGGCGACAACGGCGACGGGAACAACGGCGACGGGAACAACGGCGGCGGCGACAACGGCGGCAGCAGCAGCCTCAGCGGTCTCTTCGGCGGCGTCTTCAACGGCCTCTTCGGCTGACCCTCAGCACCGTCGACCCACAGAATCAGGAGAAACTCTCATGCGCACAGCAGCCCGCCTCGCCTCCGGCACCGGAGCCGCGGCCCTCGCGATCGCCCTTCTCGGCGCCACCGCCGGCACCGCCACCGCGGCACCGGCCACCTCCGAACCCTGGTACGGAACCAACAACAATTCCCAGTACTGGATGACCGTCAGCGACTCCACCCCCAAGGTCGGCGACACCATCACGCTCTCGACCAGCATCAAGCGCCGGGTGGCCATCGAGACGATCAGCAGGGTGAAGCAGGTGGTCCCCACCTGCCGGTCGTACGTGGCCGGCAGCGCCGCCTGGAACGATAAGCCCGTGGACAACATCGAGGACGGCTCGGGCGAAGAACCCGGCTACGTCCTGGCCAAGGGCTCCTGGACCGTCGACGGCACCGGAAAGCTCGGCAACAACTGGAGCGCCGTCAGCACCCTGGCGATGCAGTTCACCGTCAACCCGTCGTGCGCCACCGGGGAAACGATGTCCACCACCATGCACATCACCGGATCCCTGAACAACCGCACCGATCAGGACAAGGGCCCCACCATCACCGTGGCCAAGGGCATCGGCGGCGGCATTGGCGGCGGACTGCCCGATCTGGGCGGATCCGGCAGCCTGGACACCGGCAGCCTCGGCAGTCTCCTGCCCTGACAGCCGCCGGCGCATCCCCGTCGACCCCAGCACCGTCGACCTCCGCACTGCAGTACTGAAGTAAGAAAGCGAAGCACATGAAGTTCACTCGATCAGCCCGCGGCCTGGTGGCTGCGGCTGCGGCCATCGCGATCAGCGTCGGCACCCCGGTGGGTGTCGCAGCCGCCGATCCGGCGACCGGCGAGTCCCGCGTCACCGGCAGCAGCACGTACGGTCCCCAGCGCGAACTGGTGACGGTGTACTCGGCGTCGATGGGTCGCAACATTCCCCTCGACGTACTGCGTCCGGCCGACCGCAGCAAGCCCGCGCCGGTGTTCTACCTGCTCAACGGTGCAGGCGGCGGCGAAGACAGTGCCAGTTGGGCCAACCGGACCAACTACGCCGAGTTCTTCGCGGGCAAGCACGTCAACGTGGTGACGCCTATGAAGGGTGCGTTCTCTTACTACACCGACTGGCAGCGGGCCGATCCGGTGCTGGGCGTGCAGAAGTGGCAGACCTTCCTCACCAAGGAACTGCCGCCCGTGATGGACGCCTACCTGAAGTCGAGCGGCAAGAACGCCGTCGCCGGTATCTCGATGGCGGGCACCACCGTGCTCAACCTCGCGATCGCGGCGCCGAAGCTGTACACCATGGCAGCGTCGTACAGTGGCTGCGCCCGCACCAGCGATCCCCTCGGCGAGCGGTACATCCGCACCGTGATCGAGGACCGCGGCAAGGCCGACGCCCGCAACATGTGGGGCGCCTACGGCGGCCCGGGCTGGCGCAAGAACGACCCGTACCTGAATGCCGGCAAGCTGCGCGGTACGCAGATCTACCTGTCGTCGAACAGCGGTCTGCCCGGTCAGGACGAGTCGGTCGACGCTGGCAGCAGCGCCGGTGAGGGCATTGCTCTCGCCGACCGCGTGATCCTCGGCGGCGGCATCGAAGCGGTCACCAACGTCTGCACCCAGCAGATGGCGGAGAAGCTGCGTTCGCTGAACATCCCGGCGACCGTCGTGATCCGTCCCACCGGCACCCACTCGTGGGGCTACTGGGAGCGCGAACTGCACGCTTCGTGGCCGGCGATCGCTCGCTCGCTGAAGTAGGCAGTAGCTAGGAACACCCCGCCAGCAGCGTGGACCCTTCCGGGTCCACGCTGTTGCGCATCTCGCCCTTCGACGAGGGTGAGCCCCCTGGGGTTTGGTGGCTCGGTGACGGGTCGGCGGGGCCATGCGAACGCGCCACGAAGTCGTCCGCACAACCGACGATGTGTGCTCATGCTCCGCCTACTCCGCCGTGATCTGTATCGCGCCCAGGCCTCTGGGGCTCGCTCGTAATGAGACGCCCACTTGCGTGCAAAACCGCTGAACCGGCGGTCAGATTCGTACTGATTGATGTGGCTGCAGACGACTCCGCATCCACCCGGTCTACCTCAGGTGACCGGAGTTGGAGGCTGCCCTGCTAAACGACTCCGTCGGAAAACACTGAAACCGTTTTCCCAGCTCGCGCATCCGAGAAACTCCGGACCGGAATGCAACTTCTTCCCTCTACCTTCACGTTTACAGCTTCTTGCCCCCGACGGTTGACCGGATGCTCCTACCGTTGCTGCAGGCCCTCAGTCGGGGGCTCACACGTAGAGACACCACAATTTCGGGCTCTCCTGACACATGTGTGGGTGGGGTGAGCGCGTCTGAGTAGGCGCACGCCGTTGTCCTGCATAGGTTCTGAACTGTCGAGGAAACAGAAACCTGTGGTCAGGAGAACGGCGTGCGTGATGTCAGCTTATGGCGGAATCTGCTCGGAATCGAGAAGACCGTGCTGGAGCGGGTCGTATTCGACGAGGACGCGCAGGTGCTGGTGGCCCATGTGCGGCCCGTCGCGCGCCAACGTGGCCGGTGCGGGAGGTGCCAGCGGCGCAGTCCCCAATATGATGGCGGGCCGGGGCGGCGGCGCTGGCGGGCGCTGGACCTGGGCACGATTCGTGCCGAGCTCGAGGCCGATACGCCTCGGGTGCGGTGCCGCGAGCATGGGGTGGTGGTCGCCGCGGTGCCGTGGGCCCGCCATGACGCGGGCCACACCTATGCCTTCGACGATCAGGTCGCGTGGTTGGCGACCCAGGCCTCGAAGTCCACAGTGACTGAGTTGATGCGCATCGCCTGGCGCACCGTCGGATCGATCATCGACCGCGTCTGGGAGGACATCGACGCCCAGCACGACCGGTTCGATGGGCTGCGGCGTATCGGGATCGACGAGATCAGCTACAAGAAGGGCCACAAGTACCTCATGGTCGTCGTCGATCACGACCGGCGTCGGCTGGTGTGGGCCGCTCCGGGGCGTACCAGCGCCACCGTGCATGAGTTCTTCGACCTGCTCGGTGAGCAGCGGTGCGCGCTGATCACCCACGTCAGCGCCGATGGGGCCGACTTCATCGACACCGTCGTGACTGATCGGTGTCCGGCCGCAGTGCGGGTGGCCGATCCGTTCCACATCGTCGCCTGGGCCACTGACGCCCTCGATGAGGTCCGCCGCCAGGGGTGGAACGATGCCCGTAAACAGGCCCGGGCCGAGCCGAAACGGGGCCGTGGACGCCCACGGTCCGACGCCCCACCTAGGCCGGCCAGCGACCGTGCCAAGGCACTCAAAGGCGCCCGGTACTCGCTGTGGAAGAACCCCGAGAACCTCACCGCCAATCAGCAGGCCAAGCTCGCCTGGATCGCCAGGACCGACCCGAGGCTGCATCGCGCCTACCTGCTCAAGGAAGGTCTGCGGGTGGTATTTGCGCTGCCCCATGACGCGGCCGCTGAAGCCCTGGACCGCTGGATCAGTTGGGCTCGTCGCTGCCGGATCCCCGCGTTCGTGAAACTCCAAAAACGCATCGCCAAACACCGCGACCGGATCCTCGCCGCGATCGAGCATCGACTATCCAACGGCCTGATCGAGTCGACCAACACCAAGATCCGACTGATCACCCGGATGGCCTACGGCTTCAAGTCCGCCGAAGCCCTCATCGCCATGGCCATGCTCAGTCTCGGCGGTCACCGGCCCGTGCTTCCAGGCCGCAAATGACCCACAGATCAGTCAGGAGAGCCCAATTTCGGAGTGATAATGAGACGAACTTTCATCCTGCAGCCGGCGGTGTCAAATCGTGGAAGCAACGTTGTCTTTGAGTAGGCGTTCGAAGGCTTCCCTCGGGGTGTAGAAGCCCAGGCATTGGCGTGGCCGCTCATTGAGCTCGCGGGCGATCGCTTCCAGGTAGAGCTGGTCGGACGGGATCTCGGTGCCCTTGGGCAGGTACTCGCGGATCAGGCCGTTGGTGTTCTCGTTGGTAGGTCGTTCCCATGGTGAGCGGGGATGAGCGAAGTAGATCGGCAGGTCGGCGGCGACGGTGACGCTGGCATGCTCAGCCATCTCAGTGCCTTGATCCCACGTCAGCCCTTTCCGCATGAACTGCGGTAGTCCCCGCAGGTGATCGATCAGCACATCGGCAACACCCGACGCTTTCTTCCCGTCTGGCAGACCCAGGATCAGCGTGTACCGGCTCGTGCGTTCCACCAGTGTTACCGCCGCGGACTGGCCGGCCTTCCCGACGATCAGATCCCCCTCCCACCAGCCCGGCACCCGCCGATCAGATGCTGTCTCGGGGCGGTCATCGATACTGACCATGCCCACGATCCGCGCTGATCGCTCACCGGCCGACTTCCTCGGTGTGCGCACGGTGCGTTTGGACTGCAGCAGGATGCCCTGAGCAGCCAACTCTCCCTTCGGGAGAGCGTAGATCCACCGATAGATCGATTCGTGTGAAATGCGGCGTCCGTGGGCGTTCGGTGATCCCGTCATGGGGTCCACTGTGGAGTCTTCGGACTCGAGTTTCAATCGGCCAGCGATCTGTCTGGGTGTCCGCGATGCGCGCAGGTCGGATCGTACTCGTTCGGCGAGTACCGAGTCGGTGTCGATCGTTCTGGTCTGTGGGCGGGCTCGTCGTGCCTTCGCTTGCTTGTCGGCGTGTATGACGCGATAGGTGCCGGCATTGGTGGCGTTGCGTTTGATCTCTCGCGACACGATCGACTTGTCCCGGCCGATCTGCTCGGCGATCGCGGTGACCGTCATCCCCGCCCGTCTGCCGACGGCGATCTCCGTTCGATCCGCCACCGTCAGCATCATCCGTCCAAGCCCCACCCGGGTCTCCCGTCGTGCTACCTGCAACCCCTGGTGGCCTGCAGTGTTGCTACGACGCTATGACACCGCCGCCCGCTCTGCTCGGCGCGCTCTCGATGACTACACTTTTGGTCGGCGGGACGGCATGAACAACGCCACTGGACTCAGAAGTCTGTCCTGGGCCGCAGCGAGCTTCGTGGCCACCATCGCAGTCGTGATCATGCTCCTCGTCGTCATCGGCCCGCCACCGGTCAGCGCCGAAACGCCTGCTGAACGCTGCAAGCGCGAGACAACGGCCTACAACAACGCGTGGAAGAACACCTGGGCCCAAGCCAACCCCGGCAAGAGCCCTTCGCAGGCACCGCAGCCTCTGGTTCCGTACAAATGCCGTGGAGGCAACGACGGGCCGCCACCTTCCCCGCCTCCGTCACCATCGTCCGCCGCGCCCGATCCGACGACAGAACCCGAAAAACCAGCACCTACCCGTGGAGAAGGCCCCAGCCTCAACCCGACAACCCAACGCGAAGAGCCTGCCAGTGGGGTGGACCAGAACCAGTCACGTATCGGAGATCGAGACGGGGCGCGCTCACCATCCTCGGCGACACGGAAAGCCCCAGCTGAAACCCCTCGCACAAGGAGTTCCTCTGACACCTCTCCGGCCTCCCCTTTGCCGCGCCCTCGGGAACAGCAGATCTCGTCCCCGCTGAACTCGCAGCCGACCAAGCGCCCCGACCATGCGAACTACGCCGCGGGAAACAACGACACGGATGACAGTGCTTGTGTTGGAGTTCCTTTTACTGAGCAGCGAATCGGGTCAAACTGCCACCACTATCGAGAGGTAGTGACCCGGGTGACATCAGATATCAAGACCGACTTCAGTGACCAGGCAGGGGCTTGCTCCTACGATGAGCACAGCAATCCGTGCACGCTGTCACACAGCACTGAGCGCGGGGTGACAATCGGTTTCACCGGCGGATTAAGCGGCGAATTTGTCAAGGCGGAGCTCTCCGTGACTAGCAGCGACATTGTTACCGTGGAAGTAGTTTGTGGTGCACCGAAAAACCCGGACTCGGCGAAGGGGACCGTCGCATACATGTCTAACTATAATCCCACATACTACATTGATAAGTACTATGTGACAGGCGGGGGTCTGGCGGAGCGGTCGGATCAGCAGAGTGCCAAGGAAGGCCGGGGAGTGCATTGCGTAACCGTTCTCAAAGAGGCGTAAGGGCGGTCCCCGCTATCGTGGCGGTTCTCGCGCTATCGCTGGTGGCGGGATGTTCGAACACAGATGGGGGCAGCACTGAGGACCATGCTGGTGAAACCACTATCCCTGCAGTGCAGGACATGCGACAAGATATTGACCCCGTTGATCTTGTGGGGATTGATGCAGGAGATATTGTCAAGACCTGTGGATCGGAATGTTTCAGGCGGCCTCCTCGTGGCTGGGTGAGGCGTCGTCGGGTTTGTCGAGGACACCGTTTTTGAAGGTGGTGCCGGCGTGGACGAGCGCGGCCAGGTGGGGTGCATTGATCGCACGCCAGCGGGACTGCGCGGCCTCGATGAGTTTGTAGGCCATCGCGATTCCGGCCGCCCGGGAGCCGGGACCTTTGGTGACCTTGGTACGCAGCCGGACCGTCGCGAAGGTCGACTCGATCGGGTTCGTGGTCCGCAGGTGCACCCAGTGCTCGGCGGGGTACCGGTAGAACTCCAGCAGCACGTCGAGATCGTGGGTGATCTTGGAGACTGCTTTCGGATATTTCGCGCCGTAGGCTTCCTCGAACGCGGCGACCGCTTCCTTGGCGTGGTCGAGGTCTTCGGCGTTGTAGATCTCCTTCAGTGCCGCGTTCGCGTTGGGGTGCGCCGACTTGGGCATGGCGGCCAGGACGTTGGCCTGTTTATGGAACCAGCACCGCTGCTCGGCGGTGGTCGGGAAGACCTCGCGGACCGCGGCCCAGAACCCGAGGGCGCCGTCTCCGACGGCCAGTGTCGGGGCGGCCATGCCGCGGCGTTTGCATGAGCGCAGCAGGTCGGCCCAGGATTCGGTGGATTCGCGGTAGCCGTCGTCGATGGCGATCAGTTCTTTGCCGCCGTTGTCGGCGCGGACCCCGATCATCACCAGCAGGCACAGTTTCTCCTGCTCCAGCCGGACGTTGAGGTGGATGCCGTCGACCCATACATACACGTAGTCGGCGGTGATGTCGCGCTGGCCGAACGCGGCCGCTTCGGATTGCCATTGCTTGGTGAGCCGGGAGATCGTTGCTGCCGACATGCCCGCCCCCGAGCCCAGGAACTGTTCCAGCGCCGGCCCGAAATCACCGGTAGAGAGACCATGCAGGTAGAGCAGGGGCAGCACCGCGGTGATCTCCGGGCTTTTGCGTGCCCACGCCGGCAGGATCGACGAGGCGAACCGGCGGCGTTCTCCGGTGTCGGGGTCAGTGCGCTTGTCGTTCACGCGCGGCGCCTTCACGGTGACCGCGCCCGCGGCGGTCATCACCTCACGCTCGCCGTGGTAGCCGTTGCGCACGACCAGCCGGTGGCCGTTCTGGTCGACCTGGTCGGTGTGGGCCGCGATGTAGGCGGCGACCTCGGCCTGCAGGGCGGCGGCGAGCATCTGCCGGGCGCCGTCACGGACAAGCTGGTCGAGCAACGAACTCGGGCCGGACGGGTTGGACGCATCCTCAGGGTTGACTACGGTAAGAGACACGGGCGTGCCTTTCCGCCAGCGCGGCAACGCTGACTTAGATCAAGTGACTACGGGATCAGTATCGCGGGAAGGCGCGCCCTCCCTCATCCACAGGTCTTGATCATTCCTCTTGATGCAGATGAGCTGAATAACAAGATATTTGCTCCCGACGCGCGCGATACATCATTCGGTGACGAAAACATGTATGACGTTGGAAATGGGGTGAGGGTTGCCACCGGCGGGCTGAACTTCTCTCGCCGCGTGAACCCTGCCCGGGGTGATGAGTTCGCGAACTACACCGGCAACTTCCGAATCTTGACCGCATGCTCGCGGTTCGATGAGGCCGACGACGGTTACTACCTCTACGTCGGCATCCTGCCTCCTGAACTGGCCACTGACGACGTGCTCGCACGAGGCAGGGCAGGCGAGTTCAACCAGGTCCTGCAGGATCGGACCGGGTGCAGACCGTGGGGGCCGACTATTCCCGTATCGAAGGCCCGGTAGCGAGCGACAGATCGCAACCCGCCGGACCTCCAGCTCGGCACCGGTGCGCGGCGGATCGGCGGTGAGTAGCGCGTTCCCGTCGTCGGAGAACGCACGCGAGCGGGGCAGGAAGCGGACCCCTTGGGTGCCGCCCCTTCGACTGCTCAGCGGGCGTAGGGACAATCTCAGGGAGCGTAGGACGACCTCAGGGCGCGTGCGACAAGCTCAGGAAGCAGGGGCAGGGTAGCGACCGGGTAACCTCCACACCATGATGACCGACTCCACATCTGAGCAGGTCCGCGCCACTCTGCGGCGCGTGGCGCCCGGCACCGGGTTGCGCGACGGGCTCGAGCGGATCCTCCGCGGCGGCACCGGCGCCCTGATTCTCCTCGGCTACGACGAAGCCACCGAACGGATCTGCGACGGCGGCTTCCACCTCGACGTCGCCTTCGCCCCCACCCGCCTGCGGGAACTGGCCAAGATGGACGGCGCCGTCGTACTGTCCGACGACGGCACCCGCATTCTGCGCGCCAACGTCCAGCTGATGCCCGACCCGTCGATCCCGACCGCGGAGTCGGGCACCCGGCACCGCGCCGCCGAGCGCACCGCCCTGCAGACCGGGACGCCGACCATCTCGGTGAGCGCCTCGATGTCGATCGTGAGCCTGTACGTCGACGGCATTCGCCGCGTCGTCGAGAATCCCGACGGACTGCTGTCGCGCGCCAACGTCGCCCTCGCCACGTTGGAGCGGTACAAGTCGCGGCTCGACGAGGTGAGCGCCCAGCTCTCGCGCGCGGAGATCGAAGACTACGTGCTGCTGCGCGACGCGTGCAGCGCCGCCCAGCGCATGGAGATGGTGCGACGCGTCGGCGTGGAGATCGAGGAGTACGTGCTGGAGCTCGGCGTCTACGGACGCCAGGTGGCGCTGCAGCTCGAGGAGCTGATCAGCGACAACGACATGATGCGCGAACTCCTGGTGCGCGATTACTACTCCGCGCCCGAGCCGGCCAGCACCGAGCAGGTGCGCCAGATCCTCGACGCGCTGGAAGACCTGTCGAACGCCGACCTGCTCGACCTCACGCTGGTGGCCGGCGCGTTCGGCTACCCGTCGACCATCGAAGCGCAAGACCTGCCGATGACGCCCCGCGGCTACCGGCTGCTGGCCCGGATCTCGCGCCTGCAGTTCGGGCACATCGATCGGCTGGTGCGCGAGTTCGGGAACCTGCAGTCGTTGTTGGCGTCGAGCTCGGCCGACCTGCAAGCCGTCGAAGGCATCGGTTCGATCTGGGCCCGGCACATCCGCGAAGGCCTCTCCCGGCTCGCCGAAGCAAGCTTGGAGCGGTTCGACTAGCGACTACTGCTGGGGCGGGGCGATCACGTTGAACGTGATCGGGGCCGACTCCTTGACGCCCACGGTGGCGATGGCCTGGTAGGCGCCCACCGGGATGGCCACGCGCGGCTTCTCGCAACCGGGGCTGCTGGTGGTGCCCGACCACGTGATCTTGTCCGAAGCCTGCTGCCCCGGTGCCAGCACCTGGACGTTCACCGTCTTGTCGGGGGCGCAGTCCTGTGCGGACCACAGGGTCCGCGTGCCGTCGAGCGAACGGACGGTCACGTTCTGCGACGCCTTGCCGATGTCGCGCGAGCAGGGTGCGAGGCCGCCGTTGGTCACCACGACGGTGAAGACCGGCTGGTCGCCCTTGGTGTAGGTCGGCTTGTCGGTGTAGAGCACCACCGACAGCGTCTGGTCCGTGCACGGCGCCACCTCGGCGCCCTGGGCCGGCTCGGTCTGCGGGGCTTCGCTGGTGGGGGCCGGGGACTCGACCGGCGACTTGGGCGCCGGGGCCTGGCCCTGGTTCGGCTTCTCGCTGGACGCGGGCGCCTCGGGTGCCGCCGATCCCTCGGTGGTCGACGAGGTGGCCGCGGCGTTGGTGGTGCCCGGTTCGTCGTTCCCACCGGAACTGGCCCAGATGATCAGGGCGATGATCAGCGCGATTGCCACCACGACGGCAGCGGCGGCGAGCAGCCGACGCTTCCAGTAGACCTCATCAGGCAACGGTCCCTGCGGTTCAATCACGTCTGCCACGGTATCGCCGCACGCCAGGGGCGTCGTCGACCCCGGGCGGCGTGTCGCGACATGCGGCGGGAGATCACACCCTTCAACGACCTACGGGGCGGGCTCGCCGATGTCGCCGATGACGCTGGAGAGCGTGGCGGCGCCGTCGTTCAAGTGGTAGTTCAGGCCGA
This sequence comes from Gordonia alkaliphila, assembly GCF_023017165.1. Lineage (GTDB taxonomy): Bacteria > Actinomycetota > Actinomycetes > Mycobacteriales > Mycobacteriaceae > Gordonia > Gordonia alkaliphila. The sequence goes on from NZ_JALKBW010000001.1 coordinate 913,270, forward strand.
TCACCGCGAGGCGTCCGTCGGCCACCTGCTCGGCGATGATGCGGCTGCGCTCCACCAGGAGCTTGCCGGTCTCGGTGACGTGGCGCTGCTCGAACTCGTCGACGCGCGTGAGGCCGTCGCGGCGCCCCTCGATCATGCTCGGGAGCACACGCTCCACGATGGAGCGGATGTAGCCGGGGGGCAGCTCGTTCTCGTCGAGCGCCCGCAGCGACGCCGCGATCGCGCCGCAGCTGTCGTGGCCGAGGACCACGATCAGCGGGGTGTTCAGCAGCTCGACGGCGAACTCGATGGAGCCGAGGACCGACGAATCGATGACGTGACCGGCGGTGCGGACCACGAACATGTCGCCCAGACCCTGGTCGAAGATCACCTCGGCAGCGACGCGCGAGTCGCCGCAACCGAACAGCACCACGTGCGGGGTCTGGCCCTGGACCAGCTCCGGGCGATCGGCGATACCCTGACTGGGATGAATCGCCTCCCCGCGCACGAAGCGCTCGTTGCCGGATTTGATGAGTTGCCAGGCTTCGGTCGGGGTGAGATCTTTCATGCTTCTAGTGTTACACCTCACCAAGTGGAAGGGATTCGGCCGGGCTCGTGGAAGCGGACATTCTGACCTGGTTCGACGACGCTCGGCGCGACCTCCCCTGGCGCGATCCCGCGGTGACCGGCTGGCACGTTCTGATCAGCGAGATCATGCTGCAGCAGACCCCGGTGTCGCGCGTGGTGGAGCCGTGGCAAGACTGGGTTCGACGATGGCCCGTCCCCTCGGCGATGGCCGCCGAACCGGCCGGCGAGGTGCTCCGCGCGTGGGGCAAGCTCGGTTATCCGCGGCGGGCGCTGCGCCTGCACGACTGCTCGAAAGTCCTTGCCGCACAACACGATGACCGCGTCCCCGACGATGTCGACGTGCTCCTCGGCCTGCCCGGGATCGGCGACTACACCGCCCGCGCGGTGGCGTGCTTCGCGTACGGGCAGGCGGTGCCGGTGGTCGACGTGAACGTGCGGCGGGTGATCGCGCGGGCCGTGCACGGGCGGGAGCCCGGTTCGCCGGCGCGGGGCGACCTGGCCGACGCGGAGGCGCTGCTGCCGCGCGACTCTTCCGGCGCCCCTACTGCTGAGGCTCCGGTGTTCTCGGCGGCGCTGATGGAACTGGGCGCGCTGGTCTGCACGGCGCGCAACCCCAAGTGCGAGGAGTGCCCGATCGCCGATCAGTGTCGTTGGCTGGCGCGGGGCCGGCCGTCGTACGACGGGCCGCCTCGTCGTACACAGAAATACGAGGGCACCGACCGGCAGGCCCGCGGGAAGCTGCTCGACGTGCTCCGCGGCAGCTCCGGCCCGGTGGATCGCGCCGCCCTCGACGCCGCGTGGACCCGAGACCCCGGCCAACGCGACCGCGCCCTCGACTCCCTGCTCACCGACGGCCTCGTCGAGCTCACCCCACCGGCCTCTTCTCCTCCCCGGCGAATCCCGACCCTCTCCCCACCCGCCCGAGTGGCGAGTCGCGACCCTATTTCCAAGTCGCGCGCGGGGCCCCGAAAGCGACGCGTAAACAGGGTCGCGAAGTGTGGCCGTCAGCCGTGAGCGGGGAGGGCGTACGACAACGGCCGATTCTTCCCACCGCGAGCGGAGCGATGGGGAGAAGCGGCCGTCGTCGTTGACCGTCAGGACAGGTCGATATCACCCGAGCCCGCGTTGGGTGCGCCTGCGCCCACGAGGTCGCCGCCGGAGGAGGCGTCCGGCGTATCAGCGAGCGCAGCCGGAGCGTCGGCGGCCAGGTCCGGAGCCAGCGCGTCCGCGGCCAGGTCCGGAGCCGAGGCGTCGACGGCCAGGTCCGGAGCCGGGGCATCTGCGTCGTCGACCGCATCCGACTCGAAGCCGGGGAGCGTGACGGTCAGCGAGTTCGCGGCAGGGCCGGCACCGTCGTCCGCAGAATCCAGCGCGAAGGTTCCGGCGCTGAGCGCCGAACGACCGGACGGTGCACCGAGGAACCCAGCGATCTGGTCACGCGCGCCGAGGAGCGAGCTGACCAGGCCGCCGTCACTGAGGAGACCGGGGATGAACTGTTCCGGGATGCCATTGAGGACCGCGCCGCCGATGTTCGCGGGCGCGTTGATGATCGCATTGACGAGCGCGAGCGGATCGAAGTCCGTCACGGCGTCGAATATCTCCTGAGCGCTCGCGCCGGACCCCTGGACCAGAGCCATGAGCGGAGTGACCGCGCCCAGCCCGACTCCCACCATGAGGCCCATACCGCCCTCAGCGAGCGACTGGAGGTTGTTGATCGGCTGCAGGATGGCGTCATTGATCGGTCCGAGCAATGCCAGAGCAGGACCGAGCACTGGCGTGAGGGCCGCGAGGAAGAGGTTCTCGAAAGCGGAGTCGATCTCGCCGGCAGCGAGGTTCTCGATCGCCGTCTTGAGCGCCGGGATGGCGGACCCATTCACGGCGCCGAAGAAGTTGCTCGTCGCCTGGGCGCCCGCCTCGGCCAGCGAAGAAGCGGTGGCGACCTGATTGGCGATCAGCTGCTGAAGAATCGGGGCACCCTGGCCGACCCCTTCGCCCAGGAGCGGCGCGAGATTGTTGAACGTCTCCTGCAGCAGGTCCGTCTAGACCTGGACCGGGCCCAGCAGGGTGTCGATCCCGGTGGAGATCGGCGACGGCTCGGCCGCCATTGCCGGCGCAGTACTCGCCAGCGGAGTGAGTGCAATCGCGCCGGCACTCGCGAGAGCAACACCGGTCATGAGCTTCGGGCGTGTGAGAGTTCGCAATGGACTGTCCCTTCGAGAGAGTTGACCCCCGGACAAACCAGACAGAACGAGCATCTGATGCCGTCAGTTAAGCAAGCACTCACTCGGTTGTGTGCGGAATCACGTATTTGCTCTCCTGTGGCTCACAGCATGCATACAGGGTGCGTTCAGCAACACGCGGCGATACCGGCCGTCATCAGCCCTCACCCCGCGAGTCGCGACCCTGTTGACGCCTCGCTCGCGGAGCCCCGAAAGCGACACGTCAACAGGGTCGCGACACGTCAGAGCGGGCGGGGCCCGTCGACGGGCTCAGGGAGCGGGTGGGGCGGTGTAGGCGCCGGACTGGGCGAGGACCCACGACAGTTCGAAGGCGGCTTCCTCCCAGCGGCGGTAGCGACCCGAGGGGCCGCCGTGGCCGGCGAGCATCTCCGTGCGGAGCAGGATCGGATTGCCCGACGTGGTCGACTCCTGAAGGCGCGCAGCCCATTTTGCGGCTTCGGTGAAGAGCACGCGAGTGTCGTTGAACGAGTTCAGGATCAGCATGGCCGGGTACGGCAGTTCGGCGACGTTCTCGTACGGCGCGTAACTGCGGATGTAGGCGTAGACCTCGGGGTCGTGCAGCGGGTCGCCCCACTCGTCCCACTCGGTCACCGTCAGCGGCAGCGACGGATCCAGGATCGACGTCAACGGGTCGACGAACGGCACCGCCGCCAGGATCCCGCCGAACAGCTCCGGCGCCAGATTCGCGACCGCACCCATCAGCAGTCCGCCGGCCGAACCGCCGTCGGCCACCATCTGCCCCGGCGTGGTCCAGCCCGTGTCCACCAGATGCTGGGCCACGGCGACGAAGTCGGTGAAGGTGTTCTTCTTCGACAGCAGACGCCCCTGCTCGTACCAGTACCGTCCCATCTCGCCGCCGCCGCGGATGTGCGCGGTGGCCAGCGCCATCCCGCGATCCAGCAGGCTCAGCGACGACACCGAGAAGCCCGGGTCCGAACTGATCTCGTAGGCGCCGTATCCGTTGAGCAGCAACGGCATCGGGCCGGTCACATCACGACGCCGCACGATCGAGATCGGCACCTGGGTGCCGTCGACGGCCGTCGCCCATTCGCGGGTGGCCACGTAGTCGGCGGGGTCGTACTCCCCCAGCACCGTGGCGCGCTTGAGCAGCGTGCGCTCGCCGGTGGCGACGTCGAGGTCGATCACCTCGGTCGGCTCCACGTAGCTGGCGTACCCGATGCGCAGCCGCGGGGTGTTCCACTCCGGGTTGCCGCCCAGCCCCACCGAGCACAGTTCCTGCGAAAAGGTCACGGGCACAAAGTCATCCGCGCCGGGCAGGGTGTCCCGGCCGCGCAGGTCGGCGATCGCCAGCTTCGGCAGCGCCGCCTCCCGGTACGACAGCACCAGGTAATCGGCGAAGCACTCCACGTCCTCGATGCGGTGCGTGGCGCGGTGCCCGATCATCGGACGACGCGCGGCCGGATCGTTCACCGGCATCACGTCGACCGCGAAGTTGGCCTGGCTCTGCCCCTCGGCGCTCGGCGCGTTATGCACGATGACGAAGTAGTCCTCGCCGCCGAACTTCGCATGCTCGGCCGAATACTCCACGCCCGCAGTACGTCCGGCCAGCGAGACGAACTCGCCGGTCGGATCGTCCATGGACAGCACGAAGACCTCGGAGGTGTCCTTGGACCCCGCCCCGATCACCAGGAAGTCCTCGCTCTGGGTGGCGCCGAAGCCGACCCAGAACCGCTCGTCCGGCTCGTGGAAGACGCGGACGTCGTCGCCGCTGCCGCCCACTTCGTGCCGCCACAGCGTGTCCGGACGCCAGGCGTCGTCGACCGTCAGATAGAAGAGGAACCGCGCGTCCCTGGACCACGTGGCCCCGCCCGCGGTGTCTTCGACGACATCGTCGAGCAGCTCCCCGGTCTCCAGGTCCTTGATCCGCAGCGTGTACCGCTCGTCGCCGACGGTGTCGGTGGAGAAGGCCAACCAGCGGCCGTCGTGCGAGACGGAGTACCCGCCGAGCGCGAAGAACTCGTGGCCCTCGGACTCCACGTTGCTGTCGAGCAGCACCTGCTCGCCGGGCACCGGGACGTCGGGCGCCACCACCGGCGGCGTCCAGTCGTCCGGCCCGGAAATCGGGCAGCGGCAACGGATCTCGTACGCCTTGCCCTCTTCGGTGCGCAGGTAGTACCAGTACTGCCCGGACCGCACCGGCACCGACATGTCGGTCTCCTGCGTGCGCGACCGGATCTCTTCGTAGATGTCGGTGCGCAGCTGCGCCAGCGGCGCGGTCTGCGCCTTGGTGTACTCGTTCTGCGCCTCGAGGTAGGCGATCACCTCGGGGTTCTCGCGATCGCGCAGCCACTCGTACTCGTCGACGAAGACGTCGCCGTGGTGCTCGCGCGAGGACGGCACCTTCTTGATGGTGGGCGGCACGCTCGGGGGCGCAACAGAGTCGGGCACGGCGGGGGTGTTCGGCACAGCGGGATCAGGCATTCTCGGCGTCCGGCCAATCGTCGAAGGAGAGCTGCGAAATCCGTTCGTACGCTTCGATGTACCGCGCACGGGTGCGTTCGACGACATCGTCCGGCAGCGGCGGGGGCGGCACGTCGCCGTGGCGATCCCAGTTCGCCGCGTCCGAGGTGAGCCAGTTGCGGACGATCTGCTTGTCGAAGCTCGGCTGCACCGTGCCCGGCTCCCAGGTGGACGCCTCCCAGTAGCGGGAGGAGTCCGGGGTGAGGACCTCGTCGGCCAGCACCAGCGAACCGTCGGCCGCCTGGCCGAACTCGAACTTGGTGTCGGCCAGGATGATTCCGCGTTCGCGCGCCAGATCCGAAGCGCGCGAATAGATGTCGAGCGTCAGGTCGCGCAGGGTGCGCGCCAGGTCGTCGCCCACCTGCGCGGCCACCTGCTCGAAGCTCACGTTCTCGTCGTGATCACCGATGTCGGCCTTGGTGGCCGGGGTGAAGATGGGCTGCGGCAGACGATCGGCCTCGGTGAGGCCGGGGGCCAGCTGCACGCCGCACACCGCGCCGGTGGCCCGGTAGTCAACCAGGCCCGAACCGGTCAGGTAGCCGCGGGCCACGCACTCCACCGGGACCATCGGCAGCTTGGCCACCACCATCGATCGGCCCACCAACTCGGCGGGGATCCGCTCGTCGGTGGGACCGCCGGCCAGGTGGTTCGGCACGGTCAGCTGGTCGAACCAGAAGAAGCTGGCCGCGGTGAGGATGCGTCCCTTGTCCGGGATCGGCGTGTCCAGGATGAAGTCGTACGCCGAGATCCGGTCCGAGGTGACCAGCAGCAGAGTCTGCTCGTCGATCTCGTAGATGTCGCGGACCTTGCCGGAGGCGACGTGCCGATAGTCGGACAGGGCGGGACGCATCGCGCGGTCTCCTTCTTACTGATGCAGGTGAGTGGAACTACAGGATCGGCGCCGGACGGTACCGGGCCGCCTCGGGGTCGGTATCGAGCAGCGCGGTGGCCGCCCGGATCACGTTGGCGATCTGCTGGGTGGACGCGCCGACGAAGGCCGACTTGTCGTCGATCAGCTCGTCGAGCTGAGCCCGGTCCAGCGGCAGACGCTCGTCGGCGGCGAGACGGTCGAGCAGGTCCGGCTCGCGGCCCTCCTCGCGCATGGCCAGGGCCACGGCGACGGCGTTCTCCTTGATCGCCTCGTGTGCGGTCTCACGACCCACACCGGCGCGCACCGCGGCCATCAGCACCTTGGTGGTGGCCAGGAACGGCAGGTAGCGGTCCAGCTCGTTGGCGATCACCGCGGGGTAGGCGCCGAACTCGTCGAGCACGGTCAGGAAGGTCTCCAGCAGGCCGTCGATCGCGAAGAACGCGTCCGGCAGCGCGACGCGGCGCACCACCGAGCAGAAGACGTCGCCCTCGTTCCACTGCGCACCGGCCAGCTCGCCGGTCATCGACGCGTAGCCGCGCAGGATCACCGCGAGGCCGTTGACGCGCTCACAGCTGCGAGTGTTCATCTTGTGCGGCATGGCCGAGCTGCCCACCTGGCCGGGCTGGAAGCCCTCGGTGACCAGTTCGTGGCCGGCCATCAGCCGGATGGTGGTGGCCAACGACGACGGCGCCGCCGCCACCTGTACCAGCGCGGACACGACGTCGTAGTCGAGCGAGCGCGGGTACACCTGGCCGACGGAGGTCAGCGCGTTGGCGAAGCCCAGGTGGGTGGCGACCTTGGCTTCGAGGGCGTCGAGCTTCTCCTCGTCGCCGTCGAGCAGATCGAGCATGTCCTGGCTGGTGCCCATCGGGCCCTTGATGCCGCGCAGCGGGTAGCGCGCGATCAGCTCGTCGAGCCGGGTGATGCCGATCATCAGTTCGTCGGCGGCCGACGCGAAGCGCTTGCCGAGCGTGGTGGCCTGCGCGGCGACGTTGTGGCTGCGCCCGGCCATCACGGTGGTCACGTACAGCGCGGCGCCCTCGGTGAGGCGCGCGAGCAGCGTGAGGCTGTGCCGGCGCACGTAGGTCAGCGAGCTGAGGATCTGCAGCTGCTCCACGTTCTCGGTGAGGTCGCGGCTGGTCATGCCCTTGTGGATCTGTTCGTGACCGGCGAGGGCGTTGAACTCCTCGATGCGCGCCTTCACGTCGTGGCGGGTGACCCGCTCGCGCTCGGCGATGGAATCCAGATCCACCTGATCGACGACGCGCTCGTAGTCGGCGATGGCGTCGGCGGGGACGTCGATCCCCAGCTCGCGCTGCGCCTGCAGCACCGCGATCCAGAGGCGGCGCTCCAGGATGATCTTGTTCCGCGGCGACCAGATCTCACCGAGATCTGCAGAGGCGTAGCGGCTGGCCAGGACATTGCTGATGGCAGGTTTTCCCACGTCGAGCATTCTACGGCCCAGGTCGCCCGCGGGGTGAATCCGCGACCTCGGAGGCGACTGGCCCTTGCCAATCCGATACCCCCATGGGTATATTCGCCGTCACCTGTTCATACCCCTAGGGGTATCACACCGAGAGGCCGTCATGAGTACCGACGTCACCACCGATCCATCAGACACCTCGCCGCCCGGCGAGGCGGAAGTCTTCACACCCGGCCCGATGGCCCGGCTCGGCACGTGGGCCGGCACCCACCGCCGCTGGGTGTTCGCCATCTGGGCCGTCCTCGTGATCGGCCTCGGCGCCGCCGCACCGTCGGTGTTCTCCTCGCTGGCCGGCGCCGGCTGGCAGGCCAACGGCTCGGAGTCGGTGCAGGTCCGCGAACTGGCCCAGGAGCACTTCGGCGGCAACTCGTCGGCCGCGGTGCAGGTGGTCCTGAACTCGCCCGACGGTCCGCTCGACCCGGCCGCCCAGAACGAGATCCTCACCGAGCTGCGCGCCATCGCCGACGGCGACGACCGCTTCGCCACGGTGATCGATCCGCAGCCGGGCATGACCGTCAGTCCGGACGGGCGCACCGCGATCGCCATCATCGGCGCCAACGCGAGCACCGACGACATGGTCAAGGCCGTCGACGACCACAAGGCCGAGATCACGGCCCTGGCCACCGACGACGTCGAGGTCTACCCCACCGGCGCGTCCGCGCTGTGGAGCGACTTCAACAAGGCCAACCACGACGCCATGATCAAGGCCGAGATGATCTCCTGGCCGCTGACGCTGGCGATCATGGTGGTCGCGTTCGGCTCGGTGGTCGCCGCCGGTCTGCCGCTGCTGCTGACCCTGGCCGGCCTGGTGGCCTCCGCGGGCGCCCTGGTGCTGCTCAACGCCGTCACGCCGATCTCGGTGTGGGCGATGAACTTCGCCATGATGTTCGCCCTGGCCCTGGGTATCGACTACGCCCTGTTCATGGTCGCCCGCTTCCGCACCGCCTTCGCCCAGGCGCAGCAGAAGCACGGTGACAAGGCGGCCGCGCTGCGCGCCACCGCGGAAACGATGGACACCGCCGGTAAGGCGATCCTGCTGTCCGGCCTGACCGTCCTGGTCAGCCTGTCGGCGGTGCTGATGGTCCCCGCCCCCGCGGTGCGCACCATGGCCGTCGGCATCATGCTGGCCGTCGCCTTCGTCCTCGCCGCCAGCCTCACCCTGCTGCCGGCGGTGCTGGCAGCGCTGGGCGGCAAGGTCAACGCGGGCTCGCTGCCGTGGACCAAGAAGGCGCACCATCACCACGGCCACTCGCCGCTGTTCACCAAGTGGGGCAAGTTCCTGGACCGTCGTCCGTGGGCTCCGGCCATCGTCGCCGTCGGCATCCTCATCGCCCTGGCCCTGCCCGTCTTCGGGATCAAGGTGGCCATGCCGTCGATCGCCGTGGTCCCCGAGGACGCTCCCGTCCGCCAGGGCTACGAAGTGGTCGCCGCGCAGATGGGTCCGGGTGCGCCCGGCATGCTGACCATCATCGCGCCGGAAGCCGACGCCGCCGCCACCGCGACCGCGGTCGCCGCCAACGGCGACATCGCCGCCGTCATGCCGGCCCAGCCGGCCGGCGACGGATCAGGCCTGGTGATGATCCAGGCCATGCCGAAGGTCGACCCGTCCGACGAGTCGATGGGCGGCACCGTCGCGACCCTGCGTGCAGAGCTGCCGGCCGGCGCCCTCGTCGGCGGCCCCGCGGTGGAGAACCTGGACCTGCAGGACACGTTGAACACCTGGTTCCCGCGGGTGGCGGGCACCATCCTGGCGTTGGGCTTCCTGCTGCTGCTGGTCGCGCTGCGCGCGCCGGTGATCGCACTGCTGGGCACCGTGGTGAGTCTGCTGTCGACGGCGGCCGCGTTCGGCGTCGCCAAGCTGATCTTCGGTGACGGCATCGGCGCCGACCTGCTCGGCTTCGACCCGCAGGGCTTCCTGAACGGCTGGGGTCCGGTGTTCTTCTTCGCGATGATCTTCGCGATCGCGATGGACTACACGGTCTTCCTGCTGGCCACCGCCAAGGAGCACTACGAGCATCACGGTGATCCGCGCCAGGCGCAGCAGGACGCGATGGGCCAGTCCGGTCGCATCATCTTCGCCGCAGCCGCGGTGATGGTGGCGGTGTTCTTCTCCTTCGCGCTGGCCGACCCGCTGCCGCCCAAGGAGATGGGCATCATCCTCGGCGTCGCGGTGCTGCTCGACGCCCTGCTGATCCGCCTGATCCTGCTGCCCGCGATCCTGCGGGTGTCCCACCACGGCGCCTGGTGGTGCCCCAAGTGGCTGGACCGGATCCTGCCGACGATCAGCTTCAAGCACTGATACCCCAAGGGGCATAGAATGGACACATCGACTGTTGACCAGTCGCAGACCGAAGAAAGGACGCGACCATGATCGGCGACGAAGAAGAAGTCACCAGCATCGTGAACCGGCTCCGCCGCGCGCATGGACAGCTGGCCGGAGTAATCGGCATGATTGAGGACGGCCGGGACTGCAAGGACGTCGTGACTCAACTCGCGGCGGTATCCCGAGCTTTGGACCGCGCAGGTTTTAAGATCGTGGCGACCGGACTTCGCGAGTGCATGCTCGACGACGCCGACCGACCCAGCGGCGAGAACCTGGACGTGGCGCAGCTCGAGAAGCTGTTCCTGGCCCTGGCTTGACCCGCACCGACACCGACGACGAAGGAGTAGACATGGAACTCGCCCTCGCGACCAGCACCACGGGCACTGTGCCCGAGGTGGCCGACCGCGTCCGCGCGGCACTGTCCGAGCAGGGTTTCGGCGTGCTCACCGAGATCGACATGTCGGCCACGCTCAAGACCAAGATCGACGTCGACATGGAGGACTACCTCATCCTCGGCGCCTGCAACCCGCCGTCCGCCTACCGCGCCGTGAGCGCGGAGAAGCAGATCGGCCTGTTGCTTCCGTGCAACGTCGTCGTTCGTCGTGACCCCGACGACGTCGACCTCATCCACGTCGAAGCCATGAACCCTCAGCTCATGGTGAACGTGGTCCCCGACAACCCCGGTCTGATCGAGGTTGCCGACGAAGTGGCAGTGAAGCTGCAGGCTGTGATCGACGCCCTGTGACCGATCTGTTCACCGGACCCACCCGGCGGCGCTTCTTGGTAAGCGCCGCCGGTGTGGCGTCTCTGGCCGGTTTGTCCGCGTGCGGCATCGCGCACACCGCCACCGACCCCGAGGGCCTCGACGGCCGCGGCGGCGATGACGAACTGCCCACCCAGACTCAAGCCCCGAACGCCCCCGGCGGACCCGCCGTGATCACCGGCTCGTTCAAGTCGGCCAAGATGGCCGGCCGCGAGACCAAGTGGGCCGTCGCCCGTCCCAGCGGCGTGACCGGCACCCTGCCCGTGGTGCTCGTGGCGCACGCGTTGAACACGGACGAGAGCACCATCTTCAGCTCGTTCATGGACATGCAGGGCGTGCTGCAGCGGTACGTCGACGCCGGTGGCCCGCCGTTCGCGCTGGCCGCCGCCGACGTGGGCCGCAACTACTTCCATCGTCGCAACGACGGCGCCGACGGCGGCGCCATGATGCTCGACGAATTCCTGCCCATGCTGGGCGAGAACCAGGAGCTCGACCTCCGCACCGACCGCTTCGGCCTCTACGGCTGGTCCATGGGCGGCTACGGCGCGCTGCGGATGGGCGCCATGATCGGCGCCCCGCGCGTGGCCGCGATCGCCGTCAGCTCCCCCGCGATGTGGGCCGACCCGACCGCCTACCCGCCGCGCGCCTTCGACTCGTACGAGGACTACCTGGCCAACTCGCTGTTCGGCCAGCAGCAGGCGTTCTCCCGGATCCCGGTGATGATCTCGATCGGCGCGGCCGACCAGTTCTACACCTACACCCGGCAGTGGGCCGCCGAACTCCGTCCGCCCGCCGCCTTCGGCACCTCCCCCGGCGGCCACACCACGCGCTTCTGGCGTTCGGTGATGCCCGAGCAGGTGGAATTCCTCGGCCGCAACCTCGCCCTATCCAGCCCTTCGGCGTAGGTCTCGCTGCGGCGTCGTCGACCCCCTCTGACCTGCGGGGAGGCGGGGCGGCGGGGTGGGCGACGGAGCTGTGGACAACCCCGATAGCACCGTGCGGGCCTGTGGACAGGGCCGAGGTGAGGGTCGTCGAGCGGGTGTCTGCTGCCTGCTATGACACCGACTCGGCTCAACTATCCCGTCGACCGCCACGGCCTGATCAGACGCGACCTCACCGTCGAGGCGGGATTCTCCGACCACGACCTCGCGCACTCGGTCAAGACCAAGCAGCTGATCCGCCTCACCAGCGGCGTCTATCGCGCGCGGATCGACGTCGACCCCGAAGACCGCACCGCGGTGGCCGAGGCGAAGATCGAGGCGTTCCGGCTGAAGAGCCTCGCGATCGCGACGGGCCGGGACCACGGCGGCAACACGGCCCTGAGCCACACGTCGGCGGCGATCGTGCACGGGCTGCCGCTTCTGAAACCGGAGCTGGAGATGGTGCACCTCACCAACGGTGAGATCGGCGGCGGACGAGCACGCAAGAACTCCCTCCTGCACGCCAGCGATCTGCCCGCCGGAGATGTGGTGAAAGTCAACGGCGTCTGGATCACCAGCCTGGCGCGCACCGCGGCCGACGTCGCCCAACTCGCACCGGCGCACGATCCGCTCGCCTTCTCCCAGGCCATGACCGTGTTCGACGCCGCGCTGCGGGCCGGGGTCGACCGGGACGAGCTGGCGGCGCAACTGGATCGACGACGCCGCCGCGGCACCCGCGTCGCGAAGGCGGCGCTGCCGTGGGCCGACCGGCGGGCGGAGTCGGTCGGCGAATCGTGGGGTCGTGCGCAGATGATCCAGCGCGGGCTGCCGGCCCCGGAACTCCAGGTGGAGTACCACGTCGGCGGCGAGACCCACCGCGTCGACGGCGACTGGGAGCGCAAACTCGTCTGGGAGTTCGACGGCCGCGGCAAGTACCAGCGGTACCTCGCCGACGGCGAGACCCCGGCCGACGCGTACTGGCGCGAGAAGAAGCGCGAGGACGCACTGCGCTCACTCGGCGTCTTCGTCGTCCGGACGTACTGGGACCTGATGGAGCGCGGCCGGGCCGTCGACCCGATCGAACGCGCCCTCTTCCACCTCGGCCTCTGCTGAGCTCGCCCGTCGTCGACGCTGCCACCGTCGCCCCCACCCCGCCTAGCCCGCGAGTCGCGACCCTAATCGCGCCTCGCTCCCCGGGCTCCGAGCGCGAGGCGGCAACAGGGTCGCGACACGCCAGAGGGGCGGTGTGCGCGCACCCTCCGCCGCCGAACCCGCACGTCGCGACGCTAATCGCGCCTCGCTCCCCGGGCTCCGAGCGCGAGGCGGCAACAGGGTCGCGACACGCCGGAGAGGGGGTGTGCGCGGCGGGGTCTACAGAGAAATGCGGCCCTGCTCGGCGGCGAGGCCGATGTCGGTGCGGAAGTGGGCGCCGGGGAGCTTGACGGCGGCGAGGCGCTCGTAGGCCTGGGCGCGGGCGGCGGCGAGGTCAGCGCCGCGGCCCACCACCGACAGCACGCGGCCGCCGGCGGAGACCACGCGGTCGTCCGCGTCGAGCTTGGTGCCCGCGTGGAGCACACCCTCGCCGTCGGACCCGACGATCACGTCGCCGGTGCGCGGGGTGCTCGGGTAGTTCTCGGCGGCCAGTACCACCACGACGGCGGCACCAGGATGCCACTGCAGCGGCGCCAGCTCGGCGAGCGTGCCGGTGGCGGTCGCGTTCAGCGCCTCGCCCAGCGGGGACTCGAGCAGGTCGAGCACGGCCTGGGTCTCCGGGTCGCCGAAGCGGCAGTTGAACTCCACCACGGCCGGGCCCTCGTCGTCGACGGCCAGCCCGGCGTACAGCAGCCCGTTGAACGGGGTGCCGCGCTTGGTGAGCTCGGCGGCGACGGGCTTGCACACCTCGTCGACGATCCGGTCGACCATCGCCTGCGGCAGCCACGGCAGCGGCGTGTACGCGCCCATGCCGCCGGTGTTGGGGCCCTGGTCGCCGTCCCCGACGCGCTTGTGGTCCTGCGCGGGCAGCAGCGGCACCACGGTGTCGCCGTCGACCAGACAGAACAGCGAGACCTCGGGTCCGGACAGGAAGCTCTCCAGCAGCACCGGATGGCCGTGCTCCAGGCAGTCGGCGGCGTGGGCGCGAGCGGCGGCGCGGTCCGGGGTCACCACGACGCCCTTGCCCGCGGCCAGGCCGTCGTCCTTGACCACCCAGGTGGGACCGAAGCGGTCCAGGGCGGCGTCGAGGTCGGCGGGATTGTCGACGATCTCGGCGCGCGCGGTGCGCACCCCGGCGGCGGCCATGACGTCCTTGGCGAACGCCTTGGAACCCTCGATCTGTGCGGCGGCGGCACTCGGGCCGAAGGTCGCGATCCCGGCGGCGCGCAGCGCGTCGGCCACGCCGAGCACCAGCGGCACCTCGGGGCCGATCACCACGAGGTCGGCGGCGATCTTCTGCGCCAGCGCGACCACGGCGTCGGCCGAGGCGACGTCGACCGCGTGCACGGTGGCCACCGACGCGATACCGGCATTGCCGGGCGCCGCGTGCAGCTCGGTGACCGACGGGTCACGCTGAAGTCCAAGAAGCAGGGCATGTTCGCGGCCGCCCGAGCCGATCACGAGTACTCGCACGTCGTTCAGCCTAGTGCGTTCGGTACCGGAGCCGGGAACCGAACTCCACCACCAGCACGGCCAGCACCGGCGCCAGGCAGCCGACCACCGTCGCCACGAGCAGCCCGCCGCCGACCGCAGCGATCACCGCGCCGACGAGCAGCGGCACGGCCGCGGCCAGCAGCAGCGGAACCAGCCGGTGGTCGAGCCCGGCCAGGAAGTAGTACATGGCGACGGTCCCGAAACAGAACAGCGCCAGCGGGATCGCGACCGAGCCGTACACGGCGAGATCAGAGATGGCGGTCTCGCCCTCGAACCAGAGCGCGATCAGGTGAATGCCCGAGCCCACCGCCGCGCACGCCACCACGATCACCATGCTGCCGTAGCCGAACACGAACGAGCGGTGCTTGTTGCGCTCCAGCGGCCGCCCCACGTCGAGCCGGAAGTACAGCCACCACATCGCGAACGTCACGCCCATCGCGGTGAGCCCGAGGACCGCCGTCTGCAGGCTCCAGCCGGTGCGGCCGATCAGCGCCTGCAGCACCGCGACGGTGCCTACCACGCCCTCGCCGAGGGTGATCACCACCAGCGTCGAATAGCGTTCGACGATGTGCCCGGCATGCCACGGCGTCGGGGTGAATCGGGTCTCCGCCAGACCCGGGCCCAGCAGTTCCACGGCCATGCAGATCGCGATGCCGATCAGGGTGGGACCGAGCGTCAACGGCACCGCCGCCACCACGATCCATCCGAGCTGCGCGAGCGCGGTCATGCCCGCGTAGGTGAGGCAGGTGGCCCGATAGTCCGGCGCCTGCGCGGCCGCCCGCAGCCACTGCGCGATCATCGCCGCGCGCATCACCAGGTAGCCGACGATCACCACCACGAGGTCGACGTGCGCGTCGGCGTCGATGGACGCGAAGACCGGCGGCATGCCGATCGCGATGATCGCCACCCCGATCATCTGCACCAGCGTGAGCAGGCGGTACAGCCAGTCGTCGGTGTCGAAGGCCGACGAGAACCACGCGAAGTTGATCCACGCCCAGACCGCCGCGAACGTGGCGATGCCGTAGCCGAGGATCGCGGACCGGAAGTGCCCGTCCGCCAGGTACTCGGCCAGCTGGACACCGGCGATGGAGAAGGCGACCACGAAGACGAGGTCGTAGAACACCTCGAGTCCGCTCGCGGCGCGCTGCTCCTGCATCGGATCGCGGCCGCTCATCCGCCGCAGACTCGTCGGAATGCTCACTCGGAAAAGCGTAGACCGGTGTTCGTCGTACCCTGCGGATAATCTCGACGACATGCAGACGCGCAGCTTGTCCAGCCGGGACCGTCCCACCGCCGACGCGGTGATCACCGCGCTGGCCGGCCCCGACGCCCGCCTGCGACCGGATCAGGAGACCGCCGTCGCCACGCTGGCCACGCCCGGCTCCCGAGCCCTGGTGGTGCAGGCCACCGGGTGGGGCAAGTCGGCCGTGTACTGGGCCGCGACCGCGGTGATCCGCGCCAACGGCGGCGGGCCCACGCTGATCGTGTCGCCGCTGCTGTCGCTGATGCGCGACCAGGTGTCCGCCGCCACCCGCGGCGGTCTGCGCGCGGCGACGCTGAACTCGTCGAACGTCGACGAGTGGTCGGCGATCGAGGACGACCTCACGTCCGGCGCCTTGGACGTGCTGCTGGTGTCCCCCGAGCGGCTCGCCAATCCCGGTTTCGGCCGCCGCGTCCTGGACGCCCTGGCCGGCCGCCTGGGTCTGGTGGTGATCGACGAAGCGCACGCCATCTCCGACTGGGGTCACGACTTCCGGCCCGACTACCGGCGGGTGGCCGACGTCCTGCAGCAGCTCAACCCGCAGACCTCGGTGCTGGCCACCACCGCCACCGCCAACGAGCGCGTCACCGCCGACGTCGCCGCGCAGCTGGGCGCGGCCACCCTGGTGCTGCGCGGGCCGCTGGCGCGAAAGTCCCTGCACCTCAACGTGATCGACGGCCTGTCGCCGATCGAGCGGTACGGCTGGGTGGCCGATCAGATCGCCACGCTGCCCGGTTCCGGCATCGTCTACGTGCTCACCGTGGCCGACGCCGACCGACTGGTCACCGCCATCAAGGCCCGGCACGGCGACGACTACCCGGTGGCCGCCTACACCGGCCAGCTGCCCGCCGACCAGCGCCACGGGCTCGAGGACGACCTGCTGGGCAACCGCGTCAAGGCGCTGGTGGCCACCTCCGCGCTCGGCATGGGCTTCGACAAGCCCGACCTCGGTTTCGTGGTGCACGTGGGCGCGCCGCCGTCCCCGGTGTCGTACTACCAGCAGGTCGGTCGTGCCGGGCGCGCGCTCGACGAGGCGGTGGTGGTACTGCTGGCCTCGCGCATGGACGAGGCGGTGTGGGACTACTTCGCCACCGCCACCATCCCCGACCCGCAGCGGATGGACCGACTGCTGGCCGCCCTCGCCGAATCCGACGGCCCGGCCAGCGTCCCGCAGCTGGAGGCGCGCACCGGCATGCGCCGCACCCGCGTGGAGCTGGCGTGCAAACAGCTGGCAGTGGACGGCGCCACCGAACGCACCCCCGACGGCTGGGTGCTCACCGGCGCCCCGTGGACGTACGACGCCGAGCACTACGCCGGCGTCCTCGCCGTGCGCCGCCGCGAGGCCGAGATCATGCGCGCCTACATCGGCGGGCGCGACTGCCTGATGAAGCTGCTCACGCAGGCGCTCGACGATCCGCTGGCGCAGGACTGCGGCCGCTGCAGCGTGTGCCTCGGCCATCTCACGCCGGGCCTGTCCGCGCAGGTGCCCACCGAGACGCTCGGCATCATCTCCGCCGCGCTGCGCGGTCAGGCGCAGCTGCTGGAGCCGCGCAAGATGTGGCCGGGCGGGGTGTTCGGCAGCCGCGGCCGGATCCCGGCCGGGCAGATGGCCGAGGCCGGCCGGGTGCTGGCCTTCGCGGACGCGCCGCAGTGGACCGACACCCTCGCCGCCGCCCGCCAGTCGGGCGAGGCGGCCGAGACCGCACGGACCGAACTGACCCGCGCCGCCGTCGCGGTGCTGGCCGAGTGGGGTCGCGCCGGGGTCAGGCCCGAACTCATCTGCGCGCTCGACCTGGGGACCGGGCTGGCCACCGACCTGGCGCGTCGTCTCCGCGACATCGGAAAGCGCGCGGACAGCGCCGACTTCCCGGTGACGCCCGGGCCCGGACCGGGCCGCGATGCCAACGGCGCCGCCGACGCGGCCCACTGGCGCGACCGGCTGGGTGCGCCGCCGCAGCTCGACGGCGCGAGCGTGCTGCTGGTGATCGACGAGACGTCGTCGACGTGGCCGATCACCCTGGCCGTCGCCGCCCTGCGCGAGGCCGGCTCGGGTCCGGTGCTCCCGCTGCTGGTGCACCAGACCGTGTAACCGAGTCCCCTGCGGGCAACTCCGTCCGCGCAGGCCCCGCGTACTCGTACGATCAAACGATGTCGACCATCCTCATCGGAATTCTGGCGCTCGTGGCCGGAGCACTGTTCTGCTTCTACGGGATCGTGGCCATGCGCGTGGTCATCGCGGCGTGGGGCGCGTTCGTCGGGTTCAACGTGGGCGCCGGCCTGGTGTCGGCGGTGAGCAACGACGGGTACCTCGGCACCGCGGTCGGCTGGATCGTCGGCATCGTCGTCGCGCTGCTGTTCGCGTTGCTCGCGTACCTGTACTACGCGGTGGCGATCACCCTGGCGATGGCCTCGATCGGCTTCACCCTCGGCACCGCCGTCATGGTGGCCTTGGGCATCGACTGGAACTGGCTGATCATCCTGATCGGCGTCGTCGCCGGTGTGCTGCTGGCCTGGCTGGCGCTGGCCGTCGACCTACCGGCGGTGGTGCTCGTCGTGCTCAGCGCACTCGGCGGCGCGACCGTCTTCGTCGCCGGGCTGATGTTCCTCACCAACAGTCTGACCACCGCCGAGGTGAGCCGCGGCACCGTGACCGCGACCATCGGCGCGCACTGGTGGTGGTGGCTGATCTACGCGGCACTCGCGCTGGCCGGGGTCGTCGCGCAGTCGCGCCTGATGGGATCGGGCGACGACGCACGACAGCGGTGGTGAGCCGGGGCCGCGGCCCCGCACACCACCGCTGAGGCGAAACTAGGCGGTCGGCTCGTCGGGCACGTTCTCCTGGTAGCCCATGGCGCGCAGCGAGGCGCGGATGCGGCGGGCCGACTCGTCGAGGACGGCCGGGTCCGGGTTCTGCTCGGCGGCCCGCAGGTCGAAGAGTTCCTCCGACCAGGCCGGGAACACGTGGATGTGCAGGTGCGGCACTTCCAGACCGGCGATCAGCAGACCCATCCGCGGCGCGTCGTAGGCCTTCTGAATGGCGCGGCCGACCATCTGCGAGACGCTGGTGAGGTGCGTGAAGGTGGGGGTGTCGATCTGCTCCCAGTGATCGATCTCCTTGCGCGGCACCACCAGCACGTGGCCGGGCGTCACCGGGTTGATGGTCAGGAAACCGACCGTCTGGCCGTCCTTCCAGATGAACCGGCCGGGCAGTTCCCCATTGATGATCTGCGTGAAAATCGATGCCATGCCTCAACCTTAGTCCGGGGCGTCCAGGCGCGGCAGCATGAACCAGAACCGCGCGCCCTCCCCCGCGACGGACGTCACTCCCACCGTGCCGTGGTGCGCGGCGATCAGGGCCGCGACGATCGACAGACCCAGTCCGCTGCCGCCCGCACCGCCCGCCCGGTGCCGGGAGGCGTCCCCGCGGTAGAAGCGGTCGAAGACGTGCTCGGCGTCCTGTTCGGACAGGCCCGGACCGGCGTCGATCACCTCCACCCGCGCCTGGTCACCGACGGTGGTCACCACCACGCGGATCGGGGTCTGCGACGGTGCGTGCGCCACCGCATTGCCGATCAGGTTGCGCACCACCTGGGTGAGCCGCGCCGCGTCGGCCTCCACCACCGGCCCGCTGTCCGCGCTCTGGTGTTCCACGACGATCTCGCGGCCGTCCGCGGCCACCCGGGCGGCGGCCACCGCGTCGTCGATGAGCACCGGCAACTCCACCGGGGCCATCGCCAGCGGCCGCTGCGCATCCAGGTGCGCCAGCATCAGCAGGTCTTCCACCAGCAGGCTCATCCGGTCGGCCTCGGCGGACAGTCGGGCGATGCCGTCGGCCGGGTCCGGGGTCATCCCGTTGCGGATGAGGTCGGCGAAGCCCTTGATCGAGGTGAGCGGCGTCCGCAGCTCGTGCGAGGCGTCGGCGACGAAGCGGCGCATGCGTTCCTCCGAGGCCCGCGCCTGCTGCTCGGAGGCCTCGGTGGCGTCGAAGGCCTGCTGGATCTGGCCGAGCATGGTGTTCAGCGAGGTCGCCAGGCTGTCCACCTCGGTGCCGGGCGCCATCTCGGGAATGCGCTGGTGCAGGTCGCCGGCGGCGATCGCGTGCGCCGTCTCCTCCACCCGGCGCAGCGGCCGCAGCGCCGACCGGACCAGCAGATACCCGGCCGCGCCGACCACCGCGACCACCACGGCACCGATCCCCAGCTGCAGCCACACCAGGCGGCTGAGGGTGCGGTCGAGGTCGCGCAGCGGCGTGGCCACCACCACCGTGGCGGTGCCAGACGTCCGCTGGATCACCCGCCACTGCGGCCCCTTGCCCGTCGAATCGACGGTGGTGGGTCCCACGTCGCCGGCGGGCAGCCCGGACAGCTCCGGCGACCACCCGTAATCGCTGGTGATCGAGGTGCCGTACGGGGCGTCGGACACCTGGACGTAGTAGTTCGACGGCGGGCGCCGGGGCCCCGGACCGCCGTGGGGTCCGCCCTCGAAGCCCCCGCGCCCGGGCCGCGCCCAGGTGTCGGTGGCCTCGGTGAGGCCGGTGTCGATGCGGTTGAGCAGGTCGTCGTGCATCGCCGAGGTGACCGCGACGCCCGAGGCCAGCAGGCCCAGGATCACCAGGGCCAGGGTCGACAGGACCAGCGAGATCCGAAGCGGCACACCGCGTCTGGGCCGAAGTCGCATGTCAGCCCCGCGGCTCGCGCATCACGTAGCCGACGCCGCGCAGCGTGTGGATCAACGGCTTGTCGCCGGTGTCGATCTTGCGCCGCAGGTATGAGACGTACGACTCCACCACGTTCACGTCGCCGCCGAAGTCGTACTTCCACACGTGTTCGAGGATCTTCGGCTTGGACAGCACCGTCCCGGCGTTCACCATGAAGTAGCGCAACAGCGTGAACTCGGTGGGCGACAGCGACACCGGCACACCGGCTTTGAACACCTCGTGGGTCTGGTCGTCGAGCTCCAGGTCGGCGAACCGGACGCGCGAGGGCTCCGCCTCGCCGTCGCCGAAACCGCTGCGCCGCAACAGCACCTGCAGCCGTGCGATCACTTCTTCCAGACTGAACGGCTTGGTCACATAGTCGTCGCCGCCGATGGTCAGGCCGGTCACCTTATCCTGCACCGAGTCTCGCGCGGACAGGAACAGGGCGGGGGCGTCGATCCCGTCGGCCCGCAGCCGCCGGAGCACGCCGAAGCCGTCCATGCCGGGCATCATCACGTCCAGAATCACCACGTCCGGGCGCACCGACCGCGCGAGGTCGATCGCGTTGGGCCCGTCCACCGCGGTGGTCACGTCGTAGCCCTGGAACTTGAGCGAGACCGACAGCAGTTCGCGGATGTTCTCCTCGTCGTCGACCACGAGCACCTTCGCTGGACGGTCGGGAGCAGCGGTAGACATGTGCCCATTCTGTACCGCGGCGCTGGCCGATACCTGCCGGATTCCTGTCAGGTCACTGTGAGTCGCGGTGTCGCCGCATCAGCGGCGACGGGAAGCCTGCCACCGGCCGCTGGTCCCCGAGCCACTCGGCGAGTTCGTCGGCGCGCGCCCGCAGCGCCCGCTGCGCCGACGCCGGGACGTCCTCCAGCAGCAGGATCTCGATGTCCGGGCCGTCCGGCCGCTGCATCCAGCCGCCCACGATGCGCCCGTCCCACCAGGCCGTCTGACCGCCGTTGCCGGTGCTGTCGAACAGGTCCGCGGCATGCGCCCCGAGGTAGAAGTCGCGCTGCTTGTAACCCATCGTGGTGGGATCGAGCGCGGGCAGCAGCAGCGCCCGCGGGGGCACCTCGTCCAGGTCGGCCAGATCGTCGGGCAGCAGGTACCCCACGTCGCCGGACTCGAGGTCCACCTCGAGTCCCTCGAGCTCGGCCAGCGCCTTGCGGACCGCGGTCTTGGTGGAACCCAGCCACCACACCAGATCGGTCTCGGTACCGGGCCCGTAGGCATGCAGCCAGCGGCGCACCAGTTCGACGTGCCCGCGGTGGGCGTCCAGGGGCTCCAGTTCGGCGCCGAGCCACGAGGCCATCGACGTCCACGTGTTGCGCGCATGATGCCAGGGCGCGGTGCTCACCCCGCGCACCACGTCGCCGCGCGCGGTCAGCAGGTTCACCACGCGCGGCAGGAGCGGCGACGGTCCCCCGTACGACTTGCCGGGCGAGACCTGCACCGACATGTCGAACTCCGCGAGCGCACCCCGCAGCTCCGGAGTGCTCAGGCCCCGGTCGGTGAGGGCCTCGACCACCGCGTCGCAGGCCGCATCGATCCAGCCCTCGGGATCGGGAAAGTCGTTGCGCCGCATGTCGCGCAGCAGATTGGTGCGTTCGGAGGCGGCCACCCGCGCACCCACGGCGCCGACGGCCGCGTCATCACGAACAGCGTCCGGCGCATCACCAGGTGCTTGACCAGCGACCGGTCCTCGTACAGCGCGGCCTCGAGGCGTTCCGGGCGCATGCTCGCCTCGCGCGCCCACGCCGACAGGTGCACGGTGGACGGTGTGGTCGCGTGCAGCCCGACGATGGCGTCGGCCAGCTGTTCCGGCGAGGCTCCCGTGTCCCCGGCGAGGAGTTGCCGGTGCTGCAGGCGCGCGCGACGCTGGGCGTCAGAGACGAACGGCCGCAACGGCTTGCACCTCCACCAGTTGGCCCGGGTAGGGCAACACCGTCACCCCCACCACGATCGCCGGGGGCGTCGCCGGCCACCACCGATCGACGATCTGCCAGACCCGACCGAGCAGCTCGCGGCGGTCGCTGGCCACGTACACGGTCAGCGACGCGACCGTCTCGGCGGCGGCGCCGCCGGCGGCGAGCACGGCGTCCAGCTGCGCCAGGGCGCACCGCGTCTGGGCCTCGGCGTCGTCGGGCGCGACGAGCTCACCGGCGTCGTCGAGGGGCGAGACGCCCGCCGTGAACAGGGTGGCGCCGACGTCGACCACCGCGCCGTGGACGAACCCGCCGTCGTGCAGGGGCGCGGCCCGAAACGGGCGGACCCCGGGCCCGCTCACCGGAAGCTCAGCACTTCATCGCCCCAGGCGCGCAACAGGTTTCGGTCCAGGCTGGTGACCGCGGTGTCGGTGGCCCCGATCAGCAGCGAGTGCTGGTCGGCGGGGTCGTACGGCTGCCATCGGGCCGTCGAATCCGCCGCGGTCGGGTTCCCGGTGGCCGCGAAGGCCAGCCAGCGCTGCTGCATGCGAGTGGTCACGGCGAGGCCGGTCTTGCGGCCGCCGAGCCGATAGCTGATGTCGGCCTTGCTGGAGGCCGGGTTGCCCCAGACGTACGGCAGTTCGGTGGCGTGGGTGGCGCCGATGCCCAGCGCCCGGAAAAGCGGTGTGGCCCAGTCGTATCGGTACAGGTAGACGGGGGCGCGATGGCTGTGCGCCTCGGCGATCCAGACCGCGGGCATGCGGAAGGCGAGGTCGCGGGAGACGCCCATCGACCGGGCACTGCTCTTCTCCGGGTCGCGCACGCGCCCCGGGTACGCCTCGGCGACGACGTCGTCGGCGGGGATCGCCAGTTCCGGCCGCTCCTGCGCGATCAGCTCGAACATGGCGTCCACCTGCGCCCCGGTCACCGGCATCAGCGGCGTCTTCATCCATTTGAACAGCGAGGTCTCGTCGCGGTTGGTGCCGATCAGCAGCGGGACGTCCAGGGCCCGGCCCTCGCGGATCGCCTGCAGCGGATGCTCGGGCACCAGGTCGCCGTCGACCACCGGCGTGTAGGCGATGGTGCCCGCGTAACGGACCGGCACCTCGTTGAACACCCGGACGCTGGCGTCCACGAGGGCCTGCACCGGGAGTTCACGCAGCTGCGCGGGGGTGACGTCGGCCGGGGCACCCAGCTCGGTGAGCAGCATGTCGGTGTGCCGAAGCCCGCGCTCGAGGTGATAGACGCTGGTGGCCGGGGAACTCTGCGAGATGGCCCGCGCGAACAGCCCCTCGGCCGCGGGCACCGCGAGCAGCGTCGTCACCAGTCCGCCGCCGGCGGACTCGCCGAAGACCGTCACCTGCTCGGGGTCGCCGCCGAAGCGTTCGATGTTCGCGCGCACCCACCGGAGCGCCTGCAGCACGTCGGACAGGCCGCAGTTGCTGTCGCCGATCTCCTCGCCCCACTCGGCGAAGCCCAGCGCACCCATCCGGTAGTTGAGGGTGACCACCAGCGCGGGCTGGTCCTCGCGCACCGAGGCCCGCACCAGCGCCGCGCCGTCGTACAGCGGCTGACTGCCGGAGCCGCAGATGTACGCCCCGCCGTGCAGCCAGACGAGCACCGGCCGCCGTGCCTGGCCGACGGCGGCTCCGGCCGGGGCCCAGATGTTCAGGTACAGGCAGTCCTCGTCCTGGGAAGCGCCCGCGCCGAGGTCGATCACCGGCATCACCGGTTGCGGGCAGACGTCCCCGAACGAGGTGGCCGCGCGCACCGTCGTCCACGGCTGCGGGTCCCGGGCGCGACGCCAGCGCAGCTCGCCCACCGGCGCCTGCGCGTAGGGGATGCCGCGCCAGACGTGGACGTCGTCGTCGGCGACTCCCCGCAGGGGACCGAAGGTGGTTTCGACGGTCACTTCCTCGATGCTCACCTGCACCAGTGTGCCGGATGAGGGCCGTCGACGACGGTGGGATGACACCCGCCACAGTCCGCGTCCGCCGACGAGAAGATCACGGACGCGCCGCACGGAAAAGCCGCATTTCAGGGGCTCTCCTGACACATGTGTGGGTGGGGTGAGCGCGTCTGAGTAGGCGCACGCCGTTGTCCTGCATAGGTTCTGAACTGTCGAGGAAACAGAAACCTGTGGTCAGGAGAACGGCGTGCGTGATGTCAGCTTATGGCGGAATCTGCTCGGAATCGAGAAGACCGTGCTGGAGCGGGTCGTATTCGACGAGGACGCGCAGGTGCTGGTGGCCCATGTGCGGCCCGTCGCGCGCCAACGTGGCCGGTGCGGGAGGTGCCGGCGGCGCAGTCCCCAATATGATGGCGGGCCGGGGCGGCGGCGCTGGCGGGCGCTGGACCTGGGCACGATTCGTGCCGAGCTCGAGGCCGATACGCCTCGGTGCGGTGCCGCGAGCATGGGGTGGTGGTCGCCGCGGTGCCGTGGGCCCGCCATGACGCGGGCCACACCTATGCCTTCGACGATCAGGTCGCGTGGTTGGCGACCCAGGCCTCGAAGTCCACAGTGACTGAGTTGATGCGCATCGCCTGGCGCACCGTCGGATCGATCATCGACCGCGTCTGGGAGGACATCGACGCCCAGCACGACCGGTTCGATGGGCTGCGGCGTATCGGGATCGACGAGATCAGCTACAAGAAGGGCCACAAGTACCTCATGGTCGTCGTCGATCACGACCGGCGTCGGCTGGTGTGGGCCGCTCCGGGGCGTACCAGCGCCACCGTGCATGAGTTCTTCGACCTGCTCGGTGAGCAGCGGTGCGCGCTGATCACCCACGTCAGCGCCGATGGGGCCGACTTCATCGACACCGTCGTGACTGATCGGTGTCCGGCCGCAGTGCGGGTGGCCGATCCGTTCCACATCGTCGCCTGGGCCACTGACGCCCTCGATGAGGTCCGCCGCCAGGGGTGGAACGATGCCCGTAAACAGGCCCGGGCCGAGCCGAAACGGGGCCGTGGACGCCCACGGTCCGACGCCCCACCTAGGCCGGCCAGCGACCGTGCCAAGGCACTCAAAGGCGCCCGGTACTCGCTGTGGAAGAACCCCGAGAACCTCACCGCCAATCAGCAGGCCAAGCTCGCCTGGATCGCCAGGACCGACCCGAGGCTGCATCGCGCCTACCTGCTCAAGGAAGGTCTGCGGGTGGTATTTGCGCTGCCCCATGACGCGGCCGCTGAAGCCCTGGACCGCTGGATCAGTTGGGCTCGTCGCTGCCGGATCCCCGCGTTCGTGAAACTCCAAAAACGCATCGCCAAACACCGCGACCGGATCCTCGCCGCGATCGAGCATCGACTATCCAACGGCCTGATCGAGTCGACCAACACCAAGATCCGACTGATCACCCGGATGGCCTACGGCTTCAAGTCCGCCGAAGCCCTCATCGCCATGGCCATGCTCAGTCTCGGCGGTCACCGGCCCGTGCTTCCAGGCCGCAAATGACCCACAGATCAGTCAGGAGAGCCATTTCAGGGCTCAATAATCCCGCACGCTGCGGGTTTGCTTGTCCGGAAAGGACTTCCATGACTCACCAGAGGATCAGCGGCCGCACCGGATTGCTTCGCGGGGTAGCAATCGGTCTGGTCGCCGCACTCAGCATCAGCGGGGCCGTCGCCACCGCGGCGCCCGCCCAGGCGGCCGGCCCGCTGGCGCAGTACCTGAATCTGCCGACCGTGAACCGCGACGCGGCGCACGGCCCCGGCGGCATCCACCCGAAGCTGCCCACCGACGTGCCGACGCTCGGCAAGCTGGTCGACCAGGCGCGCCGGAGCGGGGCGGCGCCGACGTCGTACCGCGCACTGCTGCTGCAGTACTGGCTGGCCGACACCACCCGCGCCGCAGGCATCGACTTGAAGTCGTGGAACCCGCGCGCCGGGGTGAGCGCCAACCGGCAGAACCTCATCAAGTCGTACCGCTACTACGAGAACCTGCAGCTGGCCCATCGCGAACTGCAGTGGGCGGGCATGGCCGGCATGGTGGGCGCCGACTTCGGCGGCGGCCTGGCCGACTTCGAGATGGCCACCGACATCTACGACTTCGCCCGCCTGCAGCCGGTGGCCAACGCCATCGTCAGCGAGACCAACCGCACCCTGGGCCCGGTCTTCGTCGACAAGCTGCCCACCGGGCTGCGCGCACTGGCCCGCGTGGGCGCCGTGATCTCGGCGGCCGACCTGCGCAAGGTGCAGGGCGACATCCTGGTGATGCAGAAGAACATCTTCACCGACCTGATGCCCGCCCACCGCGCCTACACCAAGGCCGGCATGCCCGCGATCGCCGAGCTGCACGCCGCCGACCTGATCGACGACGAGATCCTGCAGGCGTGGAAGAACATCGCCTCCAAGGAGCCGGCCGCCGTCGCCGCGGGCAACGCCCGACTGCTCCAGCGCGAGCAGGGCGAGGTGATCAAGGATCAGTGGGACGCCGTGCGCGCCTACAAGGGCGACGTGGGCCAGGCCCTGACCTACGCCACCACCGTCGCCGGGTCGCCGTCGGTCGCCGGCGTCGTGCCGCCGCGTTCGTACCGGCCGCTGCAGGTCACCGGCACCGCACCGGACGGGCGCACCGCCACGCTGACGCTGCCGCTGCCCACCTGGAACTGGTCGGTGTACCCCGAGCGCTGGGACTACATCACCGAGCAGCTCCTGCCCAAGTACAAGAACCTCGTCGACCACCACTGGGGCACGCTGAGCGCCCAGCTGCGGGTGCCGTACGAGCAGCAGTTCGAGTCGCACCGACCGATCTGGAACATCCTGCCGACCCTGCAGTCGGCCCTGGAGACGATGAAGGTGACCTACCAGTGAAACGCTCACTTCTGACCGGCCTGGCCGTGGTCGGCGCCGCCGCGGTGACGCTCGGCCTCGCGGCCCCGGCATCGGCCGACCCCGGCCGCACGCCCAACCGCACCCCCGGCCTCGGAGAGATCTTCAACGGCTACGTGGTCGGCACGCTCCGCGACGCGACCGTCGCCACCCCGGACCAACTCGTCGAGCCAATGCGGCCCGGCGATCCGTTCTACGCCGAACCGAAGCTGACCGACGCCGACGTCCCCGGCACGCTGCTCAAGGCCAAGAAGGTGGCCGTGCAGTACACCGGCGTGCGGCCGGCCCACCTGGACGCGTACAAGACGATGTTCGTCACCACCGATCTGCAGGGTCGACGCGACATCAGCACCGGCATCGTGATGATTCCACGCGACGGCAAGAAGAACGCCGAGCGCAAGGTGGTCGGCTTCCAGATGGCCAACGACAGCGTCGGCGGCAACTGCCACCCGTCGACCATGTGGACCGGCGCCGACCCGATGGACGGCGCATCCATGTCCGCCCTCGGCCCGCTGGCGCTGATGTTCGACAAGGGCTACGCCGTGGTGATCTCCGACGTCGGCAACAACGGCGACATGAGCCCGCACGGTGTCTTCGCCGGCCGCTACAACGCGATGTCGACGCTCGACGGCCTGCGCGCCACCCTCGGCGACGAGAAGATCGGCCTGGCCGCAGACGCGCCGATCGGCCTGTTCGGCGTCGCCGGCGGCGGCGTGGGCATCGGCTTCGCCTCCGAACTGCACGAGCAGTACGCGCCGGAGCTCAACATCAAGGCGACGGTCCTCGAGGGCATGGTGGTGGACTACCGCAACTTCATCCGCACCGCCGACGGCTCCGTCGGCTCCGGTTTCGCGATGGCCACCCTGCTGGGCCTGGAGCCGCACTACCCGGACATGAAGATCAACGCCAAGGTCAACGGCGTCGGTCACGCGGTGGCCGACTACTACCGGACGCAGTGCCAGACCCCGGCGTACTTCACGCTGCCGATGGTGCCGCTGAGCACGCTGTTCAACGGCCAGAACCCGGCCGACATCCCGGACTTCCAGCGGGCGTTCAAGGACAATCGGCTCGGCAAGGGCACCCCGGCCACCGGCAACCGGACGCTGATCGCCTCGTGCGCGGCCGACGACTCCCCGATGTCGCTGGTGCCGGCGGCCGACTCCCGCACGCTGGCCAAGCAGTGGCGTAGCCGCGGGGCCAAGGTGGACTACCAGCCCACCGACTGCAGCATGGTCCGCTTCCTCACCGACATGTACGGCTGGGGCACCGACCTGTTCGGCATGCAGACCATCGACTGGCTGGCCGCGAACCTGAAGGACTGACACCGGTCCGACCGACCCCACCGATCCGCACGCCCCGACCTTTTCGGGGCGTGCGGATCGTCGTAGGCGGGGTCTACCGTGAAAGGCATGAACGTGCCACTGATTCTGCGCGACGAACCCTTCACCGAACCGACCCCGGTGGAACTGCCCGAAACGCTCACCGTCGCCGAGTTCGCCGAATCGGTGACGCTCGCCGACCTGCCGTCGATCTTCGACGCCGGCTACACCAAACTGGCCGCCGCCGCCCCGATCGGCCCCGGTTACGCGCTGTACTCGGGCCCGCCCCTGGGCACCTTCGATCTGGAGATCGGCTTCCCCGTCGCCGTCGTTCCCGACGGCTTCGACGCGGGCACCTTCCCGGTGGGCCGCGCGCTGGCGTTCAGTCATCTCGGCGGCTACGAAAGCCTCGGCGCCTCCTGGGGCCGCCTGATGGAGCACTTCGGCGCGTCGGAGCTGGGCGAGGTGAAGTTCATCGCCGAGGTCTACACCACCGACCCGTCGGTAACCCCGGCCGCGGACCTGCGCACCGACCTGTTCGTCATCTACTGACCCGGACCCCGCCGACCCCCGACCCCCGTGTCGCGACCCGTGCCTCGTGTCGCCCGCGCTGCAAGCCGTCGACACGAAGGACGGGTCGCGACACGAGATGGCGTACAACTTGTACAAGTTGTACGCTCTAGGT
This sequence comes from Gordonia alkaliphila, assembly GCF_023017165.1. Taxonomy (GTDB): domain Bacteria; phylum Actinomycetota; class Actinomycetes; order Mycobacteriales; family Mycobacteriaceae; genus Gordonia; species Gordonia alkaliphila. The sequence continues at coordinate 942,289 of NZ_JALKBW010000001.1, forward strand.
ATGACCACCGTGACCTTGTCCGATTTCCGTGCCCGGCAGGCCGATCTCATCGCCGTCGCGCAGCGGGAGCCTGTCGAGATCACTTCGCGCGGCGCAGGTAGACGCGCGGTGGTCGTTTCGCCAGAGTTCTACGATCGTGCAGTCCAGGCACTCGAGAACGAGGCGGACATTCGTGCCGCTGCAGCAGCCAGAGCGGAGACCGAACGCATTTCACACGAGGACCTCACCGCCGAGCTCGGCTTCTGACCCGTGACGTACCGGATCACCTACGTCGCCTCGGCGGCTAAGGCGCTCCGCAAGCTCGATAAGCAGACCGCCCGGCGCATTCTCCAGGCGATCGAGAAGCTCGCGGACGATCCGCGCCCACCAGGTTGCATCACCCTGCAGGGCGGACACGGGGAGCTGCGGATCCGAGTCGGCGACCACCGAGTGGTGTACGACGTTGAAGACGACGAACTGATCGTGCTCGTCCTGCGCTTGGGCCACCGGCGCGACGTGTACCGAGCGAAGTCCTGACTCCGCCGAGCCCATGCCCCCTATGTCGCGCCCCGTGCCTCGTGTCGCCCGCGCTGCAACCCGTCGACACGAAGGATGGGTCGCGACACGCGGGGTCTCGGGGCGCGGGAGCGCTGCGACCTGGGCCGTTGTGGAGCCCCCTGTCGGACTTGAACCGACGACCTACGCTTTACAAGAGCGTTGCTCTACCACTGAGCTAAGGAGGCATGTGCGTGCGTGAGTATATCCGCCGCAGCGTGAGGAAGATTCTCGGCTCCACCCAAGCCACGATCGACACCATCGAGCCGGGCAGCATCGTCGTCGCACCGCGTCGGCCGATCGAATGGACCGACGAAGCCGCGATCACCGAGGTCCTCGACCTCGCCACCAAGGTGGGCGCGGTGCTCCTGGATTCGGGCACCGGCGCCATCGACACCCGCGACCAGGTGGCCTTCGTCGCCAGCATCTACGGGCTCGACGACGTCGACGTGGACGTCACCTTCAACACGATTCTGGTCAGCGCACGCCGCGGCAACACGCTCCCGCCGATCACCACCGTCCGCACGGTGCACTACCGCTCGCACGACTTCACCCGCCTCGCCCAGATCGACCGGCTGATCCGACGCATCCGGCAGCTGGCGATCAATCCCGCGACGGCGCACCGCATCGTCGACGACATCCTGGCCGCCAAGCACCCCTATCCGTACTGGGCGGCGAACCTCGCGTGGGGCCTGCTGGCCTTCGGCGTCGCCATCTACCTGGGCGGCGCCTGGCTGGTGTCGCTCACCGCATTCGTCACCTCCGTCGTGATCGTCGCGGTGAACCGCAGGCTGGCCCGCATCGGCACGCCCCCGTTCTTTCAGCAGCTGGCCGGCGGTTTCATCGCGGTGATCCCGGCGGCGGTGATCTTCCGATGGGCCGCCGACACCAGCTTCGCCTTCCTGCCGTCGCAGATCATCGCGGCGGGCATCGTCGTCCTGCTGTCCGGATTGTCCCTGGTCGGCGCCGTGCAGGACGCGATCACCGGCGCTCCGATCACCGGCACCGCGCGGTTCACCGAGGTGGTGGTGATGACCGGCGGCATCCTGGTGGGCGTGGCGCTGGCGATCCGGCTGCTGGCCGCCGTCGGCGTGGACCTGCCCGAACTCACTACCGTGACGCCCTTCGGCGCCTCCGAGATCCCCGCGCGCATCACCGGCGGCGCGCTGGCGGCCGTCGCCTTCGCCTTCGCCTCCTACGCGGAACGACGCGCCCTGCCGGCCGCCTTCCTGGCCGGCATCCTGGGCGCCGGTGTGGCCGCCTCGCTCACGCTGACCACGCTCGGCAACATGCTCGGCTACGGTTTCGCCGCCGTGCTCGTCGGCCTGGTCGGCGGCCTCGCCGCCCGCCGCGCCCTCACCCCGCCCCTGGTCATCGCCGTCGCCGGCATCACCCCGCTGCTGCCCGGCCTGGCGATCTACCGCGGCCTCTACGGGTTGATGAGCGGGCGGATCGCCGACGGCCTGGGCGAGACCGCCTTCGCCTTCGGCATCGGGTGTTCCCTGGCCGCCGGAGTCACCCTCGGCGAGTTCATCGCCCGTTCCCTGCACCAGCCCGCCATACTGTCGACCCTGCAGGAGCGGTCCCGCCGCCAGGTCCTCAAGGCGCGTGCCTCGGCGCGCCCGCTCCGCCCCCTGCGCCGACCGCGACCGCCCGGCGGCGCTTGACCCTCACCCGACGTCAGGGCGCACCCTGGAGGCATGACAGAACGCTGGACCGTCGGGCAGCTGGCCGACCTCACCGGAGTCACGGTGCGCACCCTGCACCACTACGACGCGATCGGGCTGCTCACCCCGAGTGACCGGTCGCCGTCGGACTATCGGCTCTACGACGCCGCCGACCTGGAGCGGCTGCAGCAGATCGTGCTGTACCGGCGGCTGGAGATGCCGCTGGAGCAGATCGCGACCCTGCTGGCCGGCCCGGACGACGCCGCCGAACACCTGCGCCGCCAGCGGCGCGCCCTGGAAGCACGACGCGACGAACTCGACGAGCTCGTCGCCGCCGTCGACCGAGCATTGGAGAGAACTGTGACCCACCGACCCGCCACCGCCGCCGAGACGGCCGAGATCTTCGGCGAGGGCTTCCACGACGAGCAGACCGAAGCCGAAGCCCGCTGGGGCGACACCGATGCCTGGCACCAGTCCGCCGCGCGCACCCGGGGCTACTCGAAGGCCGACTGGGCCGCGGTGAAGGCGGAGAACGATGCCGTCAACGCCGCGTACGTGGCCGCGAAGCGCTCCGGCGTCGCCGCCGACAGCGAGGAGGCGATGGCTATCGCCGAGCGCGCCCGCACCCAGATCAACGACCGCTTCTACGAATGCTCGCACGAGTTCCACCGCGGTCTCGGCGAGATGTACGTGGCCGACCCGCGATTCACCGCCACCTACGATGCGCTGGAACCCGGCCTGGCCGTGTTCGTGCGCGATGCGATCGTCGCGAACGCCGATCGCGCTGCGGCCGATACGGCATCCGGGCGCGCGACCAGGTAGAATGGCCCTCATGCCGCCGAAGACTACTGACCTTGTTGAAGACGAAGAGCTGGATACCCTCGCCGATGAGACCGCCGCTGCGGCCCGTCGTGTGGTGGCCGCTTACGCCACCGACGCCGAAGAATGCGTGATGTTGTTCTCCATGCTGGGCATCGCTCCGGGAGAAGACGACTAGTCGTATGCGGCCCGACACCTCGACCGCGGGGTCCGACTTCGTGGTCGTTGCCAACCGCCTGCCCGTCAACAAGCAGGTCGGCGACGACGGCACCGTCACCTGGACCCGCGCACCGGGCGGCCTGGTGACCGCCCTGGCCCCTGTCTTCGACAGCCAGCCGGGCGCGTGGGTCGGTTGGACCGGGCAGCCCGATTCCGCCGACGATCCGCATGTCGACGGCATCGACATCCACGCGGTGCCGCTCAGCGCGGCCGAGGTGGAGGACTACTACGAGGGCTTCTCGAACTCGACGCTGTGGCCGCTGTACCACGACGTCCTGGTGAAGCCGGAATATCGCGCCGACTGGTGGGACGTCTACATCACCGTCAACCGGCGCTTCGCCGAAGCCGCCTCCGCGGCCGCCGCCCCCGGCGCAACCGTCTGGGTGCAGGACTACCAGCTGCAACTGGTCCCGGCCATGCTCCGCGAGTTGCGGCCCGACCTGAAGATCGGTTTCTTCCTGCACATTCCCTGGCCGCCGCTGGAACTGTTCAGCCAACTGCCGTGGCGCCGCGAGATCGTCGAAGGCCTCCTGGGCGCCGATCTGATCGGCTTCCACCTGCCCGGCGGCGCACAGAACTTCCTCGGTCTCACCCACCGCCTCACCGGGCTGCCCGTCTCCACCGAACCGGTGGGCGTCCGCAGCAACTTCGGCACCGTCGAGGTCGACGGCCGGACGGTCCAGGTGGGGTCGTTCCCGATCTCCATCGACTCCGCCGGCGTGGCCGCGCAGGCCGACACCGCCGCCGTCCGCGCACGCGCCGCGCAGCTCCGCGAGAGCCTCGGCAATCCCCGGACGCTGCTGCTCGGCGTCGACCGCCTGGACTACACCAAGGGCATCGACGTCCGCATCGAGTCGCTGGAGCGCCTGTTCGCGTCCGGCCGACTGGATCCGGCCGACACCGTCTTCGTGCAGCTGGCCAGCCCCAGCCGGGAGAACGTGGAGAGCTACGCGACGCTGCGCAACACGGTGGAACGCACCGTGGCGCACATCAACGGCACCTACGGGACGGTCGACGCTCCGCCCGTCCGCTACCTGCTGCAGCCGGTGCCGCGCGCCGAACTCCTCGCCTACTTCGTGGCCGCCGACGTGGCCCTGGTGACCCCACTGCGCGACGGCATGAATCTGGTGACCAAGGAGTACATCGCCTGCCGGTCCGACCTCGGCGGCGCCCTGGTGCTCAGTGAATTCACCGGCGCCGCAATGGAACTCGACGCGGCCTACCTGATGAACCCGTACGACGACGCCGCCACCGACGATGCCGTGGTGGCCGCCGCGACCGACGACGACGCCGAGCGCCGCCGCCGGATGCAGATCCTGCGCGATCAGGTGATGAACAACGACGTGGACCAGTGGGCCCGCAGCTTCCTGGACACGCTGACCGGAAAGTGAGTACGCGGTGAGCGCACCCGAGCTCGACGACGACCTGCGGCACGCGCTCGAAGCCTTCTGCGCTCGCGCCCGCGTCCTGGTGGCCTCCGACTACGACGGCTGCATCGCGCCGATCCAGCCCCGCCCGGACATGGCCGTGCCCCACCCGGAATCGCTCGCGGCACTGCGCGACTGCGCCCAGCGCCCGAACACCCTGGCCGCCATGGTCTCCGGTCGCGCCCGCGACGACCTCGCCGCCATCTCCGGCGTCGCCGACGCACCGACCGACGGCCTGGTGTTGGTGGGCAGTCACGGCGCCGAGTTCGACACCGGCTTCGACCAGCCGCTGACCGTCGACCAGCAGGCCCTGCTGGACCGGATCATCGACGAGTTCCGTTCCCTCGCAGCACGATTCGCCGGGACCAGCGTGGAGACCAAGCCCGCCAGCACCACCCTGCACGTACGCAACGCATCCGAGTCCGATGCCGCCGAAGCGCTCGCTCTCGCTGCCGCAGGCCCCGCCTCGTGGCCCGGCGTGCACGTCACCGAGGGTAAGGCGGTGGTGGAGCTCGCGGTGATCGAGACCAGCAAAGGCCTTGCGCTGGACCGACTTCGGGACGAGTTCGGTGCCGACGCGGTGCTCTACCTCGGCGACGACGTGACCGACGAGAAGGCCTTCGCGCACCTGCGCACCGACAGCGGCGACGTGGGGATCAAGGTGGGGTCCGGCGAGACGGGTGCCGCGTTCCGCGTCCCCACCACCGACCACGTCGCCACGGTCCTGGAGTTCGTGGCCGCGCGGCGGTAGCGCGCCTCAGGGACTAGTCGCCGGTGACCACGGTGAGCGGATCGGCGTAGACCGCCGCCAGCGCCACCGCGATCGGCGCCGCATCGGTGACGTGCAGCCCGAATCGGGTCGGCGTGATCTCCCTCGGCTCGCGCGTGGCGGTCGCGGCGTCGAACGCCGCCTGCACCGGGGCCAGACCACGCGGATGGTCCGTGAACGCCTGTCCCGCAACGATCACCGAGTCCGGGTTGATCACGTCACGCATCGACGCCACCGCCTGCCCCAGGGCCGAAGCCCGCGCATCGACGAGCGCCCGGTCGTCGTCCGCCGTGCCGAGCCGCTGCGCCGCCGCCTTGAGCGCCGACGAGCCGACCACCGACTGCAGCGGTGCCACCGGCGCTTCGCTGAGCGGGCCGGGCACCACCAGCAGCCCCGCGATCGAACCGGCGCCGCGCGTGGGCTGGTGCACCTGGTCGTTGATGATCATCGCCATGCCGACGGTCTCCCGGGCGTAGAAGAACAGCGCGGCACCGTGCGGCTCCACCTCCCCGCCGAGGAGCAGTTCGGCCGCGGCCATCGCCTGCACGTGCTCGGACACCGTCACCGGAACGCCCAGTGCCGCATGCAGATTCGGTCCCAGCTTCTGATCGCGCCAGCCCAGGATCGGGTGATCGGCCACCCCGGTCTCGGCGTCGACCGCACCGCCCAGCGCCGCCCCGGCCCACAGCAGCCGCCGACCGGAGAACCGCGCCGCGAGCTCGGCGAGCTGCCCGCACAACCGCTCCACCGCGGCTTCCGCGGACACCCCGGCGAGATCCTGGGTGGCGATGGCGTGGCTGTACAGGGTGCGGCCGCCGAGGTCGGCGATCACCAGCGTCGTCCGTCGGGCACCGACGTGCATGCCGGCCACACAGAACTGGTCGCGGTCGAGCGTGATCGGCACCTTCGGGCGGCCGACGCCGCGGCTGTCGTGCAGATCGGGCCGCTCCTGCACCAGGCCCGACGCAGCCAGCGCCACCACCTGGCGGTTCACCGTCGCGACCGAGAGGCCGGTGCGCGCGGCGATCTGGTCGCGGACCGACGGCCCGCCCACGCGAATCGCGTTGAGCACTAAGCTCGACGGCGCCGTCCCGACGCGCAGCTGTGCCGCGACCACTCCGCTGGCGCTCATGGCGTCGAATCTAGCAGCCGCACCCGGCGTAGATCGGCGTCTTAGACTGGTGGGCATGACGAACTCGGGCAGCACGGAAGCAGTTCAGAGCAACGGGAAGGTCGCCGTGGTGACCGGTGCCAGCTCGGGCATCGGCGCGGCGAGCGCCCGCGCCCTGGCCGCCGCCGGCTACTCGGTGGTGATCGGCGCCCGTCGTGTCGACCGCATCGACGCACTCGCGGACGAGATCGGCGGCCGCGCAATGTATTTGGACGTAGCCGACCCCGCTTCGGTGGAACGCTTCGCGGCCACCCTCGAACGCGTCGATGTCCTGGTGAACAACGCCGGCGGCGCGAAGGGCCTCGCCCCCGTCGCGGAGGCGAACCTCGACGACTGGCGCTGGATGTGGGAGACCAACGTCGTCGGCACGCTGCGCATCACGAAGGCGCTCCTGCCCGCGCTGATCGCCTCGGGCGATGGACTGATCGTCACCATCACCTCGATCGCCGCGCTCGACGTCTACGACAACGGCGCCGGCTACACCGCCGCCAAGCACGCCCAGAGCGTGCTGCACCGCACCCTGCGTCCGGAGCTGCTCGGCCAGCCCGTGCGGCTCACCGAGATCTGCCCCGGCATGGTCGAAACCGAGTTCTCCCTGGTCCGGTTCGACGGCGACGCCGAGCGCGCCGGGCACGTCTACGACGGCCTGACCCCGCTCACCGCCGACGACGTCGCCGAGGTCATCGCCTTCGTCGCGTCGCGGCCACCGCACGTGAACCTGGACCGCATCGTGCTGATGCCGCGCGATCAGGTGGACGCGCGCCGCAACCTCCGCACCGGATAGCGGCACGGGCCGGCACACACTCCAGTGTGCAGGCCCGTAGCACTGCCTTCTCGGCCGAATTGTCAACGGTTCCGTGCACATTCAACGCGCTTTCCACAGACCCGAAAAAATCGACTTTCCCGGCCCCCACCTGCATTTACTGTTCTCGCATGACATGGGGGATGTTAGAACTGGTCAGCGATGCCGATCTGTTGCTCGCGGGGGCGCGGGACGACAAGTCAGCCTTCGGAGCGTTGTTCGCCAGACACGAGAAATACCTGTACGCCGTCGCGCTGCGCACCACCGGCGACCCGGAAGACGCTGCCGACGCCCTGCAGGACGCTTACCTCTCGATCATGCGGACAGCGGTCGGATTCCGGGCGGACGCGTCGGTGCAGTGCTGGATGCACCGGATCGTCGTGAACGCCGCGTTCGATCGGATCCGACGGCGCAAACACCACGACACCCGGCCGCTTCCCGAGTCCGACGACGCGCTCCCCGACCACGGGGAGGACGACTTCACCGACACCGTCGATCTGCGCCTGTCGATCGGCCGCGCTCTCGACGTGCTGCCAGCCGACCAACGGGCGGCCATCATCGCCATCGACTTCGAGGGCCGCTCCGTCGGCGAGACCGCTCGTGCCCTCGGCGTCGCACCCGGCACCGTCAAGAGCCGCTGCCACCGCGGTCGCCACAAACTGGCCCTGGTCCTCGGCCACCTCCGCGAACTCGACTGACCGCGGCACGCGCTCGGGAGAGTGCCTACTCGGGGAAGCCGTCGAGCACGGCGGCGGTGCCGGACAGGCCGAGGCGGTTGGCGCCGGCAGCGATGAGCTCGGCGGCGAACTCGGCGGTCCGGATGCCGCCGGAGGCCTTGACGCCCACGCGGTCGCCGACGGCCGCACGCATCACGCGCACCGCCTCCACGCTCGCACCGCCGGCCGGGTGGAAGCCGGTGGAGGTCTTCACGAAGTCGGCCCCGGCACTGGCCGCCTGCCGACACACTTGCGCCAGCCCCTCCGCGCCGATGGTCTCCAGCAGCACCGCCGACTCGACGATCACTTTGAGGACCGCGTCCCCGGCGCCCTCGCGCACGGTGATCACGTCGGCGAAGATCTCGTCGTAGCGGCCCGCCACGGCGGCCCCGACGTCGATCACCATGTCGATCTCGGCGGCGCCGGAGTCGACGGCCAGGCGCGCCTCGGCGGCCTTGACCAGCGAATGGTGCTTGCCCGACGGGAACCCGACGACGGCACAGGTCTTCTGCGCACCCGAATTCACCGGCAGCATCGACGGCGACAGGCACACCGCGTACGTGCCCAGCTCCGCGGCTTCGGCGAGCGTGGCCGCCACGTCCTCGCGGGTGGCCTCCGGCTTGAGCAGGGTGTGGTCGACGAGGGCCGCCACGTCGGCCCGGCGCAGGTTGGTTTCAGTCACACCAACGAGCTTGGCACACTGGACCCTGTGACCGAGTCCGAGACCTCCCGCCGCCCCGACGATGGACGCAGCTTCGTGCTCACCCTGGGCTGCCCCGACCGCACCGGTATCGTCGCCGCCATCTCCGGTTTCATCGCCGACATCGGCGGCTGGATCACCGAGGCGGCCTACCACTCCGACGAGACCTCGGGCTGGTTCTTCACCCGCCAGGCAGTGCGCGCCGACAGTGTCGATCTCACCGTCGACGAGATCCGCGAACGCTTCACCCGCGTGGTCGACGAGGCACTCGGCCCGGAGAGCGAGTGGCAGCTCAGCGACACCAGCACGCCCAAGACCGCGGTGCTGCTGGTCAGCAAGGACAGCCACTGCCTCACCGACCTCCTCGCGCGCGCCGAACGCGGTGAACTCCCCGCGCAGATCTCCGCGGTGATCGGCAACCATCGCGACCTGGAGTCGTTGACCACCCGCTTCGGCATCCCGTTCCACCACGTGCCGTTCCCGGCCGGCGACCCCGACGGCAAGGCCGCCGCGTTCGACGAGGTCCGCCGCATCGTCGACGGCTACCAGCCGGACGCCATCGTGCTGGCGCGCTTCATGCAGATCCTGCCCGCGCAGCTGTGCGAAGCGTGGGCCGGGCGCGCCATCAACATCCACCACAGCTTCCTGCCGAGCTTCATCGGCGCGCGGCCGTACCACCAGGCCTTCGACCGTGGCGTGAAACTGATCGGCGCCACCTGCCACTACGTCACCGCCGACCTCGACGCCGGCCCGATCATCGAGCAGGACGTGGGCCGCATCAACCACGACCAGACGCCCGCCGACATGGTCCGCCAGGGTCGCGACATCGAGACGCTGGTGCTCTCCCGCGGCGTCCGGTGGCACCTCGAGGACCGGGTCCTGGTGCACGGACGCAAGACCGTCGTCTTCGCCTGAGCCGCCCGGGCCCAGCCGACTACGTGCAGGTGGTCTGCCCGCCGGTCACCGCGGAGGCCGCCTGCAGATTCACGTCCTGACCGGAGAAGGTGACCTCGATGCCGCGGTCGGACACCTTCAGGTCGTCCACCGAGATCTCGGCGAACAGCGGGCCGAGCATCGCGTCGGTCACCTGGTCGACCATCTCCTGGGCGAAGTCGTTGGGCAGTCCGATCCCGAACGCCGTGGTCTCCTCCACGCGGAACTCCACCTTGCCGTCGACCTGCGTCGGCCTGATCACCACGGTGGCCGGGACCGAGAAGAAGGCCACCGGATAGCTCGCGTCGATCGTCATGGTGCCGTCGGCGTTGCCGGTGACCGACTGGATCTCCGCCCCGCTCGTCTGCTGGCCCGACCCGTTGTCGGCGGCCATCTCCTGCACGCGGTCGTACGGGATGAAGGCGCTGCCGCGCAGGCTCTTCACCGACCGGCCGTCGCGCGCGACGTCGTCGGCGCGGGCGTGCAGCCGCATGGCCGTGCCCGACGACGAATCGTTGGTGTCGATCTGCACCCACGCCACCGAACCGGTGAACCACGCCGCCAGCATCGGGCCGCGCGGGACCGACACCGACGTCGACGTCCCGGTGAGGTTGCCGAACGCGTCCTCCAGGCAGCCGGTGACACGGTTGCGCACGTACAGCTCGGTGCTGACGCCGGCGATGATCACCAGCAGCACCAGCGCGGTGGCGACCAGTCCGATGGTGCGGCCGCGGCTCTTACCGAGGCGACTGCGTCGCGGGCTGGAGCGCACGACGGTCGACGACGGGCCGCTCGCCTGCGCGAACTCCTCGAACTCCCCGGCCCCGAGATCTGCGGCCGGCATCTGCTGCGTCACCGGGCGGGTGCCCGGCAGGCCGACCGCGGGCGGCGGCGGAACCACCGGCAGGGAGTCGGTGGTCGGTTCGCTGAGCGACGTCGTCGGCTCGGAACCCGCCGACACCGGGTTCTCGGCCTCGGCGGTCTCCGCCGCCGCACTCTCGGGCGCGGGGATCTCGACGTCCGACGCAGCGGCGTCCGACGCAGCGGCGTCGGGCGTCTCGGCGTCGGGCTTGTCGGCGTCCGGCTTCTCGTCGCTCATGGACCTCTAGTCGTTCGGGTGGGATCGGGGGATGTCGCGCTGGTTGGTCAGCACCGCCGACGCCGTACGCGCCGTCCCGATCGTGGACAGATCTACGTCATGAACACCCAGCTGCGGCCCGGCACCATGATCTGCGATCACGCTACCGAACGGATCTGTGAGTCGGCTATGGCCGATCCCGGTGGGAGCCCGTGAATTTCGGAGTTCCGGGTCGTCGGGCAGCGCCTGTCCGACGGCGGCGACCACGGTGGCGCTGTCCAGGGCGCGCGCCGCAGCCAACAGTCGCCACTGCTCCAGTTTACCCGGGCCCCTGCCCCACGACGCCGGGACGGCGATCAGCTCCGCACCCCGCCGCGCCAACTCCACGAACAGCGTGGGAAAGCGAATGTCGTAGCAGGTGGCGACACCGATCCGGTGTCCGGCGACGTCCACCACCACCGGCTCGTCGCCGGGCGCGACGGTCGCCGACTCGGCGAACCCGAAGGCGTCATACAGGTGGATCTTGTCGTAGCCGCGCACCGGTTCGCCGGGCACCGCGATCACCAGGGTGTTGCGGACCCGGCCGTCGTCGGCCGGGGTGAACATGCCCGCGATCACCGCGACCCCGGTGTCCGCGGCCACCTCGGCCACTCCGCGGGCCCACGGGCCGTCGAGCGGCTCCGCCACAGGGGCCAACGGCACGCCGAAGCGGCACATCATGGCCTCCGGGAAGATCACCAGGTCCGCGTCCTGCGCGGCGGCGTCGCGAGTCCACGCCCCGAGCAACTCGAGGTTCGCCGCCGGGTCGGTACCCGAATTGCACTGCGCCATCGCAATTCTCATCGCCGCTCCTCCTTCGCCGGGCTCGGGGCGCCCGCTTCTTCCAGAGTTACACACCCGCGGACCCCGATGCCCGCCGCCAACCGCGAAGGGCGCCGCGAAACCGACGCGCTTGGTGTGCTGTGACCACCAAGTGCAACAGTCTCGCGGACGCCCTCGGCGAATCGGTCCGTCACGTACTCGGCGCGACCGCAGACCAGGGCACGGTGAGCAGATTGTCCACGCTGCGGCCCCGGCGAATCCGCACCGGAACGCCTTCGGCGCGCAGCATCGCCAGCGCCACGCGCCAGCGCTCCCGGGGCCCGAAGGGCGCGTGCCCGGCGGCGTGGTCCCAGCAGCGGTCGGCGGCCTCGATCAGGGCGTGCACCGGCTCCCCCGGGACGTTCCGGTGGATCAGGGCCTTCGGGAGGCGCGGCGCCAGATCGGACGGGCGATCACTGTGCGTCGGCGCCCACGACATGGTGAACTCCAGCGGCCCGTGCGCATCCAGCAGCACCCAGCAGGCGCGGCGCCCGATCTCGTCGCAGGTGCCCTCCACCAGGAACCCGCCCGGGGCCAGGCCGCCGCAGAGCTGCGTCCACGCCGCGGCCACCTCGTCCTCGTCGTATTGCCGGAGCACGTTGAACGCGCGCACCAGATCCGGCCGCAGCCCGGCCAGCTCGAAGCCGCCGAGCGCGAACCGGACGCCGGGCGACGGCGGCGCCAACCGGTCCGGGTCGATCTCCAGCCCCACCAGCTGTACGCGCGGATCCACCGCGCGCAGTCGGGCGGCCAGTTCCAGCGCGGTGTCCGGGCGGGCGCCGTACCCGAGGTCGACGGCGAGCGGCGCGGCCGCGTGCGTCAGGACGGAGCGGATCCGCGGGTCGGCGCAGATCCACCGATCCACCCGCCGGAGGCGGTTGAGGTTGGTGGTGCCGCGGGTGATGCGGCCGATCGGCACGGGCTAGAGGAGGTGCTTGCCCACCCAGTGCTGGCTGTATTCGGCCTCCGCACGGAACAGGTCCACCAGGTTGACGAGCATCAGCTGCTCCAGCGTGCCGTTGACGAACGGCAGGAAGACCTTCACCTCGGTGGTCTTGCGCAGGGTGCTTCCGGTCTCGGTGTCGGTGAGGATCTGTTCGCCGTTCAGCGAACCCGGGCCGGCCGGGATCGACGCCGTGTACGTGCCCTCGGTGGCCGCCGTGTCGAAGGCGCCGAGCGTCTCCACGCGGGTGATCATCATGTCCTTGCGCATCACGGTCTGCGCCACCGGCGGCAGCATGTCGCGCGGGATGGCCTGCTTGAGGACCACGCGCATGCCGTTTGGCCCGGCGGTGAACTCGTCGAGCTCGGAGACCGGGGTCAGCATGCGGAAACCGTCAACGAGGTCCTGCCAGTACTGCCGTTCCATCTGCGCTTCGTAGAACTTCTCCGCGGGGAACTTGAACCGCGCCGAATAGCTGAGCCGTCGTGCCATGGGGATCGAGGGTAATTACTGACCCGCGCCCTGCACAAGCTCGATGGTGGCATCACGCTCGGCGTCGAGCAGGTGCTTCACCTGGTCGATGATCGCGCGCTCGATCTTGCCGCCGACGAACGGGATGTTCACCGCGCAGTTGCCGTGGTAGTCGGCGGTGGCCGAATCGCCCATGATCATGATGTCGCCGTGGATCTTGGCGGGCGAGCCGGACACCGACGCCTCCATCTGGCCGATGATGGTGGCACCGCTGTTGACGAACTCGATGGTGCGCGGGATCTCGACGTCGCCGGGCCGCACCGCGGTGACCACCGACGGCAGGTTCTCCGCGCCGACGCCCTGCTTGGTGGTGACGGTGACGCGGTCGCCGTCGTGGGCGAAGGACACCAGGCTGCCGTGCTCGGCGTTGGTGCGTTCGATCAGGTCGCGCCAGTACTGCTCGCTGCTGAGCCGCGTCCACAGTGTCGCCACGGAGAACGGGTAGCTGACCGAATGCTCGAAGTTGCTCGCCATGGCGTTCAGGCTACCGTTAACCGGGTGAGCAATCCGCAACCGACCGGTGTCCGCCTGGCCGATTTCACGACGCTGCGCCTGGGCGGCCCGGCCCGCGCCCTGCGTCGCTGCCCGGACGCCGAATCTCTCATCGCGGCGGTCACCGAATGCGACCGCGCCGGCGAGCCGGTGCTGCTGATCGGCGGCGGATCCAATCTCGTGATCAGCGACGACGGGTTCGACGGCACCGCCGTGACCGTCGAGTCCAGCGGCTGGGAGTACGGCACCGATCTACGCGACGGCGTCGCCACCTCGTATGTGACCGCCGAGGCCGGCACCGACTGGGACACGCTGGTGGCGGCGACCGTGGCCGACGGCTACGGCGGCCTCGAATGCCTGTCCGGCATCCCGGGCGCGGCCGGCACGACGCCGGTGCAGAACGTGGGCGCCTACGGCGTGGAAGTGGCCGACGTCCTGCGCGGCGTCCGACTCCTCGACCGCGCGGGCGGCGAAGTGTCGTGGGTGGACCCGTCGTGGCTGCAGCTGGCCTATCGCACCAGCCGCCTCAAGGGGCACGACGACCATGTGGTCCTCGGGGTGTCGTTCTGGCTGAACGACGACGCCGTCTCCGCTCCCATCGCCTACCGCGAACTGGCCCGCGAACTCGGCGTGGAGCCCGGCCAACGCGCCGACGCCGCCCTGGTCCGCGCACGCGTCCTCGGGCTGCGCGCGGGCAAGGGCATGGTCCTCGACCCCGCCGACCACGACACCTGGAGCGCAGGCAGCTTCTTCACCAACCCGATCGTGCCGGCCGCCGACCTGCCCGACATCCTGGCGCGCATCGCCGCCCGCGTGGGCGCGGAGACGTCGGTGCCGCAGTTCCCGGCCGACGGCGGCGTGAAGCTGTCCGCGGGCTGGCTGATCGAACGCGCCGGCTTCGTGCGCGGCTTCCCGGGCGACGACGCCCCGGCTCGCCTGTCGACCAAGCACACGCTGGCCCTGACCAACCGCGGCAGCGCCACCACCGCCGACCTGGTCGCGTTGGCGACGACGGTGCGCGACGGCGTGCGCGATGCCTTCGGCGTGCAGCTGCACCCGGAACCGGTCTTCGTGGGCTGCGCGCTGGGTTAAACCGAGAGGGAGTGCAGGAGGTCGTCGAGGAGGCGGTTGACTCGGCGGCCCGTTCGATCGGCATCATGTGGCCGGCGCCGTCGTAGGTCACGTACTCCAACAGCACGCCGTTGTCCTCGAGCACCTGCGCCATGTAGTCGGCGTGCATCGGCGGGGTGAGTCGGTCCTCGCTGCCGACGGCCACGATGGTCGGCACCGAGATCGCTTCGAGCGCGCCGATGATGTTCAGGCTGTACATCGCACGACCCCACGCGGCGCGGGCGACGGGCGAGCCGCGCGCGATCAGGTCGTCGGCGAAGTCCACGTGCGCCTGGCGGGCCTTGGGCCCCAAGGCAATGAAGTGCGTCAGTCGGCTGGTCAGGGCATTGTTCGGCAGCGGCACCGGCGAGGACACGAACGACCGCGCCACCAGCGGCTTCACCAACTGCTCGAACCACGGCATGTCGTCGGCGGTCAGCCGCTGCTCCTGCACCACGTGGCGCGGCGTGGTGGAGGCCAGCACCACGGCGGCCACCCGATCGCCCATGCCCGACGGGAACTGCCGCGCCCACGACAGGATGGTCATGCCGCCCATGCTGTGGCCCACCAGCACGGCGCGCTTGCCCTCCGGCAGCACGGCGTCGAGCACCGCCTGCAGGTCCTGACCCAGTATGTCGACGGAAACCGGCGCGGTGCCCAGCTCCGACAGCCCGTGCCCGCGGTGGTCGTAGGCGATGATCGGCCGCTCGTCGACCAGATGATTGACCTGCGCGTTCCAGAAGCGCGTGCTGCAGGTCCAGCCGTGGACCAGCACCACCACCTCGTCGCTGGGATGCGTCTCCAGATCGAGGGAGGTCTCCACATGCAGCAGCGTGCCGTCGGCGGTGGCCACCACCGAGGAGCGGGTGCGGCCGTGCGGATCGATCAGCAGCGGGTCCGGGCCGTCGTCGATCGGGTCGGGGAAGGCCAACGCGCCTTTCAGGATGCCGGCGACCACCAGCCCCAGGTCGGCCGCGAGCAGCGCGGCCGCGCCGCCGCCCGCCCAGGCGAGACCCTTCCCCCAACGACGCAGATCAGTGCTCTTCATCCCCGGTCTCCTCATCGAAATACTTGGTAGCCGTACCGATGGCTTTGGAGATCTCGGCGTCGAGCGCCTTGCTGAACGCGGTCTCCACGATGTCGTGCGCCATGGGACGCACGGTGTTGATCAATTCGGCGAGCTCGGACACCGACTGCTCGCTGAGCGTGGGCAGGTTCTCGTCGAAATACTTGTCGGTGATGATCGAGACGAAGCTGGCGGCGACGTCGGCCAGATCCGATTCCACACGCAGCCACCGGTCGAGCAGGGTGTCGATGTCGATGCCGCCCTTGACCAGCACCTCGGCGCCCTCCAGGAGTTCCGGGTTGCGCACGGCGAACTGGGTGCCGTCCTTGGCCAGCAGACCGAGCTTCTGGCTCAGTGCGATGGAGCGGTCGCTGGCGCCGAGCGTCTTGCGCAGTTCGGTGATGGTGATGGTGGCGGCCCGCTTGAGGCTGCGCAGACGACCGGCGGGGCGCGGCTTGCCGCGCAGCACGTGCTCCACCTTCATGCCGCGGCTGGCCGCGATCAGCAGTTCGCTGATGGTGGCGAAGGTGTAGCCGCGGTTGAGCAGGCTGGAGATCAGGTTGAGGCGGACCAGGTGCTCCTCGGAGTACCAGCCACTGCGGCCGCGCAGCTCCGGCGGCGGCAGCAGGCCGCGATCCTGGTAGACCCGGATGTTGCGGACGCTGACGCCGGAGACCTCGGCGAGCTCCGCGATCCGATACTCGCTCACCGCACGCCGCCGAGGTGCGCGACCACGGGGCTCACGCGGCCTTGCGGAACCACGAGCGGCCCTGAATCTCGTCGATCCGCGGACGGATGTCGACGAGGTACACGCTGGTGCCGACCATCGAGGCCAGCAGGAACAGGCCGGCGAACGACGTCAGGACCGCACCCGAGTAGGCGATCGGCAGCGTCAGGACGCGGAGCACGCCGAACAGTGCGGCCACCGCGGAGCAGACCGCGAGGATAGCCACCCAGAAGCCCTTGCTCTTGGTGTCGATGGCCGGATAGGCATCGGGCCGGGTCGCCACCGCGTGCACCAGCCCTGCCACGGCCCCGACCAGTGTCAGGACGGTCAGGACGAGCATCAAGATGAAGATGATCAGGTTTACGATCCAGCCCACACTCACATCGACCACTGTAACCGCGTGCGACTCAGTCGGTTTCCGCGGCAGCGTCGGCCTCGGCGTGCGCGGCGTTCTCGTTGCGGAAGGTGTCATAGATCTCCAGCAGCATCTGCTTCTGACGCTCGTTGATCGTGGTGTCCACCAGCAGCGCATCGCGGACCGGGCTGGCCGGCCGTTCTTCGAGGATGCCGGCGCGCACGTACAGGACCTCGGCGGAGACCCGCAGGCCCTTGGCGATCTGCGCCAGCACGTCGGCGGAGGGCTTGCGGAGCCCGCGTTCGATCTGCGACAGGTACGGGTTGCTCACCCCGGCGCGCTCGGCCAACTGGCGCAGCGAGACCTGGGCGGCCATCCGTTGTGCGCGAATGAAACCCCCGATGTCGTGCGTGGAGTTGTCGCTGCCCTGTTTATTATCGTCGCTGCTCACCGGTGCCATCCTCTCGGCTCAAGTATCCCGAACCGGCGCTAACAAATGCAAGCGCAGCGCGGGTCGTGAGAGCAACCAGACACCCGGTGCCCCACTAGTGCCCCGTGCTAGCCGAACAACAGCTCCGAGGCCGTGTAGATCGCCAGGCCGGCGAGCGCGCCCACCACGGTGCCGTTGATGCGAATGAACTGCAGATCGCGCCCCACCTGCAGCTCGAGCTTGCGGCTGGTCTCCTCGGCGTCCCACCCGCGCACCGTCTCGGTGATCACCGAGATGATCTCGGTGGAGTAGTTCTCCGCCACGTGCTGCCCGGCGCGGGCCACCCAGCTGTTGATCTTCTCCAGCAGCGGCTCGTCGTCGCGCACCCGGACGGCGAATCGGACCACCGCGTCCGAGAGGGAGGTGCGCAACGTGGACTTCGGGTCGTCGATCATCTGCTCGATCACCGCCTTCCCGGCCTGCCAGGCGGTCGACGCCGCGCCGGTCACCTCGTCGCGGCCGAGCAGTTCCTCCTTGATGCCCTCGAACTTGGCGATCATCGCGTCGTCGTGCTGCAGGTCGTCGGCGAAGTTGTGCACGAACTCGACCATCGCCAGCCGCAGCTCGTGGTGCGGATCGGCGCGCACCTTGAAGGTGAACTCGGTGAGTTCGCGGTAGATCTTGTCGCCGACGAGGTTGTTGACGAACCGCGGCGTCCACGCGGGACCGTCCCGGTCGACGACGCGATCGATCAGTCCCTGGCTGCCCAGCGCCCAGTCGTGCGCGCGGTCGCACAGCAGCTGGATCACCGGTTCGAGGCGGTCCTCGTCGACCAACTGCTGCAGCACCCGGCCCACCGGGGGCGCCCACACCGGCTCGGCCGCCCATTTGAGGACGGACTGGATGAACTTCTCCACGTCCTCGTCGCGCAGCATCTCCGAGACCAGTCCGAAGGCGCGCGACACCTCGTCGTTGACCCGCCCGGCGTTGGCCGGGTCGGCCACCCAGCCGGACACCCGTCCGGGCAGGTTCACGGTGCGTGCCCGCTCGGCGATCATCTCCGGGATCATGAAGTTCTCTTCGATGAACCCGCCGAGCTGTTCGCCGATCTCGTCCTTCTTCCGCGGAATCAGCGCGGTGTGCGGAATCGGCAGTCGCAACGGGTGCTTGAACAGCGCGGTCACCGCGAACCAGTCGGCGAGCGCACCGACCATGCCGGCCTCCGAGGCGGCGCGCACGTACCCCACCCAGGCGGCCACGTCGGCGCCGTCGCGGTGCTCCAACCAGCGCATGATCAGGTAGACGATGGCGGCGAAGATCAGGAACGAGACCGCCAGCAGTTTCATTCGGCGCAGGCTGGCGAGCCGCTCGGCGTCCGGCTCGGTCAGTCCGCCGGGCGACGTCCGGACGGAGGGCGGTGCGGGCAAGGTGGTGGACATCAGACCAGTGTCACCCATGACCCATTAGGGTGGCCACGTGATGGCTACCCCACCCCGACCGGCCGGCGCTGCGCGCGCCGCGGTGAACGCTGCCGCGATCCTGACGCGCGAGATCGAACAGCGCCTCCTCGCGCCGGCCGTGGACGCCGTGACCTCGGACGGCCGTAAGCAGCGGTGGGCCCGGCACAAGCAGGCCCGTCGTACCGAACTGATCCTCGGCACCATGGAGGCGGTGCGCGCGTTGGGCCCGGACGTCGGCATGGACGAGATCGCCGGGCACGTCGGCGTGTCCAAGACCGTGCTGTACCGGTACTTCACCGACAAGAACGACCTCGCCACCGCCGTGAGCGAAGCGTTCATCCAGACCACCGTGCTGCCCGGGCTGAACGAGGCGTTGACCGAGGAGCTCGACGATTTCGAGCTGGTGCGCACCGTGATCGGCGTCTATGTGCGGACGGTGGCGCAGGATCCGAACCTGTACCGCTACAGCGTCGCCACCGAGCACGCCGACCCCGGCACCCTGGCCGCCGCGATCCGCGTCTTCTCCGGCGCCATCGAGTCGACGCTGCACAGCCGCCTCACCGATCGGGAGGCCGAACCCGGCGGCGCTGCGACCTGGGCGTTCGTCATGATCGGCGGGGTGGAGCTGACCGTCGGACGGTGGCTCGACGACCCGTGGGTGGACGCCGACCAGCTGGCCGACGAGCTGACCATGCTGCTGTGGGGCGGCATCGCCGGCGTGATTCAATCCGGGGGTTCGACCACCGACTTCGCGGCCGCACCGCCGCGCATCGCCCCGATCCTTCCCGAGGAGGGAGCATGAGCAGCACGCCCGTCGCCCTGGTCACCGGGACCAGCCGCGGAGTCGGCAAGGGCGTCGCGACCGCCCTGCGCGACGCCGGCTGGACCGTCTTCGGCACCTCGCGGCGCGGCCGCGGGCCCGACGGCGTCACCAACCTGACCTGCGATCACACCGACGACGATGCCGTGGCCGCGGTCTTCGAACGCATCGAGTCGACGGTCGGCCACCTGGACCTGCTGGTCAACAACGTGTGGGCGTCGCCCCCGGGATTCGCCGGCTTCACCGAGAAGTTCTACCAGCGCCCGCTGAGCGACTGGGACACGCTGATCACCGTCGGTCTGCGCGCCCACTACGTCGCCTCGGTGCACGCCGCCCGCATGATGACCGCGCGCGGTTCCGGGCTGATCGCGTCGGTGTCGTCGTTCGGTTCCCGCGGGCACCTGCATTCGGTGCTGTACGGCATGAGCAAGGCCGCGATCGACAAGATGGCCTTCGACATGGCGCACGAACTGCGCGGCTCCGGCGTCAGCGCCGTCTCGCTGTGGCCCGGTCTGGTCCGCACCGAACTGCTGCTGTCGGCCGGGATCAGCGAGTTCGCCGGCTTCCCGATCTCCGAGGCGGAGGACCCGACGTTCATCGGCCGCGTCATCGAACGCCTCGCCACCTCGCCCGACCTCGGCACGCGCAGCGGCCACACGCTGATCACCGCCGAACTCGGGGCGGAGTACGGCATCACCAACGACGACGGCACTGCCCCCGCGTCGCACCGCGGCCCGTTCGGCGGCGGCGCGCTCTACCCGCCGAGCTGACCCGCCCGCACCCACCGACGACTCCAGCCCCGCACCTTGTCAGGTACGGGGCTGGAGTGCTGTTCACCGGCTCAAGCCGGAGCGATCACTTGGCAGTGGTCGGGGCAGCCTTGGCGGCGGGCTTGGCCGGAGCCTTGCGAGCCGGAGCCTTCTTGGCCGGAGCAGCCTTGGTGGCGCGACCCTTGGCGGTGTCGGCGACCTCGCCGATCTTCGCGGCGGCCGTCTTCGCCTCGGCGGCGACCTTGGTGCCGGCATCTTCGATGTCGACGGCGGCCTCTTCGACCTTGTCGGCGACCTTGGCGCCGGCCTCTTCGATCTCGACGGCGGCGTCCTGCACCTTGTCGGCGGCGCGACCGGCGAGAGCGGCAGCGCGCTCACCGACGGCGCGGGTCTGCGAGGACACGGCACCCAGGGCGTCTTCGGTCAGGTCGACGGCGTCGTTGTACACCTTGCCGACACGATCCAGGTTCTCCTGGACGGTGGGCTGGGTGCGCAGACGCTCGACGGCGCCTTCGCCGCGCTCAGCGAGGTCCTTGTAGAAGTCCGTCGCGGTCTCCACGTAGGGAGCGGTGACCTTGCGGAGCTCCTCGCGAAGGTCTTCGCGGTTCAGCTTGGCCTTGATCTCGTCGACGTTGACGTCGGACGGCAGATCGGCGAGACGGGTGCGGGTCTCGGTGAGGCGGGTCTGTGCGGCCTCTGCGCGGTTACGCAGACGGTCGTAGGCTTCCTTGGCCTCCTGGACCACGACATCACCGGCGCCGACGACGGCGTAGAGGGGCGTGGGGAGGGTGCGTTCGGTGGTGCTCATGGCATCTCCTTCGATTCGATCCGCTTCTCTCCTGCGGACGTCTGCTTTCGACGCCTCGAAGTCCCGGATCCCGTTTTGTGGACAACCCCAGTATGCCCCCAAGTGCTAACAAAAGCTAGCGATGTGCTAGCAGTTGTGGTCCATTTCACCGGATAGATGCAGGAGAGAGGCTGTCCGACTGCTAACTGTTCACCTCGGTATCGAGCCGGAACGGCCACTGCCGTCTGCTGCAGGCACCAGGTGACTGCAGCAGACGGCAGTGTTGAGGTTGGGACTCAGTCCAGATAGTCGCGGAGGCTAGGAGCAGGACGCTAGGAAGCGGAGGCCTCGTCGTAGCGGTAGAAGCCCTCGCCGGACTTCTTGCCGCAGTGGCCGTCGTCGACCATCTGCACCAGCAGCGGCGGCGGCAAATAGAGGGGTTCGGCGAACTCGTCGTACATGGTCTCGGCGATGGCCTTGACGGTGTCCAGACCCACGAGGTCGGCCAGCTTGAGCGGCCCCATCGGGTGGGCGCAGCCGAGCACCATCGCCTTGTCGATGTCGGCGGCGGTGGCGAAACCGCTCTCCACCATCCGGATTCCGGACAGCAGATACGGGACGAGCAGCGCGTTGACGACGAAGCCGGAGCGGTCGCCCGAGCGCACCACCTGCTTGCCGAGGACGTCGTGCGCGAAGGATTCGGCGCGTTCGGAGATCGACTCGGCGGCGTCGGAGGTGGTGACCAGCTCCACCAGCGGCAGCACCGGTACCGGGTTGAAGAAGTGCAGGCCGATCACGCGGTCGGGGTGCGCGGTGGCCGCGGCGAGCGTCATGATCGGGATCGACGACGTGTTGGACGCGAGCACGGCGACGGGGTCGTCGATCACCTCGTCGAGCCGGGCGAAGACGGCGGTCTTGACCGCGACGTCCTCCACCACCGCCTCGACCACCAGTTGGCGGTCGGCGAAGTCGGCGAGGTCGTCGGTGAAGCGCAGCCGCCAGGCGGCCTGTTCGCGTTCGCGTTCGGTGAGCTTGCCGGACGAGACCCCGCGGTCCAGTGAGCGCAGGATGCGGGCCCGACCGGCGGCGGCCAGTTCGCGGGTGGCTTCCGCGACGAGCACGTCGACGCCGGCGCGTGCACACACCTCGGCGATGCCCGCGCCCATCTGCCCGGCGCCGACGATGCCGACGCGCGAGATCATTTCGGTTGCCATGTCCATCCCTGAAATCACCCGGTGAAGAAAATGATCCCGGGGCCGGCGTGGATCGCTCCTGCCAGCCCCGGGATCATTCATGTACCTCTGTGCGAGGAGGGGTTCCTAGTGGAACTGGCCCTCTTCGGTCGAGCCCTTCAGAGCTGCGGTGGAGGTGTTCGGGTCGACGGTGGTGGCCACCTGGTCGAAGTACCCGGCACCGACCTCACGCTGGTGCTTGATGGCGGTGAAGCCGCGCTCTTCGGCAGCCTTGAACTCGCGCTCCTGCAGGTCGACGAAGGCGGTCATGCCCTCGCGGGCGTAGCCGTAAGCCAGGTCGAACATGCCGTAGTTCAGCGAGTGGAAGCCGGCCAGGGTGATGAACTGGAACTTGAAGCCCATGGCGCCGAGCTCCTTCTGGAACTTCGCGATGGTGGCGTCGTCCAGGTGAGCCTTCCAGTTGAAGGACGGGCTGCAGTTGTAGGCCAGCAGCTGGTCCGGGAAGTCGGCCTTGACAGCCTCGGCGAACTGCTTGGCGACCTCGAGGTCCGGCACACCGGTCTCCATCCAGATGAGGTCGGAGTACGGGGCGTAGGCCTTGGCCCGGGCGATCGACGGCTCGATGCCGTTCTTCACGCCGTAGAAGCCCTCGGAGGTGCGGGTGCCGTCCAGGAACGGGCGGTCGCGCTCGTCCACGTCCGAGGTGATCAGGGTGGCGGCCTCAGCGTCGGTACGCGCGATGACCACGGTGGGGACACCGGCGACGTCGGCAGCCAGGCGAGCCGAGGTCAGGGTGCGGATGTGCTGCTGGGTCGGGATCAGCACCTTGCCGCCGAGGTGGCCGCACTTCTTCTCCGAAGCGAGCTGGTCCTCCCAGTGCGAACCGGCGACGCCGGCCGCGATCATGGCCTTCTGCAGCTCGTAGACGTTCAGCGCGCCGCCGAAGCCGGCCTCGCCGTCGGCCACGATGGGCACGACCCAGTTGTCGACCGAGGTGTCGCCCTCGACGCGAGCGATCTCATCGGCGCGGAGCATGGCGTTGTTGATGCGACGGACGACCTGCGGGACCGAGTTGGCCGGGTACAGGGACTGGTCCGGGTAGGTGTGGCCCGAGAGGTTCGCGTCACCGGCGACCTGCCAGCCCGAGAGGTAGATGGCCTTGAGGCCGGCACGCACCTGCTGCACGGCCATGTTGCCGGTCAGTGCGCCCAGAGCGTTGATGTAGCTGTCGTCGCCCTTGCTGACGGCGTCCCACAGGATCTCAGCGCCGCGACGAGCGAGGGTCTGCTCCTCGACGACGGTGCCCTGGAGGTCAGCCACCTGCTGAGCGGTGTAATCGCGAGTGATGCCCTTCCAGCGCGGGTTGGTGTCCCAATCCTGCTGGATCTCTGCTGCGGTACGGGCCTGTCCAACGTTGGTCATAAGCCTTCGCTTTCTACTCCACTGCCTGGCGACAGTGCTTGGTGATTTCGAGGCCATTGCACTTGCGAAGTGAACGACTTCTCGAGGCGGTGCCTGCAAACAGGGTGCCATACGACAAATGACCTGGTCCAGGCCTTGACAAATGAAAACTCCGGCCAGCTTTTCGCGGAACTTTGCAAATCTTGTAAACCGAACCCCCGGGATCGGATTCACAAGGTCGCCAAAAAGTACGCGCGTACTGGGAAAACTCCGAACTCACGAGTAACCCCGAAGCGACGCGGTCCGGGACGACGGCCGTCCGCGACGCCGCGACCGCGCTCGGCGAACGTGCGTGATCTCACATCCGCACGTGTCAGCGGGCGGCGCGATCGACGGCAGCCTGCACCAGTGCGAGGTACTCGTCTTGGGGCAGCGGCGGGGTGATCTCCGCGGGCGCCGCGGGCTTGACGCCGGAGTCGGCGGAGCCGATGTTGAGCTGCACCGTGACCACGTCGCCGTTGGCGCGTCGCACCAGCACGTTGGACAGCAACGAGCTGCGGACCAACGCCTTGCCGTCGGGCAGCGTAGTGACGCTGTCTGAGCGCAACACCAGCGCCTGCTCCACGGCGTCGCCGGTGGGTTTGGGCAGTTCGGTGCTGGTGGTGACGATCCGCGACTGCGCGAGCGTCCCCTTGCTGGGCACGGCGGTGACCACCGCGCAGACGCCGGTGGTGGTCCGACGATCGGCGTCGACGTCCCGGCGCACCGTGGTGACCAGCTCGGACAGGGTGCCGGTGTCCGACTGTGCCACCAGCAGCACCGTGTTGTCGGCGGCCAGTTCCGGGGTGAAGGCCGCGTCCGCGGTGGGGCGGCAGACGTCCGGGGTGAACGCCACCGTGCCGGACTGGTCCAGCGTGCGCTTGTTGGCCGCCACCAGGTCTTCGACGTCGGCCGGGACCACCGAATAGCCTGCGGGCAGCCGGTCCGAGGGCAGCACGAGGCCGGTCAGCGGCAGCTCGCCGTCGTCGGATCCGCAGGCGGTCAGCAGCGTCGCCGCTCCGACGACCACCACCATCGTCGACAGGAATCGGTCGGGGCGCGCAAGAATGGACACGCGGCAACCGTACCGATCGGCCGCCGGAAGAGACTGAGAGACACGTCGTGAAGACCGGAGGACGGGGAGACATGCTGGAGGCGGCTCGATGAGCAAGACGTATGTGGGCTCGCGGCTGCGCCAGCTGCGTGGCGAGCGCGGCCTGTCCCAGCAGTCGATGGCGCGGACGCTCGGCATCTCGGCGTCGTACCTGAATCAGATGGAGCACGACTCCCGGCCGCTCACCGCGTCGGTCCTCGGGCGCATCAGCGAGGTCTTCGGGATCGACATCGGCTTCTTCGACCCGCAGGACGACGTCCGGCTGATCGCCGAACTGCGCGAGGCCCTGCTCGACGAGGACCTCGACGCCGATCCGTCGGCCAGCGACCCCGCCGAGATCAGCGCCATGGTCGCCGGGCACCGCACCATGGCCGAGGCGATGGCGCACCTGCACCGGCGCTACCGCCTGGTGTCCGAGCAGCTGGCCGCGGTGACCGCCGGGCGCGGCGACCCCGGGCTGCGCGGCACCATCAGCGCGCCGCACGAGGAGGTGCGGCACTTCTTCTCCAACCACCGCAACTACTTCCACGACCTCGACGTGGCGGCCGAGGAACTCACCTCGCGCATGCGAATGAACTCGGTGGACATCCGCACCGGCCTGGCCGACCGGATGTCGCAGGTGCACGGCGTGCGGATCGATCGACGCGTGGACCTCGGCGACAACGTGCTGCACCGCTTCGACCCCAAGGCCCGACGACTCGACTTCGCCGCCGCCCTCTCCATCGGTCAGCGCGCCTTCCGGATCGCCGCCGAGCTCGGCTACCTGGAGCACCGCGACCTGATCGACACGCTGGTCGACGACGGCGCCTTCACCACCGAGGACGCCGCCGCCCTCGCCCGGCACGGCCTGGCCAACTACTTCGCCGGTGCCGCGGTGCTGCCGTACGAGCAGTTCCACGGCGCCGCCGAGGATTTCCGGTACGACATCGAGCGCCTGTCGGCGTTCTACACCGTCTCCTACGAGACCGTCTGCCACCGGCTGTCCACGCTGCAGCGCCCCAACCTGCGCGGGGTGCCGTGGACGTTCGTCCGGATCGACCGCGCGGGAAACATGTCCAAGCGGCAGTCGGCCACCAGCTTCCACTTCTCCGCCAGCGGCGGCACCTGCCCGCTGTGGAACGTCTACGAGACCTTCGGCTCCCCCGGCAAGATCCTCACGCAGATCACCGAGATGCCCGACGGCCGCGAGTACTTCTGGATCTCCCGGACGGTGGAGCGTCGTGCCGCCCGGTACGGCCAGTCGCCGAAGACCTTCGCCATCGGCATGGGCTGCGAGCTGCGGCAGGCCGACCGCGTCGTCTACTCCGACGGCCTGGAACTGGGTCCGCAGGCCCGGACCACGCCGATCGGCGCGGGCTGCCGCGTCTGCGATCGCCGCGGCTGCGCGCAGCGGGCGTTCCCGCCGCTCGGCAGCACCCTCGAGATCGACGAACACGGCAGCACCGTCTCCCCGTACATGAGCCTCCCGTGACCCGCTGACCCGCTGACCCGCGCCGTCCCCCGGCCCCCGCGTGTCGCGACCCTATTCGCGGGTCGCCGCCGGGGCTCCGGGCGCGAGGCGGCAGCAGGGTCGCGACACGCCAGGAGAGCGGGGTGGGCGATCGCGAGTGATCCGCCCCACAGGCGTCGACTACCGTCGACACACATGAGCACTCCACGTGTCACACCCGGCGGGCTGCGCGAGCTGGGCCCGATCAACTGGGCCGTCGTACGCGCGATGTCGTTGGCGACGGGCACCGACAACGCCCACATCTTCGCCACGCTGGGCCGCAGCAAGGGACTCTTCCGCGGCTGGATGCACTTCTCGTCCCGCATGATGCCGCTCGGCGAACTCTCCCGCAAGGAGAGCGAGATGATCATCATCCGCGTCGCTCACCTGCGGGAATGCGACTACGAGCTGGATCACCACCGCCGCCTCGGCGCGCAGGCCGGTATCAACCCGAAGCTGTACGCCCAGATCGTCGAGGGGCCCGACGCCGGGTGGGGCGACCGCGAAGCGACCCTCCTGCGCGCCACCGACGAGATGATCGCCGGCCGGGACATCTCCGACGACACCTGGTCGGCGCTGCGTCGTCACCTGACCGAGCGCAAGGCCATCGCCTTCGTCATGCTCGTGGGCCAATACGACATGCTCGCCACCACCATCGGCGTGCTGCGCGTGCAGCGCGACGAGTTCTAGGGCCGCGCGTTCGTGTCCATCGCCGCGCGCCTCATGCACAACAGGGCCTTCTCGCAGATCTACGAGACCCTGTGGCGACCGCTGTTCACCCGCGGATTCAGCCTGGGCGGATCGTCGACCCTGGACTACGACCGCGCGCTGCGCGCCTACCTCGCCCGCCCCGGCGAGCGTCGCGTCCTCGACATCGCCTGCGGCCCAGGCAATTACGCCGGCGACGCCAGCCGCGGCCTCACCGGCGACGGCGCCTACGTCGGCCTGGACTACTCCCGAGCGATGCTCGCGCAGGCCGCCCGCGACAACGTCAGCGAGCGCGTCACCTTCCTCCGCGGCGACGCCCATCGTCTGCCGTTCGCGTCGGAATCCTTCGACACCGTCACCTGCCTCGCCGCGCTCTATCTGATCGACGATCCACTCGCCGTGCTCGACGAGATGGTCCGCGTGACCGCGCCCGGCGGCGAGCTCATCATCTTCACCTCGGTGCGCGCCTCGATCGCCGCCCTCCCCGGGGCGCCGACGGTCGCCGGCCTCACCGGCCTGCGCGTCTTCGAGCGCACCGAGATCCTCGACCGGCTGCACGCGCACGAGTTGATCCACGTGGAACAGACCGTCACCGGCGTCGGCCAGTACGTGCTCGCCCGCAAACCGCTGCGACACTGAGACCTGCTGCACCCCAAGCGATTCACTCCGGCTGGAGGCGTTCCAGTTCGTCGAGCGCGGCCAGCCACGCGTCGGTGATCGCCCAGACGTCGGGCACGTTGTCCGGGCAGCCGGCCACGCCGAGCCCGAACTTGCCGTCGTAGGAGACCGCGGTCAGGTTCACGTTCATGTCTTGGAACAGCGGACCGAACGGATAGATCGCCTCGAGTCGCGCGCCGCCGAGCCAGAGCGTCTCGCGCGGGCCGGCGATGTTGGAGAAGCAGGCGTGGAAGAACGGCGGTCGCAGCGGCGCCGCGAGGTCGTGCACGTAGGCGTTCGCGGCGACCCGCATCAGGTTCGGCGGCACCAGCTGGAGGAGGTCGGCGACGTCGACGGCCGGCCCACCGGTGCCGCGACCGGTCTTCACCCGGTTGGTGGTCTGGTGGATGATCGCCAGTCGCTCCAGCGGGTCGGGCAGGAAGACCGGCAGGCGGACCATGGCCAGGCTCCAACTGTTGAATGCCTCGTCGTCGGCGCTGCGGGTGGAGATCGGGACGAAGACCTGCAGCGGCGCGTCGGGCATGGCGTCGTGGGCGAGTAGCCATTCCCGCAGGGCGGTGGTGCAGGCGGCGACGAAGATGTCGTTCACGGTGACGTCGTAGGCTGCGCCGAGCGCGCGGAGCCGGTCGAGTTCCACGTCGACGAAGGCGTTGGTGCGACGCTCGGTGATCGGCTGGTTCAGCGGAGTGTCGGCCGGGGCCGCGCGCAGGCGGGGATCGGCGCCCTCGTCCTTAGCTCGCCGAGGTGCGTTCGCCATCGCGAACAGACGCTCGACGACGGCCCGTCCCAGCTGCGGGGTGCCGCGGCCGACGACGCGCGCCGCCCCGGCCACGTTGCCCGCCGTCTCGGCGAGCCAGTCGGCCAGCAGTCCGCCGGTGCCCGGCAGCGGCGCGGCCGGCTCGGGTTCGGGAACATCCGGCGCACCGTCGGGGTGGGTGGAGACCAGGGTGGGCAGCAGCCGATTCACGGCGCCGACGCCGTCGGACAGTGCGTGGCTGAACTTGACGGCGAGGGCGAGTCGGCCATCGGCGAGACCCTCGATCACCCAGGCCTCCCACAGCGGCTTGTCGTGCCCGAGGCGGTGGCGGTGGATGTCGTCGACCAGCGCGGCCACCTGCCGCGGACCACCCGGTGCCGGGACCGCGAGCCGATGCAGGTGTTTGCGGACGTCGAAGTCGGGATCGTCGACGAACACCGGCTGCCCCAAGCGGAGCGGCTTCTGCAGGATGCGGAGCCGGATCAGCGGATTGAGCGGCAGCCGTTCGACGAGCTGCGAATAGAGGTGATCAGCGTCGAACTCCGGTCCCGCGGTTGCCGGGTCGAGCACCAGCAGCGCGGTGATGTGAATATTCATCGGCCCCGCCTCGGCGTTCACCGGAATCGCATCCATGCCCGTCAGCCGTTCCATACCGCTCCCTCACTCATCCCGGACGTCCCCGGGCAGTCGATCACGTGCCCGACCCCGTCGGGGCGGGAATCGCGCGAACCGCAACCAACGGCCCCCATCGATCGACAGCACGCCGCTAAGCCACCGGTCAGCGGTCGAGCGTGGTTCAATCCGAAGGAAGACCCGAGTCCGACGATCCGAGGAGCACAACCGATGAGTGACGAGCTGTTCGAGTACGAGACCAAGGAAGAAGTCACACGCGAGGAAGCCGCCGCCACGCTGCGCGAACTGGCGGACACCATCGCCCGGCACAACGAGGTCTCCTTCACCGCGAACAACAAGGTGGTGCGCATCGACATCCCCGACCGCGTCCGCCTGAAGGTCGAGATGGAACGCGGCCACGCCGACGGTAAGTCCGAACTGGAAGTGAAGCTCTCCTGGCGCGAGTGACAGACCAGCGGCGCCGGACTGTGCGAGTGTGCACAGCCCGACGCCGCTGACGTACTACCGGACTCAGGCAGCCGGCTCCACCTCAGGCACCGGAGCCTCGTTGACCTCCATCGGGTACTGCTTGAGCAGATCGTTCGTCGTCGTCGACGGCTCGACGACCACCTGCGCATCCCGCTTCTCGCTCTGGCCGTCGCTCTGGTTCAGATTCAGGTTCCCCTGCTGCCCATCGCCCGGGACGTCGGCGGCTGTCGGGACAGGTGTGTCGGCGGCGGTATCTCCGCCCTTCTGCGCCAGGTCGGCGAGGACGCCGGTGACCTGCGAACTCTGCTTGGACGTCGCGTTGAGTGCGGCGGTGCCGAGATCGGCCGCACCCTGGAAGACGAGGGTGGCCGGCGGCGTGATGATCGCGCGGAAGATCGGATCGAGGATCTTCTGGCCGGTGCCGAACGGATCGAGCAGACCGAGGCCGGTCGGATCGGTGATGCCTGCCATCCCGAGCAGGAACGCCGGGTCCAGCGTGATGATGCTGGTCGGCAGACTCGAGCCGAGAGCGCCGGTCAGCATGCCGAGGACGGCGTCGTCGACGGCCGGCGCGTCGGGCTTGTCACCGAGTTGGAACGACGGCAGGCCCACCCCGAAGAACGACGGGCTGGTGTAGCCGATGCCCTGCGGCCCGAAGTTGAACGAGCCCATCGAGTAGACCAGCGGGACCGGGATCCCCAGACCGTCGATGGCCGCGATGGTCCAGCCCGAGTTGTACGCGATCCCGTCCGGTCCGATCTGGAACGACTCGAGGACCGACGTGGCGTTGGCACCGACACCCAGCACCGGCACCGACCAACCCTGCGAACGGCTACCCAGCACGCCGCTGATGGTCTGGCCGTTCTGGCTCACCATGCCCGGCGAGTACTGGCCGCCCGTGGTGAACAGGCCGAACGGCAGCGCGATCCCGCTGGCCAGCACCGGCACGGTGGTCACCTGATCGCCGACGATCACCTGCGTGGTGGACATCAGCCAGCCGAGCGAGCTGTCGCCGAAGGCGTTGTACTGGCCGCCCGCCTCGCGCTTGGTCAGCGAGAAGCCGGGCACGTCGATGCCGTTGAGCTGGTTGAGCGCGTTCTCCACGCCGGGGTTGGGGTTGTACGTGGTGTCGATGGTCGACGACCACGCCTTGCAGCCCGTCGTGACACCCAAGACCTTCTTGAACTCCACGCACTTCCGCACGTCCAGGGTGTCCAGGGTGCCGATCTGGTCGCGGAAGTTCTGCTTCAGCGATTCCGAGGTGACCGGGTCGACGGCGTAGCGTTCCTGCACCAGCCAGGTCTTGCCGTCGATCTGCAGCAGCGGCCAGTTGTAGGCGTGATTCCACGCGTTCCGATCGTGCTGCACGTCGGGCAGACCGAGCAGACCCAGCGGATCGCCGAGGTCGAGCTTGTCCACGACGTAGCCGGCATCCTGATCCACCGTGTTCCACGTCGGCCAGACCGTCCCCGCAGCGGCCAATCCGTTCTGCACAAGCGTCGTCGCGTCCACGCCCAGCAAGGCGGCGACCGTCGCCGCCGGCTTCGGCATCACCTGCACCGCGGTGTCGCCGGCGGCGAGCACGGTGGGAAGCACCATCGCGTACTGCGGAAGTCCGGCGACGAGGCCGCCGAGGCCGAACACTCCCCCGGCGCCCGGCACGTGGGAGGTGTCCGGGGTGTCGAGTGCCGAGCCGGTCATGTCGAGCACGCCGGACAGGAAGTCCAGGCTCTCGGACTCCGTGGTCTTGGTGTTGCTGATCGACGGGAACATGCCGTCGGGACCGATCGAGCCGAGCGGCGCGAGGATCGCGCGCTGGGTCTGTCCGAGCGCGTCGGAGACGATGATCAGGTTGTTCCACGTGTCGTAGTCGTGCTGCGCGTTGGCCGCGGCGTTGATCTGCTGGGCCTGCGCCACCGCGGGCCCCATGGCGATCGACGCCGAGATGAAGGCGGCACCTGCGGCCGTCGCGATCTTGCGCTTGTTGAAGCCCACCCGTGCGGTTCGTCGTTCTTGCGCCCGCCGCAGCGTCCGTCGGCTCGGCTTCCGGTGCGATCCGTTCATGTATCTGGTCCCCTCTCGTGCCGCAGATTCCCTATCTGCTTGGCCCGAGTATCGAGGCGGGTAACGACAGTCGTTACCTCCGAACGTGGTTTCCGGAGCGATTTCATCACTTTGGACGACAAACGTCCCAGAAATGGGGTCACCGCAGGTGGGGGCCCAAAACGGGGGTACCGTCACCGGTCCGAACGGGAGGCACGAGGCGGGTATTTCCGGGCCCGGGGTTCCCCGGCAGGGTTAGGTAAGGATAGGCTATTGTATGCATACCTATCCTTCCTATCTAGGAGCGTCGCCATGCCGGAGACCCCCGTCGATCTACCCCTCGCCGCACGCAAAGACGAAGACCTGCCCGGCCACTGGCTGCTGGCCCGGATGGGCAAGCGCGTCCTCCGCCCGGGCGGCCTGGAACTGACCCAGCAGATGCTCGACGACGCGGCCCTCGCCGGCGCCGACGTGGTGGAGCTCGCCCCGGGCCTGGGCAAGACCGCCACCGACATCCTCGCCGCCGGCCCGAAGAGCTACGTGGGCGTGGAAGCCGACCCGGCCGCCGTCGCTCTGACGCAGAAGGCCGTCGGTGACCGCGGCCGTCTCGTCGAGGCCGACGCCGCGAGCACCGGCCTGAGCGATGCCAGCAGCGACGTGGTGGTGGGCGAAGCCATGCTGACCATGCAGTCCGAGCGCGGCAAGGACGCCATCATCGGCGAAGCCTTCCGCGTCCTGCGCCCGGGCGGCCGCTACGCGATCCACGAACTCGCCCTCGAACCGGACAGCCTCGCCGACGAGCAGAAGACCGAGATCCGCCAGGCGCTCGCTCGCTCGATCAAGGTGAACGCCCGCCCGCTGACCGAGCAGGAATGGCGCGAGCGCCTCACCGCGTCCGGCTTCGAGATCGAACAGATCCGCTACGCGAAGATGGCCCTCCTCGAGCCGCGCCGCGTGATCGCCGACGAAGGCCCGCTTCGCACCCTGCGTATCGTCGGAAACGTGGTTCGCAATAGTGACGCGCGTCGCCGTATCCTGGGCATGCGCAGTGTGTTCCGCAAGTACCGCAAGGAGCTCGCCGCCATTGAGATCATCGCCCGAAAGCCGGTAAGCAATGAGTGAGACCACGAGCCCCGAGTCCGGAGTCGCCACCTGGCAGTTCCTGACTGGTCTGGCCGACCCGAATATCGCGGACACCGGCAGTCGTCCCAAGATCACCGTGGT
The DNA here is from genome assembly GCF_023017165.1 of Gordonia alkaliphila. Lineage (GTDB taxonomy): Bacteria > Actinomycetota > Actinomycetes > Mycobacteriales > Mycobacteriaceae > Gordonia > Gordonia alkaliphila. The sequence continues at coordinate 975,223 of NZ_JALKBW010000001.1, forward strand.
CCGCCGCGGCGAGACCGAGACGCTCATCCGCCTGGCCTTCCTCGAGGGCCAGGCGATGACCGAGCACACCGCGGCGCACCCGATCGTGGTGCTCGGGCAGGCGGGCACCATCGATTTCACCGTCGACGGCGCCACCAGCGAACTGGTCCCCGGAACGGCGATCTGCGTCGAGAAGCGTGTGCCGCACGAGCTGCACGCGCGCACCGATGCGACGGCGACCCTGATCGTGGTGCACGGCCGATGAGTCCTCGCCAGCGCGACCGCGTCCGCTCCCTCGTCGCCGACTCCGAAGCCCCGATCGACGCGCAGACCGTCGCCGCCGAGCTGTCGGTGCACGTCACCACGGCCCGCTTCCACCTGAACAACCTGGTGGAGGAGGGCTCGGCGATCGCGATCAACCTGCCGCCGATCGGCGTCGGTCGGCCGCGCGTGGGCTACCGGCTGGTCGTCGCACCACCGGTCGACGACTTGATGCTCATGCTGGTCGCTCGCCTCGGCGAGACTCCGGAGCAACGGGAGGAGTTGGCCGCGGAGGTGGGCCGCGCGTGGGCCACCAAGCACCTGCCGTCCGTCGACATCGACGCCGAGCTGGTGCCCGACCCAGTGGTCCTCGCCGAGACGATCCTCACCCGACTCGGCTTCCGCATCACCGACGTGGTCAGCGCGTTCGGTCAGCACGAGATCTCGCTGTGCGGCTGCCCACTGGAGAAGATCGAGCACGAGCTGCCCGAGGTGGCCCGCGGCGTGGTCCGCGGCCTGCTGGAGGCCGCCCTCACCGCCGGTTCGCCGGCGCTTGCCGCGCAGTACGCCGTGACGGTCCGACCGGCCCCCGGCGGCGAATGCGAACTGCGTCTGAGTCTGGCCCAGGTCGCCGACAGCACCGCCTGCTAAGCACTTACTCCGAACACTGCACACCCGGCGCCGCCCGCGCCGAATACCCGCTGACGCACACCCACTCTCGTGAGAGTTAGGATTGCCTCAGCTAAATAGCTCGCACGACCCACCGCACCGCCGAACCCCAGGAGCACTCATGAACCGTCATCCCCGCCTGCGCACTCGCGCCCTGCCCGTGGCGGCCCTCGCCGTCGCCGGCCTCGCCCTCGCCGCCCCGGCTGCGCAGGCCCTGCCCGCCGACTTCACCGTCACCGACGACAACCCGACCGTGCAGCAGCTGGACGAGATCGTCGAGTTCCTGGTGGCCACCGACGCCTCCGACGAGGCCAAGGCCCGCAACCTGGAAGGCGGCATGGACGCGGTCGTCGTGCCCAAGACCGTCTACCAGCTCGGCCTGTTCCGCGCCCCGCGCGGCGACAGCGACATCACCGAGATCGTCGGCCGCCAGGGCGACACCATCTCGGCCACCCTGCAGGCCAGCTCGGCGGGCCGCCCGTCGATCAACATGACCATCTCGTTCATCAAGGCCGACGGCAACTGGCGCCTGGCGAACAACTCGCTGTGCGAGGGCGTCAAGACCGTGGGCCTCAACGTCTACTGCAACGCCTGACCGGCCGTGGCCCGCATCGAGGTCCGTGACCTGCAGGTGAACCTCGGCGGGCGCACGGTGCTGCAGCACGTCGACCTGTCGGTGGCCGACGGCGAACTGGTCTACCTGCTCGGCCGCAACGGCGCGGGCAAGTCGACACTGCTGCGCACGCTGTGCGGCATGGTGCCGCCGGCCGGCGGCTCCGTGGCTATCGACGGCCCGGTCGGCATGCACTTGGGCACCGACACCGTGCACCCCGGTCACACCGCACGACGGCACCTGCGCTGGTTCGCCGCCGCGTCCGGCGTGCGCGCCGATCGGGTCGACGAGGTACTGGCCCGCACCGGCGTGGACGCCTACGGCGACCGGCGGATCGGCAGCTACTCGCTCGGCATGCGCCAGCGGCTCGGCATCGCGACCGCGCTGCTGCCGGACGCCGACGCCCTGGTGTTCGACGAACCGCTCAACGGGCTCGACGTGGAGGGCATCGCCTGGCTGCGGGAGCTCCTGACCGACCTCGCCCGCGACGGCCGCGCGGTGGTGGTGGCCTCGCACCTGCTCTCCGAGGTGGAGCGCACCGCCGACCGCATCGCCGTGGTGGACCGGCGGACCGCGACCCCCGCCGTACCGCTCGCCGAGTTCCTCGGCACGCACCCGGACCTCGAGTCGGCCTACCTGGCGGCCGTGTCCCCCGGGGTCGCCGCGTGATCGCCGCGGTGCGCCGCGGGGTCGCCGCCGAAGCAGTCCGCACCGGTGGTCTGCGCAGCGTTCTGCTCCTCGGCGCCGTGCCCGCCGGCGTGCTGCTGCCGCTGCTGATCACGGCGGTGATCGCCTACGTCGCCGAACGCATCGCCGGCCTGGACAGCAGCCGCATCTCGGTGAGCGCGGCTACCACGTCGAACTCGGTCTACTGGATCATCACCTTCACCGTGGTGGTCGGCGCACTGGTCGCCGCCTACGCGCAGGCGACCAGCATGCGCGGGGCGGCCGGTGACGTCGACCGCTACCTGTACCGCCGATCGTGGACCTCCCCGCTCGCTCGCTGGCTCTTCTACGGACTGGTCACCGCCGCGGCGTGCGCGGTGCTGGTCGCCGCGGTGATGGCGGTGCTGCCGGCGGTGTTCCCGCTGGTCTACAGCGACGTCGACCTCTTCTCCGCCACCGGCCTCCGCTTCCTGATCACCGTGCCGATCTACGCCTTCTTCGCCTGCGGCCTCGGCGTGGGCCTGGCCGGATTGATCGGCCATCCGGCCGGTGCCCTCGCGGCACTGCTGGCGTGGGTCTTCGTGATGGAAGAGGCCGTGATCTTCGCGCCGAACGGCACCAGGATTCAGGCGTTCATGCCGTTCCTGAACGGCGTGTGGGGCACCGGCCAGGACCTGGTGATCAGTCCCCCGTGGGGCGTGAACGGGGCACTGGCGTGGTTCGCCGGAATCTGCGCCGCCGTGTTCGGGCTGGGCCTCGCCGCCGTCGCCGCACGACGACGCCCGGGCCGCGCCGCCGCCGAACAGCCCGCCTAGAAGTTCCGATAGTCGCGGGGCGCGAGCCGCGGCCCTCGCCGCGGGGCGGTCCGCCCGTACAGTTCGCACATCCGGATCACCCGGTAGCGGTGGCCGACGTACGGCTCGAGCAGTTCGGCCATCCCGGCGTCGTCCACCGGGCGCCCGATCAACGTCTGCCCCACCATCGACGGCAGGTGACAGTCGCCGAAGGGCACGGCGTCCGCATCGCCCACCGCACGACTGCGCGTCAACGCCGCCGTCCACTCGCCGATCCCCCGCAGCGCGGTCAGCACATCGGCCTTGGCCTCGACGTCGACCACCGACGCGTTCCGAATGGTCCGCATCCGCACCGGCTCCAGGCCGCTCCGATGCCAGTGCGCCTCGGTGATCTCCCGCCACACGTGCTGCGGCGGCGGCACCCGCAGCTCGACGGGACCGGGCGCGGGCTCGCCGTACTGCAGCAGCAGATACCGCCACGCGCGCAGTGCCTCGGAGACCACCACCTTCTGCTCCATGATCACCGGCACCAGGGCTTCCCACACGCGGTCGCTGCGGCCGATGCGCAGTCCGCGGGCGCGGGCCGCGAGCTGCGCCAGCACCGGGGTGTCGATCGGCAACGAGTCCGGATCATCCTGTGCCCCCAGCGAATCCGGAAACCGGTCGAGCAGCCACCCCGCACCCGGCCCCCAGGCCCGGGCCACGATCTCACCGGCCTCGGCGACGACGGTGATGGTGCCCGGACCGTCCGGCGTGCAACTGGCCCGCCACACCGAACCGTTCGGCGCCGTGCGGTAGGCGGGGTCCCGACCGCCGTGCCGGTGCACCGAGAGGATTGCGCCCACGTCGAGCCGAACCGATGTCGCCCAACGTCGCTCCACGTCGGCGAGTATAGGCACCCGCAGTGTCGGCGGCCGCGCGGGCAGCGGAGGCATCGTGTGCCGCGGAACCGCCTCGATGCGCCGACTTCCACGCCGTTTGCGTCGTCACCGGGCGCGGGCCGATTCGATTGCGATAGCGTCAAACCGGAAAAGCGATTCTCTCTCCCCCGAGGACTGCCAAGGCAATGACAGAAACCAACGCACCCATCGGTATCATCGATTCCGGTGTCGGCGGACTGACGACGGCGGCGCAGCTGTCACTCCTGCTTCCGGGCGAGAACATCATCTATTGCGGAGACAACGCCAACGCTCCGTACGGCAACCGCAGCGGCGAAGAGATCGTCGAACTGACCACCCGAATGCTCGACTTCTTGGAGGCCCGGGGCGTGAAGATGGTGGCCGTCGCCTGCAATACGATTTCGGCGACCTTCGACAGTCCCGAACTGGGCGGATACGAGAAGAACTACGACTTTCCGGTCCTGTCGATCATTCGGGCGGCCGCCGCCGACGTCGCGCACCTGAAATACGAGAAGGTGGGCGTGATCGCCACCGCATTCACCGTGGCCTCCGGCTGCTACGACCGGCTGATCGATCGCCTCGACCCGGCCATCGAGGTCTACGGGGAGCCGAGCAAGAACCTCGCCGCACTCATCGAAAAGGGCGACCTGGCCGACCCTGCGATCGACCACGAGGTCGGCATGCACGTCGACACGTTGATGGGCGCACACCCCGGCGTTCGCGACATCGTGCTCGGCTGCACCCACTACCCCATCGTCATCGACGTCTTCCGCAAGAAGGCTCCGCACGTGGCGTTCATCAATCCCGCGCGCGACCAGGCCCGCCAGGTGCGGCTGGAATTGAGCAAGAGCGGACTGCTGCATCATGGCAAGCACGACGCGGTCGGGTCGATGGACATCTACACCAGCGGCACCCGATCGGTATTCGAGACCATCCTGTCCGAATCGGCAGATCTCGCGCGACTACTCGTTCGAGGTCGTCGATTTCCACCGAACGACCGCCGATAGCTCGCCCCACCCTCCCCGCCCCTTTCCCTTTTCCCTTTCCGAGGAGACGAATACAGCAATGTGCACGCGCGTACTCTGGCCCGACGCCAACGGATCGGTCATCGTCGGCCGAAACATGGATTTCCATCAGGACCTGCACACCAACCTCTGGAAGCTCCCGCGCGGTATCAAGCGCGATGACCGCGTCGACGGCAAGCTCACCTGGACCGCGAAGTACGGCAGCGTGATCGCCGGCGTCTACGACATCCTCTCCACCGACGGCCTCAACGAGAAGGGCCTCGCCGGGCACATCCTGTGGCTGGCCGAATCGGAGTACGGCACCGTCGACGAGTCGCGTCCCGCGCTCGCCATGTCGGTGTGGCTGCAGTACTACCTGGACAATTTCGCGACCGTCGGCGAGGCCGTGGCCTGGTCGGAGAAGCATCAGCCGCAGGTGGTGCCGATGGCCGACCCGACCGGCAAGAGCAGCCCGGCGCTGCACCTGGCGCTCGACGATGCCAGCGGCGACTCGGCCGTCTTCGAGTACGTCGACGGCGAGCTGAAGATCTACCACAGCCGCGACTACCTGGTGATGACCAATTCGCCCACCTACGACCAGCAGCTGGAACTGGTGAAGAAGTACGAGGGCCTGGGCGGCAGCGACCCGCTGCCCGGCACCTGCCTGGCCGCCGACCGGTTCGCCCGCGCGCTGTACTACATCAGCGATCAGCCGACGCCCACCTCGCAGGTGCAGGCGATGGCCGCGATGCGCAGCATCCTCGCCAACGCCGCGCAGCCCTTCCGCAACCCGGAGCCGGGCAAGCCGGATGCCTCGCAGACCCTCTGGCAGGTCGTCATCGACCTGACCAACCTCCGGTACGCCTTCGAATCGACCACCCAGCCGAACCTGGTGTGGGTGGATCTCAAGGACCTGGACTTCTCCGAGGGCTCCGGCGAGACCAAGCTCGACCTGCTCAGCGACCTCGCGCTCGAAGGCGGCATCGCCGGCGAGGTGCACAAGCAGTTCCGCAAGCACCACAGGTTCCACATCGTCTCGATCGAGCAGGCCAAACTGATCGGCGAGGTGGTCGCCAAGGCACTCGGGCAGGTCGACAAGGCCAAGAGCGCCGAAGCCGAGGTGCAGAAGGTGCAGGCGCTGGTGCAGAAGGAACTCACCCACTTCGTCGACGCCGAATAGTCGGCGCGAACGACGGCGCATCGTCCTGATCGGGGGGTCGATCACGGACTCCGCGGCGCCGCGGGAGCTCTCCCGCGGCGCCGCGTCCGGCGCCGCATCCGGCAGGACTCGAACGTGTGCCACCGGTACACCGATCGTTGCCATACCTAGTCCGAATCGCACGAACGGTGGTCCGCACGGGTAATGGTGGGAACAGCGAGGCGCGGGTCGATCGCTTCCCGTGCGCCCCCACCACCACGGAGGACACCCGTACATGGCAGACGATTCCCTCGGGCCGACGACTGTCGAGCCCGACGAACTGCTGACCCTCGTCGCTCACGTCAGCGAGGCCTTGAATCGGTCGTCGTACCCGGTCCCGTTGACCAACGCGGTGATTCACGACATCTGCCGCGCCTACCACGGCGCGATCGAAACCGAAGTCTTCGCGACGTACATCATCGCGATCGACAAGAAGACCGGCCAGGTGACCGCGGCCAACACCGGCGCCATGTATCGATTCGATCAGATCGCCGACACCGAGGCCCTCGTCGACCGACTGCGGGTCGGCGATGTTCCCATCCCCGAGGCGCTGGCCGGGCTCGCGGCCATCGCCGACTCCACCGCGCCGGTGAACTTCTGGCTGCGACTCCTGGGCTACCTGATGATGGCGCTGGGTTTCGCGTTCTGCTTTCAAATGAGCTTCGCGGCCTCACTCGCCGCCGTCACCGTCTCGCTGCCGATCGCGGCCATCTCCATGTGGAGCAGCATCAAAGGAACCCTTGCGGCGCTGATGCCGGTGCTGCTGACCTTCCTCGCCGCGCTGGCCATCACTCTGTGGGCGGTACACGGCGGACTGGAGGACTCCGCACGGCTCGCCGTGATTCCCGTGGTGACGCTGATCCCCGGCGCCGCACTGGCGACGTCGCTCATCGAGTTGACCTCCGGCGACATGATCGCCGGAGCCACCCGGTTGATCTCAGCGCTGGTGGTGCTGGCGTCGATGGCGTTCGGGCTGGCATTGGCCATCGACATCGTGGGTATCAGTTCCAGCCAGTTGCAGGACCTGCCCACCGACAAGGCCCCGGCCTGGGTACTGTTGCTGGCCGCCCCGACCTTCGGAATCGGCAGCTTTCTGTACTTCTCCACCCCCAAACGCCTGTGGGGGTGGGCCATCGCCTTCATCATCGCCACGTTCTGGCTGAACCGCCTGCTCGAATTGTGGATGCTGCCCGCCTTCGCCGGCGGACTCGCACTCGGGGTCGCACTGTTGACCGCGTGGGCCATCAATGCGCACACCCGATCCCGGCCCAGTTCATTGGTGATGTTCATGCCGACGTTCTGGCTGATGGTGCCCGGCTCTATGGGCTTCGTCGCCGTCAGCGGCGCCATCACCTCGGACCGGGCGCTCGGCGATCTCGGCACCAATGCCGCACTGTCGTTGCTCAGCATGGCGATCTGCATGATGATCGCCGCGGTGCTCGCCCCGTTGGTCACCCGACGGCCGCACGCACTCGACAGATCCGTCCTGCTCACCGCCGCACGGACGCACCTTCGACACCGGGACCGCGACTGAGTCGTCCGCACCCCTGATCAGCGAACGGCCCGGCCTCCACAGGGAAGGACCGGGCCGTTCGCGGACTCGTGTGCGCGATCTACAGGTTGATCATGTGCCCGACGGCGCCGTGGAAGGTCTCCTGCAGCGCCTCGCTCATGGTCGGGTGGGTGTGGACGTTGCGCGCCAGTTCCTTGGCGGTCAGGTCCCACTTCTGCGCGAGGGTCATCTCCGGCAGCATCTCCGAGACGTTGTCGCCGACGAGGTGGCCGCCGAGCAGTTCGTCCGTGTCGGCGTTGGTGACCAGCTTCGCGAAGCCCGCGGAGGCGGCCAGGCCCTGGGCCTTGCCGTTGGCCGAGAACGGGAACTTGGTGACCGTGACGTTGTAGCCCTCGTCCTTGGCCTGTGCCTCGGTGAGCCCGAAGGAGGCCACCTGCGGCTGGCAGAAGGTGGCGCGCGGCATCATCCGGTAGTCGCCCAGGGTCATGGTCTCCGCGCCGGCCATGGTCTCGGCGGCCACGATGCCCTGCGCCTCGGCGACGTGGGCCAGCATCAGCTTCGCGGTGACGTCGCCGATGGCGTAGATACCGGGCACGTTGGTGCGCATGTGGTCGTCGATCGCGATGGCGCCGCGATCGGTGAGTTCCACGCCGGTGGTCTCCAGGCCGAAGCCCTCGGTGCGCGGGGCGAAGCCGACCGACATGAGGACCTTGTCGACGGTCACGCTGGCCGCGGCGCCCTTGGCGTCGGTGTAGCTGACCACGACCTGCGAGCCCTGGTCGTCGACCGACTGCACGGCGGTGCCGGTGAGGATCTTGACGCCCAGCTTCTTGTAGGCCTTCGCGATCTCCTTGGAGACGTCCGCGTCCTCGTTCGGCAGCACGCGCGGCAGGTACTCGATGATGGTGACGTCGACGCCGTAGTTGGCCAGGACGTAGCCGAACTCCATGCCGATGGCGCCGGCGCCGACGATGACGATGGAGCCGGGCAGGTCGCGGGTGAGGATCTGCTCCTCATAGGTCACGACGTTCTCCGACAGCTCCACGCCGGGCAGCAGGCGGACCTGCGAGCCGGTGTCGATGATGACGTTGTCGAAGGTGATCACGCGGTCGCCGACCCGGATGGTCTTCGCATCGGTGAAGACGCCGTAACCGTCGATCTCGGTGATCGCGTTCTTCTTCATCAGGAAGTGGACGCCCTTGACGATGCCGTCGGACACCTTGCGGCTCCGGTCGAAGGCGACGCCGAAGTCGAAGCTCACCTCACCGGACATGCCGAAGGTCTTCGCTTCGTGGTTGAAGACGTGCGCCAGTTCCGCATTGCGCAGCAGCGCTTTGGACGGGATACAGCCGACGTTGAGACAGACACCTCCCCACCACTTCTCCTCGATGACGGCGGTCTTCATGCCGAGCTGGGCGGACCGGATCGCGGCCACGTACCCACCAGGACCTGCTCCAAGGACGACGGTGTCGAAGTGTTCAGTCACGGCTTCAACCCTAGCCTCCGGGGCGGTCGCCGCGCAGGTCGCTATGCGGCCACATTCGATCAAAGAACGTCCGTTCGACGACCCCATGTCCGATTCGCGGATATCGCCGGTCCTGCCAGGTCATCGCGGCAGTTCCCGTGCGTGTCCAGAGGAGCCCACGAGGCGAAAGTGTTTGCTCCGCGCCGGTCCGGGGTACAGCTCTATGTGTAGTCCGTTCGGGGGAAGGACGCCGTCACCCCGAGCAGTCCGCCTGCCCGCGACGGCTGAAGGAACGGAGCGACGAGATGACGCCGGAGACGACCCGCGACCTGCCGAGTCTGCCGAAGGACTTAGCTGCGCCCTCCCCGAAAGTGATCCGCAAAGCGATCACGGCGTCGGCCATCGGCAACGCCACCGAGTGGTACGACTACGGCGTCTACGCCGCCACGATCACCTATCTGACGCAGGCCTTCTTCCCCGGCGCCATGGGCACGCTCGGCGTGATGCTGGGCTTCGCCGTGTCGTTCGTGTTACGCCCCCTCGGCGGATTCGTCTGGGGCCCGATCGGCGACCGCGTGGGCCGCAAACACGTCCTGGCCCTCACCATCCTGTTGATCTCGGTGTCCACCGCCCTCATCGGCGCGCTGCCGACGCACGCGGTGGCCGGCGTGTGGGCGCCGATCCTGCTGATCGCGCTGCGCGTGGTGCAGGGCTTCTCCACCGGCGGCGAGTACGGCGGCGCCGCGACGTTCATGGCCGAGTACTCGCCGGACGACAAGCGCGGACGGTACGGCAGCTTCCTGGAGTTCGGCACGCTCGCCGGCTTCGCGTCGGGCACCGCGCTGGTGCTGCTGCTGAACCTCGGTCTGTCCGACGACCAGATGGCGACCTGGGGCTGGCGCCTGCCGTTCCTGCTCGCCCTGCCGCTCGGCCTGGTGGGCCTGTACCTGCGCTCGCAGCTGGAGGACTCCCCGGTCTTCACCGAGCTCGAGGAACACGGGTCCGAGGCGGTCGACGTCCCGATGTGGACCAAGCTCCGCCAGACGGTCGTCGACTACTGGCAGCCGATCCTGATCATGTTCGGCATGGTGGTGGCGCTGAACGTGGCCAACTACACGCTGCTGGCCTTCCAGCCCGAGTACTTGAAGAACACCATCGGACTGTCCGAGGACGACGGCTCCACCGTGGTCCTCGTCGGCCAGGTCGCCATGATGTGCCTGATCCCGCTGTTCGGCCGCTGGTCCGACCGCACCGGCCGCAAGCCGATGTGGTGGGTGTCGTTGATCGGCCTGTTCGCGCTGTCGTTGCCGATGTACTGGCTGATGGGCCAGGGCTTCGGCTGGGCGATCATCGGCTTCGTGGTGCTCGGCGTGCTGTACCTCCCGCAGCTCGCCACCATCTCGGCGACGTTCCCGGCCATGTTTCCCACGCACGTGCGCTACGCCGGGTTCGCGATCTCGTACAACCTCTCCACCGCCCTCTTCGGCGGCACCGCACCGCTGGTCAACGAGGCCGTGGTGAGCGCCACCGGGTGGAACCTCTTCCCCGCCGTCTACCTGATGGGCGCCTGCGCGATCGGCATGGTGGCGCTGGCCTTCCTGCGCGAGACCGCCGGCTGCTCGCTGCGCGGCACCGAGGTCCCCGGGCAGGCGATGGACCAGACCGAGCCGGTCGCACCCTCCCGCCAGGCGATTTCAATCAGTGATTGAAACGTTGTGAGTTTTCGTGTTTGAATTACCGGCATGGCCGAGAGCATCTCCCGCGCGAGCACGCGCGAACGGCTCCTCGACGCCGCGGAGGAACTGCTGCTGCAGTACGACTACGACGCGGTGTCCGTCCGGAGCATCTGCGCGCACTCGCAGGCCAATCCGGCCGCGGTGCACTATCACTTCGGATCCAAAGAACAGCTCGTCGCCGCACTCCTCGAGACCCGGCTCGCGCCGGTGTGGGCCGCCGGCCTCGACCGGATCGACCAGCAGCCGGCGACGGTGACCGCACTGGTCGACGCCCTCTGGGCACCGATGGACGAGCTGCTCGCCGACCCGGTGGGCACCCTGCGCCTGTCGTTGCTGGCGCGCTTCGTGCTGAGCCACCCGAACGTGCGGTGGCAGAGCACCTGGTTCGACCTCACCGCGTGGGTGCGGGCCCTGCAGCGCGCCCGCCCGGAGCTCGACGAGACGACGGCCCGCTACCGCTGCCGCTTCGCATTCTCCGCCCTGCTGACCCAGGTCGGCGGCGGTCACCCGCTACCCCCGGCGGCCGCCGCCGCACTGCGGGCCTTCCTGGTCGCCGGTCTCGCCGGCACGCCCGCCACCTAGTTCTTCCGCATCGACAGCCCGTCCACCGTTTCGTCTACAGCCCAAGGACACATCACCTCATGACCACCACCCCGCCGATCGATCCGTTCGCGCCGGCCACCCTCGGCCCGCTGCAGCTGCGCAACCGCCTCATCAAGTGCGCCACCTTCGAGGGCATGACGCCGGACGCCGTCGTCACCGACGAACTGATCGAGTTCCACCGCGAGCACGCCGCCGGCGGCGTCGCGATCAGCACCGTCGCCTACTGCGCCATCTCCCCGGAGGGCCGCACCGACCGTCACCAGATCTGGATGCGCCCGGAAGCGGTGCACGGCCTGCGTCGCCTCACCGACGCGATCCACGGTGAGGGCGCGCTCGCCGCGGCCCAGCTCGGGCACGCCGGCGCGGTGGCCAACTCGGTGTCCAACGGCGCGAAGGCGTTGGGCCCCACCGCGATTCCCGCACCGATGGGCATGTCGCTGACGAAGAAGGTCACCGTCGACGAGATGCCCGCGCTGCTGGAGAAGTTCGCCACCGCCGCCAAGATCGCCGTCGACTCCGGCTTCGACGCCCTCGAGATCCACTGCGGCCACAACTACCTGATCAGCTCGTTCCTGTCACCGCTGCTGAACCACCGCCGCGACCAGTACGGCGGCTCCCTGGTGAACCGCGCCCGCCTGGCCCGCGAGGTGCTGGAGACCGTGCGCAACGCCGTCGGTTCCGACGTGGCCGTCTGGGCCAAGCTCAACATGTACGACGGTGTCGGCAAGCCCGGCCCTGGGCGCGGCCCCAAGCCGTGGCGCGGTTTCAACGTCGACGAGGCCTGCGAGACGGCCCGCCTGTTCGAGTCCGACGGCTTCCTCGACGCCATCGAGCCGACCGCGGGCAGCTCGCTGCTGAACCCGATGTACCTGTTCCACGGTGATGCGCCGCGCGCCGAGTTCGCCGACGCCTTCCAGGGCGCGATGCGCACCGGCCTCAAGGTCGGCGGCCCGGTGTTCCTCAAGGCCTACCCGTACCACGACGCCTACCTCCTGCCGCTGGCCAAGGAACTGCGCGCGGCGGTCAAGCTGCCGGTGATCCTGCTGGGCGGCATCACCGACCGCGAGAGCATGGACCTGGCGATGCGCGAGGGCTTCGACTTCGTCGCGATGGGCCGCGCGCTGCTGCGCGAGCCCGACCTGCCGACCCGCATCGAGGCCGATCCGACCACGCAGTCGCGGTGCGTGCACTGCAACCTGTGCATGCCGACCATCTACTCGAGCACCCGCTGCCCGATCCGCACCGGCGAGGTCCCCGACCCGCTGGCCTGACGACCGCCGTCGCCGGTGACCGATAGCCTGGCTCCATGGCTACCGATCCGTATCTCTGGCTGGAAGACGTCACCGGCGACGAGGCCCTCGAATGGGTGCGCGCGCACAACGAACCGACCGTCGCGGACCTGACGTCGTCGGCCCGGTTCGAGGAACTGCGCTCCGGCGCCCTCGAGGTGCTCGACACCGACGACAAGATCCCCTACGTCCGACGTCGCGGCGAGTTCCTCTACAACTTCTGGCGCGATGCTGGCAATCCCAAGGGCGTGTGGCGGCGGACCACCCTGGAGTCGTACCGCACCGACAGCCCCGAGTGGGACGTGCTGATCGACGTCGACGCGCTCGCCGCGGCCGAGGACGAGAACTGGGTGTGGGCCGGCGTGGCGCTGCGCTACCCCGAGTACGACCGCGGCCTGGTGTCGCTGTCCCGCGGCGGCGCCGACGCCTCCGTGGTCCGCGAATTCGATGTGGCGCAACGGGATTGGGTCGCACCGGAGGACGGCGGCTTCACCCTGCCCGAAGCCAAGTCGGACATCGGCTGGATCGACGCCGACACCGTGTACGTCGGCACCGACTTCGCCGAGACCGAGGACGGCGAGCCCGCCCTCACCACGTCGGGCTACCCGCGCACCGCCCGCCGCTGGGCGCGGGGCACCGCGCTGGCCGACGCCCCGACGGTGTTCGCCGGCGAGGTGACCGACGTGGCGGCCGGAGCGTCGTACGACCACACCCCCGGCTACGAGCGGCACTACGTGTCCCGCTCCACCGACTTCTTCAACTCGCTCAACTACCAGCTGGTCGACGGCGAGCCGGTCCTCATCGACGTGCCCACCGACGCCCACTTCTCGGTGCGGCACGACTACCTGATGGTGATGCCGCGGTCGGACTGGGAGGTGAACGGCGTGCTCCGCCCGGCCGGTTCGCTGCTGGTCTTCGACTACCCGGCCTACCTCGCCGGCGAGCGCGCCCACACCGCGCTGTTCCTGCCGGATGCGCACACCAGCCTGCAGGACTACTCGTACACGCAGTCGCGCCTGGTGTTGGTGACGCTGCACGACGTCGCCACCCGGGTGGACGTGCGCACCCTCGGCGACTGGGAGCCCGCACCCATCACCGGCCTGCCGGAGCTGGCTACGCTCTCGGTGATCGGCACCGACGCCGACCACAGCGACGAGATCTGGTTCAGCGCAAGCTCTTTCACGCAGAGCCCGAGCCTGCTCCTCGGTGACGCGACCAGCGGCGTGCGCGTCCTGAAGTCGACACCGGAGTTCTTCGACGCCGACGGCGTCACCGCCCACCAGTTCTTCGCGACGTCGGACGACGGCACCGCCGTCCCGTACTTCGTGGTGAAGCGGGACGACGTCGCCACCGGCCCGACCCTGCTGTACGGCTACGGTGGCTTCGAGAACTCGATGACGCCGGGCTACTCGGCGATCGCCGGACGCAGCTGGATCGCCCGCGGCGGCATCTACGTGATCGCCAACATCCGCGGCGGCGGCGAGTACGGCCCCACCTGGCACACGCAGGCGCAGAAGGCCGGTCGCCATCTGGTGTACGAGGACTTCGCCGCGGTGGCCCGCGACCTGGTGAGCCGCGGACTCACCACCACGGATCAGCTTGCGGCGCAGGGCGGTTCCAACGGCGGCCTGCTGATGGGCGTGATGGCGACGACCTATCCGGAACTGTTCGGCGCCCTGGTCTGCCAGGTGCCGCTGCTCGACATGCAGCGCTATCACCTGCTGCTGGCCGGCGCGTCGTGGATGGCCGAGTACGGCGACCCGGACGACCCCGACGAGTGGGCGTACCTCAGCAAGTACTCGCCGTACCAGCGTCTGAAGGCGGATGCGCAGTACCCGCAGCTGCTGATGACCACCTCGACCCGTGACGACCGCGTGCACCCCGGGCACGCGCGGAAGTTCGTGGCGCGGATGGAGGAGTACGGCCACCCGGTGCAGTACTACGAGAACATCGAAGGCGGACACGGCGGCGCGTCGGACAACGCGCAGGCGGCCTTCAAGTCGGCCCTCGCGTACGAATTCCTGTGGCGCACCGTGGGTGGCGCCGGCGCCTGACCGTCGACCCCGACCGCCCGCGTCGCACAGGCGGCGGTCCCACCCGTTCGCGGCAGTCCGCACCATAGGAGGCAGCCCCGGCGGCCTCCTATGGTGCGCACTGCCGCCCTTGGTGTCGGGGGCCGCCGGTGCGGGGGAGCTAGCGGCGGTTCAGGAAAAGTGCGGCGGCGGCGCCGACGACGGCCACCGCGAGACCCACCCCGGCAACGATCCACGAGGTGCTGGTCAGGCCGGCGAGCACGTCGTCGGCCACCGCCTCGACCGTCTTCTGGGTACTGAGGTCACCGGTGGAGCTGTCGGCCGCCTTGCTCCGCAGGTAGGCGGCCAGACCCGCGCCTGCTCCGCCGGCCAGGACCGCGCCGACGCCCAGCCAGGCCAGGACGGCCGCACGATTGCGGCCGAAGACCAGGGAGACCAGCGCCCCGAGGATGCCGACGATCACCGAGATCCACGCCGTCACCGTGAGCGCCGACCCGACGCCTTCCATCGAACCGGCGGTCAGCCGCGTCTGGTCGACAGGGACGGTGATCTTCCGGTCGATCTCGATCGGCACGGGCGCCTGCTCCAGCACCCGGTTGACCATCGGCGTCACGTCCAGTTCCATCTGGTGACGACTGGTCTCCGGCCCGGGCTGCGTGAACAGCCACCGGTGCTGCTGGCGCGCCACCTCGGTGAAGTCCGCGACGAACGCCGGACTCTGCGTGTACGACGTCGCCAGCGGCGCCACCGCCGCGCCCGCGAGCGGGATGTCGGTGGACTGCGCCACCTCCTCGGCGATCTTGGCGGCGAAGAACTCCTGCACCACCGGTTTACTCGCGGCCTCCGCGGCCGCGTCAGCGAAGCCGTCGGCCGAGACGACGTGCGAGGCCACCCACGTGCTGGGCACCGCGACGATCATGCCCGCCGCGGCGAGGACGAGGAACAGCCCGGTCAGGAGAGAACGCACGTGCGCCGATCACTCACCGATGGTGTCGCGAGCACGGGCCACGATCGCCGGGTCGGGCTCGCCGACCAGTTCGTGGTCCTTGCCGTCGTACTCGTGCAGGCTCAGCACATGGCGCATCGCGTTGAGGCGGGCGCGCTTCTTGTCGTTGCTCTTGACCACGGTCCACGGCGCCCAGTCGGTGTCGGTCTGGGCGAACATGTTCTCCTTGGCGTCGGTGTACGACGCCCAGCGGTCCAGCGACGCCAGGTCCATCGGCGACAGCTTCCACTGGCGGACCGGGTCGATCTGGCGGATCGCGAACCGGGTGCGCTGCTCCAGCGGGGTCACCGAGAACCAGAACTTCACCAGGTTGATGCCGTCGTCGACCAGCATCTTCTCGAAGGCCGGCGCCTGCTCCAGGAACTGGGTGTACTGGTCGGGCGTGCAGAAACTCATCACCCGCTCCACGCCTGCGCGGTTGTACCAGGAGCGGTCGAAGAAGACCATCTCACCGGCGGCGGGCAGGTGCTGCACGTAGCGCTGGAAGTACCATTCGGTGGCCTCGCGCTCGGTCGGCTTCTCCAGCGCGACGGTGCGCGCACCGCGGGGATTGAGGTGTTCGTTGAAGCGCTTGATGGTGCCGCCCTTGCCCGCGGCGTCCCGGCCCTCGAAGACCATCAGGTGGCGGATGCCGTTCTGCTTGGACCACTTCTGCAGCTTCAGCAGCTCCACCTGGAGGCGGCGCTTCTCCGACTCGTAGTGTCCGCGGTCCATCCGATCGTCGTACGGGTAGTCCTCACGCCAGGTGTCCACCACGTTGCGCTGCGGCAGCGTCAGCAGAATCGGGTCGTCGTCGTCATCGTCGACCACGATGAAACCACTGGTGTCGTGCAGATCGACGACGCTCTGCAGCGCCTTGCGACCGGAGACCTTGCTCAGGTCTTCACCGATTTCGAAGTTTTCGAGCGAGAGGTAATCATCCACGAGACCAGCGTATCGCGCGGACGCCCGCCCGTTCGCAGACAGGGCGGATAGCCGTCACGCATCACAATGCGCGATCGACGCGCAGAGACGCAGAAAGGGCGACGCCGCACCGGCGTCGCCCTTTCAACTCGAGAGATCTGTGGAGAGGTCAGGCCTTGGCGCGACGTTCGGATTCGGCGGTGAGGCCCTTCTTCGCGGTGTCGGCGGCAGCCTTCTGCCCCTTCTTCACCAGCAGTCCGGGAAGCTTGATCTTGAGGTCGATCGACAGATCGAAACGCACGTGGCAGGAGTCCGGCCCGGTGGCGGTGATCTTGTAGCTGCCGCTCTGCATGGCCAGCTGCGAGCTGTCGATCAGCTCCCACGCGCACAGGTCGTCGGCCCAGGTGTAGGCCAGTTCCTGGGTGTCGTTGATGCCGATCATGCCGACCGAGACCTTGACCCGATCCGGGGTGCCGTCCTCGTGGGTGCTGAGCACCTCGGCCGACTTGTGCGCACTGGACCAGTCCGGGAGCGAGGGAATGTCCTTGAGGACGTCGAGCACCACCGAAGCGGGTGCCTTGATATCGAATTCATTGGAAACAGAGACAGCCATGGAAAGAACCTACCCCGCGCTCTGGATCAGCCGACCAGGTATCGCTGACGCAACTGCTCCTGCGCCGCCGCGTCGATTCCGAGACCCTTGCTGAAGTAGGTGGCGACGTCGCCGTATTCGCTGTCCAACGACGCGAAAGCCGCGTCGAGATACGACTTCTGCACCCCGAGCACCGGGCGCAGCACCTCCGGGTCGCCGCCGGCCGCGGCAAACTTGTCGAACAGCGGCGCCAGCGACGGCAGCAGGCGATCGTTGGTGGCCAGGTAGTCGGTGTAGACGTCGTCGCGGTCGACGCCCATCAGGCTCAGGAAGCTCGCTGCGGCCCAGCCGGTGCGGTCCTTGCCGGTGGTGCAGTGGAACAGCGCCGGGCCGGAGTCCTCGCCGAGCAGCCCGAGGTAGAAGCGACGGTAGGCGGCGTTCGCGCTGTCCATGGTGAGGAAGTCCCGGTAGGTCTGCGCGATGTAGTCGCCGGCCTTGCCCTCCATCGAGGAGGTGAGCTCACCGAGGAGCGTCGGATCCTCGAGAACCTTGTCGAGGTTGCCGGGGATGGCCTGGGCGGCGTCGGCCAGCACGTCGAGCGGGACATCGGTGACGCCGGGCAGCGTCGGGTCGGGCAGCGCGGTCCGCTCGGCCGCCGAGCGCAGGTCGTAGATGGTGCGCAACGCCAGCGGCGCGAGCACGTCAGCGGCCGTCGTGATCACGCTGCGCAGATCGGTGGAGCGGTAGAGCCGCTGCGTCACCACGGTGCGACCGTCGTGCGCCGACCAGCCGCCGAGGTCGCGGAGATTCGGGAGAGCCGGAATGGGACTGGTCGCGGGCAGCGCGGAAACCTGGGTCATGGCGTCCATTATGCCGTGTTCGGTCCCGCCGCCGACGCCGTCGCGAACTGCGTCCGGTACAGCTCCGCGTACCGGCCGTCGGCGGCCAGCAGCGCCGCATGATCGCCGCGTTCGACGACGCGCCCGCCCTCGAGCACCACGATCTGATCGGCCGCCCGGATAGTGGACAGCCGGTGCGCGATCACCAACGACGTCCGGCCCACCAGCGCCTCGGACAGCGCTTCGGCGACCGCCGCCTCGGAAGTGGAGTCCAGGTGCGCGGTGGCCTCGTCGAGGATCACGACGGCCGGCTTGGCCAGCAGCATCCGCGCGATGGTGAGGCGCTGTCGTTCGCCGCCGGAGAGGCGGTACCCGCGCTCCCCGACCACGGTGTCGAGCTGGGCGGGCAGGTCCCGCACCAGGTCTTCCAGCCGGGCCCGGCGCAGCGCCGCCCACAGGTCGTCGTCGGTGGCCGTCGGATCGGCGAGCACCAGATTGGCCCGCACCGTGTCGTGGAACAGGTGCCCGTCCTGGGTCACCAGGCCCACCGTGCGATGCACCGATTCGGCGGTCAGATCCCGCACGTCGACGTCGTTGAGCAGGACGGCACCGGAGTCGACGTCGTACAGGCGGGTGGCCAGCGAGGCGATCGTCGACTTGCCCGCGCCGGAACTGCCGACGAGCGCCACCATGGAACCGGCCGGCACGTCGAGGTCGACGTCGTGCAGGATGGTCTCGCCGCCGCGGCTGTCGAGCTGGGCCACCTCCTCCAATGAGGCCAGCGAGACCTTGTCGGCGGACGGGTAGGCGAAGGTGACGTCGTCGAACCGCACGCTGACGCCGGACCCCGCGTGCGGCACCGCGCCGGCGCCGGGGCGGTCGGCGATGAGCGGTTCCAGGTCGAGCACCTCGAAGACGCGCTCGAAACTGACGAGTGCGCTCATCACTTCCACGCGGGCGTTGGCGAGCGCGGTGAGCGGCGCGTACATCCGGGTGAGCAGCAGGGCCAGCGAGACCACCGCGCCGGCGGACAGGTGCTGGTGCACGGCCAACCAGCCGCCGAGTCCGTAGACCAGCGCCAACGCCAGGGACGACACCAGGATGAGCGCGGTGAAGAAGTACGTCTGCAGCATGGCCTGGCGCACGCCGATGTCGCGCACGGCGTCGGCGCGCTCGGCGAACTCGGCCGACTCCGTGTCCGGGCGGCCGAACAGCTTCACCAGAGTGGCGCCGGGTGCGGAGAAGCGCTCGGTCATCTGCGTCGACATCCGCGCGTTGTAGTCGGCACCCTGCCGCGCGAGGATCGCCACCCGGCGCCCGATACGGCGGGCCGGCAGCACGAACAGCGGCAGCAGGATCAAGGCCAGGAGCGTGATCTGCCAGCTGAGCACGAACATGACGCCCAGGGTCAGCGCCAACGTCACCACGTTCGAGACCACGCCGGACAGGGTGTCGCTGAAGGCGCGCTGGGCGCCGATGACGTCGTTGTTGAGTCGGCTCACCAGAGCGCCGGTCCGGGTGCGGGTGAAGAACGCGACCGGCATGCGCTGCACGTGGTCGAAGACGGCGCGGCGCAGGTCGTAGATCAGGCCCTCACCGAGGTTCGACGAGAACCAGCGGGTGGCGATCCCCACCACCGCCTCGGCGAGCGCGATCACCGCGATGAGGACGGCCAGCACCACGATCTCGCGGCCTGCGTCCGGGCTGACCGAGTTGATCAGGTTCACCACCCGCCCGGCCAGCAGCGGGGTGATCACGGTCAGCACCGCGGTGACGATCGACAGCCCGAGGAACAGCAGGATGCGGCGCCGATGCGGGCGCGCGAAACCGGCGATCCGGCGCAGTGTGGCCCGTCGTTCGTGTTTTCCCGAGCGCTTCCCCGGGGTCCGCATCGACTTGTGCAGAACCTCCCACGCGACCGCATCCATGCTCATCGGTTCACCCTAGGCTTTCTTCTTTTCGCCGCCGCCGGCGTTGCCATCGTGTTCGGCGTGGTTCTTCGGTGCACGCCGAAGGCCGGCCACCCGTGCGGGTGACCGGCCTTCGTCAGACTGCGTGGTGCAGCGGGTTCTGATCAGATCAGAAGCCCATGCCGCCCATCTCGTCGCCACCCGGCATGGCCGGGGGGTTCTTCTCGGGCTTGTCGGCGACGACGGCCTCGGTGGTGAGGAACAGCGCCGCGATCGACGCAGCGTTCTGCAGCGCCGAGCGGGTGACCTTCACCGGGTCGTTGATGCCGGCCGCGAGGAGATCCTCGTACACGCCGGTGGCAGCATTGAGGCCGGTGCCCTTGTCCGCGTTGCGGATCCGGTCGGCGACGACGCCGGGCTCCAGGCCCGCGTTGATGGCGATCTGGCGAGCCGGGGCCGACAGCGCGGCAGCAACGATGCTGGCGCCGGTGGCCTCGTCACCCTCGAGGTCGAGACCCTCGATGGCGCCCTCGGACTGCAACAGAGCAGCGCCACCGCCGGCGACGATGCCCTCTTCGACGGCAGCCTTGGCGTTGCGCACGGCATCTTCGATGCGGTGCTTGCGCTCCTTGAGCTCCACCTCGGTGGCAGCGCCGGCCTTGATCACTGCAACGCCGCCGGCCAGCTTGGCCAGACGTTCCTGCAGCTTCTCGCGGTCGTAGTCGCTGTCGCTGTTCTCGATCTCGTTGCGGATCTGGGCCACGCGGCCGGCGATCTGCTCGTTGTCACCGGCGCCGTCGACGATGGTGGTCTCGTCCTTGGTGACGACCACCTTGCGAGCGGTACCGAGCGACTCGAGACCGGCGGTCTCCAGGCTCAGGCCGACCTCTTCGCTGATGACCTCGCCACCGGTGAGGATGGCGATGTCGGCCAGCATGGCCTTGCGGCGGTCGCCGAAGCCCGGGGCCTTGACGGCGACGGACTTGAAGGTGCCGCGCAGCTTGTTCACCACGAGGGTCGACAGGGCTTCGCCCTCGACGTCCTCGGCGATGATCAGCAGGGTCTTACCGGCCTGGATGACCTTCTCCAGCAGGGGAAGGAGATCCTTGACAGTCGAGATCTTGCCCGAGTAGGTCAGGATGTACGGATCTTCGAGGACGGTCTCCTGGCGGTCGACGTCGGTGACGAAGTAGCCGGAGATGTAGCCCTTGTCGAAGCGCATGCCCTCGGTGAGCTCGAGCTGCAGGCCGAAGGTGTTCGACTCCTCGACGGTGATGACACCCTCGTTGCCGACCTTGTCCATGGCCTCGGCGATCAGGTCGCCGATGCTCTGGTCGCCGGCGGAGATGCCTGCGGTCGAAGCGATCTGCTCCTTGGTCTCGACCTCCTTGGCGGAGTCGAGCAGCGACGCGGAGACGGCCTCGACGGCCTTCTCGATGCCGCGCTTGAGGCCCATCGGGTTGGAGCCGGCAGCAACGTTGCGCAGGCCCTCGCGGACCAGCGCCTGCGCCAGCACGGTGGCGGTGGTGGTGCCGTCGCCCGCGACGTCGTCGGTCTTCTTGGCGACTTCCTTGACCAGCTCAGCGCCGATCTTCTCGTAGGGGTCCTCCAGCTCGATCTCCTTGGCGATGGACACGCCATCGTTGGTGATCGTGGGGGCGCCCCACTTCTTCTCCAGGACGACGTTGCGACCCTTGGGTCCCAGCGTCACCTTGACGGTGTCAGCGAGGACGTTCAGACCCCGCTCGAGGCCGCGACGGGCCTCTTCATCGAAAGCAATCTGCTTGGCCATAGTTCAGTGATCCTCCGTGTGGGGGGCGACACTTGGTTCTCTGGCCGGACTCGGTGCCCGCGACGGACGACCGGGGTGTCTGTTGGACCGATCTCACCGTCCCGACCTGGCACTCGCACACCGCGAGTGCCAACCTCGTTTTTAGCACTCGACGGGGGCGAGTGCAAGGTGCACGACGGCGTGCAGACGGGTGCGGCCCCTCTCCTCGGGGGGGATGAGGAGAGGGGCCGCGTCGTCCCTCTCTCGGGGGGGGAATGTGAGAGAGGGCCGCGTCGCGCCGCCGTGAGCTGCAGGGGGGGATTCAGCTCACGGCGTCGCGCAGTTCCCGGCGAAGAATCTTGCCGGTCACCGTCTTGGGCAGCTCGTCGACGATCTCGACCGAGCGCGGGTACTTGTACGCCGCCATCTGTTCCTTGGCGAACGCGATCAGTTCGTCGGGAGTCAGTGCGGCGCCGGGCTGCAGCGAGACGAAGGCCTTGACCGTCTCGCCGCGGTACTCGTCGGGCACCCCGACGACGGCCGCTTCACGCACCGCCGGATGGGTGTAGAGGACGTCCTCCACCTCCCGCGGCCACACCTTGTAGCCGGAGGCGTTGATCATGTCCTTCTTGCGGTCGACGACGTAGTACCAGCCGTCGGCGTCCATGAAACCGACGTCACCGGTGTGCAGCGCACCGTCGGGGATCGACGACGCCGTGGCCTCCGGCTTGTTCCAATAGCCGGGCACCACCTGCGGGCCGGCGGTGACGAACTCGCCGACTTCGCCGACCGCCACGTCCTTGCCGTCGGCGCCGACCACGCGGACCACCGTGTTGAACACCGGCACTCCCACCGACAGCGCACCCGACTCCGGGTCCACCGGCGCCCGCACGCCGCGCGGGACCGCGTGCGAGGGCGAGTTGGTCTCGGTGAGGCCGTAGATGTTGTGGATGTAGGCGCCGTAGAGCGCCTCCAGCCGGTCGCCCACCGACGGTGCGATGGGTGCGCCGCCGGAGTACAGGACCCGCAGGCTCGACAGGTCGTCCTTGGTGGCGCCCGGCGCCGCGGCCAGCGCACTGAACGCGGTGATCGCACCGATGGTGAAGACCGGGCGGTACTCGCGGATGGCGTCGAGCATCACCGACGGCTCGAAACGATGGGCCAGCACCAGCGGCGACCGGATCAGCATCGCCGCCATGATGTGGCCCACCAGGCCGGTGATGTGGAACAGCGGCGCGATACCGAGGATGCCCTCGCCGGCCTGCAGCCCGGTCCACTCGCGGTACGTCTGCGCGTTGAAGGCGAAGTTCCCATGGGTGTTCATCGCCCCTTTCGGGTCGCCGGTGGTGCCGGAGGTGTAGGCCAGGACCGCCAGATCGTCGGGCCCCAGGCCCGGATCGGGCAGGTCGTCGCCGCCGCCGGCGGCGATCAGTTCCACCAGATCCAGGGTGCCCTCGGTCCGCACCCGCTCGGTGTCGGCGAACAGGCGCGCGTCGGCGCGGTCCTGCATGTCGAGTGCCGAGCAGGTGATCACCGTGGTGACCTGCGTCTGACCGGAGTCGATCACCGGCTTGCCGATCTGCGCGTACAGATCGTCGAGAGCCAGCAACGCGATGGCTCCGGAGTCCTTCAGCAGGTACGCGAGCTCGCGTTCCTTGTTCATCGGGTTGATCGCCACGGCGACGCCGCCGAGGCGCCACGCGGCGACCATGCCGATGATGAAGGCCGGGTTGTTCTGCACGTACAGCGCCAGTCGGTCGCCGCGGCCGAAACCACGTTCGGCCAGCGCCGATGCCAGGGCGCGCGCGGCCCGATCGACGTCGGAGAAGGTCTGCGAGGTGCCGAAGTACTGCAGGAACTCGGCGTCCGGCGCGGCCGCCACGGCCGCGTCGAAGACCGCCAGACCGGAGTCGAACTCGGGCTCGATGTCGGCGGGCTGCCCGTCGGGGTACCGCGCCAGCCACGGCCGATCTGCGTAGGTCACTTGATCACGACCGGGTTCACCGGGGAGCCGCTGGCGCCGTGGATCTTGAGCGGGGCGGCCACGTAGAAGAACTCGTAGACGCCGTCGGCCGCGCAGTCGGCGGCCAGCTTCTCGACGTCGCAGATCTCGGTGAAGGCGACACCGAGGTTGCGCATCAGGGCGTTGTGCAGCACCAGCGCGGCACCGCTCTCCGGGTCGTAGGTGACCTCGTTGGCGATGGTGTCGGTCACCAGGTTCGGGATCTCCATGTCGGCGAACCACTGCACCAGCTCGGGCGAGTAGACCAGACCCGGCTCGCCGAAGTCGGCGTAGAAGGCGGCCTCGTCCTGGAAGAAGAGTTCCAGGTGGTTGGTGCGCAGGATCAGGATGTCGCGCGGACGCAGCTCCACGCCCTGCGCGGCGGCACACGCCTGCAGGTCTTCGTGGTTGAAGGCTTCGCGGGCGCCGAGCGCCTCGACGCCGCGCCAGCGGGCGAGGTCCAGGAGGACCGCGCGACCGGCCACGCCGCGCTGGGCGATGGGCTCGACGCTGGCCTTGGACAGGCCGCCGACGGTGGTGCGGGCGTCGTAGCCGTTCCAGATCTGGCCGTCGTACCAGACGTGGCCGAGGGCGTCGTACTGGGTGGAGCCCTGCAGGAAGGCTTCGAGCTTGTCGTCGGCGTAGTGCAGGCCGCCCGGGAACTGCGGACCGTCGCCGCCCTCATCCCAGTCGGACTCGTCCCAGACCATCTCCTTGGTGGCCGGCGTGCGACCGGGCCACACCGGGTCGCCCTTGGGGTCGCCGATCAGCCGCTGCAGCGTGAACAGTTCGCCGCGCTGGATCAGCGCGGCGCCGCGCAGAACCTGCTCGGCGGTCAGGTAGTTGAGGCTGCCCACCTCGTCGTCCGGACCCCACTTGCCCCAGTTGGTGGGCGAGTCGGCAAGCAGTTCGGTGAGTTCAGGTACTTCGGTCATGTTCAGGCGCCTTCCGAGTGGAGGTGAGGATCGCAACCGACCGGAACGAACGTTTACTCCAGTCGACGAGATGAGAATCACACGCTAATCGTGATTCGTCAAGCACTACCGGAAAGTTGCCCGACCAGGGCGGATTCCCCGCCGCCGCCGACGAGCAGTAGGTTCAGTATTACTGAACTCGGCTGCCCAGCATGGCCAGCGCCAGGCCCGCGTACTCGGCGGCGAGCGCGGGCGGATCGGGGAGCTCGCCGCCGTCCAACCGCAGTACGACCGCCCGGCACAGCGACAGCACCGCCTGCGCCCCGGCCGCCGGATCAGGCGCGCTGAACAGTCCGGCGGCCGCGGCGGCGACGGCCGCGTCGATCATCGCGCGCTCCACATCGGCGCGCAGCGCGACGATCCGCGAACGGTCCGGCTCCTGCAGACTGCGCAGTTCGGTCTCGACGATGAACGACAGATCGCGGCGATGCACCTGCGCCAGCACCACCGCGCGCACCATGTCGGCGAACGCACCCGCGGGGTCGGCGGCCTGCGCCGCGGCGGCCTCCACGCGCCAGCCGAGATCGCCGAGCTGAACGTCCGCCAATGCCACCAAAAGGTGCTGCTTACTGCGGTGATAACGGTAGACGCCGGCCACCGAGAGGTCGGCCTCCGCAGCGACCACCCGCATGGTGGCGCCGTGATAGCCGGTCTCGGCGAAGACCTGCACCGCCGCGGTCAGCACCGGATCCAGGGACAGCTCCTCGAAGACCGCCCACTCGGCGTCGACGGCCGTCGGCGTCGGCACCGCGTCGCCCCGCACACCGCTCGGCACACCGCTCGGCCCGCTCGGCGCGGGCTGCAGCAGGCTCGCCGGCTCCACGCCGAGAGCGAGGGCCACCTGGTGCAGACGCGCCACGGTGAGCCCCACTTTGCCGTTCTCGATCGCGCTCACGGTCCCCGGGCTCACCGCCAACCGCGCCGCGAGCTCGCGCAGGGTGATCCCCCGCCGACCGCGCAGCGCACGCACCGCCTCGCCGACCGCCTCGTCGACCTGTTCAGCCATACTGAACAGGCTACCGGGCGGCCCGCCGCACGGTCAGCGCAGAGCGCGGCGCAGCACCTTGCCGGTGGCCGTGCGCGGCAGCGCAGCGACCATCTCCACCTCGCGCGGATACTTGTAGGCCGTCAGATTCGCCCGGCAGTAGGCGATCACGGCGTCGACGTCCAACGTGCTGCCCGGCCGCGGCACCACGAAGGCCTTGACCGTCTCACCTCGGTATTCGTCCGGAATGCCGATCACCGCGGCTTCCTCCACGTCCGGATGCCCGGCCAGCAGCCGTTCCACCTCCGACGGCCACACCTTGTAGCCGGCGGCGTTGATCTGGTCCTTCTTCCGGTCGACCACGTAGAACCAGCCGTCGGCGTCCATGAAGCCCACGTCCCCGGTGCGCAGCGCACCGCCGATGAAGGCGTCGGCGGTGGCCACCGGATCGTGCCAGTAGCCCGGAATCACCTGCGGGCCGGTGGTGACCAGTTCGCCGATCTCCCCGACCGGCAGGTCTGCGCCGTCGTCGTCGATCACCCGAACCACGGTGTCGAAGACCGGAACGCCCACCGACAGCACGCCCGAGTCGGGATCGATCGGCGCGCGAGTGCCGGGCGGCACCGCGTGCGAGGGCGAGGTGGTCTCGGTCTGTCCGTAGATGTTGTGGATGTAGCCGCCGAGCCGTTCCTCGAGCCGATCGGCGACGTCCGGATCGATGGGCGCGCCACCGGAGTAGCGCAGCCGCAACGACGCGAGATCGGCCGCGTCGACGTCCGGGCTGTCGGCCAGCGCGATGTACGCGGTGATCACCGCGGCACAGAACACCGGCCGTCGCCGGGCCGCCGCGGCCGCGATCACCGCGGGCTCGAAGCGATGCGTCAGCACCAGCGGCGAGGCGGCGATCATCGCCAGACACACCCCGCCGACCAGTCCGGTCACATGGAACACCGGGGCCAGCCCCAGCACCGGCTCCCCGGGCGCCAGCCCGGACCAGTCGAGATACACCTGGGCGCTGAAGGCGAGATTCGCATGCGTCAGCTGGGCGCCCTTGGCCGGACCGGTGGTGCCCGACGTCGCCGCCAGCACCGCCACGTCCGACGGCCCGACCCGCCGCTGCGCCAGGGCGGCGAGCACGCCGGGCCCGGGGAGATGAGCGTCGACCAGCGCAGCGAGATCCACCGTGTCCGCGGGTCGACGACGATCGACGTCGGCGAAGATCCGCGGATCGTCCTCGGTCTGCCCGTCCAGCCCCGAGGTGGTCACCACCACTGCGACACCGGTGTCACCGGTGTCGAGGATCGGCCGGATGCGATCGACGTAGAGGTCGTCGAGCACCAGCAGCGCCGACGGGGTGAACGCGGCGAAGCTGCGGGCGAGATCGGCCTCGGTGGACATCGGGCTCAGCGACACCGCGGTGCCACCGGCCTTCCACGCGGCCACCAACCCCACCACGAATGCCGGGTTGTTCTGCAGACACAGCGCCAGCCGATCCCCCGGCGCGAAGCCACGTGCGATCAGCAACGAGGCCACGGCCTCCGCCGCCCGATCCACCTCCGCCCAGCGCAGCGATCGGTCGAAGTAATGGATCGCCGCCGCGTCGGGCGCGGAGCGCACCGCGGCGTCGAACATATCGAGGGCGGTGGAGAACGCACGCCGCAGATGCGGCGGTCGTCCCGGTGGATAGGCCGCGAGCCACGGCTTGTCGTCGTACCCGGTCACAGGCCGAGTGTAAGCCTCCCACCAGTTCCCTATGCAACGGTCTCGGACCTGCATAAATAGTGCCCGGTGCGTCCGATTTGCGGGCTAGACTCACACCACATTTCTCACTCTCAGCACATGACTAGACGGGTGGATCATGGCCACACCAGCCTCGGCGCCGTCGCAGACGGCCAACACCGACTCGCCTGCCCCTGCGGACGGCACACCAGATCTGACCGAGATGGCACTCGCCGACGTCCTCCGACAGTTGGCGGTGGACCCCGCCGTCGGCTTGACCGCGGCCGACGCCGCCCAGCGGCTCACGAAGTACGGCCCCAACGCCTTCCCCACGCGCAGCG
The DNA here is from genome assembly GCF_023017165.1 of Gordonia alkaliphila. Taxonomy (GTDB): domain Bacteria; phylum Actinomycetota; class Actinomycetes; order Mycobacteriales; family Mycobacteriaceae; genus Gordonia; species Gordonia alkaliphila. The sequence goes on from NZ_JALKBW010000001.1 coordinate 1,002,987, forward strand.
AGCCGCTCTGGACGAAGATCCTCGGGTACTTCACCGGACCGATCTCGTACATGATCGAGGCGGCGGCCATCGTCTCCGCAGCCCTGCAGCACTGGGAAGACTTCGGCATCATCGTCGACCTCCTGCTCTTCAACGCGGGCCTCGGATTCGCCCAGGACCGCAAGGCCGAAGCCGCCCTGGCCGCACTCCAGGCGGGCCTCGCCCCGTCGGCCACCGTGCTGCGCGACGGCACGTGGCCGACATCGACGCGGCGAACCTGGTCCCCGGCGACGTGGTCCGCATCGAGATCGGCGAGGTGGTGCCCGCTGACCTGCGGCTGACCGGCAGCGGCACGGCGTCCATCGACCAGTCGGCGTTGACCGGCGAATCGGTGCCGGTCCGCAAACATCCCGGCGATCCGGCGTTCTCCGGTTCGGTGGTCAAGGGCGGGGACACCACCGGCGTGGTGATCGCCACCGGTACCGACACCATGTTCGGTAAGACCGCCAAGCTGGTGGCCGGCGCGGGCGCGGTGTCGCACGCGCAGAAGGCGATGTTCCAGATCGGCGACTTCCTGATCGCCGTGGCCGTGGCGCTGGCGGTGATTCTGGTGTTCTTCGAGGTCTTCCAGAACTTCGACACCCAGTGGTCGGGCAGTTCCGCCGAGATCACCACGCATGCACTGGGCATCGTGCAGTTCGTGCTGGTGCTGCTGGTGGCGTCCATCCCGGTGGCCATGCCGGCGGTCTTCTCGGTGACCATGGCGTTGGGCGCGCTGGAACTGTCCAAACACAAGGCCATCGTCTCGCGGCTGGAGTCCATCGAGGAGATGGCCGGCGTCGACATCCTCTGCTCCGACAAGACCGGCACCCTGACCGCCAACAAGTTGAGCATGCAGCAACCGGTGCTGATGGCGGCCACGGACGCCGACGACCTGATCGTCGCCTCCGCACTGGCCTCCAAAGCCGGCGACAAGGACCCGATCGACACCGCGGTCTTCGCCGCAGTCGAGGACCCCGCGTCGCTGGAGGAGTGGAAGCAGGAGTCGTTCACCCCGTTCGATCCGGCGATCAAATACACCGAGGCCACCGTCAGCAAGACCGACGGCACGCGCGTGCGGATCGCCAAAGGTGCACCGGCCGCGATCGTCGGACTGACCGGCGCCACCGGCGACGTGGCCGACCAGGTCACCGCGACCGTCGCCGACCTCGCCTCGCATGGATTCCGCGCGCTGGCCGTGGCCCGGTCCACCGACGACGGCGCCACGTGGGAGGTACTCGGCCTCCTGTCGATGTTCGACCCGCCGTTGGACAGCAGCAAGGCCACCATCGCCGACGTCGAGGCCACCGGCGTCGCGGTCAAGATGGTGACCGGCGACGACACCGCCATCGCCGTGGAAACCGCCAAGCAGCTGAACATGGGGACCCACATCATCTCCGCGCCGGACGTGTTCCCGGCCGACATGGACCCGGACAACGTCCCACCCGAGATCGCCGCGATCATCGAGAAGGCCGACGGCTTCGCCCGCGTGCTGCCCGAGCACAAGTACGCGATCGTCAAGTCCCTGCAGCAGCGCGGCCACCTGGTCGGCATGACCGGCGACGGCGTCAACGATGCGCCCGCGCTGAAGCAAGCCGACTGCGGTATCGCCGTCTCCACCGCGGTCGACGCCGCCCGCGGCGCCGCCGCGCTGGTGCTCACCGCACCCGGACTGACCGTGATCAACAGCGCCATCGTCGAGGCCCGCAAGATCTTCGGCCGCATCACCAGCTACACGCTGTACCGCGTGGCACTGACCATCGCACTCATGTTCCTGGTGGTCCTCGCGACGCTGATCGCCGGCTTCCAGCCGCTGACCGCTGTCGCGATCGTGTTCATCTCGCTGCTCGACGACGTGCCGATCATGGCGATCGCCTACGACAACACCCCCGTCGCCGACCGACCCATCCGCTGGCGGATGCGATCGATCCTGCCCACCTCGATCATGTTGGGGCTCGTCACGGTGGTCGAGTTGCTCGGCTTCTTCTTCCTGGTCTGGGGCTTCACCAAGATCGACGGCGGCGTCCTCGGCATGCACGTGTGGGACGGCACCGACGGCGTCGCCGTCGGCCAGATCCAGTCCGCGATGTTCCTGGCCCTCGGCATCGGAGGCCATTTCCTGCTGTTCGTGACCCGCGCAGAGGGCTGGTTCTTCCGGCGGCCGTTCCCGTCGTGGCAACTGCTGGCGGCCAACGTGCTGACCGCGGCCCTGACGGTGCTGATGGTCGGCTTCGGCTGGCTGGTGGATCCGCTGCCGTGGCCGATGGTGGGTCTGACCTTCGCCTGGTGCCTGGCCTGGATGTTCCTCGTCGGCGGTGTGCGCGTCCTGCTGGCGAAGGTGCACTTCGCCGATCGGCACTGGCTGCAACTGAGCATGTGGCGCAGCGGCCGCATCGGCATGCGCAGCCACCTCGCCCCCGGCCGGCCCGGCGACGAAGGGCGCGACATCGAGCACGCCCTACGCAGGCTCTGACACCGCCGACGCGAGGGCGAAGATCAGTCGCCGAGTTCCTTCCGCAGGATCTTGCGGTAGCTGCCCAGCGAGTCCCGTTCGGCCTTGGAGACCGTCGGATACTGCGGGTCCAGACCGCGCATCACGTCCAGCAGCACCGAGAACGTCGCCAACCGGCTCGCCCACTTGTGGTCGGCCGGAATCACGTGCCACGGCGCGTGATCGGTGCTGGTATTGCTCAGCATGTCGTCGAACGCCCGCTGATACTCCGGCCACAGCTCGCGCTCAGCCATGTCGGTCGTGGAGAACTTCCAGTTCTTGTCGGGCCGGTCGATGCGGGCGAGGAAACGGCGCGCCTGCTCATCCGCGGAGACGTTGAGGAAGAGTTTGACGACGGTGGTGCCGTTGTCGGTGAGGTACCGCTCCCAGGCGTTGATGTCGTCGTACCGCCGCTGCCAGAGGTCGTCGCCCGAGCTCGCCGCAGTGGTGGGCCACAGCATCTCCGGGTGCACGCGCGTCACCACCACGTTCTCGTAGTGGGAGCGGTTGAAGATGCCCATCTTGCCCAGCTCGGGCACCACCTTCTGATGCCGCCAGAGGTAGCCGTGCGACCGCTCCTCGGTCGAGGGCGCCTTGAACGAGTGCACGTCCACGCCCTCCGGGTTGATGCCGGACATCACGTGCTTCACCGTGCCGTCCTTGCCCGCGGCGTCGATGGCCTGCAGCACGATCAGCAGCGACCGGTCGGCCTGGGCGTAGAACTTGTCCTGCAGCGCGAACAGCTCTTCCTTACCCGCGGCCAGCTGCGCCAGGCCGTCCTTCTTCGTCATGCCCTTCGGCTTCGCGGCCGGATCGAAGTCCCGGGACAGGCGCACCGTGCTGCCCGGCTTCACCCGTGTCGACTTCGCCAGTTTCCCCCAGTCGACCGTATTCACCATGTCTTCTCCTCCCGTGGCCCTCCGCGTCCACTCTGCCCGATTCGCGGCGTCGGCACGTAGATTCTGTAGGCACGATGTCCGGTGAACTGATCGCGATCCTGCTGCTCGGCGGCACCCTGGCGGTGGTGCTGTTCATCGTCGTCCTGCGCACGCGGCGGGTGGTCTCCACCCCGCACGAGCGCGCCGTGCACGACACCCTCGCCGCGGCCGCTGCTGCGGCGCATCCGCTGCGCGACGGTCTCACCGACACCTCGGCCGCGTCGGCCGTCGGTCCGCTCCGCGCCCTCACCGGCGCCGAGGGCGTAGCCCTGTTCGACGCCGACGGGATCCTGCTGGGCCGGGACGGCGCCGACGAGATCTGGCGGCCCCGCGTGCTGACCGCCGCATCCGCCCTGGCCGTCGAGGCCCTCAATGCTCGACGACGTGTTCTGAGCGACTATCCCGGCGGCGACGGCGGCCTCGTCCGCAAGCTCATCGCGGCGCCGCTGATGGGCGACGACGCCAGTTCCGGCGTCCTCGTCGTGGCCACCGTGCGCCAGCCCGGCCCCGGCCAGATCGGCGCCATCACCGAGGTGGCGAACTATGCGGCCACCCAGCTGCAGCTGGCCGAGCTGGACGCCTCGCGGGCCCGCCTGGACCGCGCGGAAGTGCTGGCGCTGCGCGCCCAGATCGACCCGCACTTCATCTACAACGCGCTGGGCACCATCGCCTCGTTCGTGCGCACCGATCCGGCGCGGGCCCGCGAGCTCATCCTCGACTTCGCCGACTTCACCCGATACTCCTTCCGCGCGGCCGGCCAGTACACCGCGCTCGCCGACGAGCTGCGCAACATCGACCGCTACCTCACGCTGGAGCGCGCCCGGTTCGGCGAAGGCCTGGGCGTTCGACTGAACGTCGACCCCGAGGTGCTCGGCGTCGTGGTGCCCTTCCTGGCGCTGCAACCGCTGGTGGAGAACGCCGTGCGGCACGGCCTGGCCGGCCGTCGCGAAGGCACCATCACCATCTCCGCGCACAGCGTCGGCACCACCTGCGAGATCAGCGTGGAGGACGACGGCGTCGGCATGGACCCCGAACTGTTGCGCAGCGGCGCGATCGACGCCCTCCCCCGGTCGGATCTGCTCTCCCAGGAGACCGAGGGCGCGCACGTGGGTCTCACCAATGTGGATCAACGACTGCGCTCGGCTTTCGGCAACGACTACGGTTTGATCGTCGACACCGGGATCGGCGCGGGCACCAAGGTCAGCATGCGTGTCCCGAAGTTCGCCAGCGGCATCCGCGCCGACGCGACGGGCCAGGAGGGACGAGGCTGATGACAGCGCTACGGGTACTGGCCGTCGACGACGAAGCCCCCGCTCTCGACGAACTGGCCTACCTGCTCGGCGAGCACCCGGCCGTCGGCGAAGTGGTGCGGGCCTCCGACGCCACCGAGGCGCTCCGGCTGCTGTCCGAGCAGTCGGTGACAGCCGCCTTCCTCGACATCTCGATGCCCGGACTGAATGGGATGGAACTGGCCGCGGTGCTGGCTCGGTACGCGCAGCCGCCCGCGCTGGTCTTCGTCACCGCGCACGCCGATCGCGCGGTCGCCGCGTTCGACGTGGGCGCCGTCGACTATCTCCTCAAACCTGTTCGCGCCGAACGGCTTTCCCAGGCTATCGAGCGCGTGCTGGCGGTGCGCGGCGAGCAGTCCGCATCCGCCTACGACGACAGCGCCGGCGAGCTCCCGGGCACGGTGCCAGCCACCGCCGACTCGACCGACGAACCCGACACCGGGGTGGCGACGGGCGACGTGATCCCGGTGGAACGCGGCGGCGTCACCTCGCTGATCCCCCGCGAGTCGGTGGCCTGGGTGGAGGCGGTCGGCGACTACGCGCGCCTGCACACCGCGACCGGCGACTACCTCGTCCGCGTCACCCTCGCCACGCTCGAATCACACTGGGCCAGATCGGGTTTCGCGCGCGTGCACCGCTCCTACCTGGTGTCGTTGCCGATGGTCAGCGGCCTGCGATCGGTGGGGACGGCCACCAAGGTGATCGTCCGCGGCATCGGCGAGACCCCCGAGGTGGAGTTGCCGGTGAGTCGTCGCCAGGTGCGTGACCTCAAGGATCGTCTGGTGCGAGATCCGTTGCGTTCCTTCCGGACTCGCCGAGGCGACGGAGCCGCACCGGACAGTCGCTGACATGCCCGGAACCAGCCCGCGGCGCGAACGCGTAGTCCTCTCGGAGCGCCGCGGCGCACGCCCGGTCCGCACGCGCGCCGAAGTCACCGAGCAGACCCCGGTGGGCGAGCACCTCGTGCGCGGCCTGGTGCGCGCGCAGCTGGGGCTGGCGCTGCGCATCGGCCTGGCGGTGGTGCTGATCTTCGTCGCCGTCCCGGTCGTCGGGGCCACCGTCGACGGCTTCGCCACCGCCACCCTGTTCGGGATCAACCTCAACTGGATCGTGTTGGCGCTCATACCGTATCCGGTCCTGTACCTGGCCGGCCGCCTCTACATCCGCCTCGCCGAGCAGGCCGAGCGCGACTTCATTCGACTGATCGACGACGAGGAGCACCGCCGATGATGTCCGGCTCCGGTGCCGTCCTGGTGATCATCGCCGTCGCCGTGGCCACCCTCGGCACCGTCGCGGTGGGTGCCTGGGGCGGACGCGGGGCTCGGTCGACGTCGGACTTCCTGGTGGCCTCCCGCAGTATCGGCTCGCGCTGGAACGCCGCCGCCATCGCCGGTGAATACCTTTCGGCCGCTTCCTTTCTCGGCGTCGCCGGCCTCGTCGCCAAGTACGGCGCGGACGCGCTCTGGTACCCGATCGGCTTCACCGCCGGTTACCTGGCGCTGCTGCTGTTCGTGGCGGCGCCGCTGCGTCGATCCGGCGCCTACACCGTCCCCGACTTCGCCGAGTTCCGGTTGGGTTCGCTGCGCGCGCGACGCGTCGCGATGATCGTCGTCGCGGTGGTCTGCGTCCTCTATCTCGTGCCGCAGTTGCAGGGCGCCGGCCTCACCCTGAACATCCTGCTCGGCGCGCCCGGCTGGGTCGGTGTCGTCGTGGTCGGGGTCGCGCTGGTGGTGAACGTCGTGAGCGGCGGCATGCGGTCGGTGACCTTCGCGCAGGGGGTGCAGTACTGGCTGAAGCTGACCGCGATCGCCGTGCCCGCCCTCGTCGCCGTGATCCACTTCGCGCAGCAGCCGCAGGAGCTCGGCGCCCCGCTGCCGGCCCGGGTCGCCGCGGCCACCACCGTCGCCGTGCCGACCGAAGTGACGATCACCGTGACCGATCCGGCCGGGGTGCACGTGACCGGCACGCTCGACGGCCGCGAAGTCCAGGACGCCCCGGTGGCCGCGGGCAGCTTCGTGGTGGGCGACGACTCGTCGCTGACCTTGGCGGCCGGCGCGGCCACCCCGGTGGTCTCGGATGCGCCGCAGACCGGGGCCGCGTGGTCGCGGTCCGGCGGCGGCTTCGGCGGCGGCCATCCGCTGTACCAGGTGCTGTCGCTGATGTTGGCCACCTTCCTCGGCACACTCGGACTGCCGCACGTCCTGGTGCGCTTCTACACCAACCGCAATGGCGCGGCGGCGCGGCGGACGGCCCTCACCGTGATCGCCCTGCTGGCCGGCTTCTATCTCTTTCCCACCGTCCTGGGCGTCCTGGCCCGCGTCTACGTGCCGCAGGTGCTGGCCACCGGCACCTCCGACGCCGCGGTGCTGATGATTCCGTCGGCCGTGCTCGACGGCCTGCCCGGTGAACTTCTCGTCGCGCTGGTCGCCGCGGGCGCGATCGCCGCCTTCCTGGCCACCGCGTCGGGCCTGCTGATCAGCATCGCGGGCGTGGTGTCCACCGACCTGTTCCGGCCGGGCGTCCGGACCTTCCGACTGTGCGCCCTGGTCGGCGGCCTGGTGCCGATCGGGCTGGCACTGGTCGCCGGCACCCTGGAGCTGTCCCGTTCGGTGGGCCTGGTGTTCGCGGTCTCCGCCGCTACTCTGTGCCCGCTGCTGGTGCTCGGCATCTGGTGGCGCGGCCTCACCGCCGCCGGAGCGATCGCCGGCCTCGTCGTCGGGTCCGTGACCTCCGGCGTATCCGTGGTGGTCGGCACGTTCCTGGCCTCCGGCGACAGCTGGGCGTCGTCGATCCTGGGCTTCCCGGCCGTCGTCACCGTCCCACTCAGCTTCGCGACCATGATCGCGGTGTCGCTGGCCACCCGCCGCACGGTCCGGTCCGACGTCCCCACCGTCTTCGCCCGCATGCACGTGCCCGAACGCTTCGGCATGGTCCTCGAACGCACCCCCGCCGGCGACTGAATCCCCCGCCCCCGTGCCGTGTCGCGACCCTGCTCCCGCGTCGAGCTCGGGGCCCGGAACTTGTCAAGCTGTCTGAGACAGCTGCTTTTTTTGGTTAACAGTTTTGGTGTTGATTCCGGTCGGTCCAGGCAGGGGTGGTGCCTGCGGTGGCCGCCGGAACCGGCCGGGGTTTGCCGCGTACGCCCGATCGAGAACAGCCTGTCGATGGTCCCGGCGTGCCTGGACGGTCTGGAAGTACACGTCTGCGGGGGTGTAATAGCCTAAGCCGCTGTGTCGGTGCTCGGTCGCGTACCGGTGCAGGAAATCGGCAGTCCATTCGCGAGCATGATCGATGCTGTCGAAACGATCAGGACATGCAAGATCATATTTGATGGTCTTGAAGAACGACTCCGAAAATGGGTTGTCATCACTCACTCGTGGCCGCGAGAACGACGGACTCACATCCATGCAGTCCAAGAAATCGAGAAGATCATTCGACCGCATCGTCGAACCATTATCAGAGTGCATTCCGGCCGGCGCATCAAAAACCTCAAACGCCTCATCGAACATCGCAATGACCGCCTCGCGCGACTCGCCATAGTCGATAGACCAACACACCGGGTATCGAGAGAACACATCAATGGCCAACGCCAATTTGTAGCGTTGCCGGCCCGGCCCGCGGAGTTCAGTCACATCCCACGACCACAGATCATTCGGCGCGTCCGCGGGAACGATAGGTTTACGCCGAGACTTCTGGCCACCGCCGCCTGACCGGCGCCGGCGTCGATCGCCCACCAACCCGGCTGCACCAGCGACGCGGTAGAACGTGCGCTGCGAACATGTCACCAGCTCGGCGTCGAGCGCCCGCCAGTACACCTGCAAGACCGACCGGTCCTCGTTCTCGTCGGCAGACAGCACCTTGAGGATCGCTCGCCGTTCCGCCTCGCTGAGCGCGGCAGGCTGACGCCGTTGACGCTGAGCCAGCCGATCGACCACGGGCCTGTAATGCTGATACCCCCGCGTGACCCGATAATAGGTAGCGCGAGGAACACCCGTTAACTCACACGCCCGAACAACCGATAACCCGACGCCCACCAGCTCGCGCGCGGTAGGAATACCCACCATGCGGTACATCGCCGCTAGAAAAGTTGCTCTCTCTCCAGCCACTTGGCGTACTGATCCGCACTCATCAATGCCGGCGGGATCCGCGTCTCCTCTGGGTTCGGACTCTTGTTCACCTGCTCCAAGAGTCCGAAAGCTTTTCCCAGAATATCCTGCACCGCCTCGCCCTGAGCAACCTTCTTCCTCAGTTCCTCATTCTCTTTCCGAAGGCGCAGCAACTCGGCGCGCTGCTCATTACTCATGTGATACCTCGACCTCCGCGACGCCGCCAGCATGGACTCGGTCAATTCTCCCGCAGAACGCGCCTCAAGCCAACGCCTCACCGTCGACCCCGCCAGATCGAACTCCCGCAACAGCCGAGTCTTGTCACCCCGCTCCACACACAAATCCCACAACTGCAGAAACCGAGCCCGGAACTCCAGATCAAAAGACCGCCCACCCAACGGGGCTCATCCCAATCAAGGGTGTAGCCGGGCATGAGCCTTCGGACGTGGGTAGTCTCATGGCGATGTAATTGGTGAGGATGCGAATCCCGAGCGCGCTCGCGCGGAGGTGCTCGAGCCGACCCTTGATCGCCTCCGGCGACCCGTTCGACGTGCCGCGGCGCGCGGAGTAGGTCAGCACGTCGGGCCGCCCGCTTCCTCAGCTTCCGGCCCAGCGTGAGACCTGAACGAACTAGGCATTGGCACGACCTCGCGGTGGCGCTTGGTGCCACACGTATTCGCAGTCGTCGCGGCGGTAGCAGTGGATCTGTGGGCATCAGCGCGCGATGACGCGGCCGCTCGGACGGCTCGTGGGCCAAGCCCATCGGGCCACGGTGTTGCGCAGGGCACCCTCAGCCATACCGGCGGGACCACTGGTTGCGGGCGTTGGGTTCGGCAATGTCAGACGAGGACTGCGTGGTCGAGTTCGAGGTGACAGCCAGTCGAACAGCTGGGCTACCCGTCCGTCGCCCAGCGTGGCAGCGGATCGGCTGCGGGAAAACATACCGGCGGCATGCGGTACGCTTCCTCCGTGCATTTGTACTTCCTGTGACGGCTGAGTAGGCCCACCGCGCTCGTTGAGTATTCCGAGTCTGCGGCGGCCGCTCGTTCTGACCCTTCAGGGTCGCCGTCATTTGCGTACCTACCTGCCTGTTTGTGGCTGGTGGTGCGTCGTCTCGAAGGACTTCAATGCTCACCCCGACGAACCGTCGTTCGGCGCGCCAGCGCGCGCAACTCATCACTTCCGACGTGTCTTTGATGCGCGGAGCCACGCCCGTTCTCCATCACGTCGACCTCACCCTCACTTCCTCATCGCGTGTCGCGATCGTGGGAGAGAACGGGCGAGGGAAATCGACGCTCCTGCAGGTGCTCGCTGGCGTCCTGGTCCCGGACACCGGAACAGTCCAGTGCATCGGCACGATTGGTGTTGCCGAACAAGAGATGACCGCCGCTGACAGTCGAACTGTTGGACAGGCGGTCGCGGAGGCGATCGCCGAACCGCTGGCCGCGTTGGCGGCACTCGACGCCGCCGCTCTCGCTCTCGCGGACAACACGGACCGGGCCGCAGAGGAGTACGCAGCCGCGTTGGAACATGCCGAAGCGCTCGATGCGTGGAATGCCGAGCGGCGTGTGCAGATCGCGCTCGAAGCACTCGACGCGGAGACGGACACGACCAGGCTTCTCGCAGACCTCTCGGTGGGACAGCGTTATCGGGTACGGCTGGCGTGTCTCCTGGGCGCCGATCACGACTTTCTCCTGCTTGATGAGCCCACCAACCACCTCGACCGAAGCGGGCTCAAGTTCCTGACCGCGCAACTTCGAGCGCGGAGCGGGGGTGTTGTCGTCGTCAGCCACGATCGCGCGCTGCTGTCCGACATCGCGGAGACGATCGTCGACCTCGACCCGACGCCGGACGATCGGCCTCGCGTGTACGGGAATGGCTATGCCGGCTACCGGGAGGGACGCCTGGCCGAGCGAGAACGCTGGGCACAGAACTACGACCGCCAACAGGCCGAGCATGCTCGACTGCAGGACAGTCTCAGCGCCGCTCAGAACCGATTGGTCTCGGGATGGAGACCAGAGAAGGGCACCAACAAGCATGGGCGCGCCACCCGGGCCGGCGGGCTCGTGCAGAACGTGCACCGACGCCAGGAAGTACTCGAAGCCCACGCCGTCACGGTGCCGGAACCGCCTCAGCTCTTCCGGTTCCCCGACCTCCCCACACGCACTGGGGCGGTTCTCCTCAGCGTCGATCAGGTCAGCGTCGCTGGGCGGTTGACCCGGCCAGTGTCGTTCTCACTCTCCCACCGCGGCCGTCTCGTCGTGACCGGCCCGAACGGTGCCGGCAAGTCCACACTGCTGAGCGTGGTCGGCGGTGAGCTGGCGCCGGACACGGGAGCGGTTCGAACGCCTCCGAGCACGCGCCTGGGCTTTCTTTATCAGGAGACGACCCTGCCGCCTGAGCGGAGAGCGAGCGAGGTGTACGCCACGCACGTCGGCGCGTTGGTGTCCGAAGGCACTTTGCTGGAGTCGGATGCGATCGGGCTCTCTCAGCTTGGTCTCCTGCGCCCGCGCGAGGCGGGCAAACGAGTGGGCGAGCTCTCGATGGGGCAGCAGCGCCGGCTCGATCTGGCGCTCGTGCTCGCGATGCGCCCGCATGTGCTGCTCCTGGACGAACCCACCAACCACCTTTCCATCGCGCTCGTTGACGAACTCACCAACGCGCTCGGAGCGACCACGGCGGCGGTCGTCCTGTCAACGCACGATCGGCAGCTGCTCCGTGACGTTGACGGATGGCCGAGCCTCGAACTGACTTCGATGGTCGAAGGCGAGGCCCTGGTATGAGCGAGAAGAACCTCAACCCAATACGTGCCCTGCGGCCACTGGCTTCGCGGGACTATCGGCTCTTGTTCGCCGCGGTCGGCATCGAGGTCTTCGGCACCGGGATGTGGACCATCGTGATGGTCTTCCAAGTGCTTGCGCTGGATGACAGCCCGCTCGCGCTCTCAGCGGTCGCAACAGGGATGAGCTTGGGCCTGTTCGCCTTCTCGATCCTGGGTGGCGTTGTCGCCGATCGGTTCTCCAAACGCCGCATCATCATCACCGTGCAGGGATGCACCGTGGCTGTGATGACCGCGGTGGTCATCCTGTCCCTCACCGAGACGATCGAACTGTGGCACATCGGCGTTGCCTCATTCGCGATGGGCGCGGGAAGCGCGTTCTTCTACCCTGCCTACAGCGCGTATCTACCCCAGGTGCTTCCGCCTGAGCAGCTCCTCGCCGCGAACGGGCTCGAAGGCGCTCTCCGACCCTCAATGGGGCAGGGCCTCGGTCCCGCCCTCGGCGGAGTCGTCGTCGGCATGTTCTTCCCCGCCATCGGTGCCGTCATCGTCGCAGCCTCGTACGCGATCGCGTTCATCCTCACTCTGTTCCTCAGCCGACGCGACGAGCTGACCACGGCCACGTCTCCGGAGAAGCACACGAGCGTGTGGGGTGACCTTCAAGCAGGCGTGAACTATGTGGTTCACACCCGCTGGTTGCTCTGGACCCTAATTTTCGGGTCCTCGCTGGCCCTCATCATCCAGGGACCGATCGAAGTGCTGCTGCCCTTCATCACTCGCGACAGGTTCGAGGACGCCGAATCCACGTTCGGCTTCCTTCTCGCCGCATTCGGCATCGGCGGGGCGATCGGTTCACTGGTTGTGTCGTCGCTGAAACTGCCGCGCCGCTACCTCACGTTCATGATCGCCTGTTGGGGCGGCGGAACCCTCCCGCTCGCGGTCATCGGCGTCGCCGACAATCTGATCCTGATGCTCGCAGCACTGTTCATAGTTGGCGCAGCGACCGGAGCCGGTGTCGTCATCTGGGGAACCCTGCTGCAACGCTTGGTGCCGCTCAACATGATCGGCCGAGTCGCGAGCCTCGACTTCTTCGTCTCGATCGCCTTTATGCCGGTCTCGATCGCCATTGCAGGACCGCTCTCGCTGCTCGTACCCATCCCGGTGATCTTCGTCATCGCCGGCATCGCTCCACCCGTGCTTGCGCTGATCGCGTTGCTGGCGGGACGCATGCGCGAAAGCGAGATAGAACGCCTTCTGGACGAACGGTGAGACGCGATTGTTGACATGCCCGGCGCTTCCGTCCGGGCGGGCTTCACCTGCCCGGACTTGACCACGTTCTGCCGACTCGACGAGCTTGACCTCGTCGTCACCGGCCAACGCCTCGAACCCGGCCGAGCGGTGCTGGCCTGCCGGGTTCTTACGTCGGACGAGTGGTGCCGGCGCTGCGGCGCCGAGGGGACTCCTCGTGACACCGTCGTCCGGCGTCTTGCACATGAGCCGCTGGGCTGGCGACCCACCGTCCTCGAGGTCGCGGTGCGTCGCTACCGCTGCATGGGGTGCGGGCACGTCTGGCGCCAAGACACCACCCGGGCGGCCGAGCCGCGGGCGAGGCTCTCGCGCCGCGGGCTGCGGTGGGCACTCGAAGCGCTGGTCGTGCAGCACCTGACGATCGCCCGGATCGCCGAGGCGCTCGACGTCGCGTGGGACACCGCCAACGACGCCGTTCTCGCCGAGGGCAAGCGGGTTCTTATCGACGACGAGCACCGTCTCAACGGTGTGAAGGTCGTCGGGGTCGACGAGCACGCCTGGAGGCACACCCGGCGCGGTGACAAGTACGTCACCGTGATTGTCGACCTCACTCCGGTCCGTGACGGCACTGGGCCTGCGCGGCTGCTCGACATGGTCGAAGGCCGTTCCAAGCAGGCGTTCAAGACCTGGCTGACTGAGCGTGACGAGGCCTGGCGTGAGGGGATCGAGGTGGTCGCGATGGACGGGTTCACCGGCTTCAAGACTGCTGCGGTCGAGGAACTCCCCGACGTAGTAACGGTGATGGATCCGTTCCACGTCACGCGCCTGGCTGGCGAGGCGCTCGATGAGTGTCGCCGCCGGGTGCAGCAGTCCATCCACGGCCACCGCGGCCGCAAGGACGACCCTCTCTACTCCGCACGGCGGACCCTGGCCACCGGCGCTGACCTGCTCACCGACAAGCAGATCGACCGCCTACAGCGACTGTTCGATCCCGCCACCCACGGCGATGCCCATGTCGAGGTCGAGGCGACCTGGGGCATCTACCAGCGCATGATCGCCGCCTACCGCCACGAAGACCGCCGCTGCGGCCGCCAGCTGATGACCGCGCTGATTGACTCCGTCAGCACCGGCGTCCCGCCGGCCCTGGTCGAGGTCGCCAAACTCGGACGGACGTTGAAGAAGCGGGCCGACGACGTGCTGGCCTACTTCGACCGGCCCGGCACTAGCAACGGACCGACCGAGGCCATCAACGGACGACTCGAGCACCTCCGAGGCTCCGCACTCGGGTTCCGCAACCTCACCAATTACATCGCCAGGTCCCTGCTCGAGACCGGCGGGTTCAGACCACGACTACACCCTCGATTGGGATGAGCCCCCAACGGGGCCGTACCGATCCGCAACTTCAGCGCCTCGATCTCCTCAGCACGCTCCTGCTCCGTACGAACACTGAAAATCATCTTCACCCTCTCCCCACACGCAGCCACCGAAGTCTCACCAAGAGGGTGGCAAAGCGCGGGCCCCGAAGGCGACCCGGCAACGGCGTCGCGACTCGCAGCGGAGGCTGCGGAGGAGCGCGGGCGGTCGGGCAGACTGGCGAGCATGACCACACCGAACGGTACGACGATCACCGCCGCCGACGTCCACCACGTCGCCTTCCCCAACCCGCCGTTCGGCCGACGCGGCTACGACACGGACATCGTCGACAACTTCCTGGACAGTCTGGAGGCCAAGTTCGCCGACCCCGCGAATCCCGAGCTCGCGTGGCTCACGCCGCAGGCGATCCGCGAGATCTCCTTCCGCAAGCCGCCCCTCGGCATGCGCGGCTATCGCGCGTCCGGCGTCGACGCCTTCCTCGAAGCCTGCGCCGCGCAGCTCGAGCAGCACCACCCCTGACCCGCACCTCCCCACGCTCGTCCGCCCGCCGCCGAATGTCGCGACCCTGCTCCCGCGTCGAGCTCGGGGCCACGAAGGCGACCCGGCAACGGGGTCGCGACTCGCTGCGGAGGTCGACGGGGCGGCGGGGCCCGCGCCGTTCACCGGAGGGCGGTAACCGCTCACCGCACGGCAGGCGGGCCTCGTCGTACAGGTCACAGATCCGATTGTCTGTGAGGCAGATCTCCTCGAACCTTCTTGCAAGGCCGCTCTTGCGGCGTCACATCGAGGAGGTCACGTGTCCATCGCTCCAGAGCATCCGCCAGCACGGCAAGCGCCGACTGCCGACGAGTTCATCGTCGCGCAGCAGAGTCCGGAGTTTCAGCGGCTGCGCCGCACGCTGCGGACCTTCGTCTTCCCGATGACCGCGTTCTTCCTCACCTGGTACGCCGTCTACCTGTGCCTCGGCGTCTTCGCCACGGACTTCATGGCCACCAAGGTGTGGGGGAACATCAACGTCGGCCTGATCCTGGGCCTGCTGCAGTTCGTCACGACCTTCGCGATCACCGCCGCCTACATCTGGTTCGCGAACCATCGCCTCGACCCGCAGGCCGACGTCGTACGCCAGGGCTTCGCCGACGGCGACTACGACACCGCTGACGCCACCACCGAAGGAGCTCAGTCGTGACCTCACTCCTCCTCGCCGAACAGGAAGTCGACACCGGCAACTCGACGCTGAACATCCTGATCTTCGTCGGCTTCGTGATCGTCACCCTCCTCGTGGTGATCAAGGTCAGCTCGGCCGGCACCAGCAGCGCGTCGGAGTTCTTCACCGGCAGCCGCGGCTTCAGCGGCACCCAGAACGGCATCGCCATCGCCGGCGACTACCTGTCCGCGGCCAGCTTCCTCGGCATCGCGGGCGCCATCGCCATCTACGGCTACGACGGTTTCCTGTACTCGATCGGCTTCCTGGTCGCCTGGCTCGTCGCCCTGCTACTGGTAGCCGAGCTGCTGCGGAACACCGGTAAATTCACCATGGCCGACGTCCTGAGCTTCCGCTTGAAGCAGCGTCCGGTCCGTCTCGCCGCGTCGATCAGCACCCTGACGGTGTCGATCTTCTACCTGCTGGCCCAGATGGCCGGCGCCGGCGCGCTCGTCGCCCTGCTCCTGAACATCGAGAGCGACACCGGCCAGGCCGTGGTCATCACCATCGTCGGCCTGCTGATGATCGTGTACGTCCTCGTCGGCGGCATGAAGGGCACCACCTGGGTGCAGATCATCAAGGCCGTCCTGCTGATCACCGGCACCGCCGTGATGACCCTGTGGGTGCTGATGTCCAACGGCATCAACTTCAACCTGTCCAAGCTCCTCGGCGAGGCGCAGGCCCGGACCGACGTCGACATCCTGGCGCCCGGCGCCCAGTACGGCATCGACTTCACGTCCAAGTTCAACCTGATCTCGCTGGGTCTGGCCCTGGTGCTCGGCACCGCGGGCCTGCCGCACGTGCTCATGCGCTTCTACACGGTGCCCACCGCCAAGGAAGCCCGCAAGTCCGTGGTGTGGGCCATCAGCCTGATCGGCGGCTTCTACATCTTCACGCTGATCCTGGGTTACGGCGCGGCCGCCCTGGTCGGCCCGGAGACCATCATGGCCGCCCCGGGCAAGCAGAACGCGGCGGCACCGCTGCTCGCGCTGCACCTCGGCGGCGAGATCCTGCTGGGCCTCATCGCCGGCGTCGCCTTCGCCACCATCCTCGCGGTGGTCGCGGGTCTGGCGATCACCGCCTCGGCGTCGTTCGCGCACGACATTTACGCCAGCGTGATCAAGAAGAACGGCGCCTCCGAGGAGGACCAGGTCCGCGTGTCCCGCTACACGGTCATCGTGCTGGGCATCATCGGCATCGTCCTGGGCATTCTGGCCAAGGACCAGAACATCGCCTTTCTGGTGGCGCTGGCCTTCGCCGTCGCCGCGTCGGCCAACCTGCCGACCATCCTGTACTCACTGTTCTGGAAGCGCTTCAACACCCGCGGCGCCCTGTTCAGCATGTACGGCGGCCTGGTGATCACCCTGGTGCTGATCATCTTCTCGCCGGCCGTCTCGGGCAAGGCCAACTCCATGCTGCCGGACTCGGACTTCGCATGGTTCCCGCTGGCCAACCCGGGCATCGTGTCCATCCCGGCCGCGTTCCTGCTGGGCATCATCGGCACGCTGAGCTCGCGGGAGAAGCCCGACGTGGCTCGCCGCGCCGAGATGGAGGTCCGCTCCCTCACCGGTGTCGGCGCCGAGCAGGCCATCTCGCACTAGTTCACCGCTGACCCACGCGGGGCGCGCCGGAGCAATCCGACGCGCCCCGCGTGGCGTCCTGCCCGGTATCGTCCCGAGCCATGACCTTCACCGCACGCCGCTTCGCCCGCACCCTGACCGCCGTCGCCGCAGCAGGCTCGCTGGCCCTGCTGGCCGGCTGCTCCTCGGACTCCGACTCGAACTCGAGCAGTGCCGCGACGACGACCAATGCCGCGACCGGCTCGTGCGCCGCCACCACCGGGCCGCTCGTGACCGCCGCAGGCCAGCCGGAGATCCAGCTCCCTCAGCCCGCCGGGTGGGAACGCAATACTTCGCAGGACAGCGAGTTGGTGCGTCTGGTCCTGGTCAACACCTCGCTGACCAAGGCCGGTTTCACCCCGAACATCGTGGTCACTGTGACGCCGTCGACCGGCACCTTCGACGAGATCGTGGACAAGGAACTCGCCGCCGTGCGCAAGGGCATGGGCGTCGAGGTGCCCGCCGGCGAGTCGGGCACGATCTGCGGCTTCGAGTCGTACACCGTCACCTACGAGGCATCCGGCGTGCAGGGTGTGGCGGTGCACCCGATCACCTCGCGGATGATCGTGGTGCCGACCGTGAACGGCGGATCGTCCACCGTCGTGCTGACGGTGCAGTCCACCGATCCGACCAACCCGACCTACATCGCCGACTCGACGGCCATGCTCGACGGCGTGCAGATCACCGCGGGCTGACCCCGCCGGGCGAGCAGACTCCTCAGGCGTCCTGAATCCGGGCGAACGGACGCGCCGCCTCCAGCTCGTACGCGAGCTCGAGGAGGGTGCGTTCGTCGCCCAGATCGGCGGAGAAGTGCAGGCCGATCGGCATCCCGGTCGACGACGTGGCCAGCGGCACCGACACGGCCGGGGTGCCCGACGAGTTGTTCGCCGGGGTGAAGGCCACGTAGCGGATCAGACGATCGAAGATCTCGTCGAAGTCGCCGGCCGGATCGAGGTAGCCGATCTCCGGCGTGGTGTGCGCCAGCGTCGGCGACGCGATCACGTCGTAGTCGGCGAACGCGCGCCGCAGCTTCGCGGTGGCCCGCTTGAGTCCGATGATCGACGACGGCAACCGGTAGAAGCCCCGCGCGAACCGGCGGGACAGGCCGCGGGTGAACGGGTCGAGCGCGGCGCGGTCGAAGCCGCGACCGGTCAGCGTGGACCCCTGGTGATCGAACGAGAACGCCAGCAGTGCCCAGTAGTCGGTGAACTGTCGGATGTACGACGGGTCCACCGGCAGCGGCACCTGCTCCACCTGATGGCCCAGTTCGGTCAACAGTTCGGCGGTGTCGGTCAGTGCCCGCGCGGTGTCCGGATCCAGCGGCTGCCCGGTGATCGGGTCGACGATGAGCGCGATCCGCAGTCGACGCGTACCCGGCCCCTCGACCAGTCCGACCGGATCCAGCCCCTTCACCGGGCGCTGTCGTTCCAGGTCGGCGAGGAAGTAGGCGGTGTCGCGCACCGACCGCGTCACGACACCGTTGACGACCAGGTCGACCGGCGATTTGGCCGACGCCGGCACCGGAGCGGTCCGCCCGCGGGTCGGCTTGAGACCCACCAGGCCGCACGCCGCGGCCGGGATACGGATGGAGCCACCGCCGTCGTTGGCGTGCGCGATCGGCACCGCCCCGGCCGCGACCAATGCCGCCGAGCCGCCCGAGGAGGCGCCGCAGCTGAAGTCGGTGTCCCACGGATTGCGGGTGGGTTCGCGGTCGACGAACTCGGTGGTGGCGCTCAGCCCGAAGGGCGGCAGCGTCGACGCCGCGAGCACATTGACG
Source organism: Gordonia alkaliphila (assembly GCF_023017165.1). Classification (GTDB taxonomy): domain Bacteria; phylum Actinomycetota; class Actinomycetes; order Mycobacteriales; family Mycobacteriaceae; genus Gordonia; species Gordonia alkaliphila. The sequence goes on from NZ_JALKBW010000001.1 coordinate 1,021,827, forward strand.
CCGGTGCCGAGGAACTCCTCGGTGAACTTCTCGTGCGCCGCGGCCGGCCGCTCGGCCACCGCGGCCGAACCCTGTTTGGTCGGCAGCCCCGCGAAGTCGGTGTTGTTCTTGATCAGCGACGGCACGCCGGCGAACACCCCGGCGAAACCGTTGGCCTGCGCCCGGACCCGCGCGCGCTCGCGGTCGTCGTAGGCGATCGCCGCCAACTGCGGGTTGACCGCGTCGATCCGCGCCAGGGCCGCGTCCGCGGCGTCGGCGGCGGAGAACTCGCCCGCGGCGATCGCCCGGGCCACGCCCACGGCGTCGTGCTCGCCGAGCACATCGTCACCGAACGCATGAATGTGTTTCATACCTCCGAAAGCTACTCGGCATACCGATTGAGCGCTCGATCAGGTATCAAGTAACCATGCAGCTGCGATTCACCCCCGAAGAGGAAGCTTTCCGCAACGAACTGCGGGAGTACTTCACCACGGTCATCCCCGAAGACATCCGACGCCGCAACGAGGCCGGCGAGACGATCTACCCCGATGACATCGTCGCCACGACGAAGCTCCTCAACAAGGGCGGCTACGCGGTACCGCACTGGCCGGTGGCGAACGGCGGCCAGGACTGGACGCCGGTGCAGCACCACATCTGGCGCGAGGAGATGGCACTGAACTTCGTGCCCGACCTCCTCCCCTTCAACGCCGGCATGGTCGGCCCGGTGATCGCGCACTTCGGCACCCAGGAACAGAAGGACGAGTTCCTGCCGAAGACCGCGAACCTGGACATCTGGTGGTGCCAGGGCTTCTCCGAGCCCGAAGCCGGTTCCGACCTCGCCTCGCTCAAGACCCGCGCCGTCCGCGACGGCGACGAGTACGTGATCAACGGCCAGAAGACGTGGACCACGCTCGGCCAGTACGCGGACTGGATCTTCTGCCTGGTCCGCACCGATCCGGACGCGAAGAAGCAGGCCGGTATCAGCTTCGTGGTGTTCCCGATGGACACCCCGGGCGTGGAGTTGCGTCCGATCAAGCTGATCGACGGCAGCTACGAGGTCAACGAGGTCTTCTTCAACGACGTCCGCATCCCGGTCTCCAGCCGGATCGGCAAGGAGAACGAAGGCTGGACCATCGCGAAGTTCCTGCTCGGCAACGAGCGCTCGGGCATCGCCCGCGTCGGCTGGACCAAGACCAAGCTGGCGCGTGCCAAGGCCCGGGCCGCCCAGGTCCGTGCGCCCGGCGGCGGCGTGATGCTCGACGACCCGCTGTTCGCCGCCCGCTTGGCCGGCCTGGAGAACGAGCTGCTGGCCCTGGAAATGGTGCAGCTGCGCGTGGTCGCCGCCTCGTCGGACGGCAAGCCGAACCCGGCGTCGTCGGTGTTGAAGCTGCGCGGCTCGCAGCTGCAGCAGGAGGCGCTGGAACTGCTGGCCGATCTGGCCGGCCCCGACTCCCTCCCGATGGCCCCGGCCGATGACGCCGAGACCGAGCTCGCCGGTCTGCTCAGCCCGGACTGGGCCGCGCTCACGGTGCCCGAGTACCTGAACTACCGCAAGGTCACGATCTACGGCGGCTCCTCGGAAGTGCAGCGCCAGATCATCGACAAGGCCGTCCTCGGGCTCTGAGCCGAGCGCACCCGACTTCAAGGAAGAACACACCATGGATTTCGAGCTTTCCGACGAACAGGGCATGCTCCGCGACACCGTGCGCGAGGTACTGACCCGGACCTACGACATCGAGACCCTCCGCGCGGTCACCGACACCCCGCTGGGCTGGAACCGGGAGGTGTGGACCTCGCTCGCCGAGATCGGCATCCTGGGCCTCGCCTTCGACGAGAAGTTCGGCGGCATGGGTGCCGGCGTGGAAGAACTCGCGGTGGTGATGGGTGAGTTCGGCGCATCGCTGGCCCCCGAGCCGCTGCTGGACTCCGTCGTGGTGCCCGGTCTGCTGATCGAGCGGTCCGACGCCGACGAGTCCGTCAAGGAAGAGGTCCTCACCGCCCTCGCCGGCGGCGAGCGCCTGGCCGCCTTCGCCCACCACGAGCAGGGCGACCGCTGGCCGGCGTACGCCGTCGCCGCCTCGGCGACCGGTACCACGGTGTCCGGCACCAAGTCGCTGGTCCCGCACGGCGACTGCGCCGACGTCTTCGTGGTCTCCGCCCGCGAGGCCGACGGCACCGTGAGCCTGTACCTGGTGGAGGCCGATCAGGCCGGCGTCGCCCGCACCGCCTACCGCACGCACGACAACCGCCGCGGTGCGCAGGTGGTCTTCACCGACGCCGCGGGCACCAAGATCACGCAGGCCGACGCCGCCGCCCTGATCGAGGACGTGGCCATCGTCGAGCAGAGCGCGCTGTGCTCGGAGGCCGTGGGCGCGATGACCAAGTCGCTGGACATGACCGTCGACTACCTCAAGACCCGCAAGCAGTTCGGCGTGCCGCTGGCCACCTTCCAGGCGCTGACCCACCGCGCCGCCGACATGTACGTCGCGTTGGAGCTGGCGACCAGCATGAACGTCTACCTGACCGCGGCCATCGCCGAGGGCAGCGCCGACGCCATCACCGCGTCGCGCGGCAAGCTGCAGGTCTGCCGCTCCGGTCGTCTCATCGGCCAGGAAGCGATCCAGATGCACGGCGGCATCGGCATGACCGCCGAGTACCCGATCGCGCATTACGTGAGCCGTCTGACCGCCATCAGCCACACCCTCGGCGACGCGGATGCGCACGTGGCCCAGCTCGGCGCACACCTGCGCGACTGGGACATGCTGACCGTCGGCTGAGTCCGACAGCACGGGTTGCACCGAGCAGGACGGCCGGGTGGGTCGGCCGGGTGGGGTCAGCACAGTAGGGTGAGCGCATGGATTCGCTGACGCTGCTGCGCGACAACCTGGCCGACCTGACGTCGTACAGCCTGCTGGCCGTGGGACTGCTGATTCTCGGCTTCGTCGGGCTGGAACTGGTGACCCCGGGCAACCTGCGCACCAAGATCTGGAACGAGGGCAACCGCAGCGCGGTGATCCTCGCGGTGGCGCAGTCCCTCGGTCTGATCTTCGCGCTGGCGTCGGCGATCACCGCCGACGTCGGCCTCGAACTGTGGCGCGGCATCGTCAACACCGCCGTCTACGGCGTCGTGACCATCGCGCTGATGATGTTCTCGTTCGTGCTCATCGACCTGCTCACGCCGGGTCGGCTCGGTGCGGTGCTGCTCGGGCATGAGGACGATGCCGCCGCCCCGAAGGATGCGCCCGGCCGCCACCACCCCGCGGTGTGGCTGAACGCGGTGATCTTCGTGGCGATCGGCCTGTTCGTCAGCGCCGCCCTGTCCCTGTAACTGCCCGACACATACACTTCGGGCACAGCATTCCCGCCGAATTAGGAGTTTCCTCATGGCCGCACCGCTCATCGAAGAGTCCATCGACATCGCCGGCACGCCCGCGCAGGTCTGGGCCGTGGTCTCCGACCTCGCCCGCATGGGCGAGTGGAGCCCGCAGTGCAAGAAGATGGTCATCTTCGGCGGCCCGGTGAAGCTGGGCACGCGCACCCTCAACGTCAACCGCCGCGGCCCGCTGGTGTGGCCCACCAGCTCCAAGGTCGTCGCCTTCGAGCCGAGCCGCGAGATCGCCTGGCGGATCGCCGAGAACAACACCGTGTGGGGCTTCGAGATCACCGAGACCGAGACCGGCACCCGCGTGACGCAGCGTCGCACCGCGCCCGGCGGCGAGACCAGCAAGGTGTCGTCGTTCCTGGTGGACAAGGTCTTCGGCGGCAACGACGGCTTCGAGGTGGAACTGGCCGCCGGCATGCGCGAGACCTTGGGCAAGGTCAAGCGCGTCGTGGAGGCCTGAACCAGAACATGGCACGACGACCCGCTCAGCCCGGCGACCGCACCGGACCCGCTCACCTGCTCGACCTCATCGCCGAGACGGTGCCGCCGGTGCATCCCAAGGGTCTGCCCTTCGTCCTCGGACCCGCCGCCGTCGCCCTCGCGGCGCGGCGGCGTCCGTGGTTGGCGCGGCCCGCTATCGCGCTGGCCGGGGCGAGCGCCTTCTTCTTCCGGCATCCGTCGCGGGTGCCGCCGACGACGCCCGGCGCGGTGGTCGCCGCGGCCGACGGCACCGTCGCCCTGGTCGACACCGCCGTCCCGCCCGCCGAACTCGGCCTGGGCAGCGAGCCGCTGCCGCGCGTGAGCACGTTCCTGTCGGTGTTCGACGTCCACGTGCAGCGGATCCCGATCTCGGGCACCGTCGAAACCGTGGTGCACACCCCCGGCGAGTTCCTGTCCGCCGACCTCCCCGAGGCCAGCGACCGCAACGAGCGCACCTGCCTGCGCCTGCGCACCGCGGCCGGCGAAGCCGTCGGCGTGGTGCAGATCGCCGGCCTCATCGCCCGCCGCATCGTGTGCGACGTGACCCCGGCCGAGACGGTGACGCTCGGCGAGACCTACGGACTGATCCGCTTCGGCTCCCGGGTGGACGTCTACTTCCCGGCCGGCACCGTGGCCAAGGTCGCCGTCGGCCAGACCACCATCGGCGCCGAGACCGTGTTGGCGGAGCTGCCGCGATGACACCGCGTCAGCGGTCCGGTCGACGGTCGGGCCGGCGACGCGTCGCCGGCCGACTCCGCCCGGTCCGCGCCCGGAGAACCGAACGCGCCGCCCGGAACGGACGGCTGTTCATCCCCTCCGCGATCACCGTGCTGGCGATCTGCGCCGGTCTCACCGCCATGCGCACCGCCGCCGACGACGGCAACGTCGACCTGGCGCTGATTCTGCTGGTCACCGCCGCGGTGCTCGACGGCCTCGACGGCCGCGTCGCGCGCATGATGGATGCGTCCAGCGCGATCGGCGCGGAACTGGACTCCCTCGCCGACGTCATCAACTTCGGCGTGGTGCCCGCGGTGATGGTCTATTCGATCCTGCTGCGCGAGCAGTCCGAAGCCGCCTCCGGCATCGGGTGGGCGCTGGTGCTGGTCTACTGCTCGGCGATCGTGCTGCGCCTGGCCCGGTTCAACACGCTGCTCGACGACGACTCGGCCCCCGGCTACACGCGCGACTTCTTCGTCGGCGTGCCCGCCCCGGCGGCCGCGGTGATGGTGCTGCTGCCGATCGGCCTGTTGGAGCAGTTCGGCGAGGGCTGGTGGACGTCGACCGCGTTCGTGGGCTGCTGGCTGGTGTTCATCGGTCTGCTCGCGGTGAGCCGCGTGCCCACCCTGAGCCTGAAGTCGGCCAAGCCGCGGGCCCGCCTGCTGGCGCCCGGGCTGTTCATCGTCGCCGGCGCCGCCGCCCTGCTCTTCACCTTCCCGTACGTGCTGATGATCGTCCTGGTCGGCGCGTACCTCCTGCACATCCCGTTCGCCTGGCGGATGCAGCGCTGGGTCAGCAGCCGACCCGAGCATTGGGAGACCGCGCCGCGGGACCGTCGCCTCCAGCGGCGCGACGAACGTCGCGCCGAGGTGGCCGCGGGCACCCGCCGGCGCGTGATCCCGGTGCGTCGTCCGTCGGCTCGGCTCGGTCTGCGTGTGCCGACCGGTCCGTCGAAGAACGACGCACCGCACTGAGCTCCGCGTGATCAGCGCTCAGCGCTGATCAGCCCGCCGCGGACGGAGTCTGCTCGGTGGCGGACTGCTGCGGCGTGGTCGGGGCCGACGGCTCGGTCGACCGGTTCGGACGCTGACCGCGCTGGTCGCCGTCCTGACCGTCGCCGCGCATCATGGGGCCCATCGGCCGCTCGCCGTCCATGCGCATACCGCCGCCGCGCGGGCCGTACTCCTGTCCGGAACGGTGGTGTCCGCCGCGGCCGTCGTCGCCGGTCAGGTCGCCGGTGACGTAGCCCAGGCCGAAACCGATCAGCAGGAAGGCGAACGCCGCGGCGATCGCACCGCCGATGATCCACGCGCGCTTGTTCTGCGGGTTCTTCGGGGGCGCGGGCGCCGGAGCGACCGGACCCGGCGCGACCGGGGACACCTGGCCCGGGGTCAGCGGCGGCGGCGTGATCGGCGCGGTGGGCGCCTCCGGGACGGCCTGCGCCTGCGGATCCAGCTGCTCGGTGGCGTTGCCGTCCGGGTTGTTCGTGTTGTTCTGGTCGTCGGGGGTGGTCACCGAGTGGCCTCCTTCTGTCGCCGTGCTGAGCGAGTCTCAAGCACTCGAGATCCACTCTGCCGACACTTCCTGCCAACTCCCTGTGAACGCGGTGCCGACCTCCTGCGAATGAGGCGGCCCGCCATCGGGGCAGGTCAGGTGAGGGTGATGGAGTACATCACCGTGCTGCCCGCCGTCGACGACGCCGCCGACTGTCCGACGGTGACCCAGTAGGTCTTGCCGTCGACCTCCTTGGACAGCAGGACCGACCGCTCCCGATCGGTCTCGGTGCGGCTGGATTCGGCGTACCCCGCCTCGGTGAGGGTGTCGACGGCCGCGGTGAAGGGATCCCCGACGTCCGCATAGGCCTGCACGGTGACCTGCCATTCCGGGCTCGTGCCGTCCGCGGTCAGGATCGCGCCCTGCACCAGCGGTACCTGCGCCGTGGGGAAGTCTTTCGGCAGCGCCGCCCCCTCGGTCGCGGGCGCATCGTCGCCCCCGCAGCCGGTCACGGCGACGAGCGCGACCACCACCGCGAGGATCGCGAACAGGACTCGGTTCAAAGGCCGCATGCCTGAACGGTAAAGTAATCGAGCAGATACCTGCTCCCGACACCCGCCCGCCCCTCGACAGACGACGGAGTGCCCCTAGTGACTCAGGTTCGGAGGGTCCCGTGATCGGGGTCCTGATCGCACTGGGAATCGGCGCCCTCGCGGCGCCGCCCATCATGCGAGCCCTGGGTACGCGCGGTTTCTACGTTCTGGCCCTCATGCCGGCGGGCGCACTGGTCTGGTTGCTGCTGAACTGGCCGACCGCCGGCGCCGAGCCGACGACGCAGACCTTCGCGTGGGTGCCCAGCCTGCAGATGGACATCGTCCTGCGGCTGGACACGCTCTCCGCGGTCCTCGGCGTGCTGATCCTGGGCGTCGGCTCCCTGGTCCTGGTCTATTGCGCCAACTACTTCGACGAGATGCGCAAACGTGTCGAAGTGTTCGGCGGCGAGATCGTGGCCTTCGCCGGCGCCATGCTCGGGCTCGTCCTCAGCGACAACATGCTGGTGATGTACGTCTTCTGGGAAGCCACCACCGTGCTGTCGTTCATGTTGGTCGGCTTCAACGCCGTCCGAGCGACGTCGCGCCGGGCCGCCACCCAGGCACTGCTGGTCACCACCTTCGGCGGCCTCGCCATGCTGGTCGGCGTCATCATGCTCGGCGAGCGCACCGGCAGCTACCTGCTCTCCGACCTCATCGAGAATCCGCCGGACGGCGTCTACGCGGCGATCGCGGTGGCCCTGCTCCTGGTCGGCGCCCTGAGCAAGTCGGCCATCGTGCCGTTCCACTTCTGGCTGCCCGGCGCGATGGCCGCGCCCACCCCGGTCAGCGCGTACCTGCATGCCGCCGCCATGGTCAAGGCCGGCATCTACCTGGTCGCGCGCCTGGCCCCGGCGTTCCACGCGCAGATCAGCTGGCAGGTCATCGTCGTCACCCTGGGCCTGCTCACCATGCTGCTGGGCGGCTGGCGGTCGCTGCGCGAACTGGACCTCAAACTGGTCCTCGCCTTCGGCACCGTCTCGCAGCTGGGCCTGATGGTGGTGCTGGTGGGCGTGGGCGACGGCAACGTCGCCCTGGCCGGTATGGCGATGGTGATCGCGCACGCGCTGTTCAAGGCCAGCCTGTTCATGGTGGTCGGCATCATCGACCACTCCACCGGCACCCGCGACATCCGTCTCCTGGCCCGGCTCGGGCACCGACTGCCGTTCCTCGCGGCGACCGCCGCGGTGGCCGGCGCCAGCATGGCCGGTCTGCCGTTCACCCTGGGCTTCATCGGCAAGGAGTCGGCGTTCGGGGCGCTGTGGTCCACCGGCGCGTACACCCCCTGGCTGGCGCACGCCATCGACCTGGTGGTGGTGCTCGGCGCGATCATCACCTTCGCGTACACCACCCGTTTCCTGTGGGGAGCGTTCGGCCGCAAGGTCCGGTCGCTGCCCACCCGCGCGGTGGCGCAGCTCCATCCGCCGAGCGCCATGTTCCTGTTCCCGCCCGCGCTGCTCGCCGCCCTCGGCGTGGTGGCCGGTTTCTCCGGGGAATGGCTGACCGAGAAGCTGGCGCCCTACACCGAGGAACTGCCGACCTACGGGCACCCCGCCGAGTACCTGGCGCTGTGGCACGGCTTCGGACTTCCGGTGATCCTCACCCTCGTCGTGTACGTCGCCGGTCCCGCCCTGTTCCTGATCCTCCGCCGGATCCGCGACCAGCTCTTCGATCATCCGCCGCGCCTGAACGCCGACCGCGTCTACGACCGCATCATCCGCGGCGCGGACACGCTGTCGCTGTGGGTCACGCGGAACACCCAGCGCGGTTCGCTGCCGATCACGCAGGGCGTGATCATCTCCACGGCGATCCTGGTGCCGACCATCGCGCTGTTCGTCGGCGCACGCAACCGCCTGGAACTGAGCGGCTTCGAGAACGTCGAGCAGGCCGTCATCGGCATCGTGATCGCCGGGTCCGCGCTGGTCGCCGTCGTGCTCCGCAACCGCCTAGCCGGCGCCCTGACCGTCGGCATCACCGGTTACGGCTGCGGCGCGCTGTTCGCGATCTACGGCGCACCCGACCTGGCACTCACCCAGTTCCTGGTGGAGAGCCTCACCCTGGTGATCTTCGTGCTGGTCCTGCGCAAGCTCGCCGCCGAGCCGCAGCCCAGGCACAAGACCGGTTTCAAACCGCTGCGCGCCCTCATCGCGGTGGCCTTCGGCGCCAGCCTCGTGGTGATCGGCCTGTTCGCCGCGGCCGCACGTTCGGCGCGGCCACTGGCCGACGACCTCGCCGAAGCCGCCTACAAGATCGGCCACGGCGGCAACACCGTGAACGTGCTGCTGGTCGACATCCGCGCCTGGGACACGCTCGGCGAGGTCTCGGTCTTGATCGTCGCCGCCACCGGCGTGGCGTCCATGGTCTTCCGCAGCCGCCGCACCGGCGCCGCACCCCGCGTCACCGCGCTGGTGCGCAGCGAGGCCGGTTTGGACGACGACGACGCCACCACCGACCGGACCACGTGGCTGCGCGGCAGCGAAGTGGGCAATCCGCAGCACCGGTCCATGGTGCTCGAGGCCACCACCCGCCTGGTGTTCCCCACCCTCATGGTGCTGTCGGTGTACTTCTTCTTCGCCGGCCACAACGCCCCGGGCGGCGGCTTCGCCGGCGGCCTGGTGATGGGCTTGGCACTGGTGCTCCGCTACCTGGCCGGCGGCCGCTACGAACTCGGCGAGGCCCTGCCGGTGGAGCCGGGCAAGATCCTCGGCGCCGGACTGCTGATCTCGGCGGTCACCGCGACCGTCTCACTCCTCCTCGGCGCCCCGGCGCTGTCGTCGGCGGTGATCGAGATGCACCTGCCGGTCTTCGGTGAGGTCACGCTGGTGACCGCCATGTTCTTCGACGCCGGGATCTACCTGATCGTGGTCGGCCTGGTGCTCGACGTGCTCCGCAGCCTCGGCGCCCGCCTGGACGCCCCGGAGGATGCGAGCACCACCATCGGCCTGTCGCCCGTCACGCCGCCGCAAACCGCACCCCGGCAGCAGGTGAACCGATGAGCGTGAACCTCGGTCTGCTAATCGTCGCCGGCATCCTGGCCGCCACCGGCACCTACCTGATCATGGAGCGCAGCCTGGTCCGGATGCTGCTCGGGCTGCTGCTGGTCGGCAACGGCCTGAACATCCTCATCGTGACCATCGCCGGTCCGTCCGGCCGACCGCCGATCAAGAGCGACGAGTCGATCGGCGCCGCCGTCGACGCCGATCCCCTCGCCCAAGCGATGGTGCTCACCGCCATCGTCATCACCATGGGCATCGCCGCGTTCGTGCTGGCCCTGACCTACCGCTTGTTCGTGATCAACCGCGACGAGGACGACGACCTCGAGGACGACTCCGAGGACCTCAAGGTGATCAAGGGCTCGATCAGCGAACGCCCCGACCGCGATCGCAGCGACGACCCGGAGACCGGCGAGTACACCGTGACCGGCGACCTCTTCGACGCGCGCGGCAACCCCTTGACCCCGGAGGAGTTCGCGGCCCTGCACCGCACCATCATCGAGCCCGACCTGATGCCCGACGAAGCGTCGATCATCGATCGGCTCCCCGAGTTCAGCCCGGACGAGATGCCTGGTGACGACCCCGACGACGACGGCACCGACGACGACACCGATGTGGGAGGCGAGCAGCGATGAATCTCGACTCCCTGATCCCGCAGTCATCCTGGATCCCCACCCTGATCGCCCTGCCCACACTGGTCCCGTTCCTCGGCGCCGCCCTGACCCTCCTGCAGGGCCGCAACGCCCGGATGCAGCGTCTGGTGACCGTCGGCGCGATCAGCGTCGCCCTCATCGCCTCCGGCATGATGCTGTACCTGACCAGCACCAACGGTCCGTACGCGGTGAAGATCGGCGGCTGGGGCGGCAAGGGCTACCCGAACGGGCCACTGGGCATCACGCTGGTGGTGGACCGCCTGTCGGCGCTGATGCTGGTGGTGTCCACCATCGTGCTGCTGCTCGTGGTGGTGTACGCCATCGGGCAGGGTATTCGCGACGGGACCACCGATCAGCCGGTGTCGATCTTCCTGCCGTCGTACCTGATTCTGACCGCGGGCGTGTGCAACGCCTTCCTCGCCGGCGACCTGTTCAACCTGTACGTCTCGTTCGAAGTGCTGTTGGCGGCCAGCTTCGTGCTGCTGACCCTCGGCGCGAGCGCCGACCGGGTGCGCGCCGGTGCGTCGTACGTGATGGTCTCGATGGTGTCGTCGCTGATCTTCCTGGCCGGCATCGCCTTCGCGTACTCCACGACCGGAACACTCAACCTCGCCGAGATGGCGATCCGGCTCGACGACGTACCGTCAGGTACCCGCAACGCACTGTTCGCCGTGCTGCTGGTGGCGTTCGGCATCAAGGCGGCCGTGTTCCCGCTGTCCACCTGGCTGCCCGACTCCTATCCGACCGCGCCCGCTCCGGTCACCGCGGTCTTCGCCGGTCTGCTGACCAAGGTCGGCGTCTACGCGATCATCCGGGCCAACACCCTGCTGTTCCCCGGCGGCTCGATGAACAACCTGCTGATGGTGGCCGGTCTGCTGACCATGCTGGTGGGCATCCTGGGCGCCATCGCCCAGTCGGACATCAAACGTCTGCTGTCGTTCACCCTGGTCAGCCACATCGGCTACATGATCTTCGGCATCGCGGTCGGCTCGGAGATCTCGCTGTCGGCGGCCATCTACTACGTGGCGCACCACATTCTGGTGCAGACCACGCTGTTCCTGGTCGTCGGTCTCATCGAACGGCAGGCCGGCAGTGCCTCGCTGCGCCGTCTCGGCGGCCTGCTCGCCAGCCCCCTGCTGGCGGCGCTCTTCCTGATTCCGGCGCTGAACCTCGGCGGTATCCCGCCGTTCTCCGGCTTCATCGGCAAGGTCGCGCTCCTCGAGGGCGGTGTGAAGGACGGTTCGGTGCTGGCCTGGCTGCTGGTGGTCGGTTCGGTGGTCACCAGCCTGCTGACGCTGTACGTGGTGGCCCGGGTCTGGACCAAGGCCTTCTGGCGGCCCCGCGCCGATGCGCCCGAGGGCGAGCTCACCAACAGCACGGCCTCGGCGCTGATCGAGGAGGGCGAGGACGTCCTGGTGGCCGACCGCGAGGACGTCGGCCGCATGCCGGCCACGATGGTGCTGCCAACGGTCGCGATGCTCGCCGTGGGTATCGCGCTGACCGTGTGGGCCGGCCCGATCTTCGGCTTCACCGGCGACGCCGCGCACGACTTGAACGACCGCACGCCCTATCTGACCGCCGTCCTCGGGGGTGAACGATGAGCAACACGCCCTACCCGGATCGGCCCAGTCCACGCCCGGTCGGCAAGCGCCGGGTCCCGGCCTTCTTCGGCCTCCTGTGGCGCTACGCCGTCGTCGGTTTCGCCTGGCCGCTGACCACCGCCATCGTCTGGCTGCACAACCGCCTGCACGTCCCCAAGTGGATGGGCGGCGATCTCCGCGAGTTCGGCGTCCGACTGTGGGGCCTGTCCTGGCTGACGTTCGTGTGGGTACTGCTCTGGGGTGACGTCACCTGGGGCAACATCATCGTCGGCGCCCTGGTGGGCGCGGCGATCATGCTGCTGCTGCCTCTGCCCCGGGTACCGGTCGAGGGCCGCATCCATCCGATCGCCGCGATGAACCTGCTGTTCAACCTGCTGTGGAACTTCCTGCTGTCGTCCGCGCAGGTGGCTTGGGCGGCGATCCGCCCCGGGGCGCCGCCGCTGGGCGTGGTGGTCCGCGTGCACCTGGCCATCAAGTCGGACATGGTGCTGACCCTGGCCATCGACTACATCAACCTGGTGCCCGGCACCATGGTGGTGGAGGTGGACCACCTGCGCCGCATTCTGTACGTGCACGTCTTCGACGTGCGCACCCAGAAGCAGGTCGACTCGTTCCACCAGCAGATGGCGTACGTGGAACGCCAGTTCATCAAGACCTTCGAGCGGGACAGCGAGTGGCAGCCGAGCCCGTTCCACGGGATCGACGACGACTTCCACCACGTCCCCTTCACCGAACGCCAGCGCGTAGCCGACGCGACGCCGCCGGCCCGCCATCGTCGTCGAAAGGAGCGGTGACTCCGATGACCATAGTCTGGGCGATCAGCGGCGCGATGCTGATGACCGCCATCCTGCTGACCCTCTACCGGTCCCTGCGCGGCCCCACCACGCTGGACCGGCTGGTGGGCATCGACACCCTGGTCGCGATGATCATCTCGTCGCTGGCGGTGTGGGTGGCCGCCACCTACAACACCACCATCGTGCCCGGCATCGTGGTGCTGTCGTTGGTGAGCTTCATCGGCACCGTGTCGGTGGCCCGCTTCCGCGTGAGGGACGACGCATGATCAGCGACGTCCTCTCCGCGATCTTCGTGCTCAGCGGCAGTCTGCTCGCCCTGACCGCCGCGATCGGGATCGTCCGCTTCCCGGACACGCTCTCGCGCATGCACGCCGCCACCAAGCCGCAGACCTTCGGCATGACGCTGGTGCTGATCGGCACCCTCATCCAGATCGCCGGCCACCCGGACGGCGGCATGCTGGTGCTGACCGCGCTGTTCATGCTGATCACAGCACCGGTGATCGCTCAGCGCGTCGGCCGCCTGGTGTACCGCGAGATGCCCGGCCGCGGTGGTCGGCTGATGGACGAATCCCAGCTGACCGTGCAGCAGCGCGAGGACCCGCCCGCCTGAATCGCGAGGCGATCCGGTCCCGCCGGTCCGGTTCGTACCGTCAGTCGAGTTCGGCGACCACGGCCTCGACCACGGCCCGGAGGTCCCCGGTCCGCTGATGCACCACGTGCTGGCGCTGATAGCTGGCGCCCGCGGCGACGATGTCGGCCACCGAGGCCAGTTCTTCGGCGCAGCCGAGCTGCTCGGCGACCGGCGCCAACCGCACCAGCAGGTCGGCCAGGTCGTCGGTCACCAGACGCTCGTTGCAGTCCGAGTCGAGGATGACGATGGCGTCGAGCCCGTAGCGCGCCGCCCGCCACTTGTTCTCCTGGACCAGCCACGGCGCCATGGACGGCAGTTCCTCGCCCGCGGTCAGCCGCTGATCCAAGTCCACCACCAGGCAGTGGGTCAGCGCCACCAGCGCGGCCAGCTCCCGGCGGTTGGACACGCCGTCGCACACCCGCACCTCGATGGTGCCCAGGTGCGGCGACGGCCGGATGTCCCAGCGGATCTCGGTGAGGTTGTCGATGATGCCGGTGGTGCGTTGGTCGCCGACGAAGGCCTCGAACTCCGACCACTCGTGGAACTGGAAGGGCAGCCCGGCGGTAGGCAGCTGCTGGAACATCATCGACCGGTTGCTCGCGTAACCGGTCTCCTGCCCCGCCCACATCGGCGACGACGCCGACAGTGCCAGCAGATGCGGGTAGTAGGTCAGCAGGCCCGACAGGATCGGCAGCACCTTGTCCCGGTGGCTGATGCCGACGTGCACGTGCACACCCCAGATCAGCATCTGCCGACCCCACCATTGGGTGCGTTCGATCAGTTCCGCGTAGCGGTGCCCCTCGGTGAGCTGCTGGCTGGACCATTCGGCGAACGGATGCGTGCCCGCGCCGTACAGGTCGATGCCGAGCTCGTCGGTCAGCTCCCGCACCTGCGCCAGGGTCGCACCCAGATCGTCCATGGCTTCACCGGTGGTGCGGCAGATGCCGGTGACCAGTTCGACGGTGTTGCGCAGCAGTTCCTTGTGGATGTGCGCGCGTCGAGTCAGCCCGCGCGCCTCGATCAGCTCGAACAGCGGATCGGCGGCGTTCACCAGGTCCCGCGTGCGCCGATCGACGAGCGCCAGCTCCCATTCGACGCCGAGCGTCGGGGCCGCCGACGCGTGGAACTCGATCGGCGCTATGCGTGCCGCCGGAGCCATCGGAGCACCCGAGGTCGTCGTCGAACCGGCCCGTTAGTTGGCGGTGATGACGCCGCAGGCGATCGGCTCGGTGGCGTCGCCCTGGAGCAGCACCATGGCCTTGCCGTCGAGCTCGCCGATGTTCACGTTCACGGTCTGGTTGGCCGAGCCCGCGCCGCGCTCGTTCACCGCGATACCGGGCAGCGAGCCGCCGGCCAGCGCGTTACCGGTGCCGGTGAACTTGTTGTCCTGGGTGTCGCAGTAGGTGCCGGTGCGGACCTCGACCTTGTACTGACCCTTCTCCAGGGTGCTCACGCGCAGGTTCACCTTGGTGCTGTTGCCGAGGGCCACGAAGCTCGCCGCACCCACGCTGTCGCCCTCGCCGCTCTGCAGCGTGACGGTGCCGATCGCCGAACCGGGCTCGGCCGGCACGTCGTCGGCGTTCACCAGCTCACCGGGGATCACCTGGTTGTCGGTGACGACGGGGGGCGTGGTGCCCTTCTCGCTGGTCGGGTACTGATCCGGGGTGCAGGCCGTCAGCGCCACGCCGGCCAGACCGGCGGCAGCGAGCGTGAGGACTCCACGCGTGATCTTGGCACCGGTGGTGAGGCTGGCGGTCATGTCGGCTCCTTCGGCGGGGTTCTACTGTGGCTGGTTGGCTGGTGACTGCGGTGACAGGCGACTGGGTTGATAGGCGACTGGGTGTTACGAGGTGACCACGACGACGACGAGTTCACCTGCGCAGCGGGTGAACGTCGCCGGCCGTTCGGCCAGTGAGGCACCGCCGGGGACGGACTCGGCCACCTTCTTGGCAGCATCTTCTTCGCCCTCACCATAGAAGATGGTGTTCTCGGTGACGCTGCTGGTACTCAGATTGCCCGGCTCGGTGCCGATCGTGAAGCCTTCCGCCTGCAGTTGATCGGAGACCTGCTTGGCCAGGCCCTTGGTGGAGCCGGCGTTGAGGACGCACAGTTTCGGCACGTCGGCGGCGTCCGCGGGCGTCGAGGTCGGCGATCCGGCCGGCTCGGTGCCCGACGGCGCCGTGGACTCGGACGTCACGCTGGTGGTCTGGGCCGGGTTGTTGGCCAGCTTCTCCTGCGGCGTCTCGTCGTCGCTCTTGGCGGCGGAATTCCAGCCGAGGCCGATGAAGACCACGGCGACGGCGAGCAGCAGCATGGCCCCCGCGCGCAGCGGGAGACGATTGGGTTCGCGGTCAGCATTCATCACGGCAACTCTAACTCACGCGACCGGCGTGGCCGCGCGAGACGTCAGGTGATCTCGAAACCGAGTCGTCGTGCGGCGCGCGCCTTCTGGCGCGATGCGCGCAGACGCCGCAGTCGCTTCACGAGCATGGGATCGGCGGCGAGCGCCTCGGGACGGTCCACCAGCGCGTTGAGCACCTGGTAGTAGCGCGTCGAGGAGAGCCCGAAGAGCTCCTTGATCGCATCTTCCTTGGACCCCGAGTACTTCCACCACTGCCGCTCGAAGCCGAGAATGTCGTGCTCGCGACGGGTGAGCCCGTCCGCGCCGACCTCATGCGGGTCAGGCTGGGCCGACTCCTGCTCTGCGGCTGCGCCGTTCGACACCGGTGAGCTCCCCTTCTTCGTGCACGCCGTCTCACTGCCGAATGACAGCGTTGTTCTTTCGGTGAGTATCTAATCACGACTCGGGGGGACCCGGCGCGATGACTCACCGTAGTCGCGGACAGTAGAGTCCCTGGCATGGCGATTCTCCCCATCTGCATCGTCGGCGAGCCCGTGCTCCATCAGCCGACGACCCCGGTCGACCTCGACGACACCGGCCGTCCCGCGCCCGAGATCGTCGAATTGCTCGACGACATGTACGAGACGATGGACGCCGCCAACGGCGTCGGGCTGGCCGCCAACCAGGTCGGCCGCGGGCTCCGCATGTTCGTCTACGACTGCCCGGACGGCCCCGAACGCCGCCGCGGCGAGGTGATCAACCCGGTCCTGGAGACCTCGGAGCTCCCGGAGACCATGCCGGATCCGGACGACAACGACGAAGGCTGCCTGTCGGTGCCGGGCGAGGGCTTCCCCACCGGCCGCGCCGAGTGGGCCAAGGTCACCGGCACCGACCGCGACGGCAACCCCGTCGAGATCGAGGGCAACGGCTTCTTCGCGCGCATGCTGCAGCACGAGACCGGGCACCTGAACGGCTTCCTCTACGTCGACGTGCTGGTGGGCCGCAACGCCCGCGCCGCCAAGAAGGCGATCAAGCGCAACGGCTGGGGCGTCCCCGGCCTCACCTGGCTGCCCGGTTCGGACGTCGATCCCTTCGGGCACGACGACTAGCCGCGCCCGGACTTCTCGACCGAACCGATGGCGGATCCACTTGTCGGCGATCGCGTGGTGGTCCGGTACCGCCTGGGCGCCGGCGGCCCGGCGGACTGGCGCGCGACGCCCAATCCGGCGCCGACTCCGGCGCGCAGTCATGCGCCGACACTGTCCGACCTGACCGGTCTCCTCATCGACGCCTCCGCCGAGCGACTGATCCTCGAACGCGACGGCGTCGCCGAGACCGTGCCGACGGCCGCGATCGTGTCGATCCGGCAGTTGTCCACGCGCACCGTCCGCAACTCGGCGATCCGCACCGTCGAACGCACCCTGACCGAGACGGTGCCGGCGGCCGCGCGCGTCGAGTTCGACGGCTGGCTGCTGTCGGCGGATCCGACGTCGGAGGCACTGCGGGCGAACGCCGCGGTGCCGGCCGGTTTCGGGGCGCACGCGGCCGCCGCGCCGCAGCTCCGGGCCTGGTACGCCGAGCGCGGCGCGCCCACCCGGATCGTGGTGCCCGACCGGCTGCTGCGCCTCGCCGACCTCACCGACCGCGCGGGCGACGAGTACGAGGTGCTGATCGACCCGACCGACGCGCCGGTGCAGGTGCCCGTCGCCGATCGCGCCGAACGGCTGCGGCTGCGCGCCGCAGGCCACTGGCTCCACCACACCTTCACGCTGATCGAACTGTGAGCTGAGACGAACCCATGTCCCGCACCCCCGCCTCGGGCTCCCGCCGTCGCACCCTGCTGTCGGCGACCGGTGCCCTCATCGTGCTCGTCCTCGCCATCGTGTGGTGGGCGGTGGTCGAACCCCCGGCCGACGAGACCCCGGCGGCGTCGACCTCCGTCGTGGCGACGCCCACCTGGTCGGTGACCGCGGACGCCCCGGCCACCACAGCGTCGCCCGGCACACCGTCGACCAGCACCCCGCAGCGGACCACCCCGGCCACGAAGACCACGGCGCAGGCGCCCGCACGGGTGCTGCGCACGCTGGCGTTGATCGACGCGGGCGACTGGCCGGACGCGGCGAACGCGCCCGGCACCCAGGGCGGCCGAACCTTCCGCAACAACGAGCGCCGACTGCCCGCCACCGGCGCCGACGGCCGTCGGCTCACCTTCCAGGAATGGGACGTGAACCCGAAGGAACGCGGCCGCGGACGGGATGCGGAGCGCATCATCACCGCGAACGACGGCTCGGCCTGGTACACGTTGGACCACTACCGCACGTTCGTTCTGATCCGGGGGCCCGCACGTTGATCACCATGACCACCGCCGCCTTCCTGCGCCATGCCGGCCGGTCCGGCGCACCGGTCGCCGTGGCCCCGGCACCGCTGTCACTGTTTCCCGCCGAGCTGGCCGTCCGCCGCGTGGACGCCGCCGACACCGCGACGCTCGACGACCTGTTCCGCACCGTCGCCGCGGCCTGGGACTTCCCCGAGTACTTCGGCGCCGGCAAGGACGCCTTCGACGACTGCATGCGCGACCTGCCCCCGCGCCTGCGCACGGCCACCGGCGCACCGGCCCGCGGGTACGTGACGGTGATCGAGCGCGCCGTCGAACTGCTGTCGAGCGCGTCCGACGAGGACCTCGCGTGGCTGGCGACGTCGCTCGTCTTCTACCGGGACCACTATCGCGACGAGGTGCAGCCGCCGCGCGGCTTCGCCGTGGTGCTCCGCTGCACGGAGGCCGAGGTGGAGGAGCTGCGCGACCGGTGGGCCGTGGCCGGCGTGACACCCGTCGTGGTGCGCGATCGGACGGGAGCCTGACCATGCGCCTGGCCACCTGGAACGTGAACTCCATCCGCGCCCGCTCCGAGCAGGTCGTGTCGTGGATGACCCGGCACGCCATCGACGTGCTGGCCATGCAGGAGACCAAATGTCGGGACGATCAGTTCCCGGTGATGAGCTTCCTGGCCGAGGGCTACGACGTCGCCATGTACGGCGACGGCGGCTACAACGGCGTCGCGATCGCCTCGCGCGTCGGGCTCGACGACGTGCACCGCGGGTTCGATGGCCAGCCGTCGCGCGCACCGGGCGAGGAACCGGAAGCGCGCGCCATCTCGGCGACCTGCGCCGGGGTGCGGGTGTGGAGCCTGTACGTGCCGAACGGCCGGGCCGTCGACGATCCGCACTACCGCTACAAGCTGGAGTGGCTGTCGGCGCTGGCCGGGGTCACGAAGCTGGAACTGGGCCACGACCCGGCGGCGCAGATCGCGCTGGCCGGGGACTGGAACGTCGCCCCCACCGACCGGGACGTCTGGGACCGCGCCTTCTTCGAGGGCCGCACGCACGTCACCGAACCCGAACGCGCCGCCTTCAACGAGTTCCTGCGCGGCGGCTACCTGGACAGCGCCGCGGGCTTCACTCCCGCGGAGGACGAGTACACGTTCTGGGATTACACCGCGGGACGGTTCGCCAAGAACGAGGGCATGCGGATCGACTACGCGCTCTGCTCACCGGCCCTGGACGACCGGGTCTTCGACGCCTTCATCGACCGGGACGCCCGCGCCGCCGCCGGGGCCAGCGATCACGCGCCCCTGGTCCTCGACCTCTCCACCGGCTTCGACAGCTGATCGGGCTCGACGCCCACCCCCTCGTCGCCCGTGTCGCGACCCGTTCGCCGCCTCGCGCGCCGGGCTCCACCCCCCATCGTTGCGCGTGTCGCGATCCCTTCCCCGCCTCGCGCGCCGGGCTCCGGGATCGACCCGGCAGCAGCGTCGCGACTCGCAACTACTTAGGTTCGGCTACCCTTACCGAATGACCCTCAGAATGCGCCCTCGTTTCGCCGCCGCCCTCGTCCTTGCGCTCGCCGGAATGCTGGCGATCGCCGGGTGCAGCCCGCCCGCCGAAGAAGGCGGCTCCGGCGGGACCGTGCAGGTGAACACCCCGCAGGGCCCGGTGACCATCACCGGCACCCCGACCCGCATCGTCACGCTCGGCAGCCAGTGGATCGACACCGCCCTGGCCTTCGGCGTGACCCCGGTGGCCTACCTGGACCAGAACGAGATCCTCACCAAGAAGACCGCCCCGTGGGTGGGCGACAAACTCGCCGGCGCCACCGCGCTGAGCACCGAGAACCTGGTCGCCGAGATCGCGAAGGCCAGGCCCGACGTGATCCTGGCCGAGGGCTTCATGGCCACCGCCCAGCCGGAGACGTTCGCGAAGATCCGGGAGATCGCCCCGACCATCCCCGGCGTCACCGGCAAGCAGGTGGACCCGTGGGCCGACCTGGTCACACTCTTCGGCACCATCACCGGCCGCAGCGACGAAGCCGCGAAGATCATCGACTCGGTCAACGGCACCATCGACCAGGTCACCAAGGATCTTCCCGGCCTGGCCGGCAAGACCTACGCGCTGGCGTACATGTACTCCAGCGATCAGATCCAGGTGATGGCCGATCCGACCGACGGCGCCGGCGCGCTCTTCGGGCAGCTCGGCATGAAGGTGGCCCCCAAGCTCGCCGCCGAGTTCGCGAAGACCGGGCAGCCGCGCTTCCCGATCTCCACCGAGAACGTGCCCATGCTCGACGCCGACTACCTGGTGGTGACCACCGGCAACGCGACGATGGCCGAGCAACTGCGCAAGCTGCCCGGCTACGCCGCGCTGACCGCGGTGCGCGACGGCGGTGTCAGCGACCTGACCGTCACCGAGATCGGCGGCCTCAATCAGCCCACCCCGCTGTCCATCCCCTACCTGCTCGAGCAGATCCGGCCGCAGCTGAACCGCGTCGCTGCGGCCTGAGGCCACCGGGCTCAACGCAGGTTGCAGGGAATCTGGGCGTAGGCGGCCAGCTCGCAGACCGACTTGTTGGTCAGCTTCCACCGGCCGTCCTGCCACACCCAGCGCAGCGTGGAGTAGGTCGGCGCGTAGCCGGGCGAGGTCAGCTTGAACTGCGCGGTGGCGGTCTCGCCGCTCTGCTTCACGGGCCCCATCAGCGAGTATCGGAGGCCCGTGGCGCGGAACTGCTCGGCCAGCCGGAACAGGCTCTCGATCGGCGTCACGGCCGCGGTGCCGCCCTCGAGTCGCTTAGCCTTCTCCGCCCTCGAGGCGCCGCTGCTCAGCACCGCCAGGTCCGACTGGAACCCGCCGAGCGTCGGCGCGGTCGGACCGGCGGCCGGCTGGGCGGTCGCCGGGGTGGGCGCAGCCGGGACCTGCGCGTCCGGCGCCGGGGTGTCTGGATTCGGGGCGGCGGGCGCGTCACCCTCGGCGGCGGGCGCCTCGGACTCCGCGCCGGTCGGGGCGGCAGCGGCCGGCGGCGCGGCCGCCACGGGTGCGGTGGCCGCCCCGAGGTTGACCACCGTCGGTGGCGTAGCGGCGACCTCGGTGCGGGCGCCGACATCACTGAGCAGCAGCCCGACCAGACCGATGGTCAGCACGAGCACCGAGATGATCGCCGACACGCCGCCGGCCGCCAGCACCGTCGGCCAATCGACACCGCGGCCGCGCCGCTCCGGCGCCCCGCCGGCCTCGTCACCGCCGGCTCCGCCGCCACCGACCTCGTCACCCGCGTACGCGTCGTCCCCGTACTCGCCGTACCGATCCTCGGTCTCCATACCGTTCTCCCGCACTCTCCGACTGTCCGACGCCCACCCGGGCGCAAGTTAGGTGAGTCTAACCTCACCTATTCCGACTCGTGACTCAGTTGTGACGGGAGTTACTTGAGATGCCTGCAGTGGCGGGCTATACCTGATGTGAGAGATATCACAGGAGGAAGTCATGCACCTGAGGCATCGCCGCGTCAAGCCGCCGCAATCGGCGCGCGCCATCTTGCAGCAGATCTCCGAGGTGGTACACAACCCGATCCGGGACCGATTCGAGCTCTGGGTAGCCGGCGACCTGGTCGGCGTCCTGAGCTACGCGGTCGACGACGAAACCGCCCCACCCACCGCCACCATCCTGCACACGGTGCTCTACGACGAGTACAGCGGACACGGCCTGGCGACCCGACTGACCGACGAGGCCATGGCGTTCATGCGCACGAACGGCCTGCGCGTGCGACCGATCTGCAGCTTCACCCGCCACTACCTCCACTCCCACCCCGCCGCCGCGGCGGTCGCGTAGCCCCGCCACTTAGCTTAGGCTTACCTCGTTGATTCGACGAGGGAGTGCATACATGTCCACCGAGACCAAGGGCCGCGGCTGGCAGGGCGCCGTCATGAAGCTGATGGGCGCCGACGATTTCGAGATCACGGTGACCGGCACCGAGGTGGTCACCGACCACTATCTGCGATTGAGTTTCACCGGCGGCGGGCTGCTGGCACGGATTCCCGTGCACCCGACGATGTGGGTGCGCGCCTGGTTCTCGTCGAACGGCTCGTTGCACCAGCGCGGGTACACCCTGGTGCACCCGGATCCGGCCACCGACACCTTCGATATCGAGTTCGCCCTGCACGACGGCACGGCGGCCGACTGGGCCCGCACCGCGCGTCCCGGCGACACCCTGTCGGTGACCGTCATGGGCAGCGACTTCGCGATCGGTGAGCCCGCGCCGTCGGGGTGGCTGATCGCCGCCGACACCGCCTCTCTGCCCGCGGTCAATTCGCTGCTCGACGCGCTGGCCGCGGCTGGCGATCCGGCGCCCGCGCACATCTGGTTGGAGTACCAGCATCCGAGCGACCGCGACCTGCCGGTGCACCTGCGCCCCGGCGACCGCATCGACTGGATCGAACGCGAGCACGACGGCGGCACGCTGGTCGAGACCGTCCGCGCCGGCGCCTTCGATGCCGCAGGTCAGCGGGGGTGGGTGGCGTTGGACAGCAAGAGCACCCGCGCGGTGACCGGGATCCTGCGGAACGACTACCGGCTGGGCCGCAAGGGCGTGAAAGCGATGGCCTACTGGAAGGTCGGCAAGCCGTACGCGTAGGCTCAGCGCCACAACTGCACACACGGGGGCTCTCGCGATACCGAGGGCTGAGAGGGCGACGGGCGGTCGCCGACCGTACGAACCTGTCCGGGTAATGCCGGCGTAGGGAGTTCTCTTGAGTACCTCAGTCGATGCCGATTTCCCGGCGGAATCCACCGCACCCGCGTCCATCGGGGTCACCCGCGGCCCCATCGAGGGCAGCATCAAGCACTACCTCGAGCAGCACGGCCTGCGCATCCCGCAGCGCCGCGTCCACCTGACCAACGGCGAGCACCTCGACCTGTACGACACCTCCGGTCCGTACACCGACGAGAACGCGGACCTCGACCTGCACGCCGGGCTGCCGCCGACCCGCCAGACCTGGCGTCGACCCGATCCCGTCGACGGCGCCGCCACCCAACTCGCGTGGGCGCGGGCCGGCGTGATCACCGACGAGATGGCGTTCGTCGCCGTCCGGGAGGGCTGCGACGTGGAGCTGGTGCGCAGCGAGGTGGCCGCCGGACGCGCGGTGATCCCGGCCAACCGCTGCCACCCCGAGTCCGAGCCGATGATCATCGGCAAGGCCTTCGGCGTGAAGATCAACGCCAACATCGGCAATTCCGCGGTCACCTCGTCGATCGCCGAGGAGGTGGAGAAGATGGTGTGGGCCACCCGCTGGGGCGCCGACACCATCATGGATCTGTCCACCGGCAAGGACATCCACCTGACCCGCGAATGGATAGTGCGGAACTCGCCGGTGCCGGTCGGCACCGTCCCGATCTACCAGGCCCTGGAGAAGGTGGGCGGCGATCCCACCGCGCTGACCTGGGAGCTCTACCGCGACACCGTGATCGAGCAGGCCGAGCAGGGCGTCGACTACATGACCGTGCACGCCGGGGTGCTGCGCGCGCACATCCCGCTGACCGCCCGGCGCGTCACCGGCATCGTCTCCCGCGGCGGCGCGATCATGGCGTCCTGGTGCATGGCCCAGGGCACCGAGTCGTTCCTGTACACGCATTTCGCCGAGCTGTGCGAGATCTTCGCGCGCTACGACATCACCTTCTCCCTCGGCGACGGCCTGCGCCCCGGCTCCATCGCCGACGCCAACGACGCCGCCCAGTTCGCCGAGCTGCGCACCCTCGGGGAGCTCACCGCGATCGCCAAGAGCCACGGCGTGCAGGTGATGATCGAGGGCCCCGGCCACGTGCCGATGCACAAGATCGTGGAGAACGTGCGCTTGGAGGAGGAGTTGTGCGACGAGGCGCCGTTCTACACGCTCGGCCCGCTGGCCACCGACATCGCGCCCGCCTACGACCACATCACGTCGGCCATCGGCGCCGCGATGATCGCCCAGGCCGGCACCGCGATGCTGTGTTACGTCACGCCCAAGGAACACCTCGGGCTGCCGAACCGGGACGACGTCAAGACCGGCGTGATCGCCTACAAGATCGCCGCGCACGCCGCCGACCTCGCGAAGGGCCATCCGCGCGCCCAGCAGCGCGACGACGCGCTGTCGAAGGCCCGCTTCGAGTTCCGGTGGACCGACCAGTTCAACCTGTCCCTCGATCCGGACACCGCCCGCGAGTTCCACGACGAGACGCTGCCGGCCGAACCGGCCAAGACCGCGCACTTCTGTTCCATGTGCGGGCCCAAGTTCTGCTCCATGCGGATCTCCGCGGACGTGCGCGCGGCCGCCGTCGATCTCACCCTGGAGGCCCCGTGATCCCCGCGAACCCAGCGAGTCCCGAGATCCCCGTACTGCCGCCACCGCCGCCGGGGCAGACGCCGCGGCGGGTGCTGACGGTCGCCGGCTCCGATTCCGGCGGCGGCGCCGGGATCCAGGCCGACCTGCGCACCTTCGCCCTCACCGGGGTGCACGGCTGCGTCGCGGTCACCGCGGTGACCGTGCAGAACTCACTGGGCGTGAGCGGTTTCGCGGGCATCGATCCGGAGGTGGTCGCCGCCCAGATCGCGGCGGTGACCGCCGACATCGGGGTGGCCGCGGTCAAGACCGGCATGCTGGCCTCCGCGCCGATCATCACCGCGATCGACGAAGCCTTCGCCGCTGCAGGCATCGGACGCGCCGCGCCGGCCACGCCGCTGGTGGTGGACCCGGTCGCGGCCTCCATGCACGGCGACCCCCTGCTGGCCGACTCGGCGCTGTCCGCCCTCGTCGACCGACTCTTCCCGCGCGCCACCCTGGTGACCCCCAATCTCGACGAGGTGCGGCTGATCACCGGCATCGACGTGGTCGACGAGGCCTCCCAGGAGGCGGCGGCGCGGGCACTGCACCGCCTCGGGCCGGCCTGGGTGCTGGTCAAGGGCGGTCACCTGCGCGGGCACGCGCACAGCCCCGACCTGCTGTTCGACGGCGTCGACTTCCGCCGCTACGACTCGGTGCGGGTGGATACCCCGCACGACCACGGCGCCGGCGACACCCTGGCGGCGGCTACCGTCGCGGCCCTCGCGCACAGGCATTCGGTACCCGATGCCGTGGGCTTCGCCAAGGACTGGGTCACCCGCTGCCTGGCCGCGGCGTACCCGCTCGGCGCGGGCCACGGCCCGGTCAGTCCGCTATGGCGACTGTCGGCACCGGTTCCCCACTGAGCAGCGCCGCGCGGTACTCGGCGGGCCCGATGCCGACCAGTGCGCGGAACCGGTTCCGGAAGGTGGCGACGGACGCGAAGCCGGTGCGCCGTGCCACCGCGCCGACCGGAGTCTGCGGCTGCTCGTTCAGCAGCTCCAGGGCGGCTTCGACCCGTCGCTCGGCGATGCGTGCGGCCAGCGACTGCCCGGAAGCCTCGAAGTAGCGGTAGATCTGCCGCCGCGACAGATGCAGGTCGGCGGCGATCATGTCGACGCCGAACTCCACGTCGGCGAAGCGTCGTTCGATCACGTCGACCACCGCCTCCCGCACCAGCAGCGGGTTGTCGGTGAGCGAGGAACTGGTGCCGCTGAGCTCGCCGAGCGCGGAGACGATCACGTCGATCACCGCCTCCTCGGTCTCCACGCTCGGCTTCGGTTCCACACCGAGCGCCGTGGAGACGGCGAAGCTGGTGATGAAGGCGGCGGTCGCGCGGGCGAGCAGACTGCCGGAGACGTACGGCTGCCAACTCCGCTCGATGGCCCGACGGTTACTGCCCAGCAGTTCGCGCGGCATCACCACGCCCACCGAGTCCACCGGCTCGTCGGACACCAGCAGGTGCGCGGGGCTGTTCCCGGTCAGAATCAGTTCGCCGGGCCGGTAGCGATGGTCGCGAGCACCGGGCTCGACGTAGGTCGCCGGATGGCTCAGGCAGGTGCCGACCATCAAATTGTCGCCCATCCGCAGGCGCTCGTCGCCGTCGACCAGCTCGACCCGCACCGGACTGCGCAGGACCGCCACCGAGGAGTCGAGCAGGCTCAACGGCATCCGGTACATCTGGACTTCGAAGTCGCGGGGATCGAGGTCGTAGGCACCCGAGACACCGTAGAAGTCGATCGCTTCGGCCCCGATCCGCTGGATCGGCGGCGGTGGCGCCTCGACGCCGGCGATCGCCCCCAGCCGGGCGCGCCACCCCGCGACCTCGGCGGCGGGCAGCGGTCCCGACGGGGGGTTCGACGACGGTTCAGGCTGCGGCGACCGCGTCATCGGCCCGTCGATTCCACGGCAGCGCGGGCAGCGCGATCGCCGAGGCGATCAGGAAGCAGAGCGCACCGATGAAGGTGCCCCAGTTCGCAAGCGCCGCGTCGACCGTCGAACCGCTGCGATAGACGAACGAACCGACCGCCGACACACCGAAGGCGATACAGCCGAGCATGTTGATGTGGCCGGCCCAGAAGTCGACCAGGCGCGGGGACCACATCCGGTTTCCCGCCCGAACGAACGCCAAGATCACGAAGGCACCGCTGAGGAGGAATGCGACGGAACCGCCCGCGTCGGGGTTCCACACCAGATGCTGCTCACCCTTGACAGAGTGCGCCATCAGCGCCGCCGTGGTGCTCACATTGAACAGCAGGGTGCCGAAGAACTGGGTGGACCCCGCCAGCCACTCCGCCCGGAACATCTGCCCGGGCTCGTAGTCGACGGGCGTCATCATCGGGCCGCTGCGCACCAGCTGCACCAGGGCCGCTGCGGTGAAGAACCAGGCCCCGACGAAGTAGGAGACGTTCGACGCGGTGGCACCGGCCGCGCTGGCGAAACCGGGGGCCGAACCGAGCGCGAACAGCGCCGAACCGATGATGAAGCCCCAACACTGTTTGGCCAGGGTCGGCGTCAGCACGCGACTGACCCCCACGTGGCCGGCGGTATTGCGCATCTACGGACATCCCTTCGCAACAGAGCGAGGACGACGCCTCCTCGGCGCCGTCCTCACTCCTCGAACGTTCGGTGAACTGCAGCCTAGTGGTGGAAGGCTGCCGACCGCTTCTCGTGCGGCATCGGACCGTCGAGGCCCTCGAGGAAGGCGACCTCGGTCTGCATGTCGGCGAGCAGCTTGGTGGCCAGGTCCCGGCTGAGGCCGTTGCGGACCACGATGCGCTGGACGTTGACGTCGCCGAGGTTGTCGGCCAGCGGGTACGCAGGCACCTGCCAGCCCTTCATCCGGAGACGATCTTCGAGGTCGTACAGGGTCCAGTTGGGGCTGGCGTCCTTCTTGAGCCGCCAGCAGAACACCGGAATGGTGTCACCCTTGCTGAGCAGTTCGAACGGGCCCATCTTCGCGATCTCACCGGACAGGTACTGCGCGACGTCGAGCGAGTTCTGCTGCACCGCGCGGTAGCCTTCGCGGCCGAGGCGGAGGAACTGGTAGTACTGCAGCAGCACCTGCGCGCCGGGGCGCGAGAAGTTCAGCGCGAGCGTCGGCATGTCGCCGCCCAGGTAGGCGCAGTGGAAGATCATGCTCTCGGGCAGACGTTCCTGGTTGCGCCAGACGATCCAGCCGACGCCCGGGTACACGAGACCGAACTTGTGGCCCGAGGTGCTGATCGAGGCGACCCGCTCGACGCGGAAGTCCCACTCCAGCTCGGGCTGGCAGAACGGGGCGATCATCGCGCCGGACGCGCCGTCGACGTGGATCTTGACGTCCCAGCCGCTCGCGGCCTGGATCTCGTCGAGCTTGGCAGCGATCTCCTTCACCGGCTCGTAGGCGCCGGTGTAGGTCTGGCCCATGATGGCCACCACGCCGATGGTGTTCTCGTCGACGTACTTCTCTAGTTCGAAGCCGTCCAGGAACAGGTGCTCCTCGGTGACCGGCACCCAGCGGGGCTCCACCTCGAAGTAGTTGCAGAACTTCTCCCAGCAGACCTGCACGCCGGTGGAGAGCACGATGTTCGGCTTCTCGATGGACTTGCCGGCCGCCTTGCGCGCGCCCTGCCAGTGCCGCTTGAGCGCCAGACCGCCGAGCATGCACGCCTCCGACGAACCGATCGTCGAGGTGCCGATGGTGTCGTTCGCATCCGGCAGGTTCCACAGGTCGCCGAGCATCCGCCAGCAGCGCTCTTCGATCGCGGCGGTGGCCGGGTACTCGTCCTTGTCGATCATGTTCTTGTCGACGGTCTGGGCGTAGAGGAGCTTGGCCTCCTTGTCCATGTACGTGGTCACGAAAGTGGCCAGGTTCAGACGCGAGTTGCCGTCGAGCATCGCCTCGTCGTGGACCACCTGGTAGGCGGTCGACGGGGCGAGCATCCCGGCCGGGAACTCGTTGCGCGGCAGGCTGGAGGCCTCCCCGGCCTGCGCGAACACCGGCAGGTCGATGCGATCAGTGGCGGTCATTGTCACTCCGTTCGATTACAGCGGGACTTGCGGGACGTACAGCTGCCGGTGCGGGCTAGACCTCGACCGGCGGGTAGAGGCGATCCATGTTGTATTGACGGTTCCGATGCGCCGCCCAGGTGGAGATCGCGAGGAACACGGTGGTCAGGCCGACGAGCACGGCGATGGCGATCCACAGGCGGGAGTCGACGCCGCCGACGGTCAGTTGGCGCAGCCCGTTGACGGTGTAGGTCATCGGATCCACCCAGTGCATGTACTGGAACGGTGTGGCCGTGGTCTGCACCGGATAGATGCCACCCGCCGACGTCAGCATGATCATCAGGAAGGCGAGGGTGATGACACGTCCGACGGCGGCCCCGAAGAGCGCGTTGAACATCTGAATCATCGAGAGGAACATCGCGACCATCAGCACCATGAAGCCGTAGGTGGCCCACGGATACTCCGGCTTGAGGCCGACGCCGAACATGGTGACCAGGTACAGGATCGCGGCCTGCAGCGCACCGACGGCGAGCGTCGGAGCGAACGAGGCGAGCACCACGCGGAACGAGTTCAGCCCCTGGGCGATCGGTCGCGACTGCAGCGGTGTGAACAGCATCCAGGCGATGATGCTGCCGACGAACAGCGCCAGGCCGAAGAAGAACGGTGCGAACCCGGTGCCGAAGGTGTCGGCGCGGTTCTCGTAGCGCTGCTCCAGCACCACCGGCTGGCCGAGGACCTTGGCCAGCTGCTGCTGCTGCTGCTTGGTCCAGCTGGGCAGCGCCTCGGCGCCCTTCTCCAGGCCGGCGGCGAGCTCGTCCGCGCCGGAGCTGAGCTCGGCGAGACCGCTCGCCAGTTCCGCGGTGCCGTCGCTCAGTTCGGTGACTGCGCCGCGGATCTTCTCGATGTCGCCGGTCAGGCCGCCGGATTCGAACAGCGTGAGCACGGTCCGCAGCGGGCTGCCCGGGTTGTTCAGCTGGGCGGCGAGCAGCGCCGAGTCGTTCTCCACGGCAGCCAGATCACCCTGCGCGTCCGGGCCGAGGCCCTGGGTGCGCAAGACGTTCTGCACCGGCGTCAGGGTCTGCGCCATCGCGCGGACCGTGGGATCGGGATGCGCCGCGAGCTGCGTGCGCAGCGTCGACACCGCCTGGTAGGCCTGCGACTGCGAGTTCGCGACCGTACCGAGACGATCGCTGAGGCCGCCGATGTTCTTGCCGAGGCGGTCGGCGGTCGCGTTGACCTCGGCGGCACTCGGGCCGCCCTGGTCGTGCTGCTGCGCCGCGGCCAACAGCGGGTCGGTGGCGGCCATGACACCGCTGGAGAGTTCCTGGACGCCGCTGTTGAGCTCGTCGGCACCGCTCTTGGCGGTGACCAGACCGGCGGCCAGTTCCTCGGCGCCGTCGGCGGCCTGCGTGATCTGCCCCAGCATCGGGTCGACGGTGGAGAAGACCACGTCGAAGGTCTGCGCGCCCACCTGGGCGCCGACCATGTTGACCACCTCGCCGGCCGCGTCCTGACCGATGATCGTCGCCAAGTAGTTGTTGGCGTCGTTGTAGGTGAAGATCAGATCCGCCGACTTGGCGTTCCCGCTCATCGGGGACGCCAGGCTCTCACTGAAGTTCTCGGGCAGCGTGATCGAGAAGTAGTACTTGCCGCTGGCCACCCCCTTGGCCGCTTCCTCCTGCGACAGGACGTGCAGGTCGAGCTGCTTGGACTCGACCAAGCCTTCGACGACCTGTTTGCCGGCCTCGAGCTTGGTGCCCTCGACGGTGGCCCCGCGGTCGGCGTTGACCAGCGCCACCGGGAGCTTGTTGACCTCGTTGAACGGATTCCAGAACGCCCACAGGTAGAGCGCGCCGTACATCAGCGGCATCAGGATGATGACGATGAGCGCCAGGCGCGGCATGCGACCGCGGTAGTACCGCTTGAAGTCGCTGCCCGGGGAGAAAGCCGCAAGCATCTTCACTGGTTGGCATCCTCGCGTTCGAGCCAGACGAATTCGTTGTCCGTCAGATTGGCGACCTCCACGACGTCGGTGATGCCGGCGCGCGGCACCACACCGTTCACGTCGGCGGTGATGACGGTCTGTTCCCGCCCCAGGTCGATGAGTCGGTCCAGGAACTGTTCGGTACTCCGGGTGCGCGTCATGTTGTCGATGCCGCCGACCACCAGCAGCGGTGGCTTACGGAGATTGGCCATCGCCACGCGCAGCAGCGCCGACGTCAGCTCCGGAAGCTCCTCCACGAAGGCGTCCAGCGACGGCAGCGTCAGCGGCCCGAAGACCGGGCGGCACAGCCGTTCCAGGTCGTCCTCGTTGCCGACGCCGACGAACTTGTACCAGGGCGCCTGCCACCGCAGCTGTTCGGTGAGCACGTCGCGCACCCGGATGGTCTGGCCGATGCCGTCGACCTCCTCGATGAAACCGAGGGCGGCGTTGCTGAACAGCAGCTGCGCCTTGTTCATCGCGCCGAAGGCGGTCAGGGACCCCTCGCTCGGCTTCATGCGGCCGGCGAGCGTCAGCAGCAGCGCGGTGCGGCCGCGGCCGCCCGACCCGACGAGGACCGTGACGCCGCCGCGGCGGACGCGCAGGTCCACCGGGCCGTAGATGTGCCCCCAGGAGGCGTTGACGCCGATGCCGTCGGCCTGCAACAGTACGTCGCCGGCCGACAGGGTCATGGGGGTCGTGTCCGGGGCCCGGTCAGGGTCGGTCGACATCAGCTGCTTAACTCCTTGCCTACATCCGCGCGCGGTCGATCGCACACGGCCTTCCGCCAACAACATATCGGCTCACCACGGACAATTCCGGCACTATCGCGCAGCGGGCGCCCCTCTTGGCGCAGAATCACCCGACTGCGGCACTAACTGCCGCGCAGTCACCCTACGTCGCCCGAGCAACTACCGCAGGATCCGCGCCAGCCACGGCGTCGAGTCCGGCATCGAGGCCAGCACCGCGCTGGAATGGTCGTCGTCCGGGTAGAGGTGCAGGGTGACCGGCTGGTTGTTGGCCTTCATCTGCGCGTACAGGGACAGTGCCGACGGCGCCGGGACGTCCACGTCGCGCAGCCCCTGGCCCAGGAAGATCGGCCGGTCGTAGCCGCGGTACGGCGTCAGCATGTACTGGCGCATCGCCGTCGACAGACCAGGGATCGACATCAGCGGAGCATTGAACCACGTCTTCACGTCGTCGCCGGCCAGCTCCTTCTTCAGGATCGGATAGCAGGTGGACAGTCCCTGAGTCAGCCGCTTCTTGCCGATCGGGGTCATCACCCGGGTCAGCTTCAGGTCGGGACGGGTGTTGTTCAGACCGGCCAGGATGTAGGCGGTGTAGGCGTTGAGGCTGCCCGGCAGCGCCACCGGCGGCACGGCCGGGCCCATCAGCTGGTAGAGGTTCTCCAGGTTCGCGGGGATGCCGGTGGCCACCACGCCTCGGTAGTCCAGGCCGCGCCCCCGGCTGAACTCGGTGGCGTAGCGGGCGCCGTTGAGCGCGGCGGCGGCACCCTGCGACTGACCGATGATGGCCCACCGCTTGGCCAGCCGGGCGTCGGCGGGCAGTTGCAGTTGCTGCGCGGCGACGGTGATGTCGACGATCGAGTGCGCCGCGGTCTTGCCGTTGAGGTAGGCCATCACGCCCGGGGTGCCCAGACCCACGTAGTCGGCGGCGACCACGGCGTAGCCCTGGTCGAGCCAATGGCCCAGGTAGGTGACGTCGCGTTCGGACCGCGGGTGCGCGGACGGCGTGCACTCGTCGTCCATGCCGACGGTGCCGTGCGCCCACGAGATCACCGGCCAGCCGCCCTTGGGCGCCTTGCCCTTCGGCAGGAACACCGCACCGGTGCTGGTCGCCATCTTGCCGTGCTGGTTCTCGCTGGAGAACTGCACGCGGTAGGCGGTGCTCGCCGCGGGCAGCGTCAACGACGGCGACAACGGCACCTGCGCCATGAGGGTGCCGGCCTTGGCCGGGATCGGTCCCGCGTAGTCGGTCACGTTCAAGCCGGACCAGTCGGGGATGCCGATGGACACGACGTCGTCGGCTCGGGCCGGGGTCGCGACGGCGGTGGTCAGGGGCAGCGCGATCGCCGCGGCGGACAGCAACGCGAGTCCGCGACGGCGGAACGAGGGGGTGGCTCTCATGCCGTCCAACCTAGGCAGCCACGCGGCATTTCCCCGCACGACGGGACTCGTTCAGCCCCGTTCTGTCGCTGATCTGCGTCGCCGCGGCACAATTCGCCCATTCCGACCGGGGCGCGGCCGAAGCGCGATCGCTCCCTGCGGAATCTCCCCACCGCGGGATCTTCTCCTCCAGAACCGTCGTTGTACCGTGGAGCGAATCGACCACGAACCGTCCGGCCTGCCGCCGGAGGTGTCAGGAGTTCCGCCGTGACCACGCCCCCGCCGCCCGAGCAGCCGAGCGACCCGCAGAGCACCGGCGGCCAGCAAGCTCCGTACCACCAGCACGCGGAGCCCACCGTGAACTACGGTCCGGCGCCGGTCGCGCCGACGGACGCGGAGACCACCGCGCTGGTGGCCGCCTCGGCCACCGCCGCCCGCCGATGGCAGGCCATCGCCGCCCTCGCGCTGGCCGCGGCCGCCGTGGTGATCATCGGTTTCTTCCTGCTGGGACAGAACCGCGGCGACGACGCGGCGCCGACCACCACGACCGTCACCGAGACGTACGAGACCGAGGGCGCCGCGGTCACCAGCACCAAGACCAGCACCAAGACCGCGACGGTCACCGGCGAGGCGCAGACCGCGACCCGGACCGAGACCGAGCGCGAGACTCAGGTCCGGACCGAGACCGAGACCGTCACGAGGACCAGCACATCGACGACGACGGTTTTCACGCCGTCGCCGTCGGCGGGCACCCCCTGACCGATAGCTAGCTGGTCACCACGTCGAGGCTGCGGAGTTCCGGCACCACCTCGGCGGTGAACGCCTCCAGGAAGCGGCGCTGGTCGGCGCCCGGGTTGTGGAAGACCAAGTGGTTGAGGCCGGCGTCCAGGTACGGCTTGATCTGCGCGATCGCCTGCTCCGGGGTGGAGGCGACGATCCAGCGCTTGGCGACCTGCTCGATGGGCAGTTCGTCGGCCAGCCGCTCCATCTCCACCGATGAGTTCACCGAGTGCTTCTGCTCCGGCGTCAACGACAGCGGTGCCCAGAAGCGGGTGTTCTCCAGCGCCACCGCGGGATCGGGGTCGTAGGAGATCTTGATCTCGATCATCCGGTCGATGTCGGCGAAGTTCCGCTCGGCCTTGGCCGCGCCCTCGCGCACCGCGGGGATCAGCTTCTCGGTGTAGAGGTCCATGCCCTTGCCGGAGGTGCAGATGAAGCCGTCGCCCGCGCGGCCGGCGTAGCGCGCCACCACCGGTCCGCCCGCGGCGATGTACACCGGGATCGGTTCGGCGGGCACGTCGTACATGTAGGCGCCCTGCGTGCGGTAGTAGTCGCCCTCGAAGTTCACTTCGTCGCCGGTCCACAGTTCCCGCATCAGGCGCACCGCCTCGCGCAGCCGCGCGAAGCGCTCCTTGAACTCGGGCCAGTCGCCGGTGAAGCCGGTCGCGTACTCGTTGAGCGCCTCGCCGGTGCCCACGCCGAGCATCACGCGCCCCGGGTAGAGGCAGCCGAAGGTCGCGAAGGCCTGCGCGATGACCGCAGGGTTGTAGCGGAACGTCGGCGTCAGCACCGAGGTGCCCATCTGCAGCCGTTCGGTGCGCTCGCCCACCGCGGCCAGCCAGCCGAGCGAGAACGGCGCATGACCGCCGTTGTGCCGCCACGGCTGGAAGTGGTCGCTGACCGTCACCGAATCGAGGCCGAATTCCTCCGCCGCGACGCTGATCTCGACGAGCTCGCGCGGGCCGAACTGCTCCGCCGACGCCTTGAGACCGAGCTTGAGTTCCGCTGCCATCAGGTTCCTTTCCAACGACGACGCGCAGGTGGGCGTCACGTCCCAACGCGGGTGACATCCGAGCGATGGCCCCGTGTGAGCCACCTTACGTACGCGGGAGTGAAGCCGAGACGCAGCACCCTAACTGGTGCACAATCAACGCGTGCCGATTCCCGTGGAGTACTTGCGCGCCAACCAAGCAGCGCCGCCGCGCACCCTGATCGACATCCTGCTCGCCACCGCCGCCGCGCACCCGGATGCACCGGCCGTCGACGACGGCGACCAGCCGCTGACCTACTCCGAACTGATGGCCGTGACCCGACGGCTGGCGGGTCGACTCGGCGCCCTCGGCATCGGCCGCGGCGACCGCATCGGCATCCGGATGCCGTCCGGGCACCGGGACCTCTACATCGCGATTCTCGCCACCCTGTACGCCGGCGCCGCCTATGTCCCCGTCGACGCGGACGACCCCGACGAGCGCGCCGAACTCGTCTTCGGCGAGGCCGAGATCGACGCCCTGATCGACGCCGACGGCATTCATCCGCAGGGCGGGCGGCACCGCGCCGCGGCGTCCGACGAAGCACTCGAACACTCCCCCGTCGGCCTCACCGACGACGCCTGGATCATCTTCACCTCCGGCTCCACCGGTACGCCGAAGGGCGTGGCGGTGACCCACCGCAACGCCGCCGCCTTCGTCGACGCCGAAGCCGGACTGTTCCTGCAGGACGCTCCGCTCGGTCCGGGCGACCGGGTGCTGGCCGGATTGTCGGTGGCCTTCGACGCGTCCTGCGAGGAGATGTGGCTCGCGTGGCGGCACGGCGCGTGCCTGGTGCCCGCGCCGCGCGCCCTGGTGCGCAGCGGCATGGACCTGGGTCCGTGGCTGGTGATGCGCGACGTCAACGTCGTCTCCACCGTTCCGACGCTGGCGGCACTGTGGCCGGCCGAGGCGCTGGAAGCGGTGCGCCTGCTGATCTTCGGCGGCGAAGCGTGCCCGCCGGAGCTGGCCGACCGGCTGGCCACCGGCGACCGCGAAGTGTGGAACACCTACGGCCCCACCGAGGCGACCGTGGTGGCCTCGGCCGCCCAGATGTACCGGGACCAACCGGTGCGTATCGGACTCCCGCTGATGGGCTGGGACCTGGCGGTCGTCGACGCCGCCGGGCAGCCGGTGGCGGTCGGCGAGGTGGGCGAACTGGTGATCGGCGGCGTCGGCTTGGCCCGCTATCTCGATCCGGCCAAGGACGCCGAGAAGTACGCGCCGATGGAGACGCTCGGCTGGGAACGCGCCTACCGCAGCGGCGACCTGGTCCGCCTCGACCTGGCCGGGCTGCTGTTCGTCGGTCGCGCCGACGACCAGGTGAAGATCGGTGGCCGCCGCATCGAGCTCGGCGAGATCGACAACGCGCTGCAGAATCTGCCCGGGGTGAGCGGCGGCGCCTGCGCGGTCCGCAAGAACCCGGCCGGACACGACCTCCTGGTGGGCTACCTGGCCTCCACCGATTCGGCCTTCGACCTGACCGCGGCGAGCGCCCGGCTGCGCGAGGAGCTGCCTGCCGCCATGGTGCCGCGCCTGGTGCTGCTCGACGAGCTGCCCACCCGCACCTCCGGCAAGGTGGACCGCGACAAGCTGCCGTGGCCGGTGCCCGGGGCCGCCGACGGCGGCACCGATCGCCCCGCCGACGACCTGACGCCCACGCAGGCCTGGCTGGCCGAACAGTGGACCGAGGTGCTCGGCATGCCGGTGCAGCACGTCGACGCCGACTTCTTCGCCGAGGGCGGCGGGTCGCTGTCGGCGGCCCAGCTGGTCAGCGCGCTGCGATCGCGGTACCCGGAGATCACCGTCGCCGCCCTGTACGACTATCCGCGGCTCGGGTCGCTCGCCGAACTCCTCGACTCGTTGGCGCCGGTCGACGCCGCACCCCCGCGCGAGGTGGCGCCGATCCCGGCGAGCACCGGGCTGATCCAGCTGGTGGCCGCCCTCCCGCTGGCCACCCTGACCGGCTTCGCCTGGATGACCTGGCTGGGCGTGGCCAACAACGCCGGTCGGGCCGTCGCCGATGCGCTCGGCTACCACGCGAGCTGGCTGGTCTCGGTGAACTGGTGGGTGCTGCTGGTCTCCTTCCTGATCTTCGTGACGCCGATGGGCCGGGTGGTCATCGCGGCCACCGGCGCGCGCCTGCTGCTGCACGGCGTCGTCGCCGGGGACCATCCGCGCGGCGGTTCGGTGCACGTACGGCTGTGGATCGCCGAACGCCTGATGGTGGCCAGCGGTGCGCACAACATGGCCGGCGCGCCGTGGATGCCGACCCTCGCGCGGGCGCTCGGCGCGACCCTCGGCAAGGGCGTCGACCTGCACACCCTGCCGCCGGTGACCGGTCTGCTGACCGTCGGCGACGGCGCCGCGATCGAACCCGAGGTGGACCTGTCCGGCTGGTGGCTCGACGGCGACGTTCTGCACATCGGCGCCATCGAGATCCGCGACGGCGCCACCGTCGGCGCGCGCTCCACGCTGCTGCCCGACGCGGTGATCGGCCGCGACGCGATCGTCGACCCGGGTTCGACGGTCCTGCACAAGGTGAAGGCCCGGCAGCGGTGGGCGGGCTCACCGGCCACCAAGATCGGCAAGGCCAAGGGGCACTGGCCCACCGAGGCCCCGGCGCCGCGCCGCTACTGGGTGCCGATCTACGCGCTCAGCGCGCTGCTGATCGCCGGGATCCCGCTGTTCGCGCTCGCCGTCGGCCTGATCGTGACGTTCTCGTGGGCGCTGTCGGCCGACGAGATGACGTCGGTGCTGCTGCGGGCGCTGGCCCTGACCCCGGCCGGCATGCTCGCCGCGCTCGCCGCGTTCGCCCTGGCCACGCTGGTCGTGGTGCGCCTAGCGTCGATCGGTCTGAAACCCGGTTGGTACCAGGTCCGCAGCCGCGTCGGCTGGCAGATGTGGCTCACCGAGCGCGTGATGGACTCGGCCCGCACCTACCTGTTCCCGCTGTACGCCAGTCTGCTGACGCCCTGGTGGTTCCGGGCGCTGGGCGCCCGCATCGGTAAGGGCACCGAGATCTCCACCGCCCTGGTGGTCCCCAAGTTCACCGTGGTGGGCGACGACTCGTTCCTTGCCGACGACACCATGGTCGCCTCCTACGAGCTGGGCGGCGGCTGGATGCGGATCGGCCAGGCCCGGGTCGGTAAGCGCGCCTTCCTCGGCAACTCCGGCATGGTGGCGCCCGCCCGCAAGGTCCCCAAGGGCGGCCTGGTCGCGGTACTGTCGGCGGCGCCGGAGAAGGCCAAGTCCGGTTCCAGCTGGCTGGGCAGTCCGCCGCAGCGGCTGCGTCGTACCGCGGGCGAGGAGGACGACACCCGCACCTTCGCGCCGCCGACCAAGCTGCGCCTGGCGCGCGCGGCGGTCGAGACGCTCCGCCTGGTCGCCGTGTGGGTGAGCTTCGTCATCGGCGTCGGCGTGCTGCTCGCTCTGCAGAGCGTGGCCACCACCACCGACGCCGCGGTCGCCACCGCGGTGAGCGGCCTGATCCTGCTCACCGCCGGGATCGTCGCCGGGATCGTCGCGGCCGCCGCGAAGTGGCTGGTCATCGGGCGGGTACGTGCGGGCCGCCACCCGCTGTGGAGCTCGTTCATCTGGCGCAACGAACTGTCCGACGCCTTCGTCGAGACCGTCGCCGCGCCGTGGTTCGCCAACGCCGCCACCGGTACGCCGGTGCTGAACTGGTGGCTGCGCGCCATGGGCGCCTCCATCGGCCGCGGTGTCTGGTGCGAGTCGTACTGGCTGCCCGAGGCCGACCTGGTGGAACTGGGCGACGGCGCCAACGTGCAGCGCGGCTGCGTGGTGCAGACGCACCTGTTCCACGACCGGGTGATGGCCATCGACACGGTGCGGCTGGCGCCGGGCGCCACCCTCGGTCCGCACTGCGTCGCGCTCCCCGCCGCGCAGATCGGCGCGGCGGCCACCGTCGGCCCCGGATCGCTGGTGATGCGCGGCGACCAGGTGCCCGACTACACCCGCTGGCAGGGCAATCCGATCACCCCGTGGCCGCGGTGACCCGGTAGGACACCGACCGACCCCACTCTCCCCGCCGCCACCGGTAGGGTGAGGTTTCGCGAGCGAGTAGACGGAGGACTGCGTGCCCAGCAAGGCGGACAAGAACGTTTCGCACACCCCGACCCTGAGCGGCACCTCCCACGAACTCGACCCGTACATGCCCGACCACGGCAATCTGGGCTATCGGATCTCGCGCTACGACCTGGACCTGAACTACCGGGTCTCGCCGAACCGGCTGCGCGGCACCGCCACCATCACCGCGACGAGCTACCAGCAGCTGCAGCGGTTCACCCTCGACCTGGCCGGGCACCTCCAGGTGCACCGCGTGTCCGTGAACGGGCGGGCGGCCCGCTATTCGCGACGCGCCGGCAAGCTCGCGATCACCCCGGCCGCGCCCGTCCCGCCGGGCGGCGCGATGACCGTCGTCATCGGTTACGGCGGAACCCCGAAGCCGATCCGCGGTCTGTGGGGCGAGGTGGGCTGGGACGAATTGGAGAACGGCTCGCTGTGCGCCAGTCAGCCCAACGGTGCGCCGTCGTGGTTCCCCTGCGACGACCATCCCGAGGCCAAGGCGCCGTTCCAGATCAGCATCACCACCGACAGCCCGTACTACGCCCTGGCTAACGGCACCCTGATCGAGAAGAAGCGCAGCGCGGGCACCACCACCTGGGTGTACGAGCAGGTCGAGCCGATGGCCACCTACCTGGCGTCCATCCAGATCGGCCAGTACGAGCACCGCGCCATGCCCGGTTCGGACGTCCCGATCTACGCGCTGACGCCGCGTCGCCTGAACACCGACTTCGACGAGAGCTTCCGTCACCAGACGGCGATGATGGAAGTGTTCACCGAGCTGTACGGCCCCTACCCGTTCGCGCACTACACCGCCGTCGTGGTCGACGACGACCTGGAGATCCCGCTCGAAGCTCAGGGCTTCTCGGTGTTCGGCGCCAACCACTGCGACGGCACCCTGACCAGCGAGCGGCTGATCGCCCACGAGTTGGCCCACCAGTGGTTCGGCAACTCGGTGACGGTGGCGCGCTGGCGCGACATCTGGCTCAACGAGGGCTTCGCCTGCTACTCGGAGTGGCTGTGGAGCCAGCGCAGCGGCGGCCGGTCGGCCGACGAGTGGGCGCGGCACTACTACGCCAAGCTCGCCGCGCATCCGGTCAAGGTGCCGCTGGGCGATCCCGGCCCCAAGGAGATGTTCGACGACTGGGTGTACAAGCGCGGCGCCGTGACGCTGCACGCCCTGCGTCTGCGGCTGGGCGACGGCCCGTTCTTCGCCCTGCTGCAGCGGTGGACCGACAAATACCGCTACCGCTGCGTCACCACCGAGGACTTCATCGCCCTGGCGAGCACGTACACCAGCGAGTCCCTCAACGACCTCTGGCGCGACTGGCTGTTCACCCCGGAACTGCCGCCGTTCCCGGTCCTGCGCTGAGCGCAGCGAACCGCCGATAGTGCGTCTACGCGCCGAAGGTCGGCAGGAGTCCGGCCTCGACGGCCGCGCGCAACGACGGCGCCTGGCGGTCCTTCTCGGAGAGCCGGAACTCCAGCGGCGCGCCGTCCCGACCCACCGACGGCCAGCGGATGCCGATCTCGTCGTCGAGCGGGTCGACGCCGTGTTCGGCGGTCGGGTTGTAGCCGGTCGAGCACAGGTAGGTGACGGTGGAACCGTCCTGCAGCGAGCAGAAGGCGTGGCCGAGGCCTTCGGCCAGGTAGACGGCTTTGCGGTCGAGGTCGTCGAGCAGCACCGCGTCGTAGGTGCCGAAGGTCGGTGAGCCCACCCGCAGGTCCACCACCACGTCGAGCACCGCCCCGTAGGCGCAGGTCACGTA
This sequence comes from Gordonia alkaliphila, assembly GCF_023017165.1. Lineage (GTDB taxonomy): Bacteria > Actinomycetota > Actinomycetes > Mycobacteriales > Mycobacteriaceae > Gordonia > Gordonia alkaliphila. Next base: position 1,061,914 of record NZ_JALKBW010000001.1, read on the forward strand.
CTTCGCCTGTCCCGGCGGGACGTCGGCGAAGTGCACGCCACGGATCACGCCGGCGGCCGAGACCGAGGTGTTGACCTGGGCGAGCGTGAAGTCGTGCCCGATCGCCTCGGCCAGGTGAGGAGCCGTGAACGACTCCAGGAACACGCCTCGGTCGTCGCCGTGCTGGACCGGGGTGAACTCCCAGGCGCCGCTGATCGTCAGTTCCCGAACTCGCATGTCCGCAGGCCTCGTCTCGCTCTGGTGGTCAGTGGTCGTGCGGGTTCAGAGCTCGCGGCCGCGGGTCGGCAGATCGAGCAGGTAGTCACCGTAGCCGGACTTGGTCAGCGCGGCCGCCCGGGCGGCCAGATCGTCGTCGCTGAGATATCCCAGACGCCACCCGATCTCCTCGGGCACGCCGATCTTGAGGCCCTGCCGCTGCTCCACCGTGCGGACGAAGTTGCCGGCGTCCAGCAGTGAGTCGAAGGTGCCGGTGTCGAGCCAGGCGGTTCCGCGCGGCAGCACCGTGACGTGCAGTCGGCCTTGCCGCAGGTACTCGGCGTTCACGTCGGTGATCTCGTACTCGCCGCGCTCGGACGGGGCCAGGTTGCGGGCGATCTCCACCACGTCGTTGGAGTAGAAGTACAGGCCCGGCACCGAATAGTTCGACTTCGGCTGGGCCGGCTTCTCCGCCAACGACAGCACGCGGCCCTGCGCGTCGAACTCCACCACGCCGTAGGCCGACGGGTCGGCGACGCGGTAGGCGAAGATGGCTCCGCCGTCGACGTCCTCGAAGCCTTTCAGCTGGCTGCCGAGGCCGGGGCCGTAGAAGATGTTGTCGCCCAGCACCAATGCCACCGACTCGTCACCGATGTGCTCGGCGCCGATCACGAAGGCCTGCGCCAACCCGTTCGGTTCGGGCTGCGTCGCGTACCGCAGCGAAATCCCGAACTGCGAGCCGTCGCCGAGCAGATGCTCGAAGGCGGGACGGTCCTGCGGCGTGGAGATCACCAGGATGTCGCGGACACCGGCGAGCATCAGGGTGGAGAGCGGGTAGTAGATCATGGGCTTGTCGTAGACCGGAACCAACTGCTTGCTCACCCCCTGGGTGATCGGATGCAGCCGGGTGCCCGCGCCGCCCGCCAGGATGATTCCGCGCATGCGTCAACCCTATCGGTAGAGTCGGATGCCGAACGCCACTGTCAGCGAGGAGCCCGTCGATGCGAGTACTGGTGACCGGCGGGGCCGGTTTCATCGGAGCCAACTTCGTCCTTCGCACGCTCGCCGAACGGCCCGACGTCGACCTCACGGTGCTCGACAAGTTCACCTACGCCGCCAACGCGAGCACCCTGGACCCGGTCGCGTCCGACATCCGCGTGGTACGCGGGGACATCGCCGACGCGAGTATCGTCGATCCGCTGGTGGCCGACGCCGATCTCGTGGTGAACTTCGCCGCCGAATCACACAACGACCGCTCGCTGGCCGACCCGTCGTCGTTCGTGCAGACCAATCTGGTCGGCACGTACACGCTGCTCGAATCGGTGCGCAGGCACGACGTCCGGCTGCACCACATCAGCACCGACGAGGTGTACGGCGACCTCGATCTGGACGATCCGGCGCGCTTCACCGAGACCACCGCCTACAACCCGTCGAGCCCGTACAGCTCCACCAAGGCCGGCAGCGACCTGCTGGTGCGCGCGTGGGTGCGGTCATTCGGCGTGGCCGCCACACTGTCCAACTGCTCCAACAACTACGGCCCGTACCAGCACGTGGAGAAGCTGATCCCGCGGCAGATCACCAACGTGCTCAGCGGGATCCGACCCAAGGTGTACGGCGACGGCGCCAACGTGCGCGACTGGATCCACGTGCACGACCACAACGACGCGGTGTGGACCGTCATCGACCGCGGGCAGCTCGGCGAGACCTACCTGATCGGCGCCGACGGCGAGGTGGACAACCTGACCGTCGTGACGTCGATCCTGGAGCTGATGGGCCGGGAGGCGGACGCCTTCGATTTCGTCACCGACCGCCCCGGGCACGACCGCCGGTACGCGATCGACGCCACCCGCCTGCGCACCGAGCTGGGCTGGACGCCGCGGTTCACCGACTTCCGCTCCGGCCTGGCCGACACCATCGACTGGTACACGGCCCACCGTGACTGGTGGGCGCCGGTCAAGGCCGGCGTCGAAGCCGTCTACGCCGCCACCCAGCAGACCCTGTAACAGAGGAGATCCCATGCGCGTTCTGGTCACCGGCGGCGCCGGCTACATCGGCTCGCACACCGTGCTGGCACTGCTGGCCGCCGGCCACGAGGCGGTGATCGCCGACGACTTCAGCAACGCCAAGGTCGCGGTGATCGGGCGGCTGGAAGAGCTTGCCGGACAAGCGATTCCGTACCACCGCGTGGACCTCACCGACCGGGCCGCCACGGCCGCGGTGTTCGACGCCGAGCCCGTCGACTCGGTGATCCACTTCGCCGGATTCAAAGCGGTCGGCGAGTCGGTGGCGCAGCCGCTGAGCTACTACGAGAACAATCTCGACAGCACCTATTCGGTGCTGCGCGCCATGGACAGCCGCGGCATTCGACGGTTCGTGTTCTCGTCGTCGGCCACCGTCTACGGCGACAATCCGGTGCGCGAACGCACCGAGGACATGCCGAGGACCGCGACCAATCCGTACGGCTGGACCAAGGTGATGATCGAGCAGATCCTGCATGATCTGGCCGCGTCCAACGACCGCTGGCGGATCGCGGTGCTGCGCTACTTCAATCCGGTGGGCGCGCATCCGAGCGGCCGGATCGGCGAGGACCCCAGCGGCATCCCGAACAACCTGATGCCGTTCGTCGCGCAGGTGGCCGTCGGACGTCGGGAGCGGTTGTCGGTGTTCGGCGACGACTACGACACCCCGGACGGCACCGGCGTGCGCGACTACATCCACGTCGAGGACCTCGCCGCCGGGCACGTCGCGGCGCTGGCCAAGCTCACCGAGATCGACGACGGCTGGTCGGCCTGGAATCTCGGCTCCGGCCAGGGCGTATCGGTGCTGGAGCTGGTCGACGCCTTCGCGCGCGCCAGCGGCCGGGAGATCGGTTACGAGATCGCGCCGCGCCGCCCCGGCGATGCGCCCGCCTACTGGGCCGACCCGAGCAAGGCCAACGCCGAACTGCACTGGCGCACCACCAAGACGCTCGACGACATGTGCGCCGACTCGTGGCGCTGGCAGTCGTCGAACCCCGACGGCTACCCCGACTGATCGGGGCTACCCCGACTGACCCGACCGATCGAGGAGCACGTCCTCCTCGCGGTGCGGCCGCACGGCGGCGACGACACCCGAGCTGCGCGCGGACACCAGCACCACGACCAGGGAACCGATCGCGACCACCGCACCGAAGATCAGCATGGCCGGGTACCCGACGTCGTAGCGTTCGAAGATCGCCGCCATGATCGCCGGGCTGGCGAAGCCCAGGTAGGTGAGGCCGTAGAACACCGCGGTGAGCCCGGCGAGGTCGTCGGGTCCGGCGATGCGCTGCACGTTCAGCAGCCCGGAGATCAGCGCCATGCCGTAGCCGCCGCCGAGCACCGCGGCCGCCAGCAACGCGACCGGGATGGTGAGGAGGTTCGCCGCGAGGGCCGCGAGCAGCATGCCTGCCGCGGTGAGCCCCATCGCCGCCACCGACGCGCGGGGCGAGCCGGGCCGGTCGATCTTGCGGCCGAGGGTCTGGACGAAGAAGCCGGCGGTGAGCCCCACCAGGCAGCAGATGCCGGCGAAGACGATGTCCCAGCCCTGCGTGAGCGGGCTCAGCAGTGCGGGCAGCACGGCGTAGGCCACGGCGCAGGCGCCGAACACCCAGGGTGCGACCGGCGCCACCTGCAGCCAGAAGGCGGCGCGGCGGGCCGATGGGATCTTGAGGTCGTCGACCAGGCGTCCGCCGCGCGACGCGGCGCGCGTCTCGGGCACCGGCCACAGCAGCATCAGTGCGACCGCCGCGAGGGCGATGTTGACCAGGTAGGCGAGCTGGTTGGGCCACGGTGCCCACTGGGCGAGCAGCGCGGCGGCCCCCGCGCCGAGCGCGAAGCCGGCGGTGAGGCTGAGGGCGGCACGACGGGCACCGGCGGTCACGCCGGCGCCGTCGCGGTCGGACAGCTCCTTGATCCAGCTGCCGCCGACCGCCATGGCCAGGCCGAGTGCGACCCCGCTACACACTCGACCCAGCGCCAGCAGGGGCGCCGAGTGCGCCCCCAGGGCCAGCAGGCCCGAACCGAGCGCCGCGATGAGCGGCGACGGCAGCATCAGGGGGCGACGTCCGAAGCGGTCCGAGAGCGGTCCGCCGATCAGGAGTGCCGGGACGATGCCCAGCACGTACGTGAACAGCAGCGCGTCGACCACCACGTCGGACATCTGCGCGTTGCCGCGGTACATCACCAGCAGCGGCGTGAACTGGTTGCCGCCCCAGGCCGCGGTGAAGACCGCGAGGGACACCCCGCCCCAGCCGATGCCTCTGCGAGTGAGCGCGCTCATCGCACGACGCCCGGGACGTCGTGCACGCCGGAGAGGTGGGCGTGCAGGAGTGCGTCGAACCGGTCGGCGTCGCCGTCGGCGATCGCCTCCAGGAGGGCGGCGTGGTCGGCGCGGATCCGCGCGCTCACGTCCGGGTCGCGGTGGACGCTGGCCGCGGTCATCCGGCGGCGTCGTTCCGCGAGCGAGGTGTAGAAGCCTTCGAGCAGGCTGTTGCGCCCGGCGTCGACGATCAGTTGGTGGAACTCGGTGTCGAGGCGGGTGAACTCGTCGCCGGCCGCACCCTGGTGTGCGGAGAGGTTCCCGCGCAGGGCTTCGACCAGCGCGGCGAGTGCTTCGGGACGTTCGACGACGCCGTGCACCGCGTGGCATTCCACCAGCAGTCGGGCTTCGAGCACCTCGCGGGACTCCCGCTCGCCCACCGGCACGATCAGCGCGCCGCGCTTGGGGTACAGACGCATCCACCCCTCCGCGGACAGGCGCAGGAAGGCCTCGCGGACGGGTGTGCGGCTCACCTCGCAGCGCTCGGCGATCTCACCTTCGCTGATCAGCTCCCCGCCGGGAAGTTCGCAGCTCAGGATGAGTTCCTTGACATCGGAGTACACCCGATCCGCTGCTGAATACGTCTTAGACACAAGATGTACTGTAGAGCAGGAACCCCGGTTTTGCTCAGTCGGCCTACGACTCGGTACCATCGATCCCGCACCCGGCCCGCCGGGCGCACGCCGCCTTAGCTCAGTCGGTAGAGCGATTCACTCGTAATGAATAGGTCAGGAGTTCAATTCTCCTAGGCGGCTCGTACAAGGCCAGGTAGACAGTCCCTTTTCGGACCGACTACCTGGCCTTTCTGCTTCTGCACCCGCTCCGGAGCTACCCGATCACCTCGAGATCAGGCATGACACGAAGCATGAAGCTCTCGAAGTGCGGCACCGTGAAGTCGGCGTACCCGTAGTCGGGCGTGTAAAGAAGGCCCATGCCGATCAGTTCAGCCCTGATCGGAGCAACCTGGCTGGACTCCCGCTTCAGGACAGAGGCCACGTCCTGCGCCTTCTGCTTCCCCGGCCCCAGCTCAGCCATCGCCCGAAGATACTGCTTTTGACGGTTGGTGCAGCGGTCGAAGCGGACACGGAAGAATGACTCGTCGAGTTTGGCCGTATAGAGAGCCTCGGCATCCGACACGTCACCCCGGGTAATGACGGTACCGCTGGCCACTCCCCACACCGCGTACCCCAACTCCTGCAAGAAGTACGGGTACCGACCCGTGATCTGGAGCGCGAGCTCGAGAGCGTCCGACTCGAACGAGGCGCCCTCGATCTTCGCCGGACCGTCCAGAGCCTCTCGCGCGTCACGGTCGTCGAGGTCACCGATCGTCGGGAACTGAAACAGTCGTTCGGCGTACGACCTGGCATCCCCGACCAACTCCGCAATGAGCGGCAGACCAGCACCGACCATGGTTACAGGCAGCGACCGTTGAACGACCTTATGAATTGCCGAGATGAGAGCCTCCAACTGCGCAGGAGCAAGAAACTGGATCTCATCGAACAGCAGCACCACGCCACGTCCAGCGTCGGCAGCCGCTTCACCGACAGCCACGAACACGTCCGTGAGATCCAGAGCCAGGTCGCCGTGATCAGCCTTGCCCGGCTCGGTCGCATCGGCGGCGTACCCGATCTGCACCGTCCCCGTGAGGTCGGCAGTCAGGGTGAAGGAAGCCAATACTCGGCCAGCCTTCTGGAATCGCTCGTTCCACCGCGCCTTAGGCGAGATCTCCAGCAGGGCGGTCCGCATGCGACTGGCCATCATCCGACGAAACTCGGTGTCGTCGTGCTTTCTTATCTCGAGCTCGGCCACCACCCAGTTCGCAGCCAACGCCTTCTTCCGAAATTGACCGAGCAGGACGGTCTTCCCAACCCCTCGAAGCCCAGTGACGATCATCGATTGTTGCGGCCGCCCACGCATGAGCCGCGCGAGCAACAGATCGAACGAGTCGAGTTGAGGATTGCGGCCGGCGAGCGTGGTCGGCTGGGCTCCCGCATTCGGCGTGTAGGGGTTCGTCAATGGATCCACGACCGACCTTTCGCAGTTTCTCAAGTTTAAGCAACTTTACACTTCTGCCCTAAACTTCGGCCCGGATCTACTTCGGGATAGTTTATGGACGATCCATAAACTCACCTAAACCAGGAAACGTCGCGGCCGGTCGGCGAACCAGCAAGTCCCGACCGTCGCCGATCGCCCACCGATACACTCGGGTCGCCCGCCGCCGCCGACGTGAGGAATGCATTGATGGCCGCCCATCCGACCGCCCCGAAGAAGCCGCGGATCGAGAAGCTCACCCTCGGCGGACTCGACGACGGCGACCCCGCCGATCTGCAGGCCTTCGCGCACGTCGAGCGCTGCCGCTTCAGCGACCTGGAACTCGCGGACGTCGACCTGTCCGGCCTCACCATCGCCGACTGCGAACTCACGACGGCCGCCTTCGACGACGTCGAGCTCGGCGGCGCCAAGATCTTCGACAGCGCCCTCGCCAACGTGATCGCGCCGCGCTGGTCGATGGCCCGCGGCTCGATCCGCAACGTGCGCGTGAACGGCAGCCGGATCGGCGCGCTGGACCTCTTCGAAGCCAAGATCCGGTCCGTCGAGCTGACCGACTGCAAGCTCGGCCTGGTCAACTTCCGCGGCAGCGACGTGCGCGACGTCGCGTTCCGCGACTGCCAGATCGACGAGCTCGACCTCACCGAGGCCACGGCGACGCGCGTATCGTTCGAGAACTGCCGCATCGGCACCCTACAACTGCAGGGCGCGACCCTCGCCGACGTCGATCTGCGTGACGCGGCGATCGACAACCTGCGCCACCTCGACGGCCTGCGCGGCGCCGCCTTCACGCCCGACCAGGTGGTGCGCTACAGCGGCCACTTCGCCGCCCACCTGGGCATCGTCGTCGCCTGACCCCGCCCCCTTGACGCACTGTCCGAACATGTGTTCGCATTAGTGCATGCGATGGTCCGGGCAGAGCGCGAACACCGACGACGGCGGGCTGCCCGGCCTCGACCGCGCCGGCCTGGTCCGCACCGTCGAGACGCCGGAGTTCGCCGGGATCACCTTCCACGAGGTCCTCGCCCGCAGCGCCCTGAACAAGCTGCCCGACGGCGGGCCCATGCCGTTCCGCTACACGGTCAACACGATGCGCGGCTGCAGCCACGCCTGCCGCTATTGTTTCGCGCGCCCCACCCACGAATACCTCGACCTCAACGCCGGCCTCGACTTCGACTCCCAGCTGGTGGTGAAGCTCAACGTCGCCGCCGTGCTGCGCAAGGAACTGCGGCGCCGGTCGTGGCAGCGGGAGACCGTCGCACTCGGCACCAACACCGACCCCTACCAGCGCGCCGAGGGCCGCTACCGCCTGATGCCCGGCGTGATCACCGCGCTCGCCGAGTCGGGCACGCCGCTGTCGATCCTCACCAAAGGCACGCTGCTGCGCCGCGACATCCCCCTGCTGCGGACCGCGCGCGGGGTGATCGACATCGACGTCGGCGTCTCGCTGGCGATGCTCGACGACGACCTCCGCAAGCAGCTCGACCCCGGCGCCCCGTCGCCGCGGGCCCGACTCGAGCTCATCACCGCCCTGGCTGAGGCCGGGTTCCGCCCGCACGTGATGGTGGCGCCGGTGGTCCCGTATCTGACCGACGACACCGCCGCCCTCGACGCGCTGCTCGGCGCCCTCGCCGAGGCCGGAGCCGAGCGCATCACCGCGTTCCCGCTGCACCTGCGCGGCGCGACGGCCGGGATCTTCATGGAGTGGCTGGGCGAGCACCATCCCGCGCTGGTGCGGCGCTACCGGTCGCTGTATTCCCGCAGCGGGTACGTCCGGGCCGAGTACTCGGCCCGGCTCCGCGAGAAGCTGGCTCCGCTCGTCGCGCGCCACGGGCTCGGCCGCGCCGACGCTGAGGCCACCAGCCCGTCGCTTGCCACCCCGTCGCCCACCGTCGCGGCCGCGCCGTACCCGGAACCGGCGCTCACCCTCTTCTGAACCCGGACCGTCGGGCATCATGGAGGCCATGGATCTGCGTATCTTCACCGAACCCCAGCAGGGCGCCACCTACGACGACCTCCTCGCCGTCGCGCGCGCCACCGAGGACCTCGGCTTCGACGCCTTCTTCCGCTCCGATCACTACGTGGCGATGAACTCCGCGGGCCTGCCCGGCCCGACCGACGCCTGGCTCACCCTGGCCGCGCTCGCGACCGCCACCGAGCGGATCCGCCTGGGCACCCTGGTCACCTCCGCGACCTTCCGCCACCCGGGACAGCTCGCGATCCAGGTGGCCCAGGTCGATCAGATGAGCCGCGGCCGCGTGGAACTCGGGCTCGGCGCCGGCTGGTTCGCGGAAGAGCATGCGGCGTACGGGATCCCGTTCCCGCCGCTGGGCGAACGCTTCGATCGGCTCGAGGAGAACTTCGCCATCGTCACCGGGCTGTGGGGCACGCCGGAGGGCGAGACCTTCGACTACGCGGGCAAGCACTTCACCATCGAGAACTCCCCCGCGCTGCCGAAGCCGACGCAGCCGCGGCCGCCGCTGATCGTCGGCGGCACCGGCCCCACGCGCACCCCCGCGCTGGCCGCCGCCTACGCCGACGAGTTCAACGTGCCGTTCGTCAGCGAAGCCACCGCCGCGCAGATGTACGAGCGCGTCGGCGATGCCTGCGAGAAGGCCGGTCGTCGTCGTACCGATCTGGTCTACTCCGCCGCGCTGGTGCTGTGCGTGGGTCGCACCGAAGAGGAGTTCGTCCGACGAGCCGCCGCGATCGGTCGCGAGCCGGCCGAACTGCGGGAGAACGGCGTCGCGGGCACCGTCGAGGAAGCGATCGCGAAGATCGAGTCGTTCCGGGCGATCGGCGCCAGCCGGGTCTACCTGCAGATGCTCGACCTGGCCGATCTGGACCATCTGGAACTGGTCGCCTCCGCGATCGCACCCCACCTGGGGTGACTCCCTATAGTCATTCACAAGCGCCGGCGGAGGACGCCGGGCGACCTTCAGGAGGGGCTATGTCCGACTTCACCGACAAGCTGAAGGAGAAGGCCGAGGCCATCTCCGCGGCGATCGACAACGAGCTCACCGTCCTCGAGGGCGCGGGCGGCGACGACCCGCTGGCCGACCACGACGAGATCACCACCGACCAGGACGCCTGAGACCGTTCTGCAGAGCGGGCAGTTCGCTCAGGCCGGGCGAGAGCGCCGGGCGAGCTGCTCGCTCAGCCGCACCATCAGCGCGTCGACCGCGAACCGCGGCTTCACGTTCTTGCCGAGCGCGTCGCGGCATTCCAGGACCGCTTCGACGCAGCCGAGCAGCCGGTCCGGCGCCGCATAGGTGGCCATCGGGCCGGCGAGCGTCTCGGTCTTGTCCGGGTGCATCATCGTCACCGACGCGCCCATCGACATCGCGAGCGCGTCGCGGAAGAGTGCGGCCAGATCGACCAGCGCGCGGTCGAGTGTGTCGCGCATGATCCGGGTGTGCCGGGTCTTCTGCCGCTTCTCCAGCTCCTTGATCACCCCGGCGCTGCCGCGGGGCGGCCGGGCGGTGCCCTTGCCGGTGCCCCCGGCGCCGAGGGCGGTCATCAGCTCCGCCATCTCGGGCTCGTTGAGTTCGGCGGCGATCTCGTCGGCCACCTTCTTGGCCGCGTTCACCAGCGCCTCGCCCGCCGCGTACATCTCCCCCTCGCGGACCGCGGCCCGCGCCAACGACAGCGCCTGCTCCCGCTGCGCGCGAGCGTGCTCGTCGGTGGCGAGTCGTCGAGCCCGGCCGACGTGGCCACCGGCGACACTCGCCGCCCACTCCGCGCGGCCGGCGTCGATCCCGTCGCGCTGGATCAGCACCTGTGCGATCGACGACGCCGGCGGCGCGATCAACGCCACGTGGCGGCAGCGCGAGCGCAGCGTCACCGCGATGTCCTCCGGCGACACCGACGGCGCGCACAGGAGGAAGATGGTCCGCTCCGGCGGCTCCTCCACCGCCTTCAGGAGCGCGTTGGCACCGTGCTCGGTGAGGCGGTCGGCGTCTTCGACGATGACGATCTGCCAGCGGCCCGTCGTCGGGCGTCGAGCGGCCAGCTGCACGATGTCGCGGATCTGCCGCACCGAAATCGTCAACCCCTCGGGCGCGATGTGCCGCACGTCGCCGTGCGTCCCCGCCAACACCGTGACGCAAGCGCGGCACTCGCCGCAGCCCACCGTCGTCGGGTCCTGACATTCCAGCGCCGCCGCGAACGCCGTCGCGGCCACCGAACGCCCGCTGCCCGGCGGACCGGTGAACAACCACGCGTGGGTCATCGCCGACCCGGACTCCGGCACCACCTCGTCGCCGAACATCGACATCGCACCGTCGGCGGCGTGATCGAGCTCGGCAGAAGCGATCCGCGCCGAGGTCGCCGCAGCCGCCAGTTCGTCGGCTAAATCCGCCTGTCCGATCAGCCCGTCAAAGACATTTGTCACACCGTCCAGAGTAAGTCCCAGTTCGGACAGCACCACTCCCGGGAATCTGTTTAACTCTTGCAAGCACGCCGGTACGTTAGTCCTGTGGTCAAGCATCGGTCGCGATGGACGAAGGCAGCGCACCTCTTGCGCTGGCTTTCGCACACTCCGTGGCCGATCTTGGCGCTGGACATGCTGCGCGCCAATCTGATCGGCGCCCTGTTCACCTTCGCTTTCCTTCGCTTCGGACTGCCCGGCCCGGACACCATCAGCCTCGCCGAGATCGACGCCCAGAATCAGATCTACTTCCTCGTCTATCTGTTGGTCGCGATCGTGGCGGCCGGATTGGCGTCGATCCGCCTGTCGATGCCGGTCCTGATCTGGCATCGCCGACGATCACGGCTCGACGACGACGCCGCCCGCCGCCGAGCTCTCCGCCTTCCGATGCTGCTCACCCTCGTGAACGTCGGCCTGTGGTTGATCGGCGGCGTTCTGCTGTCTCTCCTGAACCTGCGCGAGTCCGGCAAGGACGCGATCCTCGTGGCGCTCGCCAGTCTGGTGGGCGTCCTCGTCACCGCGGTGCTCAGCTTCATGCAGGCCGAGAAGGTGCTGCGGCCGATCACCGTCGCCGCGATGGCGAACGACCCCGAGTCCGCCAAGGCGCCCGGCATCAGCGTCCGGATCGGCGTCTTCTGGTCGATCACCGTGGCCCTGCCCATGCTCGTGATGATCGCGATGATCCTGCTGCAGCGCCACGGCGTGATCGACGCCAGCGCCGAAGACCTGCAGCGACCGATCATCTGGATGGCGGTCGCGTCGCTCGTGTTCGGCATGATCGCCTTCTATCGCCTTGTCCGGTCGATCACCGACCCGATCAAACAGATGCGCATGGCGCTGAGCCAGATCCGCGCGGGCAACCTCAACGTGGCACTCAAGATCTACGACGGCAACGACCTCGGTCTGCTGCAGGCCGGCTTCAACGAGATGGTCGACGACCTCCGCGAACGCCAAGAACTGCGCAACCTGTTCGGCCGGTACGTCGGCGAGGACGTGGCGCGGCGCGCGATCGAGAGCGGCACCGAACTCGGCGGTGAAGAGCGCTACGTCGGTGTGCTCTTCGTCGACATCGTCGGCTCCACCCGCCTGGCCGTGAACCGCCCGCCCCGCGAAGTGGTGGAACTGCTCAACGACTTCTTCGAGGTGGTCGTCGAGGTGGTCGGCCATCACGGCGGCTTCGTCAACAAGTTCCAGGGCGACGCGGCGCTCGCCATCTTCGGCGCACCGCTGGAGCAGGACGACTTCGCCGGCTGCGCCCTGGCCGCCGGCCGCGAACTACGCGTCGAGCTGGCCCGCCGCCTCGGCGACGTCGACATGGGCATCGGCGTATCCGCGGGCAAGGCCGTCGCCGGCCATATCGGCTCCGAGCAACGCCTGGAATACACGGTGATCGGCGACCCGGTCAACGAAGCGGCACGCCTGACCGAACTGGCCAAGGACGAGCCGACCCGCGTGCTCGGCTCGGCCCGCGCCGTGTTCCTGGCCTCCGACGACGAAGCCCGTCACTGGCAGATCGGCGAAGGCGTGGAGCTGCGCGGCCGCGGCATTGAGACGCTGCTGGCCCGCCCCAACCTGGGCGAGATCGCCCCGGACGTCCTCGCCGACTCGTAACCGGGCAGCTCGCTGCCACCGGGAGGGTCTCCGTGGTCACTATGACCACGGAGACCGCCCCGGTGACAGCCAACTATGGAATTCTCAAACAACACATCGCGTCGGGATCCGCTCCCGACACTGCATTCAGAAATGTTCTAGGTCCCGCCTAGCGGCGAGAGTCGTTGGTGGACAAGTACTTCAGATCGGTAGTGCAGGTGCCGCAGGCGCGGCCTTAAGCCGCGCCGGGCAATAGCGTTAGCGTGCGCCGCGCGTTCGACGGGATCGGCTCCCGGAACCGCTTCGGATGCTCCGGGTCGGCCGGCGGCACGAACCACGGATGCCGGTCGTGGCCGATGAACACCTCCCACCCGCTCTGGTGAATCAGCATGTGGTGGCGACGGCAGAGCAACACGCCGTTATCGAGGCAGGTCTCCCCGCCGTGCTCCCAATGCTCGACGTGGTGGCCGTCGCACCACGACGGCGGCAGCCCGCAGCCGGGGAACGCGCAGCCGCGATCGCGCAGCACCAGGGCTTTCCGGATCGCCGGAGTGAACAGCCGCTTCTCCCGGCCCACGTTCAAGGGCACACCGTTGTCGTCGAGCAGTGCGATCGCGACGGAGGCCTCGCACATGATCAGCTCCGCGGTCCGCGCCGAGATCGGCCCGCCGAACCCCAACCACGGCACTGCGGTGTCACTGTCCGCGAACGGAATCGCAATCGTCTGTCCCGCAACCGAATCGAGGACCTGGCCGTTCATCACGACCGCCGCTGGCACCGACAAGGTCACGTGCGGGAGCACGCCGCCGGACTCCGGGCGCTCGGAGTGTGCGAGGTAGGTGCGCACCACCTGCGTCATCGCATCCGCCCGCCGCCGCTTGACCGAACGCTTGTCGTCCGAACCGTCCGGTTCCGGCACCGGCCGCGTCAGCGGATCCAGCGCCGCGAACAACTCCTCCGCGGCCACGGTGTCCAGGTCGATGGTGACGGCGACGCGCCCGTCGTCGGTGCGATCCATCGTCATCTCGTTCAGATCGTCGCGCTCAGCGACCGGCACCCGGCCTTCGGCCAGCTCCACCGGCGCCAGTTTGATCGCCCAGGCCCGAGCCTTCTCCTTCACCCGCGCCGGAGTGGTCTGCACCATCAGCGAGTGCACCACCCGCGCACGATCCTCCTCCGACAGGTCCACGCGACCTTCCACGTGGCCCACACCGGTGACGACCGCGTCGCCCTTCTCCGCCGAGACCGCGCCGTCCCGAATCCCTCGGGTCACCGAGCACAGGCCTTCATCAGCGATCGCCCACCCGATCCGGACCGCACGGTGCGCCACCGCCGGTGCCGCACCGAGTTCGGTCACGATCGCCGCGGCCGACCGCACATGCTTCCGCGCAGGCAATCCGCTCCGCTCGATCGCCGCACACGCGGCCGCGAGCGAATAGTCGACCACGTTGCGCAGCCTCAGCAGCGCCGCGGCCACGGCGAGGAGTTCGCGGTCGTCGTCCACCGCCCGCACCCGCGCCAAGAAGCGTGCGAGATTGTCGACGGTGTCGTCGTTGTCGGTGACCTCGTGTTTGTCGGTGACATCGTCGACCATGAAGTCGGCGAGTTCGGTCAAGCCTGCTGCGTCCACTTTCGGACACCTCCGGTCAGGAGTACGGGACAGCGGTCGAACCGGTCGAGCTGCCCGACGGTCGGCCGGGTAGCCACTCGATTCGCTAGACGGGCAGAGGCATCCGCATCGTCTAACTCCAAGCTACGCCTCATAGTGCGTTAGCACAACAGTTCGAGCAAAGTTTTTTCAAAGAATTTCTCAGACCGTCTACCTGCATGAACAGACGACGAGGGCCCCTCCGCGCGGTGATCCGCGCCGAGGGGCCCTCTCGTGAAGCCGTGTCCGGCAGTCGACCTTCTTACTCGGCCGTCTTCTTCGCCGGCGCCTTCTTGGCCGCCGCCGTCTTCTTCGCAGCCGTGGTCTTCTTGGCTGCGGTCTTCTTGGCTGTCGTCTTCTTGGCGGCAGTCTTCTTCGCAGCGGTCTTCTTCGCAGCCGTCTTCTTCGCGGTGGTTTTCTTCGCCGTCTTCTTGGCGGCCTTCTTGGCCGGACCGCGGGCGCGACGCTCGGCCAGCAACTCCATCGCCCGGTCGGGGGTGATGGTGGCCACCTCGTCGCCCTTGCGCAGGCTGGCGTTGGTCTCGCCGTCGGTCACGTACGGACCGAAGCGCCCGTCCTTGATCACCATCGGCTGACCGCTGGCCGAGTCCTCGCCGAGCTCCCGCAACGGCGGAGCCGCCGCCGCACGACCGCGCCGCTTGGGCTCGGCGTACAGCTTCAACGCCTCCTCGAGCGTGACGGTGAACATCTGCTCTTCGGTCGCCAACGACCGCGAGTCGGTGCCCTTCTTCAGGTACGGACCGTACCGACCGTTCTGCGCGGTGATCTCCTCACCGCTCTCCGGGTCGGCGCCGACCACGCGCGGCAGCGAGAGCAGCTTGAGCGCGTCCTCGAGCGTGACGGTGGCGATGTCCATGGTGCGCAGCAGCGAACCGGTGCGCGGCTTGGGACCCGCCTTCTTGGCCGCGGCCTTCTTGGCGGCCGTCTTCTTCGCCGCGACCTTCTTGGCCGGAGCCTTGGTGGCGACCGAGCCGACCTCGACGTCGTCGAGCGCGACCACCTCGTCGGCAGTGCCGCCGCCGGCGCCGGCCGGCACGGTCTCGCCGCCGTCGCGCGGAGTGGGACCGGGCGCGATGGTCGCGGGCGAACCCGCGTCACCCTCGTCGTCGTCCTCGGGCGGCAGGATCTCGGTCACGTACGGACCGAAGCGGCCTTCCTTGGCCACGATCTCGTGTCCGGTGACGGGGTCGACGCCGAGGACGCGACCCTCCTGCGGGGTGGAGAAGAGCTTCTCTGCCACCTCGAGCGTCAGCTCGTCCGGGGTCATGTCGGCGGGCAGATTCGCGCGCTGCAGATCCGGTTCGGCGTCGGCCGCGGCGACGTTGCGTTCCAGGTACGGGCCGTAGCGCCCCACCCGGACGAAGATCGGGCGACCCTCGGCGTCGTCGAGCACGCGAATCGAGTTCACCTCGCGGGCGTCGATGCCTTCGAGGTTCACGCCGACGAGCTTCTTCAGGCCGCCGTGTTTGGCGATCGCGTGGGCCGCGGCGTCGTCGCCGAGGTGCCCGTCGTCGCCGAAGTAGAACTCGCTGAGCCAGCGGGTCCGGTCGGCGTCGCCGCTGGCGATCTGGTCCAGATCGTCCTCCAGCGAGGCGGTGAAATCGTAGTCGACGAGGCTGTTGAAGTAGCCCTCCAGCAGGCCGATCACGGCGAACGCCACCCACGACGGGACGAGCGCGTTGCCCTTCTTCACCACGTAGCCGCGGTCCTGAATGGTGCCGATGATCGACGCGTAGGTCGACGGCCGGCCGATGCCCAGCTCTTCGAGCGTCTTGACCAGCGAGGCTTCGGTGTAGCGCGCCGGCGGGTTGGTGGAGTGGCCGTCCGGGATCAGTTCCGACGCGGTCAGCTGCTGGCCTTCGCGGAGGTTCGGCAGACGGTTCTCGGCGTCGTCGGCCTTGGCGTCGGTCTCCTCCACGGCCTCGACGTACGCGGACAGGAAGCCGGGGAAGGTGATGGTGCGACCCGACGACGCGAAGACCACCTGTTCGCCGGTGGCGGCGGTGCCGCTGATCCGGAGGGTCATGGTGGTGCCCTTGGCGTCGGCCATCTGCGAGGCGACGGTGCGCTGCCAGATCAGTTCGTACAGGCGGAACTCGTCGGTGCTGAGCGACGACGCCAGCTGGCCCGGCGTCTGGAAGGTCTCGCCGGCGGGGCGAATCGCCTCGTGCGCTTCCTGCGCGTTCTTCACCTTGCGGTTGTACTGGCGCGGCGACGGGCTCACGTAGTCGGCGCCGTACAGCTCGCGCGCCTGGGTGCGGGCGGCGTTGATGGCCGACTCGCTCAGTGTGGTCGAGTCGGTACGCATGTAGGTGATGTAACCGTTCTCGTACAGCCGCTGCGCGGTGCGCATGGTGCGGTCCGACGAGAAGCGCAGCTTGCGGCCGGCCTCCTGCTGCAGCGTCGACGTCATGAACGGCGCGTACGGGCGGCGGGTGTAGGGCTTCTCCTCCACCGAGCTGACCGTCAGCTGCGCGTTCTGCAGACCGGCGGCCAGTGACGTGGCGGACGCCTGGTTCAGGACCACCACGCCGTCGTCCTTGCGGAGGCGGCCGTCCGGACCGAAGTCGCGGCCGGTGGCCACGCGAGCGTCGTTCACCGACAGCAGCTTGGAGCCGAATGAGCGCGGCGACGCGTCCGCTCCGGCGTCCATGGTGGCGGCGATGTCCCAGTACTCGGCCGAGACGAAGGCCATCCGCTCGCGCTCACGGTCGACGATGATGCGCGTGGCGACCGACTGCACGCGACCAGCCGACAGTTTCGGCATCACCTTCTTCCACAGCACCGGCGAGACCTCGTAGCCGTAGAGGCGGTCGAGGATACGACGGGTCTCCTGCGCGTCGACGAGGTCGATGTCGAGGTCGCGGGGATTCTCGGCGGCCGCCCGGATCGCCGACTCGGTGATCTCGTGGAAGACCATCCGCTTCACGGGGACCTTCGGCTTGAGCGTCTCGAGCAGGTGCCACGCGATGGCCTCCCCCTCGCGGTCACCGTCCGTCGCGAGGTAGAGCTCGTCGACGTCGCGCAGCAACGCCTTCAGCTCCGTGACCGTCGACTTCTTGTCGGCCGAAACGACGTAGAGGGGCTCGAAGCCTTCGTCGACGTTCACGCCGAGACGAGCCCACGGCTGTCCCTTGTACTTGGCGGGGACGTCGGCGGCGCCGCGCGGGAGGTCGCGGATGTGTCCGCGCGAGGATTCCACGACGTAGTTGCCGCCCAAGTAGCCCGCGATCTTGCGGGCCTTGGTCGGGGACTCGACGATGACGAGTCGCCGCACGGCGGTGGAATCGGTGTCGGTGGCGGCCACGGGTGCCCTTCGGTCAGAGTTTCGCTGCTCGTTGCCGTTGTACCTTATATATAGCGTCTTCTGCACATCACTCGGCGAGCGAGCGCAGGTCGGCAGCCACGTTCATTCGTTCGACCGGCCCAAAGTGCGCGAATCGACCTCATCTCGGACCTCCTTCCGTCACTGACGTCACACTCGCCGGGAGGAGTCAGTCGACGGCCCAGCTCACTCGGTCCGGGGCCAGGAGTCCTCGGCCGCCGGATCCAGCGGCGGAGCGCCGATCGTCTCCAGCAAGCGCGCGCGACGCTTGTGGCCGGTGATCCGCAACGCCGGATGCGAGCCGTTGGTGCCGACCAGAGTCGGCGCGATGCCGATCCGCATCAGCGCCGTCGACAACGCCGCGTGGGTGTCGGGCGCGTGCGGATCCAGGCCGAGCGCGTAGTGCGCGCCATCCGGCCGGCCGGCCGCCAACACCCACAGGCGAAGCGCGCGCGGGCTCGGCACCCAGCCCTCGGGCACCGTTTTGACCGCCCCGCTGGTCCACCGGCGGTGCAGCGCTGTGAATCGGGGGTTGGCCTCCGTCCGGGCGAGCGGACGGCCCTCCTCGGACTCGGCCACCTCGGCGTCGAACCCGATCGCGCGGATGTCGGCGCAGATCGCCTGCGCACGCCACCGGTCGGCGACGACCACCGAGACCCGGGCGCCCATCGGCGTGTGCAGCGACTGTCCCTGTGCCGCAAGCAATCCCGCCAGGTCATCGATTGCTGGGTCCTCCGTCTCCGCGGAGAACAACGACATCTGGCTCACCATGTCGATCCTACGGGCCCCCGCGGCGGCCCGGCTGCACTGACACCGGCCTTGCCTAAGATGGAGAGCCGGCCACGAGCACGCGAGGAGGGCGGGATGGAGCAACACACCTACGGCACCGAACTCCTCGGTCGAACGCTCGCCGGCGAGTCCGACCCGGACGCGACTCCACTGACCCATCTGGCCGTGATCCCCACGCGCACAGCGGAATTCACAGAGTGGCCGGAGTGGGTCGACCCCGCCGTCCGCGCGGCCTTCGTCGAGCGCGGCATCCGGCAGCCGTGGCGACACCAGGTGCGGGCCGCCGATCTCGCGGTCGACGGTCGGCACGTCAGTCTCTGCACCGGCACGGCGTCGGGCAAGTCCCTGGCCTACCAACTGCCGATCCTCACGCGGTTCGCGCAGGACCCGAACGCCACCGCCCTGTACCTCTCACCCACCAAAGCGCTCGGCACCGATCAGCTCCGCTCGGTCGCCTCGCTCATCGCCGGCCTGCCCGAGTTCTCGCACCTGCAGCCGTGCATGTACGACGGCGACACCGACCAGGAACTGCGCCAGTGGGCACGACTGCACTCGCGCTGGATCTTCACCAACCCCGACATGCTGCACCTCGGGATCAACTCCACGCACGCCAAGTGGCGCCAGTTCTTCGCGCGGCTGGCCTACATCGTCGTCGATGAATGCCACCACTACCGCGGCGTCTTCGGATCGCACTCGGCGCTGGTGCTGCAGCGGACGCTCCGCCTGGCGCGCATGTACGGCGCGAACCCCGTGGTGATCGGGGCCAGCGCCACGGTCGCCAATCCCGCAGAAGCCCTGTCGCGCTTGATCGGCGACGACGTCGTCGCCGTCACCGAGGACGCGTCACCGCACGGCGAACGCACGGTCGCGCTGTGGGAGCCGGGTTTCCTCGAGGAGACCCGGGGCGAGCACGACGCCCCGGTCCGCCGCCCCGCGGCTGCCGAGGCCGCCCGGCTGCTCGCCGACTTCGTGATCGAGGGCGCCCGCACCCTCTGCTTCGTCCGCAGTCGTCGCGGCACGGAGATCACCGCCCGTCGTGCGCAGCAGCTGCTCGCCGACGCCGCCCCCGAGCTCGCCGATCGCGTGGCCGCCTACCGCGCCGGCTATCTCGCCGATGATCGACGACGCCTCGAGCGCGCCCTGTCCGACGGCGAACTCCTCGGCGTCGCCACCACCAACGCGCTCGAGCTGGGCGTCGACATCAGCGGCCTCGACGCGGTGATCGTCGCCGGGTATCCGGGCACCGTCGCGTCCTTCTGGCAGCAGGCCGGGCGGGCCGGCCGCCGCGGCGAAGGGTCGCTCGTCGTTCTCGTAGCCCGTGACGACCCCCTCGACACCTACCTGGTGCACCACCCGGAAGCGCTGTTGGAGCGCTCAGTGGAGGCGACGGTCACCGACCCGCACAACCCGTACATCCTCGGCCCGCACCTGCTGTGCGCGGCGACCGAAGCTCCCCTGACCGAGGCCGACGTCGAGGCGTTCGGCGCCCACGACCTGGTCGAGGACCTGGTTGCCGACGGCCTCCTCCGCCGACGCAAGGCCGGCTGGTATCCCGCGCCCGGGCTCGACCCGCACGCCGACATCGACATCCGCGGCGGCGCCGGCGGGCAGGTGCTCATCGTCGACACCACCACGTCCCGACTTCTCGGCACCGTCGACTCCAGCCGCGCCAAACGGAGCGTGCACCCCGGCGCCGTCTACCTGCACCAGGCCGAGAGCTTCGTGATCGATGAACTGGACCTGCACGATTCGCTGGCGCTCGCGCACCCGGAGGAACCGGACTGGACCACGTCGGTCCGCGAGAACTCCGACATCGAGATCGTCCGGACCCTGCGTTCGCAGAGCTTTGGGCCGCTCACCGTGTCGTTCGTCGAGGTGGTGGTGACCGACCAGGTGATCAGCTACCTCCGGAAGGCCCTGTCCGGCGAGATCCTCGACTCGGTGCCCCTGGACATGCCCGAGGAGGTGCTGCCGACCCGGGCCGTCATGTACACCCTGGAACCGGACACCCTGATCGACGCCGGTATCGCCCCCGACAAGTTCCCCGGGGCACTGCACGCCGCCGAACACGCCGCGATCGGGATGCTCGGCCTGGTCGCCACGTGCGATCGCTGGGACATCGGCGGCCTCTCCACCAATGCGCATTCGGGCACCGGGCTGCCGACGGTATTCGTGTACGACGGTTACCCCGGCGGCGCCGGCTTCGCCGAACGCGGCTACGAGGCGTTCGCGGCGTGGATCTCGGCGACGGCCGACGCCGTGGCCGCCTGCGGCTGCCGATCCGGCTGCCCGTCGTGCGTCCAGTCGCCCAAGTGCGGAAACGGCAACGAGCCCCTCGACAAGGACATGGCGCTGAACGTCCTGCGCCTCATCCTGCGCCTGCACGACGCCCCGCCGGCCTGACACCCCGCCGGCCCCCCGCCCAGGCGGCACCTCGCTGCAAAGGCGGCAGTCCACACCACAGGCGACGCCCCCGGCTGCCGCTTCTGGTGCCAGCTGCCGCCCCTGTTGGGTACTGCCGCCTTTACCGTCGACGACCGGGGGTGTACCCGCTGTGTCGGTAGAGCCTGCAGATGCGAAATGGCCCCCGAACCACAAGGGTCCGGGGGCCATTCCAAGTAATGTTCGGCGGTGTCCTACTCTCCCACACTGATTAGGGTGCAGTACCATCGGCGCTGGTGGGCTTAGCTTCCGGGTTCGGAATGGAGCCGGGCGTTTCCCCACCGCTATCGCCGCCGTAACAAGGCGAAACAAACACACATTGTGTGTTGCCTCAGAAAGTACATAGTGGATGCGAGACCAAACATTGGTGTTTGGGTGTTGTTAGTAAGTCCTCGGCCGATTAGTACCAGTCACCTGAACACATTACTGTGCTTACAGTTCTGGCCTATCAACCCCATGGTCTGTAGGGGGCCTTACCCCACCCGAAGGTGGGTGAGAAACCTCATCTTGGAACAGGCTTCCCGCTTAGATGCTTTCAGCGGTTATCCCTTCCGAACGTAGCTAACCAGCAGTGCTCCTGGCGGAACAACTGGCACACCAGAGGTTCGTCCGTCCCGGTCCTCTCGTACTAGGGACAGGTTTCCTCAAGTTTCTAGACGCGCGCGGCGGATAGAGACCGAACTGTCTCACGACGTTCTAAACCCAGCTCGCGTGCCGCTTTAATGGGCGAACAGCCCAACCCTTGGGACCTACTCCAGCCCCAGGATGCGACGAGCCGACATCGAGGTGCCAAACCATCCCGTCGATATGGACTCTTGGGGAAGATCAGCCTGTTATCCCCGGGGTACCTTTTATCCGTTGAGCGACACCGCTTCCACTTGCCGGTGCCGGATCACTAGTCCCGACTTTCGTCCCTGCTCGACATGTACGTCTCACAGTCAAGCTCCCTTGTGCACTTACACTCAACACCTGATTGCCATCCAGGCTGAGGGAACCTTTGGGCGCCTCCGTTACATTTTAGGAGGCAACCGCCCCAGTTAAACTACCCACCAGGCACTGTCCCTGAACCCGATCAGGGTCCGAGGTTAGAAGCCCAATACGATCAGAGTGGTATTTCAACAACGACTCCACGAACACTAGCGTGCCCACTTCACAGTCTCCCACCTATCCTACACAAACCGTACCGAACACCAATACCAAGCTATAGTGAAGGTCCCGGGGTCTTTTCGTCCTGCCGCGCGTAACGAGCATCTTTACTCGTACTGCAATTTCGCCGAGTCTGTGGTTGAGACAGCAGAGAAGTCGTTACGCCATTCGTGCAGGTCGGAACTTACCCGACAAGGAATTTCGCTACCTTAGGATGGTTATAGTTACCACCGCCGTTTACTGGGGCTTAAATTCTCAGCTTCGCCAACAAAGTTGACTAACCGGTCCTCTTAACCTTCCAGCACCGGGCAGGCGTCAGTCCGTATACATCGTCTTACGACTTCGCACGGACCTGTGTTTTTAGTAAACAGTCGCTTCTCTCTGGTCTCTGCGACCACCCCCAGCTCAGACCGAAAAAGTCGTCACCAGAAATGGTCCCCCTTCTCCCGAAGTTACGGGGGCAATTTGCCGAGTTCCTTAACCACAGTTCTCTCGATCGCCTTAGTATTCTCTACCTGACCACCTGTGTCGGTTTGGGGTACGGGCCGTGTACCAACTCACTAGAGGCTTTTCTCGGCAGCATAGGATCACAGAATTCACCTCAACGGCTACGCATCACCTCTCAGGCTACATGGAACACGGATTTACCTATGTTCCGCCCTACAGGCTTACACCAAGACATCCATCACTTGGCCCTGCTACCTTCCTGCGTCACCCCATCGCTTGACTACTACACCCAAGGTCCCACGCAGCCACCACCAAACCAACCCGAAGGAAGGAGAAGTAGCTTTTGGGCGGTTAGTACAGATGATTCATCATTGGGCGCGGATACACGGGTACGGGAATATCAACCCGTTGTCCATCGACTACGCCTGTCGGCCTCGCCTTAGGTCCCGACTCACCCTGGGCGGATTAACCTGGCCCAGGAACCCTTGGTCATTCGGCGGACAAGTTTCTCACTTGTCTTTCGCTACTCATGCCTGCATTCTCACTCCCACACCCTCCACCACACGATCACTCGATGGCTTCAACGGAATGCAGGACGCTCCCCTACCCAACCACACCACTACACCACAACCCGCAGATCATGGTGGATGTCTATGTGTGATTGCCGCGGCTTCGGCGGTGTACTTGAGCCCCGCTACATTGTCGGCGCAGGACCACTTGACCAGTGAGCTATTACGCACTCTTTCAAGGGTGGCTGCTTCTAAGCCAACCTCCTGGTTGTCTAAGCAATCCACATCCTTTTCCACTTCGTACACTCTTCAGGGGCCTTAGCCGGCGATCTGGGCTGTTTCCTCTCGACTACGAAGCTTATCCCCGCAGTCTCACTGCCACGCTCTCACTTACCGGCATTCGGAGTTTGGTTGACGTCAGTAACCTGGTAGGGCCCATCGGCCATCCAGTAGCTCTACCTCCGGTAAGAAACACGCGACGCTGCACCTAAATGCATTTTGGGGGAGAACCAGCTATCACGGAGTTTGATTGGCCTTTCACCCCTACCCACAACTCATCCCCTCCATTTTCAACTGAAGTGGGTTCGGGCCTCCACAGCATCTTACTGCTGCTTCACCCTGGCCATGGGTAGATCACTCCGCTTCGGGTCTAGACCCAGCGACTCAAAACGCCCTATTCAGACTCGCTTTCGCTACGGCTACCCCACAACGGGTTAACCTCGCCACTGAGCACTAACTCGCAGGCTCATTCTTCAAAAGGCACGCCATCACCCACCAGCCACCAAAGACTGCACAGGCTCTGACGGATTGTAAGCGTCCGGTTTCAGGTACTATTTCACTCCCCTCCCGGGGTACTTTTCACCTTTCCCTCACGGTACTAGTCCGCTATCGGTTACCAGGAAGTATTTAGGCTTACCGGGTGGTCCCGGCAGATTCACAGCAGATTCCACGAGCCCGCTGCTACTTGGGAAAATATTGAAGCCAGACAGAACATTTTCAGTTACCGGACTCTCACCGTCTACGGCAGACCATTCCAGGCCACTTCACCTAACATCCTGTTTTCTCACTGACCGCCCAGCCGGCAGACCGGGCCACGACACTCCCACAACACCACACGCACAACCCTGCCGGTGTCACATACGCATGGTTTAGCCTGATCCACTTTCGCTCGCCGCTACTCACGGAATCACAATTGTTTTCTCTTCCTGTGGGTACTGAGATGTTTCACTTCCCCACGTTCCCTCCGCACCGGCTATACATTCACCGGACGGTAACACCACATCACTGGTGCTGGGTTTCCCCATTCGGACACCCTCGGATCACAGCTCGTTTGACAACTCCCCGAGGACTATCGCGGCCTACCACGTCCTTCATCGGCTCCTGGTACCAAGGCATCCACCGAACGCCCTAAAACACTTACAACAACACCCACAAACACACCCACTCTCATGGGCACGAATGTGGACATTCCACAACATGAGTATTTCTACAAATTCTTACAGAGACACACAAAATAATTGCAGTACAAACACCAAAAACAAGATCTCCTGTAAAATCAACAGTCCTTGACTTTGATGCTCGCATCCACTATGCACTTCTCAAACAACACACACCCACACCACCCAACACCCAGCAGTCAGAAGACTGAATCCAGGCGGAAAAGTGTGAGCACCAAGAAAACCTCTGACCAGCCCCGAAAGGGCCGGCGGTGTTTTCTCAGAACCCCGATAGTGTGCAAAAGTCCAGGCCGGCAATCACTCGCACGGCCACCACAACGTCACAGTGATGATTCACCGTGAACGCGTAAGCATGGATTTCTTGTGTTTCACCCTCGAACAAACCATGGCCGGCACACATTCGGCACCGAAACCAATGATTATCGTTTGCTCCTTAGAAAGGAGGTGATCCAGCCGCACCTTCCGGTACGGCTACCTTGTTACGACTTCGTCCCAATCGCCGATCCCACCTTCGACGGCTCCCTCCACAAGGGTTAGGCCACCGGCTTCGGGTGTTACCGACTTTCATGACGTGACGGGCGGTGTGTACAAGGCCCGGGAACGTATTCACCGCAGCGTTGCTGATCTGCGATTACTAGCGACTCCGACTTCATGGGGTCGAGTTGCAGACCCCAATCCGAACTGAGACGCGCTTTAAGGGATTCGCTCCACCTCACGGTCTCGCAGCCCTCTGTACGCGCCATTGTAGCATGTGTGAAGCCCTGGACATAAGGGGCATGATGACTTGACGTCATCCCCACCTTCCTCCGAGTTGACCCCGGCAGTCTCCTGCAAGTCCCCACCATTACGTGCTGGCAATACAGGACAAGGGTTGCGCTCGTTGCGGGACTTAACCCAACATCTCACGACACGAGCTGACGACAGCCATGCACCACCTGTACACCAACCACAAGGGAACCGACATCTCTGCCGGCGTCTGGTGTATGTCAAACCCAGGTAAGGTTCTTCGCGTTGCATCGAATTAATCCACATGCTCCGCCGCTTGTGCGGGCCCCCGTCAATTCCTTTGAGTTTTAGCCTTGCGGCCGTACTCCCCAGGCGGGGTACTTAATGCGTTAGCTACGGCACAGATCTCGTGAAATGAGACCCACACCTAGTACCCACCGTTTACGGCGTGGACTACCAGGGTATCTAATCCTGTTCGCTCCCCACGCTTTCGCTCCTCAGCGTCAGTTACTACCCAGAGACCCGCCTTCGCCACCGGTGTTCCTCCTGATATCTGCGCATTTCACCGCTACACCAGGAATTCCAGTCTCCCCTGTAGTACTCAAGTCTGCCCGTATCGCCTGCACGCCTACAATTGAGTTGCAGGATTTCACAGACGACGTGACAAACCGCCTACGAGCTCTTTACGCCCAGTAATTCCGGACAACGCTCGCACCCTACGTATTACCGCGGCTGCTGGCACGTAGTTGGCCGGTGCTTCTTCTCCAGGTACCGTCACTTGCGCTTCGTCCCTGGCGAAAGGAGTTTACAACCCGAAGGCCGTCATCCCCCACGCGGCGTCGCTGCATCAGGCTTGCGCCCATTGTGCAATATTCCCCACTGCTGCCTCCCGTAGGAGTCTGGGCCGTGTCTCAGTCCCAGTGTGGCCGATCACCCTCTCAGGTCGGCTACCCGTCGTCGCCTTGGTGAGCCATTACCTCACCAACAAGCTGATAGGCCGCGGGCCCATCTCACACCGCAAAAGCTTTCCACCCCCAACCATGCAGTCAGAGGTCATATCCGGTATTAGACCCAGTTTCCCAGGCTTATCCCAGAGTGCAAGGCAGATCACCCACGTGTTACTCACCCGTTCGCCACTCGAGTACCCAGCAAGCTGGGCCTTTCCGTTCGACTTGCATGTGTTAAGCACGCCGCCAGCGTTCGTCCTGAGCCAGGATCAAACTCTCCAACAAAACTAGACCAAACACACCAACCCCCAAAGAGGCCAGCATAATCTGAGCACTAGACCAGGAGAAAAGACCTGACCAAAATAATCCTTCAAAAAAAGAATTGACTGGCATCAAAAAACAATCAAAAACAAAAACAAAATTCTTGTCCAAAAAATCCTCGACACCAGCCAAAACATAACTGGCACAAGAAAATTTCTCTTACACACTATCGAGTTCTCAAAAAACACACACCCAACAACACCACACGACTAAATACATCGTGCGAACTTCATTGAGCAGAGTCTGTCACCCTGGCCGGCTCCCTCTCGGGCGCCCTGCTCGCTGGCAACTCCGATAAAGTTACACAGGCCGTTCGTGGAACACAAATCAGCTGGTCAGGACCACTTCGGCGGCCTGCTGGGCGATCGCCAATTCTTCGTTGGTCGGCACCACCAGGACGGCGATCGGCGAATCGTCGGTCGAGATGCGGCGGCTGACCCGAGAACGTTCGGCATTGCGCTCCGGATCCAGCACGATGCCGAAGTTCTCCAGGCCGGCCAGGGCATCGGCGCGCACCGCGGCGGCGTTCTCCCCCACCCCGGCGGTGAACACGACGGCGTCCACCCGGCCGAGGTCGATCATGTAGGCACCGAGGTAGTGGCGCAGGCGGTGCACGTACACGTCGTACGCCAGCTTCGCGGCCGCGTCGCCGACGTCCATGCGTTCCAGGATCGCGCGGAAGTCGTTCTCCCCGCACAGCCCCTTGAGCCCGCCCTGCTTGTTGTAGATCCGGTCGACGTCGTCCACCGACATCCCGCCCACCCGCGCGAGGTGGAAGGCGATGCCCGGGTCGATGTCGCCGACGCGGGTGCCCATCACCAGGCCTTCGAGCGGGGTGAGGCCCATGGAGGTGTCGACCGGTCGGCCGCCGCGGATCGCCGACGCCGACGCGCCGTTGCCCAGGTGGAGAACGATCTGGTTGACCTCGTCGTTGCGCCGACCCAGGAAACGCGCAGCGCAGCGCGACACGTACTGGTGGCTGGTGCCGTGGAAGCCGTACCGGCGGATGCCGTATTCGGCGGCGACCTCGGTGTCTATCGCGTAAGTGGCGGCGGCCGCGGGGAGGTCGTAGAAGAACGCGGTGTCGAAGATGCCGACGGCGGGCACGTCCGGCAGCAGTTCGCTGACCGCCTCCACTCCGCGCAGGGTGGGCGGATTGTGCAGCGGCGCCAGCGGGGAGAGTCGCTCGATGGTGGCGATCACCGCGTCGTCGATCACGATCGGCGAATGGAACTCGGTGCCGCCGTGCACCAGGCGATGGCCGACCGCGGTGAGACCGGCGTCGGCGAGATGGATCCCGTCCGCACGGAACAGCTCGACTACTTCGGCGATGGCCGTCCGGTGGTCGGGCAGCGCCACCTGGAGGATCCGCTCCCGGTTGCCGGCCATGTGCGTGATGGAGGAGCCGACGGGTTCCCCGATCCGCTCGGCCAGGCCGTCCGCGTACACCTGCTCGGAGGCCGGATCCACCAGCTGGTATTTCAGCGACGACGAGCCGGCGTTGATCACCAGCACTGCCCCCGGCGTGATGGTGTCGGCGATCGACTCGGTCATGTCAGCCCTTCTTCAGGTTCTGTGCCTGGATCGCTGTGATGGCCACCGTGTTGACGATGTCGGAGACGAGAGCGCCCCGCGACAAGTCGTTCATCGGCTTGTTCAGCCCCTGCAGGACCGGACCGATCGCGATGGCGCCGGCACTGCGCTGCACGGCCTTGTAGGTGTTGTTGCCCGTGTTGAGGTCCGGGAAGATCAGAACCGTGGCCTGACCGGCGACCGGCGAGTCGGGCATCTTGGTGACGGCGACGGACCGGTCGATGGCGGCGTCGTACTGGATCGGCCCCTCCACCAGGATCTCCGGTGCGCGCTCCCGCACCAGCTCGGTGGCTGCGCGGACCTTGTCCACGTCGGCGCCGGTACCGGAGCCGCCCGTCGAGTAGCTGAGCATGGCCACCCGCGGATCGATGCCGAACGCCGCGGCGGTGGCCGCCGACGAGATCGCGATGTCGGCGAGCTCGGTGGACGTCGGATCCGGCACGATGGCGCAGTCGCCGTAGGCGAGGACCTTGTCGGCCAGGCACATGAAGAAGACGCTCGACACGGTCGAGACCCCGGGCCGGGTCTTGATGATCTCGAAGGCCGGCCGGATGGTCTGCGCGGTGGTGTGCACCGCTCCGGAGACCATGCCGTCGACCATGCCGGTGTGCAGCATCATGGTGCCGAAGTACGACTCATCGCGCACCACCTCCTGGGCGCGATCGAGGGTCATGCCCTTGTGCTTGCGCAGCTCGGTGTAGATCGCGGCGAATTCGTCGACCAGCTCGCTGTTGCGCGGATCCAGGATGTCGACCTCGGTCAGATCGATGCCGAGCTCCTCGGCGCGACGACGTACTGCGTCCTCCTGCCCGAGCAGGGTCAGGCGCGCCACGCCGCGGCGCAGCAGCCGACCGGCCGCCCGCAGGATCCGGTCGTCGTCGCCCTCCGGAAGCACGATGTGTTGCCGGTCGGACTTCGCCTGCGACAGCAGCATGTACTCGAACATCTGCGGCGTCATCACCTCGGACGCGTGCAGCTGCAGATCCGCGAACAGTCCGTCGGCCGGCATGTGCCGCTCCATCAACCCGAGCGCTGCGTCGATCTTGCGCACCGACCCGACCCCGATGCGGCCGCGCGTGGTGGAGCAGATCCGCGCGGTCTCGTAGGTGCCGTGCTCACACTGCAGGATCGGCAGCGTGGGCCGCAGGCCGCGGACCAACGCGTCGATCATCGGGTGCGGCTTGAGGCCGCCGTTCAAGATGATGCCGGCCAGGCGCGGGAAACCCTGCGCCGCATTCGCGTTCACCAACGACAGCAACACGTCCGAACGGTCGGCCGGCGCGATGACGGCCATCGACTCGCTGAGCCGCTCCAGAATGTGCTCGACGGTCATGCCGCCGACCATCACGTCGATCGCCTCGCGGTCGAGCAGTTCCTCGTCGCCGCTGAACAGTTCCGCGTCCAGCGCCGTGGCCAGCTCGGCCATGGTCGGCGCGAACAGCAACGGCTCTTCCGGCAGCGCCCACGCACGGTATCCGCCCTCGGCGATGGCGTCGACGATCTCCGGGAGCCGGTGCCGATCGCACCGGTTGGCCACCACGCCGGCCACGGCCGCGTGGGCCTGCCGGATGTCCCCGACCAGCAGCTCCACCAGGCCGCGGACCTCGGCGGGCTCGCGATCGAGCGCCTTCACCACCAGCAGGATCGGGGCGGCCAGGTTGGCCGCGATCCGCGCGTTGTAACTGAGCTCGGACGGCGAGGCGACGTCGGTGTAGTCCGACCCCAGGATCAACACGTTGTCGCACTGCGCGGCGACCGCGTGGTAACGCGTCACGATCTCGGCGATCGCGGCGTCCGGGTCCGCGTGCACGTCGTCGTAGGTCACGCCGAGGCAGTCCTCGTACGGCACGTCGACCGACGTGTACTCGATGAGCAGATCGACGATCTCGTCGCGCTCGCCCGCCGCGGAACGCGCGATGGGCCGGAAGAGTCCGACGCGACCGCCGGTCGCCGCCAGTTGGACCAGCACGCCCAGCGCGACCGTCGATTTGCCGGTGTCCCCTTCGGCCGAGGCGACGTAGATGCCGCTCGCGGACTCGATCCCGTTACCAGTCATGGATGTCAGCGTATCGTCGCCGCGTCGGGATTCTGCACGACGGCCCGAGCCGTGAGATCGGCGATCTGATCGTCGGTCAGATGTCCGTCCGGAACCAGCATGCAGGAGTAGGCGACCCGGATCATGAGTTCCACGGCACCCCGCGGATCCGGGTAGAGAAGTGCGGCTTCGTCGTCGCGGATCTCCGGCAGCGTGGCGTCCACGATCAGGTCGATCAACGTGGGCTCGTTGGAGCCGCGGGTCGGGATCAGGGCACGGACGATCTCTTCCGGTTCCCGGGTCAGCACGTACTGGAGCGCGGCGTGCTCGCGGATGTATCGCAGCGACTCCACCGCCCGCAGGTGCACGCGTTTGGCGATATCGGGCTCGTCGGCACCCCACTCGCCCATCTTGTCGGCGATAAGACCCAACTCATGCTGCAGGATGGCCGAGACCAGCGCGTCCCGCCCACCGAACATGCGGTAGGCCGTGGCCCGCGCGACACCGGCATGCCGAGCCACCGAGGTCAGGCTCAGCGCTTTGGCGCCGAAGCTGGAGATCAGGCCGACGCCGACTTCGACGAGACGATCGCGATCCATGACCTAACGTTCGTCGTCGATCACGTGCATGGCGGCCTCTTCGGCCGACGCACCCGCCCCGTCGATACCCGCGT
The DNA here is from genome assembly GCF_023017165.1 of Gordonia alkaliphila. Lineage (GTDB taxonomy): Bacteria > Actinomycetota > Actinomycetes > Mycobacteriales > Mycobacteriaceae > Gordonia > Gordonia alkaliphila. The sequence goes on from NZ_JALKBW010000001.1 coordinate 1,092,594, forward strand.
CGCTGGCCAGCAGCTGGGCGTCCACGTCGGCCTCGGTGCCCAGATCGGGCGCCACCAGGCGACCCGCGCGATGGCGACCGACCTCGGCGTTCGACGGGAAGTCCGGGTCGCGACCGGAATCAGCGTCGACGAAGACGTCCGGCTCCTCGTCGGAGAGGCGCTCATCCAGCGTCTCGTGCTCGGGGTGTTCGGCGGGCCGACGATCCGGCGGCGAGTAGCCGCGGTCCAGCACGTCCTCGAGTTCCTTGTTCTCCAAGGTCTCCTCGGGCTGCAGCTGGTCGCTCTGATAGTCCTCGTTCGCGTCGACCAAGTCGTCGGGATCACTCATGCCTCGAGCCTATCGCCCGATCACTCCCGGCGCGCGCTCACCGCCGCCACGATTCGTAGGCCCGCGGATCTTCGATCGGTTCCAGATGCACCGTCACCACGAGCTCGTCCAGGGCCGCACGCAAGGCCGTCTCCACTTCTTCGATCGCGTCGTGCCCGCGCTGGACCGACCACTCGCCGGGCACCAGCATGTGCAGTTGCAGGAATCGGAGGTGGCCGGATTCGCGCGTGCGGATGTCGTGGAAGTCGACGGTCTCCGGCCCGACCTCGGCGCGGTAGCGCTCGAGCACGTCCTCGATCACCGCGAGATCCTCGTCGTCGAGCGCGGAATCCATCAGACCGGCCGTCGACCGTTTGATCAGGAGGTAGCCGACCACCAGGATGTTGATCGCGACCCCGATGGCGATGATCGGGTCCAGTGGCAGCCAACCGGTGAGCGCCACCAGCGCCACGCCGATCACGACTCCGGCCGTGGTCCAGACGTCGGTGAGCAGGTGTCGGCCGTCGGCCTCCAGCGTGATGGATCGGTGCCGTCGGCCGGCGCGGATCAGCAGCCAGGCGACCACCCCGTTGACCACCGAGGCGATCACCGAGATGGCCAGACCGATGCCGACCGATTCGAGCTCGCGAGGATTGAGCAGACGGTCGACGGCGGTGTAGATGATGACGCCTGCGGCCACCACGATCATGACGCCTTCGATGACCGCCGAGAAGTACTCGCTCTTGGAGTGCCCGAAGTTGTGGTCGTCGTCGGCCGGGCGCGCGGCCACTCGCAGGGCGATGAATGCGACGACCGCCGCGACCAGGTTCACCACCGACTCGGCGGCGTCGGACAGCAGACCCACCGAACCGGTGATCAGCCAGGCCGAGGACTTCAGCGCGATGGTGACGAGCGCCGCCGCGATGCTCAGCAGCGCCCAGCGGCTGAGATCTCTGTTGTGCGTGGCGTCCATGCCGCTCATCCTTCCATCCCCGCCGCCGGGAACCCGACCGTTCTCGGAATCCCGCATTCTTCGGACACCCCGCCGAAATCCCCGATCCCCGAAACCTTTGCCCGGGTTCGTCTCGCGATTCGGCCGACCCGGCCCACCGCCGCGTCCGGCCGGGCATGGTGGAGTCATGCTCGACGAGCTGGAAGCCGAAGCCCGATCACGGTTCGAGGCCGGTGAGTACGACCACGCGCTCGCGGAGTTCTCCGTCCTCCGCGAAGTCCGCGCGCGCCGCGAAGGCCCGTACTCGGTGCCGTATCTGCGTGCGCTGCACGCGAGCGTCCGGTGCATGCGCTTCCTGCAGCTCTGGCAGGACACCGACCTGCTGTGCCAGGAACTGCACGGCAAGTACGTGCGCACGCACGGCCGAGGCGAAGCCGACACCGTGGACGTCGCCAAGCACTGGGCGTGGGCGCTGCTGCACCTCGACGCGGTGAACGCGGCCGTGGCCCTCTACGTCCGCACCGCGGATGCGCTCTGGGACTGCGACCGACCCACCGCCCGTCGTCTGCTCGGCGCCGCCGCCGTGCACGCCGGGAGCACCGTCGATCCGCTGGACGGCCTCACCCTGGTGCACACCACCGAACTCGCGGCGTCGTTCACCGACCTGCGCCGGTTGCTGCCGAACGACTCCGGCGCCGCTCCGTCGAGTGATTTCGACGGTGCGACGCCGGGTCGGTATCCGGATCGGGGCGCGGTCAGTCGATGACCTGTCCCGGCGCAGGAGCGACGGGAACCTTGCGCGGCAGGGAGACCAACGTGACGATGCTGACCACGATCAGCATCAGGCCGAGCAGCCACGCCAGCGTGGTCAGGGTGGCGCCGGGCGCCAGGAAGAGCATGGCGATACCGGCGATCACCGAGATCACGCCGCCGACGATGACCAGCCAGCGCGGTGCCACCGCGACGTCGGCGCGGGCGCCGAACATGTCCTGGAAGCCGCCGAAGATCCAGCCGATGCCGATGAATACCGCCAGCATCCACCAGGCGTCCGCCGGGCTGATGATCGCGATGACGCCGCAGAACACCATGGCCAAGCCCAGGATCAGCATCAGAATGCGCAACCCGAAGGTGAGACCCACCGAGGCGAACGAGTAGAACAGGCGGAACAGTCCGGCCACCACCAGCGAGATGCCGAACAGCAAGCCGGCGACGAAGACGGTGATGCCCGGCCACACCATCATCAGCACACCGAGGACGATGCCGACCACGGCCGAGAACAGCAGGCCCGAGCGGATGGCGTTGACAGCCTCGGGAGGCACGGCGGGCGCAGCGGGGTGGACTTCAGGAGTGACCATAGGCACAGCGTAACCTCTCGGTATGGCTGAACCCGCTTTTTTCACTCGCGACAACACGGGTCGCTTTGTTCCCACGTCTATGGCCTACAGCCTGTGGGGGCCCGATGCGCTCAACGGTCCGGCCGTCTGCGCGATCGCCGCCTACGCGGTGGAGACCGAACATCGTCGCGAGGGCTGGCGCCCGGCCCGCTTCACCATCGAACTGTTCAAGAGCGCCCGTCGCCTGCCGACCGTCGTCCGCACGTCGGTGGAGCGCTCCGGCGGCCGCATCCTGGTGGCCGGCTTCGAGGTGATCCAGCACGACGACGCCGCCGAGGCCAAGATCCTCGTCGCCAAGGGCGTGACCGTGTTCCTCGTCGAGAGCGTCGACCCGCCGGGCGGTCGCTGGACGCGCCCGGAGGCCGAGCGCACCTTCTTCCCTCCGGACGTTTCGGACGACGACGCCGATCCCCGGTTCGGCGTCGGGCCGGACGGCTGGACCACGAGCATGGCCGGCCAGCAGGAGGCGCACCGCCATCGCCTGTGGTCCAAGGCCCTGCCGCTGGTGGACGGCGTCGAACTCACCCCGTTCCAGCGCGCCGTGATCACCGCGGAATCGACCAGCCTGATGACCAACTGGGGCGAAGGCGGCATCGGTTTCATCAACTGCGACCTCACCGTGGCCCTGGCCCGACTGCCCGAGGGCGTGCGCGTCGGAGTGGAAGCCGACACCCATCTCTCGTCCGACGGCATCTCCGTCGGCACCGCGACGCTGTTCGACCGGCACGGCGCGATCGGCACCGGCACGGTGACGGCCGTGGAGAACGCCCGCGCGATGATCGACTTCGCGAAGACGCCCCGCGCGCACCTCTGGTCGTCGTAGGCCGCCCCGCACCCGAGGACCCCGCACCTGGGGGATCCCGCATCTGGGGATCCCGGCAGGCGGTTACGCCGTCGGCGCGGGGCTCACCGGTCCGGTCGGGCTGGGCGGCGCGGCGGAGTCCGGCGGCGACACCGGGTCCGTCGAGGCCCCGGCCTCCGGCAGCGAGACCAGGTCCGGCACCCGTTCCGGATGCGGCATCGGCGCGGGACCGTCGAGTACGGCCTGCTCCACCGCTTCGACGCGCTCGGCCTCTTCCCGGGCGGCCCGTCGGCGGTTGCGCGGCTGAATCCACTTGTTGTCGATCAACGCCACCGTGCCGACCACGAGTGCGGCCAGCAGCCAGCCGAGCAGGATGTCGAAGAAGTAGTGCTCGGCCGTGTACATCAGCGCGAACGCCATGACCAGCGCGTACCCCATGAACATCGTTCGACCGAGCGCCTTGGTCCGCGGCCACATGAACAGCGCCAGCATCATGGTCAGGCCGGCGTGCAGCGACGGGATCGCGGCCACCAGGTTCGACTGTCCCTGACCGCCCTTGATCAGCTTGCTCGCCGCTTCCACGCGAATCACGTGCCAACCGCGCGTGGAGATCCGCTCGACATACGGCGCGGCACCCTCGTGCACCGGTTCCACCTGCCCCAGCAGGTTGTCCGCGACCGGGCCCTCGGGCAGGTACATGCAGTCCGGATCGTGCGGGTAGTCGGCCACGTCGGCCGCGGTGCACTTGGCCGCCGCCCACGGCGGTGCCGCCGGCACCAGCGTGTAGCCGATCAGGCCGACGAAACTCGTCGCGATGAAACAGGCGGCGAAGCGACGCCACGTCGCCCGATTGCGCACCCACAGCACCGCCGCGGTCGCGTACGGGACGATGAAGTACGACATGTAGACGACGCTGACGATCACCTCCCACCAGGGCGGTTCGGCGAACTTGATGTGCGACTGCAGCCACACGGTGGGGTTGACGCCGAAGAGCCAGTTGTCGGCGTCGACCGCCAGCTTCCAATGCGTCGGCATGTCCAGCCAGACGGCGATGTTGCGCGTCCAGTCGTACAGCATCAGGATCAGCACGAAGGGCAGCCAGTCGATGATCACCGTGATGGCGCGCCGTCGTCCGACGGTGGCCGCCGCCATGCCGAAGGCCAAGTAGAGGATCAGTCGGGTGCGGTCGAAGGCGATGCCGTTGATGGCGATCTCGAAACCGAGGGCCACGGCCCACACCAGTAGCAGGGAACGACGCACCCACTTGAGGTCGCGTCCCGACTCGACGACCACCTCCACGGGCGCCTCGGCGGGCGCCTCCGGGTCAGTCTGACGGTGATCGTCAGGTTCGGTCTCACCGGTCGGCGACGCCGAACTGTTCACACTCACGTCAACTGCTCCTACGCATACGGCAACCGGGTCAGACTACAGCCCCTCCGGAAACCGGCAGCCCCGCCGACGGCGCGGCAGGCTCGCCTATCGTGGTGTTCATGCGACTCGGAGCCCACCTGCGCCAGGACGAGAACCCGATCACCACCGCCGAGGAACTCGGCATCGATGTCTTCCAGATGTTCGTCACCGATCCACAGAAGTGGAACCAGCCACAACCGCATCCGCACGCGGCCCAGATCCGGGATTCACCGATCGACGTCGTGGTGCATTCCAGCTACCAGATCAACGTCGCCAGCCTGAACAACCGCCTCCGCATGCCGTCCCGCAAGGCCGTCGAGCAGCAGGCCGCGGCGGCGGCCGAGCTGGGCGCCATCGGACTGGTGGTGCACGGCGGACATCTGCGCGACGGCGAGGACGCCGCCGAAGGCTTCGACAACTGGCGCAAGCTCTTCGAACGCCAGCAGGACAAGGGCGGCTTCGGGGTGCCGATCCTGATCGAGAACACCGCGGGCGGCGATCACGCGATGGCCCGCACGCTCGAGTCGATCGAACGACTCTGGGATGCGGTCGGCGACTTCGACCAGGCCGGTTTCTGCCTGGACACCTGCCACGCCTGGGCCGGCGGCGAAGAGCTCGTCGGCCTCGTGGAGCGGATCAAGGCGATCACCGGCCGCATCGACCTGGTGCACCTGAACAACTCCCGCGACGAGTTCGACTCCGGGCGCGACCGGCACGCGAACCTGGAGTCGGGCCACATCGCTCCGGACGTGCTGGCCGAACTGATGGCGCAAGCGAACGCCCCGACGATCCTGGAGACGCCCGCCGAGGGCATTCCGGCCGATCTAGCGTATTTGCGGGAGCTCTAAGCCCCGCCCCACTCGCCGCTTGCAATTGTAAGCACAACCACAACACTGCGCGGTTGTCCACCACCGGAACGTTGGGTAGTCTGTCAAGAGTTACCGGCAAGTAACTTGTCCGGTCAGCCCTCCTTGACGTACTTGAGATTGGAAGACCATGGGCCACTACAAGTCCAACCTTCGCGACCTGCACTTCAACCTCTTCGAGATGTACCAGCTCGACCAGGTACTGGAGTCCGGCGAGTTCGGCGACCTCGACCACGAGACCGCCGTCGACATGCTGCGCGAGGTCCGCACCCTCGCCGAGGGACCGATCGCCGAGTCCTTCGCCGACGCGGACCGCAACCCGCCCGTGTTCGACCCGGCCGACCACTCGGTGACCATCCCGGAGAGCTTCAAGAAGTCGTACAACGCCTTCATCGAGGCCGGCTGGGACAAGGTCGGCGTCGACGAGGAGCTCGGCGGCCTGCCCGCTCCGCGTTCGCTGTACTGGGCCCTCGGCGAGATGATCCTGGGCGCCAACCCGCCCGTGTTCATGTACGCGGCCGGCGCTGGGTTCTCGAACATCTTCTACGACAACGGCACCGATGAGCAGAAGAAGTGGGCTGCCATCTGCTCCGAGCGCGGCTGGGGCGCCACCATGGTCCTCACCGAGCCGGATGCCGGCTCGGACGTGGGCGCAGGCACCACCAAGGCCATCAAGCAGGAAGACGGAACCTGGCACATCGAGGGTGTGAAGCGCTTCATCACCTCGGCCGACCAGGACATGACCGAGAACATCTTCCACCTCGTGCTCGCGCGCCCCGAGGGCGCGGGCCCGGGCACCAAGGGACTGTCGCTGTTCTTCGTACCGAAGTTCCACTTCGACCACGAGACCGGTGAACTCGGCGAGCGCAACGGCGCCTTCGTCACCAACGTCGAGCACAAGATGGGCATCAAGGCCTCCAGCACCTGCGAGGTCACCTTCGGCCAGCACGGCGTCCCGGCCAAGGGCTGGCTCGTCGGCGAGGTCCACTCGGGTATTGCCCAGATGTTCGACGTCATCGAGCACGCTCGCATGATGGTGGGCACCAAGGCCATCGCCACCCTGTCGACCGGTTACCTCAACGCGCTCGACTACGCCAAGCAGCGCGTCCAGGGCGCCGACCTGACGCAGATGACCGACAAGGCCGCTCCGCGCGTCACCATCACCCACCACCCGGACGTGCGTCGCGCCCTGCTGACCCAGAAGGCGTACGCCGAGGGCCTGCGCGCCGTGTACCTGTACACCGCGTCGCACCAGGACGCCGTCGCCGCGAACATCGTCTCCGGCGCCGACGCCGAGATGGCGCACAAGGTCAACGACCTGCTGCTCCCGATCGTCAAGGGTGTCGGCTCCGAGCGCGCCTACGAGAAGCTCACCGAGTCGCTGCAGACCCTGGGCGGTTCCGGCTTCCTGCAGGACTACCCGATCGAGCAGTACATCCGCGACTCGAAGATCGACTCGCTGTACGAGGGCACCACCGCCATCCAGGCGCAGGACTTCTTCTTCCGCAAGATCATCCGCGACAAGGGCCAGGCACTGGGCCACGTCGCCGGTCAGGTCAACGCGACCATCGAGGCCGCGGCCGACGAGCGCCTGGCCGCCGAGTACGCGCTGCTGAAGACCGCTCTGGAAGACGTGCAGGGCATGGCCGCCGCGCTCACCGGCTTCCTGATGTCCGCGCAGGAGGACCCGAAGCAGCTGTACAAGGTCGGCACCGGTTCGGTCCGCTTCCTGATGGCTGTCGGCGACCTGGTTGTCGGCTGGCTACTGCTGCGTCAGGCCGAGGTGGCCCTGAAGGCCCTCGACGCCGGCGCCGCAGGCGACGACAAGCCGTTCTACGAGGGCAAGGTCGCCACGGCCACCTTCTTCGCCAAGAACATGCTGCCGCTGCTGACCGCCATCCGCGGCACCGTGGAGAACGTCGATAATGATCTGATGGAACTCGACGAAGCCGCTTTCTGACCCGCTCCTCGTCCTTCGACGAGCTCAGGATCCGCACACGAGGAACCCCGCCGGGCAACCGGCGGGGTTCCTCGCATCCACCACCGCGCGTCGGCGGAGTTCACTGACACCGGCGGGCCCGCCTTGGTCATATTGACCACGGTGACCTCCCCTATGCCAGCGAACTCTCCAGTAGGCCGTCGAGCCCAGCCCAGACGGCGGTTCGACGCCGGGCACACGGCCTGAACGAGCGCTCAGCCGGTGGTCTACCCTCGCATCCATGACAGGAAATGAGGGCACCCGGGGACCCCGCCACATTCACCCGCAGCCCTGGTCGTTCCTCCTGCTCCTGGCCCTGCTGGCGCTGGCACTGGGCACGTCCGCGCTGCCGTCGCCGCTCTACCCGGTCTACGCCGAGCAGTGGGGCTTCGGACCGCTCACCACCACGTTGATCTTCGCCGTGTACGCCGTCGGCGCACTGACCGCCGCCATGACCGTGGGGCCGATCTCCGATGCAGTCGGCCGCAAACCGGTTCTGGTGACCTCGCTGGTGACGATCCTCGTGGGCCTGATGATCTTCCTGTTCGCCACGCAGCTGTGGGAACTCCTGCTGGCCCGACTGTTGCACGGCGCCGCGATCGGCGCCGTCATCGTGGTCTCCGGTGCCGCACTGCTCGACGTCCGCCCGTACGACGGCGCCCGCAACGGCGCGGTCAGCGGCGCGGCCCTCAACGCAGGCATCGCACTGACCGTGCTCGGCGCCGCCGCGGCCGCTCAGTGGTCGTCGATCCCACTGCGCCTGCCGTACGCGATCATGCTGGTGGTGGTGCTCGGGCTGCTCGCGGCGACCATCGCGCTGGTGGAGCCGCACACGGGCCGCACCGGCGCCAAGATCCGACTCAGCGCCCCGTCGGTGCCCGCGGAGATCCGCTCCGACTTCTGGTTCTCCGGAATCGGCATCCTGACCGCATGGTCGGTCCTCGGCGTCTTCCTCAGCCTGTACCCGGCACTCGCCCAACAGACCACCGGCCAGACATCGCTGATCTTCGTCGGCAGCGTCATCGCGGTGATGGCCGCGGCCGCCGCCGCGTCGCAGTTCGTCGGCGGCCGTTTCCCGCCGCGCGCCACCGCCATCGCCGGCGACATCGGCATGATCATCGCGCTCATCGGCGCGATCTTCGCCGTGCGCAGCGGCTCGATGACCGCCATCATCGTCGACTCGCTGTTCCTCGGCGCCGTGTTCGGGCTGGCCTTCGGCGGTTCACTGCGACACCTCAGCGAGGTGACCCCGGCCGATTCACGCGGCCGCGTGATGAGCGCGTACTACCTGCTCGGCTATCTCGCGATGGGCATCCCGACGGTCGTCGCCGGCACCGTGGCCTCCCGCTACGGGACGGCTGCGATCTTCCCCTGGTTCGCAGGCGCTGTCGCCGTCGCCTGCCTGGGCGCGGCCGTCCTCGGCGCGCTCGGCACCCGCAACGCTCCGCACGTCGAGAGCGAAGTGGAGCTATAGCTCCCGGGATCCGCGAGGTGACCGACACCACACGACAAGTTAGCAATCAACATGCTAACTTGTTAAGTGTCAGAGCGGATCACGGTCCGCCCTTCCAACACAGAGGAGCACCACCATGGCTGCACAGACCGCCGCGACCAAGACCGCCGCCACCCAGATCACCGACGCGATCGACGCTTCGACCAAGAAGGTCGAGGACGTCCAGGACGCGCTGCTGAACACCGCCAAGCAGGGCGCCCTCGCCTCGATCGACATCTACGAGAAGTCGGTCGGCACCGTCCTGGACCTCCAGAAGAAGCTCATCGTCACCACCGGCGTCGCGGCCATCGACGACGCCGTCGCTGCCCAGACCAAGCTGGTCGAGGACATCAACGCAGCCGGCGTCTCCGCGGCCCGCTCGGTCTTCGCGTAACAGCACCGAAACGCCGACGGCGCGAACCCGATCATCGGGTTCGCGCCGTCGGCGTTTCTGCGCGCTGGGGTCAGCCTTCTTCCTTCGGCGACCGCCGACGCCGGTTCGCGACGGTGACCTCGGTGAAGCTCTCGTACATCTCCTCCAGGGCGTCGCGCTGCGCGCGGGTCAGATCCGGGTCCCGACGGATCGCCGTGACCACCTCCGACTGCCCTTCCGGGTCCGACTTCCGCGTCGACGCCGCGAGCGCGTCGGCCGACAGGTGCAACTGATCGGCGATGGCGTCGAGCACGCGATCGCTGGGTTCGCGAAGGTTCCGCTCGATCTGCGATAGATACGGGTTCGAGATCCCGACCATCTCGGCGAGTTTGCGCATCGGCATCGCGGTCATCTCGCGCTGCGTCCTGATGAGCTCACCGAGCGACAGCGGCTGGAAGTCCCCATCCTTCATGCACTGATCGTAGCCAGGCACACCCGCCGAGACTCGCCCGCACCGAAGACTCCGGGCCGACTACGCGCCGTCGATCCCGAGGTCGACCAGCAATTCATCGGCGATGCGCTCCAGATCCGCACGGATCGTCGCGACGTCGGCGTCCGGCGGCACCAGGACGTCCAACTGCGCCTCGAAGAGCATCCCGCCGGCCATCGGAGCGTCGCGCGTGCCGGTGATCATCTTCTCGATGGTGACCCCGCTCGCGCTGAGCGCGGCGGACAACTCGTGCACGATGCCCGGGCGATCGTTGCCCAGCACTCCGATGGTGAGCGACGACCAGTCGCCTGCGCGCGCCACCGAAGCGCCCGCCGAATGCACGACGACCTCGAGCAGGCCCTCGAGGTTCGTGACGGCGTCGATGAGCTCCCCGGAGCGGTCCTGCGGCACCGCCACCACGACGATGCCCGCGAATTTTCCGGCCAGCTGAGCGAGCTGACTCCGCTCCCAGTTGCCCCCGTTGGCCGACACCGCGTCGGACAACGCCGAGACCAAGCCCGGACGGTCGTCGCCAATCACCGACATCACCAGATTTCGCATGAGCGAAGGGTATCCCGACCGGCCGCAGGTTCGTACGAGTCTGCGAATCCTGGCCTCGCGCAACGCTTTTCATCGTTCGCCATTAGTCATCAAGCAAGCGATTAATAACGGACGAGTGCATTTCCCCGCGACAGCGTGCAAAGCTTACTTACGAGTAGTGATAAATCTACTTGCGAGTAGTCGCACTCGTCACGGCAGCTCCCACACGAAGTCGATGAAACCCCTACGTGAGCAGCGCAGACGCCGCCACGTACCCGCTGAGTCAGATTCCTCACAGACGATAGTAATCCGCATTTGAATCACTTAAATTAAATTCACCAGATCGGATATCCGCACCGCCCACCGGATAGTCGAAGCCCTCTTCCGCCGACCTGAGAATCCACTTTATATACGACGAATAGTCGACTCATCTCGGCATTCCACAAGATAGGACGATGTGACCAACTCCCGCGACAACGACGCTCCCGCCGCTGCCCACCGACTGCATGTCACCGAGCTCCCGTCCCTCACCGGCCGGGAACTGGGTACGTCGAAGCGCATCCGCATCACCCAGGAGCAGGTCAATGCGTTCGCCGAAGCCACCGGCGACCACCAGTGGATCCACGTCGACCCCGAGCGCGCCAAGGACGGTCCGTTCGGCACCACCGTCGCGCACGGCTACCTCACGCTGTCGCTAACCGTCCCGCTGTTCTGGGACCTGCTGGAAGTCGACGACGCCGCCCAGATCATCAACTACGGCCTCAACAAGGTGCGGTTCCCCGCACCCGTTCCGGTCGGGTCCGAGGTGAGCGCCTCCGCTCGAGTCCTCGCCGTGGACGACGTCGCCGGCGGATGGCAGCTCACCGTCGCACTGACGTTCAACGCAGAGGGCGTCGATCGACCGGTCTGCGTCGCCGAGATGATCATGCGCTACCTCCGCTGACGTCGCCCGACGCCGCCACGCACCCCTCCCTCGTACACAGACCAGCAGTTAGCAGGAAATGAAGAACTCACTCGTCACTCGTCTCAGCGCCGAGATCGATCCCGTCGGCTTCCTGGGTGCGACCGCCCGCGCGGTCGGCGCCTCCGCCAAGAACCCGCTCGGCGTCGCCCGCGCCACCGGTGAATTCGCTTCGCGGATGGGCAAGATCCCCGGCGCCGCCACCCGCGTGACGTTCGGCATCGGCGACGCGCCCCGGTGCCCGGAGTCGACCCGCGACCGCCGGTTCTCCGATGTCGCGTGGAGCGAGAATCCCGGCTACTACACGATCGCCGAGACCTACTTCGCCGCTCGCAGTTACGCCCTCGACCTCATCGAGGTCGGCGGCGACGACTCGACCGACACCGCCAAGGCCCGGGCCTTCGTCGAAATGATGTGGGACGCGATCTCGCCCTACAACTCGCCGTTCACGAACCCCAAGGTCCTCATCAAGGCCATCAACACCGGCGGCAAGTCGCTGGCCCGCGGCGCCCAGCACGCGCTGTCCGACGCCGCCACGCGCAACGGCAAGCCGCTGCGCGTCGACATGGACGCCTTCACCGTCGGTGAGAACATGGCCTGCACCCCCGGCCAGGTGGTGTACCGGAACGAACTGATGGAGCTCATCCAGTACGCCCCGCAGACCGAGGACGTGCACGCGGTGCCGATGCTCGCCAGCCCGCCGTGGATCAACAAGTACTACGTGATGGACCTGGCTCCGGACCGGAGCCTCATCGAGTGGGCCATCCGGCATGGACGCACGGTGTTCGCGATCTCGTACCGCAACCCCGACGCCGACATGAGCTCCGTGACCTTCGACGACTACCTCGAGCTCGGTATCCGATCGGCGCTCGAAGTGGTCCAGGAGATCACCGGCGCTCCGAAGGTCGACCTGACCGCCGTCTGCCTCGGTGGTGCGATGGCGGCGATCGCCGCGGGCACCGGAGACGACCGGATCGGCAACCTGACGTTGATCAACACGCTCCTGGACTACTCGAACACCGGTCAGCTCGGCTTGATGACCGACCCCGAGACCCTCGACAAGCTCGAGATCCTGATGTCCAAGCGCGGTTACCTGCCGGGATCGGCGATGGCCGACACCTTCGACATCCTGCGGGCCAACGACCTGATCTTCGACTACTGGGTGTCGCGCTGGATGCTCGGTGAGGAGCCGCCGGCCTTCGATCTGCTGACCTGGAACGAAGACGCCACCAACATGCCGGCCTCCATGCACATCCAGTACCTGCGCCAGCTGTACGGCGAGAACCTGCTGGCCAAGGGCGAGTTCACGATCTGCGGCGAGACCGTCGACCTGAGCAAGTTCTCCGGCGACGTCTACGTCGTCGGCGCCGTCAACGACCACGTGGTGCCGTGGACGTCGTCGTACACGGGCGCCCGACTGTTCGGCAGCGGGATCCGCTACGTGCAGTCGAACGGCGGCCACATCGCCGGAATCGTGAACCCGCCCAACAAGCGGAGCTGGACGGCGGCCGTCGGCGATCCGGAAGAACTCGAGCAGGCAGCCATGCCGGCCGACCCCGAAGCCTGGCGCGAGGCCGCGACCGTTCAGGAGAACTCCTGGTGGGAGGACTGGGTCCGCTGGAACACCCCGCGCGCCGGCGAGCGGCAGGCGCCGCCGACCATGGGCAGCAAGGCCAACCCGCCGCTGGAGGCCGCCCCCGGCTCGTACGTTCGGAGCTGAGAACCCCACCACACGAAACGGCGCGAGCCTCTCACCGGAGAGACTCGCGCCGTTTCTGGTCTGCAGCGGTTTCGATCCGCCTACTTCGGTGGCATCCGGATGCCGCCGTCGACGCGGATCACTTCAGCGTTCATGTACGAGTTGGTGATCAGCTCCTCCACCATGGAGGCCAGCTCGTCGGGCACGCCGAGACGCTTCGGGAACAGGACGCTCTCGCCCAGCTTGGCCTTGAAGGCCTCCGACTCGGGGCCCTCGCCGTAGATCGGGGTGTCGATGAGGCCCGGGGCGATGGTGTTCAGACGCACACCCACGGCCGACAGGTCGCGAGCGACCGGCAGGGTCATGCCGACGACGCCGCCCTTGGACGACGAGTAGGCGGCCTGGCCGATCTGGCCGTCGAACGCGGCGACCGAAGCGAGGTTCACGATCGCGCCGCGATCGTTGTCCGGGCCCGGCTCGTTCTTGCTCATCGCGGTGGCGGCCAGACGGGTCACGTCGAAGGTGCCGATCAGGTTGATCCCGATGACCTTCTTGTACAGGTCCAGATTGTGCGCCGACGCGAACTCGCCGTCGCGACCGATGGTGCGCTGCGCCCAGCCGACACCGGCCGAGTTGACGACGGCCTTCAGCGGGCCGAGCTCCACGGCCTTCTCGATAGCGGCGATGATCTGGTCGGTGTCGGTCACGTCGACCGTGACGAAGACGCCACCGATCTCCTTGGCCAGGGCTTCGCCCTCTTCGGCCTTGAGGTCGGCGATGACGACCTTGGCGCCCCGCGCGGCGAGACGACGAGCGGCGGCTGCACCGATGCCCGACGAACCGCCCGTGACGATTGCACTTGCTCCATTGATGTCCATGTTGCTGAGCATAACTGTGGGCTCAACCGCAGCGGACGATAGGCTCCGGATCATATTTGACGGTCCGCGTGTGGCGGGACACCTCGGCACCGGAGCGGGCATCGCGCACCACGCGCGTGTTGGACGCGGTGAAACCGGGTGAACCGCCGCTGGGCAGGCAGTTGTCGCCGGCCGGCAGCACCAGGCTCTCCGGACTGGTCGGGTTGGTGCGTTCCCCGGTGAACGACTCCACCTCGAACTGCTTGGTCCCCCACAGTCGCACGGTGATCGACGACGACGACCACGCCGTCTCGATCACGATGCCGTTCTTGGTGTTGTTCTTGAACTGCAGGTCGATCAGGCCCTCGAAGACCGTCGCCTCCCGCGCCTCGGGGTAGCGCGAGATGTAGTAGGCGTGCTCGGTGTGCGTCACGTCTTCCAGCCCCGCGAAATAGGCGGCGTTGTACAGCGTGGTGGCGAACTGCGAGATACCGCCGCCGACCGCCTTCGACGCGTGCCCGTTGTCGATGATCGTGGAGGTCACGTAGCCCTGCGCGGTACCGCGCGGGCCGGTGTGGCCGTTCAGCGAGAAGGTCTCGCCGGGCAGCACCACGGCGCCGTCCACTTCTTGCGCCACGAGACGGATGTTCTCGCCGGACGCGCCGCTGAAGCCGCCGGTGGTGAACTCGGCGACCACCTCGCGGACGCCGAGGCCCCGGGCTTTCGCAGTGGAGATCTTGGGGCGCAGCGTCTTGTAGGCCACCTCGGCGGTGCGGTCGGAGCCGACCGTGGCGGCGGCGAGCGCGGCGGCGGTGGCCGGTGCGTCGACCTTGGCGCCGTTGCGGGCGGGCACCACGCGCGGGGTGCCGCCGGAGATGCGGAACGACGCGCTGACCGGCGCGGACTCGGTCGCCTTGAGCGACGATCCGAGGGTGCCCTGGAGGCGACGTTGCGCGATCGACGGGACGAGCCCGCCCTTGCCGTCGGGAACGAAGGTCACCAGCGCACCGAGTTGGACGGGCGAGACCGTGATCGTCTCGCCCTCGCCGCGCAGCTTGATCGACGACGCCGTGACCTCGCGGGCCGGGCCGTCGAGGGTGGCCTGCACCGTCTCGGCCGACACCGTCGGATCGAACTGCTCCATGGCCAGCGAGATCCGCTCGCCGCTGAGCCACTCGCGCTTGAGCGTCTCCTGCGCCGCGTCGCGATCGATCCGCAGGCCCGCCGACGGCAGGTCCGCGACCGGCGTGGTGCCGTCGAAGTGCACCCCGCCCTCTACGGCGGCGCGTTCGAGGACCTCGCGCTGAGCGTCGAGCTCCTCGTTGAAGGCCGTCTCGTCGATGTGCACCACGGGCGCCACCTGGTGGGAGACGCCGAGCATGGCCAGGAAGCGATCCCACGGATTGCGCGGTTGCTCCAGCAGCCGTTCCAGCGTCGCGTCGGCGTCGAAACTCAGGCCCAGCGCGGCCGGATCGACGGTGGCCTGCCCGGAATCGGTGTGGACGACGATCGGCGCGGCCGCCGACACCGACAGCTTCTCGAGGACGGTACGAGCCTGATCCGGGGACAGGTCCCCCACCGCGAACTCGGCGATCTGCGCTCCGCGCGCAGTCCGGTCCCACGATCGGGCCACGTCGACGGCGAAGACGACGGCCACCAGGAGGACTGCGGCCAGCAGGCCGCGCAGCCACCAGGAGCGCGTCGAAGTATCGCGGCGCCGGTAGCGCCTATCAGGAGAAGAAGTCACAACAGCGTCGATCTTAGGCAGAAAATAAGACTCCGGCCGTACTGCCGGGTCGGGGGTCAGGCAGTACGGCCGGAGCTACCACGTATATAGCCGCGGGTCGGCGGAGCGTTACACGCGCGCGAGAAAGATTTTGAGAATCTTTATCGCCGCAGGTCAGCCCTCGATGATGGCGGTAACGCCCTGGCCGCCTGCCGCGCAGATGGACACCAGCGCACGCCCGCCGCCGTTCTCGGCGATCATCTTCGCGGCCTGCGCGACGATGCGTCCGCCGGTCGCCGCGAACGGGTGGCCGGCCGCGAGCGACGAGCCGCGCACGTTCAGCTTGCTGCGGTCGATGGCCCCCAGCGCCTTGTCCAGGCCCAGACGCTCGGTGCAGTACTCGTCGGACTCCCACGCGCTCAGGGTCGACAGGACCACCGAGGCGAAGGCCTCGTGGATCTCGTAGAAATCGAAGTCCTGCAGGGTGAGTCCGTTGCGCTCGAGCAGACGCGGGACCGCGTAGGTCGGCGCCATCAGGAGGCCGTCGGGGCCGTTGACGTAGTCGACGGCGGCGGTCTCGGTGTCGACCAGGTAGGCCTGCACCGGCAGGCTCTTGCGCTCGGCCCACTCGTCGCTGGCGAGCAGCACCGCGGAGGCGCCGTCGGTCAGCGGGGTGGAGTTGCCCGCGGTCATCGTCGCGTCGCCGAGCGAGACCCCGAAGACCGGCTTGAGCTTGGCGAGCTTCTCCACCGAGCTGTCGGCGCGGAGGTTCTCATCGCGGGTCAGGCCCAGGAACGGAGTGATGAGGTCGTCGAAGAAGCCTTCGTCGTACGCCTTGGCCATGTTCTGGTGGCTGGCGGCGGCGAGCGCATCCTGGTCGGCGCGCGCGATGCCGAACTCCTTGGCGGTGATCGCGGCGTGCTCGCCCATGGACAGGCCGGTGCGCGGCTCGCCGTTCTGCGGGATCTCGATGCCGAGCTTGGTGACCAGTGACAGCGCCGCCTTGAGACGGTCCGGGGTGGTGCGGGCCCGATTCACCTCGAGCATCTGGCGACGCATCTCCTCCGAGACGCCGATCGGAGCATCCGAGGTGGTGTCGGTACCGCCGCCGATGCCCACCTCGTAGCGGCCGCGCGCGATGCCGTCGGCTACCGCGTTGATGGCCTGCAGGCCGGTGCCGCAGGCCTGCTGGATGTCGAAGGCCGGGGTGTACGGCGAGAGCGAGGTGCCGAGCACGCACTCGCGCACCAGGTTGAAATCGCGCGAGTGCTTGAGCACGGCGCCGCCGGCCACCATGCCGAGCTGCTCGCCCTGCAGATTGAACCGGCTGATCAGGCCCTGGAGAGCAGCGGTGAACATCTCCTGGTTGCTAGCCTTGGCGTAGGCACGATCCTGCCGCGCGAACGGGATGCGGTTGCCGCCGAGGATGGCGACCGGGCGGTTCTGCTTGGTCTCCGGCTTGCGAGGGGTGTACGAGGCCACTGGCGTCTCCTGAACTCTACGATTCTGCGGTTACCTGTATTCTTACTATTGAGTAAGTTCGTTGTCGACCCCGGCACCTCACCCATATACGCAGAAGGAGCACTGTTATGGCAGGCAGCACCGATCTCTATTCGTCGTTCGTGAACTCGGGGCCGGGCGCCTTCCTGGCCAGCAAGGTGGGCCTCCCGCAGCCGCCTAAGCTGCGCCGTTACTCTCCCTCGCAGCCGCCGCTCGGCGGCCCGGTGCTGCTCGGCGGCGTCGGACGTCTGGTGGAGCCGGTGCGGGAACTGCTGAGCGCCGGCGACGACTACGACATCGTGGTGAACAACACGTCCGGCCGCAGCGCCGACAAGCTCGGTGCCGCCGTCTTCGACGCGACCGGTATCGCCGACGCCGCGTCGCTGCAGCAGCTCTTCGAGTTCTTCACCCCGGTCATGCGCTCGCTCGGCAACTCCGCGCGCGTCGTCGTGCTGGGCACCACCCCGGAGCTCGCCGCGTCGCCCGACGAGCAGGTCGCCCAGCGCGCGCTGGAGGGCTTCACCCGCTCGGTCGCCAAGGAACTGCGCGACGGCGCCACCGCCCAGCTGGTCTACGTCCACCCGAAGGCCAAGGCCGGCGCCGGCGCGCTGGAGTCCACCCTGCGCTTCCTGCTGTCGGGCAAGTCGGCCTACGTCGACGCCCAGGTGATCCGCGTCGGCGCCGGCGCCGCCGCCGAGGTGGCCGACTGGGACAAGCCGCTGGCCGGCAAGGTCGCCCTGGTCACCGGTGCCGCCCGCGGCATCGGCGCCACCATCGCCGAGGTCCTGGCCCGCGACGGCGCCCACGTGATCGCCGCCGACATCCCGGCCGCCGGTGAAGCGCTCAGCGAGACCGCGAACAGGGTCGGCGGCACCGCGCTGCCCCTCGACGTGACCGCCGAGGATGCGGGCGCCAAGATCGCCGAGCACGTCCTGACCCGCCACGACGGCCTGGACATCATCGTCAACAACGCCGGCATCACCCGCGACAAGCTGCTCGCCAACATGGACGAGGGCCGCTGGAACTCGGTGATCGGCGTCAACCTCATCGCACCGCAGACCCTGGTCAACGAGCTGGTGGCCCGCAAGGCCCTGCGTTCGGGCGGCGCCGTGATCGACGTCTCGTCGATCGCCGGTATCGCGGGCAACCGCGGCCAGACCAACTACGGCGCTTCCAAGGCCGGCATCATCGGCGTGGTCAACGCCTACGCCCCGGTCCTGGCCAAGAGCGGCATCACCATCAACGCCGTCGCCCCGGGCTTCATCGAGACCGCGATGACCGCGGCCATCCCGCTGGCCACCCGCGAGGTGGGGCGTCGCATGAACGCCATGCAGCAGGGCGGTCAGACCGTCGACGTGGCCGAGACCGTCGCCTACTTCGCGAACCCGGCGAGCAACGAGGTCACCGGCAACGTCGTGCGCGTCTGCGGCCAGAGCCTGCTGGGTGCGTGATGAGTAGAACCGTCACTCTGTCTGCGATGCCGACGGCGGCGACGCAGTACCCGAAGGCGGTCGGCGCCATGCTGCCCGTCTTCGGCAAGCCCAGCCGCGTCGCCCCCGACGCCTCCGTGCCGGACACCGTCCTGCGCGTGGAGAACCTGCGGGTGGACCGCGACCGACTGCTGGACTACTGCCACACCACCGGCACCCAGTACGGCGCGACCCTGCCGCTGACCTACCTGTTCGTGCTGCAGTTCCCGCTGGCCATGGAGCTGATGGTGGCGGGCGGTTTCCCCTTCGCGGCGGTTGGCTCCGTGCACGCGGAGAACCGGATCGAGCGCCTGCGCCAGATCGGCGTCGACGAGCCGTTGACCATCGAGACGCACGCGGAGAACCTGCGCGAGCATCGCAAGGGTCTGCTCATCGACGTGATCTCGAAGTTCTTCGTGGGCCGCGAACTGGTGGCGGTGCAGACCGGCACGTTCCTCAAGCAGCAGCGCACCAGCCTCTCGGACACCCCGCGGGGCCCGGCGCCCAAGGACACCACTCCGCCGCCGCCGGATCGCGTGGTCGCGGTGGATCTGTCGCTGATCCGCAAGTACGCGGCCGCCTCCGGTGACCGCAATCCGATCCACATGGCCGACCTGTCGGCCAAGCTGTTCGGGTTCCCCAAGGCCATTGCCCACGGCATGTGGAGTGCGGCCGCCGCGATCGCCAACGTCGAGGCGCAGCTCCCCGACGCGGTGGTCTACCAGGTGCGGTTCGGCAAGCCGATCCTGCTGCCGGCCAAGGTGAACCTGTACACCGCGAAGTCCGACGACGGCTACACGGTGTCGATCCTCAACCGACGCAAGGGCTACCCGCACCTCACGGGCACCCTCACCCCGTCGGCGTAGAGCACGACCACACGGACCCGACGTCCGGGCGCCCACGAGCGCCTGGATGTCGGGTCCGTTCTCGTCTGCCGCGGCACCCGCCCCGCCCGCATAGGCGACACTCGGCACCAAAGGCGGCAGCCGCCACCAGAGGAGGCAGCCGGGGCAGCCGCCTGCGGTGCGGACTGCCGCCAACGGGGGGAACTGCCGCCGTTACGCCGGAGGCTCGGTGCCGACGCCCTTCAGGCCGCGCCAGGTGATGCCCAGCAGCAGATCGGTGGCCGCGTCGATGGAGACGTCGCCCTCGGAGACCCGGTCGGCCACCGCCTCGGCCGCACCCACCAGCGCGACCGCGGTGAGCTCGAAGTCGGTGTCCGACGCCCCCTCGACGGTGGTGCCCTGGCGGATCAGCGCGGTGATCATCTCGGTGATCTCCGCGCGCGCCTTGGTGACGACGTCGGAGAAGCCGGCGCTGCCGCTGGCGACCCGGTAGATCACCCGCCACGACTGCGCGTTCTCGTGCACGTACCGCAGGAACTCGCGCACCAGGATGCGCGCCTGGTCCCGCTGGCGCAGGGTCGGATCGAATCCGGCGCTCATCACGTCGATGAAGCGTCCGGACTCGCGCGTGATGCACGCGGAGAACAGTTCGTCCTTGGAGCCGTAGTAGAGGTACAGCATGGGCTTGGAGATCTGCGCCCGCGCGGCGATCGCGTCCATCGACGTGTCGGAGTAGCCGCTCTCGGCGAACTCGGCGATCGCCGCGTCGAGCATCTGCTGCTCTCGCACAGCGCGAGGCAATCGCTTGGTTCCGGCCATGAGCCTCAAATTACCATCGAGTAAGTTCCGCGTGCAGGCGCCTCAGCACCTCAGCACTCCCTTGGCCCGCAGAATCCGCACCACCGAGTCGTCGATCCGACTCCGGTTCAGCTTTCCGTCGGCGACGGCCTGCTCCAACGTGTTGAGCACCTTCGGCACCTGGGCGGTGGTGAGCCACAGCCCGATGTCCGAGCCCGCCTGGAAGGCCCGCAGCACCGCTTGGTCGATCGAGTACTTGTCGGTGATCGCCTTCATCCCGGACAGATCGTCGGAGAAGATCACGCCGTCGAACGCCGGACCGTCGTAGCCCTTGCCGGTCCGGAGCATGCCGATCGCGCGGGGACTGATGCTGGCCGGCGTGTCCGACGCCGTGAGACCCGGCACGATCAAGTGGCCCACCATCACCCCGGCGGTCCCCGGATCGCGCAGCAGCGTGCGATACGGGGCGAGATCGGTGTTCTGCATCTGCGCGAGCGGCGGCGTCCGGACGGCGCCGACGTGCGAATCGCCCGAACCGCTGCCGTGTCCGGGGAAGTGCTTGTAGACCGGCATGATCCCGGCGTCGGCAAGCCCCTGCGCGAAGGCGCCCGCGTACTCGGTCACCACTGCCGGGTCGTTCGAGTACGACCGGTCGCCGATGACGTCGTCGTCGTCTTCGTCGGAGACGTCGAGCACGGGCGCGAAGTCGACGGTGATGCCGAGCTTCGCCATCTTCTGCCCGGCCGCCTTCGACTGGGCGCGCACCTGCGCGGGCGTCGCACCGCTCGCGCGCACCGACCGCGCCGACGGCAGATCGACGCCGACCGACTTGAGCCGCGAGACCCGGCCACCCTCCTGATCGACGGTGACCATCAGCGGAACGTCCTGCGCCTTCGACAGTTTCGCCGCCGCGCCGTCGGTCAGGATCGACATGTCGGTCCAGCTGCCGACGAAGATGCCGCCGATCTGCTCCGCGTCGACCACGGCCTTGGCGTCGGCGGCGCCGGTGACGCCCACGACGAGGCGCTGCGCCAGCTTCTGCCGGAGCGTGAGTTCGGCCAGCTCCGCACTGCCGCACCGCGCGGGTGCGGGCGCCGCCGCGGACGACGACGACACGGCCGTCGACGCCGCCGAGGAGCCGGCCGACGAGGCAGCGATCTCCGCGGTGCCGTCCGTGGATCCACATCCGGCCAGCAGAGCGAGGCCGGTCACCAGGGCGATCGGACGAAAGACTTTCCGCATGACCGAATGGTAACTTGGAGCCCATGGTGCGAGACCGACTGATTTACGGAGCCGTGGCTGCCGCCGCCGGCGCGATCGTCGGTGTGGGCGCGGTCTTTCTCAGCGGCACGCTCGCGGCCGAGAACTCCCCCTCCACCGATCTGAACAGTTTCAATGCGAACGACGGCTTCCTGCAGGGCTCGGTCCAGTACGGCACGCGCGGCGGAGCCGACGACACCCAGTGAGTGCGGTCGCCGGCTGACCCGCCGGGACATCGCCCTCGTCACCGTCGCCGCACTTCTCTTCTCCTTCTGGCAGGCCCCCGGCCGCATCGCGCCGGACACCAAGCTCGATCTGACCGCCGATCCGGCCGGCTTCCTGCTGCGCGCCGCGCACCTGTGGTCGCCCGAGGCCCCGATGGGCCAGATCCAGAATCAGGCGTACGGCTACTTCTTCCCGCACGGTTTGTTCTTCGCCGTCGGCGATCTCGCGGGCCTGCCCGGCTGGGTCACCCAGCGGCTGTGGTGGGCGCTGCTGCTGACCGTCGGCTTCGTGGGTCTGGTCCGCCTGGCCGAAGCGCTGCGCATCGGCTCGTTCGGGTCGCGCCTGCTGGCGGGGGCGATCTTCGCGACGTCGCCGCGCGTGCTGACCACCCTCGGCTCCATCTCGTCGGAGACGCTGCCGCTGATGCTGGCGCCGTGGGTGCTGGTGCCGATGGTGCGGGCGCTCGACGCCGCGGCCGGCGATCCGCGACCGCTGTGGCAGGCGGCGCTGCGCTCGGCGGCCGCCGTGGCGCTGATGGGGGCGGTGAACGCGGTGGCCACCGCCGCGGCCGTCGGGGTGGCCGCGCTCTGGTGGGCGGCCGGCCTGATCCTCGCCCGCGGCGCCGACCTGCGCCGCCGACTCACCTTCGGCGCGTGGTGGGCGTTGGGCCTGGCGCTGGCCTGCCTCTGGTGGCTGGTCCCCCTGCTGCTGCTCTCCCGGCTGTCCCCGCCGTTCCTCGACTTCATCGAATCGGCGCGCGTCACCACCGAGTGGTCGTCGCTCACCGAGGTGCTGCGCGGCACCAGTTCGTGGACGCCGTTCGTCTCCGGGGAACGCGCGGCGGGCGCGGTCCTGGTCTCCGAACCGGCCGCGGTGCTGGCCACCGGTGTGCTGGCCGCCGCCGGCCTGGCCGGGCTGGCGATGGCGCGCCTGCCGCGGCGCCGCACCCTGATCGCGCTCCTGGTGGTCGGGCTGCTGATCATGTGCCTCGGCTACCCCGCCGCGCTCGGCTCGCCGCTCGCCGAGCAGTACCGCGACTTCCTCGACGGCGCCGGCGCCCCGCTCCGCAACCTGCACAAATTCGACGCCTTCCTCCGCATCCCGCTGACGCTGGGCGTCGCGCATCTGCTGGCCCGGGTGCGCGTCCCGGTCGACGCGGCGTCGTGGCGCACGGTGAACAAGTCGGTCCGCGGCGAACGCGGCCTGGCCGCGGCCCTGGTGGTGCTGGTGGCCGCGATCAGCACCGGCACGCTCGCCTGGACCGGCGGCGTGGCCCCGCCCGGCAGCTATCGCGCCATCCCCGACTACTGGCAGCAGACCGCCGACTGGCTCGCGGCGCAGGAGTCCACCGCGGCCCCCACCCGCGCACTGGTGGTGCCGGGCGCACCGTTCGCCGACCAGCTGTGGGGTCTCACCCGCGACGAACCGCTGCAAGCCATGGCCCGGACGCCGTGGGCGGTCCGGGACGCGATCCCGCTGACCCCGCCCGGCGCCATCCGCGCCCTCGACTCGGTCCAGCGCGAGCTCGCGGCCGGCCGCGGCGGCCCGGGTCTGGCCCCCACGCTCGCGGCGCAGGGCGTCGGCTTCGTGGTACTGCGCGCCGATCTGGAGCCGGCCACCTCGCGCTCGGCCCGCCCCCTGCTGGTGGCGCAGGCGCTGCGCGCGTCGCCCGGGTTCACGCCCGTCGCCGAGTTCGGCCCGCTCGTCGCACCGCCGGTCGCCGACGGCTTCGTCGTCGACAACGGTCTGCGCCCGGAACTGCCCGCGGTGACGATCTACCGGGTCGACGGCGCCACCGGCACCGGACCGTCGCTGACATCGCTGGCCGACCTGCCGCGGGTGGTCGGCGGCCCGGAAGCGCTGCTGGCGATCAACACCGCCCGCGCTCGCGCCGGACTGGGGCCGCTCGGACCGTCGCTGCTGGCCGCCGACGCCCGCCGCGCCGGGCTCGACGAGGGCCCCGGGCTGATCATCACCGACTCCCCCGCGCTGCGCGAGATCGACTTCGGTCGGGTCGACGATCATGCGTCCGCGCTGCGCTCCCCGGACGATCGACGGCTCACCAAGAACGCCGTCGCCGACTACCCGGTGGACGGGCAGGATCCGGTGGTCGCGCAGTGGCTGCTCGACGGCGAGCCCGGCCGGGTCCGGGTGAGCAGCAGCGGCTCGGCCGCCGACGCCACCCAGCCCGGCCAGACCGCGCCCGCCGCCGGGGCCGCGGCCGCCTTCGACGGAGACCCGACCACCGCCTGGGTCAGCCGCGGCCTGGAATCGGCCGTCGGGCAGTGGCTGCGACTCGACTTCGCCGAGCCGAAGGAGAATCTGGCCGTCACCGTCACCACCGCGCAGGCCATCGGCCCGAACGTGACGTCGATCCTGGTGAGCACCGACGGCGGCAGCGCGGTGGCACACGATGTGGAGCCCGGCGTCCCCACCCGCGTCGTGCTGCCGACCGGACCCACCGGGCACGTGCAGATCCGGGCCATCGCCACCGAGAACCGGGGCGGCAACCAGTTCGCGCTGGCCGACGTGGCCCTCGCCGATGCCGCGACCGGCGCGCCGATCAGCGTACGACGGCAGGTGCTGCTTCCCGAGGTCGACGGCCCGGTCCGCCAGTGGGTACTCGGCGCCGAGCTCGGCGGCCGCGACCAGTGCGTCACCGATGACGCCGGGCGCGTGCGCTGCGCCGGAGCGCTCGGCCTGGACCCCGAAGAGCCGGGCGTGTTCACCCGGACGCTGTCGGTGCCGCAGGCCGCCGCGGTGGAGCCGACGGTGTGGCTGCGGCCGCTGCCGGGCAGCGCCCTGAACCAGTTGCTCGCCGAGCCCGGCCGGATGACGGCGGAGGGCCCGTCGGCGGTGACCGATGTGCGGGGCAGCGCCACCGCCGCCGTCGACGGCGACCCGCAGACCACCTGGATCGCGCCGGAACCGACCGACCGGAAGTCCCGGTATCCCACGCTGACCGTGCGCCTGCCCGCCCCCGCCGAGGTGACCGGCCTACGCCTCACCGCGCCCGCCGATTACCCGGCGCGGTCCACCAAGGTGCGCGTGGACCTCGGCGACGGCAGCTCCGAACGCACGGTCGGCGTCGACGGCGTGCTCGCGCTGCCGCCCACCCGCACCGACACGGTGACGATCACCGTGCTGCGCACCGAGGACCTCCTCGACACCAACAGCCTCGGCTTCACCACGCGCGCCCCCGTCGGGATCAGCGAGGTGGAGGTCCTCGGCGCACCGCCGCAGTCGGCGGCCGACCCGCAGCGCCCGGTGCACATCGCGTGCGACAGCGACCCGTCCGGACCGTACGGCCTGGGCCTGACCGCCGCCGGCCGACTGATCCGCCTGCAGGTGTCGACCACCGCGGGTGCACTGCGCACCGGACAGCCGGTCCGCGCGACGCCGTGCCCCGGGCCGCCGCTGGACCTGGGTGCCGGGCGGGTGGAGGTGGCGGTGAACCCGGGTCGCGCCTTCACCGTCGACACCGTGCTCCTCGACGCCGCCCCGAGCCCCACCGCGGGCGACACCGCGAGCGACACCGTCGAACCCGCGGTGACCGAGTGGACCGCCACCCGCCGCACGCTCACCGTGCCGGCGGCCGATCGTGACCGGGTCCTGTCGGTGCCGGAGAGCACCAATCCGGGCTGGCACGCGCGGATCGACGGCGTCGAACTCGCGCCGGTGGTGGTCGACGGCTGGCAGCAGGGCTGGGTGGTGCCCGCCGGGCTGGGCGGCACCGCGGTGCTGACCTTCGACCTCGACGGCGCCTACCGCTGGTCACTGGGCGTGGGCTTGGCCCTGGTCGCGGTGCTGTTCGTGGCCGCCTTCTGGCCGCGCCGCCGCCCCGAATCCGACCCGTCGACACCGCGGGCCGGTCCCGCCGATCTCGGTACCGTCGGCGTCGTCGGCGGTGCCGTCGCGGGCCTCGGAGCGGCCTGGCTGCTCGGCGGCTGGTGGGGACTGGGTATCGGCGTGCTCGCCGGCGCGGTGACCACCCGCCTCTCCCGCAGTGCACGCGTATGGACCGTGTTCGGCGCGATGTCGGTGGCCGTCGTCGCCCTGGCGGCCGGGCCGTGGCACTCCGGGCTGCCGTACACCGGGCACGACGCCGCGCCGCAGGCCGCAGCGCTGGCGGCACTCGCCGTCCTCGTCGCCGGTGCCCTGATCGACTGCAGAGAACGGCCCGGCAGGGCAGAATACGACGCACCGAACCACCACGAGGGGAACACGTGATCTCGCGAGCCACCACCGCTGTCGTCGCCGGATGCGCGGCCGCAGCCGTCGCCGCCACCCTGTCCGCCGCACCGGCGAACGCCGCACCGCAGGGTCGTGTGGACCCGGGCATCGGCTTCTTCTCGGTCAATCACGGCGTCGGCTGCTCGTACAGCATGACGGTGCCGGTCAACGCGTCCGGCCTGGTGAGCTTCTACGACTGGAAGGGCCGCGGCTACCCGCCGCTGCTGATCGGCCGCGCCATGGCCTCCGGCGGCAACGCCGCGGTCACCTGGTGGCCAAAGCGGCAGGGTCTGCGCAACGTCTACGCGGTGCAGAACGGCAAGAAGTCGCCGATCACCAAGGTGCGCGTCACGCAGGGATACGGGAGCGGCGGTCTGTGCTTCGCGTTTCCGTGACGCGCAGTGCACGACGTCGTTCCCACGCGGCCAACGCACGACGACACGGATTCTCGATGAACGCGTAACTGGCCGCCGACACCCCGATGGTCAGCACCACGGTCAGCACCCAGACCCCCGCGAAGTGGCCGTCGAACGCGGTGATGCCGAACAGCCCGAACACGCAGGTCAGCACGGCCAGGTGCCAGATGAAGATGGCGTACGACCACCGGCCCAGGGCGGCCATCGGTCCCGAGTCGAGGAAGCGGAACGGCCCGGGCGAGCACACCAGCGGCGCCAGGATCGCGTACGCGGCGATCGCGCCGAACACGATCTTGCCCACGTACTGCCCGTTGGCGAGGTCGCCGAGACCCACCGGACCGGCCAGCGGCGTGCAGGCCAGGCCGTAGGCGACGACGGCCACCGCCAGCATCAGCGGCCGATTCCCCGACACCGCCAGCGCGCGGCGGGCCGATCGCGACGGACGTGGCTCGGCGTCGACGATCGCGGTCAGCTCCGCCAGGATCAGTCCGGCCAGGAACCACGGCAGGTGCCCGAACACCCAGTTCTTGCCCTCCACTCCAGGCGGCAGGGGCAGCGCGGTGACCACCCACGCCCACCCGAGACTGAGTACGCCGACCGCGAGGAGCAGCGGAATCCGCAGCCGCGCCCGCGGCCCGCGCAGCGCGATCAACGCATAACCGATCACCGGAAGCAGCAGGTAGAACGCCACTTCCACGGACAGGCTCCACATCTGAGTGAGACCCGGCGCCAGCGTCCACGGCACGAAGACCTGGGTCAGCGTGAGGTTGGCCAGCCAGCTCTCGATCGACGCGCCGCGCGCCTGCGGTAGCAGCGTGAAGACCGCGACCACGGCCACGGTGTAGGCCGGCCAGATCCGCACGAAGCGGTGCCGCAGGTAGCGCGCCGGTCCCGGCTCGCGCAGCTCCGGGTGGCGGGCCGCGGCGGCGTAGGGCCGCCACAGCAGGAACCCGGACAGCGCGAAGAACAGCGCGACCGCCAGATCGAGCCGCCCGAGGATCGGGCCGAGCACCGGCCACTCGATGGCGCGCGTCTGAAAGGCCACGTGGGTGGTGAGCACCCCCAGCGCCGCCAGCGCGCGCATTCCTTCCAGCTGGGGAAAGAAGCGCCGCTGCGGCGGGTCGGCGATGGTCGTCATGATTGCCGCCAGGGTACCGGCGGCGACGGCGCCCGGCAGTAGGCTCGGCACATGCCCGATCAGCACCCGCGACTGTCCCCGCGCGACCTGCTCGGCCCCGGCGCACTGTTCCTGGGCGCCCTCCTGATCGCGGTGGCGATCGCGATCGGACCACTCGTCGGGGCGGACCTGAAGAAGGTGCCCCTCGACCTGGACCTCACCTCGGTGTCCGACGGCTCCGCCGCCACCCGCGTCCTCGACCGCTGCTCACTGGAGGCGCCGCGCGCCGCGGTGGTCGGCGGCACGGTCAACCAGCAGCGCAGAATCGTCACCGTCCAGCCGTCCGACGCCCGGGTGGTGACCCTGCAGGCCGGGACCGCCCTGGGTCTCGTCGGCGACGCCGCCGACCACTGCGGCGAGCCGACGCTGGCCGCGGTGATCGACCGGACCACCCTGGACCGGACCACCGCCGCCCCGACCGGCAGCTCCCAGGTGCAGTACGACGACGAGCGCGCCGCCCTCGCCGTCGACGACCGCCGCGGCTACACCTACGTGCTGCCGTTCGGCTTCGATCCAGTCGGCGCCCAGTACTTCGACCCGATCACCCGGCAGACGCTGCCCATGGCGGCCGCGGGCAGCGAGACCATGGGCGGGCGCGCGGTGACCCGCTTCGTGGTCGACGTCCCGGACACCGATCTCGCGGTGGCGCAACAGGATCCGCGCGCGGTCCTGGAGAAGCCCGCCTCCTGGTTCGGCGCCTTCCCGAACACCGCCCCGAACGAACGGCTGACGGCGACCCTGCACCACCGCGCCACCCGGGACCTCTTCGTCGACACGGAGACCGGCGTGATCGTCAGCGAACGCGCCGTCATCACCGAGGAGTACCGGTTCGCACCCGACGTGCGTGCCCGCAACGCCGCGCTCGAGGAGTTCGCGTTGACCAACCTGACCACCACGCTGTCGTCGGATCACCAGACCCTCCGCGACGCCGCCGCCTACGCCTCGAGCCGCGCGTGGCCGGTGACCGTCACCACGCGGGTGGTTCCGATCGTCGCCGGCGGCCTCGGCGTCGCGGCGCTGATCACCGGTGTGTGGTGGATGCGTCGTCGCCCTGCCGCAGCACCAGCTGCAGACTGAGCACGGACGCCGTCGCGCACACCGCGGCCAGCACGGCCAGGCCGGTCACCGATCGCGCGACGGTGGCGATCAACACCACTTCCACCACCAGCACGGCCGCCACCGGCAGTCCGCCGCGCATCCGGTCGCGGGCGATCACCGCCAACAGCAGCAGCTGCAGCACGGCCAGCGCCGAGCCGGTGTACGCGAAGAGCCACAGCAGTCCGGCCACCGGCCGATAGTCGGCCGAGACCACGAGCGGCACCAGCGGACCGGCGAACGCCGCCGCGAGGGTCACCACCGCGCCGATCACCAGCAGCACCCGGGTGGCCGAGCGCAGCGCGGCCGTCGACCGCACCGGGTCGGCCAGCCGCGGATAGAACACCACACCCACCGCCTGCGGCAGCCAGAACGCCGCCTTGGTCGCCACCGCGCCGAGCGCGTACAGCCCGGCGTCGTGCGCGCTGAGCACACTGCGCGACAGCAGCAGATCCACCGATACCGCGACGATGATGATGAGCTGCACCCCCGACGCCCGCAGCACCATCGACGCCGGCACCGCGGCGTGCCCGACTGATGGATTCCCGACTGCAGGATTCCCGACTGCTGGATTCCCGACTGCTGGATTCCCGACTGCCGGATTCCCGACTGCCGGATTCCCGACTGCCGGATCCGTGAGGACGGCGACGACGGCCACCGCGACGGCCGCCACGATCGTGCCCAGCGTGCCCGCGGCCAGTGCCCAGGTGGCGCCGCCGCCCCCCACCACGGCGATGATCACCGGCACGCTGCGCAGCACTCCGACGACGGCGAGTACCCCGCCGAGCAGCCCGAAGCGGCCCGTCCCCTGCAGAAAGCCCTGCCCACCGGCGATCACGGCGAGCGGAGCGGCCCCGGCCAGTGCCGCGAAGGCCGGTCCGGCGTCGGTGTCGGCGAGCGCCATCATCGCGAAGGCGCCGCCCACCGAGGCGACGGCGACCACCGCGGCCACCACCGCGATCAGCCGCCACAGCATCGCGGTGCTGCTGCCGCGCACCACCTCCCGGGCCACCACGGTCTGCAGGGCGAGGGCGGGCACCGCGAACACCAGCATGGCCGCGAGCAGCACCGCGAACTCGCCGTAGGCGGCCGGACCCAGCAACCGACCGGCGGGAAGCTGCACCAGATAGGCGAGCAGATTGGCCACCAGCGATCCGGCGGTCACGGTCCCCAGCGAGCGGACCGCCGACTTCGGCACGCCGCCGTCGCCCCCTCGGCCTCTCGCGCGCGTCACCACGGGACCAAACTACCCCGCAGGTCGCGGGCGGCAGGCAAGCGCGCGACCGCTGCGCGTATAGACTGCTAGTGCCTCGAATGGAGGCTGAGCAGTACCCGGAACTGATAGACAAGCAGGCAGCCGACTCGATGTACGACACCGAACCCCTCCCCGAGCCCGACAATGCCGAACCCGGCTCCCGGATCGATCCGGTACTCGCGCGGAGCTGGCTCCTCGTCAACGGCGCGCAGGCGGAACGGTTCGAAGCGGCGTCCCGATCCCGCGCCGACATCGTGATCCTCGACATCGAGGACGCGGTGGCGCCCAAGGACAAGGACGCGGCCCGCGACAACGTGGTCCGGTGGATGAACGACGGCCACTCGGATTGGGTGCGGATCAACGGCTTCGGCACCCCCTGGTGGGCGGCCGACATCGACGCCCTCGCCAAGACCTCGGTCGGCGGCATCATGCTGGCGATGGTCGAGTCGGTGGACCACATCACCGAGACCGCGCGACGACTCCCGAACGTGCCGATCGTGGCGCTGGTGGAGACCGCCCGCGGCCTGGAACGCATCACCGAGATCGCCGCCACCAAGGGCACCTTCCGGCTGGCCTTCGGCATCGGCGACTTCCGCCGCGACACCGGCTTCGGCGAGCACCCGATGACCCTCGCCTACGCCCGCTCGCGGTTCACCATCGCGGCCAAGGCGTCGAACCTGCCGTCGGCGATCGACGGCCCCACCGTCGGCTCCACCGGCCTCAAGCTCAGCGAAGCCACCGCCGTGAGCAGCGAGTTCGGGATGACCGGCAAGATCTGCCTCACCCCCGACCAGTGCCCGGCCGTCAACGAGGGTCTGTCGCCGTCGCAGGATGAGATCAGTTGGGCCCGTGAGTTCTTCGCCGAGTTCGAGGCCGCCGGCGGCGAGATCCGCAACGGTTCCGATCTGCCGCGCATCTCGCGGGCCACCAAGATCCTGGACCTGGCGCGCGCCTACCAGATCGTGCCGAGCGACTTCACCGACGCCGACCACCGGCCGCCGCCCACCGATACCTTCCACTACTGAAGAGCGCACCGGTGAGTGACCGCAGTGGTTCTGCTGCACTCCCGGTCCGCCCGGCACTTCCCGCCGCTGTCACCAGCCTGATCCTCACCGGCGCGATCTGCGCGCCGCTGTTCGGCGGCTACCTGCTGCACCGCGATGCGGTGGCCGTTCCGCGCACCCCGCTGACCGCGGCCGCCTTGGGGATCGACGGCGCACCGCCGCGCGCGGTACCCCAGGACGGTGTTCTCGCCGTGGCCTCACAGGTCGTCGACGGCGGCTTCCTCGTCGCCGCGGTGATCGCCCTCGCCCTGTTCGCGGCGGGCCTGGGCGCCGGTCTGCTGGCGCAGCGACTGCTGCCGTGGGCGGGCACCGCCGGTGCGGTGGCGGCGACCGGGGTCGCGATCTGGAATCCCTTTGTGGCCGAACGCCTTCTGCAGGGCCACTGGAGCCTGCTGACCGGCTACGCCGCGCTCCCCTGGATCGTCCTCGCGGTCCAGGAGCTCTTGCGCCCTGCCCGCTGGGCCGTCCTCGCCGGGCTCCTCGCGGTCGCCGGGTTCACGCCGACAGGCTCGCTCCTCGGCCTCGTCGTCGCGGCGGTCGCGCTCGCCGCCACCGCACTGGCCCGCCGCCCACTCGCCTGGCTCGGGCTACTCGGCCTCTGGCTGGTCACCGCCCTGCCGTGGCTGGTGGCCAGCACCTACAGCACCGGCGCGACCGATCCGGTCGACGGCGCCGCCGCCTTCGCCGCGCGCGCCGAACCCCTGCTCGGCACCCTCGGCTCGGTGCTCGGGCTCGGCGGCATCTGGAACGCCGACGCCGTCCCGGTCAGTCGGACGTCCGGGTGGGCCGCGGTGGCCACCGTCGCCCTGCTGGTCGTGGTGATCATCGGCGGCGTGGAGCTCTGGCGCCGGCGCCGCGCACTACCGCGCACGGTGCTCGCACTCGGGCTGCTCGCCGTCGCGGTGGCGGTGCTGACCGCCTGTGCCGCAACGGGTCCCGGCCTCGCGGTGGTCGACGTCCTGCTCGCCCACGTGCCGGGCGCGGGCCTGCTCCGCGACACCCAGAAGTTCCTCGCGCTCGCCATACCGTTCTACGCGCTGGCGGCCGCGGCGGCGGTCGGGGCCCTGCGCCGCTGGGTGCCGGCCGGTGTCGCCGTGGCCGGCGTCGCCTTGCTCGTGATCGCGCCCCTGCCCGACCTCGCGTGGGGCGTCGGCGGTGAGCTCGCCCCCGTCGAGTACCCGGACGACTACGCGCGCGTGACGGCGCTGATCGGCGACGACCACCGCGCGGTACTGCTGGTCCCGACGTCGCCGATGCGTGACTTCGCGTGGAACAACGCACCGTCGCTGACCCCGCTGCCCCGCATGCTCGACGCCCCCGTCCTCGTCGACGACACCCTGCTGGTCGACGGCATCGCGGTGGACGCCGCACCGCGCTCCGCGCCCGGCCGGCCCGAGGACCTGGTCGGCGTCGGGTGGATCGTGCGCGAGACGCCGCCGCACGCGGAGTTCGCGCCCCCGCCCGGCGCGCAGCTCGCCTTCGCCGGGGAGCACCTGACCGCGTACCGGCTGCCCGATGCCGTGCCCTTCCGTGCGCCGAGCACCACGGCGTGGGTGCTGGCCGGTCTGGCCCACACCGTCTGGTTCCTGTGCCTGGTCGCGGGACTGCTCAGTGCGCTCGGTGCTCGCGCACGGCGGCGGCCAGCACGGTCGTGACGCCGTCGGCGGTGGCGGCCCACGAGTAGCCCTCGGCGCGGTGTCGTGCCGCCGCCCCGAGCCGCGCGATCTCGGCCGGATCGTCGAGCAGGGCCCGCACCGCGGCGGTGAGCTGCGTCGAGCCGTCGTCCACCAGCACACCGGTGCGTCCGTCGAGGATCGACTCGGCCAGTCCGGCGGAGCTGCGGTAGCCGACGGTCGGGACGCCGTGCTGGGCCGCCTCGATCACGGCCAGCCCCCACCCTTCTTTGCGGGACGGCATCAGGTGCAGGTCGGCGCGCGCCAGCAACCGGTGCTTGGCGATCTCGTCCACGTGGCCGTGGAACTGGACTCGGTCGGTCAGGTTCAGGTCCGCGGTGCGGGCCAGCAGCTCCGGCGACCACCAGCCCGAACCCACCACGTCCACGTGCACGTCGACGCCGCGCGCACGCAGCGCCGCGGCGGTGTCGAGGGCGTGCTCCACCTGCTTGTGCGGCACCAGCCGGGACACCACGATCAGCCGGGGACGAGCATCCGCCGCCACGGGATCGGCCTCCGTGGGATCGGCAGTCGCGGGATCGGCAGTCGCCGAATCGGTCGTACCGCCGTCGGGCACCGGATCGACGCCGCCGTGCACCACGGTGATCCGCTCGCGGTCCACGCCGAGTTCCACCAGTTCGTCGGCCGACGGCGTGGAGACGGTGAGGTAGCGGCTGCGCCGGTGCACGCGCGGCGACACCCGCGACTCGACGAACCAACCCACGCGCGCCAGCACCGGACCGGCCACCGGCCACTGCTCGCGGTGGCAGTGGTGCACCAGCACCACGGTGGGTGCGCCCGCCACCAGGCGGGCGAAGAAGGGCACGCCGTTCTGGGTGTCGATCACCACGTCCGGCCGGTAGCCGGCCAGCCGCCCGAGCCCCAGACGTGCACCGATAAGCAGCGCCAGCACGCGCAGGTAGACGGTCAGCCGTCCGCCGGTGCGCAGCACCCGCATGCCGTCGAGCCGTTCCTCGCGCGGCGCGCCCGGATAGGCGGCGGTGAGGTAGGTGACGTGGGCGCCGCGGTCGGCCAGCTGGGCGCCGACCCGCTGCAGGTAGCGTTCGCTGCCGCCGCCTTGCGGATGGCCGGTGTCGCGCCAGCACAGCAGCAGGACCTCGGTCGGAGCACTCATCGGATCCAGGGTATGCGAGAGTGAACGCCATGCCCGAGACCGGCTTCGCCCGCTATGCGACGTGGGCCCGCGCGCGCCGTCTGCTGCGCGAGTTCGGCTACGAGCAGACGCAGCCGGACCGGTTCTACTCGGCGCTCGCCGAAGACACCGCGCAGATGGTGGCCGCCTGCCACCCCGCACAGCTCGCCGGCGCGACGGTGCTCGACGTCGGCGGCGGTCCCGGTTTCTTCGCCGACGCGTTCACCCGCCGCGGCGCGGCCTACCTGTCGGTGGAGCCGGACGCCGGGGAGATGCACGCCGCCGGACTGGACCACCGCACCGCGATCCGGGCGCAGGGGCAGCACCTGCCGCTGCGCACCGGTTCGGTCGACGTGGCGTACTCGTCGAACGTGGCCGAACACACCGACCGACCGTGGGAGATGGCCGACGAACTGGTCCGCGTCACCCGGCCCGGCGGCACCGTGATCGTCAGCTACACGCTCTGGTGGGGTCCGTTCGGCGGCCACGAGATGGGGCTAACGCACTATCTCGGCGGGCACCGCGCGGCGCGCAGGTACACGCGCCGCCACGGCAAACTCCCGAAGAACCTCTACGGGGTCTCGCTGTTCCCGATCACCGCGCAGGCCGGACTCACCTGGGCGCGACGGCAGACCGGCGCCGACCTGGTCGCCGCCTTCCCGCGCTACCTGCCGCGCTGGGCCTGGCCGGTGGTCCGCGTTCCCGGACTTCGGGAGGTCGCGGCCACCAACCTCGTGCTGGTGCTGAGAAAGACCTAGCTCGGCACCTGCGCCCGGCAGGCGAGCGGCCCGCCACTGCTCGTCGACGAGGCCAACAGGTCCTCACCGTGCAGAATCGTGCAGGTCACGGTACCGCTCACCACGATCGCGGTGAGTTCGGCGGAGCCCCCGCGGACGGTGGTGCGCACCGACCAGGGTGCGCCCGCCGCCGCGACGACCTGGTTGCCGTCGGCGCTCTTGTACCCCACCGCGACCACACTGCCGGAGCCGGTGAACTGGTAGGTCACCGAGCCGGGCGCCGCCGTCGGGCGGGTGCGGTCGGGCGTCGACGTCGGGGCCTTGCTGCTCGTCGACGCCTCGGACGACGACGGCGCCTCGGAGGTCGTCGTCGACGAACTGCCGGTGGCCTCCGACGACGACGTCGCCCGATCACCGGACCGGAACACCAGGAAGCCGGCGACGATCAGCAGCGCCAACGCCAGCAGCGCGATCACCACCAGCAGCACGGTGCGGCTCGACGACGTGTTCGGACTGTTCTGAGTCATCGCCGCGCTACTCGGTGATGGCTTCGAGCGGCTTGGTGCGCGACGCCGTGAAGGCCGGCCACAGCGCCGCGATCACGCCGACCACCGCCGCACCCACCAGGGTGCCGATGATCAGCGGCCACGGCACGGTGATCGCGTCCAGACCCCAATGGCGCAGCGAACGCACCAGCGGCAACCCGATCGCCAGGCCGACGATCACACCCAGCAGGGCGCCGAAGATCGCGATGTACGTCGACTCCAGGTAGATGGTGCGACGCAGCTGTGCGCGGCTCATGCCGATCGCGCGCAGCATGCCGATCTCCTGCCGTCGTTCCACCACCGACAGCGCGAGCGTGTTGATGATGCCGAGCACGGCGATCACCAGCGCCAGGCCGAGGAGGGCGTACAGGGTGGCCAGCATCTGGTCGATGATCGACGAGAAGCTGTTCTTGAACTCCTCCTTGTCCTGCACCTGCGCGGTGAGGAAGGGCTTGACCGCGGTCTCCAACTGGTCGCGCAGCGCGTTCTGGGCGACGCCCGCCTTGCCCTTGACCAGCACCACGAACGTCATCCGCTGGCTCTTGCTCGGCGACAGCGTGTCGAAGGCCCGGTTGCCGATGATCCACTCGCCGAGGGCCGGATTGTCCTGATAGATGCCGGTCACCGTGACCGGGACGTCGGCGCCGGTGGTCGACGTGAAGGTGACCTTTTCGCCGAGCTCCCAGCCGCGGGACTTGCGCGTCCCGTCGCTGATCAGCAGCGCATCCGGCTCCACCTGCTCCGAACCCTCCAGCATGTCGATCTGCAGCACGTCGCTCAACGGGCCGCCGACCGGCGTGGTCACCACGGTGTTGCCGTCGTCGAGCTTCACGAAGGCCATGTCGAAGGAGACGACGGTCTGCGCGTCCGGCACGGTCTCCACCGCCGAGCCCACCGCGGCCGACATCGGCCCGTTGTTGCTGCCGGCCACCACGAAGTCCGCGCGGAGCTGCTGGTCCACGCCGGCG
Source organism: Gordonia alkaliphila (assembly GCF_023017165.1). GTDB lineage: Bacteria > Actinomycetota > Actinomycetes > Mycobacteriales > Mycobacteriaceae > Gordonia > Gordonia alkaliphila. The sequence goes on from NZ_JALKBW010000001.1 coordinate 1,128,854, forward strand.
TCGATCGCGCTCTTGAACGACGCCCCGAGGGTGCCGATGATCACCACGAGCACCAGGCCGATGGTCAACGCGAAGGCGGTCGCGGCGCTGCGACGCGGATTGCGCACCGCGTTGGTGCGCGCCAGTTTGCCGACCGTGCCGAAAGGCATCTGCAGCACCCGTCCGATGCCGCCGACCACCGGCTGCGAGAGCGCCGGAGCACCCAGCACCACGGCCACGATGATCAGCAGCGCGGCGCCGCCGATCAGCAGCAGTGCGCCCACCCCGTCGACGAAGAGCCCGCCGATGAGCAGGGCGATACCGATCACCGCGAGCACCGCGCCCGCGATGGTCCGGTTGCGCAGCGAACCGGCCCCCGGCTCGGCCGCGCTCATCCGCATGGCCTCCACCGGCGGAATCCGGGAGGCACGGCGCGCCGGAATCCACGCGCTGAGCAGGGTCACGATGATGCCGACGAAGATCGCCGACACCACCGCGGGCCAACCCACCGTCAGCCCGTCCGAGGGCAGGCCGGACGAGGAGGTGAAGCCCTGCATGGCCGCGGCGATACCCACACCGAGACCCAGACCGACCACGCCGCCGAGGAGACCGACGATCCCGGCTTCCAGCAGCACCGACCGCGAGATGTCCGTGCGGCTGGCACCGATGGCCCGCAGCAGCGCGAGCTCCCGGTTCCGCTGGGCCACGATCATCGAGAAGGTGTTGTAGATGATGAACGTGCCGACCAGCAGACCGATGGCGGCGAACGCCAGCAGGATGTACCGGAAGATGTTCAGGAAGGTGGCGACGCTGGCCTTCTGGTCCTCCCGGACCTGCTCGCCAGTACGCACGTCGAAGAGCGCGTCGTCGCCGGTCTTGCCGGCGTTGACCACCGCGTCGACCCGGTCCCGCAGCTCGGTGTCGCTGACCCCGGCCACCGCGGACATGTCGATGGAACCGACGTACTTGCCGTCGGAGAACAGCTGCTCGGCCTGCGACCGCTCGAACTGCACGTTCACCATGCCGCCGGTCGCGGCCGGCATGTCGATCAGGCCCACCACCGTCACCTCGATGGGCGGCGTGACACCGGCCCCGAGGGCGACGACGGTCTTCGATCCGACCTTCAGGTCGGCCTTCTCGGCGGCCGTCGTGTTGAGGACCACCTCGCCGGGTGCGGTCGGCGCGCGACCCTCGACCAGCTGGAAGCCGGCCGAGTCGACGGCGTCTTCCGGCGGAATGTAGGTGGAGCCGATGCTCGGCGCGCCGCCGGTCTGCAGTCCGGAGCCGTCGGCCTTGGCGATGGTCGCGGAGCCGGAGAAGTCGACCTGCAGTTTGTCGATCCCGAGCTTCTCGCGATCGGCGCGCAGCCGGTCGGCGAGCGCGAGCGGCACGCCCGGGCTGTTCTGGTCGGCGGGGGTCACCTCGGCGGCCACCCCGCGCGCGACGTTGTCGAAGATGGCGTTGAACGAGCCCTGGACGGTCGACGTGAAGATCACCGCGGCCGCCACGAAACTCGTGCCGAGCACCACGGAGAAGACCGTCAGGATCAGGCGAACCTTATGGGCGGCAAGGCTTCTCAGGGAAACCTTCCGCATGACGTTGGAAGCCATGGGTCAGTTCCCCTCGCCCTCGCCCAGGCCGCGCATCACCGCGAAGACGTCGTCGGCCGACGGCTTCAGCAGTTCGTGGACCAGCTGGCCGTCGGCCAGGAATACCACGCGGTCGGCGTACGACGCCGCGCGCGGATCGTGCGTCACGATCACCACGGTCTGGCCGAGGTCGTCGACGGCCGCGCGCAGGATCGACAGCACCTCGCCGGACGAGCGCGAGTCGAGGTTGCCGGTGGGCTCGTCGCCGAAGATGATGTCCGGTCGACCCACCAGGGCGCGGGCGCAGGCCACGCGCTGCTGCTGTCCGCCGGACAGCTCGCTGGGCCGGTGCGTGAGGCGATCGGACAGTCCCAGCCGGCCCACCACGGTGTCGAACCACTCCTGGTCGAGATCCCGGCCCGCGATGTCCAGCGGCAGGGTGATGTTCTCCTTGGCGGTCAGCGTCGGCACCAGGTTGAACGCCTGAAAGACGAAGCCGATCCGATCGCGGCGCATCCGGGTGACGGCCTTGTCCGACAGCCCCTCCAGCGTGACGTCGCCGATACGGACCATCCCGGAACTCACGTCGTCGAGCCCCGCGAGGCAGTGCATCAGCGTGGACTTACCGGAGCCGGACGGCCCCATGATGGCGGTGAACTGGCCCGCCGAGAAGTCGATGGACACATCCCGCAGCGCCAGGACCTCCGTCTCCCCCGAGCCGTACTTCTTGCTGACGTGCTGCGCACTCGCCGCGACGGGTCCCTGCTGGAGCTCTGTAGCTGAAGTCATGGGCTATACGGTTCCAGACCGCGGGCCCGCGCGCCATCGGGGGACCCCCTGATCCTCGCCCGGGAGAGTCCCGGACAACGACGCGACCCCCGGAGCCGAGTGGTTCCGGGGGTCGCGAAGAAAGCGATCAGGCGTTGTCGAGCCGCTGCACGAGGGCGTCGAGTTCACCCTGCAGGGTGGCCGGCAGCTTGTCGCCGACGAACTCGTACCACTCGTTGATCGACGGGATCTCGGCCTTCCAGGCGTCGACGTCCACCGTGAGCGCCTCGGCCAGATCCGCCGGATCGATGTCCAGGCCGGTCAGGTCGATCTCGCCCGGTGCGGCGACCGTGCCGATCGGGGTCTCGACGCCGTCGACGCTGCCCTCGATGCGGTCGATCATCCACTTCAGGACGCGGCTGTTCTCGCCGAAGCCCGGCCACAGGAAACGGCCGTCGTCGCCGCGGCGGAACCAGTTGACGAAGAACACCTCGGGCAGCTGGGCGCCCTCGCGCTCACCGAGGTTCAGCCAGTGCTGGAAGTAGTCACCGACGTGGTAGCCGAGGAACGGCAGCATGGCCATCGGGTCGCGGCGCACCACGCCGACCTTGCCCTCGGCGGCGGCGGTCTGCTCGGAACCCACGGTGGAGCCCATGTAGACGCCGTGCTTCCAGTCGCGGGCCTGGGTGACCAGCGGAACGGTGGTCTTGCGACGGCCGCCGAACAGGATCGCCGAGATCGGCACACCGTTGGGGTCGTCCCACTCCGGGGCCAGCGTGGGGCACTGGCTCATCGGGGTGCAGTAGCGCGAGTTGGGGTGCGCGGCCTTGGTGCCCGACTCCGGGGTCCAGTCGTCGCCGTGCCAGTCGATCAGGTGCGACGGCACCGGACCGTCGATGTCCTCCCACCACACGTCGCCGTCGTCGGTGCGCGCGACGTTGGTGTAGATGGTGTTGCCGGCCTCGATGGTCTTCATCGCGGTCGGGTTCGACGAGTGGCTGGTGCCCGGGGCGACGCCGAAGAAGCCGAACTCCGGGTTCACCGCGTATAGGCGGCCGTCGGCGCCGAAACGCATCCAGGCGATGTCGTCGCCCACGGTCTCCGCGCGCCAGCCCGGCAGGGTCGGCTCGATCATCGCGAGGTTGGTCTTACCGCACGCCGACGGGAAGGCCGCGGCGATGTAGTAGACCTTGTCCTCCGGGCTGATCAGCTTCAGGATCAGCATGTGCTCGGCCATCCAGCCCTCGTCGTGGGCCATGGCCGACGCGATACGCAGCGCGTAGCACTTCTTGCCCAGCAGTGCGTTGCCGCCGTAGCCGGAACCGTACGACCAGATGACACGGTCCTCGGGGAAGTGCGCGATGTACTTCTCCGGGTTGCACGGCCAGGCGACGTCCTGCTGACCGGGCTCGAGCGGAGCGCCGACCGAGTGCAGCGCCTGGACGAAGAAACCGTCGTCGCCGAGCAGCTCCAGAACCGGGGTGCCGACGCGGGTCATGATCTTCATCGACAGCACGACGTACTCGGAGTCGGTCAGTTCGACGCCCAGCTTGGGGTCTTCAGCGCCGAGCGGGCCCATGCAGAACGGGATCACGTACATGGTGCGACCGCGCATGCAACCGCGGTACAGCTCGGTCATGGTGGCGCGCATCTCGGCCGGGTCCACCCAGTTGTTGGTGGGGCCGGCATCTTCGGCGGTCTTACTGCAGATGAAGGTGCGCGACTCGACGCGGGCGACGTCGGCGGGATCGGAGAGGGCCAGGTACGAGTTGGGCTTGCGCTCCTCGTTCAGCTTTTCGATGGTGCCGGCCTCGACCAACTGCGTGGTCAGGCGGTCCCACTCTTCGTCGGTTCCGGCGACCCAGACCACGCGATCGGGCTGGGTGAGCTCGGCGACCTCCGCAACCCAGGCCAGCAATCCGGCGTGATTCGTGGGTGCGCTACCGGCTTCCAAGCCGGGAATGGTCGCAGCGGTCATTGAGCTGTCTCCTCGCTATTGCCAACTCCGCGCGGTCCGTCACGCCCGCACGGTGGCCCTCATGATACCGCCGGATCAGAACCGAAGGCACAGGTACTCGGACCAGCCGCTATTCGAGCCGTCCCAACGTCCCGGCGTGCCACTGCCCGGTCTCCGGATCGAGGTGGCTCACCGCGTAGTCGCCGGTCGGATCCAGTTCGGTGATGCGGTCGACGCGGCCGTCCGCGTCGGTGTCCGTATACACCGTGAGTTGACCGTCCTCTCCCCTGGTCAGCGAGTCGGGGACCCCGTCGGCGTCGGCGTCCAGCCGAGCCGGCCCCAGATCCCAGGCGGTCTCCCCGGAGAAGACCCACAGATGACCGTCCAGGGGCGCGTCGTCGGGCGCGGGGAGAGATTGGTCACCGACGCCGTCGACCGCGCCGAACCCGGACAACTCCCCGTCGCCCACCTCCATATTCCAGTCGACCATGTGCTCCTCCTTCTACTGCTGTCTCGAAGGTTGGACGCACGGGGTGCCCGTTCGGTTCCACAACTCGCGGGTCAACTGCGCTTCGGCGGTGCCCAGCCCGGCCGCCACCGCGTGCTCGAGCGCGCTGCGGGTCGCGGCGACGGCTTCGGCGCACGCCTGCGCTCGCGCGGCGCGGACCGCGCCGGAACGACGGACCGCCACCACCCCCGCGGCCACGGCCAGCCCGGCGAGCACCGTCAACACCGTGCCCGCGGCGCCGAGCCCGGCCCACTGCACCAGCGGCACCACGCTCACGCGGCCCAGACCCAATCCCGCCGAAGCGCCCAGCGCCAGCACCACCGCGTCCTCGGCGGCGAAGCGGCGGCCGGGCGCCGGGTCGAGCGGCGGCGCCGGCGGGGTGAGCGACCGACCCCGGTCGAGCGGCGCTCGCGCGATCCCCGGCACGCCGAGCAGTGCGGTCGCCCGGATGTGGTCCACGCCCGCGGCCAGCTCGTCGTCGATCCGGTCCCGGTACGCCAGCAGCGCCGTCTGCAGCCACGATCGGAACGTCTCGGACTCGCGCGGGCCGAGCCGACCGCTCGCCGCGCGGGCCCGCTGGGACAGGTCCTGGGCGCCGGCCCGGACGTCCCCGGCCAGCTGCGCGCGCAGCTCCGTGAAACCGACCCGCGCCCCGGCCAACCGCTCGGTGCGCGCCGTCGCCGTCGGTTCGGCCGCGGCCTTGGGCGCCTCAGCCTCGGGAACTTCAGGCTCGGGGACCGTCGCCTCCCGGGCGCGCGGCTCCGGGCTCGTGCACCACCGCGCCACCGCGTCCACCCCGGCCCCGTCGGGGCCGACGGCGAACACCGGCAGCCGTCGGTCCGGGTCGAGGATCGCGCGCGCCTGCGCCAGCCGCGCGGGCCAGGCGCGGTCCTGCCCGGCCCCGACACCGACCAGCGCGATCGGCGTCGGGGTGCCGCGCAGGCGCGCCATCAGCTGCTTCTCGACGGTCCCCACCGCACAGGTCAGGTCCACCGCCAGCACGGCGACGTCGCACCGCGGGCGCACCGGAACGACGGCCCAGCTACGCACCTGACCGATGCCGGGCTCGCCGCGCAGGACCGCCGCCAGCGGCTCCGGGTCGACCCCGGCCACCAGCACCACGGTCACCGCGTCCACCGCGCCTGCTGCACGACCCACGCGCGGCGCCGCCGCTGTGTACGGTGCGCGTCGAGCGCCGGGGTCACCGCCCGCAGCGGCCCGGCCAGCGCGGCGAAGCCGCTGTCGGCCCGCAGCCGATCGGTCAGCGCTGCACGTTCGGCGGCAGGATCCCGCCGGTCGGGGACCGTCGCGCAGTGGGCCAGTGCCGTCCGCAGGCCGGCGGCGCCCAGCGCATCCAGGGCCGCGGCGCGGCGGCATCGTTCCTCCGGGTCGGGCGTCTCCACGAAGGCCGCGGGCGGCGACGGCAGCACGATCCCCCCGCGGGCCCAGCGCCGCAGGTCCGCGAGCAGGGCGTCGTCGACGGTCACCGTGGCCAGCAGCGCGGACACCGGATGCACCGGCCGCCGCAAGTCCTCGGCGGCCACGCCGGCAGCCGGTGCGGCGCGCGGCCCGCGGAGGTCGGCCTTGCCCGCCACCACGAGTACCGGGCGCACCTGCCCGTGCAGAAAGTCCCGGTCGCAGGGGCGGACCACCGCACCGAGGACGTGTACCAGCAGGTCGGCGGCCGCGTGCCGCGCGGGCGGCGCCGCGGGCCCGTAGGCCGGAAGGCCGAAGTGTCCGGACAGCGCCGCCGCCACGGTGTCCCGACCGGTTCCGCCGTGCCCGGTCACCGCGATCGAGAACGCCATCGTGCCGTCGTGATCCATACGTGCCTCCCCCAAGGCCCGGCCCGTCTCCCCCAAGACGGATGGACTTCGACGGTACCGCCGCAACGCCGATCCGGGTGTCGAATACCTCCGAGCCGGGCGAATGCGGGACCATGGTCGGGTGAACACCGATGCCACCGCCGGGCCGCAGGACGACACCGACCGCTCGCGCCTCTATCCGCGGGTCACGAGTTTCCGCTTCCGTCGCGGCTCATTGACCGCCGGTCAGACGCGCAATTGGGAGCAGTTGTGGCCGACGATGGGCCGCGATCTGCGGACCGGTCCCGACCGCGCGACCGAACCGCCGCTGGACGCGCCGACCTGGTTCGGCCGCACCGCACCGCTGATCATCGAGGTGGGCAGCGGCACCGGGATCTCCACCGCCGCGATGGCCGCCGAGGAACCCGACCACGACGTGGTGGCCGTCGAGGTCTACCAGCCCGGCCTGGCCCAGCTGCTCGGTCTCGTCGACCGCGGCGGCCTCACCAACGTCCGCATGGTGCGCGGCGACGCCACCGTGGTGCTGACCGAACTGGTCGAGTCGAACAGCCTCGCCGCGGTCCGCGTGTTCTTCCCGGATCCCTGGCCCAAGTCGCGGCACCACAAGCGCCGGTTCCTGCAGTCGGGCACCATCGCCCTGATCGCCGACCGGCTGGCGCCCGGCGGGATCCTGCACATCGCCACCGACCACGCCGACTACGCCGAGTGGATCGCCGAACTGCTGGCCACCCAGGATCCGGCACAGCCGCACGTGATCCCGTTGACCTACGATTCGCCGATCCTGCTGGAGCGCCCGACCACCAAGTTCGAGGGCCGCGCCGAGCGCGAGGGCCGCGACGTCAACGAGTTCGTCTACGTGAAGCCGCAGGTGAAGGCATGAACACCACCCCGGACACCACCAAGCGGGTCCTGCTCGTCTGGGACGCCCCCAACATGGACATGGGTCTCGGCGGGATCCTCGGCGGACGCCCCACCGCGGCCCACCGCCCCCGGTTCGATGCACTCGGCCGCTGGCTGCTGGGCCGCACCGCCGACATCGCCGAGGGCCACGACGAACTGATCGAGCCCGAAGCCACCGTCTTCACCAACATCGTCCCGGGCAGCGCCGAAGTGGTGCGCCCCTGGGTCGACGCCCTGCGCAACGTCGGTTACGCGGTCTTCGCCAAGCCCAAGCTGACCGACGACAGCGACGTCGACCAGGACATGCTCGACCACATCGCGCTGCGGGAGCACACCACCGGCCTGGCCGGCGTCTTCGTCGCCTCCGCCGACGGTCAGGCCTTCCGCGAGCCGCTGCTCGACCTGGCCCGCCAGGGTATCCCGGTCACCGTGATCGGCTTCCGCGAACACGCCGCGTGGGCGACCACCGCCACCGAACTCGAGTTCATCGATCTCGAGGACATCCCGGCCGTCTTCCGCGAGCCGCTGCCCCGCATCAGCCTGGATGCACTGCCCGACGACGGTGCGTGGCTCATCCCGTTCCGGTCGCTGTCGACCCTGCTCAAGTAGCGCTGACCGAATAGACGTTCGGGCTCCGCCCGAGCAAATGATCGGGCTGGCCCCGAGGGACCTGCTGGGTTCTCTCAGGCCGACCTGGAACAATTCCCAACGGGTTTTTGTCCGCGGAAGGAAGGAACCGGCGTGTTCGGATCCATCGGCTCATTCGTCTATCGAATGCGCTACACGGTCATCGCCGTGCTCGTCGTCCTCATGGGAGGGCTCGGCATCTACGGCCTGTCCCTGCCGAATTACCTCTCCCAGAGCGGCTGGTTCGCCCCGAACTCGGAGTCGGTGACCGGCTCGGTCATCGCCGACCAGTCCCTGGGGCGAGACCACAAATCCGACGCGCTGCTGCTGATCACGCCGCCGGAGGGCACGTCGATCGACGATCCGGCCTTCGGCGCGAAGGTCGAGAAGATCGTCGACGACATGGTGGCCGAGTTCCCCGGCATCATCAGCCGCGAGAGCCCGAAGAACGCGCAAGACCTCACGCGCGCCGGTCTCATCGACCCCTTCGCGGAAGCGACCAACTCCTCGCAGCAGATCGCGCAGGACATGAAGCGCGAGCGGATGTGGAACAAGGACGAGAACGTCGGCTTCATCTCCATCGGCATCGTCGGTAACGACGACACCACGATCCTGAAGAACTACCAGACCGTCGAGCCGTTCTTCCAGAATCTGGCCGAGCGGTACGACATGCCCGGCACCACCTTCCAGCTCGCCGGCCTGCAGCCCATCGCCGGTGCCATGAGCAAGGGCATGGAGCAGGACATCAAGCGCGCCGAGCTGATCGCGTTGCCGGTGGTGGCGCTGATGCTGCTGTTCGTCTTCGGCAGCGTGGTGGCCGCCGTCCTTCCGGTCCTGATCGGCGGTCTCACCATCGCCGGTTCGCTCGGCATCATGACGATGCTGGCGCAGGTCACCGAACTGAACGTCTTCGCGCAGTCGGTGGTCACGCTGATCGGCCTGGGCATCGCGATCGACTACGGCCTGTTCATGGTCAGTAGATTCCGCGAGGAGTTAGCCGAGGGCTATACGGTCGAAGCCGCGGTCCGAAGATCGGTGATGACCACAGGTCAGACCGTCGTATTCTCCGGCACCATCATCGTCGCCGCCCTGGCCTGTCTGTTGATGTTCCCGCAGCCCTTCCTGAAATCGGTGGCCTACGGCGCGATCTTCTCGGTGGGTCTGGCGGCGATTCTCTCGATCACCGTGCTGCCCGCGATCCTGGCGATCCTGGGCCGTCGTATCGACGCCTTCAGCGTTCCGTTCCTGAACCGCACCCAGACGCGCGACGAGATCATCAACGGCTTCTGGGGCAAGCTCTCCGGCTGGGTGATGAAGCACCCGGTCAAGACCGCCGTGCCGACGGTCCTGCTGCTCCTGGCCCTGATCATCCCGTTCAGCAACATCGCCTTCGGCGGTATGAGCGAGGCCTATCTCCCGCCGAACGACTCGGCGCGGAAGGCCCAGGAAGACTTCGACCGGTACTTCCCCGCGGAGCGGACCGAAGAACTCAAACTCGTCATCCTCAGCGACCCGGGCGACGACGAGGCCGGCAGCAAGATCGCGACCATCGCGGCCGAGGCCAACAAGATCCCCGGTTTCACCAAGAAGTTCTCGCCGACCACCGATGGCGGCGGCATGACCGGCGTCTACGGCGATCCGGACACCGGTTACCCCGTCACCCAGATGTCCGCGGGCCTGGTGGATCGCGACAACGCGGCCGAGGCCATCCGGGAACTACGTGCCATCGACACGCAGGGGATGCGGATGTACGTGGCCGGCATGCCGGCCCTGACCCAGGACTCCATCGACTCCCTGCTCGATCTCCTTCCGCTGATGGCGGTGCTGCTGGTGCTGGTCACCGGCCTGCTGACCTTCCTCGCGTTCGGTTCGGTGATTCTGCCGATCAAGGCCGCACTGATGTCCGCGCTCGGCCTGGGATCCACGCTCGGCATTCTGACCTGGATGTTCATCGACGGCCACGGCTCCTCGTTGCTCAACTACACGCCGGGACCGCTGTTCGCGGCCGTGCTGGTGTTGATCATCGCGATCGTCTACGGCTTGTCGACCGACTACGAGGTGTTCCTGTTGTCTCGCATGGTGGAGGCGCGCGCGCAAGGCGCGAGCACCACCGAGGCGATTCGCGACGGCACGGCGCTCACCGGTCGCCTGATCACCGCTGCCGCCGCGATCCTGGTGGTCGTCACCGGCGCGTTCGCGCTGTCGAACATCGTGATGATGAAGTACATCGCGTTCGGCATGATCGCGGCGCTGATCCTCGACGCCACCGTGATCCGCATGCTGCTGGTGCCGTCGGTGATGAAGCTGCTCGGCGACGACTGCTGGTGGGCGCCGCAGTGGATGCTCAAGCTGCAGCGCAAGATCGGCCTCGGCGAGACCATCCTGGAGGACGAACCGCAGTTCAAGGAGCACGCCCTCGCCGGCGTGCCCAGCGGCAGCACCAGCGCCGGCGGGGTGGTGGCCGTCGCCCAGGCGGAGACCACGCAGCTGCGCGTCCAGCTGCCGGACGAGCCGCGCCCGACGGCCGGTCAGGCCGAACCCCGAAGCCTGCGCGCATTGGCTCGTCGTTCCCGCAAGGACGACGACGTGTCGTCGTCGAGCCACCTCGACGAACTGGCCGACGAACCGGCACCGCAGGCCGCCCCCGCCTCGGAACCGGCCGTGGACCCGGAGCCGAGCCCGGCACCGGCGCCGCGCCCGAACCCCTCCGTCGGCCCGGACACCGGGTCCTGGCGTCTCGGCGTCGGCGGCGTCCGGCAGGGCAACCGCGACCTGCGGCCCCGTCCGCAGCCGATGGCGCGCCCCGCGGTCCCGGCGCCCCCGGAGCCGCCCGCTCCGCCGGCACCCCGTCCGCAGGGTCCACCACCGCAGGCACCCGGACCGGCAGCGCAGCGTCCGCCGCAGACCGGCCCGTATCCGGTGCCGGAATCGCACGGTGAACCGGACCTGCCACCGCAGTACGGCAAGCCCGCGCAGCGCCCGACGCGGGAACGCCGCTCGGACCGGAGCGAACAGATCAGCGTGCAGGATCTGCTGCGCCGCAGCCGCGGCGGGGAGTCCGACCAGGACTGACACATTGGTGCGGGAACGTCGCCGGACACTAGGGTGCTACCCATGACCGACGACAAGCCGGAACGCCGGGCGTGGCGCCGTTGGCTGCGCGTCGGCATCGTCGTCGCCGTGATCGCGATCCTGTCCACGGAGGCGTACCTCGTGTGGCCGCACCTCGCGCAGGCGTGGGATCACCTGGGCGAGATCAACTGGTGGTGGGTGCTGGCCTGCATCGTCGCCGCCGTGCTGTCGATGGACAGCTACGCGCAAGTCCAGCGCGTGCTGATGCACTCGGCCGGGGTGCGCGTGCGGCAGCGGGAGTCGTTGGCGGTGGTGCTGGCCTCCAACTCGATCTCGCAGACCATGCCCGGCGGCCAGGTTCTGGGTCCGGCGTTCATCTACCGGGAGAGCCGCAAGTGGGGTGCCAGCCCGGTGGTCGCGTCGTGGCAGCTGGTCATGTCCGGCCTGCTCGCCGGTGTCGGCCTGGCCGTGCTCGGTCTGGGCGGCGCACTGCTCGCCGGCGCCAAGACCAGCCCGTTCTCGGTCATGTTCAGCGTCGTGGGCTTCGTCGCCTTCCTCGCCGTGATTCAGTACTTCGCCTCGCACCCGGAATCGCTGGAGGGGGCGGGCCGCCGCCTCCTCGGCTGGATCAACAACCTCCGCGATAAGCCGCGCGACCACGGCGTCGCGCGGCTGCAGCGAATCCTCGGTCAGCTGCAATCGGTGAAGCTGACCCGCCGGGCCGGGGCCGAGGCCTTCGCCTGGAGCTTCTTCAACTGGGTCGCCGACGTGGCCTGCCTTGCGTTCGCCTGCTACGCGATCGGCGCCGAACCCGGCTTCGCCGGCCTGATGGTGGCCTACGCCGCCGGCAAGGCGGTCGGCACCGCGGTGCCGCTGCTGCCGGGCGGCCTCGGCGTGGTCGACGCCGTCCTGGTCCCGGCGCTGGCCGCGGCCGGCATGTCCGGCGCCAACGCTCTGCTCGCCGTGCTGATCTACCGCATCATCAGCTACTTGCTGATCGCCCTGATCGGCTGGGCGGTGATCGCGCTGCGCTACCGGGGCGCGATCAGCGCGCGCGACGACCTCCGCAGCGAGATGGCACGCGAAGAGGGCGACATCAGCCCTGCCGGATAGCCTGGAGGCATGCTCGCCCTCACCGCTGTCCTGGACGTCGTCGCGATCGGAGTCTTCGCCTCCGTCGGCCGCTCCAGCCACGATGAGGGGCTGAGCCCGGCCGGCGTGTGGGACACCGCCTGGCCGTTCCTCGTGGGCGCCGCCGTCGGTTGGCTGATCGTCGGTCTCCTGCGGCGCGCTCCATTCGCACTGGCGCCGGGCGGGGTGATCATCTGGATCTCCACCGTGGTGGTGGGCATGCTGGTTCGCTGGGCCACCGACGCGGGCACCGCGACGGCGTTCATCATCGTCGCCACCATCTCGACGGCCATCCTGCTGCTGGGCTGGCGTCTGATCGCGCTCACCGTGCTGTCCCGGTCGGATCGCTCGGGCACGTCGAGCGGTGCGGGCGAAGCGACTCAGTCCAGCCGGTAGTACTTCTGCGCCACCTGCAGCGCAGCGGTCCCGGAGGCGTCGCCCTCGCAATAGACCACGATCACCTTGCCGCCGGAGATGCCGACGAACCAGCCGGGTCCGGCCGGACCGTTGGTGCCCACCAGCGCCCGGAGGCCGGGTGCGCCGGTGAGGTCGCTGGCGTCGCCGCGGCGGGCGATGGTCGCCATCTGCGCGGCCAGGCGGGCCACGGTGGCCTGATCTATTGCGCCGAGTTCGCCGTCGCTCACCTTGGTCGGCGTGTCCTTGATCAGGTGCGGCGCCACCGAATCGGTCTCGCCCTTCAACGACCGGGCCACCGAGACGCCGAGCACTCCCATGTTGAGCATGGTCGCGGTGAAGTTCTGCGGCGCGAACGTGGCCGCCGACACCGACGGACGCGATCCGCCGGGCGGGCCGGCCACACCGGGCACGGTGAAGGTCAAACCCAGCCCGAGGTGCTGCCAGCGCTGTTTCGCCTGCCCCGCGTCCTTGGCCGTGTCGTCGACCGCCCCGAAGACCGGATCGAGGGTGCTGCCGGTCGGGTAGGCGATGTCGGCCTGGATCCGCGCGTCGGCGGCGGCGTCGTTCTGGGCCATCGCGAGAATGCCGCCGGTCTGCGCGTCGAAGCTCATCATGGTGGCGGGCTGCGCCACCTCGACCACCGCGTCGCCGAGGGTGAGCTGCTCGTTCTGGTTGACGGTCGTCATGATGTCCGGCGCCGGTCGGCCCTGCTCACCGGCCAGTTTCACCGGGGCGCGCCCCGGCGCGGCCTCTTGCACCTGCCAGCCCGAGGTCGCGTTGCGCACCGCCTGCCAGTAGTTGGTCAACCCGGTCGACAACGGTGTCGACAACCGTCGGTCGCTCATCACCAACATGCCGGTCTTGACCACGGTCACGCCCGCGATGCGTTCCGGATCAGCGGCCAGCACCTTCATGTCGGGGTCGCGCAGCGTCACCGCGACCGCCTTGCCTCCCTGGGCCGCGACGATCTTCTCGTTGATCACCGCGGGGGTGATCAACGGCGCGATCGGTTTGAGGGCCGCCGCCAGGGCGTTGACCGAGCGCTGCAGGTTTCGGGTCGCCGCCGGGTCGATCACGATCTCGTTGACGGGCTGCATCTGCATGAAGGCCTTGCCCGAGGAACTGCGCACCGTCGGCGCCGGGGTGGCGTCGGTGCGCACCATCTGCAGGCGCGCGCCCACCGGCATGCCGGTCTTCAACAGCCCCTGCTCCCACTGCACCTTCCAGCCGGTCGACAGCCGCCGCAGGCTGCCATTGGTGGTGGTCTCGTAGGCGCGGTCGTCGGCCCATTTCCAGTTGGTGCGCATCGTGAACGACGCGGTGCCGTCGCTGTACTCCACCGTGTTGCGGATGTCGACGTCGACGGTGCGGGCGTGCATGCCGGCGAAGGTGTCGCTGAGCGCGTCGGCGGCCTGCGACGGCGAGGTGGTCAGTTCCGAAGCCGCCTGCACGTCCTGGCTGGCCATCGCCGCCGCGAACGCGCGGGCCGCTTTCGCCGCTTCGGTGTCGTCGCTGCCGCAGGCGACGAGCGCCAACGCGCACACGGTACTGACGCACAACGCCATCACCGAACGCCACGACCGCAAGTTCATAGTCACAATTTTCACTTTATTCACATGCGCTTCGCCACCCGGAGCGTTCACGGTCCTGCGTCTAACTGGTCACGATCCGGTCTCCGTTGATAATGGAACCATGTCCCTGCATGTCGTACGCGCCGACGAACGCCTGCTGACCAGCACCGATTGGCTCAGCTCCCGCCACGGCTTCTCGTTCGGCGATCACTATGATCCGCACAACACCCACCACGGGGTGCTGCTGGTCCACAACGACGAGATCGTCGCCCCCGGTCAGGGTTTCGACACCCATGCGCACCGCGAGACCGAGATCGTCACGTGGGTGCTCGACGGTTCGCTCGTCCACCAGGACTCGGAGGGCCACAGCGGCCTCATCTATCCGGGTCTGGCGCAGCGGATGAGTGCGGGCACCGGGATTCTGCACTCCGAACGCAACGACGCCGACGGCGTCCGCGGCGGCGTGCACTATCTGCAGATGTGGCTGCTGCCCGACGAGACCGGCGCCGATCCCGGCTACGAGCAGCGCGACGTGTCCACCGAGCTGGCCGCGGGCGGTCTGCTCCCCCTCGCCTCCGGCGATCGCCGGCACGACTCGGCGATCCGGATCCGCAACGCGGGCGCCACGCTGTGGGTCGCCCGCCTCGCGGCCGGCGAGCACGTGACGATTCCGGCGGGGCGCTTCACCCACCTGTTCGTGGCGGCCGGGGCCGCGGAACTCGAGTCGACGCTGCTGGGCGTCGGCGACACCGTTCGCGCCGGCGACCTCGGGGGCACCGTGCTGACCGCCCGCGCACCCGCCGAGGTGCTGATCTGGACCATGAATGCGGCGCTCGGCGAGTAGCGCGATGCGCCACCGCGGACACCGCGCCGGTCCGCAAGGCACTATGTAAGCGTGACCAACCTCTCCAGCGCTCCCGTCGAACCCACGTCCGGCCTCGATCTGCAGTGGACGGATCCCACCGTGTCCCCGGGCGACGACCTGTTCAGCCACGTCAACGGCCGCTGGCTGGCCGAGCACCAGATCCCCGACGACCGCAGCATCGACGGCGCGTTCCACGTGCTGCGCGACAACGCCGAGGCCCACGTGCACGAGATCGTGGAGGCGTGCGCGCGCGGCGACGAGTCCGGCCCGTCGGCAGCCAAGATCGGCGACCTGTACGGCTCGTTCATGGACGTCGACCGACTCGAGGAGCTCGGCGTCGACGCGATCGCCGACGATTTGGCCGCGATCGCGGCGATCGCCGACACCACCGAGTTCGCGCGGGTGCTCGGTGATCTGCAGCGGCACGGCGCCAGCGGCCTGTTCGGCTACTACGTCGACACCGACTCCAAGAACTCCGACCGCTACCTGGTGCACCTCGTGCAGAGCGGCCTCGGCCTGCCCGACGAGGCCTACTACCGCGAGGACAAGCACGCCGCGACCCGGGAGTCGTACGTGGCGCACGCCGAGCGGATGTTCGCCCTGGCCGGCCTGCCCGACCCCGCCGCGGCCGCCGCGACGATCCTCGAGCTGGAGACTGCGCTCGCCGCGCACCACTGGGACGTGGTCCGTCGCCGCGATGCGGACGCCACCTACAACCTGCACACCCGCGACGAATTCGCTTCCGCGGCAACCGGATTCGACGTCGACACCTGGATCGCGGCGCTCGGCGCCCCGGACGCGGCGACCTTCGCCGAGGTGAACCTGGGCCAGCCGTCGTTCGTCACCGCAGCCGCCGAGCTGGTCGCCGCCCGTCCGCTGGAGCAGTGGAAGACCTGGCTGCGCTGGCGGCTGCTGCGCGCCGCGGCGCCCTACCTGTCGGCGGCCTTCGTCGACGAGAACTTCGACTTCTACGGCCGGGTTCTCACCGGCACCCCCGCCAACCGGGACCGCTGGAAGCGCGGCGTGGGCTTCGTCGAGGACGCCATCGGTTTCGCCGTCGGCGAGCTGTACGTCGACAAGCACTTCCCGCCGGCCGCCAAGGCCCGGATGGACGAACTCATCGACAACCTCATCGAGGCGTACCGCCGCAACATCACCGACCTCGAGTGGATGACGCCGGCCACCCGAGAGCGGGCGCTGGCCAAGCTCGACCGGTTCACCCCGAAGATCGGCTACCCGGCCACCACCCGCGACTACAGCGCGCTGACCGCCGACCGCGCCGATCTGATCGGCAACGTCCGGCGTGCGGCCGAGTTCGAGAACCACCGCGAGCTGAGCAAGATCGGTCGTCCGGTGGATCGCGACGAGTGGTTCATGACGCCGCAGACGGTGAACGCCTACTACAACCCGGGCATGAATGAGATCGTCTTCCCGGCCGCGATCCTGCAGCCGCCGTTCTTCGACGCCGACGCCGACGACGCCGCCAACTACGGCGGCATCGGGGCGGTGATCGGCCACGAGATCGGCCACGGCTTCGACGATCAGGGCGCCAAGTACGACGGCGACGGCAACCTCGTCGACTGGTGGACTGACACCGACCGCACCGAGTTCGGCAAGCGCACCACCGCGCTCGCGGCCCAGTACGCCGAGTACACCCCGGTCGGTCTCGACCCGGAGCACAGGGTCAACGGCGAGTTCACGCTCGGCGAGAACATCGGCGACCTCGGCGGCCTGTCCATCGCGTTGGTGGCCTATCGGATCGCGAACGAGAAGTCCGGGGCCACCCCGCCGGTGATCGACGGCCTGACCGGTGAGCAGCGCGTCTTCTTCAGCTGGGCCCAGATCTGGCGCACCAAGACTCGCGACGAGGAGGCGATCCGCCGCCTCTCGATCGACCCGCATTCGCCGCCCGAGTTCCGGTGCAACGGCGTGGTCCGCAACCTCGACGCCTTCTACGCGGCGTTCGATGTACCCGACGACGCCGACCTGTACCTGGCCCCCGCCGACCGCGTCCGCATCTGGTGAACGCGCGTTCCGTCGCCCGCTGGCTGCTGCCGGCCCTGGCCGTCCTCGTCTGGCTGGGCGTCGGCGGGGCCACCGGTCCCCTGGCGGGCAAGCTCAGCCAGGTGACCACCACCGAGGCCAGCGCCTTCCTGCCGGCCTCCGCGGAGTCGACGGTGGTGTCGGAGGAACTGCCGGCGTTCACCGACACCGGCTACTTCCCGGCGATCGTCGTCGCCGAGCGGGACGGCGGCCTGACTCCGGCCGACAGCCGGTACCTCGCCGACGCCACCGCGCCGCTGGCCGGCACCGCCGGTTTCGGTCCGGACTTCTCGCCGGTGCTGCCGTCGGCCGACGGCCTGGCCGCCCAGCAGTTCGTGCCGATCGCCACCGACGGCAAGCCGAAGGAACCGGTCGCCGAGCTGCGGAAGGCGCTCGACGCGCCGCCGCCCGGGTTGACCGTGGCGGTGACCGGTCCCGCCGCCCAGGCCGCCGACCTGTCCGGTGCGTTCGCCGGGATCGACGGTCTGCTGCTGCTGGTGGCCGGGACGCTGGTGCTGCTGATCCTGATCGTCGTCTACCGCTCGCCGATCCTGCCGATCGTGGTGCTGATCTCGGCGATCCTCGCTCTCGCCTTGGCGTCCGGCCTGGTCTATTGGCTCGCCGACGCCGGCGTCCTCGAACTCAACGGCCAGAGCCAGGGCATCCTGTTCATCCTCGTCTTCGGCGCGGCCACCGACTACGCGCTGCTGCTGGTGGCGCGCTACCGCGAGACGCTCGCCGATCAGCCCGACGCACGGGGCGCGCTGCTGACGGCCTGGCGGGCCACGCTGCCGCCGATCGCCGCGTCGGCCGGCACGGTGATCGCCGGCGTGCTGTGCCTGCTGCTGAGCGACCTGAACTCCAACCGCAGCCTCGGTCCGATCGCGGCGCTCGGCGTCGCGGCGTCGTTCCTGGCGTCGGTCACCTTCCTGCCCGCGGTGCTGGCCCTGTTCGGCCGGACGGCCTTCTGGCCGCGGCGGCCGCAGCCGTCCGACGACCCGGGCAGCTCCCACCGGATCTGGCAGCGGGTGGCGGACTTCGTGGCCGCCGCCCCGCGCAAGGTGTGGGCGGTGACGCTGCTGGTGCTGCTGGTCGGCGCGGCGTTCGCCCCGATGTTCCGGTCCGACGGCGTTGCCACCACCGACTTCTTCCTCAACGAGACCGAGTCGGTGCAGGGTGCGGCGGTCCACGCCGAGCACTTCGACGCCGGTTCGGGCACGCCCACCTGGATCGTCGTCCCGCAGGTCTCCGGCGACGCCGCCACCGAGGTCGCCGCGGACACCCCAGGCGTGGCCGGTGCCGCCGTGCTCACCGAGAACGGTGCGCCGATGGTGCGCGACGGCCGGGTCGCGGTGCAGGTGACGCTGGACGACGACCCCGACTCGCTGGCCGCCCAGGACACGGTCGCACTGCTGCGCGCCGAGCTGAGCAGGCTCGACGGCGCACGTGTCGGCGGCGCCACCGCGGTGGAATTGGACACGCGGCTCACCGCCGCGCGCGACCGGAACCTGATCATCCCGGTGGTGTTGATCGTGGTGCTCGCGATCCTGGTGCTGCTGCTGCGGTCGCTGGCGGCACCGTTGTTGCTGCTGGTCACCACGGTGCTGTCGTTCGGCACCACGCTCGGCATCGCCGCGCTGATGTTCAACGGCCCGTTCGGGTTCCCGGGCGCCGACCCCACCGTGCCGCTGTTCGCGTTCGTCTTCCTGGTGGCGCTCGGCGTGGACTACAACATCTTCCTGATGACCCGCGCCCGCGAGGAGTCGCAGGTGCACGGGACGCACCGGGGCATGCTGATCGCGCTGACCAGCACCGGCGGTGTGATCAGCGCCGCGGGCATCGTGCTGGCGGCGACCTTCTCCGCGCTCGCGGTGATCCCGCTGCTGTTCCTGGCGCAGATCGCGTTCCTGGTGGCCGTGGGCGTGCTGATCGACACGCTGGTGGTGCGCTCGCTGCTGGTGCCGGCGGTGACGCTCGACGTCGGACGTCGGATCTGGTGGCCCAGCGCCCTCTCGCGTTCGGAACCGGCACGTTCGGAACCGGCGGGTTCGGGGCAGTCGTGAGGCACGACCCCGACATCCAGGCCTCCATCGACATCAACAGCGGCCGCTGGATCGCGGCGGCCATCCTGCGCCCGCTGTTCGCCGCCGCGGTGCTGCTTGTCGGCTACTTCCTGCTGCCGATCAGCCACGACAGCCGCTGGAACGTGGTCGGGCTGATCATCGGCGGCTTGATGCTGGCGGGGTTCTGCGCGTGGGAGATCTGGCAGTTCCGGCACACTCGACGCCCGGTGCTGGTCTCCCTGGAGTTGTTCACCGCGCTGGTCGGCTTCTACGTGGTCTCGTTCTCCACGGTGTACTTCCTGTTCTCCGACTACGACCACGGCAGCTTCACCGAGTCGCTGACCCGCGTGGACGCGCTGTACTTCTGCCTCACCGTGTTCACCACCACCGGCTTCGGCGACATCGCCGCCGCGAGCCAGCCCGCCCGCATCGCGGTCTCGGTGCAGATGGCGTCGTCGCTGATCCTGCTCGGCCTGGGCGTGCGCTTCCTGACGCTGCTGGTCAGCCAGCGCGTCAAGGACGTCAGCACCGACTGACCCCGGCGCACCCACCCCGTCGCCCACCCTCCCGCGTGTCGCGACCCCTTCCCCGGGTCGCCGTCCGGGCTCGGACGGCGACCCGGGATCAGGGTCGCGACACGGAACTGAGGGGTGGTCGACGACGGGGCGGAGCAGGCGTGCGTCAGCGGGCGAGGAACGCGGCGACCGAGCCCTCGAAGGCCTCCTTGGCCTCGATCATCACCCAGTGACCGCACTTCGGGAAGATGTTCAGTTCGGCATTCGGGATCAGGCGCATGGGCACCAGTGCCATGTCCGGCGGGCTCACCCGGTCGTCGCGGCCCCAGGTCAACAGGGTGGGGCACTTGACCTTGTGCATCATCGCCCAGTACGGCGGGACGTCGGAGTCGGCCATGAACTTCTGCTGCATCTCGAACGCGGCCGAGCCGTACATCATCGCGGCGGTCTTGAGCGCCTCCGGATCGATGGCCGCCGACCAGCGCTGCTCGATGAGCTCCTCGGTGACCAGCGCGGGGTCGTAGACCATGCCGTTGAGCCAGCGGATGAGCTTCTCGCGATCGGGCGCGTCGGTGAACTCCTGCAGCAGGCGCAGGCCCTCGCTCGGGCTCGACGAGAACAGGTTGGGGCCCACGCCGCCGATGGTGACCAGGCGGGTGATGCGCTCGGGGAACTTGATGGCCAGGTTGATGCCGACCACGCCGCCCATCGAGTTGCCGATCACGTCGGCCTTCTCGATGCCGAGGGCGTCCATGAAGCGGATCACCGACTTGCCCGCGGTGAGCACCGGGTGGCCCTCGATCGGGTCGGAGACGCCGAAGCCCGGGAACTCGATGATGTAGACGTGGTGCGTCTGGGCGAAGAAGGCGAGGTTGCCGCGGTAGTTCCGCCATCCGGTGACGCCGGGGCCGCTGCCGTGCAGGAGCAGCAGCACGTCGTCGTGCTCGGCACCTGCCTCGTGGTAACGGATGACGCCCTTGTCGGTGGCGAGTTCGCGCTGGGTGTTCTCATAAGTCAGGTCCACGCCCCCCATAGTAGAACGTGTTCTAGTAGGTAGCGTGGGGACCATGCGTATCGATCCTTCTGTCCCCGCTGTCGCCGCCGGCCTGATCGGCGGTTACTCCGTCGCCCGCTTCTCCGGCATCCGCCCGCTCGGCGGGGTGGCGCTCGGCGCCGCCGGCCTCTATGCCGGCCGCAGCTGGCTGGCGCAGGGCCCGGCCGTGACCGCAGGCCTGACCGCCGTCTACCTCGGCGCCTTCGGCGCCTCCCATCCGCTGGCCAAGAAGATCGGCGCCTGGCCGTCGGTCCTGGCGATGACCGCCGTCGCAACCGGCGCAACGGCCGCGGCGACCGCTCGACGTTGATACCGTCGCAGCATGACTGTGACGGCAGACACACCTGAGGGTCGGGTCGGTTTCGCTTCGCTGAGCGCGGGCGGCTTGCACTGGGACGCGTTCCCGCTGCGCCTGTTCACCAAGGGCAACGGCAAGACCTGGGATCCGGCGGCCATCGACTTCTCGCAGGATGCCGCCGACTGGGCCGGTCTCACCGACGAGCAGCGCCGCAGCGCCACCTACCTGGTGGCCCAGTTCGTCGCCGGAGAGGAGGCCGTCACCCAGGACATCCAGCCGTTCATGGCCGCGATGGCCGCCGAGAACCGGTTCGGCGACGAGATGTACCTGTCCCAGTTCTGCCTCGAGGAAGCCAAGCACGCCCAGGGCTTCCGGCTGTGGATGGACGCCGTCGGCCTCACCGACGACCTGCACGCCTACGTCGCCGAGAACCCGTACTACCGACAGCTCTTCTACCGGGAGCTGCCGCAGTCGCTGCGCATCCTGCAGTCCGATCCCTCGCCGCTGAATCAGGTCCGGGCCAGCGTCACCTACAACCACGTGATCGAGGGCAGCCTCGCGCTCACCGGCTATTACGCGTGGAACAAGGTGTGCGCCGAGAACGGCATCCTGCCCGGCATGCAGCAGCTGATCGGACACATCGCCGACGACGAACGACGCCACATGGCGTGGGGCACCTTCACCTGCCGCCGGCACATCGCGGCCGACGACTCCCTGTGGGAGGTCGCGGGCGAGCGCATGGGCGAACTCCTACCGATGGCCCTCGGCATGATCAGCTGGGTCAACGACCAGTTCGAGGTGCCGCCGTTCGGCATCGACAACGACGAGTTCGTCGCCTACGCCGCCGACCGCGCGCAACGTCGCCTCGGCGCCATCGAGTCCGCTCGCGGGCGGCCGGTGGCCGAGATCGACCTGGACTACACGCCCGCTGTGTTGGAGGACACCTTCGGCGACGAGGACGCGAAGGTGATGGCCGCACTCCGCACTCGGTGACGCGTCAGCCGCGCTGAGCCTCGCGGATCGCGGGGGCGAACAGGGCCGCCAGATTCGCCGCCACCTCGGGGATCGGGACCTCCGGCGGCATCGCCACGTAGCTCAACGCCATCCGCGCCACCGCGCCGGCGATCCGGTCCGCCTTCTCCGACGGCAGGGCGATCCATGACTCGGTGACGATCTGCGTCAGCCGCTCCTTGGTGGCCGCGATCAGCGGCGCCGCGTCGGTGGTGATCAGCCGGTGCAGATCCGGATTGGCCTCACCGGACAGCAGCGAAGCGATCATCGGATCGGCGGCCGCACCCTCGAAGAAGCGAGCGAAACCCGCGGTCAGCGCGCCGTCGAGATCGTCGGGCGCCTCGATCACGGAGCACTCGATCTCCCCGGTGTAGTCGGCCACCAGGCGCAGGGCGTAGGCCTGAGCGAGCCCGTTGCGGGAGCCGAACTCGTTGTAGACGGTCTGCCTGCTGACCCCCGCGTGCCGCGCGACGGCCGCCATCGTCACCTTGGACCAGTCGCGCCCGGTGAGCAGGTCGCGCAGGCCGTCGAGCAGCGATTTGCGCAGCAGCGCCTTGCTCGCTTGGGCATAGGTCGGACCGGGTGCGCTCACACGGTCGAGCCTAGCCCCGCGGCGAGCCGTGCTCGCAGTTCGCGGGCCGCCGCGGCCCGGCCCACCGTGACCGCACCCAGCAGGCCGTCGGGTCCGGTGACGGTGATCGTCGCCGAACCGTCGGCCAGGTCGCCGTCGATGGCCACCGCGCCGTCGGCCGTCGGTGCGCCGACCATCTGGATGTTGACGCCGTATTGCATGGTCCACGCGCGGGGCACTTCGGCGTAGACCGGCGCCGGGCGGCCGTCGAGATCGGCGACGACGCTGCGCGCCACCGCCGCCCCCTGATCCATCGCACCGAACCAGTGCTCGCCATCGGCCGCGCCGCCGGTCGCGACGTCGCCGGCCGCATAGATGCCGTCCACGCTGGTCCGCAGGCATGAGTCCACCACGATGCCGCCGGGCTCAACGAGCACGCCGGCGCTCTGCGCCGCCGCCACGTTCGGCACCATGCCGAGCGCGGCGACCACCGCGCCGGTCACCCGGGTGCCGTCGTCCAGGTCGGCCCCGGACGGGTCCGCCGTGATCACGCGTGCGCCGCAGCGCACCTGCACTCCGCGATCCCGGTGCAGGTCGGCCAGGTAGTCGGCCACCGCCGGGGGCACCACGCGACTCAGCACCTTCTCGCCGGCTTCGAGCACCGTGACGGGCAGACCCGCCGCAGTCGTCGAGGCGGCCAGCTCCAGGCCGATGAGGCCGCCACCGATCACCACCAGTCCGCCGCGGTCGGTGATCGTCGCGCGGATGCGTTCCGCGTCGGCGACGGTGCGCAGGGACGGCACCTCGTCGTGCAGCCACGCGGGGCGGATCGGACGTCCGCCGGTCGCGAGGATCAGCGCGCGGTATCCCAGGGCGCGGCCGTCGCTGAGCGTCACCGTGCGGGCGTCCGGGTCGACGTCGGTCACGGCCACGCCGCTGACGAAGGTGATGTCGCGGTCGGCCCAGAACTCCGGCTTCTGCAGTCGGATGCGTTCGACGCTCAGGTCGGCGGCGAGCAGATCCTTGCTCAGCGCGGTGCGCCGGTACGGGTGCCCGGCCTCGGCGCCGACGACGGTCACGGGCCCGGTGCAGCCCTCGGCGCGCAACGTCTGCGCCGCGGTTGCCCCGGCCACACCGGAGCCGACGATCACCACGCCGGTCACGGACGCGCGACCTCGACCATCTCGAAGTCGGCCTTGGCGGCGCCGCAGTCCGGGCAGCTCCAGTCGTCGGGGATCTCGTCCCAGCGCGTGCCGGGTTCGATGCCGTCCTCGGGCCAGCCTTCGGCTTCGTCGTACTCGAAGCCGCACTGCAGGCAGCGGAACAGTCGGTAGTCGTTCATGGTCATACTCCGATCGGAAGGAAGTCGACCTTGTCGCGGACACCGCAGTCCGGGCAGGCCCAGTCGTCGGGAACGTCGTGCCAGGCGGTGCCGGGCGCGAAGCCCTCCCGCGGCGCACCGTCGGCGATGCGGTAGACGTACTCGCAGTTGCCGCAGCGGTAGGCATCGGCCGACAGGTTCTGCACGGTCGACGCGCTGTCGGCGGCGGGGCGCTCCAGCACGGCCACCGCGGCGGCCTCGTGGGCGGCGAGCAGTTTGGCGGCCTTGCTCGGCTGCAGATTCGCGCGACTCAGGTCGCCGTCGTAATGCGCCAGCACCCGCTTGTCCATCACCTTGCGCCACAGCGGCGGGAAGTAGGCGATGCCGATCATGCTGGCGTAGCCGCTGGGCAGGTTCGGCGACTCCTCGAAGCTCCGCAGCGTCTGATAGCGACGCGTCGGATTCGCGTGGTGATCACTGTGTCGCTGCAGGTGGTACAGGAAGATGTTGGTCGCGATGTGGTCGGAGTTCCAGCTGTGCTGCGGGGTGCAGCGCTCGTACCGGCCGCGGGCGTTCTTCTGCCGCAGCAGGCCGTAGTGCTCGAGGTAGTTGACGGTCTCCAGCAGCGAGAAGCCGTAGACGGCCTGCAGCAGCAGGAACGGCAGCACCTGCCAGCCGAAGATCAGCGCGAGCGCGCCCCACAGGACCACCGACATCGCCCAGGCGTTCAGGACGTCGTTGGTGTGGTGCAGCACCGGTCGCTCGAGGCGCTTCATCCGGTTCGCCTCCAGCTCCCACGCGGACCGCAGCGAGCCCCACACACTGCGCGGCAGGAACGTCCAGAAGCCCTCGCCGTAGCGCGAGCTGGCCGGATCCTCCGGCGTCGCGACGCGCACGTGATGGCCGCGGTTGTGCTCGATGTAGAAGTGCCCGTAGAAGGTCTGCGCCAGCGTGACCTTGGACAGCCACCGCTCCATGGTGACCTTCTTGTGGCCGAGCTCGTGCGCGGTGTTGATGCCGATACCGCCCATCGCGCCGACCGTGAAGGCCAGACCGATCTTGGACGCCAGACCCAGGCCTCCCGACTCGATGCCGAGCCAGGTCAGGTTATCGGCGGTCCAGAGGTAGCTGGCGAAGATCAGGCTCGCGAACTGGAACGGGATGTACACGTAGGTGCAGTACCGGTAGTACTTGTCGTTCTCGAGCTGTTCGATGAGCTCCTCGGGCGGGTTCTGCCCGTCCGGCCCGAAGAAGATGTCGAGCAGCGGCAACAACAGGTACACCAGGATCGGCCCGGTCCACCACCACACCGGCGAGACGGCGTTCAGCCAGCCCCAGTCCAGTTCGCGGCCGGCCCAGTTCATGAGGGCGACGAAGCCGGTGGCCACGAAGAGCGCCGTCGGCGGGATCAGTCCCAGCAGCCAGAGGTAGCGCTTCTTGTCGCGCCACTGCGCCACCGGTTCGCCCGTGGCGTCGATCGTCGGTTGTGCCATGTCATGTCTCCTTCACGTCGTCCGTCGGCGTGTGAATTAGACAGTAGGCCCATTTCCGTCCTATGTCTATACATCTGTGGCAATTTGTAAATCTGCGCGGTGTTTCGAGCACGCGGTGCCACGCCGCCTACGATCAATGACGTGCAGTTCTCTCGATTCGTCGCGCTGGGCGACAGCCAGACCGAAGGCATGGGGGATCCGGATCCGCGCTACGAGTACCGCGGATGGGCCGACCGCCTCGCCGACCGTCTCGCGCTGTCCAACCCGGACTTGCAGTACGCCAATCTCGCCGTCCGCGGGAAGACCACCCGGCAGGCCAGGGAGGAACAGCTCGCGCCCGCCCTGTCCATGGATCCGGACCTGATCACCGCGCCGCTGGGCATGAACGACGTGATCGGCAGTTCCGACATGGCAGCGGTCCACGGCGACCTCGACGCCGTCTACCGCGTCCTGCACGCCACCGGCGCCACCGTGGTGATCTCCACCTATCCGGACGTGACCCGCACCATCCCGATGGGTCGACGGTTCGAGGGCAAGCTGCTGGCACTGAACGCGATGATGCGTGAGTTCGCCGACGAGTACGGCTTCGTTCTCGTCGACCTGTACTCCGCGCCGGTCCTCACCGATCTACGTGCCTGGGCACCGGACCGGCTGCACGCCTCGCCGCTCGGCCACGAGCGCTTCGCCGACGGCGCCGCGTTCGCGCTCGGCCTGGAACACAGCTCCGCCGACTGGGCCGCGCCACTCGAGGTGCTCGCCGAACCGCGACGCCTGTACCGACACGCCCGCGACACCCGGTGGGCCGTGCAGTATCTGACGCCGTGGATGATCCGCCGCATGCGCGGCCGCTCCCTGGGCGACGGCCGAACGCCGAAACGTCCGCGGCTCACCCCAGTGCTCGACGACCCGGGCCGCAGCCCCGTCGACACCTCAGCCGGCCTCCGCCGGACGAACGCCGCCCGCGGTGATCAGTAGATCTTGTTCGCGCCGCCGTCGGCCATCAGCGTCTGGCCGGTCATGTAGACCGAGTCGTCGGACAGCAGGAACGCGACGATCGGCGCGACGTCGCCTTCCGGATCGCCGAACCGGCCCATCGGCACCTTCTCCCGCGACGCCTCGTAGAGATCCGGGAACGCCTTGCTCCAGGCGACGACGCCCTCGGTGAGCGCCATCGGCGACACGAGGTTCACGCGGATGTTGTCGCCGGCCCACTCGTTGGCCACCACGCGGGTGAGGCCGCGGATCGCTTCCTTCGCCGCCGCATACGCGGCCTGCGTCGGCTGGCCGACGATCGCCGCGCCGGATCCGAAGTTGACGATCGCACCGCCGCCGGCCGCTTTGAGCTCAGGGTAGGCGGCGAGCATGAAATGTCGAGTCGCGTTGAAGCCGGTGTCGAACGACAGGTCCCACATCTCCTGCGTGAGGTCGACGAAGGGTGCCTGGCGGGATGCGTGCGCGTTGTTCACCAGGCCGGTGAGCTTTCCGAAACGTTCCACAGCCAGCGCAACTGCGGCCTCGGCGGTCTCCGGCAGTCCGACGTCGCCCTTGAGGAAGACGACGTCGTCCCCGCAGTCGTTCTCCAGCGCCGCCCCGGCCTCGGCATTGACATCCACCGCGACGACCTTGGCCCCGCGCCGCACCAGCACCCGGGACACGGCACCGCCGATTCCCGCGGCTCCGCCCGTGACGACGACGACCTGATCCTGCAGCTGCATTCGAGTCTCCTATCAGCGCTTTCATCGAAGCGCCGCCGGGCGCGAAGCGCTCGGCGGCCACGGTCGTCGGCGACAGCCGCGTGACTTCGACGTTACTCCAACCGCGCTCTGTTGCCGCGCGACCAAGCTCACACGCCGTCCATCATCCAGGCCCCACTCTGCTGACGCCCCAAGCACCACACCGCCCACCCAGTGTCGAACCAGCATAGCTATGGTTAGCATTGCCTAACCAAACTTCGAACCGTGGAGCGTGCATGCCCATCCCCGACAGTCCCGCCCTGAACCGCCGCCAGCTGCTGCGCTCGGTCGGCATCGCCGCCCTCGCCCTCGGCGCACTCGGCGCCACCAGCGCCTGCTCCAGCCGCGAGGTGGTGACCGACGGGACCGCGGGCGGCGAAGGCCCGATCACCGTCGTCGACCAGTACGACAACACGATCACCTTCGACACTCCGGTGGGCCGGATCGTCAGCGTGATCATCCCGGTGCCGTCGATGATCATCGGCGCCGATCAGTCCACCGCCCGCAATGTCGGGGCCAACAAGGTCGCGATCTCCCTCGCGTCGGCGGGCATGCTCGGCACGATGTTCCCGCAGTTCCTGCAGACACCGGTGGTCGCCGGGAACGACTTCGTCCCCAACGTCGAGCACATCCTCGCGCAGAATCCCGACGTGGTGATCCAGTGGGGCGACAAGGGCGACGACATCGTCGCACCGCTGCGCAACGCCGGCCTCAAGGTGCTGCTGCTCAAGTACGGCACCCAGGAGGACCTGGAGGCGTGGATCACGATCTTCGGCGACCTGCTGGGCAAGAAGCCCGAGGCCGACGATCTGCTCGCCACCATGGCCGCCGACCGGGCCGTCGTCGAGAAGTCCGCCCGCGCGCACGCCGCCCGCGCGCCCCGCGCGATGTACCTGTACAACGCGCCGGAGATCAAGGTCGGCGCCGACAACAGCTACATGGACTTCTGGATCCGCCTCGCCGGCGGACGCAACGTGGCCGCGGGCGCGGGCAGCGGCTCGAGCCTGGCGGTGACCCGCGAACAGGTCCTCACCTGGGATCCCGAAGTGGTGATCCTGGGCAATTTCGAACCGACCGCACCCGAGGACGTCTACCGCGACCCGACCTGGGCGGCACTGTCCGCGGTCAAGAACAAGCGGGTCTACAAGGCCCCGCTCGGCGGCTTCTCCTGGGACCCGCCGTGCAACGAATCGAACCTGATGTGGCTGTGGGTCAACTCGGTCTTCTTCCCCGACGAGCGCCACGACCTGCGCGCCCGGATCGCCGAGACCTACCGGCACCTCTACGCCTACGATGTCACCGCGGCCGACGTCGACCGCGTTCTGCACCTGCCGGCGAACTCGGTGAGCAGCGACTATGACCGTCTCTTCCGCGCCTGAGGCGGTCCGCGCCGACAGCGCGGGCCCCGCAGCCGGCGTACGACGATTCCTGGTTCCGACGGCACTCGCGGCGATCACCGTCGCGGTCGTCCTGCTCTCGCTGTCGGTGGGCCGGTACACCGTGCCGCCGAACGAGACCGCCCGGATCCTGCTCAATGAAGTGATCCCGCTGGCGCAGACCTGGACCGACAACGAGGCGAACGTGGTGCTCGGCGTCCGCCTGCCCCGCGCCCTGTTGGCCATGCTCGTCGGCGGCGGCCTCGCCCTCGGCGGTTCCGCGCTGCAGGCGGCGTTCCGGAACCCCCTGGTGAGCCCGCAGGTGCTCGGCGTCTCGTCGGGCGCGTCGTTCGGCGGCGTCCTCGCGATGATGGTCGGCGCGGGCTCGGCGTACGTGGTCGGCGGCGCCTTCCTGTTCGGTCTGGTGGCGCTCGGCATGGTGCTGTTGATCGGCCGCGGCCGGTCCGGATCGTCGATCCTGATGATCGTGCTCGGCGGCGTGGTGACCAGCGCGTTCTTCTCGGCACTGGTGTCCTTCGCCACCTACGTCGCCGACCCGTACACCACCCTGCCGTCCATCGTCTTCTGGCTGATGGGGTCGCTGGCCACCGCCGACATGGGCAAGGTGCTGATCGCCGCGGTGCCGATCCTGCTCGGCAGTGCCCTCATCCTCGGGCTGCGGTGGCGCGTGAACGTCCTGTCCATGGGCGACGACGATGCCGCGATGCTGGGAATCAACCCCGGGCGGCTGCGCACCGTGCTCCTGACGATGGTCGCCCTGATGACGGCGGGCGCGGTGGCGGTGGCCGGCGTGATCGGCTGGGTCGGACTGGTGATTCCGCATCTCGCACGACTCTGGGTGGGACCCGACCACCGCATCTCCATGCCCACCACGTTTGTCCTCGGCGCCGCGTACCTGACGCTGATCGACACGCTCTCGCGCACGGTGAGCCCGGGCGAGATCCCGATCGGGATCCTCACCGCCATCATCGGCGCACCGGTGTTCGTGCTGCTGCTCCACCGTTCCCGACGACAGGCCTTCCTCGATGCTTGAACTGATCGACGCCGGATTCCACTACCCGCACCGCGACTGGATCTTCCGCCACGCGAACCTGTCCCTCGACGGCGGCATCACGTCCATCCTCGGCCCCAACGGGCAGGGCAAGACGACGTTGCTGCGCTGCCTGTCCGGACTCAATCCGCTCACCGAGGGCACGGTGGTCCGCACCGGCGAGATCGGCTACGTGCCGCAGGCCGCGGCATCGACCTTCGCCTACACCGTCTTCGACATGGTCCTGATGGGACGCGCCAAGAAGGTGTCCGCGTTCGCCGCCCCCGGCCGCGTCGACCGCGCCCACACGCGCGCGGTGCTCGAACGCGTCGGGATCGACGATCTCGCCGACCGCAGTTTCGCCGAGCTCTCCGGCGGCCAACGCCAGCTGGTGCTGATCGCGCGGGCCCTGGTCGGCGAGTGCGACTACCTGATCCTCGACGAACCGGTCTCCGCGCTCGACCTGCGCAATCAGGCGCGGGTACTGGAACTGCTGCGGGCACTGGCCGCCGACGGCATGGGCGTCCTGCTCACCACGCACCATCCCGAGCACGTCCTGCACCTCGGTGGCACGGCGATCGTGCTGACCGCGCCGGAACGGATCCGTCAGGGCCCGGTCGACGAGCTGATCGCCGACGACGTCCTCAGCGACCTCTACGGGATCGACGTGGTCCGCGCCGAAGTCGACGACCGCGGCCGCCCCCGCACCGTCTTGTTCACCCGTTACGACACCGCCGACGCACCGTCGGCCCGCCTCCAGGAAGTTGGCTCATGACCACCCCCGAACTACTGCATCCCGTCGCGCACCTCACGATGGGTACCGGCTTGGGCATGCCCGGCCCGGTGACCGACTTCGCCGAGGTCGATCTGTACGACCTGCCGCAGCTGGACACAAGGACCCTCCGCGGCCTGATCGTCAACAGCGGCTGCGACCAGATCTTCTTGGAACGACGCCGCGATCTGCTCACCGACTTCGTCACCGGCGGCGGCCGGGTGGCGCTGATGGGGCACGCGATGACCGACTTCCTCCCCGGCCTCGGGCGGTGGCGCCGCCTGCAGTACTCCGGTCCGAAGGACCTGGCGATCACCGCCGGTGCACCGCATCCGGTGTGGGCCGGCGTCGACCCCGCCGATCTCTCCTTCCGCCGCGGCGTGTCCGGCTTCTACGCCCGCGGCTACAGCGAAAAACTGCCCGACGGCGCCACGGTGATCCACCGCGTCGGCCGGCACGGCCTGCCCGTGGACTACGTCTATCGCCTCGGCGCCGGCGAAGTCCTGGTGCACGGCGGCATCGACCTCGGTGTGTACCGCAACGACCCCAACACCTCGGCCCGCATCTTCCCGCAGCTGCTGCAGTGGCTGTCCGGACAGGAGACCCTCGCATGACCACCACCGACACCACCGCGCCCGACGTCAACGTCGCCGAACCCTTCCGCCGGACCGACCGCGCCGCCCGTTCGCGGCGACGCCTCGCCCTGGTCCACGGCGGCGCGCACTTTCACCTGCAGACCCTCGCCGATCCGGCGGTGATCACCCATCAGACCGAGTTCGTCTATCTCGGCGACCTCACGGCCGGCGGCCTCGCCGACTACGACACGGTGATCGTCGCCGACCGCCAGCACCCGGAGTTGTTGCGCCGCAACGCCGCCGAGTTCCTGGCGGTGGCCGAACGCGGCGGCACACTGGTGGTGCTCGGCGAGAACGCCGCGCACACCTGGCTGCCCGGCGTCTCGTGGACGCCCCGCCCCACCAACTTCTGGTGGTGGATCGAGGGCGAGGATCCGCTGATCCGGACCCGCACCCCCGAGCACGACGCGTGGGAGTTCCTGTCGAGCAAGGCGGTGATCTGGCACCACCACGGTCTGCTGCACACCGACGCCGACGTGGTGCCGCTGGTGGTGTCCGAGGAGCCCGACGAGAACGGCGCACCGCACGACGCGGGCATGCTGCTCTACGAGGACACCGTGAGCACACCGGGTCGGATCATCGCGACCACGCTGGACCCGACCTTCCACCACGGCAACAACTTCATGCCGGGCTCCACCCGCTTCCTCTACTCCCTCCTCCGCTGGCTCGACCACACCGCGCCCGCCCGCTGACCCCGCTCGACCGTCACTGTCATATACGGCACCTCCGTGGTCACTATGACCACGGAGGCCGCGTATATGACAGTGAACCTGCGGGAGGAGACGCGCCCGTCGAACCTGCGGGAGGAGACGCGCCCGTCGACGGACTCCGCGCACTCGGGCCCGCACCAGCCACACTGGGTGCCATGCCCACCCCACCGAGCCCCTATGCGGCGCGGGCCGACGAGTACATCGCCGCCGTCGGACGGATCGAGCACACCGACCCCGCCGATCGCGCCCTGCTCCAGCAGTGGGCGGCGACCGTCAACGGACCGATCCTCGACGTCGGCTGCGGTCCCGGCCAGTGGACCGAATACCTGACCGCAGCCGGCGCCGACATCGCGGGCATCGACCCCGTCCCGGAGTTCATCGATCGTGCCCGCGCCGACTACCCGCACTGTCGTTTCGATGTCGGCCGCGCCGAGCAGCTGCCGGTCGCCGACCGCACCCTCGGCGGCATCCTCGCGTGGTACTCGCTGATCCACACCCCGCCGGAGCAGATCGGCGCCGCACTCGCCGAGTTCGCCCGGTGCCTGCGTCCGGACGGCCGACTGGCCCTCGGCTTCTTCACCGGCACCCGGCAGGACAGATTCGCGCACGCGGTGCAGCCCGCCTACCGATGGCCGGTCGATCTCCTGGTGTCGGTGCTCGAGACCGCCGGTTTCCGGGTGGACCACACCGAAACGCGCTCGGGCCGCCCCGACCGCGACCACGGCGCGATCCTCGCCGCCCGGCGTGCCTGAATCGCTTGTCCCACGTCACTTCCCTACTGTCGACAGGCAGAGACGGAACGAGGGGGAGTCGAATGTCGTCCACTACTGATTCGTGGAAACGCGCCACACTCGCGGCGGGCGCCGGGCTGGCCGCGGCCGTGCTGGTCGGCTGCAGCAGCACCACCGGGAGCGATTCGAACACCGGCACCGGGGCCGCGGCCACCACGACGGTCACCACCGCCGCGTGCGACGCGAATCGGGATATGGCGGCGGCGGTCCGCGGAGCGATCGCCGACACCCCGGCCCCGGCCGGGATGACCTGGCAACCGAACGGCAGTCCCACGCCCGAACCCTGCCGCACCCTTGACTACTCCACCACCACGGTGTCGATGGCGACCGGGTCGTCCCCCGAGCTGATCATGCTGTTCCACAACGGCGAGTTCGTCGGTCCCGCGTCGAACTGCTTCGTGCCGCTGCGAAACCTGGAACGCGACGGCGACGACACGGTCGTGGCCACCTATCGTTTCCCACTCGAGGGCGAATCCAATGCCGGTGCCACCGGCACCGCCACCCTGCGCTACCGCTGGGACGGCGACAAGGTGGTCACCGAGGGCTCCTTCCCCACCCTGCTGAGCACCATCCCGGGGTGCGGGGACACCGCATCGACCAGCACTGACGGCGCGGTCACCGAGGTGGCGCCGGCCGACTACGCGACTCCCGGATCGGCCGGCTACTACCGCTGGAAGTTCGGCACCGGCCGGGAATGCGCGGCCTCGCCCGCCGGCATCTGGTGCAGCGTGACCTTCCCGTCCGGCACGCCCGACGTCCGCAACGACGTCTTCACCGGCACGCCGAACTCGATCCACCTCACCGACGAGGGCACGCGCGCCACCCTCACCGAGGGCGGCCCGCCCGGCGCACAGACACTACCGGTGCACAGCCGGATCACCATCGACGGTCTGTCGTGCACGGCCGTCACCGACGGCATCGAGTGCAACGGCCCCGCGGGCGGCTTCTCATTCGTCGACGGCGAGCTGACCCGCCACGGCACCGAGCTGGCACCGACCCCCGCCTGACCGGCGCCTGTCGTCCGGCCAGCATCCGCGCGAACGCCGCGCACGCCATCGAATACCGATCCGCCCGCGCATCCACCGTCCCACGCGCCCCCGCGAGTTTCATCTCCGCAAAGGCACCCCTACCGGGCCTTTCCGGACATAAAACTCCGGTCGGCGTCAGCCCGCCAGATCATCCGGCTCGAGGGCGTGGTCGGGGCCGTCCACCAGCAGCTGCGCCCTCGGCAACTCGGTCCGGAACCGGGAGGACTGCAGGTCCTGGGCGGCTGTGTCGATCAAACGTCCAACCGCCCCGCCGTTCGGCGCATAGCGCTTGTCCACCAGGATCCCGTCGAGTCGCACGTCCACGCACCACGGAGCGAAACCGACCACCCGCGCAGCCAGGACGAACGGCGTCGCCACCAGCGCCGCGATCCCGGAGATCCCGTACCCGACGAATACCGTCACCGCCGTCAGCACCACAGCGAGGATGTCACCAGGCAGGTGACACAGATCCAGGATCCGCTCCAGCAGCACGGGCTTGTCGGCCTCCGCGGGCGGGTCAGCGGCCTCCCCCAGAGCTGACTCCGGCTCAGTCTCCGGCTCAGTCTGGTCGATCCACCGAACCTGCTCCACCCACACTTCTTCCGGATTCCACGTCGGCCGCCAGGCCAGCATCCTCCGTCGCACCGACCAGTCCTGACCGCCCGCCGTAGTCCCCGCCCGCATACCGATCGACCCTACCGGCGCGGCGATGCCTCACCCGCGCTACTCGGAGGTGTCGTGCGGAGTCGAGTGCGCTGAGATGGACCGAATCTCGGGGAAGTCCACCGTGTCCAGCGGTATAACTGCGGTACACCACTCAACCGGAAGATGACTGCCACATGTCTCTCAAGAACATCCTCAGCGAATCCGACTACCAGCTCGTGCTCGCGACCGAAGACGACCGACTGGAAGATCTCTCCGAAGAGAAGCTGCTCAAACTGCATCGGCGGACGCGCCGCGCACGGAACAAGCACGTCGGCCAGTACCGCCGGACCGGCGCCGCGAAGGTCGCCAAGAAGGGCGCGCGCGGGCAGGGCAAGAAGGCGAATGTGAAGCGCGCCCGCCGCGCCGAGGTCTTCGAGGAAGCGCTCAGCCGGGTCAGCCGTCAGCTGGCCGTGGTGGCGCACGAGACGGCGGAGGCGTTGAAGGCCGAACGTCTGGCGGCCGCGCAGGGCGGATCCACCGGCCCGTCGAAGGGCAAGGGCAAAGGTAAGGGCAAGGTCGGTTCGAAGGGCAAGGCGCGGGTCGACGCGACCCGCGCCAACCCGGGTCGGATGAAGTACGAAGCGAGCACCAAGTCCACCGGCAAGCGCCGCCAGGCCAAGCGCGACAACCGCTGATCGCTGCCGCGAGTTTTATGTCCGGAAAGGTACCCCTACGGGGCCTTTCCGGACCTAAAACTCCGGTCGGCGTCAGCCACCGGCGAGCAGATGCACGACGGCCCCGGTCCGACTCTCGCGAGTCGGCCGGGGCCGTCGTGTTCCGCTAGGTGAGGTTACTTGACCAGGTTCTCGTTGGTCAGTGCCTTCACGCCGGCTTCGGCCTTCTCCACCAGCGAGGCCGGAGGCAGGAAGTTGTCGCCGTAGGCCGCGGCCAGTTCCTGGGCGCGAGCGACGAAGCCGGCGACGCCGCCGGAGTAGCCGTTGATGTACTGCACCACGCCACCGGTCCAGGCCGGGAAGCCGATACCGAAGATCGAGCCGATGTTGGCGTCCTCGACGGAGGTGAGCACACCTTCGTCGAAGCACTTCACGGTCTCGAGCGCCTCGGCGAAGAGCATGCGCTCCTTCATGTCCTCGAGCGGGATCACCTTGCTGCCCGAGTTGAAGTGCTCACGCTGGCCCGGCCACAGCAGGCCGCGCTTGCCGGCCTCGTCGTAGTCGTAGAAGCCCTTGCCGTCCTTGCGTCCGGTACGGCCGTTGTCGACCATCCAGTCGACCACGGCGAACGAGCCGTGCTCGGCCGGCTTCTGGCCGGCTGCCTCGGCTGCCGCCTGGGTCTCCTTGCGGATCTTCTGCGGCAGGGTCAGGGTCAGCTCGTCCATCAGCTGCAGCGGCGGGGCCGGGTAACCGGCCTGGCTGCCTGCCTGCTCGATGAACGCCGGCTCGACGCCTTCGCCGACGGCCGCGATGGCCTCGTTCACGAAGGTGCCGATCACGCGGCTGGTGAAGAAGCCGCGGCTGTCGTTGACCACGATCGGGGTCTTGCGGATCTGCAGGGTGTAGTCGATCACCTTGGCCAGCACGGCGTCGGAGGTCTTCTCGCCCTTGATGATCTCCACCAGCGGCATCTTGTCGACGGGGCTGAAGAAGTGGATACCGATGAAGTCCTCGGAGCGCTTGACGCCCTCGGCGAGGATGGTGATCGGCAGGGTCGAGGTGTTGGAGCCGAGCACGGCATCCGGCTCGACGATGTCCTCGATCTCCTGGAAGACCTGAGCCTTCACCTCGACCGACTCAAACGCGGCCTCGATCACGAGGTCGACGCCCTTGAAGTCGGCGGCGTCGACGGTCGGGTGGATGCGAGCCAGCAGAGCGTCGCTCTTCTCCTGCGTGGTCTTGCCGCGCTTGAGAGCCTTCTCTTCCAGCTTCTCCGAGTAGCCCTTGCCGCGCTTGGCAGCCTCGATGTCGATGTCCTTGAGGACCACCTCGATGCCGGCCTTGGCCGACACGTAGGCGATAGCCGCACCCATCATGCCGGCGCCGATGACGCCGACCTTCTTGGCGGTGTACTTGTCGTAGCCCGCCGGCCGCGAGCCGCCACCGTTGATGTGCTGCAGGTCGAAGAAGAACGCCTTGATCATGTTCTGCGCGACCTGACCGGTCACCAGCGACACGAAGTAGCGGGTCTCGACGAGGTCGGCGGTGTCGACGTCGACGTACGCGCCCTCGATGGCTGCGGCCATGATGGCGCGCGGAGCCGGCATGTTGGCGCCCTTGATCTGCTTGCGCAGCATCGCCGGGAAGGCCGGCAGGTTGGCGGCCACGGCCGGGTTGCTCGGTGCGCCGCCGGGGATCTTGTAGCCCTTGACGTCGAACGGCTGCTGCGCCTCGGGGTTGGCCGCGATCCATGCCTTAGCGGCCGGGATCAGCTCGTCGATACTGCCGACGACCTCGTTGACCAGGCCCACTTCCTTGGCCTTGGTCGGGTTCATGCGCGGGCCCTGCAGCAGCACGTTCAGCAGTGCGGCCTGCATGCCGAGCAGTCGAACGGTGCGGACCACGCCGCCGCCGCCGGGGAGCAGACCGAGGGTCACCTCGGGCAGGCCGAGCTGGTTGCCCTTGACGTCGGCTGCGACGCGGTAGTGGCAGTGCAGCGCGATCTCCAGGCCACCGCCGAGTGCCGCGCCGTTGATGGCGGCGACGACCGGCTTGCCCAGGGTCTCCAGACGACGCAGCACGGCCTTCATGCCGTTGGTGCGCTCGGTGATCGCGGTGGCGATCTCTTCCTTGGTCTGGGTCCGCTCAGCGGTCATGTCCTTGAGGTCGCCGCCGGCGAAGAAGGTCTTCTTCGCCGAGGTCAGCACCACGCCCGTGATGTCGTCCTTCTCGGCTTCCAGGCGCTCGACGGTCGCGGCCATCGACGACTGGTAGAGGTCGTTCATGGTGTTGGCGCCCTGGTTGGGGTCGTCCATCGTCAGGATGACGACGCCGTCGGCGTCCTTCTCCCACTTGATCATGTTGTCAGTCATGAGATTAAGTCGTTTCCTTCGTTCTCAGGTCGCTCAGACGCGCTCGATGATGGTCGCGACACCCATGCCGCCGCCGATGCACAGGGTCACCAGGCCGTAGCGACCGCCGGTGCGCTCCAGCTCGTCCAGGCAGGTGCCCAGGATCATCGCGCCGGTGGCACCCAGCGGGTGGCCGAGGGCGATGGCGCCGCCGTTGACGTTGACCTTCTCGTGGGGGATGTTGAGGTCCTTCTCCCACTTCATGACGACCGACGCGAACGCCTCGTTCAGCTCGAAGAGGTCGATGTCGTCGACGGTCAGACCGGCCTTCTCCAGCACCTTCTCGGTGGCCGGGGTGGGACCGGTGAGCATGATCGACGGCTCAGAGCCGACCTCGGCGTAGGCCACGATGCGGCCGCGCGGGGTGAGACCGTTGCGCTTGCCGGCGTCTTCCGAGCCGATGAGCACCAGGGCGGCGCCGTCGACGATGCCGGAGCTGTTGCCACCGGTGTGGACGTGGTTGACCTTCTCCACGTTCGGGTACTTCTGCATCACGACGTCGTCGAAACCGACCATGTCGGCCAGCGCCTGGAAGGCGGGCTTGAGCTTGCCGAGGCTTTCCGCGGTGGTGCCCGGACGCATGTGCTCGTCCTTGTCCAGCAGGGTCACGCCGTTGATGTCCTTGACCGGGACGATCGACTTCTCGAAGCGGTTCTCCTGCCATGCGACATCGGCACGACGCTGCGACTCGGCGGCGAAGTTGTCGATGTCCTCACGCGAGAAGCCCTCGATGGTGGCGATCAGGTCGGCACCGATGCCCTGCGGGGCGATGTAGTTGTCGTACGCGGTGGCGGGGTCCATGAACAGAGCGCCGCCGTCGCTGCCCATCGGCACGCGTGACATCGACTCGACACCGCCGGCCAGCACCAGGTCGTCGAAGCCCGAGGCGACCTTGGCCGCAGCCAGGTTGCAGGCTTCCAGACCGGAGGCGCAGAAGCGGTTGATCTGGGTGCCGGGGACGCTCTCGCCCAGGCCCGAGTTGAGAGCAGCGGTACGCGAGATCACGGCGCCCTGCTCACCGACCGGCGAGACCACGCCGAGCACGACGTCGTCGACGGCTTTCGGATCCAGGTCGGGGTGACGCTCCAGCATCGAATCGATCAGACCGGAGATGAGGTCGATCGGCTTGACGCTGTGCAGCGCTCCGCCGCGCTGCTTGCCACGAGGCGTACGCACCGCGTCGTAGATGAATGCTTGGTCAGGCACAAGAGTTCCTTTCACACGAACCTAGATGGTTGCCCCCAGGCTAACCCTCAATAACGTTTTTGGCTATAGGCACAGGTACATCCGTGTTAATTCCAAGCGAATTGGGCTATGGTCGGTTCACCATGCCGAGCTCGAAAGCACCCCGACGCACCCGCGCGATCGACCGCCGCGAGCAGCTCTGCGCTGCCGCAACGGTGCTGTTCACCGAGCGTGGCTACCCGCATGTGTCGGTCTCGGACGTGGCCGCGCGAGCCGGTGTCAGCACCCCCACTGTGTACCGGCACTTCGCCGACAAACAGGCCCTGCTGTTCGCTGCGACCCAGGGCGGCGTCGACTCCTTCGAGGCCTACACCGAGTCCGCGCTGGCCGCCGAGGCCGCGCGCGATCACCCGGACCCCGCGCACGCGGTGGTCACCGCCGCGACCCGGCTGAGCATGGCCGATCCCGGTGCGCACACGCTGTGGCGCTGGTCCGGGCAGCACCTGTCCGACGAGCAGAATCGCGAGGTGGTTCGCCGGACCCGCCGCGTGCTGCGCCGCTGGGCCGCCGCCCTCGCGGAGAGCCGTCCGGCGCTATCCGAACGCGAGTCCATGTACCTGGCCGGCGCCGTGCTGTCGGTGGCCGGCAGCCGCATCGGCCGGGAGGCGAAGGCCAACGCCCCGCTCGTGGAATCGACTATGCGCCAACTGATCTGGCGCCTCCTCGACCTGCAGCCCGCACTCGCGCCGCCGCTGCCGGATCCGGTCGTCGGGCTGCCCGGCGAAGGCGGCCGACGCGACGAGATCCTCGACGCCGCGGCACGACTGTTCGCCGAGCGCGGCTACCCCGGCACCGGCATGGACCACATCGGCGCCGCCGTCGGCATCACCGGACCCAGCGTCTACAAGCACTTCCCGGCCAAGGAAGCGATCCTGGTGGCCATCGGTCGACGCAGCGCCATGCGCTTGGAGGCGGGCGCCATGGCCGCGGGCTTCATCACCTCGAATCCGGCCGAGCTGCTGGACCTCCTGGTGGATTCCTACGTGCAGACCATCACCACCTCCCCGGACCTGCAGGTGGCACTGAGCAGCGGCTACGTCCTCGCCGGCACCCCGGATGCGGCCGAACTCGTGACCATGGAACGCGGCTATGTGGCGCGCTGGATCGACCTGTGGTCGGCCGCCCACCCCGACGCGGACCGCACCGTCGCCACGCTGACCATCCACGCCGCGCTGGCCATCGTGCTCGACGCCGTCCGCATGCCGCGCAGCACCCCGCGGCCCGAGTTCGCCGCGCGCATGGCCTACCTCGTGAAAGGCTTACTCGCGTGAAGTACCGCCGCGACGAGATGATCGAGAAGCTCCGACTCGACCCGTCGTTCGGCGAAAAGCTTTGGGGCGCCTTCGGTTTCACCCACTCCCCAGACGGTGAGGCGAGCTTCACCGAGGAGGATCTGGCCGCCCTCGCCGTCTTCGTCGGTTCGGACGGCGAGATGGATCCGGCCGCGCAGCTGGCCGCGGCCCGCGTGATCGGCCAATCCACCGCACGGCTCGCCGAATGGCAGGCCGATCAGATCCACGCGCTCGCCGCCAATCCCAACGTCCCGCAGACCACCGACGAGCTCGCCGCGGCCGTGGCGCACGTATTGGAGCTGGTCTGGCGCCGTCACCTGGACAACTTTCTCGCGTATCAGGACGAGGCGGCCGCCGACTCTCCCGACGCCGAGGGCGTCGAGCTGATCATCGGCTTCGCCGACATCGTCGGCTATACCGCCCTGTCCCGCCGCCTCGGGCTCCACGAACTCGCCGCGCTGCTGGACACCTTCGAATCCGGCGCGTACACGGTGATCAACCGGCACGGCGGCCAGATCATCAAAGCCATCGGCGACGCCGTGATGTTCACCGCGCCCACCCCGTCCGCGGCCGCGGCGATGGCCCTCGAACTGCACGATCTCGGCGAGGACGACGACCTGCTCAAACTCCGGGTGGGACTGGCGGCGGGCACCGCGCTGACCCGCCTCGGCGACGTCTTCGGCGAGCCGGTGAACATCGCCGCCCGGCTGGCGAGCAGCGCACACGAGGGCAAGACGCTGATCGACGAGCATCTCGCCGAGGCCCTGGCCGAGGATCGGTCGCTGTACCTGCGGAATGTCAGCGCACTGTCGGTGCGCGGCTATCGACGCCTGCGGGCCACGTCGCTGGCGCGGAACCGCCGGTCGTCGTAGACCGCGGATAAAACGGCGATAAAAAGGGCTCTCCTGACTGATCTGTGGGTCATTTGCGGCCTGGAAGCACGGGCCGGTGACCGCCGAGACTGAGCATGGCCATGGCGATGAGGGCTTCGGCGGACTTGAAGCCGTAGGCCATCCGGGTGATCAGTCGGATCTTGGTGTTGGTCGACTCGATCAGGCCGTTGGATAGTCGATGCTCGATCGCGGCGAGGATCCGGTCGCGGTGTTTGGCGATGCGTTTTTGGAGTTTCACGAACGCGGGGATCCGGCAGCGACGAGCCCAACTGATCCAGCGGTCCAGGGCTTCAGCGGCCGCGTCATGGGGCAGCGCAAATACCACCCGCAGACCTTCCTTGAGCAGGTAGGCGCGATGCAGCCTCGGGTCGGTCCTGGCGATCCAGGCGAGCTTGGCCTGCTGATTGGCGGTGAGGTTCTCGGGGTTCTTCCACAGCGAGTACCGGGCGCCTTTGAGTGCCTTGGCACGGTCGCTGGCCGGCCTAGGGCGTGTCTGACAATTCTTTCGACCAGGCGATCACGGCGTTGAGGACGACTGCTGCGCGGTAGTTGACGGCGTGCTTGTCGTAACGGGTGGCCAGTCCGCGCCACTGCTTGGTGTGGCAGTAGCGGCGTTCGATGACGCTGCGGTTCTTGTAGTCGGCGACATCGAGCGCGACAGGTCTGCCGCCGCGGGAACCGCGCCGCTTGCGGTGGCCCTTCTGATCGTCGGGCTCGGGGATGACGGCCTTGATTCCGCGCGCTCGCAGGTGGGCCCGGATCGCCCGCGACGAGTAAGCCTTGTCGCCGCGGACCGCGTCCGGACGGGTGCGTGGCCGGCCTCGTTCGCGGCCGACCCGCAGCTGGCTCATCAGCGGCAGGAACATCGGCGAGTCACCGGCCTGGCCAGCGGTGAGCAAGGTGACCAGTGGCAGTCCGTTGCCGTCGACGAGCTGGTGAATCTTCGTCGAGAGCCCGCCGCGGGAGCGGCCGACGGCGTGGTCAGGCGGCTCGATCCCCGGATTCGTGTAATTCGATCCAGCCCCCTGTGAGGCGCGTGGTGTTCGTGGCGTGCTGATGGGCGCGAGCGATGGTCGAGTCCACCGACAGCGACCAATCCACCAGTCCCGCAGCATCAGCGGCGGCAGTGAGCTTCGCGTGGACCTGATCCCAGGTGCCCGCCTTCGCCATCCGGTGATGCCACGTCCACACCGTCTGCCACGGCCCGAACACCTCCGGCAGATCACGCCAGGCGATACCGCACCGATACCGGTAGACGATCGCTTCGACCATCGTCCGGGCATCGGAGAACGGACGCCCCTTACGGCCCGTCCGCTTCGGCAGCATGCCCTCGATCAACGACCACTGAGCATCCGAGAGCACCTGAAACCGCGACATGAACCCAGCTTCTCAGATCCCACCCCGCCGATTTGTCAGACACGCCCTAGGTGGGGCGTCGGACCGTGGGCGTCCACGGCCCCGTTTCGGCTCGGCCCGGGCCTGTTTACGGGCATCGTTCCACCCCTGGCGGCGGACCTCATCGAGGGCGTCAGTGGCCCAGGCGACGATGTGGAACGGATCGGCCACCCGCACTGCGGCCGGACACCGATCAGTCACGACGGTGTCGATGAAGTCGGCCCCATCGGCGCTGACGTGGGTGATCAGCGCGCACCGCTGCTCACCGAGCAGGTCGAAGAACTCATGCACGGTGGCGCTGGTACGCCCCGGAGCGGCCCACACCAGCCGACGCCGGTCGTGATCGACGACGACCATGAGGTACTTGTGGCCCTTCTTGTAGCTGATCTCGTCGATCCCGATACGCCGCAGCCCATCGAACCGGTCGTGCTGGGCGTCGATGTCCTCCCAGACGCGGTCGATGATCGATCCGACGGTGCGCCAGGCGATGCGCATCAACTCAGTCACTGTGGACTTCGAGGCCTGGGTCGCCAACCACGCGACCTGATCGTCGAAGGCATAGGTGTGGCCCGCGTCATGGCGGGCCCACGGCACCGCGGCGACCACCACCCCATGCTCGCGGCACCGCACCCGAGGCGTATCGGCCTCGAGCTCGGCACGAATCGTGCCCAGGTCCAGCGCCCGCCAGCGCCGCCGCCCCGGCCCGCCATCATATTGGGGACTGCGCCGCCGGCACCTCCCGCACCGGCCACGTTGGCGCGCGACGGGCCGCACATGGGCCACCAGCACCTGCGCGTCCTCGTCGAATACGACCCGCTCCAGCACGGTCTTCTCGATTCCGAGCAGATTCCGCCATAAGCTGACATCACGCACGCCGTTCTCCTGACCACAGGTTTCTGTTTCCTCGACAGTTCAGAACCTATGCAGGACAACGGCGTGCGCCTACTCAGACGCGCTCACCCCACCCACACATGTGTCAGGAGAGCCATAAAAAGGAAGGCGCGCACCGCGGTCGGACGATTACCCTCGAACAGATGACACCCGCGATCGCTGTCGAGGCCGTCGATCTCGTCAAGAAATTCGGTGATTTCACCGCCGTCGACGGCGTCAGTTTCTCGGTGCCCGCCGGTACCGTCCTCGGTGTGCTGGGCCCGAACGGCGCGGGCAAGACCACGGTGGTCCGCATGATGACCACGCTCTCGGTGCCCACCTCGGGCACCGCCCGCGTCAACGGTTTCGACGTGCACGAGCAGCCGGACATGGTGCGCCGCAGCATGGGCCTGACCGGCCAGGCCGCCACCGTCGACGAACTGCTCACCGGCCGGGAGAACCTCGCCATGATCGGCGGGCTGTACGGCATCGCGCGCCGCCCGCTGCGCGCCCGGTCCGACGAACTGCTGGCCCAGTTCTCGCTCACCGACGCCGGCGACAAGGTGGTCCGCGACTACTCCGGCGGCATGCGACGACGCCTCGACCTGGCCGTCAGCCTGCTGACCGCACCGCCCGTGCTCTTCCTCGACGAGCCCACCACCGGCCTCGACCCGCACAGCCGCAACGAGCTGTGGGACGTGCTGCGCGAACTGGTCGCCCGCGGCACCACCCTGGTGCTGACCACGCAGTATCTGGAGGAGGCCGACCAACTCGCCGACCGGATCGTGGTAATCGACAAGGGCAAGATCATCGCCGAGGGCACGCCGCTGCAGCTGAAGGACCAGGCCGGTTCGGCCAGCGTGGTGGCCACCCTGACCCATGCGCACCAGATCGGACCGGCCCGCGAGGCCCTCGCGGTGACCGCGACGGAGATCTTCGTCGACGAAGGTGCCCGCAGCCTGACCCTCCCGGCCGGCGGCCTGGCCGACCTGACCCGGGTGGCGCAACTGCTGCACTCCGGCGGC
The DNA here is from genome assembly GCF_023017165.1 of Gordonia alkaliphila. GTDB lineage: Bacteria > Actinomycetota > Actinomycetes > Mycobacteriales > Mycobacteriaceae > Gordonia > Gordonia alkaliphila. The sequence goes on from NZ_JALKBW010000001.1 coordinate 1,172,979, forward strand.
TTCGAGGTGGACGACCTCAGCCTGTCCCGACCGAGCCTGGACGACGTCTTCCTGTCGCTGACCGGCCGTCGCACCACCCCCACCGACGGTGAGGAGACCCCGTGAGCACCTCCACTGCAATGACCTCCGCCCCGAGCACCACCTCGTCGACGTTGTGGCAACAAGTGGCGATCATGGTGCGCCGCAGCATGATCCACACCAAACGCATGCCGGAGATGCTCTCCGACGTCACCATCCAGCCGATCATGTTCGTGGTGCTGTTCGCCTTCGTCTTCGGACCGGCGATGCCGATGCCCGACGGCGGCAGCTACACGTCGTACCTGCTGCCGGGCATCATGGGGCAGACCATCGCGTTCACCGGTTTCATCGTCGCCACCGGCATCACCGCCGACGTGGAGAAGGGCATCGTCGACCGGTTCCGCTCGCTGCCGATCAACCGCATCTCGTATCTGCTCGGACGGTCGATCGCGAGCCTGCTGCACTCGTCCATCGGCATCGTGGTGATGGCGTTGACCGGTCTGGCGATCGGTTGGCGCATCCACACCGGCCCGGCCGAGGCCGTGCTCGGCTTCGTGATGCTGTTGGTCTTCGGTTTCGCGATGATCTGGTTCGGCGTCCTGATCGGCTCGTGGCTGCGGTCGGTGGAGGCGGTGAACGGCTTCATGTTCAGCACCATGTTCCCGCTGACGTTCCTGTCCAACGCCTTCGTCCCGACCGCACCGATGAGCCCCTGGCTGCGGACCATCGCCGAGTGGAACCCGATGTCGTCGCTGGTCCAAGCCATGCGACAGCTCTGGGGCAACGGCCCGCACGCGGGCCCGGACGCCGCGCTCCCCCTGCAGCATCCGGTGCTGGCCACCCTGATCTGGTCGGCCGGCCTCACCGCGATCTTCGCGCCCCTCGCCCTCCGCGCCTTCAACCGGCGCACCGCCGACTGACCGGCGCGAGACCGCCGCTCAGGCGGTGTGGGTCAGCGCTTCCAGCGGGTCGGCGTAGATCGCGTCGAGCGACGCGGCACCGGCCGCCTTCTGCTGCACCGTGATCGCCGACCGGGCGACGCGGACGTCGCGGTTGGTGACCACCGACGTGGCCCGCAGCGCCTTGGACACCAGCGGCAACGCCTCCGGGTAGTCGGTGAAGGCCTGCCCGCCGAGGATCACGTGGTCGGGATTGAAGATGTCCGACATCAGGGCGACGGTGCGGCCGAGCACCTCGGCGCGCTCGGCGAGGATGCCGTGCGCCACGTCGTCCCCGGTCCGGGCCGCATTGCGGAGGTCTTCCAGGGTCTCGACGTTCAGCCCGGCTGCCGCGGCCGCGCGCAGCACGCCCGAGTCGCTCACCGCGGCCTCAAGCTGACCGGTCTTGTCCGGATCCAACAGGGTGGTCTCGCCGGTCGGGAAGTGCCCGATGGTGGGCGGCCCGGCGGCCGGGGTGTGCACGGTGCCGTCGACGCTGAACGCGATGCCAGCCATTTCGCGAGCGTAGAAGTACAGGAAGTTCTGGCTGGTCTCGGCCGGGTTGACCACCAGCTCCGCGGCGGCCATGGCTGCCACGTGCGAGGCCACCGAGACCGGCAGACCCAGCGATTCGGCCACCAGCTCGCCTACCCGCACCCCCGACCAGCCCAGACGCGGATGGTCGACGACGCCCTTCTCGTCCACCTTGCCGCCGATGGCGACGCCGCCCCAGAGCAGGCGCTTGCCCACCCAGCGGTCGGCGAATCGGCGGGCGCTGTAGCCGATGGCGGTGACCACCTCGTCGGGCGTCGCGGCCTGCGGGGTGGCGATGTTCACCGCGCCCACCACGCGATGCTGGAGGTCGTGGGTAGTGATCGCGGTGGTGCGGTAGCCGATGTGGATGCCGACGGTGAGGAAGTCGCCGGTGTTGATCTCGAACGGCACGCGCGGACGTCCGACGGCGCCCGGCGGGGTCAGATCGGCGCGCTCGCGAATCAGTCCGGCCTTGAGCAGCGCGCTCACCTGGCGGTTCACCGTCGAGATGGAGAGCCCGGTGGCGGCAGCGGCGTCATCCCGGAAGACGGGACCGGAGACGCGGGCGGTGCGGAGCACCAGTGCGGCGGCCTTGGTGGACAGCTGCAGGCTGGCCACTCCCGCATACGGGGCGGTCACACGCGCCGCGCGTCGTCGTCGTGCTTGTTGCGCATAAGCCGATCCCTGGGCAGAACGAATGGAAGTGGCGACCCGGCGGTCGAGGGTGGAAGTCATGGAAGTTCGGTGTCCTTGGTGCCTGAGTGCGCAGGCCGAGAAACGGCGGATGCGCACATCGATGAATGCCCCGCGATGAGCGGGATGGAAGCTGGGTCAGCGCATTCGGCAACAACAAAGGACACGAGCAAGCGGCAGGCGGCAGCCCAAAGCGGTGGTCACGTAAGTGACCTCCGGGGCGACGGCGAGCTTGCTGGTCATGTCGGTCAAACTAGCAAGCCCGGACGCCTTCGGCAATACCTGAGTGACGAATGTCAAGTCATTCGAGCACGAAGACCGGAATCTGTCGGTCGGTCTTCTGCTGGTATTCGGCGTACGGCGGGAAGGCTGCGACGGCCAACTTCCACCAGTGCGCGCGCTCGTCGCCGGACACCTCGCGCGCCGTCATCGCGATCGGCGAATCCCCGTCCTGCACAAGCACTTCCGGGTGCGCCTTCACGTTGAAGTACCAGGACGGGTGCTCGGGAGCGCCGCCCTTGGAGGCGACCATGGCGTATTTGCCGCCCTCTTCAACACGCATCAGCGGCACGTACCGCTGCTTGCCCGACTTAGCTCCCGTCGTGGTGAACAGGACCACCTTCATCCCGTTCAGACCGACCGAGTCCGTGGTCCCGGTGTCGAGGATCTTCTGCGTCTGGTCGCGTACCCAGTCGACGGGGCTCAGTTCCGGTGTTTCGCTCATTGTTCGATCGTAGGCGGGCCGGAGGTCAGACTTTCCGCGATCCACCCAGGTCAATCTTGTTGCCGTACGCGACGAACGCGTCGGATCCACCCGAACGTTTCTCGAGGGTCCATCGCGGAGACCCGCCCTCCCCGATGACCGCCAGGTCGGGGTACGACGTCGCCGGCAACAGCGCCAGCCGTGTGCCATCGGTACCGAGGAAACGGATCTCGTCTTCCCCGTAGAGGAGGAAGTTACTGCCTGTGCCGGAGTAGCACCGTCCCCAGGCCTTCACCGATTTAACGTGACCGTGATGGCAACATCGTTTGGGCGCCTCGGGGAACCGAGGAGACTTTCCGCCCAGATGTGATGATCACGCAGAGAGTCAATGGAAAAGAAGCGATCATCATGGTGCTTGACTTGAAGACGGGGAAGGCTAGAATCTCCAAAGCCTGGCGTGAGGGTCTGCAAGCGCTTTTCTATGGACAGGACGGATCAGGGGGCCCCATGGATGCGCCCATCCAACCGATTCGGCCCACCAATCCCAAGAGATTCAGTGCTGGCGTCGTAACGTTCGAAGAAGGAGGTTTACCGTGGGATTGACCGCAGCAGAGTGGAACCAGGTATCCGAGGCTGGAGTAGAACTGCTCGGTGATGGCTGGACCCGGATCGGCAAGGGCAGGAAGCTCCAGGTTCTGCGTGTTCCCGTGGGCTGGTGGGCGCAGTGCATCTACTACGAGAACTCAAGTATTGGTGCCTTCGTGGGCTGGGGGTCTCTCCTCGCTAAGCCCATGCCGAATTCGGAACTTGGCGACCGTGGGCATTCTTTCGACTCTATTCGCGCTACGCTCCGCTCCGAGGCTGACTGGGAGCATTACCGCTCCATGATTGATGTGGGGGATCCGGTCGCTCTGGCGAACTTCGCAAGATTTGTGGAGGAGGACAGGTTTGCGCCCTCCCGTGACCTGGATCTACGGGTCCGCACAGCTGAGGAATTGTTCCGGGGCTGGCAGGAGCGGTGGGAGCATCATCCGTACTACTCCATCACGCGGCAACTGTATGTGATGCCTCGCGTTCTGACCGGGGCACGGCCGCTTGCGGAGCTGGTAGAGGAAGTTCGTTGGGTTGTCGAGGACGACGCGCTCGCGAACGGGAACAGTAAGAGTGCGGAATTCTATCCGGAGTTGTTGACGACTCTGGAGGAAGCAGACAGGCCTGCGATGGAGGAGCTTCTGCTGCGTATGCGGCGAGAGAATCTTGCCGAACTCGGTGTGCCTGATGAGTTCATTTCTGATGTGGCTGTTCCCGAACCGAAGGTGCCGTGGTGAGTACATATGGATTGGCGATCGTTGCTGACGTGAGCAGTGTCGAGGCCGGTGAGAAGCTGGGCGCGCATATCGAGCAGTGGTTTGCCGACACTGCCGGCGGGGGTGACATCGACTACTACGTCGAGGCGCACGGTACGGGTGCGCGGTTGGAGATCAACGCCCCGGGGATCGTGGTCGGCTTTGATGAGGACAAACTGTTCACTGACGCCCCCGCCGGCCGGGCGGTGATCTGTGAAGACGGCGACGAGTACGGCGTTGTGTTTCAGGTGTGGCGCCTGGATCCAGCGGGGAGTTCGTGTGTGTATCGGGCGTATGTGCAGGACCCGGAGGAGGAGTCGGAACCGGCGACTGCCGCCCGGGTGATCACCGGTGCACAAGCTGCCGCGGTCGCTGCCGAGTTGTACGGGATCGATCCGCAGGGTTTGCTCGCGCTGGAAGATGACCCGTCACCTGTCGTTCAGGGGTTGGGTCTGATCGGTAGCCCGTTCATGCCGTGGCTTTCCCTCTTCGGATTGGGCTGGCCCAAACCCTAGCCTCGGGCTTTCATCGATGAACTCGCCGGGCGTGCTGATTTCCTGAAGACGGGCGCCCTGACCTGCAATAATGTTTGCTACCACAGGGCAATTACGACCAGGGCGAGGAGCACCATTCTGGTGGAGGCTTCTGCCGTGTTCTACCCACAGATTCAGGCCACCGCCGGCGGCGGGAGCGTCACCAACGGCGGCACAGTCCTGGCCACCCGCACCGCCGAAATCTTCGGACTGGCCGACAGACTGCGGACGCCGAACGTCAACCTTCGCCACCAACGCCCATCCGCGCTGCCCGGATTGCCAGACGGCGGGTGAACTGCGTGATCACACCGACCGTGTCCTGACCGATGCACCGATCAGTGGTCACCCTGTCATCCTGCACGTCGCGGTTCCCCGGTTCGCGCGCCGCACCAGCGACTGCAGTGCGCCCATCGGCACAGAATAGCGACACGACAGTCGGTCCCCGTTGAACACCGCGGTCAGCGGAAGGTCGCCATCCCGACGTCGGTGGCCGACAGGTGAGCGTGTTCGTTCATCGAGACGACGGTGATGCCGCGGCGTCCGACGAGCAGCTTGGTGTACGACGCGTTGACCATGGCGCGGGCCAGCGTGGGCCACGACTGTGCGGGCACGCCCCAGAGCCGAGCGATCAGCGCGGTGATGGTGCCGGCCGACGAGACGGCGAGCACGGTCTGCCCGGATCCGGCCAGTTCCACCGCGCGATCGGCGGCGGCGCTGGTGCGCTCGACGTACTGGGCGTACGTCTCGTCGGAGTCGGCCGCGCCCGCGGTCCAGCGGAGCAGCGCGGCGTCGAGCACCTGCTGGTAGGCCGCCGGCGATCCGTACAGGTCCGGCGTCGGTCCGCCCGGCAGCGCCGGGATCACGTACTCGTCCCAGCCCGCATCCACGGTGGGCTCGGGCAGGGTTCCGTCGTGCACGCCGCCGAACGCGGCCAGCACGGCGTCGCGGGTGGCGACCTGGCGGGGCAGCCCGCCGCTCACCGCCGCGGTGAACGCCGGCACCTGCCGGGCCAGTTCCCGCCCGGTGGCCGCGGCCTGCTCGAAGCCAAGGTCGGTGAGCCCGGGCGCGTCCGCCGGGACGGGCGCGGTGGAGTACGCGTGCATCGGCGCCTGACCGTGCCGCACCAGGTAGATGACTCCCACGGATCAGGCCCGGTGCAGGTTGGTGCCGGGGCGCGACAGCACGGCCTGCGGCAGCACCGCGTAGCGACCGAGCTGCGTGACCGCGTGGGCGATGGTCGCGACGTCGGCGCCGGTGATCATCTCCTCGGCCGGAATCGCGCCCTCGCCCTTGGTCCATTCGGACATGTCGGTGTCGACATAGCCGGGGCAGATCGCCGTGGCCGAGACGCCGCGCATCGACTCCTCCAGGTTGAAGGTCTCGCACATCGAGACCAACGCGGCCTTGGTGGACCCGTAAGCGGTCAGATTCGGCTCGGGGTAGACGCCGGTGATCGACGAGATGGCGATTACCTTGGCCGCACCGTCGTCGCCGGCGGTGGCCCGCAGCGTCGGCAGCATGCCCTGCAGCAGCAGGAAGGGCGCACGCAGATTCACCTGGTAGAGGCGGTCCAGGCGGCGGACCGGGAAGTCCTCCACCGCACCCATCACGCCCATGCCCGCGTTGATGACCAGCGCATCGCACCGGCCGAAGGCCGCGGTGTGTGCGGCGGTCAGGTCGGCGAGCGCAGCGTCGTCGGTCATGTCGGCGACGCACACCTCCACGCGGCCGCCGTGCGCCCGCAGCGCCTCGGCGCGTTCGTTGAGAGCGTCGAGTCCGCGCGCAGAGATCGTCAGATCCCAACCGTGTGCCGCCAGGCGCTCGGCGATGGCCGCGCCGATGCCGCGCGAGCCTCCGGTAATCAGGGCTGCTTTGCGAGAGGTCATTGCAGTGCTTTCAGTCCGGTGTCGATGAAGTGCGCGGTGGCCTCGGCGGCGCGTTCGGCGCCCTCGGCGCCCGACGATCCGCCCTGCAGGGCGCGGTGGGTGATGCCTTCGGCGATCACGCCGAGCTTGAGGTTGGCCAGACCCACGTAGAAGCCCCAGTCGCCGAGGTCGGCGCCGGAGATCTCGGCGTAGCGCTGCGCCATGGCCGCCGAATCGGGGTAGCGGTCACTGGTCCAGGCGGCCTCGAAGCCGAGGACCTGGGAGAAGACCGGCTCCCGGTAGACGCACATCAGCGCGACGTCGGTAAGCGGATCGCCGAGGGCGGCCATCTCCCAGTCGACGACGGCGGCGATGCGGCCCGGGTCGTCGGCGGCGACGATGGTGTTGTCGATGCGGAAGTCGCCGTGCACGATGGTCGACCGCGCCTGCGCCGGAACCCGCTCCGCCAACTGGCCGGCGAGACGTTCGACGTCGGGCAGCTCCCGGGTCTTCACGTGTCCCCACTGGCGCGTCCACAGCTTCACCTGGCGTGCGGCGAAGCCTTCCGGACGCCCGAAGTCGGCCAGGCCGACGGCCTGGTAGTCCACCTCGTGCAGATCGGCCAGGGTCCGGACCAGCGCGTCGAAGTTGGTCGCCACGTCGGTGTCGGACCAGGCGTCCAGATCCTCCGCGGACCGGATCACCTGGCCGTCGACGAACTCCACCACCGTGCAGGGGGCGCCGATGAACTCTCCGGTGCGGTCGATCGCGACGGGCGTGGCGACCGGCACCGCGGTACCCGAGAGTGCCGAGGTCACCGCCCATTCGCGTTCCATGTCGTGCGCCGACGGCGTGAGGCCGGCGAGCGGGGGCCGACGGGCCACCCAGCGTCGCTCGGCGTCGCCGACGATGTAGGTCAGATTGGAGCGACCGCCGCTGATCAGCTCGATCTGGAGGTCGCCGACCACGTCGATGCCGTTGGCCGCCAACAGCTTCCGCAGATCCGCGGACTTCAGTCCCGGATGATCAGACATTGCGCACGCCCGCCTCGCGGGCCTTGCTCGCACGGCCCACGGCCCGCTTGGCCAGTGCCCAACGGTGCACCTCGGAGGGTCCGTCGTAGATGCGGAACGGACGGACCTCGTTGGCCAGCCGTGCCAGCGGCAGGTCGTCGGACACACCCAGGCCGCCGCACATCTGCACGCAACGGTCCAGGATGCGCGAGAACGCCTCGGCACCATAGGTTTTGGCGATCGACGTGGAGTTCGAGGCATGCTCGCCCTGGTCCAGTTCCCAGCAGGCGTTGGTCAGCAGCGCGCGGGCCGCGGCCAGGTCGATCTCGTTGTCGGCCACCATCTGCTGGATCATGCCGAGATCACCAAGGCGGCCGCCGAAGCCCTCGCGGGTGCCGACGTAGTCGAGCGCGATGTCGTGAGCCCGCTCGGCCACACCCATCCAGCGCATCACGTGCGTCATGCGGGCCGGGCCGAGACGCACCTGCGCGTAGCGGTAGCCCTCGTCGGGCTCGCCGAGGACGTCCTCGTCGGGCACGAAGACGTCGGTGAAGGTCACCTCGCAGTGGCCGCCGATCATGCCGCGGTCGTAGGTGTGCACGTAGCGGCCCACCTCGATGCCGGGGGTGCCCGCAGGCGCGAGGAACATCGTCGCGCCGCCGCGGTCGCCGGGCTCGCCCTTGGTGCGCGCCATGATGATCCACATCCCGGCGCCGTCGGCACCGGTGATGAAGCGCTTCATGCCGTTGATCTTCCAGCCGCCGGGGACGCGAACCGCGTTGGTGCGCAGGGCGTTCGGGTCGGCGCCGGCGCCGGGTGCGGGCTCGGTCATCGCGAAGGCGCTGCGGATCTCGCCCGAGGCGAGCGGCGCCAGGTAGCGATCCTTCTGCGTCGGGCTGGCGACCTCGGCCAGCATGTGCACATTGCCCTCGTCCGGGGCGCCGAGGTGCAGGGCGACGGGGCCGAAAGTCGATCGGCCGGCCGCGGTAAAAACCGGCGAGCGGTCAGACATGTTCAGCCCCAGACCGCCGAACTCGACGGGTGCGTGCGGCGCGAAGATGCCGGCCTCCTTGGCCTGGGCATTCGGGTCGCGACGCAGATCGTCACCACCGGCCGCCACGATGTCGCCGGCGAACTTGTTCTCCAGCGGCAGCACGACGTCGTCGATGAAGGTACGGGTCCGCGCAACGAGGTCGGTCACCTCGGGGCTGTAGGACAGGTCGATGGTCATCTCAGCTCACTCACTCCCTACCGAACGATCGCTCGGTCACCCGTGACTGTACCCCACAAGATCGCGCGCCAACACCAGGTTCCGCTCGACGAGCTGTTCGGGCGTCTGCCAGCCGCCCGGTCGATACCAGGTGGAGACGCCGACACACATGGTCGACAGCGCGCGCGCGGCGTCGTGCGGAAACTCGGTGGTGAAGATTCCCGCGGCGACGCCGTCGTCCACCGCGTCGTCGACCATCCGCTGCTGTCGCGTCCGGTGCCCGATGTAGACCGCGCGGTACTCCGGATCCATGCTGCGCACCTCGGTGGAGCCGACGAAGGCCTGGGCGCGCCGGTACATATGGAAGCGCAGGAGCGACTCGACGAGAGCGTCGAACCGGGCCAGCGGCTCCGCGCCCGCCTCGGCCAGCGCGGCCTCGCTGCGGCCCAGCAGCTCCTCCATCGTCAGCTCCGAAAGACCTTGCAGCAGAGACTGTTTGGACGGGTAGTGGTGGTAGAGACCGGGCACCGAGAGCCCCGCACGGGAGGCGATGTCGCGCACCGTGGTGCCGTGATATCCGCTCTCCGCGAAGGCTTCCAGCGCCGCGGAGAGCGGTGCCGGCAGATCGGGCGGGCCATAGTCGCGCCAAGTGGTCATGGCAACGAACCTAACCCCAGGAGCAGGTGCACACATACGTCGACCAGCTGAGTGCGGTCCACCTGCACCTCGCCTTCGGTCCACGCTGCGAGCAATCGACCCAGGCCACCGACCTGAAAGTAGGCGGCCGCCGTGGTGACCGGACCCGGCGCCACCCCTACGGCCTCGACGGCCGAATCGCCGGTGAGAGCGACGAAGAGTCGGGTCGACTCGGCCCGCTTGCGCGACACCACCGGGCTGCGCACGGTGTCGGCGAAGAGGAGCCGCCCGACCCGTCGATCCGATTCGATCACCCCGACCACCGCGTCGACCGCGCCGCGCACCTTGTCCTTCGAATCGTCGCCCGCTGCGAAAGCCCCCAGCGCCTGCTCGGTGATCCGCGCGATCACCCCGTCGTAGGCGGCGGCCACCAGGTCGTCGATGCCGGGGAAGCTCTCGTAGAAGTAGCGCGGCGTCAGTTCCGCGCGGGCACAGACGCCGCGCACCGTGACCGTGCCGTCGTCGTCCTGCGCCAGCATGTCCAGCGCCGCCTCGATCAGGGCGGCACGACGGCGAGCCACGCGGGCGTCGCCGGCCTCCCCGCCGTAGGCGCGCAGCACGGGTTCGAATTCATTCGCCGACGACATCACCCGTCAATCTTGACACTCTTGACACTCGCCGCAGGCACGAGTTGAATAAGCGTCACACCAAAGTGGTAACAGTCGTTATCAGTTGAACGGAGACGCCATGAGCGCCGAAACCATCACCGCCGGCCAAGCCGACGACATCGCCCGCAATGCCGAGACCATGCCGCGCTCCCGACGCGAAGCGCTCGACAACGTGGTGATCGACGACATGGACATGCTCGGCATCGCACTGCTCGCCGGGCCCGCGAACGTGATCATGCAGCTCGCCGTACCGGCCGTCGGCTACGGCGTCTACGAGTCGACGGTCCACTCCGGCAACCTGTTCAAGAATCCGACCAAGCGCACCCGCACCACGCTGACCTACCTCGCGGTGGCCGCGATGGGCTCGCCGGAAGTCCGCAAGGCGTACCGCCAGGCGGTGAACAAGTCGCACGCCTACGTGCGCTCCAGCGAGGCCAGCCCGGTCAAGTACAACGCCTTCGACCCGAAGCTGCAGCTCTGGGTGGCCGCCTGCCTGTACCGCGGCTGGGAGGACATGCAGCGGATCTACGGCGACCCGGCCAAGATCACCGAGGAGGCCTACCAGCAGGGCGCGGTTATGGGCACCACGCTGCAGATGCCGCGGGACCTGTGGCCGGCTACGCGCGCCGACTTCGAGGAGTACTGGCAGTCGACGCTCGCCGAGGTCGAGATCGACGACACAATCCGCGAACACCTGATGGCCATCATCCAGCTCGACTTCACCTACAAGCCGATCCGCCTGCTCGGCCGCTGGTACTCGGAGACCATGACCATCGGCTTCCTGCCGCCGGAGTTCCAACAGAAGATGCGGGTGTCCCAGACCCCGGCGCAGCGCCGATTCTTCGCAGCGCACAACGCGATTGCCCGCCAGCTCATCAAGATCCTGCCGAAACCGCTGCGGGAGTTCCCGTTCAACCTGCTACTGGCCGACCTCGACTGGCGCCGCCGCACCGGCCGCCCCCTGGTCTAAACCCGGTCAGACCGAAGGCAGTGCCCGCCACGTCGGCGGACACTGCCTTCGAAGCCCCGCAACAGCGACGCCGACGATCTACAGATCAGGCCACAGCAGGCCGAACGGCTCCAACCACGGATCGAACGGCGTCCCGATCACACCGAGCTCATCACTCACCGGCGACGAATCGTCTTCCAACGCAAGCAACGGCGACGGGGAGACACCGAACAACTCGGCGGCCTCCTGCGCCGCGGCCGGACCGGTAATGGTTCGCGCCGCCGCCTCCGGCTCCGCCTCACCGTCGGGGTCGTACACGTACGCCCGATACACGCAGCGGCTGCCGGCCGGATCCAGACGCCACACCTGGAACACGACACCGAACTCATCGCCGTCTTCACAGATCACCGCCCGACCCGTCGGCGCACCCGCAAAGAAGTCCGCCTCACGATGATCGGTCACCATCCCCGGCACACTGATCGACACCCGCACCCCGAGATCGGACTCCTCGACGTCGTAGTCCAGATCATCGACCGGGCACGACCCGGCTCCCCAACTGGCCCGCAACACCGCTGTCACCCGTTCCACCAGCGCCTCAGCCGCTGCCGCTTCCGCAACATCAGCGATCACAACCAGACCGTATGTACTCACCAGGGCACCTCCAACTCCGGGAACACCGGATCAGTGATCTGCGCATCCGACAGACCAAACCACTTCAACGTATCCACGCGCGTCTGCGCGAACAACTCCTCCACCAACTGCCGATCACCGGTCTGAATCCGGGCATACAGGTCTTCCCAATAGGCCCGCAACCGCGCCTCCCCGTGATCAGAAGTCCGGTCACCCCAAATCCCGTACGTCCCGAATCTGCCGTCATCAATAACCCGGCGAACATCAGCCACCAAATCCGGCAACGGTCGCGAGCCACACAAGACCCTCAGCGAGACCAAATGCTGCAGCGTGATCCCGCGATAAATAAGGCTCTCGCGCCCCCCTACACAATGTGCAATGTACCTTTTTTCGCTGGCCTCGCGAACACCGAGCACGTCATACTGATCATGAAGCTTCAACAGAGACGCCCACTTCGCGAATTCTGCCACCACCTTCGGGTCACGAACATCGCGAAAACGCAACTCTGGATGATCCGGAACCTTGAACTGATCGCCGGGCACACCACCCACGCCAGATTGAGTAGACGGCAACGGATACGAAAGTAACCCCTGATAGGCAGCCATATCGCCATTTGACGTCTTCTCCTGGTAGACGAACTGCATCCACCACTGCGGATCGGACCGCATTAACGACGTCGAACTACCCTTACCAGCGACCTCCCACCCGCCGCCCATCAAAACGGCGGCCTCCGAGGCCACCTCGCGCCACTGCTTCACGGTCAAAGCCATGACATCTCCTCCTCTGACACCGTGTTGGGTCGCGGCAGGCTCGGCCGCAATTCCCTGATCAATCTATTCAATGATTCTTCTGGAATATCAAACGACTTCTGAAGGTTTCGTATCCAAGCCTTCGAAATTCCAGTCTTACCGGTTTTCAAATCCACGATGAGCACCAGTCGCTCGGCGTCATCCACGTATTGCGTAACAACAATATCGGGGCGAACCGTATCCTTTTGATTACGAGGGCGCGGCGTAATATTGCCATATTCATCGATCTCAGGAGGCGCACCCTTTGGCACCGACCATTCATGATAGACATGGAAGCCCTCCCCGAGTGACTGTGCAAACTGTTCAGCCCATTCGGACACGAGGTCCTCGAGAGCCTTGTGTACTTTTGATCCCCAGGTTGTTGGTCGTAGCAAGTTCTTGATCTGCTCTTCCAGTCCGTCGGGGATGTTCGCCGGATCCGCATCCCGCGCCTCCGCCAACGCCTCGAGCACGGCATTAACCACCTCGTGCGCCTGGTCGGCGAGTTCCCCGAACCGGTTCATCAACTCTTCGAGAGTATCGGAATCCAGTGGTGCAGTGGGGGCAGGTTCCCGGCTGGTGTCGCCATCGGGGCCTCCATCTTGGCTGAGAATGTTGAGCAGCCATGTGACCACTTCGCCGATCCTGCTGGCAGAACCTTCGTCGAGGCCGGGGACTGTCTGCCCGGGGAGTTGGTCTGTGGGTGGGGTCCACCATTCCAGGGGAATGCGCTCGAGAAGTTCTCGCGGCAGGAAGTCCTCGGCCCAGTCAGGGATCGTGGGCGAGTTCGGATCCACCGGCCCGGGCTCATCAGGTACTTGTCCGGGGGTGTCGGGGACCGTCGGCGGTTCGACGCCTGGCTCGGTCGCGGGCGGGTCGTTCGGCGACAACTCCGGCGCCTCTGGATCGTCACGGGGAATAGCCGGTTCCGGATCGACCGGGCTCAAATCTGGTTGACCTTGGTCCGGCTCTGGGACCGTTGGCGGCGGATCACCACCGAGGTCTGGCTGCTCCTGGTCACCCGGCCGGTCGGCATCGGGATCGTGCGGCCGCACGTGCGGTGTAGTTTTGGGTGGTTGTGTCTGGCCTCGAAGTCCGTCATCAAAAGTACCGCGGTGGCGTTCCTGCAGCTCACGGAGAAGGTCACGAATGCCGTCGTCGGCTAGATCCCCCAAACCGCCATCCGGATCCTCCAAGAACCGACGAAGACCCTCAATCTCCTCGGGTGTCCCCCTCGAAATCAGGTCACGAATCATCCCGTCGAATGACTCTGGATCTTTGAGTAGGTCCGCTAGTGCTTTACGAAGTGCGTCACGTATCAGGCTGTCGATCGGGATCCCGTCAAACATCCGACCCAGTAGGCTGGCCACACCGGCCCCGAGTAGGCCCAGCAACGCGCCGAGTAGCCTCCCCAGTTCGACTTCAGGACTCGCCCGACCAGTCTCTAGCAAGGCATGGTCACTGGTCCTACCGTTGCCACGGTTGTCAATCGGTGTCACCTGAGCCGGTGGCGGCGTCTCATCCAACTGTGGCGGAGCTTGCGGTTCCCCAGGCTGTGGAGCACTCGGAGGCTGAGCAACAACTGGCGGTGACGGCGTTGGCACCGCACGTTGCCAGTCACCGTCGCTAGGAGGGTCGGGGCGTCCTAGGTCGTACTGAGGATCCCAATCCGGATGATTCGGTCCCCACGGAACCGTGTCCTGGTGTGCGCCGCCCGTACTGTCACCAAACCCGTCACCGTCGACCGACTCGACTGCACTCGCCTCAGCACGACCGAGTATCTGCGACCGATTCCCCGACGCTGTTCTTTTGCGCGGGTACGACGAAGCAGTCGCCGCTGCTCCAGCGACCAGCCACACCCATGCCGGGACACCACCTGATTCCTCGTCATCGACGAGAACCACATCTGGCGCCCCCGAGCCGGCTGGCACCGGTCCCGCGCCTGGGCCTTGTTCACGGGTATCGATCGGCGCTGGCCCGCCGCGCCGACCCGGCGGAATTGGATCTGCCGGGGCGCCCTCCACCGCCGGCCCGGATGGCACGGTCGGGATCGGGCCGGAATCCTCCTGCCCGGGGAGCGGGACAATCGGAGTCCCGTTCCCCGCACCCGGGCCGTCACCCGGGCTCGCTCCGATATTCGGGGCCGGCGCCTCACCGGTCTGACCCGGCACCGTCGGCGGCCCCTGCTGCTCCATCGGCGGCGGCGTATAAGTCGGCACACTGATACACGGCCAACCCGGCCCATACTGCTCACGCATCTGGTCACACAACGCATCCGCGCCGCCAACCCGAACCCACCAACACACTCACACCCGCAGCACCGACCACGACAGCCGTCGCCACCACCCGCCGCAAACCGGCACCCCGCCGGTCATCCCTCGCGCCCTCGCACCGCCGCAATCGCCGCGTCAATTCCCGCCCAGAACCAGCGGCCACCGATCGCCATCACCAGAAAGAACACCAGAAACACGGGGATCTGACCCCACCGCACAGCCCACTCCGACAGATTCGTGATATTCGCTGCCGCCAACACCATCACCACCACACCGACAACAAACAACACGACCGTCACCACCGGCACCGACTTCCCGTCACCAGCAGACCCACTCCCCGCACCCTCGACGGCCGCAGGAACAGGCCCCACCGCGTCACTGTCGGGCTTGCGCATCGTCGCCTCGATCACAGCTCACGCGCCTTGCCGTAGACATGCACCGTCGTATCGTTGCCCGCAGTCCCGATCGACACCCGCGTGAACGACCGCACCGCAACCGTCCCCACACAACCGGTCACCCGCAACGACACACCATCAAGACTGATACCCGCAGCACCATTGACGAACGACTTCGTCCCGAAATCGACCACCTCGATGGTTCCGGGGCGCAAGTTCGCCGACACAGTACCCATCACCTGACCACCGATCACTACCGCAGGCGGGTACGAAATCGACATCTGCGCCGTCGGACCCGCCGAAACTGCCGCCGTCAACGAATCAAAATGAGCACCGCAACCCACCTGGAACCCCGTCGACACCGAACCCGCCATCACCGGCGAAGTCCCGCACCGACACCCGCCCGAACCCCGCAAACTCAGGAAAGCCTCCTTCGTCGTCCACGGAGCATTATTGAGCGGATGCACCCGCACCACCCGCTCACCAGACTTCGTCGCCGTGACCTTCCACCCATCAGCAGACGCCCGAGTCACCGAACGATCAGCAGACGCCCCCCCCTGGAGCAGCCTGAGCCACCCCAGCACCCAACAACGGCACCACCGCCGCCACAACCACCAACACACCGCGCGAAAACCGCATAGCTGAAACCCCCAAGTCAGAGAATCTGTGAATAACCCCGCTGAACACTACACACGGGGCGAAACACCCTGACCAAGCGCGTCAAATCTGCGAGTCCGAGCTCGCCCCCGACTCACACCGATCCCAGTTCCCACTTCGAGAAATCGCCGATGGCACTGCAGACCCTTCTACAGCAGAAGACCGGATCGACCTCCCACACGGAATCCGCGCCAGGCCTGAGTTAAAACTCTTTAGTGCCCGATACTGATGGCCACGAGAATTGGCGCTGGCATCGTCGGCGCGGTGTGTGCGGGCGGCGAGCCCATGACCCGTTGAGATCTACCCTCTCGAGTCAGGAGATCTTCGGCCACTCACGAGGGTGACACGCTGAACGCTTAGGCGCGCCGGAGCCGTTTCAGGGCGGAGCGGTCCAGGTGGGCCACGTCGGTGTGGCCGGTCAGGCCGAGCGTGAGGTCGAGTTCGGCGATAATGTTCGCGACCGCTTCGCGCGCGCCGTCGGCACCGTTCAGCGCCAGGCCGTACATGTGCGGACGACCGATACACACCGCGTCGGCGCCCAGCGCCAGCGCCTTGAACACATCGGCGCCGGTGTAGAAGCCGGAGTCGGCGAGGATCTTGGTCTTACCCGCCACCGCGTCGGCGATGTCGACCAGCGCGTCGGTCGACGAGATGGAGCCGTCGACCTGTCGTCCGCCGTGGTTGGACACGATGATGCCGTCGACGCCGAGGTCCACGGCCTGCCGGGCGTCGTCCGGATGCAGGATGCCCTTGAGCACGATCGGCAGCGACGTCTTCTCGCGCAGCGAGGCGATGTCGTCCCAGTTCAGCGACGGCCGCGAGTAGATGTCCAGGAAGGTCTGCACGGCCGCGCGCGGCTCCGGCGCCGTCAGGTTCTTGCGCAGGTCGCCGGGGACGTTGCGGGCGATGGAGAACAGCGTCTTGATCGCGCCGAGGGAGATCTCCGGTCGCTCGTCGGCGGCATCGCGTAGGCGTTCGGCGACGATCTCCCAGAACGACGGATCCGAGGTGTACTGATTGATACCCTCGCCCCGAGCGAACGGCAGCGAGCCGAGGTTCAGGTCCTGCGGCCGCCAGCCCAGCATGGTGGTGTCCAGCGTGACCGCGAGGGCCGCCGCGCCCATCTTCTCCGCGCGGGCGATCAGGCTGTCGACCAGGCGATCGTCGGTGGACCAGTACAGCTGGAACCAGCGCGGCGCACCGGGGGTCACGGCCTCCATCGCCGCCGCCACGTCCTCCATCGGCGCGCAGCCCTGATTGGAGAAGATGTACGGCACGCCCAGCTCCGCGGCGGCCTTGCCGATGTGCACGTCGGCGTCCGGATGGGCCAGCGCGCCCGCACCCACCGGCGCGAAAAGCACTGGCGCAGCGAGGGTTTGACCGAACAGCTCGATCTCGGTGCTGCGCTGGCTCACGTCGCGGAGCACGCGCGGCACGATGGCCCACTCATCCAGCGCGGCCCGATTGGCCGCCATGGTGCGACCCTCCCCCGCGCCGCCGGCGATGTACGCCCACGCGCGCGCAGACATCTTGGCCTTGGCACGCCGTTCCAGTTCGGCGAAGTCGGTGGGGATCACCGGCTTTCGCCCGTGGATACCCGCGGTGTAGACGTCGTTCTGGCGGGAGCGTCCGAAGTTCACGGTCACCATGACGGGTCAGCCTTTCGCCTGCGCGTCGGCATCGTCGCGCTGCAGATAGAAGTAGAAGTGGCGGTCCCGGACCAGCGAG
The DNA here is from genome assembly GCF_023017165.1 of Gordonia alkaliphila. Taxonomy (GTDB): domain Bacteria; phylum Actinomycetota; class Actinomycetes; order Mycobacteriales; family Mycobacteriaceae; genus Gordonia; species Gordonia alkaliphila. The sequence continues at coordinate 1,190,556 of NZ_JALKBW010000001.1, forward strand.
GTCTTGCCGTTCATGATGCCCATCAGCGTGCGCTCGTCGACCCGCTTGAAGTGATCGATCACCGGCTGCCCGTCGTAGACCATCGACGCGGTCACTTCCCCGCGGAAGCCGACCGGCCAGAGGCTGGCCTCGCCCTTCCCGATCTCCTTGTTAGAGTACAGGTTTCCATTCTCGTCGCGGCAGACCATCGGCGCGACGTCGTACCAACTGCGAAACCACTTGCCGTGCCAACCGACCTTCTCCAACTGCCCGTCCATCGGGTGCCCGGACGGCAGTTCGCCGCCGCGCCAGTCGCCGAGGATCTCCTCGACGGTCACCACCGGCAGTGCCGCCCAGATCGCGTCGAGGTCGGCCGGCTCGCTGATCTGCTGCGAGGCCACCCGCTCGAAGAAGGTCGACACGGCCTGGTCTGCGGAGAGTTGGCTCATACCGGGAGCATATCTATCGTGAGACCCGGGACACAGTGACGCAGTGCACATCTGCGGGCACGCGGCGGGCCGGACAGGCCGGAAGGTTCGACGAATGACAGCGCACCGATACGACGACCTGCGCGCACAGGTTCGCGCGTTCCTCGACGCGGAAATCGCGGCGGGCACGATCGCCCCGACCGCCGACAGCTGGTTGACCGGCTGGGACACCGAGTTCACCCGGCGACTGGCCGAACGCGGCTGGGTCGGCATGACGATCCCGCGCGAATACGGCGGCCACGGACGCGGCCACCTGGAGCGGTTCGCCGTCACCGAGGAACTGCTCGCCGTCGGCGCCCCGGTCGCCGCGCACTGGATCGCCGACCGGCAGATCGCACCGTCGCTGCTCAAGTTCGGCACGGAAGCCCAGAAGCGGGCACTGCTGCCCGGGATCGCCTCCGGCACAGTCTTTTTCGGCATCGGAATGAGCGAACCCGACGCCGGCAGCGACCTCGCCGCGGTACGCACCCGCGCCACCCGGGTCGACGGCGGCTGGGAACTCACCGGCACCAAGGTGTGGACCTCCGGCGCACACCGCGCGCACTACTTCATCGCGCTGGCCCGCACCCACCCGCGCGAGGACGGCCGACGCCACAACGGGCTCTCCCAGTTCATCGTCGATCTGCGCGGGCCCGGCGTCACCGTGAATCCGATCATCTCGATGAACGGCGGCCATCACTTCAACGAGGTGGTGCTGGAGAAGGCGTTGGTGCCCGACGAGCGGGTCTTCGGCGAGATCGGCGCGGGGTGGACCCAGGTGACCAGCGAACTCGCCTTCGAACGCAGCGGCCCCGAACGCTTCCTGTCGACGTTCCCGCTACTGAGCGCCGCCGTCGAATCCGACGACTCGACGGTCGACGACGCCGCCCTCGGCGCGAGCATCGCCCGGATCGCCGGCCTGCACCACATGTCCGGCGCGGTCGCCGAAACCCTCGCGCGCGAAGAACCCGCCGACCTCGCCGCCGCCGTGGTGAAAGTGCTGGGCACCGCCACCGAAGGCGACATCGCCGACGTCCTCGACCTGACGATCGCCGACGACACGTCGCCACTGGGCGCGGCGGTCGCCGCCGCTGCCGATCAGCGGCCCGGTTTCACCCTGCGCGGTGGCACCAACGAGATCTTGCGCGGCGTGATCGCCCGCGGACTGGGGATGCGATGAGCGGCACCGAACTGAACGACCTGATCGGGGCGGTGCTGACCGCGCACCGCGACGACCCGCCACGACTGTGGACCGAACTCGGTCGGGCAGGTCTCACCCGGTTGACCGGCTCGGTCGACGGCGGCGGCAGCGGCGCGGGCTGGGCGGAATCCGCCGCACTACTGCGCGCCGCCGCCGCGCACGGCGTCGAACTGCCCGTCGCCGAACACGATCTGCTGGCCGGCTGGCTGTGCGAGCGCGCCGGACTACCGGTCGACGATCGTCGCCGCAGCGCCGCGGTCCTCGACGCGCACGGGCGGGCGCGGCGCGTCGGCTGGGCGGCCGCTGCCGAACGCCTCACGCTGCTGCACCCGATCGGCGACGGCTGGGCCGTATCCGACGTCGACGCCGCCGACGTCGCCATCACCCCGGGCCACAATCGCGCGGACGCACCGCGCGACGACCTCGCCGCGGATCCGGCTGCGCTGCAGGGAGTTTCGGTAGATCCCGGCACGGTCGAGCAGTTCGTCCTGCGCGGCGCGCTGGCCCGCGCCGTCGGCATCACCGGTGCGCTGGATCAGATCCTCGCCGAGGTCCTCGAACACACGACGACGCGCACGCAGTTCGGCCGTCCGCTGGCGCAGTTCCAGGTGATCCAGCACGCCGTCGCCGACCTGGCCGCCGAGAACGCGTTGGCGCGGGCCGCCGTCGACGCGGCCGTCGGGGCGATCCCGGTCGAGGCGCCGCACGCCGACCTCGCCCCGCAGACCGCGTTCCGGATCGCGGTGGCCCGCTCGGTCACCGGGCATGCCGCGTCGATCGCGGTCCGCACCGGGCACCAGCTGCTGGGTGCCATCGGCACCACCCGCGAGCACCGGCTGCACCTGTTCACCCGCCCGATCCTGGCCTGGCGCAACGAGTTCGGCAGTGTCGCGCACTGGGACACCGTGGTGGCGCAGACCGCGCGGGCCGCCGGACCTCAGGGTTTGTGGCCGCTCATCACCGGCTGACCGCACCCCGCGGCGAGCGGGTCAGGAGAAGCGCATCTCCTCGGTGACGTCGTACCGGCGCGCGTCGACCGCATCCAGGAACGCGTTGTGCCGCACATGCCACGGTCCCTCGTGCGCGGCCTTGGGCATCCGGTGGCCGGACCGCTTCACGTAGCCGGAGTCGAGTTCGAAGAAGGCGTGCGCTTCCGGCTGCCGCCCGTTCAGCGTCGGATAGGCCCGGGTGTACCCGTTGCTGCGCATGTGGGCGACCAGGTCGGCCACCGCCTTGCTGGTCAGATCCACCCGCAGCGTCCACGACGCGTTGGTGTAGCCCACCGACCACGCGAAGTTGGGCACGTCGTTGAGCAGGTAGGCCCGGTAGCCGTACCGGTCGCCGGGGTCGACGGCCTCGCCGTCCACCGACAGCGCGATGCCGCCGAAGGCCACCAGATCCAGACCGGTCGCGGTCACCACGATGTCGGCGTCGAGCACGCGGCCCGAACTCACCCGCACCCCGTGCTCGGTGAAACCGGCGATGGTGTCGGTGACCACCTCGGCACTGCCGTCGCCGACGGTCTTGTAGAAGTCGGCATCCGGGATCACGCACAGCCGCTGATCCCACGGCTCGTAGGCCGGTTTGAAGTGCTTGTCCACGTCGTAGCCCTTGGGCAGGTAGTGCACCGCGAGCCTGCGGATGAGGCGCCGCGCGGTCTTCGGGAACCGCCGACAGAACAGATACAGCGCCATGGTGATCGCGACGTTTCGGTACCGAATGAGGTCGTGCGCCAACTGTTTCGGCAGCAGCCGCTGCGCCAGGTTGGTCATCGGATCGGTCCACGGATACGGGAACAGATAGCTGGGTGAGCGCTGCAGCATCACGACGTGCTCGGCGTCGGCGGCCAGCGCCGGAATCAGCGTCACCGCCGTCGCGCCGCTGCCGATCACCACCACCTTCTTGCCGGTGTGGTCGAGGTCCTCGGGCCAGAACTGCGGGTGCACCATGGTGCCCGCGTAGTCCTCCTCGCCCGGGAAGTCGGGCCGGTACCCGGCGTCGTACCGAAAGTAGCCGGTGCACAGGTAGAGCATCCGGGCACGCTCGGTGCGGGGTTCGTCGTCGACCAGCAGGTCGACGGTCCACAGGTCGGTGTCGGTGTCGAAGTTCGCCGACACCACCTCGGTGGAGAACTGGATGTGCGGGTAAATACCGAAGTCGCGGGCGGTGTTCTCCAGGTAGTCGCGGATCTCGCCGCCGGTCGCCATGGTGCGGTCGCCGCGCCACGGGTTCCACGGGAAACTGAGCGTGAAGATGTCCGAGTCGCTGCGGACCCCGGGGTAGCGGAACAGGTCCCAGGTGCCGCCGATCCGCTCCCGCTGCTCCACCATCAGGTACTTGAGGTCCGGATTCCGTTCTCGCAGCCGGTAGGCCGCGTCGATACCGGAGAGACCGGCCCCGACGATGAGGACGTCGAAGAACTCGGAATCGTTGTGCACCATGGGTTCTCGTATCTCTTCTCGAGTCAGGCGGACTTGGCGCCCTTGGCCGACTTGGACGGCTTGGACGGCTTGGCGGCTTCGGCGGGCTCGGCGTCGGCCTTCTTACTCACCGACGCACGCAACGCCGCGAGCAGGTCGGCCACCTCGTCGCCCTCCGCCTCCGGTTCCGCGGTCGGTTCCGGAAAGGCTTGCTCCCCACCGGATTTCGCCTCGATCAGTTTGCCCAGTTCCTTCTCGAAGACGTCCTCGAACTGGGTGGGATCGAAGTCGGTGGCCATGGTGTCGATCAACGACGACGCCATCTCTAATTCCTGCGGCCGAATCTGCACGTCCTGGTCTAGGAAGGCGAACTCGGGTTTGCGCACCTCGTCCGGCCACAGCAGGGTCTGCAGGGTCATCACGCCGTCGATCACCCGCAGTGCCGCCAGCCGGGTGCGCGTGCGCAAGGTGAACATGGCGATGGCCAGGCGATCGGTGGATTCCAGCGCCTGCGCCAGCAGGGTGTACGCCTTAGGCGACTTCGATGCCGGTTCCAGGTAGTAGGCCTTGTCGAAGTAGATCGGATCCACCTGGTCGGCCGGCACGAACTCGAGAATCTCGATCTCCGGGCTCCGATTGACCGGCAGCGTCGCCAGATCCTCCTTGGTGAGGATCACCGGCTGGCCGTCGTCGCTCTCGTACGCGTTCGCGATCTGGCTGAACTCCACTTCGGTGTCCGTGCCTTCCCGAACACGCCGGTAGCGGATCCGTGTGCCGTCCTTCGCGTCCACCTGATGGGAGGACCGGTCATGGCTCTCCGTCGCGGAATAGACCTTGACCGGCACGTTGACCAGGCCAAAGCTCAGATCACCCTTCCAGATCGAGCGCATGGGTCCATTGTGCCAAAGACCACACCCGACAGCGACGAACCGTCACTTCCAATCGGAAGTTCGTCGTGCGGCACTCCGCGGGAAGCCGTAGCCGAGGCGGCGGCTGTTCGGTGAGAATGGACGGATGAGCGGATCGGACTTGGAGGTCGACGGCCACCGCATCGCGCTCACCCACCTCGACCGCGTGCTCTATCCCGACGGCACACGCAAGTACGACGTGATCGCGTACTACCTGGCCATCGCCGACGCGATGCTGCCGCATCTGGCGTCCCGGCCGGTGACGCGCAAGCGGTGGCCGTCGGGCACCGAAGCGGCGCCCTTCTTCGAGAAGACGCTCCCGGCCGGCACGCCGGACTGGGTTCCGCGGTTCACCATCGCCCATTCGGAGGGCGAGAAGTCCTATCCGGTCGCCACCAGTTCCGCGGTACTCGTCTGGTTCGCTCAGGTGTCGGCGCTGGAATTGCATGTGCCGCAATGGCGCATCGACCTGTCGGCGGGCCACGAGGACGGTCGCACCGACCGGCTGGTGCTCGACCTGGACCCCGGACCCGACGTCCCGCTGACGCAATGCGGTCAGGTCGCGCTGACCATCCGGGACGTGCTGACCGACGCCGGGCTGCCGTCGTGGCCGGTGACCAGCGGCGGCAAGGGGATTCACGTCTACGCGCAGCTGCCGTCGCCGGTCAGCGCCGACTCGGCCCGCACGGTGGCCAAGCAGATCGCGGTCTCGCTGGAGAAGGCGTTCCCGCGCGATGTGACCGCGTCGATGAGCAAGGCCGCGCGTCCGGGCAAGGTGTTCCTCGATTGGAGCCAGAACAGCGCCAGCAAGACGACGCTGAGTCCGTACTCGTTGCGCGGCCTGACGCAGCCGTGGGTCGCGGCACCGCGTGAATGGTCCGAACTCGCCGAGCCTGACCTGGCGCAACTCCGGTATTCCGAAGTGCTGGAACGGTTTTCGCAGTCCGGCGACCTGCTCGGCGGCGCTACCGCCCCACCCACCGCTCCACCCGCAGAACCCGTCGCCGATCTGCCCGCGGGCGTCGTCGATCTCGGCGTGTACCGACGTCGCCGAGCGGCACCGATGCTGGCCGTCGACCAGCCGATCGACGCCCTGGACAGCGACACCTGGGCGTTCGAAGGCAAATGGGACGGCTACCGCGTCCTGGCCACCGTCCGCGACGGCCGGTTGCGGCTGCATTCGCGGTCAGGCAACGACCTGACCGGCGACTTCAGTGAACTCGCTCCGCTGGCGCAGGCCGTCCCCGGCGGGGACATGGTGCTCGACGGCGAGGTGGTGGCCCTGGACGCCGACGGGAAGACCGACTTCGGCCTGCTGTCGTCGCGGCGTCGTCGCACCGACGGCACCCGGCTCGAGTTCTTCGTCTTCGACGTCCTGGAACTCGACGGTCGCGACCTGACCGGCGCGCCGTGGGATCAGCGCCGTCGGGTCCTGGAAGAGCTCCGACCGGCGCTCGCCGCACTGCCGAACGTCCAGATCCCGGATCTGCTCCCCGGCCCCGGCGCCCGCGCGGTGACTCGGGCTCGGGACATGGGCTGGGAGGGCGTGGTCGCGAAACGTCGTTCCGCCCCGTACCGGCTCGGCACCCGCAGCCCGGACTGGCGCAAGCAGAAGAACTGGAACAACGTCGAGGTGGTGATCGGCGGTTTTCGTCTCGGCCGCGACGGAGCCAACCGCACCCTCGGCTCGGTGCTGGTGGGGCTGCCCGCGGAGACCGGCCTGCGCTACGTGGGCCGCGTCGGCACCGGCTGGACACAAGCACAGGCCGCGGATCTGCTCGCCGAACTGCGGACACTGACGATCAGCCGCAGCCCGTTCCTGGCCGTCGATGCCCCCGTCGCCTCCAGTGCCACCTGGGTGCTGCCCAAGCTGGTGGTGGACGTCCAGTTCATGAACTGGACGTCCACCGGGCACCTGCGCCATCCGTCGTGGCGTGGCATTCGCCGAGACAAGCTGCCCGGCGACGTCGACCCCGCCGGTAGCCCATCCCGCGCACCGTGACGGCGGTGCGGCCCGCCGACCGCGGTCAGCTCAGGTGGTGCACTTCCTGCAGGCCGTAGACCGGCGTGTCCAGTCCCTCGAAACGGGCCTTGAGCTGCAGCGCGAGGTACAGCGAGTAGTGGCGCGACTGGTGCAGGTTGCCGCCGTGGAACCACAGACCCGGCTGCTGGGTGGGCTTCCACATGTTGCGCTGCTCGCCCTCCCACGGCCCCGGATCCTTGGTGGTACCCGAACCCAGGCCCCACACCTTGCCGACGCGGTCGGCCACGTCTTGGCCCATCAGGTCGGCGGCCCACCCGTTCATCGACCCGTATCCGGTGGCATAGACCACCACGTCCGCGGGCAGTTCGGTGCCGTCGGACAGCACCACCGAGTTCTCGGTCAGGTGGTCCACCCCGCCCTTGGCCAGCTTGATGGTGCCGTCGGCCACCAGCTCGCACGCACCGACGTCGATGTAGTAGCCCGAGCCGCGGCGCAGGTACTTCATGAACAGACCCGAGTCGTCGTCGCCGAAGTCCAGATCGAAGCCGGCCGCCTCCAGCCGCGCGTAGAAGTCCTTGTCCCGCTCGCGAATCTGGTCGTACAGCGGAATCTGAAACTGGTGCATGATCCGGTACGGCAGCGACGCGAAGGTGAAGTCGGCCTTCTTGGTGGTCATGCCGTCGGCGACGGCCTGCTCGCTGTACAGCGCCCCCAGCCCGATCTCCATCAGCGAATCGGATTTGACGATGTGCGTCGACGACCGCTGCACCATGGTGGTGTCGACGCCCGTCTCCACCAGCGCCTTGCAGATGTCGTGGGCGGAGTTGTTCGCGCCGATCACCACCACCTTCTTACCGACGAAGCCGTCCGGCCCGGGATGCGCGCTGGAGTGGTGCTGCTCGCCGGCGAAGACGTCCTGTCCGGGGAAGGTCGGCACGTTGGCCTTGCCGGACATGCCGGTGGCCAGCACCAACTGCGTCGGGTGCAGGGTCAGTTCTTCGCCGTCGCGGATCACGTGCACCGTCCAGCGGCCCGTCGCCTCGTCGTACGACGCGCTGGTGCATTCGGTCTTGGACCAGTACGGCACCTCCATCACCTTGGTGTAGAACTCCAGCCAGTCGCCGATCTTGTCCTTGGGGGCGAACACCGGCCAGTTCGACGGGAACGGCAGGTATGGGAGGTGGTCGTACCAGACCGGATCGTGCAGGCAGAGCGACTTGTATCGCTTGCGCCACTGGTCGCCGGGACGGTCGTGCTTGTCGACGACCAGCGCGGAGACACCGAGCTGGCGCAGTCGTGCGCCGAGCGCGATGCCGCCCTGGCCGCCGCCGATCACCAGCACGTACGGCTGCACCGCCCGACCGAGCTCGGCTTCCTCGTCCTCGCGGCGCTGCGCCCACGACCGCTGGTCGGGATCGGAGCCGTGCACGGCGCCGAGGGGCCGCGCGAAACCGTTCGACTCCTCGTGCCCCTTCAGCTCCTGCAGCGTGGTCAGCAGCGTCCAACCCTGATCCACGCCGTCGGGTCCGGGCTTGATCCGCAGGTGCCCCTCGCCGCGACCCGTCGCGGTCTCGAAGACGATGAACGCCTCGGCCACGTCGTCGGCCGCGGTGGCCGGCTCGCTGGTGGCCCACGCCGACGGCGCCGTGTCGGCGAGCCGGTCGTCGAGCATCGCGGCGATCTCGTCGTGCCCCTGCGAAGTCTTGAGATTCCAGGTGAAGGCCACCAGGTCGCGCCAGTAACTGTCGGTCGCGAAGAGCGCGGTGGCCGCGGCGACGTCGCCGGTGGTCAGCGCCGCCGAGAAGCGGGCCAGCCACGCATCGATCCGCTCTTGCGGGGATCCGAGCAACTGGTGTTCGGACGCCTGAGATTCAGGGGCCTGGGGTTCCAGAGTCTGGGTCATGGTCGACGCCTTCCATCGGGGTGAGGTAGATCACTTCGTTCGGTTGTGACGCCCAGCACACCCGGCGGCGGTGCGCCCCGACAAGGGTTGCAGCGGGTTGCAACGTCGACGGGTTGACGCGGGCCGATCGCGCGGGGACCCTCGACTGTGACCGCCCACACACCCGAAAGGCGCCCGTGCCCCACGCCGTCCCGCCCGAACCGGCCCTCGCCGCCGGCGACGATCCGCGCGCCCACGCCGCGGTGCTGCATGCGGTGTACGACGCGTCAATGACCGGCGGCCGCCCGCCCGCGCGCCCCCGTTCGGTGATCGGTGAATCGTGGGATCGGGTCCGCCAGACCGGCCTGCGACCGGATTCCACCGGCGATCCCGTGCTCGACACCGTCGACCTGGAGCAGCGTCGATCCGAATCCGGCTTGACCGAACTCCTCGCCCCGCTGATGCACCATCTCGACACGCTGATCGTGGACGGCGAGAACATCCTGGTGGTGGCCGATGCCGGCGGTCGCGTGCTCTGGCGCAACGGCGTGAATCGAGTGCTGCACCGCGCCGACCGCCTCGGCTTCACCGAGGGAGCCTCCTGGGCCGAGGATTCGGTGGGCACCAACGCCATCGGGACCGCGCTGGCCTCCGGTCGCGCAGTGCAGGTGTTCTCGGCCGAACACTTCGTCCGTACCCACCACGAATGGACCTGCGCCGGGGCGCCGATCCGCGACCCACGCTCGGGCCGAGTGCTCGGCGCGGTCGATGTCTCCGGCCCCGCCGCCACCATCCACCCCACGACGCTGGCCCTGGTCGACACCGTCGCTCGCCTCGCCGAATCCGAGTTGCGCGAGCACCACCGCGCCGGGCTCGACGCCCTGCGCGCGGTGGCCGCACCGATCCTCGCGCGCTCCGCGGGCCCCGCCTTCGCGGTCGACGCCTACGGCTGGGTGGCCGCCCTCGACGGCGTCGATCCGCGCGCACGGCTGACCATTCCCGGTACCGCGTCGGCCGGACGCCACCGCGTGCAGGGCATCGGCGACTGCGACCTGGAACCACTGCCCGGCGGATGGCTGGTGCGCGTGGCCGACATCGCGGCCGAGCCGGATCTGGTGCAGGTGGAGCTCGTCGACGGCCCGCAACCGCTGGTGCGCGTGTCGGGTGCGGGCGGCACGTGGGTCCATCGCCCCACGCCGCGGCATGCGCAACTGTTGCGACTGCTCGCCGACCACCCCGAAGGGCTGACCGCCGCCGAAGTGGCCGCGCGGGTCTTCGGCGACCCGTCACGACGCATCACCGCACGGTCGGAGATGTCGCGACTGCGCAAACACCTCGGGGGCTTGCTCGCCGCCAACCCCTATCGCTTCGCCGGGCACGTCGTGGTGCTGCGCACCGACGACGACCCGGGTGCCCGGCGACGTCAACCCAGCCGGTAGCCCATCCCGCGCACCGTGACGATGGCGTCGGCGCCGATCTTCTTACGCAGCGCGCGCACGTAGACGTCGACGATGTTCGAGCCGGGATCGAAGTCGTAGCCCCATACGTGCGACAGGATCTGCTCGCGCGCCAGCACCTGCCCGGGATGGCGCAGGAACAGTTCGAGCAGCACGTATTCGCGGGCGGTCAGATCCACCGTGCGGCCACCGGTCTGCGCCCGCCGGGTCCGCAGGTCCAGCGAGAGACCGTCGACCGTGAGCACGCTGACCTCGGGGACCGCTTCGCCGGCGCGCACCCGCAGTCGTACCCGGGCGAGAAGCTCCTCGAAACGGAACGGTTTGGTCATGTAGTCGTCGGCGCCGCCCTCGAGCCCGGCCACGGTGTCGCCGATCCCGTCGCGGGCGGTCAGGATGATCACCGGCGTCGGGACCTTCTCGGCCCGCAGTGCGGTGAGCACCTCGAAGCCGTCCATACCGGGGAGCCCGATGTCGAGGATCACCAGGTCGAAGCCGCCCTGCCGGGTCAGCTCCAGAGCATGAGTGCCGTCCCCGACGGTCGTGGTCACGAATCCGTTGGCGCGCAAGCCCTTCTCGATGAACGACGCGATGCGCTCCTCGTCTTCGGCGATCAGAATCCGATTCACGTCGCGTTCCTTTCCGTTGTGCCCCGCTCCATCGGGTTCCGCTCGACCGGGGCGGAAGCCGGGATCTCGATACCGAAGGTGGCACCCTCACCGGAGACCGAGTGCAGTTTCACTTCACCGCCGTGCGCCTCGGCGATCGCCCGGACGATCGCCAGACCGAGGCCGGCACCGGCGCGGTAACCGGTCGCCTCCCGCGGCCGCGAGCCGCGGTGGAACCGTTCGAAGATGGTCTCCTGATCGGCCGGGCTCACACCCGGCCCGGTGTCGGCCACCCAGAACGACACCATCGGCCGGCCCCGGGCATCCGAGTGCAACGCGGAACCGAGACGGATCTCGGCGCCCGGGCCGGTATGGCCCACGGCGTTGTGCGCCAAGGCCACCATCGCCTGGGTCACGCGCTGCGGATCCACCTGGACACTGCCCTCTCCCACCGCATCGAGGAGCCAGCGCCGATCCCCCAGGGCCCGCACCTTCGAGTGGATGTCGACGGTGAGTTCGGCGACCGAGACCTCTTGCCGCCGAACGAAATCCGGTCGTTCCGACTTGGCCAGAAGCAGCAGATCCTCGACCAGACGGCTCATCCGGTCGAGCTCTTCGGTGACCAGTCGCATCACGTCAGCGCGCTCGTCCGGGTCGTCGCCCATCAACTCCAGGTGCCCGCGGATGATCGTGATCGGGGTGCGCAGTTCGTGGCTGGCGTCATCGAGGAAGTCCCGCTGCGTGGCGAAAGCGAGCGAGAGCCGGTCGAGCATCGCGTTGAACTGCTCGGCCAGCGCGGAGACGTCGTCGCGCCCCTGCACCTCGATCCGGCGGGTCAGGTCGTTCTCGTTGATCTCGGCGGCGGCGTTGCGCACCAAGCGAATCGGCGCGAGGATCCGCCCGGAGACGAGGTAGGCGCCGGCCCCCGCCAGCAGCATACCCACGAAGCTGACCAACGTCAGCGTGCGCATGGTGGCGACGACCTCGTCGCGGTCGCGGTCGATCGCGAAGCCGACGATGAACGTCCCGGCCGCCTCTCCGCTGTTCGGGGCGGTCACCGACACCTTGCGCCAGCGCAGTTCGCCGTCGTCGGTGTGCAGCGAGCCCCGCGCCGCCGGCTCGGCGGCCACCTGCAGCACCCGCTCGGGGCGGGACGCGAACGGGTACGGCTCGCTGCGGTCCTGGCGCACGATGCCGCCGTCGGGCAGCACCCCGACCACCACCTCGTCGTCGTCCGGATACTGCCGCTGCAGATGGCTGTCCAGGATCTCGGCGACGCTGCCGTAGGGACGGTCGGTGGAGCGGTTCACGCCGACGGAGGCGACGCCGACGAACTCCTCGATCTCCTGCACCAACGCCTGATCGATGTCCTCGTCGACCTCGCGATACAGCTCTTCGCGGGTCGCGACGTTGATCACCAGGAGGACGCCGAACATCAGCAGCATCACCCAACCGATGATCAACAGCCGGGCGGGGATGCGCCTGCGCGCACCCCCGCCCGGCCGTCCGGCGTCGCCGGAATCAGTCGTCACCATCGTTCCCGTCATCGTCGTCCTGGCCATCATCCCAGTCGTCGTCACCGTCGTCGTAACGGTCGTCGTCCCAGTCGCCCCGGTCGTCATGGTCGATCACCGGCGGCGGCGCCGTCTCGACGCGGGGCTGACCGATCGGGCCGGTCGGACCCACCCGCCGGTCATCTCGATCATCGTCGCGGTCGTCGTCGCGGTCGTCGTCGCGGTCGTCGTCGCGGTCGTCGTCTCGATCGTCGCCGTCGTCTCGGTCGTCGGAGACCGCAGACATCTCGCCGATCTCGACGTTCGACGGCGGGCTGCCCGCCGAATCAGACGTGCCGATCACGAAGTAGGCGATGGCCACCGCGACCACGGCGATGCCGAGCAAGGCCGTTCCCACGATTCCGGTTCCACGCAGTCCAGGTTTCATGGTTCCCACGGTGCTGCCCGGTTCTGAGGCACAGATGAAGCCAACATGAAGAGAACTTCATGTTGTGCGTGCGCGGATGAAGATTTGATCATCTCGGCCTCATCGACGATTCATCACCGCCCCGAAACCTGGTGTTCATGCACCAGCAGATCACCGAACCCCGCCGCTCGGCCCGGCCGCTGCCGCCCTGGGTCGTTGCCGGACCGCCCCACCGGGTCGGCCCGCCCTCGACCGACCTGCCCAAACGCCGGGTGCGGCGGCCGTCCGTCGGATTCCTCGCGGCGGTCAGCGCGGTCGCCGCGCTGGCGGTGGTCGTGTTGGCGCTGCCGGGCGGGCCGGACGGCCCCGCCCGGATCTCCATCGTGGTGTTCCTCGTCGCGATCGCCCTCTGGCTGGGCAACCGGGTAGACGACACGTACGTCGCGCTCGGGGCGGCCCTCGTCCTGGTCGGGTTCGGGGTGGTCGGCAGCGACGTGCTGTTCGGTGCCCTCGGCTCGGAGACGATCTGGCTGCTGGTGGCCGCGTTCGTGGTCTCGGCCGGCGTCTCGGCGACCGGTCTCACCGCCCGTTTCGCTGCCGGCCTGATCACCCGCGCCGCCACCGTCCGACAGCTCGCGCATCTCGTGACCTTCGCATTGCTGGCCACCGCCTTCGCGGTGCCGTCCACCTCCGGGCGGGCCGCGCTGACCCTGCCGATCTTCACCGCGCTCGCCGGTGCCGTCGCCGACCGTCAGCGCGTGGTGAAGGCCTTCGCCATCCTGTTTCCCACCGTCATCCTGCTCACCGCCGTCGCCACGCTCATCGGAGCCGGCGCGCACCTGGTGACCAACGAGATCCTCGCGGCGACCACCGGCGAGCACATCGGCTTCGCGCACTGGCTGGTCCTCGGGCTGCCCCTGGCACTGGTCTCCGCGCACCTGGCGACGGAGCTGGTGCTGCACCTGTTCACCACCGCCGACGACCGCTCCGCTCGCCTGTCGGTCACCACCGCCGACCTCGCGGCCCACGTGTCCACCCCGCTGACCGGGCGCCTGCGTCCGTGCGAGATCCGCGCGCTGGTGATCCTGGCGGTGATCATCGCGTGCTGGATCGCCGAACCCTGGCACGGCCTGCATCCCGCGCTGATCGCGCTGGCCGGAGCGCTCGCGATCACCAGCCCTCAGCTGGGCACCACCACCATGAGTCACGGATTGCGCACCGTTCCGTGGGGGCTGCTGGTCTTCATGGCGGCCACCGCCACCCTCGGCGCCGCATTGGCCGGGTCCGGAGCCGCCGACTGGCTGGCCGGAGGCGTGTTCGGGGTCATCGTCGACGCTCCGCCCGCGGTGGTCCTGGTGGCCCTGGTGACGATCAGCGTCGCCGCGCACCTGGGCATCGCCTCGCGCACCGCCCGATCGTCGGTCCTGATCCCCCTGGTGATCCCGGTGGCGCTGAGCGCCGGGCTGAATCCGGTGGCACTGGCCTTCGCCTCCACCGCCGCCGCAGGCTTCTGCCATTCGCTCACGTCGTCGGCCAAACCGGTCGCCATGTTCGCCGAGATCGACGGCACCACCGCGTACACGTCCGCCGACCTGCTGCGCCTGAGCCGCGTGCTGGCGCCGCTGACCGTGCTGCTGGTCGTCGCCTGCGCCCTCTGGCTGTGGCCCCACCTCGGTCTCCCCTGTCGTGATCCCCTGTCCTGATCCCCGCCCACCCGGCCGTTCCGTCCCACCCGCTCGCTCGCCGGAGGTCCCCATGTCCATTCGCCGTATCGTCGTCGCACCCAGCGGCTTCAAGGAAAGCCTGTCCGCCCCGCAGACCGCGTCCGCCATCTCCGCCGGCATCGAGCGGGTGCTGCCGGACACCGCGGTGCAATCGCTGCCTTTGGTCGACGGCGGCGAGGGATCGGCTGCCGCACTGGCCGAGGCCACCGGCGGTCACCTGGTGCCCGTCCGGGTGACCGGCCCGGTAGGTGAGCCGGTGAACTCCCACTACGCCCTGCTGGGCGGCCCCGGGCCGCGCACCGCGATGGTGGAGATGGCCGCGGCGGCCGGCCTGTCCTTGGTTCCGCGGGACCTCCGCGACCCCGGCGCCACCACCAGCTTCGGGGTGGGCGAGCTGATCTCCGCGGCACTCGACGCCGGTGTCGACCGCATCCTGGTCGGCTGCGGCGACTCCGGAATCTGCGACGGCGGAGCCGGTGCGCTGCAAGCACTCGGCGCCCGGATCACCGATGCGATGGGCCGCCCGGTGGGCTTCGGCGGCGCCGCCCTGGCCGACGTCGAAGCCGTCGACCTTTCCGGGCTGGATGGCCGGATCGTCGGCACCGACATCCGACTGGCCGTGAACCAGCACAACGTGCTCTGCGGTGAGCGCGGGGTGGCCCGGGTCTTCGGTCCGCAGAAGGGAGCGACACCCGCACAGGTGGAGTTGCTCTCGTCGGCGATGGAACGGTGGGCCAAGGTGATCGAGCGCGACCTGCACCGGGATCTGCGCGACGCACCCGGGTCCGGCGCCTCCGGCGGGCTCGGCGCCGGACTCGCGGCCGGGCTGGGCGCTGCACTGCTGCCGCGCTTCGAGGTGATGTTCGAGCACGTCGACATCGCCGGTGCCATCGCCGACGCCGACCTGGTGTTCACCGGCGAAGGCTCCATCGACTTCCAGACGCCGCGCGGAAAGATCCCCGCGGAGGTGGCCCGGATCGCCTCCGCGCACCGCGTTCCGGTGGTCGCCCTGGCCGGCACCATCGGAACCGACGCCCACCTCAACTATGCGACCGGCATCGACGCGATCGCCTCGATCCTGCCCTCCCCGCTGGCGCTCGACGACGCCCTCGGCCGCGCCGCCGAGTACCTCACCGACGCCGCCGAGCGCACCATGCGGCTGCTCCTCGTCGGCCGAGCACTGGCCTAGTTGTAGTGCCCGGATCGCATTGTCGGCACGTCGTGGTGCTGCTCACCAACTTCGACTCGGGTACGGCCGGATCGGCGGCGAACGCCTAGCCTGGATGGCGGTGGTCCGTGGGATACGGAACGGCAGCTCGAAAGGCTCAATCGATGGTGGTCGTCGCGCAGATCAGTGATCTGCACTTCAACGGAACCGACGATCATCGCCACCGCGTGCGCGCGGTCCTGGACTATCTGCACTCCACCGTCGACGGCGGCGCCCAGATCGCCGCGTTACTCGTGACCGGCGACCTCACCGATGAAGGACTGCCCGCCGAGTACGCCGAGGCGGCCACCGAGCTGCGCTCCCCGATCCCCATCGTGACGCTGCTCGGCAATCACGACGACCGCGCGGCCTTCACCGCCGAGCGCGACGGCGTGGCCAGTACCGCACCGGTCAATTCCGCACTGCGCCTCGACGGACTCCTGATCCTGGCGCTGGACTCGTCGATCCCCGGCCGGTCGGACGGCTATCTGTCCGACGAAACGATCGACTGGGCGCGCGCCCAGATCGCGGAGGCCGGCGATGTCGACGTACTGCTGACCTGGCACCACCCGCCGGTCCATCTCGGCATGCCGTACATGGATTCGATCTGCCTCGATGCCGACGAACGCGTCACGGCCCTGGTTCAGGATCATCCGAACGTGGTCGGCGTGGTCACCGGCCACGCGCACAGCCCTGCCGCCACCGTCTTCGCGGACCGCCCGCTGATCGTCGCACCCGGGGTGGCCTCGACGCTGAACCTCCCCGTCGAGGGCCCGGACTGGGTCAACGCCAGCCAGGGCCCCGGCTTTGCACTGCACGTGATCGACGAGCACCGCCTCACCACGCACTTCCGCATGCTCAGCAGCTGGTAAGGCTCCACCGCACACCACCGCTTGGTAAAACAACGGCGTCCTGGCGCGCACCGATGGCCTATACGCCTCGGCGGCCGCCAGGGCGCCGTTGTTTTACCGATGCGTCACCTCACTCCCGGCGAGGCACCGGACCGCCGGAAAAGTGCTCGAAAATTAGTTCGGCCAAAGTGTTGCATGCACACCATATTGGGCGTAACTTGGAGTGTGAAGCAGGAAACCAGTGGTCAGGCCCGGGAGGTGACCGGCATGGACGACGCATTCGATGCGCTCGCGCTGGTGGCTGACCTGTGTCCGGAGCAGCTTCTCGCCGTTCAAGACGCCGCCGAGAAGCAACTGCAGGAGGCTGCTCTGGCCCGGCAGAACGAGGACGGCCTGCTCGATCTGCTGGAAGCCCGCGAGCGCACCCTGGCCGCGCGCCAGATCTTCGACGCCGCTCTCTACGTGGAACTCAGCGACCGCGGCGCCTACCGCAAGGGCGGATTCGTCTCGCCGTTCGCGCTGTACTCGGGCGGTCTGCGCCTGGGCGAGGGCGAAGCCCATCGCCGCGCCCGGCTTGCGACCGCGCTCGGTCGGTTCACCGCCATGACCGGCGAACGTCTCGAGCCGTCGCTGACCGCTACCGAGGCAGCCGTCGCCGACGGTGAGATCGGCCGGGAGAACGTCCTCGTCATCGCCGAGGTGATGGAGAAGGTGCCGGCCGCGGCCACCACCGGCGACCGCACCAAGGCCGAAGCCATGCTGGCCGAGGCCGCCAAGACCCTCGGGCCCAACGGGGTCGGCGTGGTGGGCAACCGGATTCTGGCGTGGCTCGACCCGGACGGCGAACTGTCCGACGACACCGACCGCCGACGGCAGCGCAGCTTCTCGCTGCAGGGCCAGGACCGCCAGCTGATGAGCAAGATCCGCGCCCGCCTGACCCCGGTGGCCCGCGCACGACTGGAAGTGACCCTCGCCCAGTGGGCGGCGCCGGGGATGAACAACCCCGACGATCCCGAATCCCCGCGGGGCGCGGCCGACCAGCCCGGCCTGGACCCGGCGGTCCTCGCGGCGGCCGCCGAACGCGACGACCGCTCCCTCACGCAGCGTCAGCACGATGCGCTGCAGGCGCTGATGGAGTGGGAGCGCGCCCAGACCGGCGTCGCGCCGAACGGCAGCCTGTCCTCCGAACTCGTCATCACGGTCGCCGAGACCGACCTGGCCCGGCAGGCCGGTGTCGCCCTGACCGCCACCGGTACCCGTCTGCCGGTCGGCGATCTGGTGCAGTTGGCCGGCAGCGTGGTGCCGTGGCTCGAGGTGTTCGCCGGCGCCGGTTCGCAGGTGCTGTACTTCGGTCGCGGGCGCCGACTCGCCTCCCGTGCCCAGCGCCTGGCCCTGTTCGGCCGCGACCGCGGCTGCACCACCGTCGGCTGCAGCGTCCCGTTCGCGCGCACCCAGGCCCACCACATGCCGGACTGGACCGACGGCGGCCGGACCGACTGAGCCGCCCCCTTCATTCGGTCCGGACGTTCTGTGAGTCGTCGGTTTCCATTTGATGGGTGCACTGCCGAGCGTACTCGGCTGGGGTTAGGTAGCCGAGCGAGGAGTGCCGGCGGTGGTGGTTGTACTCGTCCTTCCAGTCGCCGATGATGACCTGTGCGTGCAGCAGCGAGTAGAAGCTGTTGATGTTGAGGCACTCGTCGCGGATCCGGCTGTTGAACGACTCGACGTACCCGTTGCGCCACGGCGAGCCCGGAGGGATGTAGGACAGGCCGGTGCGGGTGCCGGCCCAGTCGGCCATCGCCTCGCTGATGAACTCCGGCCCGTTGTCCGACCTGAGCACCGCCGGGGCGCCCCGGGCGGCGACGAGGTCCTCGAGGTGGGCGGTGAGTCGGTCGGCGGTAATCGAGCGCTCCACGAGGCCGCCGATGCACTCCCGGGTGTGTTCGTCGACGATCGAGCAGATCTTGATCAATCGTCCGTGCTCGTCGGCGTCGAACTGGAAGTCCACGGCCCACACCACGTTCGGCGCGTCCGCCGTCGGCGCGTCGACGGTCGAGGACCCGACGCGCTTGCGTCGACGCCGCTGCGGGACCCGGAGCCCTTCGTCACGCCACAGGCGTTGGATCTTCTTGTGGTTCACCACCCACCCCTCGGCGCGGGCGTCGTGATACGCCCGCCGATACCCGTAGCGGGGATGGTCCTTCGCCCAGGCGCGCAGCCACTCCCTGAGCGCCCGATCCGGGTCCGTGACCGTGTCGCCCTTGAGCGGTCGCCGGTACGCGGAGCGGCTCAGCCCGACCAGACGGCACGCCATCCGTTCGCTCACCCGCAACTTGCGCTTGAGGTGATCGACGGCGGCGCGGCGCCTGTCCGGGCTTAGAAGTTTCCCTCAGCCAGCTCCTTGAGCGCGGCCTTCTCCAGCTCCGCTTCCGCGAGCAGACGCTTCAGGGTCGCGTTCTGCTTCTCCAACTCCTTCAGGCGCTTTGCGTCGTCGGCCTTGAGGCCGCCGTACTGGTTCCGCCACCGGTAGTACGTCTGCTCGGACACCCCCAGCTCCCGGCACACCGCCGCGACGTCCTGACCATCGGTGAGCATCCTGTCGGCCTGCCCGAGCTTACGGACGACCTGCTCCGGGGTGTGACGCTTCCTGCTGTTCGTCATGATCTGACCAGTCTCCCTGCCCGCGACCGCGGGCAACAGGACGACTCTCATAACGACTGGACCTACGAAACGGGGTCAGCCCACGACATCGACCATCTCGGCGCCGCGTGCGGCAAGCACAATCGGTGGAACGGCAAGAAGCCCGGCCAGTGGGAGTCCACCGTCCTGACCGACGGCCCCGACGCGGGCCGTATCGGCTGGCGACCCGTCGGACGGCCCGGTCCGTGGCTGGTCAACCCCTTCTTCCACCCGGAGAAGCTCGCCGACCACCACCCGATGGCCGGACTCAACACCCGCATGGCGGAAGTCTCCGACACCGATCCACCGATCCCGCCCGCGGTGGTCCGCCCGCACCCGGACGAGTCCCACCGATCCGGAGTCGAACGGCTCCTCGAGCAGTACCTGGCAGCCTGACCGCGCCGTCCCCGACAAGGGGGCCGCCCGCGGTCGGGCTATCAGGCGTCTCCGGGGCCGGTAGAACAACGGCGTCCTGGCGCGCACCGACGACGTATATGCATTGGCGGCCGCCAGGACGCCGTTGTTTTACCGATGCACCGTGGCGCACCGGCGCACGACATGACGAAGGGCCGCACACCGAGACGGTGTGCGGCCCTTCGAAACGCTACGAGCAGATGGAGCTTAGAGCGCGGCGATGATGTCTTCGACGCGGTCCTTCGCGTCACCGAACAGCATCTGCGTGTTCTCCCGGAAGAACAGCGGGTTCTGCACACCGGCGTAACCGGCGGCCATCGACCGCTTGAACACGATGACGTCCTTGGCGTTCCAGACCTCGAGCACCGGCATGCCGGCGATCGGCGAGCTGGGATCCTCGGCGGCGGCCGGGTTCACGGTGTCGTTGGCACCGATCACCAGGACCACGTCGGTCTCGGCGAAGTCGTCGTTGATCTCTTCCAGTTCCATCACGATGTCGTACGGCAGCTTCGCCTCGGCGAGCAGCACGTTCATGTGACCGGGCAGACGACCGGCCACCGGATGGATACCGAAGCGAACCTCGATGCCCTTCGCACGCAGCTTGGCGGTCAGGTCGGCCACCGGGTACTGCGCCTGGGCCACAGCCATGCCGTAACCCGGGGTGATGACCACGGACTTGGCGCCAGCCAGCAGCTCGGCTGCGGCGTCGGCCTGGATCTCGCGGTGCTCGCCGTAATCGGTGTCGTCGGACGCGGGCGCTTCGATACCGAAGCCGCCGGCGATCACCGAGATGAACGAGCGGTTCATCGCCTTGCACATGATGTAGCTCAGGTACGCACCCGAGGAGCCCACCAGCGCACCGGTGACGATGAGCAGGTCGTTGCCGAGCAGGAAGCCCGACGCGGCCGCGGCCCAACCGGAGTACGAGTTCAGCATGGAGATCACGACCGGCATGTCGCCGCCGCCGATGGAGGCGACCAGGTGCCAGCCGAGGAACAGCGCCAGCGCGGTGATCACACCGAGCAGCACGTAGCCGACGGTGTCGTCCTTGACGTCCCGCGCGACGTACACGCCGGTCAGCACGACGAAGGCCACCAGCGAGCCGACGTTGATGACGTTCTTGCCCGGCAGCATGAGCGGGGCGGACTTCATCTTGGCCGACAGCTTCAGGTTGGCCACGATCGAACCGGTCAGGGTCACCGCACCGATGAAGATGCCGATCGCGACCTCGGCGGCGTGAATGCCGACCAGGGCACCGTAGTCGGCGTCACCCGGGCTGGCGTGGACGCCGGTGATGGCGCCGTTCCAGCCGATGAGCACGGCGGCGAAGCCGACGAACGAGTGCAGCAGCGCGATGAGCTCGGGCATGCCGGTCATCTCGACGACCTTGGCGCGCCAGAAGCCGATCGCCGCGCCGATCACGATGGCACCGATCAGCAGACCGATCGGGAGCCACTTGTTGAACGAGGCGCCGGCGAACTCGAGGTGATCGAGGTCCTTGACCATCATGGTGATGGTGGCGGCCAGAGCGATGGCCATACCGACCATGCCGTAGGTGAGGCCGCTCTTGGCGGACTCGTGCTTGCTCAGTCCGGCCAGCGACAGGATGAAGAGCAACGAGGCGACGATGTACGCCGCGAAAGTCATGGTTTCAATAGTCATGGCGCGTCAGGCCCCCTTGCTGAACATCGCCAACATGCGACGGGTAACCGCGAAGCCACCAAAGACGTTGATGGACGCGACCAGGATCGCGATGGTCGACAGCACCAGAACGGTCACATTGGTGGTGGCCAACTGCAGAATCGCACCGACCACCACGACGCCGGAGATGGCGTTCGTCACCGACATCAGCGGCGTATGCAGGGCATGCGCCACGTTGCCGATCACGTAGTAGCCGATCACGATCGCCAGCATCAGCACGGTGAAGTGCTGCGGGATGTCACCCGGGGCGAAGGCGTTGACCAAGAAGAAGGCCACAATGCCGAGCAGCACCAGACCGACCTTCTTGCCCGCCGACATCGGCTCCTTGGGCGGAGCCACCTCGACGGGTGCCGCCGCGGCGGCCTTGGGTGCGGCCGAGACCTGCACCGGGGGCGGCGGCCACATGCCTTCGCCGTTGCGCGCCACGGTGATTCCGCGCTGCACCACGTCGTCCATGTCGAGCGTCAGCTCGCCGTCCTTGCCCGGGGTGAGCAGCTTCAGCAGGTTCACGATGTTGGTGCCGTACAGCTGCGAGGTCTGCGCGGCCAGGCGGCCGGCCAGATCCGTGTAGCCGAGGATGGTGACGCCGTTGGCGGTCACCACCTTGTCGCCGGTGACGGTGCCGGTGGCGTTTCCGCCGTTGGCCGCCGCCATGTCGACGATCACCGAGCCGTTGCGCATACCGGCGACGGTGTCCGCGCTCAGCAGCTTGGGTGCCGGGCGGCCGGGGATCAGCGCGGTGGTGATGACGATGTCGGCCGCGCGGGCCTCCTCGTCGTACATCGACGCGGTCGCCGCTTCCTGCTCGGCGGTCATCTCCTTGGCGTAGCCGTCCTCAGACTTCTCCGCTTCGAAGTCGACGTGGACGAACTCGGCGCCCATCGACTCGACCTGCTCGGCCACCTCGGGCCGCACGTCGAAGGCACGGACCACCGCACCCATCGCCGACGCGGCGCCGATCGCGGCCAGACCGGCCACACCAGCGCCGACCACGAAGACGCGGGCCGGCGGGATCTTGCCCGCAGCGGTGACCTGTCCGGTGAACATACGACCGAACTCGTGGGCCGCCTCGACCACGGCGCGGTAGCCCGCGACGTTGGCCATGGAACTCAGCACATCCATCGACTGGGCGCGCGAAATACGCGGCACCGCGTCCATGGCCAGCGCCGTGATCCCGGCGTCGGTCAGCTTCTGCACCAGTTCCGGATCGCGCGCAGGCGCCATCATCGAAATCAGGACGGCGCCGCGGCGCATCCGAGCGATCTCGGCGTCGGTCGGTGCATTCACCTTCACGACGACGTCTGCCGCCCACACCTCGTCGACCGAACCGACGCGCGTGCCCGCCTCGGCGAACGCCGCATCCGGCTGTTCGGCGAGGGTGCCCGCACCGGCTTCGA
The DNA here is from genome assembly GCF_023017165.1 of Gordonia alkaliphila. Lineage (GTDB taxonomy): Bacteria > Actinomycetota > Actinomycetes > Mycobacteriales > Mycobacteriaceae > Gordonia > Gordonia alkaliphila. The sequence goes on from NZ_JALKBW010000001.1 coordinate 1,213,352, forward strand.
CGATTACGTCGTACCCGAGTTGCTGCAGCTGGGCGACGGTCTTGGCCGTCGCCGCGACGAGAGTCTCGCCCGCCTTCGTTTCCCGGGGGATACCGATCAGCATGTAACTGCCTCTCCCACACTCATGTTCTGTACACCTAAATCCTGTACACCTAAATTTCAGTGACCTCCCAGACCGGGAACGCCACCAGCCCCTGACGCAGCTACCGGGAAGGGTTGGTCGTGCAGCTGCCGACTGGACACGTCAGGTCACGGGTCGCCTGGTGAGGCTTGGAACCCGCTGTTAAAAACGTGGCAAAAAGATAACATGCGCCACCCGCGGCCTCTTCGCCGCGTTACCTAGGTCACTGAGCGGCAGCGTGCCGTCCTGCACGACGCCCGAAATAGGAACCTTCTCCGAGCTGGGTACCGCTGGCGTAGCCCTTGCTGTCTTGCGCGATGTTCGCGGCGCACGCACCGGCGGCATACAGACCGTCGATGACGGAGCCGTCCTCGCGACGCACCTGGCCGTCGACGGTGGTGGCCATGCCGCCCATGGTGAAGCCGGCGTACAGCGCCTTGCCCAGGGACATGTCGAACGCGGCCCATGGACCGGTGTCCTGCGGGGCGAGGAACTCGGCGGTCTTGTGGAAGTCCGGATCCTCGCCGCGCGCGGCATACTCGTTGTAGCGCGACATGGTGGCGTTCAGGACCTCGCGGTCGATGCCCAGACCGTCGGCCATCTCGTCGATGGTCTCCCAGCCGTCGATGAACGGCGCGAGCGGGAAATCGGGCCGCTCCATGTGGGCCTCGTCGACGATCAGGAAGGCCTTGGCCCCCGGCTGATCCATCACGAAGCCGGACGTGCGCGAGTGATAGGAGTCTTCGGTGACGAAGCGCCTGCCCTCGGCGTTGACCACCAGTCCGGTCAGCAGGATCGACGGCGGGTACACCGGCGCGGTGATGAACGCCTCGCCCATGTGCTTGAGCTCGGCGCCGACGGACGCACCCATGCGGAGGCCCAGACCGTCGTCGTAGGTGCTGCCGAGGGTGAACGGCTTCTGCGCGAGCTGCGGCACGTACTCGGCCACCATGTCGGGGTTCATCACGAAGCCGCCCGCGGCGATCACCACGGACTTGGCGCGGATGTAGCCCTCGGCGCCGTCGGTGTTCTTCCAGTAGACGCCCACCACGCGCGACTGCCCGTCCGGACCTTCTTCGACGACGAGGCGACGCCCGCCGGTCTCGTAGCGGATCTCGACGTTCTCGTCGGCCAGGCGCTCCACGAGCAGCCCGATCACCATGCCCGCGCCGCCGGTGTCGCCGGGCACGGGCACCTTGTGTCCGCGCGGTGCAGGCACGGCCTTCTCGTAGTACGGCCACACCTTCTCATTGCCGGTGAACATCAGACCCTGGGTCTGCGGCTGGATCACGGCCTTGTTGGGGAAGAAGGTGCGCTCGAACTCGAAGCCGAGGGCCTCGAGCCAGTTGAAGTGCTCGACGCTGTCCTCGCAGTACGCGGTGATCTTCTCCGGCTCCGGATCCGGCGAGACCGCAGTCAGGTACTTGGCCATCTCCTCGGGGCTGTCGGTGTGGCCAGTGGCCTCCTGCACCGCGGTGCCGCCGCCGAGATAGAAGTGTCCGCCGGCCATGCAGCTGGTGGCGCCGGCCGCCGCCGAACGCTCCAGTACCAACACCGACGCGCCGGCGCGGGCGGCCTCGAGTGCCGCACAGCACCCGCCCATGCCCGCGCCGAGCACCAGGACGTCGACGCTTTCGCCGAACTCCGGGACGTCGTCGATGTTGATGTTCTCGGGAAGGTCCAATCCGCTCATGCGCCCAGACTAGAACATGTTCTAGCGGGACGAGAACCTGTTCTACCGAGCCACCGGACGGAAGCCCCGAAGGCGCAGGCTGTTGGCGACGACGAACACCGACGACAGCGCCATCGCGGCGCCCGCCATCATCGGATTGAGCAGCCCGGCCGCCGCGAGCGGGATGGCCGCGACGTTGTAGGCGAACGCCCAGAACAGGTTGGCCTTGATGGTGCGGAGCGTCCGGCGGGAGAGTGCGATGGCGTCGGCCACCGACCACAGGTCACCGCGCACCAGCGTCAGATCGCTGGCCTCGATGGCCACATCGGTACCGGTACCCATCGCGAGCCCCAGGTCCGCGCCGGCTAACGCCGCCGCGTCGTTCACGCCGTCGCCGACCATCGCCACCACGTGGCCTTCGGCCTGCTTGGCCGCGATCGCCGCGATCTTCCCGTCCGGAGTCACGTCCGCGATCACCTGATCGATACCGACCTGCCGGGCGATGTGCTCGGCGGCGCCGCGGTTGTCGCCGGTCAGCAGCACCGGCGTCAGCCCCATCTTCTTCAGTTGGGCGATGGCGGCCGCCGACGTCGGCTTCACCTCGTCGGCGACGACCACCACGCCGAGGACCGACTCGTCGTCGTGCTGTCCCCGGGTGACGATCACCGGGGTGCCGCCCTCGGCCTGCGCCGCGGCGATCTGCCCGGACAGCGCCTCGGGCAGCGCCACGGAGACGTCGCGCGGACCGCGGACCGCGACCGACGCGCCGTCGATCACGGCGATCACACCGGCGCCGGCCAGGTTGGTGAAGTCCGCCGCGCTCGGCACGGTCAGACCGCGCTCGGTCGCGTGCGTGACGATGGCCCGCCCGATCGGGTGCTCCGATCCGGCTTCCACCGCGGCGGCCAGCGCCAGCAGCTCGTCGGCGCTCACGCCGTCGGCGGGGTGCACGTCCCGCACGGCCATCACACCGGTGGTGACGGTGCCGGTCTTGTCCAGGAAGATGGTGTCCACCTGGCGGGTGGACTCGAGGACCTCCGGCCCCTTGAGCAGGATGCCGAGCTTGGCGCCGCGGCCGGTGCCGACCATCAGCGCGGTCGGGGTCGCCAGACCCAGCGCGCAGGGGCAGGCGATCACCAGGACCGCGACCGCGGCGGTGAACGCGAGCACGGTGCCGCCGCCCACGCCGAGCCAGAAGCCGAGGACTCCGACGGCGATCGCGATGACGATCGGCACGAAGACGCCGGACACCCGGTCGGCCAGACGCTGCACCGGCGCCTTGCCGGTCTGCGCGTCGGCGACGAGCTTGGAGATCTGGGCCAGCGCCGTGTCCGCGCCGACCGCACTGGCGGTGACCACCAGGCGACCGTCGGCGTTGACGGTGCCGCCGATCACCGTGTCGCCGGCCTGCACCTGAACCGGCCCGGATTCACCGGTGATGATCGCCTGATCCACCGCGGAGGCGCCGTCGACGATCACGCCGTCGGTGGCGATCTTCTCGCCCGGGCGGACCACGAACTGCTGGCCCACCGCGAGTTCGGTGATCGGGATGGTCTTCTCCCGGCCGTCGACCAGCACGGTCACGTCCTTGGCGCCGACCTCGGCGAGCGCGCGCAGGGCGTCGCCGGCCTGCAGCTTGGACCGCTTCTCGAAGTAGCGGCCGGCCAGCAGGAAGGTGGTGACGCCCGCGGCGGCCTCCAGATAGATGTGCGACGCTCCGTCGCCGCGCGAGGCGAGGAAGGTGAAGCCGTGCCGGAGGCCCGGCGTGCCCGCGGTGCCCCAGAAGAGCGCGTAGAGCGACCAGCCGAAGGCCGCCGTGACGCCCACCGACACCAGGGTGTCCATGGTCGCGGCGCCGTGGCGGAGATTGATCCAGGCAGCCTTGTGGAACGGCCACGCGCCCCAGACCACGACCGGCGCGGCCAGGGTCAGCGAGAACCACTGCCAGTTGGTGAACTGCCAGGCCGGGATCATCGCGACCGCGATGACCGGGATGGTCAGCACGGCGGAGATCAGCAGGCGCTGACGGAGTTCGGCCACCTCGCGCTGCGCGCGGGTCTGCGGCCCGTCGCCGCTGCCGTCGTCGACGGTCGGGGCGGCCGACGGCTCGGGCACCGGCGCCGCGTCGTATCCGGCGGACTGGACGGTGCCGACCAGGTCGTCGAGCGTCACCGAGTCGGGGAACTCGACGTGCGCCTGTTCGGTCGCGTAGTTCACCACGGCGCTGACGCCGGGCAGCTTGTTCAGTTTGCGCTCGATGCGGTTGGCGCACGAGGCGCAGGTCATGCCGGTGAGCTCGAGGTCGATCTCGCGCGCGGTGGTGCCGCTGGTGAGCGCGGCGATATCAGTGGCCGTCATGAGGCACTTCCGTCGTTACGTGTTGCTGAGGAGAACCCTGTTGAGGAGATTCCTGCTGGTGCGTGGAGTGCGAGGGCGCGGTGTCGACGTCCCACGGACCGACTGCGACGCCGACGCCGAAGGCGATGCCGAAGACGGCGAGCAGTCCGGCCACGAAGGCGCCGATCCGCGCCACCGGCGAGGTCATGCGAGTTGGTAACCGGCTTCGACGACGGCCGCGGTGACCGCTGCGTCGTCGAGGTCGGCGTCGCTGGTGATCTGCACGCGACCGGACTCCACATCCACCTGCACGCCGGTGACGCCGGCGAGTTCTTCGATCTCCTCGCGCACGGACATCGCGCAGTGGTTGCAGGTCATGCCGGTGACGGTGATGTTCTTGACGCTCATGGTGATTCCTCTTCTCCGTGCTGTTCTCTTCGACTTCGTGTGCCGCCCGCGGGGAGCGGTCAGCTCTTGACCAGGCGGGTGATGGCCTTCATGGCCTCGTCGATCTTGGCGGCCGCGGCGTCGTCGCTCTCGCGGGCGGCGTCGACCACGCAGTGCCCCATGTGGTCGCGCAGCAGTTCCAGACTCACCGACTCCAGGGCCCGCTTCATCGCGGTGACCTGCGTGAGGATGTCGATGCAGTAGACCTCGTCGTCCACCATGCGCTGCAGGCCGCGGGCCTGACCCTCGATCAGCTTGAGCCGTCGAACGTAGGCCGCCTTGTCGGCGATGTACCCGTGACCGTCGCTCATCTGCGACCTCCTTGCCTCTACCCCCTAGCAGTATGCGACTACCGATCCCCGGTGTCAACCCCTACCCAGTAGGGGTATTAGTCCGACGTTGAGGCGGCCCTCCGCAACAACGGCGGCAGCCGGGAACAGGGGCGGCAACCCCGGGTGCCGCCTCTACGCACGAGTGACGCCTTTTGGGGCGGGTCGCCGCCCAATGGGGCCGGCTGTCAGCGGGGGTCGAGGCTCTCGGCCAGCTTGGACAGCGCCTGCGCCATCTCGCGCAGGGCCTCGCTGACCTGCTGTCGTACCAGGCCTTCGCCCTCCGGCAGCGCCGCCGCGGCGACGGCGGCCTCGGCGGTCGCCGCCTCCAAGTCCGAGAGCGAGCCCTCGATCGTCGTCGTGGTGGCGGAGTGCCGAGTCCGACCGGCCGCCGGAACGGCGCTGACCGGCGCGATCACCGTGCGAGCAGTGCCGTCGGGTTGGATCACCTCGATCAGCGAGGTCCGGGTCAGGTCGTTGTACTCGTTGATCGTGATCATCGAGACCCGCTCCGCAGGCCGCTCGGCGACCGGCTCCGCCGCCGGTGCCACCGGATCAGCGACGGGCTCGACCTTTTCGGCGGCCGGCTCGACCGGCTCCGCAACAGGTTTCGGCGGAACGACAGCAGGCTTGACCGGCTCAACCGGGGGCCGAGGCGCCGCAGCGGTCGGCGGCACCGGCGCGGGCGCCGGAGGTTCGACGACGGGGCGCGGCTTCGGCGCCGCGGGCACGCTCGGCGCGGCCTTGGGCTTGGGCTTCTTCGACTGTTTGGCCATCTCCGCCCCCTGGTGGATCGGTCGAGCAGGCGCCGAACGCGGCGCGGGGAAAACGTGGGCACCGCCGTGGCCGTCGAACAGGCGACACGCCGCATTGTCGATGGATCGGCCTCGGCAGGCGTCGAGATCGCGCGCAGCGCGCGGCGTGCGCGCGAAATCGTCCCACAGCATCCACCGGCGACGGCCCGCCCCGCCGCGTCCGCCGTCGCTGGCGTGCGGTCCGCCGTGCCCCTTGGGGAGCTCGCACGCGAGCGGCCAGGCGGCGGCTTTATCGAGACGAAGTGCCGCCCTATCGGCGGGTGCAGTCACGATCGATGACCAGCAACGGTCTTGCGCCATCGACGGCCACCTTCTCTCGAGTACTCGCAAGTAGTCTACGAACCTGCACCTACATCACGCCAGGACCCCGCAAACGCCGAGTCAACCACCAATTCCCCCTCGCGGAGCAGGAACGTCCGAGACGACGACGCGGCGGCCGGGTCCGGATGGTCGGCCCGGTAGTGACATCCGCGCGACTCCTCCCGCGCGGCGGCGGCCGCCACCACGGCCCGTGCGGTGAGCGTCAAGGCGGCGTCCTCGGTGCCCGCACGCGACTGCTGATCACGCCGCGGCGCCGCGTCCAGGAAGTCCGCGACCGCGGCCAGTCCGGAGGCATCGCGGAGCAGGGCCACCGCTCCGGACATCTTGTCCTGCAACGACTTCCGGTCGGCGGCGGGCAGCTCGTCGGCCACCTGCGTGGACGCCGCTTCGGCAGGTTCCGTGCGCCGGGACACCGCGACCTCGGCGGCCCGTCGCCCCATCACCAACCCCTCCAGGAGGCTGTTGGAGGCCAGCCGGTTGGCGCCGTGCAAACCGGTGCGCGCCACCTCGCCGGCCGCCAGCAGACCCGGTACGCGGGTGCGTCCGTACACGTCCGTCGCGACGCCGCCGCACAGGTAGTGCGCGCCGGGCACCACCGGCAGCAGCCCGTCGACCGGCGACACGCCCGCGGACGCCACGCCGGCCATCACCGTCGGGAAGCGACGCGCCAGATCGTCGATCGGCGTGGTGTCCAGGTACACGCACGGAGCGCCGGTGCGCGCCATCGCCGCGGTGACCGCCCGCGCCACGACGTCGCGGGGCGCCAGATCGCCCATCGGGTGCACGCCCGCGGTCACCGAGTTCCCCTCGGCGTCGACCAGCCGGCCGCCCTCACCGCGCAGCGCCTCGCTGACCAGCGTGCGCCGCCCCCGCGCCCCCGGCACGTAGAGCATCGTCGGGTGGAACTGGACGAACTCCAGGTCGGCGACCGCCGCGCCCGCCCGGAGCGCCAACGCGAGACCGTCGCCGGTGGCCCCGGCCGGGTTGGTGGTGGCCGCGTACAGATGCCCCACGCCGCCGGTCGCGAGCAGCACGGTCGGCGCCCACACCACGCCGTCCCCGTCGTCGGTGCGGTAGCGCACCCCGGCGGTCCGGCCCGACGCTCCGGTCAACACCTCCACCGCGCGGGCCTCGTCGAACACCTGCACCGGCGACTGCACCACGGCCGCGCCGAGCGCCGCCTGCACCTGCGCGCCGGTCGCGTCGCCGCCCGCGTGGATGATGCGGCGCACCGAGTGGCCGCCCTCGCGGGTCCGCAGGAATCGCCCGTCGGCGCCCGTGTCGAACTGCGCGCCCCACCCGATCAACCGGCGGATCGACGCCCAGCCCGCGCCGACGATCTCGGCGGTCGGCGCCTGCTCGGTGAGCCCCGCCCCGGCCGCGAGCGTGTCGGCCACGTGCAGCTCCGGACTGTCCTCGTCGTTGTCGGGCAGCACCACCGCGATGCCGCCCTGGGCGTAGAAGGTCGAGGTCGACTGGTCGGCGTCCTCGGGACGCCAGTGCCGCCCCTTGTTCAGGACCACCACCTTTAGTCCCGATTCGGCGGCGGACAGCGCCGCGGTCAATCCGGCCACTCCTGCACCGACCACCACCAGGTCAGCCCGGGTTTCCTCGTTCATCGCGTCACCTGCCTTCCGCTGCTACACACCAGTTATCGACCCACAATCGAAAACTAGGGTTCAGCGTACCTGCGACTAGACTCCGGAACCGTGATGACCCAAACGCCTGCTGACGGCCTCGTCCGGAAACAGCTGCCCGCGGTGTCGACCGCCACCGAGGTGACCCGGTTCACCTCCACCGCCGCCCACGCCGCCGCCGGCGTCGGCCGACTGCTGCTGAGCTCGGCGACCAGCCTGACGCGCGGTGAACTCCCCGGCCCGGCGAACGTGGCCCGCGAACTCCGCACCACCTTCGAGCACCTCGGACCGACGTACGTGAAGCTCGGCCAGCTGATCGCTTCCAGCCCCGGCGTGTTCAGTCCGGCACTGTCGAACGAGTTCGAATCGCTGCTCGACCAGGTCCGCCCCGCACCGACCGCCGAGGTGCACCGCATCGTCGAAGCGGAGCTGGGCCGACCCGCCGAGGTGGTCTTCGCGACGTTCGACGACGAGCCGATCGCTTCCGCCTCCATCGCGCAGGTGCACACCGCCACCCTGCACACCGGCGAAGAAGTGGTGGTCAAGGTGCAGCGCCCGGGCATCGCCGACCGCCTCGCCCCCGACGTCGCGATCCTCGAACGCCTCGCCGGCCTCGTCGAGTTCTCCGAGTACGGCCGCATGCTCAGCGCGCGGCACGTGGTGGAGGACTTCGCCGACGGCCTCGACGCCGAGCTCGACTTCCGCAACGAAGCCGCCACCATGACCGAGTGGTTCGACTGCCTGCAGCCCGGCCAGTTCGGCTCCCGCGTGCGCGTCCCCAAGGTCTATACGGAACTGACCACCGCGCGCGTGATGACGATGGAACGGATCTACGCGACCCGGATCGACGACGCCGCCGCGGTCCGCGCCGCCGGCCACGACGGCGAGGCACTCTGCCGCAATCTTCTTCTGTCCCTACTGGATTCGGCCTTCCACGGCGGCCTCTTCCACGGCGACCTGCACGCGGGCAACGTCCTCGTCGACGACGAGGGCAAGCTGGTGCTGCTCGACTTCGGCATCGTTGGACGCTTCAACGCGCGCACCCGCCGCATCCTGCGTCAGCTGGTGGTGGACCTGATCGTGAAGCAGGACTACGACTCGGCCGGGCGCGCCATCTTCCTCCTCGGCGCCGTGCACCGACCGGGCTCCACCACCAAGGGCGGCGAAGATCTCAAGAAGGTGGCCGCGCCGCTGTCGACCACCGAACTGGGGTCGATGAGCTACACCGACCTCGGTCGACAGCTCGCCGCGGTGGCCAAGGCGCACGACGCCCGGCTCCCCCGTGAACTGGTCCTCGTCGGCAAACAGCTTCTCTACGTGGAGAAGTACATGAAGCTCCTGGCGCCGCGCTGGAAGGCGATCTCCGACCGCGAGATCTACGGATACATGGCCTCGATCATGAAGGAAGCCGAGCGGGATCGCCGCGCAGAGCGCCCAAACGCCTAGGCTGTTACTCATGAGACGAGTCGCGATGGCCCTGCTGGCCTTCCTCGGCCTGGCCTGCATCGCCGCCGCGATCACCATCCCGACCTATCTGGTCGGCCAGCTCAAAGTGGTGCCGCTGGACCTGGACATCACCTCCGACGCCGGCACCGTTTCGGCGCCGGGCGAGTCCGCCAGCCGCTTCCCGGCGGTCATATTCGACCGCTGCTCGGTCACCAAGTCCAAGGCCGCGCTGCTGAACGTCAACCTCGTTCAGCAGCGTCGTTCGATCATCGTCGAGCCGTCGAACGCCGATCAGGCGACCCTGCAGTCCGCGCAGACGGTGCTCATCGACCGGGTGGAGGGGCGCGACGGCAAGGAGACCGTGCCGACCGTGGCCCCTGCCGACGAAGAGCGGAAATGCTCGGACGGTCTGCTGACCGCCAACATCGACCGAGTCTCGGTGAACCGCAAGACTTCTGCGCCCAACGGCGTGGTGAGCTCGCTGCAGTTGGAGGCCGACACCGAGGGCGTGCCGCTCGAAGACGTCTCGGTGCAGCTCGAGGACCGCAAGGGCTTCCAGTACAAGTTCGGCTTCGACGTGCAGAAGCAGGACTATTACTACTACGACCTGAACACGCGCCAGGACACCGTCGCCAGCTTCGTCGAGGAGAAGACGATCCAGGGCCTGAAGGTGTACCACTTCAAGACCGAGGTGCCCGAGACCGACCTATCGGATCTGCCGAACCCGCAGGGTGAGGCGCCGCTCGGCACCATTCTGAACATGCCCGCCAAATGGTGGGGCATCTCCGGCCGCGGCATCCGCTCCAGCCGGATGATCAACATGCACCGTTTCGCCACCGCCGAACGGCACGTCTACGTGGAGCCGGTGACCGGCACCATCGTCGACGGTTACGAGGAGCAGCACCAGTACTTCCGGTCGGTCGACGACAGCGAGAACGTCCCGGCCGCCATCCGCGACTTCCGGATGGACGCCCTCAACGCCAACTTCCAGTGGTCCGAGGCCACCGTCACCGAACAGGTCCAGCGGGCCGACAAGTACGTGAACCTGCTCAAGTGGGGCGGCACCTACGTACCGATCATCCTGGGCGTGCTCGGCGCCCTGATGCTCGCCGTGTGGGGCCTGCTGGTGTTCCGCGGCCGCAAGGACGGCGATCCGTCCGACGACGGGGGCGACGGCAACGGGGAGCACGCCGACGGGGACGACCCGAACGACGGTCCCCTCGACGACGGCCCCGCAGCCGGCGACCTGCCCGGCTACGACTTCGACGGGCGCTCCGCGGGGGCGCACACCGCGGTGATCGCAGCTCCGGCCGCGGCCGCGGCGACCGAGGTGATCCCGAACGACCCGCCGACCACGGCCCTCCCCTACACACCGGCAGTCGACGATCCCGACTACTGGGGCCGGCCGATCGACGCGATGGCCGACACCGTCTCGTTCCGGCCGATCCCGGATCTGGACCTGCCGCCGCTGCCGGGCGCCCCGGTCGACGACTTCGCCCCCATCGAGGGCAACCCGATCGCCGACATCCCGGTGCCGCCGGAGGATCCTCCCCGCACCGCTCCTCCCGCCCCCTGAGCTCCAGAACGACCCGAGGCCCTGTCCGCACACAGCGGACAGGGCCTCGTCGTCAGGACCGGGGAATGCTCAGAGTCGAGCGACCGCCCGGCCCGCCGCACGACCGGAGAAGATGCAGCCGCCGAGGAAGGTGCCTTCCAGCGCGTTGTAGCCGTGCACGCCGCCGCCGCCGAAGCCGGCCACCTCACCGGCCGCGTACAGGCCGTCGAACCCGCTGCCGTCGGGCCGCATCACCTGGGCGTCGAGGTTGGTCTCGAGTCCGCCGAGCGTCTTGCGGGTCAGGATGTTCAGTCGGACGGCGATGAGCGGGCCGTGCTCGGGGTCGAGCATGCGGTGCGGCTTCGCCACGCGAACCACCTTGTCGCCCAGGTAGTTTCGCGCATTGTGCATCGCCATGATCTGCGCATCCTTGGCGTAGCCGTTCTCCACCTGGGTGTCGCGGGCCGACAGCGTGCGCTCCAGGCTCTGCAGATCGATGTGTCCGCCGCGGCCGATCTCGTTCATCCCGGCGACCAGGTCGGGCAGGTTGTCGCGGACCACGAAGTCGATGCCGTGGTCCATGAACGCCTTGACCGGATCCGGCGCGCCCTTGGCCAGCCGCGCCTTGGCCGCGGTCTTCAACGACTTCCCGGTGATATCCGGATTCTGCTCCGAGCCCGACAGCGCGAACTCCTTGGCGATGATGTCGCCGGTCAGCACGAACCACGAGTAGTCGTAGCCGGTGTCCAGGATCGCCTTCATGGTGGAGTTGGTGTCGAAGCCCGGGAAGTTCGGTGCGGGCAGCCGGTTGCCGTTCGCGTCCAGCCACAGCGACGACGGTCCCGGGATGATGCGGATCGCGTGGTCGGGCCAGATCGGATCCCAGTTGTGGATGCCTTCGGTGTAGTGCCACATCCGGTCGCGGTTCACCAGATTGGCACCGGCCGCCTCGGTGATCCGCAGCATGCGTCCGTCGACATAGGCGGGCACGCCGGCGATCATGTGCTCGGGCACCGGGCCGAGACGTTCGACGGGCCAGTTCTCCCGCACCATGTCGTGGTTGTGGCCGATGCCGCCGCTGGTGACGATCACCGCGGGTGCCAGGATCTCGAACTCCCCCACCTCGGTGCGTGAACTCGCCACGCCGCGCTCGGCATCGGTGTCCTCGAGCAGCGCGCCGCGCACCCCGATCACCGCGGCGTCGCCCGGACCGTCGTTCCCCTCGCTCCCCGCGCCGTTCCCGGACAGCACCAGCTCGTCGACGCGGTGGCGGCAGCGGAACTCCACGAGTCCCTTCTTCTCCGCCTCCAGCACCGGTTCGAGGAAGACGCGGACCACCTCGGGCCCGGTACCCCAGGTGAGGTGAAAGCGCGGCACCGAGTTGCCGTGTCCGTCGGCGAACCCGCCGCCGCGCTCGGCCCACCCCACCACCGGGGTGAAGCGCAGGCCGAGGGCGTGCAGGTAGTCGCGCTTCTCGGTGGCGGCGAAGTCGACGTAGGCGCTGGCCCACTGGCGCGGCCAGAAGTCTTCGTCCTCGCGGTCGAAACCGGCCGAGCCCATCCAGTCCTGCAGGGCCAGCTCGGGCGAGTCCTTGATGCCGAGGCGCCGCTGCTCGGGGCTGTCCACCAGGAAGAGTCCACCGAGCGACCAGAAGGCCTGCCCGCCGAGGTTGTTCCGATTCTCCTGATCGACGACGACGACCTTCTTGCCCGCCTGCGTCAGTTCATAGGTGGCCACCAGCCCGGCCAACCCCGCTCCGACGACGATCGCATCGGCCTGTCGTTCTCCGCCCACAGCAGTTCCTTCCGTATTCACCCCGGCCCCACACACCGAATGTGGCCTGCTCCACACAATAGGCGCAGGCCCCCGGACCTCATCCGATTGCGTCGTCGTTATCGGTCCGTTACCCTTCAACTCGTACGCGGGCCCTAGGTACTAGTACTCTGTGGTGGCCCACGACCGAGGCCGCCCATGGTGGCCGAGATCGCAGTGAAGGAATCTTGCATGTTCTCCAGCGCCCGTAAGCGCTTGCTCGCCGTTGCCTTGGCCACCGCCACGGCGCTCGGCGGCGCCGCCGCCGCCATCGCCACCCCGACCGCTGAGGCCGCCCCCGGCTGCAACGTGGAGCAGGTCCGCTCCAACGCCATGCACCGGAGCGTTCCGGTCTGCATCGTCAGCGCCGGCAAGCCGAACGCTCCGACCCTGTACCTGCTCGACGGTCTGCGCGCCCCCCGCAACAACAGCGGCTGGCTCATCGAGACCAACGTCGCCCGGTACATGAACGGCAAGAGCGTCAACGTCGCCATCCCGTTCGGCGGCGGCGGCAGCTTCTACACCGACTGGGAGCAGCGCGACCCGGCACTCGGCGTGAACAAGTGGGAGACCTTCCTCACCCAGGAACTCCCGCGGTACATGAAGAACAAGCACGAGTCGGACAACCGTCGCAACGGTATCGCCGGCCTGTCCATGTCGGGCACCGCCGCGCTGAACCTGGCGTCGCGCCACCCGGGCTTCTACGACGCCGTGGCCTCCTACTCGGGCTACCCGACTGTCACCATGCCCGGCTTCACCCAGGGCATTCAGGCTTCGGTCGCCGAAATGGGCGGCAACCCCTCCAACATGTGGGGCACCTACCCGCTGGGCGAGTGGGGAGCGAACGATCCGTTCCTCACCGCGGGCAACCTGGTCGGCAAGCACGTCTACGTCTCGTCCGGCACCGGCGTCGGCAGCCGCTACGACGGCTCGCTGACCCCCGGCAACGGCGGCTTCAACCCGGTCAAGTTCGCACAGATGGTTCCGCTGGAGGTCGCCGCGTCGACCAGCAGCCAGCTGTACATCGCCCGCGTGGCCACCGTGCCCGGCGTGCGCCTGACCACCCACATCAGCCCCGACGGCGCTCACTGGTGGGACTACTGGGAGGAGCGCTTCAAGGAGTCCTGGAACAAGACGTTCCGTCCGGCGTTCTTCTGAGCCGTCGGTAGACACCCTCACGCAATCGGCGAAGGCCGGGCGATCATCACAGATCGCCCGGCCTTCGCCGTTCGCGCACCCCGGCTAGGGTGGAAGGCGTGACAACCGGACAAACCATCCTGACGCGCAAGACGCGCTACGCCATCTTCCTGACGCTCACCATCGAGCCGGGAGGCGAGGAGACGGTGCGCGAGGCACTCGCCGGCCTGGCCGGACTGACCCGATCGGTCGGTTCCCGCCAGCCCGAGGCCGCGTTGACGTCGATCATCGGCATCGGCTCAGACGCTTGGGACCGCCTGTTCACCGGCCCCCGCCCCGCAGCGCTGCATCCGTTCCGCCAGTTGGAGGGCGAGACGCACACCGCCCCGGCGACCGCCGCGGATCTGCTGCTGCATCTCAAGTCCGACCAGATGGACCTGTGCTTCGAGGTCGGCAAGATGTTCAGCCGCCAACTCGGCGACGCCGTCCGCACCGCCGACGAGGTCCACGGCTTCCGGTACTTCGACCTGCGCGACGTGATCGGTTTCGTCGACGGCACCGAGAACCCGGTGGGCCAGGACGCGATCGACGCCATCACCGTCGGCCCCGAGGACCGCGCGTTCGCCGGCGGCAGCTACGTCGCCGTCCAGCGCTACGTGACCGACCTCGCTGCCTGGGATGCCCTCTCCGTCGCCGACCAGGAGGACGCGATCGGCCGCAGCAAGGTGGAGAACATCGAGATGGACGACGAGGTGAAGCCCAGCAACTCGCACATCGCGCTCAACGTGATCGAGGACGCCGACGGCAACGAGATCGAGATCGTGCGCGACAACATGCCGTACGGCCAGATCGGCGGCGACGGCCCGATCGGCACCTACTTCATCGCCTACTCGAGCAGCCCGGACAGCACCGAACGGATGCTGGCGAACATGTTCCTGGGCGATCCGCCCGGCAATCACGACCGACTACTCGACTTCACCACCGCGGTGACCGGCGCCCAGTTCTTCGCGCCGTCCGCCGATTTCCTCGACGACCTGCCGCCTGCGCCGTCGACCGGCGGCTCGCTCGGTATCGGCAGCCTGCGCCCGCGCAGCTGACGCCCCGCACCACCCCACAAGATTCAGGAGTATCGATGAACAATCTGCACCGCGAATTGGCCCCCATCTCGTCCGCCGCGTGGGCTGAGATCGAAGAAGAAGCCACCCGTTCGTTCAAGCGCAACAGCGCCGGGCGTCGTCTGGTCGACGTCAAGGGCCCGCTCGGACTCGACGTCGACGCGGTGACCCTGGGTCGTCGCGCCAAGATCGACGCCCCCGCCGACGGCGTCGAGGCGTACCTGCGCCACTCGCAGCCGCTGGTGGAGGTCAAGGTGCCCTTCACGGTGTCCCGCGAAGCGGTCGACAACGTGGACCGCGGCGCCCCCGACTCCGACTGGGACTCGGTGGTGCGCGCGGCCAGCGAGCTGGCCCGCACCGAGGACAAGGCGATTTTCGAAGGCTTCGCTGCGGCGAGCATCACCGGCATGACCGAGGCCGCCTCCGGCGAATCCCTGGACCTGCCGGAGAACGTCGTCGACTTCCCCGAGGCGATCAGCGCCGCGATGAACCGCCTGCGTCTCAACTCGGTGGACGGCCCGTACTCGCTGGCACTCAGCGCCGACCTGTACGCCGAGGTCAACGAGACCGTGAACGACGGCTACCCGGTGCGCCAGCACCTGCAGCGCATCCTCACCGACGGCGAGATCGTGTGGGCGCCGGCCATCACCGGTGCGGTGCTGATCAGCACCCGCGGCGGCGACTTCGAGCTGACCATCGGCCAGGACGTCTCGATCGGCTACGACTCGCACGACGGCGACGTGGTGAACCTGTACTTCACCGAGTCGTTCACCTACCTCACCTACTCGCCCGAGGCCGCTGTCCCGCTGCACTGACCGGTCCCCCGGCACCGGCGGCGCGGGTGCGGCGCACCACGTAGGGTGGGTCGCGTGCTGATCCGCCTGCTCCGCTCCTATCTCGCGAAGTACCGGGGACTGTTGGCGGCCGTGGTCGGCCTGCAATTGGTGGCCACGGTCGCCATGCTGTATCTCCCGACGCTGAACGCCGACATCATCGACAACGGCATCGCCAAGGGCGACACCGGCTACATCCTGCGCATCGGCGGCTGGATGCTGGCGATCTCGGCGGCCCAGGTGATCTGTTCGGTGGCGGCGATGTTCTTCGGCGCCCGCGCCGCCCTCGGCACCGGCCGCGACATCCGGCACGATCTGATGCATCGGATCAACGACTTCTCCTCCCGCGAGGTGGGGCAGTTCGGTGCGCCGTCGCTCATCACTCGCACCACCAACGACGTCCAGCAGGTGCAGTTGCTGGCGGTGATGGGCATCTCGATCCTGGTGATGGCCCCGATCATGGGGATCGGCGGGATCGTGATGGGCATGACCATCGCGTTCTCCATCTCCTGGATTCTGGTGGTCGCGGTGCCGGTGCTCGGCCTCACGATGGGCGTGATCATCGCCCGGATGGTGCCCGCGTTCCGCGCCATGCAGGAGCGGATCGACGACGTGAACCGGGTGCTGCGCGAGCAGATCACCGGCATCCGCGTGGTCCGCGCCTTCGTGCGGGAACGCCACGAGATCGCCCGCTTCGGCGTCGCCAACGATTCGCTGGCCGACGCCTCGCTGCGCGTCGGCAAGATGATGGCGCTGATGTTCCCGGCCGTCATGCTGATCACCAACCTCACGCTGGTGGCGGTGCTGTGGTTCGGCGGCAAGCAGATCGACAGCGGCAGCGTGGAGATCGGCGCGCTCACCGCGATGATCACGTACGTCATGCAGATCATGATGGCGGTGATGATGGCGTCGTTCCTGGCCATGATGGCCCCGCGCGCCGGCGTCTGCGCCGACCGCATCTGCGAGGTCCTCGACACCGAGAGTTCGGTGCGCGCACCGCTCGTGGCCGCCCCGATCACCGGCGATCCGGCCGTCGTCGAGTTCGACGACGTGGAGTTCGGCTATCCGGGCGCCGACGATCCGGTGTTCTCCGGCGTCGCGTTCACCACCGCGCCGGGTACCACCACCGCCGTCGTCGGCTCCACCGGCACCGGCAAGTCGACGCTGATCAATCTGATTCCGCGCCTGATCGACGTGACCGGCGGCGCGGTCCGCGTCGGCGGCACCGACATCCGCGACGTCGATCCGGATGCCCTGCGCCAGCACATCGGCCTGGTGCCGCAGCGCGCGTTCCTGTTCTCCGGCACCGTCGCCGACAACCTGCGGCAGGGCAAGGCCGACGCCACCGAAGAGCAGATGTGGAGGCGCTGGCGATCGCGCAGGCCGAGGACTTCGTGCGGGCCATGCCCGAAGGTCTGGAGACCGACATCGCGCAGGGCGGCACCACGGTGTCCGGCGGCCAGCGTCAGCGCCTCGCGATCGCCCGGGCCCTGATCCGCAGGCCGTCCATCTACCTGTTCGACGACTCGTTCTCCGCGCTCGACCTCGCGACCGACGCGAAGCTGCGCGCCGCCCTGGCCCCGGCCACCCGGGACGCCGCCGTGATCGTCGTCGCCCAGCGCATGTCCACCATCATCGGCGCCGATCAGATCCTGGTCTTGGAGCAGGGCGCGGTGGTCGGCTTGGGCAAGCACGACGACCTGCTGCTCTCCTGCCCGACCTACGCGGAGATCGTCGAATCCCAGCTGGCGATCGGAGCAGCGTCGTGACGCGGCCCGGTGGCGGCGGTCACCCGGGTGCCGGCCCGTCGTTGGAGAAGGCCCGCTCGTTCGGTCCGTCGCTGAAGCGGCTGATCGCCAACCTCTCCGACTATCGCGGCCGTCTGATCCTGGTGCTCGGCTCGATCGTGGCGTCGGTGACACTCACCGCGCTCGCTCCCCGCGTCCTCGGCGATGCCACCAACCTGCTGTTCGAGGGCGTGATCGGCGGCCAGCTGCCGGCCGGGATCACCAAGGAACAGGCCGTCGACGGGCTGCGCGCCCGCGGCGACAACACCTTCGCCGACATGGTGAGTTCGATGAATCTGACCCCCGGTCAGGGCATCGACTTCTCCGCGGTCGGGCGCGTGCTGCTCATCGTGTTGGCGCTGTACCTCGGGTCGGCGCTGCTCGGCTGGCTGGCCGCATACCTGCTCAATCAGGTGGTGGTCGGCACCATCGCCGCCCTGCGCGCGCGGGTCGAGGACAAGGTGCACCGCCTCCCGCTGTCGTACTACGACAAGGCTGCGCGCGGCGACCTCCTCAGCCGCGTGACCAACGACCTCGACAACCTGTCGCAGAGCCTGCAGCAGACCATCAGCCAGCTGCTGAACTCGGTGCTGATGGTGACCGCGATCCTGGTGATGATGTTGACCATCTCGCCGCTGCTGTCGCTGATCGCGGTGGCCACCGTGCCGCTCGCGGTGATCGCGACGGCGCTGATCGCCAAGCGGTCCAAGCCGCACTTCGTCCGGCAGTGGAGCTCCACCGGCAAGCTCAACGCGCAGGTGGAGGAGACCTTCACCGGGCACGAGCTGGTGAAGGCCTTCGGTCGCCGCGAAGCGGTGGAGGAGGTCTTCGACCGGGACAACGAGGCCCTCTACGAGTCGAGCTGGAAGGCCCAGTTCATCTCCGGCATCATCATGCCGACCATCATGTTCCTGGGGAACCTGAACTACGTCGCGGTGGCCGTGGTCGGCGGCCTGCGTGTGGCGTCCGGCCAGCTGAGCCTGGGCGAGGTGCAGGCCTTCATCCAGTACTCGCGCCAGTTCACGCAGCCGCTCACGCAGATCGGCTCGATGTTCAACCTCATGCAGAGCGGTGTGGCCTCGGCCGAACGCATCTACGACGTGCTCGACGAGCCGGAGGAGTCGCCGGACCCGGTCGACCCGGTGACCCCGCGCTCCGATTCCGGCCACATCGAGTTCGACCACGTGTCGTTCCGCTACCGCGCCGATCGCCCGCTGATCGAGAACCTGTCCTTACAGGCGCGGCCCGGCCAGATGGTCGCCATCGTCGGACCCACCGGCGCGGGCAAGACCACGCTGGTGAATCTGATCCTGCGGTTCTACGACGTCGACTCCGGCCGAATTCTGGTCGACGGCGCCGACGCCGCCCAGATGACCCGCGACGATCTGCGCGAGCGCACCGGCATGGTGCTGCAGGACTCGTGGCTCTTCGGCGGCACCATCTACGACAACATCGCCTACGGCGACCCGAGCGCCAGCCGCGAGGAGGTGATCGCGGCGGCCAAGGCCAGCCACGTCGACCACTTCGTGCACACGCTGCCCGACGGCTATGACACCGTGCTCGACGACGAGGGCGGCGGGGTGAGCGCCGGTGAACGCCAGCTGATCACCATCGCCCGCGCCTTCCTCGCCAAGCCGACCATCCTGATCCTCGACGAGGCCACCAGTTCGGTGGACACCCGCACCGAGCTGCTGATCGGCGAGGCGATGGCCAACCTGAGCAGTGACCGCACGAGCTTCGTGATCGCGCACCGCCTGTCCACCATCCGGAACGCGGACCTGATCGTGGTGATGGAGGACGGCCACATCGTCGAGCAGGGCACGCACGGGGAGCTGCTCGAGTCGCGCGGCGCGTACTACACCCTCTACAACGCACAGTTCGCCGCCGCCGTCGACTGATCAGTTCCGGACCGGAATCCCTCTTCGCCGCCGCTAGCTGCATCGATGGCAGATCTCGGGCGTTCCCGTCCGATGTCGGCCGGTCGTTCCTGCCTACCCTCGTTCCGGCGCGGCAAGCTCGCCGCGACATACGAAAGAACGAAGGGGAGGCGCGAACGATGCGTACCAAGAAGGTCCTGGCCGGAGCAGCAGTGGCGATGTGCGCGGCGGGCGCGGCCGCCGGTGTGTGGGGTGCCGGATCGGCCACGGCGGCCGACAATTACTCGGTGACCCTGTCCCGCGCCGAGACCGCCGTCATCGCCACGCACGGCCTCGGCGACGCGTTCTCGAACGTCCCACAGATCCCGACCGTCCTCCTCAATCCGCATTTCGGTCGCATGATCCAGATGGGGGCCGACGACGCGGCGAGCGAGGGCGGGTGCATTCGACTGGGCATCACCCGCGGCGCAAGCTACACCAGCAACTCGGTGAGCACCCTCCCCGCCGGCCAGTGCCGCTGATCGCCCGGCACCCCGGAGTCACGTCGATCGTCGACGGGCCCATGGCCTCTGATTGAGCGGATTACGGCTCCGTAGTATTGGCCTTGTGAACGCCGCCGCACAGCAGACCCCGACCGGACCGGGTTCGGCGAAACCCGACACCCGCCGTCCGCGGAGTTGGCATCAGCGGGCCGGCATGCCGGTGCGCGTGTGGATGGTGGTGCTGATCGGCATCGGGCTGACGCACTTCGCGCTTCCCGAGTCGCGCTGGCTGATCGTGCACGTCTTCACCATCGGGCTGGTCGCGAACTCGATTCTGGTGTGGTCGCAGACCCTCGCCGAACGCTTCCTCGGCTACCACCTGCCGCCGGAACGTCGCTTGGTTCAGTTGCTGCGGATCTACACGCTCAACCTCGGGCTGCTGGTGACCATCGTCGGCATGCTGGCGGTGCTCTGGCCGGTGACCCTGGTGGGCGCGGTGCTGATCGGCACGGTGGTGGCGTGGCACGCCTGGGCTCTGGCCCGGCTCATCGTCGAAGCGCAACGGCACCGCCACGCGGAGGGGCAGGGGCCGGCGGAGAACGCGATCAGCGCGTGGTTCTTCGTCGCCTCGGCCTGTCTCCTGCCCTTCGGCGCGGCCGCCGGCGTGCTGCTGGCCTACGGCTTCGCCGATCCGCAGCAGGCCGGTTTCCTGCTGACCCACCAGGCGTTGAACGTGCTCGGTTTCCTGGGGCTGGCGACCGCGGGCGTGCTGCTGGTGATGTACCCGCGACTGCTCGGTGCCACGCAGGTGCGGAATCGGCGACGACCCTACGCCCTCGTCGTGCTGCCCACCGCGATCGCGGTGATCTGCGCGGGCGCGCTCGCCGACCTGCCGGTACTGGCCGCAGCCGGTGTGGGCCTCTACCTGGCCGGGTGGCTGCTGATCGTCGTGCCGTTCGTTCCGGTGGCCCTGCGTCATCCGCCCGATTCGTATGCGTCCGCGTCGATCTCGGCGGCGCTGCTCTGGCTGCTGGGGTCGCTGGTCGCGTACCTCGTGGTGTTGCTGACCGGACCGTTCGAGGTGACCCGGCTGAGCCTGCTGTCCATGTGGTTCCTGGCGGGATTCGCCGGACAGCTGCTGCTCGGCGTGATGAGTCACCTGCTCCCCACCCTGATGGGCGGCGGCCCGGTGACCGCGGCGGGTGCCGCCGAGATGAACCGGTGGTGGCTGTGGCGCGTGCTGGTGATCAACGGTGGCCTGGTGCTGTGGCTGCTGCCGCTGGGCAGTTGGGCCAAGGTCGGGCTGTCGTCGTTGGTGATGCTCGCGTTCATCCTGTTCCTGCCGATCATGATCCTCAGCGCCCGCGCCGCCATGCAGGTGCGTCGCGCGCTAGCCGCCGAGGCCGACGCCCCCGACTCCGATTCCGACGCCGACGCCCCCAGTGCGCCCGCTCCGAAGCCCGGACCGCAGCGCGGCCTGCAGTCGGTCGCGGCCGCCGCGGCCCTGGCCCTGGTGGTCTCGGTGGCCACCGCCCTCGGCGGCTCCGACGCCGCGGTGATCGACGCCTCCGGTTCCGTGGCCCCCACCGGCAAGACCGAGACCGTGCAGGTCGACGCCGTCGGCATGCGTTTCACCCCGGAGACCATCACCGTGGCGCCCGGCGACCGCCTGATCCTCACGGTGACCAACAAGGCCGACCAGGTGCACGACCTCGTGCTCGAGACCGGTCAGAGCACCGGTCGTCTAGCCCCCGGCGCCAGCGCCACCATCGACGTGGGCGTGGTCGGTCGGGCGATCGAGGGCTGGTGCTCCATCGTCGGACATCGGCAGCAGGGCATGGTGCTGCACATCCGCACCACCGGCGACGCACCCGACACCGGTGGCAGTGGCGGACACCAGATGGACATGTCCGGCGGGTCCGGCGCGGCCCCGCCCGTCGACCTGATGGACGAGCCCGGGCCCGGCTTCGTCGCCCGCGATCCACGGCTGGCACCCGCACCCGCCGAGAACACCCACAAGTACACGTTCACCGTGACCGAGGGCCCCGGCGAGGTGGCGCCCGGCGTGCGGCAAACACTGTGGACCTACAACGGCACGGCGATGGGGCCCACGCTGCGCGGCAAGCGCGGCGACGTCTTCGAGATCACCCTGGTCAACAACGGCACCATGGCGCATTCGATCGACTTCCACGCGGGCATGGTCTCGCCGGACACCAACATGCGCGACATCAACCCGGGCGAGCGCCTGGTGTACCGATTCACCGCCGTGCGCACCGGCATCTGGCTGTACCACTGCGCCACCATGCCCATGCCCGTCCACCTGGCCGCGGGCATGTTCGGGGCCGTGGTGATCGACCCGCCGGATCTATCCCCGGTCGACGCCGAGTACCTGTTCACCCAGTCCGAGTGGTACCTCGGGCCCGACGGCGGACCGATCGACGCCGCCAAGGTCGCCGCCGGAGTGCCCGACCTGGTGATGTTCAACGGCTACGCGAACCAGTACGTGTACCGCCCGCTGCGGGCCAAGGTGGGCGACCGCCTCCGCCTGTGGGTGCTCGACGCCGGTCCCAACGAACCGCTGTCGTTCCACGTGATCGGCACCCTGTTCGATACCGTCTACTCCGAGGGCGCCTACCAGCTGCGGCGCGACGACCCCCTCGGCGGCGGCTCCCAGGCCCTCGGCCTACTTCCGGCGCAGGGCGGCTTCGTGGAGCTCACCTTCACCGAGCCGGGCACCTACACCTTCCTCAACCACCGCATGTTCGACAGCGACCGCGGCGCCATGGGCGAGATCATCGTCGACTGATCACCGCTACCCACGAGTTCGCTGGCACAGAGACGGTCACCGTGGTCATAGTGACCACGGTGCCCCCGCCGGTGCCAGTGAACTCCCCACCCGCCGGATTCCTGCCGGCCCCGCTCAGCCCGCGGTGGCGAGCTCGATCAACTTCGCGACGGTGCGCAGATTCCGGGCGGTGCCCGGCACGCCGAGCCCCTTGGCGATCACCGGGGCCGACAGCCGGGTCTTGCCCGCACCGCCGGGGTAGTCCAGGTGCAGGTCGTCGCCGATCACGGCGAGTTTCTCGCCCGCACCGAACTCGCGCGCGACGAACTCCGCGGCGGCCACTGGGTCGGGCGGGCCGGCCAGGAAGCAGATGTGTCCGGACGGTGCTTCGGCGAAGTCGGGCGCGGTGGCGAACGGATAGGCGGCCAAGGCCGCCTCCAGCTCCTGGACGCTGCGCGAGATCACCTCGCGGAAGAAGCCGAACTCGTCCTCGACGGCCCGCTCGAGTGCCCGATCGAAGTCGGCGGGCTCGGCCGGCGGCCGCGCGAGGAGGTTCCCGGACGCGATGTAGGTGGACACGTCGGTCGCCCCGAGGTCGGCGGCGATCTCCCGCAGCCGCGCCATCGGCAGCTTCGCACCGCCCACGTTGACCGCACGGAACAGGTGGACTCGGGGCGCGTCGTCGGACATGGTTCTCAGCTTTTCACGCCCGGCCGCCCGCCCGGTACCGTTGCGTCCCATGAGCGATGCGGTGGTCGAGATCTCGACGGACGGTGCGTGCCTGGGCAATCCGGGGCCGGGCGGCTGGGGCGCGGTGCTCCGCTACAAGGGCACCGAGAAGCAGCTCTCCGGCGCCGAGCCGAACACCACGAACAACCGGATGGAACTGCAGGCCGCCATCGAGGGACTGGCCGCGCTGACCCGGCCGTCGTCGGTGATCCTCTACACCGACTCGGTGTACGTGCGCGACGGCATCACCAAGTGGGTGGCCGGCTGGCAGCGCAACGGCTGGAAGACCGCGGCGAAGAAGCCGGTGAAGAACGACGAGCTGTGGAAGCGCCTGGTCGACGAGGAGAAGCGGCACCGGGTCGAGTGGCGATGGGTCAAGGGCCACAACGGCGACCACTACAACGAGATCGCCGACGACCTCGCCACCTCCGCCGCCCGCACCCTCCGCGACGGCTGAGCCACTCCCTCCCGCCCGCCCGCCCGCGTGTCGCGACCCTGATCCCGGGTCGCTCGCGGAGCCCGCGCGGCGACGCGGCAGCAGGGTCGCGACACGCCAGAGCGGGGGCGGGCGCGGGCGCGGGCCCGGAGCGACGTCAGATCTGGATCGGCGGAAGAGCTGCACCATCGTGTACTGGCGATTCCGGCGGGCACCCCAGGCGCTGATCGCCACGCTCACCACGAGCAGTCCGGCGAGCACCGCCACGGCCACCCAGAAGCGGCTGTCCACGCCGCCGGAGATCATCTGCCGCATGCCGGTCACGGCATAACTCATCGGATCCCACG
Source organism: Gordonia alkaliphila (assembly GCF_023017165.1). Classification (GTDB taxonomy): domain Bacteria; phylum Actinomycetota; class Actinomycetes; order Mycobacteriales; family Mycobacteriaceae; genus Gordonia; species Gordonia alkaliphila. The sequence goes on from NZ_JALKBW010000001.1 coordinate 1,237,372, forward strand.
GGTGCAGCACCTGCGCCGGCGTCGCGGTGGTCGGCACCGGATAGATGCCGCCCGACGCCACGATCTGCACCATCAGGAACGCCAACGACATCACGCGCCCCACGGCCACGCCGAGGATCACGTTGAACATCTGCATCACCGCCAGGAACGCCGCGGAGATCAGCAGCATGAACGCCACCAGCCCCAGTGCGTGGGCCGCGTTCAGGCCGACGGCGAACTGCGCCACCACGAACATCACCACCACCTGCGCGGCGGCGATGAGGAACGCCGGCCAGTACGACCACAGCACCGCGCGCAGGCCGCTCACCCCGGCGATCACCGGCCGCGGCTGCAGCGGCTTGATCAGCATCCAGATGATCATCGCGCCGATGAACAGGGCCAACGTGAGGAAGAAGGGCGCGAAGCCGACGCCGAAGGTGGGCGCCGGGTTGTGCGTGGTCTCCTTCAACGCGACCGGCGTCGACAGGTTGCCCGCGACGTCCTGCCGCTGCGCCTGGTCCCCGAAGTCGGGGATCGCCTTGACGCCGTCGGCCAGGCCGGTGGCGAGACGGTTCGCGCCCGCGTCCAGCTGCGGTAGACCCGCAGCGAGCTGACCCGCGCCGTCGGCGAGCCGGTTGCTGCCGTCGGACAGCTGCCCCAGACCGTCGGACAGCGTGGCCGACCCGTCCTTCAACTGCGCTGCGCCCGAGCGCAATTGCTCCACCTTCGCGGACAGATCACCCGACTGGAGCTGGGCGAGCATCGACGACGCCGACCCGTTCGGTCCCGCGAACTGCGTCGACAGTGCCCGCGCTTGTCCGGCCAACTGCTTGATCTGCGCGGTGATCGTCGGATCCATCCCGGCGCGGACCAGCACGCCGTGCACGGGTTCGAGAAGGTCGGCCACCTGCCCGGCCACGCGGCCCAGCTCGGCCGCCGATTCCGCCGTCATCGACAGGGACGACGCTTGGTCGAGCAGCGGCAGCAGCGGCGCGGTCGCCGCGGCGACGCCGTCGGCCAGCTGCGCGTTCCCGGCGGCCAGCTGGGCGGCGCCGTCGCGGGCGACGCCCAAGTTGGCAGCCAGTTCGTCGGCCCCCTGGGACAACTGCTGCGCGCCCGAGTTGGCGGTGCCGAGGCCGTCGGCGAGCTGCTTGGCACCGTCGGCGGCTTCGACGAGACCGGTCCCGGCACTCTGCAGTCCGACCAGCACCTGGTCCACGGCCTGCTCGCCGATCCCCTCGTTCAACGCTGCCGTCACCTGGGCGGCGGCGCTGTTGCCGATCACCGTGGCGAGGTAGTTGTTGGCGTCGTTGAAGGTGAACTCGACGGTGGCCTTGTGCGGATCGGGTCCGGTCGCCGAGGCGATCGCGGAGCTGAAGTCCTTCGGGATGGTGATGGTGAAGTAGTAGCGGCCGTGCGCGAGCCCGTCCGCGGCCTCGGCGGCGTCGACGCTGCGCAGATCCAGCTCGCCGCTGGCCTTCAGATTCGCGACCACTTCGTCGCCCGCAGCCAGGTGCTTGCCCTGCGCCTGCGCGCCGGTGTCCTCGTTGACCAGCGCCACCGGCAGCTTGTTGACGTCGTCGAACGGATTCCAGAAGACCCACAGATACATCGCCCCGTACAGCAGCGGCAGCAGCACGATGGTGACGATCGCGATGCGCGGCATCGCTCCCTTGGAGTACCGCTTGAGCTCGGTCCCCAGTGACATTCCAGCCAGCACGGCTTACTCCTCGCCTTCCGGGTCGAGCTCCACGACGATCTGTTCCCGGTACCCGAGGGCCGGGTCGACGGTGTTCACGGTGCAGGTGATCACGGTCTGCTCCCGGCCCAGTGCGACGAGACGACGCACCAGCGTGCGCTGGTTCTCGTCGCTCGTGACCTGGTCGATGTTGCCGACCACCAGCAGCGGCGGGCGCCCGGTGTTCGCCAGCGCGACCCGCAACAGCAGCCCGTCCAGCTCGGAGAGATTCTCCACGTACTCGTCCAGCGGAGGCGGCGGCAGCTCCCCGAACACCGGAGCGCAGAAGCGCTCGTAGGTCTCCTGATCGGCCCGGCGGACGATCCGATACCAGGGAGCGTCCCAGCGGAGTTGCTCGGTCACCAGGTCGACGACGCGCACCGACGCGTACACCGCGTCGAGGTCCGCGATCGCGGCCAGCCCGGCGAGCGGAAAGATCTTGCCGACGCCGGTGCGTCCCAGCACGGTCAACACGCCCGACTTGTGCTTCATCCGTCCGGCCAGTGTCATCTGCAACGCGGTGCGGCCCGGCCCGGCCGGGCACTGCAGGATGGTCAGGCCGCCGGCCGGGATCTCCAGATCCAGCGGACCGTACACGCGACCCCAGGGGCCGGTCTGCATCAGTCCGCGCGCCAGCACCGCCAGCGGGGGAGTTTCACTCATGAACGACGATGCTAAACCCGAAGTCCCTGCTCAACGCCCCGCAAGTGTGGAAACACACGTGCGCAGAATCGCGGTGTCGGGGCTCACACCGCGATGATTCCGGCCTCCCGCAAACGCGCGACGTCGGCGTCTCCGTGACCGAGAACCTCCCGCAGCACCGCTTCGGTGTCCGCGCCGAGCGCCGCCGCCGGGCGGGTGCCGGAGTAGGCGTCGTCGATCCGCATCGGCGAGTTCGCCGAGATCACCGGGCCGATGCCGGGCTGGTCCAGCCGCGCCAGGACGGGCTCGCCGCCCGGGTTCGCCGCGAAGTCGGCGGCCACCTGCGCGGTGCTCCGATACGGGCCCCACAGCACGCCCGCGGCGGTCAGCGCCGAGTGGACGTCCGACGTCGAGCGCGCCGCGAACCACGGCGCGAGCAGCGCTTCGATCTGCGCGCGCTGGGCGTACCGCCCCTCATCGGTCGACAGGTCGGACCCCGACGAATCCGCCAGTGCGGCAAGGCTTTCCGCGGTCCCGGTGGCCGCGCCGACCGCCGCCCACTGGCGCGGCGTCAGCACCGCCACCATGACGTGATCACCGTCGGCGGTGGCGAAGTCCACGCCGAACGCCCCGTACAGGTGGTTGCCGTGCCGCACGCGATCGCCGCGTTCGGCGGCCTCGGAGTACCAGCCCAGATCGGCGACCGCCGCGAGGGCGACGTCGGCCAGCGCGATCTCGATCTGCGCGCCCGCACCCGTGCGATCTCGACGACGCAGCGCCGCCAGCACCGCGGACACCACCTGCTGACCGCACAGCAGATCCCAGGCCGGGAGCACGTGGTTCACCGGATCCGAGGAGTCGGCGGGCCCGGTCATCGTGGCCACCCCGCTGCTGCTGTTGACGGTGTAATCCACCGCGCCGCCGCCGTCCGCGCGCCCCTGCACCTTCACCGAGATCACGTCCGAGCGTCGTGCGGCCAGCGCGTCGTAGGCGAGCCAGTCGCGGCCGACCGCGTTGTCCACCACGATGCCCGCGTCGGGGCCGGGTGCGGTGGCCAGTTCCAGCAACAGGTCACGTCCGGCCTGCTCGCGCAGATTCAGTGCGACAGAACGCTTTTCGCGGTTCAGGGAGTTCCAGTACAGACTCTCCCCGGTCGCCGTCGACAGCGGCCAGCGTCGATGGTCGACGTTCCCGCCCAACTGGTCCACGCGGATCACGTCGGCGCCGAGTTGCGCCAGCGCCAGCCCGGCCGACGGGCCGGCCACGAAGCTCGCGAACTCGACCACTCGCACACCGGCCAGCGGTGCTCCCAGCTCCATCGGTCAGCTCACTCGCTCGAAGACCGCCGCCAAGCCCTGACCTCCGCCGATGCACATGGTCTCGACGCCGTAGCGCGCCTCGCGGCGGTCGAGTTCACGCAGCAGCGTGGCCAGGATCCGCACGCCGGTGGCGCCCACCGGATGGCCGAGCGAGATGCCCGAACCGTTCACGTTGACCCGCGCCAGATCGGCCTCGGTGAGCCCGAGCGCCGAGGTGCAGGCGAGCACCTGTGCGGCGAAGGCTTCGTTGAGTTCGATCAGGTCGATGTCGGCGATCCCCAACCCGGCCCGTTCGAGCGCCAGATTGGTGGCCGGGACCGGACCGATGCCCATGCGCGAGGGCTCCACACCGGCCACCGCCCACGACACCAGTCGCGCCAGCGGACGCAGCCCCAACTGGGCCGCCTTCTCCGGTGTGGTGACGATGGCGACGGCCGCGCCGTCGTTCTGACCACTGGAATTGCCCGCGGTGACGGTCGACTCCGGGTCCTGTCCGGCCCGCACCGGCTTCAGCGTCGCAAGCTGTTCGAGGGAGGCGTCCGGACGCGGATGCTCGTCCCGGTCCACCACCGTGTCGCCCCGTCGGCCGGGCACGGTCACCGGCACGATCTCGTCGGCGAATCGGCCCTCCTCGTGGGCGGCGACGGCCCGCCGATGCGACTGGTAGGCGAGCTCGTCCTGCGCGGCCCGGGTGATCCCGTACTCGGCGCGCAGGTTCTCGGCGGTCTCCAGCATGCCGCCCGGCACCGGGTGGAACTTGCCGCCCGGGGTGAGGCGGCCGCGGCCGATGCGGTCGACGAGCGCGGTGTCGGCGCCTTTCAATCCGAACCGGAGTCCCATCGCGTAGTGCTCGGCCTGACTCATCGACTCCGCACCGCCGGCCAGCACCAGATCGCAGACACCGGTCTGCACCCGCATCGCGGCGTCGAGCACCGCTTGCAGGCCTGCACCGCACCGTCGATCCACCTGCATGCCGGGCACGCGGACATCGAGTCCGGCGTCGAGCGCGGCGACGCGACCGATGGCCGGCGCCTCGGCGTTCGGGTAGCACTGCCCGAAGATCACGTCGTCGATGTCGGAGCTCTCGATACCGGTGCGCGCCACCAGTTCTCGGATCACCGTGGCCGCCAGATCCGCAGGTGGCAGCGCTGCCAACGCACCCCCGTAACGACCGACCGGAGTTCGCAACGGCTCGCACACAATGGCCTCACGCACAGTAAGACCCCTCTCGCATTGGGAATTGTCAGCGTTCGACCTATCTGTACCACGCGACTATTCCGGCCCCTCGAAACTTCTGCCATGATCCGAACATGGGCCGACTCTGCGAAACCGCTGACCTCACCGACGTTCAACGCGCCATGCTCGCGAGTGTTCGCGACTTCGTGAACACGCAGATTCTGCCGGTCGCCACCGAGCTCGAAGCGCGCGACGAATACCCGACGGCGATCGTCGAAGCACTGAAAGAGATGGGCGTTTTCGGGATCACCATCGACGAGGAATACGGCGGTCTCGGCGAGTCGCTGCTCACCTACGCGCTCGTCGTGGAAGAGCTCGCGCGAGGCTGGATGAGCATCTCCGGCGTCATCAACACCCACTTCATCGTCGCCCACCTGGTGGCGCAGCACGGCACCCCCGAGCAGCGGGCCGAGTACCTGCCGCGTCTGGCCCGCGGCGAGCTGACCGGCGCGTTCTCCATGTCCGAGCCGGCGTTGGGTTCGGACGTCGCCGCCATCACCACCACCGCCACGCGCGGCGACGACGGCCGGTACACCCTCGACGGCGCCAAGATGTGGCTCACCAACGGCGGCTCGTCGTCGCTGGTGGCGGTGCTGGTGCGCACCCCGAGCGGACAGCCGGGCGGTCGTCATCGCGACCTCACCACGTTCCTGGTGGAGAAGACCCCGGGCTTCGGCGAGGTGGCGCCCGGCCTCACCATCCCCGGGAAGATCGACAAGATGGGCTACAAGGGCATCGACACCACCGAGCTGCTGTTCGACGGTTTCACGATCGACGCCGACAGGATCCTCGGCGGCGAGCCCGGCCGCGGCTTCTATCAGATGATGGACGGCGTGGAAGTGGGCCGAGTGAACGTCGCTGCGCGGGCGGTGGGCATGGCCAACCGTGCCTTCGAGCTGGGCATCGACTACGCCCAGGACCGCGAGACCTTCGGCAAGCCGATCGCCGAACACCAGGCCGTGCTGTTCCGTCTCGCGGAGATGGGCACGAAAGTCGAAGCGGCACACCAGATGGTGGTGCGCGCGGCGCGGATCAAGGACTCCGGCCAGCGCAACGACCTCGAAGCCGGAATGGCCAAGTATCTGGCCGCCGAATACTGCCACGAGGTGGTCGAGGACGCCTTCCGGATCCACGGCGGGTACGGCTTCGCGAAGGGCTTCGAGATCGAACGCCTCTATCGTGAAGCTCCCATGCTCTTGATCGGCGAAGGCACCGCGGACATCCAACGAATGATCATCGGCCGGCGTCTGCTGGAGGACTACGCCAAATAGCGGTACCCCGCTTCACCCATTCCCCTTATCCCCCACATGTTTTGCCAACAGGAAGGCCCCGTATGTCGCAGGTCAGCGCTGACGACTTCGCCACCATCCACGCCGCGGTCCGGGACTTCATCCGCACCGCGGTGGTCCCCCGGGAGGCGGAGATCGCCGACGGCGACGCCGTCCCCGAGGACCTCCGCCAGGCCGCCAAGGACATCGGCCTGTTCGGCTACGCGATCCCGCAGGAGTACGGCGGCCTCGGTCTGGACCTGGCGCAGGACGTCGAGCTGGCCCAGGAGTTCGGGTACACGAGCCTCGCGCTGCGCTCCATGTTCGGCACCAACAACGGCATCGCCGGCCAGGTGCTGGTGAACTTCGGCACCGATCAGCAGAAGCAGCAGTGGCTCGGTCCGATCGCCTCCGGCGACGTGGTGGCGTCGTTCGCGCTCACCGAACCGGGCGCCGGGTCCAACCCCGCGGGCCTGCGCACCAAGGCGGTCCAGCAGGCCGACGGCAGCTGGATCCTCAACGGCAGCAAGCGTTTCATCACCAACGCGCCGCTGGCCGGCTTGTTCGTCACCTTCGCCCGGGTGCGGCCCGCGGACGACGACGGTCCCGGAATCGCCGTGTTCCTCGTGCCCGCCGAGGCCGCGGGTGTTTCGGTGGCGCCCCGCGACAAGAAGATGGGACAGGAAGGCGCCTGGACCGCCGACGTCCACTTCGACTCCGTCGCGGTCGACGATGCGGCGCTGGTCGGCGGCAACGTCGACGTCGGCTACCGCGCCGCGATGACCTCGCTGGCCCGCGGCCGCGTGCATATCGCCGCGCTGGCCGTCGGATCCGCGCAGCGCGCGCTCGACGAATCCCTCCGTCACGCCGCGGTGACCACCCAGGGCGGTCAGCCGATCGGCGACTTCCAGCTGGTGCAGGCCATGCTCGCGGACATGGCGACGGGCGTGATGGCCGGGCGCGCACTGGTCCGCGAGGCCGCGGCCTCCTGGGTCGCCGGCACCGATCGACGGATCGCGCCGTCGGCCGCGAAACTGTTCTGCACCGAGATGGCCGGCGACGTCGCCGACAAGGCGGTGCAGGTGCACGGCGGCAGCGGCTACATGCGTGACTCCACCGTGGAGCGGATCTATCGTGACGTGCGACTGCTCCGTCTGTACGAGGGCACCAGTGAGATTCAACGTCTGATCATCGGCGGCGGCCTGGTCCGCCAGACCCGTAAGGAGACCAACGCATGACCACTCTGCTCCACGGCAAGGTCGCCGTCATCACCGGCGGCGCCCAGGGCATCGGCCTGGCGATCGCCGAACGCTTCGTCGCCGAGGGCGCCAAGGTGGTGCTCGGCGACCTGAATATCGAGGCCCTCGACCCGGCCGTCGACGCGCTCGGCGGCACCGACGTGGCCGTCGGTGTCCGGTGCGACGTGACCTCGTCCGAGCAGGTGCAGGCGCTGGTCGACGAGGCGGTCGCCGCATTCGGCGCGCTCGATGTGATGGTGAACAACGCCGGCATCACCCGCGACGCCACCATGCGGAAGATGACCGAAGAGGACTTCGACCTCGTCGTGGCCGTCCACCTGAAGGGCACGTGGAACGGCACCCGTGCCGCGGCCGCGTACATGCGCGAGCACGGCGGCGGCGCCATCGTGAACATGTCGTCGATCTCCGGCAAGGTGGGCCTGCTGGGCCAGACCAACTATTCGGCCGCGAAGGCCGGCATCGTGGGTCTCACCAAGGCCGCCGCCAAGGAGGTCGCGCACCTCGGCGTCCGGATCAACGCGATCGCGCCGGGCCTGATCCGCACCGCGATGACCGAGGCCATGCCGGAGCGCATCTGGGAGTCCAAGATGGCCGAGATCCCGATGGGCCGCGCCGGTGAACCCAGCGAGATCGCTTCCGTCGCACTGTTTCTCGCGAGCGACCTGTCGTCGTACATGACCGGAACGCTCACCGAGGTGACCGGCGGCCGCCATCTCTAGTCGCTCGGGCGACGCGGAGTGGGCGCCGCACACCGTCGTCAGCGAAGAGTACCTCGACCCGGCACCGGTCGCCGCGCTGGCCGCCCTGCTCGACGACGGACTCCCCGCCCCCCGCGTCGGCGACGTACTGCCGCCGCTGTGGCACTGGGTCGCGTTGCCCCGCTGGTCGCCGTCGTCGCTGCTCGCGGTCGACGGCCACCCGTTCAAAGGCTCGTTCCTGCCGCCGGTGGAGTTGCCGCGGCGGATGTTCGCCGGCGGCACCGCAGCCTTTCCGGGCACGCTGCGGGTCGGCGACACGGTTCGCCGGGAGGCCCGCGTCGAGTCGGTCACCGAGAAGCACGGCCGCAGCGGCACGCTCGTGGTGGTGGTCGTCGGTATCGAGCTCTACGCGCCCGACGGCACCCTCGCGGTGACCGAACAGCAGAACCTCATCTACCGGGAAGCGGCCGCCGTCACCGGCGAGCCGCCGAGCCCGGAATCGGCCGCCGCGCTGGTTCCCTGCGGACCGGCCGTGGTGCCCGACGGCCCTGACCGCTGGCGGCTGGTGACCGACCCGACGCTGCTCATGCGCTTCTCCGCAGCGACCGCGAACGCGCACCGCATTCACTACGACTGGCCGTACGCGACCGGGGTGGAGGGCTATCCCGGACTCGTGGTGCACGGACCGCTGATGACGTTGGCGCTCGCCGAGACCCACCGTCTCGGCGCCGACGACCGGCGCATCGCCGGCCTGGCGCACCGCAATCTGGCACCGTTGTTCTGCGCGGAACCCGCAGTGCTGCAGTCCGTTCCGAGCGAGAGCGGCACCGCGGTCTCCGTGGTCACCCACACCGACCCGGACGCCGAGCCGCGCATCCACACGACCCTCGACCTCACCTTCGACACCCCAGGAGCATCATGACCCGCGTATTCAGCAGCCTCGACGACGTCCGCGCCACCATCGGCGAAGAGCTCGGCCCCGGCACCCCGATCACCGTGGAACAGAGCCGGATCGACGCCTTCGCCGACGCCACCGGCGATCACCAGTGGATCCACGTCGATCCGGAGCGCGCCGCCGCCGGGCCCTACGGCGCCACCATCGCGCACGGCTACCTCACGCTGTCGTTGCTGCCGCAATTCGGCGCCGACCTGTTCACCATCGACTTCGGCGGCGCGCGCATCAACTACGGCGCCAACAAGGTCCGCTTCCCCGCACCGGTGCTCGTGAACAGCGTCCTGACCGCCACCGCCACCGTGGTCGACGTGGCCGACGGCCCCGCCGGCGCGATGATCACGATCAAGTACGTGGTGACCGCCGAAGGTGCCGCCAAGCCCGCCCTGGTCGCCGAAACCCTGGTGGTCGTCACCCCCTGACACCGAGTCGGACCGCGGAATACGGGCCTGCGCGCGCCCACCCCAATTCCTCCTGTCGCGAAACTGTCGCACTTGATGGTCACAGCCCACCATCCGCTACGGTTTCACGCGCTCCGCCCATGAGATATCGCGCCTTGCCGTACGCGCGCAGCTGCCCGGGTGATGGATCCCTTCCACGGCGTGCATCTCGCCGCGCGAGAATACTCGACCTGTGCAGGCAACGGATCCCGCAGATGTACTCGGACACCGGGGCCAGGACAGCCCGAGGGTTCCGCAACCTCGACCGCTACATCTTGCGGTCCTACCGCGCTCCCGCCAGCTCGCGAATCGAGTCCACGCACTCTGAAATCCTAAGAGCCGGCTTGCCCCCAGAGCCGTCAATGAACTCTACGGTCGGAGGAGATCTGCATTAACCTCGCTCAGGCTATGCGCAAGCATATAGGGCAACAATCCACCGGGATCACCGTATACCCGGAAGTACCGATCAGGATCGCCGCCGACAATCCGATAGACTTCCACGTCGCCCAAAGATGAGACCTCGACCCCCTCGGGCATTATCCCATCCAATTTGGAGTAGAGTGGCTCGTACCCCTTTGCTCGTCGATATCCCGAGGCGAGAAGGATGGACATCGCCTTCAGTGCGTCAGAGAATTGCCTGAACTCGCCCATATCGTCGAGCGATCCACGTTCGATCCAGTACTGGTGAACCAGTGCCCCTTCCCGTCGGAGTATATATCCAGGATCACCGCCAATCTCCCTAGCGGAAATCTCCATTGCCGGGTACCCATGAGGTTCCTGAGGCGCGATTCCAGACCAGTCTGGCCGCACCCCAATCTCCGAATACCGCTCTCCCCAGAACCTAAATAGATCGGCGAACTTCAAATATTCTTCCTCGCTGAATCCAGTGGGCTGATCTACCATTCAAGGAATCCAATCTCTGCAAGGGGCGGTGTCAAATCGTGGAAGCAACGTTGTCTTTGAGTAGGCGTTCGAAGGCTTCCCTCGGGGTGTAGAAGCCCAGGCATTGGCGTGGCCGCTCATTGAGCTCGCGGGCGATCGCTTCCAGGTAGAGCTGGTCGGACGGGATCTCGGTGCCCTTGGGCAGGTACTCGCGGATCAGGCCGTTGGTGTTCTCGTTGGTAGGTCGTTCCCATGGTGAGCGGGGATGAGCGAAGTAGATCGGCAGGTCGGCGGCTACGGTGACGCTGGCATGCTCAGCCATCTCAGTGCCTTGATCCCACGTCAGCCCTTTCCGCATGAACTGCGGTAGTCCCCGCAGGTGATCGATCAGCACATCGGCAACACCCGACGCTTTCTTCCCGTCTGGCAGACCCAGGATCAGCGTGTACCGGCTCGTGCGTTCCACCAGTGTTACCGCCGCGGACTGGCCGGCCTTCCCGACGATCAGATCCCCCTCCCACCAGCCCGGCACCCGCCGATCAGATGCTGTCTCGGGGCGGTCATCGATACTGACCATGCCCACGATCCGCGCTGATCGCTCACCGGCCGACTTCCTCGGTGTGCGCACGGTGCGTTTGGACTGCAGCAGGATGCCCTGAGCAGCCAACTCTCCCTTCGGGAGAGCGTAGATCCACCGATAGATCGATTCGTGTGAAATGCGGCGTCCGTGGGCGTTCGGTGATCCCGTCATGGGGTCCACTGTGGAGTCTTCGGACTCGAGTTTCAATCGGCCAGCGATCTGTCTGGGTGTCCGCGATGCGCGCAGGTCGGATCGTACTCGTTCGGCGAGTACCGAGTCGGTGTCGATCGTTCTGGTCTGTGGGCGGGCTCGTCGTGCCTTCGCTTGCTTGTCGGCGTGTATGACGCGATAGGTGCCGGCTTTGGTGGCGTTGCGTTTGATCTCTCGCGACACGATCGACTTGTCCCGGCCGATCTGCTCGGCGATCGCGGTGACCGTCATCCCCGCCCGTCTGCCGACGGCGATCTCCGTTCGATCCGCCACCGTCAGCATCATCCGTCCAAGCCCCACCCGGGTCTCCCGTCGTGCTACCTGCAACCCCTGGTGGCCTGCAGTGTTGCTACGACGCTATGACACCGCCAGGTACTCGAGAATCGTCGTATTGTAGAGCAGTGCAAAATCCTTCGGGGGGTGTATCTTCACCTGCATCCCTCCCCCGACCTGTTCGAATCCGGGCGCGATTCGGCCGAGCTCTAAGCGCCACCCTTCCGGCAGCGGAACATCACCGATCGTGAAGACACGATAGTCGCGCCGCAATGCATCTGGAGGGAGACCGCGCCGGACCGTGCATTGAGCCGCTGCGGAGGGTCTCGTGCACGCTCAGATCGCGTTGCGCGCGATCAGCTGCGCGGCGATCACATTGCGTTGAATCTCGTTGGTGCCCTCGCCGACGATCATCAGCGGCGCGTCGCGGAAGTAGCGCTCCACCTCGTATTCGCGGGAGTAGCCGTAGCCGCCGTGCACGCGCACCGCGTCGAGCGCGATGGCCATCGCCGTCTCCGACGCGAACAGCTTGGCCATGCCGGCCTCCATGTCGGCGCGCTCGCCGCGATCGAGCTTGTCGGCCGCGTCCAGCGTCAGCAGGCGCGCGGCCTGCTGCTTGGTGGCCATGTCGGCCAACAGATTGCCCACCGACTGGTGCTTCCAGATCGGCTTACCGAAGGACTCGCGCTCCTGCGCATATTTCACCGCGGCCTCCAGCGCGGCCTGCCCGACGCCGAGCGCGCGCGAAGCCACCTGGATGCGACCCATCTCGAGTCCGCGCATCATGTGGCCCCAGCCGAGATTCGCCTCACCGCCGAGCACGGCACTCGCGGGCACGAACATCTCATCAAAGACCAGCTCACAGGCCTCCACGCCGCGATAGCCCAGCTTGGGCAGCTTCTTGGAGATCGTCATGCCGTCGCCCGGCTCCACCAGAATCACGCTCATCCCGCGGTGCGCGGACTCGGCCGAGCGATCAGTGATGCACAGCAGCCCGATCAGGCCCGAGTGCGCCGCGTTCGAGATCCACGTCTTGGAACCGGTGATCGAGTAGCCACCCTCGACCGGAGTCGCGAACGTGCGCATGGCCTGCAGATCGCTGCCACCGCTGGGCTCGGTGAGCGCCATCGTGGCCCGCATCCGGCCGTCGGCCATCTGCGGCAGCAGCCGCTCCTTCTGTTCCTGCGTGCCGAACGTCTTCACCAGGAAGCTGATCACCGAGTGTCCGCCGATCGCGCCGGCCAGGCTCATCCAGCCGCGCGCCAATTCCTCGGTGACCGCCGAGAAACATGCGGTGCTGACGTCGACGCCGCCGTACTCGGCCGGGACCAGGAGGCCGAAGAAGCCGAGGGTCTTCATCTCCTCGATGAATTCTTCGGGATAGATGTCGTCCTGTTCGTAATCGCGTACGCGACCCACGACCCGCTGATCGACGAAGTCGCGCACCAACGCGACCATCTCCAGCTCGTCCGCACTTAACGCCACCGACCGACCTCGATTCCCGGAGCACCCGACGCACGCCGATATGTCTCCGACACTACAAAGTGGTCGCGGGCGGCCTCAGGTCACCCGTTGCGCGCGCCGTAGATCTTCTCGTACTGCGTCTTGAGGTGTTCGGCTTCCGCGCGCTGCCGGTACGTCTCCGGAGTGTTGCCCAGACCGTGCTTCTGGAGGCGGCGGACGCGATTCTGATCCATATACGACACCGAGAAGATCAGCGCCAGGCAGGCGCCCAGCAGCACCATCAGCAGGCGCACCCAGACCGGCCCGCTCGGGAAGGCGAAGAACAGCACCAGGTACACGGGAACGAAGGAGACCTGCGACCGAATCATGTGCCGGAGGAAGGCGTGCGGACCCATCAGGTCGTTCGCCACCCAGTCCGTCTGGCTCTCGGGCAGCTTGGCCCCGTACACGTAGCCGATCCACTGGATCGGATTCGGTCGCTTGCTCATCGCGGCGCGCTTTCTGCTGGGGAAGATAGATCGTGCGCTATCGAGTATGCCACCCGCGGCGGGTGCAATTCAATCGCGCCCGATTTATATCGGCGAAGCGGCTAGACTGAAGCCATGGAGAGCACCGCCTTCGACGAGAACCCCCTGCTCTTGGAGAGCCAGGTGTGCTTCGCGCTGGCCGTCGCCAACCGCTCGGTGCTCAAGATCTATCGCCGCATCCTCGAACCGCTCGGCCTCACCCATCCGCAGTACCTGGTGATGCTCGCCCTCTGGGAGCACGCGCCGCTGCCGGTCAAGGAGATCGGCAAACTACTGCAGCTCGACTCGGCGACGCTCTCGCCGCTGCTCAAGCGCCTCGAAACAGCCGGTCTGATCGAACGACGACGCCGCGACGACGACGAGCGCAGCGTCGACATCGTCTTCACCGACGCCGGTGCCGATCTCCGGACACAGGCGTTGGAGGTCCCCGGCCAGGTGGTGGCCGCGCTCGGTGTCTCGCTCGACGACCTCGGCGAACTGCACGACGTGCTGACCCGCGTCAACGCGGCCGCCTTGGCCGCCGAGGCCGCTGCGGTCTGAGCCGCGATCGGCCCGGAGCTCAGGCTTTGAGCGGCCCGGCCACCAGCTCGTGGGCGGCGGCCTGGCCGTCGATCAGACGGCTGGTCCGACGCTCCACCCGCCACGTGCCCGAAACCCGTTGCAGCGCCCAATGATTGGCGGTGGCACGGGCGACGGCGAAGCGCGGGCTGCCCGATTCCGTGGCCCGATGCGTGATGAGCAACGAGTATCCGACAGCCACGGCGGAATCACCGTCGACCTGCACGTGCGACGGCCCCTGGAAGTGCGCGCAGCCGCCGGCGATGAGGCCCTGGTGCGGCGCGGAGCGGACCATCTCGGCGACCGCCGCGGCCCCGTCCATCAGGTAGGCGTCCACCTCGTAGACGCCGTCGTCGAGCCAGAGCGCCGCCACGTCGGCGTCGGCGCCGTCGTCCACCAGCGGACCGTACGAGGAGATCAGCGCCGCGATCTCGCGTTCGTCTTCGAGCAGTTGCAGCCGAGCTTCGAGGGCCGCCAACCGGGCTTCGAGGTGACTCATGCCGTCTCCAGTTCCGCGAGCGGGGCCAGCGCCTCCAGCGCGGCCACGTAGTTGTCCGCCGAGGTCGCGCGCACCGCGGCGTTGATCACCGTGGCACCGGCGCCGACGGCATTGTGCAACGCGCGGGCCGCACCGTCGGGGTCGCCGATCGGATCGAGCGGCGGGGTCGCCAACACCACATCGAAGCCCGACGGCGGCGACACCGCGTCGAGCATCTCCCGCACCTGCCGACGGCCGAGCGCGAACGGCGTCCAGCCGTCGCCGAGCTCCACCGCGCGCTGGAGCGAACGCGGCGTCTGCCCGCCGATCCACAGCGGCATCCCGGCGGCGCTCGGATGCGGATCCACCTGCATGCCGCCGAAGCTGTAGTGGTCGCCGGAGTATTCCGGTTCAGCAGTCCCGAAGGACGCACGAAGGGCACGGATCGCGTCGTCGGCGCGCGCACCGCGCCCAGCGAAAGGCACCTCGAGGAGCTCGAACTCCTCCTTCAGGGAACCGACACCCAGGCCGAGAGTGACGCGTCCGCCGCTGACCAGATCGAGCGTGCCGTAGCGCTTGGCGATCTCCAACGGGTGGTGATAACCGAGCACCAGCACCTGGGTGAAGAAGCGGATCCGCTGCGTCTGTCCGGCGAGAAAACCGAAGGTGGACAACGGATCCCAGTACGTGCCGCCGCGCTCGGCGGCGATGGGGGTCGGCACTGCGACGTGCTCACTGCACGTGAGATGCGCGAAGCCCAGGCGGTCGGCCGCCTGGGCGATGCGCGCCAATTCGGCCGGTCCGGCGGTGGCCTCCCAATCGGAGACCACCCCGGGCAGCCGGGTGACGATCGGCGTCGCCAACCCCACTCGCACGTCAGGCCTCCGCTCCACCGCGTGGGACGCGAGCGAGGAGCTTCTTCATCATGCGCTGCTGGCCCAGCAGCAGTTCGGCACGATTGTGCCCGCTGCTCGCATGCACCCGCGCCTCGTTGCCGCCGGCGATGTGGATCGGACCGTTCTTCAGGTTCGCGAGGCCCTCGCGCGCCACGTCGTCCGGATCGGCGGCGTCGATGCCGGGGACGTCGAAGTCCAGGCCGGCCCGCGCCATCGCCGGGGTGCGGGTGACGCCGAGCACCAGCTCCAGCACGTCGACCTCGTATTCGCGCATCTCGAGCCACAGCGACTCGGCCCACGCACGACCGAACGCCTTGACGCCGGAGTACACGCTCAGCGTCGGACCGCCCAGGTAACCGCTCATCGAGCCGACCAGCAGGATGCCGCCGCGCTTGGCTTCGGCCATGGCCGCGCCGTAGTGGCGGACCAGTGCCAGTGGCGCGGTGATGTTCAGATCGATCACCTGCTGGAAACCGTCCAGGTCGCCGGAGATGAACTCGTTGCCGTACGAGTTGGCGCCCGCGTTGTAGATCAACAGACCCACTTCGAGGTCGACGGTGAGCTCCTGGATCGCGGTGATCGCCGCCCGATCGGTGAGGTCGGCCGACAGCGTCCGTACCCCCACGCCGCGCGCCCGCACCGCTTCGGCCGTCTCTTCCAGCGGACCGGGCTTGCGCGCGATCAGCACCAGGTTCACACCGGCGTCAGCGAGTTGCTCGGCAAAGGCTCGCCCCACGCCTTCGGAGCCTCCGGCGATGACCGCCCACGGACCGTATTCACTCAAATCTGACATAGCAGCGTCCTCTCGGAAATGGTTCTCACTTCAGAGACTTTCACACTGACACACGTTCTTGTTTGGGACCTATGGCACGCTGAAAAGCGCCCACCTGATATACGAGGGGATCGACGATGAGCGGTACGGATCAGCCACCCCCGATGGATCACGACAGTGGTCCGGACGGCCCCGACCTGCTGCCCGGCGCCGTCGACGCGCGTTTCACCCTCGCCTCCGAACGCACCATGCTGGCGTGGTTGCGGACCGCGCTGGGCCTGATCGCCGCCGGCGTCGCGGTGCTCCATCTCCTCGAGCCGATGGGCCAGAGCGGCACACGCACCGGACTCGGCATCGCATTGCTCATCGTCGGCGCCGCGACCGCGATCGTCGGCGCGCTGCGCTGGTACGAGATCGACCGCGCACTCAAACTCGGCGGGCCGCTCCCGGGACCGTGGCCCATCTGGGCGCTGACCGGCCTGATCGTCGTCGTCGCGATCGGCTTCGCCTTCTGGACGTAGGCCGAGCCGACGTCGACCGTCCTACCGGTCCTTGTATACGAAGCTCGCCACCTGCAGGTACGACACCCGCTCGGCGAGGTTGGTGCTGAACCGACCCAGCACGTCGAAGACGTGCGCGTCCTTGCCGATCACCACGCGGCCGCGGCCCTTCATCGTCGTCTCGATCATCCGGTGCGCCGCCTTCTCCGCGCGCATGGCGAAAGTCTTCGCGACGACCTCCGGGGTGCCGAGCGTCTGCGCGCTCTCCCGGACCAGGTCGGTCCAGATGGTGCCGGGCAGCACCGTGGTGACGGTGACCTTCGACTTGGCGTTGCGCAGATCCTGCTTGAGCCCGTAACCGAACGCGGCGACGGCCGCCTTCGACGCACCGTAGGTCGCGGCACCCGGGACCGGCACCATCGCCGCCAGGCTCGCGGTGACCATCACGACGCCCCCCTCGGGACGGGCCTCCAGCAGCGGCAGGAACGCGCGCGTCAGTTCGACGGTGCCGTAGAAATTCACGTCCAGGATCTGCTGCATCCGCGCCTCCGGGATGCCCGCGGCGCTCTCGAAGTTCTGCGCGATCCCGGCGATGTTGAACAGACCGTCGACCTGCCCGTGTGCCTCGACGACCTGCGCCGGGAGCGCCGCGACGGCCTCCGAATCGGCGACGTTCAACAGGTGCGTGGACAGTCGGTCCCCGGCGGCGGTCTCCTCGGCCAGACTCGCCAGACCCGCTTCGCTCAGGTCCGCAGCGGCGACGCGGCCGCCCCGCGCCAGCAACTCGACGGCCACGCACCGACCGATGCCGTTGCCCGCCCCGGTCACCACGAACACTCGGTCCTGGATCTGCATCTGCGCCTCTTTCGTCTGAATCGAACTCGGCTGTCAGCGTCTCACAGTGCCCGACACCGGCCCGATGCACGGTCTGTGACCGCCCGGGGGTACAACGGAAGACGTGACTCACCCCTCCGCCCCGCGCACCGACCGGTCCGGGGCGGCTACCTGATGACCCCGCCGCGGACGCTCGTCCCCAGTCTCATCTACGCGGCACTCACGACGTCGATCGTGAGTTCGCTGGGCATGCTCCTGGTGCCCTCGATCGCCGCCGGCTTTCAGGTGTCCGTGAGTGCCGCCCAGTGGATGCTGACGTTGAACCTGCTGGTCGGCGCCGTGGCGACCCCGATCATGGGCCGCCTGTCCGACGGCCGGAACACCAAGAAGCTGCTGCTGTACTCGCTCGCCATCATTCTGATCGGCTCGATCATCGCCGGTGCGGCCACCAACTTCGGCGTCTTCCTGCTGGGCCGCGCACTGCAGGGCCTCACGTACGGCATCGTGCCGGTGACCATCGTGTTGGCGCGCCGCCACCTCGGCGAAGGCAAGGCCGACCCGGCGATCTCCACGCTGTCGGTCACCGTGGCCACCGGACTGGGCCTCGGCTACCCGTTGACCGGCATCCTCGCGAGCCTGCTCGACTTCCGCGTCGCGTTCTGGTTCGCGAGCGTCTTCGTGCTGACCGCGATCGTGGTCGTCGCCAAGTGGGTGCCCGCCGACGGCGCGGAGGGGCGTTCGCGCCCGTTCGACACCGCCGGGGCGGCTCTGCTGTCCATCGGCATGGCGGGCGTGCTGATCGCCATCAGCCAGGGCTCGCACTGGGGCTGGGCGTCGGCGCCGACGATCCTCGCCGCACTCGCCGGCGTGCTCTGCCTTGTCGCCTGGACGCTGGTGGAACTGCGCTCCAGCGATCCGTTGATCAACCTGCGCGTGGTCAAGTCGCCCGACGTGCTGCTCGCCAACCTCACCGCGATCGGCCTCGGCGCCGCGATGTACATGAGCCTGTCGATCGTCTCGATCATCGCGCAGGCGAAGCAGGCGACCGGCTACGGCCTCGAACTGCCGCTGTTCTGGGCCGGTTTCGTGATGCTGCCGCTGTCGGTGGGCAGCCTCGCCGGCAATCGCTTCGTTCGACGCCTCGGCCCCGGATCGATGACGACCATGCTTCCGGCCGGCGCCTCGTTGATGGCGGCCGCCGCCCTCATGCTCTGGCTCACCAACGACGAACTGTGGCAAGTACTGCTCGGCATGCTGCTGTTCGGCCTCGGGATGGGTGCGGCGTATGCCGCGATGCCGACATTGATCGCCCGCAGCGTCGCGATCTTCGAGGTGGGCAGCGCGGTCAGCTTCAACCAGGTGCTGCGCACGGTCGGCGGCGCGGTCGGCAGCGCCATCGTGGCGTCGATCCTCGCCGCGAACCCGGGCCAGCACGGCATCACCGTGGCCCTCGGCGTGGGCGCGATGACCGCGACCGTGGTCTTCGTCGCGCTCGTGCTCAACCAGGTTCGGGAACGGCGGTCTCCCGCCCGGGGATGAGCGCCCCGACCTGCCGTCCCGCTGGCGATCGCCGCCCCGCGGAATCGGCCGCATCGCAACGACGGCGGGCGCGCCGGAGACCCTATTGGTTCCTCCGGCGCGCCCGGTGTCGTGCGCTGGCGGATCAGCGGTGGGTGAAGTTCGGCTTGCGCTTCTCCACGAACGCCGCCATGCCCTCGGTCTGATCGTCGGTTGCGAAGGTCGAGTAGAACAGGCCCCGCTCCACCCGGATGCCCTCGAGCAGGCCCGACTCGAACGACCGGTTCACCGCTTCCTTCGCCAGCGACGACGCCACGAACGACTTGCTCGCGATCTCCGCCGCCACGTCCAACGCGACCTCCAGCGTCGTGTCGGCGGGCACCAGTCGCGAGACCAGCCCGAGGCGATCGGCCTCGTCGGCCTTCATCTGCCGACCGGTCAGCATCATGTCCATCGCCTTGGCCTTGCCAATCGCACGCGTGAGCCGCTGCGAGCCGCCGATACCCGGGATCACGCCGAGGTTGATCTCCGGCTGCCCGAACACCGCCGAATCACCGGCGATCATCAGGTCGCACATCATCGCCAGCTCGCAGCCACCGCCGAGGGCGTACCCGTTGACCGCGGCGATCGTCGGGGTGCGCAGCGCCGCCAACGCATCCCAGCCGACGAAGAACTGCTCGGAGAGCATGTCGCTGTAGCCCTTCTCCGACATCTCCTTGATGTCCGCGCCGGCGGCGAACGCACGATCGGAACCGGTGATCACGATCGCGCCCACCGACGGATCGACGTCGAACGCCTGGGCTGCGGCCACGACGTCGTGCATCACCTCGGTGTTCAGGGCGTTCAGCGCCTTCGGACGGTTCAGCGTGATCACGCCGACGCGGTCGCGCTGCTCGACGAGGATCGTGGCGTAGGTGGTCTCAGACATGCGGGTTCTCCTGCTCGTTCGGGGCTCGTGATTCCGGGGTTCAGTAGGTCAGTTCGAGGTCGGCGGCCAGCGGCGCGGCGAAACCCGCGACGGTGTCGGCGCCGACCTCGGCGAGGGTGCTCGGCTGCCAGGTGGGCGTGCGGTCCTTGTCGATCACCTGGGCGCGAATGCCCTCGGCGAGGTCCGGGTGCTGCAGGCAACGCACCGACGTGCGGTATTCGCGCACCAGCGCTTCGCGCAACGACGACTCGCCGGCCGCAGCCCGCAGTGCCGCCAGCGTCACCGACAGCGCGGTGGGCGACTTGGATTCGATGGTGTCGGCCACGTCGTCGTGTCCGGCGGCCCGGCAGTTGGCGACGATCTCGCGCACCGAGTCGGCGGCGAAGGCTGCCGCGATCCACTCGCGCTGGGCGGCCAGCTTGGAGGTGGGCGGGGTGACGGCGAAGTCGGCCAGAGCCTGCTCGACGGTGCCCGCGGCCAGGGCCGCGCGGAAGGCGTCGAGCTGCTCGGCCGGCATGTAGTGATCGGCGACGCCGCACGCTATCGCGTCGGCCCCGTCGAGCGGTGCCGAGGTCAGCGCCACGTAGGTGCCCAGCTGGTCGGGTACGTGCGCGAGCAGCCAGGTGCCGCCGACGTCGGGCACGAGTCCGATCCCGACTTCCGGCATGGCCAGGCGGGTGCGGTCGGTGACCACGCGGGTGTTGGCGTGCGCCGAGATACCGACGCCGCCGCCCATCACGATGCCGTCCATCAGGGCGATGTAGGGCTTGGGGTATTCGGCGATGTCGGCGTTCAATCGGTACTCGTCGCGCCAGAACTCGGCCGAGCCGCTCGCGGTCGCGGCGGCGTCGTCGGTCCCGGCCAAGGCGGCGGCGTCCCGGTGGATGGCGACGATGTCGCCGCCTGCGCACAGCCCGCGCGGACCGGCGCCGGAGACCAGCACGGCTCGGATCTGCGGGTCGTCAGCCCAGGCGTTCAGGCTTTCCACCATCAGGCCGACCATGTCGTGATCGAGCGCGTTGATCGACGACGGCCGGTTCAGCGTCAACGAGCCGATCCCGTCCGACACCGCAGCGATGACCTTCTGGTCCTGGTCGGGCTGGGGCATGCAGAACTCCTTGACGTGAATGCGACGATGGCCGGACGAGAAACTCTAACGTCCTCGTATCTATCGTGGCCTGCACTTCTCGTCGGGTCAAGGTGAGGCGCGGCGCACTTTCGGCGCCGATGCGAAACTCCCGGCGAGGGGCGGGAAGAACCCACCCCTCGCCGGGAGTCAGTGATCTGCGCGACCTAGTGCGTCGGCGTCAGGATCTCCGTGTCCGCGTCACCGCCGGAGCCCGGGGCAGTGAGCGACTGATAGCGCTTGTTCTGCCACTGGACGATCGCGAAGGTGATGCCCGCGGCCACCACACCGATCACGATGATGCTGACGAAGGCCGGCCAGAACCCGGACACACCGTTGAAGCCGGCGGTGTAACCCTTCTGGATCAGTGTCATCGGCGAGATCCAGTGCAGCCACTGGAACGGCGCCGGAACGGTCTGGTACATCCAGATGCCGCCGTAGGAGAACAGTTGCAACATCATCCACGCCAACGACGTCACCGCACCCACCACGTAGCCGAACAACGTGAACAGCACCGATATCAAGGCGACGTTCATCAAGGTGCCTGCCGCGGTGATCAGGTACACCTGCCAGAGGCTGACCGGATCGGGCGACGGCGACAGCATGAAGAACCAGACGAGCGCGGCGGCCACCCACACGGCCAGCAGGCTGATGGCTCCCACGGCCACGCCGCGGCGGGCGATGTCCCGGACGCTGCGCGGAGCTTCGTTGTCGGTGATGAAGCGATGCCCGCGGAAGCTCATGAACACCACGATCGGGATCAGCATGGTGATGATGATCAGCAGCACCACCATCGCGCCGGGACCGTTGAACTGGGCCTGTGCGACGTGCTTGTATTCCTTGCCGACCGGAGTCGAGATCAGCTTGGCCAGCGAAGTGCGACGATCCTGGTCACCGAAGTCCGGGGCCTGCTCGGCACCGTCGTTCAGGCCGGTGCTGAGCTTGCCCGCACCCTCGTCGAGCTGGCGTGCGCCGTCGGCGAGTTTGGCGACACCGGCGTCGATCTTGACCATGCCGGCGGAGAGTTCGCCTGCGCCGCTGGACAGCTGCGCGCCGCCGTCGACCAGCTTGTTCAGGCCGCCGCGGTACTGAGCGTTCGGGTCGGTGAGCTCGTTGGCCACCTGGCGGCTACCCGCCTGCAGAGCCTTCAGGCCCTCGATGAGCTCGATCACGGTGTCCAACTGCGAGGCGTTCGGCAGTGCGGCCTTGGCCTGCTGCAGCAGCTGCTCCACCTGGGCAAGCGGGATCCGGCCGGTCAGTCGCTCGATACCGTCGGCGATCTGGGTGGCGCCGTCACCGAGTTTGTCGGTGCCCGCCTGCAGGGTGTAGAGGCCCTGCGACAGAGTGCCCGCACCGGTCGCGAGCTTGCCCGCGCCTTCGGTGGCCTGGCCGACGCCCGGCGCCAGCTCGTTTTCGATGCCTTCGCGCAGCGTCGTGGTGCCGTCCGCGAGCTGGGTGGAGCCGTCCGCGGCGGTCCGCAGACCGTCGCCGAGGCTCTGCACGCCGTCGACCAGGGTGCCGACCGTCGTCGCGGCGACGCCCTTGAGGACGGACTGCTGGATCTTCTCCATCGCCGATCCACCGATCGACGACGCCTTCAACGTGTTGTAGTCGTTGAAGGTCACCGAGATCAGCGCCGGAGCTTCGGTGACCGTCGCGATATTCGCGAGGCTCTCACTGAAGTCCTTGGGGATCTGGATCACGAAGTAGTAGTCGCCGGCGCGGAGGCCCTCGTACGCCTTCTGCTCGTCGACCAGCTCGAAGCCGAGCGCGCCGCTCTTGACGAGGTTCTCGGCGACGCCTTGACCGGCGTCCACCCGATCGGCGCCCTCGCCGAAGCCGACATCGCTGTTCACGATGGCGATGGGCATCTCGTCGACCTTCTTGGTCGGGTCCCACAGCGCCCACATGTAGACGGCCGAGATGACAAGCGGAATGGTCACCGCGATGGCGACGATCAAGCGGATCAGCCGCGATCGCTGCATCTTGGGTTTCGGTTGCTCGGTGGTCATGCACTTCTCCGGATCGATGACGTGACACGAACGTCGGTTGGCGCTTCGCAGTCATCGACCGAGGTCGGCGATACGGGCGCGGCCCCGAGATTCAGGACTAACGACGCTCACCTTAGCGTTACTTGGCGGTAACTACCATCTCAGCGGTGATTACGTGTGACTTGGCCCCCCACCGCCATCACCGTAGTGGCGTAGCCTTCACCGCTGGGGAGAAACGCCTAAAACACTCATCAACCTCTGGAGGACCCGTGCTGCACCGCGCGACCACGTGGATCGGCGCCGCCTGTGTCGCGGCCGTAGCGACGACGGGCCTGGCCGCAACAGCCCAGGCAGCACCGCGAGCGGAGCGGGTCGCCACCGTCGTCTCGAAGAACTGCGAGAACCTCGGTGTGACGATCAGCCTGTCGCCGGCTCAGCAGGCCCGGGCACAAGCGTTGCTGCCCAAGGGGTTCCGACTCGCTCCCACGGCGACGCTCCTCGTGGAGTCGTCGCGCTGCGCCAGTGCGACGGTGAACGGAACGAAGATCGGCGCCTTCGCACTGTCGGAGGCGGCGCTGTCGATCGTGCCGCCAACCAAGGCCGAGTCCCGCCAGCTGCCCGACCTGGTGACCGAGAACATGTACATGCTGTCCCAGCTGGACACCAACCGCCTGCTGTCGGACACCAAGGCGGCCGTCGGATACCCGACGGAACTCGCCCCGATCACCCTCGATCGCGGATCGGTCGGCTCGATCCCGCGCGTGATGACGGCCACCGCGGGCGGCCAGCTGGCCCCGACGTCCGCCCGCGCCGACCTCACGCCGTACCTCCTGCCCACCGGTGTCGAGGTGCCCAATCCGGGCGTCGTGTACCAGCTGTGGACCAAGAACAAGGACGGCGAGTTCGTGGTGACCACCAACTCCAACCTGCGGATCGGCACACCCGCGGTGGGCGTCGGCACCGTGACGGTGGCGCCGGACACCCTGCTGCACAAGCTGCTCGGTGCGCGCACCGCCTCCGGGGTCGCGTTCTCCGGTGCCGCGAGCGGATTCGTCAACGACACCTACGTCTTCGCCTCGTAGCGAACCCGTGAGTCCCGACCCGTTGCCCGCGACGACGCTGGGCGCCGGTGTCGTCAAACGGAGCACCCGGCTGTCCGACGGTCGCGAACTGATCTACTACGACGACCCCGGCACTCGCCTCGGGCCCGAGCGGCGTGCCGACGCGCGCCCCGTCGTCGAACGACCGGTCACGGCCGCCATGCGCCGGGACGTGCTGTCCGGCGACTGGATCACCTTCGCCACCGGACGGCAGAACCGCGTCCTGATGCCGAGCTCCGACGCCGACCCCCTCGCGCCGCAGTCGCCGACCAATCCGTCCGAGGTGCCGTCGCACTACGACGTCGCGGTGTTCGAGAATCGGTCGCCGGCGTTCGGTCCCGCGCTGGCCGCGGTCGGTGTCGACGAGCTGCACGACGAGACAGTGCTGGACCGGTCGCGCACCAGCGTGGGCCGGTGCGAGGTGGTGTGCTTCAGTCCCGAGCACACCGGCTCGTTCGGAACGCAGTCGGTGACGCGGGCACGCACGGTGATCGAGGCGTGGGCGGACCGGACCGCCGCGCTGTCCGCACTGCCGGGCGTCGAGCAGGTGTTTCCGTTCGAGAACCGCGGCGAGGCAATCGGCGTGACGCTGCCGCATCCGCACGGCCAGATCTACGCCTACCCGTACGTGACGCCGCGGACGCAGACCCTGCTGCGCAGCATTGCGGCCGACGGGGACGACCTGATGACGCGGGTCCTCGAGTCCGAGCAGGCGGGCGAGCGCGTGGTGCTCCGCGGCGAGCATTGGACGGCGTTCGTCGCGTTCGCGGCGCGTTGGCCGTTGGAAGTGCAGCTGATGCCGCACCGCCACGTGCCCGACTTCACGGCGTTGAACGACGCCGAGCGCGACGAACTCGCTCCCCTCTATCTGCGGCTACTGCGCGGCGTCGACGCCCTGTACGACTCCCCGACCCCGTACATCGCCGCCTGGCATCAGGCGCCGGTCGGCGTCGGGCGCGACGTGGTGCGCATGCGTTTGGAGCTGACGAGTCCGCGACGGGCCGCCGACAAGCTGAAGTTCCTGGCCGGCTCGGAAGCGGCGATGGGCGCGTGGACCGCGGAGATCCTGCCGGAGGTCGCGGCGCAGCGGCTGCGCACGGCGATCGAGTCGGTCCCCGATCCGCGCGAGCTGTCGTGACGGCGCTCGACGCGGCCCGCGCGCTGCTGGTCGAGTTCACCGGCCGCGAGCCCGACGGAATCTGGTCCGCACCCGGCCGGGTGAACCTGATCGGCGAGCACACCGACTACAACGACGGTTTCGTGCTGCCGTTCGCCATCGAGCAGCGCACCTACGCCGCCGTCGTGCGCAACGGCACGGGCGAGCTCCGGGTCCGGTCGACCTTCGCCGACGACCTGGTCGTCGCCCGGGTCGACGACCTCGATGCTCTGTTCCCCACTCCCCCGGGCTCGACGCCGGGTGTCCCGGAATGGTCGGCGTATGTGCTCGGCGTCGCCTGGGCGCTGCGTGCACTGCGCCCCGAGGTCGAGGCCCTCGGTTTGGACATCGCGATCGCCTCGGAGGTCCCCGTCGGTGCCGGGCTCTCCTCGTCGGCCGCGATCGAGGGCGTCGTCGCCGCCGCGCTCAACGACCTGTGGAAGCTGGGGCTCGACGCCGTGGCCCTCGCGCAGGCCGGTCGTCGTGCCGAGAACGACGCCGTCGGCGCCCCCACCGGGGTCATGGACCAGATGGCGTCGATGCTGGGCCGCGCCGACGCGGCGACCTTCCTCGACTGCCGTTCGCTGGAGCACCGCTCGGTGCCGACCGGTTTCGCCGCCGCCGGACTGGAAGTGCTGGTGATCGACACCCGGGTGCAGCATGCGCACTCGACAGGCGGCTACCGCGAACGACATGCGGCCTGCGAACTCGGTGCGCGGTCGCTGGGCGTCGCCTCCCTTCGCGACCTGACCGTCCACGATCTCCCGCGCGCCGCGCAACTGCTGGACGCAGACGTGTTTCGCCGCGTCCGGCACGTGGTCACCGAGAATCAGCGCGTCCTCGACACCGTCGCCGCGCTGACCGAACAGGGCCCGCGCGCGATCGGCGAGCTGCTGACGGCTTCGCACTCATCGATGCGCGACGACTTCGAGATCTCCGTCCCCGAACTCGACACCGCCGTCGACACGGCCCGGGCCGCCGGCGCCCTCGGCGCCCGGATGACCGGCGGCGGCTTCGGCGGCTCCGCGATCGCCCTGGTCTCCCGCGACGACGCCCCCGCCGTCACCGTCTCGGTCCGCGCCCGCTTCGCCGCGGCCGGCTTCCGACCCCCGACGGTCTTCCCGGCGTCCCCGTCGGTCGGTCCCCGCCGCGACTGCTGAGCTGCCGAATCCGTCGCGCGAAGACACCCCCGCGCCCACGATGGTCGGCGTAGCATTTTTCCGATGAAGCGATGGGGCGTCCTCGCCATTCTGTGCGCCGCGCAGTTCATCATGGTCCTCGACACCACGGTGATGAACGTTTCCGTCTCCCAAGTAGTCGCCGACCTCGACACCACGCTCACCCAGCTGCAGCTCGCGATCACCCTGTACACGCTGGTCATGGGATCGTTCATCATGCTCGGCGGGCGTCTGGGCGACACGTTCGGCCGTCGACGCGTGTTCGGCATCGGGCTGCTGGTGTACGGCCTCGGCTCCCTCATCACCGCCTTCAGTCCCAACATCGGCGTTCTGCTGTTCGGCTGGTCGTTCGTCGAAGGCGCGGGCGCCGTCCTGGTGATTCCGGCGATCATCTCGTTGATCGCCGCCAACTACGACGGCAAGGACCGCGCCGTCGCCTACAGCGCGCTCGGCGGTATCGCCGCCGCGGGTGCAGCAGCCGGACCGCTGATCGGCGGCTGGGTCACCGAAGCGCTCACCTGGCGGGTGGTGTTCTTCAGCGAGACCGTCGTCTGCATCGTGATCTTGCTCGGCATCCGCCTGATCGCCGACGACGCGAAGCCCCAGCGCACCGCGATCGACTGGGGCGGCACCGCCCTCTCGGCGCTGGGCTTGGGCTTGATCGTGCTCGGGCTGGTCCAAGCCGGCTCGTGGGGCTTCATCAAGCCGACCGGAGCCTTGGTGATCGCCGGAAAGTCCATCACCCCGTTCGGCTTCTCGGTGGTGCCGTTCATGATCGCGGCCGGAATCCTGATCCTCTACGGCTTCGTCGGCTGGGAGAATCGGGTCATCGCCCGCGGCCGAACACCGCTGATGCATCCGTCGCTGCTGCGGAAACTGCAGTTGCGCAACGGCCTGGTGATGCTGCTCGCGCAGCAATCCATCATCGGCGGCATGTTCTTCGTCATCCCGGTCTATCTGCAGTACGTCCTCCTGAAGAACTCCTTCGAGACCGGTCTGAGCCTGGCTCCCATGTCGATCGCCATGCTGATCGCCGCGTTCAGCAGCCCCCGCTTCGCGACCACGCAGTCTCCGCGGCGGCTGGTGACCATCGGGCTG
Organism: Gordonia alkaliphila; assembly: GCF_023017165.1. Taxonomy (GTDB): domain Bacteria; phylum Actinomycetota; class Actinomycetes; order Mycobacteriales; family Mycobacteriaceae; genus Gordonia; species Gordonia alkaliphila. The sequence continues at coordinate 1,264,972 of NZ_JALKBW010000001.1, forward strand.
TTCGGCGTCCTCATCGGTGCGGCGTTGCTGGTCACCACCATCGAACCGACCATGAAGAGCATCGTCTTCGCCATCGGATTGGCGGTCTTCGGCGCCGGCTTCGGCCTGGTGGCCTCCCAATTGGGCAACGTCATCATGTCGTCGATCGGCGAGCGTGAGCGCGGGGAGGCCGGCGGCATGCAGGGCACCGCGCAGAACATCGGCACATCGGTGGGCATCGCGCTGCTCGGCGCCCTTCTGGTGTCCGCGCTCAGCAGCGGTTTCAACAGTGCCGTGCAGGCGGATCCGACGGTGTCGTCGCAGACGAAGACCCAGGTCGCAAAGGCCACGGCCGACGGCGTCGAGATCCTCGCCAAAGACCAGTTGCAGGCGATCGGCACGCAGTATCAGATCCCGGCCGACGAAATGAATACTCTCATCAACAACTATCTGGATGCGCAGATGTCGGCCATCAAGTCCGCCATTCTGTTGGCGATCTTCCTCGCGTGTATCGGTCTGATCATCGCCCGCCGGCTCCCGCGCATTCCCGCCGCACAGCTGTAGAACTCCCGCAGCCCACGTCAAAGCCCGAAGTCTGCGCAGGACCGCGGCCGGTTGTGTAGACATGAATCCAATTGCCGTCTGCGACGGCCGAACGAAGGTGAGATCAACGTGGCTTCCTCCACTTGCGCTGATCAGTGCAGTTCCTCGAATCTGCTCGCGACGCTCGGCGGGGTCGGCCTCGCCGCCACCGGCCTGGCGCACTTCGCCGCGCCGGACATGTTCCGCGGCCTCACCGAACAGGCGTTTCCGAAGAACACCGATCGTTTCCTCATGATCAACGGCGCCTTCGAGACGGTGGTCGGCGCGTTGATCGCGGTGCCGAAGACACGGAAGGCCGGGCTCATCGGCCTCGGCCTGTACGGCGGACACCTCACCTCGAATCTGGCGTTGGCGCGGCTGCGCTGACCCCCGCCGCATCGGTCCGCCGCGATCCGCGGCGGACCATTCGAACCGGATCGACCCGCTATCCGCCCGGGGTGATCTTCACGTCCGCGGTCTTGGTCCACTTACCCCGAAGGGGCTTGGTGGGACCGAGGAATCCGTCGATGACCGGGCCGAAGACCTCGGCGTTGAGCACCAGGTCGATGTGCCCGCCGTCGTGCGCGTGGAGCGTGGCCCGCGGAAGCAGCATCTTGAGGACGTGCGCATTCGCCATCGGAATGATCGGGTCGTCGGTGCCCGCGATGATCAGCGTCTTCTGCCGGATGGCCGGGAGCGCCGGCAGCGAGGTCCATGCGGCCCCGGCCAGCAACTGGTGCGCGTAGCCCTTGCCCGACCCGGCGTGGAGTGGGCGCATGAACAGTTCGGCGACCGGCTGCCCGCTGTCGCGCACCGACCCGCCGTAGATCTCGCCCGCGATGGACGCACCGTACGACGGATCGCGGAATCGCTTGGGCGTCATCATCTTCGACAGCACCGTCGGCGATCCGGGCACCATGACGGCGCCGGTCCCGGCTCCCACCAGGATCAGGCGTCGGCACCGGCGCGGGTTCTGGAAGGCGAACTGCTGCGCCAGAGATCCGCCCCAGGAGAAGCCGAGGACGTCCACCACGTCGATCTCCAAGCGATCGAGCACGCGGCCGAGCACCCACGCCAGATAGGGGAAGCCGTACGGCAGCAGGGAGGGCGGCGATTCACCGGTGCCGGGCGCATCGAAGCGCACCACCGGCCGCGTCGGATCGAGTTGCTCCACCAGCGGATCGAGGATTTCCAGACTCGCCCCGATTCCGTTGCAGAGGACGAGCGGTATCCCCGCCCCCGGGCGGTAGCGCACGCGGATACGTTGACACCCGACCGACAGGTGGTAGTCGTTCGACTCGGCCGGGGGAGCTGGCTCGCTGATGGGCGCGCGTTCCGGAATCAACGTCATGCCCCAGTATCTCGCCGAACGGGAGCCTCAGGCACAAACACCCCGGATGGACATATGGAACCGACCTTCCGCGTCCGAGCGCTGCCCGGTTCGATCCCGCTGGGGTGTGCAGGCAGAAACACCTCGACCGAATCACCGAACCGTACAAAGCGCTAAGTGAATTCAGCACTCCCGACCACCGTGAAGTCCGGCGGCACCGACACTGACCAGGACTCGAACCCGTCGGCTATCGGTGCCACCTGAAGAACAACCTCGTCGTCGAGTAGAAGCGAGAGGGTGTAGTCGTCCCCATAACCGGCCCCGCGAATAGTCTTCCCAACCAACTGCTGCTCGACGATCCGGACATCCGGATCGCCGTTGCTCGGATCGACAGTCGTCATGAGCCGCCCCCTTCATTCGGTCCGGACGTTCTGTGAGTCGTCGGTTTCCATTTGATGGGTGCACTGCCGAGAGGACGATGTTTCGGGTTGTATTGTCCATTCGGACAGGGGCTCTCAATTCCGGTCGCGGAAGTTCGTGTCCGCGCTCAACCGACACGGCCTGGTTGGGTCCATGGGCAGAGTCGGTGCCGCCGGCGACAACGCAGCGATGGAATCGTTCTTCGCGCTCCTCCAGAAGGACGTCCTGGACCGGCACCGCTGGAGCACCCGCGAGCAGTTGCGGATCGCGATCGTCACCTGGATCGAACGGACCTACCACCGACGCCGTCGTCAGGCCCGCCTCGGCCGGTTGACCCCGATCGAATACGAGACGATCATCAACACAGCCGCCTCAGCGGCATGACACCGAAACTGTCACCTGGTCGTGCAGCAGTCCCCCGGCTTTATGTTTGCTTTGCGGGTGGGGTCGGTGGCGGCGTTGGGTGGGAGGGGTCGTTGGCTTTTGGGGCCACCAGCTTGCGTTGCCGAGGAGTGTGGCGATGGCTGGTACCACGATGGTGCGGACGATGAAGGTGTCGATGAGAAGGCCTACGCCGATGATGAGTCCGACTTGGGTCATGATGCCGATGGAACCGGCGATGAGGCCGAACATGCTGGCGGCGAAGATGAGGCCTGCTGAGGTGATAACTGAGCCGGTGTTGGTGACGGTGCGGAGCACTCCGACTCGGACGTTGTGATGTGATTCTTCGCGCAATCGTGAGACCAGCAGCATGTTGTAGTCGGCGCCGACGGCTACCAGGACGATGAACGCTAATAGGGGCACAGGCCAAGCGATGTCGGTGTGGAGTATGTGCTGAAAGATCAGGACGCCTATGCCCAATGCTGCGGTGTAGTTGAGTACGACGGTGCCGAGTAGGTAGATGGGTGCGACCAGTGAGCGCAGCAGGATGATCAGGATGATGCCGACGATGGCCAGGGTGGCCAGGGCCAGGAGGCGGAAGTCGTTGGTGAGCAGTCGTTGCAGGTCGGCGTTGATAGCGGGGAAGCCGGCGACGGAGACGGTGGAGTCGGTCAGGGTGGTGTTGGGTTTTGCGTCGTTGGCGACGGTGGCGATGGTGCTGGCCAGGCGCATGGCGTCCGCGCTGTAGGGGTCGAAGCTTGTCTGGACGGCGTAGCGCACGGTGTGTCCGTCCGGGGAGATGAATTGGCGCGCAACGTCGGCGAATTGCTGGTCAGCGAAAGCATCTTTGGGTAAGTAGAAGCCGGTGGCCGAGTCCGAGCCGCGGGTTTCGCGCGCGGTGGTCTGTAGTTGGGCGGCGAGCGTGGCCATGCCGGCGAGTTGTTGAAGGTTGCTGTCGACGAGTGCAGATACGCCTTCGGCGAGTGTTCGCGAGCCGGCGGCGAGTTGGGAGACCCCGGTCTGCAGTTGGGCGAGTTTGGTTGGCAGGTCTTGGGCCCCGATGGTTCCCAGCGTGGTCTCGAGGGTGGCGACGGTGGCGTTGAGTTGGTTGGTGACCGCGGTGAGGGGGGTGTCCATCTGCGCGAGCTGGGTGGACAGTGTCGTGATCTGGGTGAAGAACCCGCTGTCGCGGAGTGCGGCGAGATCGCGGGCTTGTTGGCGCAGGGTGCTGCATTGGGGTAGTTGAGTGCACAGCGCTGAGTTATCCAGTAACGGGAGCACTGAGGTGATTGTGGCTATGGCGGCTGATGACTGTTCGGCCAGGGCTGCTAGCTGAGGGGCGTTCTGCGCGGCTTGGTCGAGTTGGGGTGCGGCGGCGGTCAGTGATTGTAGAAGTGGTTGGTATTGACCTATTTCGGCCCCGATGGTGGTGACTTGGTTAAGAATGCCAGCCAGTGGGGTGAGATTGGTGCGGATCTGTATGTCGAGTTGTTCGAGGCCGTCGGCGAGTTGGTCTGCACCAGAACGCAATTGTTCGAGGTCACCTTTGCGGGCTTGGCCCTCACCCACTGAGCCGGCCACCCGATCGCCGATCTGCCCGTTCTGCCAGGAGAGTTGGGCTTGTTCGAGTTTGGCTCCGGTCGGGCGAGTGACACCGACCACACGGGTGACGCCGGGGATCTGCGCAATCCGAGCTGCCATCTGATCAAGGTCGGCAAGTCCGTTGGTTGTTCTCAGATCGGTGGGCGAATCCACGACGACAAATTCCGCGATGGTGATGTCTTGCGGGAAGTGCCGGTTGAGCAGTGCGTAACCTTCGTTGCTGTCGGTGGTTGTGGGTTGACCGTCTCGGTCGTCGTAGGTGATCTGAATGCCCAGCGCGGTGACGCTCAGGATCGTCAATCCGACGAGGCTGACGGCCAGCAACGGCGCCGGGCGGCGTACGACGAGGACCGCGATGCGGTTCCAGTAGCGCCGCGTGAGGTCTTTGCGCGGGGCACCCCACCCCCATCGCGCAGCCCACAGCAGCACTGGCGGCAACAACGTGACGGTGGCGAGGAATCCGATGAGGATCGCCACTGCGCAGGCGGGGCCGAGGGTGGCGAAGACGCTGAGCTGCCCGAAGACCATGGCTAAGAACGCGAGAGCAACAGTGCTTGCCGACGCAAGGATCACCCGTCCGATGGTGGCGGTGGCATCGATGAGAGCGTCGGACGCGGCGGCGCCTTGGCGCAGCCTTTCGTGGTATCTGCTGATCAGAAAGACCGAATAGTCCACACCGGCGCCGAGCAAGATGACGGTCATGAACGCAACGGTGAATTGCGAGACTGGCATGCCCAGTTCGCCTAACGCAGACATGACTCCGCGGGCTACGGCGAGACTGATACCGATGACCAGAAGCGGTAGCAACGCAGTGAACACCGACCGATAGACGATCAGCAAGATTATGGCGATCAGCACGACGGTGGCGATGGTGATGACCACCAGATCCTTTTCAGCGGTGACGATTTGGTCGCTGAAGGTCGCTGTTGGTCCGGTCACGTGGACTGTCGTGCTGGTGCCGGTAAAGACCTCTGCTGCGGTCTCGCGGATCGATTCCACAGCGTGGGCCGCCGTCGGCCCGCCGAGGCTGCCGCTGACCCCGACGGGCAAGTACCAGGCTTTGCCGTCTTCGCTGAGCGCTTGTCGGGCAGTGATCGGGTCGGCGAGCAGGTCGCGTACGGCCTGCACATCATCGCGGTCGGCGCGGAGCCGGACCACGAGGTCGTCATAGCGTTGGCGGGCGGGCTCGGTGAGTCCGGCCGGATCTTCCATTGCCACGAACACCGTGGTCTTCGCGCCCTTTTCGTCGAACGCCTCGCCCATGCGATCGAGCGCCTGAAACGACGGCACGCCCTTAGGAATTGGGTCCACCGATTGCTGGCGCACAACTGTTTCCAACTGGGGAAACAGCACAGCCAACACCACGGCAACAGCCACCCAGACGCCCGCTACCAGCGCTTTGTGCGACAAGACGAAGCGTCCCACCTGCCCCAGCGACCGGCTGTACTCACCGCGACCGGTCGATCGCCGAAGCTTCACCACTGCTCACGCATCCATCGCTGCGTTGGCATCGCACACCCTTCGACAAATGAATCAATCGGTATCACTACGCTACAGCATGTAGCGAAAGGAATGGATTGTTCGGCGACGCGGGACTATCGGATCAGCGGCGGTGGGCGGCGAGAAAGTCGTCGACAAGCTGTTCGCAGTCCGCGCCACTCATCGAGCGAAGGCCGGACAGCCGCGCGAAGACCAGCGGGCCCACGAGCTGGGTGATGGCCACGCCGGGATCGAACTCGTCGAGTTCCTTCTGGGCGGCGGCGCTCTGCAACACCTGATCGAACGGTTCCCGGTACTGCGCGATGACACGAGCGCGCAGCGGCGCGAGGGTGTTCTGCTGCTCCCCGGGCTCCTCCGGCACCATCGCCAGCCACGCCAAGGCGGTCAATTGCAGTGGCGCCTGCTCGATCAACGCAGCCTGAGCACGGACCAACCGCACCAAACTGTCGCGGATTGGTCCGTGCGCGTCAGGGACGTCGGCGTGGGGCAACAATCGTTCGAACGCCGCAGCCAACAAATCGGTGGTGCCGTCGAAATGCCGGTAAAACGTCGTTCGAGCCACTCGCGACATCCGGGAGACCGCCCCGACCGTGACTGCATTAACCCCGCCGGTCTTCAACAGGGCAGATGCCGCATCAACCAACCGGTTGCGTGAACGAACCAAACGCGGGTCTTTGTCATCCATCACGTCCTTGGACCGAGGACCCGCGTCGCGCCTGGCCGCCATCACCGCACCCACACTCCCATCCCCGAGACTGCTCTCGGGCGCGCCTGGCGATCTTGGTTCGCACGAAGTGCTACTGATAATAGCGAAAGTCGAGGAGTGTCCGCCGGGCTAGTCGTGCAATTCACCTGTTCGACACCCCGACCCGGCAGGAAGGTCGGCGCCACGGTGCCCGCCTCCGGGGTACCTTCGGCGAAGGGTTGGTAGATCAATTCGGGGCTTGGCGGCAGGGCTGGGGTGGGTACTGCTGAAGGGTGTCAAGTGTCGGGTTTGGTAGAGGCTGATCTACTTGGTTTCGGTTAATGAGTGCTCGCGCGCAGTGGCGCGATAGGCCGCCTCGAGCTCGGCGGGCGGGACGTGCCCGATCTCGCCATGGAGGCGACGGTTGTTGAACCAGTCGATGTATTCCGCCGTCGCGATCTCGACGTCGTTGATCGCCGTCCAGGGACCGCGGTTGCGGATCAACTCGGCCTTGTAAAGCGAGTTCAGCGCCTCGGCCATCGCATTGTCATAGCTATCGCCCTTTGACCCGACAGAGGCGACGGCGTCGCATTCGGCGAGACGTTCTGCGTAGCGGATCGCTCGATACTGGACCCCGCGATCGGAGTGATGAATTAGGCCGGTCAGGTCGTCGCCGGCATGCTGGCGCCGCCAAATCCCCATTTTCAGGGCGTCGAGCGCGAGGTCCGTATAGAGCCTTGTAGAGACCTGCCAGCCGACGACAAGACGACTGAACACGTCGGTGACGAACGCGACATAGACCCAGCCGGAGAACGTGTGGACATAGGTTATATCGGCGACCCAGAGCTCGTTCGGACGCGACGCGACGAACTCGCGCCCCACGAGATCCAACGGCCTGCCCGTCTCCGGTGCCGGCTTCGTCGTCCGCGGACCCTTCGCCCGCGAGATCCCACGCAGCCCGGCCTCGCGCATGAGACGCCGGACCGTGGACTCGGCGACTTTCTCGCCCTGCCTGCGCAGCTCGGCGTGGATCTTACGGACTCCATAAACGCCGTAGTTGTCCGAGTGGATCTTCCGGATCAGCTCCAGCAGCTGCCCGTCGCGGACCTCTCTCGCCGAGGGCGACCGAGACTGAGCGGCATAGAACGTCGACGGGGCAATCTGGCCGGGCGTTCCTTCCAAGACCCGGCAGATCGGCTCGACCCCATGCTCGCCACGATGCTCCGCGACGAACCGGACGCGTTCGCTCATCGGGACGGGCGGTCGAGCTCCGCCGCGAAGAAAGCCGACGCCTGCTTCAGGATCGTGTTCGCCCGACGCAACTCCCGAACCTCGCGCTCGAGCTCCGCGATCCGCGCGGACTCCTCAGTCGTGCGGCCCGGACGCAGGCCCTCGTCGGTCTCGGCTTGTTTGACCCAGGTGCGCAGCGCTTCGGGATGGACACCGAGCTGCTCACCCACGCGCTTGTAAGCGCCGGTGCGGGTCTCAGGGTCTTTGCGGGCGTCGATCGCCATGCGCGTTGCCCGCTCTTTGAGCTCGGCGGGGTACTTACGAGGTGCTGCCATGATGGCGGGTCCTTCCGGGTGTTCCTACCCTCCATCAAACCCGACACGATTCACAACGAACAGAGTCTCCGGACACGCCGGGGCGATTCAACACGACAAGTGAGCCGAGCACCAGCAAACCGAAGGCTGGATCGGACGGCCCCAGCATGAACACGCCCACTCAACGTCGCAACCTCGAACATCCCACAGATGGGCTGAGCCCAGTCACAGTGCTACCGGCTACGACGACGATCGGATCCTCTATCGAGAGCACGCCGCCGTTAGAGAGATGGAGCTGGATAGCGTAGCCCGGATCAATCCCGAGGACCGTCGCGCCAGAAATCGGAATCGACTTCACGCTCCATCCCTTCTGAATCTGGAATGAACTGTCTGCGCACTTAACAGACCGCGTGCCGGACCTGTGCCGATTCGGTCGTCGCTTCGACTCAGCCGCGGGCCATGTCGACGAACTTCGAAAGATGCAGCTGGTGTGCGACGGTGATGGTGGCCGTCGGACCGTTACGGTGCTTGCCCACGATGATGTCGGCCTCACCGGCGCGCGGGTCGTCGCGCTCGAAGGCGTCCGGGCGGTGCAGCAGGATCACCATGTCGGCGTCCTGCTCCAGCGAACCCGACTCACGCAGGTCCGAGACCTGCGGGCGCTTGTCGGTGCGCTGCTCCGGTCCACGGTTCAGCTGACTGATCGCGACTACCGGAACTTCGAGTTCCTTGGCCAGCAGCTTGATCGAGCGGGAGAACTCGGAGACTTCCTGCTGACGCGACTCGACCTTCTTGCCCGAGCTCATCAGCTGCATGTAGTCGATCACCACGAGCTTGAGGTCGTGCCGCTGCTTGAGGCGCCGCGCCTTGGCCCGGATCTCCATCATGGTGAGGTTCGGGGAGTCGTCGATGAACAGCGGAGCACTGCTGATCTCGCCCATGCGGCGGGCCAGCCGGCTCCAGTCGTCGTCGCTCATGTTGCCCGACCGCATGTCGCCGAGCTTCACGCGCGCCTCGGCCGAGAGCAGTCGCATGACGATCTCGGTCTTACTCATCTCCAACGAGAACATCGCGGCCGACAGGCCGTGGTGCACCGACGCCGACCGCAGGAAGTCCATGGCGAGCGTCGAATTGTGCGTCGGCACCATGGCCTCACCGGCGAGGTAGAGGTGGTCGGCGTTGTCGACCTGCACGCAGCGCACCGGCACCGAGTCGACGGGCCGGATCGCCACGATCCGCCGGAAGCCGGCCTTGCCGCGCAGTTCCTTGTGGCGCACCGCCTTCTTGTGCACGGTGAACACGTCGTCGTCGGCGGCCATCCGGATCCAGCCGGTGGGTTCGCGCTGGTACACGTAGCCGAGGCCGGCGACGAGGTCGGTGATCACCTCGGACATGCGGCGGGTCACGATCGGAATGGTGATCCAGCCGTCGTCCTCCACGCGGGCGCGCGCGTCGAGCAGGCCCGCCAGGACGGCACGACGCTGTCGGACGGAGCCGCGCAGATACTCGGACGGAATCAGTCCGGCCAGGTCGGCCATCAGCGTCATCACTTCGACGGGGCCCTCGGCCTCGATTCGGACGGCGATCTCCGGATCGTCGTAGGCCATGCCGGCCAGCGCGGCGACGGTGTACGGGCCGTAGGCGAACTCACGCTCGGGCAATTCGAGGGGCGCTGCGTTGCGGATCCCCACATTGCCCACATGTGCGCGCAGTTCGTCGGTGGTGAGCACGCGAGCGTCGTCGTCGAGCTCCACCGGCCACTGGTGGTCGCGATCGGCGACGATCACGGCGCCGTCGGCGAACTCCACCTCGAAGCACGGGCGCGCGGTCATCACCTCGCTGATCGCGACGATGCGGGTCGGCTCGCCGTCGGCACCGATCAGGTGATCGCCGACGGCGACCTTCCCCATCCGGGTCCACCCGGTCGGGGTGGGCAGCGGGGTGTCGAGGGCGAGCGCCTTGCCGACGCCTGGGCGGGCCGCGACGATGATCATCTGGCCCGGGTGCAGGCCGTTGGTCAGCTTGTCGAGATCGGCGAATCCGGTCGGCACACCCAACGACAGGCCGCCGCGCGAGGCGATCGAGTCGAGCTCGTCGAGGGTGGGCTGCATCAGCTCGTCGAGGATCACATAGTCCTCGGAGGCGCTGCGCTCGGTGACGTCGTAGATCTCGGCCTGCGCGCGGTCGACCACCTCGGCGACGTCCTGGCCGTCGGCCCCGGCGAAGCCGTACTGGACGATGCGCGTGCCGGCCTGGACCAGACGGCGCAGCAGGGCCTTCTCGGCGACGATCTCGGCGTAGTAGCCGGCGTTGGCCGCCGTGGGCACCGTGGAGATCAGCGTGTGCAGGTATGGGGCGCCGCCTACCTTGCGCAGTTCGCCTTTGCGGTCGAGTTCGGCGGAGACGGTCACCGCGTCGGCGGGCTCGCCGCGGCCGTACAGCTCCAGGATCGCGTCGTAGACGGCCTGGTGCGCCGGCTTGTAGAAGTCGTCGGGCTTGATCCGCTCCAGCACGTCGGCGATCGCGTCCTTGGACAGCAGCATGCCGCCCAACACGGACTGCTCGGCGGCGGTGTCCTGAGGCGGCTGCCGGAGCGTTTCCTCCGGGGTGGCCGGAGGTTGCGAGTCTGACGGTTCGTGTGTGTCGTCAAGCGCCACGCAAAACTCCCCTACTCGACTCTGATCGATGCCCCAACACGGTTACTGCACGGTTAACCGTGTCCCCCGGGAAGATTAGGGCCCGGGTACGACAGGCGGCAAACCGTCCCTGTGGGCAAACCTGTGGACCGTCTGTGGACAACTCCGCGTCTTGCGGGCGGGAATGTGGACAGCCATGTGGAAAGCGCGGTGGATTTACCCTAGATCACACCCATTGCCGCAGGTAAGAACGCTTTTCCACTACCCACAGGCCCTGAATTTCCGCCTCCTCGGCGTGTCGCGTTGCACATCGGCCCGTCAGGTGTAGACATCCCGTTGAGGGTCGCCCTTCTTGCCCGAAGAACGACGTGGCACCCGCGGCCCGTGGTGGAATGGGCCCGTGCGCGCCCCCATGAGTCCGTCCCGTCCACGTCCCCTGGCAGCACTTCTCGTCCTGCTGACCTCGACATTGGTCGCCGCCGGCCTCCTGGCCGCGCCGCCCGCGGCCGCGGCCCCGCCGCCTCCGGAGTTGCGGTTCGGCTCCTTCGCGCCGGTGAACGCCGCCAAGTACCAGTCGTTGCGCTTCGCCGACGACGGCCGGACGTTCTTCGTCGCCGGGCAGTGGCGTTGCCAGATCGGCCCGCGTCCGGGTTCGGTCGCGTGCCAGGGCCGCCCGGCCACCGCGCCGCCGCGCACCAAGGGCGCCGCGATCACCAACGACCTGCAGGGCCCGCTGTGGGTTCCCCCGGGCACCACCTACCGGTTCGGTTCCCAGGCCGGTTTCCGCGCCCCCGTCCTCAAGGTGGGCCAGCGCATCACCGTCGCCGGCACCGTCTGCGCCGTTCCGCGCCGCAACGTGGTCTCCTGCGCCACCAACAACCGCGCCTTCATCCTCAGCCGCGCATGGCACAAGTTCTATTACCCGAAGGGCGACCGTCGGCACAACGCCAACCCCGCCCCGAAGTACCTCCCACCGCACCTGCGCTGACCGGGAACCGGTCCCACCGACGACGAAGCGCCGGTCCCCCGCGAGGGGAACCGGCGCTTGTCGTGTAGGCGCGGAGCTTTAGTCCGAGACGACGGCGACGTTGACCTTCGCCTCGACCTTCGGGTGCAGCTTCACGGACACCGGGTAGGTGCCCACGGCCTTGATGTGGCCCTTCGGGAAGTCCACGTTCCGCTTCTCGACGGACGGACCGCCGGCCGTGCGGATGGCACCGACGACATCAGCCGCGGTGACCGAACCGAACAGCTTGCCCGAGTCGTGGGTCTTCACGGTCAGCGAGACCGACTCCAGGCCCTCGAGGGCCTGCTTCAGCTCGTTGGCGTGGTCCAGGTCCCGCACGATGCGAGCCTGCTGGGCCCGACGGATGCCCTCGACCTGCTTCTCGGCGCCACGGGTGGCGACGATCGCGAGGCCGCGGGGCAGCAGGAAGTTGCGGCCGTAGCCATCGCGCACCTCAACGGTGTCGCCAGCTTCGCCCAGGTTTTCCACAGCGCTGGTAAGGATCAGCTTCATGTCAGTGATTCCTTTCCCGCTCAGCGACCGGTCGAGGTGAAGGGCAGCAGCGCCACTTCACGTGCGTTCTTCACGGCCACCGCGACGTCACGCTGGTGCTGGACACAGTTGCCGGTCACCCGACGCGAACGGATCTTGCCGCGGTCGGACAGGAAACGACGCAGCTGCGCGGTGTCCTTGTAATCGATCTCGCCGGCCTTCTTGTCCTTGCAGAAGCTGCAGGCCTTGGCCTTGGTGATCTTCTCTACGCGAGGCTTACGCCCCTTTTGCTTTGCCATATGAGTGCTCCGTTGATGCTCCTCGGGCTGGCGAGCCCGGTATCAGAAAGGTGGTTCGTCATCCCCGCTGGCGAAGTTGCCACCGCCGGTGGGCGGTGCGCTTCCCCAGGGGTCATCGGCCTGCTGCGACTGCTGGCGGTTGCCGCCGGACGGGGCGTTGTAGCCGCCGCCCTGGTTGCCGCCGCCGTATCCGCCGCCGCCTTGATTGCCGCGGTCGCCACCGAAGTTGCCTCCGCCACCACCGCCGCGCGGGGTGCGGGTGACCTTCGCGGTGGCGTACCGCAGCGAGGGGCCGATCTCATCCACTTCCAGCTCCACCACGGTGCGCTTCTCCCCTTCACGGGTTTCATACGACCGCTGCTTGAGCTTGCCCTGCACGATCACGCGGGAGCCCTTGGTGAGCGACTCGGTCACGTTCTCCGCGGCGTCGCGCCAGATGCTGCAGCGGAGGAACAGCGCTTCGCCGTCCTTCCACTCATTGGTCTGGCGATCGAAGGTACGCGGAGTGGAGGCCACCGTGAAGTTCGCCACCGGCGCGCCGGACGCGGTGAACCGCAGTTCCGGATCGGCGGTCAGGTTTCCTACAACGGTGATGACCGTGTCAGTCATGGTGTTTCCCCTGAATCGTGTGGATGTCCGCCACATTCGATGGCGGCGGCCGAATGGTTCGAGAACCAGACTAGTGGCCGCCTCCGACGAACGCGGAGGTCATTCACGGACGTGGATGAACAGTGCCGGGTGGGCTACTTGCGCATGACCTTCGTGCGCAGCACCGACTCGTTCAGACCCAGCTGACGATCGAGCTCGCTGACGGTCGCGGGAGACGCGGTGAGTTCGACGACGGCGTAAATGCCTTCGGCGTTCTTCTCGATCTCGTACGCGAGCCGGCGCTTGCCCCAGATGTCGACATTGTCGACGGAGCCGCCTTCGCTGCGGACAACATTGAGGAACGTATCCAGAGATGGGGCGACGGTGCGCTCGTCCAGGCTCGGATCGAGGATGACCATCAATTCGTAGTGACGCATAAGACCACATCACCTCCTATGGGCTATCGGCCGTGGACTTTCCACGACAGGAGGGTCGCCTGCGTCGGCAACCCGTTCAAGATACACGAGTAGCCCGTGACCAGGGAAATCCCGATCACCGCTAGAGTCTTCCCCATGCCTTCTGCTGCTTCGGACCTCGCCGTCCGCCGAGGACTGCTGCACCGCGGCGAGAGCGTCATCATCATGGTGACCTCGCTGCTCTTCACCATTGCAGCGCTGACCTGGGGTTATCGGGCCAAGCTGGCGTGCGGCGGAGCACCGTTCGACCAGTTCGGGCGCAGCGCGAAGTTCCCGGTGGGCGATCCGAACGCGGTGATTCCCTGCTATTCGGACCTGATGTTCCTGTGGGTCGGTCGTGACATCGACAACCACGTCTTCCCGTACATCCACGGCGGCATCACCGAGCAGGGCCACCTGTTCGGCGGCGTGGTGGAGTACCCGGTGCTGTCCGGGCTGCTCATGTGGCTCGGGGCGATCGGGCAGCACACCGACCTCGGCTTCTTCATGCAGACGGCGCTGATCCTGACCCCGTTCGCCCTGGTCATCACGATTCTCCTGGCGTGGATGAGCCGCTGGTGGGTGCTGCTCTGGGCGGCCACCCCGGCGCTGGTGTTGTACGCGTTCCACAACTGGGAACTGCCCGTCGTGTTCACCTCCGTCGCGGCCATCGCCGTGATGGCGTGGGGCGCCAGTGCGAGCAGCAAGACCGGGCAGCGACGGATGAGTCTGCGCACGTCGTCGATCATCGCGTCGGTGCTCCTGGCCATCGGCTTCTCGCTGAAGATCTATCCCGGCATGTTCGTGCTGCCGCTGGCGCTCTACGTGCTCACCCACGGCGAGCTCGGCCGGTCCGCGGCCCGTCGCGCCTACGACTGGGTGGGTGCGGCCTGGGTGGTGGTCGCCGCCGTCGTCACCACGCTGGTGGCGCAGGTGCCGTTCATGATCGCCGGGTACGACGGTTGGAAAGCCGCGCTCGACTTCCAGGGCAAGCGCAAGGCCGACATCGACACCAACACCTTCTGGTACTGGGGACTTCGGCCGCTGCTGAACGGAAACATCGACCTCTACAACTCGATCGTCGGCGTCGCGTCGACACTGCTGATCATCCTCGCCGTAGTGGCCGCGACCTACCTGGCGTGGCGCCAGTACACGATCGACGGCGTCTTCCCCTGGATCGGGGCCAGCTTCGCGCTGCTCGCCGGCTTCATGCTGTTCCACAAGGTCCATTCGCCGCAGTACACCCTGTGGGTGCTGCCGTTCTTCGTGCTGCTGCGCGTGCCGTGGCCGGCCATCGCCGTCTACCTGGTGACCGACGTGACCTTGGATCTGTCGATCTTCCGGATGTTCGGTTACCTGGCGACCGACCGGCCGACGCCCTGGTACATCGACGCCGGCGTCCAGCTGGGCGTGTGGTGCCACGCGATCCTGCTCGCCTACTTCCTGGTGACCGCCGCACGCATGCAGGTGCGCGAACCGTTGGCGTCGTTCATGCGGACCGCCCTGCCGCCGCGACCGCCGCTCACCCGCCTGGCCGACGCCGACAGCGCCGCCGCCTGGCATTGGCTGGGCACCCCGGTCCTGACTCGCGCTGGCGTCACGCTCCGTCCGCTGACCGTGTCCGACGCGCCCGCGCTGGCCGCCATCGGCGGCGCCGAGCCCGAGCTGGGCCGCTACATTCCGGCGGTGCCGACCGATACCGAGGCCGCCCTGGAGTGGATCCGCGCCGCCCACGATGATCGACGACGCCTGCCCTTCGCGGTGATCGACGACGCCACCGGCGAACTGATCGGCACCACCAGCTACTACGACGTCGACGAGCCGAACCTGGCGGTGATCATCGGCTACACGTACTACGCCTCCCGCGTCCACGGCACCGTGGTGAACCCGGCCGCCAAGCTCATGCTGCTCGACTACGCCTTCACCCAGGCAGGCGCGGTCCGCGTCGTCTGGCACACGCACGAGGACAACGCGCACTCACGGGCCGCGGTCACCAAGCTCGGCGCGACGTTCGAGGGACTGCTGCGCAAGCACCGTCGTTTCGGCGACGGCTGGCGCACCACCGCGCAGTTCTCGATGACCGTCGACGACTGGACGCAGGCCCGCGCCGACCTGGTGGACCGCGTCGATCAGCTGGTCGCGCCCGCGTAGGGCGCGGCCGGCACCGGCGGGGCCGGGGGACGCTGTTGCGGCGTCCGAGCCAGCAGGTCCCGCACCACCACCGCGCAGAGAATCAACACCGCGATCGCGCGGATCACGACGGCCACCGAGAACCAGTCCTCGTTGAGCCACTTGCGCTCGGGGTCGAGGAACAGGCCCATCCGCGGCACCCACACCAGTGCGTCGATCACCATGACGGCCACCAGCAGCCGGACGTACGGGACCGCCAGCACCGCCAACGGCACCAGCCACAGCGACGACTGCGGGTGCCACGTGGTGCCCACCAGCAGATAGCCGGCGACCAAGAGGAACATCAGCTGCGCGAGGGTCGGCGTCACCTCGGCGCGCAGCGCGAGATACGCGACGGCCGCGATCACGGCGGCCAGCAGCGTCAGGCTCAGCACGTTGAGCAGCGTGGTCGACGGCGCCCACCCGGCCAGCCGCATCGCCTGGTGGTAGAGGCTGTCCGGCTCGACGCCCCGCTGCCACCAGGTGCGGTAGAACTCGCCCCAACCGCGCGGATAACTCACCATGACCGGCAGATTCACCGCCAGCCAGGCGATACCTCCGCAGGTGAGGAAGGCCCAGAAGTCCTGCATGCGACGGTCTCGGACACAGATCACCGCCAGCGCCGGTAGCAGCAGCAGCGGATACAGCGCGGCGGCCGCGGCCAGCCCGCCGAAGACGCCGGCCAGGAGCACCCGTTCGCGGGACCAGCACAGCAGGGCCAGGGCCACCAGCGCCACCGGGATCACGTCGAACGCGGTGAAGGCGTGGACCAGCACCAGCGGCGACAGGGCCACGAGCGCGCCGCGCCAGAGCCGTCGGCGATCGGTCTTCATGGTCGCCCACACCGCGAGCAGCCAGAACAGGGTGATCAGCAACGCCGCGATGTTGAAGAACGTCACCACGTCGAGTTGCTTCGGGATGGCCGTGCCGTCGACCAGCGCCTGCCATCCCTGCGTCGCCTTGGCGGCCACGTACATGGTGAGCCCGATCAGCACCGGCTGATCGGTGTAGCGCTTGGTGCCGGTCGACGCGGCATCGTCGTACCAGTAGGTGCGGTAGGGCATGGTGCCCTGCTGCAGGTCCCGCGGTGTGAGCCGCTGCGCGGCGTACATCGCGACGATGTCGGTGTAGCAGAGGCTGTAGTACTGGCGTTGGTTGTCCCAGTTCAGCCGCATCTCCCCGGTGGCGTCCTCGCCGGGCGCGGCGGGCACCGGCGACTGCTGCAGGCAGCCGGCCTTGCCCGTCCACGACACCGCCAGTACCACCAGGGCCATCAGCAGGACCGCGCGCACCGGCGTCCAGAAGCGGCTGCGCCCGACGGCCGCGTGCAGTCCGACGGGGCCGCCGATCACTCCGCTCGCCGCAGCCACCTGCGCATTGCTGCGGCTGGGCAGCTCGCGGTCGGTGTCGATGCGCTGGTCAGCGTCCAGCGGAGCCGGCGATTCCCACTCCCTGCCGTCGTTCACGGCGAGGTCAGGCCGCCGGGACCTGGCTGTTCGCCGGGGGCTCCGAGGTCGGCGGCGGCGTCACTTCCGTCGTCGTATTGCCCGGGTTGCGGCCGGGACTACGCGTGGTGGTCGGCGGTTCGTCGCCGCCTTCGTCGCCGCCGGTACCGCCGTTGCCCCACGGAATGGTCCAGCCCGGGGCGACGGTCACGTTGCCGTCCTCGCCCTGGCCCGGCAGTCGCGGCCGCGTCGGACGGGTCGAGCGTTCGCTCGGAGTGGTGTAGGTGACCGGCGGGGGTTCGTACGGCAGACCGGCCTGACCGCCGACCGCTTCCGGCTCCGGGAAGCTCTCGATCGGCTCACCGGCCAGCGCCTGGTCCATCGCCGCCTTCCAGATCTGCGCGGGCAGCCCGGAACCGTAGATCGACGCACCGGAGTAGTTGCGCAGCGGCTTGTCACCGGAGGCGGTGCCCACCCAGACGGCCGTCGACAGCTGCGGGGTGTACCCGACCATCCACGAGTAGCGGTTGTACCCGGTGTTGCCCAGCTGCGCGGTACCGGTCTTGGCGGCCGACGGGCGCGAACCCAGCGACGGGTCGTAGAGCGCATTGCCGTTGGAGTACGCGGCGATCGGCTCCAGCGCCGCCGTCACGTTGTCGGCCACCTTCGCCGGGAAGACCCGCTTGCCCGGGTCCGGCTTGCGGTCGTAGAGGACGGTGCCGGTGGAGGTCTCGACCTTCTGCACGAAGAACGGCGCCCGGTAGATGCCCGACGCGGCGAGCGTCGCGTACGACGACGCCATGTCCAGGACCGTGGAGTCGTACTGACCGAGCACCACGCCGCCCTCGGCGCGACCGTTGGCGTTGACCAGGGTCGGCTTGCCGTTGAGCGTCTTGGAGATGCCGGCCCGATGCGCCACGTCGACGATGTCGTCGGCACCGTTCTTCAGGTCCATCATCAGTCGGTAGAAGACGGTGTTGAGCGACATCTTGGTGGCCGTAGCCAGGTTGCAGGTGCCGCACGATTCGCCGTCGGAGTTCTCCACCGTGAGCCCGGTGCCCGTCGAGTAGGGGGCCGAGGAGTAGCGCTGCGACAGCGGAATGTCCTGCTCCAGCGCTGCGACCAGGGCGAAGACCTTGAACACCGAACCGGTCTGCAGACCGGTCGACGCGTAGTCCCAGCCGACGCCGTCCCAGCCGCCGAAGTAGCCCTGGATGCCGCCGGTCTGCGGGTCCACCGACACCGATGCCGTGCGCAGGTCCTTGGGCTCCCCGGTGAGCTTCTCCTTCGCGGCGTCCTCCAGCGCGTCCTGGACCTTCGGATCGATCGCGGTGGTGATCTTGAGACCCTCGGTCCGCACGTCCTGTTCGGTGATGTCGAGCGTTTCCAGCTCGGCCAACACCTGACGCTTGATCAGTCCGTCCGGCCCCTTCGAGGAGTCGTCGGCGACCGGCTTCGGCGCGATGACCTTGGGGAACTTCTGCTCGTCCCGGTCCGCTTGGGTCAGCGTGTCGGTGATGACCATGCCGTCGAGCACGAAGTTCCAACGCGCTTCCGCGAGCTCCTGATCGACGGCCGGGTCGTACACCGACGGCGAACGGATCACCGCGGCCAGCAGTGCCGACTGCGCCACGTCGAGCTTGCTGACGTCCTTGTTGAAGTAGGCCTTCGACGCCGCGGCCACGCCGTACGCGCCGCGACCGAAATAGATGGTGTTCAGGTAGGCGGTCATGATGTCTTCTTTGGACCACTTGCGCGACATCTTGGTGGAGATCGCGAGTTCCTTGAACTTGCGCTTGTACGAGATCTCGTCACCCACCAGCGCGTTCTTCACGTACTGCTGGGTGATGGTGGAGCCGCCGCCGGCGCCAGCGTTGCCGGTGATCTTGCCGAGCGCTGCGCGCGAGAAGCCGCGGATGGAGAAGCCGGAGTTGGAGTCGAAATCGCGGTCCTCGGTGGCCTTCACCGCGTCGACCAGCGACGCGGGGATCTGGTCGTACTTGACGTCGGTACGGTTGCCCTCCGGCGGAACGACGCGGGCGATCACACCGCCCTTGCTGTCCAGGATGGTCGCGACCTGGTTCTGCTTGATGTCACCGGGTCCGGGGACGTCGACCACCAGGTACGTCACCAGGAAGGCCAAGACGCCGACGATCGCCACCACGGGGACCACGGCGGCCCCCAAGCCGAGCACCCACGCGAGGATCCGTGCACCGCCGGACCGCCGAGTCCCGTTCGGACTCCCGGCCTGCTTCTTCTCGCTGCTCATACTCACTCACTTCTCCGCAATTTCGGCGCGCTCGGGTCGAAAGCTTCTCTCACCACTGTGACGGCACACCGGGCTCGGTGCCAACTGTCCTATTCGGCGGCTCGCCGGGCCGGCGGCGCCGACGAAGTCAGTCCGACAACGTACGAGCGGACCGGATGGTTCCAGCGACATGTGCGACAGACCTCGACGACGTTCACCGCGAACTCGGGCATCCGAGCGGCCAGGCGCACGATCTCCGCGGGCGTGCGCGCGGAGCCCGACAGGTGCCCCAACGACGACCCCGACAGCAGCGAAACCAGCGTGACCTGCTCTTTTCGGCAGATCGGGCAGGCCGATTCGGTGGGCACACCATGGAACTGCGCGGCGCGCAGCAGCTGGGAGCCTGCGTCGCAGACCTCGTCCAGAGCGACTCGGGACGCGCGTACGTCGGCCAGCTTGGAACGCTTGGCCAGCGCATAGTTCACGACCCGTCGGTGCACGACTCCCAGCCTAGACCCGCGCCGTGGAGCCCCTGCGTGTGATGCAGATCAAGCGCCGAACCTACCGCAGAGTTGCAGAGAAGTTATATCGGTGCGATACATTTGTCGCTACATCAGGACGTTGTAACGCGTCGACCGGACATCGAGGGAGAGGAGCGGTGCGTCCATGCTTGAACTGGCCATCCTCGGACTCCTGCTCGAATCGCCGATGCACGGCTACGAACTGCGCAAGCGGCTCACCGGTCTCCTCGGCGCGTTCCGCGCCTTCTCGTACGGCTCGCTCTACCCGACGCTGCGCCGCATGCAGGACGACAGCCTGATCGTCGAGGACGACACTCCCGGCGCCGTCGGCGTCAAGGTGCGCCGCGGCCGTCGCGTCTACCGACTGACTCCGCAGGGCGAGACCCGCTTCGCCGAGTTGGTCGCCGACACCGGCCCGCAGACCTACACCGACGACGGCTTCGGCGTGCACCTGGCGTTCTTCAGCCGCACCCCCGCGATGGCGCGCATGCGCATCCTCGAAGGTCGACGCCGCCAGGTGGAGGAACGACGCGAAGGCCTGCGCGAGCTGCTCAGCCGCGCCGGCATCGGCTCGGACCACTACACCCGCCAGATGCATGAGCTCAGCTTGGAGACCTCCGAGCGCGAAGTGCAGTGGCTCAACAGGCTGATCGCCGACGAGGCATCCGGCTCAGCCCCCACAGAACTCCCCACCTCCGGCCCAGCCGGGCGTGGTGAAGAAGGAAAGAACTCGGCGGCACCGCATTCCGCCGTTCCGCCGCAACAAGAAGGAGAACCCGACCATGGGTGACACCAATACAGTGCGCGTGGCCATCGTCGGCGTGGGCAACTGCGCCGCTTCCCTGGTCCAAGGCGTTCAGTACTACAAAGACGCCGACGAGAATTCGACCGTCCCCGGCCTGATGCACGTGAAGTTCGGTCAGTACCACGTGCGCGACGTCGAGTTCGTCGCCGCGTTCGACGTCGACGCCAAGAAGGTCGGCTTCGACCTGTCCGAGGCGATCGCCAACAGCGAGAACAACACCATCAAGATCGCTGATGTGCCCCCGATGAACGTCCCGGTGCAGCGCGGCCACACCCTCGACGGGCTCGGCAAGTACTACCGCGAGACCATCACCGAGGCCGACGGCGACGGTGTGGACGTGGTCCAGGCGCTGAAGAACGCCGAGGTCGACGTGCTGGTGAGCTACCTTCCGGTGGGCTCCGAGCAGGCTGACAAGTTCTACGCCCAGTGCGCCATCGACGCGGGTGTCGCGTTCGTCAACGCCCTCCCCGTGTTCATCGCTTCGGACCCCGAGTGGGCCCAGAAGTTCATCGACGCCGGTGTCCCGATCGTCGGCGACGACATCAAGAGCCAGGTCGGCGCCACCATCACCCACCGCGTGATGGCGAAGCTGTTCGAGGATCGCGGCGTGGAGCTGGACCGTACGTACCAGCTGAACGTCGGCGGCAACATGGACTTCAAGAACATGCTCGAGCGTGAGCGTCTGGAGTCCAAGAAGGTCTCCAAGACCCAGGCCGTCACCTCCATCCTGGAAGGCCCGCTGGCCGGCAAGGTGTACGACAAGAACGTGCACATCGGCCCGTCGGACTACGTCCAGTGGCTCGACGACCGCAAGTGGGCGTACGTCCGCCTCGAGGGTCGCGCCTTCGGTGACGTTCCGCTGAACCTGGAGTACAAGCTCGAGGTCTGGGACTCCCCGAACTCGGCCGGCATCATCATCGACGCCGTGCGCGCCGCGAAGATCGCCAAGGACCGCGGCCTCGGCGGCCCGATCCTCCCGGCCTCGGCCTACCTGATGAAGAGCCCGCCGGTCCAGATCCCCGACGATCAGGCCCGCGCCCAGCTCGAAGCCTTCATCATCGGCGCCGAGTAAGATTGCGCTCACTCCCCTCGCACGCTCCCTGAGCCTCCTCGCTCCCTGAGCCTGTCGAAGGGTCGATCCTGAACGCCCCTCCCGACCCTCGTGTCGGGAGGGGCGTTCTGCGTACGCCCCAAGATCCTGACTTCTGCAGCAGCTACCATCGGCCCGGTGAGCACTGAGATGGATCAGGTCGAACTGAGTGTCCTTCCGAATCAGCCCTCCTATCACGAACTCGCAGCCACCGCCGAGCGGCACGTGCGCGTGGTTCCACTGGTTCTGGCCGTGCCGGTGGAGGACGGGGCGTCCGACCCCATGTCCTGCCGCTTCATCGTCGGCGAAGTGGTCGTCGTCGCTCACGAGTCCGGCATCGACTATCGCGTGTGGGGCGGCCACGCATGGGACCTCGACTCGGCGGGAATCGGCCCGGAATCAAGGATCGACCCCGACCGCGGCCCCGGACCTCTCGCCGGCCTGAAACCGGCTGTCGCACCGATCCTTCCCAAGCGACGTGAGAACGAGGACCTCTCGTTCACCGTTACGAGGCATGCGAAAGCGATCGCCGAAGTCTCGCGGAATGCCGCGGCAGAACTCCGCGAGTTCCGCTACCACTGGGAGAACGCGCTCGCGGAGGAGTCTGAAGGCAGTGCCTCCGAACTTCACACGTCGATCGTGGCGTCGATCCTCAAGCTCCACATCATCGGAGGTCGCGTCGTCGACATCGCCGAGACCGCGGTGCGCGAGGGGCTCTACGTCTACCTGGACGACAGCGAGGCCTACTCGGCCTACCGCCGACGTCGCGACCCGGATCTGCTGGTCGACGTCGAACCCGCCACCCCGCTCACTCGCCCGTGGATGCGGCTGCACGATGCCACAGTGCGTCAGTGCGAGCACCTGGCGCTGACCGTGCGGCACGAATCCGAAGCCCTGATGAATCTGCTGAACGGCGCCTCGTCAACCGCCGAATCCCGTGAAGCCGACGCGCAGACCCGCTTGAATCAGCTCGTCGCGCTGCTGTCGATCGGCCTTGGCGTACCCGCCCTGGTCCTCGCTCTCTACGGCGCCCAAGTGCTGCTGCCGCTGGAGAATTGGCGTCAGTGGGTGGCCTTCAGCCCGGTGGCGCTGTCCCTCCTTGTGGCGGCGGTGTTGGCCATCGTCCGAGCTCCCGCGGGCAAGACCTCGTCGCTGTGGAAGTTAGCCGGCTGGGCGGTGATCGCGATCCTGGCCGCCCTGATCATCGGTGCCGTCGCGGTGGTCCCGACTTCGATGTCACCCGCCTAGGAAGACCCACGGCAGCCATCCAGCAAGAGTTTTATGTCCGCAGAAGCACCTCACAGGTGCCTCCGCGGAAGCAAAACTCACCATCACTCCGGGAACTCGCCTCACTCCCCAGCGCACCACCGTCGTCAGGCCGCCGCGGCGACTCTTCGTTCGTCCGCACATACCGATGACTACGCTCGATCCGTGACCGCCGCCACCCTCGTGCTCGTTCCGCTCCTCGCCGTGCTCGCCCCGATCATCACGCGCGGCCTGCGGCGATGGGTGGTCCTGCCGGTGATCGTCTTCGAGCTGCTGCTCGGCATCGTGGTGGGCCCGTCGGTCCTGGAACTGGTCGAGCCGGTGGAGGCATTGCAACTGCTCTCCGAGTTCGGCGTGGCCATGCTCTTCTTCATGGCCGGCACCGAGATCAACGCGGCGGCGTTGCGCGGGCGCACCGGCGCCCGGGCCGGGCTCGGCTGGTTGCTCAGCCTGGCGATCGGCATCGGGATGGGCTGGATCCTGGTGCCCGGCGTGGGCGCGGTGATCATCGGCATCGCACTGTCGTCGACGGCGCTCGGCACCCTCATCCCGGTGCTGCGAGACAACGGCGACCTGCATTCGCCCTTCGGCCGCGCCGTGGGTGCAATCGGCACCGTCGGCGAGTTCGGACCGATCGTCGCCATCTCGGTGATGCTGTCGAACCGCTCGACTCTCGCGGCCATCCTCGTCCTCGTGGCGTTCGGCGTGCTGGCCGTGCTCGCGATCTGGCGCGCGCTGCGCTTGGAGACCGGCAAGCTGCACCGCTTCGTCGAAAGCACGTTGCATACGTCGGCGCAGTTCGCCGTCCGGCTGGTGCTGCTGATCGTCGCCGCGCTCGTCGCGTTGAGCGCATGGCTCGACGTCGACATCCTCCTCGGCGCCTTCACCGCAGGCATCATCTGGCACATCCTGATCCGGGACGCCGACCCCGAGACTCAGGAAGCGGTGGAGAGCAAGATCGAAGGCCTCGCCTTCGGCTTCCTGATCCCCATCTTCTTCATCGTCACCGGCATCGAGTTCGACCTGGACGCGCTGCTGGAACAGCCCTGGACGCTGGCGTTGCTCCCCGTGGTCGCCCTCGCCCTGTTCGTCGCCCGCGGCCTCCCCTCTGCACTGGCCGCCCCCGAGGGCAGTGACCGTCGCACCAGACTCTCGGTGGCCCTGATGGGCGCCACCGGTCTACCGATCATCATCGTGGCCACCACCACCGGTGTGGCCGCGGGCTACATCTCCGCGACCGCCGCAGCCGTGCTGGTCGGCGGCGGCATGCTGTCGGTGCTGCTGTTCCCGGCCCTGGCCACCGTGATCCGTGCGAAAGCGCCGAGCCGGTAGGCGGCACCTCAGCTCGCGACGGCGCCCGCATGCTCGGGCAGCGGAATCCACCCGTCGGCGATCATCTCCAGCAGCAACTGCGTCTTGTTGCTCACCTGCCGCCCCGCCGCGCAATATCGATCGGTGGCCCGCCGATAGTGCGTGCGCACCGTCGACGCAGCCAGGAAGTGCGCCGCGGCGGTCTCCTCCACGGTGGCCCCGAGGACGTACGTCGTCAGCACCTCCCGTTCCCGGGGGCTCAGCCGAATCGCGGTCGGCGAGTGCGGCTCACCCAACGCGGTCGTCAGGAACTCGCGGAGGTGCTTGAGCGCATCGTCGGTCGCAGGAATCACGGTGACCCCTCGTGGCACCGTGACCTCCTGCTCTCCCGAGTGCAACAGCACCATCGCCACCCCGGCACTCGCGTACCGCGGATCCGTGGCCACCATCTCCAATCGCTCGAGATCCCGCACCAGAATGGCGCCCACCGTCCCCTCCGCCGCCCCGGGCGGCTGCTCGAAGTTCACCGCGATCGCCGCATAGCCGCACCGGTCCACCACACCGATCGTCGCCTGGTCCGCGAGATCGTGTTCCACCACCACCCCCACCGTTCGTCCTGGTCCCATGTGACCGTCCTTCTTCCCGCCCGGGCCATGCACTCCACTGAATGACGTCCTCAGTTTGGTGGGCTGCGCGAACGCAGTCAACCTGCTAGCTGACACTTCTGATCCGATTTCGGGTGGAAATCTTCGCGTTTGTCGGATCATCGTGCGTGATCACACATTTGCCGAGCGTGCGCCCTACGATCAGGAGATGGCAGTCGGCTTACGCATCCTCATCGCCTCCCCCCTCGGGCGAGTGATCTCCGGCCCCCTCGAGGCGGCCTTCGACGACGTGACCGTCGCCGTCGCCACGACCGACGACGAACTGATGGCGATCATCTCCGGCACCGTGCGGTACGACGTCGTCGCCGCCGACCTGATCTGGAATCGCCCCGAAATGGAGTGGACGTTCGACGGCCTCGACGTGATCGATCGGTTGAACCAAGCCCAACGTCCCGCCCCGGTCCTGTTGGCGACGCAGGGGCACAGCATGGAGGCCGATCACCTCGAGGAAGCCCGTCTGCGTCCCGAAGTCTTCGGCGTGATGCCCAAGGCCGGCGGTCTCCCGGTGATCATGGACTCCCTGCGGGCGGCCGCGCTGGGACGTCGGCTCCCCCCGCCGCCCGTCAGCATCGTCGGCCGACCACCGCTCTACGAACTCTTCGCCGACCGCCGCGGACACACCGCCGCGCGCATGGCCGGCGCGATCGCCTCCGGACGAGCCTCCGACGGGGCCTCGCTGGCCGCCGTCGCCAAGGTCTCGCCCAGCACCGCTAACAAGGTGACCAGCCACTACCTCGGCCCCATGCTGCTGGCCCGCGCCGAGCACGACGGCCGGCTGCCCCTCACGCAGGGCTCCGTGTACCGCTGGTGCGGTCTGCACGCGCGGTACATCACCAGTTGGTGCCGGCGACACGGTCACGCCGACGTGCTCTAGTGCATCAGTTCTGCGGGGCATCGCCGGTGATCTCGGAGACCCAGCCACCCGTAGACCTCGGAATCAGCTGTCCCGGAGCGCCCGACTGATCGGTGCACGGGTGACCGCCCGGATCATCGTCCTGCTGCGGTTGAGGTGACGGCTTGGCCTGCTCCGCCGGTGTCGTCGCCGCCCCGGTTCCTCGTCGACGAAGCCGGTGAGCACGCCGATCTCCGCCAGGGCCGCGAGATTCACCTCGCGATTGAGACTGTCGTGCAGGAACTCGCTCAACCGATCGCGGGTGACGTCGTCCAGCTCACGCCCGCCCTCGGGCGCGACCGCGCGCCGGCACGTGCCGTAGGCGTCCAGGATGTGCAGACGCGTGGCGTCGAAGAGCGCGTCGCGCAGCAGCCGGGCGACGGCGTCGTCGCGATCCACCAGACCTACGATGCGCTCGAGCAGCACATGGAGCACCGGGTCGACGTGCGAGATCACCTGGCTCGCCGAGCCCCTGCCGCTTCCGCACACCGTGGTATCGGAATTTTCCGAGGTGGCGGGCATGCCCGCCCGGAGATTCGTCGACGACGCGGCGGCGCTACACGCCTCCGCACACCCCACGTCTCAGGCGCATTCGCACGATTCCGGGTCCCGCGAGCGCCGGAGGCCCATCGTGTTCGACGGCTTCGAGCCGCCGTGGACGTCGATCCAGCCGTCGGCGATCATCTGCAGCAGCAACTGCGTCTTGTTCAGGACGGGTCGCCCGGCGTCGCTGTATCGCTGAGTGGCACGACGGTAATGCGTCCGCACGGTGCTCGCCGCGACGAAGTGCTCCTCGACGGTCTCCTCCACCGTCGCGCCCAGTACGTAGGTGGTGAGAACCTCCTGCTCCCGTCGGGAGATCCGCACGAGCCCCTGCGGCATCCCCACCTCAGCGGCGAGGAGTACCCGCAGTCGTTCTGCGACGCCTGCACTGTCAGCGAGATGCCGCAAGCCGCCCTTGACACCGTCCGCCTCGTCGCCGCCGATCACCACCACCCGCGACGCGATCGCCCACGGCAGCGTCTTACGAAGCGCGGGATCCTGGCTACCGGCGACGATCACTGCCGGCATTTCAGCGGTCGCGTCGAACGGGTCGACATCGGCCACGCGGTCAGCATCTCCCGCTGCCACGGGAGTAGTGCCCCATAGAGTGGTGTAGCCCGGTGACCGGGACCATGACGAGCAGCGTGTCGTTGCTCGGAGCGGGAGCGGTCACCGTGTGATCCTTCGAGGAATCTCCTACAACCCACTCGAACGGAGTCATCACGATGACCGCACCACACATTGTCGACCCTTCGGGCTTGCTGAGCCAAGCCCCCTGAGCGATGCGTCGCCGGACTTGATGCGCGAACTGCTGCAAGCTGTGATCAACGCCCTGCTCTCCGCTGATGCCGACGCGGTATGCGGCGCTGAATGGGGGCAGCGATCAGCTGAGCGCACCAACCAGCGCAACGGATACCGGCACCGCGCCCTCGATACTCGGGTCGGAACGATCGATGTCGCTGTCCCCAAACTGCGGCAGGGCACGTATTTCCCGGAATGGCTGCTCGAGCGGCGCAAACGCTCCGAAGCAGCGTTGATCACCGTGGTCGCTGACTGCTACCTCGCCGGGGTGTCCACCCGCCGCATGGACAAGCTTGTCAAGACACTGGGGATCAACTCGCTGTCGAAGTCCCAGGTCTCGCGGATGGCCGCTGATCTCGATGAGCACGTCGAGCAGTTCCGGCACCGCCCCTTGAGTGAAGCGGGCCCGTTCACGTTCGTCGCCGCGGACGCGTTGACGATGAAGGTCCGTGAAGGTGGTCGCGTGGTCAACGCGGTCGTGCTGGTGCGGTCGGGACCGACCGTCCCGCTGACCGTCCGCGTGGTTCCGATACCGCCGTGTCGACGACTGTTGCGCAGGGCTTCGGCGACGGCCGCGCCGAGGGTGCGCACCGTGTCCGCGGGTATCCATTCCGCGGTGTCTCCCGGCTCGTCGACCGTCTCGAGACCGACACCGAACACCGCTCCGGTATCCGCTTCGGCAGCCGTCGCCCGCAGGTAGATCAACGCCTGACGCGGCTCGAAAGTCTGGTCGCCGCCTCCGTCGTGAGGGATGCGGTCCAACTCGGCGATCGTCGCCGCCGCGAGGACAGGCACGTCATCCCGGGTGGCTCCGCTACGCGCGGCCACCAACAGGGTCGACAGCACGCTGTCGTGGATCAGCGCGTCGATTCGCTCGCGTTCCACCGAACGCGCGCTGCGCGGCCGCTTCCGCAGCGTCGGCGTGGGTTTCGTCGGTGGTCTCGTCCAGGAGCCGGCCGGTTCGAAAGGCCATGACCGCTCCACCGACGAAGAGGCTGCAGAACATGATTGCGAAGAGGATCTCCGGCACCAGCATGGACGCCGGTACGTCGGTGCGCAGAGCGAAGTTGATCAGCTGCACGCCGACACATCCGACCACCATATGCACCACCGCGATCCACGCCGGCCACGCCACCACCGCCGCAAGACTGGCCAGTCCGTGGAATGCCGCCAGCCACACGCCGGCCAACTGCGAGCCCTGCGATCCGTCCCACGCCATCGGCCACGTCGCCACCGCGACGAGGAAGGTGAGCGCGGCCGTAGCCGCGAGCCACCGCGTTCCGGCGGCGTGCCGCCGCGCTGCGACAATCCCCAGGGCCAGGCCGGGCCCGAAGACCAGAATCACCATCGTCGGCGTCCACCACGACGCCATGCGCGGGGCGAGTCCGGCGATATCGCCGGACAGCAGGAGCAGATAGCCCAGATAGCCCACGCCCACGAAGAGGGCGAAGAGTCGCGCGACGCGCAGCAGATTCTCCTGGTGGGGCACCGCCGACCACGTTCTCGAGGCCACCGCTACCGCTCCGGGATCGGCAGCAGCCCGTCTTCGACCGCGCGCTGGTACAGGTCCACCTTGGTTCCGGCCGGTCGGCCCGCGGCCGCGTACTTCGCCCGGATCCGACCCACGTAGTCGTTCACCGTCTCCGTCGACAGCCCGGTCAGGCGCGCTACCCGATCGGCCTTCTCCCCCGAGGCGTACAGCGACAGCACCTCCTGCTGACGCGGGCTGAGATCCACCGCGTCCAGCTCCGGGTCGGCATCCACCGCGGCCGCCCACTCGGTGGTGATCACCGCTTCACCGACCGCAGCGGCCTCGATCGCGTCCAACACCAAGTCCACCGGCGCCGACTTCCGCACGATTCCCAGCACCCCGGCCTTCGCCGCGAGGCGGACGAGGTACGGGTTCTCCGCCCCGGTGTAGACCAGCACCGGGCAGCCCGCCGCATGCAGTGCGTCGATGTTCGCCGTCGGCGACGAGCCGTCGGCCAACCGCAGATCCAGCAGGACCAGATCGAGCTCCTGCTGCTGAGTCAGCAACCCGGGCACGGTCTCCGACGACGCCACCAACTCCAGCTCGGGCCGACCGGTGAACATCGCGCCGACGCCGAGAACCATCGATTCGTGGTCTTCGACGATCCCGATTCGTTTGCCTATAGAAGGAGATTGAACACCACAGCAATTGCCCCATATGCGGCACCGGCGAGTAGACCCGCACCATGTCCTCCATTAGGAGGACATCAAGGTCAGCGCGCTGGAGCGAGTAGTCGTACCCCGCGACCACCCGTAGTGACGACTGCGCCCCGAGACTTCGCGAGGAAGTCCCGGGGCGCGATGTCGGTTCGCGGGCGCGCCGCGCCGTCGATCAGTCGGTGCCGAACTCCATGGCCGCACGGTCGAGCATCTCCGCGGCGGCGTCCTCGGGACCTTGGCCGGCGGCGATGGCGTCCGCGCCACCCTCCGAGAGCTCACCGATGAGGTCGGCGGTCGCGCCGCCGACGATGCCGATCGCGGCGTACTGCTCGAGTCGGCTGCGCGAGTCGGCGATGTCCAGGTTGCGCATGGTCAGCTGACCGATGCGGTCGGACGGGCCGAAGGCGGAGTCGCCCACGCGCTCCATCGACAGCTTGTCCGGGTGGTAGCTGAACGACGGGCCGGAGGTCTTGACGATCTGGTAGTCGTCGCCGCGACGCAGGCGCACGGTCACCTCGCCGGTGATCGCCGAGGCCACCCAGCGCACCAGCGCCTCACGCTGCATGAGCGCCTGCGAGTCCATCCAGCGGCCCTCGTACATCAGGCGACCCAGACGACGACCCTCGTTGTGGTAGGTCGCGACGGTGTCCTCGTTGTGAATGGCGTTCACGAGACGCTCGTAGGTGATGTGCAGGAGCGCCATGCCCGGGGCCTCGTAGATGCCGCGGGACTTGGCCTCGATGATGCGGTTCTCGATCTGGTCGGAGACGCCGAGTCCGTGGCGGCCGCCGATCTCGTTGGCCTTCATCACCAGGTCGACGGCCGAGGCGAAACGCTCACCGTTGATGGCTACGGGACGGCCCTGCTCGTAGGTGACCGTGACTTCTTCGGTGATCACCTCGACGTCTTCGCGCCACGCGGGCACGCCCATGATCGGCTCGACGATGTCGATGCCCTGATCCAGGTGCTCGAGCACCTTGGCCTCGTGGGTGGCGCCCCAGATGTTGGCGTCGGTCGAGTACGCCTTCTCAGCGGAGTCGCGGTACGGCAGGTCGCGCGCCTGCAGCCACTCGCTCATCTCGGTGCGACCGCCGAGCTCCTCGACGAAGTCGGCGTCGAGCCACGGCTTGTAGATCTGCAGGTTCGGGTTCGCCATCAGGCCGTAGCGGTAGAACCGCTCGATGTCGTTGCCCTTGTAGGTGGAACCGTCGCCCCAGATGTTGACGCCGTCGTCCTTCATGGCGCGCACCAGCAGCATGCCGGTCACGACACGCCCGAGCGGGGTGGTGTTGAAGTAGGTCTTCCCGCCGCTGCGGATGTGGAAGGCGCCGCACTGCAGGGCGGCGATGCCCTCTTCGACCAGCGCCTCGCGGCAGTCGACCAGGCGGGAGAGCTCAGCCCCGTATTCCAGCGCGCGGTCGGGCACCGAATCGATGTCCGGCTCGTCGTACTGACCGAGGTTGGCGGTGTAGGTGCAGGGAATCGCGCCCTTTTCGCGCATCCACGCGACGGCGACGGAGGTGTCAAGGCCGCCGGAGAAGGCGATACCGACACGCTCACCAATGGGCAGCGAGCTCAGGACTTTCGACATAGAACCAGGATAGAGGCCCTCCCCGCCGCAACTGAAACCGAGTCGGCACGTCCCTGGTCAGCGCACGATTCGACACCCGCATATAGCGCATAGACGTTCCGTAGTATCCGACGTACAATCCTCCGTCTTTCGATGGATGAGAAGATAGGTCGTGCCCGACTAACGTCCTAGTCATGACTACTGTCCAGAATTCTGCGCCGGAGCCCCCGGAGCACTTGCAGGGCTCCCGCCGTTGGTGGGCGCTCGGCGTGCTCTCGCTGGGTCTGGCGATGATCGTGATGGACGGCACCATCGTCGCCGTCTCGCTGCCGACCATCATCGACGACCTCCACCTCGACCTCACCGACGGACAGTGGATCAACTCCCTGTACGCGATCGTGCTCGCGGCCCTGCTGCTGACCGCCGCAGCACTCGGCGACCGGTTCGGTCGCCGGAACATCTTCATCATCGGTATCGCCCTGTTCATCGGCGGCAGCACCTGGGCCGCCCTCAGCGGTAGCGCCGAACTGCTGATCAGCGCCCGCGTCCTCCAGGGCATCGGCGGCGCGTGCATTCTGCCGTCGACGCTGGCCACGGTCAGCGACACCTTCCGCGGCAAGGCCCGCGCCGCTGCCTTCGGCGTGTGGGGCGCCGTGATCTCCGGCGCGGCCGCGCTCGGCCCGCTGCTCGGTGGCTGGCTCACCAGCTCCTTCTCGTGGGAGTGGATCTTCTGGGTCAACGTGCCGGTCGGTCTCGTGCTGATCGTCGCCGCCTTCATCGTGGTCCCCGAGACCCGCTCGCCGGTGCAACGTCGCGGCTCCCATCGGCGACCTGCACATCCTCGGCTTCACGTGGTCGCGGGACATGCCGATCTCGATTGTCCCGGTGGCGCTGCTGATCTCGATCGTGGCGCTCGTGCTGTTCATGTTCTGGGAGCGTCACCGCGCCCAGAATCAACGTGCCGCTCTGCTCGACCTGAACCTGTTCTTCATCCCCACCTTCAGCTGGGGCAATGTGGCCGCGATGATGATCGCCATCGGCGAGTTCGGTTTGATCTTCGTGCTGCCGCTCTACCTGATCAACGCGGTGGGCCTGGGCACGATGACGGCCGGTTACGTCCTGGCGGCGATGGCCGCGGGCGCGTTCTTCTCCGGCGCCATGGCCCGCCACGTGGCCGCGGTGATCGGCGCGGCCGGCACCGTCCTGGTGGGCGTCCTGCTGGAGTTCATCGGCGTGATCACGTTGGGCCTCACCATTCACGCGAACTCGTCGGTGTGGATGATCGCCGGCATCTTGTTGATCTACGGCACCGGTCTGGGCTTGGCCTCGGCCCAGCTGACCAGCACCGTCCTGCGCGACATCCCGCTGGACGCGTCCGGCCAGGGCTCGGCCACGCAGAGCACGGTCCGGCAGATCGGTTCGGCCTTCGGCGCCGCGATCATGGGCTCGGTGCTGTCCATCGGCCTGGGTCACTTCCTGACCTCGCTGTCCGGTCCCGCCGGTGCGATGGCCGAGGCCACGCGCAGCTCCGCGGGCGGTGTGATCACCGCGCTGCGTGAGCACGGCGGCGAAGAAGCCGTGGTCCGGGCCCTGTCGGACGGTTTCGCCGACGCCACCCGGTGGACGCTCTACGCCACGTCGATCTTCCTGTTCCTCGGCTTCGCCGTGTCCGTGGCGGTGTGGTTCGCCTCGCGCAAGGCGCCGGAGGATCCGATCGCCGACGACGAGGATGCCCCCGAGCCGGATCCGGTTCCGGCGACGGTCTCCTGACCCTCTGATGCACTCGACCCCCGGCCCTGATGGGCCGGGGGTCGAGTGCTTGCTGGACCGGAAAGGTCAGAAGCCGCCGTCGAGGAAGTCCGCGTAGGCCGGCAGGTCGAGCTGACCGTGGCCGGACAGGCCGATCACGACGACCTCTTCCTTGTCGCTGTTCGCCACGTGCGCGGCGCAGGCGGCGATCGCGTGGGTCGACTCCGGCGCGGGCACGATCCCCTGCGTCCGGGCGAACTGCACGCCCGCGGAGAAGGCGTCGTGCTGGTCGACGGCGATGCCCTCCACCAGGCCGAGCTCCACCGTGTGGCTCAGCGCAGGCGCCATGCCGTGGTAGCGCAGACCGCCGGCGTGGATCGGGTCCGGCACGAAATCCATGCCCAGCGTGTGCATCTTCAGCAGCGGCGTCAGGCCGGCCACGTCACCGTGGTCGTAGCGGTACTCGCCCTGCGTGATCGACGGGCAGGCGCTCGGCTCCGCGGCGACGATGCGCGGGTTGCTGCGACCGTGGATCTTCTCCCGCAGGAACGGGAACGCCAGACCTGCGAGGTTGGATCCGCCTCCGGCACAACCGAAGACGACATCGGCGCCGCCGGGCTCCACGGCGTACAGCTGGTCGACGGCCTCCTGGCCGATGACGCTCTGGTGCAGCACCACATGGTTCAGCACACTGCCGAGCGCGTAGCGGGTGTCCGGGTTCTGCGCGGCCACCTCGACGGCCTCGCTGACGGCCATGCCGAGGCTGCCGGTGGTGTGCGGATCCTTCGCGAGCATCGCGCGGCCGGCCTCGGTGAGGTCGGAGGGGCTCGGGTGCAGGGTGCCGCCGTAGGTGCGAATCAGGAAGCCGCGGTAGGGCTTCGAGTCGTACGAGGCGCGGACCTGCCACACCTCCACGTCGACCCCGAACTGCGCGCCGGCAAAGGCGAGCGCGCTGCCCCACTGACCGGCGCCGGTCTCGGTGGTGAGCTTCTTGACCCCGTCCAGGCTGTTGTAATACGCCTGCGCCACAGCCGAATTCGTCTTGTGGCTGCCGACCGGGCTGACGCCCTCGTACTTGACGTAGATGCGCGCCTTGGTGTTCAGCGCCTCCTCGAGACGGCGGGCACGCAGCAGCGGCGACGGCCGCCACATCTTGTAGATCTCGCGGACCGGCTCGGGGATCGGCACGTAGACCTCGTCGGTCACTTCCTGCGCGATCAGACCCGACGCGAAGAGCGGAGCGAGATCCTCCGGCCCCACGGGCTCCTTGGTGCCCGGGTGCAGGTGCGGCGGGATCGGCGTATCCAGCTCGGCGGCCAGGTTGTACCAGTGCGTCGGTACGTCCACCGTCACCAGCTCGGGGTTGGAAGCGTCAACATTGCTAGTCATGGCAGTCACTGTAATGGGCAGTGGGATCGGCCACACTTGGGGATATGACGACTGCAGCGGCATGGATGGCGCACGGCTTCACCGGGCTCGACGACTTCGTCCTCGATCAGCGCGCGGTCCCGGCTCCCGGCCCCGGGGAGATCACCGTGGCGATCTCCGCCGCCGGGGTGAATCCGGCCGATCTCAAGCATGTGCGACGCGCCGCCGATCCCGCCCTGCTGCCGATGCCGATCGGCTACGAGATCGCCGGGACGGTGACCGCGGTGGGCCCCGGAGCACGACTTGGCTGCGGCACCGACGGGCCTGCCGCGCTCGGACGACGGGTCGCGGCGTTCCGGGTGCACGGTGGCTACGCCGAGGCGCTGACCTTCCCGGCCGCGGACGCCTTCGTCCTGGCCGAGACCGTCGACGACGAGTCCGCCGCCGGACTGCTGCTGGCCGGCTGCACGGCGGCCGAACTACTGCACCGCTGCGGAGCGACGGCCGGGCAGACCGTGGTGCTGCACGGCGCCTCGGGCGCGGTGGGGACCACGCTGCTGCAGTTGGCGCGGCGCGCGGGCGTCGTCGTGATCGGCACCGCCGGACCGCAGCGGCAGGAGGCGGTGCGCCGCTTCGGGGGCATCCCGGTGCCCTACGGTCCCGGTCTGACCGCACGCATCCGCGCCGTCGCCCCCGGCCCGATCACCGCCGCGCTCGACTGCGCCGGGACGCCGGAGGCCATCGCGACCAGTCTGGAACTGGTGGCCGACCGGGCGCGGATCATCACCGTCGCCGCGGCGCCCGCCGCCAGTGAGCACGGCCTGGTCTTCCTGTCCGGCAGTCAGCCGGACAGCGCCGCGTTCCGCGACGGCGTCCGCGGCGAGCTGCTCCACCTGCTCGCCGCGGGCGCACTCGAAGTACCGATCGCCCGCACCTTCGACCTGCGCGCCGCCCGCGACGCACTCGAACTGGTCGCGCTCTCCGGCTCGCACGGAAAAGTGGTGCTGCGGATCAGCGGGCCACCAGAATCGGCAGCACCCCGGGACGAATCGACACGCTGACCGGCGGTGCGCTGAGATAGTCGCCGTCGGTGTGCACCGGGAGGTCGGCGTCGCCGATCAACTCGACCTGCGAGGCGGACACGATCTCGACGTATTCGCGGCCCACGTGCGCTCCGACCTTGGCCTCCTTCATCAGCGGCGCCAACTGGAGCGAGTGCACGTGGCCGTGCACGATCAGCACCTCCAACCGGCCGCTGTCGACCGACGCCGTCGGCACCATGCGGAGCCCGTGGCCGTAGTCGCCGGAGTTGGCCACCACCACGAAGTGGGCGAGTTCGTCGCGCACCTCGCCGTCGATCCTCAGGCGAACCTTCATCGGCTTCCACCGCAGGGCGGTGAGGACCGGCGCGACGCGATAGGCCAGCGGGCCCATCCACCGCAGATCGTTGATCAGCTCGGTGGCCACCGAGTCCAGGCCCACGTAGAGATTGCCGATCGCCACGTGCGACGAACCGTCCGGCACCTCCACATCGAGGACGTCGACCATCCGGTACACGCCGTTCGCGATCACCGCGGCGATCTCGACCGGATCCTCCGGCAGACGGAGGTGGCGCGCCAGGTCGTTGCCGCGCCCGGCGGCGGCGATCCCCAGGCGGGCACCCGGGGTGTGCAGGACGCCTTCGGCGACGTCGCGGATGTGTCCGTCACCGCCGACGGCGACGGTGATCGCACCGCGCGCGGCGGCCGCGGCGGCCACCTCGGTGGCGTGCGCGGAGCTCTGCGACTCGATCTCGGTGATGTCGGTGTATCCCCGCTCGGCCAAGGCCGCCGCCACCGCGGGCCACTGTTTGTGCGCGGCACCGCCCCCGGAGATGGGGTTGATCACCGCGACGATGGGCTGTTCGCCCCGCTCGGTCCTACCCTGCCCGGTGCTCATGGCAACAGGATCCCAGGACTCAGGAGCCCGTCGGGGTCGATCGCGTTCTTGACCGCACGCAACGCCGCGACCTGCACCTCGCCGATCTCCTGCAGGTAGGTCTCCCGGTGGTCGGTGCCGATCGCGTGATGGTGCGTGATCGACGCGCCGGCCGCACGGATGGCGGCGTTCGCGGCGCGCTTGGCCGCGCCCCACTGTGCCAGCGGGTCTTCCAGCGCCTTGGCGATCACGGTGAAGTACAGCGAGGCGCCCGTCGGGTAGACGTGCGAGATGTGGCACATCACCACCGCCGGGGTACCGGCCGCGCCGAGCGTCTCGGTGATCGAAGCGGTCACGTCGGCCTTGAGGCGGTCGATGTTGGACCAGAAGGTGACCGTTTCCAGCGTCTCCACCAGTGCGCCGGCGTCGAGCAGCGGGTCACGCAGGTAGGGGCCGCGGAAGCGGCCGAGGCGCCAGTGCTCGCCGGGCTCGGTGCCCAGCGCGGTGCCGCCGAGGTCGGCGATCCGGGCGCTCACGTAGGTGTCGCGGCAGTCCACGTCGGCCTCGTCGCCTTCGAAGCCGACCACCATCAGGCAGCCGCCGACCGGACCGGACGACGAGGCGCTGCCCGCGCCGGATGGATTCGCCAGGTTCAGGCCGGTCTCGGCCTCATCGGACAGGCGCAGCACCGTCGGACGCACGTTGCCCTGGGCGATCGCGCGCATCGCGGCGGCGCCGGCGGCGAAGTCGGGGAAGTGCCAGCCGTAGAAGCGGCGCACGGCCGGGACCGGATGCACGCGCACCCGCACGGCGGTGACGACGCCGAGCGCTCCCTCGCTGCCGAGGAAGAGCTGCCGGAGATCGGGGCCGGCCGCCGACTTGGGCGCGGTGCCGATCTCGGCGGTGCCGATCGGGGTGGCCACGGTGAGGCCGACGACCATCTCGTCGAAGCGTCCGTAGCCGATCGACGACTGACCGGCCGACCGAGTCACGGCACAGCCGCCGACGGTGGCGCCCTCGTAGGACTGCGGGAAGTGGCCGATCTCGAAGCCGCGCTCGCCGACCAGGCGCTCGGCGTCCGGCAGCCGGGTGCCGGCCGCGAAGGTGGCGATCTGCGAGACCTCGTCGAAGTCGAGCAGCCCGGTCAGTTCCCGCAGGTCGAGACTGATCACCGGCTTTCCGCGACCCGGCGCCATGCCGCCGGTCACCGAGGTGCCGCCGGCGAACGGGTTCAGGGTGAGGCCGCGGTCCGCGCATACCGCCAGCACCGCGGTCACCTGATCGGCGGTGGTCGGCGCGACCACCGCGTCCGGGGCGTCGCTGCCGTCGCCCTCGCGGAACTTCAGCAAGTCGGGGGTGGAGAAGCCGCGCAGGCGGGCCCGGCGGTCGGCGTCGTCGGTCGCGACCACGGCGCCGGTGGCCGTCAGGGCGGCGACGGTGTCGTCGTCGATCCGCGTGGCGGGCAGCACCGGCTCGACCGCGGCGGGAGCCGACTCGGAGATGCCGAGCATCGTGAGGGCGCCGAGTACGGACTCGGAAAGGTGCATCGGCTCGGCCGGATTGCCCCAGCGGCCGGGCTGAAAGTCGACGACGTCGACATCGATCTCACTGCGCGTCATGGTGTTCTCCCGTGTCGGATTTGCTGATACAGTGTGACATATGGTGTCGCAGCAAATCAACGACGACGGTTCGCCCGCTCGACGTACGGCCGCCAACGCGATCAGTGAGGATGTCATTCTCGATGCGGCGGCCAAGCTCATGGCCACGATCGGCATCCGCCGCACCACCATGGCCGACGTCGCTCGCGCCGCCGAGGTCTCCCGCGCCACGCTCTACCGACGTTTCCCCAACGTCACCGCACTCGCCGCACAGGTCACCACCCGCGAGTTCCAGCGCGTGGCGGCCGCGGCCCGCCTGGATATCAGCGGGCCCGACCTGCCCTCCCGCGACGCCCTCATCGACGCCCTGGTGCACCTGGTGCGCGAAGCACGACGACACCCCCTGCTGCAGCGCATCATCGAACTCGATCCGGAGTTTCTGACGCCGTACCTGATTCAGCGCGGCGGCCGCACCTCGCACGGACAGCTCACCGACCTCACCGCCCTGATCACCGTCGCCCAGGGCTACGGACAGATCCGCGCGGGCACACCGTCGCGGATGGCCGCGACCGTGCTTCAGATGGCCTGGTCGTTCGCCCTCACCGGCCCGGTCTTCGTGACCGACGACCACGGTGACCCCGATACCGAAACGCTCGACGCCGAACTCACCGACCTGCTCGAAAGGTACTTGCGCCCATGACCTCCTCACCCCAGTCGCCCGCCGAGGCGCTCGCCGCGCACCCCGCCATCGACACGGCCACCCTGCTGTCGCCGGCGCGCCGCGCCGAGGACCTGCGCCGGTTGACCGAGTCGCCCTCGGTCGACCTCGTGGTGATCGGCGGCGGCGTCACCGGCGCCGGCGTGGCACTCGACGCCGCCGCCCGCGGCCTGACCACCGTGCTCATCGAACGTCGCGACCTCGCCTTCGGCACCAGCCGCTGGTCGTCCAAGCTGGTCCACGGCGGCCTGCGCTACCTCGCCTCCGGCGCGGTGGGCATCGCCTACGAGAGCGCGGTGGAACGCGACTCGCTGATCTGCCGGATCGCCCCGCACCTGGTGCACCCCCTGCCGCAGGTGGTCCCGCTGCTGCCGAGCATGAAGTTCTTCGACACCGCCCTCACGTGGACCGGCTTCCTCGCCGGCGACGCCCTCCGCATCGCCGCGCGCACGCCGTCGCGCACCCTGAACCGGTCGCGCCGCATCAAGGCCGAGAAGGTCACCGCGCTGGCACCCACCGTCGCCCGCGACGGACTGCGCGGCGGGTTGCTGAACTGGGACGGGCAGCTGAACGACGACGCCCGCCTCGTGGTCGGCCTCGCGCGGACCGCGGCCGGACTGGGCGCGACGATCCTCACCCACGCCACCGCCTCGGACGTGACCGGCACGTCGGTCACCGTGACCGACGATCTCACCGGCGAGGTGCTCACCCTCCGCGCCTCCGCGGTGGTGAACGCGACCGGCGTCTGGGCCGGGCAAATCGACTCCGAGATCTCACTGCGCCCCAGCCGCGGCACCCATCTGGTGTTCTCGCAGAAGAGCTTCGGCGGCCTGCGCGCCGGCCTCACCGTCCCGGTTCCCGGCCACTTCGGCCGCTACGTCTTCGCACTGCCGCAGGCCGACAACCTGGTGTACGTCGGGTTGACCGACGAAGAGACTCCGGGCGAGATCCCCGACGTCCCCCAGGCCGACGAGTCGGAGATCGACTTCCTGCTCGACACCATCAACCTGGCGCTCGGAACGCCGCTGACCCGCGACGACGTCCTCGGCACCTTCTCCGGGCTGCGGCCGCTGCTCGACTCGGGCGCCGGTGAGACCTCCGACGTCTCCCGCAAGCATGCCGTGCTGACCCGCGGCGACGGTCTGGTCACCGTGGTCGGCGGCAAGCTCACCACCTACCGGCGGATGGCCGAGGACGCGGTCGACGCCGCCCTCGCCGCCTCCGGGCTCACCGCCCAGGCCTGCCGCACCCGCACCCTGCCGCTGGTGGGTGCACCGACCGGCCCGAACATCCCGGGCACGCTGGCGCAGGTGTCCGCCCCCGACCGCCTCGTCGCCAAGTACGGCCTGGAGGCACCCGCGGTGCTGGCGCTGGCTGAGGCCGACCCCGCGCTGGCCGCGCCGGTGGCCCCGGACACCGAGATCACCGGCGCGGAACTGCTCTTCGGCGCGCTCGCCGAGGGCGCCCTGGACACGGCCGATCTGCTCGAACGCCGCACCCGACTGTCGCTGACGCCGACGGTCGCTACGGCGGCGACCCCGGCGGCCGAGCAGGTGTTCGCCTCACTCGAGGTGAACTGAGCCGCTCGGGTCAGGCGCGCTTGCGCGCCTTGAGCACCACGTCGTTCATGTGACGCGGTCCGGCCGTCCCACCGGCCGGTCGGCCGCGTTCGACGGTCTCCAGAATCGAGATGTCCAGGTCATCGGCGAACTGCTCGGCGACGTCCTTCGGCTGGAAGTACGCGTCCGGGTCATGGCCGTGCGCACGGATGCCCTCGGCATCGTGGGCGACCACCAGCAGGGTGCCGCCCGGAGCCAGCGCCCCGACGAGCTTCGCGATCACCCCGCGCTGGGCGATGTCGACCGGGAAATAGTGCAGCGCAACAAGATCGAAAGGCGTGCCGGGAACCTCGTCGACGGTCAGGTCGGCCTGGCGCCAGGTGATGGTTTCACGTGAATCGATGGCGACGGCGCGGTCGATCGCCACCTGCGAGATGTCGACGGCCACCACTTCCCAGCCCCGGTCGGCCAGCCAGCGCGCGTCCGCGCCCTCCCCGCTGCCGACGTCCAGCGCACGTCCCGGCGTCAGCTCCGCGGCCTCGCGCAGCAGCGCGGGGTTGGCCTGCGCGGTCCACAGCCGATCGGTGCTGCTGTACCGCTCATCCCACTCGGCGGCGCTGTGCGGGTGATCGGCGTGGTCGTGTGCATCATGTCCGTGGGTGCTCATACCCTCCAGGGTATCCCCCCGGCGGCATCGAACGGCGCAGACTGGGATCCATGACACTCCCCTTGCGCATCGGCGTCCAACTGCAGCCCCAGCACGCACCCGACTACGGGCAGATCCGGGACGCGGTGCTGCGCGCCGAAGATCTCGGCGTGGACATCGCCTTCAACTGGGATCACTTCTATCCGCTCTACGGCGACCCCGACGGCGCCCACTTCGAATGCTGGACGATGCTCGGCGCCTGGGCCGAGCAGACCGAACGCATCGAGATCGGCCCGCTGGTCACCTGCAACTCCTACCGCAATCCCGAACTGCTGGCCGACATGGCCCGCACCGTCGACCACATCAGCGGCGGCCGCCTGATTCTCGGCATCGGCAGCGGTTGGTTCGAGCGCGACTACACCGAGTACGGCTACGACTTCGGCACCAAGGGCTCCCGGCTCGACGACCTCGCCGCCTCGCTCCCGCGCATCACCGATCGCCTCGGGAAGCTCAATCCCGCTCCCCTGCGCGACATTCCGGTGATGATCGGCGGCAGCGGACCGCGCAAGACGCTGCCCCTGGTGGCGCAGTACGGCGACATCTGGCACGCCTTCGTCGGCGTCGACAGCTACCGCGAGAAGGCCGCCCTGCTCGCCGGCTACTGCGCCGACATCGGTCGCGATCCGGCCGAGATCGAGCGTTCCGCGGAGATCCGGCACAAGGGTGACGACGCCGCCACCCTCCAGTTCGCCGACGCGATCACCGCCGAGGGCGTCTCCCTCCTCACCGTGGCCACCGAGGGCCCCGACTACGACCTGTCGGCCGCCAAGCTGCTCTGCGACTGGCGCGACCGGTACCGCTAGCGCAGAGAGTGCAGGGCGGCGCGGTAGCCGCTCATGCCGTGCACTCCGCCGCCCGGCGCGGTAGCCGCCGAGCACAGGTACACCCCGGGAACCGGGGTCGCCTGCGGCGTCGGTGAGAGCACCGGGCGCTGCACCAACTGACGCAATGACGTTGCGCCGCAACCGATATCGCCGCCGACGTTGTTCTCGTTGTAGCTCTCCTGCGCGTCGGCGGTGGTGACGATCTGCTCGACGATCACGTCGCGGAAGCCCGGCGCGCAGCGTTCTATCTCGGCGACGATCGCCGCGGAGACGTCCCGGGTGCAGCCGGCCGGCACGTGGCAGTACGCCCACGCCAGGTGCGTGCCCGCCGGCGCGCGCGACGGATCGATGCGGGTCGGTTCGCCGCCGAGTACCCAGGGCCGCACCGGGATTCGTCCGGCCGCCGCAGCCGCCTCGGCGACCGCGATCTGCCGCACGTCCTCGGCGAGATGGAAGGTCGCGGTCGCGGCGAACCGCTCGTCTCGCCACGGAATGGGTGCGCTGAGCCGGAAGTCCACCTTGCAGGTGCCCGGGCCGTAGGCGAACCCCGCCAGTCGACGCCGGTACCGCGCGGGCAGACGGTCGCCCAGCACCTCGCTGAAGGTCCGGGGCGAGGTGGCGAAGAACAGCCGGGCACCGGTCGGCAACTGGGCGAAATCGCTGATCCGACAATCGGTTTCGAGGGTGCCGCCGTGTTCGGTGAGCACGTCGACGAGGGCGTCGGTGATGGCTTGCGAGCCGCCCCGCGCCACCGGCCAACCGGATCCGGCCAGCGCGGCCAACAGCAGTCCGGGTGCGGTGGACGCCGCCGCCGACAGCGGACGGGCCGAGTGGGCAGCCACCCCGGCGAACAGCGTCCGCACCTCCGGCGTCCGGAACGCTCCGCGCACCAGCGCCGCCGCCGGCAATCCCGCTGCTGCCGCAAACCGGGCCGCCGCGACCGGCCGATCCGGGAGTGCGGGCAGGTTCAGCACGTCGTCGACCACTCCCGGGGCGCTGCCCGCCCAGCCGGCCACCCGTTCCCACGCCGCTGCATCCCGCGCCAACTCGTCGCCGCGTCGGCGCGCATCGCGGGCGAGACCCATCGCCCGGTCGGGGCCGTACCCGTGCACCACCGAGTACTCCGGCAGCAACCACTGCAGACCGCGGGCGGTCAGATCGAGGTCGGCGAAGGCGGGCGAGACGAAGCCGGTGGGGTGCACCGCGGCGCAGACGTCGCGCCGGATCTGCGCACCGAACGCGGTGTCAGTACGCGCCCCGCCACCCGCGCGCGAGGCCGCCTCCAGCACCAGGACCCGTCGACCGGCCCGCGCCAGAACCGCCGCCGCGGTGAGACCGTTGGGTCCGGCACCCACCACCACATCGTCGTACTCCATATGGTCACTCTCCCACCACCGGTTCCGGACACCATGCCCGCCGAGGCACTAGATTGGATCCATGACCTTCGTCCGCCGACGCCTGGCCGTTCTCCCGACGCTGAGTCTTCTGATCGCGACCGTGCTGGGCCTCACCGTTCTCACCGGCGGCCCGGGAGTCGGCGCCGCGCTCGCCGATCAGCCGATTCAGATGCCGAACCAGGTGGTCGACGCCGCCGACGTCCTGTCCGGCGAGCAGGAAGCCGAGATCGGCGCCGCGATCGACGAGTTGGCAGCCGACCGCAACGTGCAGCTGTGGGTGGTCTACGTCCGGAACTTCGACGGCAAGTCGCCGCAGGACTGGGCGCGGGAGACCGAGCAGCAGAGCGAGTTGAGCTACCGGGACATCCTGCTGGCGATCAACGTCGACGACCGCTCCTTCTTCTTCGACAGCGCCGAGCCGATCGACGACTACCCCGCCGAGGACCTTCGAAAGATCGCCGACGACACCATCGCCCCGGACGTGGCGGAGGCGAAGTGGACCGACGCGGCGCTCGACACCGCGTCGGCACTCGACACCGCCGGCTCCCGGATGTGGATCTACCTCTCCGTCGCCGGCCTCGCCGCCCTCGCCCTGATCGCCGCGGCCTACCTGGTCTTGCGGAATCGTCGGCGCACACTCGCCACCGGCGACGAGGTCTCCTCCGAGGACAGCGCCCTCACCGTCGAGGAACTGACCACGCAGCCGATCACCACGCTCAACCCCTGGGCGTCCGAACTGCTGACCCACACCGACAACGCGGTATCGATCAGCGACGACGAACTCGCGCTGGCCACCGCCGAGTTCGGCGACACCGCCACCGCCGCCTTCCACGGCGCGCTGACCACCGCGGAAAGCGCACTGGCCACGTCGTTCCGGCTTCGGCACACCTTCGACGAGGAGCCCGAGCTGAGCAACGGCGAGCGCCGCTCCCTCCTCGTGCAGATCATCAGCATGTGCTCGGACGCCAACCAGGCGCTCGACGAGCAGGTGCGGCCGTTCGACACGCTGCGCGACCTGGTCGACGGAGCCGACGCGCGCCTCGACGCGCTCGCCGACCGC
This sequence comes from Gordonia alkaliphila, assembly GCF_023017165.1. Taxonomy (GTDB): domain Bacteria; phylum Actinomycetota; class Actinomycetes; order Mycobacteriales; family Mycobacteriaceae; genus Gordonia; species Gordonia alkaliphila. Next base: position 1,308,883 of record NZ_JALKBW010000001.1, read on the forward strand.
TGCGACGCGCTCGCCGAACGACTCGATCAGGCGGAAGCAAGCGAGGCCTACCTGGCCGAATCCTTCAGCACCGCGGTCGCCGAGTCGGTGATCGGCAACTCGGCCCTGGCCCGCGAGCTGATCCACTTCGCCCAGGACAGCATTGCGCAGGGCCGCGAGGCCGTCGCCGACGAAGCGGACCTGCGGCTCCCGACGGCCGCCGCGATCCGCTCGGCCGAAGGCGGCGTCGACACCGCTGCCAAACTGCTGGACGCCATCTCCGACGTCAGCCAGAACGTGGTGCTGATCGCCGAGAAGTCCACGGCGCTCGCCTACGCGACGGCGCACGTAGGCGCGGCGGAAAGCCTCATCGACACCCGCCGCGGCGCGGTCGGCACCCCGGCGCGCACCAGCCTGTCCGAGGCCGAACGGCTCCTCGATCGGGCCCAGTCCACCGCCGACGAGCACGCGGCCGACAAGCTCGCCGACCAGGCCACGGCGCTCGCCGATCAAGCCCTCACGCTCGCCCGCCAGGATGTGCTCCTGTGGAAGCAGCAGAACCCGCACGACGGCGCAGCGGTCCTCACCGGGGTCCTCGTGGATGCGGTGATCAACGAGGCGACCGGCGACGGCGGCTTCGGCAACGGCGGCTTCAGCAGCGGCGGGCGCAGCCCGGCGTCGTTCGGCGGTTCGGACACCTCCGGTCGCCTCGGTACCGGCGGACGGAGCTGAGTCGATGATCACCGAGCACGATCGCACCGAACTGCTCCCCTGCGCCCTGATCACCGGTGCCAGTCGCGGCGTCGGCGCCCGCGTCGCCCGCGCCCTGGCCCCCACGCACCGGCTCATCCTCGGCGGTCGCGGCTCCGCCGAGCTGGACGCGATGGCCGTCGAGTTCGACGACGCGGTGACCCTCGCGGTGGACCTCACCGACTACGACGCGGTCGCCGCCGCCGTGGAGACGGTCACCGAGCTGGACGTGCTGGTGCACTGCGCCGGGATCGCCAGCAGTCTGGAGGCCGTCGCCGATACCCCGGTCGACGAATGGCGGGCGCTCCTGGAGGTCAACGTGGTGGCCGCCGCCGAACTCACGCGGCTCCTGCTGCCCGCGCTGCGCGCGAGCGGGCACGGGCACGTGGTCTTCCTGAACTCGGGTGCCGGGCAGAACGTGCGCGCCCAGTGGACGCCTTATGCCGCAAGCAAATTCGCGCTCCGGGCCCTGGCCGACGGAGTGCGCGCCGAAGAGCCGTCACTGCGGGTCACGTCGATCTTCCCCGGGCGCATCGACACCGACATGCAGCGCGACATCGTCGCCCGCGAGGGTCGCGACTACGACGGGTCGAAGTTTCTGCGGCCGGAAACGGTGGCAGCCGCGGTAGCGCAGGTGATCGCGGCGCCGGCGGATGCCGATCCGACCGAGATCACGGTGCGCCCCCGCGGCTGACCCGACGTACAGGGGGTGGAGTGCGTCAGAGCTGCTTCAGGTCCGACGGATCCCACACCGCTCGCATGGAGACGACCTTGCCCTCGTCGTTGAAGACCATGATGTCCACCGGGCTGATCTCGAAGGCCATGCCGGAGGTACCGGTGACCAGCGTGAACTCGAAGACCGCGGTGTCCCCGGCGATCTTGACCCACTTGAGCGTGGCCTCCCGCCGGTCCATGGCGGTGATGATCGCGTAGAACTCGACCAGATCCTCGCGGTTGCTCCGGATCGGCGCACCGATCGGGTCCTCCACGGTCGCACCGTCGGCGTAGAGATCGACGATCTCCTCCGCGGTACCGGTGGTCAGGCGGTCGATGTAGGCGTCGACGACGTCGGTGATACGCACAGCGCTCACGGGCAGCTCCTGAGTAAGTAGAACGTGTTCTAGTGCGTCGTACGATAGCAGCCCGAAGGCTCGCGCGCGCTGTGCCACGATGAGGACATGACGACCGGTCGTGACACACCCCTGGTGCACCTGGGCGACACCTCGTTTCGTCGCAAAGACGTCATCGCCGGCTACCACGACATGCTCGAAGCGCTCGCCGAGTTCCGCGACGCGGATGCGCGCCCCTGGGACGCCGTCACCCAGCTCGAGTTCTACGGCGCCCTCCGGTCCGCCGCCCCGGACATCTTCGGCAGCGGCGGCCGGGTCAGCGCGGACGACGCCGCGAAGCGGGCCCGCACGTACACCAGTGCATTGGTCAAGCTCGGTTTCGTCGACGATCAGCGCCGCCTGACCCCGCTGGGCATCCTGTTCATCGGTGCCGACAACGCCGCCCTCGACGGCTTCGACACGCGTTGCTCGATCACCGCGGAGAACTCGGCCGTGCTGCGCGGCGCTCTCACCTACACCGAGGAGGCCGGCGGGCTACGGTACTTCCCCGTCCGGCTTCTGCTGCGGGTTCTCCACCGGCTCGGCCCGCTGAGCACCGACGAGTTCGCCCTGGCCTTCATCGCCGGCGCCCGCGTCTTCGGCCCGGACGTGACCGCCGTGGCCGACGGTGTCCGGGCGATGCGCACCGGCGGCGGCTCCCTCACCGAAGCGCTCGGCGCCGCCGAGCGCACGCTCGAGCAAGATCACTACATCGTCAGCGGCAGGTTCACCCCGGAGGCCTTCCCCAACGGCAAGGGTCCCGCCTTCATCGAGCGCTACCGCGTGTATCTCGACGCGCTGAGCGCCTTCCGCGAGCAGCCCGATGCCGGGACCCTGGCCCAGCTGCGGCAGGCCGTGGACCACGGCGGGCCCACGGTGAAGAAGCGTTTCGACCCGGTCGGCATGCTGCCGGGGCTGCGCAAGAAGGGGTCCGGAGCGCTCGCCATCCACCAGGAGGCGCTCTACCCGCAGTGGCACGGCGAGGCGGCCGCCTTCCGCCACGCGATGGTCGACCTGTTCAACGGCTCCCGCACCACCGCCCTGGTGCTGGAGTACCTCGACAACAATCTCCGCATCCTGACCGCGACCGGCCTGCTGTCGGTGGCCGGCAACCAGGTGAGTCTCAGCTCCGCCTACGCGCGCTACTTCTTCGCCACCGTCGACGAGGACATGGCCGTGCCGGCACCCGCCCCGCCGAGCGCTGCCGACCGGGTGCGCGGACTGGCGCACGCCTTCGGCGCCGACGCCCTGGCCCGCACCGACGCGCGCATCATCGCCGAGGAGGCGATCGACCCGACAGCGATCCAGGGCTTCCTCGAAGCCCAGGAACGTCGGCGCTTCGACGAGGTGATCGCGGCGTCCTTCGGTCCGGACACGGTGCGCGGCTACCTGCAGCTGATCGCCGACGACTACCGCTCGGCGGAGGTGAACACGGTGCGCGAGAAGGCTTTTCGCGGCAAGCCGACGGTGCCGTGCATGTACGAGTATCTGATCGGCTTATCGCTGTACTACGCCTCGGGACGCGCCTTCGACCCCCGGGCCGCCTTCGGACTGTCCCTGGACGGCGACTTCCTGCCGATCAGCCACGCCCCCGGCCTGCGCGGCGACATCGAGTTCGACCTCGACGGTCGCCGCATCCTGGTGGAGGTGACGCTGATGGATCCGAACACGCAGCGTCGCGGCGAACTGGAGCCGGTGCTCCGGCACGCCACCAACCTGGCGTGCGAGCAACCCGATTCACCGACGCTGACGCTGTTCATCGCCAACGAGATCGACCCGAACGTCGCCCGGATCTTCGGCTTCGCCCGCGTCATGGAGATGCGGCCCACCGACGGCGGTGCCGGGACCGCCTGCCCGCTGATCGTCTCGCTGCGCACCGCCGACTGGGTGCAGATCGCCGACGCTCCCCTGTCGCAGGTCCTCGATCTCGTTGCGGCAGAACAGGATCGGACCGACGTCGAGCATCTCAACTCGGCGTGGAACACCGAGCTGGTGGCCGCCCTGCGCGCGCTCGCCTGACCCGCCGGAAGTCCCGCTACGGCGTCCAGTTGGTGATCAGCACTTCGGTCGACGCGTTGCGATCCTTCCGCTGGTACGAGGAGTTCGCATAGCTGTAGTCCAGGGTGTGCACCACGAAGCCGTGCTCGGTGGCCCAGTTCGAGAGCTGGTCGTGTTCAGATCCCTTGTGCGTCAACACATTCGAGAGTCCGAAGACACCGCCGCGGGCGGCGAACCCGGCGAGCCCGTCGAGCAGATCCGTCTCGTCGTCCACGGTCCACGCATTCTGCTCGTTGTACGGCGCGGTGCCCAGGAGATAGGGCGGATCGCAGTAGACGAGGTCGGTGGTGGCGAGCTTGCCGAAGACGTCGCGGAAGTCCAGGGTCCACAGTTCCGCCTGCAGCTGGTGCATGCGGGTCACGGTGTCGAAGAGGTTCTTGCGCACCCGGCTGTTGAAGTCGCGCTTGCCCACCGGCATGTTGAACTCGCCGCTGCGGTTGTAGCGAATCTGGTTATTGAAGCCGAAGACCACCAGCGTGAAGAAGTAGTACGGGCGGTCCCGATCGGCCGAGTCCATCCGGTTGAAGTCGGTGCGGAGCCGCAGGTACGCGTCCTTGTTGACGCGGCCGAGGCCGTTGGACGAGTTGGCGCCGTAGGCGTCGTAGCCGTGCCGCTGGCTGTCGGACAGACCGTAGCGGTCGATGATCGCCTCCACCTCGGCGATGATCTCGGGGTACGGCACCTGCCCGAAGAGTCGGCCGAGGCCGACCACGTCCACCTGCACGTCGTTGAACGCGACCCGGTCGTAGCCCGCGTTCATGCCGACGGTCATCGATCCGCTGAAGACGTCGACGAACCGGTCGTGACCGGCTCCCGGCGGCGGCAGCAGCGGCATGATGTCGGCCACCAGCCGCTTCTTGTTGCCGGTGTAATTCAGCGGACTCCGCACGGTCACCGGCGCCGCCTCAGCGGCCTCGACCTGGACCGATGCCGGCGTCGCACTGCCCGCCCGTTCACTACGCCCCTTCCGTTCCTTGAGCTTGCGCCGCTCTGAGCCTGTCGAAGGGTCGAAGGGCGGTGTCTCCACGTGGCAGACGAACAGCCGCTCCACGATGTCGCCGATACCCGACTTGCCGGTGGTGAACTCGCGGTGCGGGACGTCGACCACGTCCACGCGGCCGCGGCGTTCCAGCACGGTGAGGATGTCGGTGTCGGACAGGCGCGCGGCCGAGCGGGAGTTCCCGCGGGCACCGGTGTCGTTATACGACATGATGATCGTGGAGGTGTCCACGGCGTCGATCAGGTCGGTGAACGCCGGCACCGCCGCGGTGGTGCAGTAGTCGCTCTTGAGGTGTCGTCGATCCATCTTGCGCGCCTTGAACTGCACCGGCCCCTGCTGCCAGTCGGTCACGTTGTCGAGCACGTGGTACAGGTCGCCGTACTGCCGCGAGTTGTATGGCGGATCCATGTAGACGAGATCCCAATGACGTTCCCGCACAAGCTGATTCGCGTCCTGCCGGGTCACGGTGTGCGGAACGTCGAAACTCTCCAGCTCCGGCAGGCCGAAGACCAGCCGTGCCTCCGAGGCCGCGCCCTCGCGGTAGGCGTCGTAGTGCCCGACCGTCGCGGCCGCCTTGTCCATGCCGTACAACAGGCTCGCGATGAGCACGGCGCGCTCCCGCTCGTTGAGCGTGCCGGCGGCGTGCCACTGTTCGATCCGTTCGCGATAGTGCCCGATCAGCCGCGCGTTGGGCTCGCTGTAGTAGGTGTCGCGGAACGTCGTGGAGAAGTAGTTCGGCGCGAGCACATCAATGGCCACGGTGTTGATCTCGTGGACCAGCTCCGCCAGCCGCTCCCCGCGCACCGGTTCGGCGCCGAAGAAGGCGCGATACACCGTGGTGTTCGACGACAGCAGATCGTTGACGGTGACCGCCAACCCGGCGCGGGCCAGCGACTGCCCCACCACACCGGTGCCGGCGAAGATGTCGGCGGCCGTCTTCGGTGCCGTCGGCAGCGCGGACACCACCTGTGCGATCACCGGCAACACTGCCCGCTTGGACCCCAGATAGCGCCGGTTACGGAGTTCGAATGTCTTCACAACCTGCGTCTTTCCATTTCTGCATCTTCCCGCAGAAAAGGTAGCACCGGTCGCCGACAGAATCTGCCGGCGGGCCATCGGCGCGGCCGGAAGAATCCACCGTGGCGCCGCCACACCCCTCAAGCGCAGCGCAGACGGCCGCAGCCGCCCGCGCCGCGCAAGCGGCGACGCCCCGTCAGATCACTTCAGGTCGGCACTCGTCTTGCCGAGCACCCGGCGCGCGATGATCAGCTGCTGAATCTGCTGGGTGCCCTCGAAGATGTCGAGGATCTTGGAGTCGCGGGCCCACTTCTCCAGCAGCTCGCTCTCCGCGTAGCCGCCGGTGCCGCCGATCTCGACCGCCTTGTTGGTCACGTCGGTCACCGTGCGGCCGGCCTTGGCCTTGCTCATCGAAGCCTCCAGCGAGTTCGGCTCCCTGTTGTCGGCCATCCAGGCGGCGCGCAGGGTCAGCAACCACGACGCCTCCCAGTCCGACTCCAGGCGGATGAACTCGGCGACGGCCACGTGCTGCGCGGCGGCCGGCTTGTCGTAGTCCACCTCGTGGCCGGCCTCGCTGAGCATCCGGCGCATCTCTTCGAGAGCGGCGCGGCCCACGCCGACCGCCATCGCGGCCACCATCGGGCGCGTGTTGTCGAAGGTCTGCATCACGCCGCCGAAGCCCTTTTCGACGTTGATCTCCGCGGTGCCGAGCAGATTGCCCGACGGCACGCGGACGTCGTCGAAGCGGATCACCGCGGTGTCCGACGACTTGATGCCGAGCTTGTGCTCGAGGCGGACCACGGCGATACCGTCGGCGTCGAGGGGCACCACGAAGCTCTTGATAGCCGCGCGGCCCAGGTTCTTGTCCAGCGTCGCCCACACCACCACGTGGTCGGCCCGCGAACCCGCGGTGACGAAGATCTTCTCACCGTTGATCACGTAGTCGTCGCCGTCGAGCACCGCGGTGGTGGTGACCGCGGCCGAGTCGCTGCCGAAGCCCGGCTCGGTGATCGCCATGGCCGCCCACACGTCGGCGAAGCGCTCGAGCTGCTCCTCGTTGGCGACCGCGGCGATCGCAGCGTTGCCGAGACCCTGACCGGGGATCGACAGCATCAGACCGACGTCGCCCCAGCTCAGCTCGCGGGCGTTGAGTACCGACCGCAGATTGGTGCCGTTGACGGTGTCCTCGCCCGACGCTTCCGCGTCACCCGACCGTTCCTGTCCGCGCGACTGCTTGGCCAGTTTGCCCAGCTCATCGAGCTCGACGGGGTACTCGTGCTCGGCCAGGTCGTACTTGCGGCTGATCGGCCGGAAGATGTGCTCGGCCGCCAGGTGCGCGCGCTCGACCGTGGAGTTCAGCTTCTCCGGGAGCTCAAGATTGATCGCCATGGGAATTTATCTTACTACTCGGTAAGATAGTTTGCCAAGGGTCCCGCCACGACGCCTGCCAGACTGGGATCCGTGCACCCCCGCCACCGGCTCAGTCCTCCGTCCCCCGCGTCTTGGCTCCGGCGGCTCGCAGCGACCGATCCCGGGCGTGCGCGAGCGATCAACGCCGCGTCCATCGCCCTCGCCGTGGCGGTCAGCGCGACCGTCGCCTGGTCCCTGGTGCACTTCGGCCACAGCGATCACGCGCTGCTGGCGATGGGCCCGTTCCTCGCCCTGTTCTCCGGCCTCGTCGTCAAGGACTCGACCCGCCGCGACCGCCTGATCACCACCGCGCTGTTGGTGTTCCCGCTGGTGACCACCCTGAGCCTGGGCGCCCTGCTCGACCGCTGGCGAGCGGTGGAGATCGTCGTCTTCATCGGCATCGCCGGCACCGCCACCTGGCTGCGGAAGTACGGACCGCGCGCCAATGCACTGGGGATGATCGCCTTCTTCGGCATGTTCTTCGCCGTCTTTCTGCGTCCGCCGGTGAAAGAATTGCCCGAGTTCTGGCTGGTGGCGGCCTGCGCCGTGGCGTCGGTGCTGCTGATCCGGCTCGCCTTCCTCCGCTCGGTGCCACGTCGACAGATCACCACTCTCCTCGGCGAGTTCCGGGGTGCGTGCGTCTACTCGCTCGACGCCGCCCTCGACGCGAAACCCGAGGCCGAGGTTGCGGCGCAGCGTCGCCTTGGGCTGTCCCGGATCGACCAGGTGAGTCGCGCCGTCGACGCCTGGCAGGCCGAGTTCCGCACCGCAGCGGTGATCGACGCGGACGCGACCGCGTTCGCCGCCGCCGTGCTCGACGCGCGGATCAGCGTGGAGCACGCCTGCCTGGAGCTCGTCCGCCTCCGCCGCGACGACCCGACGGGCACCACGTCGGGCCTGCTCACCACAGTGGTCGAGGATCTCCGCACCGTACTGCTGCCGGGCTCTTCGACGATCGAGGTCGCCGCTGCGGCCGACCGTGCCCACGCGCACCAGCGCATCACCGCGTCCGACGACGCGGACGAGCTCGCCGTCGTCATCGCCAACCGGGCCGTCGTCGCCCAGGCGACGCTGCGCGCGATCGATCTGACGCGCCCGCATCCGGACACGCACACGCCTCCCCCGCAGCCTTCCGCCCAACTCCCACTTCGCCGACTCCACTGCCCACACTCCCCAGCACCGCCGGCCCAGCAGCCCCGCCGCACACCCGCCTGCGCCCGTGGCTGGGCTGGCAGCCGACCACCCGGATGGCGGTGCAGGTGATGGTCGCGGCGGCGTTGTCGACCGTCGTCGGTGAGCTGATCTCGGCCGATCGCTGGTACTGGGCCGTCATCACGTCGTTCATGATCTTCACCGGCGCCACCACGCGCAGCGGCATCTTGACCAAGGCGTGGCGACGGCTCCTGGGCACGATCGGCGGCGTCACCGTCGGCTTCGGCATCGCTTTTCTGCTCGCCGGCAATCCGATGACCTTGATCGCGCTGTGTGTGGCCAGCGTCTTCTGCATGCTCTACTTCGGGCCGCTGAACTATCTCTGGCAGGCGCTGTTCGTCACCATCCTGATCGCATCGCTGTTCGGCCTGCTCGGCATCCTGTCCCCGAACGTCCTGGAACTGCGCGTGACGGAGACGGCCGCGGGTGTGGTCATCGGCACCGCCAGCGCCTACCTGGTCTTCTCGACCAGTTCCCGCCCGGCGCTGCTGCATCAGATGGCCGCGTACTTCGACGCCCTGGACCATCTCCTGGAGCAGGTCCGCGCCGCCCTGAGCGGCCCCGGGCTCGAGCAGTCCGTGCTCGTCGGCGTCAGTCGGCTCGATGCGGCCCAGATCGCGCTGCAGGACTTCACCAAGAGCATGTCGTTGGGCTTTCTCGCCGGTAAACGCGGTCTCGCCGCCTCGCTCGGTCGCTTGATGACGGTGATCACGCAGCGGGCCGATCAGCTCGGCCGGATGGCGGTCGTGTCGACCTCCGAGCCGCCCGCGCCGCACCGCGACGTCCTGGCGCCGATCCTGACCGGCGCCGTCGACCATGTGCTGGCATCGTCGGATCGGGCCCGCACCGCCATGGTGGAGAACCAGTACGCCGACACGCGTTCCTCGGACACCACCATCGTCGACATGTTCACGGAGTTGCCACCGGATCTGCGGGTCGCCCAGGCGGACATCGCGCAGATGTTGTCCCAGCTGAACTGGGCATTGCTGCGCGTCGTCGAGGTACGCGAACACTACTGAGCGCCGACCGGCTACCTTCGTATCCGATGTCCCTTCCCGTGTATCCCCCGTCGCCCGTCGCGCCGCCGCCCGCCCTCGTGGTGGACGGCCAGTACCAGTTCGGCACCTACGACGGCCCCATCCCGATCATCAACCCGCTCGACGTCGGCGGCACCGACCAGCGGTTCCACCCGCTGCGCCGGGCCAACCGGAACATGCGGCTCAAGGAGTGGGAAGCCTTCCAACTGGGCGACGACGACTGGTTCGTCCTCGGCGCGGTGTACAACGCGAAGGCCCTGGGCCTGATTCAGGTGATCGCGGTGAACAAGCATGCGGGGACCCTCACGCGCTGGCAGGTCAAGATGCCGCCGCCGACCCTGTCGGTGGCCCGCGGGCTGCTGGGCTCGTCGTCGCGCGGCCGCGTGGCCGACTTCCGCGTCGAAGTGGGCAATCACCTCGATCGCGGGCGCCTCGACGTCGACGCCCACCACCCCGGCAAGCGCGACCTGCCCTCGATGGGCCTGCACGTGACCGGTCGCTGTGGCCCCGACGAGGCGGCCCACCTGGTGGTGGTCCACCCGTTCAGCGCGGACCGGGCCCTGTACTCGCACAAGGTCATGTTGCCGATGGCCGGCAACTTGGTGATCGGCGGCGACCACGTGGGCTTCGCCGAGGACCGCGGCTTCGCGATTCTCGACGACCACCACGGCGACTATCCCCGACCGATGCGCTACGACTGGGTCACTGCGGCCCGCCGCAACGCCGCCGGCGTGGTGGAGGGCTTCAACCTCACGCACAACCAGATCCTCGACCCGGCGCAGTTCAACGAGAACGCGATCTGGATCGGCGATCAACTGCACCGCCTGCCGCCGGTGACCGTAGAACGGCCGCAGGGACCGTGGGGCAAGTGGCTGATCCGCGACACCTCCGGCGCCGTCGACATCACTTTCACGCCGACCGTACGGTCGACGATGCACGTCGGCCCCGGCAAGGTGCTCGCCGAGTACTACGCGCCGTACGGCTGGTACGAGGGCGCCATCGAAGCCGAGCACGCCTCTCTCAACGTCGACGGCATGTTCGGCGTCGGCGAGCAGAAGCGCATCACCCTCTGACCCCGCCCCGCCCCGCCCCGGCGTGTCGCGACCCTGCTGCCGCCTCGCCGCGCGAGCTCCGCGAGCGACCCGGGATCAGGGTCGCGACACGCTCGGCGGGCGGGCGTCGGTTACGGGACGACGTTGACCATCTTGCCCGGCACGTAGATCACCTTGCGCGGTTCACCGTCGACCAGCGCGGCGATCTTCTCGTCCGCGAGGGCGGCCGCGACCACGGTGGCTTCGTCGGCGTCGGCCGCCACCCGGATCCGGCTGCGCACCTTGCCCTTCACCTGAACCGGAACCTCCACGGTGTCCTCGACGAGGTACGCCTCGTTCACCTCGGGGAACGGACCGTACGCCAGAGAAGCATTGTGCCCCAAGCGATTCCAGAGTTCTTCGGCCAGGTGCGGGGCCAGGGGAGCGAGCATCAGGATCAGCCCCTCCACAGCCTCGGCCGGTGCACCGCCGGGATAGCTCTTGGTGAGGTGATTGGTGAACTCGATCAACTTGGCGCCGGCGGTGTTCATCCGCAGCGCCGCCAGATCTGCGCGCACGCCGCCGATCGTCTTGTGCATCACCCGCAGGGTCTCGTCGGTCGCCGGGACGTCCTGCACACGCACCGCGCCGGACTCCTCGTCGACCACCAGGCGCCACACGCGCTGCAAGAAGCGCTGCGCACCCACCACGTCCTTGGTGGCCCACGGGCGCGACTGGTCCAGCGGACCCATCGACATCTCGTACACCCGCAGCGTATCGGCACCGTAATCGCGGCAGATGTCGTCCGGCGCCACGGAGTTCTTGAGCGACTTGCCCATCTTTCCGTACTCCTGCGACACCTCCTCGTCGCCGTAGAAGAACGTGCCGTCGCGCTCGACGACCTCCTCCGCGGGGACGTAGACGCCGCGCGCGTCGGTGTAGGCGTAGGCCTGGATCATGCCCTGGTTGTAGAGGCGACGGTACGGCTCACGGCTCGTCACGTAGCCGAGGTCGAAGAGGACCTTGTGCCAGAAGCGCGAGTACAGCAGGTGCAGCACCGCGTGCTCGACGCCGCCGATGTACAGGTCCAGGCCGCCCGGGTCGTTCGCACCGTGCAGCTCCGGCCGCGGACCCATCCAGTACGCCTCATTCTCCTTGGCGCACAACGTTTCCTGGTTGGTCGGGTCGATGTACCGCAGCTGGTACCACGAGCTGCCCGCCCACTGCGGCATCACGTTGGTGTCCCGCGAATAGGTCTTCAGGCCGTCGCCCAGATCGAGGTCGACGGTGACCCACTCGGTGGCCTTGGCCAGCGGGGGAGACGGACGACTGTCGGCGTCGTCCGGATCGAACGAGACCGGCGCGTAGTCGGCCACCTCGGGCAGTTCCACCGGAAGCATGGACTCCGGCAGCGCCACCGGCGCGCCGTCCTCGCCGTAGACGACCGGGAAGGGCTCACCCCAGTAGCGCTGACGGGCGAACAACCAGTCGCGGAGCTTGAACTGGACGGTGCCCTGTCCAGCGCCGTCGGCCTCCAGCCGCTCGACGATCGCGGCCTTGGCGTCGTCGACGGCCATGCCGTCCAGGAAACCCGAGTTGACCAGCGGTCCGTCGCCGGTGAACGCGGCCTCGGCGATACCGGCGTCGCTGCCGATCACCTCGCGGATCGGCAGGCCGAAGGTGCCGGCGAACTCGTAGTCGCGCTCGTCGTGCCCGGGCACCGCCATGATGGCGCCGGTGCCGTAGCCGATCAGGACGTAGTCGGCGATGAAGACCGGCAGCTGCTCGCCGTTGACCGGGTTCGTCGCGTAGGCACCGGTGAAGACGCCGGTCTTCTCCTTGTTCTCCTGCCGCTCCAGGTCGCTCTTGGCGGCGATCGACGCCCGGTAGGCGGCGACGGCGGCCTTCGGGTCGGCGGCGCCGTCCGTCCAGCGCGCGTCGGTGTCGGCCGGCCACTGCTCGGCGACCAGCTGGTCGACCAGCTCGTGCTCGGGCGCCAGGACCATGTAGCTGGCACCGAACAGGGTGTCCGGGCGCGTGGTGAAGACCTCGATGGCGGCGCCGCCGGGCACCGGGAACTGCACGCGTGCACCGTGCGAGCGGCCGATCCAGTTGCGCTGCATGGTCTTGACCTTGTCCGGCCAGTCCAGCAGGTCCAGGTCGTCGAGCAGCCGGTCGGAGTACGCAGTGATCCGCATCATCCACTGGCGCAGGTTCTTACGGAACACCGGGAAGTTGCCGCGCTCGCTGCGTCCGTCGGCGGTGACCTCTTCGTTGGCCAGCACGGTGCCCAGTCCGGGGCACCAGTTGACCAGCGAATCGCTCAGGTACACCAGGCGGTACGAGTCGAGCACCTCGCGGCGCGCGGCCTGATCCAGCTCGGACCAGACCCGGCCGTCGTCCAGAGTCCGTGCGCCGGAATCGAATTCGGCGATCAGCTCGGACATCCGGCGGGCCTTACCCTGGTCGGCGTCGAACCAGGAGTTGTAGATCTGCAGGAAGATCCACTGCGTCCAGCGGTAGAAGTCGACGTCGGTGGTGGCGACGCGTCGTCGTTCGTCGTGGCCGAGGCCCAAGCGGCGGATCTGCTGCAGGTACCGCTCGATGTTGGCCTCGGTGGTGGTCCGCGGGTGCGTGCCGGTCTGCACCGCGTACTGCTCGGCCGGGAGACCGAACGAGTCGAAGCCCATCGTGTGCAGCACGTTGCGTCCGGTCATCCGCGCGAAGCGCGCGTACACGTCGGAGGCGATGAAGCCGAGCGGGTGGCCCACGTGCAGGCCGGCTCCGGACGGGTAGGGGAACATGTCCTGGACGAACAGCTTGTCCGGCGCCTGCGCGTCCGAACCGGAGAAGGCGGAGAAGTCACCGGCGAGCGGCCCCACCGGGTTCGGGGCCGCGAAGGTCTGCTCGGTGGTCCAGTACTCCTGCCAGCGCGATTCGATGTCACCGGCGATCTGTGCGGTGTAACGATGTCCCGGGGTGCTGTCGGCGATGCTCACCCGACCAGGGTAAATCCTCGCCGATGTCGCTCGCACAGCGCCTCGGTCGTACAGTTGGGGGCGTGTATGCCGCCTCCTTGATCGTCGCCGTCCTCGCGTTCGCGCTCGCCGCGCTGTGGATCGTCGTCGGCGCGGCCGGGCTGGCGCAGAAGCTGCCCGGCAATCGGTGGGTCGGAGTCCGCACCCCGGAGACGATCCGTTCCGAGCGCGCGTGGGTGTTGGCGCACCGCGTCGCGGCTCCCGGTTTCCTCGGTGGCGGTGTGGCGGCAGCGCTCGGCGGCGCGCTCGCGCTGGTCAACTCGTGGGGCTTCCTCTACGCCCTCGCCGGCATCCTCCTGGGCCTGCTGGCCATCTCGGTGGTGAGCGGCGTGGCCGTGCGGGCCGCCGAAACCGTCGCCGAACCCGTCGAGTCGAGCGGTTGCAGCAGCGACTGCTGTTCCTCGACGCCCGACGACGCGGCTGAGCCCGACGCCGCGGGGGAGGCCGCTGCGGCGGCCGACTGCGGTGAGTCGAGCTGCGGATCCTGCGCACTGAGCGGCATGTGCCTGCCGCAATCCGAGGCCGCCTCCTCCGAATCGGGCAGCACCAGCGGGCGCTGATGTTCGGCAGAATCATGGCGAAGTCGCCGCTGGACGGCTTCGTTCTCTCCATCATGCTCGCGGTGGTCGTCGCCGCTTTTCTCCCGGCGACCGGTGTCTTCGCCGAGGTGCTCGACTACGTCGTCATCGCCGCCATCGCGCTGCTGTTCTTCCTGTACGGGACACGACTGCATCCCCGGGAGGCGCTGGAAGGCCTCACGCACTGGCGCCTGCACCTGACCATCCTGAGCTTCACGTTCATCCTGTTCCCGATCATCGGCGTCGTGCTCGCGCCGCTGCTCAAGCACCTCATCGGCGACGACCTGTCGATGGGCATGCTGTACCTGACGCTGGTGCCGTCGACCGTGCAGTCGTCGATCGCGTTCACGTCGATCGCCCGAGGCAACATCCCGGGTGCCATCGTGAGCGCCTCGGTCTCCAACCTGCTCGGCGTGTTCCTGACGCCGTTGTTGGTGGTGTGGCTGATGAGCACCGATTCGGGCGTCCAGTTCTCCGGGGCGTCGATCACCAAACTGATGCTGGAGATCCTGCTGCCGTTCATCGTGGGTCAGTTGCTCCGACCCTGGGTGGGTCCGTGGCTGGCGCGCTACGCCGAACCGACCAAGTATGTCGACCGCGGTTCCATCGTGCTGGTGGTCTACGTGGCCTTCAGCGAGGGCGTCCGGGAGGGCCTGTGGTCACTGGTGAGCGCCTGGCAGGTGGTTCTCATGACGATCATCGCGACGGTGCTGGTGATCGTGATGCTGATGCTGTCCGGATGGCTGCCCAAACGGTTGGGCTTCTCGCGCGAGGACACCATCGCCATCCAGTTCTGCGGCACCAAGAAGTCGCTGGCCACGGGTCTGCCGATGGCCACCGTGCTCTTCGCGGGATCATCGGTGGGCCTGATCGTGCTCCCGCTGATGATCTTCCACCAGGTGCAGCTGATCCTGTGCTCCTGGCTGGCCACGCGCTACGGGCGGCAGTCGGAACCGGAGCCGGCGCCTGCCGCCTGAGCGGCCCCGTGGGATCAGCCCCGTCGGACCGCTGTGCGAGGCTGAGACGATGGGAACCTCACAGTTGCACGGACTCGTCGTCGCGGTGACCGGCGGCGCCGCCGGTATCGGTCGCGAGATCGCCGCCGCCGCACAGGCCGCAGGCGCCCGCGTGGCCATCGGCGACCGGGACCTCGATCAGGCGACCACGACCGCCGCCGACCTGGGCATCCGCGGCTATCCGCTGGACGTGACCGACGAGGCGTCGTACCGCGGGTTCCTCGACGCCGTCGCCGCCGATCTCGGACCGATCGACGTCCTGGTGAACAACGCCGGCGTGATGTGGGTGGGGCCGTTCGACGACGAACCGGAAGCCGCCACGGCCGCCATGTTCGACGTGAACGTCATCGGCGTGATCCGCGGCGTGCGCTTGGTCGCCCCCGAGATGGCCGCCCGCGGCCGCGGCCACATCGTCACCATCGCATCGGCGGCCGCCAAACTCTCGCCGCCGGGGGAGTCGACCTACGCCGCGACCAAGCACGCCGTGCTCGGCTACCTGACCGGCGTGCGCGAGGAACTGCGGGGGAGCGGCGTGCAGATCTCGGCGATCCTGCCGGGCGTCGTGGACACCGAGCTGGCCGTCGGGACGGCGACCGGCGCGGCCAAACTACTGACGCCCCAGCAGGTGGCGCGGACCGTCGTCGACGTGATCGCGGCACCGCGGTTCGTCACCACCGTGCCGGGGTACATCGGCCCCTTGGTCGCGGTCACCGGCCTGCTGCCGCAGGCGCTGCGCGATGCGGTGCTGCGTCGAGCGGTGCCCGATCAGGTCGCCGCCACCGGTTCCGGTCGGTCCGCCTATCAGCGGCGGACCTTCGGCTGATCGGCGCGCACGGCGGAAGCCGCGCCGCAGCACTACGGCAGCCGACCCGATTCCGCATGACGGACCTGGACGCGATGGACCAGCCATCGCACCAGCACCAGGACCGCGGCCGCGCCGATCAGCCCGATGACCAGGACGCCCATCAACTGCACTCCGACGGTGGCACCGAGCACGTACGCGAGGAGCAGCACACACGTGGCCCACGTGCTGCCGCCGAGGAAGGTCGCCAGTGCATAGCGGTGTGCGGGCACTTCGGACATGCCGGCGGCGATCGGCACCAGCGTTCGGACGTAACCGATCCAGCGTCCCACCGGGACCGTGACGTAGCTGTTGTGCCGCACGCGCTCCTCCGCGCGTATCCATTGCTCGGCACCGAACTTGCGGCCCGCCCACGAGTTCTGGATCCGCGGCCCCGAATAGTGGCCGAGGGCATAGCCGGTCATGTCGCCGCACAGGGCCGCGACACAGGCGCAGGCGATGAGCACGTAGATGTTGGGCTGACCGATCGCGGCCGCCACGCCCGCCGCGATCAGCACCGCTTCGCTGGGCAGGATCAGGCCGAGGATCAGCACCGACGTCTCGAGGTAGACCACGCAGCAGACGACGAGGTACACCGCCCACGCCGGTGCCATGTCGACGACCGACGTCAACCATTCGGAGATCTCGTGCATGTCAGTTGGTCAGCGGATCCATCGGGTAGGTGGCCAACAGGGGGAGCGGCCAGTCCTGCCTGCGCAGAACAGCCTGCCAGACGTCGACGGTGGCCGGCGCCAGCAGGTCCGACGGCAGGCCGGGCGCGACCAACCAGCTGCCCTCGGCGAGTTCGTCGTCCAACTGACCCCCATCCCAGCCGGCGTAACCGGCGAAGATACGCAGGCCCGTGAGGACCGGTTCCAGGTCTTCCGGATCGGCGTCGAGATCGACCATGCAGACCGGGCCGCGCACCTGGTGCAGCTTCGGCTGGGTCGCCAGATCGATACCGGTCTTGGCCACCGCCAGACACACCGCGGACTCGGCTTGCACCGGTCCGCCGATGAAGACCGCGCGCGGCGACGCCGCCAATTCGGACCAGGCGGGGAGCACGTTGAAGACGGCGGCTTGGCTCATGCGGTTGAGCACGACGCCCAGCGTGCCGTGCTCGTCGTGCTCGATGACATAGATGACCGTGCGGGCGAAGGTCGGACCGGTCAACGTCGTCGACGCGATCAACACCGAACCCGGTCCGACCTGCGCCGGATCGCGAAAGTCATCGCCAGTCACCAACCAATCATGGCACAGCGATCTTCGAGTCGTCTCCGCCCTCCCGGCGCCTGCGAGATCGGTAGGCTCAATTAGTGGGATTCATTCGAGCGCTAGGGCATTCACCCGGTCTGTGGCGCTTGCTGCTGGTGCGGCTCACAAGCCAGCTCAGCGACGGCGCCTTCCAGGCCGCCCTGGCGTTCTCGATCCTGTTCAACCCGGACCGCCACACCGATCCGATGGCCGTCGCGCTCGGGTTCGCGGTGCTGCTGCTGCCGTATTCGGTGGTCGGCCCGTTCGCCGGCGCCCTGCTGGACCACTGGGATCGACGCCGAGTCCTGGTGTGGGTCAATGTGCTCCGAGCGATCGCCGTCGCGCTGGTCGCTCTCGCGATGGGCACCAGCGCACCCGACGGTTTCGTGCTGGTCGCGGCGCTTCTGGTGACCGGCTGCAGCCGATTCGTGGCCTCCGGTCTCTCGGCCGCGCTGCCGCACGTGGCCTCCCGCGACGTGTTGATCGAGATGAACGCCTTCTTCACCACGCTGGGCGCCGGGCTACTGGCCGGCGGCACCCTGATCTCGGTGGGCCTGCGCGCCGTCTTCGGAGCCAACAACGCCGGCTCGGCCGCCACGCTGCTCGCCGGCGCCGCGATCGCCCTCATCTCCGCGAGCATCGCCGTCGGTTTTCCCCGCCGCTTCCTCGGTCCCGACGTACCCGACGACGCCGGGCACAACGCGGTCTATGCGATGGCGCACGGCCTCGGCCACGGCCTGCGGGCCGCCGCGACTACCCGAACGGTGGCCGTGGTGCTCTCGGCGATCGGAGTGCACCGCTTCGTCTTCGGGGTCAACACGCTGATGCTCCTGCTCATCGTGCGTTCCGCAGACCTCGGCCCCATTCGCGGGCACGACGTCGGGGCGCTGGCGGTGATCGGTGCAGGGGTGGCGCTGGGCGCTCTGGTCGCCGCGTTCACCACCCCCGCCGCGGTCCATCGGCTCGGTCGACGATGGACCATCGTCGCCTCGCTCGCCGTGGCGGTCGTCGCCGAAGCCACGCTGGCGCACATCACCTGGATCACCGTCATCGTCAGCGCCCTCCTGCTCGGGCTGGTCGGTCAGACCATCAAACTGTGCGGCGACCTCGCGATGCAGGCCGACATCTCGGACACCTATCGCGGCCAGGTCTTCGCCGTGCAGGACGGCCTGTTCAACACTGCTTTCGTCCTCGCGATGATCCTGGCGGCGACCGTCTTGCCCGCCGACGGCATCGACCCGATGCTGGTGATCCTCGCCGCCGGCCTCTACCTGTTCGCCGCGATCGGCGTGACGCTGATGCATCCGCGGCATGTCCCCACCCGACTCGAGACGCCGGTCGACGTGCAACCCGTTCGATGAGCCGGTCACGCTCGGTCACCCGGGTCGGGAAAGCCTCTTTCAAAAATCGCCAAATAAACCGCTCCGAACGCTTGTTCTATTAAGTGGATCGGGGTAACGTGGAATTAGTACGCCTGATCGACTGGGTGCACTGACTCGCTTAGGGAGGTGAGGGCATGGCGAAGGCGACCGCGGCTGCGGGAATCGGCGTCGGCTTCGGCCTGCCCGCGGCCGGCGAGGAACTCGCGAAGCTGTCGACCGCCGAGCTCGGGGCGGCGATCGGCGGGACTACGCTGCGGCGTTGCCAGCTCGAGTGGCTGCAGTTCCAGTACGCGATGTCGATGTTCGATCGGCTGCTGGCGCAGAGTCCGAACCCGGCGGCGACCCAACGTTCGCTGTTGGATCTGGAAGTGCAGACCGCGCTGGAACTGCAGCTGAGTATGCGGACGACCAACTACGCCGCGCATCGCCTGCTCGGTGACGCGCTCTGTGCGCGGGATCGGCTGCCGAAGGTGTACGACACCATGCGGTCCGGTCTGATCGATCACGACCGCTTCCACAAGATCGCCATGGCGACGGCGTTGGTGTTCGACGAGAAGATCATCGCCGAGATCGACCGACTCCTTGCCATCGAGATCCGCGGTGTGGGCGGTGGTCTGACGTCGCTGTCGTTGACCAAGACCACCGCGCTTGCGCGACGGTACGTCGCGGTCCACGACCCCGACGCTGAACGTCGCGAGCGCGAAGGTGCCAAGTCGGGCCGGAGTGTGAGCATGTCGACGCTGGAAGCGGGGATGGCGCAGCTGTCGGTCACCGCCACGGCCGAGGACGTGCGGCTGGTGTGGCAGATGTTGGATGCGGTGATCGCCGGTCGCTGCGACGCGGATCCGCGGACCAAGGCGCAGGCGCGGTCGGATGCGGCGATCGCCTTGCTGCAGCGCAAGCCGTTCACCTGCCTGTGTGAGAGCGATGGCTGCGCCGCGCAGATCGCTGAGCCGCAGCTCGATGCGCGGGCGGCGCGGATCGTCGTGCATGTGCTGTGCGATGCCGCGACCCTCGCGGGCGGCGATCAGTGCGGGTATCTCGACGGCTACGGGCCCATCTCGGGCGATCACGTGCGGCAGATCGCCGAGCGTGACGATGCGGTGATTCACGAACACCGCCTCGACGATCTCCTCGAACCCGATCCTGCCGCCGCGCAGATCCGCGACGACCTCGACGAGGCGGCGGTCCATCGAAAAGGACCCCGCCCCGACAGCCCGGACGAGTGCCGGGCCGATGACGCACACCCTGATCCGGAAAATCGTGAGAATGGCACTGCCGCAAGCGAATCCGAGCCCGGATCGGCGTTGAAGCCGCGGTTCCTGATCGCGAAAACGGCGTTGCCGAGCGATCCGTATCGGCCGAATCTGCTCGTCGATCTCCTCGCCCGGTTCCTGTGGGGAACGTGCTCGATCCCGGGGTGTGAACGGGCGGCTTTCGCCTGCGATCTGGACCATGTGGCCGAGTTCGACAACATCTGCCCAGACCGCGGCGGCCCTACTTGCATTTGCAATCTACTTCCCAAGTGTCGCTTCCATCACCTGTTGAAAACCAGCCTGGAAGGCTTCGTCGACGAGCTCTGGATCGACGCCGACGGCCGGTATCACTCGGCCGTCACCACTCCGGGCGGGCAGACCGTCGAAGCCCTGGCGCCGAATCAGTGGCTGATGCCGCGGCTCGCGCAGCTGCGGTGCCGGCACCAGCTGGCCGAGCCGTCGGCCACCGGGATCGCGACCGGCAGCGTCGACGAGTGGCCGCAGCGGGCGAGCGGGCTGACGCGGACCGAGGCCAAGCACGCACGACGCCGGGCCGAGCGGAACGCGAACGCGGCACGACGGCGGGCGGCCGAAGCGCACCTGACCAAGACACAGCTCGACGCGCGCGCAGCCGGTCGGGCTGCGACCCGACTCACGATGGATCCGGAGAGCG
Organism: Gordonia alkaliphila; assembly: GCF_023017165.1. Taxonomy (GTDB): domain Bacteria; phylum Actinomycetota; class Actinomycetes; order Mycobacteriales; family Mycobacteriaceae; genus Gordonia; species Gordonia alkaliphila. The sequence continues at coordinate 1,329,524 of NZ_JALKBW010000001.1, forward strand.
AACCGCCGTTCTGACCGCAGTGCTCAGAACAGCGGCACCACCCGGTCGGCGCGACCGTCGCCGTCGGTGTCTTCCAGGGCCTGATCGGGCAGGCCGTCGCCGTCGTCGTCGATCTCCAGGCGGCCGAGGGTGGCGGGGAGCTCCCACAGTCCGGCCCCCGAGTCGGTGAAGCCGGTTTCGGCGATGCCGTCGTCATCGAGGTCGAGCATCGCCCGGTCGGCGACGCCGTCGGCATCCGTGTCCCACATCGCATCGTCGCGCAGGCCGTCACCGTCGAAATCCAGCGCGACGGCGTCGAGGGTGCCGTCGTGATCCAGATCCAGATCCGCCGGGCTGTGCCACGTCGACAGCGTGCCGTCGCCGGTGCCGAAGAAGTACTCGAGGCCGTCCATACCGGTTAGACGCTCGGCGCCCCGGCACGGTTCCGCGACACGCCCGACGGCGGGTCCCCGGGTAACGGATCCGGCGTCAGTAGCCCATCGTGCGGATGGCGGCGGCGAGGTCGTCGAGCTGCGAGCGCTGCACGTCCAGGTGCGGCGAGATGCGCAGCAACGACTGGTCGCCGGCCAACGGTGCGCGCCACGACTCCGCGGCGGTCACCAGGATGCCCGTCTCGCGCAGCGCGACCTGCGCGGTGGCGACGTCACTGGCCTGCCAGCCCGGGGGCGGCGCCAGGGTCACCAGGGCCGACGGCTCGTCGATCGGCTCCAGTACCTCCCACGAACCGATGCCGTCGAGTCGCTCCCGCGTGATCTGACCGATCTTCGCCAACTCCCGGTACACCCGCTGCTGACCGAACGCCTGCAGGTCGGCCACCGCCTGTCCCAGACCGAGACCGCCGGCCACGTAGGCCTCCGACGACTCCACTTCCACCGGACGGATCGCGTCGCCGCGCACCGCGAGGAAACCCACGCCGCGCGGCCCGGTGAGCCACTTGCGAGAGGTGCCGTAGACGATGTCGGCCCCGGTCACGGTGGGGACGTGCCCGACGGCCTGCGCCATGTCGACGACCACCGCGACGCCCGCATTGTGGGCCACCTCGACGATGTCCATCACCGGCTGCACCACGCCGCTGGCCGAGCCGACCTGACACACGTGGATGAAGTCCGGCTGCTCGAACTGCAGCATGTTCTCCAGCGCGTCGGTATCGACATGCCCGTATCGGTCCGCCGACGGCATGGTCCGCACGGCGATGCCGCGGCGCTCGAACTCGTCGAGGTTCGGACCGAACTCGTTGACCGCCACCCAGACGGTGGCCGCGAGCGGCAGGTTCCAATTGTTCAGCAGCGCGCGCAGGCAGGTCCGTGCACTGTCCCGGAACGAGAGCTCCTCGGGCAGATGTCCGATCAGGGTGGCGAGATCGCGGCGTCCCCGCGCCAGCTGCTCCGCCTGCTCATCGGCGGCGACGTACGAACCGCGCTCGGCTTCGCGCCACAGGTGCGCGGTGATCGTGTCGATGGTCGCGCGCGACGCACGGCCCGCCGAGGCGGAGTCCAGGTGCGCGATCGTCGGCTCGATTCGCGCGGCATGCCACTGTTCGCCCAGATCGCTGCAGTACATACTCTCGAATCTACCGTTGTGCCCACCATTGGCGTAATGCCGCGGCTGCGTCGTCCCGGGACAGCGGTCCCGCATCCAGGCGCAACTCCTTGAGGAAGCGCCACGCCTCGCCGACCTCGGGGCCCGGCGGGAGATCGAGGATCTCCATGATGGCGTTGCCGTCCAGGTCCGGGCGCACCCGATCCAAATCCTCGGCCGACTTCAGGTCGGCGATGCGGTGCTCGAGGTCGTCGTAGGTCTCCTGCAGGCGACGCGCACGACGCCGATTGCGCGTGGTGCAGTCGGCCCGCACCAGCTTGTGCAAGCGATCGAGCAGGGGACCGGCGTCGGTCACGTACCGGCGCACCGCCGAATCGGTCCACTTGCCTTCGCCGTAGCCGTGGAAGCGCAGATGCAGGAAAACGAGCTGGGCGACGTCGTCGACGGTCGCCTTCGGATACTTCAGCGCCCGCATCCGCTTGCGCACGAGCTTGGCGCCGACCACCTCGTGGTGGTGGAAGCTGACGCCGCCGCCGTCTTCGTGCCTGCGCGTGGCCGGCTTGCCGATGTCGTGCAGCAGCGCCGCCCAGCGCAGGATCGGATCGGGGCCGTTCTCCTCCAGCTCGATCGCCTGCCGCAGCACCGTCAGCGAGTGCTGGTAGACGTCCTTGTGCTGGTGGTGTTCGTCGATGGTGAGCTGCATGCCGGGGATCTCCGGAATGATCCGCTCGGCCAGCCCGGTCTGCACCAGCAGGTCGATCGCCTCGATCGGGTGCTCGCCGCACAGCAGTTTGTCGAGCTCCACCGCGATGCGTTCGACGGTGATGCGGTCGATCTCCCCGGCCATCGCCGTGGTGGCCGCCAACGTCCGCGGCGACAGGGTGAAGCCGAGCTGGGAGACGAACCGCAGACCCCGAAGCATGCGCAGCGGATCGTCGTGGAACGAATCCTCCGGCGCGGCGGGGGTGTCGATAATGCCGGCGAGCAGATCGTCCATGCCGTTGAGCGGGTCGACGAACTCCTGGCTGCCGTCGGCGGCGAGCTTCACCGCCATCGCGTTGATGCGGAAGTCACGCCGAATCAGGTCGCCGTCCAGCGTGTCGCCGAAGGTGACTTGCGGGTTGCGGCTGATCCGGTCGTAGACGTCGGCCCGGTAGGTGGTGATCTCGATGGTCTGGTCGCCCTTGGCGGCGCTGACCGTGCCGAACTCGATCCCCGTCTTCCAGATCACGTCGGCCCACGCGTCGAGGATGTCGGCGATCACCTCGGGTCGGGCGTCGGTGGTGAAATCCAGGTCGTCGCCCAAGCGCCCGAGGACGGCGTCGCGCACACTGCCGCCCACCAGGTACAGCTCGTGCCCGCGCGCGGTGAAGAGCTCCGCGAGGGGCGTGAGGACGTCGCCGAGGTCGCGCAGGGTGATCGCGGCGGCGGCGAGGAGCCGAGCGCGTCGCTCCGCTCGAGCCGCGATCACGGCGGCATCTGCGGCAGCACTTTCGGTCATGACATGCCAGCCTACCGAGCCTGCCGGGTCGCTTGAGCTAACGGTGGGTAACGAGCGGATAGAGTCGTAGTGTGTCTGCTGAGTCGTCGGTGAGCCGACCGGACGTCGTGAACGACGGTCCGGCATCTGCCGACGGCCAAACCCCCCGGTCCCGATCCAAGCGCAGGGGCCGTCGACGCGGTCGTCGACGCGGTAAAGGCGGCGGTCAGAACGCCGCGGCCGTCCCGTCCACCACCGGCCAGGGCGACGCGGCCCGCGACAACGGCGGCGACCAGAAGAACTCGCAGAACCAGAAGAAGCCGTCGGCACCCACCGGCCCGAAACCGTCGGATCTGGCGGGCCCGCGCGTGCGCAGCGAAGCCGGCACCCCGGCCGCCATGCCGCCCACCCGCCGGCGTCCGAACAGTGCGTCCCGGTCGTCGACCAAACCGGCGAGCCCCGCCGGCGGCAAGACCGCCGAGACCCATCAGCGGACCAACACCGGCGGCACCAACGGCCAGCAGCCCGCCCAGCGACTGCGCACCGTGCGGGAGACGTCGGCCGGCGGTCTGGTGCTGTCGAACCTGCACGACCCGTTCGATCAGTTGAAGGCCGTGCTCATCGGCCGGATCGATCGTCGCGGACGCATGATGTGGTCGCTGCCCAAGGGGCACATCGAGACCGGTGAGACCGCGGAGACCACCGCGATCCGGGAGATCGCCGAGGAGACCGGCGTCAGCGGAACCGTGGTGGCGACCCTCGGCAAGATCGACTACTGGTTCGTGAGCGACGGGCGCCGCATCCACAAGACGGTGCACCACTACCTGCTGCGCTACACCGGCGGCGAGCTCTGCGACGGCGACTACGAAGTGAGCGCCGTGGCGTGGGTGCCGTTGAGCGAGCTGCCGCGTCGGCTCACGTATTCTGACGAGCGACGGCTCGCCCGCACCGCCGAGAAGGTCATCGAGGAACTCCGCGATGACCCGGCTCGGCTGGCGCAGTCGGAAGCCGAGGCCAATCGCACCGAGCCGAACGACTATGAGAAAGCCGCCGCAGCCCGCAATCAGCGCCGCAACGAGCCGCCGGCCAAGCCCCGACGGCGACGCCGTCGACCGCGACGCGGGGGAGCCGGGAATCGTACCGACGGTGCGGGCTGACCTCGCGCGGCATCTGGCCGCCCTGCTGGCGAGCGTGCTGCTGGTGCTCGGTCTGTCCGCGGCACCGTTCCTGGCGGCACCCGCCCACGCCGAAGAGCCCCGCTACGCGACGTTGACCGTCACCGAACTCACCCCGTCGTCGGTCACCAGCGCCGGCGAAGACGAGGTGAAAGTGCGCGGTCGCCTCACCAACACCTTCGACCGGCCGATCAACAACCTCCAGTTCCGGCTGCAGCGCGGTCCGCTGGTGCGGACCGCCGTCGCCCTGCGGACCTCGCTGATGGCGCCGCCGTCGAGTTTCGCGGTGCAGACCGCACCGCAGACCATGGACCAGACCCTCGCGCCGGGGGAGAGCGCCGAGTTCGAGCTCACCGCCCCGGTCAGCGGACCGGAGGGCCTGCAGATCGACACCACCGGCGTCTATCCGCTGCAGATCACCGCCAGCGGGGTGCCCGAATCCGGCGGCGCCGTCCAGCTGGCGCAGTCCCGCACGCAGTTGCCGGTGGTCTCCCTGCCCGCCGACGCCCGACGCGCCGCCGAGTTCACCGGCGCGGCCGGCGACGGCAGCGACTCACGACTCGGCCGCGACGGCTCGCTGGCACCGGACACCTCGGCACCGGCCGCCCTCACCATGATCTGGCCGTTGGCGGCGGCACCGCAGCTCGCGCCCGGAGTGCTCGGCGGCGGCACCGAACCCGTGCGGCTGATCAGTGATCAACTCGCGGCTTCCCTCGCCCCACAGGGCCGCCTCGGCGCCCAACTCGAGGCCCTGGAGAAGGTCCGCGAGGGTGTCGATTCGCGCGTGGCGGAGACGCTCTGCGTCGCCGTCGACCCCGATCTCCTGGTCACCGTCCACGGCATGACGCTGGGGTACGAAGTCAGCGACGATCCAGCCGATCAGACGTCGGGGAGTAGTCCGGGCACCGGCCAGGAGGCGGCGACGGACTGGCTAGCCAAGCTGCGCGCGATCGCCGACGACCTGTGCATCACCGCTCTGCCGTTCGCGCAGGCCGGCCTGGACTCCCTGGCGACGATCGACGACGCCGGCCTGTCGACGGTGGCGGTCACCGGCGCCTCGGACATCGTCGACGCACTGCTCGACGTCGAATCGCTGCGCGGGATCGCCATCCCAGCCGTCGGCACGCTGTCCGAGGCCGGCCGCACCGTCCTGTCCACGCACGATCTGCAGGCCGCCGTCGCCTCGTCGTCGCTCGAGCCGGAACGTCCCGACGAGGCCGGTCGCTACCGTTCCGGACCGGTGGCACTGCAGTCGTACGAGGTGCCGATCAGCGCGGCGCTCGGCGCTGCGGGCACCGCACCGGTGGTGCCGTCGATCCTGCCGAGCTGGCAGCAGCCCACACTCAACGACGAATCCGCCGTCACCCGCCGCCAAGCCGCCGTCGCGGCCCTGGCCTTCCCGATGCTGACCGTTCCCGACTCCGAGAACGGCGACGGCCCCGGTCCCCTGACCGGGCGCAGCGCCTTCGTGATGCCGCCGACCTACTGGTCACCGACGGTCGACGACGCGATGAGCCTGCTCAACGCGGCCGATCTGCTGCTGGCCTCGGGCACCGCCGAACCGCTGAGCCTGCGCACCCTGTCCGAGCAGCTGCCCGCGGCGTCGAACGCCGCGAAGCTGGTGACACCGGGCGACGTCGAACCCCTGGTGGCGCAAGGCTTCCCGATCAGTGCGGCCGACGCGGCGATGGTGCGGAGCAATCAGGGCGTCACCGGCGCCCTGGAGGGTTCCCTGGTGCGCTCGCCCAATGTCACCGCGACCCCGCAGTCGTACCTGGCGCCGCTGCGCGAGGACGCGCTCCGCGCCATCGCCACCCCGCAGTCGCAGACCCTGGAGCAGACTCGCGCGGCGCGGTCCATGCGAATCACCGCGGTCACCACCACACTGGATCGCATGAAACAGTCGGTGGCGCTGCTCGACCCCGGAGGCCGGTACACGCTGGCCTCCGAGCGCAGTCCGCTGCTGCTGATCGTGCGGAACGACCTCGCGCTGCCCATTCGCGTCCAGATGGACATCGAGGCGCCGGACGCTCTCAACGTCGGCGACGTCGGCGTGCAGGAGATCCCGCCGCTGGGCACCCGGCAGATCCAGATCCCGACGCGCGCCTCCACCTCGGAGCGCGCCACCGTCGAGATCTCGATGCTGACCTCCACCGGCGTCCCGCTCAGCGAACCGATCTCCCTCTCCATCTACTCCAACGCCTACGGCAAGCCGCTGTTCTGGATCACCATCGCCGCCGGCGTCGCCCTCGTCCTGTTGACGGCACGACGCCTCTGGCACCGCTTCCGGGGCGAACCGGATCCGGCCGACGAAGACCGACCGGAGCCGGACGCCGATTCGCTCCGCCTCGCTTCCGCTCCTTACGCCGAGCGCGTCGAACGGGCCCGCGAGCAGCCCGAGGCGCCACTGCCTCCGCCCACGAGCGACCGGGAGGACGACTCATGAGTGCAGATCGACACCGCCCGCCCGGATCCCCGCGGCCGTCCGGCCCGCTCGCCGAGGCGCCCGAACCCCACGCGCTCGCCAGCAGTGAGATCCTCGCCGAGGAGACCGCGGCCCAAGGCGCCCAGCGAGACGGGGGAGTCGACGACTCCGACGCCTCGGTGATGCGGACCGGCGGCTCCATCGCCGTCGCCACGCTCGTCAGCCGCATCACCGGCTTCGTGCGGACCGTTCTGGTTCTGGCGATGCTCGGCGGCGCCCTGTCGTCCGCCTTCCAGGCCGCCTACGTACTGCCGAACATGATCGCCGAGGTGGTCCTCGGCGCGGTGTTGACCGCGATCGTCATCCCGGTCCTGGTGCGCGCGGAGATGGAGGACTCCGACGGCGGCGCCGGCTTCATCAATCGGATCTTCACGCTCACCGTGGTGATTCTCGGCGCGGCCACCGTGATCGCGGTCATCGCCGCGCCACTGTTGACCTTCCTCAACGTGGGCGACGGCAAGGTCGACAGACAGCTGACCACAGCGCTGGCCTACCTCCTGCTGCCCGCGATCCTGTTCTACGGCCTGTCGGCGCTGTTCATGGCCATCTTGAACATGAAGAACGTGTTCAAACCGGGTGCCTGGGCCCCGGTCCTGAACAACGTCGTGCAGATCGCGACGCTGGTGCTGTTCTACGTCATGCCGGGCGAGTTGACCCTCAACCCGGTCAAGATGAGCGACCCGAAGCTGCTGGTCCTCGGCGTCGGCACCACCATCGGCGTGGTGATCCAGGCCGGCATCCTGCTGCCGTACCTCAAGCGCGCCGGAATCAAGCTCCGCCTCCAGTGGGGGATCGACGACCGGCTCCGTCGCTTCGGCGGGATGGCCGTGGCGATCGTGGCGTACGTGCTCATCCTGCAGGTCGGCATGGTGATCACCTACCGGATCGCCGCCTCGGCCACCGACTCGGGCATCTCCGTCTACGCCACGCACTGGCAACTGCTGCAGCTCCCGTACGGCGTTCTCGGCGTCACCATTCTGACCGCGATCATGCCGCGGCTGTCGCGCAACGCTGCCGCCGACGACACCGACGCGGTGATCGACGACATGTCGCTGGCGACCCGGCTGACCATGCTCGCACTGGTGCCGACCGTGGTCTACATGACCTTCTTCGGGCCGGCCCTCGGCGTGGCCGTCTTCAACTTCGGCCGATTCGACCAGGGGCAGGCCGCCCAGCTGGGTTCGGTCCTGGCGTGGGGCGCCTTCACCCTCATCCCGTACGCGATGACCCTCGTCCAGCTGCGTGTCTTCTACGCCCGCGAGGACGCCTGGACCCCCACCCTGATGGTCCTCGGCATCACCGTCGTCAAGGTCGCCGCGTCGTTCCTCGGTCCGGTGCTGTTCTCCGACCCCGAACTGGTGGTGCGCTGGCTCGCCCTCTCCAACGGTCTGGGGTACCTGGTGGGCGCCCTGGTGGGTCACTACCTGCTGTATCGACGCCTGGGCGACGCGAAGATGCGACACCTGGCGCGCACCACGACGCTCACCATCGTGGTCTCGCTGGCCGTGACGGCGGCCGTCTGGGGCATCGCGCGACTCACCCGGTTCTCCGCGATGGCCACCCAGGCCGGCAAGATCGGCTCGGTCGCGTACCTCGCCATCACCGGCATCGTGGTCCTCGGCGTGATCTACCTGCTGCTGGTGGCCCTACGCATCCCGGACATGGTCACCATCAGCAACGCGGTGATGCGCCTCGTCGGCCGGTTCATTCCGGCGCTGGCACCGACGCCGTCGAGCTCGGACGCGGACGACCAGCGCGACGCCACCACCATGACGGTGCAGTTCCCGCGGATCAATCCGGACGAGGCGCTCCCGTACTCCGGCCAAGTCGAGGTTCGACGACGGTTCGACCGCGGTTCCGCCAGCTGGCAGGAGTACGCGGTGACCAGCGGTGGCGCTGCCGGGGAGACCACCGTGATTCCGCGCATCGGCGCCGATCCCCGCCCCCTGCCGTCGCAGATGGTGACGCGCACCGACCTGCCCAAGCCACCAGCCACGCCCGGACGAGGACGACCCCCGATGACCGACACTTCGCCCGCGCAGCCGCGCGGACCCCGACTGGTCGCGGGCGCGGCGATCGCCGGCGGACGCTACCGACTGCTCGAGCCGCACGGCGGCACACGCGGTCTCCAGTTCTGGCAGGCGCACGACGGCCAGCTCAACCGCGAGGTGGGCCTGACCTTCGTCGACCCCGATCAGCTCGCTCCGCCGTACCGGCCGGAAGACCGCGACACGGCGCCCGACGGTCCGCAGGCCATCCTGAACCGCACGCGTCGCCTGGGGCAGCTGCACACCGCCGGTGTGGCCCGCGTTCTCGATGTGATCCGCGGCGCGTCCGGCGGCATCGTCGTCACCGAGTGGATCCCCGGAACGTCGCTGGCCGACGCCGCGCAGGCCAACCCGTCCGCCACCGGTGCCGCCCGCGCCGTACGCACCCTCGCCGCCGGTGCCGAAGCCGCGCATCGCGCCGGGGCCGCACTGTCGATCGATCACCCGGACCGCATCCGGGTCAGTATCGACGGCGACGCCGTCCTGGCCTTCCCGGCCGTCCTGTCCGGCGACGACCGGGCCTCCGACGTGCGCGGTCTGGGCGCGGTGCTCTACGCCCTGCTGCTCGATCGCTGGCCGCTCGACGCCGAGACCGGCCGCACGGTGATCACCACCGCACAGCGCACCGACCCGATCGGCGGCCTGGCGATCGCCGACCCGGACACGCGGGGCAGCGACCCCGACCGGCCGGTGCCGCCGGTGCGCGTGCACTCGGAGATCCCGTTCGAGATCTCGGCGGTGGCCACGCGCGCACTGGAGGGCGGCGGCGGCATCCGCACCGCCGGCACCGTGCAGCACATCCTGGACCAGGCGACCGTCGTCGACCTCGCGACCGATGTGATTCCTCGCGTCGCCGACGACCGGACTCCGGTGTCGGTGGCCCCGCTCAGCCGCACCCGCAAGGAACGGCTGCTCGGCGAGGGTGAGGCGGGCAAACGGAACGGGGCACTGCTGATCGGCGCCGGACTGTTCGTCCTGTTCGTCATCGTCGCGCTCGTGCTGTGGCTGACCAACGCCTTCAGCGGCGACGATCCGAACGATCTGGACGCCTTCCTGCCCGACAACACGTCCTCCGCACCCGCGTCGCCGGGGAAGAGCGTCCCGGTGACGCCGCTCGGGGTCACCGTCTTCGATCCGGAGGGCGAACCCGACACCACGGCCGCCGCGAACGTCGGCAACGTGCTGACCGGGGCCGCGCCGGCGTGGAAGACGTCGCAGTACCGCGGTCTGGCCGCATACGGCGGTCTCAAGGACGGGATCGGGCTCATGTTCCGCCTGCCCGAGGGTGCGTCGGTCTCGCAGATCCAGGTGCGCACCCCGACGCCGGGGTTCGCCGTCGACATCCGGACCGCGAACAGGGCCAAGCCCGCATTGAACAGCACGTCGGTGGTCGGCAGCGGGAAGGTCGACAAGACCACCACCACGCTGACGCTCGACGCGCCGGCGAAGTCGGGCTACCTGCTGATCTGGATCACGGCACTGCCCGAGAACGACGACGGGCTGTATCAGGCGATCATCAAGCAGATCTCGTTCACCCGGTCGTGACCGGCTCCGGCCGGCGCGCCGGAGTCCATCCGGGCGGACCGAGGACGTAACCGAGTTTGTCGCGGAAGCGCGGCGCACCGGCGACATCGCGGGCGAGGCAGAAGATCCAGCATGGTCCTCCATTCGGACGAATCTTCGCCTGCTTCTGACATTCACACTGCTCAGAATTTGCCCGGCGCGGTTTTCGAGGAGAACGCTCGATAGTATGAGCGTGATGACGAACGACAGTGAACGGGTCTACCGCGGAGTGAGCGCCGACCAGCGCCGCAAGCAGCGCCGTGCCGCGCTGATCGAAGCCGGCCTCCAGCTCTTCGGTACCGAGGGATATCCCAATGTGCCGGTGAAGGCCATCTGTGACGAAGCCGGACTCACCCAGCGCTATTTCTACGAGTCGTTCAGTGAACGCGAAGCACTGCTCGATGCCGTGTACCGCTTCTGCGTCGAAGAGGCGCGCACCGGAATCACCACCGCGGCGCTCGGTTATCTGGCCGAGATCCCGGAAGTGATGGCGGGGGAGCCCATTCCGGACGAGCACATGCCCGGCCTCGCCAACGTCACCTTCGGCGCGTTCCTGCACCAGCTGACGTTCGATCCGCGGCGCGCACGCATCATCTTCATCGAGGTGGTCGGTGTGAGCCCGGCACTGGAACGGCTCCGCATCGGCGCCATCCACGACTGGGCCGACTTGATCCTGAGTTTCACCGCACCGACCGAGCGCGAATCACCGCGTCGGCGCCTGGCCGCGATCGGTCTCGTCGGCGCCATCACCCAGCTGCTGGTCGACTGGCAGATGGCGACGGTGGATCCGATCGGCCCGCAGTCCGGTCCGGAACTCTTCTCCACCGAGGCCATTCACGAGGTCATCACCTCGATGCTCGTCGCCACGTACGAGCACATCCTGCGACTCTGAGCCCCCTCATGCTCGGCGCGGCACGGCGGCACCGAGCACGGTGACCACCTCGGGAAGATCGTCGACGACGAACTCCCACTGCGAACCGTCGCCCAGGGTGAGGCACAGGCGCTCGATCTTCCGGGCGAAGCGTCCGCCCTGACCTTCGATCGTGCCGATGGCCGCCACATGCTTGGTCGCCACGGAGAAGCGCATCCCGTCCACCCGCGCCGCGAGACCCTTCGGCTCGAAGGTGATGTGCGTCTTCGTCAGTATCAGTCGGCCGGCGGCCAGGCCGCGCCCCACCGGGCGACGAGCCTTCCAGACCTGCAGCGGCGCGTCGTCGTTCATCGGTAGCTCCCCTTCGGGTGTCGAATGCGGCGGTCGGACGAGGACCGGCGGGTGATGACCCGAATCTACCGTTGCGACCGCGGACTCACCTGAATCGCGGCCGCGGGAACACCACCACCTAGGCTGTTGTTGAAGCTTGACGACACATCCCGCCCCAAACCCTGCAGCACGGAGGACCCATGACCGAGACCGACAACACGATCCACGACCTCATCATCGTCGGATCCGGGCCGGCCGGTTACACCGCCGCGATCTATGCCGCGCGCGCAGAGCTCAAACCCCTTGTCTTCGAAGGCATTTCGTACGGCGGCGCGCTGATGACCACCACCGAGGTGGAGAACTTCCCCGGCTTCCGCAACGGCATCCAGGGTCCGGACCTGATGGAGGAGATGCGCGAGCAGGCCACCCGCTTCGGTGCCGACCTGCGAACCGAGGACGTCGATGCGCTCCGCCTGGAAGGCGAGATCAAGGAAGTCGAGGTCGCCGGTGAGGTCTACCGCGCCCGCGCCGTGATCCTGGCGATGGGCGCCGCCGCCCGCTACCTCGACGTGGTCGGCGAACAGGATTTCCTCGGTCGCGGCGTCTCGTCGTGCGCCACCTGCGACGGCTTCTTCTTCCGCGACCAGGACATCGTCGTCGTCGGCGGCGGCGACTCGGCGATGGAGGAAGCCACCTTCCTCACCAAGTTCGCACGGAAGGTCACCCTGATCCACCGTCGCGACGAGTTCCGCGCGTCCAAGATCATGCTCGAGCGGGCCCGCGCCAACGAGAAGATCGAGTTCCTCACCAACGCCACGGTCAGCGAGGTACGCGGCACCAACGGTGTGGAGGAACTGGAGATCACCGACACCCGCACCGGCGAGGCCACCGTCCTGCCGATGACGGGCATGTTCGTCGCGATCGGACACGATCCGCGCAGCGAGCTCGTTCGTGGGCAGGTGGAACTCGACGACGACGGCTACGTCCAGGTCGAGGGCCGGTCCACCTACACCGCGCTGCCCGGCGTCTTCGCCTGCGGCGATCTGGTCGATTCCACCTACCGCCAGGCCATCACGGCCGCCGGGAGCGGCTGCAGCGCAGCCATCGACGCCGAACGCTGGCTCGCCGCCCGCGAGTCCTGACCATCTGCCTATCGAAGGAGAAACCCATGGGCGCCCACACCATCGATGTCACCGACGACACCTTCCAGAGCACGGTCCTCGAGTCCGACAAGCCCGTTCTCGTGGACTTCTGGGCCACCTGGTGCGGTCCCTGCAAAATGCTCTCCCCGGTGGTCGAGGAGATTGCCCGCGACCACGGCGATGCCCTCACCGTCGCGAAGGTCGACGTCGACGCCAACCCGCGGACCGCGCGTGATCTGCAGATCATGGCGGTGCCGAGCCTCATCCTGTTCCAGGGCGGCAAGGCGGTCACCACGATGCGCGGCGTGAAGTCGAAGGCGGCCATCCTGCGCGAGCTGGCACCCGTCCTCGGCTCGGCCTAGTCGGATACAGCATTCGGCCGGATCAACCGAAACAGCATTCGGCCAGAACATTTGTCGGGTCCAACGCCGACCTGAGAGAATGAGCGGTGTCGTGACGTCCACGAACCGCCGTCGCGGGTGTCAGATCGATGAGGGAAGCGGGTTTTGTATGGCAACGTTGCGTCCGGGGGATCGTGGCTCGGGTGTGGCCGAGATCCGCGCCATTCTCATCGGTCAGGGACTGCTGGCAGCTTCCGACCAGGCGGACGATCTCTTCGATGCAGCCTGCGAACGAGCCGTGCGGGCGTTTCAGCAACAGCGCGGGTTGATGGCGGATGGCATCGTCGGACGCTCGACCTATGCCGCCCTCCGCGAAGCCTCCTACCGGCTCGGCAGCCGGGTGCTCACCTACCGGCTGTCGGCACCGATGTCCGGCGACGACGTCGCCACCCTCCAGGGGCGCCTGCAGAACCTGGGCTACTACCACGGTCTGGTCGACGGCATCTTCGCCGAGACCACCCACGATGCGGTGCGGCTGTACCAGGCCGAGTACGGCCTCACGTCGGACGGCATCTGCGGACCGGCGACGCTGCTCTCGCTCAATCGGCTCGGCTCCCGAGTGACCGGCGGATCGCCACACGCCATCCGGCAGGAAGAGCTGGTCCGCAGTTCCGGTCCGCAGCTCACCGGCAAGCGGATTCTGATCGATCCGTACGGCACCGACGTCGACGAGGCCGAGAAGGCGATTCTCTGGGATCTGGCCGCGCGGTTGGAAGGCCGCATGGCCGCCGCCGGCATGACCACATCGCTGTCTCACGACCGCACGTCGTCGCCCAGCGACGACGAGAAGGCCCGCATCGCGAACATGATCGACGCGGACCTGATGATCTCGTTGCGTCTGGGGCGTTACCCGAACGAGCAGGCGCACGGCGCCGCAAGCTTCTACTTCGGCAACCACCACGGCTCGTATTCGACGATCGGTCGTCATCTCGCCGGCTACATCCAACGGGAAGTGGTGGCTCGAACGCCGTTGCTGGACTGCCGCGTGCACGAACGCACCTGGAATCTGTTGCGGCTCACCCGGATGCCGACCGTGATTCTCGATGTCGGCTACTGGACTAATCCGTCCGACGCCCAGCTACTGAACTCACCCGAGTTCCGGGACACCATCGCCGAAGCGATCCTGGTAGCTGTCAAGCGGCTGTATCTGCAGGGCCAGAACGACCGTCCCACCGGGACCTACACTTTCGCGGACCTCCTTGAGGCAGAACGACTTTCGTACTAGTTCTCGGGCACTCGACAGACCGGAAAGGGCCGAGGTTCCACGTGAAACCTCAGCCCTTTCTGTTGACCTCGATGGACGACGACACGCGATCAGTGCACGGCCTGCAGCAAGATCGTCTCCGAGATCACCAGCTTGGACAGGGCTCGTTCCACCTGACTCTTCCAGCCAAGCCCCTCATCTAGATCCAGCCGCAACCGCGGCAGGTACTGATCGTCGGCCACCACCTCGAAGCCGGAGGAGACCAGAAACTCGGTGCCCATCAGGCACTCGTCGCACACGTTTCCCGAGACACCACCGCCGAGCAGGAGTGCGACCAGATCCTTCGCGAGGTCCGCATCCGATGCCGAGTATCCAAAGGCCTCGATCGCCCGCACACCGCGACCGATCGCATCCGCCACCACGGCGTCCAGGAGCAGGGGAGCGACGTCGTCGAAACCGGGTTCGGTGGTGATCTTGGTCAGCAGGACGGCATCGGCACTCACCGGCGCCGTCGGGAACCGCTTGGCCCGCGGAACCCGACCCGGCGGCGCGTAGAACGCGGTGCCGACCACGCGGCCCGTCGTCGACTCGATCGCCGTCTGGCAGCAGGTGCCCCATTCCAGGAGCAGACCCGACACCCACGCCTCTTTGTCGAACTCACTCTCGAAGCCGCCGAGCGAACCGGTTAAGGCATCGTCGAGCGTATCGGCGACCGCTTCCGGGTCCACCTCCCAGAACACGCAACGACGAGTGTGGAGCGGTAGGCACTCGAAGCCGTCCAACTCCAACGGCGCTACGGTAACCCCCATCGCGCCCGCCTCCTCTCGCTGTCAGTTCCCCGTCGGCGATCTCGCCGCCACCGGGATAGTGCTCTAGTGTCACAGTGACGTTATTAGCGGGTGCCTCCGTGTCACTGTCACACGGTCGATCAAGCTTGCTGTTCGGCGATCACACCGACGATGCGTTCCAGATCGTCGACCGACCCGAACTCGATGACCACCTTGCCCTTCCGCTTGGACAGGCTGACGGTGACCTTGGTGTCGAGCCGATCCGCGAGCCGATCGGCCACATCCTTCAGGCCCGGCATCTGCATCGGGGGCCGACGCTTGGTCGGGGTGGGGGAGTCGGGCGCACCGTCGTGGTTGGCGAGCGTGACCGCTTCCTCGGTGGCTCGCACCGAAAGACCCTCGGCGACGATGCGTGCGGCCAACGCCTCCTGCGCCTCGGCGCCGGCGTCCAGTGCGAGAAGGGCCCGCGCATGGCCGGCCGACAATACACCGGCGGCCACCCGACGTTGGACGGGGATGGGCAGCTTCAGCAGACGGATCATGTTGGTGATCACCGGGCGCGAGCGACCCAGCCGGTTGGCCAGCTCCTCGTGCGTCACCTCGAACTCGTCGAGCAGCTGCTGATAGGCCGCCGCCTCTTCCAACGGATTCAGCTGTGCGCGGTGGATGTTCTCCAGCAGTGCATCGCGCAGCAGATCACTGTCGCTGGTCTCGCGGACGATCGCCGGAATCCGCTCGATGCCGACGCTGGTGCTCGCGCGCCAGCGGCGCTCGCCCATGATCAACTGATAGCGAACGCCGTCGGCCTTCGGCTCGGCGAGCTCCCGCACGACGATCGGCTGCATCAGCCCGAACTCGCGGATGGAGTGCTCCAACTCGGCGAGGGCTTCCTCATCGAACACGGTGCGCGGCTGTTCCGGATTGGGCTCGATCTCCGCCGGCGGGATCTCACGGTAGACGGCACCGACCTCGTCGACCGTCGGTTCCGGATCGGGGCGGACGGCGCCGCCGAGAAGAACATCCGCCGCGGCGCTGCCCATCCGGGTGGTGTTGATGCCCTGTCGCTTGGTCTTCGTCGCCGTGGTTCCGGTCGCCGTCGTCGACGCCGCTGCCGAACCCGCACCCGCGGCGTCCGCGGGCTGCTCGGTCTCCACCGGGCCGGTCGGGATCAGGGCCGCCAGACCGCGTCCCAGTCCACCGCGCTTGGGAGTGTCCCGCTGGGTCACTTCGCATTCTCCTTCAGTACCTGCATGGCCAGTTCCCGCGAGGCGTCCAGGTAGCTCATGGCGCCACGTGAACCCGGGTCGTAGTCGATGATCGTCATCCCGTAGCCCGGTGCCTCGGACACCTTCACACTGCGCGGAATGATCGTCTGCAACACCTTGCTACCGAAGTGCGACCGCACCTCCTCGGCCACCTGATCGGCAAGCTTGGTCCGGCCGTCGTACATCGTGAGCAGGATCGTGGACACGTGCAGCTCCCGATTCAAGTGCGCCTGAATCAGTTCGATGTTGCGCAGCAACTGACCCACGCCCTCGAGGGCGTAGTACTCGCACTGGATGGGGATGAGCACCTCGCGCGCGGCCACCATCGCGTTGACCGTCAGCAGACCGAGCGACGGCGGGCAGTCGATGAGGACGTAGTCGACACCGAGCTCGTCGAGCACCTCGTCGTCCAGCGCGTTGCGCAGACGGCTCTCGCGGGCCACCACCGACACCAGCTCGATCTCCGCACCGGCCAGATCGAGGGTCGACGGTACGCAGTACAGTCGCTCGTTCGAGGGCGACTGCTGAATCGCTTCGCGCAACGGTACGTCGTCGAGGAGCATCTCATAGACCGAGGCGATGCCCGGCCTACGGTGATCGATGCCCAGGGCGGTGCTCGCGTTGCCCTGCGGATCGAGATCGATCACGAGCACACCCAGACCGTGGAGCGCCAGACCCGCGGCCAGGTTCACGGCCGAGGTGGTCTTGCCGACGCCGCCCTTCTGATTGGCGACGGTCATGATCCGGCGGGTGGCCGGGCGGGGGAGGGTACCGGCTCCACCCGGGGTGAGGATCTGGCTGGCCCGTTCGGCAGCCGCCGCGATCGGTGTGTCCGCCAGTTCCACGGTGCTGTTAGCCACCGGAGTTTCACGTGGAACCGCGCTCTGCGCTTCACTCTTGCTGTGGTTCGCCACCCCGTCACCCCTCTGGTTGTTGTCACTATTCTGCGTCTTACGCCGGAAGGAAACCAACTCTCAGCCCTTCCTCTTCGCCCGGCGCTCCGCACGTCGCTGTGCCTTGCGGTCGCCTGCGGTCTCCACGCGCGAGGCGATCACCACGGTGGTCGGCTCACTGAGTCGAGAGCCGACTTCGCGGGTGGTCAGCTCTTTGAGCCCCACGCGCGCCGCCGCCTCGCGATGCTCGACGATCTCGTCCGCGGCGGTACGTCCCTTGAGAGCCACCAACTGTCCGCCGACCCGAACCAGGGGAGCGGACCACCGCGCCAGCCGATCCAGGGGGGCGACCGCCCGCGACGTCACCACGTCGGCGGACACCACCTGATCGATCACCGCCTGCTCTTCCGCTCGGCCACGCACTACCGTCACGTTGTCGAGGCCGAGCTTCTCGATCACCTCGGCGAGGAAGGTGGTCCGACGCAGCAGGGGATCGATCAGCACGACGTCCAGATCCGGTCGAGCGATGGCGAGCGGGATCCCCGGGAAGCCCGCTCCGCTACCGATGTCGACGACGCGCAGATTCGGTCCGATCGCCTCCGCAACCGCCGCACTGTTCAACACGTGTCGGGTCCACAGCCGCGCCGGCTCACTCGGGCCAATCAATCCGCGGAGCACGCCTTCCTCGCTGAGGATCTCGACGTACTGATCTGCCAGTCCCACACGATCGCCGAAGATCTCCTCGGCGATCTCTGGGCGCGGCTCACAACCATCGGTTGTCTGGTTCACGCCACAACTCCTTTTGTCTGAGTCCACTGTTTCACGTTGAACCGACACCCACCTAGTCGAGCGTCCAGATAGACGGATTTCGACGTTCCGCACACCTCTCCGGGCACGTTCCACGTGAAACGCAGACACCGAACACCGCGGTCGGCTGAATCCATCGAAAGCCCGTCTCGCCGGCCGAGCTTGTCGTAGCCCCTCCGCTACCCAATCCCGTCGAGACCCGATCATCACCGATGCTCCGTGCGCTCCTGTTGGCTGAACCACTCGACGCCCAGCCGAACCTGATGCAGCGTGCCCGTGGACACGCCATCCTCCAGCCCATCGCGGCTAAGACGCATCGGCCCGTTCACGCCCACCCGATCGATGACCATGCCCTCGTGCCTCCGCTCATCGGGACATGGGAACGTCCGCCGATGACTGAGGTTGACGACACCGCAGCCGCTACCGGACGACGCGATTCCGCCGGGGAGGGGAGTCAACATATCTCCCTCCGTTGACAGACATGCTTCACGTGAAACATGATCCGCCACATCCAACCTCTCAGCCGCACTCTTCTCAATCGCGCCGCGGCCCTCCCGGACAGCCCCGGAAGTCCGGCAGCCGCGGAGTGCCCTATCTCGCCCCTCGGTGACACCCCCGAGCGCCCCCGGACTCGACCTGCCGAGGCCAACCCGATAGCAAACACCGCGCACCCTCCGGGCCCACCGCACATCCACCACCCCATGCAAGACCCGATCGATCCACGCCGCCTGGAACTGCCGACGCACACCCACCGCCCCGGCAAGCCGTCCGGCAAGACCTCGAGAAACACCTTCCCATCCTGTTCCACGTGAAACTCAGTAGCTCGTCTACCCATAAGCCGCACCTGACAAGAACTGCCCCGCCTGAAAGCAGCCGCCGTCGTTGACTGATCCCTCGCGACATGGCGGCGCGGCGACCAAGCAAACAGAGGCATCAGCCCCGTTTCACGTGAAACTCGCGAGCACACTCGAGGCGCGACATCGACCGCCACTCGACGGGCGAGGGGAGTGGGTAGCCCGCCATCCGGCCCAGCAACCCCGAGCGCGCAATCAGCTAGAGAGATCGCCCGACGGCAGTTCCTCCATGACTCGCGTTTCGTAGACGGGATGGCGAGGGGCGCGCCGGCGGGCGAGAGCGAGCACCTCGGCGGCGTGCGTCTCATCGGCCGCGCCGCGGAGGCTTCGACAAGCTCACCCCGCGAGTGAAGCTCAGCCTGCGGGGCACGAGTGCTTCACGCGAAACATCGGAATATCAGCGATGTAATTCATCCACACGCGGACACCAGAGTCAGAACGTCACGTGACGCGTTGATACGCAACGCACCAACACCACCCCTGAAACGACAAAATCGCCGCAACCCTCGTCGAGGGAATTGCGGCGATCCTGTGAGTCGCTCTCGGGCCGAGCCCGGGGAAACTGGAACGCGTGCGGTCAGCCCTTCAGGACCACGACGCGACGCTTGGGCTCGGCGCCCTCGCTCTCGCTGTAGACGCCGTCGACGGCGGCGACCGCGTCGTGCACGATCTTCCGCTCGAACGGAGTCATCGGATCCAGCGACTCGCGCTCGCCGGAATCCCGGACGCGTTCGGCGACTTCGGTGCCGAGTGCGGCCAGACGCTCACGACGGGTGGCTCGCCACCGGGCGATGTCGAGCATCAGTCGGCTGCGGTCGCCGGTAGCCTGCTGGACGGCGAGACGCGTGAGTTCCTGGAGCGCATCCAGGATCTCACCCTTGCGCCCCACCAACTGATCGAGATCTTCGCCGCCGTCGATGCTGACGATCGCACGGTCGCCATCGACGTCGAGGTCGATGTCACCGTCGAAGTCCAGCACATCGAGGAGCTGCTCGAGGTAATCGCCGGCGATCTCGCCTTCCTCGACCAACCGGTCCTCATCATCGTCATCGTCAGAATCCACCGCGTCGTTCTGGGCGGGGGAGTCCACCGCGGCATCGTCCACGGCGGGGGACTCCACCACAGCGTCGTCGACGATGGTCTCGTCGTCGACCTGTGCCGGTGTTGCTTGCTCAGTCATTTCAGTACCTCACTTGATTCACGAGAAGTTCAATGGCGGGCGGGCTAGCGACCGCCGCGGCGGTTCTTCTTGCCCTTGTTGCCCTTGCGCTGGCCCGGCTTGTGTCCCGGGGCACCCTGCTGCTTCGGCTTCGCCGGTGCCGTGTTCTCCCGCACCACTGCGGTTTCGGGCACTCGACGTTCGGCCTCGGTCCGCGACTGCGGCCCGGCCTCGCCGGGCTTCAGCACCGAGTCGCTCAGCGCCGACGCAGTGTCCGAAATCGCGCCCGAACCGCCGACCTTCTTGCCGTGCGCGGCGACGGCTGCCTCGTGCCAGGCCTGCGCGGCCGCCACGTGCTCGGGGTCGACCCCGGCCGACTCACCCAGCAGCGAGACGCCTTCGCGGCCTTCCAGTTCCCGGGTGTTCTTCTCCGCGGCGGGCACCGAGGCCTGCTTCCACGTGCCATCCGACGGGGCGGCGGCGATCAGCTTCACCTGCGCCAGTTCCCGCTTGTAGCCGGCCACATCCACCTGCGCCTCGGGGCCGGCCGCTTCGGCCTGCTCGATGATCCGGTCGTAGATCGCCGCGGCCTGGCGGGCGTAGATGCGAGCGTCGTCGTACTTGCCCGCGCGGAACATCGCGATCGACACCATGCGCGCCCAGTCGGCCTTCCGGTCCCGACTCAGCTCGGGCACCGGTGCGTTCTCGTTCGCCTTCTCCCACGACTCTTCGTACGCGGTCAGAATGCCGTTGTCCTCCCGCATCACGGTGTTCAGACGGGCATCGTGTCCGTCGTTCAGCCAAGCGAGAAGCTGCTGGCGACGCAGGGTCAGGTAGGCATCGAGAGCGCCCATCTCGGCGTCCTCAGCGGTGGCTTCCTTACGAGCGGCGTCGGTCCACTGGAAGGCCAGGGACGCACGAAGCTCCGCGTCGTCGGACAGGCGCACCAGTTCGTCGGCGGCCTGCACCAGACCGTTGCGGCCCTTGTAGGCCCATTCGGTGTTGCGCTGGCCGTAGCGGGTCACCTTGCGGAACTCGCCGATGGCGTCGCCGACGCGGCCTTCCGCGAGGGCCAGGTAGCCGCGATCCATGGCCTTGCCCGGGGCGAAGTTGCCCGGCAGGGGACGCTCGCCCGGTCGGGGAGCGGAGGCGCGACGCTTCTCCTCGCGGATCGCCTTCGCGTGGTCTTCTTCCTTCGCGATGCGTCCGAACACGATGTGCTGCTGCACGTAGGTCCACCCATTGTTCGCCACCCAGTAGAGCAGGATGGCGACGGGGAAGAACGGACCGGTGACGAGAATGCCGAGCGGGAAGATCCACAGCGACAGCCGGTTCATGATGCGGGTCTGCGGGTTCTCCAGGGCTTCCGGAGTCTGGCGGGCGACCGAAGCGCGTGAGTTCATGTGCGTGGCGAACGAGGCGACGATCATCAGCGGCACCACCACCGCGGCGATCTGCCAGCGGGTGAAGTCCAGGGGTGCACCGGGCTGCAGGAACGCGGCGAACTCAGTGGTGGGCTGGGTGATGAACGACGACAGCGGCACGCCGAACAGCCGCGAGTCGAGGAAGTTCTCCACCTGCTCCGGGCTGAAGGCGTAGTTGCCCAGCGAGCGGGTGGCCTCCGCGCTCAGGCCTTCCTGGCCCATGCCGGTGCCCATCCGGTTGAACGAGCGCAGCACGTGGAACAGACCGATGAACACCGGGATCTGCAGGAGCATCGGCAGGCAGCCGAGGAGCGGGTTGAAGCCGTGCTCCTTCTGGAGCTTCTGCATCTCCTCGGTCATCTTCACGCGATCGTTTTTGTACTTCTTGCGGATCGCCTGCATCTGAGGATTGATTTCCTGCATCTTCTTCGTCGTGCGAATCTGCTTGACGAAGGGCTTGTACAGGATGGCGCGCAGGGTGAAGACCAGGAAGACCACCGAGAGCGCCCACGCGAGGCCCGACCACCCGGGGCTGTCTGGGGTGAGCTTGTCGAACACCCAGTGCCAGACCCACATGATCCAGGACACCGGGTAGTAGATGAAGTTGAGCACGGCTCACTGACCCCTATCTGACATAGCTTGCCCACCGTCTGAGGTGGAGCCATTGGTATGGGAAGTCTGGGCATCCCGGTCACGACGGCGTGGGCGTCGTTCGGGTACCGGGTCGTAACCGGGCTTGTGCCACGGTCCACATTTGAGAAGTCGCCAGATCGACAGCAGCGAGCCGTACACGAAACCGCGCTTCTGCAGGGCTTCAACGGCGTAGGTGCTGCAGGTCGGCTCGAATCGGCAGGTCGGCATCCGCATCGGGGAGACCCACGTGCGGTACAGCTCGATGACGAAGATGAGCGCTTGTCGCGGAAAGGCGTAGAGCTTCGCGCCGAAGGACGTCATCAGTGCACCGATTCGGCCGCCGCGACCGCGGTCGCCACCTTGCGATGCTCGAAACCGCGCCGGAGCTGGCGTTCGAAGTCTGTCGAGGAGCACGCTGCTGCGCTCGGGCGCGCGCGAACCACCACGTAGGCCTCGGAGGAGCCCAGTGCGCTCCGCGACTGCGCGAACGCGTGCCGGAGGCGTCGAGCCACCGCATGCCGCGTCACCGCGTTGCCGACCTTCTTGGAGACGATGAGCCCGAGCCGCGGTCCGCCGAAGACGGCCACGTCGCTGCGAGCATCGGTGGAGTCGGGCCAGCGGGCCGGCAGCGGGAGTACGTTGATCGTCAGATCACGCGCCGAAACCCGCACGCCCTTATCGAGTGTGCGGGTGAAATCGGAACTGCGCTGCAGTCGCGTTGAGTCAGCAGACACCGGAGGGGTCGACCCGACTCTCGACCAGCTCAGGCGGTGAGCTTGGCGCGGCCCTTGCGACGACGGCCGGTGACGATGGCGCGGCCGGCGCGCGTCCGCATACGCAGACGGAAGCCGTGCACACGGGCACGACGACGGTTGTTGGGCTGGAAAGTGCGCTTCCCCTTAGCCATGGGAACTCCTCGGTCTCGTTACAACTGTGGTCTACGGCCCGCATGGTTCCAGCGGCGCAGACCGCGCCGAACCCGGCCCGGCCAGGTTCGATTCAGCCCATGCTCGGGCGACCAGTCGAGACTACTCAGGGTGCGTGTCCAAATCAAACGAGCACCGTCGCGTCGGCTATTCTGCTCGCTTCACCCGGCAGACGACACAATCGCTCCCGTCGCCTGTGGAAATCGTGTCACCCGAGTTCCACACTTGTGGATAACATTGTGGACAGTTCGTCGGCAGGTGCAGGTTTCGGACCCAGCGGTTGTCGACGCCCTGTGGAAGTGCGTTGTGGATGTCCCTCTCGATCGAGGCGACGATCCACGTCGAAGCTCAAACATCTAGGAGGACATCGGTGGCCGACGAACATGGCTCGTTCAGCGCGATCTGGAGTCGCGTGGTCGACGAACTGCACAACGACCTCGCACCGGACACCCAGCCGCTGAGCCGCATGCAGAAAGCGTGGCTCTCGAACGTCCGACCGTTGACCTTCACCTCCGGATTCGCACTGCTCACCGCACCGAATGCACTGATCCAGGAACAGATCGAGCGAAACCTGCGCGACACCATCAGCGATTCGCTGAGCCGTCACCTCGGGCAGCCGGTGGAAGTGGCGGTCCGCATCGCCGAACACCAGGACGAGCCGCCCGCCGCCCCCCTGGTCGTCGAGCCCGCCGTCGATACCGGTGCCGCGACCGCCCGACCTGCAGCGCCGGCGGCTCCCGAGCCGGAGGCCCCCGTGCGCGCCGTGCCGACGCAGGATTCCGGCGGCACCCGCGACTGGGCCGCCTACTTCGAGGATCGCGACACCACCGCGCCCTCCGACAGCACGGTCACGCTGCACCCGAAGTACACCTTCGACACGTTCGTCATCGGCGCGTCGAACCGGTTCGCCCACGCTTCGGCCGTCGCCGTGGCCGAAGCCCCTGCTCGCGCCTACAACCCGCTGTTCATCTGGGGCGAGTCGGGACTGGGGAAGACCCACCTGCTGCACGCCGCGGGCCACTACGCGCAACGACTGTTCCCGGGCATGCGCGTCAAGTACGTCTCCACCGAGGAGTTCACCAACGACTTCATCAACTCGCTGCGTGACGACCGTCAGCAGGCGTTCAAGACGCGCTACCGCGAAGTGGACATGCTGCTGGTCGACGACATCCAGTTCCTCGAGGGCAAGGAAGGTATCCAGGAGGAGTTCTTCCATACCTTCAACACGCTGCACAATTCGAACAAGCAGATCGTCATCTCCTCGGACCGTCCGCCGAGCAAGCTCGCAACGCTGGAGGATCGGCTGCGGACCCGCTTCGAGTGGGGCCTGATCACCGATGTCCAGCCGCCCGACCTGGAGACCCGCATCGCGATCCTGCGGAAGAAGGCGCTCAGCGACCAGCTCGACGTGCCGGATGAGGTGCTCGAGCTCATCGCTTCCCGCGTGGAACGGAACATCCGCGAGCTCGAAGGCGCCCTGATCCGCGTCACCGCGTTCTCCTCGCTGCAGAACACCGCCCTGGATCTGTCGCTGGCCGAGATGGTGCTCAAGCAGTTCATCCCGGAGTCGGGCGTGACCGACATCAGTGCGGCCGGAATCATCGCGATCGCGGCGGACTACTACGGCATCAGCGTCGACGATCTGATCGGCACCAGTAAGAGTCGGCCGCTCGTGGGCTACCGGCACATCTCCATGTACCTGTGCCGCGAACTCACCGACCTCTCCCTGCCGCAGATCGGTGAGGCGTTCAACCGCGATCACTCGACCGTGATCCACGCCGATCGGAAGATCCGCAACACGATCGGCTCCGACCAGGACGTTTACAACGACGTTCAGCAGCTCACTGCTCGTATCAAGCAGAAGACTCGCAGCTGAGTCTCAAGTACTCCTGCAGGGTTGTGATTCGTCGTGACTGCGGCCGCCGCGCCCATCGGCGCGTGCGGCCGCAGTCGGCGAAATCCCAGGTCGCAGTTCTCCCACGGCCTGTGGAAAGCCTGCGGACAACTGCCCCCGAACCTGTGGACCGCATCTGGACGGCTGGGGATACACAGGGTCTTCCACAGGCATCGGGAGTTGTCCACCGCCGTCGTCCACTGACGGTCCACATCAGAAAATGTGTGTTCACCTGCATCGACAGCTGATTTCCACAGGTTCCACAGGACTTATTACTACAAGTATTTTGTCTCTAAAGATCTTCTTTTTAAAACAAGCTTGGGGATACACACCCACAACGCCACTCGGCTCGCGACACGCCAGGGTCGGCCAAGTCGCTTCCCGATCTGAGTCACAAGATCCGTCCGCCGGGCTCTACAGTGGGATTCGGCGACCACCCGTCGCCTGACCCGAGTTCGCTCGCGGTCGGTTCGTCGAGAAGGGCAATCAGAGCAGATGAAGTTCCGTGTCGTGCGCGACGAGTTCGCCGATGCCGTCACCTGGGTTGCCCGCAGCCTGCCGTCCCGTCCCCCGGTCCCGGTGCTCGGCTGCGTGGTCCTGACCGCCGGCGAGGACGGTCTGCGCGTCTCCGGATTCGACTACGAGGTCTCCGCCTCCGAGGTGATCTCCGCGGAGGTCGCCGAGATCGGTACCGCGCTGGTCTCCGGTCGCCTGCTCGCCGAGATCACCAAGGCACTGCCGAACAAGCCGGTCGACGTGACGATCGACGGCGCCCGCGTCGCGATCGCCTGCGGCAGCTCCAAGTTCTCGCTGCCGACCATGCCGGTCGAGGACTACCCCGAACTTCCCGACGTGCCCGAAGAGACCGGCACCGTGTCCGGTGATCTCTTCGCCGAGGCCGTCTCGCAGGTGGCCGTCGCGGCCGGCCGGGACGACACCCTGCCGATGCTGACCGGCGTCCGCATGGAGATCGACGGCGACCGCGTGGTGCTGGCCGCCACCGACCGTTTCCGTCTCGCGGTCCGCGAGCTCGAATGGCACCCGCGGGACGCCGGCGCCACCGGCGCCGCCCTGGTCCCGGCCAAGACGCTCTCCGACGCGGCCAAGTCCGCCGGCGCGGACCACGCCGGCTCGGTGGCCCTCGCCTTCGGGTCGAGCACCGCGATCGGCGCCGAGGGCATCCTCGGCATCACGAGCAACGCGAAGAAGACCACCACCCGGCTGCTCGACGCCGAGTTCCCCAAGTTCCGCCAGCTCTTCCCGGCCAGCCACACCTCGGTGGCCTCGATCGAGAGCGCGGCGCTGATCGAAGCGATCAAGCGCGTCTCGCTGGTCGCCGAGCGCGGCGCCCAGATCCGCATGGACTTCTCCAACGACTCGGTGCTGCTGACCGCCGGCGGCGACGAGGCCGGCAAGGCCGAGGAGTCGGTCGACGTGCAGTTCTACGGTGATCCCATCCTGATCGCCTTCAACCCGACCTACCTGCTCGACGGCCTGGCCGCGATCGGTGCCAAGACGGTGCAGTTCGGCTTCACCAACCCCGAGCCCGACGGCTCCGGTGAGCGTCGTGCGGCGATCCGTCCGGCGGTGCTGCGCCCGGGTTCGGAGGACGAGCCGGTGGCCGACGAGAGCGGCGCCTACCTGGCACCGGCGAGCGACTTCAGCTACCTGCTGATGCCGGTGCGCCTGCCGGGCTGATCTCCTCTTGTTCGTCCGCGATCTCGCGCTGACCGACTACCGGTCGTGGGACACGGTGCATCTCGAGCTGCGTCCAGAACCCACGATCCTGGTGGGGCGCAACGGTTTCGGCAAGACCAACTTGCTCGAATCGCTCTTCTACGTCGCGACGCTCCGCTCGCACCGGGTGTCCTCGGATGCTCCGCTGGTGCGGACCGGGGCGGCGGCGGCGCGCATTCGGACCACCGTCGAGAACGACGGCCGGGAGCTCACCGTCGAACTGACGATCCGGGAGAAGGGCGCCAACAAGGCCACCCTGAACACCGCACCGGTGCGTCGCACGCGTGATGTCCTCGGTGTCTTGCGCACGGTGCTGTTCGCGCCGGAAGACTTGGCTCTGGTGCGCGGCGAGCCGGGGGAGCGACGACGTTTCGTCGACGAGATCACCGTGCAGCTGCGACCCATCGCGGCCGCGGCGCGCACCGATTACGAACGGGTGCTGCGGCAACGCTCGGCGCTGCTCAAGACCGCGGGCTCGGCGATGCGTCGGTCCTCGGCCGAGGCGGATTCGGTGATGAGCACGCTCGACGTGTGGGACGAGCAGTTGGCGCAGTTCGGTGCGGAGGTCACCGCCGATCGGTTGGCGGTGGTGCGCGCACTGAATCCGCTGGTGGAGCAGGCGTACGCGTCGATCGCACCGCATTCGCGTCGGGCCGGCATCGCGTACCGCTCGGCGGCCGGTCCGGACTTGGACGAGATCGCGGGCGGGGCGGAGACGGTGGCCGACATCCGGGAGATCCTCGGCGATCGACTCCGCGAGGTGCGTAGCCGAGAGATCGATCGGGGCGTCTGCCTGATCGGTCCGCACCGCGACGACCTCTACCTGCACCTGGGCGAGGAGCCGGCCAAGGGGTTCGCCAGCCACGGGGAGTCGTGGTCCATGGCGCTCGCACTGCGCTTGGCGTGCGTCGAAATTCTGCGGGCCGACGGAGTGGAGCCGGTGATCATGCTCGACGACGTCTTCGCCGAACTCGACGTCGCCCGACGGGAGAAGCTGGCCGAGTTCACCGCCGACGCGGAGCAGCTGCTGATCACCGCCGCGGTCGGCGCCGACATCCCGCAGGTGCTGTCCGGACGTCGCATCTCTGTCGGTGTCGTGGAGGACGATGCAGGGCGTCGCTCGGCGATCATCGGCGACGAGCGGGCAAGCGAGGAGGCGGGATGAACGACGATCAGGCCGAACGCTCATCGGGCTACGAGGTGGCGCGGCGCGCGCTGGAGCAGGCGCGTGCGGAGGCGCAGGCCGCGGGCAAACAGGTGGGCCGCGGACGCAGCGGGCCGATTCGCTCCGGTAGCACCGGTGGGCGGGATCGTAAGCGTCGTCGCTGGTCGGGCGCAGGTCCGGACAGTCGTGATCCGCAGACGCTGGGCAGTCTGACCGGCGCGGTGGCGCAAGCGCGGGGCTGGTCGTCGAAGATCAACGAGGGCACGGTCTTCGGTTCCTGGGCCGCGGTGGTCGGCGCGGACATCGCCGCGCACGCCGAACCCACCTCGCTCACCGACGGCGTGCTGCACGTGCGCGCCGAGTCGACCGCATGGGCCACCCAGCTCCGCTACATGCAGTCGCAGATCCTGGCCAGCATCGCCGCGGCCGTCGGCCACGGTGTGGTCAAGAGCCTGCGGATCACCGGACCCGCGGCGCCGTCGTGGCGCAAGGGACCGCTGCATGTGTCCGGTCGAGGACCCCGCGACACCTACGGGTAACCCGCTGGTCGCGGGAAATCCGTTTCGCGTCGCTGCGCGCGTCGAGACGCGATAGAACTCGGCTGAACACAATCGGACCCATGTTGACCGAGATTCGCCGATCTACGGCGACGTGAGGACGTGGCGAAGCAACGTTCTGCACGCCTACGAAGTACACTGGCTCCAAGTGTTCTCAACGAGAAGGAGCGGACGCGTCCCGTGGCCGACACCAGCAAATCCGAGTCGAAGAAGACTGGCAAGAGCAACCCCGGCGATTACGGCGCCGACTCCATCAGCATCCTGGAGGGCCTCGAAGCCGTCCGCAAACGACCCGGTATGTACATCGGTTCCACCGGTGAGCGGGGTCTGCACCACCTGATCTGGGAAGTCGTCGACAACTCGGTGGACGAGGCGATGGCAGGTCACGCGACGCGCGTGGACGTGACGCTCACCGCCGACGGTGGTGTCGAGGTGGTCGACGACGGTCGAGGCATGCCCGTCGGCATGCACGCGACCGGCGTGCCGGCAGTGGAGGTCATCATGACCCAGCTGCACGCGGGCGGAAAGTTCGACTCCGACTCCTACGCGGTGTCCGGCGGCCTGCACGGCGTCGGTATCTCGGTGGTCAACGCCCTCTCGACCAAGGTGGAGCTGGAGATCGCGCGCAACGGCGGCCTCTGGCAGCAGACCTACGACTACGCCAAGCCGGGACCCCTCACCGAGGTCGGTGCCAGCACCAAGACCGGCACCACCGTGCGGTTCTGGCCGGACCCGGAGATCTTCGAGACCACCGACTTCCACGCCGAGACGGTCGCCCGTCGTCTGCAGGAGATGGCCTTCCTCAACAAGGGCCTGACGATGACCCTCACCGATGAGCGGGTCACCGACAACGACGCCGAGGCCGAAGAGGACGACGCCAGCATCAAGTCGTCGGAGGAGAAGGCCTCGGCCATCGCCAAGGTGAAGTCCCGGACCTACCACTACCCGGACGGCCTGGTCGACTACATCCGCCACCTCAACCGCACCAAGACCGCCATCCACAGCACCATCGTGGGCTTCGGCGCCAAGGGTGAAGGCCACGAGGTGGAGATCGCCATGCAGTGGAATGCCGGCTACTCCGAGTCGGTGCACACCTTTGCCAACACGATCAACACGATCGAGGGCGGTACCCACGAAGAAGGCTTCCGCGCCGCGCTGACCAGCACGGTCAACAAGTATGCGCTGGACAAGAAGCTGATCAAGGAGAAGGACGGCAAGCTCACCGGTGACGACATCCGCGAGGGTCTCGCCGCGGTGATCTCGGTGAAGGTCGGCGATCCCCAGTTCGAGGGTCAGACCAAGACCAAGCTCGGCAACACCGAGGTCAAGGGCTTCGTCCAGAAGGCCTGCAATGAGCATCTCGGCCACTGGTTCGAGGCCAACCCGGCCGAAGCCAAGATCATCATCCGCAAGGCCGCCGACTCGGCGCAGGCCCGGATGGCGGCCCGTCGTGCCCGCGAACTGGTCCGCCGCAAGACCGCCACCGACATCGGCGGTCTGCCCGGCAAGCTCGCCGACTGCCGCAGCAACGACCCCACCAAGTGCGAGGTCTACATCGTGGAGGGCGACTCGGCAGGCGGCAGCGCCAAGTCCGGCCGAGACTCCATGTACCAGGCGATCCTCCCGCTGCGCGGCAAGATCATCAACGTCGAGAAGGCTCGCATCGACCGCGTGCTGAAGAACGCCGAAGTGCAGTCGATCATCACCGCCTTCGGTACCGGCATCCACGACGAGTTCGACATCGCCAAGCTGCGGTACCACAAGATCGTGCTGATGGCCGACGCCGACGTCGACGGCCAGCACATCGCGACGCTGCTGCTCACCCTGCTGTTCCGCTTCATGCGGCCGCTCATCGAACACGGTCACGTCTTCCTGGCGCAGCCGCCGCTGTACAAGCTGAAGTGGCAGAAGGGTGCCGCCCCGGACTTCGCCTACAGCGACCGCGAGCGGGACGCCCTGCTCGAGGCCGGCAAGGCTGCAGGCAAGAAGATCAACATGGACGACGGCATCCAGCGCTACAAGGGTCTGGGCGAGATGAACGCCAGCGAGCTGTGGGAGACCACCATGGATCCCGAGGTCCGCGTGCTCAAGCAGGTCACCCTCGACGACGCGGCCGCCGCCGACGAACTGTTCTCCATCCTGATGGGCGAGGACGTCGCCGCACGTCGCGGCTTCATCGCTCGCAACGCCAAGGACGTCCGTTTCCTGGACGTCTGAGACACCTCGCGACTCCCTCACCATCCTCGCGCCGGTCGAACCCGTCGGAACCTGAGTTGCAGGTCGAGCACCGCCTCGCCTCCGCCGGTTCGGCCCGCCGAAACCAGAAAGTGAACCCATGAGCGACGACACCAACGTCCCGGACGACGCAGCGGCGGTCACCCACGACCGCATCGAGCCCGTCGATCTCGGGCAGGAGATGCAGAGCAGCTACATCGACTACGCGATGAGCGTGATCGTGGGCCGTGCGCTGCCCGAGGTGCGCGACGGCCTCAAGCCCGTGCATCGTCGTCTCCTGTACGCGTCCTTCGACGCCGGTTTCCGCCCCGATCGCGGTTACGTGAAGTCGGCCCGCCCGGTCTCGGAGACCATGGGCAACTACCACCCGCACGGCGACAGCTCGATCTACGACGCCCTGGTGCGTCTGGCTCAGCCCTGGTCGCTGCGCTATCCGCTGATCGACGGGCAGGGCAACTTCGGCTCGCGCGGCAACGACGGCGCCGCCGCCATGCGCTACACCGAGGCTCGGCTGACGCCGCTGGCCATGGAGATGCTGCGCGACATCACCGAGGAGACCGTCGACTTCACGCCCAACTACGACGGCAAGACCGAGGAGCCGACGGTGCTGCCGTCGCGCATCCCCAACCTGCTGATCAACGGTTCCGGCGGTATCGCCGTCGGTATGGCCACCAACATTCCGCCGCACAACCTCAACGAGGTGGCCGACGCGGTGTTCTGGGCGTTGGAGAATCCGGATGCGGATGAGGAAACCACCCTCGAGGCCTGCATGGCCGCGGTCAAGGGGCCGGACTTCCCGACCGCGGGTTTGATCGTCGGCGGTCAGGGCATCAAGGACGCCTACACCACCGGTCGCGGCAGCATCCGCATGCGCAGCGTCGTCGACATCGAAGAGACCAAGACCGGTGGCACGCAGCTGATCGTCACCGAGCTGCCGTATCAGGTGAACATCGACAACCTGATCCACAACATCGGCGAGCAGATCAACGACGGCCGCCTCAAGGGCATCAGCAAGATCGACGACCTGTCGTCCGATCGCGCCGGCCTGAAGATCGCGATCACCCTGCGCCGCGACGCCGTCGCTCGCGTGGTGCTCAACAACCTCTACAAGCACACCCAGCTGCAGACGAACTTCGGCGCCAACATGCTGTCGATCGTCGACGGCGTGCCGCGCACGCTGCGCCTGGATCAGATGATCCGCTTCTACGTCGCCCACCAGATCGACGTCATCGTGCGTCGCACCCGATACCGGCTGCGCAAGGCGGAGGAGCGCGCGCACATCCTGCGCGGTCTGGTGAAGGCGTTGGACGCCCTCGACGAGGTCATCGCGCTGATCCGTGCGTCGGCCAACACCGACGCCGCGCGCTCGGGCCTGATGGACCTGCTCGACATCGACGAGATCCAGGCTGACGCGATCCTCGCGATGCAGCTGCGTCGCCTGTCGGCCCTGGAACGCCAGAAGATCATCGACGAGCTCGCCGAGATCGAGCGCGAGATCGCCGACCTGAAGGACATCCTGGCGAGCCCGGAGCGTCAGCGTTCCATCGTGCGCGATGAGCTCAAGGAAGTGGTCGACAAGTACGGCGATGAGCGCCGCACCAAGATCATCGCCGCCGAAGGCGACGTTGCCGACGAGGATCTGATCGCGCGCGAGGACGTCGTCGTCACGATCACCGAGACCGGCTACGCCAAGCGCACCAAGACCGACCTGTACCGCAGCCAGAAGCGCGGCGGCAAGGGTGTGCAGGGCGCGGGTCTGAAGCAGGACGACATCGTCGCCCACTTCTTCGTCACCAGCACCCACGACTGGCTGCTGTTCTTCACCACCAAGGGTCGCGTCTACCGGGCCAAGGCGTACGAGCTGCCCGAGGCCAACCGCACCGCCCGCGGTCAGCACGTGGCGAACCTGCTGGCCTTCCAGCCGGAGGAGCGCATCGCGCAGGTGATCCGCATCAGCGGCTACACCGATGCCCCGTACCTGGTGCTGGCCACCCGCAACGGTCTGGTCAAGAAGTCGGCGCTGGAGGCCTTCGACTCCAACCGTGCCGGCGGCATCGCGGCGATCAACCTCCGCGGCGACGACGAACTGGTCGGCGCGCAGCTGTGCGCGGCCGACGACGATCTGCTGCTGGTCTCCAAGAAGGGCCAGTCGATCCGGTTCCACGCCGACGACGAGACGCTGCGTCCGATGGGTCGTCAGACCTCCGGCGTGCAGGGCATGCGGTTCAACGACGACGACGAACTGCTGTCGCTGAACGTGGTGCAGGACGACACGTTCCTGCTGGTCGCCACCTCCGGCGGCTACGCGAAGCGCACCGAGATCGCCGAGTACACGGCGCAGGGTCGCGGCGGCAAGGGCGTGCTGACCATTCAGTACGACCCGAAGCGCGGCGAACTGGTCGGCGCCATCATCGTCGACCTCGACAGCGAGGTGTATGCGATCACCTCCGGTGGCGGCGTGATCCGCACGATGGCCAAGCAGGTGCGCAAGGCCGGACGTCAGACCAAGGGCGTGCGCCTGATGAATCTGGGCGACGGCGACAGTCTGCTGGCGATCGCGCGCAATGCCGACGAGCCGGACGACGAGCCCGCGGCGGAACCGCAGTAATCGCTCGATGAGTCGTAGGGTTGTCACCAACCCAGCAGTGAGGACAGGTTTGTGACCAAAGGCAATCAGCCCGAGGACTCCGCTTCCGAGCGCGGTGCCGTGCCGCCGCCGTGGAAGCGCGGGGAGACGACCGCCGCGACCGGTTTGACGGCCGGCGACGTCGCCAAGGCCGCAGCAGCGGGACCCGGACAGTCGTCGGCACCGCTCGGCCCGCCGCCGCGCACCAACGCTCCCGGCGAGGGTTCGCCGTCGAGCACGCCGACGCGCGCCGTGCCCGCGCAGCAGCCGGAGGAGGCCCCGGAGCCCCGACGACGGCTGTTCCGGCCGCCGCCCGCAGCCGCCCGCCGGCGGGGCCGTCGCGGCCCCAGCCGGAGCCTCCGAGGCCGCCGCAGGGCGGTCCGCAAGGTCCGAAGCCACCGGGCCCGAAGACACCGACGGCGACGGGTGCCACCGGTCCGGCAGCGGCCGCTCCGGTGCCGCCCGCGGCAGGTCCGAAGAAGTCGGCCCCCGCGGGTCCGGCGGTCAACGAGCCTGCACGACGCGAACCGGCCGGCGAGGCGGGCAAGAGCGACGCCGTCGACCGCGCCTCGGTGCGCCGGATCTCGGCCGCTGCCACCATCGGCACCCCGATGCGCGCGGCGGTGCAGGTGCGGCGCGTGGATCCGTGGTCGATCTTCAAGGTGACCGGCGTGCTCGCCGTGGCCGGCTTCCTGATCTGGATGATCGCGATCGCCGTGCTCTACGGCGTGCTGTCGGGCATGGGGATCTGGGATCAGATCAACAGCTCGTTCGGCACCCTGGTGAGCGCTGACGGCACCAGCGACAGCGCCAACCTGATCTCCTCCGGGCAGGTCTTCGGCTTCTCGGCGCTGTTCGGTGTGTTCGCCGCGATCGTGATGACCGCGCTGGCGACCATCCTGGCCTACGTCTACAACGTCTGCGCCGACGTCGTCGGTGGATTCGAGATCACTTTGGCTGATTTGGACTGACCCCGGTAGCACGCGGATTTACGTCGCTGACCAGCCGTTTTGGTTGATCAAGATCCGTCGGGTAATGTTCCATTTCGGTTCAAGGGCCTATAGCTCAGGCGGTTAGAGCGCTTCGCTGATAACGAAGAGGTCGGAGGTTCAAGTCCTCCTAGGCCCACCACCTTGACCCACCGGCCCCGGCCGGTACGGGGCCTTAGCTCAGTTGGTAGAGCGCTGCCTTTGCAAGGCAGATGTCAGGAGTTCGAATCTCCTAGGCTCCACAAAGAGAGATTCCCGTCAGACCCGGTAAGCGCCCGTTCGCTTGCCGGGTTTTTCCTCTGCCGCAGACACCCAGAGGATCGCGATTCTCGACGGTTGGTAAAACAACGGCGTCCTGACGCCCACCGATGGCATATACGCATTGGTGGACGCCAGGACGCCGTTGTTCTACCGACGGCCGGGTCGAGCCGGGCCGGAGGGAGTCAGGACAGGCCGACGAGGCCGGGCTGATCGCTCTCCGGCTCATCCGTAGCAGAAGCGACGGAGGCCACGGAGGCAACCGGGGCGACGGGTGGAGGAGTGGAGTCGGTTGGTCCGTTGAAGTCCTGGAGCCCGTCCGGGGTGTTCGCGTAGTTGTGGGTCACGCCTTCCGATTCGGCGAGCTCGGCGATGGCGCGGAACACGTCCTTCGAGGCCTCCGCCCACGGCATCAGGATCGGGAAGACGTGGAACATGCCCGGCTGCTCCATCGCTCGCAGGCGGACGCCGCCGTCGCGAAGTTTGTCGCAGAACTCGCGGATCCCGTCGCGGAACATCTCCTTGTCGCCCCACGCGACGAAGGTGGGCGGGAACCACTCGGGTTTCGGCTGGGTGTACACCACCGAGACACGGCCGTCGTTCGGCTGGATGCCGCGCAGGTAGGCGGTCACCGGGATGTTCCACGGGAGCACGTCCGATTGCGAGTTCTCTATCACCGATTCCTGGTTGAGGTCCAGGTCCACCTCGGGGGAGAAGAGTGCGAGACCGGCGGGCTTCTGGAGGCCCTGCTCCTGCAGGTACACGATTAGTGACGTCGACAGTCCGCCGCCGCCCGAGTCACCGGCCACGATGATGTCGTCGGCACCGATGCCCATCTCGAGGAGGCCGCGGTAGGCGTCGGCGGCGTCGTGCAGGGCCGCCGGGAACGGGAACTCCGGCGACATCCGGTAGTCGGGGATGAAGATCTGGCAGCCGGACAGTCGAACGAGGGCGGCAGCGAACGCCGTGTACATCGACGGCGTGGTACCGAAGTAGCCACCGCCGTGCAGGTACAGGATGGTCTTGTCGTGCGCCTTGGGCGGGTCCTCGTGCGCGGCGACGGCCGGCTTCTCCCGGCACCAGAAGCCTTCCTGGCCGCCGACGACGCCGGCCTCGATCTCGACGCCACCGGCCGCGCCGACGATCGGGGGAAGGATCGTCTTGCAGATGTTGTCGAGGATCTTCTCCATCGACCGGAACTCCTCGATCGGCAGACTCACCGAGTAGCCGAGGAACGATCGGATGGTCTGGCGGGTCACCGCCTGACCGATGTTGTCGAGAACGCCGCCCGGGCCGCTCAGCGGCTTCTGGAACGGCACGCGCGCCAGCCCGTTGAGCATGGTGTCGGCCATGCCGATCACCGTCAGTGCCGCAATCGGCTTCGACGCGGTCTTCACACCTTCACGATCAGCCATAACCATGTGGTCGACCTTATGCGACAAACAGCCCGGGCGGCGAGGTCACGCGGCAGGAGATGGCGAGTACCGCCGGGTCAGTGGACGCGGCGGGCCACAAAGTCGGCGGCTCGAATGGTGTCGCCGTTCACCGAGTACAGGACGTGCTGCGCGGTCGGTCCGCCGACGGGGCTGCCGTCGCAGACGTTGTCGCCGGCGACGCAATACCGCACGGTCTTGCCGCGATAGGCCGCGCCGACCTTCATACCGGGTGCGCCGACCTGGCGGATCCAATGGGACGACGGCGTACCGAACAGCACCACCGCGGAGATGTGCTTGGAGTACTCGGCGCCGAGCGGCTCGGGTGCGTAGGAGCGGTAACGGAAGTACTTGGCGGGGATATTGATGCGGTCGGCCACGGCGTAGGTGGCGACCACCGCACCCTGCGAATATCCGCCGAGCACGATGTCGGTGTTCGGGCAGCGGCGAGCGATCGACTTGATCTGGCGCTGCGCATCCTTGATGCCGTCGACGACGTTGTGGGCGAACCCCAACCGGTCGGAGAAGTTACTGCTCGCGGGATAGTTCACCGCCGAGGTGCGAACGGACTTCCCGTGCACTCTGTCGTCGAGTGCCTGGTTGAACGACAGCCCGGTGATGCCGATCGGCGGTGCCATCTCGGCGGTTCCGCGTGCGAAGACCACCTGAACACCGGCGCATCCGGGCGCCGCGGTCGCGGGAGCCCCGCTTCCGACGATCACCGCGGTCATGGTCGCGAGAGCAGTAACGGCGATCACCAGTGCGCGTCTGAGCATGTGATCGATCGTACGGGACTTTAGTCCCGGTTCGCGGACAGGTTCACGCTGACGTCAGAGCAGAATCCACAGGTACGACAGCAAGGCCAGCAACCAGAACGCCACCCACAGCCAGCCCAGGACGATCGCCCATCGGGCGAACGGTCCGCCCTCGAGACGGTCGTCCGCGGTCTCCGAACGGCCGCGGTAGCCCAGCCAGATACCGAACGGCACGGTGATCAAGAAAAAGCCCAGGCCGGAAAGCACGAAGCCGACGATCGCCGACACGCTCAGCTTCCCGCTGCTGCCGGTGGCAGCCGTCGCCGAGGAGGTGGAGGCCGGGGGCGTCACGGGCGCCTTCCCTTCTGCAGCATCGGGGGATTTGCTCGCGGGCTCGGTGGTGCGGTCGGCCGAGTAGCTCGTGGTCTTCTCGGCGGGTGCGGCCGGATTCAGCACCGAGGTGCTCTGCGGTCCGGGTGCGCCCTGCGGTGGCAGTGCCGAGTATGCGCGCGGGGGTGCGGATTCGGGTGTGGGCGGTGTGCTCGGTCGGGGCTCCGGCGTGACCGGACCGCTCTGCACCGGATAACGGGGGGACTGACCCGGCTGCGGGCCGCCGTCCTGGGCGGGTCCGGCCGGGTTCGACGGCCGACCGGCACCCGGAGGCGTCTGACCACCCGGCGCCTGAGCGATGGCTGCCTGACCAGCGGGAGAATGGGCACCTGCGGCCGGGCCGCGCTGGGCCGACGGCGGGGAACCGGGTGCTTGAGGTCCCGGCGCCCGCGGTCCCGGCGCTGGGGTGTTAGGCGCTGGGGTGTTCGGCATGGGGGCGCTCGATGACGGTCCCGACGGCCGCGGTGCCGGGGCCTGCGGCGCAGCAGACTGCTGCGACGGCGCCTGTGCTGCCGGGGACGGGCCTGCGGGCTGCGGCGTACCGGGGATGCGGTGCCGAGGGCCGTGACCGGATGCGGCGGGATCCGGGGGGGGCAGCTGCAGCTTGCGATGCGGGTTCGGCGGTCGCGGCGCGCTCGAGGAACTCTGCGCAGGTGATGCGGGAGGGGTCGGACTCGACGTGGTCGGTCCGCCGGCGGCCGGGGAACCGGCAGGGGCTGGAGGACGCGGTGGTGTCTGTCCGGGAGAACCGGGAGGAGGCGTAAAGCCGGCGGGACCGGCCGCACTCGGCGTCGGACCTGCCGCGGAATCGCGAGACTCTTCGGGTGCCACGAAACTAAACTACCCGCTCGGCGCCGTCGGCCCCACTTTCTCCCGCGATACTCAGCGCACGTCCTCGATCCGCGGCGGCGCAGCGGCCACCGGCGGATGCACGGTGCGCGCCCGGCGCGCGGCCAGCACGATCACGGTCAGGACGGCGGCAACGGCGGACGCGGCAATGCCTGCGGCTTTGATCGACATGCTTCCAGCGTGCCAGGTCACCGGGCCCGGAGCCACTTGACGTG
This sequence comes from Gordonia alkaliphila, assembly GCF_023017165.1. Lineage (GTDB taxonomy): Bacteria > Actinomycetota > Actinomycetes > Mycobacteriales > Mycobacteriaceae > Gordonia > Gordonia alkaliphila. The sequence continues at coordinate 1,367,614 of NZ_JALKBW010000001.1, forward strand.
GTTGGATGGAAAGGGTGAGCGAAGAGAAGAAGACCGCGACCCTGCACACCAATCGCGGCGACATCATCATTGAACTGTTCCCGAACCATGCGCCCAAGACGGTCGCCAACTTCGTCGGCCTGGCCGACGGCTCGCGCGACTACTCCACGGCCAACGCCAAGGGCGGTGACAGCGGCCCGTTCTACGACGGCAGCATCTTCCACCGCGTGATCGACGGCTTCATGCTGCAGGGCGGCGACCCGACCGGCACCGGTCGCGGCGGCCCCGGCTACAAGTTCGACGACGAGTTCCACCCCGACCTGCAGTTCGATCGTCCCTACCTGCTGGCGATGGCCAATGCCGGACCGGGCACCAACGGCTCGCAGTTCTTCATCACCGTGGCCCCGACGCCGCACCTGAACCGTCGCCACAGCATCTTCGGTGAGGTCACCGACGCCGCGTCGCGTGCCGTCGTCGATGCCATCGGAGCCACCGCTACCGATCGCGCCGATCGTCCCGTGGACGACGTGGTCATCGAGAGCATCGAACTCAGCTGAGAAGTGCAGCAGTATTGCTATAGGCATCCCGACCGCCCCACCGCGCTCTCGTGTACGCGGTGCGGGCGGTCGGCTTGTCCGGAGTGTCTACGGCCCGCCCCGGTGGGCCAGCATTGCGTCGACTGCATCGCCGAGGAGGCGGGTTCAGCCCGCGTCGGCACGGCCAGCCCGGTGGAGACCGAAGACCGCCGCACGGCGACGCCGTACGTCACCTACGCGCTGATCGGCATCAACCTGGTGCTGTTCCTCGCCTGCTTGGTGCAGGCCGGCGGCACTGATCTGACCCAGTCGATGATCATGGCCGACGGCATGCTGCCGACCGGCTTCTACCTCGACTACCAGTACTGGCGTCTGCTGACCTCGGGTTTCCTGCATTGGTCGGTGACCCACGTCCTGGTCAACATGGTGTCGCTGTACATCATCGGCCGCGACCTGGAACGCCTCTTCGGCCCGGCCCGGTATCTGACGATCTACCTCACCAGTCTGGTCGGCGGTAGCGCCGCGGTGCTCGCCCTGCAGCACGAGCCGAGCCTCGCCGCAGGCGCCTCCGGCGCGGTCTACGGCTTGATGGGCGCCCTGCTGGTGGTGGTCGTCCGCATGAAGCTGCCGACCACCTCGCTGTTGGTGGTGATCGGCTTGAACGTCGTCATCTCGTGGAGCCTCCCGGGCATCTCGCTGTGGGCGCACCTGGGCGGTCTGCTGTTCGGTGCGCTCGGCGCGCTCTCGGTGGTGTGGCTGCCCGCGGTGGCGCTGAAACCCGCGCAACGCACGGCGGCGAAGGTGAATCAGGTCGGCTGGCTCGGCCTCGCCGGCCTTTTCGTGATCGCGCTCGGCGCCGGAATCGGTCTGGTGACCGCGCTCAGCGTGTGACCGGCCCGGCATAAACCGCCGGATCAGTCGAGATCTGGCTCCTGCGCGGCAGCGTCGCCGCGGGTTCGATCTTTCACGACGAAACCCGCGGCGACCAGTTCCTCGGCCACCGCCGCCGGATTGACGCCGAGATCCCACTGCCCGAACACCATCAGGCGATGCTCGGTGGTCTCCACCAGCAGCTGGCGTGCGCGAAAGGCGAGGCGTCGGGTCGCGAGCAGTTCGATGGACTCGATGTCGTCGGGCCCCAGGTCGAACCGACCGCGGAGCGTGCCCACGGTCAGCAGCGGTCCGGCCGCCAACGACAACCGCGGTCGACGCAGCAGTGCCGCCGCTCCGGACGCGATCACCACGGCGGCGGCGATCGCGAAGAGGATCATCGCCGCGCCCTCGGTGTACGACGCGGCCGCGGCGACCGCGAAGGCGGCACCGACACCGATCAACGCGACGCCGGCGGGGATCGGCGTCGCCCAATGCTGCACAGGCTTGTTCACAGAGTTATCCACAGGAGTTACCCACATGGGGATAAGTTACGCACATGTGATTTCCACACTGTGGATGAATTACACACATGTCATTCACTCTCGCTGTGACGATATTTCCGCAGGTCAGCGCCATCCCATGGTCATCAACAGGCCGACGACACCCAGACCGAAGCCGATCAGCAGGTTCCACGAGCCCAGATTGAACATCCAGTGGAGGATCTGGCCTTCCTTGCCGAGCGCGCTGGTGGCGCTGGAGGCGGCCAAGTAGTACACAAGCAGCCAGGCGAGGCCGGCGAGCATGAATCCGAACATGACGGTCTGGTACAGGACACCCGAGGGGCCCGCCTTGACCTTCACCGGCGTGCGGCTCGCCGTGTTGATCGTGTAGTCGGTCTTCTTCCGCACCTTTGACTTAGGCATACTCCTACGGTAACCCAGCGGACCCGACCAGCGGGAACCCGCTAACCTTGCACCGTGCGCATTCTCGTCATCGACAACTACGACAGCTTCGTCTACAACCTGGTGCAATACCTCGGCCAGCTTGGGGTCGACGCCGACGTCTGGCGCAACGACGACGACCGGTTGACTGACCTCGACGCCGTCGTCGCCGAGTACGACGGGATCCTGCTCTCCCCGGGACCGGGCACGCCGCAGCGTGCGGGCGCGACCATGCCGATTATTCCGATCGCAGCCGCCGCCGGAACTCCGCTGTTGGGCGTGTGCCTGGGGCATCAGGCGATCGGGGCGGCCTTCGGGGCCACCGTCGACCGCGCACCGGAACTGTTGCACGGCAAGACGTCGCTGGTGACCCACAATGGCGAGGGAGTCCTGGCCGGACTGTCGGATCCGTTCGTCGCCACCCGGTACCACTCGCTGACGGTGCTTCCGGAGACCATTCCGGACGAGCTGACCGTGACCGGCCGCACCGAGACCGGCATCGTGATGGCCATGCGCCACCGCGACCTGCCGATTCACGGGGTGCAGTTCCACCCGGAGAGCGTGCTCACCGAAGGCGGGCACCGGATGCTGGCGAACTGGCTGCGGGTCTGCGGGCTGGACGTGCCGGAGGGGACGATCGCCGCCCTCGAGGCAGAGGTCGCCGGAGCCCTCGGCAATTAGCGCCAGGGAGGCGGTCTAGCCGGGGAGCAGGCTGGATCGTCCGATCACCACGGAGACGGAGTCTTCCTTCTTCATCGGGGTGCCGGCGGCCGGCGACTGCGAGATCACCTTGCCGTCGTTGGCGGATCCGAGGCCGACGGGTCGTTGCGTCGCGGTCAGCGTGCCGTCGCGCCAGCCCGCTGCGGTGAGGGCGCTCTTGGCCTGCTCGACGGTTTTGCCGCGCAGGTCGGGCACCACGAACTGGTTGCCGCGCGAGATGGTCACCTGCACCACGCTGCCGACATCCACGGTCTGCCCGGTGTTCGGCGAGCTGGAGACCACCTGTCCGGCGGGGCGCTCCGAGTCGCCGGCTACGGCGACCATCTCCAGGCCCATCTGCTCCAGCGTGGTCCGGGCCTGAGCCTCGGTCTGGCCGGTGAGGTCCGGTACCGAGACCTCCTTGGGGCCGGTGCCGATGAAGACGACGACGGTGCTGTTGACCGCGACCGAGCTGCCGGTGGCTGGGGTGGTTCGGACCACCTTGCCCTTGAGTGCGGCGGTCGAGTCGGTCTCCTGCGTCTTCACCTCGGTGAAGCCCTGCTTGCGCAGCGTGTCGGTGGCTTCCTTGGCGCTCTTGCGCCGCAGGTCGGGAATGGTGCGCCGTTCGGGACCGGAGGAGATGTACAGCGTCACCTCCGAGCCCTTGCGGGTGGGCACGGAGTTGCCGGGTGCCGTCCGGGTGGCCTTGCCTTCGGCCACCTCCAGGCTGGCCTCCTTCAGCGTTTTGACGCGGAAGCCTGCCTGTTCCAGGTTCTCTTCCGCGGCGTCGGCCGCGAGCCCGGTGACTCCGGGCACCGCGATCTGCTCGCCCGAGCTGTTCCACGGGGACCAGGCGAACAGCCCGATGCCGAGCACCAGCACCAGCATCAGGGCGATGGCCGCCTTCGCGCCGCGACGACGGTGCAGGGGCAGCGCGCCGTCGTACTCGGTGGCGCGGGCGTGGCGAGCATCGGCGCGCCGACGACCGCTGACCGGTGCGACGGCCCGGGTGGGCTCGTCGAGCAGGTCGTCGGCGTCGTCGAGGAGCATCGGCGCGAGCGGCTTGCCGCCGGCCAGCACCCGGATCAGGTCGGACCGGAACTCGGCGGAGGTCTGGTAGCGGTTCGCCGGGTTCTTGCTCATGGCCTTCATGACCACGGAGTCCAGTTCCGGTGCGACGTCCGGGTTCACCTGCGACGGCCGTCGAGGATCCTCGTGAACGTGCTGGTGGGCGACGGCGATCGGCGAGTCGCCGGTGAACGGAGGTTCACCGGTGATCAGTTCGAACAGCACGCAGCCCATCGAGTAGATGTCGCTGCGCGGATCCACCTTGATGCCGCGCGCCTGCTCGGGCGAGAGGTACTGCGCGGTGCCCATCACCGCGGACGTCTGGGTCATCGTGGCCGACGTGTCGTCCATCGCGCGGGCGATGCCGAAGTCCATGACCTTCACGGCGCCGTGATGGTCGATCATCACGTTGGCCGGCTTCATGTCGCGGTGCACGATCCCGGCGCGGTGCGAGAAGTCCATCGCCGCGGCGACGTCGGCCATCCAGGTCATCGCCTGGCGGGCGGCGATCGGACCGTTGGCGCGCAGGATGTCGCGCAGCGTCTCGCCGTCGACGTACTCCATCACGATGAACGGCAGTGGACCCTCGGGGGTGTCGGCCTCCCCGGTGTCGAAGACCTGGACGATCGTCGGATGGTTCAGCTTCGCCGCGTTCTGCGCCTCGCGTCGGAAACGCAGGTAGAACATCGGGTCGCGGGCGAGATCCGGTCGCAGGATCTTGATCGCGACGTCCCGGTGCAGGAGCAGGTCCCGGGCGAACTGGACCTCGGACATGCCGCCGAAGCCCAGCGTCTCACCGAGCTGGTAGCGATCGGAGAGCAGTTCTTCCGGATCCATCTATCGACCGCCGATACCGGGGATCTGCGGGATCCAGTCGGGAAGCTGATTGGGCGGCGTGGTGGTCTCCGGCGGTGCGGTCGGCTCCGGTTCCTCGCTGGTGGGAGTATCCGAGGGCTCGTCCGGTTCCGACGTCTCGGTGGTCGGCGTGGGGCTCTGCGTGGTGGTGCGCGTGAGCGTCGTCGTCCGGTCCGGAACGGTGGTCTCGGTCTGGGTGGAGACCGACGGGGTGGTGTTCTCCCGGTTCGACGACCCCGACGAATCCACCAGCCAGTATCCGATCAAGCCGATCGCGGCCAGCAGCAGCAGACCGGCGACGGCGGCCAGCACCTTGTGCCCGGTGCTCCAACTGTCGTCGACGATCGGCGCCGGCGACGTCGCGGGCGGCCGAGGCGGCGTGGAGGTCGGGGCGGCGACCGGGGCGGTCGCGACACGCGTCGGCGGACGGGTGCCCGCGGCGACACCGCCGCGCGGCACCGGCGGACGCTGACCGCTGCGGACCACGGCGACGGCCTCCGCGAACTCGCCACCGGTCGCATAGCGCTGCTGCGGGTCCTTGGCCAGGGTGATCGCGATCAGCTCGCGGACCGGCGCCGGGACGGTGTCCGGCAGCGGGGGCGGCGGGTCCTGGATGTGTTTCATCGCCACGGTGAGCGGACCGTCGCCGACGAACGGGCGTTGTCCGGTCAGCGCTTCGTAGCCCACCACGCCGAGCGAGTAGACGTCGGACGCGGCGGTCGCTTCGCCGCCGGTGGCCTGCTCGGGGGAGATGTACTGGGCAGTGCCCATCACCATGCCGGTCTGGGTGACCGGTGCGGCGTCGACCGCCTTGGCGATGCCGAAGTCGGTGATCTTGACCTGCCCGGTGGGCGTGATCAGGATGTTGCCCGGCTTCACGTCGCGGTGCACCAGGCCCTGGATGTGTGCGGCCTGCAGCGCCCAGCCGGTCTGCTCCAGCATGTCCAGGGTGTGCGCCAGCGACAGCGTGCCCATGCGGGTGATCACCGAGTTCAGCGGTTCGCCGTCGACCAGTTCCATCACCAGGTACGCGAGCGGATCACCGCCGTTGCGGTCCGGGGTCTCGCCGTAGTCGAAGACGTTGGCGATGCCGGGGTCGTTCAAGCGCGCGGTGGTCTGCGCCTCGGTGCGGAACCGGGCCAGGAAGGTCGGATCGTTCGAGTACTCGGCCTTGAGGACCTTGACCGCCACGTGTCGTCCCAGGCGGGTGTCGAGGGCCTCCCACACCTGGCCCATGCCGCCGGTGGCGATCAGTCGGACCAATCGGTACCGGTCGGCGATGATGGTGCCGTTCTGCAGGCTCATCAGTTACCTCCCGTATAAGCATTCAACACTGCGCGTCCAATCGGCGCGGCAATCACGCCGCCATAGGATTCGGCTCCCTGGTTTCCGTTCTCCACCACTACGGCGACGGCTATTCGGGAGTTCGAGCTGGGAGCGAAGGCGATGTACCAGGCGTACGCGCTTCCGCTTCGGTTCGGATCGGTGGTTCCGGTCTTGGAGGCGATACCCGACTGCGACTGGTACGTCTGCTGTTCGGACTTCACCATCATCTCCGCGATGGAGTCGGCCTCTTCGGCGCTGATCGGTCGATTGACCGACGACGGCGTGGTGGTCGAGACCGTCCGCAGATCGGCCGTCTGCAGCTTGTCCACCAGGTACGGCCGCATCCGGATGCCGCCGTTGGCCACCGTCGCGGCGATCACCGCGTTCTGCAGGGCCGTGACGCGGACGCTGCGCTCGCCGATGGACGACTGCGCGAGGGCGGCCTTGTCGTCGCCGAGATCGCCGACGGTGGAACTGGCGACGTGCATCGGGATGCCCGGCGGGTTCTCGCCGACCCCGAACTTCTTCGCGGTGCCGATGAAGGCGTCGAACGGATTGCCGGGCAGCTTCTCGGTCACCAACTGCGCGAACGCGGTATTGCACGAGTATTCGAAGGCCTGGGTGAGGCTCACCGTGCCGCCGGTGGAGCCCGGGCAGGCCTCGCCGTTGTTGTTCGGCAGGGAGGCGCTGGAGTCCGGGAGCGGGAAGGTGGGCGCGGCCGTCAGACGGGTGTTCGGCGAGAGTCCGGCGGCCAACCCGGTGGCGGTGGTCACCACCTTGAAGGTGGAGCCGGGCGGATACAGCTCGTCGATCGCGCGATTGGTCATCCGCGACGGCATGTCCTCGTCGGTCAGCTCGTTCCAGCTCCGCTCGGCTGCCGCGAAATCCTGTGTGGCCAGGGAGTTCGGGTCGTAGCTGGGGGTGGAGACCATCGCCAGGATCTTGCCGGTGGCCGGCTCCAGGGCGACGACGGCACCGCGGCACACACCGTCGCATTGGCCGCTGCGCAGCGCGTCGAAGGCCGTCGTCTGCAGGCGCGGGTCGATGGTGGTCACGACGTTGCCGCCGCGCGGATCGCGGCCGGAGAACATGTCGGCGAAGCGTTGGGTGAACAGGCGGTCGTCGCTGCCGCTGAGGAACGGACCCTCGGCGGCCTCCAGGCCGCGGTCGGCGCCGTAGCGCAGCGAGTAGAAACCGGTGACCGGCGCGAATGCGTTCGGGTTGGTCGGGTACTGCCGCTGGTACTTGAAGCGATTGCCGCTGGGCACCGATCGCGCGAGCACCGTGCCGTCGGCGGCGACGATCATGCCGCGCTGCCGGGAGTACTCGTCGAACAGGACGCGGAGGTTCCGGGGATCGTTGCGGAGGGCGTCGGCCCGAAACACCTGGACGTAGGTGGCGTTGCCGAGCAACAGCACGATGATGACGATCACCGCGATCGACACCCGTTGAATGGGACGGTTCACTTGCGCACCACCTGGGTGGGCAGCGCGGTGACCGGCGCCTTGGGGCGTGCCTTGGGCACGTCGGGTTCGCGGGCGGCGTTGGAGATCCGGATCAGCAGGGCCAACAGGATGTAGTTGGCCAGCAGCGACGAGCCGCCGTACGACAGGAATGGCGAGGTGAGGCCGGTCAGCGGGATCAGCTTGGAGACGCCGCCGAAGACCACGAACAGCTGCACGATGATGGTCACCGACAGGCCGGCGGCCAGGAGCTTGCCGAAACTGTCGCGGACGCTGATCGCGGTGCGCAGGCCGCGCATCACGAAGATGAAGTACAGCATGAAGATCGCGCCGAGACCGACGAGACCGAGTTCCTCACCGAACGCGCTCATGATGAAGTCCGTGTTGGCGAAGGGCACCATGTTGGGACGACCCGAACCCAGTCCGGTCCCGAAGAGACCACCGGTGGCCAGCCCGAACAGGCTCATCGCCACCTGGTTTCCGGTGTTGTAGAAGTCCGCGAACGGGTCCAGCCACACCTGGATGCGGACCTGGAGGTGGCTGAACAGCTGGTACGCCACGATCGCGCCGACTGCGAACAGTCCGACGCCGAGCATCAGCCAACTGACGCGCTCGGTGGCGATGTACAGCATGGTCAGCACGGTCGCGAAGATCAGCAGCGAGGTGCCCAGGTCGGTTTCGAAGACGAGGACGCCGAGCGCGATGATCCAGGCGGCCAGCAGCGGTCCCATGTCGCGGGCGCGCGGGAAGTCGATGCCGAGGAACCGGCGGCCCGCATTGGTGAACAGGTCGCGGCGGGACACCAGGAACGCGGCGGTGAAGATGATGATCAGGATCTTGGAGAACTCACCGGGCTGAATGTTGAACAGCGGGGTCTTGATCCAGATCTTGGCGCCGTTGATCGACGACCCGGGCAGGATCGCGGGCAAGGCGAGGAAGATCAGGCCGGCCAGACCCAGGGTGTAGGCGTAGCGGGCCAGCGTGCGGTGATCGCGCAGCAGGATCAGGGTGGCGGCGAAGGCCAGGATGCCCACCGCCGCCCACAGCAGCTGCTGGTCGGCGTTGTAGGTGCGCTCGGTGGCTTCCATCAGCTCGTCGGTGCGGGCCGTGCCCAGGTCGAGGCGATGGATCATGACCAGGCCCATGCCGTTGAGCGCGGCCACCGCGGGCAGGAGAGTGGGATCGGCGTACGGGGCGAACCGTCGGATCACCAGGTGGGCGACGGCGAACAGCGCGGCGTAGGCCCCGACGTACTTCGCGAGGGCCCAGGAGATCTCCTGCGCCTGCGCGGCTTCCACGATCAGCAGCGCGACCGTCACCAGCACCAGGGCACACAGCAGCAGCACCAGTTCGGTGGTGCGGCTGCGATCGGCCGGTGCCGCGGCGGGCGCGTGCGGAGCGGGAGTATCGGTCACCGGGGCTCCCGGCAGGTCTTGCGACCTTCGTCGTCGACGGTCGGGGCGGCCGGGCTGGACTCCGGCGCACTGGTCGCGCTCGAGGTGGGGCGCTCGGAGGTGCGCGGGTTCGGTTCCGGCGAGGTGTCGTTGGGGTCCGGGACGGGCGTCGGGCTCACGCACAGCGGCAGGAACTCGAGCGTGCGCACCGTCTCGTGGATCTCGGCCCGCGGCTGATTCTTGATGCTGATGGTCTCGACGGTGGTCTGGCCGACGCCGGTGAGGTCGGCGACGCGCATGGGGTCGCAGACCGTCGCCGAATCGACGTCGACGAAGGTGACGTCGGGCTTGTCCTGATCGAGGTTGGTGACGCACACCTTCTCGGACGGCTCGTTGAAGTCGAGGAACAGGATGCCGCCGGGGGTGCCGCGGTGGATCACCACCGACGAGCCGTCGGCGGTGACGAAGTAGTTGGACAGGGCTTGCGCGCGCACCACGAAGAACGCGGTGATCAGGGCGCCCACCACGAGAAGCGTGCCGATCAGCAGCAGGGCCGGTCGCCACGGGCGGTGTCGGTCGGCGGTCGGCGGTTCGTCGTTGATCGTCGGACGCTGCGTGGGCGTGGGCGGCGGCCGGAGCGCGGCGGCGCGCCCGGCGGCGGTCGACGGGTCCGGGGTGTAGCCGGCCTGATCGTCGCCGCTCGCGGCACCGCCGAGGATCGGTCGGGAGTCGCCGAACTCGTTGTCGACGACGTCGGCCAGCACCACGGTGACGTTGTCCGGGGCGCCGCTGCGGAGGGCGAGCTCGATGAGGCGGTTCGCGCATTGGGGGAGGTCGGCCACCGACGACAGGGTTTCGGCGAGCGTCTCGTCGCTCACCACGTCGGACAGACCGTCGCTGCACAGCAGGTAGCGGTCGCCGGCGCGGGCCTCGCGCATGGTGAGGGTCGGTTCCACCTCTTGGCCGGTGAGGGCCTTCATGATCAGCGATCGCTGCGGGTGCGTGTGCGCCTGCTCGGCCGTGATGCGGCCCTCGTCGACGAGGCTCTGGACAAAGGTGTCGTCGCGGGTGATCTGCGTGAGGACGCCGTCGCGCAGCAGATAGCCGCGGGAGTCGCCGACGTGGCACAGGCCGATCTTGGTGCCGGCGAACAGGATGGCGGTGAGGGTGGTGCCCATGCCGTCGAGTTCGGGGTTGCGTGCCACCTGCGCGGCGATCGCTTCGTTGCCGTGCCGGGTCGCGGCGTCGAGCGCCTCGAGGAGGTTGCCGCCGGGCTCGTCGTCGTCGAGGGTGCGCAGGGCCTGGATCACCAGCTGGCTGGCGACCTCGCCGGCCGCGTGACCGCCCATGCCGTCGGCCAGCGCCAGCAGACGGGCGCCGGCGTAGGCGGAGTCTTCGTTGTTGGACCGGACCAGGCCGCGGTCGCTTTGCGCGATATAGCGCAGGCCGAGGGTCACGACCGGAGCTCGATCACGGTCTTGCCGATCCGAATAGGCGTGTTCAGGGGGGCTCGCACGGCGGTGGTCACCTTTCCGCGGTCGAGGAAGGTGCCGTTGGTGGACCCGAGGTCCTCCACGTACCAGTCGTCGCCGCGCTTGGAGAGTCGTGCATGGCGTTCCGAGGCGTAGTCGTCGGACAGCACCAGGGTGGAGTCGTCGGCCCGACCGATCAGGACCGGCTGGTCGCCGAGCGTGATGCGGGTGTTGGCGAGGGCGCCGGCGGTCACCACCAGGTAGCGGGCGCTACCGCGGCCGGAGGCGCGACGTCGTTCGCGGAAGCCGCCGCCGCCCGACGGACGACGCTGCCCCGCGGCCGACGACAGATCGTTGCGCATCGAGCGGATGATCGCGTACACGAAGAGCCACAACAGGATCAGGAACCCGAAACGGGTGAATTGAAGGACGATTCCCTGCATTTCGCGTTTCACCTCCCGTGAAATCTGTGCTGCCGGGGGTTCCGGCGGCATGCACCAACGCTTCGATGCAGTACGCGGCCGGGGCGTCGAATGGCCCCGACCGCATTCTATGGGCTGCTGACTACTGGAAGCGGACCGTGATGTCGGAGTGGCCCAGGCGGATCTGGTCGTTGTCGGCCAGGTTCCAGTCGCTGACCGGGTGGCCGTTGACAGTGGTGCCGTTGGTGGAGTTCAGATCCTTGAGCATGGCGTTCTGGCCGTCCCACCGCACCTCGACGTGGCGGCGCGAGACGCCGGTGTCCGGGAGTCGGAATTGCGCGTCCTGGCCGCGGCCGATCACATTGGAGCCGGGGCGCAGAGCGTAGGTGCGGTTGCTGCCGTCCTCGAGGACCAGCGTGATGGTGGCCGGCGCCTGACCGCCGCCCGCGGCGGGCTGGCCGTAGCCGGGCTGCGCGTAAGCGGTCTGCTCGTACGCGGGCTGACCGTACTGGTCGTAGCCGGGCTGCTGGTCGTACTGGGGCTGCTGCTGGTCGTAGCCGCCCTGCTGCTGGTCATAGCCGGGCTGGGCGTAGGCCTGCTGGTCGTAGCCCTGCTGCTGGCCGTAGCCCTGGTCGTACTGCGGCTGCTGCGCGTAGCCCTGGTCGTAGCCGGCCTGCTGCTGGTCGTAACCGGGCTGCTGTGCGTAGCCCTGGTCGTAGCCCTGCTGCTGGTCGTATTGGGGCTGCTGGCCGTAGCCCTGGTCGTAGCCGCCCTGCTGCTGGTCGTAGCCCTGCGGCTGACCGTAGGCCGGCTGCTGGCCGTAGCCCTGCTGCTGGTCGTAACCGGGTTGCTGACCGTATGCCGGCTGCTGGCCGTAGCCCTGGTCGTAACCCTGCTGCTGCGGCTGACCGTACTGGTCGTAGCCCTGCTGCCCGTAGCCCTGATCTCCGGCGGGCTGACCGTACTGGGGCTGCTGTCCGTAACCCTGACCCTGCTGGTCGTACTGCTGCTGGTCGTAGCCGCCCTGCTGGCCGTAGCCCGGGTACTGGCCGTCGTTGCCGGGTGGGTTGGTCATTTCGGGAGCTCCTCGGTTCGGGCTTTCGGATGGTAGGGCCGGTTCAGGCCGCGGCGGGACCGGACGGGGGCGCACATCGGGATCGATGACCCCGCGCGTGCGGAACTGACCGGTATGGAGCGCGTCCACTTGATCGAACTCTACGACGACGGGGCCGTAAGTCTGCCACCCATTGTCACGGATGAAGTCTTCGAGGTGGCGAGAAAAGATCTTCCGGTTCAGTTCGTACTCGTCACCGACATGGTCCAGATCGGAGGAGCTGAGGGTCACGACGTAGCTGTTGGCCACCAGCGATGCACCGTCGCCGAGATCCTCGGCGGAGGCCTCGGCTTCGCGTTGCAGACTGTTCTCGATCTCCTGCGGAGCCACTTGACCGCCGAAGACCCGCGCGAAGCCGCCGTCGACGGCGGACTCGAGCTTGCGCTCGAATCGGTCGAGAAGACCCACGAGTGCTCCTTCCAGTCGGTCGTCAGCGTGTCCACGTGCTCGTGTTAAGGGTCAATGCTACCGGGATCAAGCTCCGACGTGCTTCTTGCGGCCTCTCAGGCGCACCGCTGGTCACTCTCGTATCGGGCTGCGGTTTCTGCGCCGCCTCACATCGTTGCTGGTCAGCGCCTGGAGCTGTCGCCGATTTTCGCTTGGGCGCTCCGCCGTGTAATCTCGGTCAAGTCGTAAGCAAGACAACGTCGAGCGAGCGACAGCCACGGGCGAGTGGCGGAATGGCAGACGCGCTGGCTTCAGGTGCCAGTGTCCTTAGGGACGTGGGGGTTCAAGTCCCCCTTCGCCCACCATGAGTGGTTCAGGATGAATCACATCAAGAGGTCAGATTGCAGAAATGCAGTCTGACCTCTTTGTTTTCGACATGCCTTCATGGCTCACTGCACAAGTGTGTAGTCAGGGGGACTCTTCGCATCGAAGTCCCCTGACGACGGCCCGTTGCCTCCGGAACGTCGCAGGGTGGTGGCATGCTCTGACTACGTGCCGACCGTTGGCCGGCGGGTAGAGATGTGCGCTGTCGATTGGTGGGAGATGTTTCCGGCTGATCAGGTGCCGTGGACTGAAAGTGCGGTCGAAGACCTGTGGCGTTAAAGAAGTCGGACCTGTATTCGTCGTTGTGGGCGAGCTGTGACCAGTTGCGCGGCGGTATGGATGCCAGTCAGTACAAGGACTACATCCTGACGCTGCTGTTCGTGAAGTACGTGTCCGACAAGGCCAAGACCGACGTGAACAGCCTCATCGAGGTTCCCGCGGGGGGCTCGTTCGACGACATGCTCGCCGCCAAGGGCGACAAGGAGATCGGCGACCGCTTCAACAAGATCATCGCGCGCCTGGCCGAAGCGAACGATCTGCGCAACGTGATCGACCAGGCTGACTTCAACGATGCAGAAAAGCTCGGCAAGGGCAAGGAGATGCAGGACCGCCTCTCCAAACTCGTCACCATCTTCAACGACCTGGACTTCCGCGGGTCACGTGCGGAGGGCGACGACCTGCTCGGCGACGCCTACGAGTACCTGATGCGCCACTTCGCCACCGAGTCGGGGAAATCCAAGGGGCAGTTCTACACGCCCGCCGAGGTCTCGCGCATCCTCGCCAAGGTCGTCGGCATCGGTCCGGCCACCAGTCAGGACCAGACCGTCTATGACCCAGCGTGTGGCTCCGGTTCGCTGCTCCTCAAAGCCGCCGATGAGGCGCCGCGCGGTATGACGATTTACGGCCAGGAAAAAGACAACGCGACCTGGGCGCTGGCCAGGATGAACATGATCCTGCACGGCAACGAGATCGCCGACATCGCCAAGGGCGACACCATCACCAGCCCGCAGTTCACCCGGGGCGATCAACTGCGGACGTTCGACTACATCGTCATGAACCCGCCGTTCTCGGTGAAGTCCTGGAACAACGGCCTCGAGAACGACTACGGCCGCTTCGAGTACGGCCGGCCGCCCGAGAAGAACGGTGACTACGCCTTCCTGCTGCACGCGCTCACCTCACTGAAAAGCACCGGCAAGGCAGCGATCATCCTGCCGCACGGTGTCTTGTTCCGCGGCAACGCTGAGGCCGCCATCCGCACCCGCCTGCTCAAGCAGGGCTTCATCAAGGGCATCATCGGCCTACCGGCAAACCTGTTCTACGGCACCGGCATTCCGGCCTGCATCGTGATCCTCGACAAAGAGAACGCCCAGGCTCGCACCGGCGTCTTCATGATCGACGCATCCAAGGGCTTCATGAAAGACGGCAACAAGAACCGCCTACGCAGCCAGGACATCCACAAAATCGTCGACACCTTCAACAAGCAGATCGAGATCGACCGCTACTCGCGCATGGTGCCCATGAGCGAAATCGCCGACGCCAAAAACGACTACAACCTCAACATCCCGCGCTACATCGACTCCTCCGACCCCGAAGACCTACAAGACCTCAGCGCCCACCTGCACGGCGGCATCCCCGACCGCGACCTCGACGCACTCCAGCACTACTGGGACGCGTTCCCACAGCTCCGCAGCCAGATCTTCGCGCCGAATCGCCCCGGCTACAGCGACCTCGCTATCGACGTCAGCACCGTGCAGCAAGCCATCTTCGACGCACCCGGCTTCCATAAGCTCCGCGATGAAGCGACCAGCATTGTCGAGGACTGGTTTGCCACGCACCGCGACACGCTGGCCGGCATCACAGCCGACACGAAGCCGAACGACCTCATCGCGACCATCAGCGACGACCTGCTGGTACGTTTCAAGCCGATGCCGCTGCTCGACGAGTACGACGTCTACGAGCAACTCATGACCTACTGGCACGACACGATGCACGACGACGTCTACCTGGTTATGGCCGACGGCTGGCTGAACGCCGCCAAGCCACGCAAGACCATCGAGGATAAGGAGCGCAAGCTCTCCGAGACGCCCGACCTCGTTGTCGGCTCCGGCCGTAGCGCCACCAAGTACAAGATGGACCTCATCCCGCCAGCACTGATCGTGGCGCGCTACTTCGCCGACGAACAGACCGCCATCGACAACCTCACCGCCGCGGCCGAAAAAGCCACCCGCACCGTCGAGGAGTACGTCGAAGAACACGCCGTCGAAGACGGACTACTTGCCGATGCCATGGACGACGACAAAATCACCAAAGCCCTCGTCACCGCACGACTGAAGGCAATCAAGACCGCCGGCGATCCCGACGAGATCAAGACACTACAGCACGCAACCAAGTTGTACAACACCGAAGCCGCCGCCAAGAAGGCAGTCAAGGAAGCCCAGGTGGAACTCGACCTCGCCACCCTCAAAAAGTACGGCGACCTGACCGAGGAAGACGTCAAGACGCTCGTACTCGACGACAAGTGGCGGACGACCGTCGTGCACCGCGTCTCGGACGAAGTCGAAGCACTGACGCTCGACCTGGTTGCGCGCATTCAGCAGCTCGGCGAACGATATGCCGAGACGGTTGGCGATCTTGATACTGAACTTGTGAACCTCGAAGCCAAGGTTGCGGGACATCTCGCCGCGATGGGAGTCGAGTGATGACTCTTGCACCGTGGCCCGAAGAAGAGATTCGGTCGTTTGCGTCAATCGGAACTGGAGCCAAAGACACCAAGGACCGCGTCACGAGCGGCAAGTATCCGTTCTTCGTCAGAAGTCAGAAAGTCGAGCGCATCAACTCCTGGTCGTTCGACGGTGAAGCTGTGCTGACGGCCGGCGATGGTGTCGGCACAGGCAAGGTCTTCCACTACATCGATGGCAAGTTCGACTACCACCAGAGGGTCTACCGAATCAGCGACTTCCGGTCTGACGTGTCGGGGCGGTACTTCTTCCACCAGTTCAGCCGGAACTTTCTTGCGCGGATCGAGTCGCTGACGGCCAAGTCATCGGTCGACTCCGTTCGCATGGAAACGATCGCCGGGATGCGGATCCCTCTGCCTGAGCGAGCTGAACAGGACCGCATCGTTCAAGCGGTTGACGACGTCGACGACCTGATCGCCACCCTCGAACGCCTCATCGCCAAGAAGCAGGCGATCAAGCAGGGCATGATGCAGCAGCTCCTGAGCGGCCGCGCGCGCCTTCCTGGGTTCGCCTCGCCGTGGAGCGAGTTGTCTCTCGGCAACGTCGCACGAATCAAGACCGGCTTCAGAAACAACCAAGACAAGCAGGCTGGCGGGAAGTATCCCTTCTTCGTCAGATCTGCAACCGTCGAGCGGATCGACTCGTACTCGTACGACTGCGAGGCCATCCTCGTTCCGGGCGAGGGCGGTATCGGGTCGATCTTCCATTACATCAACGGAAAGTTCGAAGTGCACCAGCGGGTGTACAAGATCAGCGACTTCGCGCCAAATGCGAGTGGTCGGTTCATCTACTACTTCATGCGCCAGTACTTCGGCGTGCACGCTATGGAAAACAGTGTCAAGGCGACCGTGGATTCCCTTCGGCTGCCTACCTTCAAGAACTTTCAGCTTCGGCTACCCTCTCGTGACGAGCAAGATGCCATTGTCTGCTTCCTAGACGATGCAGAGGCGGAAGTGGCTACGCTCAAATCCCGACTCGCGAAGGCTCGAGCAATTAAGGCTGGCATGATGCAGCAGCTCCTGACTGGCCGCACGCGTTTGCCGTTGGAGGCTGTGTCATGAATATCGAGTGGGCAATCGAGCAACTTGATGATTTTATCCAGGCCACCGCGGTGACCTACGTACCCTCTCCGCCAAGATCAATTGGATTCCATAGCTACAAAACAGCTGTCTCCGAGGACGAGATCGTCAAGCGCGCCCAAGTCGTAGAACAGATCCTTGATCGAGTCGTTCCAACTTGGCGAACTGACGTGCAAAAGAAGGACCGACAGAAGTGGTCAGTCCACTACGAAGCATCGATTCGAGCCCGCGAGGAGCTTGTTCGCGCCGAGGAAGTTCGGGAGAACCTCGGCGAGAACGCTCCGGAACTCTCTGCTGCCAAACTTCATCCGTGGATCTGGGAGGGCGCCAAGTCGCTCTGGCAGTCTGGCCACTACCGCGAAGCAGTCGGTGGCGCGATTCGGAAAGTAAATGCCGAGACGCAGAACAAGGTCGGTCGTCGTGACGTAAGTGAGACGAACCTGTTCAAGCAGGCGTTCTCGACGGACCAACCGAAGGCTGGTGTGGCCCGACTCCGACGCATGAAAGACGACGGTAGCGACACCTACAAGTCGGTGCAGCGTGGTGCCATGGCTCTCGCTGAGGGTGTGTTCGCGGGTATTCGTAACCCGCTCAGTCATGAGGTTGACCAGGAGCTCTCTGAGCAGGAGGCGCTGGAGTACCTCGCAGCCCTCAGTGTGCTGGCTCGCTGGGTTGATCAGTCTTGCGTGGAGGCTGCCTCGTGAGCGCCGGCAAATCGGTTCGCCTGTTCCTGGCTGATGGCACGCCGGGTGGTTTGCTGACGGCCGAGATCATGAACTGGACCGGTCATGTTGTGGCTGCTCCGCGTTCGGACCTTGCAGCACTCTTGAAGCGTCCTGAGGCGACTCGCACCGGCATCTACATCCTGCTCGGAGATGACCCAAACAGCCTCGGCGGGCAAATGGCCTATATCGGCGAAGGTGACGACGTCAGCAAGCGCCTGTATCAGCACGCTCGCTCGGAAGACCAGAACGGCAAAGACTTCTGGGATCGAGCCATCGTGCTGACCAGCAAAGACGCCAATTTGACCAAGGCGCACGCCCGCTATCTGGAAAGCCGATTCATCGAGCTCGCTCTGCAGGCTAGTCGAGCCCGGCTTACCAACGGCACCAAACCGCCGCCGATCGTCCTGCCTGAAGCTGACGTGTCGGACATGGAGTACTTCATCGAGCAAGCCAAGATCGTGCTTCCGGTGCTCGGGGTGAATCTCTTCCGATCTCCACAAACGACTTCGGTGGGATCGAGCTCCGAAGTTTCCGAAACCCGAACGGATTCGCCGCTGTTCGAGATGACACTGAAGAAGTTGGGCATCACCGCGACCGCTCAGGAGGTCGACGGCGAGTTCACGGTGTTCGAAGGCTCCAGTGCACGCCTGAAGTGGACCGGAGGAGAGAGTCACAGCTACACCAGTCTGCGGGCGAGGCTGGAGCACGACGGCACGCTCGTCCCGATACCCGACGGCTCGGCGATGCGCTTCACTCGCAACCATGTGTTTTCTAGTCCGAGTGCGGCGGCTACCATCGTCGCCGGCCGCGCCGCCAATGGCCGCAAGGACTGGCAGGTTCAGGGCACCCAGACAAGCTATGGGCAGTGGGAAACCGAAGGAGTCGAGGAGGCAATGAGACAGGAGGTGAGCAATGAGTGATGTAGGGCAGATTGAACGCAAAGCCCAAGAGCGCGTTGTAGCGCTTTTTCGCGACCATCTCGGCTATGAGTACCTCGGCAATTGGGAGTACCGCGAGCACAACTCCAACCTAGAGACCGAGCTGTTGACGCAGAATCTGCGTACCCGCGGCTACGACGACAACCTCATCAACCGTGCCCTCGATCAGCTTGACAAGGCTGCCTCGGTCGGTGCCGGCCACGACCTGTACGAGGCCAACCGCGACGTCTACGGGTTGCTGCGCTACGGCGTGAAGGTCAAGGCGGGCGTCGGTGAGCAGACCAAGACTGTCTGGCTGATCGACTGGAAGAACCCCGAGGCCAACCACTTCGCGGTCGTCGAGGAAGTCACGGTCGCGGGCCAGCACACCAAGCGCCCGGACATGGTGCTGTATGTCAACGGTCTTGCCCTGGCCACTCTGGAACTGAAGCGTTCGAAAGTCGCGGTCTCGGAAGGTATCCGGCAGACCATCGGCAATCAGAAGCCCGAGTTCATCCGGTCGTTCTTCTCAACCGTGCAGTTCGTCTTCGCGGGCAACGACGTCGAGGGGTTGCGCTACGGCGTCATCGACACGCCGGAGAAGTACTGGCTCGAGTGGAAGGAGGTTTCGACAGGCTCAACCGCCGCAGACGGTTCAACCGACGAGGAGAACATCGACGGCCCGCTCGATCGGGCACTGCTGCAGATGTGCAGCAAGCCGCGCCTGCTGGAACTGATCCACGACTTCATCGTCTTCGACGCGGGTGTGAAGAAGGGCCCGCGCCACAACCAGTACTTCGGCGTCAAAGCAGCGCAGGACCGCATCGCCCAGCGCGAGGGCGGCATCATCTGGCACACCCAGGGCTCGGGCAAGAGCCTGACGATGGTGTGGTTGGCGAAGTGGATCCGGGAAAACCAACCCGACGCTCGCGTGCTGCTGATCACCGACCGCACCGAACTCGACGAACAGATCGAAAAGGTCTTCAACGGGGTCAACGAGCAGATCTATCGCACCAGCAGCGGCGCCGACCTGATCAGCACCCTCAACGCCAGTGAAGAGTGGCTGATCTGCTCGCTGGTGCACAAGTTCCGTGCCGCCGACACCGACAACGAGGACGACGAGGCGACCGCCGAGTTCATCAAGGAACTGCACGCGCGGATCCCGAAGGACTTCAAGGCCAAGGGCAACATCTTCGTCTTCGTCGACGAAGCCCACCGCACCCAGTCGGGCAAGATGCACACCGCGATGAAGGCCCTGCTGCCCGAGGCGATGTTCATCGGCTTCACTGGCACCCCGCTGCTGAAGGCAGACAAAGCGACCAGCATGGAGACGTTCGGTTCGTTCATCCACACCTACAAGTTCGACGAGGCCGTCGCCGACGGCGTCGTGCTGGACCTGCGGTACGAGGCCCGCAACATCGATCAGCAGCTCGACTCGCCGCAGGCTGTGGACGAATGGTTCGACGCGAACACCCAGAACATGACCGACCTGTCCAAGGCGGAACTCAAGAAGCGGTGGGGCACCATGCAGAAGGTCCTGACCAGCAAGTCCCGGGCCGAGAAGATCGTCGCCGACATCCTTAAAGACATGGCCACGAAACCGCGGCTGGCCGATCGTCGCGGCAATGCGATGCTGGTCGGGTCGTCGATCTCCCAGGCGTGTAAGTTCTACGAGCTGTTCGTCGCGGCAGGGTTTGCTGGGCGTTGCGCGATCGTCACCAGCTACGTCCCGAGTCCGAGTGACATCGCGGAGGAAGACTCCGGTGCTGGGAAGACGGAGATGATCCGTCAGTACGAGACGTACCGGCGGATGTTGGCGGACTACTTCGACGAGCCCGCCGACAAGGCCGTCACCCGGGTCGAGGAGTTCGAACGCGACGTCAAACGCCAGTTCATCGAGAACCCGGGCCAGATGCAGTTGTTGATCGTGGTCGACAAGCTCCTGACCGGATTCGATGCGCCCAGCGCGACCTATCTGTACATCGACAAGAAGATGCGGGACCACGGTCTGTTCCAGGCCATCTGCCGGGTCAACCGCCTCGACGGCGATGACAAGGACTACGGCTACATCGTCGACTACCAAGACCTGTTCAACTCCCTCGAAACCGCCATCACCGACTACACCTCCGGGGCGCTCGAAGGCTACGAGAAGGAGGACATCGACGGCCTGCTCAGCGATCGGGTGACCCAGGCCCGCGAAGTCCTCGACGACGCGCTGGAAACAATCCGGGCGCTGGTGGAACCCGTCCTCCCGCCGAGGAACACGCTCCAATACCAGCAGTACTTCTGTGCGATGGAGCCCGGCAACGCCCAGCAGATCAAGGACAACGAACCCAAACGAGTCCAGCTGTACAAGGCCGTCGCGGCCGTGACCCGCGCCTACGGGAACCTCGCGAACGACATGACCGAGGCCGGCTACACCGCCACAGAAGCCGAGAAGATCAAGGCGGAGATCGCGCACTACGTGGACGTGCGGGCCGAAGTGAAACTCGGCGCCGGCGAGAACGTCGACTTCAAGCAGTACGAAGCCGGCATGCGATTCCTCCTGGACACCTACATTCAGGCCGGCGCCTCCCAGGTGGTGTCCGACTTCGCCGACACCGGACTCATCGAACTGATCACCCAGCTGGGAGAGGGTGCCATCGATCGGCTCCCACCTGGGATCAAGAACGACCCCGAAGCCGTGGCCGAGACGATCGCCAACAACATGCGCCGGATCATCGTCGACAAGCACGCGATGAACCCGAAGTACTACGACACGATGAGCGCACTGCTGGACGCCCTCATCGAGCAGCGCCGCCAGGAAGCACTCGACTACCAGGCATACCTCGCGAAACTACTCGAAGCAGCCAAGCAACTCGGCACCGGCGAGTCCCACGAGCAGTACCCGGACTGGGCGAGCAACGGCGCCCAGCGAGCACTGGTCGATTTCGGCTGGCCAGATCCGGCGATGGCAATCCAGGTCGACAACGCCGTGATGACCAGTAAGCCGCACGACTGGGTCGGCAACACGATGAAGGAGAAACGCGTCAAACGAGCGCTCCGTCAGATCCTGCCTACCGACTTCGACCGCCTCGACGAGCTCTTCGAGCTGGTGAAAGCACGGGATGAGTACCGCTAACGCGTATCTCACGGTCCGCGGTATAGAGGTCGACGTCGTCTACAAGGACATCAAGAACCTCCACATCACCGTGCACCCGCCGGCCGGGCGTGTTCGTGTCGCTGCGCCGACGAGGTTCGACGACGACCAAGTCCGCCTTGCTGTGGTCGGCCGGCTCGCGTGGATCAAGCGGCAGCGCGAACAGTTGCAGGCCGTGGAACGCCAGACCGAACGCGAGATGGTCACCGGAGAATCCCACTACGTGTGGGGGATCCGTCGCCGCCTCAAGATCGTTGAACGACCAGGGCGAGCGCACTTCGAGCTCAACGGCGACCGACTGGTCCTGTACGTCCCCGCCGGAACGTCGCAGGACAAGCGACTCGACCAGCTCGACAAGTGGTACCGCGCGCAGCTCCGCGAAGCGATCCCCGGACTCATTGCCGGCTGGGAACAGAAGCTCGACGTGACTGTCCCGAAGTGGACCATCAAGCGGATGAAAACCAAGTGGGGTTCGTGCAACCGCGAAACCCGGCACATCTGGTTGAACGTCGAGCTCGCCAAGAAGCACCCCGACTGCCTCGAGTACATCGTCGTCCACGAGATGACCCACTACTTCGAACGCAACCACGGCCCGACCTTCACCGCACTCATGGACGCCCATCTGCCCGACTGGCGCAGCCGACGCGATCAGCTCAACGACGCACCGCTCGCGGATGAGACCTGGTGACGGCGTAGGCGTGACGGCCCGCCCCTGCGACATGTGCGGTCGCACTGCCCCCGAAGTCCGACTCAGCAAAGAACACGTCCTACCTCGTTCACTCCGCGACACTGTCGCCGAGGCGACCGACCACACCTTCACCCAGGGCTCCGGCCCGGATGTTGCGGGCATGAAGTACACAGAACACCATCGGCCGACCAGCCTGATGGACGTGACGGTTCGCACCGTCTGCACGGACTGCAACAACGGCTGGATGAGCGCCCTGGAAGTCCTGGCCAATCCGATCCTGCGCCGCCTCATCGCGGGCGCGGCCACGGTGACCGCCGACGAAGCCGACATCGTGCGGCTGTGGGCCGCCAAGACCGCTGCCGTAATTCAGATGGCCGAGGCCCGAGCCAGCGACAGCCCGCCCATCGCCGCAGCAGACCGCGCATCGCTGCGCAGAGGTGACGCGCCGGACGAGTGGGTCGTGACCCTGACACGGCTCGACCCGAGTTGGCGCGACCACACCCACCGCGGATATGCACCTGTCCCGCTACGACGTGTGGTCGACGACATCGAATCGATCGAGCAGTACCACTTCACCACGATTGAGATCGGCTGCATGCTGCTGACCGTCACGGGCGGCCCACCCGAGAGCGACGCGACCCGTCACGTGTGCAGGACAGCGGTGACACACCTCTGGAACGTCGTGCCCGCGCTCCAACCACTAGTCCCGGGCGAGCCGCTCGAACTGAGGACCTGGCAGCTGCCCAGCACTGACATCCTGCGTCAACTCACGCTGTACTTCGCACGCCTGCTCCACCAGGAGGATCAGGAGCCCGTCGCTCCGTCGTCATCCTGAAGGGCAGGGCGCATCGGCCAGTACCGTCTGAGCATGACCATCGACGGCATGCGACTCCCGCCGATCCTCGACGCCGATCACGCAGACAAGGCCGTCGACGTCCTACGAACCTACTTCGATCAAGATGGGGATCGCTTCTACAGCGGCTCCCACTTCGAGCGATTCGCTGCCGGCGGTGACCGCCCCGAGACCGCGGACGTGTTCACTACCGACGACCTAGTGGCGATCACCCTGCTCGGTGTCACCGTCCCGGGCGACGCTGCCCTTCGGATCCTCGGAGATACCGACCCGGGCTACCGCGAACACCTAAGTGCCCTGCTACGACGGCTTCCAACCGACGTCAACCTCGTCGATGCGGACGAGAATGTTCTTGCCGTCGCCAACGAGCTGTGGACCCACGTTCGAGGCAACCTCGGCGTCGGCCCTACGAAGACCAGCAAGCTCCTAGCGCGTAAGCGCCCGCGCCTGCTCCCGGTGATCGATTCGGTGGTGACCAGGACCGTTGGTCACGTACCGGGCCGACATTCCTTCTACCAGAACCTCCAGGCCGCACTGAAGGCCGACGACCACTGCCTGGCCCGGCACTTGGACGAGCTCCGCAAGACCGCCAGCATCGGCGAAGACATCAGCACTATCCGAGTATTTGACGTATTGGTGTGGATGCAGGGCAGCGGTCGCGTCCGTAGCTGACTGGGTCTTGCTCGTGGACATCCGCCTGATAGTCGGTGGTCATGGCTGGGGCGCTCGGAGGCTAAGCGCAGCAGACCTCGCGCAGCAGACCTCGCGCAATTGCAGTCATCGAACGCGCCGCGACGGAGCGCGGCGCAGAGTAGTGCCCCATAGAGTGGTGTAGCCCGGTGACCGGGATCATGACGAGCAGCGTGTCGTTGCTCGTCAGCGGGAGCGGTCACCGTGTGATCCTTCGAGGAATCTCCTACAACCCACTCGAACGGAGTCATCACGATGACCGCACCACACATTGTCGACCCTTCGGGCTTGCTGAGCCAAGCCCTGAGCGATGCGTCGCCGGACTTGATGCGCGAGCTGCTGCAAGCTGTGATCAACGCCCTTCTCTCCGCTGATGCCGACGCGGTTTGCGGCGCTGAATGGGGGCAGCGATCAGCTGAGCGCACCAACCAGCGCAACGGGTATCGGCACCGCGCCCTCGATACTCGGGTCGGAACGATCGATGTCGCTGTCCCGAAACTGCGGCAGGGCACGTATTTCCCGGAATGGCTGCTCGAGCGCCGCAAACGCGCCGAAGCAGCGTTGATCACCGTGGTCGCTGACTGCTACCTCGCCGGGGTGTCCACCCGCCGCATGGACAAACTTGTCAAGACACTGGGGATCAACTCGCTGTCGAAGCCACAGGTCTCGCGGATGGCCGCTGATCTCGATGAGCACGTCGAGCAGTTCCGGCACCGCCCCTTGAGTGAAGCGGGCCCGTTCACGTTCGTCGCCGCGGACGCGTTGACGATGAAGGTCCGTGAAGGTGGTCGCGTGGTCAACGCGGTCGTGCTGGTCGCGACCGGGGTCAACGCCGACGGGCGCCGAGAGGTCTTGGGCCTGCAGGTAGCCACCGCGGAAATCACAGTGGCGTGGAACAGCTTCTTCGCCGACCTGGTCGCCCGCGGCCTGACCGGAGTCCGGCTGGTAACCAGCGATGCTCATGCCGGCCTCGTCGAAGCGATCGCAGCGAACCTGCCCGGGGCAGCATGGCAACGCTGCCGCACCCACTACGCGGCGAACCTGATGAGCGTCACCCCGAAAAGTCTGTGGCCGGCAGTCAAAGCGATGCAGCACTCGGTATACGACCAGCCCGACGCCGACTCAGTCAACGCCCAGTTCGACCGACTGCTCGACTACGTCGACACCAAACTGCCTGACGCGCACGATCACCTCGACACCGCCCGGGCCGACATCCTGGCCTTCACCGGTTTCCCCGAAGGACTCTGGCAGCAGATCTGGTCGAACAACCCCAACGAACGCCTCAACCGGGAGATCCGACGCCGCACCGACAGCGTTGGGATCTTTCCCAACCGTGACGCGATCGTCCGTCTGGTCGGCGCAGTCCTGGCCGAACAGAACGACGAATGGGCAGAAGGCCGCCGCTACCTCGGCCTGGACATCCTGGCCAAAAGCCGACTCACCCCAGTCCCCGACACCGGAATCGAGGTAAACGCCGACACCACCCACGAACTCAGCGCTTAACCAGCACCAACGAAGGATCGCAGCGCTACACCACTACTCGGGACTTGACCCTCCGTCATGACGCCTGGCCTCCCTGTCTGCACCACTCACCATCAAGAGGTCAGATTGCAGAACTGCAATCTGACCTCTTTTTTGTTCTCGTCAGCGCAACCGTGGGTTAATGGCCATTAACCCGCGAGCTCTCGTGGGTTAACGGCCCTGTCCGGGCACTCTGCCGTCTGGTGCAGTCGCCTGGTGACTGCGCCAGACGGCAGCGCTGACTCTCCTTTACGACGGACCTGGCGGAGGCGGTGGCCGACTGAGACCAATCGGATCTGGGCTCGGAACATGGTGGAGGTCATGGGCCACCCGCAGGTGGACCGCGACGCCCTCCTCGAGATCACCGAGTACGCGATCGATACATCGAGGAGAACTACATCGACCAGGGGAAGTTGGGACTGAGAATGCTCGACTGACGCCGACACTGGGCATTCAGAGCGCCCTGATCATCGCCGGATCCGCGCACCGAGGTCGCGAAGTCCGCGGGCAGTAAGGTTCACGACCAGACGCCCGGCGGATGGAGGAGACGACGATGAACCCTGGTGAACGGCGCGCACGTGGGACCGACGTCGCGGTCGTGACCGAGCCGGATCTGGTGCGCGAGGCGTACGCGGTGTTCAAGCGCGCGATGGTGGGCTTGGAGTTCGGTCCGTTCGATCCGGTCGACGTGTCCGAACCCGGCCGCTTCCTCGCCGCATTCGACGGCGAGCAGGTCGTCGGCAGCGCCAACTCCTACGCCACGCAGCTCACGGTGCCCGGCGGCGTGCGGGTGCCGCACGCCGCGGTGAGTCAGGTGGGGGTGTTGCCGACGCATCGTCGTCGAGGCGTGGTCACCGCGCTGATGCGCACGCAGCTCGCCGCTGCCGCGGCGGCCGGGGAATCGGTGGCGACGCTGCGCGCGAGTGAGGGCGGCATCTACGGCCGCTTCGGCTACGGCATCGCCAGCCACGTGCGGTCGGCGCGGATCGACACTCAGACGGCCCGCTTCGTCGACGACGGCCCCGGCCCGGGCAACGTGCGCCTCGCCGACGACGGCGGGGTGGCGGTGATGGCCCCGATCGCGGCGCGCGCGGCTCAGAACGGGGCGGTCTCGCGCGCGGACGTCTGGTGGCGTAAGTGGGAACTGCGCGCCGCCGAATACAAGAGCCCGAGCTACCTCGTGGTGCACAGCACCGACGGCGTCGACGACGGCTACGCGATGTACCGGCCGCTGGACACCGCGGGCTGGTTCACCAGCGACGACAAGACCATCGAGGTGACCGAGCTGGTCGCGCTGAACCCGGGTGCCCACCGCGGCTTGTGGCGGCACCTGCTGGAACTCGACCTGGTGGACACCGTCACCGTCGGCACGCTGGCGCTCGACGATCCGCTCCCGCTGCTGTTCGTCGACGAACGCGCGGTGACGCTCGGCCCGGTGCGCGACGAGTCCTGGCTGCGACTGGCCGATGTCGCCGCCGCGCTCGCGGCGCGCACCTATGGCGACGCGGAACCCGTCCACCTCGCGGTGCACGACAGGCTGCTGCCCCAGAACGACGGCGTGTACCGCATCGGCGCCGACGGCGCGGTCCGCGTCGCCGCCGACACCCCGGCCGCGGTCACCGTGTCGGTGTCCGACTTGGCCGCGACGTACCTCGGCGGGACGCGCTGGTGGCGGTTGGCCGCCGCGGGCCGGATCGACGTGGCCGATCCGGCGGCGGTCGAGCGGCTCGACCGGCTGTTCCGCGTCGACCGCGAACCGTACGCGGGAGTGTTCTTCTAGAACTTCTGGGGCGCGGTCTGCTGGGCTGCGGCCTGTGGGGTTTCATCCGCGTGGGCTTCGCGGATCGTCGGCAGCGGCGGCAACACGACGCTGCCGAGTTCCTCGGGCACCGCTCCGGCGAGCACCGGCGGCGCGTAGTCGCGCAGCGGCGTCGGAATGTACCGGGTGAGGGAGACCTCCGCGGGCGGCACCAGCTCGGGCGCGACGGTCCGCGCGATGTCCTGGGCGACGGCGAGTACCGGCTCCAGCTCGGCGGGATTCGGCAGCACGGCGAGGTTCACCTGCACGGTCACCTCCAACGACAGCAGCGGGGCGGGCTCGCTGCCGTCGGTCGCTGCGAGGTCGACGGGTGCGCCGACGCGCGTGGGACCGGCGACGGTGTGCTCGCCGGGGACGTCGCTGACCTCGCTGCGGCGGTACCCGTGGTCGCCGGCCGCGTAGCCGAGCAGACCGTTGATCAGCGGCAGCGGATTCTCCAGCGGGTTGCCGACGTAGCAGACGAAGTCGGCGGCGGCCCGGCAGACGGAGCTGGTCGGGATGGCACCGGCCGGCCGCGGACCGGTGTGCGTGAAGCCGGGAATCACCGAGGGCAGCTTGGCCATCGCGCCGTGGTCGGCGCGCGGATCGGCGACCAGCGTGAACGAGGTGTTCTGCCGCATCTTCGGGTCGCGGTTCCAGTCGTCGCGGACATTGCCGGCCACCAGGGCGCCGAAGCTGTAGCCGGTCACGTGGATGGCGCTCTCCGGGCAGCGCGCTCGGAACGCCCGGGCCTGCGAGTTCAGGGCACGTTCACCGCGGGCGGCGGAGACGTCGCCGGGGGTGAAGCCGACGGGGGCGAGCGAGGCCGGGTAGACGATGCCGGTCGCGTCGCGCGGGGCGCCGGGCACGTGCTGCCCGTGGGTGTCGCCGACGCCGCCGACCGCGAATTCCTTGGTGTCCGGGCAGCCACCGGCCACGGCGGATCCGGCGGTCAGGGTGCCCGCGACAGTCGCGGCGGGCGCCAGAAGCGCCAGGGCCAGCACGGCCACCCAGCGTGCGGAGGATCGACGGTGGGGTGATTCGAGAGTCGTTGATCGAGTCATGGGCGGTATCTCCTCGGGGCGGACGGGTCGCTGAAAACCCTTGGCGGACAAGCCCATCCGCGGGAGATGAACCTTTGCCGCTATAGAGATACCGACGCCGTGTCGCCGCTGAATCGCCGTTTCGTTAACTGACAATGAACTCTGTCAGGAGCGTTGGTGAGGACCCCCGGATGCACGGCGGCGGTCCGAGAGAATCCTCGGACCGCCGCCGTGAATGCGACGCTGTGGGTGTGGCGTCGTGGGTGTGACGCTGTGGGTGTGGCGTCGCTACTGCTGCGTGAGCGCGGTTCGCAGGGCCCGAAGCACGGTAGACGACGCTGCCGTGACGGGTTCGGAACGTGGTTGCGGAGACGGGGCCGAGGGGAGGGCCGGCAGCGCTGGGAGCACCACGTCGCCGATCTGCTCGGGCACCGCGTCCGCGAGCGGCGGAGGCACGTAGTCGCGCAGCGGAGTGGGGATGTAGCGGGTGAGCGACAGTTCGGCCGGCGGCACGATGCCGGGTGCCACGTCGCGCGCCACGTCCTGGGCCAGCGCCAGAACCGGCTCCACTTCGGCGGGCGACGGGAGCACGGCGAGCGCCACCTCCACCGGCAACGGCAGTGGTAATACGGTGGCGACCTCGCCCGGTGCGCCGATCCGGGTCGGGCCCGCGACGTCGTGTGCGCCGGGCTCATCGGTCACCTCGCCGCTGCGATAGGTGTGATCGCCGAATGCATAGCCCAGCAGGCCGTTGATCAGCGGCAGCGGATTCTCCGCGGGGTTGCCGACGAAGCAGATGAAGTCGGCCGCCGAACGGCAGATGGAGCTGGTCGGGATGCTGCTCGCCGGTCGCGGACCGGTGTGGGTGAAGCCCGGAATGAGCGACGGCAGCTGGGCCATCGCGCCCTGCTCGGCGCGCGGATCGGCGATGAGCGTGAACGAGGTGTTGTTCCGCATCTTTGCGTCGTGGGTCCAGCTGTCCCGGACGTTGCCTGCCACGAGTGCGCCGAGGCTGTAACCGGTCACGTGGATGGCGCTGTCGGGGCAGCGTTTCCGGAACCCCCGCGCCGCCGAGTTCAGCGCTGCGGCGCCCTGTGCTGCGGAAGCGTCGCCCGGGCCGAAGCCGATGGGCGCGAGCGAAGCCGAGTATCCGATACGGGTGGCACCGGACGTGCCCGGCACCCAGGCGCTCCGCGTGTCGCCGACGCCGCCGACAACGAACTTCTTGGTGGCCGGGCACGTGCCGGTCGCGTGTGCGGCGCCCACCGGCGCGTTCAGCGTCAGGGCGATCGCCGACAGCAGGAGCGCGAGGGCCAGGGTCCTCGGCCGCCACGAGCGTCGATGGACATCGGCATGCCCGGGTCGGGTCGTTGTCAACATGGGTCGTGCGTCTCCTCGCGGGCGGGACATCGGGTGCAGTACGGGCTATCAGGGGCGGCAGGCACGACCCGGGAGTTCGACCGAGACACCTGCCGCACGCTCTGAGGGCGCTGGAGCCAATAGTCGAATTCCCTTGTCCGACAAAATCATTCGAACGAATGGACCTGTCGCTACGTCATTAATAGTGGATTACTGTGAAGTAGGCAAGGATTACCTTACAAATACTTGAATACCCAACTAATGTTGGCGCAGTTCGACGCTTCCCGATGGCACAGATTTGCGTGCCGGCGGCGCTACCGGTCGTCGGTTGGGGGTCGGTAGCCCTGGGGGCCACCGCCGCTGATCACCGCGGGGGCGTTGAGGGACTGACCGCAGGATGCCTTCGGTCGGGCTCCGGCGCCGCAGCCGTCGACGGGGGCGGGTCCGGCAGTGACCGCACCGGCCTGCAGGCTCGATCGATCCCAGCGCTCGCGGGCGGTTGTGCTCTGGGCAGGGGTGGGCGCGGTGGCGCGTAGCAACCGCAGGATCGTCTCGAAGCCGGCGGTCTGGTCGCTGTCGGTGCGTGGATCGGTGGTCAGCACCCCGGGGACGACGAGGAGTAGCTGCACCAACTCATCCAAGCGAGTGGGGATCGCCGGTAGGACGATGTCGCCGATCTCGTCGGGCACCGAGTTCGCCAGCGGTGGGGGCAGGTAGTCGCGCAGCGGAGTGGGGATGTAGCGGACCAGGGACAGTTCCGCGGGCGGAACCAGGTCGGGGGCGACGGTGCGCGCGATCTCCTGCGCCACCACCAACAGCGGTTCCACTTCCTCTGGCGCCGGGAGCGCCGCCAGGACTCCGAGCAGTGGGAACTGGGGGATCAGCACGGCGAGGAGGATCCGACCGGCGCTGAGCGTCGCGGTCTCGACGAGGTGATCGCCGGGGGTGTCGGTCACTTCGCTCTTGCGATAGGTGTGATCCCCGGTGAGGTAGCCCAGGACGCCGGCGATCAGTGGGAGGGGATTCCGCGTCGGATCGCCGACGTAGCAGATGAAGTCGCTGCCGGACCGGCACACGGAGCTGGTCGGGATGGTGCTGAAGGGTCGTCGACCCGTGTGCGTGAAGCCGGGGATGACCGAGGGCAGCTTGGCCATGGCGCCGTGGTCGGACCGGGGATCGGCGATCAGGGTGAACGACGTGTTCACGCGCATCTTCGGGTCGCGGTTCCAGCTGTCCCGCACGTTCCCCGCGACCAGCGCACCCATGCTGTAGCCGGTGACGTGGATGGCGCTCTCCGGGCAGCGGTCGCGAAACGACCGGGCCGCTGCGTTCAGGGCCGCTTCGCCCTGTCGCGCCGAGACGTCGCCCGGCGTGAGTCCGACGGGTGCCAGCGAGGCGGTGTACGCGATGCGGGTGGCCCCGGCGGCACCCGGGACGAAACGACTCTGCGTGTCGCCCACGCCGCCGACGGCGAACTCCTGCGAAGGCGGGCAGGCGCGCGCCGCCCGGGCCTCGCCGACCGGCAGCGCCAACGCCGTGATGATCAACATCGGCAGCGTCGTCAGCAGCAGGAGCCACCTGGCTCCTCGTCGGTCGCGGCCGTGCCCGGAGTCCGTGTTTCTGGACATCGGTCGTACTCTTCTCAAACTGCGCGCGCGGGCGGGGCCGTTTGCGCGGGGGATCTCTGTCAATCGAGATCCGGCACACAGTCGTATCTCTTTGTGATGTAGATACCTCATGAGCGGTAGGTTTGGCGAATCCGTGCCCGTACCGGCCCTGAGCGGCACAGATTTGGCGCAAACCCATGACTTCGGACCTGCTTTTGACATGTGCGGGGTGCCGCCGGAGGGTTTGCGATGGGTAGGGTTCGACGGATGAGCCATGTACTCGACGAAGCGATCGCGGTGACCGTCGGCGAGGCCGGCGTCTTCCATGCGACGACCCATGCGGCGTACGCCAACATGGTGGGTCCGTTCGGTGGCATCACCGCGGCCACGGTGGTCCACGCCCTCCAGCAGCATCCGGACGTGCTCGGCGAGCCGCTGGCGCTGACCTTGAACTATGCGGCACCCATCGCCGACGGCGACTGGGACCTGCACACCGAGATCATCCGCACCAACCGCACCAACCAGCACTGGGTCATCCGGATCGTGCAGAACGGTACGACGGTGTCCACCGGCAGCGCGGTCTTCGGTCTGCACCGCCCCACGTGGGGCAGCACCGAGCCCCGTCCGCCGGCCGCGCCGCCCGTCGAGGAGGTGGCCGCCCAGGGGTTCCCCGACTTCATCGCGTGGGCGAACAACTACGACATGCGGTTCGTCGTCGGCGGCCTGAACGACGGCGCCAGCGACGACTCGACGTCGACGCTCTGGCTACGCGACGTGCCAGAGCGGTCGCTGGATTACCCCTCGCTGGCCTCGATCGCCGACAGCTTCTACCCGCGCGCCTTCCTGCGGCACGGCACCTTCATGCCGGCCGGGACGATCTCCCTGACCACCTACTTCCACGCCACGCCGGCCGAGTTGACCGCGCAGGGCAGCGACCACCTGTTGATCACCGCCCGCGGCGTCCGCTTCGGAAACGGTCACTTCGATCAGGACGGTCAGATCTGGTCGGGTGCAGGCGATGACGCGGTGCTGCTGGCCACCACGCACCAGCTGGTTTACTTCAAGGATCCCCAGTAGCTCCGGCGGTGTGCAGTCCGGGGCGCACTGAGGCGTAGGTCATAATCACCGGGGGGCGGTGTTCAGTGGGGATGCTGCTGATCCACGGAAGAGGGGTGCCGCGATGACGGTGCGTGTGCAGAAGAATCCGATCCGACGGCTCGGCGGCCTGCTGATCGCGGGAAGCGCGGTGATCGCGTTGGCCGGCTGCAGCAGCAGCGACGACTCGTCGTCGGCCGCGACCACCACCGGGTCCGATGGTGCGACCACCGCGAATACCGCGACGTCGACGAAGCTCACCGGTGATGCGAAGGAACTGGTGCTGCCCGCCGACGAGTTCCCGAAGGGCTTCGTGGCGCAGGAGATCCCGCAGGGCCAGCTGAAGGCGGCGACCGACCAGGTCCTCGCGGCGATGAAGGGCGTGAAGATCGAGCCGTCGTCGTGCGTGCAGTTGAGCCTGCTGCCGGAATCCATCGACCTGGAGACCATCGGCCTGGCCGTGGCGACCAAGGGCACGTCGAGCCTCAGCACGTCGGTGGCGCCGCAGCAGATCAGCATGGACGATCAGCGCAAGTCGGTCACCGGCAAGTGCGCCAACCTCGAGATGATGTTCACCGAGGGGCAGACCGCCGGAGCGACGGCGACGGTGAAGCAGAAGGTGCAGAAGGCGCCCAAGACCAAGGCGGATGAGGCTCTCGTGGTGGAGCAGGAAACCACCACCAAGATCTCCGGCACCACCGTGAAGTCGTCTGCTCTGCTGGGCTTCGCCGAGGTGAACGGCTACCAGGTGTCGGTCCAGTACATGTCCGCCAATGGCGCTGAGATCGACGACGACGCGTTCAACGATGTCTTCGTTGCCGCCGTCAACCGCGTCGCGAACGGCACCGACTAGTCGTACCCGCGAAAGCGGGGGCGGCCCAGATCAGCGGGCCGCCCCCGCTTTCGGCATCGCGGGGTACGGACACCGCTGCCGACCGGGACTTCGCGAAAGTCGTGCACAGTAACTCTGTCTATTATAGTAGCGACAGTCACACTGCTAACTAAAGCGCTCTCGGAAGGACTCGCTGTGTCTCAGTTCGCCTCGGAGGTCTTCGTCTACGACGCCGTCCGCACCCCGAAGGGGCGGGTGAAGCGCGCCGGCGGCACGCTCGCCGACGTCCCCGCCTACGAGCTGCTCGCGACGCTGCTGCGGGCGTTGCGGGAGCGCGGGCTGGATCCCGAGCAGGTCCATGACATGGTCATCGGCACCAGCACGGCGGCCGGTGAGCAGGGTGGCGACATCGCCCGCGCCGCGGCGCTGTGGGCGCAGTGGCCGGACACTGTTCCCGGCGGTGTGGTCTCGCGACTGTGCTGCTCGGGGCTGGATGCCATCGGCACCGCGACGGCCAAGGTGGCGTCGGGCATGAACGACGTGGTGCTGGCCGGCGGCGTGGAGTCGATGTCGCGGGTCCCGATGCTGTTCGATAAGCCGAGCTTCGCCTTCGAAGGCGAGCTGCAAGACGCGACCGGGTACGTCACCATCGGCGTCGCCGCCGACCTCACCGCCGCGGATGCCGGCTTCACGCGCGAGGAGCTCGACGCCTACGCGGTGCGCTCGCACCAGCGTGCCGCGGCGGCCCCGATGTCGGATTCGGTCATCCCGATCAGGCCCGGGGACACGGTGGTCCTCGCGCGCGACGAGGGCGCCCGTCCAGACGCGGACCTGGCCGGGTTCGCCGCCTTGGCCACGCTGTTCGGCGACGATCCCTCGTGGGACCTGGTGGCCCGGCAACTCCCCGACTCGCTGCGCCCGGAGGGCGGACTGCACACCGTCGGGACGGCGCCGCAGCTGTGCGACGGCGCGTCGGCGGCCGTGCTCGGTTCCGGGTCGGCAGGCTCGACGCTGGGTACGGCGCCGATCGGCGAGATCGTCGCCGCCACCCAGACCGCGGTGCGCTCGCCGCGGCTCACCGCCGGCGTGCAGGCCGCCCGGGACGCGCTGGAGCGGGCCGGGATCACCGCCGCCGACCTGGACGTGATCGAGGCGAACGAGTCGTTCGCGGTGTCCCCGCTGCTGCTGACCCGCGAACTCGACCTGGATCCGGCCCGGGTGAACCCGAACGGCGGATCCGTCGCGACCGGCCACCCGCTCGGCGCCAGTGGCGGGTCGCTGCTGGTCAACGCGCTCGATCAGCTCGCGCGCGTCGACGGCGAGTTCGCCCTGCTGGCGATCCCCGGCGGCCTCGGCCTCGGCGCCGCCGTGGTGGTGCGGCGCGTGTGAAGCCGACGCCCGTGTCTCCGCTGACCAACGCGCTCGCAGCGCTCGAGCTGACCGAGATCGACGACGACCGGTTCACCGCGGACAACATCGACCTCGGCGCCCGACGGCTATTCGGCGGGCAACTGCTGGCGCAGATGCTGGTGGCCGCCGCGCGCACCGTGCCCGAGCCCGCGCAGCCGCGTTCGCTGCACGTCTACTTCCTGGCACCCGGCAACTCCGAGGACCGCGTGGAGTTCGCGGTGACGCGCACCCGGGACGGCCGTCGACTGTCCAACCGATCGGTGACCGCCGAGCAGGCGGGCCGCGTGCTGGCGACGGCCATGGTCTCGGTCGTCGCGCCCAGCGAAGGAGTCGCCAATCAGGCGCTGATGCCGACGGTCCCGCCGCCCGAGCAGTGCCCGACGCTGGCGGATTGGGCCGAGCAGTGGGGCGGCCTCACCGAGATCTGGTCGACGATGAACGTCGCCGACTTCCGGCTGGTCCCGGATCCGCCGGACGGCACGACGATGGCCTGGCTGCGCGCGGCCGGTCCGCTGCCGGACCAGCCCGTCACGCACGCGGCCTGGGCGCTGCTGATGTCCGACATCACCGCCCTGGCGGCGGGACTCGCCGCACACGACGTCCCGGTCGGCGGCGAGCACCTCGGCGACCGGCCCTGGGGCGCGGTGTCGCTGGACCATGCGATGTGGTTCCACCGGCCGGCCCGCGCCGACGAGTGGCTGCTGTACGCGCAGCGCTCTCCGTCGTCGTCGGACGGTCGCGGGCTGGTGGTGGCCGACGTCTTCACCGTCGACGGCCGCTGCGTCGGATCGTTCACCCAGGAGGGTCTGTTCGCCCAGTCGTGAGCGCACGGCGAACCCCGGGCCCTTCGGTGGTTGTGCTCCGGGTACAAAGTCCCGCCGATAGTTCGTGTCTGCAGGCCGTTTCGCCGTGCCGCAAAGCTCCATAGTGTCAATGGTCACAACCGACTACGAAAGGTGTTGACCGTGACAGGCACGTATTTCGCGTGGGACCTGGCGTATCGAGGAGACGCGCCGTGTGTCCGCGACGATCGGTTGGAACTGACGTACGCGCAGTTCGCGCAGTGTGTGGAAGCGGTCGCCGAGCAACTGGCCGGACTGGGCGTCGGACCCGGCGATGTGATCGCGACGTTCCTTCCCAACCGGGCGGAACTGCTGGTGGTCCTCAGCGCGGCCTGGCGCCTTCGGGCCGTCGGCACCCCGGTCAACCCCGGCTTCACCGACCATGAGGCCGAGTACCAACTCGCCGACTCCGGCGCGAAGGTCGTGGTGGCCGCCGCGCCGGTGGGTGACGCGGCGAAGCGCACCTTTGTCGACGTCGAGACCTTGGCGACGGTGCCGAGCGCCGCCTGGACGCCTCCCACGGCGCCGACCGACGCCGACGACGCGCTGCTGATCTACACCTCGGGGTCCACCAGGCAGCCCAAGGGCGTGCGACTGGGCCACGACAATCTGCACTTCTTCGCTCGGGCCGCCGGCGAGCACTTCCAGGTCGGCGCGGACGGGCACGCGCTGCTGATCCTGCCCCTGTTTCACGTCAACGCGATCGCGGTCAGCTGCCTGACGCCGATCATGGCCGGGGGACAGGCGAGTATCACCGGCCACTTCTCGGCGAGCCGCTTCTTCGACGACGTCGCACGCCTCAAGCCCACCTACTTCTCCGCGGTCCCCACCATCTACGCGATGCTCGTCTCGCGCGGTGACATCCCCGCGGGTGCCACCGATTCGCTGCGCTTCGCCGTCTGCGGCGCCGCGCCGATCTCCCGCGAACTGCTGGAGAAGGTCGAGGCGAGCTTCGGCATCCCGATCGTCGAGGGCTACGGGCTCACCGAGGGCACGTGCGCCTCGGCTTGCAACCCCATCGACGGCGTGCGCAAGCTCGGCACGGTGGGTCCGGCGATGCCCGGTCAGCAGATCCGGATCGTCGGCGCGACGGGCGAGGACGTGCCCACCGGCGAGCGCGGCGAGGTGCTCATCGGCGGCCCGGCGGTGATGCGCGGCTATCTCAACCGGCCCGAGGCGACCGCCGAGACGATCGTCGACGGCTGGCTGCACACCGGTGACGTCGGCACCTTCGACGAGGACGGCTACCTGCGCATCGTCGACCGGATCAAGGACATGATCATCCGCGGCGGCGAGAACATCTACCCCAAGGAGATCGAGGCCGCGCTGTCGGCGGAGCCCCGCGTCCTCGAGTGCGCGGTGATCGGCGCCCCCGATCCGTTCTTCGGTGAAGTGCCGGTCGCCTATGTGGTGACCTACCCGAACGCCGACGTCACCGCCGAGGCCCTGGCCGCGTTCGTCGAGGACCGGCTGGCCAAGGTGAAGCGGCCCGCACGGATCCACATCGTCGAGCAACTGCCGCGCAATCCGGTCGGCAAGATCGACAAGCCCGCCCTGCGGCGCCGCAGCGCCGAGGCCGCCGCCGTCTGACCGCGGCGTCGTCCGACGCCAGCCCGATCAACACCCACCCGACGCCGAGCAGCTCTCGGCGCGATGACCCCTGCCCGCACCGGCTGGAAGCCGCCGGGCCGCGACAATCCGAAAGAGGAGAGCACGACAATGGGTTTCACCGAAGGAGACTTCCCGCCGGTCGATCCGGCGACGTTCCGACAGCTACCGCTGTCCGAACGGATCCGCATCCTCGCCACCCACTGGGGCGACTACGGTTTCGGCACCGCGAAGGTGGTGCACGTCATCTACCTGGTGAAGGTGGCGCTGCTGTACATCGTCTGCGGTGTGTCGCTGGCGACCCTGACCTCCGGGCTGAACCCGCTGCACATCAGCGAATGGTGGAACGAGCCGATCGTCTACCAGAAGCTCATCCTGTGGACGGTGTTCGTCGAGGGCGTCGGCGTCGCCGGTTCCTGGGGCCCGCTGGCCGGCAAGTTCAAGCCGATGACCGGTGGCATCCTGTTCTGGCTGCGTCCGCAGACCATCCGGCTGCCACCGTGGCCGGACACCGTGCCGGGCACTCGCGGTGACACGCGCACCGTGTTCGACGTCGTGCTGTACGCGGCCTTCCTGATTAACCTGCTGGTGGCGATCGTGCTGCCGGGTAAGGAGTCGACCAGCTTCACCGATGCGATGGCGAACTCGCCGCTGCACATCGACCCCGCGCACGGCCTGATCAACCCCGTGGTGCTCTTCCCGCTGATGGCGATCTGGGTGCTGCTGGGCCTGCGCGACAAGACGATCTTCCTGGCAGCTCGCGCCGAGCAGTACCTGCCCGCGGTGATCTTCTTCGCGTTCCTGCCGTTCGTCGACATGATCGTCGCGCTGAAGCTGCTGATCGTCATCGTGTGGATCTGCGCCGGTATCTCCAAGATCGGTCTGCACTTCACCGCCGTGATTCCGCCGATGATCTCCAATACGCCGTGGCTCACGATCAAGCGTCTCAAGCGCGCCAACTACCGCAACTTCCCGACCGATCTGCGTTCCTCGGGCGCGGCCAGCTTCCAGGGCCACGTGCTGGGCACCATCGTCGAGATCGCGGCCCCGCTGGTCCTGCTCCTGTCGGTCAACAAGTGGCTGACGCTGGCCGCCGTCATCCTGATGGTCTGCTTCCACCTGTTCATCTTCTCGACCTTCCCGCTGGCCGTGCCGCTGGAATGGAACGTCCTGTTCGCCTTCGCCTCCGTGTTCCTGTTCTGGGGCTTCCCGGCCTGGGAGGGCTTCGGCGTCGCCGACATGAGCTCGGGCTGGCTCACCGTCGGCATCGTCATCGCGCTACTGGTGTTCCCGGTGCTGGGCAACCTGCGCCCGGATCTGGTCTCGTTCCTGCCGTCCATGCGTCAGTACGCGGGCAACTGGGCGTCGGCCCTGTGGGCCTTCACTCCGGGCGCTGAAGACAAGCTGAATCAGCACGTGGTGCGGCCCACCGTGAACCAGATCGACCAGCTGACCGCGGACTACGGCCCCGAGGCCGCCGAGATCACCATGCAGCAGACCATCGCCTGGCGCTCGCTGCACAGCCAGGGCCGCGGCCTGTTCTCGGTGCTGTACCGAGAGTTCGGTGACGAGATCGACGCCTACACGATCCGGGAGGCGGAGTTCGCCTGCAACTCGCTGGTCGGCTTCAACTTCGGAGAGGGCCACCTCCACAACCACCGTATGATCGAGGCGTTGCAGCGGCGCTGCAATTTCGCTCCCGGCGAGTTCACGGTTGTCTGGGTCGAGTCCCAGCCGATCCACCGATGGAAGCAGGACTACATGGTGATCGACGCTGCGTTGGGCGTGATCGAACGCGGTCGCTGGAACGTGCGCGACGCCGTCGAGGCACAGCCGTGGCTCGCCGACGGCCCCATCCCGATCGACGTCCACTGGCGCAGTGAGAATGCTCCCCGCCGCGGCGGAGTGCGCTTGTCATGACGACTGCTGTCGTGATCGGCGGCGGGCCCAACGGGCTCGCCGCCGGTCTCCGGCTCGCCCGCGCCGGCGTCGATGTCACCGTCCTGGAGGCCCGGGACGAGGTGGGTGGCGGCGCGCGCTCGGGTGAGCTCGAGGTTCCCGGTGTCATCCACGACCACTGCTCGGCCGTGCACCCGCTGGGCGTGGGCTCCCCGTTCTGGCAGGAGATCGGGCTCGACCGTTACGGCCTTCAGTGGGCGTGGCCGGAGATCGACTGCACCCACCCGCTCGACGACGGCGACATCGGCGTTCTGCACCAGTCGATCGAGGAGACCGCCGCCGGCCTCGGCGTCGACGGACGGCGCTGGAAGCTGGCCTTCGGCGACATCGTGCGGGGCTTCGACGAGCTGGCGCCGGACCTGCTGCGGCCGATCGTCAACGTGCCACGACATCCGTTCCGGCTGGCGGCGTTCGGGCCGCGGGCGCTGCTGCCGGCCACGATGATGGCGCGGTTGTTCGCCACGCCTGCGGCGCGAGCGCTGTACGCGGGTGTGGCCGCGCACGGCTTCACCCGACTGGATACGCCGATGACGGCGGCGTTGGGCATCATGATCACCGCGAGTGGGCACCGCTTCGGCTGGCCGGTGGCCGTCGGCGGTTCCGGCGCGATCACCCGGGCGGCGGCCGATGCGCTGCTCGACCTCGGCGGCACCATCGAAACGGGCGTGATGATCTCGGACCGCTCGCAGATTCCGGATGCCGACCTGGTGATGCTGGATCTGTCGGCATCGCAGGCGTTGTCGCTGTACGGCGACCGGATGCCGGACCGGATCGCGAAGGCCTACGGGCGCTACCGCGTCGGGTCGTCGGCCTTCAAGGTGGACTTCGTGATCCGCGGGGACATTCCGTGGCGCAACCCGGAGTCGGCCCGGGCGGGCACCGTGCACCTGGGCGGTGACCTCGCCGAGGTCGCGTACACCGAGAAGCAGCGGGCCGCCGGGGTGCTGGTGGAGAACCCGTTCGTCCTGGTCGGGCAGCAGTATCTGGCCGATCCGAGCCGCAGCAGCGGCGACCTGAACCCGATCTGGTCGTACGCCCACGTGCCGCCGGGGTTCGACGGTGACGCCACCGAGGCGGTGATCCGGCAGATCGAACGGTTCGCGCCCGGCTTCCGCGACACCATCGTGGCGACCACCTCGACGGGCACCATGGCCCTGGAGCAGTACAACCCCAACTACGCCGCGGGCGACATCATCGGCGGCGCCAACACCGGACTGCAGACGATCCTGCGGCCGCGGCTGGCACTGGACCCGTACGCGACCGGGGTCGACGGGGTGTACCTGTGCTCGCAGTCGGCGCCGCCGGGCGCCGGGATCCACGGCCTGTGCGGCATGCACGCCGCCGACTCCGCGCTGCGCTCGATCGGGCGCCGATGACCGAGTGGCCCTCGTGAGTCAGCCGATCGCCGACGACGACGCCGAGTTCCGCGAGGTACTCGGCGTCGTCGCCGGCCGTCTGCGCGACGTCGAACAGCAGATGGTCGACGACATGTCGGCACGGATGCTCGAGATCGATCACCTCGACGGCGACCCCGTCTTGGTGACGCTGCTGCGGGCCAGCGTCGAGGGCAACATCACGACGATCAACCACGTGCTGTCCAACGACATCCCGATCAGCAATCTGCAGCCGACCACCGCGGCCGTCGAGTATGCGCTGCGGCTCGCGCAGCGCGAAGTGCCCTCGAACTCGTTGATGCGGGCCTACCGCACCGGCGAGTTCGAGTTCAACAAACTCGCGCTGGATGTTCTCTCCGAGATCGATGTGAGCGAGCGGATCGCGGTGCGGGTCGCGAAGTACGTGGCAGTGGTGCTGTTCGAGTACATCGACTGGATCACCCAGTACGTCTTCCACGCGTACGAGACCGAACGCGTGCGCTGGATCGGGGCCGAGGGCGGCGTCCTGTCGTCGGCGGTCAACCAGCTCCTCGTCGACGACGGTTCGTCGTCGATGGAAGTCGAAGCGGAGGCGTTCGAGGCGGAGACCGGATACCGCCTCGATGTCACCCACCAGGCAGTGATCCTGTGGAGCGCCGACTCGTCCGTGGTCCTCACCGAGATCGATCGTGCCGCGAGGACTCTGGCGTCAGCTGTGCGCGCGGTGGCGCCGCCGATCGTCACCGCGACCGATCGCAGCACCGTGTGGATGTGGATTCCGCTCGGGCCGGGCACACCGGCGGTGGACACCGCGACGGTCGAGTCGCGGATGACGCTGCCCGCGCATCTGCGTCTGGCGCTGGGTCTGCCGGGCCCCGGGCTCGTCGGCTTTCGTCGCTCCCACCAGCAGGCGCGGGCGGCCTACGAGGTCGCGACCGCGGTGCCGCGCGAAGAACCGGCGGTGGTCGGGTACGGCGATCGCGGGGTGGCGGTGGTCTCGATGATGGCGCGCGACCTGCCCTCCACCCGCGCGTGGGTGCGGGAGATCCTCGGCCCGCTCGCCGGGGACAACGCCGGAGCCCAGGTGCTGCGCGAGACCATGTCCGAATACCTCAAACACGGCGAGAGCCACGTGCGCACCGCCGAGCGCATGATGCTGCACCGCAACACCGTGAAGTACCGCATCGGCAAAGCCGTCGAAATCCTCCCGGACGGACACGATCGGATGGATCTGGCGCTGGCGCTGACGGTGTGCGAGTACCTGGGCACCGAGGTGCTGGCGACCTGATTGCGCGGCCTGTCGGCCGACGGGCCCGATGACAACGACGACGCCCCGAGCCGTGCGGCTCGGGGCGTCGTCGTGGTGCAGTCGGATATCAGATGACGCCCAGGGCCAGCATGGCGTCGGCCACCTGGACGAAGCCGGCGACGTTGGCGCCGACGATGTAGTTGCCCGGTGCGTCGTACTTGTCGGCGGTGGCCAGGCAGTTGTCGTGCAGGGCACCCATGATCTTGCGCAGGCGCTCCTCGGTGTGCTGGAAGCTCCACGAGTCGCGCGAGGCGTTCTGCTGCATCTCCAGGGCGCTGGTGGCCACGCCGCCGGCGTTGGCGGCCTTGCCCGGAGCGAAGCTCACGCCGGCCGCCTGGAGCACCTTGATGGCGTCCGGGGTGGTCGGCATGTTGGCGCCCTCGGCCACCACGAGGCAGCCGTTGCGGACCAGCGCGGACGCGTCGTCGGCGTCGAGCTCGTTCTGGGTGGCGCACGGCAGCGCGACGTCGGCCGGGACGTGCCACAGGCTGTTGTCGGTGCCCAGGGTGGCACCGTTGCCGCGCAGCTCCACGTACTCGCTCAGGCGACCGCGACGGACCTGCTTGACCTCCTTGAGGAGCTCGAGGTCGATGCCCTTCTCGTCGACCACGTAGCCGGAGGAGTCCGAGCAGGCGATCACGGTGCCGCCGAGCTGGTGGATCTTCTCGATGGCGTAGGTGGCGACGTTGCCCGAACCGGACACGAGGACCTTCTTGCCCGCGAAGTCCTGGCCCTTGGCCTTCATCATGTCCGAGGCGAAGAACACCGTGCCGTAGCCGGTGGCTTCCGGACGCACCTGCGAGCCGCCCCAGGTGAGGCCCTTGCCGGTGAGGACGCCGGACTCGTAGCGGTTGGTGATGCG
Source organism: Gordonia alkaliphila (assembly GCF_023017165.1). Classification (GTDB taxonomy): domain Bacteria; phylum Actinomycetota; class Actinomycetes; order Mycobacteriales; family Mycobacteriaceae; genus Gordonia; species Gordonia alkaliphila. The sequence goes on from NZ_JALKBW010000001.1 coordinate 1,409,974, forward strand.
CTTGTACTGGCCGAACAGGTAGCCGATCTCGCGGCCGCCGACGCCGATGTCACCGGCGGGCACGTCGGTGTACTCGCCGATGTGGCGGTACAGCTCGGTCATGAACGACTGGCAGAACCGCATCACTTCGAGGTCGCTGCGACCCTTGGGGTCGAAGTCGGAGCCGCCCTTACCGCCGCCGATGGGCAGGCCGGTGAGCGCGTTCTTGAAGATCTGCTCGAAGCCGAGGAACTTCACGATGGAGAGGTTCACGGAGGGGTGGAACCGCAGGCCGCCCTTGTAGGGGCCCAGGGCCGAGTTGAACTCGACGCGGAATCCGCGGTTGATCTGCTCGCGACCCGCATCGTCGGTCCACGGCACGCGGAAGATGATCTGGCGTTCCGGCTCGCACATGCGGGTCAGTACGTCGAGGTACTCGGGATGCCGGTCGATCACCGGGCTCAGAGACTCGAAGACTTCCCGAACCGCCTGGTGGAATTCCGGCTCACCCGGGTTCCGTCGGATCACAACGTCGAAAACGTCCTCGAGGGGACCACCCAATTCGCTCACGATTACAACTCCTTCGCTGCAGAGACGCAGCTGTCGTCACCCGGCGCAGGCCGGGCATTTCCGCTAGAACTCTATCGGCGCGGACGCCACCGGCGACAATCGGACCCCGGTCTGGGCGCGGATCGGGTGGTCGCGAGGATCAGTGATGGACCAGTTCGGGGAAGCGTTCGGCCGCGGTCGGCCGTTCCCCACGGCCCAACTGCACCGACAGCACCGCGGCGATCACGCCTACCGCGGCGAGAGCGATCGCCGGGGCCCAGAAGTCGCGCGGAGATGCGCCGTCGACCGGATCGATCGCGGAGACGATGCCCAGGAGTACGGCGCCGAGGAGGGTGACGGCCGCGAGGATGCCCAGACTCAGGCTCCAGCGGTGGGCGTTGCGGTAGACCTCGTCGTTGATGAATCCGACCGGTCGCTCGCCGACGTACTCCATCCGCCAGACGTGCAGCGGACCGACGGCGCCGACGTGGTCCCAACCGCGATCCTCACGGAAGGTGTAGTAGTCGGCGGGCGCCGGATTCGCACGACGATCCACCACGTACCGGACCTGCGCCGGCTCGCCGTCGTTGAAGCGAAGCCGCAGCGGGCTCCAGACGTCGACGTCGTGCAGGTGCCGACCGCGAGCGGCCTGGTTCTCCAGGTAGCGCTCGAGCGAGCCCGGAGCGAGATGGCGTACGGACGCCAGCCATGCCGTAGTAGTCATCGGAGACCTCCAAATCCACAGCGGGATAACGTGTTTCAGTTTCCACTGTCGGCTCGCTCGGTCGCCGTTGGCAAGCGAGATGAGACGAAAGGTAAGCAACGTCTCTCCCGGCCGCGGGTGTGGTGCGGCACCGCCCGCCCGGTCAGGACGACGGCACCGCGCCCGAGGTCGGGGCCGTTTCGCTGGTCGACGTCGACGGCTCGCTGGTCTCCGTGGTGGGGCTTTCGGTGGTCGGGGTTTCGGTCGTCGGGGTTTCGGTGGTCGGGGTTTCGGGGGTCGACGGCGCGGCAAGGGTCTGCCACTGGGCGCGCAGCACCTCGATGGACTGGGTGCGGCCGACCGGCGTGAGCTTCCAGACACGGTTGCCGTCGGCGGCCACCGCGGCGTTCACCTGGGCCGACAACAGGTCGTCCGGACTGAACATGAGCGCGCAGTCACTGTTGGTGGGTGTCACCGCGGTGCCCTCGAACTGAGCGGGCAGCTCGCACGTCACCTCGCGGCCGTCGACCTCCCGGTAGGTGAGCGAACCGATGGCGTCGCCGCTGCCGTCGAAGACGGTGGCCGCCGGGGCGTACGGGTCGCCGGGCCGGGGTGTCGGCGGCGTCGGTCATCGGGCGTCAGTAGGTGCGGTGTCGGGTGCGCCGGAAGTCGGGGTGTTCGGATCGACCGGAGTGTTTTCGGGGTTGTTGCCGTTGCTCTCGGCGCGTTCGGTGACAGCCGGGGCCGCCGCAGTGTCGCCGGCACCGGCGAGGCCCTGCTCCTGCGCCGCCTCGTCGGATTCGAAGGAGGGGGCCGCATTGTTCTGCAGTGCCTGGGAGCGGAAGTCCGGGAGGCCGGGCGGCGGAGTGTCCGGCAGCACGATGGTGTCGCCGACCACCTGATCGACCAGCTGGTTCACGTTCAGATCGGTCAGCGTGAGGGTCGGCGCGACGACGGTGGTCTGCTCCGGAGTCGCCTCGACGGTGGTGTTGTTGGTGACGTACGTGTTGTTGTAGGTCACGCGGTGGATGTTGTTGACGGTGTAGTCGGGCCACGGATCGCCCGTGACGCGGTACCCGCCGATCGGTGCGGCGGCCGGCGGACGCAGGGGATTGCCGCACGCGCAGACCACGCGCGGTACGCCGGCGGCGTCGACGAAGACCGCCGTGCCGGCCTGCAGCACCGCCTGGAACGGCGACGCGCCGCCGCCGCGGTAGGCGTGATTGGTGACCCAGGTGTCGGCGGTCAGCACGACGGGGCTGAGGGAGTTCAGGTACCAGGGGATGTCGACGGTCCGAATACCCTGGACCGACGCCCAGGCGCGGGCGGCCGCGGGATCGGCGGCCAGCTGATTGCCGAGTGAGGCGGTGTCGCAGGCCGCGGTGCCGGTGGTGCCGTAGAAGCCGGGGGTGGTGCCGTTCACGAGGCGGACACCGTTGCCCGGGGCGGATTGGACCGCGGGGCGTACGGGTTGGGCCCGATTGACCAGCGTCACCGGTTGGGTGAACGGATCGGGTCCGGCGTCGTTCGCGGCACGCAGCGTGAGCCCGGGAATCAGGGATTTGCCGGTCTTGGCGAAGAACACCTGATTGGCGGCGACCGCCAGGATCATCGCCAAGACCACCACCGTCGCCGCGAGGATGATGGTGAGTCGGCGGGAACTGCGTCGTCGCTCGATAGCCAGCGCCGCGGTGGTCGGATCCATCGGGCCGTGGCCGGGCTGTGGGATACCAGGTGGGATCGGCGGGTACGTCATGGCTGGACTCCTTGTGAGCGACGGAAGAACCGGGCTGGCCTCATCTACACATCGTGTGATGCGCGTGCTGGGTTAGCGCTTCGGCGGTATTTCCCTCATTGGAGGGACACGCGACGTCGACGAATCCGGCCACGTCGGTGCTGCACATTCGCGCGACCGCGGGTCACAATGGCTGTGGCCGAAGGGCTCGCAGCATTCCGACTCGCACGCTGAAAGGGCAGACATGAGCAGTGGACCGAAGAAGATGATCAAGCGCCTCGAGGAGCAGATCCGTCGCCTCACCGAAGAAGTCATGGCACTGCGCGATGCCCTTCCGGTGGTGGGCGGCAATCGCAATTCCGAGCCGGCCGCGGCAGCCCCCGCGGTGACTCCGAAGACGTCGGAGGCGGCCGCCGAGCCCGCCGTCGAGTCGGCTCCGAAGCCGACCGCAAAGCCCGCAGTCCAGAAGGAAGCCCCGAAGAAGGAAGCTCCCAAGAAGGAGGAAGCGGCGGCCATCAGCGCGGCACCGAAGAAGCCGGCGCTGGACAAGCCGGTCGCCAAGAAGCAGGTCACCGCGGCCAAGGCCCAGGCGGCACCGAAGACCCCCGCAGCCAAGACCCCCGCGGCCAAGACCCCCGCCGCCAAGCCCGCCGGTGCGAAGGCCAAGACCGTGGCGGAACTGCGTGCAGAGGCCAAGGCCAAGGGCATCAAGGGCTACTCGAGCATGAAGAAGGCCGAGCTGCTCGCTGCCCTCGGCTGATAACTACCAGCTGGGGAACTACGCGCGCGGGTCGTCGGCCGGAACGATCTGCGCGCCCAGGGGCAGCAGCGAGACCGGCACCATCTTGAAGCTGGCGATGCCCAGCGGAATGCCGATGATCGTGATGCACAACGCGATCCCGGTGGCGATATGGCCGAGGGCGAGCCAGATGCCGGCGAAGATCAGCCAGATCACGTTGCCGATCGTCGACGGCGCACCGGAACTCGGATCACGCACCACGGTCCGTCCGAAAGGCCAGAGCGCGTAGTTCGCGATCCGGAAGGACGCGATGCCGAACGGAATGGTCACGATCAGAATGCAGCAGATGATTCCCGCGGCCACGTAACCGATGGCCATCCAGAATCCGCAGAGCACCAACCAGAGAATGTTCAGGATCGTCTTCATCACTTCATTGTGCGCCGCACCCGCGATCAGCGGGTGAAGCCTGCGCGTTAGGGTGAAGCAATGGGCTCACAGGTGGCGCGGGAAGCGCTGTGGTCGACGCTTGCCACCATTGTCTTGGTACTGCGTTTCGTCGCCACCATCGTGACCGTCTTCGTAGGAATTCTGTGGGTGGTGGCCGCGGTGCGGGATTCGCTGCTGAACGGGTGGCTCTGGTGGTTCCTCGGTGCGGCGGCCACCTGGCTGGTCACCACCTACCTCTACAGCGTTCTGCGTGTCCGCTATCCCTCCCGCAGCGAGCGCTGGGAACCCTGACGAGTAACCGGCCGGCACCGGATCCCGACTAGAACTGCACGTTCGGGGCCTGGGTGTGGCCGACGGGGGCCTGGTAGAACTCGCGGGCCTTCACGCCGGACATCGGCGCGAACAGCATCCACGGCAGCGTCTTGACGGCCTGATTCAGGCGGGAGACGGCGTCGTTGTAGTACTGCCGCGCGAAGGACAGCTTGTTCTCGGTCTCGGCGAGCTCGGTCTGCAACGCCCGGAAGTTCGGGGCGGCCTGCAGCTGCGGGTAGTTCTCGGCGACGGCGAAGAGTCGGCCCAGGGCGCCGCCCATCTGCGCTTCGGCGGCGGCCTTCTCTGCGACGCTCGACCCCTGTGCCGCGTGCTGGAGGCTGGCGCGGGCAGCGGTCACCGCTTCGAGGACGCCGGCCTCGTGCGCCGCGTAGCCCTTGACCGTGTTCACCAGGTTCGGGATCAGGTCGGCGCGACGAGTCAGCTGGACGTCGATGCCGCCCATGGCCTCTTCGCAGGTGATGTCGGCCTTGCGCAGCTTGTTGAAGCCGACGACGCCGATCACGCCCGCGAGGACGATGAGGCCGATGACGACGGCGAGCACGATGATCACGATGACCATGGGATTCCTCTTTCGATAGGGGAGGGACTGTCAGTATGCGTGTTGTGCGCGGGTGCCCGCCGAGGCCGACTCACCACGAGCCGCCGCCGCCACCGCCGCCGCCCCCGCCGGAGAAGCCGCCGCCGAAACCGCCGCCGCCACCACCACTGCCCGACGACGACTGGGAGGCGGTGTCAGGCCGACAACGACGACGACAGGCTCGATTCGAAGCTGTCGAAGGCGGATCCGCCCGCCCCGAAGCCGCCGACGCCGTGCCCGGCGTAGAAGCCGCCGCCGAACCACAGGGGCTCGGGCGGCTCCGCGCCGGTGCTGTAGCGGTACTTGTCGGCCCAGGCGTCCGCGCAGTCGAAGGCGATCGCGTACGGGATGTACTGGGTGTAGAGCTCTTTGCGGGCGCTGAAGTCGAGCCGCTCCTGATTGGAGCGCGTCGACAGCAGGCGTTCGAAGCCCGAGGCGCGGGACCACACCTGGCGGCCGAGTCGCGTCCGACGGGTCCCGACCCCGGAGGCCCACAGTCCCGCGCCGCCGATGGCGAACGCCGCCAGCGGCAGGGCCCAGATGGTGGCCGGGACAAAGCGGAAGACGGCCAGGACGAAGGCGATGCACAGGGCGAAGAGCACTGCGACGCGGCCGAGGTTCTCCGAGCCGCTGTGCTTCACGGTGCCGCTGGACGAGCCCCAGATCTTGACCGTGCTGGCCAGCGACTTCTGCGCGCCGTTCAGGGCGCGGCCGGCGGACACCGAGCCGTCGGCGTCGAATGAACTGCCGGCGGTGCCGAGCCCGAGGCTCTGCAGCAGAGCGCGGTCGGCGGCGTCGAGACGGCGGTCGACCTCGGGGGAGACCGTCGACGTCACCGTCCAGTCGCTGCCGTTGCGGTCCAGGCGCACCGCGCCGATCTCGGCGAGGTGGAAGAGCGTGGCCACGAGCGCGCGCTTGGGCATGGTCTCGTTGGCGACGAAGAACGTCTGGGCGGGGCCGAGGACGGCCCCGGAGACCTGCGGGTCCTCCGGCGGCCCGTACATGACCGGCATCAACGGTGCCGACTCCCGGCTGCGGAGGGTCCACCAGAGGCCGAGGCCGAAGGTGACCAGCGACAGCACCAGCGCGATGATCAGGCCGGTCACCGAACGGCCGAAGACCGGATCGAAGCGGATGGACCACGGCAGCACGGTCCGGTCGGGCGCGGCGAAGGGTAGGTCGGCGCGGACCGCGACACCGGTCATCGGCGCGAGCTGCCCGGTGGTGACGACGCGGGTGGTGGCATCGGGTGCGGTGATGGTGCACTCGACGCCGCGGTTGGTGGCGCAGGTGAAGGCGAGCGGTTCGGCGGGCAGCCGGATGGTGCTCTCGGTGCGCAGCATGGTCATCTGCCAGCCGTCGGCCACGACGCGCCAGATCAGGCGGGAGGCGTCGTCGTTGCCCCAGCTCGAGGTGTCGTTGCGGCCCGGCGGGGAGTTGCCCGGGGCCAGCACGTTCTCCACGCGGTACTTGATCACGTAGGTGTGCGAGCCGGGAGTCACGTAGCGGTCCGGGTCGCCGATCTTCGCGACCCGGAACCGGTTGCTCTGTTCCCAGCTCAGGTCGAACGGCACCGCGGTGCCGTCAACGGTGATGGAGATGTCCGTGGGCGGATACCGCACGCCCCGGTTGGCGGCGTCGGCCACGTCCCAGAAGCGGAAGATGCCGTGTCGGCCGTACGGGAATTCCGCGGTGACCGTCTCGACGGCGTCCAGCGAGCCGTCCCGGTGGACGGTGACGTCGGCCTTGTAGTCGGTCACCACCACCGGGTCGGCGCTCACCGAATCCGACGACGACGTGAAGCCGAAGGCGGGCACGAAGATGGCGATGAAGGTGATCACGAGCGCCGCCAACGACAAGAGCACGCGCTTCATAGACTCGCTCCTAGGTGTTCCGCCACCGGTCGGCGAACGGGAGAGTCAGACTACTTGCCGCCGAGCATGCCGCCCAGGATCGACCCGAGCGGATTGTTGCCGCCGCCCTTGCCGCCGAGGACGCTGCCCAGGATGTCGCCCAGACCGCCGCCGAGGCCGCCACTGCTCTGCGTGCCGCCGCCGAGCATCCCGCCGAGGAGATCACCCAGGCCGCCGCCGGAGGCCTGACCGCTGGTCGACGACTTGCCGCCGAACTTCGACATCACGAAGCTGAGCACGATCGGAGCCAGCAGCGGAAGCAGCTTCTGCACCAGACCCTGGTCCACACCGGCGGCGGGCACGGCACCGCTGATCCCCTGGGCGACGGTGTCGGTCTGGTCGCCGAACAGCTTGCCGACGATCTTCTCGCCGTCGGCGGTGTCGACCTGCGCGAGGTCGATCTCGCCCTGGGCGAGGTCGTTGTCGTGCTGGGCCAGCGCGCCCGCGAGGTTCGCGGTGGAGGCCTCGTCGCCGGTTTGGGCGGCCAGGCCCGCGACGAGGCTCGGCAGCGCCTGGGCCGCGGCGGCGCGGATGTCGTCGGTGCTGGCGCCGGTCTGGGCGGCCAGCTGGTCCAGGGGCAGACGGTCGAGCAGTCCGTTGAGATCAGCCATGGCTCGGATTCTGCCACGGCGACACGGCGATTCGGTTGCAACCGAGAGGTTCCGTGGTGGGCGTGCTCCTAGGCAGCGGGCGGCGCGGTGCGGAGAGTGAAATCGCCGGTGGCGCAACGGGTCCCCACACCTGCAGGGCACCGTCGGCCCACGTATCGGGGTGTCTGAGCAGGGTCAGCGGACGTGGCGGTCGAGGAAGTCCTTCGCCTGTCGCACGGCCTTGCGCGACTCCGGCGTGAAGTACGGGAACATCTGGAACACGTGCCCCTGACCGGGCCACTGCTGCAGCTCCGAGGTTCCGCCGGCGGCCAGGATGTTCGCGTGGATGGCGCGGGCGTCGTCGGCCATCACCTCGCGGGCGCCGTACTGGATCAGCGTGTCGGGGATCGTCATGTCCGGGGTCAGCGCCACCCGCATCCGGGTGTGTGCGCCGGAAGCTCCGCCGACGTACATGCGGAGCAGCCGCTGAGCGGCGACGGCGTCGATGTGCGGGTCGCGGACACCGGTGCGTTCCAGTGCGCAGGCCATGTCGAACGACGGGTCGTACAGCGGGGAGATCAGCAGCATGGCGGCCGGCTGCGGAATCCCGTCGCGATGGTTGGCGGCGATGAGGTCCTGCGCGAGATGGCCGCCGGCCGAATCGCCGGCGACGATGATCTGCTCGGGAGCGAAGCCCTGATTCAGCAGCCAGCGGTAGCCGCGGATGGCGTCGTCGCCGCCGGCCGGGAAGCGATGGCGGGGTCCGAGGCGGTAGTCGAGGCTGAACGCGCCGATGCCGGTGCGCCGGGTGAGGCGTGCGACGAGGCCGCGGTGGGTGCGCGGCGAGCAGATGAGGTAGCCGCTGCCGTGCAGGTAGTACAGAATGCTGCGGCCGGAGGCCGGATTCGGGAGCGCGCCGCCGTGACGGTCGGCCTCGTGAACCCACTCGCCGCGCACGTGCCCGTCGTCGTACCGGGTCTTGATCGCGGTGGTGCGGGTGCCGCGCGGCACCGGACTGATGGCGGCGAGCGAGCTGTTCAGGGCCGGCCGCACCGTGGTCAGGGCCACCGGACCCACCAGCGGTACGCGGCTGACCACCCCCATCATCGGGCGCGCTGCGCGCCAGGCGTAGCCGTTGAGAGTGCGGGCGCGCAGCGAGCCGCGCCCGGCCAGACCGTCGGAGACCTCTGTGCTGCTCACCCTTGAGACGCTACGGCGGAAATGCCTCATTGCGGGCAGGTTTCGGCGGGATCACCAGCCGATTTTGCGTCCGGTCGCCGCGGCGTGGCAGACTTGACCTACTGCGCTCGGTTCTTCCGAGCGGGCCAGCAATGAAGCTGATCTCCCCGGCGGTGCGATTCGCGCTGATTCTTCCGGGACTTCTCCAGTACGTATGAGTGCGCAGCGTGGCGTACGGAGTAGGCAGATCCATGATGCACTTGCCGGGGCCCGTCGGGCTCTACGACCCCATCAACGAACACGACGCGTGCGGCGTGGCCTTCGTCGTCGACATGCACGGCCGTCGCAGCCGGGACATCGTCGAGAAGGCGATCACCGCACTGGTCAACCTCGAACATCGCGGTGCCGCGGGCGCGGAGCCGAACACCGGTGACGGCGCCGGCATCATGCTGCAGGTGCCCGACCGGTTCCTGCGCGCCGTGGTCGATTTCGAGCTGCCGCCGGAGGGCGAGTACGCCACCGGTATCGCCTTCCTGCCGCAGGCCGCCGACGATGTGGTCGACGCCGTCGCCGGTGTCGAGAAGATCGTCGACGCCGAGGGCCTGGTGCTCCTCGGCTGGCGCGAGGTCCCGGTGGACGACGCGTCGCTGGGCGCCCTGGCGCGCGACGCCATGCCGACCTTCCGCCAGGTGTTCCTCGGCGGCGCGTCGGGCATGGACCTGGAACGACGGGCCTACGTGGTGCGCAAGCGCATCCAGTACGAGCTGGGCGAGAAGGGCGCCGGACAGGACGGTCCGGGCCGCGACACCGTCTACTTCCCGAGCCTGTCCGGGCAGACCATGGTCTACAAGGGCATGCTGACCACGCCGCAGTTGCGCGACTTCTACCTGGATCTGCAGGACGACCGGGTGGAGAGCGCGCTGGGCCTGGTGCACTCGCGCTTCTCCACCAACACGTTCCCGTCGTGGCCGCTGGCCCATCCGTTCCGTCGGGTGGCGCACAACGGCGAGATCAACACCGTCACCGGCAACGAGAACTGGATGCGGGCGCGCGAAGCGCTGATCGACGCCGACGTCTTCGGCGCCGGTGCCGCCGACAAGATCTTCCCCGTGTGCACGCCGGGCGCGTCGGACACCGCGCGCTTCGACGAGGTGCTGGAACTGCTGCACCTCGGCGGCCGCAGCCTGCCGCACGCCGTCCTGATGATGGTGCCCGAGGCCTGGGAGCGGCACGAGACCATGAAGCCCGAGCACCGGGCGTTCTACGAGTACCACTCGGCGCTGATGGAGGCCTGGGACGGACCGGCGTCGGTCTGCTTCACCGACGGCACCGTGGTCGGCGCCGTGCTCGACCGCAACGGCCTGCGGCCCTCCCGCATCTGGGTCACCCGCGACGGCCTCGTGGTGCTCGGCTCGGAGGTCGGCGTCCTCGACATCGACCCGTCCGAGGTGGTCTCCCGGCAGCGCCTGCAGCCGGGCAAGATGTTCCTGGTCGACACCGCGCAGGGCCGCATCGTCGGCGACGAGGAGCTCAAGGACGGCCTGGCCGGCGAGCACCCGTACCAGCAGTGGCTGGACGAGAACCAGATCCACATGGCCGATCTGCCCGAGCGCCCGAAGGTGTTCATGAACCACGACCGCGTGGCGCACCGGCAGCAGCTGTTCGGCTACACCAATGAGGACCTCCGCATGCTGGTGGCGCCGATGGCGGCCGCCGGCGCCGAAGCCATCGGTTCGATGGGCACCGACACCCCGATCGCGGTGCTGTCGGCGCGACCGCGCATGCTGTTCGACTACTTCCAGCAGCTGTTCGCGCAGGTGACCAACCCGCCGCTGGATGCGATCCGCGAGGAGATCGTCACGTCGATCGGGCAGCGGCTCGGCGGTGAGCGCGACCTGCTCCACCCGGGCCCGGAGTCGGCCCGGCAGATCGTGCTGAGCCAGCCGATCCTGGACAACGAAGAACTGTCCCGACTGGTCGACATCGACGGCACCGCAACGGGTTTCCCGTCGGCGCACATCCACGGCCTGTACCCGGTGGCCGAGGGCGGCGCGGGTCTGCGTCGCGCCCTCGACGATGTGCGGGCGCAGGTGTCGGCGGCCATCGCCGACGGCGCACAGATCATCGTGCTGTCCGACCGCGAGTCCAACGAGAAGCTCGCCCCGATCCCGTCGCTGCTGCTGACCGCGGCGGTGCACCACCACCTGGTGCGCGAGCGCACGCGGACGCGGGCCGGCATCGTCGTCGAAAGCGGGGATGCCCGCGAGGTGCACCACATGGCGCTGCTGATCGCCTTCGGCGCCGTCGCCATCAACCCGTACATGGCCTTCGAGTCGATCGACGACCTGGTCGACACCGGCGTGCTGGCGATCGATTACCCGACCGCCTGCGCCAACTACATCAAGGCTGCGGGCAAGGGCGTGCTCAAGGTGATGAGCAAGATGGGCATCTCCACCGTGCCGTCGTACAACGGGGCCCAGCTGTTCCAGGCCATCGGCCTGAGCCAGGGCCTGGTCGACGAGTTCTTCACCGGCCTGCGCAGCCAGCTCGACGGCATCGGGCTCGACGAGGTGGCCGGCGAGGTGGCCGCGCGCCACGATCTCGCCTTCACCGAGCGGGCCTCCGAGCGGGCGCACCGCGAGCTCGAGGTGGGCGGCGAGTACCAGTGGCGTCGGGAGGGGGAGTACCACCTGTTCAACCCCGACACCGTGTTCAAGCTGCAGCACTCCACCCGCACCGGGCAGTACAGCGTGTTCAAGGAGTACACCAAGATGGTCGACGATCAGTCGACCCGCCTGGGCACGCTGCGCGGCCTGTTCGACTTCAACTTCGGCGACCGGGACCCCATCCCGATCGACAAGGTGGAGCCGGCCAGCGAGATCGTCAAGCGGTTCTCCACCGGTGCGATGAGCTACGGCTCGATCTCCGCCGAAGCCCACGAGACGCTGGCCATCGCGATGAATCGCCTTGGCGCACGGTCGAATTCGGGTGAGGGCGGGGAGGACCCGCGCCGCTTCATCCGGGACGAGAACGGCGACTCGCGGCGCAGTGCCATCAAGCAGGTGGCGTCGGGTCGGTTCGGCGTGACCAGCCACTACCTGACCAACTGCACCGACATCCAGATCAAGATGGCGCAGGGTGCCAAGCCCGGCGAGGGCGGTCAGCTGCCCCCGCACAAGGTGTACCCGTGGGTCGCCGAGGTCCGCGGCAGCACGCCGGGCGTCGGCCTGATCTCGCCGCCGCCGCACCACGACATCTACTCGATCGAGGATCTGGCTCAGCTGATCCACGACCTGAAGAATGCGAATCCGGACGCTCGGATTCACGTGAAACTCGTCTCCGAGCTGGGGGTGGGCACGGTCGCGGCCGGCGTCTCGAAGGCGCACGCCGACGTGGTGCTGATCTCCGGGCACGACGGCGGCACCGGCGCGAGCCCGTTGACCTCGCTCAAGCACGCCGGCGCGCCCTGGGAGATCGGCCTGGCCGAGACCCAGCAGACGCTGCTGCTCAACGGTCTGCGCGACCGGATCGTGGTGCAGGTCGACGGTCAGCTCAAGACCGGTCGCGACGTGATGATCGCGGCGCTGCTCGGTGGTGAGGAGTTCGGTTTCGCCACCGCTCCACTGGTGGTCTCGGGCTGCATCATGATGCGCGTGTGCCACCTCGACACCTGCCCGGTGGGCGTCGCGACGCAGAATCCGCTGCTGCGCGAACGCTTCACCGGCAAGCCGGAGTTCGTCGAGAACTTCATGCTGTACATCGCCGAGGAGGTGCGAGAGCTGTTGGCGCGCTTGGGTTTCCGCACCCTGCAGGAGGCCGTCGGGCAGGTCGAGGCACTCGACACCACCAAGGCCGTCGCGCATTGGAAGGACGCCAAGGCCGGTCGGCTCGACCTGTCGCCGATCCTGGCGCAGCCGGAGTCGCCGTTCATGAACCAGGACCTGTACTGCTCCGGCACGCAGGACCACGGTCTGGACAAGGCGCTCGACAACGAGCTCATCGCCAAGGCCCGGTCGGCCATCGAGTCGGGCACGCGCGTGCACATCGAGACGCCGATCACCAACGTGAACCGGACCGTCGGCACCATGCTCGGGCACGAGGTCACCAAGGCCTACGGTGCGGCGGGACTGCCGGAGGGCACCATCTCGGTGGCGCTCACCGGCTCGGCGGGCAACAGCTTCGGCGCCTTCCTGCCGGCGGGCATCACCATGCGCCTGACCGGTGACGCCAACGACTTCGTCGGCAAGGGCCTGTCCGGCGGCAAGATCGTGGTCGCCCCGTCGGTGGACGCCCCCGCGGGCTTCCTCGCCGAGGAGAACATCATCGCCGGCAACGTGATCGGCTTCGGCGGCACCGCAGGCAAGATCTTCCTGCGAGGTGTGGCGGGCGAACGGTTCTGCGTGCGGAACTCGGGCGTGCAGGCCGTCGTCGAAGGCGTCGGTGACCACGGCTGCGAGTACATGACCGGTGGACGCGTGATCGTTCTCGGCACCACCGGCCGCAACTTCGCGGCCGGCATGTCCGGCGGCGTCGCCTACGTCTACGACCCGAAGGGGGAGTTGGCCGGCAACCTCAACACCGAGTTGGTGGACCGCGAGGTCCCCGACGCCGACGACCTGGCCTACCTGCAGGCCATGCTCACCGAGCACCGAGACGAGACGCGGTCGCCGGTGGCGGCCAAGATCCTCGGCAACTGGGCCGTGGCCCAGACCAAGTTCGCGAAGGTCATGCCCCGCGACTACAAGAGAGTGCTTGTCGCCATCGACGTCGCCGAGCGCACCGGACGAGATGTGAACGAAGCGATCATGGAGGCGGCTCGTGGCTGATCCGAGAGGTTTTCTCAAGTACACCGAACGGGAGACGCCCACCCGGCGTCCCGTCGAACTTCGACTGCGCGACTTCAACGAGGTCTACAACAAGTTCGACCACGGCACCTTGCAGAAGCAGGCGAGCCGGTGCATGGACTGCGGAATCCCGTTCTGCCACAACGGATGTCCGCTCGGGAATCTGATTCCGGAGTGGAACGACCTGGTCTTCCGCGGGCGGTGGGCCGACGGCATCGAACGACTGCACGCCACCAACAACTTCCCGGAGTTCACCGGGCGGCTGTGTCCGGCGCCGTGCGAGGCGTCGTGCGTGTTGGGCATCAACGCCCCGGCGGTGACCATCAAGCAGGTCGAGGTGGAGCTCATCGAAAAGGCCTTCGACGACGACTCGGTGGTCCCGGTGCTGCCGTCCGAGCCGACCGGTCGCAGCGTCGCGGTGATCGGTTCCGGCCCGGCCGGACTGGCCGCCGCCCAGCAGCTGACCCGGGCCGGGCATGCGGTGACCGTCTTCGAGCGCGCCGATCGGATCGGCGGGCTGCTCCGGTACGGCATCCCCGAGTTCAAGATGGAGAAGCGCATCATCGACCGTCGCCTCGAGCAGATGACGGCCGAGGGCACGGTGTTCCGCACCGGCGTCAACGTGGGCGTCGACCTCACCGTGGAGGAGTTGCGCGCGCAGTACGACGCAGTGGTCCTGTCGGTCGGTTCCACCATCGGCCGCGATCTGCCGATCCCCGGGCGCGAGCTCACCGGGATCTACCAGGCCATGGAGTTCCTGCCGCAGGCCAACCGTGCCGCGGTGGGCGACACGGTGCCCGACCAGGTCACCGCGGAGGGCAAGAAGGTCGTCATCATCGGCGGCGGCGACACCGGCGCCGACTGCCTGGGCACCTCGCTCCGGCAGGGTGCCGAGGTGGTCCACCAGTTCGAGATCATGCCGCGCCCGCCGGCCGAGCGCGCCGACTCGACGCCGTGGCCGCTGTACCCGCTGATGTACCGGGTGTCGTCGGCGCACGAAGAGGGCGGCGAACGCGTCTTCAGCGTCAACACCGAACAGTTCCTCGGCGAGAACGGTCAGGTCACCGGCCTGCGTGCGCACGAGGTGCAGATGGTGGGCGGCCGCTTCGAGAAAGTCGAGGGCACCGACTTCGACCTGGAGTGCGACCTGGTTCTGCTCGCGATGGGCTTCGTCGGCCCGGAGCGCGGCGACCTGCTCGACAAGTTGGGCGTCACCTATGACCCGCGCGGCAATGTCGCGCGCGGCGAGGACTTCGGGGCCAACGGCGTCCCCGGAGTCTTCGTTGCCGGGGACGCCGGCCGCGGGCAGTCGCTCATCGTGTGGGCGATCGCCGAGGGCCGCGCCGCGGCCGCAGGCGTAGACAAGTACCTGATGAGCAGCACGGAGCTCCCCGCTCCGATCGTCCCGACCCAGGTGGCGCAGCGCTGACCCGCACGGTCTGACCTGCCCAGCTCGGTAAAACAACGGCGTCCTGAGCGCCGCCGATGGATATATGCCATCGGTGGCCGCCAGGACGCCGTTGTTTTACCGTCTAGGTCTTCTACTGCGGTGCGGTGGAGCCGCGGGGGACCAGTTCCACCGGCAGGATCACGTCGGCGGGCCGCTCGTCCGGGTGGGCGATGTTCTCCAGCAGCAGTCGGACGCCGGCGGCGCCGATCTCGTGGGCGGGCGTGACGACGGTGGTCAGCGGGACCGGGAGCTGGGCGGCGACCGGGATGTCGTTGTAGCCCACCAGGCCGAGCTGATCCGGGATGGACAGGCCTCGGTCGCGGGCGACGCCGAGGATGCCGATCGCGATGGAGTCGCTGGCCGCGAAGATCGCGTCCGGCGGGGCGGGGGCGTCCAACAGGCGGTGGGCGGCCTCGATGCCGCCGGCCACGTCGAAGGCGGTGTGGGTGACGTGCTCGGCTTGGAGCGAGACGCCGGCGTCGGCCATCGCGGCGACGAACCCGGCGAGGCGGTCGTTGCCGGTGGTGGCGTGCGGCGGACCGCCCACCACGGCCGGGCGGCGGTAGCCGCAGTCGAGTAGGTGCCGGCCGGCGAGCACGCCGCCGAGGTGGTCGTCGCCGCCCACGTACGGCAGCCCGGAGTCGGCATGCCGGTTGAGCGCGATGGCGGGCACCGAGAGCCCGAGGTCGGCCACGAACTCGGCGGCGGGGCTGTGCAGGCTGCTGAGCAGCAGACCGTCCACCTGGCGGCCGGTCAGCAGGTCGATGGCGGCGCGCTGATCGGCCGGGTGGTCGGGCGGACTGCTCAGCAGCAGCGAGTAGCCCGCCGTGCGCGCGGCCTCCTCGGCGCCCTGATAGATGGTTGCGACCACGCCGTCGGTGAGCCGCGGCATCACCGCGCCGATGGTGGTGGTGCGTCGGGTGCGCAGGCTCGCGGCCCAGAGATTGGGGCGATAGCCGAGTTCGTCGGCCACCGCACGGATCCGGAGCGCCGAGTCCGACCAGCCGTCGACCGGCTCGGTCTGGCGCAGCACCCGCGACACCGTCGAGGTGTGCACCCCGGCGCGGTCGGCGATCTCCTTCATCGTCGGCGGCCGGGCGCTGCGCCTGGATGCGGACATCTCGGGGCCTTTCGGTGGTGGGGATTGACCCGATGGTGCGTGGCTGGTTAACCTCATTTCAACACGGCGCAATCGATTGCGCAAAGGATTGCGAGATCGTCGCGGCCGTGCGCTACAGCTTTCGCACCGGAGAAGGAAACCGCCATGGCCGACACGCGCACCGTCACCGAACTCTTCGCCCTCGACACCCTCCTGCACGACGACGAACGGCAGATCCGGGACACCGTCCGGCAGTTCGGCAACGAGAAGATCCGTCCGCACATCGCCGACTGGTTCGACGAGGCGCGGATCCCGGTGCGTGAGCTCGCGAAGGAGCTCGGCGGCCTCGGCGTGCTCGGCATGCACCTGGAGGGCTACGGCTGCGCCGGCATGAGCGCGGTGTCGTACGGGCTGGCCTGCCTGGAATTGGAGGCCATCGACTCGGGTATCCGCTCGCTGGTGTCGGTGCAGGGTTCGCTCGCGATGTTCGCCATCCACCACTGGGGCAGCGAGGAGCAGAAGGAGCACTGGCTCCCGCAGATGGCGGCCGGTGACGCGATCGGCTGCTTCGGTCTCACCGAACCCGACTTCGGCTCCGATCCCGGCGGCATGCGCACCCGGGCCGTCCGCGACGGCGGCGACTGGGTGCTCAACGGCACCAAGATGTGGATCACCAACGGCTCCGTCGCCGACGTCGCCGTGGTGTGGGCCAACACCGACCTGGAGGAGGGCTCGCGGGGCATCCGCGGCTTCGTCGTGCCCACCGATACGCCGGGCTTCTCGGCGCCGGAGATCCGCGCCAAGATGTCGCTGCGCGCGTCGGTGACCTCCGAGCTGGTCCTGGAGAACGTGCGGTTGCCCGAGTCGGCGATGCTGCCGAAGGCCGCCGGTCTGCGCGGTCCGCTGTCGTGCCTGAACGAGGCGCGCTTCGGCATCATCTTCGGCGCGATCGGCGCCGCGCGCGACTGCCTGGAGACCGCCGTCGACTACGCGTCGACCCGTCTCGTCTTCGACAAGCCGCTCGCCGCCTACCAGCTGACGCAGGCCAAGCTCGCCGACATGGCGCTGGAGGTGGGTAAGGGCCACCTGCTGGCGTACCAGCTCGGACGGCTCAAGGATGCGGGCGAGGTGGAGCCGGCACAGGTCAGCCTCGGCAAGCTGAACAACACCCGCGAGGCCATCAAGGTGGCGCGCGAATGCCGAACCATTTTGGGGGCCAACGGCATCACGCTCGCGTACCCGGCGATTCGGCACGCCAACAACCTCGAGTCGGTGCTCACCTACGAGGGCACCTCCGAGGTGCACCAGCTGAGCATCGGCCGCGCTCTCACCGGCGCCTCGGCCTTCCGGTGACCGACACCGCGGGCGCGCTCGACGGCCTGGTGATCGCCGACTTCGGTCGAGTGCTGGCCGGTCCGTACGCCACCATGTTGCTCGCCGACCTCGGCGCCGAGGTGATCAAGGTGGAGCGGCCCGACGGCGGCGACGACACCCGCTCGTGGGGCCCGCCGTTCGCCCACGGGCAGGCCACCTACTTTCAGGCGGCCAACCGGAACAAGATCTCGCGAGCGCTGAACCTGCGCGACGACGACGATCTCGCAGCCGCCCGGGAGCTCGCCGCGCGCGCCGACGTGGTGGTGGAGAACTTCCTGCCCGGCGCCATGGACCGGTTGGGTCTGGGTTACGCGGCGGTGGCCGAGGCCAACCCGGGAGTGGTCTACTGCTCGATCACCGGTTTCGGCGGACACAACGACCTGCCCGGCTACGACCTGCTGGTGCAGGCGGTCGGCGGCCTGATGAGCGTCACCGGGCCGTCGCCGGACGAGCCGACCAAGGTGGGCGTCGCGCTGGTCGACGTGGTGACCGGGCTGCACGCAGCGGTCGGGATCCTGGCGGCGCTGCGGCACCGGGATGCCACCGGCCGCGGTCAGCGCATCGAGGTGAACCTGCTGTCGTCGTTGCTGTCGGCCCTGGTCAATCAGGCGTCGGGCTACGTGGGCGCGGGCGTGGTCCCGCGGGCGATGGGTAACAAGCACCCGAGTATCGCGCCCTACGAACTGGTGCCGACCGCCGATCGGGCGTTGGCGCTGGCCGTCGGGAACGACCGTCAGTTCCGCGCGCTGGTCACCGAACTCGGCGCCGCCGCGATGGCCGACGACCCGCGCTTCGGCACCAACACCGAACGGGTGGCGCACCGCGGCGCACTGCTCGAGGGGTTGACGCCGCTGCTCGCCGCGGACACCGCCGACGGCTGGTTCGGCCGCCTCACCGCGGTGGGCGTGCCGTGCGGTCCGGTGAACGACCTCGGGGAGGCGTTCGCCCTCGCGGAGCGGCTCGGCCTGGCGCCGATCGTCGAGATCGACGATCCGCGGCGCGACGGCCCGGTGCGGACCGTCGCGCACCCGATCACCTTCTCAGAGACGCCGGCCACCTACCGGTCGGCGCCCCCGAGGCTCGGCGAAAGCTGAGGCACGCGGCGGCTACGGTCACCAATCCCAGATGAGGGTGCCGCCCGGCCCGGTCCGACAGGTGCCGATCGCCTCGGTTCGGGCGATCTGCGCCCGGGCGCCGGGTTCGTCGCAGCTCGATCCGGGTTCGACAGCCGGGCGTGACTTATGCGTCAGGTCGGTCCAGGCTTCGTTCAGCGCGCTGCAGTAGAGCGTGCCGTCGTCGGAGTAGTCGTCGAACTGATCGGCACCGCACGGCTGACCTTCGACCGGTGCGGGCGTGACCGGCACGGTGACCGTCTCGGTCGGAGTCTGAGCCTGGACCGTCGGGGTGCTCGGCGTCGTCGTGGTCGTCACCGTGTGGGTGCTCGACGGTGCCGCAACCGTCGAGGCGGAGTTGTCCGACTGCCCGCTGCGAAAGACGAAGGTGCCCGCAGCCACGAGCGCGATGGCGGCGACGATGACGGCCCCCGGCAGAAGCCATTGGCTGCGGCCGGTGGTCGTGGTGTGCGCATGGCGCACGGCCGGTGCGGAGCCGACCAGGGTCGGGGAGTACGCCGGGCCGCCGGCGGGCACCGCACTGGGTTGGGCGGCGGCGGAGAGCGCCGCGACGAACTCGGCGCAGGCGCCGTAGCGCGAGGCCGGATCCTTGGCGAGTGCGCGTGCGAAGACCGCGTCCCACCCGGCCGGGACGTGCGGTGCCACGGTGGAGATCGGCGGGACCGGTCGGTGCAGGTGCGCTGCCATGAGCGCCGAGATCGAGGTCTCGGTGAACGGCGGACGGCCGGCGAGCAGGTGGTAGGCGGTGCAGGCCAGCGAGTAGATGTCCGACCGGTTGTCGACGGGAGAACCGTCGATCGCTTCGGGACTGATGTACGACATGGTGCCGATGGTCATGCCGGTCGCGGTGAGCGACGTCGATTCCTCGGCGGCCTTGGCGATCCCGAAGTCGGCGAGCTTCACGGCGTCGAGCTCCGGAGGGTTCGCGTCGCGATCCCACGAGACCAAGATGTTGCCGGGCTTCACATCCCGGTGGGTGACCTTCTGGGTGCGCCACGCGTAGTCAAGGGCTGCGCCCGCCCCGGCGATCAGCGGCAGAACCAGATCCACGGGCAGCGGACCCCGCGACTGCACGAGGGCGCCGGCATCGGTGCCGTCGACGAATTCCATGGCGATCCAGAGGCTGCCGTCGTGCTCACCGCGGTCGTACACGGTGACGATGTTGGGGTGCGACAGCTGCGCGAGCAGGTCCGCTTCGCGCGCGAAGCGGGCGGTGAAGTCGTCGCTTCGGGAGAGCGCGACGGGCCGCAGTTTCAGCGCGTCCCGGCGCGGCAGACGCGGATGCTCGACCAGGAACACCTGACCCATGCCGCCCGCGCCGAGCGGGCGCACGATTTTATAGCCGGCGATGGCGCTGGTCATGAAGGTTGCTTCTCCCTCGATGCGAGAACCGCGACCGACCCCAAGGCTGGGGTCGGTCGCGGACACTTCGACTCGTCCTACTTGGTCAGGTTGACCGTCACACCGTCGGAGAACATGGAGTCGTGCAGCTCCAGGCTCTGGGCCGTGGCGTCCTTCGGCATGTCGAAGACCAGCTTGACGTCAACGCTGTTGCCCGGGTTGATGCTGTCCCAGACCGCGATGTCGGTGTCGCCCAACGCGATCTGCGCGGTGGAGTCGCTCTCGAAGGTGCGACCCTGACTGTCCTTCAGCTTCTGCTCGCTGGGGCTGAACGACTGGGGCTTGTCACCGGTGTTGGACACCGTCAGCGTGACGACCACGAACTGGCCCTGGGCCTGCTCGGTGAGGTACGGGTTGTCGCCGACCTCGGACAAGCCCGACTCGACGCCTGTGACGGTGAATTCGAACTTCCCGTCGCGCACCGGGGTGTTGAGGCCGGCGGTCTTGCCCTTGTCGTCGGACTTGTTGCCGTTTTCCGACGTGCTGGACGAGGAATCGGCGGAGTCCTCGGCGGTTTCGCCTCCACTGGTTGCGCCGATGATGATGCCGATGACCACCAGGACTCCGAGGACGATCCAGAGCCACTTGCGGCTCTTCTTCACCGGCGGAGGGGCCGGGGGCGGTAGTAGCCGGAGGCGGTGTGCCGGGCGGGGGAGGAGTCGTCATGTGTTTCCTTCTTCTGACGGCCAGAGCGTGATCTGGAACATGCTGGAGGATATGTGATGCCTCCGACACTGTCGGCGTGTCGTCCGAACGGCCGACATGCTCGCGGTCCGTCGTGCGGCGCGCCACAGGCGACGCGCCGGGGCCGCCCGCGCGGGTAACGTTCGACGGCCGGAGCACGACATACCGGCCAACAGCACGTCGGAGAAGTTCCGGGGAGGAGAGCCATGTCATCGCTATCCAACGATCGGGGTCGACGGCGCTCTGGACGCGAGGTCGCCCGCACCGTGTGGGGACGTCTCCGTGCCCCGCGGTCCCTGGCCGCCGACCGCGAGCGCCTGGTGACGACGGAAGAATTCCGTCGCCTGCGCCGCGCTGCGTGAGTCCTCGCCGCCGCTGTTCGTCTGATTCGGGCACAGTGGAGGCGTGAAGTCTGTCCTCGCCACGTTCCGTCGTTCGCCCGGCTCGATCGTCGCCGCGCTTCGCGCCGCGACCCTCCGGCAAGCCGTGGTGGCGTTCCTGGTGGCCGCCGTGATGTTGGTCCTCGTCGGACTGGCGACCGTGCTGATCCCCAACTCTCTGTTCAGCCGGGAGATCCCGCCGACGGCGTGGAACTATCCGGTGTGGATTCTCACCGCGGTGCTGGCGGGTCTCCTCGCCGCCACCTATGTGATGGACAAGGACGCGCCCGCGGTGGAGCAGACCGATCGGGAAGGGCGCTGGGGCATCCTCGGCGCGGGCCTCACCTGGTTCGCCGTCGGTTGCCCGGTGTGCAACAAGATCGCTTTGCTCGCGCTCGGTTACTCCGGTGCGCTGGCCTGGTTCGCGCCGTTGCAGCCGGTGTTGGCGGTCGCCGCCCTGCTGCTGCTGTGGTTCGCACTGGCCCGACGACTCGAAGGCGCGCAGATGTGCGCGCTCCCGCCGGTGGCCGCGGGGGCGACCGGCTAGCTGCTCGGTGCCGTGCGCACGCGCACGCTGATTCCGCCGATCTCCACCACGTCGCCGTCGTGCAGCTGCCGTCCGCGGCGGGTCTCCAGCTCGTCGTTCACGGTGACGAGCCCGTCGGCGAGGACCATTTTGGCGTCGGCGCCGGTCTCGATCAGACTGGCCAGCTTCAAGAACTGGCCCAGGCGGATGCTGTCGTCGCGAATCTCGATGTCGTCCACCCGGCCCATTGTGCCCCGGGCGGCCCGCCCGGCCCGCCTCTGCTGACCGCATCACCGCGGTGACGTGTGTTACCGGGCGGTACAGTCGGCGTCGTGACCGGCCTACACTCGGTGTCATGACCGCGATCGAATTCACGCCCACCGCCGACCTCGTCGACCAGATCGGCGACGACGTCCGCAGTTGCGACACCCAGTTCACCCAGTACGGCGGTAACCGCGAGTTCGTCGGCGTGGTGACGACGGTGCGCTGCTTCCAGGACAACGCGCTGCTCAAGTCCATCCTGTCCGAGCCGAACCCGGGCGGTGTCCTGGTGATCGACGGCGGCGGCTCGCTGCACACCGCGCTGGTCGGCGACATCATCGCCGAACTGGGCCGCAGCAACGGCTGGGCCGGGATCGTCGCCAACGGCGCCATCCGCGACGCCAAGACCATCGGCACCATGGCCATCGGCGTGAAGGCCCTCGGCACCAACCCGCGCAAGTCGTCCAAGACCGCGGTCGGCGAGCGCGACGTGCCGGTGGAGCTGGGCGGCATCGTCTTCACCCCCGGCGACCACCTCTATTCCGACGACGACGGCATCGTCGTCGTGACGCCCTGACGCGCACCAGCCCGTTTCCCACCTGAACTGGAGAAGAACCATGGCTAAGCCCACCCCCGCGTATTTCAAGCGATTGGCCGCCCTCGCGGCGATCGACGACCCCGCCGACCGCCCGGCCAAGCCGGTACTCGAAGCCTTCAGCGGCGCCGAGATGGCAACCATCCCGGTGGCCGCGGTCGAGGACCTGGAGCTGGCCGTCGAGCGTGCCCGCTTGGCGCAGGTCGAGTGGTCGCAGCGCAGCGCTGCCGAGCGTGCCGCCGTGCTGAGCCGCTTCTCCGAGCTGGTGTACGACAACGCCGACGCGCTGATGGACATCGCGCAGGCCGAGACCGGCAAGGCGCGCATCTACGCCCAGGAAGAGGTCCTGGACGTGGCGCTCACCGCGCGCTACTACGCCACCCACGGCCCCAAGATGCTGGCCGAGCGCAAGGTGCCCGGCATGATCCCGGGCGCCACCGACGTTCGCGTCCGCTTCCAGCCCAAGGGCGTGGTCGGCGTGATCAGCCCGTGGAACTACCCGCTGACCCTGGCCGTGTCCGACGCGGTCGCCGCGCTCGTCGCCGGCAACGCCGTGGTGATCAAGCCGGACAGCAACACCCCGTACTGCGCGCTGGCCCTGGCCGAGCTGCTGTACCAGGCGGGTCTGGCCCGCGAGCTGTTCGCCGTGGTCCCCGGGCCGGGTTCGGTGATCGGCCAGGCCATCGTGGAGAACACCGACTACCTGATGTTCACCGGCTCCTCGGCCACCGGCGCGCTGCTGGCGCAGCAGGCGAGCAAGCGCCTCATCGGCTTCTCCGCGGAGCTCGGCGGCAAGAACCCGATGATCATCACCGCCGACGTCGACATCGACCGCGCCGTCGAGGGCGCCGCTCGCGCCTGCTTCTCCAACTCGGGTCAGCTGTGCATCTCGATCGAGCGGATCTACGTCGACGCGTCGATCGTCGACGAATTCACGAGCAAGTTCGCCGACTACGTCGAGAAGATGAACCTCTCGGCCAGCTACGACCTGTCGGCCGACATGGGCTCGCTCGCCTCCGCCGACCAGGTGAAGACGCTGGAAGAGCACGTCGACGACGCGGTGTCGAAGGGTGCGACGGTGCTGGCCGGCGGCCGCAAGCGCGCCGACCTCGGGCCGTTCTTCTATGCCCCCACAGTGCTCACCGACGTCACCGAGGACATGCTGTGCTTCCGTGACGAGACCTTCGGCCCGCTGGTGTCGATCTACCCGGTGGCCTCGATCGACGAAGCCGTCGAGCGCGCCAACGACACCGAGTACGGCCTCAACGCGAGCGTTTTCGCCGGGAGCAGCGCTCTGGCGCAGCGGATCGCCGAGCGCCTGCGCGCCGGCACCGTGAACATCAACGAGGGCTACGCCGCGGCCTGGGGTTCCACGGCCGCGCCGATGGGCGGCATGGGCAAGTCCGGTGTGGGTCGCCGCCACGGCGAGGAGGGTCTGCACAAGTACACCGAACCGCAGACCATCGCCGCCCAGCGTTTCATCGGCCTGGACGGGATGGCGGGCGTGCCGCGCAACGTCTTCCTCAAGCTGACGCCGCTGGCGATCCGCACCCTGAAGTACCTGCCGGGTCGGTAAGCCGACCGGCTGTTGCCGTCGACGCGCGCTGGCTCAGGCGCGTCGGCGGCAGCGTCGTGTCATGGCCACGATCAGCGCGATGACGGCCACCAGCGCGGCGACCATGCCCGGGGTGATCCGATCGCCCGGCAGCTGGGTGGGCGACGTGCGCCGCAGCTGCGTGAACGCCTCGCGCGCCGCATCGGCCTGCGCGACCGAATCGGCCGGCCGTGCCGCGGGCGCGGCGGGCTTCGGGGCTTCCGCCGTGGGAGCTTCTGTCTGAGGAGCTTCGTCGGCCGGCGGCACCGCCTTCGCGGCTGGGACCGCCTTCTTGGCAGGGGCCTTTTTCGCCGGCGCCTTGGCGGGCGCCGCCTTCTTGGCAGGGGCCTTCTTCGCCGGGGCCTTCTTGGCAGGAGCCTTCTTGGCGGGGGCCTTCTTCGCCGGAGTCTTCTTGGCGGGCGCCTTCTCGGCGGGGGCTTGCTCAGCGGCCGGGGTCGGCTCGGCGTCGTCGTTCCGGCCGATGGGCGCGGTGGATTCGTTGTCGGCCACGGTGGGCGTCTCCTTACGGGTGGACGTTCAGGCGGGCCAGCAGATCGTTGTCGATCGCGGTCAGCTCATTGCTGATCGCCCGCTGCGCGGCACGACGCTGCGCCGGGGGCATGGTGTCGGCGGCATCGGCGGCCACCACCAGATTGTTCAGCCGACCCAGCATGGTGTTGACGAAGGCGGCGCTCTCCGGCGTCGAGTCGGCCTCGCCCACCTTCTGCGCGGTCTCCTGGGCGGTGGAGATGCGGGCGCGCAGGGCGGCACTGGGGCCGCCGAACTGGGTCAGGGTCGCGGCGGGAACGCCCGCCCGGCGTGCCTGCAACGCGGTGATCTCCGAGCGCGCGGCCACGGCGCCGCGGTACAGGATCGGCCCGGCGATGGGCGCGAGGATGCGTCCGACGGTCAGGTAGCGACGGACCTTCGCCGGATTCAGCAGCGACTGCTTCTCGGCGACTTTCGCTTGTGCCGCAACGGTTTTCGCCTCGGCGGCGGCCACCTTCTGCTGGGCCTTGCCCGCGCTCTTGGTGGTCTTGCGCTCGGCCTTGTGCGCCTTGGCCTGGTACTTGTGCTCGGTCTTCAACGCCTTCTTGTGGCGCCTGGCTTCTTCCTGCGCGCCGACCTTGGCTTCCAGCTGGACGCGGGTCTTGACGGCCTTCTCTTCCGCCTTGCGGATCTTGGCTTCGGCCTTGCGCTGCACGCGCGAGGCCCGGCGGGACGACAAGAGACCCATGGTGTCCTTTCCTGCGGAAGACCGGCGCGCAGCGCCTGACTGATACCAGCATTGCATAGTGTCTCTAGGGAATGAGACGGTGGCGCAGCGTTGCCACATCGGTGATGAGCGGAATGAGAGGTAGGCGGCAGGTGGGTTCAGCGGTCCTCGGTGCACGAGACCTGGCCGGGTGCGAACACCGGTTGGCGCTGGACTCCGCAGCGCGCGCAGCCGGCGACGGAGCGCAGGCGCTGGAGACGCCCGAGGCACGCCGCCGGATCGAGGCCGCGCAAGCCCACCGCGCGCAGGTCGTCGAGCAACTCCGCGACCTCCTCGAGTCGGAACCGGCCACCGTCGTCGTGATCGACGACGATCTGCCGCAGCGCCGCCGCGCCGAACTGACCATGCAGGCCTGCGCCGACGAGGTCGACTGGATCTTCACCGCCGCGCTGCCGGCCGATGTCGAGGCCGGCCGGCGCGGACATGCCGAGGCGCTGATCCGCAGCGGCAACGGCTACCTGCCGATGATCATCGTCAACCACCGGATCACCACCCCGGTGAAGGGCGAACGGGATCCGGAGGTTCCGATCACGCTGCAGACCAGCCCGCTCGGGCCCTGGCGGCCCGCGCCCGACGCGACGCGGAGTGTGCGGAGCAACCGCCGCGATGCGCTGCGGTTGGCGCAGTTGGCCGCGATGCTCGAGGCGGCGGGTCTGGCGCCGTCGGACGATCGCGCCGACTGGGTGGGTGTGGTGATCGGCGTCGACGCCGACTGCATGCTCGTCGTGCCCCTCGGAGCCGTGATGGACGAGTACGACGCGACCTTCGCGCGTCGTCGTGCGGTGGCGGAGGGAACGATCGCCACCATCCCCCGCCGCATCAACGAGTGCCGGAGCTGCGACTGGTGGCCGCAGTGCGAAGCGCAGCTGGTGGCGGCCGACGACGTGAGCCTGGTGGTCGGCGGCACCGGCACCGCGGCACTCACCGCCGCGGGGATCACCACCGTGGAACAGCTGGCCGAGTACCGGGGCGACGCGCCGCCGGACTGGCCGGGCAACCTGGCCTTCCTGGATGCGGTGGTCGCGGCGAACTGTCGTCGACTGGATGTGCCCCTGGTCCGACGACTCGACCGGCCCGCGGTGCACCGCGCCGACATCGAGGTGGACGTCGACATGGAGAGCTACGGGGAGCGCGGCGCCTACCTGTGGGGCACGCTCCTGACCGACCGTTCGACGCCGGAGCGCGGCGCCCAGTACCTGCCCTTCGTCACCTGGGATCCGTTGCCGACGTTCGACGAGGGGCATGCCTTCGGCCGCTTCTGGTCGTGGCTCACCGAGCGTCGTCGTCTGGCCCGCGAGGCCGGGAAGACCTTCGCCGCCT
Source organism: Gordonia alkaliphila (assembly GCF_023017165.1). Taxonomy (GTDB): domain Bacteria; phylum Actinomycetota; class Actinomycetes; order Mycobacteriales; family Mycobacteriaceae; genus Gordonia; species Gordonia alkaliphila. The sequence continues at coordinate 1,436,655 of NZ_JALKBW010000001.1, forward strand.
ACTGCTACTCCGAGCAGGCCGAGAACCGGTGGCTGCGGGCCAGTGCGGACCGGTTCGCCGGACTCCCCGGCGTCCCGACGCGCGCCGAGGTGGACTCGTTCATCGCCTCCGACGAGTGGGTGGACATCTATGTCGCGGTGAACCGCAACTTCATCTGCCCCAACGGCAAGGGTCTCAAGCGGATCGCACCGGTCGCCGGCTTCTCCTGGCACGACGCCGAGGCCAGCGGCGAGGCGTCGATGGAGTGGTACGCGGCGGCCGTCGGTCTCGACGGCGGCGTCACCGACGTGAGCCAGCGCGACCGGCTGCTGCGGTACAACGAGGACGATGTGCAGGCCACCAAGGTGCTGCGCGAGTGGCTGACGTCCGAGCAGATCCTGCGCCTGCCGACCGTGCCCGAACTCCTCGGCTGACCGCTGGGGGATTCAGCCGTCGGCCGAGGTCAGTGGACGGAGGTGTCGACGGGTTCGGGTGTCGACATCGCGGCTTCCCGGGCACGACGACGACGGGTCGCGACGATCACCGCGGTACCGATGGCGAGCATCGCGGCCACCGCGACGAGCGTGCCGATCAGCAGCGGTGTGCCGGCGCCGATCAGGCCGTCGACCAGCAGCCAGACCGCGAAGCCGAAGAACAGCGCAGCCGCGACGAGCGCGATGACGCGTTCGGGCAGATGTTTGCCGAGCAGTCGGCCCACGGCGATGGCGAGGGCGTCGGCGGCGACCATGCCGATCGTCGACCCGATCCAGATGCCGAGCCAGTTGTTGTCGGTGGCCAGGGTGATGGTGGCGAACATGGTCTTGTCGCCGAGTTCGGCCAGCATGAACGCGCTCATCACGGCTAGGAAGACCGAGCCGCTGACCCGCGCGGCGCGGGAGGTCTCGTCGTCGGACAGTTCGTCGCCGCGCAGAGTCCACAGCGCGAAGGCGAGCATCGCCAGGCCGCCGGCCACCGACATCAGGTCGGTGGGGATCGACGCCCCGAGGAAGTGGCCGAAGAACACCGAAATGGCGTGGACCAGTGTGGTTGCGACGAGGATCGCACTCAGCACCACCCACCAGCGGTACCGGATGGCGTAGGTCAGGGCCATCAGCTGCGACTTGTCGCCGAGTTCGGCGACGAAGATCACGCCGAATCCCAGGAGAGTCGCGGTCATCATGGAGGTCAGGCTAGGCAGCGCTGGATACCGGTCGCAACACTCGTCACCGCCACATCTGCGCAGGTCGGAGGGCCATAATCGGGGTTTCGGCCACCCGGACCCGTTGGTGGCGGCGGTGCGGCGTTTTGCGGGTCGGTGGAACACACCAGGCACAATGGCCGGGTGACATCCTCGACCCCCGATCTGCGTGCCCGCGCGATCACCGGACCCCTGCGCCCGCTGGAGATCGCGATCGTCGCGATCCTGTCGGGTTTGACGGTGGTGGCGGTGGTGGTGGCCGCGGTGATTCCGATGGCGACCGCCGCCGGCCTGTTCGCGCCGGTGCCGATCGCGCTGGTCGCCGCCCGCACTCGCCCGCGCGCCGTCGTGGCGGCCTCGGTCACCTCCACCGCGGTGACCTTCGCCGTGGCCGGCATGGGGGCGGCGCTGTCGGTGCTGGCCGCCGCGGTGGTCGGCGGAGTGGTCGGCGAAGTGAAACGTCGCGGCGGGGGCCTCGCGGTGCTCACCGCGGCGTCGCTGATCGTCGCGCCGGTGATGGCGTCGTTCTCCGTGCTGGTGCTGTGGGTGCTGGTGCCGCTGCGCGAACTCGCGCTGGAAGTGCTCAAGAACTTGATCGAGGGCGTCGGCAAAGCCGTCGTCTGGGTCGGTGAGCGGGTCGGCGCCGACATCTCCGGGGTGGGCGACTGGTTCGCCGGTCTGGCCCGGAACATCGTCGATCACTGGTGGATCTGGCTGTGGGTGTCGGGCACCGTCGGCACGTTGCTGTCGTTGTTGGTGGCCTGGTGGATCCTCAAGGGCGTGGTGAACCGCCTGGCCCACATCAAGATGCAGGACACCCTGGAATCGCATCGCGACCTGGAGGTCGACGAGGCGGTCGATCCTCTTCCGCTACGGATGGTCGGGGTGGGCTATCGCTATCCCGGCACCGAGGTCGACGTCCTGACCGGCATCGACCTGACGCTCATCCAGGGCGAGTTCGTCGCCGTCGTCGGCGCCAACGGTTCGGGGAAGTCGACGCTGTCCAAGCTGCTGGCAGGCACGCCCGCGACCATCGGCGTCATCGACCGCCCGGGCGACCCCGGCCTCGGTCGGCGCGGCGGCACGGCCATGGTGCTGCAGCGGCCGGAAGCTCAGATGCTGGGCTCGCGCGTCGCCGACGACCTCGTGTGGGGTCTTCCGGCCGACCAGGAAGTGGACGTCGAGGGCCTGCTCGCCGAGGTGGGTCTCTCCGGGCTGGCCGAGCGCGAGACGTCGGACCTGTCCGGCGGCCAGCAGCAGCGGCTGGCCGTGGCGGCGGCGCTGGCCCGGGAGCCGCGCTTGCTGATCGCCGACGAAGTCACCTCGATGGTGGACCCGGAGGGCCGTCGCGAACTCATCGAGATCCTCGCCGACCTGCCTCGACGACGCGGCATCTCCGTCGTGCTGATCACCCATCGCGACGCCGAGGCGCGCGCCGCCGACCGGGTGATCCACCTGGAAGCCGGGCGGATCGTGACGCACCATCCCGACTGGATGCGGCCCGAGGCGCACACGCCCGTGCTGCCCGCCGTCCACTACGGCGAGCCGCTGCTCGAGATCAACGACGTCTCGCACACCTACCTCGCGGGTTCGCCGTGGGAGGTCACCGCGCTGCACCGGGTGGATCTGGTGGTCAATCGCGGGGACGGGGTGCTCATCGTCGGCGGCAACGGCTCCGGCAAGACCACCCTGGCCTGGATCATCGCCGGTCTCATCGCGCCCAGCAGCGGGGAAGTGGTGCTCGACGGCGCACCGATGACGGAGCAGATCGGCGCCATCGGCCTCGGCTTCCAGCACGCGCGTCTGCAGTTGCAGAAGACCACGGTGAGCGACGAGATCATGGCCGTCGGCGGCGAATCGGTCGGCACTCTCGAGGTGGCCCGCGTCCTGGACCTGGTGGCCCTGCCGCGCGAGATCGCGGCGCGCCGCGTGGACTCGCTGTCCGGCGGCCAGATGCGGCGCGTGGTGTTGGCCTCGCTGGTGGCGTCCGAGCCCAAGGTGTTGGTGCTCGACGAGCCGCTGGCCGGTCTCGACCCGGGCGCGCGCGAGGAGGTCCTCGACGTGCTGGCCGGGCTGCGCCACCGCGGCATCACAATCATCATCATCTCGCACGATCTGGAAGCCCTCGACCGCGTCTGCAACCGGCGAGTGGAACTGGTCGCCGGCGTTCTGGAGGCACGACGATGACCCTGCGCACCCCGCCCCTGCGGCAACTCCCCGGCGACTCGGTGATTCACCGACTGTGGGCCGGCACCAAGCTGATCATCGTGCTGACCCTGGGCGTCATGACCTGGGTGCTGCCGACCTGGCCGAGCCTGGCGTTCGTGGCTCTGTTCGTGGTGATCTTCGCCCTGCTTGCGGGTATCCCGATGGGCGCGATCCCGCGGCCGCCCTGGTGGTTCTGGGCCCTGATCGGGGTCGGCATGGCGGTCACCGCGGTCTCTTCGGGCGGCGCGGGTGTGCTGACCTTCCTGCGCGGCACGGCCCTGGGCCTGATCGTGCTCGCGATGAGCATCATGGTGGTGTGGACCACGCCGATGGCCGAGATCGCCCCGGCGATCGCCCGGCTGATGGCGCCGCTGCGCCTGCTGCGGCTGCCGGTCGACGAGTGGGCCGTCTGCATCGCACTGTCGTTGCGTGGGTTGCCGCTGCTGATGGAGGAGATGCGGATGCTGCGCGCCTCCTATCGCCTGCGCCCCACGTCGAACGCCAATTCCGGGCACCCGTCGGCGGAGATGTCGATCATCGACATGGTGGTCGCGGCGATGAGTTCGGCGATGCGTCGGGCCGCGGAGATGGGCGAGGCGATCACCGCGCGCGGCGGCACCGGTCGGCTGACCGCCTACCCGTCCCGGCCGGGGAGGGCCGACGTGGTCGCGCTGGTCTTGACCGCGCTCGCGTGCGCCGGTGCCATCACGCTGACCGTGCTGCTCTAGGGTCGACGGTGAGTGCGCAGGGGCGCACCGGGTTACGCGGAGCTGCGAGAATCTAGGGGAGTACGAATGACCGATCAGCCCGATGGCCTGTCCGTGCCCGGCGGCAAGATCTCGCTGTGGAAATATCTCGGCATATTCGTCGGAGTTGCCGTACTGGCGTCCCTGTTCATGGCGATGCTGGAGTCGCTGCTCGACACCGACGTGGCCTTTGTGAGCCTGCTGGTCCCGCTGTTCGCGGTGATGACGGCCATCGACGTCTTTGTGAAAGACCACCTGAGGGTCCCGACCAACGACGAGAAGTGGTGGCTCATCTGGTGGTCGTTCGGTGTCTCGGTGGCGTGGAGTCTGGTGGTCCTGGTGGTGCTGGTGCTGATGTACGACGACGCCTTCTTGAGTGACATGCCCGGGATCCTGACGGTGGCGTTGGTAGTGGGTGTGGTGCTGACGTTCCTCGTGATCTGGGCGGGTTACGCCGGCTGGCCCAAGCGTGCACTGGCCAACCGGCACAAGTACCTCCAACGGCAGGCTGCGAAGGGGCGTTAGCCCCGGGTACCCGACGATGCGGCGACGGCGGCCACCTCGAAAGGTGACCGCCGTCGGTCGTCGTGCAGTGCTGCGTGTCAGGCGGGGACGATGAGGCCCTTGCCCTGGCTGGTGGCGCGAGCGTAACGCTCGGACGCGTCGTCCCAGTTGACGACGTTCCACCAGGCCTTGACGTACTCCGGCTTCACGTTCTGGTAGTCGAGGTAGAAGGCGTGCTCCCACATGTCCAGCATGACGACCGGGATCAGGGCGGCGGAGGTGTTGCCGCTCTGGTCGGTCAGCTGCTGGATCACCAGGCGGTCACCGATGGTGTCGTAGCCGAGGATGGCCCAGCCGCTGCCCTGCAGGGTGGTGGCTGCCGCGGTGAAGTGCGCCTTGAACGCTTCGAAGCCGCCGAAGTCGGTGCCGATGGCCTCGGCCAGCGCGCCGGTGGGCTCGCCGCCGCCGTTGGGCGACAGGTTCTTCCAGAAGATCGAGTGGTTGGTGTGACCACCGAGGTGGAACGACAGGTTGGCGGACAGTCCGTAGACCTTGCCTGCGATGTCACCGGCTTCGCGAGCGTCGGCCATCTTCTCCAGGGCGGTGTTCGCGCCGGCGACGTAGGTGGCGTGGTGCTTGCTGTGGTGCAGCTCCATGATCTTGCCGGAGATGTGCGGCTCCAGAGCGCCGTAGTCGTAATCGAGTTCGGGCAGGGTGTATTCAGCCACGATCTTCCTCTCTTCGGTTGTTTTTCCGGATTAAGTCCAGTTTCTACACTTCCCCAACCCCGGAAGGTTCGCAACTGCCTGGGCGGAGTCTGTGCGAAGCGGTCAAAGGAGCGCGACGCCCACGATCAACAGGACGATCCCCACAATACTGACGGCGGTGATCGCGCATTGGGCCGCAAGACTGAAATCGTGCGACGACGCGGCCTCTTCGGCGCGTTCCATCGAGCGTTGCGTTGTCGGTCGGGTGGTGCTCATCTGGTCGGCTCGCTTTCCCCTCGTCAGAGCCGCGGACCGAAGTGCGACCCGAGTGAGGCGGATCACACCGACGGCTCTATCGGTGAGCCTACCCAGGCGCGGTCGTCGTGCCAAACGCGGGTCGACCTGCTTTTTCCGTACCCTGGACGCCATGAGCCTCTTCGATCGGATCATGGCTGCGGCCGACGTCAAACGCGTGATGGTGAGCCCGGAGAAGGCCCTGCCCGGCCGTGCCGAGGCGTTGCCGATCCCGGCGGTGCACGCGGTCCTGGGGCATCCGCTGCGCGGTGCGGCGGACGACGACGGCACGTTCGCGCACGGCGGGGTCGGCCGGTGGCCCGCGCCCCTTCACACGATCGTGCTGGCCGGCGGCTGCTTCTGGGGCGTCGAGGAGATCTTCTGGCAGGTTCCGGGCGTCTATACGACGGCGGTGGGCTACGTCGGCGGCTACACCCCGAACCCCACCTACGAGGAGGTCTGCACCGCGCAGACCGGCCACACCGAGGCGACGCTGGTGGTGTTCGACCCCGCGCAGGTGAGCGTGGAGGACCTGCTGGCGCTGTTCTTCACCATCCACGACCCGACGCAGGAGATGCGCCAGGGCAACGACGTCGGCACCCAGTACCGTTCGGCGATCTACACCTCGACCGTGGCCGATGCGGAAGCCGCTGCCGCAGCCGCACAGCGCTTCGCGCCGGTGCTCGCCGCCGCCGGGTTCGGGCCCGTCACCACCGAGATCGGCGAGCTGAGGGTGGTGGGCGACGGCCACTTCTACTACGCCGAACCGGTGCACCAGCAGTATCTGCACCACAATCCGCACGGATATCGCTGCCACGCGTCCACCGGACTCACCTTCCCGACCGCGGGCTGAGGTCGTCCGCGTGGCCGCTCGCGTCAGCGCCGAACAGGCCAATCGCACCCTGCTGCACCGGCAGCATCTCCTCGAGCGCGCGGACGAGGACGCCATCGAAGTGATCGACCGGTGCGTGGGACTGCAGGCCCAGGACCCGCAGGCACCGTTCTTCGCGTTGTGGTCGCGGATCGCCGACTTCGACCCGGGCGAACTCGACGAGTTGCTCCTCGACCGCGAGACCGTGCGGATGCCGCTGCAGCGCGGCACCGTCTTCCTGATGGATGCGCTCGACGCCCGATGGATTCGGCCCGCGGTGCAGGCGGTGTTCGACGCCGCCCTGGCACGTACCCATCTGCCGCGACTGGGCGACGTCGACGTCGACGAGGTGGTGGCCCTCGCCCGCACGGAGTTCGCCGAGCACGCCGCGGAGGACGGATTGTCGGGTGCGGCGTTGCGTGCGGCGCTCAATCGGCGTTGGCCGCAGGTGCCCGCCGAGGCGTTGGCCGCGGTGGTGCGCGGACGTCTGCCGCTGGTGCAGACCCCGCCGCGCGGCCTGTGGGGACGCAGCGGCGCCCCGGCGTTCCGGCTCCTCGACGACTGGATCGGGCCGGGCGAACCGGCCGTGACCGACGACGAGGCGCGCAAGGACCTGATCCGCATGTACCTGCGCGGCTTCGGACCGGCCTCGGCGAAAGCCATCGCCGGTTGGACCGGACTGACCGGTCTGACGCCGTTTCTGAAGGCGATGGACGCCGACTGGGAGGTGGTCACCTACGTCGGTCCCGATGGCGGCGAACTGTACGACCTCGAAGGCCTGTCGCTGGTCGACGGCGAGGTCGCGGCGCCGGTCCGGCTGATCGCGCCCTTCGATCAGGTGCTGGTGGCGAACGCGGACCGCGATCGGATCGCCGCGCCGGAGGTCTATCGCGCCACGGTGACACCGAACGGCCGGTCGCCGGGTTTCGTGCTCGTCGACGGACGTCTCGTCGGGACCTGGCAACTGGTCGAGGGGCGCGTGGAGTTGACCGAACTGGTGGACGTGCAACCCGCGCAGCGCGCCGAGGTGGAGCGGGAAGCGGCCGCTCTCGCCGACTTCGCCGCGCGGTGATTCTCCACGGCTGTCCACTGTTCGGAGGAACAGCGCATCGGAGCGACACGCGCAACTCGAAAGTGGAACTTGAGAGTGTCGGGCGGCGTGTTGTCCACACGCTGTCCACAGGGCTTGACGGATCTCCGAAGGTGTACGGACGCGAACCGGGTGGTAACCGGCTGATGACCCAGGGCCGGAAAATCGTGCGAAAATGTGAGGAAACCGTCAGCTTTGGCACTTTTACCTAGGTGTTGTCCACAAATCCACAGGGTTGTTCACACCATCCGGGGAAATTGGACAGACGTGTGGATAACTGTGGGAAACGCGGCCTGTGGAAAACTTTGTGGGCCCGCACGGGACGGTCTGCCGCGATCGTCTCCCTCCGATGTGCTAGAAACCGGTGCCGGTCGCGACCGGCCGTCGAAGCCCGAGTGGGTCGCCGGAACCCCGTCGGTCGCGGTGACCACCGCCAAGCTCGTCGCGGATTGTGGGAACATGGGAGACGTGAGCATGGACATCGAGCAGATCGACGTCGCCGGGCTACCGGACGACTTCACCGATGTTGACGACCGCGTCCTTCTGGATGTCCGCGAGGACTACGAATGGGAAGAAGGGCACGTGCGCGGCGCGCTGCACATCCCCTTGGACGACGTCCCCGGACGGCTCGACGAGATCGACCTCGACCGCGACCTTCTGGTGATCTGTCGGACCAGCGGACGGTCGTTCCGGTTGCTGCAGTACTTGGCGATGCGCGGCATCGACGGCACCTGCGTGACCGGCGGCATGGTGGCCTGGGAGGCCGCGGGCAAGGCCGTCGAGACGGGGATGGGCGAACCGACTTGATGCTCGACGTCTGCCTGCGGTGCCAGATCCAGGCCGATCACCTGCCGGGCCGGACCACGTGTCCGCGATGCGGGGGAAAGCTGTCGGTGCTCGACGCGCAGACCCGCCGCGCCGTCCCGACGCCCGCGCAGTCCGCGCCTGCCCAATCCCCGCCGACCCAGTACCCGCCGACCCAGTACCCGCCTGGGCAGCCGTCGGCCCGCGTGCCGCAACGACCGCGCCCGGCCGGTCGGCCGCAGCCGCAGACCACCCGCGCTCGGCTGCGGTGGGTGGCGCATCGACCCCTGAACACGCTGCCTCCGGCGCGCCCGGTGCGTCCGGCGGCTCGGATCGGCACCCCGCGGTACACCGAGGTGCCGCGGTGGGGCCTGCGCGACGTGGTGTTCCCGCCGGGCGACGACGATCGCGAGGCGAAGAGCCCCGGTGCGCGCCTGCGGTGGGCCCTGCAGATCATCTGGCCGGTTCTCGCGGTGGCTGCAGCTCTGCAGTTGCTCCGCTACTGCATCCTGATGTTCAACCGCAGCCATCCCATTCCGTACTGGCTGGATCTGGCGAGCCTGTGGCTGCTGCTGATCTCCGGTGCGGTGGCCGTCGCGGCGGCCGTGTGGGGCCTGTTCCTGTTCACGCGGTGGCTCCTGGCCGCGCGCGAGCGGTCGTACAAGACCGTCGAGACCAGTGATCCGCGCCGGCGCCGGCTGATCATCGCAGGAGCGGTGCTTCCGTTCGTCAACGTGCTCACCGCACCGCTGCTGCTGCTGGAGGCCGCCGCCGCGGTCGGTCCCGCGCAGGCCGCCCGGGTCCGACCGGCGATCAACCGGGTCGCGGTGGCCTGGTGCCTGGTGAGCGGCCTCGCGTTGATCGCGCTGGTCTACCGGATCGTCGCGTGGTCGAGCGGGTCGATCCAGGTGGGCGCCGACGCGATGGTCGCCACCCTGGTCACGTTCGTGGCGTCGGGGATCTTCGTCGCCTGGCTGGTCCCGCGCCTGGACGGGCTGGTGGCGACCGACCTCCCGTCGGTGGCGCCGGCCCGACGGTTCGTGGTGGCCGCGTGAGCACCTCGGGGGTGTCCCGCTCGGGCAAACCGGCCGTCGTCGCCCATCGCGGGGCGTCGGCCGATCACGCCGAGCACACGCTCGCGGCCTACGAGGCCGCGCTGCGGGAGGGCGCCGACGGCCTGGAGTGCGACGTCCGGCTGACCGCCGACCACCAGTTGGTGTGCGTGCACGACCGCACCATCGACCGGACGTCGAACGGTACGGGCGTGGTGAGCGAGCTGACCTTGGATCAGCTGCGCGAGTACGACTTCGGGTCCTGGCACAGCGGGGCGTCGGCCACCGTGCTGACGCTGCCCGAACTGCTGGAGTTGACGCTGGACTGGCACCGGCCGGTCCGCCTGTTCATCGAGACCAAGCATCCGGTGCGCTTCGGCAGCCTGGTGGAGCAGCGCCTGCTCGAGACCCTGCACGAGTTCAAGGTGGGTGCCCCGCCGTCGGCGGATCACAGTCGTGCGGTGGTCATCTCGTTCTCGGCGTCGGGTGTCTGGCGGATCCGACGGTCCGCGCCCATGCTGCCCACCATCCTGCTCGGCGAGACGGCCCGCGGGCTCACCACCGGCGCGGCCACCGCCGTCGGCGCCACCGGGATCGGGCCGTCGGTGGCGACTCTGCGGACACACCCGGACCTGGTCGACAAGGCCGCCGCCGGGGGACGGGTAACGTACGCGTGGACCGTCGATGAACGTGATGACGTGCAGTTGTGCGCGGATCTGGGCGTGCGCTGGATCGCGACCAATCATCCCGCTCGGGTGCGTGACTGGCTGGTGACCGTCGACTGACACCGTCGACCTCGATTTCGGTAGGGAGAGGCTGAACCATGGCCAAGAAGAGCAAGCGCAACAGCGGACCGCGCCCGGGTAGTAACCGGGCGGAGCGCGTCGCGGCCCGGAAGGCGCGGCAGGCGGCGGCGCTGGCGCCCCCCGCCCGGCCGTTCGAGGCGTTGCCGGCGGCCGAGTGCGACCTGGTCGCGCTCCGGGCCTTCGTCGCCTCGGCCACCGCCCAGGTGAGGTTCGCCGACGGCTTCGAGGCGGCCAACGAAGTGGACTTCGCGACCATCCTGCCGGGTGCCGGCGGGGCGTTCGTGCGCTCGCGCGATGCCGCGACCTGGGGTGAGCGCGGCGCTGCCCGCGGCGTCGACGGCAAGGTGACGCAGGGCCTGGTGGGCCTGCAGACCGACCCCGAGCCCGCGGACCTCGCGGCCTCGGTGGCCACGGCGCTGACCTGGGCGGCCTCGGCCGAGCCCGGGAGCGAGTACCGCGGCGGCGACGCCGAGCGCGGACTGGCCGACATCGTCGACCCGACCGCAGCCCTCGATGTGGTGGTCTACCAGGACTTCTCGTGGTGGTTCGCCGACGACGCCGAGGTGACCCCGCAGATCCAGCAGATGCTGGGGCGGGCCAACGAGACGATCATGCCGACCGCGCGCCTCACCCCGAACAGCGGACTGGGTGCACCGTGGTGGGTGGATGCGGGCGAGCGTGCCCACCTGCGCTGGGTGCGACCCGAAGACGAGGACGCCCTGATGAAGGCCATGGCACGACTGCACGCGGCCGGCCGGCTGACGATGGGCGAGGGCTCCCGCTTCGCGGGCTCGTTCCGCACGCACGGCCTGGTGGTCCCGGTCTTCGATCTGGACAACGAACGCCACCACGAGGAGTGGTACGACGGCCTGCAGCAGCTCGACGAGTGGTTCGGCGAGGCCCTGGCCGACGACGCGGATCTCACTGCGGCAGAACGCGGTTCGCGGGCCGGCATCCTGGGCCGACAGGTCACCCTGCGCTGAGCGCGGGTGCGCCTGATCAGGCGCCGCCCTCGCTGAGCAGGTCGGTGGGGACCGGCTTGCCGCGTCGCAGGTAGTCGAAGAAGTCCGCCGTCGACTGGTCGGTGGCCAGCGAGTCGCCGTCGTCGGTGTAGGTGCTTCCGCCGGTGGGGACCGTGGTGGTGACCGTGTCGCCGGTGAGCTTGTAGCCGAGCCACGCGAGATGCCAAAGGTGGTCGCCGTCGGCGACGGTCAGCGCGGCCACCGCACCGTTCAGGAACGGGAACAGCTGGAACGGATTGAGCAGCACGCTCGGGCTCATCGCGCGGTGCATCAGCGCGGTGAGGAACTTGCGCTGGTTCACCACGCGTTCGAGATCGGCGTTCGGGAAGGCCCGGGTGCGGACCAGGCCCAGCGCCTGCGCGCCGTTGAGCGTCTGGCAGCCGGCCTTCAGGCGGAGTCCGGCCTTGGGGTCGCGCAACGGTTGGTCCAGGCACATCTGGACCCCGCCGACCGCGTCGACCAGACGGTCGAAGCCGCCGAAGCCGATCTCGGCGTAGTGGTCGATACGCAGGCCGGACAGGTCCTCGACGGTCCGCACCAGCAGCTGCGGACCGCCCTCGTTGAAGGCGGCGTTGATCTTGTGGCTGCCCATGCCCGGGATCGGGACGTACAGATCGCGCGGGATGGAGATCAGCATCGCGCTGCCGCTGGGCGGCAGGTGGGCCAGCATGATGGTGTCGGTGCGGGCGCCGTCGCTGTCGCCGGTGGCGAGCTTGTCCTTCTCGTCCTGGGTCAGATCGGCGCGGGAATCGGTGCCGACGATCAGCCAGGTGGTGCCGGGCGTGCCCGCCGGGCGACCCGCATATGCGGCGAGCGCGTCGACCCGATGCAGCTGGGCGTCGTAGTAGAACAGGACGCCCACCGGCAGCAGGACCAGGATCAGCAGCACCACCAGGAACCAGCGCAGCAGATGGCGCTTGCGTTTGCGCTTCGGCTTGCCGGCTTGACCGGGTTTTGCGGCCGGGGGTGCGTTCGGGGGACGGCTCCCACTGTCGTGCACTGTGGCACGCGACGAGCGTTGGCCGGCATGCTCGCCGGGCCGGTCGGCGGCCGGGATGGGCTCGGGCACCTGCCGCGGCGCATAGCGGCTGGGCTCCGCCGCGGGTGCAGGACCAGGAGCAGGTGCGGGGCGACCCGACGGTTCCCGCGACCAGGCCTGCGGGGCGGGCCGCTGCGCGGGGCCGGGCGCGTAGGTGGTGCGCGGAGCTTCGGGAACCGGCCGCCGCGGCGGTTGCTGACCCGGGAGTGGTTGCTGACCCTGGGGCGGAACCACACGCTGCGGCTGCCGCCGCGTCGTCGGCGGCGGCGGAGGCGGCACGGGCCGCGCGCCGCATGCGTGGGCCGACGGGGCGGCTGCGGGAGGCGCGGACGGTCGGGTGAAGGGGGAACGGCCTCCGGCGGACGGCCCGATCCGCCGGGCACCCGCCGGTTGGGCGGTCGCGGAGGCTGATTCATCCTCGCCAGAATACCGACGTGGCGAGGATGAGCGCGCTCAGCGCGGCTCGAGGACCTCGAAGCCGGTGAAGCGGGCCAGTTCCTCGGGGATCCGCACCGAGCCGTCCGGCTGCTGGTGGTTCTCCAGGATCGCGACCAGCCAGCGCGTGGTGGCCAGCGTGCCGTTCAGCGTGGCGGCGGTCTGCGGCTTGCCGTTCTCGTCGCGGTAGCGGGTGGAGAGGCGGCGGGCCTGGAACGTGGTGCAGTTCGAGGTGGACGTCAGCTCGCGGTAGGTGTTCTGGGTGGGGACCCAGGCCTCGCAGTCGAACTTGCGCGAGGCGGAACTGCCCAGGTCGCCGGCCGCGACGTCGATCACGCGGTACGGCACGTCGACAGCGGCCAGCATCGACTTCTCGAAGTCGAGGAGACGCTGGTGCTCGGCGGCGGCGTCCTCCGGCTTGCAGTAGACGAAGCCTTCCACCTTGTCGAACTGGTGCACGCGGATGATGCCGCGGGTGTCCTTGCCGTACGAGCCGGCTTCGCGGCGGAAACAGGTGGACCAGCCGGCGTAGCGCTTCGGACCGTCGGACAGGTCGAGGATCTCGTCGGAGTGGTAGCCGGCCAGCGGCACCTCGGACGTGCCGACCAGGAACATGTCGTCCTGCTCCAGGTGGTACACCTCGTCGGCGTGGGCGCCGAGGAAGCCGGTGCCGTCCATCACCTCGGGGCGCACCAGTACCGGCGGGATCATCATGGTGAAGCCGGCGGCCGTGGCCTTCGCGGCGGCCATGTTCAGCAGCCCGAGCTGCAGCATCGCGCCCGGTCCGGTGAGGAAGTAGAAGCGTGAGCCGGACACCTTGGCGCCGCGGGCCATGTCGATCAGGCCCAGCGACTCGCTGAGCTCGAGGTGATCCTTCGGGTCGGCGATCTCGGTGGGCGTGCCCACGTGCTCGAGCACCCGGTAGTCGTCTTCGCCGCCCGGCGGGGTCTCCGGCGCGATGAGGTTGGAGATCGCGCGGTGCACCTGGTTGAAGGTCTGCTCGGCGTCGGACTGCTTGGCGACCGCGGCCTTCACCTGCGCGCCGAGCTCCTTGCCGCGCTCGAGGAGGGCGGTCTTCTCGTCGCCCTGCGCCTTGCCGACGAGCTTGCCGAGACCCTTCTGCTCGGAGCGGAGGGTGTCGGCCTCGACGATCGCGCTGCGCCGGGTGGCGTCGGCGTCGAGCAACTGGTCGACGAGTGCCGGATCCTCGCCGCGGGCGCGCTGCGAGTCACGAATCAGATCGGGATTCTCCCGCGCAATCTTCAGGTCAATCACGACTCAAACCCTACTCGGAGCGCAGCGTTCCCGATCGCCAGGCATGATGGACGACGATGAGTGATCCCGAACTTGAGCCCCAGGGCCCCGAAGACGCCGGCGCGGTGCGCCGGCGAGTGTCGGCGACCCGTCTTGTCACGGTGTTGGTGGCGGTCCTCGTCGGCGCAGCTGCGACCGGCGGTGTGATCGCGTGGCGCGGCGGATTCTCCGAGGCCGGCGGACTCGGCGACTCGGTCATCGGCGAGGGCAACTCCTACACCGAGACCGACTTCACTCGCTCGGCACCCGGCGACTGCCTGACCTGGGCCGACGACACCGCGGGCACGCCGAGCAAGGTGTCCTGCGAGCAGCCCCACCGCTTCGAGGTGGCGGGCACCGTCGACACCGAGCAGTTCCCGGGCGCCGAGTTCGGGCCCACTGCACCGTGGCCCGGCCCGGAGCGGTTCGTGACCGTTCGCGACGAACAGTGCGGCGTGCTCGTCGACCGCTACCTGGGCAACGGTGGGCTGGATCCGCAGGGGCGGCTGGCCGTGGGCCTGATGTATCCGTCGAAGACGCAGTGGGAGCGCGGCGCGCGTGTCCTGCGGTGCGGTATCGAGGAGCCCGGTCCCAACGGCATGCAGCAGGAGACCACGGGCGCGGCCGCCACGGTCGACCAGTCCTTCGCGTGGCCCGACGGCACGTGCATCGGTTTCGACGACGCCACCCGCAAGCCGACCACGCAACCCGTGGACTGCTCCGTACCGCACGCCTTCCAGACCACGGGCGTCGTCGATCTGTCGCAGCGCTTCGGTGGTCGCGATTCGGGTAAGCCGTGGCCCACCGTCGCCGCGCAGAACGAGTACCTGAAGACCATCTGCCCCAACCAGACCAACCGGTTCTTCGGCGGGGAGAAGAAGTTCGAGGCGACCACCCTGAACGTGCAGTGGTCGGTGATCTCCGAGGTCAGTTGGCACGCCGGCAGCCGCCGCGTGGTCTGCTACGTCGCGCTGCCCGACCGCGGCGGCTTCGCCAAGTTGGTCGGCGATGCCCGCGAACAGCTGTTCATCAACGGCAAGATGCCGTCCGCGCCGGCCCAGGGTCCGCCCGGCCGAGCGCTGCCCACACCGGTGCCGTTGCCGCCGGGATACACACCGAGCGATCGGGAAGCGCCGGCTCCCGCAGGAGGTTGACCGTGGCGGTCAAGATGTCCGATGAGAAGTTCGAGATCCTCGTCGGGGAAGCCCTGGACCTCCTGCCGGAGGAACTCATGCGGGCCATGGACAACGTGGTGATCCTGATCGAGCCGTTCAATCCGGAGAACCGGAACCTGTTGGGGCTCTACACCGGCGTGGCGCTGACGCGGCGCACGCACGACTACGGCGGCCTGCCCGACACCATCGCGATCTACCGCGACATCATCCTGTCGATCTGCCACACCTCCGACGAGGTGCGCCAGCAGGTGGCGGTCACCGTGCTGCACGAGATCGGCCACCACTTCGGGATCGACGACGACTGGCTCGACGCCCACGGCTGGGGCTGACCGCCCTCCGCACTGTCGTTTTCCGGTGAACCTGTCGGTTTCGGCTGTACCCGTCGTTCTAGAACGACAGCCTCGACCGAAAACGACAGCTTCGACTGAAACCGATAGGGCGAACCGAGAACGACGGAGCCGATCAGCCGACGAGGTCGAAGTAGCGGAGCCAGCGCAGCACCTCCGGCACCACGCGTCCCTGCTCCAGGTCGACCCAGAGCCAGCGGACCACCATCACCCCGAGCGCTCGTAGCTCGTCCTCCCGGCGCTTCTCCTCCGCGACGATGCTCGCCGGGGTCTGACCCGGGCGGGCGTAGGTGCGGCCGTACTTCACCATGCCGTCGAATTCGCCGACGAGGCGGTCGCCCCAGGAGAAGTCGACGCGCGGGGAGCGGGTCCGACACCGGTACCGCACCTGCAGCTGCGCGGGCGGCAGCCCGGCCAGGATGAACTGGGCGCGACTCCAGGATTCCCCGACCGACTCGGCGCCCGCGTCGGCGAACTCCAGAGCGCGCTGAGCCATCGCCGCACCGCGGCGGCGCCGGGTGGCGAGCTCGGTCCGGAGGCCGTCGAGCGTCGCACCGAGGCGCAGCGCGCCGTCGAGTGCGGTGAGGGCCTGCGCGAAGTCGCCGATGCAGGCGACGTCGATCGCGGTGCGCTCGAGGGACGTGACGCGTACGGCGTCGATGACGGTCGGGTCGAGCGCGTGCCCCGGATGGAGGTGCCGCTGGTGGCGTTGATAACCGCGTCCGGACTGGCCGCTGAGCAGGTGCACCCGGGTGAGATCGGGTTTGAGCAGGGGCAACCGGTGCAGCGCAGCCGCCGACTGGTGGGACAGCACCGGAGGGGCGCCCCGCCCAGCGGTGGCGAAGGCGAGGCAGCGGAGGCGGTAGACGGCGTCGTCGTACCCGGGCCCGTCGGACACCGAAACCGCGGGCGCATAGGCGCCGTGGCCGAGGTGGATCAGCTCTCCGGACCGAGTCCGGGATTTGAGCAGATCATCGGAGTGGCCGTGGCGCAGCACGAGGGAGCGGCGAACGATACCGAAGCGGTCGACGGGCAAGTCCATGCCGCTTAGACGCGGGGAGTGGCCGGTTCGGTTCCCTCGCCACGCGCACACCGTCGGTTTCGGCTGCACCCGTCGTTCTAGAACGACAGCCTCGACTGAAACCGACAGCTTCGACTGAAACCGACGGGGCGAACCGAGAACGACGGCGCAGGTCAGCCGAGCGGGTTGTCTTCGGGGGTGAAGTCGGTGAGCGCGCCCCAGCGGACCAGCTGCCAGCCCTCACCGGTCAGCTCCAGTTCCACCGAGTCGGTGTTGCGCAGGTGATTGCGCATCGCGAACTCGGGGTCGACGCCGGCCAGGTGCGCGGCTACCAGCCGGATCGCGGCGCCGTGCGAGACCACGTAGACGTCGCGGGGCTGCTCGATGCGCAGGTTCTCGGTGGCGAGGCGATCGAGCACGGGGACGTAGCGGTCGCGCAGCATCTCCAGGGATTCGCCGCCGGGGAGGCGGGCGTCCAGGTCGCCGTGATGCCACGCGTGGACGACGTCGCGGAACTGCTCGTGCGCCGCACGGTCGCTGCGGCCCTCGAGGTCGCCGACCTGTACCTCGTGCACGTCGTCGATGGCAGCGGTGTCGGTGTCCCACGCGGAGGCGATCAGTTCGGCGGTCTGCTGCGCGCGGTTGGCCACCGAACTCAGCAGCACGGCCGGTGCGGCCAGTGGGTTGTCCAAGCCGAACCGAATGCCTTGGCGCGCACCGAAATCGGTGAGGTGCGCGCCGGGCAGGGCGGTGTCGAGCTGTTGCAGCACGTTGGCGGTGGTCTCGCCGTGGCGGACTAGGAAAAGGCGAGCCATGTCAGTCATCCCCTTGTTCGAGTGCGGCGAACCAGCGCAGGCTCTCCGCGTGATCGGTGGGCGCGCCGGCCGCACCGTTGCGATCGACGGGCCAGGAGCCCAAGAACACCACGCGCTCGGCGCCTCGGTGCAGCGCCCGCAGAGCTTCGCCGACGGCGGCATCGTCGAGATGACCGGCGGCGTCGAGGAAGAATCGGTACTGCGCGGAGCCGCCGAGTCGTCGAGGTCGGGACTCGATGCGCGTGAGATCCACTCCACGAGAAGAGAATTCGGTCATCGCGGTGACCAGTGACCCGGGCTCGTTGGTGAGGTCGAGGATCACCGACGTCCGGTCGGCGCCGGTGCGCGCCGTGGGCGGACCGGGCCGACCGATGAGCAGGAAGCGGGTGTGGGCGTCGGGTGAATCGGCGACGTCGCGCGCCAGCGAAACCAGGCCGTGCAGGTCCGCGGCGATCTGCGTGGTGACCGCGGCGTCGGCCAAGCCCTGCGCAACATCTTGCGCCGCACCGGCGTTCGACGACGCGGGCACGAACGCGGCGTTCGGGAAGCGTTCGGCCACCTGCTCGCGGACCTGTGCGGAGGCGACCGGATAGGCGGCGAGCGTGCGCACCTCGTCGGGGGCCAGGGTTTCGCGGGCGGCGATGGTGAAGGCGACATCGAGCGTCACCTCGGCGTACGCCTGGACGCGGTGCTCACCGGGCGGCGGCACCAGGGCGTCCATCGTCGCGGGCACCGAGCCCTCCAATGAGCTCTCGATCGGCACGCACGCGTAGTCGGCGGCGCCGCTGCGGACCATGGCGACGGCGGCGGCGGGGGAGTCGGCGGGCACAGTGCTCACCGCCTCGTCGTCGCCGGTCACACCGCGCTCGAGGAGTCGGTTCAGCGCCATCTCGGTGAAGGTTCCGGCGGGACCGAAGTATGCGAAGACGGACACAAGCCCAGGGTAGTCGGTGACGGATTTCGCGCGAGCTGTTGACGGGGCCGCGGGCCAGCCTCTAGGTTAGGTAACACTTAGTTAGGCGAACCTAAGACGAAGGGAGGCTCCATGTCGGGAGCCCAGTCCAGCGCAGTGTCTGTGCCCTGCGATGCCGAGCGTATCCAGTCCGCTTGCCGGCGGGCGCAGGAGGGCACCCTGTCGGTGGACGGCCGCGCGCCGACCGCGGTGGCCATGGTCCACCTCTTCGAGACCGAGGCTTTTCTGCTGGTCCCGGGGCCGGCAGGTGTCGGCGGCGACGGTGTGCCCGCGATGCTCGAGCTCGCCGACTGCGCCCCGATCAGCCTGCGCGAACGGGTGCGGTCGCTGGTGTGGCTGTCCGGTCGCGTGCACGGGGTGCCGGCGCAGTTCGAGCGGGAGCTGGCCGTCGAGATCGCCGGCGACCATCCCGACGCGCGACTCCTCGACGTGGGCCACGGTCACTGCCTGCTGCGGCTGGCCGTCGACGACGCGGTGATCGCCACCGCCACCGGGGCGTCCGCGGTGCCGGCCAGTGCGCTCTCGTCGGCGGAGCCGGATCTGTTCTGGGAGTACGAAGGCCAGTGGCTGGCGCACCTGGACGCCGACCACCCGGACCTGGTGACGCGGCTGGCCGACCAGTTCCCCGAACACCTCCGGCGCGGACGCGTCCGACCGCTCGGGCTGGATCGGTTCGGCATCACCTTTCGGGTGGAGACGCCGTCGTCCGACGACGATGTCCGGCTCTCCTTCGAACGGCCGTGCACCGGGATCGGCGACCTGTCGGCCGCGCTGCACCGGCTGGCTGCCGGGCACTGATCAGCGCCCGGAACCTCCGCGCGGTTTAGGCTGGCCGCGTGAGTCTCTGGGCGCGGCTGGCGCGGGCACCGGAACCGGACGTGCCGGTGGTGCGCGACCCGGTGGAGCGGCGCGCGCTGATCTGGGAGCTGGTGATCGTCGGGATTCTGACGTTCGGCTTCTCGGCGCTGGGCGCGCTCATCTCGCTGATCGACGCCGAGCTCAGCGGCGGCATCGCGCAGACCACGGTCGCGCTCAATCCGGAGCAGGCTCAGCTGGGCATCCTGGACCTGATCGCCCAGCTGATGCGTGCCGCCAAGCTGATGGCGATCGGCGGCCTCGGCGTCTATCTGTTGTGGCGCAGCGGGATTCGGCTGCCGCTGGTGGGGATGGCGAAGCCGTCGGGGCGTGACGTTCCGCCCGGCCTGGCCCTCGCCGCGCTGATCGGTCTGCCCGGCCTCGGCTTCGTCGCGGTGGCCCGAGTGCTCGGTCTCAACGCTCAACTGGTGGCCAGTGACACCGGCGGACCGTGGTGGCAGTACATCACCCTGGTCCTCATCGCGATCGGCAACGCGGTAGGTGAGGAAGTGATCGTGGTGGCCTATTTCCTGGTGCGGCTGCGCCAACTCGGGGTGGGGCAGAACGCGGCCCTCGCCGCCTCGGCGCTGCTGCGCGGCGGCTACCACCTGTATCAGGGTTGGGGCGGCGGCCTGGGCAACGTGGTGATGGGCCTGATCTTCGGGCGCTGGTACCAGGCCACCGCGCGACTCTGGCCGCTGATCATCGCGCACGCCACGATCGACATCGTCGCCTTCCTCGGTTACGCCCTGCTCGCCCCACAGCTCACTTGGCTCACGGGCTAGGGTCGCGGCATGGAAGAAGTTCGGATCTCCGAGCATGTGGTGCTGCTGCGCGGCACCAACGACGGCGCGTACCCGTACGGCAATCCCGTGCGTGTGCACGGCGGCGACACCACCGTGCAGATCGACTCCTCGCTGGAGGCGCCCGCCGTCGAGACCGACCTGGTGCTGCTCAGCCACTACCACGAGGACCATGTGGTGGGCCTGGGCGAGACATCGGCGCCGGTGCAGATCCACCAGCGGGATCTGCCGGCCGTGCAGTCGTGGGCGGAGTTCTGCCGCTACATGGACTCGCCGCCCGAGGAGATGGGCGAGGAGCTGCGCCGCCAGTTCCGGTGGTCCGAGCGGCCCGACGCCACCGCGCTGCACGACGACACGGTGATCGACGTCGGCGGCGGCGTCCGTATCCGAGTGATCCCGCTGCCCGGCCACACCGGCGGGCACTGCGGCTTCTTCGTGGAACCGGACGACGTGTTCTTCCTGGCCGACGTCGACCTGTCGTCGTTCGGGCCGTTGCACGCGGATCTGGAGTCGCGGCTGTCGGACGTGCGGACCAGTCTGGCGCGCTGCGCGGAGATCGACGCCGCCGTCTACACCACCTACCACCACAAGGGCCCGTACACCGACCGGGCCGCATACCTCGCCGATCTGCGTCGGCACACCGCTGCGGTCGACGAGCGCGGTGCGCGGATCCGCGACCTCCTCGCCCAGGGCCTGACCGCGGAGCAGATGATCGGGCGCGGTGTGGTCTACCGCCTCGACGGGCGACGCCCCTGGTACGCCGACGCCGTGGAAGAAGTGATCGTGGGCCAGTACCTGGCCGAGTTCGACGAGGTCGCGCGCCGATAGCGACGACCGCGGCTATCTGGTCACGGTTGCGCCGTTACCAGCGATTATGCCGATTCCTGGTGGACAATTCTCGATATGAACACACGGCGCGCAGGGACCTGGCTGGTGGCGGCCACGGTTGCCGCGGCGGTGCTGACCGGCTGCGGTGACGACGCGGACTCCTCGTCGTCGACCACGAGCTCGCAGTCCGTCGTGAGCGTGACGGTCACCGAGACGGCGTCCCCGACGAACGGGGGACCGGCGAACGATGCCTCTACTGCCCAGACTCCGAATCCCCAGACTCAGACTTCCCAGAGTCCGATCACCGGCACCTTGCCCGTGCAGCACGACGCGTCGACGAACGCGCGGCTCACCGTGACCGATGTCCGGGTGGGCGGCCACGACGGCTTCGACCGCGTGGTCTTCGAATTCGGCGGCGTCGGGACGCCGGGGTGGCGGGTGCAGTTCACCGACGATCCGCGGCAGGACGGCAGCGGTGATCCGGTGATCGTGCCGGGCCGCGCCGTCATCGCGGTGACCCTGATCGGCGTCGGCTATCCCGGCGATACGGGCGTGGCCGAGTACAGCGGACCGAACCCGGTGGCCGGGGTCGGCGGGATCACGCAGGTGAACCTGGAGGGCGTCTTCGAGGGACAGCAGCTGGCGTTCATCGGCGTGAGCGCCGCGCAGCCCGCCGTGGCGGTGAGCGCGTTGAGCAGCCCGACGCGACTGGTCATCGACATCGCGCGGTAACCGGGCAGGTCAGTCGCCGACGACGCCGTCCGCGACCAGTGCGTCGATCTCGTCGGGGGAGCAACCCATCGACGCCAATACGGTGCGGGTGTCCGCGCCGAGCGCGGGCACGGCGCCCATCGGTGCCTCGAAATCGGCGAAGGTGGCCGGCGGCAGCAGCGCTTCGACGGCCGCGTGTTCGGTGTCGACGGTGCGCCAGCGATCGCGGGCACGCAGCTGTGGATGTTCGACGGCGGTGCCGACGTCCTTGATCGCCGCCGCGGGCACGCCGGCGTCGGCCAGGTGGGCACTGAGGTCGGCGGCGGTCCACTCCACGGTGAGGGCGGCGACCACGGCATCGCACTCATCGCGATGGCGGACCCGGTCGATGTTGGTGGCGAAGCGGGGATCGTCGATGAGGTCGGGCCGCCCGAGGACGTCGGACATCAGTGCGCGCCAACCGTTTTCGCTCTGCACGCCGATCAGGATCTCGCCGTCGGAGGTGGGATAGGCGTTGTACGGCGCGATGGAGACGTGGCCGACGCCCATCCGCGGCGGTTCGACGCCGGTGTGGATGCGGCTGTACATCGGGTAGCCCATCCACTCGACGGTCGATTCGAGCATCGACACCTCGATCTGGGCGCCCTCGCCGGTCCGGGATCGACGCAGCAGCGCCGCCAGAACCGCTTGGGCGCAATACATTCCGGACGCGATGTCAGCGGTGGGGATGCCGGTTTTCACCGCTGTCTCCGGGGTGCCGGTGATCGCGATCAGGCCTGCCTCGGCCTGCACCAGCATGTCGTAGGCTTTGCGCTGCGAATACGGGCCGCCGACGCCGTAGCCCGACATGTCCACGGTGATCAGCTCCGGGTGGTCGGCGCGCAGCGTCGCCGCGCCCAGTCCCAGGCGCTCGGCGGCGCCCGGGGCCAGGTTCTGGACGAAGACGTCGGCGTCGTCGATCAACTGGCGCAACAGCTTTCGGCCGGCCGCCGCCTTGAGGTCGACGGCCAACGACTCCTTGCCCCGGTTGAGCCAGACGAAGTGCGCGCCGGTGCCCGCGACGACATCGTCGTAGCCGCGCGCGAGGTCACCGCCGTCCGGCCGCTCCACCTTGATCACCCGCGCGCCGAGATCGGCGAGCTGGCGGGTGGCCAGGGGGGCGGCCACGGCCTGCTCTACGGACACCACCGTGAAGCCGTCCAACGGCAGCGTCATGTCAGCTCTCGACCGCCGCGGTCCGCTCGGCGCGGAGCTCGTGACCCTTCGAGGTGAGGCAGCGGCCCGACTCCAGGTCCCACTGCCAGCCGTGCAGGTTGCAGGTCAGCTTGCCGCCCTCGATCACGCCGAACTTGCTCAGGTCGGCCTTCAGGTGCGGGCAGCGGCGCTGAATGGTCCAGCCGTCCAGGTCCACCGAGGCGTCGTCGTCGTGCGCCTCGGCGAACCAGCCGTCGGCGTAGGCGATGCGCTCGTCGGTGAGGCACTTGAAGAACGTGTAGAGGAACTCGTTGTAGCCGCCGATGCGCCAGGTGGTGAAACGCGTGGACAGGAAGATGGTGTTGACCCAGTCCGGCTCGTTGTCGCGGAGCACCGTGCGCACCAGTTCCGGGGCGATGCGGAAGCCGTAGCGGTACTTGCCGTCGCCGTCCTCGCGCATCCGGACGGTGCGCTGCGGGAAGTCGAGGACGAAAGTCTCCTCGCCGACCACCAGACCCACCGGGTAGCCGATGCCGTCGCAGATCAGGTCCGACTGCGCCATGATCGGCTCGAACAGCGCCTTGAGCTGCGGCAGCAGCGGGTCGCCGTCGGGCGCCGCCCAGGTGGCCTTCTCCGCGGCGATGATCGGCGCGAACTTGGCCTTCATCTTCTCGAGGTAGCCCGCCTTGTGCTCGCCGAAGACCTGCTCGGGCGGGTACGGGTGGTCGATCTCCACCAGATCCGAGCCGCGGAACTGCGCCGCCGAACCGGACACCATCATCAGGCCGCGATGGCGCTCGCCGTCGTCGGTCCCGTGCGTCACCATCTGCTCCAGGAACTCGGCCTGGTCCGGGAAGATACTGGCCTGGTCCGATTCGCTGCCGGTGTTGAAGTCGTTGAGCACGAACAGGTCGTCGTCGAGGAACATCGGCGGACCGGCCGACGGCACCACCCAGGTGGCGCCGACCTGCTCGATGTAGCTGCGCGCCCGGTCCATGCCGCGCTGGCGCTTCTGCTTGGCGAAGTTGGCCTTCGACTTGCGGGGGATGTCGTAGACCATCGGGTACCAGATGGCGCCCGAGTACTGGAGCAGGTGCACGTCGACGTGCCCGAACGCCTCCTCGACCACGTCGAGGTCCACCGGCCGGGCGTCGTTCATGTTGAACACGACGGTCTCGCCGTCGTCGATCAGGATGCCGGAGTCGCCGATGGGGCCGTCGGCCGGTGCGCGCAGCGCGATGATCATGATGTCCAGGTCGCCCTTGGGGCCGCTGACCTTGTGCTTCACCGAGTCGGTGGTCTCGACGAACTTGTGGAAGCCCAGCCGCTCCAGGTCGCGTCGCAGATCCGGCACCGGGTAGTCCGGCAGGAGGACGGTGGCGTCCTTGTTGACGTTCTCGATCAGGTTGCGCTCGTCGTAGTGATCACGGTGCAGGTGCGAGACGTACAGGTAGTCGCAGTCGCCGAGGGCCTTCCAGTCCAGTTCGGTGTTGTCCGGGAACGGGATCCACGAGGCGAAGTACGCCGGGTTGACCCACGGATCGCAGAGGATGGATCCGGCCGCGGTCTCGATGTGGAAGCCGGCATGGCCGATGCTGGTGATCTGCACGGTGGGAGGACCTTTCGGATAGTGCAAGGCTGTGCCTTCAGCCTATCCGGGCGCGATGACGCCGCGCCCGGGACTAAGGTCCGCGCACCGCCGCCCGTCCTGTGATTCCGCGCGCATAGGCGGTGGCCGAGTAGCCGGATCGACGGTAAAGGTGGAACGAGAACGTCGTCGAGGAAGCGGGAACCGATGGGTGTGCTGGACACGTTGCTCGACCGTTCGGTGATTCCGGGCTATTCGAGCCTGGGGTTCCGGCGGCGTGCCGCGGGGTGGTCCGTCGACGACCCGCGCCGGGCAGCCTGACCGGTCGCACCGTGGTGGTGACCGGGGCGACGTCGGGCATCGGCGCGGCGATCGCCGAGGGCGCGGTGGCCCTCGGTGCACACGCGATCCTGGTGGCCGACGCCGCGCGCGGGCCGACGCGGTCGCGGCCGGCATCGTCGAACGATTCCCCGGCGCGCGGGTGAGCGTGGAACCGGGCGACGTGTCCGCCGCCGAGCAGGTCCGCGACCTCGCCGCCCGCCTGGCCGAGTACCCGGTGGACGCGCTGGTGCACAACGCCGGCGTGCTGCCGCCCGAACGCACCGCGTCGGCCGACGGCCACGAACTCTCGCTGGCCACGCACGTGCTCGGGCCGATCGCGCTCACCGAGTTGCTGCTGCCGCAGCTCGCGCAGAGCGCCGATGCGCGGGTGGTCTTCATGTCGTCGGGTGGGATGTACACCGCGGAACTGCCGGTCGACGACGTCGACTACCGGCGCGGCGAGTACCGCGGGGCCCGGGCCTACGCCCGATCCAAACGCGTCCAGACGGCGCTGGTGCCGTTCCTGGCCGATCGCTGGGGCCCGGCCGGGGTGATGGTCGCGGGCATGCATCCGGGCTGGGTCGACACCCCCGGCGTCGACGATGCGCTGCCCCGCTTCGCGAGGTTCGCGGGACCGCTGCTGCGCAGCCCGGTGCAGGGCGCGGACACCGCGGTCTGGCTCCTCGCGATCGACCCCGTCCCGCCCACCGGCGGATTCTGGCACGACCGACGGCAGCGCCCCGAGCACTATCTGGATGGAACGCGATTCGACGAGACCGCGCGCCGCCGCGTCGCGGAGCAGATGCGCACGATGGTGGAGGAGGAGTACCTCCGATGATCCGCATGAGCCGTGAGGTGCGGACCGCGGCGTCGGCCACGAGACCGACCTCTCGACTATCGCGTCACCCGGGCGGGGCCGACGGACTGACCGCCGCCTTGGCGGAGCTCGACCCCGCGTAGGCCGCGCGAAAAAAACTTCTCTCCCGCACCCATCCGGCCTGCGCGCCGATCCGAATGACCCATGTCACTGCTGACGGCGCCGACGAACCCGCCGGCGCCTTGGACTAGGGAGTTTGAGAGATATGGGTACACGCAGCACCATGACCAAAGCGGCCGTCCTCGGCTGCTCGCTCGCCGTCGCCGCGGCCATGACCGCCTGTTCGAGCGACGACTCGTCGACCGCGTCGTCGACCAGCACCATGACCACCGGGATGATGTCCGACATGGCCACGTCCGACATGACGACCCCGGCCGACGCAGCGATGGCCGGACTGATCGGCTCCGGCTGCGCCGCCTACGCGCAGCAGGTGCCCACCGGCCCGGGATCGCTCGATCAGATGGCGACCGAGAAGCTCGGCGTCGCCGTCGGGAACAACCCGATGCTCACCTCGCTCGCGGCGGCCGTGTCCGGCCAGCTCAACCCCGATGTGAACCTCGTCGACACGCTCAACAGCGGTGAGTTCACCGTCTTCGCACCCGTCGACGCGGCGTTCGAGAAGGTGCCGGCCGCCACCCTCGACATGCTCAAGACCGACGCGCCCGCCCTCACTTCGCTGCTGACCTACCACGTGGTGTCGGGTCAAGCCGGGCCCGACATGGTGGCCGGCGAACACCAGACGGTGGAGGGCAGCATGCTCACCGTGACCGGCAGCGGCGATGACACCAAGGTCAACGGCGCGAGTGTCATCTGCGGCGGCGTGAAGACGGCGAATGCGACCGTCTACCTGATCGACCAGGTGCTGATGCCGCCGACCGACGAGAACTGACCGCGGAATCGACGATCTGATCGACGACGGTGCGCGGCCTCGACGCCGCGCACCGTCGTCGTCCCTCACTCACCGAAAGGCACCCCATCATGCGCATCGCTCGTCGAACCCTCACGTCCGCTCTGCTCGCCGTGACACTGCTGTCCGGTGCCGGCGTCGGCACCGCGGCCGCCAGCCCGAAGCCGGTGCCGAAGGTGGAGCTCGACCGGTATCTGGGGACGTGGCGTCAGCTCGCCGCGGTGCCGGCGCCGTTCAATCTCGTGTGCGCCCGCGACACCAAGGCCGAGTACTCGCTCGCCGGGAACGGCGAAGTGCGCGTGCAGAATTCGTGCACCACCTGGGCCGGCACCCCCAACACCATCACCGGTCGGGCGAAGGTCCTGGACCGTGCCACCGGCGCCCAACTCCGCGTCCGGTTTCCGGGCGTCCCGAACTGGGGAGAGTCGGAGACGGTGCCCAACTACATCGTGGTGGGTCTGGACCCGGACTATTCGTGGGCGGTGGTGACCGATCCGAGTCGCCGGTCGGGCTTCGTGCTCTCCCGCACGCCGGCCCTTGATCGCAGCCAGTGGAAGTCGGTCCGCGCGGCGATCGCGCGGGCCGGGCAGTCGGACTGCACCTACCTCACCTCGCCCACCACCGGCGGGCTCAGTGAGATCGTGCCGCTCTGCACCAGGTCGCGGTAGAGCCCGTTTCCCTGGACTAGCCGACGAGGTCGGGGATCGAGAAGGTCAGGCCTTGCCCAGCTGGTGGCCGAGGCATTCGGTGAGCGTCGGACGGCGGAAACGGTGCCCGCATTCGTGCAGGATCGCGGGGAACACGGCCTGATCGGCGAGGGCCAGTTCGCGCGCGCCCTGGCGGCCCAACAGCAGCTGCGGGCCGAACTCGGGGACCCGGAGCAGTGCGGGACGACGGAGTACGTGCGCCAGCGTGTCGGCGTACTCGTTGGCACTGGCCGGCTGCGGGGCAACGGCGTTCACCGGGCCGCGGAGACCGTCGTCGTACAGGGCGCGGTGATAGACGTCGATCAGATCGTCGAGGTCGATCCACGACAGGACCTGGTGGCCGCCCCCGAGCGGTCCGCCCAGCCCGGCCGCGAAGATCGGCCGCTGCAGTCCCAGGGTGCCGCCCAGCGGACTCTGCACGATTCCGGTGCGCACCTGCACGGTGCGCAGCCCGGCCGTGGCGGCCGGGGCGGTGGCCTCCTCCCACTGCTGCACGATGTGTGCCAGGAAGTCGTCGCCGGCCGCGGCCTGTTCGTCGAGTTCCTCGCCGGGACGGGCGTGACCGTAGAAGCCGATCGCGGAAGCACTGACGAACACCACTCCGGTGCGGGCGGCGGCGAGCTCGGCCAGCCGCCGCGTGGGCCCGACGCGACTGTCTCGGATCGCCGCCTTGTGCCGATCGGTGAAACGACCGGCGATCGGTGCTCCGGCCAGATGGATCACGGCGTCGACCCCGGTCAGCAGGTCGGCGGCGGGCGCGTCCGGGTTCCAGGTTCGCTCGTCGGGGCCGTTCGCCGGTCGCCGCACCAGCCGGATCACCCGGTGCCCGCCGGTGGTCAGGAAGGCGCACAGCTGGGTGCCCACCAGGCCCGACGCCCCGGTCACCGCGATGACCCGGGGCTCGAGGCCGGCGTCGCGCGCCTGCGCGTGTCGGGCGAGGTCGTCGGCCACCTGGCGGTGCCGGAACCGGAACGTCGAGCGCAGGGCTGCGCCCGGGACCACCGTGGTGACCCGATCGGTCATCCGCGTCCGCTCTGCGGGTTCCGGAAGGAACTCGTGCTCGTGGCGCCAGCCGCCGGACAGCGCGGCGGGAGCCGTGCGCGCATCGACGGTGATCCGCTCGTCGACGAAGCGGTGCGGGGGCCGATAGTCGTCGGCCCGATGCTGCGCACACCAGCGCAGCCCACCCGGCAGACCCAGCAGTGCCCGGCCGTCGGCCAACGACGACGACTCGGTTAGTGCGCGCATCGGCTGCCACGGCGGCAGCAGACGGTGCAGTGCGCCGGGCCGCGCGTGCCAGGCGAAGACCTCCTCGCACGGCGCGTCGACGGTGCTCGAATACGTGATGCTCATCGTCGGACATCCTCTCGTTGGCGCGGTGGGTGCACAGGGCATTCGGAACCGCGAGCCGCGCGGATGGGACGGACCCATCCGGCTGGGTGTCGGCGCCGAATGCCTTCGCGTGATGGAACACAGCTTGGCATCGTCATCGGGTCGGATCGCCGTGATCGGCAGCGGCGTCGCGGGTCTGACCTCAGCGTTTCTCCTGTCCCAGCGCCACGAGGTGACGCTGCTGGAAGCCGACGACCGGCTGGGCGGACACGCGCACACGCAGACGGTCGTCGCCCCGGACGGCGCGGACGTGGCCGTCGACACCGCTTTCCTCGTGCACAACGACCGGACCTATCCCACCCTGCTCCGACTCTTCGAGCACCTCGGCGTGGCCACCGGGGACACCGACATGTCGATGTCGGTCCGCTCCGAACTCACCGGCCTGGAATATGCGGGAGCGCTCGGTGCCGCCGGGCTGTTTCCGACGTGGCGCAACCTGACGCGCGGCCGCTACCTCTGGATGCTCGCGGAGGTGAAGCGCTTCCACCGGCTCGCGCAGGCGGTGCTCGACGATCCCGGCGACGACGAGCCGCTCGGGGTGTTCGTCGAGCGGGCCGGCCTGTCCCGCTACTTCCGCGACAACTTCCTGTACCCCCTGGTCGCGGCCGTGTGGTCGTGCGATGCCGACACGGCCGAGCAGTATCCGGCGCGCTACCTGTTCGAGTTCCTCGCCCACCACGGCATGCTGTCGGTCTTCGGTTCGCCGCAGTGGCGGACGGTGACCGGTGGATCGCAGGTCTACGTCGAGGCGGTGGCCGCGCGGGTCCGCGCGCGGGGCGGGCGCATCGCGTGCAGCACGCCGGTGACGGGGCTGCGCGAAGTCGGCGGCGGCGTGGAGCTGACGGCGGCGGGGGAGCGGTGCACCTTCGACGCCGCCGTGGTGGCGACCCACTCCGGTCAGGCGCTGGCGTTGCTCGCCTCGCCGTCGGACCTGCAGACGCAGGTGCTGGGCGACCTGCGTTACGCCGCGAAGCCGGCCGTGCTGCACACGGACCAGACGCTGCTGCCGCGAGCGCGGCGGGCGCGGGCATCCTGGAACTACCAGATCCGCGACGACGGTTCCGAGGTCGCCGTGACCTACGACCTCACTCGGCTCATGCGCCTGCCGCACGGCCCGGAGGCCCCGGGGCGGCCGCGCTACCTGGTCACCATGGGGCGGACCGACCTCGTCGACCCGGCGACGGTGCTCGCGTCGATGACCTACGAGCACCCGGTGTACGACACGACGTCGGTCGCGGCGCAGCGGCGATTGCCGGACATCGATACCTCGGCGATCGTCTTCGCCGGCGCCTACCACGGGTGGGGCTTCCACGAAGACGGCGCCGCGTCCGGGGAGCGGGCCGCTCGCCGGTTCGGCGGGGTCTGGCCGGACGAGCCGACTCTCGGACGGACGGAGGTGTCCCGATGACCGCGCCGGTGCCGTCGCTGGTCTACACCCGGATCCGACATGCGCGCCGGGAACCGGTGGACCATCGGTTCGCGCATTCGAGCCTGAGCTGGCTGGTCGACGTCGACCGCCTCCCCGTGCTGCCGCGCGGACTGCGCTGGACCGCCCGCTTCCGGGCCGACGACCACTTCCCGCAGGCGAGCACGCCAGGCGCGACGCTGCGGCAGCGGCTCGACGAGTACCTCGCCGCGACGGGTGAACGCGCCGTCGACGGGCCGGTCACCGCGCTGCTGTCGCCGCGAGTGGCCGGGTACGTGTTCAATCCGCTGTCGGTGTTCTGGTGCCACGACAGTTCCGGCGCTCTGCGCTGCGTGGTGGCCGAAGTGCACAACACCTACGGCCAGCGGCACTGCTACCTCGTTCACACCGACGACGCCGGCCGCGCCGCGGTGGACAAGGAGTTCTACGTCTCCCCGTTCAACGACGTCTCCGGCAGCTATCGCCTGCTGCTCCCCGAACCGGACGCCGACGGACGCGTGCACGTGGCGATCACGCTGGAGCGCCCCGGGCAGCCGCCGTTCACCGCCACCTTGCGCGGCGTCGCGCAGCCGGCCACGACTGCCGCCGTCCTGCGTGCCCAACTCCGCGCGCCGCTCGCCCCGTGGCTGGTCTCGCTGCGCATCCGGATCCACGGCGTCCGGCTGTGGGCCCGCGGGCTCCGCGTACAGCCCCGACCCGAAGTCCCGACGACCCCGACCACCCTGACCACCCCGAGAGGACAGACCCGATGACGATCAACGACTGCTGCAACCACGCCGAGGTCCGCGTCGATCCGGCGCGGTGGCCGGACGTCGCCGCACCCCGGGGCGGGCGGCTGCGCGCCCTGGCCGCGGCACGGCTCTTCGCAACGGCGACCCGCCGTCTCCCGGTGTCGATCGAATACCCGCGGGCGCGTCGAGACCGAACCCGGTCGGGCTCCCCGCGTTCGGGAGAAGTGCTGCCGCGCATGATCATTCGCGACCCGCAGGCCCTCTATCAGCGGATCGGATCGGACGGTCTGATCGGTTTCGGCGAAGCGTTCATGGCCGGCGACTGGACCACCGACGATCTGGTGGGCGTGCTCACACCGTTCGCCGAGCGCGTCGCCGACCTGGTGCCCGCGCCCCTGCAGAAACTGCGTTCGCTGGTGCTTCCCGGACACCCGGAGGACGAACGCAACACCGTCGCGAACACCCGGTCGAACATCGCGCGCCACTACGACCTGTCCAACGACCTGTTCGGCGCCTTCCTCGACGAGACCCTCAGCTATTCGAGCGCCTACTTCGGCACCGACGCGGCGGCCGATACGGCGACCTGGGGCGATCTGGCCGATGCCCAGCGCGCGAAGATCGACCGCCTCCTGGACCAGGCCGAGGTGGGGCCGGGCACCCGCCTGCTCGAGATCGGCACCGGGTGGGGAGAGCTGTGCCTGCGCGCGGCCGAACGCGGGGCCCGGGTGCGGTCGCTGACGCTCTCCAGCGAGCAGCGCGACCTGGCGCGCACCCGCATCGCCGCCGCGGGCTACGCCGAGCAGGTCCGCGTCGACCTGCTCGACTATCGGCTGGTCGACGGCGAGTACGACGCCGTGGTCTCGGTGGAGATGCTCGAGGCGGTCGGCCGCGAATACTGGCCGGAGTACTTCCAGACCGTGCAGCGGGTCCTCGCGCCCGGCGGGAAGGCGGCCATCCAGGTGATCACCATGCCGCACGACCGCATGCTGGCCTCCGGATCGACGTACACCTGGGTGCACAAGTACATCTTCCCGGGCGGCCAGCTGCCGTCGATCGAGGCCCTGCGCGACGTCGTCGCCGCGGCGACGGATCTGACGATGGCCGATGAACTCGCGATGGGACGCCACTATGCGCGCACCCTGCGGCTGTGGCGCGAACGCTTCCTCGCCCAGTCCGCGACGATCGGCCGGCTGGGCTTCGACGCCGTCTTCGAGCGGATGTGGACCTTCTATCTGGCCTACTCGGAGGCGGGCTTCCGCTCCGGCTACTTGGACGTCTATCAGCTGCGACTGGATAAGCCGGCGACCCGCGGCGGGCCGGATTAGTCATGACCGCCCTGCTCGGTCCGGATAGGCTGGGGTGCACTGCACCGCTGCCGTCGCGACCGACGGGGCGCCCCGAGAGAGAGCGAGACGTGAGCACCGACGTCGCTGAACTCGAGGATCTGCTGTCCCAGGTGGCCGACGGCGACCGCGCGGCCTTCGCCGAGCTGTACGACCGCACCAGCGCGCGCGTCTACGGCCTGGTGCTGCGGGTCCTCCGCGATCGGGGTTACAGCGAAGAGGTCACCCAGGAGGTGTACCTGCAGGTCTGGCGGGACGCCGGAACTTTTCGTCCCGAGCGCGGCAGCCCGCTTTCGTGGTTGCTCACCCTCGGGCATCGTCGTGCCGTCGATCGGGTGCGCGCGGAGACGTCGGCGTCGGACCGGGAATCGCGGTACGGCCGGGACGAGTTCGTCGCCGAGACCGGCGACCTGGAGACCGAGGTGCTCGCGCGCGACGAGGCGCAGCGGGCCCGCGACTGCTTCGACACGCTGACCGATCTGCAGCTGGAGGCGGTCAGCCTCGCGTACTACGACGGCCTCACCTATCGGGAGGTGGCCGAGCAACTGACCGTGGCACTCCCGACGGTGAAGAGCCGGATCCGCGACGGACTGAAGAGGCTGAGGGGGTGTCTGGGCGGTGAGCGATGATCTCGACCCCCGCGAACTCGCGGCGCTGTTCGCCGTGGACGCGCTCGACGACGTCGAACGCGCGCGGCTGCTTCGGGCGCTGCGCGAGGCGCCGGCCGCCGAGCGCGCCGATTTCGACGCGGAGGTGGCGTCGATCCGTGAGGCCCTGGCCGACCTCAGCGCGACGACCGCGGTGCCGCCGCCGCCCGCTCTCCGCGCGCGGATCCTCGAGGATGTCGACGACGTTCCCGCTCCGGCCGAGCCGGCGCGGCGCGATCCTCGACGAATCCGGCTGTTCGCCGCCGCTGCGGCCGCCACCGTGCTTCTGGGCGCCGGTGGCGTGGTGCTGGGGTACACGCTCGGCGGCGACGCCGAGCCGGTCGCGCCGACCACGGCCGAGCAGATCTTCGCGGCACCGGACGTGCGCACCACCAGCGGCGACGTCGCCGGAGGCCGGGCGACGATCACCTATTCGCCGACGGCCGGCGAGGGCATTCTGGTGATGAACCAGGTACCGAGCCCGGCGCCCGGCACGATCTACCAGATGTGGCTCGACGGGCCCGACGGTCCGCGCCTGGCCGGCACCATGTCCGAGACCGACGTCGCGCCGTCGACCACCGCGGTGATTCACGACATCGGCGGTGCGACCGCGGTGTCGTTCACCGTCGGTGACGCGGCCACCCCGGACAAGATGATCGGCGAGCCCGTCGCGACCCTGCCGCTGTCTTGAGGCCCCGCGAGCACGGGGCACTAGGCTGGCAGCCATGGAACCCGTATACGACACGGTGATCGGCGCAGCGCGGACGCTGTGGCTGGCCCAAGGCCTCAAGTTCAAGATCTCCGGCGTCGAGAACGTGCCGGTGAACGGACCGGGCGTGGTGGCCATCAACCACACCGGCTACCTCGACTTCACGCTCGCGGGCATCCCCGCGCACCTGCAGGGCCGTCGTAAGGTGCGCTTCATGGCCAAGAAGGAAGTCTTCGACAACAAGGTCGGCGGCCCCATCATGCGGGCGCTGCGGCATATTCCGGTGGACCGCGGCAACGGCGCCGAGAGCTACCAGATGGCGGTGGATTACCTGCGCAACGGCGAGTTGGTGGGCGTCTACCCCGAGGCGACGATCAGCCGCAGCTTCGAGATCAAGGGCTTCAAGTCGGGGGCGGCGCGCATGGCGCTCGACTCCGGTGCTCCGATCATCCCGACGGTGATCTGGGGCGCGCAGCGCATCTGGACCAAGGGTCACCCGAAGGCCTTGGGGCGCAACAACTTCAAGATCGCCATCGGCGTGGCCGAGCCGATTGCGCCGACCGGCACCGCCGAGGAGATCACCCAGCGACTGCACCAGTCCATGTCGGCGAAGCTGCTGGAACTGCAGGAGATGTACGCCGAGTGGAACGGCCCGTACCCCGCGGGCGAGTTCTGGGTGCCGGCCCGACTGGGCGGCGGAGCGCCGACCCTCGCCGAGGCCGACGCGATGGACGCGGCCGACGCCGAGGCCAAGGCCGCTCGACGGGCCGCCGGCGAGCAGAGCTCCGGAGACGCCTGACGCAGCGGGTCGCCATGGAACCGGTCTATCGCACACTGGAGCTCACCGCGGAGGCGCTGGTGCGTGCCCAAGGCATGCGTCGCGAGTACTTCGGACTGGCGAACATCCCCGCGACCGGCGGTTTCGTACTGGCCCTCAATCACAACAGCTACACCGACTTCCTCGCACCGGCGTTGGGGCTCAAGCGGGCCGGTCGGCGCGGCCGTTTCATGGTCAAGTCCGAGCTCAACGACGTCCCGGTGATGCGTTTTCTGGTGGCGCACACGCAGTCGGTCCCGGTGGACCGTTCGGCGGGCGGCGCGGCGTACCACGCGGCCGTCGATTCGCTGCGTGCCGGGAACGTCGTCGTGGTGTATCCGGAATCCACCATCAGCCGCAGCTTCGAGCTCAAGGAGTTCAAGTCGGGTGCGGTGCGCATGGCGGCCGAGGCCGGGGTGCCGGTGCTGCCCGCCGCGCACTGGGGTGCGCAGCGGCAGTGGAGTAAGGGCACCCGGCGGCGCATCGGGTTCGCTCGTATCCCGGTCCACGTGCGCTTCGGGACGCCGCTCGAATATCCAGCCGACGTCGACGTCGACGCGGCCACCGGGCATCTGCGGGAACTGATGGCGGCGCTGCTGAGCGCGGTCCAGGAGGAGTACCCGGAGGCGCCCACCGGCGCCGACTGGCTGCCCGCTCGGCTCGGCGGCTCCGCACCGACGCCGGGGGCGGCCCTGACCATCGAAGAAGCCGAGGCAGCCGAGAAGGCCCGACGGCGTGCGGCGAAGGCCGCCGAAGACGAAAGGAAACGTCGATGACGCGCGAGTCGTGGGGACCGCCGACGATGATCGCCTCCGATGTGGACGGAACGCTGCTCGACGACAACGAGCGCTTGACCGACCGAACGCGAAACGCCCTGGAGCGGGCCCGCGGCGCCGGGGTGGAGTTGGTGTTGGCCACCGGCCGCCCGCCGCGGTGGATTCCGCAGGTGGCCGATCAGTTGGCCGACTCGTCGGCCGCGGTCCGGTACGCCGTCTGCGCCAACGGCGCCATCGTCTACGACGTCGCCGCCGACGAGATCCTGCACGTGAACGCCCTGGTGCCCGAGGTGCTGCGCACGCTGAGCGAGGTGATCGCCGAACGGTTGCCGGGCGCGGGTCTGGCCGCCGAGCGGGTGGGCTCGGTGGGCAGTCGCCGCGGCGACGCGGCCACCCCGGAGTTCGTGGCGACGGCGGGCTACGAGCACGCCTGGCTCAACCCCGACCACGTGCAGGTCGGCGACGATGAACTGTTCGAGGCGGCCGCGGTGAAGCTGCTGGCCCGGGTACCCGGCATGTCGTCGCGCGACATGGCGGCCCGGCTCCGGCCCGCCCTGGGCGGTCTGGCCGAGGTGACCTACTCGATCGGCACCGGACTGATCGAGCTCGCGGTCCCGAACACCCACAAGGCCAGCGGTCTGGCCTGGCTCGCGGCCAACACCGACGTCGACGGCCGGGCCCCGATCGCCTTCGGCGACATGCCCAACGACATCGAGATGCTCGTCTGGGCGGGCCTCGGCGTGGCGATGGGCCACGGCGACGAAGCCGCCCTGGCCGCCGCCGACGAAGTGGCCCGGCCCAACTACCAGGACGGCCTGGCCCAGGTCCTCGAGCGCTGGTCTAACCCACCCCACCCCCACCCCCGGCCGCCCCTCCGGCGTGTCGCGACCGATCCTGCGCCTCGCTTCCGGGCTCCGAGCGCGAGGCGCAGTCAGGGTCGCGACACGCGGGGAGGGTTGGCGGGAGGGAGCGGGAGTGGCGCCGGGGTGTTCGAAGCGTGTTCGACAAGCGTGACCCGGTTGTGACCGTGGCGGCTTGTGCGCCTCGCCGTGTGATCACTACTGTCACATGAGTCCCATTGATCACACGGGCCACAGGCTGCAGCTGGGGTCCCGCGCGAAGAGGTAATACAGTGCCACTGACCCGACCCGGCCGAGCTAAGAAGCGAACTCTCACCTTTGCCGCCCTGGGGCTGGCGCCGTTGTTGGCCGCCGGCGGAATCGCCCTGGGTGGAAGTCAGTTGCTCCCGGACACGGGGGTCGCACTGAGCGTGAACTCTCCGCTGATTCTGAACGGCAAGGGTCACGGTCACGGGCGCGGCATGGGCCAATGGGGCGCCTACGGCTATGCCAAACAAGGCTGGAATGCCGACAAGATCCTGCGTCACTACTACGGCAACACGACCGCGGGGAAGGTGGACAACCCCGACATCACTGTCTCGCTCAGCGAGCGGCAGTCGGTGCATGTCCGCGCGGACGCTGGTGCCAAGGTGGCTGGCCAGACGGTGGCTCCCGGACAGGCAGTGCGCCTGTCCGGGGGCAACGCCACCATCACCGAAGGGTGCAACGGCGCCGTCGTTCGGACCGTTCCCGCCCAGTGGGTGGAGCCGATCAACGCCGGGCCCAACCGCCCGGCCAATGAACTTCTCACCTTCTGCGACGGCGGCAAGTACCGCGGCGCCCTGGGCTTCGGCCCGGACGGGGTGGCCAACAAGGTCAAGGTCGACGACTACGTCAAGGGCGTGATCCCCAAGGAGTCGGTCCCGGCGTGGGCGGACTCCGGCGGCTTCGAGGCGCTCAAGGCGCAGGCCGTGGCGGCGCGCTCCTACGTCGTGGCCGGTCTCGCGGCGGGCCGCAAGATGAACAACACCCAGCAGTCGCAGGTGTACCACGGCGCCTCGGGCGAGGATCCCCGCACCAATCGGGCCGCGGATGCCACCGCAGGTCAGGTCCGGATGCGCGGCGGCAAGCCGGCGCTCACCGAGTTCTCGGCGTCGACCGGCGGCTACACCGCGGGCGGCGACTTCCCGGCCGTGGTCGACGCCGGCGACCGTGTCTCCCCGAACCACAACTGGACCGCCACGGTCAGTCCCGGCAGCATCGCTTCGGCGTTCGGCGTCGGCGCGCTCC
The DNA here is from genome assembly GCF_023017165.1 of Gordonia alkaliphila. Lineage (GTDB taxonomy): Bacteria > Actinomycetota > Actinomycetes > Mycobacteriales > Mycobacteriaceae > Gordonia > Gordonia alkaliphila. Next base: position 1,473,795 of record NZ_JALKBW010000001.1, read on the forward strand.
GCAGCTTCGAAGTGATCGAGGCCAACGGTCTCGGCGAGGGCAGCGGCCGCGTGGGCAAGGTCCGCGTGGTCGGCAGCAGCCGGACCGTGGAGGCCACCGGCGACGAGGTGCGGCAGAAGCTGCAGCTCAAGTCCGACTGGTTCTCCGTGGTCGGACAGAAGAGCATGCCCAAGATCGTCAAGCCACCGGTGGGCCCGACGAACCCGGGCGGCGGCGGCCTGCTGGACTTCCTGGATCTGAGCCCGCTCACCTCGCTGATGTCCGGTGACCTGCCGGATCTCTCGGCCCTCGGGCTCAGCGAGTTCAGCGATGTGACCGGTCAGCTGACCCCGCTCATCGAGCAGATGATCACCGCCGGTCTGGGCATCCTCGGCGCCAAGCAGGTGGCGTTGGATCGTAGCGACAACTCGCAGGGTTCGTTGGGCACGGTCGCGAAGGACCGCAGTGACAACTCGCAGGGTTCGCTGGGCACGGTGGCCAAGGACCGCAGCGACAACTCGCAGGGATCGACGGGCACGGTGGCCAAGCCGGAACTCGTGGTCGACGGCAAGGGCATGCACGGCCTGGTGCAGATCCTGGAGAACGGCGTGATCTACTACAGCCCGCTCACCGGCGCCAAGGCGCTACTGGGTGACGCCTTCACCGATTACCTCGACCGCGGTGGCCTGGCGGTCCTGGGCTTCCCGACCGCCGACGCGCTCGGCTGAGGCCGGCTCTTCGCTGCACGACCACTCCCGCCGCCCGTTCCGGGCGGCGGGAGTGATCTTTCTCCACCTCCATCGGCCGCCGCGCCTTGGTCAACACTCAGGTTCCGTCCGATAGCCTGGTCTGTTGTGACCGATAACAGTGCCTACGACCTGATCGTGGTCGGATCCGGATTCTTCGGCCTGACCGTGGCCGAGCGGGCCGCAACCCAGCTCGGCAAGCGCGTTCTCGTCGTCGAACGACGCAACCACCTCGGTGGCAACGCCTACTCCGAAGCCGAGCCGACCACCGGCATCGAGGTGCACATGTACGGGGCGCACCTGTTCCACACCTCCAACCAGCGGGTGTGGGACTACGTGAACCGGTTCACCTCGTTCACCGGCTACCAGCACCGCGTGTTCTGCATGCACGACGGCCAGGCCTACCAGTTCCCGATGGGCCTCGGGTTGGTGTCGCAGTTCTTCGGCCGCTACTTCAGCCCGGACGAGGCCCGGGCGCTGATCGCCGAGCAGGCCAGCGAGATCGACACCGCCGACGCGAACAACCTCGAAGAGAAGGCGATCAGCCTGATCGGCCGCCCGCTCTACGAGGCCTTCATCAAGCACTACACGGCCAAGCAGTGGCAGACCGACCCGAAGAACCTGCCGGCGGGCAACATCACCCGGCTGCCGGTGCGCTACAACTTCGACAACCGCTACTTCAGCGACACCTACGAGGGACTGCCGGTCGACGGCTACACCGCGTGGCTGGAGAACATGGCGGCCGACAACAAGATCACCGTCGCCCTGAACACCGACTGGTTCGACGTCCGCGACGAGCTGCGCGCGGCCAACCCGTCCGCGCCGGTGGTCTACACCGGACCGCTGGACCGCTACTTCGACTACTCCGCGGGTGACCTGGGCTGGCGCACCCTCGACTTCGAACTCGAGGTGCTCGACACCGGCGACTTCCAGGGCACCCCGGTGATGAACTACAACGACGCCGACGTGCCGTTCACGCGGATCCACGAGTTCCGCCACTTCCACCCCGAGCGCACCGAGTACCCGACCGACAAGACCGTCATCATGCGCGAGTTCAGTCGCTTCGCGGACGGGAGCGACGAGCCGTACTACCCGATCAACACCCCCGAGGACCGCGACCGCCTCGCCGCCTACCGCGACCTGGCCAAGGCCGAGACGGCTGCCAACGGCGTGCTCTTCGGCGGACGTCTGGGCACCTACCAGTACCTCGACATGCACATGGCCATCGCCAGTGCGCTGACCATGTTCGACAACACGCTGGCCCCGCACCTGCGTGACGGCACACCGCTGGCGGACTGACCCGATGCGGAATGACGGAGCACGATAGATGACTTCAACCGACCTGGCCGCGACCGACAGCCGAGCCACCTCGCTGCTGCAGCGCGTGATCTTCCCCCGACCGGGTGAGCCGCTGGACGTGCGTTCGCTGTACCTGGTCGAATCCGATCGCAACGAGGCGCGGGCGCACGCCCCGGACCGCACCAGCGTGCGGCTCGGCGGCGAGTCCGAGGTCAGCTTCGCCACCTACTTCAACGCCTTCGCCGCCTCCTACTGGCGTCGCTGGACGGTGCTGACGTCGGTGGTGCTGCGCATCGAGGTGATCGGCAACGCCCGCGTGGACCTGTACCGGTCCAAGATCGACGGCTCGCGCATCGCCATCGGCGGCGACCTGGTCCAGGTCGACGCGAACGGCCGCGGCGTCTTCGAGTACGAGACCGACCTCGGCCCGTTCGAGGACGGCGGCTGGATCTGGTTCGACGTCACCACCACCGACGCCACCGAGATCGTGGCGGCCGGCTGGTACGCGCCGATCGAGGTGCCCGAGGGTGCGGGCTCGGCCAACGTGACCGTCGGCATCCCCACCTTCAACCGGCCCACCGATGCGGTGGCCGCGCTGGCCGCCCTGACGTCGGACCCGCTGGTCGACGCCGTCGTCGACGCCGTGATCATGCCCGACCAGGGCACCCGCAAGGTGGTCGACGAGCCCGGTTACACCGCGGCCGCGGCCGCCCTGGGCGATCGCCTGCACATCTTCAACCAGGGCAACCTGGGCGGCTCGGGCGGCTACTCGCGCATCATGTTCGAGGCGCTGCGGCTCACCGACAGCCCGTACGTCCTGTACATGGACGACGACATCATGATCGAGCCCGACTCGATCCTGCGCGCCCTCGCCATGTCGCGCTTCGCCAAGAAGCCGATGCTGGTCGGCGGTCAGATGCTGAACCTGCAGGACCGCAGCCACCTGCACTGCATGGGCGAGGTGATCGACCGGCATCGCTTCATGTGGACCGCGGCGCCGTTCGTCGAGTACGACCACGACTTCGCGAAGTACCCGCTGAGCGACCGGGACAACTCCAAGAACCTGCATCGTCGGATCGACGTCGACGGCAACGGCTGGTGGATGTGCATGATCCCGCGCGTGTGCGCGGAGGAGATCGGCCTGCCGTTGCCGCTGTTCATCAAGTGGGACGACTGGGAGTACGCGTTGCGCGCGGATCGCGCCGGCTACCCGACGGCGACCGTCCCCGGCATCGCGATCTGGCATATGGCCTGGTCGGACAAGGACGACGCCATCGACTGGCAGGCCTACTTCCACCTGCGCAACCGGCTGGTGGTGGCCTCGCTGTACACCGACGGCCCGATCGCCGGGATCCTGAGCTCGCACGCCAAGGCCACCGCCAAGCACCTGCTGTGCCTGGAGTATTCGACGGTCGCCATTCAGAACGAGGCGATGCGCGACTTCCTGGCCGGTCCGTTCCACATTCGCGAGATCCTGCCGACCGCGCTCGGCAAGATCGCCGGGATCCGCAAGAACTACCCGGACGCGGTGGTTCTGCCGTCGGCGGAAGATCTGCCGCGCACCTCGGGTGAGGCCACCCACCTCGGCGTCAACGAGCCCAAGGGCCCGGTCGCCAAGGTCAAGGCCCTGCTGGGCGCCGTGGTGAACAACGCCCGCCCGGCCGATCCGCGTCATCACGAGGTGCCGCAGGCCAACTACCCGCCGGTGGAGGCCCGCTGGTTCTCGCTGGGCCGGGTCGACGGCGTGACCGTCACCACCGCCGACGGCCGCGGCGTGGTCTACCGCCAACGCGACCGCGACAAGATGCTCGAGCTCGCCAAGGAGTCGGCGCAGTTGCAGAAGCAGCTGCGCGACCGGTTCGACGAGATGCGGGCGCAGTACCGCGCGGCACACGAGGAACTGGGCAGCAAGGAGAGTTGGGCACGTGTCTACGGAATCGACTGACCCGGTGACGGGCGCCGATCGCGCCCCGCGCGGTGAAGAACTGGTGCTGATCGGCGTGCAGTCGGCGTTGTCCGGCCGCCCCGGCGTGCTGCCCGCCGCGCGCGGGCTCAGCCACCTCGGCGAGCACGCGCTCGGCTGGATGGGGCTGGCCGCCGCCGGCGCCCTGCTCGCGCACCGGGCCGGCGACGAGGACCGCAAGCGCAAGTACATCGAGGCCGGCGTCGGCGCGTTCGGCGCGCACGCGGCGTCGGTGATCATCAAGCGCGTGGTCCGCCGCAAGCGTCCGAACCACCCGCTGATCGCCGTCGGCGTCAGTACGCCGAGCAAGCTCAGCTTCCCGTCGAGCCACGCCACGTCGACCACCGCGGCCGCGATTCTGCTCGGCCGCGCCGCCGGACTTCCGCCTGCTGTGCTGCCCGCGACCCTCGTCGCCCCCATGCTGCTTTCTCGTCTGGTGCTCGGCGTCCACTACCCTTCCGATGTAGCGGCGGGTGCAGTGATCGGTGCGGCGAGTGCCGGTGCGGTCATCGCGGCAGACAAGCTTTACATCGATCGGCTCGCGCCGTCGGCGTCGAACAAGTGAGGAACAGCAGATGAGCGAGGAGCCGATCGAGGGCGCCGTCACCGGGCCGCCGAAGAATCTGGCCACCGGCCTGATCAAGGCGATGCGACCCCGACAGTGGGTCAAGAACGTCCTGGTGCTGGCTGCACCGCTGGCCGCGGGCAGCGACTCGCTGACCGACGCCGCCAAGATGGGCAACGTCGGCATCGCGTTCGTGGCGTTCTGCCTCGCGGCGTCGTCGATCTACCTGGTCAACGACGCGCTCGACGTGGAAGCCGACCGCGCCCACCCCACCAAGCGATTCCGCCCGATCGCCGCGGGCGTGGTGCCGCGGAACCTGGCCTACGTGCTGGCGGTGGTCCTGATGGCCGCCTCGGTGGGCATCGCCTTCATCGCCAATTGGCAGACCGCCGTCACCATCGGCGTGTACCTGGTGGTGCAGCTGGGCTACTGCTTCGGCCTCAAGCACCAGGCCGTGGTCGACATCTGCATCGTCTCCTCGGGCTTCCTGCTGCGCGCGATCGCCGGCGGCGTGGCCGCCGACATCGATCTGTCGAGCTGGTTCCTGCTGGTGATGGCCTTCGGTTCGCTGTTCATGGCGGCGGGCAAGCGTTACGCCGAGCTGCAGCTGGCCGAACGCACCGGCGCCAAGATCCGCAAGTCGCTCGAGTACTACACCACCACCTACCTGCGTTTCGTGTGGACGCTCTCGGCCACGGCCGTGGTGCTCTGTTACGGACTGTGGGCCTTCGACGGCCAGCACAGCCAGAACGTCTGGTACGCCATCTCGATGGTGCCGTTCACCGTCGCGATCCTGCGCTACGCGGTCGACGTCGACGGCGGTTCGGCCGGCGAGCCGGAGGAGATCGCCCTCGGCGACCGGATCCTGCAGTTCCTGGCGATCGCCTGGATCGTCTTCGTGGCGGTCGCCGTCTATGGCTGATGAGGTCGAGGCCGATACCGCCACCGACAGCCGCACCGGCCGTCGGTGGCGCACTGACCGACGTCTTCTCGTCCCGGGCCTGAGCTGGCTCATCGGTACGGCTCTGGTTACGACGTTCTTCGCGATCGGTGCGTGGCAGCGTCGCTGGATCGCCGACGACGGTCTGATCGTGCTCCGCACCATCCGCAATCTCTACGCCGGCAACGGTCCGGTGTTCAACGCGGGCGAGCGGGTGGAGGCCAACACCTCCACCGCGTGGACCTATCTGCTGTCGTTCTGGGGCTGGGTCACCGGTGCGCAGCTGGAGTACGTGGTCCTGTGGGTCGCTCTGATCCTCTCGGTCGCCGCGATCCCGATCGCGATGTACGGCACCGCGCGGCTCTACGGCAACCGCTTCCTCGGTGCGGGGACCGCGGGCGCCAAGACCCTGACGCTGCTGCTTCCGCTCGGCTCGGTGGTCTACATCGCGCTGCCGCCGGCCCGCGACTTCGCGACCAGCGGCCTGGAGAACGGCTTGGTGATCTTCTGGATCGCCTGTCTGTGGTGTCTGTTCCTGGCCTGGGCGATGCGCGACCGCGAACGCACGGACTGGCGCGCGAACGCCGCCTTCCTGTTCCTCGCCTTCTTCGCCGGCCTGGCCCCGCTGATCCGTCCGGAGATCACCATCCTCGGCGGCCTCGTGCTGCTGGTGCTCTTCTGCGGTCCCATCGGCTGGAAGCTGCGGGTGTCGATGGTCGTCGTCGCCGCGGTGGTGCCGGTGGGCTACCAGATCTTCCGCATGGGCTACTACGCGATTCTGGTGCCGCACCCGGCCATTGCCAAGGACGCCAGCGGCGCCAAGTGGGGCCAGGGCTTCACCTACCTGGGCAATCTGTTCGGTCCGTACACCCTGCTGCTGCCGGTGATCCTCGCGGTGCTGGTGGCCGCGGTCGTCATCGCCACGCGCGTGCGCAGTCACGATCCCGAGCAGATCGACCCGCACGCGCACATCGCCGACGACATCCCGGACATCCTGGAACCGGTCTCTTCGCAGAGCCGGAACTGGGCCACCCGATGGGTCGACTTCCAGGCGCGCCTGCAGCAGCCGAGCACCGTGGTGATCACCGTGGCCGTGGCCGGAACCCTGCTGACGCTGTACTGGCTGCGCCAGGGCGGCGACTTCATGCACGGCCGGGTGCTGCTGGCCCCGCTGTTCATTCTGCTGCTGCCGCTGATGGTGGTGCCGGCGACCATCCCGACGAGCGCGCGCACGGCGCTCGCGCGCTGGCGACTCGCCGCGGCCGCGTTCATCATCCTGGTGGTCGGCGGCACGGTCTGGTGGGCCGCGGCGATCTCGCAGAACGTCCTCTCCGACGCCGGCATGGACATCGGCCGCGACGGCATCGTCGACGAGCGGCGCTTCTATGTGGCGAACATGGCCAACGAGAACCCGATCACGGCCGAGGACTATCTCGACTACCCGCGCATGCGCGCCATGATGGAGCGCATCGAGGAGCTCGACGGGAAGGGCGGCATCATCCTGCCCTCCGGCAACTACGACGAGTGGTACGTGGCCGAGCTCCGGAAGAACCTGCCCGAGAACAAGCGGAATCAGACCACCCTGTACTTCCTGAACCTGGGTATGACGGGCATGAACGCCCCGCTCGACGTCCGCGTGATCGATCAGATGGGCCTGGCCTATCCGCTGGCCGCGCACACCGAGCGTCTGGAGGACGGACGTATCGGGCACGACAAGAATCTGCCGACGGCCTGGGTGATCGCGGAGACCGGCGGTGTGGCGGGTGGTCCGGGTCTGCCCGGCTACATCGACCCGATCGAGGTGCGGCAGGCCAATGTGGCGCTCACGTGCCCGATGACTCAATCGCGCTTCGCCTCCTATAAGGAGACGTGGTCGTTCGCGCGGTTCCGGCACAACCTGCGCCAGGCCTTCGAGTTCAACAGCTATCGGATCGTGCGGCAGCCCGAGTACGAGATCTTGCGGTGCGGTTTGGAACCGATCAAGCTGGATGAGAAGTGATCCGGCTCACTGAGTGGGCATTTTCTATCTCGAAACGGTAACGTCGCTCCACAGCTACCCGATGGTATTGATAGCGAACGGCTCTGTGCGCAGTGATGCAGAGAGCGATCCGCGGCGTTGATTCCAGTACCGACACTGTGATCCAGGTCACTGTTTTGCGGTGGTGGGAACGAGGCGGATAGGCTTCCGTCCATCCGGTTACGGGTGTGGCGTGTGTCAAGTCAGGAGACTGCTGACACGGGACGAGGCGGTTGTCGGACCTGAGAAGGGTCTGACAATCGAGTAAGCGAAGGAAGAGAGCAGTAATGCGTGAAGCTAAGAGGAAGCCGTGGCGGGGCCGTCGCCTGACAGCGGTCCTGATCGCCGTGGCGACCACCGTCGGCCTGATCGGCACCACGATTGGCACCGGCGAAGCCAGCGCGGCCGTCGGCAAGACGTACTGGACCGACTCCTGCGGGATGCCGACCAACGGCGCCTTCGGCAACAAGTCCATGGCGCCCGGCAAGGTGAAGGTCCGTATCTGGTCCAAGCCCGGTAACCGTCGCACCGTCATCATGCTCGACGGCATGCGTGCCGAGTACGGCACCAGCGGCTGGGAGCAGCAGACCAACATCCAGCGTCTCGCCGATCGCGGCGTGAACGTCGTCGAGCCCATCGGCGGCCCGGCGAGCTTCTACACCAACTGGGATGCTCCGTCGAACTTCAACGGCCAGCAGCGCACCTATAAGTGGGGCTGCGTCATCACGCGCCTCGCTACCAACCTGCGCAAGGGCACCGGCGGTGTCCCGAAGCTCGCGACCAAGAACGGCAAGTTCGCGATCATGGGCATCTCGTCCGGCGGTAACGCCGCGCTGACCCACGCCGCGCAGCGTCGTGACCTGTTCTACGCGGCCGCCTCGCTCTCGGGCTACAACTACCTGACCGCACCCGGCATGCGCACCATGCTGCGCGTCGCGATGCTCGACGTCGCTCCGGCGCCGTGGAACGTCGACTCGATGTGGGGCCCGCCGTGGAGCCCGCGCTGGCCGCAGAACGATCCGTTCATGCTCATCAACCGGATGCACGGCCTCAAGCTGTACATCGGCTCGGGCAACGGTCTGTTCGGCAAGTACAACTACCCGCAGAATGTGGGCGACGACCTCTTCAAGGGCACCCCGCTGGAGATCCTGGCACTGACGCAGGCGCTGGCTTTCGAGGGTGGCGCTCGCCTGCAGGGCCTGAACCCGATGACCTACTACGCCAACGGCACCCACGCGTGGGGCTACTGGCAGGACATGGTCTGGAACGCGCACCGTCGCGGGTTCTTCAACTGATCCAGTGACGTGGCTATGAAACATTAGTCACACAATTCACATGCGCCACAGCGTGGCGTACGGACAACGAGGCGCTCCACGTGTACAAAAACACGTGGAGCGCCTCGCATCGTCGTGTGCGGGCGATCCGCGAGCACAGCGATCGGGGTCCGTGATGGGCGCAGTGAAGGAGCAGGGACGTGGCGATGTGGAATAGGGCGACGAGCCGACCGGTGACCGGTCGTCGTACGACGCTGCGAACCGCGCTGATGGCGACGGCGACGAGTGCGGCGCTGCTGCTGCCGGTGGCCGGCCCCGTCGGCGCCGAGCCTGCGCAGCCCGCTCCGGCTGCGCCGACGGACCGTCCGGCCGCACCCGCGCCGGGATCCGGGGATCGTCCGGCGCCCGCCGACCGCCCGGCCGCACCCGCGCCTGCGGCACCTGCGCCGGCCCAGGCCGCGCGGGTCACCAAGACCTTCTGGTACGACAGCCACCGGGTCGCGCTGTGGGTCTTCTCGCCGGCGATGAAGCAGGAGATCCAGGTGCAGCTGCTCCTGGCCCGCGACTGGTTCGCCAAGCCGCGCGACAAGTTCCCCCAGCTGCTGACCCTGGACGGGCTCCGCGCGCAGGAGGATCAGAGCGGCTGGGTGATCAACACCGACATCCAGCGCTTCTACCAGGACAAGAACGTCAACGTGGTGCTACCGATCGGCGGCGAGTCGAGCTTCTACACCGACTGGAAGCAGCCCGACCGCGGCAAGAACTACCAGTGGGAGACCTTCCTCATCAGGGAGCTCACCCCGCTGCTGCAGGACCAGTGGCGGTCCACGGACGTTCGTGGCGTCCAGGGCCTGTCCATGGGCGGCACGGCGGCCATGATGCTGGCCGCGCGCAACCCCGGCTTCTTCAAGTTCGCGGCGTCGTACTCCGGCATCCTGCAGCTCACCTCGTACGGCATGCCGCAGGCCATCCAGTTCGCGCTGCGGGACGGCGGCGGCTACGACTCGATGAAGATGTTCGGTCCGCCGAGCGATCCGGCATGGGCCGAGCACGACCCGTATCTGCTGGTCGACAAGCTGCGCGGGACCAGCCTGTACATCTCGTCCGGCAACGGCGTCGTCGGTCCGCACGACAGCCCCAGCGAACTGCCGCTGTTGGCCACCAACTACTCCGGCGTCGGCCTCGAGGTCCTCGCCCGCTCCACCAGCCAGCAGTTCGCCACCAAGCTGAACAAGGAAGGCATTCCGGCGCAGGCGGTCTACCGCGCGTCCGGCACCCACACCTGGCCCTACTGGGAGTTCGAGATGAAGCAGGCGTGGCCGCAGGCGGCGAGCGCTCTCGGGCTGTCCGGCGACAAGGTGGCCTGCAAGGCGGGCCCCGCGTTCAAGAAGGCCAAGCAGCTGCGCAGCCTGGGCGGGTGCCTCACGGCGCAGTACCCGGTGCCCGGCGGGCACGCGCAGGACTTCCGCGACGGCCGCATCTTCACCGGACCGGACGGTCCCAAGGTAGTCGCCGGTGCGATCGGCGGCGCGTACGTGACGGCCTTCGATCGGCTCGGACTGCCCACCAGCGACGAGCGCACCTCGCGCGACGGCAAGGTGAAGTTCAACACCTTCGAACGCGGCAAGATCACCTGGACGCCGCAGGGCGGCGCGAGGGTGGAAGCCAAGCCGTGACGCCGCTCACCGTCGAGTGTGATAATCCGCTGAGTTTCTCCCGTGTTTATGCAGGTGAGTACCCCTCGGGGGAACCTGCGGTCGGATTTGGAAGGTAGCCTTTCCACCATGACTGGCAAGTTCTTTCGCGGCGTCCTCGGGTGCGCTGCCATCGCCGCTGCGGCGATCTCGCTGAGCGCGTGCGGGGATTCGTCGACGGCGAATTCTCCGCTCGATCAGGACGTCACCACGACGATGATCTCGGGCAGTGCGCCCGAGTCGGGCGAGCCGTCGTCGGTGTCGCCGTCGGAGGCCGCCGCCTCCAGTAGTGCGGCGGAGGCTGCGTCGAAGGCGACCAGCACGCTCCCGGCCACCAAGCCGGAGAAGCCCTCGGGCGGCCAGGCGGACGACTCGAAACTGAGCGAGAAGGACAAGGACTACCTCGCCGCGCTCAAACGCGACGACGTCGCCTTCCTCGGCGATGAGGACAACAACGCCGCCCTCACCTGGGGCTACTACGTCTGCGACGCCAAGGGCAAGAAGACCGACCCGGCGATGATCAAGATCTACGTGAGCGCCGGGCTCGGACCGTCGGTCAAGAGCGACAACGAGGCGGGGGCCAAGGCGGACAAGCTGATCGCTGCCGCCGAGAAGAACCTCTGCTGACCGCGTGAAGCGCCGTACCAAGAGGGTGGCGTTCGGCCTCGGCTTCCTGGCGATCGCCGCCATCGTGCTGGTGGTGGTGTTGGTGATCACCATGTTGTCGCCCGCTCCGCCGCCGCCGAAGGGGCCGTCCGGCCCGACCACGCAACCCGAGCATCGCCCCGAGGCGCAGCCGGCCGACTGCCCGGACGTGCTGGTGCTGTCGGTGCCGGGCACCTGGGAGTCGAAGGCGAACGACGATCCGTACCGGCCCACGGCCAACAGCCGGTCGCTGATGCTGCGCATCACCAAGGCACTGCAGGGCAAGTTCCCGCAGAGCCGCGCCGAGGTCTACACGGTGCCCTACGTCGCGCAGTTCCGGAACCCGACGGTGCTGACCGACAAGCAGCGCGACTACAACGATTCGCGGGCCCAGGGTAAGCGTCGTGCGTCGGCGAAGCTGGCCGAGACGCACGGCCACTGCCCGCTGACCAGCTACGTGCTGATGGGCTTCTCGCAGGGTGCGGTGATCGTCGGCGACATCGCCTCCGACATCGGCAACGGCCGCGGACCGATCCCGGAGCAGGACGCCGACCTGGTGCTCGGCGTCGGCCTGATCGCCGACGGTCGTCGGGAATCGGGCAAGCAGAACGACGTCGCGCCGAGTCCGGACGGCGTCGGCGCCGAGATCACCCTGGCACCGTTCGGTTCGCTGGTCCCCGGTATCGAGATGACCGGCCCTCGGCCGGGCGGATTCGGCACCCTGGAGGAGCGGACCTATTCGATCTGTGCGTCCGGCGACCTGATCTGCGATGCACCGCGCGTCACCAATCCGCTCAGCGCCATCGGCAAACTGGCGAACGCCGCGAACAATCCCGTGCACGCCATGTACGCGACCACGCGCTACTGGTCGGCGGGCGGTTCCACCGCCACCCAGTGGATGTTCGCGTGGGCCAGCAGGCTGATCGACGAAGCACCGCATCCGGCGCACTCCTGAGCGGAGACGAGGTCCGGCGGGTCGAGCCGTTTTCAGGTTCGTCACCTGCTAAGTTAACCTTTTCGTGACATTGCGACGGCAACTACAGGGAGGATGTCGGTGACTGCAGACCGGACTCCGAACCCGGCGACCCACACCGCCGAGGGATTCCGTAAGTTCCGCTTCGGTGCCGGCGGCGAGGGCAACAAGGACGAGGGCGGCGCCCGCCGGTTCGTGAAGCTCGCGCAGACCGCGGAGGAATACGGCTACGACACCTTCGCGATCCCGGACCATCTGGGCAACCAGGTGGGTCCGCTGGCGGCGCTCGGCGCCCTCACCCAGGCCACCAGCAAGATTCGGCTGGCCACGTCCGTGCTGGCCAACGGCTTCCGGCACCCGGCGATCCTGGCCAAGGAAGCCACCACGATCGACGTCCTGTCCAAGGGGCGGCTGGAGCTGGGCATCGGCGCGGGGTGGATGAAGGACGAGTTCGACAAGGCCGGCCTCGAGTTCGGCACGCCCGCCGAGCGGATCCGGAAGCTCGACGAGGCGCTGACCATCCTGGACCGCCTGATGCGGGGCGAGACCGTCGATTTCGATGGTGAGTTCTATCGCATTCGCGGCCTCGAAGGCAGTCCGCGCCCGCGGCAGGGTCCGCGTCCGCCGATCGCCGTCGGCGGTGGTGGACCCCGGATGCTGGCGCTGGCCGCCAAGCACGCCGACATCATCTCGGTGGCCACCGGTTCCACTCCGGAGGGGCTGCTGCGACTCTCGGACATGACGATGGCAAAGACCAAGGAGCGGGTGGACCGCATCCGGCAGGCGGCCGGCGACCGGTTCGACGACATCGAGCTGAACTGGACCATTGCGACGATCGTGATCACCGACGACCGGGTGGGGACCGCGGAGATGGCGCTCAAGGCGCTCGAGCAGGGGTATCCGCCGAACATCGCGCGGGACGTCGAGCTGACCGTCGACGATATCCTGGCCTCGCCCTATCTGGCCTTCGGCACCTTCGAAGAGATCGCCGAACAGGTTCGAGAAGTGCGCAGGCAAACCACCATGAGTTACGTGGGAGTCTTCCCGACCCAGCTGGATGCCTTCGCACCTGTCATCCCGCTGCTGCGGGAGGAGTAGAATCAGCCAAGGTTTTGTGTGCCCGGCTCGATGCGAAGCGTCGAAGAGCGGGGCGGAGACAGGGTGCCGATACCTCGGGGTGGTGGATACGGCACCGATGTGAATGAGAAGACGCCGCGCGTGCGGTACAGGAGTTTGCAATGCTGAAGACCGAATTCGAGGAGTTCCTCGACGAATCCGGCAACCTTCGAATCACCGAAGACGCCACCCTGGTGGACTACGTGGAACGAAACGTCCGCGAGCAGGCCGACACTCTGGCGTACCGGTTCATCGACTACAGCCGTGAGCGTGACGGGGAGGCCCAGGATCTGACGTGGGCCCAGTTCGGCAAGCGCCTGCGTGCGGTGGCGGCCCGGCTTCAGCAGGTCACCAAGCCCGGTGACCGCGTGGCCATCCTGGCGCCGCAGTCGCTGGAGTACGTGATCGGCTTCTTCGCCGCCCTGTACGCGAGCAACATCGCCGTCCCGCTGTTCAGCCCGGACGAGCCCGGTCACACCGACCGCCTGCACGGCGTGCTGGCCGACTGCCAGCCCACGGCGATCCTGACCTCCACCAAGTCGGCCGAGGCCGTCCGCGACTTCTTCTCGGACCGGCCCGCCAAGGACCGTCCGCGCGTGATCGCCGTCGACGCGGTGCCCGACTCGGTGGGCTCCACCTGGGTGGCGCCGGTGGCCGGCACCGACCACAACCGCGACACGGTGGCCTACCTGCAGTACACCTCCGGCTCCACGCGCGTGCCGGCCGGCGTCGAGATCACCTACGAGGCCGTCGCCGCCAACTGCCTGCAGATCTACGACTGCATCGAGATCGACCGCAACTCGCGCGGCGTCACCTGGCTGCCGATGTTCCACGACATGGGCCTGCTCACCGTGATCCTGCCCGCGCTGGGCGGCAAGTACATCACGATCATGAGTCCGGCGGCCTTCGTGCGCCGTCCGGGCCGGTGGATCCGTGAACTCGCGGCCGCCGACGACCGCGCCCCCACCTACGCCGCAGCACCGAACTTCGCCTACGAGCACGCCGCCGCCCGCGGTCTGCCCGCGGACGGCGAAGAGCTGGACCTGTCGAACGTGATCGGTCTGATCAACGGGTCCGAGCCGGTCACCGTGAGCTCGATGCGCAAATTCAACGAGGCGTTCGAGCCCTACGGACTCTCGCCCAAGGCCATCAAGCCCTGCTACGGCATGGCCGAGGCCACCCTGTTCGTGTCCGCGACGCAGCGCGACAATGCGGCCCTGATCAGCTACGTCGACCGCGACAAGCTGAACGCGGGCGAGTTCGTGCCCGTCGCCGAGGACGCCGAGAACGCGATCGCGCAGGTCTCCTGCGGTCAGGTCGCGCTCAGCCAGTGGGCCTGCATCGTCGACGGCGACACCGCGTCGGAGGTGCCCGACGGCCGGGTCGGCGAGATCTGGCTGCACGGCCTGAACATCGGCAAGGGCTACTGGAACAAGGACGACGAGACAGAGGAGACCTTCCACAATCTCCTCACCACCCGTCTGCCCGAGGGCAGCCACGCCGAGGGCACGCCGGACGACGCGCAGTGGATGCGCACCGGCGACTTCGGCGTCATCTACGACGGCGAGCTGTACATCACCGGTCGCGTCAAGGACCTGGTGATCGTCGACGGTCGCAACCACTACCCGCAGGACCTGGAGGCGAGCGCCCAGGAGGCGAGTGTCAACCTGCGTCCCGGTTTCGTCGCGGCCTTCGCGGTCCCGGCCAACCAGCTCCCCGCCGAAGTCTTCGAGGGCGGCTTCTCCGGCCTCACCTTCGACGCCGACGATGCGTCCGAGCAGCTGGTGATCGTGGCCGAGCGCGGCCCCGGACGCAAGGTCGATCCGCAGGAGATCGCCGACACCGTGCGCGCGGCGGTCGCCGGGCGCCACGGCGTGATGGTGCGCGATCTGCTGCTGGTCCCCGCGGGCTCCATTCCGCGTACCTCGAGCGGCAAGATCGCTCGCCGGGCCACCAAGGCGGCCTACGTCGACGGCACCCTGCGCGGTGGCTATCAGCAGACGGCCTTCCCGGACGCCGGCGAATAAATCGTGACCTTCGAGCGGAAAGCCCGGTATGTCGTCGACATACCGGGCTTGACGCGTACTAACCGACTTCTTCGAATCAGTAGGCTGTAGAGCGATGTCTGACATTGAGAACCACGGCGCCGACTCCACCGAGTCGACCACCGAGCACCCCGATCACGCAGGGACCGCGGGCGAGACCGCCGGCGGCCTGACCGTCGAAGAGCTGCGCGACTGGCTGCGGGAGTGGGTCTCGACCACCACCGGTCAGCCCATCGACCAGATCGCCGACGACCGGCCGATGGAGGAGTTCGGGCTGTCCTCGCGCGACGCGGTGGCGCTGGCCGCCGACGTCGAGGACCGGACCGGTGTGATCCTGACGGCGACCGCCGCCTACAACCACCCGACCATCGCGATGCTCGCCAAGCGCATCATCGAGGGCGACCCGGACGAGGGCCTCGATCTCGACGCCGACCGGTTCTGGGAACGCGACCGCGACGCCGACGACGACATCGCGATCATCGGGCTGGCCACGCGCTTCCCGAAGGGCGGCTACACCCCGGAGTCCACCTGGGAAGCACTGATCACCGGCGTCGACGGCATCACCGACCTCCCCGAGGACCGCTGGGCCGAGTTCAAGGCCGATCCGCGGCTGGCCGAGGTGATCGCCGAGGCCAACGTGCACGGCGGCTACCTCGACGACGTGCGCGGTTTCGACGCGGACTTCTTCCAGATGAGCCCGCGCGAGGTCGAGATGGTCGATCCGCAACAGCGCCTGGTCCTGGAACTGACCTGGGAGGCGCTGGAGAACGCGCACCTGCCGGCCAGCGACCTCAAGGGCGCACCGGTCGGCGTGTTCCTGGGCACCTCGACCAACGACTACCAGATGCTCGCCACCATGGGCCTGGGCGAAGGCGCCAGTGAGACCGCGGCCTACGCGCTGACCGGCACCGCGACGTCGATCGTCGCCAACCGCGTCTCCTACTTCTTCGACTTCCGCGGTCCGTCGATCGCCGTGGACACCGCGTGCTCGTCGTCGCTGGTGGCCGTCCACCAGGCGGTGCGCAGCCTCCGCACCGGTGAGACCGACGTGGCCCTGGCCGGCGGCGTCAACATGATCGTCACCCCGGCGGTGACGCTGGGCTTCGACAGCATCGGTGCGCAGGCGCCGAACGGCAAGATCAAGGCCTTCTCCTCCGACGCGGACGGCATGATCCGCGCCGAGGGCGGCGGCGTCTTCGTCCTCAAGCGGCTGTCCGCGGCCCGCGCCGACGGCGACCAGGTGCTCGCTGTGATCGCCGGTTCCGCGGTGAACTCCGACGGCCGGTCCAACGGCATCTTCGCGCCGAACCCGGACGCCCAGGTCGACGTGCTGCGCGATGCGTACGCCGACGCGGCCATCGACCCGCGCACCGTCGACTACATCGAGGCGCACGGCACCGGCACGGTGCTCGGCGACCCGATCGAGGCCGACGCCCTCGGACGCGTGGTGGGCCGCGGCCGCAGTGCGGACGCCCCGGCGCTGCTCGGCTCGGCCAAGACCAACTACGGCCACATGGAGTCGGCCGCCGGCGCCGGCGCGCTGGCCAAGGTGGTGCTGTCGCTGCAGCACGACCAGATCCCGGCGTCGCTCAACTACGTCGGCCCCAACCCGTACATCCAGTTCGAGGCCACCAACCTGAAGGTGACCGCCGAGAACACCGCGTGGCCGCGCTACTCCGGCAACGCGATCGCCGGCCTCTCCGGCTTCGGCTTCGGCGGCACCAACGCCCACATCGTGGTGCGCGAAGTGACCCCGGAAGACCTGAACCCCGCAGCGGTGGCCGCGGCGCCGGCCGCCGATCCGGTCGCGGCGCCCGTGGACGACTTCGACGACGACGAGGACTTCCTCACCGAGGCCGAGCGCGCGGTGCTCGCGGCGCAGGCACGCAAGACCGAGCCCGTGGTCGAGGTCGTCGAGGCGGATCCGACCGCGGGCTTCGCCCCGGTCGCCGGTCCCGACGCGGTGGTGCCGCTGGTGATCAGCGGCTTCCTGCCGTCGCGGCGTCGTCGTGCCGCCGCGGAACTCGCGCAGTGGCTGCAGACCGAGGAGGGCGCGGCCACCCCGCTGGTGGAGATCGGCCGGACGCTGGCCCGCCGCAACCACGGGCGCACGCGCTCGGTGATCATGGCCCGCAGCCACGCCGACGCGATCAAGGGCGCCACCGCGGTCGCCGAGGGTAAGAACGCGCCGTTCGTCTTCACCTCCGACTCCCCGGATGCGGCGTCGGCCGTGTGGCTGCTCAGCGGCTTCGGCTCGCAGCACCGCAAGATGGCCAAGCAGCTGTACCAAGACAATCCGGTCTTCGCGAAGAACGTGGACCGCGTCGACGAGTACGTGCAGAACGAGCTCGGCTACTCGATCGCCGAGGTGTTCCTCGACGACGAGCAGACCTACGGCATCGAGACCTCGCAGGTCGGGATCTACACCATTCAGGTGGCCCTGGCCGACACCATGCGCCACTACGGCGCCGAGCCCGGCGTGCTGATCCCGCATTCGATGGGCGAGGCCTCGGCGGCCTACATCAGCGGCGGCCTGTCGCTGGCCGACGCCACCCGGGTCATCTGCCAGCGCTCGCGGCTGATGGGCGAGGGCGAGTCGATGCTGGTGGGCGACGACATCCGCCTGATGGCACTGGTCGAGTACAGCGCCGACGACATCAACGACGTCCTCGTCGACTTCCCCGATCTGGAGATCTGCGTCTACGCGGCGCCCACGCACACGGTGATCGGCGGCCCCGAGCCGCAGGTCGACGCGATCGTGGCGCGCGCCGAGGCCGAGGGCAAGCTCGGCCGCAAGCTGGCCACCAAGGGCGCCAGCCACACCTCGCAGATGGATCCGCTGCTCGGTGAGCTCGCCTACGAGCTGACCGGCATCGAGCCGCTGTCGCCGACCACCGGCTTCTACAGCTCGGTGGACCGCGAAGTGTTCTACCGTCCCGGCGCCGAGCCGGTGCACACCATCGAGTACTTCACCAAGGGGCTGCGCCACAGCGTCTGGTTCGCGCAGGCCATCGACAAGGCCGTCGCGAACGGCCACCGCACGTTCATCGAACTCGCGCCGAACCCGGCCGTGCTGATCTCGGTGGCGGCCGCCGCCTTCGGCGCCGGTATCCACAACGCCGAACTCATCGAGACCCTGCGCCGCAAGGAAGACGAGAACGTCGGCCTGGTGACCGCGCTGATGAAGCTGTGGGTCCACGGGCACGCGGTGGATGTGGGTGCACTGTTCGGCATCGGCCAGGACCTGCCGTATGCCGACGTCCCGCGGACCAGCTTCGAGCGCAAGCCGTACTGGCTCACCGCCGCGGTCGACAGCGGCTCCGGGACCAGCACCATGCCGGGCGCGCACGTGGCGCTGCCCGACGGTCGGCACGCCTTCGAGGTGACCGCCTCGGTGGTGAAGGATCCGCGCGAGCTGGTGCTGGCCGCCGCCAAGCACGTCTTGGACTCGCCGGCCGTCGCCGCCGCCGACTCGTACGGCGAACTGCCCGGCGAGGGCACGCTGACCACCGTGTACACCCGCCACCCGGGCGGTGGCGCACTGGCGATCTTCGCCGATGCCGCGCACGGGCACGCGCTGCTGTTCGAGGCGTCCGTCACCGGCGGTCCGCTCACCGGTGCCGTGGTGCCGGTGGCGCAGGCACCTGCTGTCGTGCCGACGCCCGTCGAGGAGTCGTCCGGGCCGCTCGTCGTCGAAGACGAGGTGATCGACGACATCGGCGATCAGTGGACGCCGGAATCCGGCCAGACCGTGGAGCAGCGGCTCGCGGTGATCGTCGGCGAGTCGATGGGTTACGACCCGGACGACCTGCCGCGTGAGGTCCCGCTGATCGAGCTGGGTCTGGACTCGCTGATGGCGGTGCGGATCAAGAACCGCGTGGAGTACGAGTTCGACATCCCGCAGCTGCAGCTGCAGGCCATGCGGCAGGCGAATCTCGCCGACGTCACCAAGTTCGTCACCTTCGCGGTGGAGAACCGGGACCAGGTGGACCTGCTCGCCCACGGTGCCGGCGACGGCCAGGAACTGGACACCGCCGCTCTCAGCGCCCTGATCGACGAGGCGAACGCCGCAAGGCCGCCGCGCCCCAGGTCGAAGAGCCCCAGGTCGACGAACCCGAGGTCGAGGCGCCCGCGGTCGAGGTGCCGGCTGCGCCGGTGGAGCCCGCTACGCCGACTCCGCCCGCCGAAGCCCCCGCCGCGGACCTGACCGATCAGGCCCAGGTGGCGGCCGCGGCCGGTGCCGACGTCCCGCCGCGCGACGCGGCCGAGCGTCTCACCTTCGGTGCCTACGCCGTGGTGACCGGCAAGTCGGCCGGCGGCATCTTCAACAAGCTGCCCGTCCTCGACGAAGAGTCCGCGCAGAAGCTCACCGACCGGTTGAACGACCGCACCGGCGGCGACATCGACGTGGAGGACATCCTCGACTCGGAGACCATCGAGGACATGAGCGAGTACGTGCGCCGGCACATGGAGGCCGCGGCCGACGTCGACGGCTTCGTCCGCTACCTGCGCGTGCCGACCGGCGCGAACGGGGAACGACAGCACACCTTCGACACCGCGGCCGGCGATCCGATGCCGATGCTGGTCTTCCACCCGGCCGGCGGCAACACGTCCGCCTACGAGGCGCTGCTCAAGCGTCTGCCGGAGGATCAGCCGGTGATCGGCTTCGACCGCGTCGAAGGCTCCATCGAGGAGCGGGTGCACCAGTACCTGCCCAAGCTCCGCGAGATTCAGCCGCACGGGCCGTACGTGCTGGTCGGCTGGTCGCTCGGCGGCGTCCTGGCCTACGGTGCGGCCCAGGTGCTGCGCGAAGCCGGCGAGGAGATCGCGTTCGTGGGCCTGATCGACGTCGTCCGTCCCCGCGAAGACGTGGTGGAGACCCCGGAGACCAAGCGGGCCCGCCTGGAACGCTGGAAGGACTTCGCGGTCAAGACCTACGACCTCGACGACGACATTCCGCTGCCGATGGATCGTCTGGTCGAGGCCGACGACGACGAGCAGTTCGCCATCATCATGGAGATGATGTCGATGTCCGGGACCAAGATCCCCGGCGGCATCATCGAGCACCAGCGGACGTCGTTCCTCGACAACCGCGCGCTCACCAACATCGCGCCGACCCCGTACGCGGGCAAGGTGGTGCTGTACCGCGCCGACAAGATGCACGACGGCGCCATCGAACTCGAACCGCAGTGGGCCGAGATCGACGAGGACGGGCGCTGGAGCGAGGTGGTCGACGATCTCGAGATCGTCCACATCGGCGGCGACCACCTGTCCATCGTCGACGAGCCCTATGTGGCCAAGGTCGGCGCCGATCTGACGAGTCGGATTGCGCAAGTGAACCAGAAGGAGTCCTGAGCGTGACGATCGATCACACCACCGCGGGCAAGCTCGCCGACCTGCGCGAGAAGCTGGCCCTGGCGCAGGAACCGGGCGGCGCCAAGGCGATCGCCAAGCGTGAGCACAAGGGCATCTGCTCCCCGCGTGAGCGGCTGGAGATGCTGTTCGATCCGGGCACCTTCGTCGAGGTCGGCGCGCTGGCCAAGATGCCGGGTGCCGCCGACACCGGGTACGGCGACGGTGTGGTGACCGGCCACGGCCTGGTGCACGGGCGTCCGGTCGCGGCCTTCAGCCACGACCAGAGCGTGCTCGGCGGCACCGTCGGCGAGATGTTCGGCCGCAAGGTCTCCAACCTGATGGAGTGGGCGGGCAAGCTCGGCTGCCCGATGGTCGGCATCAACGACTCCGCCGGTGCCCGCATCCAGGATGCCGTGACCTCGCTGGCCTGGTACGCCGAGATGGGTCGACGCAACGACTTGCTGTCCGGCCTGTCGCCGCAGGTGTCGGTGATCCTGGGCAAGTGCGCCGGCGGCGCCGTGTACACCCCCGCGAACACCGACGTGCTCGTCGGCGTGGAGGACAAGAGCTACATGTTCGTCACCGGCCCGGACATCCTCCGCGCCGTCAACGGCGAAGAGGTGTCGGCGGAGGATCTCGGCAGCGCCCACAACCAGGCGCGCTGGGGCAACATCCACCACGTCGCGCAGGACGAGAAAGCGGCCTTCGAGTGGGTGCGCGAGTACCTGCAGTACATGCCGATGACCTGCCATGAGCAGCCGCCGGTGATCAACCCGGGCCTGGAGCCGGAGATCACCGAGTCGGATCTCTCGCTGAACACCTTCATGCCGGACAACGACAACGCCGGCTACGACATGCACGACCTCATCGTGCGGCTCTTCGACGACGGCGCCTTCCACGAGGTCGCGGAACTGTTCGCGCCGAACATCATCACCGGTTTCGCGCGCGTCGACGGTCGCAGTGTGGGCGTCGTCGCCAACCAGCCCGCCGTGATGGCGGGCACCCTGGACACCGACGCCTCGGAGAAGGCGACCCGGTTCGTCCGCATCTGCAACGCCTACAACATCCCGCTGATCTTCCTGGTCGATACGCCCGGCATTCTGCCCGGTGTGGTCGAGGAAGCGAAGGGCACCATCCGGCGTTCGGGCAAGTTCCTGTACGCCTACGTCGAGGCGAGCGTTCCCAAGGTCACCGTGGTGCTGCGCAAGGCCTACGGCGGCGCGTACGCGGTGATGGGCTGCAAGCAGCTGGGTGCGGACATCAACTTCGCGTGGCCGACGGCCAAGATCGCCGTGATGGGCGCCGAGTCCGCCGCCGTGATCCTGACCCGCCACCAGACCGAAGGCCTCTCGGCGGCCGACGCCGACAAGGTGCGCCAGGACTTCATCACGTTCTACAACGCGATGATGGCCACCCCGTACCTTGCGGCCGAGCGCGGCTACATCGACGCGGTGATCGAGCCCGCCGACACGCGCCTGCAACTGCGTAAGGCGCTCGCTCAGCTGCAGGACAAGCAGGTGCTGCGCGCCCCGCGCAAGCACTACCTGATGCCGATCTAGGCGTCAGCCGCACACGTTCGCGACAGTCCGCACCACAGGCGGCAGCCCGGCTGCCGCCTGTGGTGTCGGCTGACGCCTGTGGGTGGCACTGCCGCCTGTGGCGCGCCGGCGCTAGGCGACGGCCGTGCCGAACGCCGTACCGATGCCGTAGGTGACGCCCATGGCTATCGCGCCGCCGACCATCACGCGCAGCGTCGGGCGCAGCGGCTTCGCGCCGCCGAGGAGCGCGCCGATGGTGCCGGTGAGGGCCAGCGCCGCCAGCACGACGATGAACACCGTCGGCACCCGCCAAGACTGAGGCGGCAGCAGCACCGCGATCAACGGCAGCAGCGCGCCGAGGGTGAAGGAGATGGCGGAGCTGACCGCGGCCATCCATGGGTTCACCAGTTCCTCGGGATCGAGGTGGAGTTCGGCGTCGGCGTGGGCGGCGAGGGCGTCGTGTTCGGTGAGTTCGCGCGCCACCTGGTGCGCAGTGGCCGAGCTGAGACCCTTGGCCTCGTAGAGGCCGGCCAGCTCGTCGAGCTCGGCGTCGGGGTCGTCGGCCAGTTCCCGTCGTTCCTTGATCAGCAGCGCCGCCTCGGTGTCGCGCTGGGTGCTCACCGAGACGTATTCGCCGAGCGCCATCGACACGGCGCCGGCGGCCAGTGCCGCGATACCGGCGGTGAAGATGGGGCCGCGCGCCGCGCCGGCCGCAGCCACACCCACGACGATGCCCGCGGTGGACACGATGCCGTCGTTGGCGCCGAGCACGCCGGCGCGCAGCCGATTGAGACGGTTCGCCAATCCGCCGCCGTGCGGCTCGGAGTCGTGGGCGTGCGGATTGGCGTCCGTGGTCGTCATCAGTCGACGGCGAGCACGCTCAGCTGATCCCAGCCTTCGCCCTCCACCTGCCGGGCGATGATGTCCGGGGTCCGGGACAGGAACGGCTGGATCAGCGCGCCGCCGGTGCGGAAGTGCTCGCTGGTCGCGTGCGCCATGAAGCCGTCGTCGGTGTAGCCCTCGAGCACCACGTACTCGTTGGGATCGTCGATGCTGCGCGACCAGTGGTACCAGAGGTTACCCGGCTCGTTGCGGGTCGCCTCGGTCAGTTCGGTGAGCGCGCTCGGGAACTCGTCGGCCAGTTCGGGCTTGACGTAGAAACGGACATTGACGATCTGCACGGGCGTGTCCTTCATTTCGGTGACAGTGCCTCGAAGGCTACCCAGTGCCCGTCGTCCTCGGTCGGCCCCTTCGCTTTTGGGTGTCACCGTCGCTTTCGGGCGGGCCCGTCGTTCTAGAACGACAGCACCACCCGAAAGCGGCGGGACGTACCGAAAGCGTCAGTACCCGGCCGAGCGCATCGGGGCGGGGCTCCAGAAACCGTTCACCGTGCGGTAGCCCAGCTCCAGCTCGGCGGGCGTGGCGTCGGGCACCAGCGGGGTGAACCGCTCCAGGCCGCCCCAGTCGCGACCCCAGTTGTTGCGGAGGTAGCTCGGCACCAGCGTGTGCGACAGCAGCGCGTCGGTGATGCCCAGCGGACCGCCGGACTTGCCCGCCATCCACGTCTGGCTGTTCTTCTGGGTGGCGTCGGCGTCGGGCATGATCCGCCACTCGGGCAGCTCCAGAACGCCGTTGCGCACCGCGATCGGCCGCTGGCACGGGAACACCAGGCCGGGCAGCCAGTCGATGAGCACCGGATCGGTGCGGCCGACGACGTCGTTGAGCGTGGCCAGCTCGGGGACGCGCGGCGGCGTGAACGCCAGCCACTCGGCGAGCGCGGGTGCTTCGTCGACGACGTTCAGACGCACCAGGGTGGCGCCCGGGGCGGCGTCCGCGAGCGGGAAGCGCAGGCTGCGCCACTCGCTCTTGGTCTCGATCGCGTCGATCGGGGTCTGCGGCGCACCCACCGGGACGACCTTCCCGTCGGCGCCGACGCGACCGTACTGGGCCACCAGCTTGCGGCCGGGGACCACGGCGCCGAGGCCGTTGATCGCCTCGATCGAGCCGGCCGCCGCCACCGTGAGCAGCGGCGACGAGTCCGGTGCCTGCCCGGCGGCGAACGGCAGCAGGTACCAGTCGGTGGTGACCGTGGCCGGGCCCTGCGTGCGGTAGCTGCCCAGGACCGGCGTGGTGGCCGGGTTCAGGCCGTAAGGCAGGCGGACCGAGGTGCTCTGCGGTTCAGGCGTGTCGGCCTCACCGGTAGCGGTGTCGCCGCTGCCGGATTCTCCGCTGCCGTCGTCGCTGTCCTCGCCGCTGACGTCGTCGGTGGTCGGGAGCGAGGTCTGCGGGCCGGCGTCCTCGGAATCACCGCTGGACTTGCGTTCGAGCGGATCGATCCCGACGTTCGACGGCAGGCCGTCGGGGGTGAAGCCGACGTTCTCGCCGGCCAGGGCGGCCTTCGGTGCGGGCGCCGGACGGCCGTCGACAGACGCGGGCTGCAGGATCGACGCGTTGGGGTCGCTTTCGACGAGGACGTCGTTGGCCAGCGCGCATTCGTCGCCGGTCAGAGCGCGGACGTTGGACTTGGCCCACGACCAGCTGTCCCGCTGTACCCAGGCGCCCTTCGCGAAGGAGCCGAGCATGAACAGAATCACCAGGGCCGAGATCACCGGCAGCGGCGAGACCTTGAGACGGTTCAGGCCGGTGCGCTGGTAGCCGGTGCGCTTGGCCTCGTCGACGTAGTCGTTGCGGAAGTAATACCAGAGGCCCATCAACGCGCAGAAGATGGAGAGCGCCAACACCACCCAGCCGAGCTTGATGCCGGCCACCTCGATCGGGCGGTCCCACCAGGGGATGCCGTAGCTGCCGACGTACCACCACATGTTGGTGCCGGTGGCCGCGACCGCGGTGACCAGTAGGACGGCCGAGGCGAAGAACGCGCGGTTGCCGCGCGAACGCAGCAGCGCAGGCGACATCATGGCCGCCGCCGCGGCCACCAGGCCCGCGCCGATACCGGCGTAGATGCCCAGGTGGTGGGTCCACTTGGTGGGCGTGAACGAGATGAAGAACATGGTGCCGAGCATGATCGCGACCAGACGCCAGATCGGTGCGCGGGCGACGCCGTTCAGCGGGCTCTTGGACAGCAGGCGGAAGATCACCACCACCAGGGCCAGGAACATGATCAGAATGCCGAAGCGCCGCGAGAACGTGCCGTCGCCGGTCTGCAGGATCAGGTAGTAGTACCGGACCGGCTCCTGCCACCACTCGAGGGTGGGGCCCACCTCGGAGGCGGTGGTGCTGCTCTCGATGAGCGGCATCAGCGGCTGCCAGTAGAAGACCAGGTACAGCACCGCGGTGCCCGCGGCGAGGACCGGCGCGATCATCGGCAGCAGGCCGTCGCGCTGACGACGGGACACGATGCCGCGCACTACCGGTCGCAGACCGGCGAGGAGTGCGGCGACGGCCATCAGGCCGCCCGGTGCGACGGCGAGGGTGAAGGCGCCGATGATCGCCGCCACCGCGTACGGCAGCAGGCGGCGGGTGGCGATGGCGCGTTCGACGGCGCACCAGGTCAGCAGGGCGCCGATGGCTTCGAGCGGCTCGAAACGGATGCCGTTGTTGTACGGCAGCCAGATCGCCAGGAACACCAGGGCGCTGGACCAGATGGCCGCCTGGTTGGTGCGCACCGCACGACCGAGCCTCGGGATCACCTCGCGGCTGAGCAGCCACCAGCCGAGCAGGCCGACGAGGAAGGCGGGCAGACGCAGCCAGGGCGCACTGACGCTGATCTGCGTCATCCACGACAGCACCTGGTACGGCCAGCCGAACGGGTCCTGGGGGACGCCGAAATAGCGGAAATAGTTGTCGGCGTAGCCGGCTTCTTCGGTGATGCGGGCGACGGTGATGTTGTAGCCGTCGTCGGAGGTGTTGCCGCCGATCAGCCACCACAGGGCCAGCACCACGATGACCACGGCGTCGGGGCCGCGAATGGTGAACCAGCCGCGCGGCAGGAACCGCTTGTGGCGGCGACCGTCCCGGGAGTCGAGGACCCCGAGGGCCAGCAGCGCCAGCAGCGTCATCACGATGCCGACGATGATCGCGGCCAGCTTCAGCGGGGTGGGGGAGTTGACGTAGCGGGTGTCGATGTCGGCGTGCAGCGACAAGCCGGCGCGCGACGCATCGGCGGGCAGATCGG
Organism: Gordonia alkaliphila; assembly: GCF_023017165.1. Taxonomy (GTDB): domain Bacteria; phylum Actinomycetota; class Actinomycetes; order Mycobacteriales; family Mycobacteriaceae; genus Gordonia; species Gordonia alkaliphila. Next base: position 1,500,079 of record NZ_JALKBW010000001.1, read on the forward strand.
AGAACACGCCCACGATCTGCGGACGCATGTCGGTGTCGTCGGTGCGGTAGCTGGTGCCGTCCCCCTCCATGCCCAAGACCTGGGCCGTCACGCCGTCGGCGTTACCGGTCAGCGCGAAGGTGCAGTTCGCGTTCGCCTGCGCGGCCTTGCGGTCGACGCTGAGCAGCAGGACGTCGCGCACTGTCATCACCAGGCGGTCCTGGTCGGCCTTGACGAACAGGCCGCGGGCCGAGGCCTGCTTGCCCGCCGCGGGGATCGTGGACAGCAGCACGCCGCCGGAGGCGGGCAGGTCCTCGGCCAGCGAACACGGCACGGTGACGGACATGTCGGTGGGCACGAACGCGACCAGCGGTGCGGTCACGTTGCCGATGGTGTCGGACTGCGGCCACTGCAGAGCGGCGCTGCGCTGCTGCACCGGCAGCAGCGGTGTGGCGATCGCCATGCACAGGCCGATGAGGCCCGCGATCGCCGCGACCAGTTTGGTGACGCGGTAGTCGTTGTTCTTCAGGAACGCCCACCGGTCGGTGGAGTCGGGGGAGTCGGTGGAGTCGGGGGAGTCGGGGGCCGTCGCAGTGTCGACGGGATGCTCAGCGGTCATTTCGTGGGCTCCAGGCGGATCGAGCCGGCGCGGGCCAGGCCGGACTGCGTCACCCGTTCCGTCGTGACGACGGCGGTGGCGGCGTCCGGGGCGAGCGGGGCGAGCTTCTCGAGCGTGCCCCAGTCCTGGTGCCAGTCATGGTTCAGATAGGTCGGCACCACCGTGGCCTTGGTGGTGGCCTCGGTGATCGCCAGCAGACCGCCGCCGCTCGTCGACATCCACGTCTTGGACTGCATGTTCATCGTCACGTAGTCGGGGAGGATGCGCCATTGCGGGACCTGCGCGACACCGTGTCGGAAGGTCAGCGGTTGCTGGCACGGGAAGAACGCGCCCACCGCGAAATCGATCAGGGTCGGGTCCTGCGAGCCGACCAGCTCCTGCAGGGTCACCAGCTTCGGCGCGCGCGGCGGCGTGATGCCGAGGAACTGCATGGGGCCGAGGTTGGTGTCGTCGAGCACCAGGCGCATCACGGTGGCGCCGGCGGGCGCCGAGGACATCGGGACGCGCAGGTTGCGCCACGGACGGTTGGCGATCTTGGGTCCCGGGTCGATCGGCAGCACGTTCGGGCCGATGCGCTCGAACTCGCCGTTCGCGCCCGGCTTGCCGAACTGGACCACCAGCGCCTGGCCGGGGATGTGCGCGCCGTTGGCGTCGATCGAGCCGACCGAGCCCGCGGTGGCGAAGACCAGCAGCGGCGAGGCGTTGCGGTCGGGCAGCTGGTACCAGTCGGTGCGCAGGTGTGCGTTGCCCTGGTAGCCGTAGCTGCCCAGCACCGGCGTGATGGCCGGGTTCAGGCCGAACGGCAGCGCGACCGTGGAACCGTTCACCGTGCGCGGACCGGTACCGCCGGTGGTGCCCGCGCCGAGCGTGCCGACGGTGGAGAACGGCTTGGACGTGGAGCCGGAGACGTGCATCTGGCCGGGGCGGGAGACGATCGGCTCGGGCGAGAGGTCGCCTGCCACGCCGTTCGGGGTGAACCCGACGCCCTCGGTACCGGCCAGCGCGGCCGAGGCCGAGCGGCCGTTCGCCGGGGTCAGGAAGTTCGCGTTCGGATCGGGTTCGGCCAGCACCTGATCGGCCATGCCGCAGGAGTCGCCGCCGATGGAGGCGAGATTGTTGCTCAGACTCGTCATCGCGTCCCCGCGATTCACGACGGCCTTGCCGAACATCGCCAGCGTGATGAGCACGGTGAGGGCGGCGATCACGGTGATCGGCGACGAGGCGACGGCCATCCGCCGGACATCCGCGGAGCTGTCCGGCTGGCCAGCCGTGTGATGAGCCATGCCGCGGTTCTTCACGTAGTCCAGGCGCAGCGTCTGCCACAGGGCGACGGCCACCGCGATCACCGCGAGGATCAGGATCAGCGACGACACCGGACGTCCGGCGATCGACGGTGCCTGGTCGAACCACGCGATGTCATAGCGCGCCACGTACGGCCACGCGTTGTAGCCGGCGGCGACGGCGGCGAGACCGAAGAGCAGCCCGGCGATGAAGACCGTGAGGTTGCGGCTCGACCGCGCCGCGGCCTGGGCCACCGCGAGGGTGCCGGTGGCGGCCAGCGCCGCCGCGAGACCCGCGAAGACACCGAACTGGATGGTCCACTTGACCGGAATGAAGAAGAACAGGATCAGGGTCACCGCGAAGGCGCCGACCAGGCGCCACGCCGGGCGCGGGCGCACACCGTCGATGGTCCCGCGGCGCAGCAGCAGCGCGGCGGTGACGATGGCCCCGGCGAAGAGCAGCAGCACCGGGATACGGCGGGCGATGGAGCCGTCGGGTGTGGTCACGGTGAGGAAGTAGTAGCGCAGGAACTCCTGGCTCCACGGAATGATCGGGCCCACCTGGTAGCGGGTCTTCATCGCCTCGATGACCGTCATCAGCGTCTGGTCGCGGAAGACCACCACCAAGACCACCGTGCCTGCCGCGGCGATCGGTGCCAGGAGCGAGAGCAGCGGGTCCTCGCGGCGTCGATCCACCAGGATGCGCAGCAGCGAACGGGCCGAGACCAGCAGGATCGCGACGGCGATCACGCCCTGCGGGGCGAGCGCGAGCGTGAACGCGGCGGCCAGCGCGGCCAGCGCGGCAGGCAGCAGCTGCTTGGTCGCGATCGCCTTCTCCGCGGCCCACCAGACCAGCAGGGTGCCGAGCACGATGATGCCCTCGGTGCGCAGACCGGCGCAGAACGGCAGCCAGAACGCGACGAAGACCGACGCGGCGGCCCAACCGGTCCAGCCGGTGGCCTTCACGGCGGTGCCGAGGCTGGGCAGGACCACGCGGCTGAGCAGGTACCAGGAGGCCAGGCCGGCCGCCAGGGCGGGCAGATGCATCCAGAGCAGTGACGGGGACACCTTGGCCCACTGCGCGAGGAAGCCGTAGTACCAGTCGAACGGGGCCTCGGCGATGCCGAAGTAGCGGTAGTAGTTGGAGAGATAACCGGCCGCGTCGGCGGTGCGGCCCATGTTCAGGATGTAGCCGTCGTCGGGGGCACCCGCGCCGAGGAACAGCCAGATCAGCAGGACGGCGGTGACGACGAGGTCGGTGAGGCGGGGGCGCAGGGACCGGATCCACGCCGTCGCGCTGCCGCGGCGATTGGGCGGCGCGCGGTAGCCGCGCAGGCGGTCGAGGCAGTACAGCGCGAACAGCGCCACCAGGGTGGCCAGCACCGCGATGATCATCACGAGGGTCTTGAGGATCGAGGCCGACGACTCGTAGCGATTGTCGACGGTGATCGTCGAACGCAGGCCCGCGGCGGCGAGGCTCTGCACCTGCTCGGTGGACAGATCGGTGAACAGGCCGTCGATCTGCGGGCGGGTGTCCGGCGGCAGCAGTTTGGTCGGGCCCAAGCCCACGAACTGGGCGCCGGTGCCCGCGGGCGAGGAGAAGATGTGCAGGTTCTTGCAGTCACCGGAGGCCAACTGCTCGAGTGTGGCCCCACCCGCGTTGTTGGCGCGGAACAGCACGGTGACGCGCTCGCCGTTGCTGTTGACGATCAGCGCGTTGTTGGTCTGCCGCTGCGCTCCCGGCGGCATGGTGGTCAGCACGGTGCCCGAGGTGCGGGCGGCCTCGGCCAGCGGCGCGCACGGGATCCGGATGTCCAGCGCCTGGGAGGTCTGGGCGATGAGCGGGGCGACGATCGACGGATCGTCGGCGTTCAGCTGCTGGCCCTGCGGCCAGGTGATGGTCGCCTGCGTCGTCGACACCGGGACGAAGGGCACCGCGATGGCGGCCAGCACGGCGATGACGCCCGAGATCGTGGCGAGCATCCGCGCCGACGGAGCCGACAGCGGGGCCGATCGCGGTGGGCGCTCGGTGTCTTCGATCTCAGTTGTCGGCTCAGGCACGACTTCTGAGGTTAGTCGAACAAGCTGAGCACGTCCCAAACGCGCACGGGCGTGGTCAGTATCGGATCGGTGCCGGACTCCACAGTCCGCTGCGGACCTCGGTGTCGTACTCGATCACGGCGGGGCGCGCCTCGTCGTACGCCGAGTAGCGCTCCAGGGCGCCCCAGTCCCGGCCGATGTCGCCCTGCAGATAGGTCGCCACCGTCTCCGCGCGTTGGGAGACGTCCAGCCAACCGAGCGGTCCGCCGCCCGGCGCGCTCTGCCAGGCTCCGACGGCCGCGGCCAGGTCGGCGCCCGGCTTGATCCGCCACATCGGCACCTCGGCGACGCCGGCGTGGAAGTTGAACGGCCGCTGGCACGGCACCACCAGCCCGGACGTCCAGTCCGCATGGACCGGGTCGGTACTGCCGACGGTGTCCTGCAGAGTGGTCATCTCGGGTAGCCGCGGCGGGGTCACCACCAGGTAGTGGTCCGCGGCCAGGTTGTGGTCGTCGGCGACGATGCGGATGGCCGTGAGGTTCGACGGCAGTCCGGTCGTATCGATGCGGACGTTCCGCCACGACGGATTGGGGCCCGGATCGATCATGGCGATGCCGCCGGTCGGCGACAGCGATCCGTCGGTGGTGGTGGGGCCGATCGGCTCGTCGGTGTATTCCAGGCGGAGTTCGCCCTGGTAGAAGTCGCCGGCGACGGAGAAGGTGATCAGCGGGCGATCCCGGTAGTCGGTGGGCAGGCGGTACCAGCCGGAGGTGAGGCCGGCCGGGCTCTGGACGTCGCCGGAGTAGCTGCCCAGGACGGCGGTGCGTTCGGGGTCCAGGCCGAAGGGCAGGGCGGCGAGGCTGCCGTTGAGGCCGGGTGTGCTGATCACGCCGCCGCCGGTGCCGCCGCTGTTGGCGATGAGTAGATCGGGGTCGGCGGCGGCCGCACCCGCGAGCACGCCGAGGCTGCCCGACGAGGCCCGCGCGTTCACGTCGTCCGGAATGCCGTTGGCGGAGAACCCGGTGGTGGCGCTGCGATCGGAGCCCGCCGGTTGGCTGGTGGGTCCGGCGAGCGGATCACGCAGGGTCGAGTCCACCGGGGTCAGCAGATAGTCGCTCGGGTTCGACTCCACCCACACCTTGTCGGCCATACTGCACGGGCGGCCGGCCAGCGCTTCGAGGTTGCTGCGCGGCACCGAGTAGGAGCCGGACTGGTTGATGCCCGCGACGATGGCCGTGACCAGGGCGAAGGCGACGAGGAGGCCCGCGGCGACGCCCATCGGCGCGCGACCCGGCCAGGCCACGCTGCGGCGCAGTCGCGGCCACCGCACGTGCTCGGGGTCGTCGAGCACCGGATCGGTGCCGGTGAACGGTTCGCGGAAGTGGAACCAGAGAGCCACCGCGAGCAGGATCAGCGTCAGGTACAGCAGGACCTGGCCCACCATGGCACCGCCGATGGTCACCTGCCAGACGCCCCACGGCATGCCCCACGCGGAGGAGTAGTAGTACGAGTTGGGGGCGGTCAGAGCCAGGCCGGCGATGAAGACCACCAACGCCCCGAACAGGGTGCGGTTCCGGCGCGAATGGGTGGCCCCCGCGCTGGCCGCCACCGCGGCCAGCGCGGCGAGCGCCGCCGCCAGACCGGCGAAGACGCCGAAGTGGTGCGTCCACTTGGTGGGCGTGAACATGAGGAAGAGCAGGGACGCGAAGGTGATGCCGACGATGCGTTGCGCCGGGCCCGCGGCGGTGCCGGGGATACGGCCCTTCCGGATCAGGACCGCACCGGCCACCACCAGCGAGAGCACCATCGCCAGCACGGCGAATCGCCGCATGATGGAGCCGTCGGCGGAGAACGCGAACAGCGAGGAGTAGCGGTCGATCTCGTTGTACCAGTTCGCCGACGGTCCGACGGCGGTCTTCATGGTGGAGCTCTGCAGGAACGCGGCGAGCGTCAGATTGGTGAACACCACGAACAGGACGAAGGTGCCTGCGGCCAGGATCGGTGCGAGCAGGCTGAGGTAGGCCCACTTCGCGGCCCGGCCGGTCTGCGCGGTGACCTCCCGGGCCCGCTTGACCAGGGCCAGCAGCATCGGCCGCGCCCCGGCGACCAGGGCGGCGACGGCCAGCACACCGGTGGGTCCGGCGGCGATGGAGAAGGCGGCGATCAGGCACGCGAGTGCCGCGGGCAGCAGGCGGCCGGTGGCGATGGAGCGTTCCACCGAACACCACGCCAGTAGCGCTCCCAGGGCGATGATCGGTTCCGGGCGCAGCCCGTTGTTGAACGGGAACCAGCAGGCCAGGAACACCGCGGCGGCTGTCCAGGCCGGTGCCGTGCTCGCCGTGTGCAGGTGGCTGCGGGCCCCGGCGGTGGCGCGACCCAGCCGCGGCAGGATCTCGTGACTGATGATGAGCCAGCTCGCGATGCCGCACGCCAGGGCGGGCAGACGCATCCACGGGCTGGCCACGCTGACCTGGCTGAGCAGGCCGAAGACCTGGTAGTACCAGCCGAACGGCGACTCCGGCGCCCCGAACCAGCGGAAGTAGTTGGCGGTGTAGTCGCTGTCCTGCGCCACCCGCGACATGGTCATCAGATAGCCGTCGTCGGACGTGTTGGGCCCCACGAAATGCCAGACGAGCAGCAGACCGATCACCATGCCGTCGCGGGCGTTGAGCCGCCACCAGCGCGCCGGGAACACCCGTCGGTGGCCGCGGCCGTCGGTGGCGTCCAGACGCGCGAGCGCGAGCAGCGAGATCAACGTGGCCGCGACGCCGACGATGATCGCGAGCCACTTGAGCAGGGTGGGGCTGGTGCTGTAGCGGGAGTCGATCTGCACGTGCGCGGTCAGGCCGGGCAGATCGGCGGCCGGGCCGGACAGCTGGGTGAACAGGCCGGTAACCTGCGGGCGCTGGTCGCCGAGGTCGGTGTCGCTGGTCGACGCGGTGCGCGGCTCGCCGTCGTCGTCGCGCAATCCGACGAACGCGGCGGTCACGGCGTCGGCGTCCGCGGAGATCGTGATCGCCTGGCAGTCCGCGGCCACGACCTGGTCCAGCGGTGCCGACAGCAGCGGGATGTTGCGGTTGACCACTTCCACGGAACGCTGCGCGGCAGGATTGTCGGCCGCGCCGGTGACCCGGACGAACAGGCCGCGCTCGGCGGACCTCGGCGCGGACGGAGACGTGGTGGCCAGCAGGATCTGCTGTCCGCGCGGCAGATCGCCGACGGCGGCGCACGGAATGGAGGCGTCGAGCGTGATGGGTGCGTACGAGATCAGCGGTGCCGACACCGAGTTGACGGTGCCGTCCTGCGGCCAGCTGATGTCGGCGGTCGTCTGCTGCACCGGCAGCAGAGGAGACAGGAGTGCCAGGAAGAAACCGACGAGGCCCGTGATGATGGCGGTGATCTGGGCTCGCCGGACAGAGAAGGATGGCACAGGGGCATCGTAGCGATGCCCCCGTGCCATCGGATCAGGCGTGGTGTGCCGGGAGCGGCGGAATCAGATGTCGCCGTTCCAGTTGGCCACGGCCCAGATCACCAGGATGTCGATGGCGATGATGAGGATCGACCACCACGGGGTGTAGGGCAGCCAGAGGAAGTTGGCCACGATCGACAGCGACGCGATGACGATGGTCAAGATGCGGGCCCAGGTGGCGCCGATGAAGAGGCCGATCGCGATGCAGACGCCGATCACGCCGAGCACTATGTGGATCCAACCCCACGTGGTGAGGTTGAAGGCATAGATGTAGTCGGCGGTCACCGCGACGAAGGTTTCGTCGTTGGCGACGGCGGCGATGCCCTGGAAGAAGGCGAGGACCGAGGCGACCAGCAGCAGCGCGGCGGCGGCCCAGGTGGTGCCGGCAGCCCACGGGTTGCCGGGGTTTCGATCGGGTGCGTATTGCGGGTTGTCGTTATTGATGGTCATGGTGTGTAAGTACCACGACGGTTCGGTGCTCGTTGGTTTCTGCTGCACACACGTCGCCACCGAGGACGATATGACGCGGATCGTGCTGGTCCGGTGATCTGACTGCGATCTCTCGTAGACTTCGCAGCATGTCCACCGATCGTCCTGTCGTCGCTGCACCGCTGCCCATTCTGCTGCTCAACGGGCCGAACCTGAACATGCTCGGAACGCGGCAACCGGAGGTCTACGGGCCGGCCACCCTCGATGACGTCGTGGCGCTGGTGGAGCGCACCGCGGCGGAAGCGGGCGTCGGCGTGCTGGCGTTGCAGACCAATCACGAGGGCGAGATGCTCGACGCGATCCACGCGGCGCGCGGTGCGGTCAGCGGCATCGTGATCAACCCGGGTGCCTGGACGCACACCTCGGTGGCGCTGCACGACGCCCTGGTGATCCCGGAGGTGCCGATCATCGAGGTGCACATCTCGAATGTGCACGCGCGCGAGCCGTTCCGGCAGCATTCCTATGTGTCGCCGATCGCCGCCGGGGTGATCGCCGGCTTCGGCATCGCGGGCTACGAATACGCCGTCCGGCGACTGGTGACGCTCATCTCTTGATGCGCCGTCGGCGTCGTCGGACGCGTACGGTGGACCCATCGGTGCTTCGGCACCGCGCGTCGTAGAACGCTCCGGAGATCGCAGCCGATGTCAATCCTGCCGGCCGATCACTGACTTTCCTGCGGCGAACGGATACGCACACCTGCGTGTTCGCCACCTGACTTCCATGCTGTGGCTCGGCCGCGCCTGTTGTGCGCGCGGCCCGCTCATGTGCGCCGGGAAGTCCCTAAGCCGTAAAGGGCTGACACCATATGACCACCACTTTCGCTGATCTCGGCGTTCCCTCGCCGATCGTCGCCGCGCTGGCCGCCGACGGCAAGACCACCGCGTTCCCGATTCAGGAGCACACGCTCCCCGACAGCCTGGCCGGCCGCGACGTGCTCGGCCGCGGCAAGACCGGCTCGGGCAAGACCCTGGCCTTCTCCATTCCCCTCGTCGCGCGCCTCGCAGCAGCCGGCCGCAAGCGCACCCCGGGTCGCCCGACCGGACTGATCCTGGCGCCCACCCGCGAGCTGGCGACGCAGATCGCCACCGCGCTGACCCCGATGGCCGACGCGATGGGCCTCAAGGTCACCACCGTCTTCGGCGGCGTGAAGCAGGCCGGCCAGGAGCGCGCGATGCGCGCAGGCGTCGACATCGTCGTCGCCTGCCCCGGTCGACTCGAGGACCTGATGGGCCAGCGCATCGTCTCGCTCGACGACGTGGCCGTGACCGTGCTCGACGAGGCCGACCACATGGCCGACCTCGGCTTCCTGCCCGGAGTGACCCGGATTCTGAACGCCACCCCCAAGGGCGGGCAGCGCATGCTGTTCTCCGCCACCCTGGACAACGGCGTCGATAAGCTGGTCAAGCGCTTCCTGAACCAGCCGGTCACGCACTCGCTCGAAGAGGCCACCAGCCCCGTCGAGAAGATGACGCACCACGTGTTCGAGGTGCGCTCGACCGGTGACAAGAACGACCTCGTCCAGGAGCTGGCCTCCGGCACCGGGCGACGGATCCTGTTCATGCGCACCAAGCACCAGGCCAAGAAACTGGCCAAGAAACTCACCGCCGCCGGTATCCCGTCGGTGGACCTGCACGGCAACCTGTCGCAGAACCAGCGCGACCGCAACCTGGCCTCGTTCGCGGCCGACGACGGCGCCCGCGTCCTCGTCGCCACCGACGTGGCCGCCCGCGGCGTGCACGTGGACGACGTCGAGCTGGTGGTCCACGTGGATCCGCCGGCCGAGCACAAGGCCTTCCTGCACCGCTCGGGCCGTACCGCCCGCGCCGGCAGCAACGGCGACGTGGTGACGGTGTGCCTGCCCGAGCAGCGCGCCGACCTGCGCAAGATGCTGCAGAAGGCGGCCATCAAGGTGACGCCGCAGCAGGTCACCGCCTCGTCGGCGGCCGTCGACGAGTTGGTCGGCGAGCGCGCCCCGTACCGGGAGCCCGCTCCGGCACCGGCGCCCCAGCAGCAGCAGCCGCGTCGTCGTTCCGGCGGTGGCGGCGGCCAGGCCCGGTCGGGTCGCGGCGGCGGGCAGGGTCGTGGCTCCGGTCGCGGTGCGGGCGGCTCCGGCAATGCCGGCAGCACCGGCGGCGGCCGCGGTCGCGGGACCGGCGGTCGTCGTTCCGACAGCGCCGGCGAGTCCGGCCAGCGCGTGTACACCTCGTCGTCGTCGCAGCAGCGCACCGAGGGCGCCGGCGCCCCGGCGCAGCGTCGTCGCCGCAGTGCGCGTCGCCCGGCGGGCGCACCCACCGCGCGCTGACCGCGGGTACACCGACAGCGCGGTAAAACAACGGCGTCCTGACGCGACCGAATGCATATATGCCATCGGTCGGCGTCAGGACGCCGTCGTTTTACCAAGCGGATAGTGTCTTCGATGGAATCGCGCCGTCGGCGCTGATCGAGCGAGAGGTGCCCCGCGATGAACCCGGTCATCGGCGAGATTCTGCCCATGGCGGTGGGCGTGGCGATCTCGCCGATGCCGATCATCGCCGTGATCCTCATGCTGCTCGGCGGCAGTGCGCGCACCAAGGGCCTCGGCTTCGCCGTGGGTTGGGTGGGCGGCCTCATCGGCGCGACCGCGGTCTTCATCGCCCTCGGCGACGCCGTGAAGCAGACCGACGAGCCCGGGGCCGCAGTCGGCTGGATCAAGATCGTGCTGGGCAGCGGGCTGCTGATCGCCGGCATCAACCAGTTCCGCGCGCAGAGCAGCGGCACCCCGAAGTGGCTGACTGCCATCGAGGGACTGACCTGGGCCAAGGCGACCGGGCTCGGCTTCCTGCTCGCTGCCGTGAACCCCAAGAACCTCATGCTCTGCGCCGCCGCGGGCGTCGCGATCGGCTCGGCCGATCTCGCGATGGGCCCGCTGATCGGCTCAGCTGCCGTCTTCGTGGTGCTGGCCTCCGCGAGTGTTCTACTTCCGGTGATCGCCTACCTTGTCGCCGCGGACGCGCTCCGTGGCCCGTTGAACGCGATCAAGGAGTGGCTGGACGCGAACAATCAGGCCGTGATGGCGGTGCTGTTCGTGGTGCTCGGTGTGGTGCTCGTCGGCAAGGGCCTCGGCGGCCTCTGACCCTCAGCCGCGGGCGAGCGCCTGGTCGACGGCGGTGCGCATGCGGCCCGCCCACTGCGGGCCGTGGCCGGGGAACAGCAGGCGCGCGTCGGTGGCGGCCAGGTTCTCCAGCGAGGCGGCGTTGCGCTCGGGGTCGTGGGTGAACACCGGGCCCAGGCACTGTGGCCCGGGCGGGGTGGTGGTCGGATGTGCGCTGATCAGGGCGTCGCCGGAGACCAGGGCTTCGCCGTCGGCCACCAGGAAGGCGCTGTGGCCGCGGGTGTGTCCGGGCGCCGCGATCGGGACCGGTGCGCCGGGGAGCCCGGCGAGGTCGGGAAAGGGGGTGGCGTCGGGCAGGCCGGTCTTGTCGAGGGCCCCCAGCGGAAGGATCCGGCTCAGCCAGCGCAACACGCGGGGCTGCCAGGCGATGGGTGCCAGGCTCGCCGCGTTCGCCTGTTCCAGATAGTCGCGCCGAGCGTGGGCCACCTCGTGGGGATCGGCGTAGACGTCGAAGGCGTATTTCTGCCGCAGCTTCACCAGGCCGCCGAGGTGGTCGACGTGCGCGTGGGTGAGGAGCGCGGCCCGGATCTCCTCGGGGGCGCTGCCGACCCGACGCAACGACTCGGTCACCGCGTCGGCGTGGCCGGGGTAACCGCCGTCGATCAGGGTCACACCGTCGTCGGCCTGCAGAATCACCCAGTTCACGGTGTCGGTGGCGACGAAATGGGTGCTGCCCGACGCCCCGGTCAGGCTGGTGATCTGCAGGTCCACTCCGCGCTCCCGAACTAGTTGCGGACCACCAGAACGAACGGGCCCACTTCGGTCACCGTATAGGCCGGATCGTCGAAGACGGCCGGATCGAAGGTCACCGTGTACCGCTTGATGTTCGGATCGTTCGGGTAGACGTCCTTGGCCAGACGCAAGGTGTAGCCGTCGGCGCTGTAGCGGAACACGAACGCGTCCGGGGTCCGCCACGGGCTGGCCTGCATCAGCGACGCCAACTCGGCCGGATCGGCGGCCTCCGCCCACTTCGCGATGGTCGCGGCGCGGGCGTCGAACTCGGCCAGCGGGTTCGCGTAGTGCGAGGTGAGGCCCTGGAATCCCCAGTACGGGTAGATCGACAGGAAGCTGAAATCGGCGGTGAGCACCACGTTCTCGGTGGCCGGGCGGCCGGTCTGCTCGCGGATCAGGCGGTGCAGCTGCGCGTAGTACGACTCCGAGCCGGCCGGCCGTTGATCGCCGCGCTGACCGTAGCCGTCGGTGTCGGTGTAGGCGATGGTGATCTCGCTGGACAGGGTCGCGGGCACCTGCTGGGCCACGCCGACCGCGCCCACGGCCGCCAGGACGCCGATCACGGTGCGGATGTCGCCGAAGCGTCCCACCGCGAGTCGGGAGAGTTCGACGACGCCGAACACGCCCGCGGCGGCGAGGATCGCGGCGCTCACCGCTTCCAGGCGGAACGACAGCAGGGTGCTGCCGATGGCGGTGCGCGCCAGCGACGCCAGGGTCAGGACCACGATGCCGACCAGCGCCACGGCGAACGCGAACGCGATGGTCCGACGACGCATGCGCAGCACCGCCCAGATCAGCCCGACCAGGGCCAGGAGCCCGAGCAGGGTCAGCTGGAACATGGGCAGCGGCAGAATCGCGCCATTCTCGGGCAGATAGTGCTCGGCGGCCCCGGACACCGTGACGTTGGAGCCGAACCGCTTGAGCAGGTACGGGGCCCAGAAGGTCAGAGCGACGGCGCAGGCCAGGACGCCCATCACCAGCAGGCGCACCACGACGCCGACCAACGGGCCGCGCCGCTCCGCGCTCAGGGCATCATCGGGCACGGCGCTGTTGCGGGCCGCGACCCAGACCTGCACCAGGTAGACCAGGGCGATCAGGATCGCGCTGCCGGCGAAGAGCGCGGTGTACAGGGTGTAGACCGTCGCCGAGACCCCGAGGAACAGGCCCGCGGCGATCACGGCGAGCCAGCTGGTCTGCGCCAACGACGTCGGGCCGTCGGTGAGACGTCCGCGTCCGCGGAGCGCGGAGGCGATGACCACCAGCATGGGCACGCCGACCAGGATCAGCACCGCGGCATAGGGCTCGGGCGAGGCGAAGTACAGGGTCGCGGCGGTCACGGCCATGCCGACGGCGGTGCCCACGCCGACGCCGACCATGCGGTTCCACAGCGCCACGCCGAGCGCGGCGGCCGCGGCCATCGAGATGATGGCCCACGGCTTGTAAGCCTCCCAGCCGGGCAGACCGAGCAGGTCGGCGTATCGACCGCCGAACCAGAACCACGTCGCCGGGTAGTACGGCGGCAGGTCCACGTAGGTCATGTCGGCCAGGTGCGGGCTGCTGGTGAGACGGGTGAGGTACTCGGTGCGGAACTGCTGGTCAGCGGTCAGGCCATGCAGGTACAGCTTGGTGGCACCCAGCGGCATGCCGAGGCTCACCGTCACGAGGCCGGCGGAGGCGACCGAGCCCAGCCACGACGTGCCGAGCCGCCACGACGGCCGGTAGCGTGCGGCCACCACGGCGACCACCGCGACCAGGACGAACAGCACCTGGCCCAGGGTGGTCAGCGCGCGGGTGACGTTGGAGGTGTTGTAGGCCGGCCACGCCGCCGCGTCGATGACGCGGAGTCCCACGAAGCCGACCACTCCGCCGAGGAGGAGCGCGCCGAGCAGTTCGAGTAGGTCGCGGCCTCGGCGCGGTGCGCTCGTCATCGCCTAGACGGGGAGCTTGCGGAAGATGGGCCGCGGGATGTGCCGCAGGACCATCATGATGAAACGGAACGGACCGGGCACCCAGATGACGTCCTTGCCCTTGTCCACGGCGGCGACGACGCGCTGCGCGACGTCTTCCTTGTTCACCGTGAGCGGCGCCTCGGCGACGTGCGCCGACAGGCGGGTGCGGACCTGGCCGGGGCGGACCACGAGCACGCGCACGCCGTCGGCGCGCACGGCCTCGCCGAGGCCCAGGTAGAAGCCGTCCAGGCCCGCCTTGGTGGAGCCGTAGACGAAGTTGGAGCGACGCACCCGCTCGCCGGCCACCGAGCTCATGGCGATGATCTGGCCGTGGCGCTGCGCCCGCATCTTCTCGCCGAGCAGCACGCCGACGGAGACGGCGGCGGTGTAGTTGATGTCGGCTTCGAGCACGGCGAGTTTCTGGTCCTGCCAGGCCTGCTCGTCGTCGCCCTGGATACCGAAGGCGACGATGGCCACGTCGATGTCGCCGCCGGCGAAGGCCGCGTCGATCACGCCGGGGTGCGAATCGGTGTCGAGGGCGTCGAAGTCGATCTGCTCGACGCTGGTCGCGCCGGCGGCCTTCATCTGCTCGACGGCGGTCGCGGCGGCCGGGTCGTTCGGCACGGTGGCCAGGACCACACGCATCGGGCCGCGGGAGAGGAACTCGGCGGTGATGGCGAGGCCGATCTCGGAACTGCCGCCGAGGACGAGGACGGACTGGGGAACGCCGACGGCGTTGAACATGGGGAGATCTCTTTCAGTTGAAGCCGGAGTGCGGGGTGATCCGCGCCCCGAGCTTGTCGAAGGGTCGAAGGGTCGGGCGTCGCTCAGATGAGCTCGAGTCGTCGACCCATGTCCGACATGAAGACCTTGTCCGGGTCCACGCGGCGACGCACCTCGAGCCACTCGTCGACGCGCGGGTACATGGTGTGGAAGCTCTCGGCGGTGGTGCGTGAATCCTTGGCCGTGTACAGGCGTCCGCCGATGGACATCACGCGCCGGTCGAGTTCGGAGACGAACTCGTGCAGGCCCTTCTTGATGGGGAAGTCCACGCAGATGTTCCAGCCCGGCATCGGGAAGCTCAGCGGCGCCTGATTGCCTTCGCCGAACAGCTTGAAGACGTTCAGGAAGCTGACGTGTCCGGAGCCCTGGATGTCGTAGATGATGCCCTTGAACTCTTCGACGGCCTCCGGCGGCACGATGAACTGGTACTGCAGAAAACCCTTGGAACCGTAGGCGCGATTCCAATTCCCGAACAGATCGAGCGGGTGGTAGAACTGCGTCAGATTCTGGATCTTGCCGGTGTAGTTCCCGCCCATGCGGTAGTACGCCTCGCCGATCATGGAGAAGTTGAACTTGTTGGCCAGCCCGTTGGGGAACACGTCGGGGAAGTTCACCAGGGTCGGCGCGTCGAACTTGAGCGGATCCTTGGCGAGCTTGTCGGGCAGCTGATCGAGGGTGGCCAGCGAACCGCGCGAGAAGGTGCCGCGGCCCAGCTTCGGCGGCTTGCTGATCGCGTCGAACCAGCCCGAGCTGTAGGTGTAGTTCTCCTCGGAGCCGTCGGTGTGCAGCGCGATGGTCTCGTCGAGCGAGCGCGTCACGGCGCCGTCGGCGATGAAATAGGCGGTCTCGGTGCGCGTCATCTTGATCTTGGCGCGCAGGATGATGCCGGTCAGACCGATGCCGCCGACCGTCGCCCAGAAGATGGAGGCGTCCGGGTCGTCGGGGGTGCCCTCGGGGGTCAGCGTCAGGATGTCGCCGGAGGCCACGAGGAGGTGCATCTCCGCGACGTGGTTGCCGAAGCTGCCCGCGCTGTGGTGGTTCTTGCCGTGGATGTCGCAGGCGATGGCGCCGCCGACGGTCACCTGGCGAGTGCCCGGCAGGACCGGCACCCACAGGCCGTGCGGCAGGGCGACGCGCATCAGCGTGTCGAGGTCCACGCCGGCGTCGACGTCGACGATCGCGGTGTCGCTGTCGATCGAGTAGATCCGGGTCAGCGCCGTCATGTCGATCGTGAGGCCGCCGGCGTTCTGGGCGTTCTCACCGTACGAGCGGCCCATGCCGCGGGCGATGATGCCGCGCTTGAGGTACGACGGCTTGTCGGCCTGGCTGTCGGCGACCTGCGCGACGGCTTGGGCAATGACCTCCGGGTACGGGGTCGACAGCACGTGACCCTCGACGGGCATGGTGCGACCCCAGCCCATCAGCGTCCGGGTCTCGATCGGGAGTACATCTTGGTTCGTCATCGCCTAGGAGAGTACTCGTCGGAGTCTGTGGATTGCCTAGATGTGGTGCGTCAGACCCGATTAAAACGGACATTTCGGCTCCGTTTTCGGGGACTGCCGTCCGATACTCTCAAACCGGAGACATACGACGGCACGACGAAAGGAGACGGTGGCGATGATCGTGGTGGGCTACGCGCCGGGGGCTTTCGGTCGGGTCTGTCTGGAGCAGGGGATCGTCGAGGCCCGCCTGCGCGACACCGAACTGCTGGTGATCAGCGCGGTGTCGGAGGTGCGTGGACGACGGATCGCCGACGCCGACGAGATCGCCGACGTGGAGCAGCGGCTGAAGGCGTCCGGTCTGCGGTACCGGCTGCAGCAGCCGATCGGTGCGACACCGGCAGAGGAACTGCTGAACGCCATGGAGCGCCCGGACGCGGAGATGCTGGTCATCGGGATGCGTCGTCGGACACAGGTGGGCAAGCTGCTGCTGGGCAGCACGTCGCAGTACCTGCTCGTCTCCTGCAACAAGCCGGTGCTCGTGGTGAAACCGTCCGCCGAGCATCGCCAGCCGACGACGGCGGCCGCCGACATCGACGACCGCGCCGAGACGCCGCAGCTCAGCGGCACCGAAGTGGAGCCCTGACCGCGGTCAGCGCATGATCCGCGCGAGGAACGGGGTGGAGTCGGGGATCGACGCCAGGACCGTGCCGGAGTGGTCCTCACCCGGGTAGAGGCGGAAATCGACCGGCTGGCCGGCCGCCAGCATCTGCGCGTACAGCGAGCCCGCGGACACGGCGGGGACGTCGGTGTCGAGCAGGCCCTGGCCGAGGAAGATCGGCCTGTCGTACCCGGAGTACGGGGTGCTCATGTATTCGACCAGCGCGCCCTGAATGCCGGGGATGCTCGCCAGCGGGCGGGTGAACCAGGTGTTGGCGCGTTCACCGGTGAGGGCGTCGGCGAGCTCGGAGTAGCAGAGCTTCTCGGCCATCGAGACCACCGTGCGCCCGCGCGGCGTCAGGACCGACTCGACGCGCAGGTCGGGGCGGGCGTCGGTGAAGCCGGCCAGGATGTATGCGGCGTACACGTTCAGGCCCGCGGGGAGGGCGACGGGCGGAAACGCCGGCCCGGCCTGCCAGATGACGTGTTCGATGTTGGCCGGCGTGCCGGTGGCGACGACGCCGCGGTAGTCGAGTCCGCTGCCGCGCGAGTAGGCGGTGGCCCGGCGCGCGGCGTTCAGTGCCCCGCCCGCGCCCTGCGACTGCCCGACGATGGCCCACTTCTTCGAGAGCGGCAGGCCGGTCTGCTGGGTGGCCTTCACCGAGTCGACCACCGAATGGGCAGCCACCTCGCCGTTGAGATAGCTCATCAGCCCGGGTGTTCCGAGGCCCGCATAGTCGGTGGCGACGATGGCGTAGCCCTCGCGCAGCCAGTGGCTGAGGTAGGCGGCGTCGCGTTCGGAGCGGGGCAGGGCCGACGGCGTGCAGTCGTCGCCGAGGCCGGTGGTGCCGTGCGCCCAGGCGATCACCGGATAGCCACCCTTCGGGGCGGCCTTGCGCGGCAGGAAGATCGCGCCGGTGCTGGTGGCGGGCTTTCCGTGCACGTCGGTGGTGGCGTAGAGGATGCGGTAGGCCGAACCCGCGGCGGGCAGCGAGAGCGCCGGGTTCAGCGGGGTCTGCGCCAACAGCGTGCCCGGCGTGCCGATCGGCCCCGAGTAGTCGCGCGCGTCGAGCCCCGACCACGACGGCGCCGGGGTGGGGTCGGCATGCGCCGGAGCCGCCGTCACGGCGAGGGTGCTCGCGCAGGCGAATGCGAGGACTGTGGTGGCGACCCGACGCAGCAGAGGCTTCATGAGTTCCCAGATTAGGGGACGGTTCGGTGTTTCCCGGTGGTCTCGACGAGATACGACGCCGCCGCCCGGTCGGTCGGGATGCCGGTGTCGGGGCACTAGGCTGTCAGGGTGCCCGACATCGATCCCCGCCACGACCCGTCGCACCCGCTGCACCACGAGGACTTCGCGACGCGTCACGCGCCGATGCCGATGGAGCTGCCGCTCGACGACGAAGAGGCCTCGACCGACGTCGATCTGAAGACCCAGCTGATCCGGTTCGTAATGACCGGCGCCGGCTCGGCGGTGCTCGACTACGGCCTCACCATGCTGCTGCAGTACGCCGTCGGCGCGCCGTTCGCCGTCGCCAAGGCCGGCGGGTTCATCCTCGGCACCACGGTGGCCTACCTGATCAACCGGCGCTGGACCTTCCGCGCCGAGCCCAGCGCCGCGCGCTTCGTCGCGGTGCTGCTGCTGTACGCGACCACGTTCGCGGTCAACGTCGGGCTGTACGCCTGGCTGTCGACGGTGTGGCCGGAGGCCTGGCTCTACT
This sequence comes from Gordonia alkaliphila, assembly GCF_023017165.1. Taxonomy (GTDB): domain Bacteria; phylum Actinomycetota; class Actinomycetes; order Mycobacteriales; family Mycobacteriaceae; genus Gordonia; species Gordonia alkaliphila. Next base: position 1,518,390 of record NZ_JALKBW010000001.1, read on the forward strand.
CCGCGGGCGCCTTCGTCGTCGCCCAGGGCGTGGCGACGGTGATCAACTTCGTGGTCCAGCGCGCGGTGATCTTCAAGATCAAGTAGTGCCGGTGAGCGAAGGCCGCCGGCGCGCGGCGACCTTCGCGGACGTGCCGGGTCAGCTGTCGATCTTGGCGATGATGTTCTCGCCGTACCAGTTCAGGTGGTCGATCTTCTTCTGCAGCGGCTCGGTGTCGTTGCCGATGATGTACGGCAGGCGGAAGCCGACGATCACGTCGGTGATGCCCTTGTCCTCGAGTCGCTTGATGCCGTCGATGGTGTAGGCGTCCATGGAGATCACGTGGATCTCGAAGGGGTCGTTCTCCTTGCCCTCGGCCTTCCGGATGGCGGCGATCTTGTCGAGCAGGGCGTCGAGCTCCTCGCCCGGGCCGCCGCCGTGCATCCAGCCGTCGCCGCGCACCACGGCACGACGCAGCGCGAGGTCGGCGTGGCCGCCGACCAGCAGCGGGATCGGCTCGGTGGGGGCCGGCGCCATCTTGATCTTCGGGATGTCGTAGAACTCGCCGTGGAACTCGAAGTACTCGCCGGAGGTGAGGCCGCGGATGATGTCCATGCACTCGTCCATGCGCTTGCCGCGGCGCGCGAAGTCGACGCCCATGATGTCGTAGTCCTCCGGCCACGGGCTGGTGCCGATGCCCAGACCCAGCCGATTGCCGGTGAGGTGCGCGATCGACGAGGCCTGCTTGGCCACCAGCGCCGGCGGACGGACCGGGAGCTTCAGCACGAACGGCAGGAACCGCAGGGTGCTGGTCACCGCACCGAGCGCCGCGATCTGAATGAAGGTCTCGACGAAATCCTTGCCGTCGAGGAACTCGCGGTTGCCGTCCGGGGTGTACGGGTAGGTGGCGTCGGACTCTTCCGGATACGCCAGCGAATCCGGGATCGTCATGCCGGAGAAGCCGGCGGTCTCGGCGGCCTGCGCGAGCGGAGCGTAGTAGCTGGTGTCGGTCATCGCCTCAGCGAAGGTGAAACGCATGCCACTCAGACTAGAACACGTTCTAGCAATGGTGGGCCGGGTGTCCCCGGAATCAGCGACGGAGGCTGATGGTGCTGCAGCCGGGCGAGATGACGCGTCCGCTCAGCCGGGTCATGTTCGCGGTGATCGGTCCGTCCAGCTGCACGATCACCATGTCGTAGGTGCCGGGCTTGTCGATCCAGCGCACCGGCGTGAACATGACGTCCTCACCCACCCGAATGCCGGCCATCTCGAAGGAGCCGCGCTCGGTGTCTGGATTGGCGCGCGTCGGGCCGAACGCGAAGGTCGCATTGACCTGGTCGTCGATCAGACCGCTCTCGATGGTGAAGGTCACCGCGGTCTCGCCCTGACCGCACGTGTAGGTGCCCGTCCACTTGCCGAGAATCGTGGAGAGCGGAGCGCTGTCGGCCGACGTCGAGGTGGTCGTCGACCTCGTCGCGGAGGTGGTCGACGACGTGGTGGTGCTGCTGGTGGTGGTCGACGACCCGGCGAGCGGCACGGGATCGGATCCACCCGAGTCGCGGAGCACCAGGAAGGCGCCGAGTCCGGCCAGCAGCAGGAGCACGAGGACCGCGATCCCACCGCCGATCAGCATGCGATTTCGCGATCGGTTCCCGTCGGAGGAGCCGGCGGCCGACGGTGCGGGTGGCGACGGCGGACCGGGCGGGAACTGCGCGGCCGGCATCATCCGCGTCGACCTCGGCGGTTCCGGTGGCGGCGGGACATCGAGGCCGGGCCATCGGCGGAGGGGCCATCGGGGGAGGGCCACCGGGGTGCGGCGGCTGCCGGCTGTACGACGGTGCCGCGGGGACGACAGTGGGCGCCCCGGCCAGGGCTTGCGCGAAGGCGGTGCTCGACGCGAAGCGGTCGCGCGGATCCTTGGCGGTGGCGCGGGCAATGGCCGCGTCGACATGCGGCGGCATCCCGGGGACCTGCGCCGACGGCACCGGCGGTGGTTCGTACAGGTGCGCGCGCAGCAACGTCGCCGGCGACCCTTCGCCGAACGGCGGGTGCCCGGTGATCAGGTGGTAGGCGGTGCAGGCGAGCGAGTACTGGTCGGAGCGATCGTCCACCCGCCCTTCGCCCAGGCTCTCCGGCGACAGGTAGCTCAAGGTGCCGACGGCCATGCCGGTGGCGGTCAGCCGAGTGCGTTCCGGCCCGGTGGCGACACCGAAGTCGGCGAGCTTGATGATCGGTGGCCCGCCCCCGGCCGACCGCTGGCCCACCAGGATGTTCGCGGGCTTCACATCGCGGTGCGCCAGGTGGCTGGTGCTCCACGCGTAGTCGAGGGCCGCGGCCACGCCGCGCACGATGTCGAGAACGGTCGGCATCGGCAGTCGTCCCTGCCGCGCCAGCAGCGTCGAGGCGTCCGGGCCGTCGACGTACTCCATGGTGAGCCAGAGTTGGCCGCCCACCTCGCCGCGGTCGTGCAGGCGGACGATGTTCGGATGGTCCAGCGCGGCCAGGACGTCGGCCTCGCGGGCGAAGCGCGCCCGGTACACCGCATCGCTGCTCAGCTCGGCGGCCACCAGTTTGAGGGCCTCCTGGCGGGGCAGCCGGGGATGCTGGACCAGGTACACCGAGCCCATGCCGCCGTCGCCGATCCGGGACAGCACGCGATAACCGGCGATCGCCTCGTTCATCGTTCCTCCGCAGGGTCGGGGCGGGTGCTCACCCTTGGCCTGGGCCGCCGAATCGTTCGTTGCGGCCCAGGCGCCGCAGTCGCAGCCATTCCCGGAAGCCGGCGACGTCGCGTTGCTGCACTAGGAAGTACCAGCCGAAACGGGCGTATTCCTGCGGCAGCAGCTTACGCATGCCCGGCTGGTTCATCAGGTAGCCGCGGTTGCGGTAGGTGAAGTAGCGCTTGGTCTCGTTGTCCGGGTACTGGGTGTGCATGCGTCCTCCGAGGATCGGCCGGAACTCGTCGCTCCCGTCGGGGTGCAGGTACGCGGTGGTCAGGCAGGTGCCGAACGGGATCCCCGAGCGGGCCAGACGTCGATGCATCTCCACCTCGTCGCCGCGGACGAACAAGCGCAGGTCAGGGACGCCGATGCGATCGAGGGTGGCGGCGGCGAACAGGGCGCCGTTCATCAGGGAGGCGATGTCGGGCAGGAGGTCGTCGGTCTGCGTCTCACCGTCGGCGAACAGTTCGCTGCGACGACGACGCCACACCAGGCCGCGGCGCAGCGGGAAGGCCAGGGCGTCGGGCTCGTCGATGTTCACCACCACCGGGGAGACCTGGCCGAGGCCGTGCCGATGCGCGCAGCTCAGCAGCGTCGACAGCACCTGCGGACCCTCCGGGCGGCCGTCGTCGTCGGCGCACCACACCCAGTCGGCGCCCAGCGCCAATGCGTGCAGCATGCCGAGCGCGAAGCCGCCGGCGCCGCCCAGATTGTGCTGGGACGGCAGATACGTCGTGGAGATCGACTGCGCGGCGACCAGTTCGGCCACCTCCGGTTCGGCGGCGTTGTCGACCACGATCAGGTGATCCAGCGGCCGATCCTGGGCGCACAGCACTTGAAGCGACTCGGCCAGCAGTTCCCGACGCCGATGCGTCACGACGACGCCGATGATGCGTTCACTCATGCGTCGGTCTCCGACGACTTGCCCAACTCGGTCAGCACCTTGCGGACCTGCGCGGCGGACTCGGGTCCCTGGTAGGCGCCCACCACCTCTTCGATGCCGCCGTCCATGCGGATCTGGCCGTGGTCGATCCACAGCGCGCGGTCGCACAGCTGCGCCAGGAACTCGTTGGAGTGGCTGGCGAAGACCAGGATGCCCGAGCGCTCCACCAGCGCCTGCAGGCGGACGCGGGCCTTCTTCATGAATTCGGCGTCGACGGCGCCGATGCCCTCGTCGAGGATCAGGATCTCGGGGTCGATGCTGGTCACCACGCCCAGGGCCAGGCGCACGCGCATACCGGTGGAGTAGGTGCGGAGCGGCATCTCCAGGTATTCGCCCAGTTCGGAGAACTCGGCGATCTCATCGGTCTTGGCCAGCATCTGCTTGCGGGACATGCCCAGGAACATGCCGCGGATGAGGATGTTCTCGTAGCCGGAGATCTCCGGGTCCATGCCCACGCCGAGGTCGAAGACCGGGGCCACCCGGCCCTTCACCTGGCAGCTGCCGCGCGTGGGCTCGTAGATGCCGCTGAGCAGGCGCAGCAGCGTCGACTTGCCTGCGCCGTTGTGGCCCACCAGGCCCACGCGGTCGCCGTGCTTGAGATGCAGATTGATGTCGCGCAACGCCTCGACCACCACGGTGCGCGAGTTGTTGGCGCCGATCACGCCGCCGGCCGCGCCGATGACGGCCTTCTTCAGCGAGCGGGTCTTGGCGTCGAAGATGGGGAAGTCGACGCAGGCGTCCCAGGTGTCGACCCGGATTTCCGAATTTGCCACGGGTACTCCTAAACCCAGTACGCCACGCGGGCGCGGTAGTTACGCATCACCACGAGTGCAGCGGCCAGGCCGACGGCGGTGCAGCCGATGACCACCCACCAGTGGTAGGCGGCGACGGATTCGCCCATCAGCGGGCCGCGGGCGATCTCCAGGTAGTGGTACATCGGATTGAGCTCCACCAGACGCATGCGCCCGGAAACCCGTTCGCCCTGATCGCCGGTGAAGGTGTTGGTGGACCAGATGATCGGCGTCAGGAAGAACACCAGGTTCACCGCGGTCTTCAGCAGCTCGCCGATGTCGCGGAAACGAGTGGAGAGGACGCCGAACACGATCGTCACCCACACGGCGTTGAGCACGAACAGGCCGATCGCCGGAATTACCAGCAGCGCAGTCCAGTTCAGCGGCTGCGGGAACAGGATCAGGATGACGACGTAGATGACGATGTTGTGGGCGAAGATGATCAGCTGTCGCCACACGATGCGGTACACGTGCACGCTGATCGGCGCGGGCAGCTGTTTGATCAGGCCCTCGTTGGTGGAGAACACCACCGAGCCGTCGAGGATCGAATTGGAGATGAAGTTCCAGAAGATGAAGCCGAGCGCGACGTACGGGAGGAACCAGTTGAGGTCCTGGCCGAACAGTTCGCCGTACAGCAGGCCCATCGCGAACGCGGTGACGCCGGTGGCGATGGTGATCCACAGCGGGCCGAGCACCGAGCGCTTGTAGCGCTGCTTGATGTCGGTCCAGCCCAGGTGCAGCCACAGTTCCGAGTCGCGGAAGCCGTCGACGAGGTCCTTGATGCCCCGGCGGAAGGTCCGCGAGTCCGAGATGGGCGGGGCCGGGGGAATATCGTCGTCGAGGTTTGCCACTGACACAACGGTTGACGATACAGGCGATGAGCTGACGGTCCGCTTCGGCAAGGTGCGGGGCGCTGTGTGCGGACAACGTTCATTATCGTCGGGCGCACTGTCTATCGTGTGGTGCATGCCCTTCGACGTCGCCTCGGTGCGGGGACTGTTCCCCACTCTCGGAGACGGGTGGATCCATCTCGACGTTCAGGCCGGGCAGCAGGTTCCCGATGCGGTGGCCAGCGCGATGAGCACCGGGCTCCGAGCCCTCCCGGTGGATCCGCGCGGGGCGTATCCGCAGGCGCTCGCCGCCGCCGAGGTGGAGCAGAATGCGCGCCGCGCCCTCGCTGATCTGCTCGACGCCGATCCGGCCGCGGTGGTCCTCGGGCCGTCGCGCAGCGTCTTGGTGACGGCGTTGGCCGATGCCATGTCGGCGGCGGACTGGGACGGCGAAGTGATCTGCTCCCGGTTGGACGACGAGGAGAACATCGTCCCGTGGCTGCGGGGTGCGCGGGCACACGGCGCGAGCGTCCGCTGGGCCGAGCTCGACATCTCCGACGGAACTCTGCCGGAATGGCAGTACGCGGACCTCGTGAACGCGCGCACCAAAGTGATCGCGGTGACGTTGGCCTCATCGGTTACCGGCGCGATCGTCGACGTCGCCCAGATCGCGAACTACGCCCGCGACTCGGGGGCGCTCCTCGTGGTCGACGCCTCCTCGGCGGCGCCGTACGTCCGGATGTCGATGGCCGAACTCGGCGCCGACGTGGTGCTCCTGAGCCCGGCGCGCTGGGGCGGCCCGCGGATGGCGGCCATGGTCTTCGCCGACCCGGCACGCCTGGAGTCGTTGACCCGCGTGTCGATGGACCCACGAAGCACCGGGCCTCGCCGATTGGAAGCCGAACCCATGCCGGCCTCGCTGCTCACCGGTGTGGTGGCGTCGGTGGAACACCTGGCCGGACTCGACCCGTCGGCCGACGGTAAACGCCGTCGTCGTCTGACCACCTCGTTGGACAGCACCTACGACTACGTGCAGCGCCTCACGCACTACCTGGTGAACTCGCTGACGCAGCTCGGCCGCGTCCACGTCATCGGCGCCGACACGCACCGCATTCCGGCGGTCAGCTTCGTGGTCGACGGCGTGTCGGCGGCGAAAGTCGCGCAACGACTGGCCGACAACGGCATCAGCGCGCTCTCGGATGTGCCGAGTCGGGCATTGACCAGGATCGGGGCTACCGACGTCGGCGGAGCGGTCACCGTGGGCCTGGGACCGTACGCACTGCCGTACGAGATCGATCAGCTCGCCCGGGTCCTTGGTTCGTTCGGGTGAATTTCGGTGAGAAACGATGTTTTCAGGCTCTACTAACTGTAGTTAATAATCCTTTTCGGTACTGTATGACCAGCGCGTTTTTGTTGCGTTGACGTTTTGCGGGGAGGGAATGACTTGGCCGAGCAGGGGAATGTCGGTGGTGTCACGGACCGGGGCGTCTTGTCGTCGGTGCAGCATCAGCAGTGGCGTGATTTCGCGGAGGCCGGGTGGGACCTTTACCACGAGGTTCGTCGGCGTACAGATGAGGCGTCGTTTCTGACGCATTCGGAGTGGCGCCTGCTCGACGCGCTGTCGAGGTCGCCGCGGCTGCGTATCTCCGATCTCGCGGAGCGCACGCATATCGGCATGAGCACCGTGTCTCGCCAGGTGAGCCGTCTGATCGGCGCCGGGTTCATCGAGGTCGCCGTAGGCGCTCGCGGGGACGCACGGCAGAAGTGGGTCTGCATCACTCCCGAGGGGCGGGCGGCGCAGCTGCCGATCGACGCTGCGCGCGACCGAGCCGCGCAGGCCCTGGTCTTCGACGTGCTGTCCCCGGCGGAGATGGAGGACCTCGTCGGCATGATGCGACGCGTGGGCGACCGCGTCGCCGCCGCCGACCGCATCGCCGCTGTCGACGCGGACGCCTGAACGGGGTGCTTACCCGCTGACCTCCAGCAGGATCTTGCCGATCGCCGAACCGTCGACCAGTCGGTCGAGCGCGGTTCCGGCTTCCGCCAGCGGGTAGACCGTGTCGATCACCGGGCGCACCGCACCGGCCGCGATCAGCGGCCAGGTCCCCTCCAGCGTGGCCGCGACCACTTCGGCTTTCGAGCCGGGGCCGGAGGCGGGTCGGGCGCGGAGGGTGGTGCCCATGATCGTCGCGCGCTTTGCCAGCACCTTGCCCAGATCGAGCTCGCCCTTGCTCCCGCCGAGCATGCCGATCACCACCAGGCGACCGTCCTTCGCGAGTACGTCGATGTTGCGCGGGAGGTACTGGGCGCCCACCACGTCGAGGATCACGTCGGCGCCGCCGTGCGGTTTGAGTGCGGCGACGAAGTCCTCGTAGCTGTAGTCGATGAGGATGTCCGCGCCGAGTTCGCCGCAGCGGGCCAGCTTCTCCGGGTTGCGCGCGGTGACCGCCACCGTGGCGCCGTAAGCCTTCGCGACCTGGATCGCGTGGGTGCCGATGCCGCTGGATCCGCCGTGAATGAGCAGCATCTCGCCCGGCTGCAGGTGCGCGGCGGTGAAGACGTTCGACATCACCGTGCAGGCCACCTCGGGCAGGGCCGCGGCATCGCGCACGCTCACCCCGTCGGGCACCGGCAGCAGTTGTGCCGCGGGCACCGCGACCTTCTCGGCGAAGCCACCGCCGGACAGCAGTGCGCACACCGGGTCGCCGATCGCCCACCCCGCCACGTCCGCGCCGAGGGCCGCGATGTGCCCGGAGACCTCCAGCCCGAGGATCTCCGACGTGCCGGGCGGTGGCGGATAGAAGCCGGACCGTTGCAGCACGTCGGCGCGATTCACGCCGGCGGCGACCACCGCGATCACCACCTCGTCCGCGGCCGGCGTCGGATCGGGAACCTGCGTCAACTGCAGCTGCTCGCTGCCGGTGATGGCGTACATGCCCTCGAGTCTTCCAGCGCTGGGCGGGGGCGTCGAGGGATAGCGGAAGTTCGGCCTCGTGCGCGGGATCGGAGCGGAGACCGGTTCGCCGAGGTCCCGGGGTCTGGGTTCGGGTCGGACCGCGACCTCGTACGATGGTCGAGGCACCAGGGAAGCGTGGCAGAGCGGCCGAATGCACTCGCCTTGAAAGCGAGCGTCTGTAAAAGGACCGGGGGTTCAAATCCCTCCGCTTCCGCAGCAGGTCAGGGGCGATTCTCGAGAAACCGCCCCTGACCTCATGTCAGTACCTGCGCGATCGGCAGGTACACCGCGGCAGCCGGTCGAAGCCCGGCGGCGATCAGCCTGCGACGAGGGGAACCACGCGGTCCGCGGCGGCGACCACCTCGGGGTCGTGTGTTGCGACGACGGTGACGCATCCGGACTCGGCGGTCACCCGGTTGATCAGCTCGACGATCTGCCCGGCCTGGCTGCGATCCACCGCGGCGGTCGGCTCGTCGACCAGCAGCAGCGAGGGGCGGTGGACCATCGCGCGGGCGATCGCCACCCGCTGTCGCTGCCCGCCGGACAGGTGCTCCGGTCGGGTCTTGAGGTGGGTCGACATGCCGACTTCCTCGAGCAGTTCTTCCGCGCGCGAGCGCACCTGCGAGGGGCGCTTACCGGAGATGACGCCCATCGCGACCACCTGGTCGAGCACGGTGAGCCCGGGGAACAGGTTTCCGGATTGGAAGACGTAACCGATGTGCGTGCGACGCAACCGGTCGCCTGCGCGGGTCGAGAGAGCGCTGACGTCGGTGTCGTCGAGCGTGACGGTCCCGGAGTCGGGGTGCCGCAGGATCCCGCAGACGCCCAGCAACGTCGACTTGCCCGAGCCCGACGGTCCCACGATCGCGGTGACCTGCCTGTCCGCGAAGGTCTCCGTGAAGCCGTCGAGGATCAGCAGCGGGTCGTCGCCGGAACGGTATTCGACGGTGACATCGCGAAGGTCGAGGCTCATCGGGAGGCTCCCAGCATGGTCAAGGGGTCGGCGGTGACGACCCAGCGGAGGGTGACGGCGGATCCGACCAGCGAGGCCGCGATCACCGCGAGTGTGGTGGTCGCCAGCGAGGCGAAGGGGAGGTCGAACGGCACGGCGTCGCCGAGGAGGAGGCCCAGTCCGTAGGCGACGGCCGATCCGATGATCGTCGACAGGCCGACCACCACGGTGGCCTGCGCGAGAGTGGCGCCGATGAGTGACCACCGGGACACGCCGAGCGCCCGCTGGAGGGCGTACACGCCGTGGCGCTGCAGGATCCAGACCGCGAAGAAGGCCGCGACGATCAGCGGCGCGATCACGTAGAGGAACGCCAGGATCGAGTTCATCGTGAGGCGCTCGCCCGAGTAGCCGGGGGCGGCCTCGAGCATCGTGGTCTCCGGCGAGACGGTGGTCGCGCCGACGGTCGCCGGGGGATTGCCGCCCAGGATCGCGATCGCTGCAGCGGTGCCGCGCTGGCGGTCGTTCAGGTCGGTGGTGCCGTACCGGACCGTGCGCCAGGTCTCCAGTGACGTGTACGCGGCGGGGACGTGGCCGTATGAGGTCGGTTCCACGGTGCCGACCACGCGCAGCACCACGTCGGTGTTGTCGACGGTGATCTCGTCACCGATCGTGATGCCCTCGTCGAGCAGTTTGGTGGAGACGACGATCTCGCCGGGTGCGGTGCCCAGACGTTCGCCGGCCTCGGCGGCCGGGGTCAGCGGACCCTCCGGGTTCACGCCGATCACTGCGAGGTCGGCCACCGAGCCCGAGTCGGTCTCGCCGTGGGCCATGGTGATGCCGAACGGCGTCGAGTCGACGTCGGGGAGGTCATGCCATGCCTGGACGTCCGTGGCGGAGATCGTGCTCCGGTTGAAGTCGTTGGCGCCGTCGGCGAACGCCACCGACTTCGCGTTCATGGCCCGCAATGCGGACACCGTGTCGTTGCCGAGGCCGATTGTGAATCCGGAGACCATACCGACGAGTGCCGCGACGAGCGCCACCACCAGTCCGATCATTGCGAAGCGGCCCCAGGCCGCTCGCAGTTCGCGCAATGCGATGAACACTGCCACTCCCATCTATTGAGACACCCTGTCGCGACCAGACGGTACAGCGTTGCGACAGGGTGTCTCAAAAGGGGAGGTCAGGGGTTGACGATGGCGGCCGCGGCGCCGCACATGAAGTCGATGACCTCATCGGCGGGTGCGTCGGGTCCCACCAGTGGCAACGAGGAATTCACCAGGGCGTCGATCGCCGTGATGATCAGGTCCGGCCGCGGCGCGTCGAGCTGTGCGACGGTGTCGTGCAGGACCGCGGAGATCTGCTCGTGCATCTCGACGATTCGACGTCGAGCCGACTCGGACAGACGAGCCCGCGAGAGCGAACTCTGCAACATGTGCTCGCCGCTGGCGGCGAGTGTCAGGTTGCTGCGAACGTAGGCGACGACGCCGGCGCGCGCGTCGGGAGCGTCGTCGACCGCGGCCGCCACGGCCGCCGCCCAATCGGTGAATCCCTGCGCCACGACCAGGTCGACGAGATCGTCCACCGACGAGACGTACCGGTAGATGCTGTTGCGCGCAATACCGGCCTCGGCGGCCACCGACGCGGCCGTCAGCTTGCGTTCGCCGCCGCTGAGGAGAATGCGCTTGGTCCCTTCCATTAGCGATGACAGGACTTCCTCGCGGTGTTCGGCGAGAGTGTCGGCGCTGATCTTGGGCACGTCTTCCTCGGGCTTTCCGTACGCTGGCGGCGGGGTGGGCCGCCGAGTGGTCGCGGCATGCATCCTACTGGCGGTCACTACATGAGCACGTCGCCGAGGGCGTAGGTCAGAGCCAGCATGCCGAGGCCGAGGCAGAGGCCGCGGAGGATGGCGAAGGCGACGCGGTAGTGACCGCGCGGGGAGAAGACGACGGCGGTCACGGTCAGCGACACCCCGGCGATGGTCAGCGTCAGCCAGGACCGGAAGTCGAATGGGGCCAGGATCTGCAGCAGGACCGGCAGGACGAACAGCCCTGGCCTGCACCGATCCAAGAACCACCCTCGAAAATCAGCTCAGGAGGTCCAACTCAGGTCGGAAGTCGAAACGGGGCCAGGATCGGCAGCAGGACCGGCAGGACGGCGCCGAGGAGGAAGGCCGCCGCGTCGGTCTGTCCGACGAAGCCGTCTCCGCGCGGGTGTACCAACGATTGAAGGCGGTGTTGATGTTTGTCCCGGCCCGACCCGCCAGGACTGCGACTCGGTCCTCGTTCTCGCCCAGAGGAGCGAATCCGGAGCACCAGAAGACGTCGCCGAGGCGATCCGGCCTGCACGGCGGCTCGATGCCTTCGACGCATATATGCCAGAGGCTGTGGTCTTGTTGGTGGCCACTTGCCCACCCACGAAGGATCAACAGTGCGCTCCACCACTACTCGAGACGTGACCCGCAGCGGTGGCCGTCGGCCCTCCGGGACCAGCCATGGCGGGGTCGACGCGGAGGCCACCAAGGAACACCTGTTGGAGGTCGCTCGCGATCTGGACATCCGCGGACGCTCCACGATGCGAAAAGCCGAGCTCGTCGATGCGATCGAGCGGGCCAACCGGAAGGCCTCGCGGAAGTAGGACCCGTCGCGTGCGCCCGGCAGCAGGTCGGCGGGGTAGCGGTGCGAGACGACGGTCGACCGGAATGAACCGGTCGGCCGTCGTCGTTTCGATGTCGGAAGGTGACTGCCCGCGGAGCGCGGTCAGCGGGCGGTGGCCGCGGCCCCGCTCTCGGTGCCCTGGGCGGCATGCGGCACCCTGCCGCTCGGATCTTCCAGGTGGGCCCGCATGAACCACTGGAACTTTTCCAGTTCGCCGGTCTGACCGATGAGGATGTCTTCGGATACCGGGTCGATCTTGCCCGCCTCTTCGATCGCGCTGCGGTGGGAGCCGATCACGCCCTCGTAGACCACGTCGAGCGCGGCGAGGTGAGCGTTCACCGTGTCACGGCCGAGACTGTAGTCGTCCCACGTGCGGTCTCGTTCGATCGCGGTGGGGGTGCCCGCGGGCGAGCCGCCGAGCGCGGCGATGCGCTCGGCGAGCACATCGGCGTAACCGCGCACCGTTTCCACCTGCGGATCGATCATCTGGTGGACACCGATGAAGGTGGGTCCCACCACGTTCCAGTGCACATGCTTGAGCGTCAGATGCAGGTCGTTCAGAGCGCTGAGCCGGTTCTGCAGGAGCTCGATCAAGCGGTTGGCGTTATGCTTTTCGATTCCTGATGTAGCCATGCCTGTTCTCCTTGCGTTGAGTGGCGAGTGGAGATCGCCGTGCGCGATCCCGCTCCATCGGGTACCCGGCGCGGTGACGATCAAACATCCTCGGCCGGCGCCCAGGCTATGGGGGCAGGTCACCGAGCGTGTAGGTAAGTCCAGCGGGCCCGGACCGCCGAGGCGTTCCCAGTCCGTTCCCTCCGGCGTCCTCAGCGGCGCTGTACGTCCTCGTGCGCGCCGTGCACGATCCGATCGAAACTCGAGCGCGCCTCCGACGGGAGATCGACGTCGGAGATGCGGGCCTCGATGGCTGCGGCCAGAGCATAGAGCTTCACGTTCGATTCCTGTGAGCGCCAGACGAGGAGGTCGAAGGCTTGCTGCGGGGTGAGTCGATAGGCGAACATCAAGGCGCCTTTGACTCGCTCGATCGTCGCCCGCCGGCGGGCCACCTCGTCGGCGTCCATCGCGTCGGCGGGCTCGGCGGGCTCGGCGGAGCTGCAGGTGCCGGGGGCAGCGGCCAAGCCGCTCGGTGGGTTGGTGACGTGTTCTCCGCGCAATCGCGACCTCCTGCTCCGGGTGAGCGACGGGACTGTCGCCGATGACATCGACCTTAAGTGCGTCGAGGGTTAGGAGGCTCACCCCTACGGGTGTATTCATGGGGGTTACGGTTGGATATGGGACCGATCCGGGTGGCACTCATCGATGACTACGACGTGGTGGTGCGCGGCCTGGAAACCATGCTACGGCGCTACACGGACCGGGTGAGCGTCCAGGCGCTGTCAACCTCGGGCGAGATTTTCGACGACGTCGACATCGCGCTGTACGACTCGTTCGCCAACCCGCCCGCCGATCACCAGATCATCGCTGACCTTGCCGCGAACGGGCACGTCGGGAAGGTGGTGGTCTATTCCTGGGATGCGTCGGAACCGATCGCCGGTGCCGCGCTGACCGCGGGCGCGGCGGGATTCATCTCCAAGCGACTGCCGGCTGCGAAACTCGTGGAGGCGCTGGAGAAGATCCACCTCGCCGAGGGCGCGCCGCAATCGTTCTCCGGCAGCAGCTCGACGGCGGCGCTGAACGTGGGCGACTGGCCGGGGCGCGAAGAAGGCCTCACACAACGGGAGGCCGAGGTGATCGCCCTGATCACGCAGGGTCTGAGCAACGCCGACATCGCGGCGCAGACCGGCCTGTCGATCAACTCGGTGAAGACCTACATACGGACCGGGTACCGTCGCATCGGCGTGACCACCCGGGCGCAAGCCGTCCTGTGGGGTGCACAGCATGGCTTCGTGCCCGACCGGCCACGCCGAGATCACCCCGCGTAGGGCATGATCAGCGACCGTGCTGGGCGATCCGCACGAGGTCGCCGGCCGGTCCGGCGAGTTGGGCGGGCGGCTGCCACACGGCGCGTAGGTCGCGCTCCACGCGGAGCCCGGGAACGTCGACGATCTGTACCGCGCCGGCGCGTACGGCGCCGTCGACGGCGAGAGTGCTGAGCACCGCGGGGCCGACGCCGTCGGCCACCGCGGTGGTGAGGGCGGCACTGCTGCCCAGTTCGAGGAGCGGTGCGGCGCGGGTGTGTCCTTCGAGCGCGGCGTCGAGCGTGTCGCGGGTGCCGGAGCCGGGTTCGCGGACCAGCAGCGGGGTCCCGGCCAGTTCGGACACCGAGAGGGGTTGGCGTCGTCGTGCCCACGGATGGTCCGGCGCGACGATCACCACCAGGCGGTCGCGGGCCACGACCGCGCTGTAGACGCCCTTGGGGAGGCTCGGGGTCTCGATGAAGCCCACATCGCAGCCACCGGCGCCGAGCAGTTCCAGTACCCCGGCGGAGTTCTGTACCTTCAGGTGCACCGTGGTCTCCGGATGGTCGGCGCGGAACGCGCCGAGCCAGCGCGGTATCAGGTGTTCGGCCACCGACAGTGAGGCGGCGACGGTCAGTTCGGCGTTCCGGTCGTCGCGCAGGCCGTCGGCGACGTCGAGGAATTGTCGTGCCCCGGTCAAGGTTTCGCGCGCCCAGTGCACCAGCACGGTGCCCTCGGCGGTCAGACGGGAACCGCTGGTGGTGCGCTCGAGGAGGACGACGTCGAGCTGTCGTTCCAGGCGGCCGATCGCACGGCTCGCATTCGGCTGCGCCATATGCAGATCGCGCGCAGCAGCGCTGAGGCTGCCGTGGTCGTCGACGCCGACGAGCAACTCCAGCGCGGTGAGGTCGAGCGAGCCGGGACGCACGATCGCGAGACTACTCGGCATGCCTATGCGCCGATGGAGATAGATCAATTCGATATGTCCCCATGCGGAAGCGGGGGCTTCTGCACGACGACAATACGGGCGAACCTGGAAACCATGACCCGCCAACTCGAATCCGTGCAGCAAGCACCGCCGTCGCCGCCCGCGACCGGACCGGTGCCCGGACTGCTCGTCTGCGCCCTCGCCACCGCTGTAGCGATGGCCGTGAACTGGTGGCTCCCGATGGTCAGCCCGCTGCTCATCGCGATCGTGCTCGGCGCGATCGCGACGAACATCGCGCCGCTCGGCCCGCGCTACGCCCCCGGTATGGCGATCGCGTCGCGGCCGCTGCTGCGCATCGGCATCGCGCTGCTCGGCCTCCAGTTGGTCTTCGGTGACATCCTCGGCCTCGGCGCCGGCGTGATCGCGGTGATCGTGTGCGTGGTGGTCTTCGGTATCGGCGGCATTCTCTGGGTGGGCGCCAAGCTGGGCCTGAGTCCCGCGCAACGACTGCTCATCGCGTGTGGCACCTCCATCTGCGGTGCGGCGGCCGTGGCCGCCGTCGACGGGGTGATCGACGCCGACGACGAGGACGTCGCCACCGCGATCGGCACCGTCGTGGTCTTCGGCACCATGCTCCTCGGTCTGCTTCCGCTGGCCGTGCACTTCCTGTCCCTCGGCCCGGAGATCGGCGGCATCTGGGCCGGAGCGTCCATTCACGAGGTCGCGCAGGTGGTGGCGGCCGGCGGCATGATCGGCTCGGGCGCACTGGCCGTCGCCGTGGTGGTCAAGCTCGGCCGCGTCCTCATGCTCGCCCCGGTGATGGCCGTGATCAGCCTGCGCCAGCGGCGCCACGCCCCGGCAGGCCAGCGCCCGCCGCTGGTGCCGGTGTTCGTTCTCGGCTTCCTCGCCTGCGTCACCCTGCGCTCGGTGGGCGTGGTGCCCGACGGCGTGCTGCAGGTGGCCGGCCACGTCCAGGTGGCGCTGCTGAGCGCGGCGATGTTCGCCCTCGGTACCGGCGTCCGGATCAGCGCGCTGCGCGCCGTCGGACCCCGCCCGTTCGTGCTCGGCGCGATCGGCACCACCTGGGTCGTCGGTCTGGGTCTGGCCGGAGCGTTGCTGGTCGGCTGACTTCTCGCGTACACCTGAGCCATGAGCTCTGACGCCTCCGTCCCACTGCCCGTCGCGATCGAGCCCGAACAGGATCGGCATCTCGTCGCCGCGGTCGAAGCGGGCGGAGGCGTCGTCGTGCCGCTGAGCGAGGCGCGTGCTCTCGTGTGGATCGGGCCGCCGGCCGACTTCCCGACGCTGCCCGACACGATCGAGTGGGTGGCCCTCAAGACCGCCGGGATCGAAGGCTTCAAGGATGCGGGCGTGCTCGACGACCGGCGCCGCTGGACCAACGCCTCAGGCTTCTATGCCGCGGGTTGTGCCGAACACGCCCTCGCGCTGCTGCTGGCGGGCCTGCGGCAGATCCCCGCCAGCGTGCTGCTGGGCTGGAACGACGACGTGATCCCGCCCAGGGTCCGCACCCTGCGCGGCGCGACGGTGGCGATCATCGGCGCGGGCGGTATCGGCCGGGAACTGGCCCCACGACTGCGGGCGTGCGGCGCGACGGTAATCGCGGTGAACCGCTCCGGCCGCCCGGTGGAGGGCGCCGATCGGACCGTGTCCGCCGAATACACCGAGCAGGTCCTGACCGACACCGATCACGTGGTGCTGGCGGCACCGTCGACTGCGGCCACCCGCCACCTGCTCAACGACCGCACGCTGGCCCTGCTGAAGCCGCACAGTTGGGTGGTGAACGTGGCCCGCGGTTCGCTGATCGATCAGGAGGCGCTCGGGCGAGCGCTGCGTGCGGGCACCATCGCCGGGGCCGCGCTCGACGTGACCGATCCGGAGCCACCGGCCGACGACGATCCGCTGTACAGCTATCCCAACCTGATCCTCACACCGCACATCGCCAATCCGGCCCCCGGACTGACCCGGGAGATGGCGCCGTGGCTCGCCGAGAACGTCCGACGATTCATCGCCGGCGAGGAGTTGCTGTCCGTCGTCGATCCGGCCGCCGACTACTGACGCCGAGTCCAGTGGTCGGGTGGTCGGCGTCGTGCCAAGATCTGACCATGAGCATTCGTGTGAACGTCGACAATTTCGTGCGCGCCGAGACCGGTCGCATGTTGGCCGACCTGCAGCGTAAGTCGGGCGGTGTCAATCGGTTCAGTCATGAGCGCGAACCCGCCGACATCGCGCACCAGCTGGTGATCCGCCTCAACCGCGACACCCTGTACAGCTTCGCCGTCGTCGACCTGCGCGAAGGCGCGACGCTGACGCTCCCCGAGCACGGGGAGCGGTACCTGTCGGCGATGGTGGTCAACGAGGACCACTTCATCAACGAGATCTTCCACGACGCCGGGACCTACGAGCTGACCCGGGAGAAGTTCGGCACCCGGTACGTGGCGGTGGCGGTGCGCATCCTGGTGGATCCGGCCGACCCCGCCGACCTCGCCGCGGTGGCGGCGCTGCAGGATCAGCTCGCGGTGACGGCGGGGTCGTCGGTGCCGTTCGAACTGCCCGACTACGACGCGCCGACCCTCGACGAGACCCGTCGTTCGCTGCTGGATCTGGCCCGCAACATGACTAATTTCGACGGCGCGTTCGGCACCCGCGATCAAGTGGATCCGATCCGCCGCCTCATCGGCACCGCCGCCGGTTGGGGCGGACTGCCGGTGAGCGAGGCCGTCTACATCGGCGTTGATCCCCGCCTGCCGCAGGGCAAGTACGAGCTGACCGTCGGCGCCGACGTCCCGGTCGACGGCTTCTGGTCGATCTCGGTCTACAACGCTGACGGCTTCTTCGAGCCGAACGAGCGCGGCGCGTACACGGTCAACAACATCACCGGCGTCCGCAACGACGACGGCAGCGTCACCGTCCGGTTCGGCGACTACCCGGTCGACGTGCCCAACGCCATCCCGGTGACCGAGGGCTGGAACTACCTGGTGCGGCTGTACCGCCCTCGGCCGGAGATCGCCGACGGAACCTGGACCTTCCCGATGCTCGCGGAGTAGGACGACCCGGCCCGACCTCGCGGATCACACCGCCAGGTCGGCGCCGGTGCGCGGCGGATCGGCGGCGAGGGCCGTGTTCTCGTCGTCGGAGAACGCCCGCGACCGGGACAGGAACCGGACTCCCTCGGGTGCTTCCAGCGAGAAGCCGGCGCCGCGGCCGGGCACCACGTCGAGGATCAGCTGGGTGTGCTTCCACAGCTCGAACTGGTCGCCGTTGATCCACACGCGCACCGTCGGCAGTGGATCGGGCAGGTCCAGTTCGCCGACGAGGACGTCACGCTGGCCGATGCGGTATTCGCCCACCGGGTAACACATCGGGGCCGAACCGTCGCAGCAGCCGCCCGACTGGTGCATCATCAGCCCGCCGTGCAGCTCGGTGAGCTTGGTCAGCAGCTCCGTGGCCGCTTCGGTGGCCACCACCCGGTCGGGTGCAGAGTTCTCGCTCATCGTCGATCTCCCTCTCGCTTCACTCATTCGATTCGCTCGCAAAAAATGGATAACGCGCCCCGGAGGTAACCACCTCCGGGGCGCGTTGCTGGGGACTGCACCGCGGGGCGCAGAGGGGGTGAAGCGGAAGGCTTAGAAGAAGCCCTTCGGCTGACCCGAGTAGCCGACCAGGAGGGCCTTGGTCTGCTGGTAGTGCGAGAGCATCATCAGGTGGTTCTCGCGGCCGATACCGGACTGCTTGTAGCCGCCGAAGGCCGCGTGCGCCGGGTAGTCGTGGTAGGTGTTGGTCCACACACGACCGGCCTGGATGTCGCGGCCGGCGCGGTAGGCGACGGTGCCGTTACGGCTCCACACGCCGGCGCCGAGGCCGTACAGGGTGTCGTTGGCGATCCGGATGCCGTCCTCGTAGTCGCGGAAGCTGGTCACCGCGAGCACCGGACCGAAGATCTCCTCCTGGAAGATGCGCATGTCGTTGTTGCCGCGGAAGACGGTCGGCTTGATGTAGAAGCCGCCCGACAGGTCGCCGCCGAGATCTGCGGCCTCGCCGCCGATGAGCACCTCGGCGCCCTCGTCGCGACCGATGGTCAGGTACGACTGGATCTTCACGTACTGATCGTTCGACGCCTGGGCGCCCATCATGGTCTCGGTGTCGAGGGGGTTGCCCATCTTGATCTTGGAGACGCGGTCGACGGCCTTCTCCAGGAACGCGTCGTAGATGCCTTCCTGAATCAGGGCGCGGCTCGGGCAGGTGCAGACCTCGCCCTGGTTGAGGGCGAACATCGCGAAGCCTTCGAGGGCGCGCTCGAGGAAGCCGTCCTCGGCGCTCATCACGTCGTCGAAGAACATGTTCGGGCTCTTGCCGCCCAGTTCCAGGGTCACCGGGATCAGGTTCTCGGAGGCGTACTGCGAGATCAGGCGACCGGTGGTGGTCTCACCGGTGAAGGCGATCTTGCGGATCCGGTTGCTGGACGCCAGCGGCTTGCCGGCCTCGACGCCGAAGCCGTTGACCACGTTGATCACGCCGGCCGGGAGGACGTCGGTGAGCAGGCTCATCAGGTAGAGGATCGACGCCGGGGTCTGCTCGGCCGGCTTGAGGACCACGCAGTTGCCCGCGGCCAGCGCCGGGGCCAGCTTCCAGACGGCCATCAGGATCGGGAAGTTCCAGGGGATGATCTGGCCGACGACGCCCAGCGGCTCCTGGAAGTGGTAGGCGACGGTGTCGTTGTCGATCTCGGAGATGCCGCCTTCCTGCGCGCGGATCACACCGGCGAAGTAGCGGAAGTGGTCGATGGCCAGCGGGATGTCGGCGGCCAGGGTCTCGCGGACCGCCTTGCCGTTCTCCCAGCTCTCGGCCACCGCGATGGCCTCCAGGTTCGCCTCCATGGTGTCGGCGATCTTGTTCAGGACCTGGGCGCGGGCGGCGACGGTGGTCTTGCCCCAGGCGGGAGCGGCGGCGTGCGCGGCGTCCAGTGCCAGGTCGATGTCCTCAGCGGTGGAGCGGGCCACCTCGCAGAAGACCTTGCCGTCGATGGGCGACGGGTTCTCAAAATACTGGCCCTTGACCGGCGGGACCCACGCTCCGCCGATGAAATTGTCGTAGCGGGACTGGTAGCTCATCAGCGAGCCGTCGGTACCGGGCTTGGCGAAAACAGTCATCGCGAACTCCTTTGTGCGTGGGGTGGCTTGGCGATCAAGTCACCTGCGGTTGGTGATCTGGAACACACAGTAGATGCTACGTGGTTGCAGTCACGTTGCAACCGTGGCGATTAGGTTCCCACCTGCAACGACGCGCCGGGTCAGCCGAGTCCGAGGCGACGATCCAGCAGCCGTAGACGGCCGGTGGCCACGGCCCGTTCGGCACCGCCCGCCGGGAGGGCCTGCGCCAGGGCCTGCCAGGCCTCGGTGTCGTCGCGGCCGTGCGGCGACGACGTCCACGCGGTCAGCACCGCCGGATCGCCGGTGGTCACCACGCGCGAGCGGAGGTCTTCGCGCAGGTCTTCGAAGAGTTCGACGACGCCGGGCGCCGTCGACTCGGCCAGCAGCCCGCCGCGGCCGAGTGCGGTGATCGCCTCGGCGAGTGCGCCGCGGGCGAGGAGTTCGCGGACGGTGCCGTAGTCGGACTGCAGGTCGACGGTGAGCCGGTAGGGGCGGGCGGCGATCAGGTCGCCGAGGTCGCGCCGCAGCCGGGAGATCTCCGCGCGCACGGTCACCGCGCCGAGATCGCCGTCGGACAGCAGCATGGCCAGTTGCTCGGTGCCCAGGCCTTCCGGATGGGTGCTGAGCAGCAGCAGGATCTCCGCGTGTCGCGGCGAGAGTGGCACGTGGAGTCCGGTCGCCGGGGTCCAGGTGGGAGCGGTGAGCACGGTGAGTCGGTTGCCGGCCGTCTCGGGAACGACGGTGGCGGTGGTCGTGGACGGGCGCATGGCTGCTCGGGCCAGGTCGACGGCGCCGTTCGGCAGGGTGGGCCGTCCGGCGAACCGTAGCTCGCGTTCCACGGCGGCCACCACCGATCGCACCGCCGCGAGTGCGAACGGGGCGGCGGCCGCGGAGCCGCCGGTCACGTCGATCACGCCGAGGAGTTCGCCGGTCAGCGGGTCGTGCACGGGGGCGGCGGCGCAGTTCCAGTCCTGCACTGAGCTGGCGAAGTGTTCCGGGCCGAGGATCTGCACGCCGCGGCCCAACGACAGGGCCAGGCCGGGGGCGTTGGTGCCGACCGCGTCCTCGCTCCACAGCGAGCCTTCGACGAAGTTGATGGCGGCGGCGCGGTCGCGTGCGGCGCTGTCTCCCTCGATCCAGAGCAGCCGCCCCTCGCTGTCGGCGAGGGCCACCACCACGCCGGAGTCGGCGATGTCGTCGAGCATCAGGGACTGCACCAGTTCGCGGATCGCGGTGAGCCGATGCGTCTTGCGGTACTCCTCGAAGTCGGTCGGGGTGAGTATGGAGGCGGTCGGCTCGGCGTCGACGGGGTCGATGCCGCGTTGCACGGAGCGAAGCCACGAGTCGGCCACCATGGTGCGGACGGCTTCGGCCGGCGGTTCACCGGAGGCGAGGAGCTGTTCGTAGGCACGGCGGATGTGCGACATCGCGGCTTCTGCCATGGCGCCTCCGGTTGCGGCCCGCGGCGACCTGCGCGGGCGATTCGGTTCAACTCGACCTTGAGCTATACCTTCGATTCTGCATTCAGAGTGTGACCTCGGCAATAATCGTGGTGCGACCTGGCCGAATCGGGCCGGGCGGAGCAGGCGGGACGGTAGGCCGGTGACGGCAGAAGAGAGCGCGCAGGTCTTCCGGCTCGCGTATGTTCCCGGCGTGATGCCGGCCAAGTGGGTGCGGGTGTTCGAGGAACGACGACCCGGCGTCTCCGTTGAGTTGGTGGACTGCCCGGCGGCCGACGTGGCCCGCCGGTTGCGCGCGGGTCTGGTCGACGCGGCATTGGCCCGCCCCGACGTCGGCGAGGTGGACGGACTGTCGGTGATCCGCCTGTACGACGAGGTGCCCGTCGCGGTGGTGCCCAAGGATCACGTGTTCACCGCGGTCGATGAGGTGGCGGTCGCCGATCTGGCGGGCGAGCAGTACCTGCTGCCCGACGACGATGTCCTGGGCTGGACCGGCAACCCCGGCACGGTGATCGAGCATCGCCCGGAGACTACAGCGGCCGCCGTGGAGTTGGTGGCCGCCGGGTTGGGCGTGCTGGTGGTGCCGATGTCTTTGGCGCGGCTGCATCATCGGCGCGACCTGACCTACCGCCCGCTGGCCGACGGAGCGGTGGCCTCCGTCGGACTGCTGTGGGTCGCCGCGGCGGGCGACGCACCGACGCCGGAACTGGTGGAGGAGTTCATCGGCGTCGTCCGCGGTCGTCGTCCCGGTTCGTCGCGCGGTCAGAGCGAACCCACGCCGAAGCGCTCGGCCAAGGAGAAGGCCGCGGCCCGGCGTGCGTCGTTGGAGGCCTCCGGCAAAGTGCCCCCGCGCCTGGCGAAGGGCGGCAAGTCGTCCGGCCGCTCGCAGGCCTCGAAAGGTCGACGCCGCACCGGCCGCTGACCGCCGTCACCGGTTGCGCTTGTCGAACCTCCACGCTGCCTGTCCCTCCAGTCCTGTTTCCTTCACTCTTGTTTAGCGGACGCTCAGTGTGGGTACACCCGAGTTTCACACAGGTGATTAACCGGAAGGCGGCGAAGACCATGGGAAGGCGCAGTAGCGGAATCATCGGCGTGATCGTCCTCATTTGGCTCGTGATCGGTGTGGTCGCGGCCGTGCAGCGCGATTACTTCAAGAGTTCGGACGCCAACTGCGCGACGGCCGGGACCATCGCGTTGACGATCGTCACCGGGCCGCTCAACTACGCCGGTGTCAACCCGAAGGTGGACGACTGCAACGTTCGAATCCCCGAACCGAGTGAATGACCGACAACAGACCTGAGGGTCGAGGTGAAAGGAAAAATCGATGATTCTTCTCGGAGTGATTCTTCTGATTCTGGGCTGGGTGTTCTCGCTCGCGATCCTGACGTATATCGGTGTCGCGCTGGTGGTCATCGGAGCGGTCCTGTGGATCGCGGGGGCGCTGGGCCGTCCCGTCGCTGGACGAAAAGTCTGGTTTTGACGGCCTGGCCGCAGGCTTGACCGCTCGCCGGGCAATGCCTCCATCGCGTCGTCGTTGCCCGTGAGTACCGTGCCACCCTTTCGATCGTGAAGGGTGGCACGGTCGTCGGAAGGGTCGGGCGCCGGCGGTGGATGTGTAGCCCCGGCATGGCTGCGTCATGATGGGGCAGTGAAGTCCTCGCGCTCGGCACCGTTGACCGGGATCCGTGCGTTGGCGGCCCTGGCGGTCTGCCTGACCCACGCCGCGTTCTGGACCGGGCGCTACACCGACGACCTCGAGGGCCGCTTCTTCGCGCGGTTCGAGATCGGGGTCGCGATCTTCTTCGTGCTGTCGGGCTTCCTGCTGTTCCGGCCGTGGGTGCGGGGGCTTCGACAAGCTCAACCGGCGGGACATACGCAGTCGGC
Source organism: Gordonia alkaliphila (assembly GCF_023017165.1). Lineage (GTDB taxonomy): Bacteria > Actinomycetota > Actinomycetes > Mycobacteriales > Mycobacteriaceae > Gordonia > Gordonia alkaliphila. Next base: position 1,541,571 of record NZ_JALKBW010000001.1, read on the forward strand.
GGGACGGGCGCAGGTGTCGGGCGACGCGGTGTTGCCGTCGACGAGTCGATACGCCTGGCACCGGTTTCGTCGAGTGGTGCCCGCGTACTGGATCACCGTGATCGCGGTGTATCTGATCTTCCTCGTGCGTGAAGACCCCGGCCAGACGGGCCACGGTTGGGGAAGCTTTCTCCGCAACATGACGTTCACGCAGGTCTATGGCTTCGGGCACCTGCGGACCGGACTGAGCCAGATGTGGAGCATGGCCGCCGAGATGGCCTTCTACGTGGTGCTGCCGCTGCTGGCCTGGCCGATCGCCGTGCTGGTCTGCAAGCGTCGTTGGCGCCCGGACCTGCTCCTGGTCAGTCTCGGCGTGCTCGCGCTGATCTCGCCGGTGTGGACCATCGCGGTGCACGGCATGCCCGACGCCGATCCGACCGCGCGCCTGTGGCCGCCCGCCTTCGCGAGCTGGTTCGTCGGCGGCATGGCCCTGGCGGTGTTGGTGGAGCTGGTGCGCCGGTGGGACTGGCGGGTGTCGGTGCCGATCGCCGTCGTCGCCTTCCTGGTCTCGGCGGGCGCGTTCGCCGGCGGGCCGACCATCATCCCCGACGAGGCCGGACAGACCATCGTCAAACACTTCCTCTATCTCGTGGTGGCCTTGGGGCTGATCGGACCGCTGGCCGTCGGGCTGGGGTCCGACGACGCCCCCGACCCCTGGCGTCGACTGCTCGGGTCGCGTCCGGTGGTGTGGTTCGGCGAGATCTCCTACGAGTTCTTCCTGGTCCACGTGATCGTGCTGGAGTTCGTGATGGGTTGGCTCGACTATCCGATCTTCACCGGCTCCACCGCGCTGGCCTTCCTGACCACGGTGGCGGTCGCGACGCCGATCGCGTGGCTGCTGCACCTGCTGGTGGCCACCCCCGACGCCCGCGCCCGTGCCCGGTTCTGGGCCCGCGACCGGAACTCGCGCATCGGTGCCGCGTCGGACGCGTCGGTAGGATGACTCCATGAACTCTGCAAGCGTGCCCGTGACCATGGCCGATCTGCGGCGATGGGCGCAGGAAGCGCGGTTGCCGGGGGATCCGCCGCCGCTGTCCGACGACGCCGCCCTCCTGATCGCCTCGGGGCACCTGTCGCCCGGTGGGCGCGCCCTGGTGGTGCGTCGGATGTCGATGGGCCTCCCGCTGCCGCGGCTGAGCGGGTCGTACGGCGAACTGCGACGACTGCAGCACGCGATCGGGCACCTCGAACAGCAACTCGCCACCGGGATGATCCCGAACGTGGTGGCGACCGTCCTCCGCACTCGCCTTTCCGGCATGACCCGTCGGCGCGAGGACGCGCGCCGCGTGGTGGTCGGCGGCAAGGGCGTCTTCGCCACCAGCACGCGCGCCATTCGTCGTGAACGCCGCGAGAACCTCTACCTGGAGATCGACGAGCGCGAAAAGCTCTTCACCGGTGTGCTCTACACCCCGGTCGCCAACCTGCCGGTCGGCGGTGGCGTGCGCCGAGCCGGGAGCGCCGCCGTGGATCGGATCGCCGGTTTCGTCGGCTCGCTCGCCGGTCGCAACGCCGCGCAGAACGTGGAGGAGTGGATCAACGAAGCCCTCGGCAGCGACGGGAAGCCGGCGCCGTCCGGCCGTGGCGGTGCCGACTTCAGCGATGGCTACGAGGCCTTGCAGTTCGTCGCCGGCCACTTCTACGACCGCATTCAGCACAGCCCTGCGTGGCGGTCGGACTTCTTCGAACTCCAGCGCTCGGCCGTGAACCTGCACGCCGAACTGGCCGAGATCGCCGCCGACGTCGTCACGCTGCGCACCCTGCGCGTCGATCTGGATCAGGCGCGGGCCAGCGGCGGCTACGACCGCGGTTTCGTCGAGCACCTGGATCAGCGCGAGGCCGCGCTGCGCCCGGTGTGGACCGAATTGCTCTCCCGCGTGCAGGCGCTCGTCGAGATCGCGCAGACCGTGGAATCGGCATCCGCGGAACTGCGGATCCTCGACGAGTACGACCGCACGTCGACCCTCGACGCCCGCATCGATCACCTCGTTGCGCGCTCCGGCGACCGCGAACTCTCGGCCGACAACACCCGCCGCCTCTCCGAGCAGGTGCGCGCCGGCGAGGAACAGCTGCGCATCTACCGGGACGTGCTGCAGGGCAACATCGCCCGCATCGCGCCGCACCAGGCGCCGATGGAACTGCCCGAACGCTACGAACCCGGCCCGTCGTAGCCGCGGTCGGCACCCGGGGCGTTCAGGCTTCGGGACGACCCCAGCTCGTGAGATAGCCCTTCTCCACGTCGGTGAGCCGCCGCAGGGTGTGCGCCTCGATGTCGACCACCGCCATCTGCGTGCTGGCCACGCAGGCCGGACGCGAGTCGAGCGCGGCCTCGGCGCCGCGGATCTCGTAACCGATGGTGAAGTCGACGGACCGATGTCCCTTGATCCACATGCCGATCGACAGCGGGCTGTCGTGATGCCGGAGCTGCGCCTGATAGCGGATCTCCACGTGCACGATCATCGCGCTCTTGATCAGCGGCGCGTACTCCTCGCCAGCGCTCAGCAGCCACTGGATGCGTGCTTCCTCCATCAGCGTCACCATGCGGGCGTGATTGATGTGGCCGAAGGCATCGGCGTCCGACCAGCGCACGGGGATGTGGGCGACGAAGGCGAACTGCGAGGCGGTGTCGGTCATGGGCGCAGTTTATGCCCCGTCGGATCGACGATTCTCAGGGAGAGATAAGTCTCGCTTTACCCCGCCGATACTTGCGGACGGTATCTTTGGCGACCATGCGCAAGCCGTCTCGTAGATTCGCCCTGACCGCCTTCACCACGGCTGCCCTGCTGGCTCCGATGATCGCGGCCGCGCCGGCCAAGGCGGCACCGAACGGGGCGCACGTGGTGGAGAAGAAGCAGCGCGGCATACACCGCACCGATCTCGAGATCAAGAGCGAAGCCATGAACGGCACCGTGCCGGTGACCGTGCTCTCGCCGGGCGGCGCGGCCCCCCGCGGCACCCTCTACATGCTCGACGGCGCCGACGCCGGTGAGAAGGTCAGCGACTGGATCACCAAGGGCGGGGCCGGCCAGTTCTTCGCCGGCCGCAACGTGAACGTCGTGCTCCCGGCCGGTGGCGCGGGCTCCTTCTATACCAACTGGATTCGCAAGGACGGCGAGCTCGGGAAGCCTCAGTGGGAGACCTTCCTGACCGAAGAACTGCCCAAGGTGATCGCCGCGCAGTTCGGCTCCAACGGCCGCAACGCGGTCATGGGCCTGTCGATGGGCGGTCAGTCGGCCTTTGCGCTGGCTTCCCGGCACCCGGAGCTGTACCGCGGCGTCGCCTCGCTGAGCGGTTGCCCGCCGGTGTCCGAGCCGGCCAACGAGGCGTACGTGCGGACCACCGTCGCCAAGGGCGGCGGCAATGCCGACAACATGTGGGGTCGCACCGGCAGCAAGCAGTGGAAGGCGCACGACCCGTCGCTGCGTCTGGAAGCTCTCCGCGGCAAGGCGCTGTTCCTCAGTGCCGGTTCCGGCGCCGTCGGACCGCTGGACCTCACCGCGAAGCGGGACCCGAAGGAGGGGCCGGCCGACGCGCAGATCGCCGCCGGATCGGCGCTCGAGGTGGGCGCGTACCGCTGCTCGCTGCAGTTCGCGACCCAGCTGTCGTCGGCGGGTATCAACTTCACGCCCGGCTTCCGACTGATCGGCACCCACAGCTGGGACTACTGGAAGCGCGACCTGCCCAACGCCTGGGCGACGCTGGGTCCGGCCATCGCCTGATCAGGCCTTCCAGGACCGCGCGAACGCCAGGAAGGCGTCGTTCTCGTCGGACACCGTGACGGTGACCCGGACGCCTTCGCCGGCGAACGGGCGCACCACCACGCCGGCCTCGATGGCCGCGGTCGCGAACGCCGCGGCGTCGTCGCCCAATGCCAGCCAGACGAAATTGGCCTGCGACTCGCTCACCGGGTACCCGAGGGCGCGCAGTTCGTCGCTCACCCGTGCCCGTTCGACGGCCACCGCGTCGGTGCGCGCCAACAACTGGTCCTGAGCGCCGAGCGCGGCGATCGCGGCCGCCTGCGCGAGGCTGTTGACCGAGAACGGCACGTGCACCTTGCTGAGGGCGGCCACCACTTCGGGGTCGGCGACGGCGTAACCGACGCGCAACCCGGCCAAGCCATACGCCTTCGAGAAGGTGCGCAGCACCACCAGGTTGGGGAACTCGCGGCGCAGGGCCAGAGCGTCGACGGCGTGCGCCGCATCGGGACGCACGTATTCGATGTAGGCCTCGTCGAGGGCGACGATGAGATCGCTCGGCACCCGCTGCAGGAAGGACCGCAGCGCCTCCGCCGACACGACGGTGCCGGTCGGGTTGTTCGGGTTGCACACGAAGATCAGGCGGGTGCGGTCGGTGACCGCCGCGGCCATCGCCTCGAGGTCGTGCACGGCGTCGCCGGTCAACGGCACCTGCACCGGCGTCGCGCCGGCCACCCGAGTGGCCAACGGATAGGTCTCGAAGCTGCGCCAGCCGAACAGCACCTCGTCGCCCGGCCCGCTGGTGATGGTGATCAGGTTCTGGCAGAGCGTCACCGAGCCGTCACCGGTCTGGATCTCGCTCGTCGTGACCCCCAGCTTCGCGGCCAGTGCCTCGGTGAGCGCCACTGCGCCGTTGTCCGGGTAGCGGTTGATCCCGGCGGCCGCGGCGGCGATGGCCTCCACTACAGCGGGCAGGGGCGGCTCGGTCACCTCGTTACTCGCGAGCTTCAGAGCTCCGGGGAAGGTCTTGCCCGGCACGTAGGCGGGCAGCGAGTCGAGATCGGGGCGGATGCGCAGCGTCACAAGTATTGAATGTAGGCCGTGGAACCGCGTCGATTCACGTCGGGTCCAGGCGATTTGCCTCTGCGTCGGGGCCGTGTGTAGTGTCTTGCAAGGCGAGCGAGTCCGGAAGGGCTTGAGACCAGGAGACGTGCCAGAGCGGCCGAATGGGACTCACTGCTAATGAGTTGTCTCTTGAAAAAGGGACCGGAGGTTCAAATCCTCTCGTCTCCGCTGACCGGGCTAGCCCGGACAACCGAATAGCGTCAGAGCAGGTCTACCTAGTACACTCGTTCTGCGTATACGCGCCCGTAGCTCAACGGATAGAGCATCTGACTACGGATCAGAAGGTTTGGGGTTCGAATCCCTACGGGCGCACCACAGAAACACCCCGCCACCTGCGCAAACAGGTGCGGGGTGTTTCTACTTCACGGAGTCGAGGCGACCGATGTCACCGAATAGTCACTGTTTTCGTCGACGTCAGTCCCTCTCGGAGGGTGTCGGGGCGAGCAGATCAAGGATGCCCGAGAGGTCCGGTGCGACCTGTGCCCGCTGCACGTAATGCCGAGTCGTGACCTCGGTGCCCGAGTGCCCGAGTTGCGCAGCCGCATCGGTCAGTGACGCCTCGCGCTCGACCGACGCGACCACCGATCAGCGCGGTGTGCCGAGGGCGTGTCACCTTCACTCGTCGGGGTGCGGTGTCATCGTGGCGTTCGCCTTGGTCGGGTAGCGGGTCGTCCACGGCACGATCGGTGAATCCTGCACCGGCCACGCGAAATAGCTCACCGTCGCCAGAACATCGTGCGCAAGCTGCCGCATCAACGCGAGGTGAGCGTTGCCGGCGTACTGCGGCACCCCGTTCTCGAATGGTGCCGCGCCCAGCCGCTCGAACTCGGCGACGATCGACAAGCCCTCACCGTGCCGCATCAGCGATTCGTAGAACCCGGCCAGGACGGCGTCGACGTGCGCGCCGCCGTCGTGGTCGGTCATGGCCCGCACGACAGCCCGCCGCGTGTAGCCAGTGCCGTCGTAGGAGAACAACGTCTCACCCGACCACCAGTCGGCGACTGGTCGCGCGGTGTACCGCTGCGCACGGGCCGCGCTCACGCGCACCGGCTCCGGCCCGTTGAGGTCCAGGTGCACGACAAAGAAGTCCATCCACCAGTCGGGACCGTGCCGATTGTGTTCGGTGCCGAGCATCAGCGCCTCGGGTCCGTTCATCCCGAGGTGTGTGAGCAGCGACGTCGCGTGCCAGTGTCGTGGAACAACACGCGCAGCGAGGTCGCGATGCGCAGCGCCTCGTCCTCGTGGCCCTGGTCGAACAGCCAGCAGGACCGCTTGAGGAAGCCGATGTGACTCGACAGCAGTCGCCGGAAACGGTCAGCGGCGTCCTCGCGCTCGGACACCGTGGTCACGACCGTTTCGGTGGCAGCTTGTACGCGTTCGCCGGGTCGTCGATCACACGCTCGGGCATCAGCACCTCGGTAATCCACATGACACCGTGTGCGTCGTGGCGGAACGCCTCAACGCGGCGCACTGGCCCGTCGGCATCGGGATCGTGGTCGTCGAGCGGCTGGTAGTCGCCGCTGAACGGGTCGAGTTCTTCGCGGTAGGGCACCTTGCGAGCGATAACGGTCAGGTACTCGCGATTCGTGTTCACGATCGGCCCAATGCCGGCGTCTGCCGCTCGGGTCTCGTCGACGTTCTCCCAGAACGGTTTCCGTTGACTCACGCACACATCGAGATACACGACCTCGTCGTCCACAGGTGCCGCGAACCGTGAGTGAATCGTCGCCGACGCCGCTGGCTCCGGCATCGGTGCCGATGGGGTTCCCCCGACGAACATCGCGGGCCGATACATGAACCGCAGGACATGCCGTACGCCCGGCGCAACCTCGCGACCGGTGAACCACTGCGGCAGGTAGCCGCTGACGTCGATGATTCGTGAGCCCTGTTCGGCTGCCCGCCCAAGGTTCTCGCGCACGACGTCGAGCTTGAACCCTGGTTCGCTCGTGTGCGGCCTGTCGTCGGCACCGTGCAAGCTGAGCTTGAGCGGAGTCGCGCCAACGCCGAGCGGCGACAGGTAGAACGACGTGCGGTGAGACCGGATATTCCACGCCCCACTCAGGATGCCCGTCACCCTGCTCTGCACGACGAACACGATGCCGATCTCGCCGTTCATACTCGTCGGCTCAGGTTCGGTCATTCGCTCGCCGCCTGCCCGAACAGCGATGCATCAGCCCGCGTCGACGCGTCACCGTCGACGTGCCCGTACACGCGAATCATCATCGTCAGACACCTCATGGCTGGCGACCCACCAGGCAGCGGCCCTCGCGCACCATGCACCGCAGCGCGTCGTAGTCCGACGTGCACATCCCCAGCAACGCGGCATGATCGGGCCAACTCCACTTCAACCATCGAGCAGCACACAGGCCTGTAACGCTCTCTGCGCCTGCGAGTTTCAACGCGGCGGCTGCCGACTGAATACTCGCGCCCGTTGTCCATGTGTCATCGACAACGAGGACGTGTTTACCGCGGACCGCACCCTGCCACTCGTCGGAGACCGCGAAGCGGTCTGCCCGTCGGACTCGCGTACACCCAGGGACGTAGCCGGGACCAAGGTCGAGCAGGAACCGCTGAACGGCAGCCGGGTCGACGACCTGTCTGACTGCGGTGGCGAGTTGCTGAACGGGATGATCGCCCTGGCGCCCGCGTGACGATGGAACGTATGTGACCGAGTCCCACAGGTGCCCCAGTTCCTGCCGAATGCAGTCACCGTGCAGAAGCGTGCCGATGTTGACTATCAGGCGTAGGTCGTCGACCGAGCGCTGCACAGGCGGCGTCGCCTTGTAGGTCTGCATCAGGTGCGCAGATTGGTGCAGGTACGGCCGGTTGTCGCCCTGTGCGTATGTGAGCATCAACGTGTGGTCGCACATGAGGCCATTGAGTTCGGCGCGCGCATTGCTGCATTGCCCGCATACGGCAGATCCAGCCGACGGTCCCCTGCAGACGTCGCACGTTCCCGCATGGCCGATCTCGTACACATTCCGCAGGAACCCGCCGACCCTGCCTTTGACAACCGCAGCCAGTGTGGCCGCAGTGGCCGCATCAACCAACGGACGCCAACAGTTCCGTGACCCGGTCGTCGAGCTCGACGATCTGCTCCACATGACGCAGCGCCTCGTCAGGTGTCCGAGCGACGTGCACGCCCGGCTGACCCACGAGCGCGGCTCCCCACGACGTCGCCAGCGCAACGGCCTCGCTCAGCACCACCGCACGACCATGCGCGACAGCCTCGCGAGCCTGAATCCGCGTGCCGCTGTGCTCGCCGGCCTCGGCGATCACGGTCGCGATGCCGTACGCGCTCATCACTGCGTTGCGCGCAGGAAAGGACCACTTGGTCGGCGCGAAGCCGGGAGCGAATTGCGACAGCAGCATTCCGCGCCGCCCGATCTCGGCCTGCAGGTCGCGGTTCGATCGCGGGTAGAAGTAGTCCAGGCCGTTCCCAAGAACCGCGACCGTCCGGCCCCCCGCACGCAGCGCGGCGGTGTGGGCAGCGGTGTCGATGCCCTCGGCGAGTCCGGCGACGACGGTCAGTTGGTAGTCGGTGAGTAACTGTGCGACTCGCTCGGCAAACTGCAGCCCGCGAGCACTCGCTCGACGCGAGCCGACTACCGATACCGCGCGATCAGCGGCGACGACCTCGCCCTGTGTGAACAGCAGCGGAGGCATCTGTCGAACCGATCGGACCTGCTCGGGGTAGCTGGCATCGAACAGCGTGTGCAACGTGAACGGCCCGGCCTCCCACTCGCGCAGAGTGTGGCGCGCCTCGGCGAGCAGCTTCTCGGCGTCGGCGTTGTCGAACAGACCGGTCGGGTAGTGCTGCTCCCACACGGTCAGGGCATCGCCGGCCTCGATGACCTCGGCAGTGAGCTCGGGGTAGGAGAGGCCATCGGGCCGCGACTGAACGAGGGCCACGAGGGCGACCCGTTGTTCGTCTGCGTAATCGGCACCCACCGGGCCACCTCCTGTCAGTTTCTCGCTGTTTCTGGCATGTTCTCATCCGCCACTGACAGACAGGTTACGACAGCAGCGGTCCGTCTCGGGAGTTGACGGGCGATCAGCGAGTTTCGACCCCGGTCACCGAATAGTCACCGTTTTCGGTGGATATCACCGGGTATCTCAGTCTATCGACGTGCCGCTCGAAATGGTCGTCGCCGCTGCTGAGCGCATCTCCCGAGCACTATCGAGATAGACCCCGATAGCCGCGATTTCTAGCAGAAGGTTTGAGGTTCGAATCCCTACGGGCGCACTGAGAAAGGCCCCTCACCAGCACAATGGTGAGGGGCTTTCTTCATGTCCGCCGTTCGGCCCACCGCTAACCCGCCCGAAATGAATCGCGTCGCGGTGCGATCTCACGGTGGGGGCGCGTTCGTCCTTCTCTCGACCGGCACAATGGAAGCCATGACCCGGCCATCCCGTGCTCCGCGGACCGCGCCGCCCTATCGGCAGCCGGTCGCGCGGGGGCAGAGCTATCCGCCGCTCGGCTTCACCGCCGACGGTGCGCCGCAGTATCAGTACCAGCCGCCCACCCCGGCCGCGGCGCCGACCGTCACCCCGCCGCCGGTGGAACCGCCGACCCCGGTGGCGAGCCCGCCGAAGCCCCCGCAGGACCCGAAGAAGCGCATGCTCGGCGGTCTCGCCGCGGTGCTGGTCTTCGTCCTGGCTCTGGCCGCCGCGCTCACCTTCTTCTCCCGCGACGACGACAACCAGTTCGCCCAGCGCTCGGTGCCGCCGGCGACCCAGCCGCTCGACGACCCCTACCTCGACGACCTCGAGGATCCCGGGCCCTCGGTCGACCCGAACGCGCCGAGCACGCCGCGGAGGACCACTCCGGGCGCGCCCGGAGCGATGGCGCCGACCGTGTACGAGGTGACCACGGAGTCGCCCACCGCCGTGGTGTTCCTCAGCCGCGGACGGATGACGGTGGGCGACGCGCCCGGCGGGCCGTGGGTCCAGTCCACCGTCACCTACGACGGTCAGGCGCGCATCACGCTGCTCGTCCCGGAGGGCGAAGCGGCGTCGTGCCGGATCACGATCGACGGCGAGGAAGTGGCGACCGGGCAGATCGAGGCGTCGACGAGCGTTCGCCTGCTCACGTGTGAGAGCGGATAGGGGTTACCGTAGAGCCGTGTCTCCTCGTGAATCGTCGAACGACGTCAAGGCCATGCACACGTGGCGCGCGGTGTACGCGGACAGCCTGGAGCAGGTCCGCATGAACATCAACGGCCGCCGTATCCGCGCCTACGGGCGGATCATCAGCGCGGCTGCCGACGACCACGAGGCGTTCTCGGTGTCGTACGAGTTCGTCACCAACGACAACGGAAGTACGCGCCGACTCTCGGTCCGCATGCTCAAGGCGAGCGGGGAGAGCGCGCTCGACATCAGCCGTGACATGGACGGCCGCTGGATGGTGCAGACCCCGGACAGCATCGTGCGCAGCGACTTCGCCGGCGCCGACACCGTCGACCTGTGGCACTCGCCGTTCCTCAAGTCCGCGGTGATCCGTCGCCACGGCCTGCTCGGCGGTCAGGCCGCGATCGACGTTCCGGTGGTGGAGCTGAGCCTGCCGGAGTTCAGCGTCGACCTCATCGAGAAGTCGTACACCTTTGATCGGGTGGGATCCGCCGAGGGCGCGGTCACCATGAGCTCAGCGCGCGGATCGTGGGACATGACGGTCGACGAGTTCGGCCTGATCACCAGCTTCTCCGGGATCGCCGACCGGCTCTGACCCCGGACGGGATTCAGTTCCCGTCGACGGGCAGCCAGGTGCGGCCCAGGTGGGCTTGGCGTCGCAGTTCGGCGGCCCAGCCGTCCGCGCCGATCGTCACCTCGGTGATCGGCACCTGCGCGGCGGCGACCTCCTCGTAACGACGACGGGCCCGATGGCCGTCGGCCACCAGCACCTCCACGCTGCCGTGGTCGCGCAGCTGATCGCGCGCGGCGACGAGGCGGTCGATGGTCTCGCTGAGCGTGTTCAACAGGGCCATCGCGTTGCCCTCGAGCATGGCGCGCTGCAGTTCCGGCGCGGTCCCGGCCACCCGGGTGCCGTCGCGGAAGCTGCCCGCGGCCAAGCGCAACGCCAGACCGCTCTCCCCGGCGCCCACCGCGGCGGTGACGGCCGCGGTGAGGTGCGGGTTGTGCGAGATCGCGGCCACGGCGCGGTCGTGCGCGTCGTCGGCGGCGGGCACCACCACGGCGCCCGCCCGGTGCGCCAGCTCCGCCACGGCCCGCCAGTCCGTCGGATCGACGTCGTCGGGCGTGGACACCATCCACATAGCGCCGACGAACAGATCCGGATCGGTGGCCGCCCACCCCGAATGCGCGGTGCCCGCCATCGGATGGCCGCCGACGTACCGGGCGCCCGGATGGCCGGCGGCCACCACGGCCGCCACCTCGGTCTTCACGCTGACGACATCGGTCAACAGGCACGACGGCGCGTGCTCGGCGACGGCGGCGACCATGGCCGCCAACGCGGGCACCGGGGTGGCCAGCACGACGATCGCGTCCTCGTCGGCGGCGCGCGCCAGCACGGCGGACAGGTCTCCGGTGGCGTCGTATCCGGCGGCGGTCGCCTCGGTCACCGTCGGCGTCGATCGGTTGTATCCGTAGGCACGATGGCCGTCGTCGGCGAGTCGGCGGAGCAGGGAACCGCCGATCAGTCCGAGACCGAGAATGCAGACCGGGCGCGCAGTGGAAGAAGACACCTGATCAGCGTGGCACATGCGGACCGAACGGACTTGGGAGAGTGTGCGAAAGCGGCTACCGTGGCCAGCATGGCTGCCGCTGGAACGAACGATTCCGATCCCGATATCGAGGGTTATGCGGTGGCGGTGGTCCGCGAGGACGCCGGCTGGAAGGTCACCCCGCTGAACTCCAGCGCGCTGGACAGCCTCGAGGACGCCGAACTCCAGCTGCGCGAATTGCGCGCTGCCGGAGCGGTTTTCGGGCTCTTGAACGTCGACGACGAGTTCTTCGTGGTGGTACGCCCCGCGCCCAACGGCGCCGGCCTGCTGCTCTCGGACGCGACCGCGGCCCTCGATTACGACGTCGCCGAGGACGTGCTGGATCGGCTGCACGTGGATGTGCCCGACCTGGACCCCGACGAGGTGGACGACGTGGATCCGTGGGAGGAGGGCGACCTCGCGGTGCTCGCCGACCTCGGGCTGCCCGACGGTGTCATGAGCATCATCGTCGGCGACAACGACCTGTACGCCGACGAACAGCTCGGCATGATCGCCGCGCGCCTGGGCTTCGGCGACGAACTGGCGCAGGTGCTCGACACGCTCGGGATCTGACCCGGTGGTGCCGGAGACCGCGCTGACGCAGATCCGGGCGGCGCTGTCGGCCGCCGCGGACACGCCCGCCGACGACGTCCCGATCGGGGCCGTGGTGTTCGGTCCGGACGGCCGCGAACTGGCCCGGGCCACCAATCGACGCGAGGCCGACGGCGACCCCACCGCGCACGCCGAGATCCTCGCGCTGCGCGCCGCGGCGAAGCTCCACGGCGACGGCTGGCGGCTGGAGGGCTGCACGCTCGCAGTGACCGTGGAACCGTGCGCCATGTGCGCCGGCGCCATCGGACTGGCCCGCGTCTCCTCGGTGGTCTTCGGCGCGTGGGAACCCAAGACCGGCGCCGTGGGCTCGCTCTGGGATCTGCTGCGTGATCAGCGTCTGCTGCACCGCCCGCAGGTGCGCGGCGGTGTGCTCGCCGACGAGTGCGGCGGTCTGGTCAGGGATTTCTTCGCGGCTCGGCGGGGAACGTCGGACTGACGATAAAATCGCCGGCAAGCAGCGCATTCCGCGCGTCAGTTGCCGACGAAGGGAAGTCCCATGTCCGATCCGATGGACAAGATCAACGAGATCATCGACACCGCCCGGGAGAAGGTCACCGGCCTGGCCGACTCCGAGCAGGTGCATTCGGTGATCGAGACCGCCAAGACCAAGCTGAACGAGTTGGCGTCGAACGAGCAGGTGCAGGGCGCGGTCAACACTGCTCAGGACAAGCTCAGCGAACTGCTCGCCAACGAGCAGGTGCAGGGCGCCATCAATACCGCCACCGAGAAGGCCACCGAGCTGAAGGACCGCCTCACCGGCGGAGATTCGGCTCAAAAGTAGGACTGACCAGGCGATTTCACCTCACCGTGGTGCTCAGGTAAAGTCTTCCGCGGTGGCGTGTCCGAGCGGCCGAAGGTGCAGCACTCGAAATGCTGTGTACGGTGACCCCGTACCGTGGGTTCAAATCCCACCGCCACCGCCAAGGCCCCCATCTGCAGCGCAGATGGGGGCCTTCCCCATTCCCGGGGTTGGACCGTGCTTACCATTCGGCGGCACTCTGCCGTCTGGTGCAGTCACCTGGTAACTGCACCAGACGGCAGCGCTGTCTGCGGGGTCGATCGAGGTGAACAGAACCGCCCCGGGAGACCCGGTGCAGACCTTGATTCGAAGGAAGCGTCGCTCGCTGGTTCGGAATTACGCGCAGGGTGCAGCGGCGCCGGAAATGTCCTCGCCCGTGAAGTACCGAGCGTGAGTGCGCTGCAGGCTCTCGATGGAACGGCTGGTCAGGGCTGCGATCTCGACGTCAGAATCTTGGCGCTCGCCTTCCAGCATCAGGCGGTAGTCCATGGCCTCGCGCGACGTGGCGAAGCTACGGATCGCACGCTGGCGAGTGCGTCTGTTGAACTGGATCACATACGACGGCACGCTTCACTCCTCTGCATTTGTCGCTGGGGGTTGGATCTCCAGCTTACGCTGGAAATCTTCCATCCGGTTGGCCAGCTCAGCGATCTTCGTAGCAACTCGGTCGGTGTGGAGCTCCATCGCACGATCGACGCCGTCGCCGATGTCGAGGAGTTCCTGTAGGGCGTTCTCCAGCGCCGCCAACGACGCCGACTCGGCGTGGAGGTACTCGACGATCTCTTGAACGGATGGGTCTTCGTGATCCTCGCCATACCGGATCTGGCGGCCCACAGTGTCGGCGAGCTGTTCGTAGGCGTTTGCCCAAGCGTTCTGCCCCCGGGTGCGGATCTGAACTTCGACCCTGCCCGCGGGGAGGCGTAGCCAGACATGAACGGCGCGATATCCGCTGTGGGGCGACTCGCGAAGGTCCTTGACCTTCCCTGCGGCTCCGGCAAAGTGGTGCACGATTTCGTGAGCGAAGGCGGTCTGTTGCCTGAGCGAGAAGTCGCCGTCGACGCGTACGCCCGCAAGGTCCTGAACTTGGTTCAAGGTCATCCAGTCCTCGCGGACGAGCTTCTGCTTCAGTGTGTCAAAGGTTTTCGCTCGGGCTGCGATATCGAAGTCGTCGGTGGCCAGGGATTCCCACGGATGGGTGAAAGTGCTTGCGGCAATATCGGCGCACAGGTCGGAATGCCACTCCATGACATCGCTGTACGACGGGCCGTCTTGCAGGCGGTCGCGACTCATCCAGGAGTGCTTTGCCTAGCTTGGCGAGCTTCGTACCCGACCACGGTGCCTTCTCGAACGGGTCCATCGCGCACTCGTTGTTGGGTCAGTGTTCGGTGGAGAACCGGGCGCGACGGCGGTGCAGTGAGCGGGCGGACTCGACGAGCCGGTCGATCAGGTCGGGGTAGGCGACGCCGGTGGCCTCCCACATCTTCGGGAACATCGACGCCGGGGTGAAGCCGGGGATCGTGTTCACCTCGTTCAGCAGCCAGCCGCGGCCGGGCTCCTCGTAGAAGAAGTCGACGCGGGCCATGCCGGTGCAGCGCAGGGCGGTGAAGGCGCGGGCCGCCAGCTCGCGGACCTCGGCGGCTGCCTCGTCGGACACCGCGGCCGGAATCACCAGTTCGGCGCTGCCGGTGACGTACTTGTCCTCGTAGTCGTAGAAGTCGCTGCCCGGCACGATCTCGCCGGGCACCGTGGTCTCCGGAAGTCCGTTGCCCACCACGCCGACCTCGATCTCGCGGCCAGTCACCGACTCTTCGATCACCACGACGTCGTCGTAGCGCAGCGCCTCGGTGATGGCGGCGTCGAGCTCGGCGGCCGACGCGGCGCGCGAGACGCCCACCGAGGAGCCCATGTTGGCGGGCTTCACGAACAGCGGCAGCCCGAGCTCGTCGATGGCGCGCGCGGCGATCGCGGCGGGATCGTCGACCTCGTTCCGGAGCGTGATCCAGCGGCACTGCGGGATGTCGGCGCGGGCGGCGACCTCCTTGGCCATGCCCTTGTCCATGCACAGCGCCGACGACAGCACGCCGCAGCCCACATACGGGACCTTGAACAGCTCGAGCATGCCCTGGATGGTGCCGTCCTCGCCGTGCGGGCCGTGCAGCAGCGGCAGCACCACTGTCTCCTGCTCGCCGGGGCCGGTCAGGACCGCGACCGGGTCGACGAGCGGGCCGTCGATCGGAAGGCTGTTGCCGAGGTCGTCGCCGGCCTCGAGGGCGGCCGCGGCGAAGTCGTTGCGGTGCCAGCTGCCGTTCTTGGCGATGCCGACGGGCACCAGCGTGTACTTGCTGCGATCGGCTGCGGCCAGGACGTGGGCCGCGGTGACCCGCGAGACGTCGTGCTCGGCGGAGGCTCCGCCGTAGAGGACCACCAGCCGCAAAAGGGGAGTAGGCATGGGTGCCAGGATACGTGGCGACGAGTAGCGTTTCCGACGTGCACCTTCTCGCCAGTCAGATCGCCGCCGCCACCGGCGGCACCCTCCACGGCCCGGACGTTCGCGTCGATTCGGCCGGCATCGATTCCCGCGCCGCGAGCCCCGGACAGCTGTTCGTACCGATCGTCGCCGCCCGCGACGGGCACGACTTCATCGCCGCCGCCGTGGCTGCGGGAGCGACCGCTTACCTGACCGATCGTGCCCCCGATCCGGCCCTCGCGGCGACCGCCGTGCAGGTGGCCGACACCGCGGTGGCGCTCGCCGACCTGGGGCGCGAAGCACGGCGTCGGGTTCCCGACCGTGTCGTCGGGGTCACCGGCTCGGTCGGCAAGACCTCCACCAAGGACCTGCTCGCCGGTGTCCTGGAGACCACCTATGTGACCGCCGCCAGCGAGAAGTCGTTCAACAACGAACTCGGCCTGCCGCTGACCCTGCTGGGTGCACCCGACGACACCGAGGCCGTGGTGCTGGAGATGGGCGCCCGCGGAGTGGGCCACATCCAGCTGCTCTGCGAGATCGCCTCGCCCACCGTCGGCGTGCTGACTCGCGTGGAGGCGGTGCACCTGGAGATGTTCGGCTCACTCGCCGACGTCGCGCAGGCCAAGGGCGAACTGGTGGAGTCGCTCCCGTCCGACGGCCTGGCCGTGCTCAACGCCGACCACGAGGTGGTCGCCGCCATGGATACCCGCACGCAGGCGCGGGTGCTGACCTACGGCCTCGCGGCCGGCGCCGACGTGCGCGCGGAGAACGTGGTCCTCGACGACCAGCTGCGGGCCGCTTTCGATCTGCTGACCCCGTGGGGCTCGGCCCGCGTCGCGCTGGGCGCCCGCGGCGAGCACCAGGTGCCGAACGCGCTGGCCGCGGCCGCCGCGGGCGGCGGCATGGGGGTGTCGGTGGAGGCGATCGCCGCCGGGCTCAGCGCGGCGCGCCTGTCCGGACTGCGGATGGAGCTGACCACCACGTCGGCCGGCGTGATCGTGATCAACGACGCCTACAACGCCAACCCCACGTCGATGACCGCCGCACTGTCGTCGTTGGCGCTGCTCGATGCCCGGCGCCGGTTCGCGGTGCTGGGCACCATGGCCGAATTGGGTGCCGACGGCCCGGCCGCGCACCGGGAGATCGCCGAGCAGGCCCAGGCCCTCGGCATCACCGTGATCGCGGTGGACGAGCCGCACTACGGCGACGCGGTGACCCACGTGGCCGACGTCGCCGGCGCTGTCGGCGCGCTCGGCGACCTGGTGGAAGGTGACGCGGTACTGGTCAAGGGCAGCCGCGTGGCCGCTCTGGAACGCGTCGCGCAGGCCCTCTCCTGAAGTTCCCCGCCCTTTCCTGAAGTTCACCGGCATATAGCGGGGCACCTTGGTCAATATGACCAAGGTGCCCCGCTATATGCCAGCGACCGCTGGGAAACGGGCGGCTACTGCACGGTGAAGGCGATGGCCTGATCGTCGCGGGTGCAGCGGGCCAGTTCGCCGCCGACGGTCGACGGTCCGCAGTCCCAGCCGGACACCGTCTGCGCCTTGCCGGTGGCGATGAGCGGGCTGTACTCCTTGGCGATCGACATGCTGGTCTCGCACGAGACGTCGCCCTCGACGACGCGGACGTGCAGGGCACCGTCCGGTCCGCCGACGCGACCGCACTCGGAGTCGTCCTTGGCGGTGCTGGTGGTCGAGGGCGCCTTCTTGCTGGGACCGCCGACCACCGGCACGCTGCGGTCGGCGGGCGGGGTCGCGACGCCGGAGCCGGCGGTCGGTGCCTGCTGTTCGTCGCCGCAGGCCGTCAGGGTCAGGCCCAGGGCGCACGCGAAGAGGGCGGTCGCGGCCAGCTTCGTCGTACGAGTCAGGTTCGTCGCGTTCATGCCTGCCACGCTATGGGAGAATCGGCCGAGTGACCACCAGTGAATTCGTTCGGCGCGCCACCCTCGACGGAACGGCCGGGCGTACCGGCACCATCGTCAGTCCGCACGGCGAGATCGCGACGCCGGCCTTCGTGCCGGTCGGCACCAAGGCGACGGTCAAGACGGTGCTGCCCGAATCGGTGGCCGCGCTCGGCGCGCAGGCGGTGCTGGCCAACGCCTACCACCTGTACCTGCAGCCCGGCCCGGAGATCGTCGACCAGGCCGGTGGCCTGGGCGCTTTCATGAACTGGCCGGGTCCCACCTACACCGACAGCGGCGGTTTCCAGGTGATGAGCCTCGGTGTCGGGTTCAAGAAGGTCATCTCGATGGACGTCGAGGGCAAGCAGGACGACACCGCGATCGCCGAGGGCAAGGAACGCCTGGCGAACGTCGACGACGACGGCGTCACCTTCAAATCGCACCTCGACGGCTCACGACACCGCTTCACCCCGGAGGTGTCGATGCAGATCCAGCACCAGCTGGGCGCCGACATCATCTTCGCCTTCGACGAGCTCACCACGCTGATGAACACCCGCGGCTACCAGGAGGAGTCGCTGGAACGGACCCGACAGTGGGCCATCCGCTGCCTCGCCGAACACAACCGGCTGTCCACCGAGCGCTCGCACCGGCCGCAGCAGGCGCTGTGGGGTGTGGTCCAGGGGGCGCAGTACGAGGACCTGCGCCGCAAGGCCACGCGGGACCTCGTCGAGCTCAGCCGGATCGACCGCGAGAACGGCGGCAAGGGCTTCGGCGGCTACGGCATCGGCGGTGCGCTGGAGAAGGCCAATCTCGGCACCATCGTCGGCTGGGTCACCGATGAGCTGCCCGACGACGCCCCGCGGCACCTGCTGGGCATCAGCGAGCCCGACGACATCTTCACCGCCATCGAGAACGGCGCGGACACCTTCGACTGCGTCTCGCCGACGCGGGTGGCCCGCAACGGCGCCATCTATTCGTTCGACGGCCGGTACAACGTGACCAACGCCCGTTACCGCAGTGACTTCTCGCCGCTCGACGCTGAGCTGGACAACTACTCCACCCAGTACACCCGGGCCTACCTGCACCACCTGTTCAAGGCCAAGGAGGGCCTCGGGCCCACCCTGGCGACCCTGCACAATCTGTCGTTCACGGTGACGCTGGTCGACCGCGCGCGTCGCGCCATCGAAGAGGGCAACTACTTCGAGTACCGCGACGCCTTCCTCGCCCGCTACTACGCGGGCACTGCCGCCGCGCGCTAAGCAGCGGGGGCCACGAACGTCCAGGGCGTCCGGGGGAGGGCCGCAGGATCGAAGCGCTGCAACAACTCTCGGGCCGTGACCGGTTCGTCCGGGGCAGCCATCCCCAGCGACGTCGCCATCATGCTCAGCACGCGGGGCGCGTCGTAGCCGAGCTCGGCGAGCTGGGCGAGGGTGATCGCGCCGTCGCGCTTGGACAGCCGAATGCCCTTGTCGTTCAGCACCATCGGCACGTGCGCGTACTCGGGGACCGGGTATCCGAGGCGCTGGGCGAGGTACGCCTGGCGGGGCGCCGACGACAGCAGATCGTCGCCGCGGACCACCTGATCGATGTCGAAGGCGGCGTCGTCGACCACCACGGCCAGGTTGTAGGCGGGCGTGCCGTCGCCGCGGAGCAGTACGAAGTCGTCGACGTCGCCGGTGTAGCCGCCGTGCAACTGATCGTGCACGGTGAAGCCGGTGACGGCGGCGCGCAATCGGATGGCGGCCGGTCGGTCTCGGCGGCGTTCGGCGCGTTCGGCGTCGGTGAGGTCCCGGCAGGTTCCCGGGTAGGCGCCCGGCGGTGCGTGCGGGGCCGACGGCGCATCGAGGATCTCCCGGCGCGTGCAGAAGCACTCGAAGGTCTCGCCGGCGGCGGCCAGGCGATCGACCGTGGCTCGGTAGGTCGAAAGCCGGTCCGACTGCGCGACCACCGGTAGCGACCAGTCGAGTCCGAGTGCGGCGAGGTCGGCCAATTGTCGTTGTGCCGCACCGGCTTTCACGCGGTCGAGGTCTTCCATGCGGATCCGGAAGTCGCGTCCGCTGGACCGGGCGAACAGCCAGGCCAGCAGGGCGGTCCGCAGGTTGCCGACGTGCAGATCACCCGACGGGGACGGGGCGAAGCGGCCGGCAGCAGTCATGGCGTTCGAGACTACCGGCCGCCCGCCGGCCGGTGAGTGGGGTCACCATCGGAGGGCGGTCCCCTAGGATCGAGACATCGATGTCCGCAGGCCTCATCGGCGATACCTTCCAGGAGACGGCATGACCTCGTCCACCACCGGACAGACCCAGCAAACAGGCGACGGCGCCACGCCCATCGGCGTGGTCGGCACCGGGGTGATGGGTGCGAGTCTGGCCCGGAACCTGGCGCGGAACGTCGAGGGCTCGGTGGCGGTCTTCGACCTGGACCAGGCCAAGATCGACACGCTGATCGCGACCCATCCGGGCGAGGACCTGGTCGGCTTCTCCGACATGCCCGACTTCGTCGCCGGGCTGTCGTCGCCGCGCGTGATTCTGCTGATGGTGCCCGCGGGCGCTCCGGTCGACGCGGCCGTGGCCTCCCTGACGCCGCTGCTCGACAAGGGCGACATCATCATCGACGGCGGCAACTCGCACTACCCGGACACGCAGCGACGGGTCGCCGGCTGCGCGGCCGACGGCCTCCGGTTCATCGGCATGGGCGTCTCCGGCGGCGAGCAGGGCGCGCTGCTCGGCCCGGCCATGATGGCCGGCGGCGACCCGAGCGTCTGGGCCGACATCAAGGGTCTGCTGGAGCCCATCGCGGCACGCGCCGACGACGGCCAGCCGTGCGTCGCGCTGGTCGGTTCGGGTGCGTCCGGGCACTTCACCAAAATGGTGCACAACGGCATCGAGTACGCCGACCTGCAGCTGATCGCCGAGTCGTACGCGGTGCTGCGCGCCGGCGGCCGCAGCGGCCGCGAGGTGGGCGAGATCTTCGCCGCGTGGAACGCCGGCGAGGGCCGCTCCTACCTGCTGGAGAGCGCCGCGACGGTGCTGGCGCAGGACGATCCGCAGACCGGCGCCGAACTCATCGAGTTGGTGTCCGACCACGCGAAGGGCAAGGGCACCGGCGCCTGGACGGTGATCGCGGCCGCTGAGCAGGGGGTCTCGGTCAGCGTCATCGCCGAGGCGCTGTTCGCGCGGTCGACGTCGTCGGCCACCGCCGAACGCGCCGTCTGGCAGCCCGATGCGGTGTCGACGACGCTGGTCGACGTGCCGGTGGACGTCGTCGAACACGGCTACCTCGCTGCGCGTTCGGTCGCCTACCAGCAGGGTCTGGCCCTGCTGGCGGTCGCCTCCGAGGAGTTCGGCTGGAACGTGGAGCTCTCGCAGGTGGTGCGCATCTGGCGGGCCGGCTGCATCATCCGCGCGCGGTTCCTCGATGCGCTGTCGAAGGCCTACGCCGACAATCCGGGGGCGACGTCGTTCCTGGCGCTGGAGCCCTTCCGCACCGAGCTGATCGAGCGCCTGCCCAGCCTCAGCACGGTGACCACGGCCGCGATGGCCGCGTGCGTGCCGGTCCCGGCGATGGCCGCCGCCCTCAACCACCAGGCGATGCTGATGACCGGCTCGCTGCCGACGGCGCTGGTGCAGTTGCTGCGCGACTTCTTCGGTTCGCACACCTACGAGCGCACCGACGCGCCCGGCCACTTCCACATCGTGTGGGAGGGCGACCGCAGCGAGGTTCGCAGCTGACCGCGGCGCTGAAGAAAACAACGGTGCGCGGGGTCGACGCGCGGCGGTAGCGTGAACGGTGTGGACCTTCCGGTGAACCCGCCCGTCGCCCCCATGCTGGCCAAGGCGGTCGCCGCCGTGCCGACCCAGCCCGACAGCGGGCCGGAGTGGTCGTACGAGCCGAAGTGGGATGGCTTCCGCGGCTTGATCTTTCGCGACGGCGACGAGGTGGTGATCGCCTCGCGCGGCGGCAAGGACCTCGCCCGCTACTTCCCGGAAGTGGTCGAGGCGGCACGCACCGAGTTGCCCGAACGCGTGGTGGTCGACGGCGAGGTGTGCGTGCCGAAGAGCTTCGACGGCGTGGTCCGCCTGGACTGGGACTCGCTGTCCCAGCGCATTCATCCGGCGGCCTCCCGGGTGGCGAAGCTGTCGCAGGAGACCCCGGCGATCTTCATCGGGTTCGACGCGCTCGCACTCGGCGACCGCAACCTGACCGGCGAGGGCTTCGAGGTCCGCCGCGGGGGACTGCTCGACGCCGTCGGCGGCGGCGGGCCGGGATCGACGCTGCAGGTCAGTCGCGTCACCGCCGATCCGCAGGAGGCACAGGACTGGTTCACCGCGTTCGAAGGCGCCGGCCTGGACGGCGTCGTCGCCAAGCGGCTGGCCGGACTCTACGTGCCGGGCAAGCGCGAGATGGTGAAGGTCAAGCACAAGCGCACCGCCGACTGCGTGGTCCTCGGCTACCGCGTGCACAAGAGCGGCACCGGCCTGGGTTCCATGCTGCTGGGTCTGTACGGCGACGACGGCAACGTCCGCATGGTCGGCGGATCGAGCGCCTTCTCCGACGCCAAACGTGTTGAGCTGCAACAGCTTTTCGAACCCATGCGACTCGACCCGGACGCGGTGGCGCAGGGCGAGGTGAACCGCTGGCGGTCGTCGGAGTCGGGGGAGTGGATCCCGATCCGGCCCGAGCTGGTGGTGGAGGTGGCCTACGACCAGATGGAGAAGGCGCGCTTCCGGCACACGGTGAAGTTCCTGCGGTGGCGCCCCGATCGGGACCCGGAGTCGTGCACGTACGACCAGCTCGAAGTGCCGCTCACCTACGACCTGTACGACGTCCTCGAAGGAGCCTGACATGGCCAAGCCGCCCCCGGAGATGCTCGACGTCGACGGCGTCGAGGTGAAGCTCTCGAACCCGGACAAGATCTACTTCCCCGAGCTGGGCGCGGACGGCGGCCGCAAGCGCGACCTCGTCGACTACTACCGCACGGTGGCCGTCGGCGGTCCGCTGATGACGGCGCTGCGGGACCGGCCCACTTATCTGCAGCGCTTCCCCGACGGGGTGGACGGCGACCAGATCTACCAGAAGCACCTGACGAAATATCACCCCGAGCACGTGCAGTCCACGCGCATCGTCTTCCCGTCGCGCCGGACCGGGCAGGCGTTCTGTCCGCAGATCCCGGCCGACGCGGTGTGGGCGGCCAACCTCGGGACGGTCACCTTCCACACCTGGCCCACGATCGCGCCGGACAACGACCATCCGGACCAACTGCGCTTGGACCTGGATCCGTTCGGGGACACCGCCTTCGACGACGCGCGCCGCGTCGCGCTCGACCTGCTGCAGCCGCTGCTCGCCGAGCTCGGCATGACCGGCTTCCCGAAGACCTCGGGCAGTCGCGGTGTGCACGTCTACGTGCCGATCGAGCCGGGCTGGGACTTCATCGCCACCCGGCGCGCGGTGATCGCCCTCGCGCGGGAGCTGGAGCGTCGTGCCCCGGACCGCGTCACGAGCTCGTGGTGGAAAGAGGAACGCGGCGACCGGATCTTCATCGACTTCAACCAGAATGCGCGCGACCGCAGCATGGCGTCGCCCTATTCGGTGCGCAAGAGCCCCAACGCGCGGGTCTCCACCCCGCTGACCTGGGACGAGCTGGTGACGGCCGAACCGGACCACTTCACCATCGCCACCGTCCCCGATCTGCTGGAACGGCGCGGCGATCCGTGGTCGGAGATGACGCGGGCCCGGGTCGGGTTGGAGCCGCTGCTGGAGATGGTGGCGCGCGACGACGCCGATGGCCTCGGCGACCTGCCGTACCCGCCCAGCTACCCGAAGATGCCGGGCGAGCCGCCGCGTGTGCAGCCCAGCAAGAAGGTCGCCGAGCACTGGGACGAACAGGGCAACCGGATCGAATAGTCGGTCAAGCGGCGTCGGCGAACTCGGCGGCCCGGCGTCGCAGCAGTGCCCGCGGCGGCAGGCCGCTGTGCGCGGTGAACTCGCGGCTCAGGTGGGCCTGATCGGCGTACCCGCAGGCAGCCGCCGTCTCTGCGAGGGGAACCCCGGCCGACAGCGCGGCCAGCGCGTGGTCGAAACGGAACAGCCGTGCCGCCGCCTTGATACCGAGGCCATACTCGGCGTGGAACGACGCCGTCAGTTTGCGCGCCGACCAGCCGGATTCCTCGACGAGCTGCGCCACGGTCACCCGGCCGCGGGTGGCCGCGAGCCGGGCCCAGACGTGTTCGGCGTCCGGATCGACGGGGACGTCCGGGTGCGGGCCGGACAGTGCGTCCGCCAGCAGAGCGACGGTGACCCGGCGCTGCGCGACAGCCGAGTCGTCGTCGACCGCGTCGGAGGGGAGGTCGGCCAGCGCACCGAGGCCGTCGTGCAAGCGGCGGGCCAGTCCGGGCCGGAGCGCCTCGAGCGGCAGATTCGCCGAGTACACGTCCCCGGCGCGGACGCCGAGCAGGGCGCGGACCGCGTGCGGTGGCAGGGCCAACTGCACCCCGACCTGGCTGCCGTCGTGATGGATCACCACCGGTCGCGGATGCATGCCGCCGACGGCCACGTCGAACGTGCGCGGCGCCTCGGTGTCGGTGCTCAAGGTCAGGCCGCGGCCCAAGTCGACGATGAGGGTGACGGTGGGGGACGGCAGCCCCAGGTGGGTGCCCGGGGCCGCGCCGAGGATCCGGTACGGCGTGATCGTCGTACCGCTCAGCCGACGTAGGTGCCGAAGCTCCATGCGTTGCCCTCGGGGTCGGTGACGGTGAATCCTCGTGATCCATAGTCCTCGTCTTTGAGGTCTCGGACCAGGGGTGCGCCGAGTTCGCGGGCCGCGGCGTAGACGGCATCCGGGTCGGACACCACCACGTAGACATTGCCGCTGCCCGCTACCGACGGAAAGTCGGGCGCCGCAGAGTGGATCATGACGCGCCCGCCCTCGGGCCAGCGCATCTCCGAGTGCTGCACCTGGCGATCGCCGTCGCCCTCCACCAGGATCCCCGGTTCGAAGCCGAGGCGGGTGAGCCAGGCGCGGGCGGCGAGCGGGTCGTCGTAGGCGAGTCCGGGCCAGATGTTGCGGTCGAGTGCTGTGGTGTCCATGTCTCGAGTCTGCTCCGCGGGCGGGTAGTGGGTATTGAACGAATCGGCACGATCCGATGCTTCTGACGGTGGCCGAGATCTCGGTGTGGTGGGCCTTAGGTCCCTGTTTGGCGGGGAGAAAGGTCGGTTAGGCTCAGCTAATGAAGTTCGTTCGTTCTGCGCTCATCAGTCTGCTCGCGATGTGCACCGCTCTGGCCGGTCTCGTGTGGGCATCGCCCGCGCAGGCGGCGCCGTCGGCCGCCATCGATGTCTATCTCGCCGACGGCGTCACCCCGGTGGGCCAGACGCAGCTGCACCCCGGCGACACCGTCGTGGTCAAGGGGCGCGGCTACGACCCGAACGCCAACACCACCGGCGGCCTCCCGGTCCCGGTGCCGCCCGGCGTCCCGCACGGCACCTTCGTCACCTTCGGGTCGTTCGACCAGAACTGGCGCCCGTCGAAGGGGGCGCCCGAGTCGGCGCGCACCACGGACCGCACGCAGACCAAGTGGGCCATCTCCGACGCTGCGCTGAACCAGGTGCCCAATGTGCCCTTCGATATGCGCCGCACGGTGCGCGTGGGCTCGGTGCCGCTGCACCGCGACGGCACCTTCACCGCGAAGATCAAGCTCACCACCCCCAAGGATGCACCGGCCGACGGGCGCTGGGGCATTTACACCTTCGGCGGCGCCGACGCGGTGAACGCGGCGCAGGAGCGTTTCGTCCCGATCAACTACTCCACCGAGCCGGGCCCGAACACGCCGCAGCCCGCGGTGAAGAACCTGGTGTGGGCGTACTCGCCGAACTTCTACTCCACCTTCGTCGAGTCCACGCAGGGCGCGGTGGCCGGTAGCAACGGCGCGGCCGCGGCCAAGGACGGCACGCTGTCGTACGAGCTTGAGTCCAACACCGTGCGCAACGGCAAGGGTGAACTCCGCTACCGCGGCACCGTCGTCGCCTACACGAAGTTCCACCTGTACGAGATCGCGCTGGTGGACCCGATCATCCGGGTCGACGGCACCAAGGCCGTGCTCAGCATGAAAACGTCGACCACTGATCAGAACGGCGTCGACGTGCTGCGTCGCGTCGACATCGCGGATCTGACGCTGACGCGCGCCCAGCTCGCTCGCCTCGCCGACAGCCAGGACGTCGTCGGTATTCCGGCGGCCTTCCGCGGCGGCATCACCCCGACGCTGCTCGCCGGCCTGTCGCTGGGGGCCGCATCGCCGGTCAGCATCCTGTTCTGACCCGCTGAGCGCCGATTCGTGCCGCCCCGATACCGCTCCGCGGTGTCGGGGCGGTCTCGTCGGCGCAGGTGGATAAGCTCGGCAACGTGACCATTGAGCCCGAATCTCCGCAGCCGTCGATCGGCCTTCGCGGCGCGGACGACGCCAAGGTGACGCCCGCGGTCCGGGCGGCCGCCGCCTGGACCTGGCGCCTGCTGCTGATCGGTGTCGGCGTGGTGGTCTTGGGCTGGCTGTTCAAGCGCTACGAGGACGTCACCTTCCCGATCACTCTGGCGCTGCTGTTCACCGCCATGCTGCGCCCGCTGGTCGAGTGGTCGGTGCGCAAGGGCGTGCCCCGGCTGGTGGCGGTGCTCGGCTGGGTGCTGCTGACCCTGCTCGCCGTCCTCGGACTGCTGGCGTTCGTGGTGCAGCAGGCCGTCTCCGGCGGCCCCGAACTGGTCTCCGAGTTCACCAAGACCGTCGACGACGTGCGGAACTGGCTACTCGCCAGCCCGCTGCACTTCGACGACGCCCGGCTCAGCGCACTGGCCGGAGAAATGGTGCACTGGGCGCAGTCGCACGAGAGCAGCCTCGCGGTCAGTGCGGTCAGCACCCTCGAGTTCGTGGGCCGGATCGGCACCGGCGTGCTGCTGACCATCTTCCTGCTGATCTTCTTCCTGTACGACGGCCCTCGTATCTGGGGCTGCGTCACCCGGCTGGTCCCGTCGGCCAACCGCGACCACGTGCGCGGCGCCACGGCCGCCGGCTTCACGACGCTGGAGTCGTACGTCCGCGCCACCGTCATCGTCGCGGCCGTCGACGCCGTGATCATCGGCATCGCGCTCGCGATTCTGAAGGTGCCGCTCGTCCTCCCACTGGTGGCGGTGATCTTCCTCGGTGCGTTCATCCCGATCGTCGGCTCGTTTGCCGCGGGCACCCTGGCCGTGCTCGTCGCGCTGACCACGCAGGGCTGGCTCAACGCGCTGATCGTGCTGGGCATCCTGGTGTTCGTGATGGCCTTCGAGGGGCACATCCTGCAGCCGTTCGTGCTCGGGCACTCGGTCCGCCTGCACCCGGTCGCGATCATCCTCGCCATCGGCATGGGTCTGATGCTGGCCGGCATCATCGGCGGCCTACTGGCCGTCCCGTTCGTGGCCTTCCTCGACACCGCGCTGCGGTGGCGCCCGGGCAAGACCGAGTACGACGAACCGCGCAAGGACAGCCGCCTCACCGCCTGGGTGCGCCGCGTGATCCTCCGCGGCTGGCGCTCGCCGTCGACCGTCCCCCGACCCGAACCCCCGCTCCCGACCCCCGCCTAACCCCGCAGCTCGGCGCGCGTGTCGCGACCCGATTGCGGGTCGCACGCGGAGCGAGGCGGATTAGGGTCGCGACGTGCGAGTTCGCCGTCGAGTGCAACATGCCACACAGTCCATCGGCGTGTCGCGACCCTGTTTACGGGTCGCGCGCGCGGGCTCGGGGAGCGAGGCGAGAGCAGGGTCGCGACTTGGCTGGGAAGGGCTTCGGGGACGTGCCGGTGGTGGGGTTTTTGGGGCGACGGGTGCGGCTGAGGGGGGTGAGGCGAGGGCGGAGGATAGGGACTCCGTCGCTTCGCTCCTCCTCGAATCGCTCTGCCCGTAGATGCAGATTGCCCCCACCCTCATTCTTCGGGCGGGGGCAATCTGCATGGCGGAGGATAGGGGATTCGAACCCCTGAGGGCTATTAACCCAACCCGCGTTCCAGGCGAGCGCCATAGGCCACTAGGCGAATCCTCCAGCGGTGATGATCGTAACGGGTGGCCGGGTATGAACTCAAAACGAGGCCCGCTACACTGGTCCACGGATCCCGCGCGGCGTGCATCCTGTGAACTCCCCCAGGGCCGGAAGGCAGCAAGGGTCAACGGGCTCTCTCGGGTGCGCGGGGTCCGCTTACTTTTTAGCGGACACACACTCTGCCTGGTTTTTTGAAGGGTTCCGGCGTTGAACTTCCACTCGATGAGTGCCGACCAGCTTCGCGACACCCAGGCCGACCTGCAGAAGCGCTACGAGGCGCTCTGTGCCGCCGGACTGTCGCTGAATCTCACTCGCGGTAAGCCCGCCCCCGATCAGCTGGATCTCTCCGAAGAGCTCCTCGCGCTGCCCGGCGTCGGTAATCACACCAGCCCCGACGGCACCGACTGCCGCAACTACGGCGGTGTGGCCGGTCTGCCCGCCCTGCGCGAGATCTTCGGCGAACTGCTCGGCACCGGCGCCGACCGGATCGTCGCCCAGAACAACGCCAGCCTGCAGATCATGCACGACCTCACCGTCTTCGCCCTGCTCGGCGGCACCCCCGACTCCGAGCAGCCGTGGTCCAAGCACGACAGCCCGATCAAGTTCCTCTGCCCGGCGCCCGGCTACGACCGCCACTTCGCGATCACCGAGCAGTACGGCATCGAGATGATCACCGTCCCGATGAACCCGGACGGTCCTGACGTCGAGGCCTGCGCCGAACTGGTGGCCGACGACCCGTCGATAAAGGGCATGTGGGTGGTCCCCACCTACTCCAACCCGACCGGCTACTCGGTGAGCGAGGAGGTGGCGCGCGCGCTTGTCGCCATGCCGACCGCCGCCCCCGACTTCCGGATCTACTGGGACAACGCGTACGCGGTGCACACGCTGGTCGAGGAGACGCCGACGCCGCTCCCGATCCTCGACCTCGCCGCCGAAGCCGGACACCCCAACCGCGTGTACGTCTTCGGTTCCACCAGCAAGATCACCTTCGCCGGCGGCGGCGTCGCCTTCTTCGGCTCGTCGCCGGAGAACCTCGACTGGTACACCGGCCACGCGTCGATCGCCACGATCGGTCCCGACAAGCTCAACCAGCTTCGTCACCTGCAGTTCTTCGGCGACGCCGACGGGGTGCGCGCCCACATGGCCCGCCATCGCGCACTGATCGCGCCCAAGTTCGAACTGGTCCTGCAGATCCTCGAAGACCGCCTCGGCGCGTCGAAGATCGCGCACTGGACCGAGCCCGAGGGCGGTTACTTCATCAGCCTCGACGTGATCGACGGCACCGCCGCGCGTACCGTGTCGCTCGCCAAGCAGGCCGGCATCGCGCTGACCGGCGCCGGCGCCACCTTCCCGTACAAGAACGACCCGCACGATCGGAACATCCGGCTGGCCCCGACCTTCCCGCCGATCGACGAACTCGCCACCGCAATGGACGGTGTCGCGACGTGCGCGCTCCTGGCAGCGACGGAGAAGCTGCTCGACCTCGCCTGATCGGGTGACGGAGTGAAACTCGAACGGTCGACGCCGCTGCTGATCGTCTTCGGCGTCCTCGCAGCGCTCGCCGTGTGGGCGCAGCACACGATCATCCCGCTGACGCAGCCGCACTGGGGGCTGTTCGACTACCAATTCGACCTCGACGTCTACCGCGCCGGTGCGCAGGCGGTGCTCGACGGCGACGACCTCTACCGGGTCAAACTGCTCGGCCAGATGGACTTCACCTACGCGCCGATCTCCATCCCGTTCTTCATTCCGCTCGCGCTGCTGTCCACCGGATTCGCGCACGTGCTGTGGAGCGTCGGCGTCCTGGTGGCCCTCTACGGCGTGATCATCCTGGGCTTCCGCAGCCTGGGCCACCAGGTCACGTGGCGTCTGCATCTGATCGCGATCTTCCTCGTCGTCATCTCGACGCTGCTGGAACCGATCCGCACCACCATCTGGTTCGGCCAGATCAACGTCTTCCTCCTGCTCCTGATCCTGTGGGATCTGCTCCGCGGGCCCGACTCCGTGCTGCGCGGCGCCGGCACCGGCCTCGCGGCCGGCATCAAACTGACTCCGCTGCTGTTCGCGGTCTACTTGGTGGCGATCCGCCAGTGGCGGGCCGCGGCGACCCTGGTCGGCGCGTTCGCGGCCACCATCGTCGTCGGGTTCGCGATCATGCCGCGTGCCTCCTGGGCCTACTGGACCGACACGCTCTTCGACTCCGATCGCGTGGCGTCCCCGCAGACCGCGGGCAATCAGTCCATCCGCGGCGCGCTGGCCAATCTGGGCCACACCGATCACCCGAGCACGCTCGCGTGGCTGGCGCTGTCGGCCGTCGTGGCGCTCCTCGGCCTCGGCGCCGCCGTGCTCGCCCACCGGCACGGTTCGGAACTGCTGGCGCTGTCACTGGTCGGCATGACCTCCTGCGCGGTCTCCCCGGTCTCCTGGGGGCACCACTGGGTGTGGCTGCTGCCGCTGCTGATCGTGGCGATCCACCTGGTCCTCACGCTCCCCGGCGTTCTGGGCCGCGGTCTGGTGGCCGCCGCCGCGGGCGGCGGTTTCGCGATCTCGATCGCCTGGCGCCATCACCTGGACCATCCGATCTGGTATGTGAATCGGGCGGTCGACGAGGCCTACCTGACCGGCATGTTCTTCAAGGGTGTCGGCCACTGGTACCGGTTCTTCACCGTGCAGCCCTACAACGTGATTCTGGTGGTCACCGCGGTGGCCGTGATCGTCGTCTACGGCTTCGGTGTGGGCCGATCGACGCCGCCCGCAGACGCTGTCACCGGTCGCCGGTAGGGTTGCTCGCGTGGCTCTCTATCGCACCTACCGACCCGCGACATTCGCCGAGGTCGTCGGCCAGGAGCACGTCACCGATCCGTTGAGTCGTGCCCTCGACAGCGGCCGCATCAACCACGCCTACCTCTTCTCCGGCCCGCGCGGCTGCGGCAAGACGTCGTCGGCGCGTATCCTGGCCCGCTCGCTCAACTGCGAGCAGGGACCGACCTCGACGCCGTGTGGACAGTGCGCGTCGTGTGTGGCACTGGGACCGGGCGGTCCGGGCAACCTCGACGTGGTGGAGCTCGACGCGGCCAGCCACGGTGGCGTCGACGACACCCGCGAACTGCGTGATCGTGCCTTCTACGCGCCCGCCGAATCGCGCTACCGCGTCTTCATCATCGACGAGGCGCACATGGTCTCGTCGGCGGGCTTCAACGCGCTGTTGAAGATCGTCGAAGAGCCGCCCGAGCACCTCATCTTCATCTTCGCGACCACCGAGCCGGAGAAGGTCCTCACCACCATCCGCTCGCGTACGCACCACTACCCGTTCCGGCTGCTCGCGCCGCCGGTGATGCGCGGCCTGCTCGAGAGCATCTGCTCCCGCGAGGGCGCAGTGGTGGCACCCGAGGTGTTCCCGCTGGTCATTCGGGCCGGTGGCGGATCCCCGCGTGACTCGCTGTCGATCCTGGACCAGCTGCTCGCCGGCGCCGGACCGGACGGCGTCACCTACGACCGCGCCCTCAGCCTCCTCGGCGTGACCGACGTGGCGCTGATCGACGGCGCCGTGGATGCACTCGCCGCCGGCGACGGCTCGGCACTGTTCGGCGTGGTGGAACGCGTGGTGGATGCCGGACACGACCCCCGTCGCTTCGCGATCGACCTCCTCGACCGCTTCCGCGACCTCCTGCTGTTGCAGGCGGTGCCCGACGCCGCCGAACGCGGACTCGTCGAAGCGCCCGCCGACCAGGTCACGCGGATGCGTTCGGTCACCGAGTTCCTCGGCATGGCCACGCTCACCCGGTACGCCGAAGTGGCCCACGCGGCCCTCGGCGAGATGCGCGGCACCACCTCGCCGCGCCTGCTCCTCGAAGTGATGTGCGCCCGCCTGCTGCTCCCCGCGGCCAGCGCCGACGACGCCGCGCTGCTGCAGCGACTGGAGACCCTGGAACGACGACCCGCCGCCGCCGGTGCGGCCGCCGTCGCCGCGCCCGCGGCGAGTGGTGCGGCCCCGCTCGCGCCCGGACCGCCGCCGCCCGCGGCGGACGAGCCGCCGTCGCGCTTCGTCCGACCGTCCCAGCGACGCGCCGAAGCCGCGGTCGACGCGGCACCGGCCGCTCCATCGGTGGAAGGGGCGCCCGATGCGCCGAGAGTCGACGTGGTTCCAGCAGCTGCACCGTCGCCTACTGTTTCGCCTGATCCGGTGGCACCTGTGGCGCCGACCCCTGCGCCATCACCTGCGGCACCGTCGATGGAAGATGCGCATGTCGCGCCTGCTCCTGCGGTCGCAGCTGGTCCGCCGGTACCTCCGGTGGCTGAGTCCCCGACCCCTGAACCGGCTGCCGACGAATCGCTGGCCGGTGCGCCCGCGACCGGCGAAGCGACCTCGGCCGCGACCCCGACCGCTGCGCGGGTAGACCCTGCCGCGAACGAGCACGCCGAGTCCCCGGTACCCGCCGAATCGGCGCCGGAGCCGACTCCGCGGCCGCTCCGCGAGCCCGCACCCGAGCCTCGCCGCGAACCGGTACTCGAACCGACGCAGGAACTCCGCCGCGAGACCGCGCCGGAGCCGGAGCCGCAACGAGCGCCGGAGCCGGAACTGCGCCGTGAACCCGCACCGGAATCCCGGCCCGAGCCGACGCCGGAGCCGGAATCCCGCCGGGCACCCGCGCCGGAGCCGGAGCCGTACTCCGAGTCGTACGCCTCGCCGGACCCCTACGACGACATCCCGCCGCCGGAGGAGCCCGACTACGACGCTCCGCCCGAAGGCGTGGTGCTGCCGCGCCGCACCGCACCGAGCCGGACCGTCGAGCGGCCCGTCGCACCGACGCCCGCGCCTGCGCCCACGCCGGAACCCGAGCCCGAACCCGAGCCGGAGCCGGAACCCGCGCTGACCGTGCAATCGGTGTCGGCGCGCTGGAACGACATCCGGGCGGCCGTGCGCGAACGCCCCGCGGGCAAGGTTCTGGAGCCGATGCTCTCGGCGGCGACCGTGCAGGCCGTCGGCGACGGCACCGTGGTGCTGGGCCACAACAACCCGCCGCTGGTGGGCCGACTGTCCGACCCCGCTCGCCTGCAGATGTTCGGCGAGATCTTCGCCGAACTCTTCGGCGGCACCTGGGCGGTCCAGGTGATTCACGCGACCGGTCCGGCACCGGCGGCGCAGTCGTCGCGTGCGGCCGCACCGGCGGCTCCGAAACGGCAGACCTTCGTCCGGCCCAGTCAGCCCGCGCAGGCGGGTGGGCGGGGCGGCGCCGATCACGACGGTCCGCCGCCGGAGGCTCCGCCCGAGCCCGAGGAACCGCGACCTGCCGAGCCGGTCCCGGACGAAGAACTCACCGACGCCGAGCGCGACGAGATGGTCGCGCACGCCCGTCACAGTGCACCCGACGAGCGACTGGACCCCGATCAGGTGGCCCTGGAGATCCTCAAGTCCGAGCTGGGGGCCCGCCCCGTCGACAACGGCCGCTGACGTGGAGACGTTCATCATGTGGTGCGGCACCATCGGTGCCTGGCTGCTGGTGGCGGGACCGCTTTATCAAGGTGCGCTGGAACTGTCCGACGTCGTCGACGACTTCCCGGTCGACGACGAGCCCGACGCGGCGAGCGGTGTCTCGGCGTGGTGGTGGCTGGTCCCGCCGGCCGCGGTGGGGTTGCTGTGGATCCGTGAGCGACGTCTGCGGCGGCTGTGGGAATCGGAGTGGAGCGGGGCCCAACGCGTAGCGTTCCTGCAGTTCGCCGACCGGGCGGTCGGCTGGCTGGTGGTGTCCGCCGGCGCGTTCCTGCTCGCCCTGGAGGTCACGTGGTATCTCACGGTCCGATCGGGTCTGTCGACGCTGACCTTCTGGCTGCTGATCGTGCTGCTGACGACGGCCAGCGTCGTCGCCACGGCCGTCGCGATCAGTCGGCATCAGCAGGGTGCGGCCGCAGCGGGACCGCAAGGTCGGTAGGCGTCGATGCGCTAGTGCCAAGGGGCACTAGGGCGTCCACCAGGGGCGCAGCGGGGTGTTCGGGCGGCTGTCGTCGTCGGTCTTGACGGCGAGCACGTGGTGCAGTTCCACCATCTCCATCTCAAAACCCATCCGGCAGCCGGCCATGTACAGGCCCCACTGGCGGGCCGTGCCTTCGCCCACTTCAGCGACGGCGGCGTCCCAGTTCTCCATCAGGTTCTTGTTCCAGTCGCGCAGCGTCATGGCGTAGTGCTCGCGGAAGTTCTCCTCGTGCAGCACTTCCAGGCCGCCGATGTTCTGCGCCGCGGTGATGATGGTGCCCACCCCGGTCAGCTCACCGTCCGGGAACACGTAGCGGTCGATGAACGGACCCGCTTTGCTGCGCGCACTGTTGACCGGCCGCGTGATGCAATGGTTCAGCAGCAGCCCGCCCGGACGCAGTTTGTCGCGCATGAACTCGAAGTACGACGGGTAGTTCGCGACGCCGATGTGCTCGGTCAAACCGATCGAACTGACCGCGTCGAAGCCGCCTTCGGCCACGTCCCGGTAGTCGCTGTGGCGCACCTCGGCGTATTCGCCGAGGCCCTGTTCGACGATGGTCTGCTGCGCCCACTGCGCCTGCTCGGTCGACAAGGTGACACCCAGGGCGTGCACACCGCGTCGTGCGGCGTACCGCACCATGCCGCCCCAACCGCAGCCGATGTCGAGCAGCCGATCGCCGGGCTGGAGCGCCAGCTTCTCGAAGATCAGCCGGTACTTGTTCTCCTGCGCCTCCTCCAGGGTGGCGTCGCGGTCGCCGTAGACCGCGCACGTGTAGGTCATGGCCGGGCCGAGCACCATCTCGTAGAAATCGTTGGAGACGTCGTAGTGGTAACCGATGGCGTCGGCGTCCCGCCCGCGGCTGTGGCGCAGCCCTTCGGCGATGCGGCGCCACCGTGGCAACGCCTCCTGCTGCGGCGGCGGGATGAGCTTGAAATGCTCCCGGCCCAACGACTTCGCGATCGCAGCCAGCTGCACCGCACTCGGCTTGCTGAACTTCAGGTCGCCGGCCAGCGCCTGCAACGCCCCGTAGGGGTCGCCGGGGTGACTGCCGATGAGGGCGAGGTCGCCCGACACGTAGGCGCGGGCCAGACCGAGCTCGCCGGGCGCGGTCACCAGGTAGGTGGTACCTCGCGGGGTCAGCAGGTCGAGGCCGTACTCCGCGTCCTCCGGTCCCGCGCTGGAACCGTCGTAGGCGGTGAACCGGATCGCCAAATCCTTGCCGAGGAGAGTGGAGAAGATCTGTGCCAGGTTCATGCGCGCTTCACTGCTTTCTCGTAGAGACTCAGCAGCCGTCCGCGGGGATCGTACTTGTCCTTGAGCGTTCGGTAGGCCGTTGAGCCGTACAGTCGATCGAACTCCTCCTCCGGGTAGAACGACTCGGAGTAGAGAGATTTGTGGCCGCCCAACTCGCTGACCTTGAGCTCGATGCGGCGGTTGGCGTATCCGGGCTCGCCGGGCGTCACCGGCACACCCGACCAGAATCCGACGTTGGTGTAGGCGTGCCCCCGTTGCAGCGGGTACAGCGACCACGGCTGGTCCGGATCGGTGACGGCCTCTGCGGCCGGCGCCTCGTCGTCGAAGGCCAGCTTCAACGGGCACAGCCACACCGGTTCGATCGGGATCTCGTCGAGGAACCAGTTGATGAAGTCGGCGGTGCGTTCGATGGGGACTTCGATGTCCTGCACCACGCGTTCGCTGGGCGGCTCGCCCTTGCGTGCGTTGAGCTTGTCGCCGATGTTCCAGCGGTGGTCGTAGCCGATGAGCTTCCAGTAGAAGCTCGAACGCAGGTAGCGCTTGGGCCAGAACCGGCGGATCCGCGGGTTCTGGGCGCCGAACGCGCGCGAGCACCAGAACCAGTCGGTGTCCCAGCGCCAGAGGTAGTCGCTGATGGTGAGACGGTCCCGTTTGGGCTCGTCGACGTCGTCGTGCTGGATGGACCGGTAGAAGATCTGGTCGTCGGTGTAGTCGCTCACCGGTCCGGGTTCGTCGGTCTGCCGCCCCAGCACCAGGTAACACTCGTCCCGGGCGAAGACGACGCCGTCGAGGTAGTCGACACGTTCGCCGCGGTAGTCGTGCGAGTCGACGATGGTGATCATCGCGGCCTGCAGGTCCTCGATCGACCGGAATCGCACGTGCCGCAGTTCCACGTAGGGCGGGACCGGTTCCAGGTCGATTTCCAGGCGCACCGAATAGCCGAGGGTGCCGTACGAGTTGGGGAAGCCGTAGAACAGGTCGGCATGTTCGTTGTCCGGCCGTGCGACGACGAGATCGCCTGTGGCACTGAGGATTTCCATCTCGCGCACCGACTCGTGGGGGAGTCCGTTGCGGAACGACGTGCTCTCGATGCCCAGGCCGGTCACCGCGCCGCCGAGGGTGATGGTCTTGAGCTGCGGAACCACCTTCGGGGCCAGCCCGTACGGCAGCGTCGCGGCCACCAGATCCTCGTAGGTGGTCATCCCGGCCACCTGCGCCGTGCGGGTGACGGGATCCACCGAGATCACGCGCTGCAAGCCGGAGACGTCGAGGCCGGGCGCCGAGGTCTCGGCGCGTTTGCGGAACAGGTTCGACGTCTTCTTCGCCAGGCGGACGCCCGCCCCGTCCGGGATCGCGCGGTAGCTCGTCAGCAGGCGTTTCACTCCCCGGTCGAATGCCGCAGTGCCGTACTCGAGTCGCGCAGAAGTCACCCGACCACCGTAGCGCGCGGCTCGGTACCCTGGAGTCGACCCGGTACTAATCGGGTCATTCCCCTGCTAAGTCGCATTTTCGGGTGCGGCACAAGGAGTTTCCGCCGTGGGCCAGGTTTCTGCCACCTCTTCCATCGACATCGCCGCCACCACCGAGCAGGTGCTTGCCGCGGTGTCCGACTACCAGTCGGTGCGCCCCGAGGTCCTCCCCGCGAACTACCGCGACTACCGCGTCGACGCCGGCGGAACCGGCGCGGGCACCGTGGTGCACTGGATCCTGCAGGCCACCGAGAAGCGTTCGCGCGATGTCCTCGCCGACGTCACCGTCAGCACCGACACGGTCACCGAGACCGACCGTAACTCGACGCTGGTCACCGTTTACCGGGTCCGCCCCGCCGGCGCAGGCACCCGCCTGGAGACCACCACCAGCTGGAAGGGCGCCACCGGCATCGGCGGCGTCTTCGAGCGGACCTTCGCGCCCAAGGGCCTGGCCCGGATTCAGGCCGAGCTGCTCGGAAACCTCAAGCGCCATTTGGAAAGCTGAACCGCTGAGCCGACGAGGGCGCCGCCGTACCAAACCGTTGCCGCCGCGCAACGGAGTGGATGCGACGCGCGTGGTGCTGCGGCCGGACCTGTGGCCCGGCCGCACGCCCACCGTCGCCGAGGCACTGCTGGCGACGCCCACGCTCGCCGGGCTGTCGCTCGACGAACTGCGCGCCCAGGCCACCGCCGGTGAGGTGGTCGACCTCGACGGCGCCCCCGTCGACCTGGCCGGCCCGGTCCTGCGCGCCACGCCGATCTACCTGTACCGCGGTCTGCCCGCCGAGTTCGACGTGCCCTTCGACCTGCCGATCCTCCATCAGGACCGGTCCCTGCTGGTGGTGGACAAGCCGCATTTCCTCGCGACGATGCCGCGCGGGCAGCACGTGACGCAGACGGCGCTGGTGCGCCTGCGTCGACTGCTGGGCGAGGATCACCTCGCGCCCGCGCACCGTCTGGACCGGCTCACCGCCGGGGTGCTGCTCTTCACGCGCAAGCCCACCGAGCGCGCCGCGTACCAGTCCCTGTTCGCAGATCGCCTGGTGCACAAGGAGTATCGCGCCCTCGCCGCGGCTTCGCGGCCGGAGCTGGCCGAGGGCGTGCGCATCGAGAATCGCATCGAGAAGACCTCCGGTGACCTGCGTGCGCGAGTGGTCGACGGCCCGGTGAACGCGATCAGCGAGATCACTCTGCTGCGTGTGCGCGACGACGGTTTGGGCGAGTACCGCCTGCTCCCGCACACCGGCCGCACTCACCAGTTGCGCCTGCACATGGCGGGTCTGGGCGTGCCGATCCTCGGCGACCCGCTCTACCCCGACGTCGATCCGGAGCTGGCTTCGGCGCCCGAGCGCGGCGACTTCTCACGGCCACTCCACCTGATCGCGTCGTCGCTCCGGTTCGTCGATCCGATCACCGGCGCGCAGCGGCACTTCACCTCCGACCGGCGCTGACTACGGTGGCGGACATGGCGATCATCGGTTCCTACGAGCACCACCCGGACTTGGGCTGCGAGGCCGTGGTGTTCCTGGACTCCGAGTCCGACGCCTGCTTCCAGATCCAGCGAGACCTGCCGGGTGGGCGCCGCCCGGACGAGCACTGTGTCACCACCGGGGCGAGTGCCCCGGTCTACGGCGGGGTGACGCAGTGGCGGCGCGTCGAGGACCGCTTCGAGTTCGCGCTCAACCGCCGGGCCACGGCGCTGTTCGCCGACGACGTGCTGTCGTTCGAGGTGGAAGCCGCCGCCGGTCAGACCGTCGACGAACTGGCGGCGCAGCTCACCCGGATTCTCGGCTGACCTAACCTGGCAGCATGACCGAGGCCTTCGACCCCCAGCAGCTGCAGGAACGACTCGTCGCCGTGCAGCAGGAGATCATGTCCGCCGAACTGACCGGCCGCAGCAGCGGCGGGGAGGTCACCGTGATCGGCGACGGCGTCGGCAACGTCGCCGCCGTCCGCATCGATCCCGCGCTCGATCGCGACGACCTCGACGGCCTGCAGAACCACATCGTCGACGCGCTCGCCGACCTCGCGCAGCGTCGGGCCGGGCTGGTGGAGCAGAAGATGACCGGGCACTCCAGCGGTTTCGCCGAGCCGGACTTCGGCTTCGGCGGCGACGGGTCCGTCCCGCGGACCCCGGACGGCCTCATCGACCTCGGCTGACACGCGTCGGCTCGGCGCGCGGACCGTCGTCGGTCCCAGCGACTACTCTGGAGGGCGTGACTGACGCATTCGATCCCAGCGCCCTCCTCGGTGGCGGCGGCGAGAACCCGATGGCAGGCCTGCTCGCCCAGGCACAGGAGATGCAGGCCAAGCTGTTGGCCGCACAGCAGGAGATCGCGGCCGCGGTCGTGACCGGACAGGCTGGAAACGGCCTGGTCACGGTGACCGGTAACGGCACCGGCGACGTGACCGGGGTGAACATCTCGCCCGAGGTGGTCGACCCGGAAGACGTCGAGACCCTGCAGGACCTGCTCCTCGGTGCGCTCGCCGACCTCGCGACGAAGCGGGACGCGCTGTCGTCGGAGATGCTCGGCCCGCTGGCCGGCGGCATGCCCGGCCTGGGCTGAAGCGCCACCGGCTGAACCACCACTGTTGAAGGGGCCTGATGTACGAGGGGCCGATCCAGGTACTGATCGACCAGCTGGCGAAACTGCCCGGGCTGGGGCCGAAGGGCGCCCAGCGCATCGCGTTCGCGCTGCTGGCCGGCGACAAGAGCGAGATCGACCGGCTGGTCGCCGCGCTCGGCGAGGTCCGCGACAACGTCGCCTTCTGCGCCGAGTGCGGCAACATCGCCGCCGCGCGACTCTGCCGCATCTGCAGTGACGCACGGCGGGACGCGACCAAGATCTGTGTCGTCGAAGAGCCGAAGGACATCTACGCGATCGAGCGGACCAAGGAGTTCGACGGCCGCTACCACGTGCTCGGCGGCGCCCTGGATCCGCTGTCGGGCATCGGTCCCGACCAGTTGCGGATCCGCGAACTCCTGCAGCGACTGGCCAACCAGCCCGACGGCGTCGACGTCAGCGAGATCATCATCGCGACCGACCCGAACACCGAGGGCGAGGCGACGGCGACCTATCTGCTGCGCATGCTCAAGGACTTCCCGGGGCTGTCGATGACCCGCCTGGCCTCCGGGCTGCCGATGGGCAGCGACCTGGAGTTCGCCGACGAGCTCACGCTCGGCCGGGCACTGTCCGGGCGCCGTATCCTCGCGTAGCCTGAAGCCCGTGTCGAAGAGTCGTACCCATGGCTGACGGCGGGACGAGTGACCTGGTCGCCGCCGCGCACCGGATCGCCGACACCGGCGATGTGGCCAGCGGTATCGTCGCGATCGACGGCCCGTCGGGTGCCGGCAAGAGCACCTTCGCAGACGCTCTGGTCGCCGGCCTCGCCGACCGCGGTCGTCCCGCGGTCCTGATCCGCACCGACGACTACGCCACCTGGGACGACCCCGCCTCGTGGTGGCCCGAGCTGGAACGCGACGTCATCGCACCCTTCCGCCGCAACCATGACGTCGCCTACCGTCCGCGCGTCTGGATCGACGGCGTGCCGCGTCTGGGACCGGTGCAACTGGTCCGCTGGGCGCCGCTGCTGATCGTGGAAGGCGTCACCGCGGCCCGCTCGGCCATCGCCGATCGGCTCGACCGCGCCTTCTGGATCGACGGTCCCGACAGCGCCGCCCGGCTGTCCCGCGCGGTCGGCCGCGACGGCGAGGAGTCCCGACCGCTGCTCGCTGCGTGGCAGCGCTTCGAAGAGGGCTGGTTCGCCGTCGACGGGACGCGCGATCGCTGCGACCTGGTGCTCCGGTAGCACGAGAACCCGCTTGAAGCCCGTACCGGCGGGTGCCCGCTCGTTTGCTCCCGTAAGCTGTTGCGAGATTCTGAGGGGGAAGTTTGGGGCATATGTTCCGAAATCGATCGGTGTGCGGTGGTGCACCGTGAAATCGAAAGCACTGCTGAGCACCAACGTGCTGCTGGCGATCGCCGGGGTTCTCACCGTCGTCGTCGCGGTGGTGGCGTTCCTGGTTGTCCGTAGCGTCGATTCCGACGAAGCGAAAACAGCGGCACCGTCGACCTCGTCGACCGGCGACGATACCCCGGCGGCAGCCGGGTCGCCGAGTGCGAACGAGGACCCCGCGCCGGCTGGGCCCGTACCCGGTGCGCCGGCTGAGGCCGGCGGTCCGGTCCCGTCCGGGGCCACTCAGATCAGCACCATCAAGAAGCCGCGATACGGGTCGCCGGTGGCCGTGTTCAAGGTCCCGTCCGGAAACATCGGCTGCGGGATCGAGAGCACCGGCTTGCAGTGCCGGGTGTCCAGCTACAACAAGGACAAGCCGTACGGGCTCGACCGGCAGGGCGGCGCTATCGACACCATCACCATCAAAGGCGGCGTCGCAGACATGTCGTACCACGGTAGCGATGTTCCGCCCTGGGCTGTCGGGGCGTATGGGGCCGACGATCGACTTACTCCGCAAGTGGTCGGCTACGGCCAGACCGTGTACTACGGGCAATACGTGTGTCACTCGGCCGAGGTAGGTCTGACCTGCTGGGACAGCACCTCGGGTGCCGGGGCATTCATGGCGCGGGAGCGCACCGAACTGTTCACCGCCGCCCCCGCGTCGTCGACCGGCGCCCACAAGTGCAGCTCGATGACGGGGGAGCAGGCGGTGGCTGCGAACGTCGCGAAGGTCCCGAGGTTCCGAGGCTGGGCGTGGGACCCCCGTCATGCGAGCGTCGAGAACTACGACTCGTGTCTGGCGCTGTCGTGGATCGTACTGCCGATCGAGGGCCCGACAGCGTCGTCGCCGTTCCAGCTCATGCTGTTTCACAACGGTGAGTACATCGGAACCGCGACCGAACGCGCACACGGCTTCGCGCCGAAGGTGACGCGCGTCGACGATTCGACGATCGACGTGGTGTGGACCTGGAAGCGGCCAGGCGAGACCACCGCCGGTGCCACCGGTCGGTCGACGGCTCAATTCCACTGGGATCAGGCGGCCGACAAAGTGGTCATGACCGGCGAAGAACCGGCCTGAGACCGCGCCGATGGGCGGCCGTCGCGAGTTCACCGTCATATAGCGGGCCACCGTGGTCAATATGACCAAGGTGACCCGCTATATGTCAGTGACCGGGAAAATCAGCGGGCGGCGGCGAGGCGTTCGCGGCGCAGCCGGTCCACCTCGGGCAGTTCCAGCGGTGCAAGGGGGGCGCCGGTCGCCTGTGCCAGGAGGTAGTCGGCCAACTCGGGGTTCCGGGCCAAGAGCGGACCGTGCATGTAGGTGCCGAGAACGCTGCCCTGCACGACGCCCTCGACGCCGCCGCCGAGAGCATTGCCGGTGCCGTGGCGTACGGTGCCGAGCGGACGTGCATCGGCGCCCAAAGATGTTGCGCCGCGGTGGTTCTCGAAGCCGGTCAGCGGCTGGGTGAGGCCGTCGACCAGCGGGGCGGTGACCAGCTCGCCGATGGCGCGCTCGGCCATCGGGGACGTGGTGGCGTCGAAGAGCCCGACGCCGTCGACGCGTTCGCCCGCGGCGGTCTCGTACCAGTGGCCCAGCACCTGGATCGCCGCACAGATGGCGAGCACCGGACGACCGGCCGCGGCGGCGCGCTGCATGCCCGCGTGCTTGGTCAGATGGCGCGTGGCCAGCCGCTGCGCAAAGTCCTCGGCACCGCCGAGGGTGTACACGTCCAGCGAGTCGGGGACGTCGTCGTCGAGGGTGATCTGAACGATCTCGGCCTCGATGCCACGCATCCGGGCGCGTTGCCGGAGCACCAGTGCGTTGCCGCCGTCGCCGTAGGTGCCCATCACGTCGGGCAGCACCAGGCCGATGCGCAGGGTGGATTCACTCATCTGTCGTCCTTTGCCGGGGTGGACGGGAGGGGCGTGGCACCGGCGCGTTCCAGGGCGACGCCGAGGTCGCGGAAGGCCGTGTAGTTGGCGAGCACTTCCACCCGGCCCGGCGGGCAGGAGGCGATGGCCTTGAACGGATCGTCGATCACCACGTGCTCGGCGCCCGCGTAGAGCAGCCGCACGCTCAGGTCGGCGGCCCGTTCGCCGGAGGCGATGACCTTCATGGTCTCGAAGGCTTCGAAGCGGACGTCCCACAGCCACGACAGGTCTTCGCCGTCGGGAACCTGCCCGTTGACGGCGATCACCAGGGAGTCGGCCTCGGTGTCGATCATCGACAGCGCCTCCTGCCAGCCGGCCGGATTCTTGGCGAGCAGGGTGCGGACCCGGTGCTGCCCCAGCTGTACGGAGCCGTAGCGACCGGCCACCTCGCCGACGGTGCCGACGGCAGCGGTCGCGGCGGCCGGATCTGCGCCCATCGCGACGGCGGCGGCGACCGCTTGGGCGGCGTTGCCGCGATTCGCACGGCCCGGCACCGCCAGGGTCATCGGCGCCTGAAAACCGTTGGGACCGTAGAGGTTCTCGTCGTCGTACCACCAGTCCGGAGCGGGCCTGCGGAACTCGGCGTCCCCGGTGGAGTACCAGTCGTCGCCGCGACGCACGATCGGTTCGCCGGTGCGCGGGCAGCTCACCGAGTCGCCCACCCAGCCGGCGCCGGCGGCCACCCAGATCACGGAGGGCGCGTTGAACGCCGCGGAGGTCACCAGAACGTCGTCGCAGTTGGCCACGACGACGGTCTTCGGATGGCGGTCGATACCTGTGCGCAGGCGGCGTTCGATGGCGTTGATCTCACCGACCCGATCGAGCTGGTCGCGAGAGAGGTTCAGCAGGATCAGCACCTGCGGATCGGTGGCGTCACTGACGTGCGGGACGTGCAGCTCGTCCACTTCGAGTGCAGCGATCGGGGCGGTCCGGGCCAGGGACAGGGTGGCGATGATCCCGGCATCCATGTTGGCGCCGTCGGGCTGCGTCGCCACGTCGCCGAGATCGGTGAGCGCGGCCGCGGCCATGCGCGTGGTGGTCGACTTCCCGTTGGTGCCGGTGATCAGCATCGTGCGCTTGCCTGCGGCGAGGCGGGACATGATCTGCGGGTCGATCTTCTCGGCGACGAGGCCGCCGATCATCGAGCCCTTGCCGCGGCCGGCGGCGCGCGAAGCCCAGCGTGCGGAGGCGGCCGCGGCGAGGGCGGCCCGGGTGCGAAGTGGCAGGCGCATACGCAGAAGTCTAGGGCCCGGGGTCCGGCGGTGCTGTCGGCAGCCGCCCCGGACCGCGGTGATAGCGTCGGCGCTGTGAGCCATGCAACAGTCGTCCACCTTTCCGCTTCCGACCGCGTGCAGCGCGGCCTGTTCCGAGCCGCCGGGCGGATTCCTGCCTCGGTGCTCGGCCTGGCGAGTCGGGTCACCCAGGTCAACTCCGCTGGGGAGCGGCTGGCTCCGGAGATGGCGCTGGTGGCGTTGGTGACCAGCAAGGTGCCCGGGATGGCGATGACCGGCCCGCCGCCGGTCGCGGCGCGCAAGAACATGGATGCGTCGGCGGCGTCGTTGGCCGAGACGTTCCCGCCCTTCGCGGTGGAAGAGGACCTGGCCTTCGACGGCCCCGGCGGACGGCTCGAGGCCACCCGCTATCGCGCCGAGCCCGGGGCCGCGCAGGGCCTGATCGTGTACTTCCACGGCGGCGGCTTCGCGCTCGGTTCGCGGCGCAGCCACGACAGTGCGGTCCGCCGCCTCGCGGTGGAATCGGGTGTCGACGTGCTGTCGATCGAGTATCGGCTGGCACCGGAGGACCCGTTCCCGGCCGCGATCGACGATGCGCTCGCCGCCTGGCGCTACGCCGTCGAGCAGGCCCCGACGTGGGGGATCGATCCGACGAACATCGTGGTCGCCGGCGACTCGGCGGGCGGCGCGATGGCGGCAGTGGTGGCCCAGCTGACGCGCGGGGAGGCCGTGGT
Organism: Gordonia alkaliphila; assembly: GCF_023017165.1. Classification (GTDB taxonomy): domain Bacteria; phylum Actinomycetota; class Actinomycetes; order Mycobacteriales; family Mycobacteriaceae; genus Gordonia; species Gordonia alkaliphila. The sequence continues at coordinate 1,585,535 of NZ_JALKBW010000001.1, forward strand.
GCCGAAGCTGCAGCTGCTGATCTACCCGGTCACCGACATGGCCGCCGAGACCGAGTCTCGTCGTGAGTTCAACGAGGGGTACTTCCTCACCGGCGCCGACATGGACTACTACACCGAACGCTATGTGACCGATCCCGCGCAGCTCGCCGACCCTCGTGTGTCCCCGCTGCGCGCCGACGATCTGACCGGCCTGCCGCCGGCCTACGTCGTCGTCGCAGGCTTCGATCCGCTGCGTGACGAGGGCATCGCGTACGCCGAGGCGATGCGCGCGGCCGGGGTGTCGGTGACGCTCGAGCGTGCGGGTTCGATGATTCACGGGTTCGTCAATATGACCCTGATTTCGCCGGACGCACGGGAGTACATGGCGCGCATGGGTGCCGCGGTCGTCGATGCGCTGAGCTGACGCCGAGTCAGCGGTCCCGCATCTTCACCGCCAGGTAGGCGGCCGACAGCACGATGCAGATGGTGAAGGTGCCGATCAGCATCGCGTTGGTCGAGACACCTGACAGTTGATCCAGGAATGATCCGGATTCCTGCGCGTAACTGCTGTAGGTCGGGTCCGAGACCATCGATCGTCCGTACTGCATGAGCGCCAGCACCGTGGCGAACAGTGAGGTCAGGGCGATGCCGAGCAAGATGACTTCGCTGATCAGCGCGGCGGTGCGCTGATTCCGCGACGTGAGCTCGGCCAGTCGTTCGCGGGCTGCGGTTCCTTTCGCTTCAGCGGGTGTGACGACCAGGTCGCTGAACTCCCAGTGGGTGAGGATCTGCGCGATTGCGCTGCGCTCGCCGGGCGAGATCTTCTTGAGGAGCGCCGAGTGCTCCAGGTCGAGCACGCGGAGCCGATTGGCGGACTCGTTGAGCGTTGTGCGCACCGCCGAAACCTCGCGGTGGCGGACATTGTCGTACGAGCGGCCCAGCGCCACGGAGAGTCCCTCGTCGGCGATCTCGGCGGCGGCGTAGATGTACTGGCAGTAGCGCATCGGACGGATCTCTTGGGAATCGAGAAGGGAACTCGATCGGGCCCCGGCGATTCGGTAGACGTACCGCATCCAGGTCGCCACCTGGCTGCGATCGCCGCTGCAGAACTGCGCGATCTCCGCGTCCTCGAGGCCCTGGGCGCCGAGCCATTCGGCGACGGACGTGTGCGGCACCACCTCTGCGTCGAGGATCATCGCGCCGGATGTCCAGCGGGGCGAGAGCTGCGCCGTCGCACTGGTCTTCGCCGGGAGTTTAGCGAGGATGCCCGCATCGAAAGCCAGCGAACTGAGGCTGGCCAACAAGAACTGCACGGTGCCGCCGACGCTCTCGAGAACGCGTTCGTGGATGTCGACCAGGTCACCGTTGAGGGCGGTGAAGTCCGGTTCCTCGATGCGCCACACGCATTCGAGGAGTGCGGTGCCGTGGGGATACACGGACAGTCGTAGGTGTTCGACGATGGTGTCGCCCTCGGAGAACACCGAACTCGGCGGTGTCAGATCGAAGACGGCGACCTCGCTGCGGTGCCGGAAGCCACTGGTCGATTCGGGCTCGAAGTCGCGGTTCTCGGATCCGGCTCGTGGGAAGCGGGCAGCGTCGAGGTTTTTGTTCTTGGGAAACTGGTCGCGGACTTGTCGCCAGCTCGCCTGGTAGTTCGACGGCTGGTACTCACTGCGGCCGAGTTGCTCTCGGTACGGCGTGGCGAAGGGGGATACCGAATAGAAGATCACGAGTCGGCCCCGAACGTCAGGCGGGTGATCGGGGCAACGGCGACCGTCCCTTCGGTGGGACCGGGACCGAACTTGATCAGTGCCTCGCCGTCACCCGGAGTCGGCAAGCCTTTCGGGACGGTGCAGCGGGTCCCCGGTGCGCCCCAAGCGAGGACGGTGACCGCCGTGCCGTCCACGGGCGTGACGACTGCGCCGGCCCCGGTACGGATGAGTGCCGCGCCATCGATGATGCGTGCGGAGTCCAGTCCGCAGTCGCCTCCGCTCGCTTGCGCCGCGAGTAGCGGGTATTTGTCGCCCCTGCGGAAATCTCTGAGGGCGGCATTGATCTTGTCGATGACATCGCTATTGGTCGACTTCGGGAAGATCATATGGAGCGGAGTGGTGTTTGCCACGGTGATTCCGAGTGGTTCGAAATATTTCGGGTCGAGGGTGGCGAATTCGTGAGCGCTTGCGGGGAAGGTTGAAGAATTGAGAATGAACTCGCCCTGTGCGCGGCCCTCGATCACGAAGTCGACCTCTCCGTTCGCGAGCGCCACAAAGGCCTCGTTGGCTGTGAAGTCGGTGTTTCCGAGCCGAATGTTCTGTGCTTTAGTGGCGAATGTCGAGGCGGCGCTAGGCCAATAGTCGTATCCGCTGAGGAAGACGGTGCTCATGGATTTCAGGTCCTCGGCCGTCAAGCGCTGCGCATCGATATGGTCGCGACGATAGAAGACCACGTACTCGACCGAGAAGAAAGGATCCGAGAATCGGTACTTCTCATCGCGCTCGGCGCTCTTCACGATCGGGAAGGCGGTGAATGCTTCGTTGTTCGCCACCCGGCTGTAGGCGATTTCCCAGTTGGTGAACTTCAGGTCGACATCGTAGCCGGCCGCGCCCAGCGTCGACTTGACCAATTCTCCGGCCGGCCCGCCGTTGTCGGCGTTCGTGAGAGTGGTCGGCCCCCACTGCTCGGTCAGTGCAATCACGCGTCGCGCGGGAAACAGTGCCTCCATGTTTACCCGGGTGATCACCACCAGGCCGATCACCAGTAGCGCCACGATGGGTAGTATGATCGCAATGCGCTTCGCGCGGTCTTTTTCGCGTAGCTCGGCCAGAGTGGGGATTCGTAGCGGAGCCGATGTGTCTGACACGATCGGAATGTACTGTCGGGGGAGGATGGATGTCAATTCAATGGCGTTCATCCCGATGGGTCTCGGGTAGGTGAGCGCCACCCGATTCCGATATGCGGGTGACGGTATGTCGGCGCTCTTTCTCATCGGTGTGGTGGTCCAGTATTTCGGCTACTCGCTCGCGGTCATGTTGGCCGACAGCACACCGATGTGGCTGATCGGCTCCGCCCGTGCATTCTTCTCCGGACTGATCTTTCTCGCTGTCGGACTGGTCCTCGCGCGTCGATCGGCGCGGATGTCGCGCGAGGGGCTGCTGTTGGGGATCGTTGCGTCGGTGATGAACATCGCGTCCTTCGGGGCCGCGGGAACCTTGCCCCTGGGTGTTGCCACCGCCCTCGAGTTCGTGGGGCCGATCGCCCTGGCTGCAGTGGCTGCACGGTCCGCGCGATCGGCGATCATGGTGATGTCCGGACTGGCCGGAGTGGTGGTGCTGTATCTCCGCGTGGGCGTTCCGCAGTTCGCAGACACCGCCGGGCTCGGTCTGCTGCTGGCCCTCGCCTCAGCGGCGCTCTGGGCCACCTATATCCGGCTCGGCCACTCGACGGAATCGGTGCAAGAACGCCTCGTCGGGTTCGGCATCGGTCTGGCACTCGGTGGGGTGAGTACCGGGTTGATCGCGTCCGGGGTCGGCGATGCGTCTCCCTGGACCACGATGACGCTCTCGACGTGGGGACAGTTGGTGGGCATCGCGGTGCTGGCCAGCGTCGTGCCCTACGTGATCGACCTCCTGTGCTTGAAGGTGATGTCGCCGCACACCTTCGCGATCCTCACGGTGACCCTCCCGGCCGTGGCCGCGCTGCTGGGTTGGTTGATTCTCGGACAGACACTCGGGTGGTGGGGGCTGCTCGGGCTCTGTCTGGTGGTGGTGAGCCTGCTGTTGCTGCGCACGGGTGACGGCGCCACCAGCAGTCAGGGCAGCGAGAGATAGACGGCGGTCTCGAGGTCGAGGTAGGCCGACAGCGCGCCGGGGTCGCCGAACGGCAGGATCTGGCTGCCCCAGATACCGGCCACGTCGGCGGAGCGGTCGATCCAGAAGTACAGGTTCGCCAGGCCCGCCCAGCCCAGTGAGCCGGCGCTGCGACCGGTGGGCGCGGAGTCGTCGTTGACCATGAACGAGTACGCCCAAGACTTGCTGAGCCCGGGGAAGAACTCGGTGCTGCGGGCCAGCGCCGGGGACGACGTGGCGAGCGGACCCACTTTCAGTTCGCCCAGCCCGTTCGCGGCGGCCGCCGCGACGGTCTCCGGGCGCAGCACCCGGCCGTGCTCGCCGTCGCCGTCGCGCAGCCACATTCGGAGGAAGCGCGTGAAGTCGGGCATCGTCGTATAGAGGCCGTGCCCGCCCATCTGGATCTCCGGGTCCTGTGGCAGCACGGCGCGCGTGGGCTTGAGGGTGCCGTCCGGGGTGCGCATGTGCACGGTGGCCCGTCGCTCGGCCATCGACGGCGTCATGGTGAAACCGGTGTCGGCCATCCCCAGCGGTGCGAAGATCCGCTCGGCCATCACCTCGCCGAGCCGGCGGCCGCGTACCGCCTCCACCACCAGCCCGGCCCAGTCCATGCTGGTGCCGTAGTTCCACCGGGTGCCCGGGTCGAAGAGCAGCGGGGTCATCAGCGCGGCCTTGGTGGCGCCGGTGATGTCCGGCTGCCCGGTCTCGGCCAGCAGCCGCCCGTACACCTCGGAGAAGAACGCGTAGCCGAATCCGGCGGTGTGCAGCATCAGCATGCGGGTGGTGATCCGGGTCGACGGCGCCCGCAACACCTGACTGCCGTCGTCGGCGAAGCCCTCGATCACCTGCAGCTCATCGAGCTCGGGTAGGTATTCGGCGGCGGGGGCGTCCAGATCGAGCAGTCCGTCCTCCACACACTGCATCACGGCGGTGCCGGTGACCGCCTTGGTGATTGAGTAGCCGGCGAACACCGTGTCGACGGTCATCGGCGCGTCGTCGCCCACCGAGCGCACCCCGGCCGCGCCCTCGTACAGCGTGCCGTCGGCCCGCGTCACCGCCGCGACCACGCCCGGCACCCGCGCCTGCGGGTCGTCCGTGGTGGTCGCTCGGCGCAGCAGGTCGTCGAGTGCAGCGGTGCGTGCAGACATCAGAAAGCCTCCGGGGTCGGGCGGGGCGCAAGCGCGGTCATCCGCACTGTATCGCCTATCGCCCGACCCTGGAGGCTGTGATCTGCGGGGCGCTGGGGTCCTACGGGGCCCAGGTGCGGGCGCCCTCGGCGGCCGCTTCGACCTCTGCTTCGCCCGCGACGCGGTGCGCGCGGTTCACCGCGGAGACCACGGCGCGCAGGCTGGCGGTGGTGATCGACGACGCGACGCCGACGCCCCACACGGTCTCACCGTTGATCTCGGTCTCCACGTAGCAGGCCGCGTTGGCGTCGCCGCCCGCGGTGAGCGCGTGCTCGTAGTAGTCCAGGATCCGCACGTCGAAGCCGACGGTGCCCAGGGCGTCGACGAACGCGGCCAGCGGGCCGTTGCCCGAACCGGCGATCTCGCGCTCGGTGCCGTCCACCCGGACCACCGCGGTGATCGAGTCCTTGCCGCCGTCCTCCTCCGCGGCGTCGACCTTCTGGCGCATCCGCTCCAGTGGGGTGATCGGCTCCAGGTATTCCTGGGCGAAGACGTCCCACATCTCCTTCGGGTTCACCTCGCCGCCCTCGCCGTCGGTGATCTTCTGGATCTCGCGGCTGAACTCGATCTGCAGACGACGCGGCAGTTCCATACCGTGGTCGGCCTTCATGATGTACGCGACGCCGCCCTTGCCGGACTGGCTGTTCACGCGGATCACGGCCTCGTAGCTGCGGCCGACGTCCTTCGGGTCGATCGGCAGGTACGGCACCTGCCAGACGATGTCCTCGACGTCGGAGTCCTGCGCGTCGGCGTCGATCTTCATCTGATCCAGGCCCTTGTTGATGGCGTCCTGGTGGCTGCCGGAGAAGGCGGTGAAGACCAGGTCGCCGCCGTACGGGTGGCGCTCGGGCACGTTCAGCTGGTTGCAGTACTCCACGGTGCGACGGATCTCGTCGATGTCGGAGAAGTTGATCTGCGGGTCGACGCCGCGGGAGAACATGTTCATGCCCAGCGTCACCAGGCACACGTTGCCGGTGCGTTCGCCGTTGCCGAACAGGCAGCCCTCGATGCGGTCGGCGCCGGCCATGTAGCCCAGCTCGGCCGCCGCGACGCCTTCACCGCGGTCGTTGTGCGGGTGCAGGCTCAGGATGATCGAGTCGCGACGGGCCAGGTTGCGGCTCATCCACTCGATCGAGTCGGCGTAGACGTTCGGGGTGGTCATCTCCACCGTCGCCGGCAGATTGATGATCAGCGGCTTGTCCGGGGTCGGAGCGATCACCTCGGAGACGGCGTCGCAGACGTCGCGGGCGTAGCTCAGCTCGGTGCCGGTGTAGCTCTCCGGGGAGTACTCGTAGCGCCAGTTGGTGTCCGGGTACTGCTTCTCGGTCTGCAGGCACAGCTTCGCGGCGTCGGTGGCGATCTTGGTGATCGCCTCCTGATCGGCACGGAAGACCACGCGGCGCTGCAGGATCGACGTCGAGTTGTAGAAGTGCACGATCACGTTCGGTGCACCGTCGCATGCCTCGAAGGTGCGCTCGATCAGCTCCTGGCGGGCCTGGGTGAGGACCTGAATGGTCACGTCGGACGGGATGGCGCCGTCTTCGATGATCTCGCGGACGAAGTCGAAGTCGGTCTGGCTGGCCGACGGGAAGCCCACCTCGATCTCCTTGTAGCCCATGCGGACCAGCAGATCGAACATGCGGCGCTTGCGGGCCGGGCTCATCGGGTCGATCAGCGCCTGGTTGCCGTCGCGCAGGTCCACGGCGCACCACAGCGGGGCGCGGTCGATGACCTTGTCCGGCCAGGTGCGGTCGGGCAGCGAGATCTGCTCCACCTCGTCGGCGAAGCTGCGGTAGCGATGCGCGGGCATCGTCGAATTGCGCTGCGGGTTGTAGGCGGGCTGGCCGGCCGGGATCGGACCGTTCGGGGTCACGATGCGACTCGGGCCGGAAGCGAATACGTCTGCTGGTGACATGACTGGTCAAGCTCCTATGAGAGAAAGGAAGGGGTTTGACCGGCGCGTCGAAAGGGCCCGCGACGGAGGGCCGGTCGAATCAGACCCCGCCGCGGCATCCGAGAAGAAGAACGCGCTGCACAGGGCCAGTCTACGACAGCGGTTCAGGCACTGCCAAGAAAACGTGGCGCATCCCGCACCGGCGCGGACCGGACGGTTCACTCGAAGGGACGGCCCCACTGCCCGGCGAAGGCGATGTGGTCCAGCGGCAATCGCGTGCGCGGCACGGCATCGCGCTCACGGATCTCCGCGGGCACCGACGTCGGATCGTCGGCGACGCGGCCCACGGCGAGCATGGCGATCGGACGCAGATGTGCCGGGACGCCGAACGTCTCGGCGGCCGCGGTCTTGTCGAAACCGGCCATCGGATGGCCGTTGAAGCCGAGGGCGACGGACTGCACGATCATCTGGCTCAGTGCCAGGCCCGCGTCCAGGGCGCCGTACTCGTGCTTCATCACGTCGTCGGGCTCGTTGGTGGTGCACACGAGGATGAGGGCGGCTGCGGCCGGTGCCCAAGTGCGGTTGCCGCGCTTCATGACGGCGGTGAGCGCCTCGAAGGTCTCGTCCCCGCGACGTCCGACGACGAAGCGCACCGGCGCGAGGCCGCCCCACGTGGGGGCCCAGCGACCTGCTTCGAGGATGGCGGTGAGGTCGTCGTCGTCGATGACGGCGGTGGGGTCGTATCCGCGCGCGCTCCACCGCTCCGCGATCAGCGGGTGCACGTCGACGCGGGTGCTGGTTTCGGGCATGCCTCCACGGTAGGGGAGGAGAGACTCAGTGGCGCTCGCGCATGACGAAGGCCACGACGACGCTGAGGATCGCCAAGGCCAGGCCGCCGGCCAGCGCGGCCGCGTGCATGCCGTCGACGAAGGCCTGCTTGGCGACGAGTTCCAGCTCCGAGCCGGCGGCGCCGTCGGCCAGGTCCAGGGTGGCGCCGAGCGAGTCGGCGAATCGGCCGTCGCCCCGGGACAGGAACACCGCGGTGGCGAGTGACCCGAACAGCGCCAGGCCGAGCGCCGTGCCGAGCTCGAAACTGGTCTCCGAGATGCCGGAGGCGGCACCGGCGTGCTGGGGCGGCACCGACCCGACGACGGCGTCGGTGACCAAGGCGAACTGCAAGCCGTAGCCGACACCGGTCACCGCGGTCAGGGCCAGGAACACCCACAGGGGGCTGGTCGTGGACAGAGCGAGCAGACCGAGGTTGCCAGCGGCGGCCAGCGCGACGGCCAGGCTCAACGCGCGGCGGACCCCCACCCACCGCGCCACGCGGGAGGCGCCGATCGAGAACGTCGCGACGGTCACCGCCATCGGCAGGCCGGCCAGCGCAGCGTCGAGGACGTCGAAGTCGCGCACCGACTGCAGGTAGACGTTGATCAGGTACGACATCCCGCCCTGCGCCATCATGCCGACGAGGGCCACGGCGATACACGCGCTGAAGGTGGCGTTGGCGAACAGCTGCAGATTCACCAGCGGGGCCGGAGCGCGTTTCTGGTGCATGAAGAAGGCGGCCAACAGTGCGATGCCGGCCAGGCCGAGGAGGACGTTGCCCAGCGAGATGCCGTGTGCGGCGGCCGATTTCACCGCGTAGACCAGTGGCAGGATGCCGAGCAGCGACAGCACCACGCCGAGGACGTCGAACGGATGGGTGGCCTTCATGCGGTACTCGGGGAGCACGAACGGGCCGAGCAGGAACAGCGCGGCGAGCACCGGGATGTTGATCAGGAAGACCACGCCCCACCAGTAGTGGTGCAGCAGGGCGCCGCCGACCACCGGCCCGATCGCGGCGCCGCCGGCGAAGGCCGCCGTCCAGATGCCGATGGCGTGCGCTCGGACCTCGTCGCGCGGGAACATGTTCGCGATCAAGGCCAGACTCGCGGGCAGCAGGGTAGCGCCGCCCAGCCCCATGAAGGCGCGGGCCGCGATCAACGCGCCGGCCGACGGGGCGAACGCCGCGGCCACGGAGGCCACGCCGAACACTGCCGCGCCGGCCAGCAGGATGCGTCGTCGCCCGATCCGATCGCCCAGGTTGCCCATGGTGATCAGCAGGCCGGCGATCAGGAAGCCGTAGACGTCGAGGATCCACAGTTCCTGCGTGGCGTTCGGCTCCAGCGAGCGGGCGATGGTCGGCATGGCGAGATAGAGGACGGAGAAGTCCATCGACACCAGGATCACCGGCAGGGTGAGGACTCCCAGTCCCACCCAGGCCCGACGTTCGCTGATCCCGGTGGACATCGGTGCAGGCTCCTGGAGGTCAGATCGCGTACTGGAAGACGGTCAGCATATAGGCGCCGAACCAGGCGCTGCCGACGACGACGGGGGCCAGGACGGCGACCGCGGTGCTCGACCGTTGCCGCGACAGGACCAGCGCCAACGGGATCAGCAGGACGAAGGCGGGCAGCAGCAGGCGGGCGCGACTCATCATCAGCCCGCTCGACAGCAGGATCGACGCCGTGACCAGCGCGCCGTACAGCAGCACCGGCCACGGCAGGCGCGCGGAGAACGACCACGCGAGGAGTCCGACGGTGCCGACCATCACCAGGGCGGTGGCGATGGTCGCGAAATCTTCGGCAGTGGTGAAGGCGTCGATCAGGAAGCGGCCGGCGGCGGCGCCGAAGTCGATGCTCGTGTTCCAGCCGTTGGTCTGGACGGTGAACCAGCCCGTCAACGAGCCGGTCATCATTCCCACGTAACCGAGGTAGCCCAGATAGCCGAGAGGAGCCAGCACCACCGCGGCCCAGGCGCGCGGTCCGTCGCGCCGAGCCAGCAGGGCGGCCAGCAGGGCGGCCAGCATCACCACCGCGATCACCGCGACGCCGGTGGGGCGGACCAGACCGATGAGCAGCGCGGCGAGGCCGGCCGCCAGCCACTGGCGCTCCAGCACCCAGACCAGGGCCCAGGCGGCCAGCGCGCAGAACAGCGCTTCGGTGTAGGTCATGGTCAGCACCACCGACATGGGGGTCGCAGCGAACAGCACCACCAGGTACAGCCCGGCGCGGTCGGGGTCGCCGCCGGTCCGGGTGTGCCGCGCGCACAGGGCACCCAGGCTGGCCACGGCGACGGCGGCGACCGCGCCGAAGATCACGTTGAGGACCACGGCGGCGCCGACGGGGCTGATGCCGGGGACCGCGGCGAGCCACCCGACCACCAGGGGATAGCCCGGGAAGAAGGCGTAGGCGGTCTCCGCGGTGTGGATGCCCTGCGCGTCGGTGAGGGTCGACGGCACGCCGTCGTACCCGTGCGTGGCGATGGCCAGCAGCCATTGGCCGTCCCATTCGGCGAGCACGCTCGAGAGCGGCTCGTCGTGTCGGGCCGCCATCAGGCCGAGCACCAGGACGCCGATGCCTCGCACGGCGAGGTAGACGAGAATGGCCGGACTCCACTGCGGGACACCGGTGCGCGGCCGGGTCGAGGCGGTTGCGGGCGTCACCGCAACGATCGTACGCAGGCCGCTCACTTCGGAGACCCAGGTCGGGACCGGTACAGTGGCCACCGAAAGAAGCACGCGAGTAGACCGAGTATAGGAAGGCCCCCGAACGTGGCATTGGTGGTCCAGAAGTACGGTGGCTCGTCGGTGTCCGACGCGGAACGGATCCGCCGCGTCGCGGAACGCATCGTCGAAACCAAACGGCAGGGCAACGACGTCGTCGTGGTCGTCTCCGCAATGGGCGACACCACCGACGAACTGCTCGACCTGGCGGAACAGGTCAACCCGAATCCGCCGGCGCGGGAGATGGACATGCTCCTGACCTCCGGTGAGCGCATCTCGAATTCGCTTGTCGCGATGGCGATTTCGGCGTTGGGCGAGGACGCGCAGAGTTTCACGGGTTCGCAGGCCGGGGTGATCACCACCTCCAGCCACGGCAAGGCCAAGATCATCGATGTGACCCCCGGTCGCGTGCGCAGCGCACTCGACGACGGCAAGATCGTCCTCGTCGCCGGTTTTCAGGGCGTCGCCCAGGACACCAAGGACGTGACCACGCTCGGTCGCGGCGGTTCGGATACGACAGCCGTGGCGCTGGCCGCGGCCCTCGGCGCCGACGTCTGCGAGATCTACACCGACGTCGACGGCATCTACACCGCCGATCCGCGGATCGTGCCGGACGCCCGGCACCTGTCGCAGGTCTCCTTCGAGGAGATGCTCGAGATGGCCGCGTGCGGCGCGAAGATCCTCATGCTCCGGTGCGTGGAGTACGCGCGCCGCTACAACGTTCCCGTTCACGTGCGCTCGTCGTACTCGACCAAGCCCGGCACCATGGTGTCCGGATCGATGGAGGACATCCCCGTGGAAGACGCGATTCTCACCGGTGTGGCACATGACCGCAGCGAAGCTCAGGTGACGATCTTCGGTATCGACGACACCCCGGGCAACGCGGCGCGGATCTTCCGTGCCGTCGCCGACGCCGAGATCAACATCGACATGGTGCTGCAGAACATCTCGAAGGAGGAGACCGGCAAGACCGACATCACCTTCACCCTGCCGCGGGAGCTCGGCCAGCTGGCGATCGAGAAGCTCAGTGCACTGCAGGACGAGATCGGCTTCTCCAAGCTCGTCCTCGACGAGAACATCGGCAAGGTGTCGCTGGTCGGCGCCGGTATGAAGAGCCACCCGGGCGTCACGGCGACCTTCTGCGAGGCGCTCAGCGAGGCCGGTGTGAACATCGAACTGATCTCCACCTCGGAGATCCGGATTTCGGTGCTGTGCCAGGAAGAGGAGCTCGACGACGCCGTCCGCGCCCTCCACAAGGAGTTCGATCTCGGCGGCGACGAAGAGGCCGTGGTGCACGGCGGAACGGGTCGATAGACATGGTGAGCCTCGGAGTGGTCGGCGCGACCGGCCAGGTGGGCGGCGTGATGCGCCAGCTCCTGCAGGACCGGAACTTCCCGGCGGACCAGGTGCGGTTCTTCGCCTCGCCGCGGTCGGCGGGCAAGACCCTGCCGTGGAACGGCGGCGAGATCGTCATCGAGGACGCGACGACGGCCGACCCGACGGGTCTGGACATCGCGCTGTTCTCCGCGGGCGGCACCATGTCGAAGGTGCAGGCCCCGCGCTTCGCGGCGGCCGGTGCCACCGTGATCGACAACTCGTCGGCCTGGCGCAAGGACGACGACGTGCCGCTGGTGGTGGCCGAGGTCAACGGCGAGTTGGCGCAGAACCCGCCCAAGGGCATCATCGCCAACCCGAACTGCACCACGATGGCCGCCATGCCGGTCCTCAAGCCGCTGCACGCGGCCAAGGGGCTGCGTCGCCTGGTGATCTCCAGCTATCAGGCGGTCTCCGGTAGCGGGCTCGCCGGCGTCGAGGAACTCGCGACCCAGGTTCGCAAGGGGATCGACGGCGCCGAGCAGCTCGTCTACAACGGTTCCGCGGTGGACCTGGGCGAGCCGGTCAAGTACGTGGCGCCGATCGCCTTCAACGTGGTGCCGCTGGCCGGCGACTTCGTCGACGACGGCTCCGGCGAGACGGACGAGGACCAGAAGCTGCGCTTCGAGTCGCGCAAGATCCTGGGCCTGCCCGATCTGCTGGTGAGCGGGACCTGCGTGCGGGTGCCGGTCTTCACCGGGCACTCGCTGTCGATCAACGCCGAGTTCGACGAGGCGGTGACTCCCGACGAGGCGCGTGCCATTCTGGCCGAGGCGGCCGGCGTCACGGTGGTCGACGTCCCGACGCCGCTCGCCGCGGCCGGCAGCGACGTCTCGCTGGTCGGTCGGATCCGCCAGGATCCGGGTGCCCCGGACGGTCACGGTCTCGCGCTGTTCGTCGCCGGCGACAACCTGCGCAAGGGTGCCGCGTTGAACACGATTCAGATCGCTGAACTGCTGGTCTGAGTCGCCCTACACAATTTCACAGCAAGTGGCAGTGCGCCCGTCGAGCGAGACTCGGCGGGCGCACTGCGTGCTGTCGGAGGGCCCGTAACACGGATCAGTATGTGTGTCCTCTAGTATCGCTAAAATGAAACCAGGTCGGGGATTCATCTCAAAGTACATGTCAACGAGCCGTCGTCGGCCGCTGCGAGGTCTGGGGGCACTGGTGCTCAGCACCACCCTGGTCAGCGCGACGGCCGCGGTCACGGCGGCGCCCGCTGCGGCGGTCGGCGATTTCTATCGCCCGCCGGCCTCCTATTCGGCCACGCCGGGCTGCGTGATCCGCACCGCGGCCACGCCGCTGCTGCTGCAGATTCCGGGCCTGCCCAACCAGTGGCCGGGCAACGCCAAGAAGATGATGTACACGTCGACGCTGCAGAACGGTAAGCCCACCGCGGTCACCGGCTACGTCGTCGAACCGACCGCTCCGTGGCAGGGCAAGGGCCCGCGTCCGACCGTCGTGATCGGTCCGGGCACCGTGGGTCAGGGCGACCAGTGCGCCGGGTCCAAGATGCTGGCACTGCCGATGAACTTGGATCCGTTCAAGCCCAGCATCGGGGTCAACTACGCCGGACTGGAGATGCACCTGCTGCTGCTGAACGGCGTGCGGGTGGCGGTGACCGACTACGTGGGCATGGGCACCCCCGGCGTTCACACGTATGTGAACCGGGTCGAGTCCGGTCGGGCCATGCTCGACGCCGCGCGCGCCGCGCTCACCATCAGCAAGGCACCCAAGAACGCGCCGGTGGCCTTCTCCGGCTACTCGCAGGGCGGCGGCGCCGCGGCGTCGGCCGCTGAGCTCGCGCAGGGCTACGCCCCCGACGTGAACGTGAAGGCGACCTATGCGGGCGCGCCGCCGGCCGACCTGAGCAAGGTGATCGATCAGATCGACGGCACGTTCATCGCTGGCGGCATCGGCTACGCGATCAACGGCCTGCAGGCCCGCTACCCGGCCCTGACGCCGATCCTGCGCAAGGAACTCACCGCGCAGGGTCGCCAGGTGCTGGCGAACGCCGCCACCCAGTGCATCGGCGACACCGGTCTGGCCGCGGGCTTCCAGCGCTCGTCGCAGTGGACGCGCGACGGCAAGCCGCTGTCGGCCGTGATCGCGCGCCGGCCCGAAGTGCAGCAGATGCTCGACGATCAGCGGATCGGTCGGCTCAAGCCGAACGCCCCGGTGCTGATCTCCATCGGCGTGCACGACGACGTGATCCCCGCCGGGCAGGTCAAGCAGCTGTACCGCGACTGGCGGGCACAGGGCGCCGACGTGAAGTTGACGACCAGCTACATCCCGCCGATCCTCCCGGGCCTCGTGGTGAATCACGCTCTGCCGATGCTCCAGTTCCTGTTGCCCGGCACCAGCTTCATCCTGGGAGAGTTCCACCGCTGACCCCGAAGGGGCACTACCTCGCACCCCGCGCGGTGCGATGTGATGAACTGCCGTCATGGCAAAACTGAGGTTCCGTCCGGTCGCGGCGGTGGTCACTGCGGTGGCCGCCGCCGCGACTTTCGCGTTCTCCGGCTCCGTCGCCGCACCGGCGTCGGCCGAGCCCAGCGGTATTCCGGGCCTCGGCCCCAAGTGGACGTCGCTGATGCACGGCGACCTGGCGTCCACCGACAGCACCGCGTTCCGCGGACCGGGCAAGACCGCGCGCCTGGCCGCCTCGAGCGTTCCGGGCGGACCGTGCGCGGCCACCTTCATCGGCTCCGATCAGATGCCGGTATCCCTGTGCACCAACGTGATCGCCGGCAGTCCGCCGCAGTTCGCCACCCCCGTGGTGACCCTGTTCGACAAGAACACGGCGGCCGTCCTGGCCAAGCTCCCGTTGACCAAGGGCGGTCTGCTCGGCGGCGTCTACGGCTACCTCGACGACCGCAACCGCGTGGTGGTGGCCGACGGCAGCGGCGCCATCCTGCGGGTGGCGCACCGTCGTACCTCGGGCGGCTGGCAGCTGTACGTCTCCGAACGGATCGACATCTCCAAGCACCTGCGCGGGGACGCGGTGACCGGCCTGGCCCCGGATCACACCGGGCGCATCTGGTGGGTCACCACCCGCGGCCTCGTCGGCACGGTCACCGGCAAGAAGGTGGCCTCCATGCACCTGCCACGCGGCGAAGAGCTCGGCAACGGGCTGTCGGTGCGACCCGGCGGCGTGTCCGTGCTGACCACCCACGCACTGTACGAGATGTGGGCCGGCGCCGACGGCGTGCCGACCACCACGTGGCGTCGTGCCTACGACCGCGGTGCGGCCCGCAAGCCCGGCCAGCTCACCTGGGGTTCGGGCACCACGCCCACCTACTTCGGGCCGGGCGGCACCGACTGGGTCGCGATCGTCGACAGTGCGGCCGTGCCGCGCCTGCACGTCTTCCGCAGTGATGACGGCACCCCGGTCTGCTCGATGCGGGCCTTCCCGACGGCCAACCAGGGCACCGAGAACTCGCCGATGGCGACCGGCAACACCCTGGTGATCCCGAGCACCTACGGCTTCCAGTACCCGCCGATCGCCGAGAGCGGCGGCCCGGCGGCGCCGCTCTTCGCGCCCTTCGTCGGCGCGATGACCAGGATCGACGTGGCGCCGGGCAAGTGCACCCGGGTGTGGGAGAGCCACGACCGGATGGCCACGCTGCCGCGCCTGTCCACCGCCGACGGCCTGATCCACTCGCTCGGCTACGGCCCGTACCGCGGCGGACCGCAGCAGCTGGGTCCGGTGAACTACGTGGCCGTCGACTTCCGCACCGGCAAGCGCGTCGTGACCCGTGAGATCGGCATCGCGCCGATCGACGAGCCGCTGCAGCTGACCGGCATGATCGCGCCGGACGGATCCCTCTGGCAGGGCACGCTGAGCCGGATGGTGAAGATCTCCCGATGACGTATCCGAGCTCGTGGGGGCAGCCCGGCGATGGTGAGCCCATCCCGACTCAGGCCGAACTCGACGCGCAGGACCTGGCCGAGCTGGCCGCCAATCGCGAGCGGTCGGACCTGACGTCGCACTATCCGCGGCCCAAGTCCGATCCGGGTCCGCCGCCGTGGGCGCTCACCACCGGGGCGGTGTACGCGTGGTACCTGGCGGCGGTGAGCGCTCTGGTGTGCATCGTCTACGGATTCGCGACCCTCGGCAGCGAGATGGACCGCCTCGAGGAGCGCCTGAAGCCGCAGATGGCCGACGTCACCACGATCGACGCGGACGCCACGGCATCGTCGATGGCGAGCTTCTGGCCGCCCGCGCTCCTGGTCGGCTGGGTGATCGCCCTGGGCATCACCTATCCGCTGCTGAGGGGCATCGCCAAACAACACAGCCGCAATCTGCGCAGCATCTATGCCGCGGTGAGCGTGCTGGTGATCCTGTTCGTGCCCCTCGTGGCGGACCTGCTCTTCGCCTACCCCGAGGTGTCGATCGCCTACCGCATCCTGAGCTGGGTGTCGGTGGGCGCGCTGATCGCGTCGGTGGTGCTCACCTTCAGCGGCGGGGCGGGCCGCTGGCTCCCGGCGTCGAACCGCATCAAGCCTTCTCGGGTCTGGCGCGAGTAATCGCCCCGCGGAGTACGTTCGGATGCGGAACTGATCGACGCCCATCCGACGGCGACACCGTCGACGGTGGGATCAACGCATGGAGGCGAATCTGATGACCGTGAATCCCGTGTACCGAGTGTGGTCGATGTCCACCGGTGGTGGCCGCGACGGCGAAGTGGTGTCCGAGACCGGCCGCATCGACATGGAACTGCGTCCGCCGGTGGAGATGGGCGGCAGCGGCGACGGATCCAACCCGGAGGAGCTGTTCTCGGCCGGTTACTCCGCGTGCTTCAACGGCGCCCTGCACCTCAAGGCCAAGGAAGCCGGCGTCACCCTGCCGGAGGGCACCACGGTGAAGATCACCGTGGGCATCGGTGCCGACGACGCCGACGGCGGACTGGGCCTGGCGGCCGACATCCACGTCACCATCCCCGGCATCGATCCCGCTCAGGCCGACGATCTCGCAGCCCAGGCGCACAGCATCTGCCCGTACTCGAAGGCCACCCGCGGCAACATCGCGCACACGGTCACCACGAGCGTCTGATCCGCCCCCGATGCCGCTGCCGCATGGCGCTCGTCACGCGGCAGCGGCGGACCGGTACCGTGGGTGACCGTGAACACTCCGGCAATCATCGCTGCCCTCGGCCTCTTCTCTGCGGTCCTGGCGACCGTCGCCTACGTGCGGTACCGCCAGCGCGAATCCTCGTCGCTGCTGCGCAACGTCGAACTGGCCCGCGGCCTGCGTGAACTGGCCGACGGCGACCCCGTCCGCCTCGCCAGCGTCGACGAATTCGAAGTGGGCCTGTACCAGCGACTGTTCTACGTCTCCAGCGTCGGACCCCGTGCCCGCAGCGCCGCCTGGGCGCTGCTCGCGACCCTGCTTTCCGCCACGGCCGTGCTGTTCTTCGACAGCCTCGACGGCTCGGCCGCCGACGTCTTCTGGATCGTCTCGG
The DNA here is from genome assembly GCF_023017165.1 of Gordonia alkaliphila. Classification (GTDB taxonomy): domain Bacteria; phylum Actinomycetota; class Actinomycetes; order Mycobacteriales; family Mycobacteriaceae; genus Gordonia; species Gordonia alkaliphila. The sequence goes on from NZ_JALKBW010000001.1 coordinate 1,602,826, forward strand.
CGATCCTCACCTTCTGCTTCGGCGTCGCGGTGATCGTTTACACGGCGCTCGCGCTCTACGGCGCCGCGACCACTCCCCGTGTGTCGTTCGCCGATTCCTACGCCTCGGACGAGGGTGAGATCGACGAGTAGCCCCCGCACGCCGTCAGCCCGCCGGGCCCTCCGCGCGTCCCTGGTCGCGGGCGGCCTGGTGGTGATCGCTGCGATCCTGGTGGCTTCCGTCGGCGGCAGCGGCGGGGGCGGAGTCGTCGGTGCGCCATCCCCGTCTATTCCTGGGGAGACCCGCGTGCTCGCCGAGCCCGGCGCGCCCGACGAGGTGCTGGTGAGCCGACTGTTGTTGGCTTCCTCGCCGTCGGCGCTGGTGGTCTCCGCCGACGCCGCGCCCGCCGATCGCGCGCGGGCACTGGAATCTAGTAGCAGCCGCCGCGTGCCGCTGTTCGTCGTCGCACCCGAGCGGACCGCGGTGGTCGCCGACGAACTGCGCCGACTCGACGTGCAGACGGTGGTCGCCGTGGGAGCGGAGATTCCCGACCTCGGGCTGCCTCAGACCACCGACGAGACACGACTCGGCGCGGGCGTGACGACGTCGGACCGGTCGGACGTCGTGGTGCTCACCACCGAACCCGCGGCAGCGGTCGACGCCGAACTCGGCGGTGCCGAGGCCATCGTGGTCCCGGTCGCCGACCCTCGGGCCAGCGGCGCCTCGGTCGCCGCGGTGAAGGAGGCGGGCGACGCGGCCGTGATCGGCGTGGGGGCGGAGTTCGGCACCACCGAGCAGTTCGTCGAGCGCGTGCGGCTGGCCCGGACCGTGCCGGAACTGCCCGGCGGCGGCCAGTTGATGTTCCCGTCGCGCCGCGTGGTCGCGCTCTACGGTTCGCCGGGATCTCAGGAGCTGGGACCGCTCGGCCGACAGGATCTGCCGGCCACCGTGCGCCGCGCACAAACGCTCGTCGCCCAGTACGACAAGCTCTCTGCCGTGCCCGTGGTGCCCGGCTTCGAGATCATCGTGACCGTGGCGTCCGCTGAGCCCGGGTACCGCGGGGCGTACACCAACGTCCTCGATCCCGCGGTGATCGAGCCGTGGGTGGACGCGGCCGCGCAGGCCGGTATCTACGTCACCCTCGACCTGCAGCCCGGGCGGATGGACTTCCTCACCCAGGCCAAGATGTACCGGAGCCTGCTGGAACGGCCGAACGTCGGACTGGCTCTCGACCCGGAGTGGCGGATCAAGAACGATCAGGTCCACCTGGAACAGATCGGTTCGGTGACGCCGGCCGAGGTGAACCGCACCGCGGCCTGGTTGGCCGAACTGGTGCGGAGCAAGGGCCTGCCGCAGAAGGCGTTCGTGCTGCACCAGTTCGACGCCGACATGCTCGGCGACCGGACCCGCCTGGACACCTCGCACCCGGAGCTCGCGGTGGTCCTGCACGCCGACGGCCACGGCACGCCCGCGGTCAAGATGGGAACCTGGAACCGGATGATCGCCGGATTGCCGCCGAACATCTGGATGGGGTGGAAGAATTTCTACACCGAGGACAAGCCGATGTTCAGCCCGGCCGCGACGATGGACGTGCGGCCGACACCCTTTTTCATCTCCTACCAGTGAATGCGAGGACCCATTGGTCCGGCGCAGGCGAGAGGCACATGCATGACGTTGACCGCGAAGGAACTCGGTGCGGGGCCGGAACGCGACGGACGAGATCCGATCGCGATCCTGGTCGAGCAGGAGAGGAATCGGTTGAGCGATCTGATCCCGGTACGGCACCAGCGCATGTCGGCCACCCCGTTCACCTTCTACTGTCGCGTGTCGTTAATTAGTTTATGGTTCCTGGGTTGAGATAATTGGCTATGGCGAATTCTCCTGCACCGGCCCTGGAACTGCGTGATGGCGATGCGGATGAGCTCGATCAGTTGTTGCGATCGACTACAACGCCGGCCGGTCTGGTGCGTCGGGCGCGGATCGTCACGCTCGCTGCCGACGGAATGGCTAATTCTCGGATCAGTGAGGTTGTGGGAACCTCGATACCGACGGTCATCAAGTGGCGTTCCCGGTATCTCCAGGACGGACTCGCGGGGCTCCTCGACGCCGAAAGGCCCGGTCGGCCACGGCATCTCGATCACGCCGATATCGTGTCGGCGACGTTGATGCCGCCGCCGAAGAAGTACGGGGTCACGCACTGGTCGTCGCGGTTGTTGGCCGGGCATCTCGGCATCGGGAACGCGACGGTCGCCCGGGCCTGGCGCGAGTACGGGGTTGCGCCGTGGAGGTCGGGAACATTCAAGTTCTCCACCGACCCGGAACTGGTCGCCAAGGTCACCGATGTCGTCGGCTTGTACCTGGAGCCGCCGGAGAACGCGATCGTGTTGTGTGTGGACGAGAAATCGCAGATCCAAGCCCTGGACCGCACTGCGCCGATGCTGCCGATGCAGCCCGGGCAGATCGAACGCCGCACCCATGACTACAAGCGCCACGGCACCACCACACTGTTCGCGGCGTTGGAGATCGCGACCGGGCAGGTGACCGCAGCGGTCAAGCCCCGACACCGCCACCAGGAGTTCCTGTCCTTCCTGCGGCAGATCGACCGCACCTACCCCGACCAGGAACTACACCTGGTCATGGACAACTACGCCACCCACAAGAAAGCCGAAGTCCGCAACTGGCTCGAACAGCATCCGAACATCCACGTCCACTTCACCCCGACCTCGGGATCGTGGCTCAACCTCGTCGAAGTCTGGTTCGGCATCATCGACCGACAAGCCATCCGCCGAGGCGTCTTCACCTCAGTCAAAGACCTCAATGCAAAGATCCGAGCCTTCATCAACGGCTGGAACGACCGCAAACACCCCTTCGTCTGGACCAAGAACGCCGAGGACATTCTGAAGAAAGCCCAACCGAAAACTAATTAAAGACACGCGACACTACCGCGGTGCGGCGGGACTGATGGCGGCCGACCTGGGTTCGGTACCCGACACCGGGATCCGCACCCAGCTCTGCGGTGACGCCCATCTGAGTAACTTCGGTCTGTTCCTGTCGCCGGAGCGGCGCATGGTCTTCGACCTCAACGACTTCGACGAGGCACATCCGGGGCCGTTCGAGTGGGACGTGAAGCGCTTGGCGGCGAGCATGGTGGTGGCTGCGCAGGCCAACGGAGCGGACGATCGGACCGCTCGACGGGCCGCCCGTCTGGCCGCACGCGCGTACCGGCGCACGATGGTCCGATCGGCCGACAAGGGCGTGCTCGACTGCTGGTACGCGCACGTGAACGCGGACCGGGTGCTGGCCGAGGTCGGTGACCGTCTGGACACGGCGACCACCAAGAACGTGCGCAAGCTCCTGAAGAAGTCCCGGCATCGCAACAGCGAACAGGCTCTCACGAAGCTCTGCGAGGTGCGCGACGGGGAACTCCGCATCAAGTACGATCCGCCGCTGTTGATCCCCGCAGAGGAAATCTTCCCCGGGGTGCCCGCTGACCGTCTGCGGCAGATGTTCGCCGACCGGTTCGAGATCTACCGCACCGGCATAGCGCCGCATCTGAGTGCGCTGCTGGACCAGTACACCTTCGTCGAAGCCGCGCGGAAGGTCGTCGGGGTCGGCAGTGTCGGCACCCGCTGCTGGGTTCTGCTGTTCGTCGGCAAGAAGAATCAGGATCCGTTGTTCCTGCAGCTGAAGGAGGCTCAGCAATCGGTCTTGGCGCCCTACGTGGAGCCGGTGGCGTTCGCGAACGAAGGCCATCGCGTGGTGATCGGCCAGCAGTTGCTGCAGGCCTCGAGTGACATCCTGCTCGGCTGGTTGAGCACGCCGGTCTTCCAGAGCGACGAGCGGGGCGTCGCCAGCAGCACCGCGGGCGACTCGGACTTCTACATTCGCCAGCTGCGCGACGGTAAGGGCTCGGTGGTGGTCGAGGACATGCCCGACGACCGGCTGGCGATGTACGGGGAACTGTGCGGGAAGGTCCTGGCGCAGGCACACGCGCGTAGCGGTGCGCGCGGCGAGATCGCGGACTACGTGGACGGCCTCGGGAAGTCCTTCGACCGGGCCATCGCGGACTGGTCGCTGCACTACGCCGAGCTCAACGATGCCGATCACGCCAAGTGGGTGGAGGCGGTCTCCACCGGAGCGATCTCGGCGGCGGCGATGGACTAGTCGCGTCCCTCACCGCTCGTCCCGAACAGGCCTTTGACCAGCCGATTTCTTGCTTCCGTCGCGCATCAGGTACTCTCGTTGAGGTTGTAACACGGGGTATGGCGCAGCTTGGTAGCGCGCTTCGTTCGGGACGAAGAGGTCGTGGGTTCGAATCCCGCTACCCCGACGCTTTGGTTGAGAAGCAGATGAGGCTCTGACTGAGAAATCAGTCAGAGCCTCCTCGTTTTCCCGGGCTGCTTCGGCGGCACTCTGCCGTCTGGTGCAGTCGCCTGGTGACTGCACCAGACGGCAGCGCTTCGGGATCACTTACGGGCCGCGGTGTGCCCGCAAGAGCTGGCGCCTCGATGCTTCAGACCACCGAGAAGCCATCGGGGAGTGGGGCGCGGCCGGTCAGCGCGCGTAGGAAGGGCGCTGCCGCACCGAGCTGCACGGCGGTCCGCGCCGCCAATTGGGTGGTCTCGGTCGCGACGTCCATCGGAAGCCGGAAGTCGACGCCGGTGGCCGCGGCGATGTCGAGGCTGTGCACGGCGAGCTCGAAGGTCCGGGTGGGCAGGTAGGCGTGCAGGCGCATGCCCAGTCCGCCCATCACGCGGATCGGGCGGTCGGCGCCGTCGCCCAGCCTCTCCAGCACCGCCGCGACCTGCGCGGCGACGGCGGCCGCGGGGTCTGTCCCGAGTTCCAGGCCGGCCTGTCGGCCGCGTTCGACGATGCCCGTGACCCGGCCGGCGGCGATGGCTGCCCGGGCTCGGGCGTAGTACTCCTCGGGGCTCTCCACGTCGATTACGGTCGCGGGCCGGTCAAGGTACTCGGCGACGGTGCTCATCGCGCGACTCGTGTGCCCCACCAGGGACCGCAGATCCCAGTCACCCAGTCCCGGGCCCTCCCACGCGGGCGCCGGAAGCCTGCCCACCAAGGCCGAGAACTGTTGTGCGGCAGCGGAGAACGTGGTCAAGGCCGTCATGGTCGTACCCCTCCCGCGGGGGCGAAAAGACCCCGGCGGGGTGGGCCCGTCGGGGTCTCTTCACACCCCGCAACTTCCGCAATGAGACTTCCGAGATGAGACTTCCGCAGTGGGGTGATCTGGACACCGGAGTGTGTAGAACCAATTGAACCTGAAAGTATCGTTTCGAGCACCCGGAATGGGGAATATCGTCGCGCGACCGGGGCCTTCGCGATCAGCTGATCGTGGTCGCGAGCTGCGGTAGGGACTGGTCGACGATGTCCTCGTCGCCGCCTCCGCTGCGGGTCGCGGTGAGCGTCAGCAGGGACGCCTCGGGCCGACAGTAGAAGCGGGCGGGTGCATAGGGCGACGTACCCAGGCCTGCGCTGACGTGCAGTTTCATCGTCGAACCCCAGTTGGACACGCCCTTGACGCGCGACCGATCGAGATGGCAGTTGGTCACCAGCGCGCCGTAGCCGGGGACGCAGAGCTGGCCGCCGTGGGTGTGCCCGGCCAGGACCAGGTCGTAGCCGTCGGCGGCGAACTCGTCGAGTACCCGCGGCTCGGGGGAGTGCGTGAGACCGAGCCGCAGTTGTGCGAGTGGGTTCGGGCGTCCGGCGATCGTCGAGTACCGGTCGCGGCCGATGTGCGGATCGTCCACGCCGGCGGCGGCTACGCGCACGCCGGCCACTTCCAGCTCGCGCACCGTGTGGGTGGTGTCGAGCCAGCCGCGCTCGGTGAAGGCGGCGCGCAGGTCCTGCCACGGCAGCGGTTCGCCGTGCTGACGTTTGTGGTCGGTCTTGAAGTACTTCAGGGGATTCTTGGCGGTCGGGCCGAAGTAGTCGTTGGAGCCGAAGACGAACAGCCCCGGCCGGGACAGGAGACCGCCGAGCGCCTGCACCACGGCAGGCACCGCGCCCGGGTGCGCTAGGTTGTCGCCGGTGTTGACCACCAGGTCGGGCTCCAGCCTTTCGAGGCCGCTGATCCACGACTGCTTGAGGACCTGTCGCGGCAGCATGTGAATGTCGCTCAGGTGCAGTACGCGCAACGGCGACGAGCCGGGCTCGAGCACCGGCAGGGTCAGGTGGCGCAGGGTGAACGCGTTGCGCTCGATCACCGTCGAATACAGCAGGCCCGCCGCTGCGGCACCGGCGGCGCCGACGGCGACACGGCCGGTACCGCTCAACAGTTCAGCGGAGCGGCGAGAGGGAAGACCCGGGACAAGAGGCATGAAGACGAGGATACGCGTCGATCTGCCCGCTGCCCGCCCGTCTCCGCGGCCCGATCAGCCTTCGGGTACCTCGATGACCACCGGACCCACTCCGGGCACGGTGACGGTCTTGGACGTCGGTGTGCCGCCGCCGCTGCTCTCGTTCTTGCCGTTGCTCACGTAGATCGCGATCTCGGTGCCCGGCATCGCGCTGTCCGACGGCGCAGTGAAGACCACGGTGCCCTTCGGCTTACCGCTGTCGACCTCGAGTTCCTTCACCTTGAACCCGGCCTCCTGGAGTCGGGAGACCGCCTGACTGGCGGGCAGTCCCGCGACGTTCGGGATCCGGCCGCGGCTGCTTCCGCGGACGAACTGCGGATCATTGGGCGCCATGCGGACCGGACCGAACTTCTGCGCGACGGGACCGATGGCGCCGAACCACGTGCGGGCCGGCTCCATACCGCCGTAGACGTTGCCGTCGTAGCACTGCCGCAGCGGCGAGGTGCAGATCCCGGACGGGTTCGAGCCGTCGTTGTAGATGTAGGCCGCGGCGGCGAGCTGATTGGTGAAACCGAGGAAGGCGGCCGAGCGGTGCGCCTCCGTGGTTCCGGTCTTACCCGACATCGGCAGGGTCCAGCCGGCCGACGACGCGGCCGCTGCCGACGTGCCCGCGCCCCGGTCGTCCTCGCTCATCGCGTTCGCGAGCGCGTTGGCCAGACCGCGTTCGACGACCTGCTCGCACTGGGGCGGGTTGAACGGCACGTTGGTCATCACCGGCTTGCCGTCCTCGCCCATCACGACGTTGCTGTAGGAGTCGCGCTTGACCTGTTGGATGGAGACCACCGGGCTCGGCGGGCACCACACGCCGCCGGAAGCGAGCGTGGCCGCCACGTTCGACAGCTCGAGGGCGTTGACCGGGAAGGGCCCGAGCGTGAACGACCCGAAGTTGCCCTTCTTGATGTAGTCGGCGAGGCTCGTCTCGCCGTGACCGGACGATCCCGGTGCGGTGTACGAGCGGAGGCCGAGACGCACCGCCATGTCGACGGCCGGCTTCACGCCGACCTGCTGCAGCATCTCCACGAACGTGGTGTTCGGCGACTGCGCAAGCGCCTGGGTGAGACTCAGCGCAGGCGGGTAGGGGCCGGCGTTCTTCACACAGTAGGCGTTGGCGGGGCAGCCGAAGGCGCCGTTGCTGTTGCCCATGCCGTAGACCGCGATGCTCGGCGGCACGTTCAGCACCGCGCTGGTGCCGAGGCCCTTCTCCATCGCCGCGGCGGTGGTGAAGATCTTGAAGACCGAACCCGCGCCGTCGCCGACGAGCGAAAAGGGCTGCGGCTGAACGGTTTGCCCGAGGTTCTGCTTCAGGCCGTAGTCACGGCTGGAGACCATGGCCACGACGTCGTGCGATTGGGTGCCCGGCCGGACGATGCTCATCACGTTCGCGAGGCCCTCGACGGTGGGCGAAGCCTGCGCCTGTGCGGAGCGCAGCGCGTTGGCCTGCACCTCGGGATCGAGGGTGGTGCGAATGGTGTAGCCGCCGCGCGATACCGCCGAGCGGCTGATCCCGTTCTCGGCGAGGTACTGGAGCACGTAGTCGCAGAAGAAGCCGTTGTTGTCCGCGGAGATGCAGCCCTGCGGCACGGTGCGGGGCTGCGGCAGCACGCCGAGCGGTTGTTCCTTTGCCGCCCGCAGCTCCGCCTCCATCTGCGGGAAGTTCTCGATCATGGTGTCGAGCACGGTGTTTCGGCGCGTCAGGGTGGCCTGCGGGTCGGTGTACGGATTGAGTGCCGACGTCGACTGCACCATGCCGGCGAGCATCGCGGACTCGGCGATGTTCAGGTCTCGCGCCGGCTTGCCGAAATAGGTCTGGGCACCGGCCTCGATGCCGTAGGCGTTGTTGCCGAACGGGACCATATTGAGGTAGCGCGTGACGATCTGCTTCTTCGCGTCCTGTTTGGCGGCGGGCTCGTCGAGGCCCTTCTCGCGCATCGCCTGTTCGACGAGCGACTTCTCGAGCGTCATCGCCATGCGCGCCTCGCGCAGTTTGCGCGCCGGCGTGGACTCGACCGCGGCTTCGCGATCGGCGTCGGTGCGCGCGAGGACGAGGAGTTGATAGTTCTTGATGTACTGCTGGTCGAGCGTCGACGCGCCCTGCTGGACTTCGCCTGCCGACGAGTTCTTCAGCGCCGCGCGGATGGTGCCGCGCCAGTCCACGCCGTCGTGCTCCAGGAAGCGGCGGTCCTCCACCGAGATGATCGCGCGGATCATGTCCTGGGAGATGTCGTTGTAGCCCACCGTGATTCGGTACTGGTCGTAGAGCAGTGCCATCGGCTTGCCGTTGACGTCGGTCACCGTCGTCACCTCGGGCACCGTGCCGTTGAGCAGCTCCGACGAGGTGTTCTCCATGGTCGCGGCGGCGCGGTTGGACAGCATGGCCGTGCCTGCGACGAACGGGAACATGAGGCCGGCGACGAGAACGCCCGCCAGCACTAGGGCCAGCGCAAGGCCGGGGAGCTTCGTGGAGTTGCGCACTCGGCCAGGATACGTGCCACCGCCTCCCGCGCGCCGAACCCGTCCGTCACCGCGAGGCGTCTGCGTGTCGCTTGCAATCGCATGTACCACTTTTCGAAACCGTGACTTGCTTTTGTCGCGAAGGCCTCAATAGATTGGGAAACGTGACTTGTCTAACACTTCGGGGGGAGTGAGAGACAAAGCGCGAGCAAGATCTTATGCACGCCCCGACCGGCGGGGAGTGTCGATGGGTTTGTGAAAGGCGGAGTACCGCAATGACTTTGGCCCCTCTTTCCAGCGGAGATTCGGAAGCTCGTCTTGCGTGGGTCGCTCAGGCCCGCTGTCGCGGAGGTGACCCGGACGACCTGTTCGTTCGAGGTGCGGCGCAACGTAAGGCCGCGACCATCTGTCGGCACTGCCCGGTTCAGCTCGAGTGCGGTGCAGATGCACTCGACAATCGCGTCGAGTTCGGCGTGTGGGGCGGCATGACCGAGCGTCAGCGTCGCGCACTGCTGCGTCAGCATCCCGATGTCACGTCGTGGTCGGCGTTCTTCGAGGCTCAGCGTCGCCGCCAGCGCCTGGCCGCGGTACCGGCGACCGCGGTGCACTGAACCCCGTCCTCGTCTTCCCCGGCGGCGTCGCATTGCACTGACGCCGCCACCTCCCATAGCGTCGGCAGCATGACTGACCAGCCGTCGCGATCTTCGTCCGAGCAGCCCGACGACGATGCGGTGCCCGAGACGGCGAATCCGTACGGGCCGAGCACACCCGCGTCCGGCTCGCCGCCGGCAGGTTCCGCGCAGTCGCTGCCGCAGCCGCTGCTGACCGCGGTGCGCCTGATGTATGCGGGTGCCGTGGTGCAGGTGGTGGTCGGCGTGGTGATGTTCATCTTCATCAGCCGGCTCCGCGACAGCGAAGCGGTGCAGCGCGCCTACTCCGAGTACGCGGACCAAGTGGGCGGCGACGCCCAGGCGCTGATCGACGGTGCCGTCACCAGTTGGCGGATCGGCGTCGCCGTGGTCACGGTGGCGCTCACGGCGTTGTGGCTGCTGATGGCCTGGGCCACGCGGACCGCCAAGCGCTGGGCGCGGCCCACCGCCACCGGACTCGGCGTGCTGGCGCTGATCGGGTCGATCTACACCGTGCTCGGCCAGTTCAACGTGGTCGCCATCGTCACCGGCCTGCTGGCCGCCGCCATCCTGTACCTGCTCTACCGGCCGGACAGCACCGCCTACTTCGCGACGGCCGCGGACGCGCGACGGCCCTGACCGGCGGAGCCGGGGAGACTATCCCCGGTTGGTGATCTGCTCGGACACGGCGCGCAGCGCCTCGGAGTCGGCCACCTCGAACGGCAATGCCGGCACGCCCACCCAGGGCACGCTCGGGTTGGCCGAGGTGAAACGCTGCAGCATGTGCAGCTCGCGCTGGGCCGTCGCCGCACGATCGACGTGAATCGCCAGCACACCACGTGCGAGGTCGTCGGTGGCCCGCTCCTGTGCGGCCTGGGCGGCAGGCGTGGAGATCGACGTCAGGTTGGGATGCGTCCGATTGACGATCAGCCCGCACAGCGGCATGGAGTCCTGCGCCAGGCGGTTCACGAAGAAGGTGGCCTCGCGCAGCGCATCCGCCTCCGGCGTGGCCACCACGACGAAGTTGGTGCCCGGCTGCTTCAAGAGTTCGTACGTGCGGGCGGCGCGCTCCTGGAAGCCGCCGAACATCGAGTCCAGCGACTGCACGAAGTCGGCGACGTCGCGCAGGATGTCGGCGCCGATGATGGTGGCGATGCCGCGCATGGCCAGGCTCATCGCGCCGGTCACCACGCGACCCACGCCGCGTCCGCCGCCGATCAGCATCTTCATCAGACGCCCGGACAGGAACGAGCCCAGGCGCTGCGGGGCGTCGAGGAAGTCGAGGGCGTTCCGCGAGGGCGGGGTGTCCACGACGATCAGATCCCAGCGGTTCTGCTCCAGCAGACGACCGAGCTTCTCCATCGCCATGTACTCCTGCGTGCCGGAGAACGACGACGCGACGGTCTGGTAGAACGCGTTGTTCATGATGATCTCGGCGCGCTCGGGGGTGGAGTGCTCCACCACCATGTCGTCGAAGGTGCGGCGCATGTCGAGCATCATCGCGTCGAGCGTGCCGGTGCCCTCGGTGGGCACGGGCTGCGGTTCGTTGGTCAGTTCGGTCATCCCGAGCGACTGGGCGAGGCGGCGTGCCGGGTCGATCGTCAGCACCGCGACGGTGCGACCGCGCTCGGCGGCGTAGAGGGCCATGGCGGCCGCGGTGGTCGTCTTACCGACACCGCCTGAGCCGCAACAGATCACCACACGGGTCGCCGGATCGAGCAGGACCCCGCCCATCTCCAGATCGGACATCAGACGCCGGCCTCCTTCATGGTGCGGGCGAGTTGGTAGAGCGCTCCGAGGTCGACGTGCTCATCGAGCTCGGGCAGTTCGATCTGCGGCGCCGGTACTTCGTCGAGATCGGCGCGGGCCACCTGCTGGGCCTGGAGCCGGATGGCGTAATCGATGGTCTCGGTCAGCAGCCCGGCGAAGTCCTCGTCGGTGGTGGCCAGACCGGCGTCCTCCAACGCGGTGCGGAGCGCGGGTGCGTCGACGCGGCCTTCGGCGATGTCGTCGAGCTGATCGTCGGGAAGGTGGTGCGGGCGAACACGATTGACGAAGACCGCGCCGATGTTCAGGTCCTTGGCGACGAGCTCGTCGACGGCCTCGACGGTCTCCTGGATCGGCATGGCCTCGAGCAGGGTGCACAGGTGGACCGCGGTCTGCGCCGAATGCAGCAGCGTCACAACGCCTTCGCTCTGGTTGCGAATGGGGCCGGTCTTGGCCAGGTCGCGCATCGCGGCGGTGACGTCGAGGAAGTTGCCGATGCGGCCGGTCGGCGGCGAGTCGACGACGACGACGTCGTAGAGCAGTGCGCCCTTCTTGTCGGTGGCGATCACGCGTTCCTTGATCTTGCCGGTGATCACCACGTCGCGCAGTCCGGGAGCGACGGTGGTGACGAAGTCGATGGCGCCGACCTTCTTGATGGCGCGCCCGGCGAAGCCGAGGTTGTAGAACATGTCGAGGTACTCGAGCAGCGCGTGCTCGATGTCGATGGCGAGTGCCCATACGCCGCCGCCGTCCTCCGCGGTGGCCACCTGATGGTCGGTCGGCGGCAGCGGGGGTACGTCGAACCGCTGCGCGATCCCTTGGCGCCCTTCGACTTCCACGAGCAGCACCTTCTTGCCCTCGCTGGCCAGCGCGATAGCCAAGGCGGCGGCCACGGTGGTCTTACCGGTGCCGCCCTTGCCCGACACGAAATGCAGTCGGGCGTTGCGGGCATGCTCCGGCCACGTGCCTCCAGGCACGGTCAACGCATCAGTCGTCACGTGCCTCACCTTATCGACCGCACTGTCGAGAGCGAGAACCAACCGATAAGGTTGGGCTTATGAGCGATCTGACCACCTGGGAATATGCGACCATTCCGCTGCTGACGCACGCGACCAAGGACATCCTCGACACATGGGGTTCGGACGGGTGGGAGCTGGTCAGCGTGCTGCCCGGCCCGACCGGCGAGCAGCACGTCGCGTACCTGAAGCGACCCACCAACTAGTCATGGCGCAGACCTGGAACGCGCGACTGGCCGAACTCGGCATCTCGCTGCCCCCGGTCGTCGCGCCGGTCGGCAGCTACACCCCGGCGCTGCGGGTGGGCGACCTGGTCTACACCTCCGGCCAGCTGCCGGTGGTCGACGGCGAACTCGCGCTGCGCGGCAAGGTGTCCGACGGTGCCGAGGGCATCGTGACCCCGGAGCAGGCGCAGGCCGCCGCACAGCAGTGCGCGCTGAACGCGCTGGCTGCGGTCGATGCCGTCGTCGGCGTCGACGCGATCGTCCGCATCGTCAAGGTGGTGGGTTTCGTGGCCTCCGCGCCCGGCTTCACCGGGCAGCCCGGCGTGCTCAACGGGGCGTCGAACTTCCTCGGCGAGATCTTCGGTGACGCCGGGGTTCATGCGCGATCGGCCGTCGGCGTGGCGGAATTGCCGCTCGGCGCTCCGGTCGAGGTGGAATTGATCGTGCAGGTCCGGTGACATGACCGCGTCTGTGCAGCACCCCGCCTACGGTCAGGTCCGGCCGGTCACCGACTTCGCGTCGGTGCTGCTGCGGGACAACCCCGGCCTGATGGAGCTCGACGGCACCAACACCTGGATCCTGCGCGCCCCCGACAGCCCCACGGCGGTGGTCGTCGATCCGGGACCGCCGCGGTCGGGCAAGCATGTGCGGGCCGTCGCCGACGTGGCCGGCGAGGTGGAGCTGACGCTCATCACGCACCGGCACTTCGATCACACCGGCGCGATCAAGCGGATGCGCAAGGAGACCGGCACGGTGCACCGTGCGCACTCGGACGAGTTCAGTCACGGCGCGCCGCGGCTGACCGACCGGGAGGTGATCGAGGCCGCGGGCCTGAAGATCACTGCGATGCACACACCCGGCCACACCGCCGACTCGATGAGTTTCCTGGTGGAGTGGGAGGGGCAGCGCGCAGTGATCACCGGCGACACCATCCTCGGGCACGGCACCACGGTGCTCGACCCGCAGGACGGCGGCCTCGGCGACTACTTCCATTCGCTCAACCGGCTGATCGTCGACGCTTCGGACGCGGTCCTGCTGCCCGGGCACGGCCCCGACCACGCGGAACTCGGTCCGGTGGCGCGGTTCTACAAGTCGCACCGCGAGGAGCGACTGAACCAGATCCGACAGGCGCTCGACGACCTGCGGATGACTCCGCGGGAAGCCAAGCCGATGAAGGTGGTCCGCAAGGTCTACTCCGACGTCGACCGCAAGCTGTGGCCGGCGGCCAAGATGAGCGTCAAGACGCAGCTCGAGTACCTGCGCGCGCTGTAGCCAGACAACGCGGCAGCACCGACGAACGACGAAGGGAGTACATCCGCCGAGGCGGATGTACTCCCTTCGTGGTCTGCGGGGTCAGCGAGCTCGTCGCGCCAAACGCTCGGAGTCGGCGATCAGCACGCTCTTGCCTTCCAGGCGGAGCCAGCCGCGCTGCGCGAAGTCGGCCAGGGCCTTGTTCACGGTCTCGCGGGAAGCGCCCACCAGCTGAGCGATCTCTTCCTGCGTGAGGTCGTGCGTCACGCGGAGCGCACCGCCCTCCTGGGTGCCGAAGCGCTGTGCCAACTGCAGCAGCTGCTTCGCGACACGGCCGGGGACGTCGGTGAAGATCAGGTCGGCGAGGTTGTTGTTGGTGCGACGCAGGCGTCGGGCCAACACGCGCAGCAGCTGCTCAGCGATCTCCGGGCGGTCCTTGATCCACTTGCGGAGCGCATCGCGGTCCATGGTGGCGGCGCGGACCTCGGTGACGGTGGTCGCCGACGACGTGCGCGGGCCGGGGTCGAAGATGGACAGCTCGCCGAACATGTCCGACGGTCCCATGATGGTCAGCAGGTTCTCGCGACCGTCCGGGGAACGACGACCGAGCTTCACCTTGCCGGTCAGGATGATGTACAGGCGGTCGCCGGGTTCGCCCTCGTGGAAGATCACGTGTCCGCGGGGGAACTCGACCTCCGTCAGTTCGGTGGCTAGCGCTGCGACCGCGGCAGGCTCGACCCCCTGGAAAATACCCGCCCGGGCCAGAATCTCGTCCACCTACGAACCTTCCTCGTTCTCATTCTCGTCGCGACTGACATGGATGCCAGTGATCCACGCTACTCGATGGATGAGTGTAATTGTTGCAGCTGTCACTTGCGCAAGGGATTGCGGTGAACGTCCGGTGTCAGTTCTCATCCTCGCGCGCGCCGCTGCGGCGACTGCGGAGTTCGTCGAGTGCGGCGGGCAGCCCGGTCTTGGCCAGGTTGCTCACGTCGGTCTCGTCGGCGCTCTCCAGGAACTCGTCCACCTGGGCGCGGCCGACGGACAGCCGATCGAGACCGGCTTGGACCTTCTCCATGGCGAGCGCGAAGAGCAGCAGGAGAAACGGGAAGACGATCACGGCCAGACCTTGCATACCTTCCAACTAACCACCACCCTCCGTCTGGAGGAAACCAGGACGGCCGTCGTCATTCAGTTGTGACCTGGGAAGGTGCGCCAGGCGGGCGGCCGCCCACCACCGGTAGCCTGGGACGTTGTGAGCAGAAGGAAGCCGGAGACCCGACTTGGTCTGGTTCGTCGTGCGCGGCGGATGAACCGCACGATGCAGGTGGAGTTCCCGGAGGTGTACTGCGAGCTCGACTTCACCACGCCGCTGGATCTGTCGGTGGCCACCATCCTGTCGGCGCAGTGCACCGACGTGCGGGTCAACATGGTGACCCCCGCGCTCTTCGCGCGCTATCCGGACGCCTGGGCCTACGCCGGGGCGGATCGGACCGAGCTGGAAGAGATGATCCGGTCGACCGGCTTCTACCGGAACAAGGCGAACTCGATCATCGGCCTCGGCCAGGCCCTCGTGGAACGGTTCGACGGCGAGGTCCCGAGCACGCTCAAGGAACTGGTGACATTGCCCGGCTTCGGCCGGAAGACGGCGAATGTGGTGTTGGGCAACGCTTTCGGTGTGCCCGGCCTGACGGTGGACACCCACTTCGGGCGGCTGGTGAACCGCTGGGAGTGGACCGCCGAGACCGACCCGGTGAAGGTGGAGCGCGCCGTCGGCGAGTTGTTCCCGCGCAAGGAGTACACCGACCTCTCGCACCGCATCATTTTTCACGGTCGCCGTATCTGCCATGCGCGTAAGCCCGCGTGCGGGGTCTGCCAGCTGGCATCGGACTGCCCGTCGTACGGACAGGGGCCCACCGAGAAGGCCGCGGCGGCGGCGTTGGTGAAGGGCCCGGAGACCGAGCACCTGTTGGCATTGGCCGGAGTCGAGGCATGAACGTTCTGAAGACCCCCGCGGGTAAAGCGATGCTCGCGTTCGTCGTGGTGATGGCGGCACTCATCTTCGCGCTGTGGCCGCGCAGCACGGAGACGCCGACGCGTTCGTCCGGCACCCCCGGGGCGCCCAGTCAGGGCGTCACCGACCAGGACGTGCCCGAGGCGATGCTGGCGCAGGCCCGGACCGACGCCGGTCTGGCGCCCTGCCCGCAGAGCACCGCCCCGGTGCCCGACGGCGCGGCGTTGAAGAATGTCACCGCCGTGTGTCTGGCCGACGGCCGACCGGTCAACCTGGGTCAGGCCACGGCCGGGCGTCCGACGGTGATCAACATGTGGGCGGTGTGGTGCCTGCCGTGCCGCAAGGAACTGCCGTACTTCGACGAACTGTCCCAGCGCGCCGGCGACCGCTTGGACGTGCTGGCCGTGCACGCGATCGACGGCGCGACGAAGCCGTACGCGATCCTGCAGTTCATGAAGGAAGTGGGCCTCACCCTGCCGGCCGTCGCCGATACCGACGGCTCGGTCGCCAAAGCGCTGAAGGCCCCGCGCGTGTATCCGTCGACGATCCTGGTCCGGGCCGACGGCACCGTCGCCGTGACGCTGCCCAAGGTCTTCACGTCCTACGACGAGCTGGCGACCCTGGTGCGCGACGAACTGGGCGTGGACGCGACCGGAGGCCAGTCGTGAGCAAGCCGTCGGGCGACTACGGGGCGCTGGTGGATCGGGACCTGATCCCGTCGTGGCTGCACGCCGTGACCGACGATCCGGCGGTGGTCAACGAGTCGGTGCTGCGCCGCGGCGGGGACCGCGCGCGCTGGGCCTCGGCGTTCCGCGCGCAACGGGCCGCAGCGGTGCTGGTTCTCTTCGGGGGCGCGTTCGAGGCGGCCGCCGACCATCCGGGCGGTCTGCCGGCCGATGCCGACGTCCTGCTCACCGAGCGGGCCGCCACCATGCGCACCCACAGCGGTCAGATCGCCTTTCCCGGCGGCAGTCGCGATCCCGGTGACGACTATCCGGTCGGCACCGCGATGCGGGAGGCCCGCGAGGAGACCGGGCTGCGCGCCGACGGTGTCCGCGTGGTGGCCAGCCTGCCGACCTTCCCGGTGCCCTCGGGCTTCGAGGTGACCCCGGTGATCGGGCATTGGACGCAGCCGAGCTGGGTGGGTGTGGTCGACGAGGCCGAGACCGCGCGCGTGGCGCGGGTGAATCTGCGCGAACTGCTGCACCCGAGCAACCGATTCCAGGTGAGCCGCTCCATCATGGGTGCGACCGCCTACAAGGGGCCCGCCTTCCTGTACGACGGCATGCTCGTGTGGGGTTTCACCGGCGGGCTGCTCGCAGCGATCAGCCAGTCGGCCGGCTGGGATGTGCCCTGGGACACCGACGACGTTCGACCCCTCGAGCAGATGATTGCCGAGACCGGCGGCCGTCAGGCCTCCGGCTTCCCACTCAACCCCGACGGCCACGCGGCTCCCGAGGACCGGGGCCGCGTGTGAGCGGTGCCGTCTGGGTGGATGTGATCATCCTGGTCGTCGCGCTACTGGCGGCGGCCAGCGGCTATCGCCAGGGCGCAGCGGCGTCGGCGATGGCCTTCTTCGGCGTGGTCATCGGTGTGCTGGCCGGTGTGCTGCTTGTGCCGCACCTGGTGGCCCCCATCGCCGACCCGCGGGGCCGGATGCTGACCGCCATCGTGCTGCTGCTGGGTCTGGTGATCCTCGGCGAGATCGCCGGCATGGTGGTGGGGCGCGCCGCCCGCAGCGGCCTGCAGTCGATCCGGTTGCGCCGCGTGGACAGCCTGGTCGGCGCGGGCCTGCAGTTCGTGGCCATCCTGGTGGCGGCCTGGCTGCTGGCGACCCCGATCCGGAACGCCGCCTCCGACAGTTCTTTCGCCCAGTCGGTGTCCGGCTCCAAGGTGATCGACGTCGTCGACGGAGTGGCGCCGGATTGGATGCGTGAACTCCCCGCCGACTTCACCGCACTGCTCGACAATTCGGGCCTCAAGCAGGTGATCAGCCCGTTCGGTGAAGCCGAAGTGGCCACCGTCGATCCGCCGGATCAGCAGCTCGACGGCACCGCCGCGGTCGCGAAGGTCCGCCCCAGCGTCTTGAAGATCCTCGGCGTGGCGCGCAGTTGCAGCCAGGCGATGGAGGGTTCGGGCTTCGTGATCAGCCCGGAACGTGTGATGACCAATGCGCACGTGGTGGCCGGTGCCGACGAGGTGTCGATTCAAACCGCCGGCGGCCGAGACCTGGCCGCCACCGTCGTCTGGTTCAACGACCGCAACGACGTGGCCGTGCTCGACGTCCCCGGCCTCAAGGCGCCCGCGCTCGATTTCGCGGAGCAGCCCGCCTCCTCCGGTGACGACGCCATCGTCCTGGGCTACCCGGAGAACGGCCCGTTCACGGTGACCCCGGTGCGCGTGCGCAACACCATCAACCTGGTGGGGCCGGACATCTTCCAGCGGCCGGACAAGGTGAAGCGGCAGGTGTACACCGTCCGCGGGAGCATTCGGTCGGGCAACTCGGGCGGTCCGATGATCGCGCCCGACGGCTCGGTGCTCGGCGTGGTCTTCGGCGCTTCGGAGAACGTCGCCGACGACACCGGGTTCGTCCTCACCGCCGAGCAGGTGGCCGCCGATCTGAGCGGCTCGGAGAAGCGGACCACCGAGGCGAGCACCGCGACCTGCCTGCCGCGCTGATCAGCGGTCGAGCAGGTCGAGCAGCGCCGCGTTGACGTGCTCGGGGTTCTCCTCGTGGACGAAGTGCCCGGCGTCGGGCACCTCGCGGTACTCGAAGTCCGACGACCAGTGGCTGCTCGCGGCCATCACCGAGTCGACGATGTAGCGGTCCTCGCGGCCGCGCAGCGCGAGCACCGGGATGTGCAGCCGCTTGTTCATCAGGTCCATGAAGCGGTAGCCGTCGGTGCGGAACTGCGAGCGGAACGCCCAGCGGCGGTATTCGAGGCTGGAGTGAGCCACGCCGGGAATGGTGATGGCGAGGCGATTGCGAGTCACGGCCTCGTCGAAGTCCGGGGTGTCGCGCCACTGCGTGCCGGACCGTGAGCGGAAGTAGTCCTCCAGGTAGGCGCCGCCGTCGCGGGTGAGTCGTCGTTCCCCGAGGCGGGGCAGCTGGTCGTGCAGGAACGGCCCGAGGAAGGCGTCGCGCTCACGGCGGTTGGTCCACACCGACTGGCGCAGCGCGCGCGGATGCGGGGACGCCAGCACCGCGATGTGGGCCACCGATCGGGGATGCAGCGTGGCCGTCGCCCAGCACACCAGGCCGCCGTCGGCGTGGCCGACCAGGGTGGCCTGGCTGTGGCCGAGGGCGCGGATCAGGCCGTGCGTGTCGCCGGCGAGCGTCCAACCGTCATAGCCGCGCGGCGGCTTGTCGGAGTCGCCGTAGCCGCGGAGGTCGACGGCCACCACGCGGTAGCCGGCCGCGCTGAGGGCGCTGAACTGGTGCCGCCAGCTCCACCAGAACTCGCCGAAGCCGTGCAGGAGTAGGGCCAGGGGCCGGTCGGCGATGGATCCGGCCACCGCTTCGACGGCATGGAACCGCAGGCCGTTCGCGCGGACGTCGAAGTGATGCCACGGCCCGTCGAACCGGACCTCGGTGGCATCGGGCAGGACGGTCTGCGCGGCCAGGGTCAGCTCCGGGAGGGGTCGTGCGCCGCCGGGATCTGCGGGTGCGCGTGGGCGGTGCCATGCGGGTCGGCGGGTGCGCCGCGGCCCGGGAGGATCGCCACCGTCTCCTTGACCGATTCGATGGTCTTCTCCGGCTTGCGGAGTCGACGGAACAGGATGTAGCCGACGATGATGGCGCCGATCGAGACGGCCATCAGGATGGCGAAGACGATCAGGAACGCGGCCCAGGTGGGCAGCCAGACGTCGAGCAGGAACCCGAGGAAGACGAAGAAGAACAGGCTCGCGTACAGCAGCAGGACGGCGGCGCCGACCAGCAGGCCGGTGCCGGCGCCCGCCTTCTTGGCCTCGCCGATGAGTTCGCGCTTGGCCAGGGCCACCTCGGCGCGGAAGAGCGTGGAGGCGCTCGCGGTGGCATCCTTGACCAGATTGCCGATGGTCGGCTGGCCGTCGGCGCCGAGGTTCGCATCCGACATCGGGATCGACGGCACCTGCGGAGCGTTCTTTGGCTCGCTGGGCCAGGTGTCCTGATTGCCGCTCACGAATTCTCCTTGGGTCGACGTATTCCGCTTCATGTTGCCATGCCCGTGGTCGGTGCGGGGATGCAGATCGGCCGAGAGCCCGTCACGGGTGGTCTCGGCCGATCCGTCCCTACGACGGTGCGGGCGGGCGAATCAGCCGCGCTGGGAGCGGATGGCCTCGAAGACCGACGGATCCACCAGGGTCGAGGTGTCGCCGAGTTCGCGGCCCTCGGCGACGTCCTTGAGCAGGCGTCGCATGATCTTGCCCGAGCGCGTCTTGGGCAGCTCCGGCACGATGTTGATCTCCCGCGGCTTGGCGATCGGGGAGATGTCGACGGCCACCTGATTGCGCATCTCGGCGATCAGCTCGTCGCCCGGCGTGGCGTGCTCCATCAGGATGACGAAGGCGACGATGCCCTGGCCGGTGGTCTCGTCGGCCGCACCGATCACGGCGGCCTCGGCCACCGCGGGGTGCGCGACGAGGGCGGACTCCACCTCGGCGGTGGAGATGCGGTGGCCGGAGACGTTCATGACGTCGTCGACGCGGCCCAGCACCCAGAGGGCGCCGTTCTCGTCGTACCGGGCGCCGTCACCGGCGAAGTACCAGCCCTGCTCGGCGAAGCGCGACCAGTAGGTGTCCTTGAAGCGCTGCGGGTCGCCCCAGATACCGCGGAGCATGCCCGGCCACGGCTGGTCGAGGACCAGGTAGCCCTGCTCGCCGGTAGGCAGCTCGTTGCCGTTGTCGTCGACGATCTTGGCGCTGATGCCGGGCAGCGGGCCCATCGCCGAGCCCGGGGTGCAGGTGGTGACGCCGGGGAGCGGCGCCAGCATGTGGCCGCCGGTCTCGGTCTGCCACCAGGTGTCGACGATCGGGCAGCGGTTGCCGCCGATGACGTCGTAGTACCAGCGCCACGCCTCCGGGTTGATCGGTTCGCCGACCGTGCCGAGGAGGCGGAGCGACGTCAGGTCGTGGGCGCCGGGGATCTCGCGGCCCCACTTCATGAACGTGCGGATCAGCGTCGGCGCGGTGTAGTAAGTGGTGACGCCGTACTTCTCGATGATGTTGAAGTGGCGGTGCTCGTCCGGCGAGTTCGGGGTGCCCTCGTAGACGATCTCGGTGGCGCCGGCCGACAGCGGTCCGTAGACGATGTAGGTGTGGCCGGTGACCCAACCGATGTCGGCGGTGCACCAGAAGACGTCGCGGCCCTCCTTGTGGTCGAACACGTTGTGGAAGGTGTAGTTGGCCTGGGTCAGGTAGCCGCCGGAGCTGTGGACGATGCCCTTCGGGCTGCCGGTGGTGCCGGAGGTGTACAGCAGGAACAACGGATGCTCGGCGTCGAACGCCTCCGGCTCGTGGACCGGCGAGGACTCCTCGACCGTGTCCTCCCACCAGACGTCGCGGCCGTCGACCCACGGCAGATCCGGGTCGTGATTGGTGCGACGCACCACGATGACCTTCTCGATCGACGGTGCGGCGTCGTCGCCGGTGCCGAGCGCCTCGTCGACGGCGGCCTTCAGCGGGGCCGGCTCGCCGCGACGGTACTGGCCGTCGGTGGTGACGACCACCTTGGCGGCGGCGTCGTCGACGCGAGCGCGGAGCGCGGCCGACGAGAAGCCGGCGAAGACCACCGAGTGGGTCAGGCCCAGCCGGGCGCAGGCCAGCATGGTGATGATGGCCTCGGGGACCATCGGCATGTAGATGGCCACGCGGTCGCCGGTCTGCAGGCCGATGGCGGTGAAGTAGTTGGCGGCCTTGGAGACTTCGTCCTTGAGCTGGCTGTAGGTGATGTCGCGGGTATCGCCGGGCTCGCCGATCCAGTGGATCGCGACGCGATCGCCCTTGCCAGCGTCGACGTGGCGGTCCACGCAGTTCACGGCCACGTTCAGCTTGCCGTCGGCGAACCACTTGGCGAACGGTGCGTCCGACCAGTCCAGGACGGTCGAGAACGGGGTATCCCAGGAGAGCTGTCGTGCCTGCTCCGCCCAGAACTCGTTCGGGTCGTCCTTGGCCCGCTGGTACATCTCGGCGGTGGCGTTGGCCTGCGCCGCGAACTCCGCGGACGGGGGATAGACCTGATCGGTATTCGACATCGTGGCTGCCTTTCGGTTGCGCGAATAGGGCTGGCGGGGCGTGCTCGCCGGGTCGTCGTGCGCCGACCCCGTGTGTCGCGCGTCTATGCGACCGCTGGTTGTGAGGGTAATCACCCGACTGGCCGAGCGTAACCGCGCGTAGGTTGCGGGTGCGATGCGCGCGATGAACGGTAGTTCTCAGTCGATCGGTGGCCGACGGCGGGCTGCGGTTCGGGGGACCGGCGGCCGCGGTGTGCGGCGGCACTAGGCTGGGGGTGTGAGTTCTGATCCGTTGGTGCCGCTGCTCGATCTGCCCGGCGTCGCCGCCGCGGCCGAGGAGGCCGCCGAAGCGTTGGCGGCCGTGCATCGGCATCCGGTGAATCTGCGCGGCTGGGACAAGACCTCGCGCGAGTCGTCGTGGCGGGGCGGGCGCAGTTCGGCCGCGATGGAGGGGGCCACCACCGAGCTCAACCGCGAGCACGACTTCGACGATCCGGTGATGTCTGGGGCGATCCGGGTGGCACAGGCACTCGACCCCGACGACCTCGACCGGGAAGTCTCGGTGTTCCGGCGCGCGCCGATGCAGTCGTTGGCGCGGCTGCATTCGTTGGCGGCCGCGGAGTTGGTGGAGCCGGAACTGCTGGGCCGACCGCGCGACGAACCGCACATCGCGCAGCGACTGGATCTGCTGGGGCAGCTCATCACCGGCGCCACCGCGGTACCCGCTGCTGTCCTGGCCGCCGTGGTCCACGGCGAGATCCTCGCGCTGCAGCCGTTCGACGCCGGCAACGGCGTGGTGGCCCGCGCAGCGTCGCGCCTCGTGTCGGCGACCACCGGGCTGGATCCGCATCTGCTGGGCGTGCCCGAGGTGACGTGGCTGGCGCGCCTCGGTGACTACCGGGAGACTTCTGCGCTCTTCGCCACCGGCGACCCGCAGGCGCTCGCCGACTGGATCGTCCTCAGCTGCCAGGCGATGTTCGCCGGCGCCGCCGAGGCGAAGTCGATCGCCGACGCCGCGCGCTGAGCCCTGCACGATCCCTGAGCTTGTCGAAGGGTCCGCACAGTATTGCGGGCGACACCCAAATGGAGTGCCGCCCGCGAGCACGGACGCAAGTTACCAAGCGTGCAAGGTGGGTTGTGGGTATCGCCTCGGCGAGGGAAAGAGGTCTTCGGCTGAGCCGGGACGTCCTCAATGTCGCAGGCGCACAACGCTTCTGCCAATGCGGCGCGCTCCGCGTGGGTGCTTGCCGCCCGTGCTGGGAGCTGCCTTTCGGGGGTTCGGACCTTCTCTTCCGGTCCGAGCTTTGCCTGGGGTGGCTCCGTACCTATTTTCTACACGGTGACGCGCGTCACAGCAAGCGTTTGGGGAAAGTCAGGCCGCCGCGTGTCGTCGATGGGCGTATCGGTAGGCCGCTGCGGCCGCGACGGCGCCGATGCCGGCCAGTGCCAGCGTCGTCCAGCCGCGGGGGCCGGGGTCGGGCAATTCGGTCTTGGGATTGGGGTTGGCGAACTCGAGGACTTCCCAATCGTGCTCGACTGCGTGGGCCCGCAGTGTGCGATCGGGATTGACCACTGCCGGGTGGCCGGCGGCCTCGAGCATGGGGAGGTCGGTGGCCGAGTCGGAGTAGGCGTAGCAGTCGGCCAGGTCGTAGCCGTGCTCGATCGCCAGCTCGCGCATGGCGTTCGCCTTCTCTTGGCCGTAGCAGTAGAACTCGATCGCGCCGGAGTAGTGGCCGTCGACGATCTCCAATATCGTCGCGCGCACCAGGTCCACGCCGAGCAACTCGCCGATCGGCTCCACCATCTCGATGCCCGACGCCGAGATCAGCACCACGTCCCGCCCGGCGGCCTTGTGTTCGGCGATGAGGTCGGCGGCCTCGGTGAAGATCACCGGGCGCACCACGTCGTCGAGTGTTTCGGCGACGATCGAACGCACCGTCGCGGCCTCCCAGCCCGCGCACATCTGGGTGAGGTACTGGCGGAGGCGTTCCACGTGCTCGGCGGGTTCGGAGATGAGGAGCAGTTGGACCTGCGCGATCGCGGAGTGGAGCAGCGCGCGACGAGTCAGCAGCCCGCCGTCGTAGAACGGGCGTGTGAAGGCGAGGGCGCTCGACCGGGCGATGACTGTCTTGTCTAGGTCGAAGAATGCTGCCGTGCGCGTGGGCGTCGTCGAGTCCACGGCACTGAGAGTACGTTCAAATCGATGCGTTGCGTTGGGAACGCCGGTATTTCTGAAACATCGATAGTTCAGGTTGCAAGGACACAGGGGCGGGTGTATGTTCGCTGTTATCCGGCTACGGTCGGTGTCTTCAGCCCGACCCCCCGGGGCTGAAGATAGATGGCCCCGACCTCCTCCCCCCTGGTCGGGGTCATCTGCTGTCCGGGGGTCTTTTCCTCGGTGTGTGCGGGCGGCTGTCGTCGTCGGTGCGCTCCTATCGGTTCTCCGCAATTCGGTCTCGCAGGTTTTGCGACGTTTCCGTTCCTGATGCGATCCCGTCCACGTCGCGACATGCGGCGTGAGCCAGCCGCCCCTCCCGGTGGGGTGTTACTCAGCGCAGGTTCTTGTTACGCTCTCGCAAACCAAGCAAACGCTCGGTACATGGTCAGGGGTTGGGGAATATGGTGCGGAAACTGCTCGGTGCGATCTGTGCGGCGGTACTCGTCGTCTTGGGAGTGGTCGCGACGGGGCCGGCTGCGGCCGCGCCGCCGGACAAGCTGCCGGAGAACTACAACTTCTTCGGCGGGATTCCCTACGAACTGCAGCATCCTGGCGGTGACCTGCCCGGATCCAACGACTTCACGTGCAAGCCGTCGCCGGAACATCCGCGACCGGTGATCCTGGTGCACGGAACGGGTGGCGCGAAGACCACCAACTGGGGCTCGTACGTGCCGATGCTGCGCAACCGCGGCTACTGCGTCTTCGCCCTGACCTACGGCGCTCTGCCCGGCCTGCCGTGGCCGGCCACCGCCGTCGGCGGCATGGACCGCCAGGAAGTCAGTGCGGGGCAGTTGTCGCGGTTCGTCGACAAGGTTCTGGCCGCGACGGGTGCGGAGACGGTCGACCTGGTCGGTCACTCGCAGGGCACCTACATGCCCACCTACTACGTGAAGTACCTGGGCGGCGCGGACAAGGTGACCAACTACGTCTCGCTGGCGCCGCTGTGGCGCGGTACCGGCGACATCGGTCCGATGGCGAAGGCCTTCGGCGAGCAGAACATCCCGATGCCGGTGTGCGTCGGCTGCGGCGGCATGCTTCCGGGTTCGGCCATGAACAAGAAGATCTGGGCCGGCGGCAGTCCGTACGTGAAGGGCATCAACTACACCAACATCGCGACGAGGTACGACGAAGCGGTCATGCCCTACACGGCGGGTCTGGTGCCCGGTCGGGCCGGTGAGAACGTCACCAACATCGTGGTGCAGGACAGCTGCGAGCAGGACTACAGCGATCACATGGCGATCGCCGGTTCGCGCCGCGCGGCCTACATGGTGCTCAACGCACTCGACCCGGAGCGCCCGGTGAAGGTGCCGTGCACGTTCGTGCCGCCATTCACCGGCTAAGCGGACTGTCACGACCTGTGTTAACGCTGAAAGCGCAGACGGCGCCCTCCTCGGCCGGTAGTTGTGTTGGCACCAACCAACCACTTCCCGTAGGAGAACCATGTCCGGCATGCGCCCCGATCTGTCCGGTGTCGACCCGCTGACCTGCAGTTGCAGAACAGCTGGCAGGTCGTGGTCGGCTTCTTCGCGCTGGCCAAGCTCGGGGTGGTGGCGCTGCCGCTGAACCTGCTGCTGTCGCCGAGCGACGTCGCCTATCAGCTGGGCGACAGCGGGGTGCAGGCGGTGCTCACCGAGACGCCGTTCCTGCCGGTCATCGGCGCCGCGCTGGCCGAGGTCGACGGCGCGTCGGTGCGCGAGGTGATGGTCGTCGGCGAGGCGCCGTCCGAGGTCGCCGGGCTGCCCGCGCTCTCGTGGGACACGGTCTTCTCCACCGACACCTCCACCGTGGAGACGATCGTCGAAGACCGCGACCTCCTGCACTGCCTGTACACGTCGGGCACCACCTCGCGACCCAAGGGCGTGGTGACAAGCCATGTGGCCGTGCACGTTTCGAACCTGTCGTCGGCGCTGGGCCTCGGTCTGCGCCCGGACACCGACCACCCCGTGCAGCCGATCGTGCTGCCGCTGTTCCACGTGACCGCGCTGGACGCGCTGCTGCTGCCGACGCTCGTGGTCGGCGGCACCGCGGTGCTGCTGCGCGGCTTCGACCCGGCGCAGGTGGCGCAGACCTTCGTCGATCATCGGGTCACGCACCTGACGATACTGCCGATGATGTGGGGCGCGGTGATCGGGCAGCCCGCGCTCACCGACGAGAACACCGCGCACCTGATCACCGGCCTGTACGCGATGGCGCCCATGCCGGCGCCGCTGCTCGTGGCGATCATGGACGCCGACGGAAACCTGCTGCCGCCCAACGAGATCGGCGAGATCGTCTACCGCAGCCCGCAGTTGATGACCGGCTACTGGAACAACGCCGCCGCGAACACCGAGGCCTTCGCACACGGCTGGTTCCACGGCGGCGACATCGGCTACCTCGACGACGAGGGCGTCGTCTGGTTCACCGACCGGGCCAAGGACATCATCAAGACCAGCGGTGAGAACGTCAGCTCGGTGGAGGTGGAGCGGGCACTGCTCGGGCACCCGGAGATCGCCGAGGCCGCGGTGGTGGGCCGGGCCCATGACCACTGGGGTGAGGCGGTGACCGCCGTGGTGGTGCTGGTGCCGGACGCCACCGTCACCGGTGAGCAGCTGCGCGACTGGGCCAAGGAGCAGCTGGCCGGGTTCAAGGCGCCCAAGCAGGTGCTGGTGGTCTACGCGCTGCCGAAGACGTCGACCGGCAAGATCCAAAAGAATCTCGTCCGGACGATGTAGCGCGCGGAGCCCGGCCGGTGGATAAGTCCGGTCGGGCGCCGGGGCGCTGTGGACACCGTGTTGGCGGCGTCTCGGCGCCGCGCCCACGCTGGGCGTATGAGCGAGACGCTGCTGGTGTTGGCCGAGTCGGCCGTGCACGACGACGCCGCCCGGTGCGGTGCGGCGGCGGGCTACCGGATCGTGCGCGGGAATCCGGCGCAGTGCCGGAGCGACTGGCTGCGGGCGACGGCCGTGGTGGTCGACGGTGCCGCCTTGGAGGTCTTGGCGCAGGTGCGGCCACCGGCCCGGCCGGGAGTCGTGGTGGCGGCCGGTGTCGGCGCCGATCCGGCGCTGTGGCGCGCGGGGCTGTCGGTGGGCGCACAGGGCGGGTACGTGCTGCCCGACGACGAGGCGGCACTGGTGGCGGCGCTGTCCGGACTGCGTCGGCCACGCCGCTCGGCCGCCGCCGTGGTCGCGTTGGTCGGTGGGCACGGCGGTGTCGGGGTGAGTACATTCGCCGCGGTGCTCGCGCGTACCGCGAGCCCGTCCGAGACGGGGGTCCTGCTCCTCGACGTCGCCCCCGGCGGCGCGGGCCTGGACCTCCTGTTGGGTGCCGAGGACCTGCCCGGCCTGCGCTGGTCGGACATCACCGGTGAGACGGGAAGCATTCAGGGACAAGCGCTGTCGGCGGCGCTGCCGCGTGTCGGCGACCGCCTGCGGATCCTCACGCAGCGGCGGGACGACGGCGGTCCGCTGTCGGCGGAGACGGTGCTCGCGGTGGTCGACGCGGCGCGCTCGGACGGCGGTCTGGTGATCGCCGACCTGGGCCGCGCGAGCGATCCGGCGGCGGCCGGGGTGCTCGACTCCGCGGATCTCATCGCGGTGCTCACGGGCGCGTCGGTCCCCGGGGTGTCGGCGACGCGAAAGCTGTTGGCGCGGATCGGTATTCGGTCCGAGATGCGGTTGGTGGTCCGCCTGCCCGCGCCGGGCGGGCTGGCCGCGGAACAGGTCGCGCAGGCGGTGGGCGTACCACTGGTGGCAGCGCTGCGCAGCCGCTCGGCGCTGGCGCGCACAAGCGAGGAGGGCGGGATCCGCGCGGTGCCGCGCAGTCCGGAGGTGCGTGCCGCGACCGCCGTGCTGGTGGCGCTGGACGCGCTGCGCGGGGGTCGACGATGACCACCGATCCCGCGCTGCGGAATGCTCAGCTGTTGGATCGGGTGCGCGAGCAGTTGGCGGCGCGCTCGGTGGAACCGGACGCCGAGACCATCGCCGAGGCGGTGCGCAGCGAGTCCGGCGGACTGCTGTCGGACACGGATCTCCTTGCGGCACTGCGGTATCTGCAGACCGAACTGGTCGGGGCGGGACCGCTGGAGCGGCTGCTCGCCGATCCGGCGGTGACCGACATTCTGGTGACCGGACCGGATCGGGTGTGGATCGAGCGGGGCGCAGGCCTCGAGCGGGTACCGGTGGCCTTCGAGGACGAGGCGAGTGTCCGTCGACTGGCGGTGCGCTTGGCCTCGGGAGCGGGTCGTCGTCTCGACGACGCGCAGCCGTGGGTGGACGGCCGCCTCTCGGGTATCGGCAGGCACGGCTATGCGGTGCGGCTGCACGCGATGATTCCGCCGCTCGCACTCGACGGCACCTGTATCTCGCTGCGCGTGCTGCGGTCGGCGACCATGGACTTCGCGGCCCTCGTCGCCGGCGGCGGGATCCCGGAGCAGGTGCGCGGACTGGTCACCGAGGTGATCGCGCACCGCAGGGCCTTCCTGGTGGTGGGCGGTACCGGCGCGGGTAAGAGCACCCTTCTCAATTGCCTTCTGGGGCAAGTGGATCCGGCCGAGCGTCTGGTGATCGTCGAGGATGCGCCGGAGCTGGACCCGCAGCACCCGCACGTGGTGCGGCTGGTGGCGCGCGCCCCGAACGTGGAGGGGATCGGTGAGGTCTCGGTCCGCACCCTGGTCCGGCAGGCGCTGCGGATGCGGCCGGACCGGATCGTCGTCGGCGAGGTGCGCGGGCCCGAGGTGATCGATCTGCTCACCGCCCTCAACACCGGCCACGAAGGCTGCGCCGGGACGCTGCACGCGAACTCGGTGGCCGAGGTGCCCGCCCGGATGGAGGCGTTGGCCGCGCTCGGCGGCATGGCGCGCACCGCCTTGCACAGCCAGCTGGCCGCGGCCCTGGATGTGGTCTTCGGCGTGGCGCGACGGCCGGACGGGCGGCGCGGGCTCATCGAAATCGGCGCGGTGGAACCGGCCGCCGATGGCACCGTGGCGATCCGTCCGGTGTGGTCGCGTACGGACGAACCCGGCTGGCTGTCGTGACGGCGGCCCTCGTCGTGTGCTGCGTCGCCGTCGCGCTGCTGGTGTGGCCGTCGACGGCCGCGGCCCGACGGGTCGAGCGGTTGATCGGAGCGTCGTCGGATCGTCGGCAGCGACCGCGTGCCGAGTTGCTGGCGGTGGTCGCCGTCCCGGTGGTCGGCGCGCTGGTCGGTCTCGGTGCCGGGATCGCTGCGGTCATCGTCGTGGCCGTGGGTCTCGTCCGTCGACGCCGGGCCCGTCGAGACCGTCAGCGTGCAGAGCGCGATGCCGCGCTGTGCCGCGCGCTGACGGTGATGGCGGCGGAGATGTCGGTCGGCGCGCCGATGGTGCGCGCCTGCCGGGCCGCGGCCGAGGAACTGTCGGGCCCCGGGACGCCCGCGGCCGACGCGGTGGTGGCCGGTGAACTGGTGCGGATCGCGGCGCGCGTGGAGTTGGGCGGCGGGGTGGACCCGGCGGCGGTGCCCGCCGATCCACCCGGGCTCCGGCGCGTCGGCGAGGCCTGGGCGATCTCCGTGCAGCACGGCCTGCCGATGGTGGCGCTGCTGGAGGCGTTGCGGGCGGATCTGGTGCAGCGCAAAGACTTCACTGCGCGCACCGACGCCGGTCTGGCTGGGCCGCGCGCCACGGCGATGGTGCTGGCGGGATTGCCGCTGCTCGGGCTGGGCCTGGGGCAGCTCATGGGGGCGGCACCACTGGCGGTGCTGCTGGGTACGCCGCTGGGCTCGATCCTGCTGGTGCTCGGGGTGGGCTTGGCCGCGGCCGGGGTGCTCTGGGCCGACGCGATCGTGGCGAAGGCGAAACGATGAGCGCCGCGATCGGGCTGGTGGCACTGGCCCTGCTGCTGTGGCCGGGGCCCGGTGCAGCGCTGCGACGCGTGGTTCCGTGCGCTCCGGACGGCGATCAGCGCTCGATGTTCCACGGTGAGCCGCGATGGCTGGGGCGTCGTCGATCGGCGCCCGACCCGTTCGCGGTGGCGGCCGGCTACGACCTCTTCGCGGTGTGCCTGAAGGCCGGTCTGCCGGTCGCGACCGCGGCGACGGTGGCTGCCGAGCACAGCCCCGAACCGCTCGGCGGAGCGCTGGCGCATGCGGCGGAACTGCTGGCGTTGGGCGCCGATCCGGGGCAGGCCTGGGCGCGGGACGAGCTCACAGGCGGGGCCGATCCGGGCGAGCACTTCCGCGAACTCGCGACCCTGGCGCGACGTGCCTCGCGGGCGGGGTCGTCGTTGGCCGACGGGGTGGCAGCACTCGCCGAGGCGACTCGCGAGCAGGCGCAGACGCAGGCATTGGCGCGGGCCGAGCGGGCGGGCGTCACCATCAGCGGACCGCTGGGTCTGTGCTTCCTCCCGGCGTTCGTCTGCCTGGGCATCGTGCCGGTGGTGATCGGCTTGGCGAGCGGCATGCTCGGGCAGTGGTGACCGCCTCGCGCGGCGTGTCATGGAACCCGCGAGGGGGTCGCGAGCGTCTAAAGGTCGAAACGAGTATCAACCATTTCATCGAGGGGGAATCTCATGAAGAATCAGCACTTCGGCGGCCGATTGTTGGATCGGGCGGGGGCCGAGTTCGGGCGGCTGATCAGCGACGATGCCGGAATGTCGACGGCCGAATATGCCATAGGCACGGTCGCGGCCGCCGCGTTCGGCGCGATTCTGTACACCGTCATCAGCGGCGACAACGTGGTGAGTGCGTTGACCGGCATCATCAGCCGGGCACTGTCCACGTCGATTGGATGAGGACGTCGTGGTGTCGACGGCTTGCCGCGGACGAGACGGGGATGGTGACGGTCGAGGCCGCCTATGCGCTCGCGGCACTCGCGGTGTTCGTCGTGCTCGGCGTGGCGGCGATCGGCACCGTCGCAGCGCAACTGCGGTGC
The DNA here is from genome assembly GCF_023017165.1 of Gordonia alkaliphila. Lineage (GTDB taxonomy): Bacteria > Actinomycetota > Actinomycetes > Mycobacteriales > Mycobacteriaceae > Gordonia > Gordonia alkaliphila. Next base: position 1,633,841 of record NZ_JALKBW010000001.1, read on the forward strand.
ACCGATGCGGCTCGTGAGGTGGCTCGACTCTCCGCGGCCGGCGACAGTGAGGCCCAGGCGGTGGGTGCGCGGGTTGCGCCGAAGGGGTCGCGGATCGAGGTGCACCGTCAGGGTGAGCAGGTGGTGGCGATCGTCAGCGCGAAGGTTCCGCTGTTGCCGTTGTTCGACGTCTCGGCGCACAGCGTGGCGGCGATGGAACCGGACGGGGTCGAGGCGGCGACTGTGGGCGAATGACGACGGCTCGGTGACGGTGGCGGCGGCCCTGACGATGGCCGGGCTGGCGGCGTTGTTGATCGCGATCGTCTACCTGGGTGCGGGTGTGCTGGCCCGCCACCGGGCGCAGAACGCTGCCGACCTGGGGGCGCTGGCCGCGGCGTCGGCGCACGTGCGTGGGGACGAGCGGCCGTGTGCGCGGGCGCGGGAGATCGCCGACGCGCAGGAGGGGCCGCCGCGGGTAGTGCGGTGCGAGGTGGACGGCCAGGACCTGCTGATCGAGGTGGTGGTGCCGGTCCGCCTGGGGCAGTGGGGCCTGCGGTCGGCCACCGCCCGCGCCCGTGCGGGGCCGACGGAGTGACGCGGGGGTGGATCTCGCAGGTTCACTGGCACAGAGGACGCCTCCGTGGTCATAGTGACCAAGGAGGCCCCGTATATGCCAGTGAAGTCGGGGGAGCCGCGTCGTCGGCGCACCAGGAGACAAGGCGGCAGTCGGGCACAAAGGCTGACGCGGGTGTTGGTCGGTGCCGCGAACGGCGGCCGAGTGGAGTCAGGCGGGGTTGGGGACGTTTCGGAAGGGGGCGTCGGGTTCGTCGACCTCGCCCTGGGCGGCGAGGCCGGCTCGGGTGGAGAGGGCCTTGTTGCGCAGGAACAGCGAGAGGATGAAGCCGACGGCGGCGCCGATCTCGCGCAGGAAGTTGTTGGTCACCGACGTTCCACGATGATCTGCAGGTGTTCCGCGAGGCCGAGGTTCGAGGGAGTCGCCGCCTCCGCTCGATGGTTCCGGTGCGCAGGCCGTCTGCTTCAGCGAGGTAGCCGACTGTGCAGTCCGGGCCAGCCGCGTCGTCAGCCGATGTCGCCGGTCCATGACTCGGGCAGCAGGTTGAGCACGTCGTAGAGCGAAAAATTCCGGACCGGAATTTGATTTCTTCCCTCTACCTGCTTGTTTGAGGATCTACCGCCCCGATGGTTGACATCGCGCCCCTACCGTAGGCGCGGGGGCTTACCCGTAGAACACTAGGAAGTTCGGAGTGATGATGAGACGACCATTCACCCTTCTGCTCGCCCTGCTCGGCGCGCTGTCGATGACCGCGCTGTTGGCCGGTGGGCCAGCCGGGGCGAAGACCCACCAGACTCGCGAGGGGTTGGCGATCGCGTTGTCTGCGGTGCAGCAGTCGGCGAGTGCGGTTTCGCCGCTGGACTCCTCGCCCCTGTCCGGGCAGGCGCTGTTGTCCTCGAACGTGCATGCGGCGATCGGGAACATCGACGGCAAGAACGTGCGCGCCACACTCGAGGTCGGCTATAAGATCGGCTACCCGGTATCGGTCGCCCCCAACGGAGTGAAAGTCACCGCGCACACCCCCGAGCTCAAGCTCACCGGCGGGGTCAACGCCAAAGTCGCCCCGGAAGTCACCATCTCGGGCTCAGGAGGCGGCGCCAAGTTCGGCGACCTCGGAGCCCAAGCGGGCGTTGAAGCGAACGTGATTCCATCCGCAGACCTGGAGTTCGAGATCCAGGCCGGGAAGATCGCCACCGTCACCCTGGCTGAGGTCGCGTTGACACAGCCTGTGGCCGACATCGTCCTGTCCGGTGTGGAGCTCAATGTCACCAACGCGCTCGGCCCGATTAGCGCGCGTCCGTTCGCCAAGATCTCGGTCACCACCGACACTGGCGTGTACGTGTACTACGACCACGGCTCCGCCGTCCGTCTGTAGGCGAGAACTTCAACGATGGCATACAAGAAGATCGATAACGGCCCACAGCCACGGCAAAGCGCTTTCGGTGGGGTGGTCGCAAGCGTCACCGCCCTCGCCGTATCGCTGGCGATTGCGTCGTCGCTGGTTCCCTCCAACGCATCCGCCGAAACGCCAGCGGAGCGTTGCAAGAGGGAGACTGCCGCATACAACTCGGCATGGGCGACATCTTGGGTAACGGCTCACCCCGGAACGGAACCGGATGACGCACCGCCTCCGCCGGTCCCCTACCGGTGCGGCGGTGGAAGGGACGAGCCGCCGACACTCCGTCCGGACAAATCTACGACCCCGAGTTCAACGGCAACGCCGTCCCCTTCTACCTCCGCTCAACCGACAGACGGCGGCAGCGGGCCTGCGGTCCGTCCGTCGACAGAGCGTAACGAGCCGGCCAGCGGTGTCGACAGAGATCAACCCTCTATCGGCGGCACAGGGAGAGCGCAGTACTCGGATATTCCGGAGGACGAACTACGCAAGTTGATCAACATATCGGCCAGAAACTTCCATATCGAGATTGGGAGGTTGCGTAGCGAACTTCGGGCGTTCTCCCGTCAGATGTCGCTCCCCTACTCTGAGGTCCTCTCCAGTGCCGAGCGAAATGCCTTCGATGCCGTTCCGGTAGGTAACCCCAGCGCCGATGCGACGTGCGGAAAGCCGGCGAACAGAAAGGTCGGTAGGGCGCGGAGGGGAGGTGACTTCTTCTACTCGGATTCCTGTACGGAGGGAGTCAACCATGGCCACAATGGGCTATTCGTCAGCACGATGGCTACCGTGGAAGCGAGTGACAAAAAGGGAGTTCACCGCGTTGCGAACGCGGCTGAATCGATGCGCGTAAACCCACAAAAATACTATGTAAAGGCCGAGAACGCAACGAATAATCAGAAGGATTCGGCTGTAGATTACGCTGAATCTAGAGTAGGCAAGGGGTATAATAAGTGGGGATTTGCGAACAACAGGAAAGGAGGGCCCGAGGTGGGTCACTTCAATTGTTCCCAGTTGGTATGGGCAGCCTACTATGAGACCTCGGGAATCGACCTCGATAAGGACTCATACGGATCATTCGTCAATCGAAACCTGTCTCCGAACCCCGGGGTTTATCCAAAGGACCTCACCGGGTCTCCGCTAGTTGTGGCGTACTAATGCGATTTCGCCCGTGCGTGGTACGACGGTCGCCCAGCCGCGTGGTTGTCGGTATCGCCGTGTTGTTTCTGATGGCCATGACAGTGTCGTGCTCTTCCGAACCACTGTCGGAGAAATCCGCTCTGGGGCCAGAAGTCGACAGGATCCCAGAGCAGGCGTACGCCGCAGTGATGGTTGCGCCTCCGGCGTTCGAATTCGCGTACGACACCGTCCAGGACAATTCATGGGTGGTATTCGTCGATCGGGACATGACGCCGCTCGGTTACATGCATCAGAAAGGGATGTTTCGAAGTCAGATCGCACGGTATCGTGATGGGATCATATTTGCTGACCATAAGAACTATTTCGTGACCTCCAAAGCCGGTACCCACGTCGAGCCCCACGACGCAGGAGGGACGTCGTTGCATGCGTCCACACCGTACGATATTCAATCGGAAGACGCATTCTTATGGCTCGACGACGGCGTAGTCGATGGACGGTACCGAAGTACCGCGATCGCGGTATCGCCCGACAGTTCGGATTCGATTCGAAAGATCGACGGCCTGGTCGTTTCCTTCGGCAGATGTGCAGGAGTCCCCTATGCCGTCCTCTCGCGTAGTTTCGGCAGAAGCGGCCCGGATAAGGTCCACGAGCTTGCTGAGATCGACATGGCAAGGATCCGGCCCGATATCCCGAAGTCCCAGAAGATGTTCGACTTCGACGGCTCCGGTGGCGGGATCCCATACTCGTGCGATGGCTCAGGACAGGTCTCGACCTACATGTCGGACGGAAACGATGTCTCCGATGGCCAGCCAGTCAAGTCCGGGTTCTGGACGGCGAGCGTCGACGACGGACACTCCGCCTGGTCTCCCGTCCCTCGCGAAAAGGCTGCGGGTTCTGCGGCACACGGCGGAATATTCACGCAGTACACTGCGCCCTTTGGGGCGAACATCTCATGGCCAAGCGGGAACGGCATGCGATACGTCGATACCGAGGGTCAAGTATCGGAGATCAGGTTCGGTAAGGACTTCTCCAGCTATTTGTTCACCGTGGCTCCGGACATTCGGGATCGTGTGATCAACGCGGTAGCGGTCGGTTCCGGATCGGACGGTATCGCCTATCTGACACGCGTCGACTCAGACGGCTACATACTTCTGGGTGACGGGGAGTTCGTCTTCACGAACTTCGATTCTGGTGAAGAGGATCGCCGTATACCGACCCCGGAGTGGTTAGCGAACCTTGTAGCGTCGGATCCCTTCATGGTCAGCGATATTGCGCTACTGAGCGATCTCACGTAACGGGTTCCCCGTGTCATGCGGAGGGGTGTCGATACCGAACCGGCCGCTCGCGATTCGACCCGAGTCGTGCCACTTTAGTGCCCCGTTGAGGCGTGGAGTTTCGCGATGATGTCGGCGGCGGTTCCGTCGAGTGGTGTTTCGGCCATGACGTGTTGTCCGCGTACCCGGATCATGACGTCGCGGACTGGGCGCAGTGTGGTGATGATGCGTTTGATGGAGTAGCCGGTGGTGTCGGTGAGGTGGCGGGTGACGGCGAGTGCGGCGAACACGATGGTGAGGTGCGCTTCGATGGAGTCACGCTGGTGGTGGAACATCGGCCGGGCCCGTAGGTCGCTTTTGGCCATGCGGAATGATTCCTCGACTCGGAAGAGGTCGTGGTAGGCCGCGACGACTTGTTCGCCGGACCCGAGTCGTGCCACTTTAGTGCCCCGTTGAGGCGTGGAGTTTCGCGATGATGTCGGCGGCGGTTCCGTCGAGTGGTGTTTCGGCCATGACGTGTTGTCCGCGTACCCGGATCATGACGTCGCGGACTGGGCGCAGTGTGGTGATGATGCGTTTGATGGAGTAGCCGGTGGTGTCGGTGAGGTGGCGGGTGACGGCGAGTGCGGCGAACACGATGGTGAGGTGCGCTTCGATGGAGTCACGCTGGTGGTGGAACATCGGCCGGGCCCGTAGGTCGCTTTTGGCCATGCGGAATGATTCCTCGACTCGGAAGAGGTCGTGGTAGGCCGCGACGACTTGTTCGCCGGAGAGCGTGTCTTTGGAGAGGCTGGTGACATAGCCTTTGAGGCCGAGGTAGGAGCGGGCCTTGTCGACCGCGTCCCAGTTCACGCCGGGCTGGTTCCCGAGGGCCACGAATCGGTCCTTCTTCGGCCGGCGCCGTCCGTCGGCGATGTCCTGGGCTCGTTCGATCTGCTTGTTCAAGGTGATGTTGTCGCGGCGCTCGCGTTTGCGTGAGTAGTGCCAGACCACCCGCCGTGTGCGAGCGTGCGCGCCGGTCCCCATGGTCCGCTTGGTCTCGATGGTTTGGCCGTCGCGAAGGTAGGTGCCGCGGCGTTCGTAGTGTTCGGCCAGGTCACGTGGCGCCGAGCCGGTGCGGGACCCGACGATGAAATCGAAACCTGCCTCCTGCAGGGCGTTGAGATTAGCGGCCGACAGCATTCCGGCGTCAGCGACGACGACGACGTCAGCGCCGTGGTGGCGTTCGCGGAACCGGGTGAGCACGGGCAGCAGGGTGCTGGTCTCTGCCCGGTTGCCGGCGAAGGAGTGCACTTCGAGGGGAAACCCGGTCGGGTCGACGAGCATCCCGACGAGGATCTGGGGGTCGACCCGCCGTTCCTTGCTCATCCCGACTTTCCGGAAGGTGTCTTCGTTCTCGGCTTCGAAGTACAGGGTCGTCACGTCGTACATCACGACAGACAGGGCCCCGCCCGCGGTGACATGCCCCAACGCCGCCGAAGCGAGCTGTGTCCGCCAGTCCTCGCTGACACTGCGTGTGAGGGTGCGCCAGATCGTGCGCAGCGATGGTGAAGGCACTCCGAGTTCGGCCAGCACTCGGATCGTGTCGGCCTTGCTCGTCGGTTCGACGATCCTGGCCAGCACCAACTGTTTGAACGCGTCAGTGCCGATCTTGTCGAACCCGAGATCGCGGTAGCCCTGTTCGAGGACTTCCCACAACACGCGCGATTGCGACCCGGCCACCTCGGGGACCGCCGAGACCTTCGCCGGCGCCAACGCCGACAAGTCGAAAGCGAGCTGACCTGCATGGAGCTTCGTATCGGCGACCTCGAGCAGCACCGCGAGTTCTTCGGGTGAATGCGCCGATCCGATGTGTTCGACGATCCGGCGCACACCACGTTCCTTCGACACGATCTGTACCGCTGTCGCACCCGACGCGGTCCGCACCTTCCGGACGAACAACCCCACACGATCGATCGTAGACACCCAGTTTAGTGCCCTAAACGGGCACTACCAGCGGCCAAAACCCCAGGTCGCAACGACCCGCCGAGCCAAGTCACCAAAATGTGGCACGAGTCAGGCCGGAGAGCGTGTCTTTGGAGAGGCTGGTGACATAGCCTTTGAGGCCGAGGTAGGAGCGGGCCTTGTCGACCGCGTCCCAGTTCACGCCGGGCTGGTTCCCGAGGGCCACGAATCGGTCCTTCTTCGGCCGGCGCCGTCCGTCGGCGATGTCCTGGGCTCGTTCGATCTGCTTGTTCAAGGTGATGTTGTCGCGGCGCTCGCGTTTGCGTGAGTAGTGCCAGACCACCCGCCGTGTGCGAGCGTGCGCGCCGGTCCCCATGGTCCGCTTGGTCTCGATGGTTTGGCCGTCGCGAAGGTAGGTGCCGCGGCGTTCGTAGTGTTCGGCCAGGTCACGTGGCGCCGAGCCGGTGCGGGACCCGACGATGAAATCGAAACCTGCCTCCTGCAGGGCGTTGAGATTAGCGGCCGACAGCATTCCGGCGTCAGCGACGACGACGACGTCAGCGCCGTGGTGGCGTTCGCGGAACCGGGTGAGCACGGGCAGCAGGGTGCTGGTCTCTGCCCGGTTGCCGGCGAAGGAGTGCACTTCGAGGGGAAACCCGGTCGGGTCGACGAGTATCCCGACGAGGATCTGGGGGTCGACCCGCCGTTCCTTGCTCATCCCGACTTTCCGGAAGGTGTCTTCGTTCTCGGCTTCGAAGTACAGGGTCGTCACGTCGTACATCACGACAGACAGGGCCCCGCCCGCGGTGACATGCCCCAACGCCGCCGAAGCGAGCTGTGTCCGCCAGTCCTCGCTGACACTGCGTGTGAGGGTGCGCCAGATCGTGCGCAGCGATGGTGAAGGCACTCCGAGTTCGGCCAGCACTCGGATCGTGTCGGCCTTGCTCGTCGGTTCGACGATCCTGGCCAGCACCAACTGTTTGAACGCGTCAGTGCCGATCTTGTCGAACCCGAGATCGCGGTAGCCCTGTTCGAGGACTTCCCACAACACGCGCGATTGCGACCCGGCCACCTCGGGGACCGCCGAGACCTTCGCCGGCGCCAACGCCGACAAGTCGAAAGCGAGCTGACCTGCATGGAGCTTCGTATCGGCGACCTCGAGCAGCACCGCGAGTTCTTCGGGTGAATGCGCCGATCCGATGTGTTCGACGATCCGGCGCACACCACGTTCCTTCGACACGATCTGTACCGCTGTCGCACCCGACGCGGTCCGCACCTTCCGGACGAACAACCCCACACGATCGATCGTAGACACCCAGTTTAGTGCCCTAAACGGGCACTACCAGCGGCCAAAACCCCAGGTCGCAACGACCCGCCGAGCCAAGTCACCAAAATGTGGCACGAGTCAGGTTCGAGTGCGCGATCGGGACGGTCGCGGCGTTCGGGACCATTCTGTAGACCGTCATCAGGGCTCTTCGAAGTTGAGCGGGCACCTCAGCAGTGAATCTGGATGCCTGCCCGCTGTTTGCGGGTGCAGTGGAATCGTATCCGGCGTCGTGAGTTCTCGAGGTTCCGGAAGCCACATGCGGCGCGTTTGACCTGTTTGACGAGCCGGTTGTAGCCCTCTGTGCGGGCGTTGGTGATCGTGGTGCCGATGAATGCCGCCACCGCTGGCCACCACTTCTCGATCGTGGTTGCGAGCTTGACAACTTCTGGCAGATTCACCTGAGCGCATAGGTCCAAGAACTTGTAGAACTGGTAGGCCAGATGGTGGTCGTCGGGTCGGCTACGGGCCAGCGCAAGCAGGCCACGTAGTTCTTCCTTCACGATGTAGGCGGCCAGTATTTCGTTGCCAGGATCTTTGGCGCGCAACGCATTCCACATTTTGGCGTAACTGTGCTCGGAGAGGCGTTCACGGGCGGTGAGTAGGCGGCGCCGGTTCGCCCATTCTGGATCGACTGCCCGCCCACGGCGCCCACGCTGATCCCAAGTGACCCGCCGCCGAACCGCGGTGACCATGTCGTTGGCGAGCTTGATTACATGGAAGTGGTCGACCACCAGCTGCGCATCGGGCAGCGCCTGGGCTGCGGCGGCGGCGTACGCGGCACACGGATCGATCGCAACGTGGGTGATCGAGGACCGAAACTCAGGACTCTGCTTGGCGAGCCATTGGGCCACCGCCATCGAGGTGCGGCCGGTGACCTGCCCGAGTAGGCCCTGATCGCCCGCGAGGTCGACGAATCCAGTGTCCCACGGATCTATCCGATACCAGCGGCCATCAGGGTCGCGTTCCCAGCGTGGCCGGCCCCGACGAGTCTCACCTGACTTTTATCACCGACTCGGACATATTGGACTTTGCTTGTTGCGACCTGCGGGTTTAGAGCTGTTTCGGGCTGGATTTGTGCACTAAGGATCGCCGATAGGGTGGGTGGATGACCTACGTTCGGACCGTGAAGACCGCTTCGGGAGCGCGAGCAGTCCAGATCGTTCACGGTTCGCGGAAGGGGTCGCGGTCGATCGAGCACATCGGGTCAGCGCACACCGACGACGAGTACGCCGCGCTCAAGGCCGTGGCTGCGCGGCGTCTTGCTGCAGGTCAGGGCGAGTTGGACCTAGGCATTGCGGATGTCGTGCCGGCTTCAGCGGAGCCGTTACCGATCCAGTCCTCACGGATGGGGCACCTGTGGGATGGACTCGAGTACCTCTACCGCGAACTCGGCTTCGACGACGCGACCGGCGGTGATCCGGTTTTCCGCGACCTGGTGTTGGCGCGGATCATTGAGCCCACCAGCAAACTCGACTCGATCCGTGTCCTCGAGGAAGTTGGTGTGCCGGCAATGTCGTATCCGACGATGAACCGTCGCCTGCCGATCTACGCCACCGACACCTGGCGACAGAATCTCGCTGCCGCGTGTGCCAAGCATGCAGGCCTGGGGCCTACGACGCTCGTGTTGTACGACGTCACGACGCTGTACTTCGAGACGGACAAGGCCGATGGATTCCGCGAACCCGGATTCTCGAAAGAACGTCGTCTCGAGCCGCAGATCACCGTGGGGATGCTCACCGACGCCACTGGTTTCCCGCTGTTGATCGAGGCGTTCGAGGGCAATAAGAGGCTCTCCTGACACATGTGTGGGTGGGGTGAGCGCGTCTGAGTAGGCGCACGCCGTTGTCCTGCATAGGTTCTGAACTGTCGAGGAAACAGAAACCTGTGGTCAGGAGAACGGCGTGCGTGATGTCAGCTTATGGCGGAATCTGCTCGGAATCGAGAAGACCGTGCTGGAGCGGGTCGTATTCGACGAGGACGCGCAGGTGCTGGTGGCCCATGTGCGGCCCGTCGCGCGCCAACGTGGCCGGTGCGGGAGGTGCCGGCGGCGCAGTCCCCAATATGATGGCGGGCCGGGGCGGCGGCGCTGGCGGGCGCTGGACCTGGGCACGATTCGTGCCGAGCTCGAGGCCGATACGCCTCGGTGCGGTGCCGCGAGCATGGGGTGGTGGTCGCCGCGGTGCCGTGGGCCCGCCATGACGCGGGCCACACCTATGCCTTCGACGATCAGGTCGCGTGGTTGGCGACCAGGCCTCGAAGTCCACAGTGACTGAGTTCATGCGCATCGCCTGGCGCACCGTCGGATCGATCATCGACCGCGTCTGGAGAAGGACATCGACGCCCAGCACGACCGGTTCGATGGGCTGCGGCGTATCGGGATCGACGAGATCAGCTACAAGAAGGGCCACAAGTACCTCATGGTCGTCGTCGATCACGACCGGCGTCGGCTGGTGTGGGCCGCTCCGGGGCGTACCAGCGCCACCGTGCATGAGTTCTTCGACCTGCTCGGTGAGCAGCGGTGCGCGCTGATCACCCACGTCAGCGCCGATGGGGCCGACTTCATCGACACCGTCGTGACTGATCGGTGTCCGGCCGCAGTGCGGGGTGGCCGATCCGTTCCACATCGTCGCCTGGGCCACTGACGCCCTCGATGAGGTCCGCCGCCAGGGGTGGAACGATGCCCGTAAACAGGCCCGGGCCGAGCCGAAACGGGGCCGTGGACGCCCACGGTCCGACGCCCCACCTAGGCCGGCCAGCGACCGTGCCAAGGCACTCAAAGGCGCCCGGTACTCGCTGTGGAAGAACCCCGAGAACCTCACCGCCAATCAGCAGGCCAAGCTCGCCTGGATCGCCAGGACCGACCCGAGGCTGCATCGCGCCTACCTGCTCAAGGAAGGTCTGCGGGTGGTATTTGCGCTGCCCCATGACGCGGCCGCTGAAGCCCTGGACCGCTGGATCAGTTGGGCTCGTCGCTGCCGGATCCCCGCGTTCGTGAAACTCCAAAAACGCATCGCCAAACACCGCGACCGGATCCTCGCCGCGATCGAGCATCGACTATCCAACGGCCTGATCGAGTCGACCAACACCAAGATCCGACTGATCACCCGGATGGCCTACGGCTTCAAGTCCGCCGAAGCCCTCATCGCCATGGCCATGCTCAGTCTCGGCGGTCACCGGCCCGTGCTTCCAGGCCGCAAATGACCCACAGATCAGTCAGGAGAGCCCAATAAGAGCGAGAAACTCACGATCGTTCCGACCGTCCTGAAGTTCATGGCAGCCCATGACCTCAGCGACGTCACCGTCGTCGCCGACGCTGGCATGATCTCCGCGGAGAACATGAAAGCGATTGAACGAGAGGATCTTTCGTTCATCCTCGGTGAGCGGATGCCGTCGATCCCGTACCAGATCGCCAAGTGGGTCGCCGACCATCCCGATCAGACGCCAGCGGACGGGCTGACCCTGGCCCAGCACCAGCGCGCACACGCGAAGACGAGCTTTCGGCGCAACCGGGTCACCTATTACCGGTATTCGGCCGATCGGGCTCGGCGGAGCCTGCGCGGGATCAACGAACAGATAGGAAAAGCCGAGAAGGCCGTGGAAGGCAAGATTCCGGTCAAGCGGAACCGGTTCGTCACTCTCAAGGGCGCGGACAAGAGCGTCAATCGCGAGTTGGAGACGAAGGCGCGGACGCTGGCCGGGTGGGAAGGCCTACATCACCAACATCGATGGGCCGACTCCGGAGTTCGTGATCGGCGCCTACCATCAGCTGTGGCGGATCGAGAAGAGTTTCCGCATGTCAAAGGGCGATTTGGCGGCGCGGCCGATCTACCACCGGACCGAGGACTCGATCCGTGCGCATTTGGCGATCGTGATGGCAGCACTCGCGGTGACACGGGTGGTCGAGGAACGGACAGGCTGGTCGATCAAGAAGTTCGTGACCACCACCCGCCGCTACCGGACCATCGAGATCCGCGTCGGCGACCAGATCATCACCGCCGCCGACCCACTACCGGACGACCTCGCCGACGTGCTCAGTGCGATCCGAGGTGCGCACTAAATTGATAAAAGTCAGGTCGAGGTGCGGCCGGTGACCTGCCCGAGTAGGCCCTGATCGCCCGCGAGGTCGACGAATCCAGTGTCCCACGGATCTATCCGATACCAGCGGCCATCAGGGTCGCGTTCCCAGCGTGGCCGGCCCCGACGAGTCTCATCGATCCCGAGGACCCGTACTGGTTGCGGCTGCTGCAGAACGCGGTCGGCGACCTCGCAGAACGCGGCATGGGCGGTCGGCCAGGACACCCCATGCGCGGCGGCAACCTCGATGACCGAACGTGCCGCATCTCCGATCGCCAGGCCCATCTGCTCGCGCAGCCGTCCGGTGGTGCGTCGCCTGGCCGGCACCTGATTGATGGCCTCGGTGAACGTGCTCCGCTCGCATGCCTGGTTTCGGCAACGCCAGCGAATCTTGTTCCAGCGCAACAGGATTGGGTCAGGGCCGTACCCGATATCGCGTGGCGTAGTGATTGTCCTTTCCTTCACCGAGGACGATCGATCCCCGCAGTCAGGGCAACACGCCGCGCCCCCATCTGCGGTGACCACATCGACCACCCTGGTGCGATCTGGCCGTCGCTCGACCCCAACGACCTGCACACCTTCCAGACCCAGCAACAACGACGTAGGCTCGGACACGGCCCCTGCCCCTCTTTCGATTCTTGAATGCTTCGCAACATCCAGAATCACGAAGGTCAGGGGCCTTTCACGTCAACGACACGCGACCGCCCTGACCAGGGACTGCCCGTTCAAGATCGAAGAGCCGTCATCAGTGGCGACAATGTGGTGAGTGCTTGACCGGCATCGTCGGGCAGGCGCTGTCGAGGTCGATGGGGTGAGGGCAGTGGGGTTCGCGGTCGGCCGTCGGCCGCGCTAGTCCGGATAAACTGATCCGCGCGGTCACGCACTCAGGCCTGAGTTGGACCTCTTTAGTGCCTGGATTTGAGGGCGTCGAGGATCGCTGTGGCGTCGGCGTCGAGTGGCGTGCGGGCGGTGATTTGGTGGCCGTTGACGTCAACGACGACGGTGTGAATGCGGCGTAGGTGTTGGATGATCTTCTTGATCGAGTAGCCGGTCGCGTTCTGAAGGTCGCGGGCGATCGCGAGGGCGGCGAATACGATGGTCAGGTGGGCTTCGATGGAGTCGCGGCGGCGGTGGAAGATTGGTCGGGCGGCTAGGGCGTGTCTGACAAATCGGCGGGGTGGGATCTGAGAAGCTGGGTTCATGTCGCGGTTTCAGGTGCTCTCGGATGCTCAGTGGTCGTTGATCGAGGGCATGCTGCCGAAGCGGACGGGCCGTAAGGGGCGTCCGTTCTCCGATGCCCGGACGATGGTCGAAGCGATCGTCTACCGGTATCGGTGCGGTATCGCCTGGCGTGATCTGCCGGAGGTGTTCGGGCCGTGGCAGACGGTGTGGACGTGGCATCACCGGATGGCGAAGGCGGGCACCTGGGATCAGGTCCACGCGAAGCTCACTGCCGCCGCTGATGCTGCGGGACTGGTGGATTGGTCGCTGTCGGTGGACTCGACCATCGCTCGCGCCCATCAGCACGCCACGAACACCACGCGCCTCACAGGGGGCTGGATCGAATTACACGAATCCGGGGATCGAGCCGCCTGACCACGCCGTCGGCCGCTCCCGCGGCGGGCTCTCGACGAAGATTCACCAGCTCGTCGACGGCAACGGACTGCCACTGGTCACCTTGCTCACCGCTGGCCAGGCCGGTGACTCGCCGATGTTCCTGCCGCTGATGAGCCAGCTGCGGGTCGGCCGCGAACGAGGCCGGCCACGCACCCGTCCGGACGCGGTCCGCGGCGACAAGGCTTACTCGTCGCGGGCGATCCGGGCCCACCTGCGAGCGCGCGGAATCAAGGCCGTCATCCCCGAGCCCGACGATCAGAAGGGCCACCGCAAGCGGCGCGGTTCCCGCGGCGGCAGACCTGTCGCGCTCGATGTCGCCGACTACAAGAACCGCAGCGTCATCGAACGCCGCTACTGCCACACCAAGCAGTGGCGCGGACTGGCCACCCGTTACGACAAGCACGCCGTCAACTACCGCGCAGCAGTCGTCCTCAACGCCGTGATCGCCTGGTCGAAAGAATTGTCAGACACGCCCTAGGTCGGATTTGGCCATTCGGAATGATTGCTCGACTCTCCAGAGGTCACGGTAGGCGGCCACGATGGTGTGGCCGTCCATGGTCGCTGGGTCGATGTTGGTGACGTAGCCCTTGAACCCGGCAGCGTCACGGGCTCGCGCAACGAGATCCTGATCGACGCCCACTTGTTTTCCCGAGACGGTGACGAATCGCTGTTTCTTCAATGATTCGGATTTGTCGGCGACGCGTTGGGCTCGTGCGACCTGGGCGTTGAGGGTGCGGTTGTCGCGGCGGTAACGCTCGAACGAGTAGTGCCACACCACTCGGCGGTTTCGCTGGTGAGGCTCCTGTCCCATCTGTCGGGTCAACTCGACCACTCCGTCGTCGGGTACGTGGGTGCCCTTGACGCCGAAGTGTTCTTCGAGTTCTTTCCTGACTTTTATCAATTTAGTGCGCACCTCGGATCGCACTGAGCACGTCGGCGAGGTCGTCCGGTAGTGGGTCGGCGGCGGTGATGATCTGGTCGCCGACGCGGATCTCGATGGTCCGGTAGCGGCGGGTGGTGGTCACGAACTTCTTGATCGACCAGCCTGTCCGTTCCTCGACCACCCGTGTCACCGCGAGTGCTGCCATCACGATCGCCAAATGCGCACGGATCGAGTCCTCGGTCCGGTGGTAGATCGGCCGCGCCGCCAAATCGCCCTTTGACATGCGGAAACTCTTCTCGATCCGCCACAGCTGATGGTAGGCGCCGATCACGAACTCCGGAGTCGGCCCATCGATGTTGGTGATGTAGGCCTTCCACCCGGCCAGCGTCCGCGCCTTCGTCTCCAACTCGCGATTGACGCTCTTGTCCGCGCCCTTGAGAGTGACGAACCGGTTCCGCTTGACCGGAATCTTGCCTTCCACGGCCTTCTCGGCTTTTCCTATCTGTTCGTTGATCCCGCGCAGGCTCCGCCGAGCCCGATCGGCCGAATACCGGTAATCAGGTGACCGGTTGCGCCGAAAGCTCGTCTTCGCGTGTGCGCGCTGGTGCTGGGCCAGGGTTCAGCCCGTCCGCTGGCGTCTGATCGGGATGGTCGGCGACCACTTGGCGATCTGGTACGGGATCGACGGCATCCGCTCACCGAGGATGAACGAAAGATCCTCTCGTTCAATCGCTTTCATGTTCTCCGCGGAGATCATGCCAGCGTCGGCGACGACGGTGACGTCGCTGAGGTCATGGGCTGCCATGAACTTCAGGACGGTCGGAACGATCGTGAGTTTCTCGCTCTTATTGCCCTCGAACGCCTCGATCAACAGCGGGAAACCAGTGGCGTCGGTGAGCATCCCCACGGTGATCTGCGGCTCGAGACGACGTTCTTTCGAGAATCCGGGTTCGCGGAATCCATCGGCCTTGTCCGTCTCGAAGTACAGCGTCGTCACGTCGTACAACACGAGCGTCGTAGGCCCCAGGCCTGCATGCTTGGCACACGCGGCAGCGAGATTCTGTCGCCAGGTGTCGGTGGCGTAGATCGGCAGGCGACGGTTCATCGTCGGATACGACATTGCCGGCACACCAACTTCCTCGAGGACACGGATCGAGTCGAGTTTGCTGGTGGGCTCAATGATCCGCGCCAACACCAGGTCGCGGAAAACCGGATCACCGCCGGTCGCGTCGTCGAAGCCGAGTTCGCGGTAGAGGTACTCGAGTCCATCCCACAGGTGCCCCATCCGTGAGGACTGGATCGGTAACGGCTCCGCTGAAGCCGGCACGACATCCGCAATGCCTAGGTCCAACTCGCCCTGACCTGCAGCAAGACGCCGCGCAGCCACGGCCTTGAGCGCGGCGTACTCGTCGTCGGTGTGCGCTGACCCGATGTGCTCGATCGACCGCGACCCCTTCCGCGAACCGTGAACGATCTGGACTGCTCGCGCTCCCGAAGCGGTCTTCACGGTCCGAACGTAGGCCATCCACCCACCCTATCGGCGATCCTTAGTGCACAAATCCAGCCCGAAACAGCTCTAAACCCGCAGGTCGCAACAAGCAAAGTCCAATATGTCCGAGTCGGTGATAAAAGTCAGGCGACCTGGGCGTTGAGGGTTCGGTTGTCGCGGCGGTAACGCTCGAACGAGTAGTGCCACACCACTCGGCGGTTTCGCTGGTGAGGCCCCTGTCCCATCTGTCGGGTCAACTCGACCACTCCGTCGTCGGGTACGTGGGTGCCCTTGACGCCGAAGTGTTCTTCGAGTTCTTTGGGTGCTTTGGAGGTACGCGAGGCGACGATGAACTCCAGGCCGGCGTCCTCGAGAGCATTGAGGTTGGCCGCCGACAGCATGCCGGCATCGGCGACGACGATCATGTTCTTGATGCTGTGGCGTGTCTGGAAGCCTGTGACAACAGGGATCAGTGTCGTGGTCTCGGCCTTGTTGCCCTCGAAAACATGCACGTCTAGGGGGAATCCGTCACGGGCCACGAGCAGGCCGACGGTGATTTGTGGGTCGACCCGGCGTTCCTTGCTCATTCCGACTTTGCGGAGACGATCTTCGTACTCGGCTTCGAAGTACAGGGTGGTCAGATCGTAGAGAACGACCGCGACACCAGGGCCGCCGTCGGCGGTCACGTGCGCCCAGCATGCTGCGGCGATCTGGGAACGGTAGTCACGTTCAACGCAGCGGGCCAGCGCGCGTTTGATACTGGACAGGTGCGGGGCGGTCACGCCTAGCTCGGCAACGACGCCGATCGTGTCGAGTTTGCTCGTCGGTTCCACGAGCCGCGCTGCCACCAAAGTGCGGAAGGTGTCGTCGCCGACCTGATCGAAGCCCAGGCGCGCATAGGCGTCGGTGAGCGTATTCCAGAGCAGCTCACTGCGGTGCGCGGCAATAATTGCGTCGGTGCCACCGGCCGCTGGCTGCCCGAAACCCAGTCCGATCTCTTCTTGACCTGCATTGATCTTGTTTTTCGCGGTAGCGATCAGCGCCGCCAACTCGTCCTCGGAATGGGCCGACCCGAGGTGCTCGAGGATCTTGCGGCGACCGTGAACGGTCTGGGCGATCTGGACCGCGGTCGCCCCCGAAGCCGTCTTCACCTTACGAACATACGGAGGCACCCACCGAACATACCCGACCATTTAGTGCCCGAAACTGACCACCCGAACAGCCCTGGCCTGCACCGATCCAAGAACCGCCCCCGAAAATCAGCTCAGGAGGTCCAACTCAGGTCAGGTCAGGCGGCAGTGCACGACAAATGCTGCCGTGACGGGCAAAGGCGGCAGCCGGGGCTGCCGCCTTTGGGTCGGGTGACGCGGGTGTTGGTCGGTGCCGCGAACGGCGGACGAGCGACGTTAGGAGACGGGGGCGGGGGCCGCGTCCTTGAAGGGGGCATCGGGTTCGTCCACCTGACCCTTGGCGACGAGGCCGGCCTGGGTGGAGAGGGCCTTGTTGCGCAGGAACAGCGAGAGGATGAAGCCGATCGCGGCGATGGGCACCAGGAACCAGAAGGTGGGGGCCATGGCGTTGACGTAGGCGTCGACCACCTGCGTGTGCAGGGGCTCGGGCAGGTTCTTGACCACGGTGGGGGTGAGGTCGCCGTCGAGCAGCCCCTTGGGCAGGTCCTCCGGCGGGATCTTGTCCATCACGTCGTGCAGGTTGGTGGTCAGTCTGCTGGTGAACAGGGTGCCGAAGATCGAGGTGCCGACGGCCGCGCCGATCTCGCGCAGGAAGTTGTTCGTGGAGGTCGCGGTACCGACTTCGCTCGGATCCACGGCGTTCTGCACGGCGATGACGATGGTCTGGATCACCAGGCCCATGCCGAAGCCGAGGACGAAGATCATGGCGCCGAAGAGGATCATCGACATGCTGCCGGTGAGTCGGGTGAGCCAGGCGATGCCCGCGGTGGTGATCGCCATACCCATGATCGGGTAGATCCGGTACTTGCCGGTCTTGGTGATCAACAGACCGGAGACCACGGCGGTCAGCATGACGCCGGCGGTCATCGGCAACATGAGCAGACCCGAATCGGTGGGGCCGGCGCCGCGGGCCATCTGCAGGAAGGTCGGCAGGTAGCTCAGGGCCGCGAACATCGTGATGCCCAGGATCAGCGCGACGAGGACCGAGACGGTGAACACCGAACTGCGGAACAGGCGCAGCGGCACGAGGGGCTCGTCGACGCGGGTTTCGACCAGGATGAACAGGCCGAAGGCGACGATGGTGGCCACCAGCAGGGCGCCGAGCCACGGGTTGGACCAGTCGTACTTGCCGCTCGGGGCCACGCTGGTCCAGCTGGTCAGGAAGACGATGCCCGACGTGAACAGGGTCAGCAGGATGGTGCCCCACCAGTCGAACGGCCGCGTGGACTTCTGCATCGGCAGCTTCAGCGCGAAGAACGCCACCACCAGCGCGGTGAGGCCGATCGGCACGTTCAGCCAGAAGCACCAGCGCCAGCCCGGGCCCTCGGTGAAGTAGCCGCCCAGCAGCGGACCGGCCACCGAGGCGACACCGAAGATGGCGCCCATCGGGCCCATGTACTTACCGCGATCGCGCGCCGAGACGATGTCGGCGATGATCGCCTGCGACAGGATCACCAGGCCGCCGGCGCCCAGGCCTTGGAAGGTGCGGGCCGCGACCAGGATCCAGAACGATCCGGCCAGGGCCGACGCCAACGAACCGATCACGAAGATCGTGATGGCGAACAGGAACGGCCAACGACGACCGTAGAGGTCGCCGATCTTGCCGTAGATCGGCATCACGATGGCGATGGCCAGTAGGTACGAGGTGATGATCCAGCCCTCGTGCGCCACCGCGCCCAGGTCGCCGACGATGGTCGGCAGCGCGGTGCTGACCACCGACTGGTCCATCGACGACAGGAACATCGCGGCCATCAAGGCCGCGTAGATGATGTAGACCAGGCGGCGATTGATCTCGACGGTGGGCCTTTCGTCTGCGGCCGAGTCAGCGGTCGCAGCGGAGGGAGCGTCAGTCACGATGCTCACCATATCGCCGGACGTGTGATCGGGCGTACTGTCCGATATTTCCGGCTGCAGCCTCAGAACAGGGTGGCGGGGCGAACCAGATTCGCGAGGTCTACCAGGAGGAATCGGTGGGCCCGGTTGTCCCGGGTACGGCGGGCCAGCTCGCGCAGCGACCGCTCGGTCCCGGCCCGCAGACCGTGCTCGGTGAACGGGAAGCCGAGGAAGTCGTCGGGGGAGTCGCCGTCGTTCTCCTCCGCTTCGATCTGCTCGCGGTGCGTGTCGATCCAGCCCAGCGTGGTGCCCAGGACGATCAGCCGCAGACGCCCGAGCCGCCGGTCCTCGTCGTGCAGCTGCGCCAGCCGGTCGGCCGCCTCGAACAATTCCTCACGCGCCACCTCGCTCGGCGGCCGGCCGTGCACCAGGCAGAGGATCGCGCTCTCCTGCGCCACCCCGTAGTGGCGGCTGGTGGTGGGCACTTCGTCGAGCGGTTCGATGGCTTCCAAGTGGCGGCCGTCGGCGATCAACATGCGCGCGAGGCCGAAAGCCGCGGTGACGATCGAATGATCGGTCAGCCACAGGTCGTGGTAGTGGTGCCGAGCGATGTCGTACCAGTGCTCGATCTGAGCGATCTGCTCGTTGGAGGTGTCGTCCTGCTCGGACAGCCAGTAGCCGATCAGCTCGGCGGTCCCGGCCACCGCCAGCTTCGGCGCCACCTCGCCGGGCAGCGCTTCCAGCACGGTCTGAAAGCGTTCGTAGGCGAGTTCGGCGTCGCCGTCCTTCAACGCGTACATGCCGAGATACCAGTGCAGCCGCCACGACTCGCCGTGGTTCCGCGAGACCTCGTCGAGCAGTCGTTGCGCGATCATGAGGTTGCCCAGTTCCAGGTGGGCACGCGCCTCCGCGAGATCCACTTCCGGTGACGGATGCTGCGGCGGCTCGGCGCAGGACGATTCGGTGGAACCGGCGGGCATGCCGGGGAAGCCCTCGGCCCGGGCCACCTGGATGCTGTCGAGCGCCTGCCGCGGGTAACTCAGCGCGGCCGAGCTGAGCAGGCCGGCGGCCGGATCCTCGGGGTCGACGAGCGGCACGGGCAGGGCGCGAGCGATGTCGGCCGGGTCGGGTTCGGCGGCCTGACTCGGGTCGAAGAAGCCGTCGATCGGTCGCAGGATCAGGTTGGTGCCGAAGGTGGAGCGCTGCGGGGTGAAGACCTTCGACATCGCCGGCCGGGGCACGCCGGTGTGGAGTGCGACGGTCTCCCGCAGGACCGCCATGACCTGCGTGGTCATTTCCTCGGTGGACTCGAAACGCTCGGCCGGATCAGGCGAGGTGGCCCGCTGCAGCAGGTAGTAGTACGACGGATTGGCGGCCAGCAGCTCGGTGGTCTCCGGGTCGGGCAGCCCGTCGTCGTACCGCCCCTGCGTCATCGGCAGGTCCAGGGTCAGCGCGGCCAGCGTGCGACCGATGCTGTAGATGTCGGTGACCACCTGCGGTCCGGTCTCCACGATCTCCGGCGCCTGGAAACCGGGGGTGCCGTACAGGTGCCCGTAGCCGTTGATGGTCGACACCGCACCCATGTCGATCAGCTTCACCTCGTCACTGGTGATCATGATGTTGTCCGGCTTGACGTCGTTGTAGGCCAAGCCGAGCGAATGCAGATGCCCGACGGCCGAGAGCACCTCGAGGATGTAGGCCATCGCCTGCTCGATGGGCAGATTCACCTTGGCGCCGTCGGGCCCGGTGGTGAGCTGCTTGAGCGTGTGACCGCCCACGTACTCCATGACGATGTAGCCGAGCTGCCGATCCTCGGAGTCGGTGTACTCGACGAAGTTGTAGATCTTGACCACGCCGGGGTCGTTCACCGAGGCCAGGAACTGTCGTTCCGCGATCGCGACGGCGCGGGCCGCCGAATCCGACGAATTCAGCAGGCCCTTGAGGACGACGGGGCGGTCGGACACGTTGTGGTCGACGGCCAGATAGATCCACCCCATGCCGCCGTGCGCGATGGCGCCGGCGATCTCGTACTGGTCGGCCACCATGGTGCCGCGTTGGAGACCGGGCACGAACGAGTAGCGGGAACCGCAGTGCGGGCAGTACCCCGACAGTGGGCCCTTGTGGGGGCCGGAGCTGCGGCCGACCGGTTTGCCGCAGTTCCAACAGAACCGCTTGCTCTCCACGATGACCGGATTCGACAGCACCGCGTCGTCCGGATCGATGTCCTGCAGCGGCGGCAGCTGCACCAGGTCGCTGCCGAGACGGCGGTCGTGCACGGGGAAGGCGCCGCGGCGCGGTCGGCGCAGCGTGGGCGACGACGGGCGATCCTCGAAGAGGCTGCCGCTCGGCGTCGCCTGGGTCGGCAGATGGTCGTCATCGTCGTAGTCGTCGAGGGAGAACGGGACGGCGGCTTGGGTGCGGGCGGTCTCGTGCGAGTACGACTGCTCGTCGTCTACCTGGTCGTCGAGCTGCTGCCCGTCGAGGTGCTGCTCGTCGAGATCCGGGTCGGAATCGGTCACGGCATCAGTCCCGGTAGGAGACGGCCGGAGGGGACGATGGACCCAGCACCGACAGCCATTGGTCGTAGGCGCGTTGCCAACTGCCGTCGGCCCTGCGCTGCTCCAAGACGCCGTTCACGAATCGCACCATATCGTTCTCGCCCTGCGGAATGCCCACGCCGTAATACTCGGTACCGATCGGGTCGCCGACGATACGGACCCACGGGTCCTGGGCCGCGATTCCGGACAGGATGGGGGCGTCGCCGACGACGGCGTCCACCTGGCCCTGCTGCATGAGGACCAGGCAGTCGGCCCACGTGTTGGTGCTGACCATCTGCGCGCTGGGCACCCGGTTCTGGATCCGGCTGACGGCGGTGGAGTTCCGGGTGGCGCACACCGACTTGTGCGCCAGTCCCGCGACGGTCTCGATGCCGGAGTTGCGGTACACCAGGATCCGCTGCGAGGCCACGTAGTACGGGGCGGAGAAGTCGATTCTCTGGCGGCGCTCGCAGGTGATGCTCAGGGATTTGAGGACCACGTCGACGTCGCCGCCGCGCAGTGCTTCCACCCGGTCGCCGGCCGACAGGATCCGATACTCGACGCGGACGTCGCCGAAGATCGCATCGGAGATCCAGTGGGCGACGTCGATGTCGAAGCCCTCGATGTCGCCGGAGATCGGATTGCGGAAGCTGAGCGGGTTGCTGCCGATGTCGGTGCCCACCACGAGTCGGCCGCGGGCGGCGATCCGGGCCATCGTCGATCCGCGCGGCATCTGCCCCGGATCGGGCATGGGTGAGAGCGGACGCAGGCTGGTGGTGGCATCGCAGGACTGCGCGTCGGTGCCCTCGACCGGCTGCACCCCGAACGACGCGCCCGGCGGGATGGGGAGTTCGGCGCTGGTCGTGGGCGGATCGTTCGCTGCGAGTTCCTGCGTCGAACAGCCGGTGAGGGCCAGCATCAGGGCCATCACCACCGCGGCCGAGGCCCGCACGCCCGTTCTCATCGGTACTCCCGAATACGTGCCACCAGGCCGCCGATCACCGCGATGCCGGCCACCACGCACAGCCAGCCGATGACCGTTCCGGTGTAGCCGAGGAGTTTCTGGGCGGTGTTGATGTTGTTCCGGAACGTGTCGCGGGCTTCGTCGATCGCCGACAGCAGCGAGGTGTTGACCTGCTCGTATCCGGAGGCCGTGCTGATGTCGCCGGTGCCGATGGTCAGGGCGCGGGCGGCGTTGAAATCGCCGGCGGCCAGCCGCTGCGTCACCTCCCGATGCGCGCGCTCCCAGAGGACGAGCGAGTCCTGCACCTGCTTCAGGGGCGTCACGATGTCGGAATCGTCGTGGTCGGCGAGCAGGTTCGCGGTGGTGCCGCGGATCTGATTGATCGCGGAATTGAAGTCGCGGTCCAGCTGCCCCGGATCGCCGCGCCGGACCAGGCTCAGGGTCTCCACCGAGCGGGCCTGCTGGGTGAGGATGCGCATGGTGGTGAGCTCGTGCAGCGGTTCCGCGCCCGACGTCTTGGCCGTGTTGGCGGCGGCCACCGAGGCCAGGCCCGTCCCCAACAGCCAGACGGTGCCGAAGCCGAGGGCGACGAGGGCGGCGACCAGGCCGAGGTTGAAGTGGCGCCGGGTGCGTCGGGCGAGGTAGCGGCCGGAGATCACCAGCATGGCGATGGTGGTGAACAGTGCGACGTACACGCCCCACGGCGGCACGGTGAGGGTGCGCTGCGGCTCGGAGATGGCGGCCGACCGCTGGTTGTACAGCCGTTCGGCGGCGGGCAGGATATTGCCCTGCATGATGGCCGAGGCCTGCACGAGGTAGGCCGATCCGACCGGATTGCCCAGGCGATTATTGGTGCGGGCGGTCTCGATCACGCCCGTGTACGACGGGATCTGCACGGCCATCGTGTCCAGGTCGTCGCGCACCGAGACGCCCGCGGAGGGTCCGGTCGTCGCGCCGAGGTCGCCGCCGTCGGCCGAGGCGACCAGCGCGGTGCCCGAACTCGCGATCGCGTCGGCGTACTGGTGGCGCAGGTCCGGCGACTCCCGGCCGCCCGAGATGAACGCCGAGTTCGCGGCCGCGTCGGCCACCGACAGCGAGCTGTACAACACCTCCGCCGCCTCGGCGAGCGGCTCGCTGCTTTCGATCAGCGATTCCATCGTCGCGCTGCGCTGGTTCAGGTTCGACGACGCGTAGAAACCGGTGAGGGCGCACGCGAGGACCATCGCGAACATGATCACGCCGAGCTTCCCCGGGGTGGTCAAGGCGTAGAACTTGAACGCGGTGATCGGCGAGCTCACCCGATCGCGGGTCATCGCAGCGATTTCGCGGCGGTCGGCGATCACCTGCCGCAGGCGCGGATTGGCCTGCGTGCTCTCCGGCAACACCCGGCGACCGGCATGCGTCAGCGCACTGCGTACTGACGTGTCTTGGCCGCTCACGAATGGGTGCCTTTCTGTCGTGTCACAACCCTAGTCGGCGAACGGCCTGTGTCACTGCGGCACCCGGTACGGTGGGTCTGGAAAGAGAGGTCGGCGCGTGCGCGGAGATGGCGACGGTTGGGTGTTCGACCCCGACGGTGCTCGGTACTGGGGTCGGCACGGAGCGGCGGGGTTGCTGCTGTGTACCCGCCTGCCCGACGGTGGACTCGGCGTGCTGCTGCAGCATCGCGCGGTTTGGTCGCACCAGGGCGGCACCTGGGGTCTGCCGGGCGGCGCCCGGGACTCGCACGAGTCGGCGGTGGACGCCGCGGTCCGGGAAGCCCATGAGGAAGCCGGGATCGACGAGTCCGCGATCGAGGTGCTCGAGACCGAGGTGACCCACGAGGCGGTCAGCGGCTGGACCTACACCACCGTGCTGGCCCGGGTCGCCGAACCGATCGCCACCGTCGCCAACGGCGAGTCCGCGGAATTGCGGTGGGTGGACGAGACGGACGTCGAACACCTGCCGCTGCACCCCGGCTTCGGTCACGCCTGGCCGACGCTGCGTAAACGATTGCGCTGACGCGGCGGGGTAAACGATTGCGCTGACGCGGCGGGGCAAACGTCTGCGGGTCAGGCGGCCTGCAGGCGGCCGGTGAGCTGATTGGCCGCGGCGATCAGGGCGTGGACGGTGGCCTCGTCGCCGGTGGCGGCGCGACCGTACGACCAGCAGCGTTCGCCGTCGCGCAGGCACTGCAGATACGCGGTGACCTCGGCGCCGTCGTTCTGGTGGTACAGCCCGACGATCTCGACGCCCAGGCCCAGGCCGTAGAGCATCTCGCTCATCGCGCCGATCGTGCCGTGGGCGCTGGTCTCCAGGTGCAGTTCCCGCTGGTCGACGATCAGGGTGGCCCGGCAGCGGACGGTGTCACCGACCTCGGTGTGAATCTGCAAGTGCTGCAAGGTGATCGAGCCGGACGGGGCGAAGGCGCTCGCGAAGCGCTCGGCGCTCATGCGCGCGGCCCCCGCGGGAAACCAGCGCGGCGGGCGGGGACGGAAGTTGTGGGTCCTCGGTGAGCTGTCGTGGTGTTCACGAGTACAGCTTTGACGAGCGTTCAGAATTATGGGCATCGTGACGATTCATTTCAGTCGACAGGGAGATGACCGACGAAAGATGGTGGAAAGCACGACGACCCGCAGCGGGGGGTCGGTCGAATCAGACCCCGCTGCGGCGGGTTACGAGAAGCTTGTGCCACGACATGATGCCGTTCAGCCTACCCGGATCCGACGGTTCTGCAACCGAGTAGGGCCGCCGCTCGGCGACTACCGGGCGGCGCGCAAGGCACGGGCCGCAGCGGTCGGATCCGCCGCAGCGGTGAGCGCACGGACCACCACGATGCGGGAGGCGCCGGCCGCAGCGGTCTCCGGGACACGCGCCAGATCGATGCCGCCGATGGCGAACCACGGCTTGTCGGTGCCGGTGGCGGCGGTCGCGCGCACCAGGTCGAGGCCGGTGGCGGTGCGCCCGGGTTTGGTGGGCGTGGACCAGCAGGGGCCGGTGCAGAAGTAGTCGACTGCGTCGTCGGCCACCGCGGCTCGCATCTGCTCCTCGTCGTGCGTGGAGCGACCGATGATCATGTCGGCGCCGACGATGCCTCGCGCGGTGGTCGGCGGCAGATCGCCCTGGCCCAGGTGCAAGACGTCGGCCTCGGCGGCGGCGGCGATGTCGGCGCGATCGTTGACGGCCAGTAGCGCACCGGCCGCACGGGTCAGCTCGCGCAGCGCAGCGAGCAATTCCAGTTCCTGCGCGGCTTCGAGTGTGCCGAACTGCTGGGCGCCCGGCGATCCCTTGTCGCGCAGTTGCACGATGTCGACGCCGCCGGCCAGGGCCGCCGCGACGAACTCTTGGAGGTCCCCGCGCTCGCGGCGGGCATCGGTGCATAGGTACAGCCGGGCGTCGGCCAAGCGGCGGCGGAGATCCATGCCGCCAACGGTAGGCTAGGGGCACACGAACACGACACGGGTGCCCGGGGGACCGCCGGGCTGAGATCGCGGAATCGCCTCCGCGGACCGTCACACCTGATCCGGGTAATGCCGGCGAAGGAAGGTCCACCAGTGCGGAAAGATTCCAGCGCGGCGCCGCTGTTGGCGGTGGTCGGCGGCGGTGCCGTCGGCCTCATCTGTGCCCTCGCGGCCGTCGACGACGGATGGCGGGTGCGCGTGTACGACGCGGGGCCGCGGCGGCGTGCCGCGCAGGTGGCGGGCGGAATGCTCGGCTGCCTCGGAGAGGCCCGGCCCGGCGAGCCGGAACTCCTCGCCGCCTCCGCCCGATCGGTGGCGCACTGGCCCGCGTTGCTGCGGCGCCTGGGCGATCCGTCCGTGGCCGCCGCCGAGCACACGCTGCTGGTGGCCGGGGACGCCGCCGATCGCGCCTACCTGGACGAGGCGATGACCTTCGCGCGCGAAGCGCTTCCGGACGCTGCGGTCGAGGAGCTCTCGGCAGCCGCGTTGCGCGGCCTGGAACTGGGCGTCGCGCGGCTTCCGATCGGGGGTTATCGGCTGGCGAGCGAGGGCGCGGTGGACAACCGGCGCCTGTTGGCCGCGCTGCGGGCGGCGCTTACCGCGGCGGGTGCCGAACTGATCGACGCGCGCGTCACCGACCTGGCGGACGTGGCGGCCGACGAGACCCTGGTGGCGGCAGGCGTGGACAGCGGCGCCGTGCTGCCGGGCGGGCTCGACGGCCTGCGCGGCGAGAAGGGCGAGGTCCTGCGGCTGCGGCGCACCCCATGGTCGGTGGCCCCGCCGCAGCATGTGATTCGGGCGCGCTGGCGCGGGCGCAACGTCTACCTGGTGCCGCGTGCGGACGGCGTCGTCGTCGGCGCCACCCAGTACGAGGCGCTCGACGGCCAGGACCGCGGCCCGCAGGTGGGCGGTGTCGCCGACCTGCTGGCCGATGCGTGCGAGGTGTACCCGGGCCTGCGCACCTACGAACTGGCCGAGGTCGCGGCCGGGATCCGTCCGATGTCGGCGGACGGCCTGCCCCTCGTCCGGCGCGTCGACGAGGGCGTCCTGGTGGCCGCTGGTCACGGCCGCAACGGCATCGCCCTGTCGCCGGGGACCGCCCGGCGGGTACGTGGACTGTTGGGCGCCGGTGCTCATGGAGAACGAGCACGGTCCCACCGAGAAGAGAGGAGCGCGCCATGAGCGTGCCGCACCCGACCCCATCGGAAGCATTGGAGCTGACGGTCAACGGAGACGCGCTGACCCTGCCGGCGGACCTGGACGTGGTCGGATTACTGGCCCACCTGGATCTGCCGGACAGCGGTGTCGCCGTGGCGATCGACGGCGTGGTCCGCCCGCAGTCGCGCTGGAGCGAACCGATCGCCGACGGCGCGGTGGTCGACGTTCTGACGGCGGTGCAGGGTGGCTGAGCTCGGCGTCGTCGAATCGGTCGACGACCCGTTGGTCATCGCCGGACGCACGTTCGCCGCGCGTCTGATCATGGGGACCGGTGGCGCCCCGAATCTGGCGGTGCTGGAGGCCGCGCTCACCGCCTCGGGGACCGAGCTGACCACGGTCGCCATGCGGCGGGTCAGCCCCGGTGGCGGGACCGGCATGCTCGACCTGTTGCGGCGCTTGGGGATCGACGTGCTGCCGAACACCGCCGGGTGTCACACGGCCGCCGAAGCGCTGCTGGTGGCCCAGCTCGCGCGGGAGGCCACCGGGACCGACCTGATCAAGCTGGAGGTGGTGGCCGACGACCACACGCTGCTGCCGGATCCCCTGGAACTGGTCGACGCCGCCGCCGCCATGGTGGCCGACGGGTTCTCCGTGCTGGCCTACACCAACGACGACCCGGTGCTGGCCCGCAAGCTCGAGGACACCGGGGTGGCCGCGGTGATGCCGCTCGGCTCGCCGATCGGTACCGGCCTGGGCATCTCGAACCCGCACAACATCGAGATGATCGTGGCCCGAGCGGGCGTCCCGGTGGTGCTCGACGCCGGGATCGGCACGGCCAGCGATGCCGCGCTCGCGATGGAATTGGGTTGCGACGCAGTGCTTCTCGCGACCGCCGTGACCCGGGCCCACGACCCGGTGACGATGGCCCGCGCCATGTCGCACGCGGTGCGGGCCGGACGACTCGCCGCCGGTGCGGGCCGGATCCCGAAGCGCTTCTGGGCGCAGGCGTCGTCGCCCACCACTCCCTGACGCGAACCCTGCTGGCCGAGTCGCGACCCTGTTCGCGCCTCGCTCCGCGAGCCCGAAAAGCGACTTGGGAACGGGGTCGCGACACGCGGGAAGGGGCCGGAGGGCGAGATCAGACGGTGGGCGGGTCGGCGCGGCCGCGCCGCCAGCCGCCGATCTCCTCCGGTGCTTCGCCGAAGTGATCGGGGTCGCCGCTGCCGTACCAGGCGACGAGGATCGCGCCGACCACCGCGCCGATGAAACCGGCGACGGCCAGCCAGCCGAGCCCGGCTTGGGCGTGGTCGCCGAGGAAGAGGACGCCGATGATGCTCGGCCCCGCCGTCTCGCCGACCACCAGCACGGCGGTCACGCCGTTGACCGCGCCCACCTGCAGCGCCACCGTCTGAATGTAGAAGCCGCTGGCACCGGCCACGGCGATCGCCCAGGCGCCAGGGTCGGTGAGCAGCGCCACCGCGTCGAACGGGGCCACGCCGTCGAGCACGCGCACGGCCATCGCGATGATGCCGAACTGCAGGCCGCCGGCGAAGCCGCCGACCACCGGTGCGAACTTGCCGAACTTGTACACGCCCCACAGGCCGATGGCCCCGACGACGAAAGCCGCGGCCAGCAGCCCCCAGTGGAAGGAGCGTGCCGCGTGGTCCTCGGCGTGCGGAGCCGAGGAGATGCCGAGCAGGCACAGGGAGAGGACCACCATCCAGATGGCCACCCAGTCGCGCGTGTGCAGCGTGATATTGAGCATGAACGTGGCCACGAGAGCGGTGACCACCAGGTTGGCCGAGACGATCGACTGCGCCAGGAACAGGGGCAGGAAGCGCGCGGCGATCGCTCCGCCGGCGAAGCCGATCACCACCATCACGGTGCCCAGAATGAAGGCCGGGTCGCCCAGGGTGGCTACCGTCGACGACATGGTCGGCGGTGCGGACGGGTCCGTGGACGGCGGCGGTGCGCCCTCGTTCTCGGCGGCCTCGCGCTCGGCGACAGCGACCCGCCGGGCGCCCAACGCGCGCAGGACGGTCGACATGCCGTAGGCGACGGCCGCCATCATTCCTGCGATGATGCCGATTACGTACAACGTCGGATCCTTTGGCTCGCAGGTGAGTTCGGCTGCCGACGGGATGGGGCTCGCTGCGGGAGCAGATTTCGGCTGCCTGAGAACGTTATCAGGCGACCGTGGTATGAGCGGTTACGCTAGCGGTCGTGGACCAAGGTAAGCGTAAGCACATTCTGATCACATTCGGGCGGTCGTTCCTGACGCTGAACTTGGCGCGACTGCTCGCGGCGGCGGGGCATCGGGTGAGTACGGCCGACAGCGTGCCCATCGCGGTGAGCCGGTTCTCCACGGCGGTCACGGGCTTCCATCGTGTCAGTCCGCCGAAGTACAAGCCGCAGGAATACTGCCGTCAGATCGCTGCCATCGTCGAGTCCGAGGGCATCGACATGGTCATCCCGATTCACGAGGAGACCGACATCCTGGCCATGATGGCCGGGCTGTTCCCCCCGTCGTGCGAGCTGTTCCTGTCCGATTTCGCTCTGGAAGATGCGCTGCACAACAAGCTGAAATTCCAGGAACTGCTGGTCGAGATGGGTGTGGAGACGCTCAAGTTCGCCTCGATCACCGGCCCGGACGACATCGCCGCGCTCGATTTCAACACGCCGTTCGCCGTGAAACAAGCCTATTCGCGGGGATCGCAGAACGTGATCAAGGCTTACCCGGGCGACCGGCTGGAGCAGTTGACGTTCGACCCGACCAATCCGTGGATCGCCCAGGAGTGGCTGGAGGGCGACCGGTACTGCACCTACTCGATCTGCCGGGACGGCGAGGTCTACGCGCACGCGACCTACCCGGTGCGGTACGCGATCGGCGGATCGTCGTGCCTGACCTTCGAGCAGGTACCGCATGCCGGGATCGAGGAGTGGGTTCGCGACGTGATCAAGCGCTCCGGCTTCACCGGTCACATCGGCTTCGACTTCATCGATCACCCCGAGCGCGGTCTGGTGACCATCGAAGCCAACCCGCGGGCCACCAGCGGCATCATGATGTTCACGCCGGAGGACCACGTCGACCGGGCCTTCTTCGGCGAGAACGACGAAGTGATCGAGCCGCCGACCGGGCGGGTGCGCATGATCGGCATCGGGATGGCACTCTACGGCTGGCGCAAGGACTCCTTGCCGGGCAACAACTTTCGGCAGTTCTTCCGGGACTTCCGGGCAGCCGACGATGTGATCGCGGAGAAGGGCGACATGGGTCCGGCCGTGATGCTGGTGCCCGCGTACTCGAACATTCTGCGGCACAGTCTCCGCTACCGGGTGGGGCTGGCCGGCGGCTTCATGCACGACCACGAATGGGACGGGCACCAGATCTGAGCGCTACGCCCTAGCGCGCGCCGTCCCGCACCCGGCGACAGAAGTCGACGATGTGGCCGGGGGCGGTGTGGCTCGGGTCGAGCATGAACCCGCCGTGGGCGAAGCCGTCGATCTCGACGAACTGTGCGTCCGGGATCAGTGCGGCCGCGGCACGTGAGGTGGCGGGGGGAAAGAACAGGTCCTCCGAGTAGGCCATCACCAGTGTCGGAACATCGATGGCCGCCAGCCGGGCCGCGGTGGGCTCGCCGGCCAGTACCCACGACTGCGAGGCGGCGAGCTGACCGTGGTGCCCGTCCGGTGACGCCCACGAACTGGGGCGGTGAACGAGCAAGTCGCGCCAGCCGCGCACGGTCGCTTGATCCTGCAGCGAGGCGCGGTCGAGGGTGGTCAGCATCGTCTCGAACGCGGAGACTTCCTTCGGCAGTTCGCCGTACCGCTCGAACAGGCCCAATTCCATCTCGTTGACGAAGTTGCTGATCTCGGACGAGCCCAGCCCCGCCCACATCACGACGCCGAGGGCGGTGCCGGGGCGACGTTCCAGTAGTGCCTGCGTGATGTAGCAGCCCATCGAATAGCCGACGAGGATGGCGCGGTCGATGTCGAAGTGGTCGAGCAGGCCGGCCGCATCGTCGGCCATCGACGGGATGTCGTACGGCGGGGGCGGCGCGTCCGAGCCGGTCACGCCGCGGGCGGTGTAGGACAGCACGCGGAAACCCGCGTCGACCAGCGGTGCGATGAGTTCGGTGAGCTCCCATGAGGTTTGGGACATCGACATGCCGGGATTGAGCAGGACGAACGGTCCGTCGCCGCTTCCGGTGAGCGTGGCGGACAGGCCGACTCCGGTGGGCAGGACGACGCGCTGGTTATCGGGCACGGGACCGAGTTTAGACATCGAAGGCGCGGCGCGCGGATCGGCGACGCGCACACGCCCGCCGCGACGGGCATGATGCGGTGATGATCGTTGTGGAGCGTCTGACCAAGAGGTACGGGCCGTTCGTCGCCGTCGACGACGTCTCGTTCGCCTGCCATCCCGGGCAGGTGGTGGGCTTCCTCGGACCGAACGGGGCGGGCAAGTCCACCACCCTGCGCGTCCTGACCGGCTTGACCCCGGCCACCTCCGGATCGGCGACGATCGGTGGCTACGCCTACCGCGACATCCCCAATCCCGCGATGCAGGTCGGCACGCTGCTCGATGCCTCGGCCTTCCATTCCGGCCGCAGCGCCCGCGAGACTCTGCGCTTGAGCGCGCAGATGATGGGCCTGCCGACGTCTCGGGTGGACGAGATGCTCGCCGTGGTGGGGCTGTCGCCGTCCGAGGCGGGGCGCCGGGTGGCCAACTATTCGCTGGGCATGCGGCAGCGGCTCGGCGTGGCGAACGCGTTGCTCGGCGATCCGAGCGTGCTGATCCTGGACGAGCCGGTCAACGGTCTCGATCCGGCAGGCATCCACTGGATGCGCGGCGTGCTGCGCGGGTTCGCCGACGCCGGCGGCACCGTTCTGCTCAGCTCACACCTGCTTCACGAGATTGAACTGATCGCCGACCACATCGTCGTGATCGGCGGCGGCCGGGTGATGGCGCAGGGCACCAAGGAGTCGCTGGCCGGAATGCCCGGCACACAGGTCCGCGCCGTGGATGAGACGGCGCTGGCCGCCGCGCTCGGCGCCGCCGGTCTGCCGTGCCGACCGGGGACGAGCGGCGGGATCGTGGTGGACGCGTCGACGCTGCAGGTGGGCGAGGTGGCCGCGGCTGCCGGACTGGTGCTCACCGAACTGGCGTCCGCGTCCACCGGCGGGCTCGAGCAGACCTACCTCCAGTTGACCGCCGCGGCGCAGCGCGGACCGCTCCCGGCGGGGCCGATGATGCCGCCCGGGCAGATGCAACCTCCGGGGCCACCGCAACCTCCGGGGCAACCCGGCTATCCGGGGCAACCCCATTATCCGGGCCCGCAGTCACAGCAATTTCCGGGAGGAACAGCATGAGCGCACCGATGACCGTCAAGGGCATCGATCCGAACCTGGCGTCGATCCCGTTCTGGCGCGAGGTGCTCGTCGAACTGCGCAAGTCGGTGGGTACGCGTGGCCCGTGGATCGTGCTGGGCGTGCTGGGGTTGGTCTGGCTCGGGGTCTGCGCGGTGGCTCTGTCGACGGGCACGCTCGGAAGTTTCGGCGAGTTGTTGACGTCGTTCGGCGTGATGACCCGGATCTTTGTGGGCGTCTTGGCGATCCTGCTGGTGACCTCCGAATGGGGCCAGCGCTCGGTGGTGACGGCCTTCACGCTCGAGCCGCGACGGGAACGGGTGCTGCTCGCCAAGCTCACCGCCGTGGCGATCGGGGCGGCCGTGATCTTCGCCGGCATGCTGGTTCTGACCAGCCTGATCGTGGCGATTCGCGGCGCCTCGTTCGCCGACGCCGCCGATGCGATCCGGGGTGACGGGATCCGGGCGCTGTTCGACGTCCTGATGGCCTTCGCGATCGCGATCGCCATCCTGAACACCGCGGGCGCGATGGTGACTTACCTGGTGGTGCCGGAAGTGATCGTGCCGACGGTGCTGTTGCTCGGCTCGATCGGAACCACTGCCGGCGAGGGCACCCTCTTCGAGAAGGTGGCGCCGTGGGTGTACCCCCGGGACGCGTTGTCGGGTATCGGCCAAGTGGCTCCCGACGCCCAGGACTGGGGGCAGGTGCTGGTGTGCGCGGTGATCTGGATCGGTCTGCCCGGTCTGCTCGGCGTGTACCGGGTGATGACGAACGAAGTGAAATAGCTGTCGGGCGCCGTCGCGGGCGGAACCTCGGCGATCTTTCCCAACTCATTGACAGTCCAGACGGACTGTGAAACGGTATCGGCACACCAACCAACTGGGAGTCGAACCATGTCATTCACCGGGACCGTCGTCCGTTACGAGACGCGCGACCACCGCGCCTACATCACGCTCAACCGCCCCGATCGGCTCAATGCCATCACCATGGAGATGGCGCAGGAGATCGAGGCCGCGGTGCAGGCGGCCAACGCCGACGACGACGTGCGCGTGATCATCGTGCAGGGTGAAGGCCGGGCGTTCTGCGCCGGCTACGACCTGAAGATCTACGCCGAATCCGGCGAGGCGCACCAGGGTGCCGTGTGGGATCCGATCAAGGACTTCGCCGGGATGAAGGCCAACACCGACCACTTCTTCTCGCTGTGGCGTTCGGCCAAGCCGACCATCGCCAAGGTCCGCGGCTACGCGGTGGCCGGCGGCAGCGACATCGCGCTGTCGTGCGACCTCGTGGTGATGGAAGACGACGCGAAGATCGGCTACATGCCCGCGCGTATCTGGGGTTGCCCCACCACGGCGATGTGGGTGTACCGCCTCGGCGCGGAGAAGGCCAAGCGCATGCTGCTCACCGGCGACACGATCACCGGCACGCAGGCCAAGGAGTGGGGCCTGGTGATCGACGCCGTGCCCGCCGCCGACCTCGACGCCGAGGTGGAACGACTGGCCGATCGCATGGCCGGGGTGCCCATCAACCAGCTGGTGATGCAGAAGATGATGATCAACCAGGCCTACGACAACATGGGCCTGCAGAGCACCCAGAACACGGCGATCCTGTTCGACGGCATCACGCGCCACTCGCCGGAGGGCCGCTGGTTCGTCGACTTCGCGCAGGAGCACGGATACGGTGCGGCCGTCCAGTGGCGCGACTCGGGTCGGTTCATCCCCGACGGCGGCGGTGCGGTGCCGGCGGTCGACGAGATCGACGCCATGCGCGCCGAGCTCGAGGCCAAGGATCGGGGCCACTGATGCGCGATCTGACGCAGTCCCTGTGGGAGGCCGATCAGAGCAGCCCGGTGCTGGAACTGACCGTCGGCGAACTCCTGCGGCAGGCCGCCGCCGACGTTCCCGACAAGCTCGCGGTGGTCTCCGTGGGCCCGGGACGCGAGGACCGGACCTGGACCTACGCCGAACTGCTCGACGACGCCGAGCGGGCCGCAGCCTGGCTCCTCGAACGCTTCGAACCGGGCGAGCACGTCGCCGTCTGGGCGCCGAACGTCCCGGAATGGCTGGTGCTCCAGTACGGCGTGGCACTGGCCGGACTGGTTCTGGTCGCGGTGAACCCCGCGCTGCGCGACGCCGAACTGGCGTACGCGCTGCAGCGCGCCGAGTGCGTCGGCATCTTCGCGGTCGGCGAGTTCCGCGGCACCGACATGGCGGCGATGGTGGAGCGCGTCTGCGCTGATACCCCCGAGATCCGCGAGTCCGTCGACCTCAACGGTTGGCTGACCCGGGTCCGGGACACCGTCCCGCGCGCCGAGCTGCCCGTGGTCACCGCCGATGCCCCCACCCAGATCCAGTTCACCTCGGGCACCACCGGCCGCCCGAAGGCCGCGGTGCTGGCGCACCGGGCGATGGTCAGCAACGCCGCGTTCGTGCGCGACCGCTGCGGCCTGGAACCGGGCGCCACCTACGCCACCGCGCTGCCGCTGTTCCACACCGCGGGCTGCGGCCTGGCCGCCATGGGCTCGTTCTACGACCGGGCCACCTTGGTGCTCGCTGAGATCTTCGACCCGGGGACCGTGCTGAAGGGCATGGCCGATCACCGCGCCGCGGCGTTCGGCGGCGTCCCGCTGATGCTGCACGCGCTGTTGGCCTTCCCCGGCCGCGCCGACTACGACCTGTCGGCACTGAAGGTGATGATGTCCGGCGGCGACGCAGTGCCCGCGGCGCTGGTCGACGGCTGGGCGCAGGCTTACGGCGTCGCATCGAGCGCCGTCTACGGACAGACCGAGGCAAGTCCGATCATCTGCCAGACCAGTCCGACCGACGACCGCGAGGCCGCGCTGCACACCGCCGGCCTGCCCTTGCCGAACGTCGACGTCGCGATCATCGATCCGGGCACCGGCGATGTGGTGCCGATCGGGACCGAGGGCGAGATCTGCGCCCGCGGATACCAGGTGATGCTCGGCTACCTCGGCCAGCCGGACGAGACCGCGCGCACCGTCGACGCCGACGGCTGGCTGCACACCGGCGACCTGGGCACGATGGACGCCCGCGGCTATGTGACGGTGACCGGCCGACTCAAGGACCTGATCATCCGCGGCGGTGAGAACATCTACCCCCGCGAGGTGGAGGAAGCCCTGGTGGCGCACCCGGCAGTGGCGAACGCGGCGGTGCTCGGCCGCCGCGACGAGGCGTGGGGCGAACAGGTGGTGGCCGTGGTGACCCTCGACCCCGCGCAGGAGGCGCCGTCGTCGGACGACCTGCACGCGCACGTGCGGGGACTGTTGGCACCGCACAAGACGCCGCGCGACTGGTTCGTGGTGACCGAGCTGCCGGTCAACGCGATGGGCAAGCTGCAGAAGTTCCGGCTCCGCGACGGCATCGAGGCCGGTGAACTGCGGCCGTTGTGAGCAGGGCCGATAGGGTGACGGGTGTGAGTGGCACTACCCGTGACCTGCAGCGCGCCCGGACCCGCGAGACCCTGCTGAATGCGACGATCCACTGCCTGGTGGTGCACGGCTACGCCGACACCACCACGCAGCGGATTCAAGACGAAGCCGGAGTCTCGCGGGGTGCCCTCCTGCATCACTTCGGATCGAAGTCGGAGCTGTTGGTGGCGGCGATCCACCACATCGCCGACATCCGGCTGGCGCACGTCGCGGACGTGATGGGCGATCTCGGCGACGACCCGGACGGCCTGCGCCGGATGGTCCAGGCGGTGCGCGAGGCGATGGCCGGGCCGCCGTTCCAGGCGGCGATGGAACTGTGGACGGCCTCGAGGACCAACGCGGAACTGCGCGAGGCGCTGGTGCCGGCCGAGCGCCGGCTCGGCACCGCCGTGCACGCGGTGTTCGACGCCCACGTCGGGATCGACGACCCCCAGCAGGCCCAGGTGGCGTTCGAATCGCTGATGGCCCTGGTCCGCGGTCTGGAAGTGACCCGGAACCTGCGCGATGACCGTGCCGTGGACGATCTGGTGCTCGCCGATTGGATGACACGCGTGGAGCAGTTGCGCGCCGCGCAGTGACCGAGGCGCACCGATCGGTGTCGGCTGCGGCGACGGTATCGATCCGGGCGGTGGGCGACCGGGAACCGTGCAATCTGTGCATTTCGCAGGAGCCGATGGGTTAGCGTCCGGGGCGTGAGCGCTCTGACCGATCTGCTGAGTCCCGACGCCGTCGCCCTGGACCTCGAGGCCGCGGACTGGCAGCAGGCCGTCGCCGCCGCCGGCGCACTGCTGGAGGCGACCGGCGTCGCCACCGCGGAGTACACCGCGGAGATGATCGCATCGGTGGAGGAGAAGGGCCCGTACATCGTGATCGCGCCCGGCTTCGCGTTCGCGCACGCCCGGCCGTCGCCCGCGGTGCTGCGGACCGGCTTGTCGTGGGTGCGGCTGGCGAGCCCCGTCGAGTTCGGGCATCCGCGCAACGACCCGGTGGACCTGGTGGTGGCGTTGGCCGCCACCGACGCGAAGGCGCACACCTCGGCGATGGCGGAGCTGGCCAAGGTGATCGGCGATCCCGCTCGCCGCGCGGCGCTCGCGGCGGCCGCCGATCCCGCAGAGATTCTGGCGATCCTCGAGGGCGAACAACCGGCCGCGGCCGCACCGAGCGAACCTCCCGCCACCGAACCCGCCGAGACGGGTCGACGCACCACCAATAAGATCCTCACCGTCTGCGGTAACGGCCTGGGGACCAGCCTGTTCCTGAAGAACACCCTGGAGAAGGTGCTCAGCGACTGGGGCTGGGCGTCGTACATCACGGTGGAAGCCACCGACACCATCTCGGCGAAGGGTAAAGCCAAGGAAGCCGACCTGATCCTCACCTCCGGTGAGATCGCGAAGGCGCTCGGCGACCTCGGGGTCCCGATGACCGTCATCGAGAACTTCACCAGCACGGCCGAGCTCGACGCCGCGCTCCGTGCCAACTACGACGTCTGAGGGGCAGCGCCATGAACTGGCTCGTCGTCACCGCCGAATTCATCGTCAACGAGATCCTGGCGGTGCCCGCCTACCTGATCGGCATCATCACCGCCGTCGGCCTGGTCGCGCTGCGCAAATCCATCGGGCAGGTGATCGGCGGCGCGCTCAAAGCCACCCTCGGCTTCCTGCTGATCGGCGCCGGCGCCACGCTGGTGGTGGCCTCGCTCGACCCGCTCGGCGTGATGCTCAGCGGGTCCACCACCTCGCACGGTGTGGTCCCCACCAACGAGGCGATCGTCGGCATCGCGCAGGACACCTACGGCGCGCAGGTGGCCTGGCTGATGATCCTGGGCTTCGTCGTCAGTCTGGTGCTGGCTCGTTTCACCCCGCTGCGGTACGTCTTCCTGACCGGCCATCACACCTTGTTCATGGCCACGCTGCTCACCATCGTGCTGGCCACCAGCGGACTGAACGCGGTGACCGTGGTGATCGTCGGCGGCGTCCTGCTGGGCGTGGTGATGGTGGCGCTGCCCGCGATCTCCCAGCCGTGGACCAAACGCATCACCGGTGACAACACGATCGCGATCGGCCACTTCGGCACTCTCGGCTACGTGGTGGCCGGCATCGTCGGACGCTGGACCGGCGGCAAGCGCAGTCGGTCGACCGAGGATCTGAAGCTGCCCGAGTCGCTGCGGTTCCTGCGCGACTCGATGGTGGCCACCGCGCTGTCGATGGTCCTGATGTACTTCGTCATCTCGCTGATCTACGTGGGGCGCGTCGGCAGCACCGAGGCCTACCTGGCGTACGCGAACGCCGACGGCGAGGGCGGCGCCACCGGGATGGGCAACTTCCTGATGAGCGGCGTGACGCAGGGCCTGAGTTTCGGTGTGGCCGTCGCCGTCATCCTGTTCGGCGTCCGCACCATCCTCGGTGAACTGGTGCCCGCGTTCCAGGGCATCGCCGAGCGCGTGGTGCCGGGTGCGGTCCCCGCGTTGGACGCGCCGATCGTCTTCCCGTACGCCCAGAACGCGGTGCTGATCGGCTTCCTCTCCAGCTTCACCGCGGGTCTCGTGGGCCTCGCGATCCTCGCGTCCTGGCTGGGGCCGACGTTCGGCTGGGCGCTGGTGCTGCCGGGTCTGGTGCCGCACTTCTTCACCGGTGGTGCGGCCGGTGTGTACGGTAACGCCACCGGTGGCCGCTTCGGTGCCATCACCGGTGCCTTCGCGAACGGTCTGCTGATCACCTTCCTGCCGGCCCTGCTGGTGGGGGTGCTCGGTGGCTTCGGCGAGGAGAACACCACCTTCGGCGACGCGGACTTCGGCTGGTACGGACTCCTGCTCGGCAACGCCGCCAAGATCGGCGGGGTGCCCGGCGTGCTCGTGATGATCGCGATCGGTGCGGTGATCCTGGTCCTCGCTGTGGTGGTGCAGAAGAAGCTGGTGGAGACCGACTGGGATCCGTCGCCCGGACGGCCGATGCCGGGTGCGGGCGATCCGCCGGGACCGGGGAATCCGAACATGGTGGCCGCCGGTCGGCGCTACCCGAAGATCCCGCCGCCGGTCGGCGCGCCGAAGCCGCCGCCTCCGCCGCAGGCCTGAGCGGGCCTCAGCGGACGGGCTGGGTGCAGCTCGACGGCGCCGCGACCAGGGAACAGACGGTGGCCGGGCGGCTCGGACGGTAGTGCGGGCCGACGCCGCCGTCGGCGATGATCCGGC
This sequence comes from Gordonia alkaliphila, assembly GCF_023017165.1. Lineage (GTDB taxonomy): Bacteria > Actinomycetota > Actinomycetes > Mycobacteriales > Mycobacteriaceae > Gordonia > Gordonia alkaliphila. The sequence continues at coordinate 1,672,659 of NZ_JALKBW010000001.1, forward strand.
GGTACGCGGCGACCGCCGGGGTCGGGACACGATGCAGAGTCGGGTCGGTGAGGACGTCGACCCGGTAGAGGCCGAATCGCGGTGTGTAGCTGCCCCATTCGTAGTTGTCGGTGAGGCTCCAGTAGTTCAGCCCCATCACGTCGATCCCGTCGGCGCGGGCGCGTTGCGTCCAGTAGACGAGGTCGCGGAGGTGGTCGGCGCGGCGATAGCCGTCGGGCCGCGGGGCGCCGTTCTGCGTCGGCATGCCGGTCTCGATCACGTAGAGGGGTTTGCCGGGGAAGCGGCGCGCGTAGTCGCGGAAGGCGTAGTACAGGCCGTCGGCGGACACCGGGGCCTCCCACGAACGGTCGGCGAGGATCTGCGCGGCGCCCAGCTGCGTCGGCGACACCGAGTAGTAATAGTCGAAGCCGATGAAGTCGAGCTTGTCGCGCACGCGGTCCAGGAAGGTCTGGTCCAGCGCCGGCTGCACCGTGGGGATGTAGGCGGCGTTGGAGGAGACCAGCGCGCCGGGATCGCGCCGGTGGATGTGGTCGTAGATGGCGCGGTGCACGCCGACCAGACGATCGAGCATCACGGGCGCCAGGTGCGGCGGCAGCCCACCGTGCTGGACCTCCTTCATCAGATACGCGGTGGCTTCGTTGACGGTGATCCACAGCGGACGGTGGTGCGCGTAGCGGTCGACGACGCGGCGCTGATGCCGCAGCCAGGCCGCCGGGGTCCGGGCGTCGGCCCACCCGCCGCGGTCGGCGATCCAACCGGGATAGACCCAATGGTCCAGGGTCAGCATGGGGCGCATCCCGGCCTCGACGATCGCGGCCACCAGGTCGTCGTAGTAGGCCCATTCGCGCGCCTCGTCGTACCCCGGGCGAGGTTCCAGCCGCGCCCATTCGATACCCACGCGGTAGACCGTCACGCCCATGCCCGCGGCGAGCCGGACGTCCTCGCGGTAGCGGTGCCGGAAGTCGACCGACGATCCGACGCCGTCGGGGAACGACGCCCCCGGCTTCGCCGCCGCCCGGGCATAGCGCCGCCAGTTGCTGTCCGGCGAGGAGCCCTCGGTCTGGAATCCGGAACTGGCGACGCCCCACAGGAAATCGTCGGGCAGCGGTCCGACGGCGTGCGCGCGGCCCGGCGTCACCGTCGCGAGGACGGCGACGAGACAGATCGTCAGGGCGATGAGCGTGGTCCGGAAGAGTGTCCGCATGAGTGCGAGTGTGGCCGCCGCTCAGCGTCGGCGCGGTGAGTTCGAGCGATCAGGCCCAGAACTCGAGCAGCGGCCAGGCCACGCCGAACGCGGTGGCCAGGCTCACCAGGGTGATCGGAACGCCGAAGCGCACGAACGTCGCGACGGTGTACTTGCCCGGCTCCATCACCATCAGGTTCGACTGGTGACTGAACGGGTTGAGGAAGGTGAACGAGATACAGGTGCCGATGCGGATGAGCACGACCATCGGGTTCAGGCCCATGGAGTTCGCGACGGTGATGGCTACGGGCGTCAGAATGCTCGCCGCCGCGGCGTTGGTCACGAGGTTGGTCAGCAGCGTGGTGCCGAGCGCGATCACCGTCACCATCAACGGGATGCTGCCCGCCGACAGGTAGATGATGGCGTCGGACAGATAGCCGCCGAGGCCGCTCTCGATCACCATCACGCCGAGACCGATGGAACCGGCGATGATGGCGAGGATGTTCCAGTCCAGGGCGCGCACCGCCGACCGCGGTGTCAGCACTCCGGTCACCACCATCGCCACCGCACCGATCGACGACGCCAACTCCACCGGGGCCAGACCGAACGAGGCGGCCACGATCACGCCGAGCAGCACGCCCAGGGCGATCCAGGTCTTGCCCGGCTGCGGCGCCTTGCCTGTCCGAAGTGGGGGCTCTCCCACAGCATCCGCACGCCGGTTTCGCTGGTCCGGTACACCAGCACGTCGCCCTCTTCGAGAACGCTGTCGGTCACCACCGACTTGCCCCACCGGCGGACGTCGATCAACTCGTATTCGCCGGTGCGCGCGATCCCGACATCGGCGGCGGTGCGGCCGACGCTCACCGAGCGGCTGGACAGCGGGATCTCGGCGCGCCAGCGCAGGTCTTTCGTCGGGGGTTTCGGCTTGCCCTTCAACAGGTACCGCGAGCTCACGATCACGGCGATGCCGCCACCGGCACGAACGAGAACATGGTGATGTTCACGCCGTACGGGGCGGCCATGCCCGCGATGATCAGGTTGGAGCTGGTGCCGATCAGGGTCATCGAACCGGCCAGGGTGGTGGCATGGGCCACCGGCAGCAGGACCGACCGGGCCGGCACCCCCGACCGCTGCTGCAACTCCTTGGTGGCCGGAATCAGCATGGCCACGATCGGCGTGGTGTTGATGAGCGAGCTGATGATGCCGATCGGCGGGACGATCCGCCGCAGTGTCTGACCCGGCGTCGTGACGGTCGCCAGAAGTCGGAAGGTGACGCGGGAGACCACGCCGGTCGCCAGCACGCCCTTCGCGATCACCAGCATGGCGGCGATGGTGATCACACCGCCGTTGCTCAACCCGGCGAAAAGCTGTGCGGGGGTGGCGATTCCGACGACGCCCGCGACCAGGAGGGCGATGATCAACGCCAAGACCGCGGGCATCCGGCCACTGGTCATCGCGATCAGGGTGGCGATGACGATCACCGCGGTCAGGATGGCCATTCGGACATTCTGACCGAGAAGTGGCCGACCCCGGTACGGATCGGCGCGAACTACAGCATCACGCCGGGGTTGAGCAGTCCGTGCGGATCCAGCGCCTGTTTGATGGTCGCGGTCAGCTCCATCACGTCGGCGCCGACCTGGGCGGGCAGCCAGCCCTTCTTCAACCGGCCGACGCCGTGCTCGCCGGTGATGGTGCCGCCCATCTCGACGGCCAACCCCATGATCTGGTCGAAGGCGAGCTGTGCGCGGCCGGCCTCGTCGGCGTCGGTGGGATCGAAGACGATCAGCGGATGGGTGTTGCCGTCCCCGGCGTGGGCGATCACCGCGATCGTGACGCGGTTGTCGGCGGCGATGGCGGCGACGCCGTCGACCAGATCGGGCAGTGCCGAAGGGGAACGCCGACGTCCTCCAGCAGCAGTGACCCGCGTCGTTCCACCGCGGGGATGGCGACCCGGCGGGCGACGGTGAAGGCCTCGCCCTCCTCCGGGTCGTCGGTGGTGAACACCTCGTCCGCCTGATGGGCGCGGAAGGCCTCCTCGATCAGCGCCACCTCGGCGATGCCGGCCGGGCCCGGGGCATCGGATTGGGCGATCAACATCGCGCCGGCGGACCGGTCCAGGCCCATGTTGAGCATGTCCTCGACCGCGTTGATGGAGGTGTGGTCCATGAACTCGAGCATCGCCGGACGGGTCTGCGCGGTGACCGCCAGCACCGCCTGGCTCGCTGCGCGCACCGTCGGAAACACGCCGACCACGGTGCACGCGGCGGGCTGCGGCGGCAGCAGCCGGACGGTGACCTCGGTGAGGATGCCGAGCAGGCCCTCGCTGCCGACGAACAGGCGGGTCAGGGACAGGCCCGCCGAATCCTTGAGCTGCTTGCCGCCCAGGCGCACCGCGCGACCGTCGGCGAGAACCACTTCCAGGCCCAGGACGTAGTCGACGGTGACGCCGTATTTGACGCAGCACAGCCCGCCTGCGTTGGTCGCCGCATTGCCGCCGATGGTGCAGATCTCGAACGACGACGGGTCCGGCGGATACCAGAGGCCGTGCTCGGCGGCCGCCGCCTTCACTTCGGCGTTGAGCATGCCCGGCGCGCACACCGCGGTGCGCGTGGTGGTGTCGACCTGCACGCCGCGCATCTTCTCGGTGGTGATCATCACCGCACCGCTGACCGCGGTGGCGCCGCCCGACAGACTCGTGCCCGCGCCGCGGGTGATGATCGGGACGCGGTGCTCGGCGCACCAGCGCACCGCGGTCTGCACGTCGGCGGTGGATTGCGGCCGGACCAGTGCGAGCGGGGTCCCGGCGGTCGGATCCTCGGCCCGATCGAAGCGGTAGGCGGCCAAGATGTCCGGGTCGGTCACCACCATCGTCTCGGATAGGGCTGCGCGCAGAGTGCTGACGTCGACCATCTCTTCAGGGTAGGGCCACCGCCGGGACGCGCGGAGGTTACCGACGCGTCACCTCGGGTGGCCAAGGTGGGCCGCGTGCGAAATCGACTCTCGGCCAACCTTTCTCGTCGTACCTTCGTCGCCGCGGCCGGTGCCGCCGGTGTCGGGGTGCTCGGTGTCGGGGCGGTGGACGCGGTTCCCGCCGGGGCGCGCCCCGCGCGCGGCCGCGGTGCTTTCGTCCACGGGGTGGCGTCCGGCGATCCGCTCGCCGATCGGGTGATTCTGTGGACGCGTGTCACGCCGGAGGCGGCTGCCGCTCCCGGCTCGGGCCGCGGGGGGCCGGTGAACCTGCGCTGGGAGATGTCCACTGCGCGCGAGTTCACGTCGATCGCGGCGACCGGCACCGTGGTCACCACGGCCGCGAGCGACCACACGGTCAAGGTCGACGCCGCGGGCCTGGCTCCCAAGACTGCCTACTGGTACCGGTTCCGGGTGCTCGACGGCCCGGCCGCCGGTGCGGTGTCCCCGGTGGGGCGCACCAAGACGGCCCCGGCCGCCGGCGACGACGTGCGCCGCGTGCAGTTCGGCGTGGCCAGCTGCGCCAACTGGGAGGCCGGCTACTTCGGCGCCTACCGGGAGCTGGCTGGGCGCGATGAACTCGACGCGGTGGTGCACCTCGGCGACTACCTCTACGAGTACGGGCCCGGCGAGTACGGCGGCAAGCACGGCCCGGTCCGCACCCACCAGCCCGCGCGCGACATCGTCTCGCTGGCGGACTACCGGATCCGGCACGCGCAGTACAAGACCGACCCCGACCTGCAGGCCGCGCACGCGGCGCACCCGTTCATCTGCACCTGGGACGACCACGAGTCGGCCGACAACGCGTGGCTGCGCGGCGCCGAGAACCACGACCCGAAGACCCAGGGCGCATGGGCGGCGCGCAAGGCCGCCGCCGAGCAGGCCTACTACGAGTGGATGCCGGTGCGGCCGCAGGTCGACGGCACCGGGCGGCACCTGTACCGGCGCCTGCGCTACGGCACGCTGCTGGAGCTGTCGATGCTGGATCTGCGCAGCTACCGGGACAAGCAGGTGCCGGCCACGTCGTCGAAGACGGACTCGGCGTCGTCGTCGATCACCGGCCGGAAACAGATGACCTGGCTCACCGGCGGGATCGAGAGCTCGCCGACCACCTGGCAGCTGATCGGGAATCCGGTGATGATCTCCCCGATCCTGCTGCCGCCGCTCGATCCCGAGCGCAGTCGGATCCTCACCGAACTGCTGGGTCTGCCGCGCAACGGGGTGTCCCTCAACGCCGACGCCTGGGACGGCTACACCGCGGACCGTCGCACGCTGCTCGCCGCGATCGCGCAGCGCGCCGGCGGCAACGCGGTCTTCCTCACTGGCGACATCCACATGTCGTGGGCGTGCGAGGTGCCGCGCGAGCCCGCGAACTATCCGGGCGCCGGCAGCCTCGCCACCGAGTTCGTGGTGACGTCGGTGACGTCGAACAACCTCGACGACATGGTGTCGGTACCCGAACAGACCCTGGGCGCGCCGGCGTCGGCGGCGCTGATGGCGACCAACCGACACACGCGCTGGGTGGACACCGACGCGCACGGCTATGCCGTGTTGACGGTGAGTCCGGTTGCGGCGCAGATGGATTGGTACTTCGTCACGGACCGATCCGTGCGCCGCTCGCCGTTCCGACACGGCCAGTCGTGGAAGGTGGCCGCCGGTTCGCGACGCCTCACCAAGGTGTCGCGCCCGGCCTGACGACGGACGCCGCCGGCCGGGAAGCTCGCCGGCGACGTCAGCCGATGATGATCGGCGGCAGACCCGGAATCGGATTGGGAATGGTGCGGCGATTGTCCGGCCGCGGGCGGGGCCGCGGCTGCGGTCCCAATGGCGCCTCGGACGTCTTGGTGGTCGAACTCGATGTGGGTTTGGGCGGCACGTACCGCTTCATCGGCGCTCGTGCGGCCCGCAGTTCGCTGGGCGAGGCGGCGATCGGCGCCTCGTCGCCGCCCTGCTCGGGGGTCGAGACGGCCGTCGCGCCGGATTCCGCCGCGGCTGGTGGAGAATCGTCGTCGCCGGTCATCGTCGCGGCGGCCAGCCCGATACCGCCGAGGGCGATGACGGCAAGGGCCGCAGCGGTCAGCAGCGCCCGGGTGCGGCGGGCGGCGGCGGCCGACGGCGCCCGCTCGGCGAACTCCGCCGCAGCCGCTGCGTCGGGCAGTGCTTCGGCCGGTGCCGTGGCCCACGCCAGCGAGGTCGGTGTTTCCGGGAGCGCTTCCAGGGCGCGGGTGGCCTCGTCGTCGCCGACGAAGGTCTCCGGGAACGGATCGTCGGGTCCGAGGAGCGCGAAGCCGCGATCGGTGAGGGTCTCCCACAGGCCGGGCCACAGGTCCATCCCCGGGCCGAGGAAGACCGCGGCGACGGGTTCGCGGCCGGCGAGTTCGACGATCAATCCGTTGGCGCGGTTCACTTCCGGCACGGTGGCGGCCATCGCGGTGTCGAGCGTGATCGTCACCAGGCGCAGGTGTTCGGTGCCCATCAGGATCACGCTGTCGCGCTCGATCAGGACGGTGCGGGCCCGGCGGCAGAGGTCGAGCAGTTCGGCGAACACCTGCGGGTCGTCGGTGCCGGGGACCGCCTCGCCGTGGTGCAGATAGGACGCCACACGGATGTCGAGCACCGAGGGCGTGATCCGCGGTTCGACGGCCACCTGTTCCACCCGGCCGTCGGCGCCCATTCGGGCGGCCCAGAGTCCGTCGTCGCCGAAGTCGACGGCCACCACGGCGCCCGCGGCGTCGGCCGGGATCGTGAAATCGTCGAGCCAGACGGGGCGCTGCGGGGTGGGTTCGGTCATCGTCGTCGCACGGTCACTTCTGGAAGTTCAGATACGCCTTGGACGGGGTGGGGCCGCGCTGCCCCTGGTACTTGGAGCCGACGGCCGCGGAGCCGTACGGGTTCTCCGCCGGAGAGGAGAGCTTGATCAGGCACAGCTGGCCGATCTTCATGCCCGGCCAGAGAGTGATCGGCAGGTTCGCGACGTTGGACAGCTCCAGCGTGATGTGGCCGGAGAAGCCGGGGTCGATGAAACCCGCGGTGGAGTGCGTCAGCAGTCCCAGGCGGCCGAGGGACGACTTGCCCTCCAGGCGTCCGGCCAGGTCGTCGGGCAGGCTGCACACCTCGAGGGTGGAGCCGAGCACGAACTCGCCGGGGTGCAGCACGAAGGGTTCGCCCTCGGCGGGTTCCACCAGGGTGGTCAGTTCGTCCTGCTGCTGGGCCGGGTCGATGTGGGTGTACCGCGTGTTGTTGAAGACGCGGAACAGGCTGTCGAGGCGGACGTCGACGCTCGACGGCTGCACGAGGTCGGCAGCGTAGGGATCGATTCCCAGGCGCCCGGCCTGGATTTCGGAGCGGATGTCGCGGTCGGAAAGCAGCACGACTCGAGGTTATCGGACGTGGTCGGTGCGCACCCGGCCACCGCGCGTTTGCTAATGTTGCGGGCGCACCCCGCGGGTCCGTCGCACGACGTTCTCACGGTGCAGTGCCGGTGTGGCGTAGTGGTAACGCTGCTGCTTCCCAAGCAGCCGTCGCGGGTTCGATTCCCGTCACCGGCTCTCTTCTGGCCCATTCCGTCGCCGCTGCCGATCTCGCTGGGCATGATGCCGCTCGACCAGCGCATCACCGAGGGCGCGGCGATCAACTGCGCTTTCGGTCGGGTCTTCAACCCGGTGCTCGCGATGTCGTTGGTCAGCATCGAACTCAACGGCTACGAACTGGTGCCGGTGCGATGGGGGCGCATCGAGGTGCCGGTGCTTCCGGGGCGGTACCACTTCCGGGTCTTCATTCGGAACGGGCCGGAGATCAAGCACCTGGCGGAGTTGGACGCCGAGGTGGTGCCGGGTGCCCTGTTGGAGATGAATTACGCGTTCGGCGGCTTCGGCGGACCCACGCTCACCGTCAGCGCCACCGCCGAGGAGAACCGCCGGGCCCTGTACCTGGTGCTGGGGGCGATGGTCGTCGGGTGGGGCCTGCTGCTCGTCTACCTGTTTCTCGGCTAGTTCCCGCCGATGGCGGGTTCTGCAGTGGGCACGACTCGGTGCCCGCGAAGTGAACGACGAGTAGCCGGCCGACGACGAGGAAGCGCGGTCGTCGTTCACCTGTCCGTGGCACCATTCCGGACATGACCGACAACATTCCCCAGCCGGCCGACTCCGGCGTGAAGCGCCGTTCGTTCCTGGTCGGCGCCGCCGCAGCGGCCGGTGCCGCGGCCACCTTCGGCAAGTTCTCGTCCGGCACGGCCTCGGCGGCCCCCCGCTTCCCGATGCCCGGCTCGGACACCCAGAGCCTGCACATCCTGGTGACCGGCGACGCGGGTACCGGCGAGGCGCCGCAGTACGCGGTGACCAAGGCGGCGCGAAAGATCCACGCGGCCAAACCCTTCGACATCGCGGTGGGCCTCGGCGACAACATCTACGAGAGCGGCCCGGACGGGCCGGACGACGCCCAGTTCCACACCAAGTTCGAGAAGCCCAACGCGGGTTTGGACTTTCCCTGGCTGATGGCGCTGGGCAACCACGACAACACGGCGGTGTTCCCCGGCGACGGCGGCTGGCTGCTGCGCGGCAACGAGGAAGTGGACTACGCCAAGCGGTCGCGGCGGTTCTACATGCCGGCGCGCTATTACTCGGTGGACCTCGGTGTCGCCGAGATCTTCGTCGTCGACGGCAACCCCTTGGCCGCCTACATTCCGCCGTTCCTCTCGCCGGAGTGGGAGCCGGGCGGGCACTACATGACGCGGCAGGCGAAGTGGCTGGACCGGGCGCTGGCGACCTCGAAGGCGCCGTGGAAGCTGGTGTGCACCCACCATCCGTACGCCAACAACGGGCCGCACGGCCCGGCCGGCGCCTACGACGGCCTGCCCGCGCCGATGAACGGGCAGCCGCTCAAGGAGTTCTTCGACAAGCACGTGGCGGGACGGGCGCACTTCCTGCTGTCCGGCCACGACCACAGCCAGCAGGTGATCGACGCGGTACCCGGCTTCAAGGGGACCAAGCAGATCGTCTCGGGTGCGGCGGCCAAGACGGTGCACAGCAAGTCGAGCGGCGAGTTCCGGGCGAAGTACGAGAATTACACCGACCGCGGCTTCATGACGATGGACGTGCAACCGTCGTCGCTCACCCTGAATGTGTACGAGGTGGCCGCCGACAAGCCGGAGGCCCGGGCCGCGTACACCACCACCTATCGCCGCTGAGTCCGTCACCAGTTAGGGTGACGGGGATCTCGTCTGACCCGACGCCGACGCAGATCACTGTGATCGACGGTGGACGGGAGACGAGGAGCCTGCGGTGCAGGATTCGGCATTGATCACCACGGGGCTGCCGATCGCGCTGGCGATCATCATGTTCGGTTTGGGGCTTTCGCTCACCACCGCCGACTTCGCGCGCGTCGCCCGGTCGCCGCGCGCGGTGGTCGGCGCGCTGATCCTGCAGATCGTGGTGCTCCCGGGGGTGGCCTTCGGGCTGGTGCTGGCCTTCGACCTGCCGGCGATGCTGGCCGTGGGCGTGATGCTGCTGGCGGCCTCGCCGGGCGGCACCACCGCGAACCTGTTCAGCCACTTGTTCCGCGGCGACGTGGCGCTGAACATCTCGTTGACCGCGATCAACTCGGTGCTCGCCGCGTTCAGCATTCCGCTGATCACCAACCTGGCGATCGGTTACTTCGACGTCGACGGCGAGCTCGGTCTGCAGTTCGGCAAGGTCGCCCAGGTGATCGCGCTGGTCCTGGTGCCGGTGGTGATCGGCATGATCGTGCGCGCCCGCTGGGAGGACTTCGCCAAGCAGGCCGATAAGCCGGTCCGGTTGTTCTCGATCATCGTGCTGGTCGCGGTGACCATCGGCGCGATCGTCGGGGAGCGCGAGAACGTCCTCGACTATGCGCGCCAGGTCGGACTGGTCACCGGTTTGTTCTGCCTGCTCAGTCTGTCCGCGGGCTACGGTTTGGCGTTGGCGCTGCGGCTGTCGCGGCCGCAGGCGATCGCCACCTCGATGGAGGTGGGCATCCACAACACCACCATCGCCCTGACCATCGCGCTGAGCGTGCTCGACAACGCGATGGTGGCGATCCCGGCGGCGGTCTACTCGATCCTGATGTACATCGTGGCCCCGGCCTTCGGCTGGGCTGTCAGTCGTACTGCCGCCGTCGACGAGGAGGCTTCCGACCTCGAACCGGCCTGATCAGTGCTGGACGTCGAGGTCCAGGCCGCGTGGGGTCAGCAGGTAGACGGCGACGGCGGCTGCGGCTAAGAGGACGGCGCCGATCAGGCCGACCAAGCTGATGGCCTCGGTGAACGACGACTGGGCCACGGCTGCGAGCTCGGCCGAACCCGTGGCCTGCGCGATCTCCAGTGCGGCGGCCAGGGACTGGTCGGCGCCGGGGACGTCGGGCCCTACCTTGGAACTGAAGAGCACCGCGGCGATGGTGCCGAGGAAGGCGACGCCGAAGACGTTGCCCAGGTCGTAGGCCGTCTCCTCGATGGCGGCCGCATTGCCGGCCTTCTCCTGCGGACTGGCGCCCATGATCATGGCCGACCCGATGGTGAGGGCTCCGGCACCGGCACCCTGGAGGATCATCGCGACGGCCACCCAGCCGTAGCCCAGCGGTGTGGGGGCGAGGTAGAGCAGTCCGAACCCGACTGCCGGGAGGAGCATCGCGATGCCCATGACGGCGCGTGCGCCGAGCTTGTCGGAAAGGTACTGGGCGGAGATGGAAGTGATGATCGCGCCGCCGGCGAACGGCATGAGCCGGAGGCCGGCCTCCAGTGGGGTGTAGCCCTCCACCAGCTGCAGCCACTGCGCCAGCAGGAGCAGCCCGCCGCCCATCGCGATCATCGAGAACAGCGCGGCCAGCACGCCTGCGGTCAGCTGCGGCCGCAGGAACAGCCGGACCTCGAGGAGCGGGTCGGGAATGCGCAGGCACCGGAGCACGAACCAGGTGAGCAGCAGGACCGCGGCGATCAGGGCGATCCAGGCTGCGGGATTGGCCAGGCCGTCGTTCACGAAGCGCTTGCCGAACTCCTTCATCGACCACACCAGCGCCGCGACGCCGCTGATCGACAGCACCGAGCCGAGTCCGTCCCAGCGGGCGGTGGTGGCCACCCGCGACTCGGGGAGCAGCACCACGGCACCGATGAGCGCGAGCACCATCGGCGGCACGTTGACCAGGAAGGCCGCGTGCCAGGAGAAGTGCTCCAGCAGGAAGCCGCCGATGATGGGGCCGACGGCGGCGCCGGCCGCGGAGACCGCGGCCCAGACTCCGATGGCCAGGGTGCGTTCGCGGGTGTCGGTGAAGAGCACCCGCAGCATGGACAGGGTGGTCGGCATGATCATCGCGCCGCCGAGGCCGAGCAGGGCGCGCAGCGCGATCACGCCGCCCGACGAGTCGGCCCACAGGATGAGGAGCGAGGCGAGGCCGAAGACCGCGAAGCCGCACATCAGGAGGAGCCGTCGGCCCCATCGGTCGGCGAGCCCGCTCATCGAGATCAGGAGCCCGGCCAACACCAGGGAGTAAGCGTCGACCATCCAGAGCTGTTGTGTCGCAGACGGTCTCAGTTCGGCGCTGATCGACGGCAGGGCGACGTTCAGGACCGTCAGGTCCATCACGACGGTCAGCAGCGCCAACGACAGCACGCCGAGCGCGGACCAGCGTCGCCATGCGGGGAGGTCGGCGGTCAGGGTGCCGTCCGGACGGCTGGCGGGGGTGGCGAGAAGGTTCACGATTGTCCTGCTTCGGGCATCAGGGTGCGGGAGAGGTCTTCGAGCAGTCGCAGCTCGAGGGGGGTGTCGTTGATGGCGGCGTGCATGCAGGCGCCGTCGAGGAAGACGGCCATGAGCCGCGCGGAATCGCGGTCGGTGAGGCCGCTGAGGACCTCGACGATCCCGTCGAACCACAGTCGGCTCAGGTGTGCGAGTTCGGGGCGCACCAGGGCGGCGGCGTAGAGGGCGGCCTCGGCACGTACCTGCTGCTGATCGGACAGGTAGCCGTGCAGGAGTCCGGCGATCGCCTCGGGGGTGCGGTCGCTGTCCTCGATGAGCTGGGCTGTTTCGGCGAGATCAGTCTCCACCTCGGCGGCGAGGTGCGCGAAGGCGTCGGCCACGAGGTCGTCGAGCGAGGCGAAATAGTAGGTCGTCGAGCCCAGCGGGACGCCGGCGTGCTCGGCGACGCGGCGGTGGGTGAGCTTGCCTTCGCCGTTGCGCAGGAGGTCGGCCGCGGCGGCGACGATCTGCTGGCGACGAGGGTTCGGCTCGCGCGGAGCGGTGTTCATCGGGGGTCCTCGCCTGGGGGAATGGATCTGTACAAATGTACATGTACGTTTGTACAGATCGCTATTCGTGCAGTTGGGAAAGGTTTTCGGGCGGGAGATCGGCTATCGGCGGCGGGAACGGGCGATGGAGAGGTAGTCGTCGAGCTGGCGCGTCAGTTCACGGTCGAGGGCGCGATTGAGGCTGTTGTGGGCGGTGACCCGGCCGGTGTGACGCAGCTGTTGGATGAACGACGCCGCCCAGTCGGACTCCTCGTCGCTCTCCGGGATCCAGCCGTCGAAGCGACCCTCGGTGATCGCGCCGCGGCCTGCGGTGATCAGCGTGCGGGCGGCGACGGCCAGGTCGTCCTCGAGCTGCCGCTGCAGACCGAGGATGTAGGGCAGTTCAATGCCGATCGCCATCATCGACCGGTAGGCGTCCAGGGTCTCGGTGTCGTGCACGAGGTACTCGGTGACGGGGTCGTCGTCGATCGGGCTGATCAGTCCGAACGCCCGAAGTTCTTGCAGCACTTCGGGCTCGGGGTCGCCGAGCTGTTCGCTCAATTCCGCGGCGGGCACCTGCGCGGTGGGCGTCCGCTCGATCGGCTCGGTGATCAGCCCCTCCAGGCCGAGTACCTCGACGAGGTCGTCGCCGCGCTCCACGCCGGCCACGAACTCCGCGATGTGCGCCATCGTGAAACCGCGGCCCAGCAGATCGTTGATCACCCGCAGTCGGTCGAGGTGCTGATCGGTGTAGATCGCGACCCGTCCGCGTCGGACCGGGCGCGGAATCAGGCCGCGATCCTGGTATCCGCGCACGTTGCGGACCGTCGTGCCAGCGGCGCGGGCGAGGTCGTCGATCCGGTACTCGGTCATACGGCCGATTGTCGCAGAGGACGACGCTGTAGAGGACGACGACCGGCCGTACGACGATCAGGCGTCTACGGCCAATTCGGCGGAGTCGCACCGCGAGACGCACGGCAGGAAGTAGCCCGCCGCCCGCTCGGGTTCGGTCAGCAGTCCGTCCCGATGATCGACGTCGCCGGAGGTGGTGAGCATCTTGCAGGTGCCGCAGAAGCCCTGCTGGCACGAGTACGGGACGCCCGGCCGGACCGCGCGGATCGCGGTCAGCACCGACTCGTCGGCGGCGACGGTGATCGTCTCGCCGGTGGAGTTGAGCGTCACGTCGAACGCGGTGCCGTCGAGGATCGGCGGCGGCGAGAAGCGTTCGAAGTGCAGCTCGATGTCGCCGCGGCCGGCCAGGTGGGTCCGCAGACCCTCCAGCATCGGGACTGGGCCGCAGGTGTAGATCGCGAGCTCGGCGTTCGCGGCGAGCTGCGGGCCCACCAGCTCGTCCATCGTCGGCAGGCCGTCGACGTCGTCGGTGCGCACGGTGACCTTGTCGCCGTAGCGCGCGAGCTCGTCGATGAACGGGATCGACTCGGCGCTGCGGCCGCAGTAGATCATCGTCCACTCGAGTCCGTAGCGGTCGGCCATCGCCAACATGGGCAGGATCGGCGTGATGCCGATGCCCGCGGCGACGAAGCGCAGCGTGCGCGCCGACGAACCGTAACCGGGCAGGGCGAGCGGAAAAGCGTTGCGCGGGCCGCGAATCGAGACGGTGTCGCCCACGTTCAGGGTGTCGTGCACCTCGATCGAACCACCGCCGCCGTCGGGGATCCGGCGCACCGCGATGCGGTAGGACCGTCGATCACCGGGATCGCCGCACAGCGAGTACGACCGCATCCGTCCCGAGTCCAGATGCAGATCCAGGTGCGCGCCCGGGTGCCACTGGGGCAGTACGGCCCCGTTCGGGGCGGCGAGAGTGAGGGCGATGACGTTGTCGTCGCGCGCCACCACGTCGCGGCCGATGATCTCCAGCGTCAGCATGCCGTCGTCCTCCGACAGCGTCCGGACGCGTTCGAACTTCGCGAAGAGCGGGAACCAGACCTTGCGCAGACCGGTGGTGACCCGCATCAGCGGGTCCCGGCGCCACCGCCCGTACAGGTGCGGCGGCTCCGTGGTCAGCGAGGTCTCGTGCTCGTGGAAGATGTGGTTCATCGTCCGCCTTATGCTGCTCGGCGCGCGCCCGGGGAAGAGGCGAGGTACGCGACGGCCTGGGCGGTGTCGCCGATGTCGTGCGGGTGGAAGCTCGGCTTGAAGTAGCTGAACGTGGCACCCAGCAGGTGCCGGATCTTCGGCAGCACCCCGGCGCGACCGCCGCGGTAGTAGCCGGCGACCTTGCCGATCGGGCCGATGCTGACCGAGCCGTCTTCGTTCATGATGAACCGGAAGCCGCGGACCAGCAGCAGCGCGAGGAACGGCAGGGCCAGACCCATGGCGCGGGCGCGGTTGAACATGGTGTCGGTGAAGTAGGCGGCGGCGTCGTGCGCCACCGCGCGGTGCTCCACCTCTTCGGCGCCGTGCCAGACGAACAGGTCCATCATGTTCGGGTCGGCGCCGTTCTCGGCCCACGTGCAGTTCAGGGCGAAGTCGCCGAGGATCGCGGTGTAGTGCTCGATCGCGGCGACCAGCCACAGGCGCTCGACGAGGTGCTTCTGACGCTGCTCCGGCGTGCCACCCTCCCTGGGGCCCAAGACGCGGCGGAAGATCCACTCCATCTGGTCGGTGTACGGCTTGGCGTCGATGCCGTGGCGGTTCAGCCACTCCTCGACGGCGCGGTCGTGCGCCTCCGCGTGCATGGCCTCCTGGCCGATGAACCCGCGCATGTCGGCGGCGAGCTCCTCGTCCTTGATCATCGGCAGTGCCTCGTTGAAGGTCTCCACGAACCAGCGCTCGCCCTCGGGCAGCAGCAGGTTCAGCACGGTGATGAAGTTGGAGGCGACCGGGTGGCCGGGGATCCAGTGCAGCGGCGTCTGGCTCAGATCGAACTCGACGTTGCGGGCGTGCAGTTCCACCTTGCCCGGATCGGTCTCGGGGGTGGAATGCGTCGGCTGGGTGGTGGTCATCGTCGACATCCTTACTTCGTCAGCTTCTGGCGCGCGGCGATCCGCGAGGCCCAGGGGAAGAATCGGTACGAGCGGTAGCCGAACTTGGCTTCCGGGGTCACCGGGACCACGGCCTTGTTCGCGAGGACGGCCTTCGCGATGTCGCGGGCCACCTTGTCCGGGGTGAAGCCGCGCTTGGCGTAGAAGGCGTCGATCCGCTTGCGGTTGCCCTCTTCGTCGTCGGTGCCGGCGATCTCGGTGACCGAGGTGATGTTGGTGTGCACGATGCCCGGGCAGATCGCGGTGACACCGATCTTGTGCTCGGCCAATTCGGCGCGCAGCGACTCGCAGAACATCAGGACCCCGGCCTTGCTGGCCGAGTACAGCCCCAGTTCGCGCGACGGCGTGAACGCCGCGGCCGACGCCAGATTGACGATGTGCCCGCCGGTGCCGCGCTCCACCATCTGCTTGCCGAAGGCGCGGCTGCCGCTGATCACGCCGCGCAGGTTGATGTCGAAGAGGCGGTCCACCTGCGCGTCGGACGCGGCCAGGGCGGAGCCGGCCAGGGCGATGCCCGCGTTGTTGACCACGATGTCCGGGACGCCGTGGGCCCGTCGGACGTTCTCGGCGAACTCGTTGACCGCGGTGGTGCTCGAGACGTCGAGGTCGTAGACGTGGCTGAGCACGCCCTTGGCCTTGCACTCGGTCGCGGTCTCTTCCGCACCGGCCACGTTGATGTCGGCCAGGACCACTTCGCAGCCCAGCTCGGCCAGTGCGTACGCGGTCTCGCGACCGATGCCGCTGCCCGCGCCGGTGATCACGGCGAGCTTGCCGCCGAGCTTCTGCGGCGGGCCGAGACGACGCGCTCGATCGATGGTGTTGGGCGCGCTCGACGTGCCGTTCTCGATCATCGCGATGAACTCGCGCGCGGTGTCGGCCAGGTAGGTCGGGTTGGTGTACGGCAGCCAGTGGCCGGTGGCGGAGTTCTTGCGCCACAGCTTGTTCGCGTGGGTGTGGGTCAGGTCGTAGATGGCCGGACGCAGCGCGATGTCGCGCTCATTGACCACTTCCAGCACCGGCACGACGGTGGGTCGCGGGTTGGGGCGGGCCAGCTTCTCGCGGATGTTCGCGCTGTAGAAGCGCAGGCCGGAGATCATGTCCTCGCGCAGGGTCGGCGCGAACGAGACGTTCTCGCGCGGGGTGCCCTCGACCGCGTGCAGGAACTCGGTCCACACCTTCTCCGAACCGAACGCGGAGAAGAAGGCCTGGGGGAGGACCGGCAGCTGGAAGAAGGCGGTGTAGGCCGACGACGCGACCTGCGAGAGCGCGCGACCCACGTTGCCCGGGGTGGGGCGGGTGATGTTGGCGTGCGCCCACTCGCCGAGGAAGTCCAGGTTGGGACCGGACACCGAGGTGAAGCTCTTGATCCGGTCCTCGGCACCGGGCGTGGTGACGGCCTCCCAGGCCTGCACCGAACCCCAGTCGTGCCCGATCACGTGTACCGGGACGCCGGGGCTCACGGCGTCGATCACGGCGAACAGATCCTGCGCGAGGTGCTCGAGGCGGTAGGCCTCGACCTGGTCGGGGCGGGTGCTCTCGCCGTAGCCGCGGGTGTCGTACGAGATCACGCGCACGTCGTCGGCCAGCAGCGGGGCGACGTTGTCCCAGAGGTGATGGGAGTCGGGCCAGCCGTGCACCAGGACCGCGGTGGGGCGATCGGCTGGAGCGTCGGGCGCCTCGAGTTCGAAGACCGCGAGGTCCATTCCGTCACTGCTGATCGAGGAGCGATTCCACGACACCATGTGCGTTCACCTTCTGCCGAATGAGTTGGTGCGATGCACGTTACCACTCGTAACAGTGAACTGCTAGCTCTAGTTAGCACCCGGTCGGGTGGCGCGTATGCGGCCGGGGATGGCCGCATACGCGCAGGTCACTGCCGGTACGACGACAGGAAGTTGCCGATCCGGTCGATAGCTTCCGCCAGATCCTGTCGCCACGGCAGCGTCACGATCCGGAAGTGGTTGGTGTCGGGGAGGTTGAAACCGCTGCCCTGCACCACCAGGATCTTCTCCTGCAGGAGCAGGTCCTGGACGAACTTCTCGTCGTTGTGGATCTCGTAGACCTCGGGGTCGAGCCGGGGGAACGCGTAGAGGGCGCCCATCGGCTTCACACAGCTGACGCCCGGAATCTCGTTGAGCTTCTCCCAGGTCACCGTGCGCTGCATGTACAGTCGGCCGTCCGGCTCGCAGAGGGCGTCGATGCTCTGGTAGCCGCCGAGCGCCACCTGGATGGCGTGCTGACCGGGCACGTTGCTGCACAGTCGGGTCGAGGCCAGGGTGTGCAGGCCCTCGATGAAGCCGCGCGCGTGGTCCTTGGGGCCGGTGATCACCACCCAGCCGGCGCGGTAGCCGCAGACGCGGTAGGCCTTGCTCAGGCCGTTGAACGTCAGCACCAGCATGTCCGGGGCGAGGGTGGCGATGGAGGTGTGGACGGCGTCGTCGTACAGGATCTTGTCGTAGATCTCGTCGGCGAGGATCAGCAGCGAGTGCTTGCGGGCGAGGTCCACCATGCCCTTGAGGATCTCGGGGGAGTAGACCGCGCCGGTGGGGTTGTTCGGGTTGATCACCACGATGGCCTTGGTGCGATCGGTGATCTTGGCTTCGATGTCCTCGAGGCTCGGGTTCCAGTCGTTGTCCTCGTCGCACCGGTAGTGCACCGGGGTGCCGCCGGACAGGGCCGTCATGGCCGTCCACAGCGGGTAGTCGGGCGAGGGGATGAGGACCTCGTCGCCGTCGTTCAGCAGGGCTTGCATGGTCATGGTGATGAGCTCGGAGACACCGTTGCCGAGCAGGACGTCGTCGACGTCGAAGTACGGGAAGTCGTCGATGAGCTCGTAGCGGGTGACGATCGCGCGGCGGGCGGGCAGGATGCCGAGCGAATCGGAGTAGCCCTGGGAGAACGGCAGGGCGTGGATCATGTCGCGCATGATCACGTCGGGGGCCTCGAAGCCGAAGAGGGCGGGGTTGCCGATGTTCAGCTTGAGGATGCGATGGCCTTCGGCCTCCATCCGTGCTGCGTGCTCGTGCACCGGACCGCGGATCTCGTAGCACACGTTCTTGAGCTTGTCGGACTGCTCGAGGGTGCGCAGGTTCAGGTTCTGGTGGGATACATACGGTCGGCTCACGGGTTCCATTCTGTCAGTCGGACGCAAGTGGATTCCGCAAACCCGGTGCGGCAGGGTGAACGCCATGACGCAGTTCACGCCGCCGCCGCTGGATTCGGACCCCGACGCGGGGTTCACCGTCGCGTCGTTCAATGTGAACGGGATCCGGGCGGCGCGTCGTCGGGGGTTCGACGAGTGGCTTGCTCGGCGGCAGCCGGACGTGGTCGCGATCCAGGAATTGCGGTGCAGCGCAGAGCAGGTGGGCGAGTTCCCCGGCTACGTCGCCGCCGTCGACGTGGGGTCGGTCCCCGGCCGCAACGGGGTGGCTGTGCTGACCCGCGACGAACCCGCGGCCGTCCGCACCTGGGCGACGACGCCGCCGCGGGCGCGCGGGCTCGGCGAGTTCGCCGCCGAGGGACGGTACATCGAGGTGGACCTGGCGGACCGTCCGCTCACGGTGGCGAACCTGTACCTCCCGAAGGGCGGGCTGCCGGCCGAGCTGCAGCGGCCGGGTTCCATGCGGGAGAAGCCGGACGGCGGCGCGAAGCATGCTCGGAAAATGCGGTTCCTCGCGGGCTTCGCGCGGGAACTGCAGCGGTCACGGCTGGCGGCGCTGCGCGCGGGGCGGGAGTTCGTGCTGGTCGGCGACTTGAACGTGGCGTACCTCGAGCATGACGTGACCAACTGGCGTGCGGCGCGCAAGATGGAGGGCTTTCTGCCGGAGGAGCGCGAGTGGTTCGGTGCCGTCACCGGTCCGCGGACGCTGGTGGACGTGGTGCGCCGCCTGCACGGGGACCGTCCCGGACCGCTGACCTGGTGGAGTTGGGCGGGGGAGTCGTTCACCAAGGACGTGGGCTGGCGGATCGATCACCAGCTGGCGACCCCGGGGTTGGCGCGGCGCGCGGTGTCGGTGAGCGTCGACAAGGAACCCGCGGCCGACCAGCGGCTCTCCGACCACGCACCGCTGTTGGTGCGCTACCGAGACTGACATCAGGCGCGGCGCAGTGCCAGTGCCGCGGCCACGCGGGCGATGCACGTCTCGGGTTCCTCGATGAGCTGCTTCCAGGTGAAGCTCAGCGGCAACCATCCGGCGGCGGCGAGCTCGGCGGCCTTCGCGTTGTCGCGCTCGAAGCGCTCGCTGTCGCGGTGATAGGCCCACCCGTTGATCTCCACCGAAACGCGCTCGGCCGGCCATGCCACGTCCAGCCGCCACTTCCCGAAGCGATGTTGCTGCACCCACCCGGTGATCCGGTGCAGGCGCAGCAACTCCACGAAGATCCGTTCCGCCTCCGACTCCGTGCCCTCCTGGAGCGAGGCGAGCAGGTCGCGCGCCGGCCGCAGGCCGTGCATGCGCGCATTGCGTTCGGCGGTCCGGGTCAGCTCGGGCACGGTCACCGTCTTCTGGGCGAGGACGCGGTCGAGGAAGCCGGCGGGACTGGGCATGAGGCCGGCGGCGGCCAAGACCGTGAGCGGCTTCGCGGTGATCGCCAGTCCGTGGCGTTCGGTCAAGTCCTCCGCAGCGATCGCCCGGCGCAGGACACTGACCTCTTCGGGAAGTCGGGGCGCTTGGTGGCGAGTAGGCGGAACGCACACCGTCAGTGGCGCCGGCAGCGGTGCGGTGTCCGAGCCGGGTTGCGGGGCGATCATGCCGAACCACCAGGCCGCGGTGAGCCGGTCGGCGACACCGCAGAGGTGAGCGGCCACCACTGCGCGCACCTTCGCACGGTCGGTGAACTCGTGCGAGGTGGAGAGGTAGACGCCGCGCCCGTACCGCTCCCAGTCCTTCCGCTTCACGTGCCCTTGGATCTGCCGACGCGTCAGGCCGCAGGCGTGGGCCTGGGCGAGAGTGAGCACGCCGTCGTTGGCGGCCAGGAGTGCGCGGAGATCGGCGTTCATGTGGATTAGACGCGGGCGGCCTCGCTGCGGTTCCGTCCGAGCTGAAAGTTGTGTGTCCGCGGAGGCACGTCCGGGGTGCTTCCGGGGACGTGGAACTTCTGCGGCGGCGAGGTGGCCGGGGATAGGGGCAGCGGCAGTGGTTCGCGCTGGTGACTGTCGAGCCAGGTCTGTACTGGTCGCCCGGGCTTCTTGTGTGCTGCCAAGGACCGTGCGGGCGGTGCTGATCGAGGGTCTGCCTGCGGGCAGCGTTCCCGCCGGGAGTTTGCGTCCGCGGAGGCACCTGACGGGTGCTTCGAGGACATGAAACTCAGCTCAGGGGCTGGGGCGGATGTCAGGGGTGCGGCGGGGCAGGGCGGCGACCGCTTCGTAAGCCCAGAGCGTCAGGTAGGCCAGGGCGAGGAAGGCGGCGACCGCCAGGCCCACACCGGTGGACTCCACGTGGGAGAACGGATTGCGCACCCAGTCGAAGGTGCCGGCCACTACCGCCTCGGGTCGGTGCACCAGGTCCCACGAGTTCCAGCGCTGGAACCGGCCGATCACCACGCCTACGGCGCACAGGGCCACCGTCACCGCCATTGCGGCCCAGCCGACCGCGCGGCCGAACTCGGCGGTCAGGCGGCGGTGGATCAGCCGCATGGACACCACGCCGAGCACGATCCCGGTCCAGGCCGCGAAACCGTACTGCAGGACGTGCCGCCACAGTTCGTAGCCGTGACGAAGGTGGACCAGGTCGGTCACCAGGTAGGGCGCGTTGGGGAGGAACGCGAGCCAGGCGACGCCGAGGGGCACCAGCCAGATCCGCCGACGGACGCCGACGAACGCGAAAGCGAAGCCCAGCGGAATCCAAGCGAGGAAGAGATTCCAGACCAGGAACCGGCTCGGGTAGCTCAGCGGCGCGGCGGTGTCGGTGATGCCGAGGACGGCGGTCAGCGCCGTGGTGCCGAGCAAGGCGGCCAGCAGCACACCGATGCGCGGATCGGTGAGGCGGAACGCGTTCGATGCAGGCGCGGCGGTGGTCTCCCCAGTCATGCGGACCACCGTAGTCAGTGACCGCAGATGCGGGCGGCCCCGCACTCGCGAGGAGTGCGGGGCCGCCCGGTGCAGGAACTTCTGCCGTGCTGACTACTTGCCGGGGCGCTTCTTGCCCGCGGCCATCCCGAAGCCCTTGGCCTTGCCGGCCGTGCCCTCGGTGGTGGCCGCCTCGGTGGCGCCGGCTTCCGGAGCTGCCGCAGCCGGAGCTTCTGCAGCCGGTGCCTCGGCGGGCGCCGCTGCCGGTGCGGCCGCGGCCGGAGCCTTGGGCGCACCTGGCTTCTTGATGCCTGGCTTCTTGAGGCCGCCAGCCATGCCGAAGCCCTTGGCCGCGCCCTGCGTGGCAGCGGTGGTGGCCGCAGCCGCCGGTGCCGCCGCCTCTGCGGGAGCTTCGGCAGCAGGCGCCTCGGTCGCGGGTGCTTCCGCAGCGGGGTCTCAGCGGCCGGAGCTGCCGCGGCGGGCTTGGGTGCGCCCGGCTTCTTGATGCCCGGCTTCTTCAGGCCGCCGGCCATGCCGAAGCCCTTCGCCTTGCCCTCGGTCGAGGCCGTGGTGGTCACGCCGGACTCGGCCTCGTCGGAGGTCGGTGCGGCGGGAGCGGCAGCGGCAGGGGTTGCCGCAGCCGGAGCGGCTGCGGCGCCGGGCTTCTTGATCCCGCCCGGCTTCTTGAGGCCGCCGGGCTTCTTCAGTCCGCCCTTGACCGCCAGGCCGCCTTCGGCCGGTGCGGCCGTCTCGGCGGCAGCGGCAGGGGCTGCAGCAGCCGGAGCGGCTGCGCCGCCGGGCTTCTTCAACCCGCCCGGCTTCTTCAGGCCGCCCTTGGGTGCAAGACCGCCGGCCGCAGGCTTGGCTGCGCCACCGGTAGCCGGGGCCGCTGCCGGAGCAGCGACGGCCGCTGCCGGAGCAGCCGCCTTCACCGGCTCGGGCTCGGGCTTGGCCTTGTGCTTCGGACCGTGGAACTTGTCGCCGCGGGTGATCCCCTCGAGCTGACCGCGCTTGACGCCTTCCAGAATCATCTGGGCGACGTCGACCACCTCGATCTTGTCTTCCTGCTCGGTGCCCGCGGTCTGGGCGTCGACACCGTCGGTGAGCATCACGCGGCAGAACGGGCAGCCGGTCGCGATGAGCTTGGTGTCGTCCTTGGTGGGAGTGGAGGCCAGCGTGTCGAGCGCCTCGTCGACGCGGTCGACGTTGATGCGCTTGCCGATCTGCTCTTCCATCCACATCCGGGCGCCACCGGCGCCACAGCACATCGAGCGCGAGCCGTGGCGCGGCATCTCGGTGAGGGTGGAACCGGACGCTTCCATCAGTTCACGCGGAGCGTCGTAGATGGTGTTGTGGCGGCCCAGGTAGCACGGGTCGTGGTAGGTCACTTCGCGGCCGCCGACCGGGGCCACCGGAACCAGTCGCTTCTCGCGCACGAGGCGGTTGAGCAGCTGGGTGTGGTGGACCACTTCGTACTGGCCGGCGCTGGCCTGACCGCCGTCGAGAGCCGCGACCTGCGGGTACTCGTTGTAGATGGTGTTGAAGCAGTGCGCACAGGTCACCACGATCTTCTTGCGCTGGGTCGGCGCGGTGCCGAACAGCTCGTTGAAGGTCTCGATGTTCTGTTGCGCCAGCATCTGGAACAGGAACTCGTTGCCCGCGCGTCGGGCGGAGTCGCCGGTGCAGGTCTCGCCCTGGCCGAGGACCATGAAGTCGACGGCGGCGATGTTCAGCAGTTCGGCGACGGCCTTGGTGGTCTTCTTGGCGCGGTCCTCGTAGGCGCCGGCGCAGCCGACCCAGAAGAGGTACTCGTAGCCCTCGTACGACTCGACGTCCTGCCCGTAGACGGGGACGTGGAAGTCGAGCTCGTCGATCCAGGCGGTGCGCTGGGACTGGTTCTGGCCCCAGGGGTTGCCCTTGTTCTCCAGGTTCTTGAACAGGCCGGCCAGCTCGGTCGGGAAGTCCGATTCGATCAGGACCTGGTAGCGGCGCATGTCGACGAAGTGGTCGATGTGCTCGATGTCGACCGGGCACTGCTCGACGCAGGCGCCACAGGTGGTGCAGCTCCAGAGTGCTTCGGCGTCGATGACGGCGCCGGTCAGACCCTCGGACTCGCCGACCAGCTTGCGGTCGGCGGCGATGCGAGCGGATTCCGGGATCTTGGCGAGTGCGGCCTCGTCGGGATTGCCGTCGGCATCGAGCAGGCCGATCTCCTCGCCGCCCATGTCCTTCTTGCCGCCGGCGATCAGGTACGGGGCCACGCCGAGTGCCTGCTCACGCAGCGACATCATCATCAGCTTCGGCGACAGCGGCTTACCGGTGTTCCACGCCGGACACTGACTTTGGCAACGGCCACATTCAGTACAGGTGGTGAAGTCGAGCAGGCCCTTCCACGTGAAGTCCTCGATCTTGCCCGCACCGAAGGTGTCGTTGTCCGGGTCGGCGTTGTCCATGTGCAGGACCTTGCCGTTGGACATCATCGGCTGCAGGGCGCCGAGGGCGGGGCCGCCGTCGGTCTCACGCTTGAAGAGGATGTTCGGGAACGCTGCGAAACGGTGCCAGGCCACGCCCCAGTTGGCGTTCAGGCCGACCACGGCGAGCCAGATCATGCCGCTCATCAGCTTGATCACCGCCGCGGCGGTGACCCAGTACGTGGACGAACCCTCGAAAAGCTGCGCGAAGTAATGGGTGAAGAACGACGTCCAGATCGGCGGATTCTCCAGGCCGGTCGCGATCTTGAAGGTCTTCACGAAGATCATGCCGAGGCCCTCGATGAGGACGACGATCTCGACGAAGTAGGCGGCGCGGAAGTCCGAACCGGAGAAGCGCGACAGGCGCTTGGGGAGGCGCGGGTGGTTGAGCTGGCGGATGATGATCAGCGCGGTGATGCCGATGACGGTGCCCAGACCCAGGATCTCGTCCGCGAAGATGTAGACGTTCCAGGCGCCGATGACCGGCCAATGGAACGCCGGGTCGAAGATCTGGCCGTACGCCTCGAACCAGAAGATCGCGCCGATCAGGAAGCCGAACATCACCAGCCAGTGGGCCCAGCCGACGGTGCGGAACTTGGCCATCCGGGTGTGCGCGACGAACTCGACCAGCATGTTCCAGAGGCGGGCGACGGGGCTCGCGAAGCGATTCCCCTCCACCTTCTCGCCCTGCGCGACGGCGCGTACGATCCGCGTCGCTCCGCTGATGAAGAGCGCCCAGCAGAACAAGCTGATGACGACGGCGATGGACCCGATCACAACCGTTGTGGTCGTCACTGGAGTACCGGCCTTTCTTGAGGTCGTACCATGGCCAGCCCGTGATGCGGATGCATCAGCGGAAACCTGGCATCTATTCCTTTGGCTTACCGTAAAGGTTGCACCCGGTCCAGCGCTGCAAAGGTTTACCTAACTCGGCAGGTGGCGCGTGTGGTGCCCGCTGACGTTACCAGCGAGTAATAAGGCGGGCCAGTCGGCGTCAGGCGCCCTGCTGCAGCGGTTCCATCTCTTCGAGCTCGACCAGCGAGATCTCGAGATGGTCGAGGATCCGCTGCAGGCGCGGCAGCTGAGCGCGCGCGCCGATGATGCCGAAGTTGGCCTTGCCTGCGACGGTGGTCATGGTGATGTTCATGGCCAGGCCCTCCATCGGGATGGAGACCGGGTAGCAGCCGTCGAGCTTGGCGCCGTTCCAGTACAGGTCCTCCTCGGGACCCGGGACGGTGGAGATCATCAGGTTGAACCCGCGCGGGGTGTAGTTCACGAAGCCGGGGACCGGGGCGAAGGCCAGCGGCCAGACGTTGGCGGCGCCCAGTGCCAGGGACTGCAGCGGCTTGAGTTCGCGGACCACACCCTTGGCGCTGGCGGTGGAGGCGACGATCTCGCGGAGCCGCTCTGCCGGGTCGGCGACGTCGGTGGCCAGCCGGGCCAGAATGGCGGTGATCGCGTTGGACGCACTGTCGCCCTCGGTGTGCAGCGACACCGGCTGGCACACATGGAGTGAGTCGTCGGGCAGCGCGTCCTGATCGTCCAGGTAGCGGCGCAGGGCGCCCGAGCACATCGCCAGCACCACGTCGTTGAAGGTGATGCAGTGGCGACGGGCTGCTGCGCGCAGCCGCTCGACGGGCCAGTCCTGGGCGGCGAATCGTCGTGCCGATCCGATCGGAACGTTCAAGATGGTGTCGGGCGCCATCTGCATGGGGGCGACGAAGTCGTGGTCGAAGACGCCGGCGGCGGCGATCTTGGCGGCCGCGGGCACCGTGCCGATCAGTTCGTCGGCCATCTCCACGGCCGAGCCCACAGCGCCGGTGACGCGGGACAGCAGGCTGGGCTTCGGGGCCGACGGGCGCTTGCGTCGAGGGCGCAGCAGGTCGTTGTCCCAGAAGGCGGTTCCGCCGCGGTCGTCCGGGTCGGTGGTCAGGGTGCGCTGGAGCATGCGCAGTGCGGTCACGCCGTCGGCCAACGAGTGGTGGATCTTGCTGTAGAGGGCGACGCGGCCGTCGGCCAGGCCCTCGATGATGTGCAGTTCCCACATCGGGCGCGACCGGTCGAGCAGGGCGCCGTGGTTGAGCGAGACGTAGCGGAGCAGGTTCTTGATCTCGCCCGGACGCGGCAGGATGATCCGGCGCACGTGGTAGTCGAAGTCGATATCGTGCGCCTGCTGCCAGGCGGTGTAGCCGGCGAGGTTGGCGGGGCTGGCCGGACGCTTGAGGAAGGTGCTCTGAATGTCGGTGGCTGCGAGGAACTTCTCGTGGATCTCCTCGGCCAGCTCCTCGGCGGTCTGGCCGTCACGGGGAAGGAAGAGTTGCAGGCCGCCGACATGCATCGGCTGGTCGCGAGTTTCGGCGATGAGGAACATCGACTGCGTCACCGGCATGTACTGCACGGCGCCTCCCTTCATACGGTCCTACTTGCAAGTAGGGCCGGGTCACTAATCGATGAACAGTGTGACAGGTACCATTTTTCGGGCGGATCGGGACCCCGGCCTCATGTCGTGGACGGCGCCGATCGCGGAGTGCATCCGACGTGTTACGGGGATCGGAGCGCGCCGTTAAGCGTCCTCTCAGCTACTGTCTGGCGTGGGCGGGGGCCCGATGACGTTTGAGGACACATGGCTACTTCGTTGAACCGTAAGAATCGTCGTCGCAAGAAGGCCGCCGGGCTCGTCGCCGTCGGGGCTTCTGCGACCCTGCTCGCGGGCGGGCTGATGCCGGCCCAGGCGAACGCGTTCGGTTTGGGTGACTTGCCGTTTGTCGCCCAGTGTGGGCCCGGAGGGTACGAGAAGGATGGGTTCGAGTTCGACCCGATCATCGCTCCGAAGGTCAAGCTGACGGGGACCGCCGATTGTCGCGACGCGCAGCCCTCGATTCTAGCGACCATCGGGGACGCGCTGATCGGCGTAGTCATGCCCGGCATGCCGCTCAAACTGTCGACGTTCAACACGGCGATCGCAACGCCGGGTCTCGGCGAGGAGGGCACCTTTATCCCTGGGATTAGTGTTCTGTGGCCGATCCCTGGCGTTGCAACGATCAAGGGCACCGGTTACAACACAGCGATTGTCGTCCTGGGTGGTGAAGCGACGGCGTCGTCGGACTACTACATGGCCGGGGCGGTCGCGATCGCCGCCATGGGCGGTGTGGCGAATGCGGATGCGCTGTTCGGCGGCGCGCTGGCGACGGCGATCTCAGTCCCGCTGATCACCAAGAATTCGGCGACGGCGAAGGCCCTGCCGATGGGCTTTGCGATCGCCAACTCGGCGCACCTTTTGAAGGGTGCGGATGTGAGCGCGACGGCGCTCGGCGGTATCGCCAGCGCAAGCTCGGCCATCGACGGGTCGCAGGATGCCGTGTGCACCGCGGTGTACGCGCAGGCGAGCGTGACCGACTCCAAGAACGGCAAGAACATCGAGTCGTGCACCAGCGTGCTCTTCATCTTCCAGCAGTACCAGGAGGGCGACGGCCCGGTCTGGTACGCGATCAAGAACCCGCTCGACGTGAACCAGGTGTCGCCGTTCGGCGACAACATCGCGGATCTGCTTGCGAAGGTGGGCAAGCTGGTCACCGGCGGTGCGCTGCCGGATCCGATCGTGGAGGCGATGGCGGGCAAGTTCGTCCCCGAACTCAAGGGCTCTATCGTCCGGGTGTCGTTCCAGGATGGAATGGCGGTGTTCGCCACCGACTTGCCGCAGTTCTTCCAGGGCATCTTCGGCCAGAGCCGGGCGAGCGGACCGCTGCTCGGCCTGAGCGACCTGGGCCTCAGTAAGGCGGACGTGCAGAGCGTGTCGGGCTACGGCATCGGCGGACCAGCGCTGGAGCAGGACGTGTCGCCGGTCGTCGCCGACCGTGTCGCACCGCCGGTCGCGGCGGAGCGGCCTGTCGTCGACCAGGCGCCCGCAGTGACGCTGGCGCCGAGCGATCCGAGTTCGGCCGGTGGCCTGGACCTCGGTGGATCCGACGCCGCAGTCGAGGCCACGTCGATCGAACTCGAGCCCGCGCTCTAGGTCCGTCACTCTCGAAGTCGAGGCAGAGTTCGGCCCGCTCGCCACCTGGGTGAGCGGGCCGAACCGCATCGCGGGACCGGCTACCCTACCCGGCAAGGGGTCGCTGGTGGGCGGATTGAGACCACTGAGTAGAAATAGTTAGTTTTCCGAAAAATCGGACTCGCCTATGCCTAGTGTCACAGTGTCTGGGGTCATTCATTACAGGTACATCTACGCACAGGATCGAGTCTCATATGGCTTCCTCACCAGCCCGCCGAATCCGTCGCCGTCGCGCAGCGATGACCCTGGCCGCCACCAGCGCCTCTGCTGCGCTCCTCATGGGAGGCATCACCGCGCCGCCGGCGAACGCCGTGATCGATATCGGCCTGCCGGGAGTGGTCTCCTGTGACCCGGGAAAGTCGGAGAGCAGCGACCCGCTGCTCGGTCCGGAGTCGAAGGCGGATTGCACTGACGCGCAGACGTCGGTGATCGCCACCATCGGTGATGCGATCCTCGGGGTGGTCCTCCCTGATTTTCCGCTGGGTCTCTCGTCGTTGAACGGCGCAATTGCAGTGCCGGTTCAGGATCCGCTCGGCGCGGTGACGCTGGTTCCGGCCTTTGCGACCATTTCGGGCACTGGCTACAACACGGCGCTGGCGATCCTCGGCGGCAATGCGACGGCGTCCTCGGACTACTTCGCATCGGGTGCGATCGCGATTGCGGCCTTGGAGGGTACGGCCAATGCTGATGCCCTCTTCGGCGGAGCCTTGGCGCTGGGGGTCGCAGGTACCGCGACTGCCCAGGCGTTGCCGCTGGGTATCGCGATCGCGAACGCCATGCCCATTATCGGCGGTGGCAGCGCTGACGCGACCGCACTGGGCGGTATCGCGACGGCCACGACGACTATTTTTGGCGACAGGGACGTGGTTTGCACGGCGCTCTACGGCACGGCCAGCATCGCGGACAAGGACGGCAAGAGTCAGGGGTCGTGCACCAGCGTCCTGTTCATCTTCCAGCAGAATAGTGCCGGCGAGGGGGAGCCGACCTGGTACGCGATCAAGAATCCCTTCGACGTCGGCCTGATGTCGCCCTTCGGAGACAACTTTGCTGACCTGATGGCCGGGCTCGGCGGTGTGCTCCCGCTGCCTCCGGAGCTGATCGACCTGATGGCCGGCAAGTTCGTTCCGCAGTTCCAGAGCGATCTCGTGCGTATCTCGTTCGACGGCGGATCGCCGAAGGTCGAGTCGGATCTGCCGGACTTCCTCGGCGGACTCTTCGGTCAGAACGACACGAGCGCCACGACGAATGCTTCGGCCACCGCTCCCGAGACCCTCTCGGCACAGGTCGACGGTGCCCCGGCCCCGGCCTCGACTGTCGAGTCGACTCCGGAGCCTGTGGTCATTGACGATGGCGGTGACTCGGGTGCGAACGCTCCCGCGGCCGTTGACCTCCTCGGCGGCGACAGCGGCGCGGGCTCCCCCGGTGGTACGGGAGATCTCCTGTCGATCGGCTAGTCGTCTGCCGACCGCAGGCAGTGACAGCTCGACCCGCTCGCGACACCGCGAGCGGGTCGAACGCATCTCGCGACTACCGTTGGGCGGGTGAGGATTCGACCGACGATGCTGGTGTGGTGGGGTGCGACGGCACTCTCGTTCGTGGTGCTGGTGGCGTCGACGTGGTCGTTGGTCGCGGCGCGGGGGCGCGTCGTCGAACCGAAGAATCTGTCCGCGGGCGCGCCGACCACGCTGATCGTGCTCGGGGCCAAGGCAGCCGACGGTGAGCCCGGAACCTATCTGCGTAACCGGCTCGACGTCGCCGTCCAGCTCTACCGCGCCGGCCGGGTGGACCGAATCCTCAACTCCGGCAACGACAGTGACGACGCGGGCCGGGAAGTCCGCACCATGCGTGCCTACCTGGAGGCCGCCGGGGTGCCGGCCGTGGCAATCGTCGACGATCCGATCGGCATGAATACGGCGGCCACGTGTCGTCGTTCGGCGGAGGAGTTCGGGGTTCGGCGGGCACTGATCGTGACCCAGGGTTTCCATGTCGGCCGAGCGGTCGGACTGTGCCGGGCCGAGGGGATCGACGTGACCGGGGTGATCGCGCCGTGCGACGGCTGCACCGGACTGTCGTTGGTGCGTAATTACTTCCGGGAAGCCCTACTGTCGCGCCCGCGCGCCATGTTCAACGCCTTTGGCGTCGGTCAGATCTGCCAGCGGAAGGGCAGGCGGGGGCGGCCGGTCAGGTAGATCGAACCCGGCACGCGCCGCAGCGCCTCCACCGCGGCGAGCGAGATGCCGATGGTCAGCAGGTAGGTGACGATCGTGCCCCACGGCTGACCGAGGGCGTGCACCAGCGTGGGCTGGCCGTCGGTCTTCGGTCGCAGCAGGAAGAACAGCACCAGCACGTGCACCAGGAACACCGGGAAGCTGCGGTTGGACGCGTAGGCCACCGCCTTCGCGAAACGCGGTGCGCGCGGGCGGATGTTCGCCGACCAGTGGCGGCCGAGCGCGTAGATCGAGAGCGCGGCCACGACCAGCCACGGCAGCAGGGTGACGGCGAAGGCGCTGTCGTTGCTGTGGACGGTGCCCTTCACGAAGGCCTCGTAGAGGTACAGACCGACCGCGAAGGCGCCGGTGCCGGCGAGCGCGAGGCCGAGCCAGCCGCCCTTGCCGGTGATCCACTCGTCGAACCGCGCGCGGTGGGCGGCGGCGACGGCGCCGGCGATGATGAAGAACTGGTACGGCACGAACGTGGCGTAGTGGTGCCACCACCAGCTCGACCAGCTCTCCGGCGGAGTCCAGTAGGTGATGATCGCGAACACGGCGATCTGCAGCGCGAAACTGGTCGCCAGCAGTGCGCCGTGGTGGCCGCGGGTCTTCTGCACCAGCCACCGGATCAGCGGGAACAGCAGGTACACCTGCAGCATCACGACCAGGAAGTACAGGTGGAAGCCCGCGGTGCCCCAGCGCAGCTGCTGCCAGAATTCGTCCAGACTGTGGGGCACCTCGTCGAGCCGACCCCAGGCCCACATCCCGATGATCACCCAGTAAACCGCCGACCACAGGATGTACGGCAGGATCACCAACTTCATCCGCCGACGCCAGAACGAGACGGCGCGGAAGTCCTCGCGCCCCTGGTACTGGTACATCAGCACGAAGCCGGTGAGCGCGAAGAAGATGTTTCGCGTCGCATGGAACAGCAGCGACGTGCTGTTGGTGCCGATGTTGTTCAGCTCGTCGGTGGTCTGCGTCAGCGTGTGGACGAAGATCACCAGCGCGAACGTCGTCGCGCGAATCAGATCGACCTGGAACAGATACGGCCGTTTGGTAGTGGCCGGCTTCTGCGTCGAGGTGTCCGACGACGATGCCGTCACCGCACCGGCCGTGGGCCCCGAGGGCGACGGCGCGGTCTGGGTGAAGGCGTCAGTAGTCGTCATAAGCAAGCTGAGCCCGCAGGCTCGCCGGTCACGCTAACAGGCGAACCTGGCAGGTAGCTGTGTTGCGCCGTTGAGCTGTGGCGCTGGTCACCACCAGCCGGTGGCCTGCTGGATGTCCCGCTCCAGGTAGGGGATCAGGCTGCGGACGAACGCGGTGGTCAGGTGGTGGCGGTCGTGCCACACCAGGATGTTGCCGACCACGGCCGGGCAGTAGGTGTCATTGCACACCGCGTTGGAGTAGTCGATGAACGTCATGTTCGGGAACTCCGCGGCGATCTCCTCGGTGGGGCTCACCGGCGACAGCATCCGGTCGCGCGACACACCGCACACGTTGGGGCTGCGGCCCTCGGCGATGCAGTCCGGCGGGTCCATCGGCGGATCCATGCCCCACGGCGTATCGCGCACGGCGATCACCTTCTGCCCGCGCTCGCGGAACTCCTCGAAGATGTCCAGGTAGCCCTGCGGCACGTAGTCGCCGGGGGCGGCGCCGGGGACGGGCCGGGTACTCGTCGTGAACACGATCTCCGGCTTGTCGACGGCGAGCTGGTCCATGACCTTCTGAACCCAGTCCTGGCATTCGGTGAGCTTGCGGCCCTGGTATTCGACGACGGCCTCGGTGCTCAATGCGCAACCGGCCTTCATGTACGTGGTGACGCGGAAGCCGTGCCGCTTGCCCAGCTCGTCGAGCGCGGTCATCCAGTGCTCGGAATGCGAGCCGCCGACCACGGCGATGGTCCGGGTGGCGGTCGGATCGCCGTACACGCCGACCTTCACGGAGAGGTCGCCGAAGTTGCTGAAGTGCGGGCCGTGGCTCAGCGGCCAGTCTTCCTTGGCGGCTTCGGGCGACGGCACCGGCGGGATCGCCGGCACCGGGGCGTCGTCCATGAACGCCCGGGCGCCCGGGTACAGGCGGGGGTCCAGGTTGCTGGTGTCGACCTTCATCGACGCGGCGCGTGCCTGCCAGTAGACGGCGCTGGTGCCGCCGAAGACGGTCAGCGCCACCACGATCACCGCGAGGATCCGGCGGTAGCGGACGCTGAAGCCCTTGCCGCGTCCGGAGCGCAGCGGCGTCTCGATGTACTTGGTGCACAGCCAGGCGATCAGCACCGACAGGAGCAGGATGCCTGCGCCTTCGAGGAACGACACCCGGTCCTTGAAGCGCCAGGTCAGGTAGAAGATCAGGATGGGCCAGTGCCACAGGTACAGCGAGTAGGCGATGGAACCGAGCCACACGATCCACGGGTGGGCCAGGACCTTGCCGCCGAGCGACAGGTCGGCGCCGGGGACGGGATGACGAGCGGTGCGCGACGAGCCGACCCAGATCAGCAGCAGCGTTGCGCCCACGGGCACCCACGCCATGACGCCCGGGTACTGCTCCACGCCGGCGATCCAGATGCCCGACGTCGCGATCAGGGCGACGCCGACGACGGTCAGCAGGGTGCGCAGCCACTGCGGCATCGGCAGGCGCGGCATCCAGATGGCCAGCAGGCCGCCGACGAGCGGCTCCCAGAGTCGGGCGACGGTGTCGTAGTAGTTGAACGGCTGGTTGATGCCGTGGCGGTAGTTGGCCCAGGCGAACGAGACGACGGCCACGCCGAGCAGGGCCAAGCCGACGATCCAGGCCACCGTGTTCCGACGGCCCAGGACCTCCCAGCGCTTGGCGCCGAGCTTGAGGAGGCCGCCGAGGGCGAGCGCGACCAGCAGGGTGAGGACGAAGAACTGGCCCTGCATGGACATCGACCACAGATGCTGCAGCGGGCTCACCGCGGAGTCGGCGGCGCCGTAGTCCTGCGAGGAGAAGGCCAGCAGGTAGTTCTGGTAGTACAGCGCCGAGGCGACGATCTCCTCGCCCAGCGGTCCCCAGCGGGTGGTGGGCATGATCCACCAGATCATCGCCGCGGCGAAGGCCAGCAGCAGGAACAGTGCGGGGATCAGGCGCAGGAGCAGTCGCTTGAGGCGCCGCCACGGATTGACGGCCCGATTCCAGCTGACCGACGGCGACGTCGAGTTGGTGACGTGCTTGAGCAGCGAAGCGATGAAGAAGTAACCGGAGAGGGTCAGGAAGACGTCGACGCCGCCGGAGACTCGGCCGAACCAGACGTGGAAGACGGCGACGAGGAAGATCGCGACGCCCCGGAGGCCGTCGAGATCGAGGCGATAGCCGGAAGTGTTGCCGGTGGCCGCGTCTTCGTTCGGCGTCGGCGGTTCCGTCGCCAGTGCTCTCCTGTGTTTCGCTGCCACGGCTCCCCAATGTAGACACATCCGGGCCCTATTCCCGCATCCCCGCGCCGTGGTCGGGCATCTCGGGCACCGCCGATTCTGTGAATCGGGCTCGCGTTCGAATACTACGGGCCACCATCGAGGAAGGCGGCGGAGTCCGCCCGAACGATCCCGGTATCGACGATGAGGAAGTGCGAATGAAGACCAAGGCCGCAGTTCTGCACGGAGTGAACGAAGAGTGGCAGATCGAGGAGGTGGAACTCGGCGATCCGGTGGCCGGCGAAGTGCAGGTCAAGCTCGTGGCCTCCGGGTTGTGCCACTCCGACCACCACCTGCGCACGGGCCAGAGTCCGGCGCCGTTCCCGGTGGTCGGTGGACACGAGGGCGCTGGCATCGTGGTCAAGGTGGGCCCGGGCGTGACCCGGTTCGCGGAGGGCGATCACGTGGTGACCGCGTTCATCCCGGCGTGCGGCGTCTGCGGTCCGTGCTCGCGTGGTCAGCAGAACATCTGCGACGAAGGTGCCGGATTGCTCACAGGTCTGTCGATCGCCGACAAGACCCACCGCGTCAGTACCGCCGACGGCACCGGACTCACCCAGATGTGTTTGCTCGGCACTTTCTCGCCGTACATCACCGTGAACCAGGCGTCGCTGGTGAAGATCGAAGACGACATTCCCCTGCGCGAGGCCGCCCTGCTGGGCTGCGGCGTGGCCACCGGCTGGGGCTCGGCCACCGAGATCGGCGGCTCCAAGGTCGGCGACACCGTGGTGGTGGTGGGGATCGGCGGTGTCGGTATCAACTCGGTGCAGGGCGCCAAGGCCGCGGGTGCGCGCCACGTGATCGCGGTGGACCCGGTGAAGTTCAAGCGCGACATGGCCGAGAAGCTGGGCGCCACCCACGTCTTCGAGTCCATGGAGGCGGCGCTCCCGGTGGTCGGTGAACTCACCTGGGGCACGATGGCCAACACGGTGGTGCTCACCGTCGGCGAGATGAAGGGCGAGTACATCGCGCCCGCGATGGCGATGGCAGGCAAGGGCGGACAGGTCGTCGTGGTCGGCATGGGCGACTACGCGGCCATGGACGTGAAGCTGAACCTGTTCGAGCTGACGCTGCTGCAGAAGCGCGTGCAGGGCGCGATCTTCGGCGGCGCCGGACCGCGCACCCAGGTGCCCAAGCTCCTCAACGAGTACCGCGCGGGCCAGCTGAACCTGGCCGACCTGGTGACCCAGACCTACAAGCTGGAGGACATCAACCGGGCCTACGACGACATGCTGGAGGGCAACAATATCCGCGGCATGGTCGTCTTCGACGAAGAGGACTGGTAGGCCACGCCCCGAATAGGGCGTAGAAACACGTGATGGCCGGTCCTCCCGAATGGGAGGGCCGGCCATCAACGACCCCTCAGCGGTGTTTTTGCGGTGTCACCGAAACCGGAATGGGGGCGACCGGGATGGGCCCGGTCGGGGGATCCTCGAGGGAGGACGGGCGGATCGACGACGGATCGTCGTCCAGGGTCTGGGCGTAGGCCACGCCGAGTCCGAGGAGAACCAGGCCGACGAGGATGAAGGCGGCGACGCGGAAGATGCCGTCGAGCGCCGACAGGTCGAACAGGAACAGCTTCGCGACCGCGGTCGCCAGCACCAGCAGCCCGGCGGTCAGTGCGAGGGCGCGGTTGGTGCCGCGCAGGCGGCGCGCCCATATCAGTGCGGCCGCTCCGGCGGCGGCGAAGATGACCGTCGCGGCGAGGTGGCCGCTGCGGAACCCGGCGTCGCTGCCGTCGGTGACGACGGCGGCCGCGGCGACGCAGAGGACGTTGATCAGGGCGAGCGCGATCAGGCCGCCGACGCAGGCGATCACGGTCGATTCCGAACCGCGCGCCCCGCGGACCCACGACCAACCGAGTGCGGCCAGTGCGGCCAGCGCCAGCACGGCGGCCGTGAACACCTGGGTGCGGTGCGCAGCGCCCAGCCAGTCGGCGTCGCTCAGGGCCATCGCCGCCTGGGGTGCGATCGACAGGAGTCCGGCGCCCAACGCTACGGTGCCGATGATCCGGTACGACGAGGTGAGCTCCGCGTCGAAGCGGGATCCCAGTCCGAGGGCCAGTGCTACCCCGAGGAAGCCGAGTTGCAGAGCGTCGGCGCCGCCGAGGATCGCCACGATGGCGACACCGGCGACAGCCGCGCCGGCCAGCCAGACGGTGCGGGTGCCGAGCGTGCTGCCGGGCACCAGGGAACCGGCCACGGTGAGGGTGATCAGGACCGCCGCGACGCCGGCCCACAGCAGGGCGGCGGGGGTGGTGGCGAGAACGGCGTCGGCGCCGAGCATCGGCAGCAGCGGCACCGAACTGGTCAGCGCGAGTGCGACCGGTGCGCCCGAACTGCGGAGCAAGACGATCGCCGAGGCGATCGCGAGGACGAACGCTGCGGCGGCGCCGATCAGGAAGGCGGTGGCCGACGCGTCGCCGCCGCGGCTGAGCAGCAGCACCAGCGGAACGGCCGTCGCCGCGGTGTTGACCGCGAACAGTGCGGGCCAGTCGCGACCGATCTGGACGGCCAGGGTGGCCGCCGCGTAGACCAGCAGGAACGCCAGCAGCACCGCGTCGTCGCCGTCGGCCAGGAACGGGGCCAACAGCACCAGACCGACGCCGACGGCGAGGCCGAGCGGCTGGCTGTCCCACTGGCGGGCCAAGACGAAGCCGCCCGCGGCGATCATGCCGGTCAACACGAGTGCGGCGAGGGCCGGCAGCCAGTGGTAGATGTTCGTCGCCGCCAGCACGCAGAACAGCGCGGTGGCGATGCCGGTGGCGGCGAGGGCGGCAGCCGCCGACCGCTTGGCCGGGGACCGGCCGACGACGATGCCTGCGCCGACCAGCGCCGCGGCCAGGACCGCTCCGCCGGTCACCCGCACCTGCGGCGCGAGCAGACCGGCCTGGGCGGCGAGGACGAGGAGCAGCACCACGCCGATCAAGGTGATGGCGACACCGGCGAAGGCCAGGATCTTGCCGAGCTGGCCCCCGGCACCGGCCGCGGTGAGACGGTTCGGCGCGGCCGGAGTGCGCGGCGGAGCCGGCAGCGGCGCGGGGAACGGGGCGGGCTGATACTGCGGAGCGGCGAAGCCGGTGTGCGCGGTGGCGTACTGCAGTTGGGGCACGCCGACCGGCGGGGCGGTGACAGGCGGGGCGGTGACAGGAGGGGCCATGGCGCGGTTCTTCGGCGGCACCGGGCGTACCGGGGGAGCGAGAACGGCAGCGGGTTCCGGAGCCTGGCGCCGGGCGGAGTCGACAGCGGCCGGCACGGCGGCATCGGCAGAAGCCTGGGGAGAATCGGTGAGCGCGGAGGCGGCGAGACCGTCGGTCAAGGCGGCGACCCGAGCGGTGACCCGAGTGAGACGGGTGGCGATGTCTGCCAGCTCGTCGTTGATCGATGCGACGGCGGCCATCGGGTCGTTGGCTGCGCTCATACCGATAAGTCTGATTCGCGACCGCCGCCGGGGCATGCGCAGAACTACCTAGTTTACCTAGGTGGAAGCGCCCTGATCTGCGCAGATGGTGCTACGGGAGGTCAGGAAAGGCCGTTTTCCAGGGCGTAGCGGGCCAGTTCGACACGGTTGCCGAGCTGGAGTTTGCGGAGGGCGGCGCCGACGTGGTTCTCGACGGTGCGCGGACTCAGGTGCAGTCGTTCGGCGATCTGCTTGGAGCTGAGGCCCTTGGCCACCCAGCGCAGGACCTCGGTCTCCCGTTCGGTGAGGGCGGGCGCCTCCGGCGTCGGCTCCTTGGCCAGCCGTCGGTACTCGCCGAGCACCAGTCCGGCCAGGCCCGGCGTGAAGACGGTCTGTCCGGCGGCGGTGGCCTCCACGGCGGCGACCAGTTCGGGGCGGCGGGCACTCTTGACCAGGTAGCCGGTGGCCCCGGCCTTCACCGCGTCGAGGACGTCGTCGCGTTCCTCCGACGCCGACAGGACCAGGATGCGCGACTTCGGGGACACCGCGAGCACGCCGGCGGTGGCCTGGGTGCCGGTGCCGTCGGGCAGATGCATGTCCATGAGGATCACGTCGGGGGTCACCGCCCGCGCGACCTCGACGGCGCGTGCCACGCAGTCGGCGCTGGCGACGACGTCGAAGCCCTCGTCGGTGAGGTCGCGGCTGACGCCGTCGCGCCACATCGGGTGATCGTCGACCACCATCACTCGGATCGGAGCGGTATCGGTCATGAGGTGGTGTCCTTCCGTGCGGCGGAACTCGTGCACCCGGTCGGTGCGGTCAGTTCCCATTCTGTGCCCGCGCCGGGGGCGGATTTCAGCGAAACCGAGCCGCCGAGCGATTCCACCCGCCCGATGATGGATCGGCTGATGCCCATCCGGCCCTGCGCGGCGGCCTCCTCGAGTCGGCCGGGCGCGATACCGCAGCCGTCGTCCCGAACGCTCACCACCACTTCGTCGTCGAGGTCTTCGAGCAGCAGGAAGCTGCGCGCCTCGGCACCCGCGTGCAGGGCGGTGTTGTTCAGGATGTTGCGGACCGCGGCCAGCAGCTCCGCGCCGGTGTCGGCGTGCACCACCACCGGATCGGCGGGGGTGCTCACCGAGACGGTTTCGTCGGCCAGGGCGCGCAGCGCGGGTCCCAGGTCGAGGGTGCCGGTCGGCGGGACGGGGCCGTCGACGGGGCTTTCGGCGATGAGTCGACGGAGGCGCAACTCCTGCGTGGCCGCGAGTTCGGCGAGCTCCGCGGTGGCACC
Source organism: Gordonia alkaliphila (assembly GCF_023017165.1). Taxonomy (GTDB): domain Bacteria; phylum Actinomycetota; class Actinomycetes; order Mycobacteriales; family Mycobacteriaceae; genus Gordonia; species Gordonia alkaliphila. Next base: position 1,710,904 of record NZ_JALKBW010000001.1, read on the forward strand.
GCCGATCTCCTGCCCGCGTCGCGAGATCAGGGCGAGGGTCTGCAGCACGCCGTCGTGCACGTGCCGGGCCAAACGATCGCGCTCCTGCGCCCGGGTGGCCACCCGGACCGCGACGGCGAGTTGGGCGTGGGTGATGCGAGCGCGGGACGCGGCCAGGCCCAGCGCCATGCCGGCCACCACCATCAGCAGGAACGTCGGGTTGCCCATGTTGATGAACACTTCGCCCTTGACCACGAAATTGGTCACGCCGATCAGCAGGCCGCCGAGCGCGCCCGCCCACGTGCCGCCGAGCACCGCCGCCGACAGTAGTGCGCTCGCGGCCCACAGGGTGGTCGGCCACGTCTGGTTGTTCGCGATCCAGGCGTCGTCGGCGACGAGGAAGGTGGAGAGCATCGCGGCGATGAACACGGCGAACTCCGCGCCGATACACCACCAGCGTCGCCCGGGGCCCAGGAGATAACCGGCGGCCAGCAGGAAGTTGACGCCGGTGAGGAGCATGAAGAGCACCCACGCCACGGCCGGGCGGGACAGCTCGTCGTTGATCGTGATGTTGAAGCTGAGCGCGTACAGGAAACCCAGCATCCGGAAGATCTGCGCGCCGCGCCAGAGTGCGCCGACGGGATCGTCGTCGTCCCGGCTCCGCCAAGCGGTGGCCGGGAACACGCGGTCCCAGGCCGACGTCGTGTCGGTGTCGAAGGCTTTCCGGATGCTCACGTCGAGAACTCAGAACTGGCGGTCGGTGAAAACGGGGGCGGTCTTGGCCATGCCGGCCTTGCGGGCGGCGGTGTGGTTGCGGCCGGTCAGCAGGCGGACCTGCAGGGCCTGCTCCACCGGGAACGACAGGCGCGAGCCGTTGTACCAGGTCTGCTCGAACAGGGCTTTGGACGCGGCCACCGCGTCCGGCGACCGCTGCGAGATCGCCGCGATCAGCTCGTCGGCGGCTGCGAACGGATCGTCGGACACCCCGCTGACCAGGCCCCACTCCAGTGCCTGCGCGGCGTCGAACCTCTCGCCGGTCATGGTGAGGCGCTTGGCGACGTCGATCGAGGTGAGCTGAGCGATGCTCGCCGACAGCGACATGTCGGGGATCAGGCCCCAGCGGGATTCCATGATCGAGAAGTCGGCGTCGGGCGTGGCGAACCGGAAGTCCGCGCCGAGTGCGATCTGCAGGCCGCCGCCGTAGCAATGGCCGCTGACCACCGCGATCACCGGGACCGGAACCGAGCGCCAGGCCCAGCCCGCCGCCTGGAAGTTGTTGGCGGCCGAGCGGCGCTTGGGGACCAGCGCCCGCACGATCCGGCCGCGCTGGTCGGCCGTGGAGGCGAAATCGAGCCCGGAACTGAACGACGATCCTTCGCCGGCGATCACCACGGCGCGCAGCGACCGGTCCTTGGCCGCGCGGTCGGCGAGGCGAGCCAACTCGTCGATCATGTCCAGGGTGAGGGCGTTGAGCTTCTCCGGCCGGTTCAGTCGGACGTGCGCGACCTGCCCGCGCACCTCGTAGCTGACGTGGCCGGTCATTGTGCGACGACGGTGTTGCGGCACTCGCCGATGCCGTCGATGGCGGCGACCACCACCTGGCCGGGCTTCAAGTGGGCGTCGGCCCCGTGCCGGTGCACGGGCGTCACCGGGCTGCCGGTCGCGATGACGTCGCCGGGGGAGAGCTGCATGAAGCGGGAGACGCGGCGCACCACGTGCACCGGATCGAAGTGCAGGTCAGCGGTGTCGCCGGTCTGTACCTCGGTGTCGTCGACACGGGTGGACAGCGTCAGCGTCGGGCGGATGCCGCCGGACAGTTCTTCCGGAGTCACCACGTAGGGGCCCATCGGGGTGGAGCGGTCCCACGCGTCGCCGAGCGCCCACTCGTCGGTCTCGAACGCCAGGCTGCGGTCGGCGACGTCGTTGAGCACGGTGAATCCGGCGATGGCGGCGGCCGCCTCGTCGTCGTCGGCGTGGCGGACGGACTTGCCGATGATGATGGTCAGTTCCACGGCGGGGTCGAGGGCGTGCGAATCGGACGGCACGACGATCGGGTCGTTCGGCCCGATGAGGGCGCTGGAAAACTTGGTGGACAGGCGCGGATGCTCGGGCACCCTCAGGCCGAGGAGGTTGAAGTGCTCGCCGTAGTTGTGGGCCACGCAGACCACCTTGCCCGGGTCCACCACCGGCGGTGCGAAGTCGGCGGCGCCGGCCGCGTACACGGTGCCGTCGACGACGGCCGCGGCCCTCGTCAGACCTTCGGGATCCTCGAGCACTGCCCGCACGTCGGGGTAGCCGAGATCGATCAGTTGCGTCTGGCCGTCGCGCTCGATGCGTTTGACTGCACGCGTGGTGTCGCCCAGGCGGATGGTGGCCAGGTACATGGCTGCTCCTTCGTTGTCGGCCGCGCGGTCGCGGCCGGTACGCGTCACGTCTTGCCTTCCTCATCATCCCATCGACGCAGATGGCCCACGCAGCCCGTGGTCGGGTGACCAGGATCACGATAAACCTCAGTCGGAAAGGCTCAACTCTGGGAACAACGGTGGCCGGTGGGAGGTTGAACCGATCGAGAAACCTGAGTGTTGCAGACTCAACTAAGGTTGACGGGTTCGGATCCCGCGACTATCAGTTGAGTGTGAGGCACTGAGGTTTCGCAGATTGGATTTGCAGACCACAGGCCGTCAGGCCGGAAAAGACAAGCGGCTCGCTGAGCCGGAACGAGGAGGAACACACATGTCACGTGCTGTCGGAATCGACCTCGGCACCACCAACTCCGCACTCGCGGTGCTGGAAGGTGGCGAAGCCGTCGTCGTCACCAACGCGGAAGGTTCGCGCACCACGCCGTCCGTCGTCGCTTTCGCGCGCAACGGCGAGGTCCTGGTGGGCCAGCCCGCCAAGAACCAGGCCGTCACCAACGTCGACCGCACCGTCCGCTCGGTGAAGCGCCACATGGGCGACGCCAACTGGTCGGTGGAGATCGACGATAAGAAGTACACCCCGCAGGAGATCAGCGCTCGTACGCTGATGAAGCTCAAGCGCGACGCCGAGGCCTACCTGGGCGAGGACGTCACCGAAGCCGTCATCACCGTGCCGGCCTACTTCAACGACGCGCAGCGTCAGGCCACCAAGGAAGCCGGCCAGATCGCCGGCCTCGAGGTGCTCCGTATCGTCAACGAGCCCACCGCTGCGGCTCTCGCGTACGGCCTGGACAAGGGCGGCAACGAGCAGACCATCCTGGTCTTCGACCTCGGTGGAGGCACCTTCGACGTCTCCCTCCTGGAGATCGGCGACGGCGTCGTAGAGGTCCGTGCGACCTCCGGCGACAATGAGCTGGGCGGCGACGACTGGGATGAGCGTGTCGTGGAATGGCTCGTCGAGAAGTTCAAGGCCAGCTCCGGCATGGACCTGACCAAGGACAAGATGGCGATGCAGCGTCTGCGTGAGGCTGCGGAGAAGGCCAAGATCGAGCTGTCTGCCTCGCAGAGCACCACGATCAACCTGCCGTACATCACCGTCGACGCGGACAAGAACCCGCTGTTCCTGGACGAGACCCTCTCGCGTAGCGAGTTCCAGAAGATCACCCAGGACCTGCTGGATCGCTGCCGCAAGCCGTTCGAGGCGGTCATCGCCGACGCCGGCATCAAGATCGACGACATCCACCAGGTGGTCCTGGTCGGCGGCTCCACCCGGATGCCCGCCGTCTCGGAGCTGGTGAAGGATCTGACCAACGGTCGCGAGCCGAACAAGGGTGTGAACCCGGACGAGGTCGTCGCCGTGGGCGCTGCCCTGCAGGCCGGCGTGCTGCGCGGCGAGGTCAAGGACGTGCTGCTGCTCGACGTGACCCCGCTGTCCCTCGGTATCGAGACCAAGGGCGGCGTGATGCACAAGCTGATCGAGCGCAACACCACCATTCCGACCAAGCGCTCGGAGACCTACACCACGGCCGAAGACAGCCAGCCGTCGGTGCAGATCCAGGTGTACCAGGGTGAGCGCGACATCGCGGCCCACAACAAGCTGCTCGGCAGCTTCGAGCTGGGCGGCATCGCACCTGCCCCGCAGGGCGTCCCGCAGATCGAGGTGACCTTCGACATCGACGCCAACGGCATCGTGCACGTCACCGCGAAGGACAAGGGCACCGGCAAGGAGAACAGCATCCGGATCCAGGACGGCTCCGGTCTGTCCAAGGACGAGATCGACCGCATGGTCAAGGACGCCGAGCTGCACGCTGAGGAAGACCGTCAGCGTCGCGAGGAGGCCGAGACCCGCAACCAGGCCGAGTCGCTGGTCAATCAGACCGAGAAGGTGCTGAAGGACAACGAGGACAAGGTTCCGGCGGAGGTCGTCACCGACGTCAAGGCGGCGGTCGACGAAGCCAAGGAAGCCCTCAAGGGCACCGACTCGGCAGCCATCCGCAGCGCGATCGAGAAGCTCTCGGAGCGCTCGCAGGCGATGGGTCAGGCGATCTACGCCAACGCTGAGTCCGAAGCCGGCAGCGACGCCGCAGCAGGCGCCACGGGCGGTAACGACGACGACGTCGTCGACGCCGAGGTCGTGGAAGACCCTGCGGACGAGCAGAAGTGACGCAGCCGGGCGGCGCGGGCGAGAACGACCCCACCGTCGACGCCGTGACTGACGAGGCCGCAGCCGCGACGGGAGCCGAGCAGGCTCCCGCCGCGGAGGCGGTAGACGATCCGCAGGTGGCGGAGTTGACCGAGGCGCTGCAGCGCGAGCGGGCCCAGTTCGTGAACTTCCGTCGGCGCAGTGCCGAGGAGTTCGCGCAGGCGGCAGCGAGCGGGCGAGCGAAGCTGGTCGACAAGCTGCTGCCCATTCTCGACGACCTCGATCGTGCACGTGAGCACGGCGATCTCGTCGACGGGCCGCTGAAGGCCTTCGCCGACAAGCTCGGCGAGGTCCTGGCGGGCGAGCAACTGGTGAAGTTCGGGGAACCGGGCGACGCCTTCGATCCGGAGCTGCACGAAGCGATCCAGAACGATGCCACCGGCTCGGAACTGGTCCTCGGCATGGTGTACCGCGCCGGATACCGATTGGGCGACAAGGTGATTCGCCACGCGATGGTGACCGTCACCGACGCCGCCCCCAGCGCCGCCCCGACCGCGGGCGACGCCTAGCGCGCCACGCGGGACCGGCAGCGAGAGATTGCGCCGGTCCCGCGGTGGTCGCCGCACAGACACAGACTTTCCGTCCGGCCCACAGCCGGACGCGCAGCACTACATTCGAAGAAACTAGAAGAACTAGGGAGAACCAAGGAGGTGACGAAGAGTGGCGGTGCAACGAGAATGGCTCGACCGTGACTTCTACTCCGATCTGGGCGTCGCTTCGGACGCTTCGGCCAGTGACATCAAGAAGGCCTACCGGAAGTTGGCGGCACAGCTGCACCCGGACCGGAATCCCGGTGACAGCGCAGCCGAAGAACGTTTCAAGAAGGTCTCCGAAGCCAACAGCGTCCTGTCGGACGCGGAGAAGCGCAAGGAGTACGACGAAGCGCGCGCGCTCATGGCCAGCGGACGATTCCGCGGCGACGGGGCCGGCGGATTCGGCGGTGGCGGCTACACCACCACCGGCGGTGCCGGGGGCTTCGACCTCGGTGACCTGTTCGGCGGTGCGGGCGGCGGCGCCGGCATGGGCGGCTTCGACTTCGGCGACATCTTCGGCGGAGGCGGCCGATCACGTTCCCGAACGCGCCAGCAGCAACCGCAGCGACCGCGCCGCGGCAACGATCTGGAGACCGAGACCACCCTCGCCTTCCGCGATGCGGTCAAGGGCAACACGATCAGCCTGCGGGTGACCAGCCCGTCGCCGTGCACCACGTGTCACGGCAGCGGCGCCAAGCCGGGCACCAGCCCGCGCACCTGCACCTCGTGCAACGGCACCGGTTTCCTGCAGCGGGACCAGGGACACTTCGGCTTCGCCGAGCCCGATCCCGAGTGCCAGGGCACCGGCACCAAGATCGACGAGCCGTGCGCCGACTGCTCCGGCAGCGGCGTGCAGGTCCGACCGCGCACCATCAACGTGAAGATCCCGGTCGGCGTCGAGGACGGCCAGCGCATCCGGCTGACCGGTCAGGGTGAGGCCGGACGCCGCGGCGCTCCGTCGGGCGACCTGTACGTCACCGTGCACATCACGCCGGACCGGCTGTTCACTCGCAGCGGGCACGACCTGAAACTGCAACTGCCGGTGAGCATCTCGGAACTGGTGCTGGGCACCACGGTGTCGGTGCCGACGCTCGACGGTTCGGTGGGCGTGAAGATTCCGCCGAACACCGCCGACGGCCGGACGTTGCGGCTCAAGGGCCGCGGCGTGCCGAAGCGGGCCGGTGGCGTGGGCGACCTGCTGGTGACCGTGAAGGTCGCGGTACCGCCGAAGCTCGACGACTCCGCGGTGGAGGCGATGAAGGCCTATGCCGCAGCCGAGCAGGCCGCGGGCTTCGATCCTCGGGCGGGCTGGGGGCGGTGATCGGGTATGCGCGAGAGCAAGAGCGAACGCGCCGGCTCGACGCCGCAGCGGCCGGTGCGTGAGAGCCCGTCGGTTCCGGACTCGGCCACCTTCCTGATCTCGGTGGCCGCCGAACTCGCCGGCATGCATGCGCAGACCCTGCGCACCTACGACCGGCTCGGCCTGGTGACCCCGAAACGGACCCGGGGCGGCGGTCGTCGCTACTCGCAGGGCGACGTCGATCGCTTGCGGGAGATCCAGCGGTTGTCGCAGGACGAGGGTGTGAACCTGGCGGGCATCAAACGGATCATCGAGCTGAGCGACCAGGTGGCGGCACTGCACCGCGAGGTGGAGGTGCTGACCGCGCACGGCGCAGGTCGTGGGCGTCCGCCCGGCGAGTTGGTGCACGTGGAGCGTTCGAGCTCCGTGGTGCTCTGGCAGCCGCGTCGTCGTCGAGCCGAGTAATCGGTCGGCCCACCACGACTGCTATTCACGGCCCCGTCGCGTCAGTGCTGAGCGACGGGGTCGTGGTGCATCCGATCGCTGGGCACCCCCGCCAGCCGCAGCCGCAGCTTGGTGGAGATCACCATGTCCGGCGGCCCGGCGATGAGCACCTGGCGGTCGGACCAGTCGGCGTACCGCGCGGCGACGTCGCCGACCTTGCCGCGGGCGATCGACACGCCCCACTGACTGGGGTCCACGGCGCCGCTGATCCACCAGGGATCGGTCGGCTCCTCGACCACGCCGGTGAGGGTGAGCCACGGGTTGGTGGTGGCGAGTTCGCGCAGCATGGCGAGGTCGTACAGCTCGCCCGGGAAGCGCGCCCCGTAGAAGAGATGCGTGGGCGGGGTGTCGGCCCTACGCGCCATCTCCAGGAGCAGGGCGCGCAGCGGGGCCAGTCCGGTGCCGCCGGCCACCATCAGCACGGGCCGGTCGCGGTCGATGCGCAGCCGTCCGTGCGACTGCGCGAAGGTCCACACGTCGCCGGGTGCGGTCTCGGCCACGACGGCGGCGCTGAACGCACCGCCCGGCACGGCGCGCACGTGGAACTCGAGCTCGCCGGCGTCGTTCGGCGGGATCGCGGGCGACAGGTTGCGCCACACGTGCGGCCACTGCGGGATCTGCGTCTCCAGGTACTGGCCGGAGTGGAACGGCGGCATCGGATCGACGGCCACCAGGCGGATCACGGCGCGCTCGCGGTTGATGGTGAACTTCTGCACCACGCGCGCCCGCCAGGTGGCCGGGCCCTCCACCGTCTGCGCGGCGCCGCGCATCACGCCGGTGGTCAGGAGCATGCCCTGGGCCACGGTCTCGGCGGATTCGGTGTTCCACTCGGTGCCGAGCAGCCGCGCGGACTCGGTGACCAGCGCCTGCGCCATCTGGTTGTAGTGGGCGTCGGTGACCCCATACTTGCGGTGGTCCCGCCCCAGCTGCGCGAGCAGTTCGATGAGCTCCTCGTGCCCGGAGTCGCCGGGAAGTACGTCGAGCACGTGGTCGAGAACGTCGACGAAGGCCTCGCGGACGTGACTCATGTGCGCGGGGAACAGGTCGCGCAACTCCGGCGAGTTGCCGAAGAATCGCGCAAAGACCTTCTGCGCGAAGCCGTCTCGGTCCGCGTCAATCAGGTCCCGCAGCCGGTGCAGCACCGGTGGAGTTGCTCCGCTCACGTCCTTCGCTCCTTCCCGGGCACCGTCGGCATCGCCCCTCGGCGTCGCTCGCATCGACGTCACACAGTCGACTACACAGAGTAGTCCGGTCGGTCTCGTCGTGCCGTCGGCGCGCGCCGCGCACGCGAATGTGGCACGCTGAAAAGGGTGGCGACCTTGGCTGGACGTGTACCGGGGATCGTGGACGCTCATGTGAACTTCTTCGATCCGCGGAGACCGCCGTGGGGTCTGCCGCGCATCGGCCGGGTGCCGACGCCGATTCTGCGCGCGCTGCCCGATCCGCTCGTGCGCTTGGCCACCCGGATCGCCGATGAGCAGAGTCTCAGCGGAGTCGCGGGCCCGGGTCTGCTGTCTGCGCGCTATCAGATGCGCGAGTATGTGCGCGACACGGCGGGACTGGCCTCGGTGGCCGGAGTTCCGGTCGCTGCGGTGCTGCCGGTGGACGCGCAGTGGCGGCGGCGGGTGTCGATCAATGAGGCGCCCGAAGCGATCGCTGAAGACATGCGCACCCTGCGGGAGCTGTCTTACGGCGCCCCGTCGCCCGCACTGGGCGGACTGATCGTCCCCGGCGACGAACGCGTCGCCGGACTGGGTGTGCGCACGGTGCTCGACGACGAGGAAAGCTTGATCCGCGGCGTGCGACTGCGCTGGGGACGGCATCCGGACCCGCTGGTGCGCGACTGGTCCACCGAACCGGATGCGCTCGGCTCGCCGATCTTCCGGAAGGCCTTCGCCCGGCTCGCCGAGCGCGGGCTGATCTTCGAATCCCTGTGTTACTCACACGAACTGGCGCAACTGGCCGACCTGGCCTCGGAGTTCCCGGAGACCACGATCGTCGTCGAGCACCTGGGGCTGCCGGTCGGCGTCTTCGGGCCCATCGGCAGTTCGACGGGCGCGACGGCCGCCGCGCGGGCGGACATCCTGAGCCTGTGGCGCGAGCGGATGGCCATGCTCGCGGCTCGGCCGAACGTGCTGGTGAAGATCAGCGGTATCGCCTCGCAACTCCTCGGTTACGGCGACGAGAAGGCGGGGAACATCGGCGGGCAACGCATCCTGGCCGACATGATCGGGCCGCTGGTGCTGCACGTGGTGGACCGCTTCGGTCCCGAGCGGGTGATCTTCGGCTCCAATGCGCCGCTGGACAGTCACAACGCGACGATCGGCGTGACCGTCGGCGCGCTGCTCGACGTCCTGGGTCCGCGTGGCGACTACCTGCTTGCCCACCTGTTCGCCGAGAACGCGCAGCGCGTCTACCGGATTCCGCCGGCCGCCACCGAGGGCTGAGCTGTCAGTTCAGACGGGGCCACAGCGGGTCGCCCGGACCGATGTCGTAGGTGCATTCGGAGGGGCGCGGGTCGGGCACGTACGACCACACGAGAGCGCCCGCGCCGCCGAGATCGCGGGCCGTGTCGATCTGCGCGCGAAGCAGATCTGCGCGTTGGGCCAGGGGACGGCACGATCCGGCCTCGATACCCACCTCGGCGACCAGCAGCGGCTTGTGCACGTCCTTCGCGATCTCGATGCGAGCGGGCAGTCGTGCGTCGACGGGGACCAGGGCATCGGTGGGGTACAGGTGATACTCGAGGACGTCGATCCCCGGGGACGCGCCGAGGTTCGCGTAGGCCGGGCCCGCGCTGCCGCACTGGTCACCGCCCAGCAGGCCGGCGAATATGAGGTGGTCGGGATCGATCTCGTCGATCAGCGCACCGACGTCGTCGTAGAAGGTGCGCAGCACCTCGGCTGCGTCTGGTGCACAGGTCCGGCCGCTCGGTGCGGTGCATGCGGCGTCGAGGCAGGTCACGGGCTCGGGCTCGCCGACCGCCGTCCAGCCGACCAGAGCGGGAGCGTCGTGCCAGCGCTGCACCGCCGTGCGCACCCAGTCGGCGTAGCTGCCGTGCGCGCTGGCCTGCCGGGTACGCCACTGCCCCCGATAGAAGTCGATGTCTTTGACGGTCTCACCGTCGCAGGCGCCGTCGCCGGACGCCAGGACGGGCAGCACCAACTGGTCGTGACGGGCGGCCGCCGCGAACACCGCGTCGGCGGCGGCGTAGTCGATGGTGCCGTCGTCGGAGCGGACCGTCGACGGCGCGAGGAGCGCGAATCGGGTCAGCGAACGTGCTGGGAGAGCGCCGAAGTACTCGTCCAGGTTCACTTGCGCGCCGCAGCCGACATTGAGCGACCAGTCGGTGGTGAGCTGGTAGGCGTTGTAGCCGACCGGCCACCAGGGCTCACCGTCGAGCAACAGTCGAGTGCTGTCGACGGTGACCGCGGCGACCGGTTCGGTGGTCGTCGGCCGATCGTCGCCGCGAACGACGACGCCGACGGCGAGCGCGATCACCGCGACGACGACGACGAACAGGTCGCCGGCAGCTGCGCGTCTCACGGGAGCTCGACCTGGCGGGGTAGGACGCGATAGATCCGCCAGTCCGGGAGGTCCGCTCCCTGATTGGGCGCCTCCAGCGTGAGGACGCCCACGTCGGCGCCGTTCTCGTACAGCGTCGGGTAGCGGAGGTTGAGCGCGTCCGAGCGTCCGCGCCCGGTGTTGGGCACACTGAGCAGATATTGGACGCGGTACCGTGCGGGATCGTTGAGGATCTCCGCGAAGTCCTGGTCGGACGGGATGACGAACTGGCTGGGTCGGGCCGACCTGGCCACCACCGCGAACCCGTAGACGGTATCGGTGAGCACCGCGCCGTCGGGGAGGTCGAGGGCGTCGAGGTACTCGGCGAGTTGGCGTTCGGTGGAGAACGACCGGGCCACTGTGCGGGCGTCGAGGTGCACCGGGTCCACCGAGTCGGGCTGCGGGTGGACGATGGTGGCGAGCGCGAACTCCTGCGGCGCGTACCGGGGCGAGGTGATCCCGACCGCGGTGACGCCGATCGCCGCCACCATGGTGACCGCGGCGAGTGCCGCCGCAGCCGCCGACCGCAGCCGGTGGCGACCGGGCGGTAAGAGGGGCGGCACTTGGGCGTCGTGTCCGAGACGACGGTGCGGCACGGTGCGGCGTTCGGGCACGGCGAGCAACGCGACGGTGGCCATCAGCGGCACCACCGCGAGATAGAAGCGCAGGAAGCCGAAGGTGGAGCCGAGCGCGTAGGTCGAGGTCTGGAAGGCGAGGACCGCGCCACCGGCGACGATGGCTGCCACCAGGGGGCGGAGGCGGCGTCGTCGCCACCGCCACACTGCGACGACGGCCAACAGCACGGGAAGGAGCGGGGCCAGCAGGAACATCTCGGTGAACGAGAAGCCGAGCGCCGACCCGAGGGAGGACGAGCCGCTGCCGCCCGATTCGGCGATGATCGCCGCGTTGCCGTACTCGGAGGTGAACTGGGCGAGCAGTTCGCCGTTGATGATCCAACTGGTGAGTGACCAGACCACGAAGGCTGCGGCCGCGGGCAGGAGCACCAGTCCGGCGTCGATCAGCGCGCGGTCCCGACGTCGGGTCCGATCCGGGCGTCGATATGTCACGGTGGCGACGAAGACTGCGGTGATCACCGCGGCCGCGCCCAGGTCGTAGCGGGTGAGGAAGCCCAGGGCGAGTGCGATGCCGGCGGTGACGAGGTCGTGGACGTCGTCGGTGTCCACCCAGCGGATCACCCGGCGCGCCGTCCACAGCAGGAAGAACAACGACGGCGCTTCGCTCATGCCGTTCGCGGCGTAGAGCACGATCATCGGGTTCACCGCGTAGGCGGCGACGACGATCGCCAGCAATACGGGTGGCACCCCGCGATCACGGCCGATCCCGTAGAGCATCGCCACGGACCCGGCCATGAACGCCGACGACATGATGACGGCCGACAGTGCATCAACGGTGAGTATCGGGAACACTGGCGACACGGCGATCAACGGCAGTTGGACCAGCGCCGTCAGCGGCGTGAAGATGAAGCCGATCGCCGACAGGTGCGGATCGCGGCTGAACAGGACGCTCTGCGCGGCCTGCACACGGGAGAGCGCGTCGCCGAAGAAAAACTGCTGGTCCACAGCGAGGTAGTAGCCCACCGTCAGGTACGCCAACCAGCACAGCGCGAAGACCAGCCACCCGTTCGGGCGCAACCTGGTGCGACGGCGCTGCATGTCCCGCTGTCGCGCCCGGTCCGGGGCGGTCACGGCGCTGCGCTCGCGGCGCCGTCGGGGTCGGCGGCCTCGTCGTTCTTCGTGCTGCTGCTCGTGAGGCCGTGGACGGTCTTCTCCCAGTACGACGGGCTGGTGATCAGCTGCCACATGCCCTTGATCGCGGCGATCGACATGAGGACCCAGTAGAACGGGACGATCAGCGCCGACCAGAACAGCTCGGGACGACGTTCCTCCCGGATGGCGACGATGTTCATGTAGATCATCGCGCTGTTGCCGATCACCAGGGAGATCAGCGCCAGGTAGTAGACGGGCCCGGGGAACAGGGCGGCGATCGCGGTCGGTTCACCGCTGATCCAGATCACCAGAATGAGCCAGAACGCCATGTTGACGCAGGCGATCAGCGGGGTGCCGGCCAACAACATGGTGAACCGGTAGACCTGCACCGCGCCGAGCGTCCGCCACAACTGGAGGGGATGGCGCATGTGGACCAACCACGTCTGCATGTAGCCCTTGTACCAGCGCGAACGCTGGCGAATCCAGTTGATGCCGTCGACATTGGCTTCTTCGATCGTCACCGAGTCGATCACCTCGGTGCGATAGCCGCGCGCCGCGATCCGGATGCCGAGGTCGGCGTCCTCGGTCACGTTGTGCGGATCCCACGCGCCGATCTCGTCGAGCAGGGTGCGTCGGAAATGGTTCGACGTGCCGCCCAGCGGGATGGGCGAACGACTGGCCATGATGCCGGGGAGCAGCGTGCCGAACCAGATGCCGTAGTCGGCGGTGAACCAGCGGGTGAGCAGGTTGTCGGTGGCGTTGTGGAAGGAGAGTTTGCCCTGCACGCACACCACGTCGTCGTCGGCATCCTCGAAGGCGGCGGCCACGCGGCGCAGTTGCAGTGGATCGGGTTCGTCCTCGGCGTCGTAGATGGTGATGATCTCACCGGTCGCGAAGGCCATGCCGTAGTTGCAGGCCTTGGGTTTGGTGCGCGGCTCGGCCGGCGGCACCAGCACCACGGTGACGATCGGATCCTCGCCCATGCTGCGCGCCGCCTCGATGGTGGGCGTGTCGTCGGCCTCCAACAGCAGGAGCACCTGGATCTTCTCCTGCGGATACTCCAGCGCCCGCATGTGGGCGATCAGGTCGCCGATCACCTCGGGTTCGCCGTAGGCGGGCACCAGCACCGTGTAGGTGGGCAGCGCGTCGTCGTCGATGGCGCGGGCGCGTTCGTCGGTCACGGCGATGGCGCCGTTGACCAGGCCGCGTCGAAACAGGAGCAGGCGGTCGGTCATCGCCAGGATGTAGACGACGGTCATCAGCGAGACGACGGTCGCGGCGGTCGGCAGAGGCCAGAGCACGGCAGCCACCGCGGCCACCGCGGCCACCGCGAATCCGATGGTCTTCTGCGGCCGAGTGAAGGCGACGGCGGCCGAAGCATCCGGAAAACGTGTGCGCAGCCCGTCGACGGCTTCGACGAGCGCGGCCTGACAGTAATCGTCGTTCGCCATCAGTTCGGCGACGGGGCGGGTGGCCGGGGAACCGGCGGGGTGGCTGATCATCGCGATCTCTCGGCGGCGGCGATCTGGGTGTCGATCAGGTCGCCGGCCAATTTCACGAGGAGGTCGTAATCCTTGAACCGGGGGTCGAGATCCTGGGTGACGGCGTTGCCGCGGAAGACGCGGGTCAAGATGTCGTTGACGAGATCCAGTGTCTCCTCCGGTCGGCGCAGCTGCAGGAACTGTGCCGTCGGCTCGTGGTTGTCCACCGAGATCAGGGTGACCTCTTGCGTCCTTCGGCCGTTGTTCCACCGCCACGACAGCGCGTTGTAGGTGAGTAGACGCTGGTCGTCGACCACGGTGGACAGGGTGCCGAGGATCCCATGCGGCAGCTCGACGGGCCGGCCGATCGAGGTGCGGACACCGGAGACCGCATAGCGCACGGAGGCCGGATAGATGTCGAAGGTGAGCGGCACGGCGGACTCGACGGCGTCGACCACCACGCGCCGTGGCCGGGCGTGCACGTCGAACGCCGGATCGCCGACGTTCTGCTCCAGGATCTGGCGCATCCCCGTCGCCTGCCAGCCGTTCACGGTGGCCGGAAACGGGCCGGTGGCCTCGATCTGCCGCCAGCCGGACGGCACCAGCAGCGGTGGTTCGCTGCGCATGCCCGCGATGTACACACCGTCGTTCGGCGTCACCGTCGGCGCGCCGATCAGGTTCAAGACCACGGTGAACACGATCAGGATCAGGGTGCCGGTGCGGTTGTCGGCGGCGGTGGGCGGTCGTACGTCCCGGTGCGGCAGCGGTTTGAGCGTCCGATCGGGGAACCGGCGCTGCACGTACGCGAAGATCGCGATCGCGGCGCCGCAGCCGAACGCGGGCACCCAGTGGTACACCGCGAGACCGGCCTCCGGCGCCACCAGGAGCAGGACGGCGAGCACCGCGGCGCCCGAGAACGCCGCGGCGACGGCGCCGATGACAGCGCGCCGACGGGTGGTGCCGACGGCCACTGCGGTGGCTGCGACGCCCAGCACCAACATCACGACGCCGGCGTCCAGGCGACTGTTGCCGAGCGAGATCACCAGCACCCGGTACGGCAGCGGGAACAGGGACAGGCTCAGCACCCACACCCACCGGTAGCGGAGGGCGGGGCGCAATCCGAACAGCAGCACGCAGCCGGCGAACAGGAAGACCACCAGTGCCAGCAGGTCCGTGCGGGTCATCAGGTAGGCGGGCAGGTAGCGGCGATTCAACAGGCCCAGCAGCGCGGTCGCGAGGATCAGCGTCACGATGCCGACGATGTGGTCGGTGTCCCGGTCGTAGATCGGCGGTTCGTTCTCGTGCCGGACGCTCACGCCGATGGCGGCGAGCACGCACAGCCCCGCGGCCGCCGGGAGGTAGGTGAGCAGAGTGCCCTCGCCGAGTTCCATCCCGACCGATCCGAGGGTGTCCCAGAAGGCCGCGACGGTCAGGATCAGCAGCGCCGACCACCGCCACGCGAGGACGACGAGCGGGCGCTCCCGCAGCGGCGTCCGCGCTACGGACGCCTCATCCGATGGAGCCGGTGCGTGCGGCGCCGGTGCGGTCACGGCCCGGCGTCGGCGTCACCGGGTGCCGGTCGTCGGCCCCGGCGCCGCAGGATCAGGGCGCTGCTGACCAGGGCGGCCACCGCGACCGCTGCGCCGATCCCGATCCATGCCCCGGTGGACAGTCCGCGGTCCGCCTCGTGGGCGATGGTCGGCGGAACCGCCAGCACCGGCTGCTGGTCGGCGGTCTGCAGCAGGGCGGTGCCGTCGAGCGCCGACCATCGGTTCTGGTCGTCGTCGAGCCACGTCAAGGCGGTGTCGAGGAGCTCAGGTGCGCCCGTCGAGGTGGCCACCAGGACGGTGCGGTCGTTCTGGCGGACCACCTGGAGCGAACCGAACGGGACCTGCGGGATGTTCGTCACCGCGGGGCCGCCGCCCACATAGTTCACCGTGATCTCGCCCTGCCCGGTGCGCTTGACCGGTAGCGGTAGGTCGCCGAGGCCCTCGCCGTCGGCGGCGATCAGTACCGCGGGCAGCTTCGGATTGAGCGCCGAAACCGCCACCGTGTCGATGCCCAGCGGCGTCGCCGACATCCGCTGCAGGCCGGTCACGATCTGCACGGCGCGGCCGATGTCGGCGAGGTCCCCGGTGGTCCAGGCCAGCTGGGTCCGCGGCAGCAGCGTTTGCGGGAGCGAGCCGAAACCGGGCGGAACGGGCGGGTCGGCGGGCGTGGATTCGACGAGGCCGTCCGCGGACAGCGACAGGCTGGTCCGGTGGGCGTCGCCGCAGAGGGTTCCGCTGTCGCCGCGCTCGACGGTGACGGTGACGTCGGTGAAGCGGTTGACGGCGTCGGGCAGCGTCACCCAGGTGTCGAAGCCGCCGTGCGACTCGGTCGGCCACGAGTCCACGACGGTGTCGCCGGCGCGGACCACCACGCGGCCCCCGCTGCCGGACGGCGGCGGGGTGTAGGTGCCGCGCAACTGGATACGGACGTCCTTGACGGGCCGTCCGATGCGGGTCTGGTCGATGCCGATCGACAGCGACGGCCAGCCCGTGGTGGTGACCTGCTGGTCGGTGACATCGAGGTCGGCCAACGTGGTGACGGCGCGCGGCAGCTGCGGGGCGGCCACGCCGGGACCGGGGACCGCGGCGGCGGCCATGGCCAACGACGACAGGTCCGAGGTGAGGAAGGCCGCGGTCCGGCTCAGGTCCGGTCCGCCCAGCGTCAGGTAGCGGTCGTCGACCACCGCCAGGCCCGCCGTGAGGTCCTCGGCGATCACGATCTGCCGTTCGAACGGACTCGTCGCGACCGGCGGGCGCAGGGCGGTGCGCGGCAGGGAGCGGGTGACGATCTGCACGGGCACGTTCTGGTACCGGGCGACGACGGCGGCGGCCACGTCCACCGCCGCGGCGCCCTCGGCCTCGCGCGGATCGCTCGGCACGTACAGGGTCAGCTTGGTGAGTACCGGCGGCAGGAAGTCGCCGACTGTGCGGACGCCGGCGGGTCGTCCGGCGAACTCGATACGGGCATCGGTGAGTCGGAAGGCCTGGGCGGGATCGAACTGGCAGAAGCCGTCGGTGCGCAGGTAGCTCTGCAGAGTCAGATTCGCCGAGTTGGTCCTCTCGTCCACGCGAAGTCCGGTCAGCGGCAGCGCGATCGCCGCGTTCGGCGTGGTCGGCACCGCGGTGCGGGAGATCAGGCGCTCGCCCTGCCGGACGTCGACGGTGCCGCCGGTGACCCACGGCGGCAGCGCGACGGTGCCGCGCAGCACGGTCGGCGCGGTGCCGGGCGGCACCGAGACGGTCAGCGGGTACGCGTAATCCTGGCCGGGCAGGGTCACCGTCGCTCCGGCGCCGAGGTAGTCGAGTCCGATGCTCAGGCCGGCGCCGCTGTTGGTCGGCGCGCCGGCGTCGTCGGGGGCGGCGAGCGCGAGACCCGGACCGCCGCCGACCAGTAGTAGCGCCAGGCCGACTGTGACTGCCGCTATCGTTCGTCGCATAGGGTCAGTTTTACGTGAGAGCGCACTGATGTCTAAAGATCGCGCCAGAAGATCACGTGCTGACTGACCGTTCACCGGCTCGATGGGAAGCAAATCATGGGAATCTTTTTGGTCACCGGCTCGGCGTCGGGCATGGGTGCGCAGACCGCGCAACGGCTGCGGGCCGAGGGGCATCGAGTGATCGGCGTGGACCGCGCCGACGCCGAGGTGGTGGCCGATCTGTCCACCCCGGAGGGTCGGCAAAGGGCGATCGACGAGGTGTTGGGCAGCTGCGACGGGGTGCTCGACGGCGCGGTGCTGGCCGCCGGTCTCGGACCCAAGCCGGGTGCCGAGCGGACGATCGTCGAGGTGAACGTGCTCGGTGTCACCGAGTTGCTGACCGGTCTGCGCCCCGCGCTGGCGAAGTCGGAGAAGGCCAAGGTGGTGGTGATCGGCTCCAACTCGACCACGTCCACGCCGTTGGTGCCCCGTCGTGCGATCCGGCAGTTGCTGCGCGGCGACACCGAGGGGGCGGCGCGGACACTCCGTCGTCGTGGTCCGCTATCGGCGCCGGCTGCGTACGCCGCATCCAAGCTGGCGGTGAGCTACTGGTGCCGCCGTGAAGCGGTGTCGGCGGCGTGGGCGGGTGCCGGTATCCGGCTGAATCTGCTGGCCCCCGGGCCGGTGCTGACGCCGCTGTTGCGGGGCCAGCTCGCCAGCGGCACCGGCAAGCAGGTGCGGTCGTTCCCGGTGCCCGCGCGCGAGTACGGCACGCCCGAGCAGATCGACGAATGGATCGCCGTGATGCTGTCGCCGGCCGCGGACTTCATGGTCGGCTCGGTGATCACCGTCGACGGCGGCACCGAGGCGCTGCTGCGCCCGCGGGACTGGCCGGCTCGTCTTCCGCTGCCGGAGCTGCCCCGGATGCTGTGGTCGATGTACAAGGCGCCCGCGCGCGGGCAGGTGGCCGACTACTCCGACGTCTGAGCGGCGGCCGCCATCGACGCGGCCAGCGCTTCCTGCACGTACGGATCGGTCATCAGCAGGTGGCGCATGCTCCATTCGAGGTCGGCCAGGTCGGTGCCGGCCCCCTCGTGGCCGATCAGCAGCAGCATCGACGTGGCGGCCAGTCGCTCGGCGTGCTCGGCGGGAACGCCGAGTTCGCAGGTGTAGCGGGCGACGGCCACGCGCCGCTTCTCGTCGACGGCGAGCAGGGCGGCGCGCACGTCGTCGTCGCTCGCCGCCCACACGCGCAGGGCAGCCTCGGAGCGGTGCGGTAGGCCGAGCGCGACGGCGATGAGCGCTTCGACCCGCTCGTGCGGGGACGGCTGGACGTCGAGCCAGGCCACGAGCCGGTCCGTCGCCTCGCTGCGCCAGTGCGCGATGAGGGCGGTTTCGAAGGCCTTCCAGTTGCGGAACGAGTGGTAGAAAGCGCCGGTGGTGAGGCCGGTCTCGGCGCACACCGCCGCCTGCTTGAAGCCGCCGTAGCCGTCGCGCGCCAGGACCTGCATGCCCGCCGCCAGGAAGCGGTCGCGCAGCGGCGAGGACTCCTCGGCTGCTTGTTCACGCTGTTCACGGCTCATGTCCATCGATTCTGCCATGTTCGGCGGCGACCCCTTGCCAGGCGGCATAAGTTGACTTATGGTGAGGTGCACGGCAACGAAAGGTCATCACCATGCTTCGCTGGGATCGCAATCGCGGACTGGACCCGCGCACCGACTACGAGCAGATCTACCGCAACCTCTCGCAGTACGACTTCCCGTGGGACTTCAACCAGGCGCTCAGCTTCGCGCTCTTCCGCACCTATGCGGTGCCGAGCGTCGGGCGACTGCTGTACGAGTCGGGGGGCTTCGCCGACACGCAGAAGCGGTACGACGACACCGCGATCCTGCTGGAGCGGCCGCTCATCTGCGGCTTCGATTCGGCCGAGGGCAAGACCGCGCTGCGTCGGATCAACCAGATGCACCGCGCGTACGACATCTCCAACGACGACATGCTGTACGTGCTCGCCACCTTCGTGGTGGTGCCCAAGCGGTGGATCGACGACTACGGCTGGCGCACGATGACCTACGACGAAGTCACCGCGACGGTGCACTTCTACCGCAAGCTCGGTCGGCACATGAACATCAAGGACATGCCGGAGACCTACGAGGAGTTCGCCGACCTGCTCGACGACTACGAGGCCGAGCACTTCGCGTACGACGAGGGCGGCCGCAAGGTGGCCGACATGACGCTGGATCTGCTGAGCACCTTCTACCCCAAGGCGCTGCACCCGGTGGTGGACCAGTTCTCCCGGTCGCTGATGGACGAGCCGCTGCTGGAGGCCTTCCGCTATGCGGCGCCGTCGCCCATCGTGCGACGAATCTCGTTGGGCGCCATGGCCGCTCGCGCCGCGTTCCTGCGTCTCATGCCGCCGCGGTTGCGGGCCAAGGACTTCGAGCACAGTCGCCGCATGAAGACCTATCGGTCGGGCGAAGTGGTGACCGAACAGCTCGGTACCTTCCCGGGCGGATGCCCTGTGCCGCATGGCGTTTCGGGTGAGGACACGGCGTCGACGGCCGATCCGGCTACGGTGGCGTGATGACCGATGTGCTGACCCTGCAGGCCGGCGTCGACGCCGTCGCCGCCGAGGACCTCTTCGACTCCCTGCCGCCGGTGGCCGTCGAGCAGATCCTCGGGACGTGGCACGGCAGCGAGGTCCCCACCGGTCACGCGATGGACGGGCTGCTCGACGTGTCCGGCTGGTACGGCAAGCGTTTCGCGTCGGCCGAGGAGGTGCACCCGTTGCTGTTCGGCGCGCCGGGATCGCTGTACGCGGTGAACCCCAAGCTGCTGCCGCTCGGCACGCTGAACCGCTTCGGCGACACGGTGCCCAAGGTGCTGCCGCCGGGTGGCCGCGCGGCGTTCCGCCTGCTGCGCACCCGCAAGTACCGCGCCCGCCTGCGCGAGGTGTCGTACCGGGGACAGGTCAGCGCGGCCATGGTCTACGACGACCTGCCGATCATCGACCACTTCCGCCTCCTCGCGCCGGACACCCTCCTCGGCGCGATGGACACGCGGAACTCGCCGCACCCGTACTTCTTCCTCCTCGAGCGCGCCTGACCCCGCGCCCGCCTCTCCCAGCCACGCGGGGGTCGGAGGGGCTGGTAGGGTCGGAGCGTCGGTGGGAGCGCCGACGGCGAGGAGAGGGAAGCGATGTCGGACGTGTTGATCGGGGTAAGCGACCTGGCCGAGGCCATGCTGGGGCCGCGGCCGCCGGTGGTGCTCGACGTGCGGTGGCAGTTGGGGTCCGACGACGGGTTCGCCCGCTACAAGGCGGGGCACCTGCCGGGTGCGGTCTACGTCGACCTGAATACCGAGCTGGCGGCGCCGCCGAGCGCGGAACAGGGCCGTCACCCGCTGCCCCACCTCGACACGCTGCAGGCCGCCGCCCGCCGGTGGGGCATCGACTTCGGCGTGCCCGTGGTGGTCTACGACGACGCCGGCGGCACCGTCGCCGCGCGTGCGTGGTGGCTACTGCGCTGGGCCGGCATCGCGCAGGTCCAGCTGCTCGACGGCGGACTGGGTGCCTGGCGCGACGCCGGGATGCGATTGTCCTCCGGCGATGCCGTGCCGCGCGTCGGCAATGTGACACTGACCGGCGGGTGCCTGCCCGTCGCCGACATCGACGAGGTCGCCGGGACGCAGGCGCTGCTGCTGGATGCCCGCGCGGCTGAGCGCTACCGCGGCGAGGTGGAGCCGGTGGATCCGCGGCCGGCCACATCCCGGGTTCGGTGAGCGCGCCGACCACCGAAAACCTCACTGCCACAGGCACTTTCCGTTCCGCCGACGAACTGCGGGCGCGTTTCGCCGCGCTCGGTGCCGATTCCCGGCCGGTCGTCGTCTACTGCGGTTCCGGCGTCAACGCGGCGCACGAGATCGCGGCGCTGGAGGTCGCCGGGATCGACGGCGCCGCGCTGTACCCGGGTTCCTACTCGCAGTGGTCGTCGGACCCGCAGCGCCGCGTCGACACCGCCTGATCCGGACTCAGACGCCGGAGGGCGCCAGGTCGTCGAGCCGCCGCAGGAGCGCCCGGGTGCGGGCGCGGGCCTCGGGATCGCGATCGAAGAGGATGGCGACGAACTCGTCGACCCCGGCGTCGGCGACCTGCTGGATGCGGGCGGTCACGGCGGCCTCGTCGCCGATGATCGCCGCATCCGTGGACGCTTCGTAGCCCTCGCGGTCGAGCATCGCCCGGTACGACGGCAGGGTGTTGTAGATCGCGAACTGCTCGGCGGCGGCTGCGCGGGCGCCGACCGCGTCGTCGGTGACGCTCACCGGCAGCATGGCGACGGTGCGCACGGCACCGGCCGGCCGACCGGCGTCGGTGGCCGCGGCGTGCAGGGTCGGCACGATGTGGTCGCGCAGGGTCGTCGGACCGGTCATCCAGGTGACCGTGCCCGCCGTGCGACGACCGGCGACGCCGAGCATCTTGGGGCCGAGCGCGGCCAGGTAGACCGGCGGAACGGGCGCGTCCACAAAGCTGAGGGCGCCGCGGGTGGTGACGAAATCGCCTGGCGCATTGGCCTTTTCGCCGGCGAGGAGGGGAAGCAGGCCGTCGAGCACCTCGTTGGTGCGCTGCACCGGCTTGTTGTAGGGGATGCCCCACATGCCCTCGGTGACCACCTGGTGGCTGAGGCCGAGGCCGAGGTTGAGGCGGCCGCCGATGATCGAATTGGTGGTCAGCGCGCGCTGCGCCAGGGACATCGGATGTTGGTTCTGCATCGGCAGCACGCTGGTGCCGAACTCGATGCCGGGGACCTCGCGGCCGGCCACCGCGATCGCCGTCAGGGCGTCCGGCTCGTAGGGCATCTGGGTGGACCACACGCGCCGAAAACCTTCGTTGTGCAGTGCGCTCAAGCTCTCGATGGCGCGGCCGATCGCGACCGATTTGGCGTTGATGGTCCAGACGACGCTGAGCTGCATGACTTCCTCCAGATACGGCGGCCTACATATCGCCCTGACCCTAACCGATGGCGCGCACCTACCGTGCCGTGAGACAAGATTGTAGATTTGTATCTAACGGTAGGTGATACAAGGAGAGCCATGGAACTCGTCGTCAATGAGGCCCACCAGCGGGTGCGGGACCGGGTCAAGCGATTCACCGGCTTCGAACTGCTGCCGCGGCCCGCGGTGGCCGCGCAGTTCCTCGCCGGGCACACCGCGGGCGATCCGGTGGCCGAGCGATTCGTCGCCGAGACCTATCACGGCGAGATGGGCGCCGAGCGCGCCCGGGAGTTGCTCGACGAGGCGCTGGCCGTCGGGATCGACGGGATCGATGACGCCCCGGAGTCGATGCGTGCCCTGTTCACCGAGTTCGAGACCGTCCCGGACTGGGTGGACCCCGTGCTGATCGAGCAGGGCGCCGCGGTCTGGCGGCGCTGGGGCTACAGCCTCGGGGCGGTCGGCAACGCGGGCACCATGGACACGTATACCGAAGGCTCCCTGGCGATTCCGCTGTCCCTGTCGGGCGGCTACGCCGGGGCCAGCGCGCTGCACCGGTACCTGGAGACCAGTCGCTGGTGGTTGGAGGTGTGCCAGCCCGGGGCGGTGCTGACACCCGGCTCGCGGGCGCGCGAGGTCTCGCTGAAGGTGCGCGTGATGCACGTGTCGGTGCGGGCCCGCGTGGCCGAGCATCCGGAGTGGGACAGCGCGGCACACGGTCTGCCGATCAGCCAGAGCGAAATGATGCTGACGCTGCTCGGTGGCAGCGTGGGCCCGGCGCTCGGCCTGTACGCCCTGGGTTTCGTGACCAGTCCGGCCGAGATCCGCGCGGTGCTGCACTTCAACCGCTACCTCGGCCACCTGGTGGGCTGCCGCGTCGACGAGATGTATCCGGAGTCGGTGCTCGACGGCGTGCGGCTGCTGTACTACTTCGATGCCACCCGCAAACACGACTCCGGGCCGCTCGGACCCGAGCTGGTGGAGGGCTTCGTGCCGTCGTTCGAGCCGCCCGCCGGCATGCGGGGCCTGACCCGGCTGCGCGCCAGGTATCACCTGCACCTGCAGGCCGGGTACACGCGGCTGTTCATGCTCCCGTGGAATCGGCGGCACTATCGGCTGCCGAGCGGTCTGCCCGGGCTCGCGGTGCTCATCCTGCGCGCACCCCTGATCGTCGCGACCGAGGTGGCGCGCCGGCTGTCGCCGGGCGTCGACCGGTGGGTGCAGGCGTCGTCGATGCGGCGTTGGCGGCGCTGGCACGCGTGGCATCTGGGGCAGCGAGAAGAGCGGTTCGACGCCGGGCGCCGGTTACGTCGCTGATCCGACGGTCGAGGCATACGGTGGATGGGAACAACCCATCGACTTCAGGAGAATCATGACCGACAACTCGTCTCTGCTCGGCCCCGTCGAGTTGATGATGGTCTCGATGCCCGATACGGGAATATCACCGCAGGTGCTCGCCGCGCTCGCGGCACAGGTCAGGGCCGGCACCGTCCGCATCCTTGATCTGGTGCTGGTGACCCGGGCCGGTGAGGACGAGATCGAGGCCACCGAACTGTCGCTCGACGCGGTCGGCATCGAGATAATGGACTTGGCGCTGCCGGGCCTCACCGGCGACGAGGACATCGCCCTGCTGGCCGAGTCGCTCGAGGTCGGCGAGAGCGCCGCCATCGTCGCACTCGAACTGGTATGGGCGCGGGACCTGGGCGCGGCGCTGGCCGCGGAAGGCAGCGAAGTGATTGCCGCAGAACGGATTCCGTCCGCGGTGGTCAACGAGATCGCCAACCTCGACAACTGAGAAGAACAGGAGAATTCAGATGTTGCGAAACGGACGACCAGGACTCATCGGCCTCGCCGCGCGCACCGCTGTGGTGACCGGAACCGCCAACGCGATGGGCAACCGCGCCGCCAACCGGCGGGCCCAGCAGCAGCAGGAGACGCAGCAGCAACAGCTGCTCCAGCAACAGGCCTGGGAGGCGCAGCAGGCTCAGCAGCAGCAGATGCAGCAGCAGCAGATGCAGCAGGCCCAGCAGCAGGCTCCGCCGCCCGCTGCGCCGGCCGGAGGCGTGGACCTGACCGCCGAGCTGATGAAGCTCGCCGACCTGCGCACCCAGGGCCTGCTGACCGACGACGAATTCGCCGCTGCCAAGGCCAAACTGCTGGCCTGACCCGCGTCTCTCCGGGCTCCGAGGGCGACCACCGCGTCGACCTCGGGGCCCGGCTCGGTCACGAGGCGGCGGCCAGTGCTTTCGCGACCGGCACGTCGCCGTCGGTGAACGGCAGATCCTTGCCGATGGTGGTCGGATCGGCGAGCACGGCGGCGGCCATCGCCGCCACGTTCGCGCGGGAGGTGCCCGGATTGTCGGCCGCGCGGGTAGCCCCGAGGTCGACGGCGCCGGTGGGCTCGTCGAGTGTGAGCCGACCGGGCATCAGGATGGTCCAGTCGAGTTCGGAGGCGCGCAGCGCGGTGTCCGCGGCGGCCTTCGCCTCGGCGTAGGGGAAGAACGAATCACCTTCCGGCACACCGTGGTCGGGGCCTGCACCGAGGTAGGACACCATCACGTAGCGGCGCACGCCGGCATCCTGGGCGGCCTGCATCGACCGGATCGCCGCGTCGCGGTCGACGGCGTACGTCCGGGTCGGATCGCCGCCGCCGGCCCCGGCGCTGAAGACCACCGCGTCGGCGCCGCGCAGCACGGCGGCCAGTTCCGGTGCGGAGGCGGTTTCGATGTCGAGCAGCAGCGGGCTCGCGCCCGCCGCGGCGACGTCGACCGCCTGTTCCGCGGTGCGGATGATGGAGGTGACCTCGTCGCCCCGTTCCGCGAGGAGTGGTGCCAGGAGAAGTGCTACTTTGCCGTGCCCGCCGATGATCACGATTTTCGCCATGGCATCGACCGTACCGACTCGGGGCGGCTGGGCGGTGGGGGCTAAGCCGTGTCGGCCTAGGAACTCGACGATCGCGGAGGCGAACACCTGGTTGTCGTCGCCGGCGACCATGTGTCCGGCCTCGCTGACGTCGGCCACGTCGGCGTGCGGGATCAGCGTGCGCATCGAGTCGATACCCTCCTGCGAGACCACGTCCGACTGCCCGCCGCGCACCAACAGGGTGGGGACGGTGACCGCCCGTGAGGCCTCGCTCAGCACCTCGACGTCGGTGATGCGGGTTTCGTCGCCGCCCTGCAGGAACCGCGGATCCCAGTGCCAGTACCAGCGGCCGTCGGCGCGCTGGCGGACGTTCTTGGTGAGGCCGCCGAGGTTGCGGGTGCGCTTGCGGCTGGGGTTGTAGGCGGCGATGGCGTCGGCCACGTCGTCGAGGGTGTCGAACCCGTCGATATGGGCGCCCATGAACTCCTTGATGCGGTCGATGCCCGCGGGCTCGACGTCGACGACGATGTCGACCAGCACCAGACCGGCGGCGACGTCGAGGTGGCGGCCGACGGTGTTCAGGCCGGTGATGCCGCCGAGGGAGGCGCCCACGATCACCGGCTTGATCTCCAGCGCGTCGAGTGTCCCGAGGAGGTCTTCGGTGAACGCACCCACGGCGTAGTCGGCGTCCTCGGGCCATGCGCTGTCGCCGTGTCCGCGCAGGTCCATGGTGTAGACGTCGTGCCCGAGCGCGGCGAGGCCCGCGGCGGCGCGGTTCCACGAATGCCGCGTCTGGCCGCCGCCGTGGAGCATCAGGATCGGCGCGTGCGTGCCGTCGCCGGTCGACGCAGGCCACCGGTCGCCGGTGAGGGCGAGCGCGCCCACCTCGATGGTGAACGTCTCGGCGGTGGGTGCGGTCGCGGTCGCACGGGGCCGCCCGGCCAGCCACTGCCGGATCTCGGCCAGGTAGGCCTGGATCTCCGGAAGGTCGACGTTCGGGAAACGGTCGGCGAGATGGTCGAGGAATACCGGGGAGAACGGGTCGCGCACCAGGTCGTCGATGTAGTGCCGGCGGATGACGAGGGTCTGGAAGGTGTCTTCGAGGTAGTCCTCGATCCAGCGGGTCGCGCGGCGATCGGCGGCATCGTCGCTGCGCCACGTCGGGGGCACCTCGTCGAGAGTCGTGCCATCGAGCGGAAGGTGCAGGTACTCGTCGCCGTCGTCCAGGGTGAGGCCGGTGTCGTCGAACACCACGATGTGGTCGGATCCGGTCATCCGGGTGATGGCGCCGTAGGCAGCGAGGCGACGCGCGACGTCGTCGAAGGTGTCCATTCTTCGAGGCTAACCTGTGCCGTCGGCGGCCGATCATCGCCGCCCGAACCGGGAGGTTTCGCGGTGATCGGCGGGATCTTGAGGTAATCCAGAGGAACTGCGCGGGCAATGTGCGCCTCGGGCGGGCAGGGTGGAGGAGTACGCGGAAATCGATCCGCACCAAAGTTGTCGAAAGTCGAGGAACAGGACTCATGAACATTCGCCGCTATTCCGTTGCCGCCGCCTCCACCGCCGGTGTCGCCGCAGTGCTGCTGCTGGCCGGCTGCTCGTCCGACGACTCCACCGCCGACGGTCAGCATCACGGCGGCGCGGCGTCGTCGGCCGCCACCACTGGCTCGGCGCAGAACTCACAGGTCAACGATGCGGACAAGATGTTCGCCGAGATGATGATTCCGCACCACGAGCAGGCCGTCGAGATGTCGGACATCATGCTGGCCAAGACCGACATCGACCCGCGCGTGACCGAACTGGCTCGCCAGATCAAGGCCGCGCAGGGCCCGGAGATCGAGACCATGCAGGGCTGGCTCAAGGAGTGGGGGGTGTCCGATGACTCCGCCGGCGACCACGACATGGGTACCCACGACATGAGCGGGGATCACGACATGAGCGAGATGGACGGCATGCTGAGCGCCGATCAGATGCAGGCACTGAAGGACGCGACCGGTGTCGAGGCCTCGCGGCTGTTCCTCGAAGGGATGATCGAGCACCACGAGGGCGCCGTCGACATGGCGAACGATGAGCTGAAGGACGGCGTGAACCCGGACGCGAAGGCGCTCGCGCAGCAGGTGATCACTACGCAGAACGCAGAGATCGAGACGATGCGGGGCCTGCTGACGTCGCTCCAGTAGCGGCGGACGCGACCGCTCCGGTGTCGATCCTCAACCGACACAAGGGCTACCCGCACCTCACGGGCACCCTGACCCCGTCGGCACAAAGGCGGCAGCCGACCACAAAGGCGACAGTCGGCACCAGAGGAGGCAGCCGGGGCAGCCGCCTTGGGGCGGACTGCCGCGGACGTGGGGAACTGCCGCCTTTGCGCCGGAGGTCGACGGTG
The DNA here is from genome assembly GCF_023017165.1 of Gordonia alkaliphila. Classification (GTDB taxonomy): domain Bacteria; phylum Actinomycetota; class Actinomycetes; order Mycobacteriales; family Mycobacteriaceae; genus Gordonia; species Gordonia alkaliphila. The sequence continues at coordinate 1,738,309 of NZ_JALKBW010000001.1, forward strand.
GCCGCGTCGATGGAGACGTCGCCCTCGGAGGCCAGGTCGGCCACGGCCTCGGCCGCGCTCACGAGTTCGAACGGTAAAACAACGGCGTCCTGGCGGTCACCGATGGCATATATGCATTGGTGACGCTCAGGACGCCGTTGTTTTACCGATGAGGTCAAAGACCGGTCAGGCGGCGGCGCGCTCGGCCTGCAGCGGGCTGTCGTTCTCGGCGGTGACGGCCGCTGCCGCGGCGCTCGGGCGGTACAGCTCGTGGTAGGCGCTGATCCGGGCCGGGGTTTCGGTCGGCACCAGCAGGTGCGGGCTCGGGTGCGAGCCCTGGGCCTCGTTGTAGCGGTTGACCGTCGCCTGGTGGGCCATCGCCCACAGGGAGAGCACCAGCAGCACGGCCCACGCGGCGATCATCGCGGCGAGTTCGCCACCGCTGAACCAGCCGAACACGGGTCCGGCGATGAAGAGGGCGAGCAGGATGAACTGCGCCAACATCAGGACGTAACCGATGAACAGGGGCATCACCTTGTCGGCGCGCTGACGAGTGACCGGCGTGGTCGAAGCCATGAGAAAGAACCTCCAGAGGATTGAAACGCTACATGTAGCGTAGCGATACGGTGGGTGTAGCGTCGAATCCCTGAGTTTTATTCCGCCGCACCTGCAGGAGGTCCCATGGCGACCGTGCGTCCCAGCAGTGCGTCGAAGATCGCCGACGCCGCGCGCGAGTTGTTGCGCACCAAGGGGCCGTCCGCGGTCACCGTGGAACGCGTGGCCACCGAGGCCGGGGTGGCCCGGACGACGATCTATCGGCGCTTCGCCGATCGCCACGAACTGCTGACCGACGCATTGCGCGAACTGGCTGATCCGCCGGGCCCCGATGAGCACGACATCTCCGGGGAGGGTCGACTGCGCTGGGTGGCGGAGCATGCCGCGGCCATGGTGCTGGACGGGATCGGCTTCGGCGGATCCGGCGCCGTGCTCGACAACGCCGACCCCGCCTTCACCGCCACCCTCCGCGCGGTGTTGCAGGAGCACTGGCGGGCGCTGGCCGAGGAGTTGGAGGCCGGGGTGGCCGACGGCTCGCTGCACTTGCACGGTGAGGCCGGGACCGTGGTCGACTCGATCATCGGCGCGCTCCTGGCCGAGTACGGCCGCACCGGCACGATCACCGACGACTGGGCCGACCGCATGGTGGCCCTCCACCGCGGCCTCATCGTCGACAGCTGAGTCACGCTGGCTGCAGCTCGTCGAAGCCACTTCCCGACCGGCTGAGCTCGTCGAAGCACCTCCCGCCCGGCCCGACCGCGGCCACGACAGGACCGCGTCAAAAGCTGACCCGTCCGCGTATGGATTCCGTTAAGGACTCTGGCGCGCCCCGCTCTCGGAGGACGAGCGTGGGATTCGCGGCCGCAGGGTGCGGCCGCGACCCACCCCTGGGAGGTGTGCCGGCATGGCCGACATTGTGATGATCGTGCTCGCGATCGCGGCGACAGGCTGCGGCCTGATGGCCGTCCGCGGACTCGACGGATGGTCGCGGCGATGACGCTCGCAGGCACGGTGACCGTGCTTCTCGTAGTGATCGCCGCGGCGACCGCCGGATACCTGTTGATCGCGCTCATCGCGCCGGATCGGTTCTGACATGACAGAGACCACCGCCGGACTCCTTCAACTGGGCGCGCTGCTCGCGGTGCTCGCGCTCGTCTACGTACCCTTCGGCGACTACCTCGCCGCGGTCTTCCGCTCCCGCCGCCACCTCGCCCCCGAACGCGGTCTGTATCGCCTCGCGCGCATCGACCCCGACGCCGGGCAGACGTGGCGCGCCTACGCGACCAGCGTCCTGGGCTTCTCCTTCGCCGCGATCGTGCTGCTCTACGCCCTGCAACGACTGCAGGGTGTGCTCCCCTGGAACGACAGCAAGCCCGGCGTGACGCCGGCGATGGCCTTCAACACGGCGATCTCGTTCGTCACCAACACCAACTGGCAGTCGTACTCGCCGGAGACCACGGTCAGCAACCTGACTCAGATGCTGGGCTTCGCGGTGCAGAACTTCCTGTCCGCCGCGGTCGGGCTGGCGGTGGCCGTCGCGCTGATCCGCGGCTTGATCGCGCGGAACGGCAACGGCCTGCTCGGCAACTTCTGGGTGGACCTGGTGCGCGGCACGCTGCGCGTGCTGCTGCCGGTGGCGATCCTGATCGCCGGGATCCTCCTGCTGCAGGGTGCGGTGCAGTCGTGGCATACCGGTGTCGGTTACACGCTGCTCGACGGCCGGTCGCAGGCGAGCCCGCTGGGCCCGTTCGCCAGCCAGGAGGCCATCAAGGTCCTCGGCACCAACGGCGGCGGCACCTTCGGCGCCAACTCGGCGCACCCCTTCTCCAACCCGACCCCGCTGACCAACGTGGTGCAGGTCTTCGCGATCCTGCTGATCCCGGTCTGCCTCACCCGCGCCTACGGCACGATGGTCGGTGACCGTCGCCAGGGCCTCACCTTGCTCGCCGTGATGGCGACCCTGTGGGCCGGACTGCTGGCAGGCGTCTGGTTCCTGCAATCGCGGACCAGCGGCATCGCCGCGGTGGCCGCGGGTGCGAACACGGAGGGCACCGAACTCCGCTTCGGGGTACCGGGCACCTCGTTGTTCGCGGTCAGCACCACCGGCACCTCCACCGGTGCGGTCAACGCCGCGCACGACAGCCTGTCCCCGGGCGCCGGCGGCGCGGTGCTGTGGAACATGCTCCTCGGCGAGGTCGCACCGGGCGGCGTCGGCTCGGGCCTCTACGGAATCCTGATTCTGGCGACGATCACCGTCTTCCTCGGCGGCCTCCTGGTGGGGCGCACCCCGGAGATCCTGGGTAAGAAGGTCGGTCGGCGGGAGATCACCGTCGCCGTTCTGTCCGTACTAGTGATGCCGACGCTGGTCCTGGCCGGCACCTCGCTGACCCTCGCCACCGGAGCGAGCACCGGGCACTTCACCGAGGACGGACCGCCGGGCAGCCCCGTCGCGGTGCACGGCTTCACCGAGGTGCTCTATGCCTACGCGTCGACCGCCAACAACAACGGCAGCGCCTTCGGTGGCCTGATCGTGACCAGCGACTGGTTCCAGGTGTCCCTCGGCCTCGTCATGTACTTCGGTAGGTTCCTGCCGATCGTGCTGGTGCTGGCCCTGGCCGGGATGTTCGCACGCCAGAAACCGCGCGACGACGATCCGGTGGCCGAGGTCGAGGCCGAGGCCTTGGTGTCGTCGGTGGCCGACGAGCCACTGGACTCTCGGGCGCCGCAGCTCCTGCAGGCGCCGGCCCCGTCGGACGCCGGCGTGCTGCCCACCTCCGGACCCCTGTTCGGCGCGCTGCTGTTGGGCACCACCCTGCTGATCGCCGGACTCACCTTCCTCCCCGCGCTCGCGCTGGGACCCATCGCGGAGGCCCTTCTATGACCAGCACTTCCGAAAGAACCACACCCATGGAGACCTCGTCAGACACCACCGCGTCGGAAGCGCCCGAACTCGCGACCCGTGGCGCCTTCGACCCGAAGATGCTCATCGCCGCGCTCCCGCAGGCGGCCCGGAAACTCACCCCGCGCGCGCAGGCCCGCAACCCGGTGATGCTCGTCGTCTATCTCGGCGCAGTGCTGTCGACCCTGCTGGCGATCTGGCAGCCGTCCGGCTTCGCCTGGCTGGTGGTGGCGTGGCTCTGGTTCACCGTTCTCTTCGCCGGACTGGCCGAGGCCGTCGCCGAAGGTCGCGGCCGGGCGCAGGCCGACAGCCTGCGCAAGGTCAAACGGGACACCGTCGCCCGCCGGCTGTCCGACGACGGGACCATCGAGGAGATCAGCGGCGCGCAGCTCACCGTCGGCGACCGCATCGTGGTGGAGGCCGGGGAAGTGATCGCCGGCGACGGCGACGTGATCGAAGGCATCGCCACCGTCGACGAATCGGCCATCACCGGTGAATCCGCGCCGGTGGTCCGCGAGTCCGGCGGCGACCGGTCGGCGGTCACCGGCGGCACCGTGGTGCTGTCGGACCGGATCGTCGTGCAGATCACGACGGCGCCCGGACAGACCTTCGTGGACCGGATGATCGCGCTGGTGGAGGGCTCGGAACGGAAGAAGACGCCGAACGAGGTGGCCCTGCAGATCCTGCTGACCGCGCTCACCCTGATGTTCCTGCTCGCGGTGGTCGCCACCGGCGCGATGCTCGCCGCCGCCGACTCGGTGGCCGATCCCATCAAGCTCATCGCGTTGCTCGTCTGCCTGATCCCCACCACCATCGGCGCGCTGCTGTCGGCTATCGGGATCGCCGGCATGGACCGGCTGGTGCAGCGCAATGTGCTGGCGATGAGCGGTCGTGCGGTGGAGGCCGCCGGCGACATCGACACCCTCCTGATGGACAAGACCGGCACCATCACGTTCGGCAATCGCCGGGCCACCGATCTGCATCCGGCGCCGCAGGTGTCGCTCGCCGAGCTGGCCGACGTCGCCTATCGGTGCAGCCTGGCCGATGACACCCCGGAGGGGCGCAGCATTCTGGACCTGTGCGTCGACCGCTTCGAGGTGGTCGCCCTCGACGACGACGAGGTGACCGCGGCGCGCTCGGGGGCGGATCCGCGGTACGCGATCGTGCCGTTCACCGCGACCACCCGCATGAGCGGGATGGACCTGACCGGCGACGATTCCCGGCAGCTGCGTAAGGGCGCGGCCGACGCGGTGGAGCGCTGGGTGGCCGGGCTGGGCGGCGTCGTCGACCCGGCCGTGACGACGACGGTCACGCAGATCGCCGACGCCGGCGGCACGCCGCTGGTGGTGGGCCTGGCGCGCGAGGGGCAGCCGCCCAGCGTGCTCGGTGTGATCGAGCTGTCGGACGTGGTGAAGCCCGGCATGCGGGAGCGGTTCGCCGAGCTGCGCGCCATGGGAATCCGCACGGTGATGATCACCGGCGACAACCCGCGCACCGCACGCTCGATCGCCGCCACCGCGGGCGTCGACGACTTCGTCGCGCAGGCCACCCCCGAGGACAAGTTGGAGCTCATCCGCGCCGAGCAGGCACGGGGTCGGCTGGTGGCGATGACCGGCGACGGCACCAACGACGCGCCGGCCCTGGCGCAGGCCGACGTCGGCGTCGCCATGAACACCGGGACCTCGGCGGCCAAGGAGGCCGGGAACATGGTGGACCTCGACTCCGACCCCACCAAGCTCATCGAGGTGGTGGCGATCGGCAAACAGCTGCTCATCACCCGCGGCGCGCTGACCACGTTCTCGCTGGCCAACGACGTGGCGAAGTACTTCGCGATCCTGCCCGCCATGTTCGCGGCGACCTACCCGCAACTCGAGACGCTCAACGTGATGCACCTGCACTCGGCGCAGTCGGCGATCCTCTCCGCGGTGATCTTCAACGCGCTGATCATCGTCGCGCTGATCCCGCTGTCCCTGCGCGGCGTCAAGTACCGGGCCGGATCCGCGTCCCGACTGTTGGGGCGCAATCTCCTGATCTTCGGTGTCGGCGGGGTGATCGCCCCGTTCGTGGGGATCGCGCTGATCGACCTCGTCGTCCGTCTCCTACCCGGAATGGGGTGAGTCCATGAAGACTCTGCTGCGCGGTTTCGGCCGCCAACTATTGGTGGGTGCGACGATCCTGCTCGCGTTCACCGCGGTCCTCGGCATCGGTTATCCGGTGCTCGTGTGGGGGATGTCGCGCACGGTCGCCGAATCGGCCGACGGCGCGGTGGTCTACGACGCCGCCGGCTGCCCGGTGGGCTCGGCGCTGATCGGCGTCGACCTGGAACCTGCTGCCGGGCAACCGGATCCGTTCCTGCACGGCCGTCCCTCCGGTGATCCGGCGGTGTCCGGGGCGTCGAACCTGGGACCCAACAGTCCACAGCTGCGCGATCTGGTGAACGAACGACGTGCGACGATCGCGGCACGCGAAGGCGTCGACCCCGCGGCCGTGCCTGCCGATGCGGTCACCGGTTCGGGTTCGGGCCTGGATCCGAACATCTCGCCGGCCTATGCGGCCCTGCAGATCCCGCGGTTGGCCCGCACCAACGGCATGACCGTCGAGCAGGTGCGCGCGATCGTCGACCGCAACACCGCGGGGCGCCAGCTCGGCGTCCTCGGTGCCCCGCGCGTAAACGTGCGGCAGGTGAACCTCGACCTGGGGCACCGGGCCCCCGCGTGCTCCGCTCAGTCGGAGCCGCGTGGCCGATAGGATCGACGGGATGGAGGCGCAGGCGCCGGCGCGCGGACAGTTCGAGGTGTTCCTCGGCTGTGCCCCGGGGGTGGGCAAGACCTTCGAGATGCTCGATCACGCGCAGAACCTGCTGGCCGACGGCGTGGACGTGGTGATCGGCATCGTCGAATCGCACGGGCGCTCGGCCACCGAAGCGATGACCGAGGGCCTCGAGATCGTCCCCCGCCGGGCCTATCCGCACCGCGACGTGGTGCTCGAGGAGATGGACCTCGACGCCGTGCTGGCGCGCCGCCCGCAGGTGGTGCTCGTCGACGAACTGGCGCACACCAACGCCCCCGGCATGCGCCACGGGAAACGTTGGCAGGACATCGAGGAGCTGTGCGCGGCCGGGATCGACGTCCTGTCGACGGTCAACATCCAGCACCTGGAGAGTCTGAACGACGTGGTCGCCCAGATCACCGGGGTGCCGCAGCAGGAGACGGTGCCCGACGACGTGGTGCGTCGCGCCGATCAGATCGAACTGGTCGACATCGAGCCGAGTGCGCTGCGTCGTCGACTCGCCGAGGGCCGCGTGTACGGCACCGACCGCGCCGAGGGGGCGCTCGCCAACTTCTTCCGGCAGGGCAACCTCACCGCGCTGCGGGAGTTGGCGCTGTTGTGGCTGGCCGATCGGGTGGACGAGAAGCTCGCCGACTATCGCGCGGCTAACGCGATCACCGAGACCTGGGAGGCGCGCGAGCGGGTCGTGGTGGCGGTGACCGGCGGGCCCGAGTCGGGCGCGCTGATCCGGCGTGCGCGGCGGATCGCGTCGCGGTCGAGCGCCGAGTTGCTGGTGGTGCGGGTGGCCCGCGGGGACGGTCTCGCCGACACGTCCGCGGATCTGGCGGGTTTGGGGCAGCTGGCCGCGGACTGCGGTGCGTCGCTGAGCACCGTGGTCGGCGACGACGTGCCCGCCACGCTGCTGGAATTCGCGCGGGCGGTGAACGCGACCCAGCTGGTGCTGGGCACATCGCGGCGGCCGCGGTGGCGACGGGTGCTCGACGAAGGCGTCGGCGCGGCGGTGGTCGGCGACAGCGGCCGGATCGACGTGCACATGGTCAACCATCCGGAGGCGTCCACGCGTCGGGCGCTCGACATTCGGGCGACCCGCCTGCATCGGCCGCTCACCTGGGTGTTGGCGCTGGCGATTCCCGCGCTGGTCACCGCCCTGATCGCCCCGGTGGACCGGTTTCTCTCGGTGGCCGGCGAGTCGTCGATGTTCCTCGTCGGCATTCTTGCGGTCGCGCTGCTCGGCGGTGTGGGACCGGCCGTGCTGTCGGCGGTGGCGTCCGGGCTGCTGCTCAACTTCTTCTACACCACGCCGCGGTACACCCTGGCCATCACCGACCCGGACAGCGTGGTGACCATCGTCGGCATGGCGGTGGCGGCGATCGCGGTCGCGGTCCTGGTCGACTCGGCCGCGGTGCGGCGTCGGGAAGCGCGGCTGGCGGGCCGGGACGCGGAACTGCTCTCGATGTTTTCCAGCGCGGTGCTCGACGGCGCCGGCGCACCCGACCTGTTGGCGCGCGTCCGCGAGACCTATCAGCAGGACGCGGTGTCGGTGGTGCGGCTGGGCGGGGCCGCCCCGGAACTGCGGGCAGCGGTGGGCGACGATCCGCCCGCGGCGCTGGGGGAGGCGACGACGGTGTGCGAGTCGTCCGGCGGCGGGTACGCGCTGCTGTTGCGCGGGCCAAAGGTGGCGGTGCCGGACCGGCGCGTGCTGTCGGCGGTGGCCAGTCAGGTGGCCGCGGCACTCGAGCGCGACCGCCTCGCCGCCGAGGCCGCTGAAGCCGACGAGCTGGCGCGCACCGACGAGTTGCGGCGGGCGCTGCTGGCCGCGGTGAGCCACGATCTGCGGACCCCGCTGGCGTCGGCGAAAGCCGCGGTGAGCAGCCTGCGCAGCCCGGACCTGTTCTTCGACGCCGAGGACACTGCCGAGCTGTTGGCCACCACCGAGGAGTCCATCGACCAGTTGACCGCGCTGGTGGGGAACCTGCTCGACTCGTCGCGGCTGGCTGCCGGGGTGGTCCGGCCGGTGCTGCGTCGTACGTATCTGCCCGAGGTGGTGCACCGGGTGCTGGCAGTCGTCGGCCGGCCCGAGCGGGTCGGTGCCGTCGAGTTCGCGTCGTCGTGGGCGTGCACCGACGCGGGCCTGCTGGAGCGGGCGCTGGCCAACCTTGTCGACAACGCGTACCGGCACGGCACCGGTCCGGTCGACGTGGTGACGACGCCCGCGGTCCGCGCCGACGGGGAGGCGCGCTGCCTGCTGCAGGTGATCGATCGCGGGCCCGGCATTCCGGCGGAGGAGCGCACCCGGATCTTCGCGCCGTTCCACCAGTACGGCGATCAGCGCGGCGGCGCCACCGGGGTGGGTCTCGGGCTCGCGGTGGCCAGCGGTTTCGTGTCGGCGCTCGGCGGCACGGTGGAAGCGCGGCAGACGCCCGGCGGCGGGACCACCATGGTGATCGACCTGCCGGTGGAGCCGCCGAGTATTGCACCGACGGGAGGGGAGGGGACATGACCGAACCGCACGTGGACCGGGGCCGGGTGCTCGTGGTCGACGACGAACCGCAGCTGCTGCGCGCGCTGCGCATCAACCTGCGCGCCCGCGGTTTCGAGGTGACCACGGCCGACACCGGCGCGGCCGCGTTGACGCAGGTGGCGCGCACGATGCCCGACGTCGTGGTGCTGGATCTGGGTCTCCCGGACATCGACGGCTTCGAAGTGCTGGCCGGGCTGCGCGGCTGGACCGAGGTGCCGGTGATCGTGCTGTCGGCGCGCACCGACTCCTCGGACAAGGTGCAGGCGCTCGACGCCGGCGCCGATGACTACGTGACCAAGCCGTTCGGGATGGAGGAGTTCGTGGCCCGGCTGCGCGCCGCGATCCGCCGGGGCACGACGGTCACCGCGGCGGAGACCCCGGTGGTGGAAGCGGGGGCGCTGAGCATCGACCTCGCGGGCAAGCAGGTGATCCGCGCCGGAGCGCCGGTCCGGTTGACGCCCACCGAGTGGGGCATCCTCGAACTGCTGGTCCGGAACGAGGGGCGGCTGGTGGGGCAGCGGGAGATCCTGTCCGCGGTGTGGGGCCCGGGCTATGTGCAGCAGACCAACTATCTGCGCGTGTACCTCGCGAGCCTGCGCCGCAAGCTCGAGGACGACCCGGCCGCGCCCCGCCACCTCATCACCGAGCCGGGCATGGGCTACCGCTTCCAGCGCTGAGCGCTCACGCCGACACCAGGTGCAGTGTGGTGAGGCTGTGGAAGTGGCACTCGTGCGTCTGCGTCACGTACGGGGCGAAGGAGACGTAGAAGGTGTCGGCGGGCAGCGGAAGCGTCACTTCCTGCCCTCCGTCGGACAGCACGAGTGCGGTGGGCCGGACCGACGCCATCAGGTCGGTGGGGCGCTCCGTGACCGGGGTCGCGTCGAGCTTGTCGATGATCTCCTGTGCGTCCAGACCGGCGAGTCCGTGATCGGCCAGGAAGGTCTCGGTACTCGGTGCGGACGACGGCGCGGCGGTGTCGGTGTCGGAGCTGCCGCAGCCGACGAGCGCCACGGTCAGGGCGACCGCGGCGACGAGGGTCGCCAGCAGACGTTTCGGTGAGCGCGGGATGGGGGACATGGCGGGAGGGTTCCTCTCGTCGGTGGTGTGCGGTCAGGTCAGAGGGAGGGCGAGGACGAAGGTGCTGCCGAGGCCGGTGCCGTCGCTGGCTGCGCGGACGTGGCCGCCGTGGGCCTGCGCGATGCCGCGCACGATGGTGAGGCCGATACCGGTGCCGCCGGACGCGCGGGAGCGAGCCGGATCGCCGCGGTAGAAGCGGTCGAAGACGTGCGGCAGATGATCGGCCGCGATGCCCTCGCCGTCGTCGGTCACGCGGAGCTCCAGCGTGTCGTCGACCACGTCGCCGGCCAGCACCACGGTGCCGCCGGCCGGGGTGTGCCGCAGTGCGTTGACCAGCAGATTGTCCAGGGCCTGCCCGATGCGCGCGGCGTCGACGGAGAGGGGCGTCGGGGTGCTGCAGCGGACCGCGAGGTGCACGTCGGCGGCGGTGAAGCGGTCGCGGACGCGGGCGGCGGCCTCGTCGATCAGGGCTGCGGCGGCGATCGGATCGGGGTCGATATGCACCGCGACCTCCACTGCGGCGGAGACGGCGTCGAGGTCGTCGGCGAGCCGGGCCAGGCGGGCGGTGGCCGAGCGGATCGCCGCGTAGGTGGTGGCGTCGGGCTGTCGTACGCCGTCCTCGATGGCCTCGATGTTGGCGTCGACCGAGGCCAGCGGGGTCCGGATCTCGTGGGCCAGGTCGGAGAGCAGTTGGCGGCGGGTTTCGTCGACCGTTTCGAGGCGGCCGAGGACGCTGTTGAAGGTGTCGGTGAGCTTGCCGAACTCGGGGCCGAGGCCGCCTGCCGGGAGTCGTTCACCGGTCCGGCCGTCGCCGATGCGCGCGGCCGCGGTGGCCACGGCGGTGATGGACCGGTCGATGCGGCGGGTGATGATCCAGGCCGCGGACAGCGCGAGCACCGCCGAGGTGGTGACCACCGCGACGATGGTCACCGCGATGGCCGAGTTGAACGCCTCCTCGACATGCATGGCCTGCTCGGAGTCGTTCGGCAGACCCGCCTGGCCGAGGTGATCGTGAAAGAGCGTGGGCGCCACCAACATCGAGACCACGACGATGGTCAGCGCGCTCGCGGCGATCACCACCGCCATCGCGATCAGGATGCGCGCGCCGAGGCCGACGCGGCTGTCGAACCGGGAGTGCACCGTCGAACCCGCCATCAGCGCGCGCTCGACGGGGTCGGGGTGTCGATCCGATAGCCGACGCCGCGGACGGTTTCGATGAGCCGGTCGTCGCCGCGGTCGTCGAGTTTGCGGCGCAGGCTCCCGATGTGGACGTCGACCACGTGCGTGTCGCCGACCCAGTCCGAGTCCCAGACTGTGTTCATCAGGTGCTCGCGGGTCACCACGACGCCGGGGCGGCGGATCAGCTCGGCGAGGATGTCGAACTCGGTGCGCGTGAGGTGGACGTGGTTGCCGCCGACCCACACCTGGCGGGCGTCGAGGTCGACGATCACCGGGCCGAGTTCGCGGACGCGGCGCGGCGGCTCGTCCGGTTCCGGGTCGGCGTCGGCCTGTCGTGGGCGGCGGAGCATGGCGTCGATTCGGGCGATCAGCACGCGCGGGCTGAACGGTTTGAGGATGTAGTCGTCGGCGCCCACCGAGAGACCGATGAGCATGTCGACCTCGGCGGCGCGCGCGGTGAGCATCACGATGTAGGCGTCGGAGAAGGTGCGCAGCCGTCGGCACACTTCGATGCCGTCCAGCCCGGGCAGCCCCAGATCCAGAACGACGACGTCGGGCGCGTGCTGCTGGGCCGACGCGACCGCCTGCGTGCCGTCGTGCAGGACGGTCACGTCGAAGCCGGCGCGGCGCAGGTAGTCGCCGACGATGGCGGCGAGGTCCGGTTCGTCCTCCACCACCAGGGCGTGCAGCCCCGCGCGCGGGCGATCGGCGGGGAGCCCGTCGGCAGGCGCGCTGACGCCGGGCACGGAGTTCATGTCTCCATAGTGCGTGACGGCCGGGAGGTTGTCGCTCTCCGACGGCCGATCTTGAGGCAATCCTTAAGGGGTCAGGCCGGCTGTGCGGTGACTGTCGCCATGGAACACACCTTGCCGTCGGGGCCGTGGGCGGCCACGTGCGCGACACCGAGGGAACGGCCCAGGTAGACCAGCTCGGCGGTGAACGTGGTCGGGGTGGTGCCGACGCGCGGGCGAACGAAGGAGATGTCGATGCTGCGGGTGCGCCAGCCCGACTGGAAGAGCGAATGCGCGGCCAGTTCGGAGCCGACGCTGAGGACGCCGCCGTGGACGTTGCCCATGCCGTTGGTGGCGTACGGGTTGAGGGCCATGGTCAGCTCACCGGGCTTGTTCTCCGTGAAACCGAGGGCGGTCCGGACCGTGACGTCGGTGGCCGGGACGTCGGGGACCGCCTGCTTCGGCAAGGTGCCGTGGTCGACGTTCACCAGGTGCGAGCGGTGCGTGACCAGGGCGATCACCGTGCCGTCGGCGGTATGGGCCTCGCCGCGCGTGATGGCGCCCTGCGCGTCGGTGGCGACGAGGGCGCCGGTCACCGTGACGGGGGTGCCGTCGAGCGGCGGGTCGCCGAGGAAGTCCAGGCGGAGGCTCAGGCTCACCGGCCACCGACCGTGCTCGGCGCCGGTGCCGACGATCGAGCCAGTGGCCTCGTCGAGCGCGGGGGCGAGGCCGGCGCGCACCACGCCGGCGTCCTCGTCGCGTAGCCAGGGGCCGCCGTGGCAGGTGAAGGTGCTGCGCTTCGCGTCCACGTCGTCGCCCTGGAAACGAAAGAGCGTGTCGGTGCCGCCGCGGGCGAACCCGGTGACGCTGATCCTGTCGTCGGTCATGATGCCGACCCTAATGTTCGGCGTCGGGCGGCTCCGCGCGGGCCGGGGTTACTCGCAGATCGCGCCGCGCGAGGCCGAGGTGACGAGCTTGGCGTACTTGGCCAGGACGCCGCGGGTGTAGCGCGGCGGGAGCGGGGTGAAGTCCTTGGCGCGGGTGGCCAGCTCGTCGGGGTCGACGAGCAGGTCCAGGGTGCCGGAGGCCACATCGAGGCGGATGCGGTCGCCGTCGCGGACCACCGAGATGGGTCCGGCGTCGACCGCTTCCGGCGCCACGTGGCCCACGCACAGGCCGGTGGTGCCGCCGGAGAACCGGCCGTCGGTGAGCAGCAGGACGTCCTTGCCCAGGCCCGCGCCCTTGATGGCGCCGGTGATGGCGAGCATCTCCCGCATGCCCGGGCCGCCCTTGGGACCTTCGTAACGGATCACCACCACGTCGCCGGCGGTGATGGTGCCGTCCTCGAGGGCGTCCATGGCGGCGCGTTCGCGGTCGAAGACGCGGGCCACGCCCTCGAAGACGTCGGTGTCGAAGCCTGCCGACTTGACCACCGCGCCCTCCGGCGCGAGCGTGCCGTGCAGGATCGTGATGCCGCCAGTCGGGTGAATCGGCTGGTCCAGGGCGCGCAGCACCTTGCCGTCCGGATTCGGCGGGCTGATGTGCGCGAGGTTCTCGGCCACCGTTCGACCGGTCACGGTGAGGCAGTCGCCGTGCAGCAGGCCCGCGTCGAGCAGGGCCTTCATCACCACAGGGACGCCGCCGATGCGGTCGACGTCGGTCATGACGTGCGCGCCGAACGGCTTGAGGTCGGCCAGGTGCGGGACCTTCGCGCCGACCCGGGCGAAGTCCGCGAGCGACAGGTCCACCTCGGCTTCGTGCGCGATGGCCAGCAGGTGCAGCACCGCATTGGTGGAGCCGCCGAACGCCATGACCACGGCGATCGCGTTCTCGAAGGCCTCCTTGGTCATGATGTCGCGCGCGGTGATCCCGCGGCGCAGCAGCTCGACCACGGCCGCCCCCGACTCGCGGGCGTATCGGTCGCGACGACGATCCGGCGCCGGCGGCGCCGCACTGCCCGGCAGGGACATGCCGATCGCTTCGGCGGCACTGGCCATGGTGTTGGCGGTGTACATGCCGCCGCATGCGCCCTCGCCCGGGCAGATGGAGCGTTCGATGGTGTCGACGTCCTCGCGGCTCATCAGTCCGCGCGCGCACGCGCCGACCGCCTCGAACGCGTCGATGATGGTGACCTGGCGTTCTTCGCCGTCGGACAGCGTTGCGTACCCCGGCAGCGTCGACCCTGCATAGAGGAACACCGACGCCAGATTCAGGCGGGCCGCGGCCATGAGCATGCCGGGCAGGGACTTGTCGCAGCCGGCGAGGAGGACCGAGCCGTCGAGTCGTTCGGCGCTCATCACCGTTTCCACGCTGTCGGCGATCACCTCGCGGGAGACCAGCGAGAAGTGCATGCCCTCGTGGCCCATCGAGATGCCGTCGGAGACGGAGATGGTGCCGAACTCCAGCGGGAACCCGCCAGCCTCGTGGACGCCTTCCTTCGCGGCCTTGGCCAGGCGATCGAGCGACAGGTTGCAGGGCGTGATCTCGTTCCACGACGATCCGATCCCGATCTGCGGTTTCACCCAGTCGTCGTCGCCCATCCCGACCGCGCGCAGCATGCCGCGCGCCGCGGTCTTCTCCAATCCGTCGGTCACGTCCCGGCTGCGGGGCTTGATGTCGGGCTGCGTGCCGTCGTGGGAGGTCATATTCCCACGATAGGACGGGGATCAGCCGTCCGCAGGCGTCCTGCCAGCCCGGTTCTGACCCAGCCGCCCACAGAGTGTCGAGTTGTGGTGCTCAGGCAACCACAACACGACGCTCTGTCGACCAAGCTGTGCCTCCTCGGCCGCTCAGCGGGTCGGCCGGGCGGCGGGCTACTGCGTAGCGGTTCCGGAATCCAGGAGGAGGGCGGCAAGAACTGGATTGTGTGAGTTCTTGATCGCCCCGACCTTCCGCACCCGCATGTAGTTGAGAGCGGCCGTCGCTGCAGCTCGTGTCACCGCTGTGTCGTCGAGCAAGTCGGCCAGAACCTCCAGCGACGGGGCATAGATGTTCAGGTTGAAGGCGCCACCGTCGGAGTACGGCGCGTTGTCAACGTAGGCGCCGGGGTGCTGTCGCATGAACCGAATCGCGTCTGCGTCATCGAAGTCCCCGGAAGAACCGAAGTCTTCTCCGAAGAGTTCGACACCGTTCACCTGGATGAACCCGGAGAAGGTGGTGTTGATTCGCAGGCATTCGGTCCATCCCACGGACAGGTTCGTCAGCGTTCCATGAGAAGGCGTCGTGAGCGGGGAGCTGACCACCCACCACTCATATTCGGTTTGCGACGGCAGTGGGAGACACCGATCCAGATAGGCGCGTTGGATCGCCAGCATCTGCTGAAGTCGCTCGCCCGCGCGTTCTGCGAGCTTGGACATCGCCTCGTTGCCAGCGGATAGATCTGCGGTGTGCATGCGCGGGATCTTCTTCCCGCGCTGGTTTATGCCGACGGGGTCGTTGAGCCAATCTTCTGCTGTCGCGTCTACAGGTGGGAAGATGTCGTCGACTGCGCGATGACCCGTCCAGTACGTCATCTCGGCCTTGTTGCGGGTCGGCAGTCCCGAGTGCTGCAGCGAATGAATCAGCGCGCGCTCCGACGCAAGAAGCTGTTTCACTGGCGATGTCGCAGTGTTGGCTTCGGGATCCGGTAGCAGGCGAACCGACGTGATTCCCTTGCGTTCGCGCTTGTGGGTCTCAATTCTCGCGGGGATGTTCGTCGACTGGCCGAGATACCGATCGCCATTTTCGAACCCGAGAAGGTAGTAGCCGGAGATCCCGTCTCCGACCCGGTCAAGGGCATCCTGTACCGACGTCTTCGTCGGTTCCGATATCGCCACTCCAAACTTGTGCTTATCGCCCCATACCGCGGCCCTGCGTTCCAGATCAGCGATTTCGGCAGAGGAGCGGTTCGCGACTTGGCTATCGAAGACCACCGAGATGGCGGTCCCCGGCATGTGGCCGCCCTCGCTGTGCCGGATCACCGGTCGATCGAATCCCGGGCGCACGGTCCACTGTGGAGCCGTGACCATGGCGATGACCAACAGTTCGTTTAGGGTCTCTTCGTCTGTGGGCGCCACGCGACCTGCGACCCTGGCCGCAGTGAGCTGCCAGTCATCGCCCCATTTCGACGGTGGTGGCCCGGTCCAGGTCAACTCGGCGGTTCCCCAGGGAAGACTGAACATGTCGGTGACCCGGCGAATAGCGGTGTCATCGACATCGTTCGGCGGATCGGCAATGACCTTGATTCGCGGGACTCTTTGCTCGGAGACCGTGAACTGAGTGCGCAGGCGCCAGCCGCTAGCCAGCAGGCCCTGGATAACTTGGTCCATCGTGGTTGTGGCTAAAGCAAATGCCTCGAGTTGAGAGTCACTCAGACCATCGTCATCGTGGATGCCGTCTGGAAGCCATCGTGTGTCGAGGAGCGTTGGGGACTCGGAAATCGCAGCTGGTTCATGGCCTGGACGCCAGTACTCGACAGCCTCGTCATCGATCTCCGCCAGCAGAGCAACATCTGGGTCGTCCGTCTTCTGGAGCCAGTACCTGCCCTCGTCGCTAAGGAAACCCAGGTGGATCGGAAAGTCGCTCGCGTCGCCGTAGAACGGTGACTCTTCCACTTGGTCTTCGGGCACTTGTCCTCCGCTCGGTCTGCAGCTCGAACCGTCACGAACTGCGCTGGAGGACATATTTTCACGACGGTACGACAATATTCGTACAGTGGCGAAACAATTCTGCGCTCAGCGACAGAGTGTGAGGTTGTGGTGCTCAGACGATCACAACCTCACACTCTGCGGGCCCAAGGGCCACGTGAATCTGGCGCGGCCTACGCCCAGCGCTGGACGAACGCGCGGATCGCGGGATCGGCGATATCCGGGTCGGACGCGGTCAGGAAGTGTTGGCCTCCGTCGACGATCGTCAGCTCCGCAGACGGGGACGCGGTGAAGCGCGCGATGCCGTCCTCGGCGTTGGCGACCGAATACACCTGGTCCGCAGTGCCCTGGACCCACAGCACCGGGCAAGTCACCTCGTCCAACCGGGCTTCGATGCCGTCGCGGTCGCGGAGGTTGATCGTGCTGGTCCGGAGGCGACGACGGCCGGCGTCGCCGGTGTAGT
This sequence comes from Gordonia alkaliphila, assembly GCF_023017165.1. GTDB lineage: Bacteria > Actinomycetota > Actinomycetes > Mycobacteriales > Mycobacteriaceae > Gordonia > Gordonia alkaliphila. The sequence goes on from NZ_JALKBW010000001.1 coordinate 1,755,128, forward strand.
TCGCCTGGTACGTGCGGATCCAGAACTGCTGCTCGTCGGCCGACACGTTTTCGCCCAAGCCCGCACCGAGGACCGCGGTGACGAAGTCGGCGTCGACCACCCAGTCGTCGCCGACCGGTGTCGCCAGGGCGTCTACCGAGGGGCCGGCGAACTCGGCGGCGTTCCAGCAACCGCGCTCCATGCTGGCCGTGCTCTCGTAGTCCATCGAGGTGCCGAACACGACGATCCCCTTGATCACCGACGGCGCGAGCATGGCCATCCGCGTCACGATCCAGCCGCCCTGCGAGGTGCCGAGCGCGAACGCCTCGGAGATGCCGAGCGCCTCGAGGACCTGCAGGTTCGCGACAGCACTGTCCCAGTAGGTGAACTGCTCATAGGTGGCGCGGGTGGCGCCGTGCCCGTAGGGCTCGATGGCGAGCAGGTTCATCGTGTCCAGCAGTTCTTCATTGGCGAACTGCGGGCGGTAGAGCTCCACCGAAGTAGTGAAGGAGTTGACCATCACCATGGTCGGGAGCGCGGGGTCGTACTCGCGGCCGAAGCGGTAGCCGATGGTCGATCCGCCCAGGTGGGGGATGTCGATAGTCGAGGTGGTCACAGTTCTCCTTGGTCCGACCGGGTGGTGCTGTTCCCGGATGTCACGTGCGGAAAGAACGCCCCCCATCGATCTAGACCGACCGATCGTTCGGTACTCAGCCTCTCATGTAGTGACCGTCCTCACAAGCGCGGTGTGGGGCGCTTCGGAATGCGCCAGGCACGCTAGACGACGCAGTCGCCGGCTCGGGGGATCACCAGGGGAGAGCCCGTCTCGGGATCGGGGATCACCTGCGATCGCAAGCCGTACACTGCCTCGACGCGCTCGGCGGTGATCACCTCGCTCGGACAGCCGGCGGCCTCGACGACGCCGTCCTTCATCATCACCAGCTGGTCGGCGTACCGTGCCGCCTGATTCAGATCGTGCAGCACCACCACGATCGTGCGACCGTGTTCCACGCGGAGCCGCTCGCAGAGTTCGAGCAGGCTGTACTGGTGGGCGATGTCCAAGAACGTGGTCGGCTCGTCGAGGAGCAGAATAGGTGTCTGCTGGGCCAGGACCATCGCCAGCCAGACGCGCTGCCGCTGCCCGCCGGAGAGTTCGTCGACCAGTCGGCCCGCAAGCGGCAGGGTGCCGGTGGCGGTCAACGCCTCGGACACGGCGGCCTCGTCCTGGCTGGACCACCGGTCGAACATCCGCTGGTGCGGGTAGCGGCCGCGGCTCACCAGATCGGTCACGGTGATGCCCTCCGGTGCGAGCGAGGTTTGGAGCAGCAGCCCCAGCTGCTGGGCCACCGTGCGGGTGCGGATGTCGCTGAGGTCTTTGCCGTTGAGCAGCACGGAGCCGGCGCCGACCGGCAGGAGCCGCGCGATCGCACGCAACAGCGTGGACTTGCCGCAGGCGTTCGGGCCGATGATCGCGGTGAATGATCCCTGAGCCACCTCGATGCTGACGTCGCGGCAAATGACCTTGTCGTCGTAGCCGACGCTGACGCCGTCGACGGCCACCACGGTGGGCGGCGCGGGAACGAGTGTGGGGATCAGCTCTGCGATGTGGGTCATGCTCTCCTCCGATATTCCGAGGCCAGAAGCCAGGTCAGATACAGGCCGCCCAGTGAGACGGTGACGACGCCGACGGGGAAGCCTGCGCGTTGAGCGAGGACATCCGAGGCCAGCAGCACTAGGGCTCCGACCAGGGCGGACGGAATCAGCACGAGGCCGGTACTGCGGGTCAGTCGCTTGGCGATCTGCGGGGCCGCCAGGGCGACGAAGGCGATGGGGCCGACCGCGGCAGTGACCAAGGCGGTCAGCCCGACACCGAGGACGACGGCGGCGCCGCGAATGGTTTCTACCGGGATACCGAGTGCGCGCGCGTTGTCGTCGCCGAGTTCGAGTTGCGTGAGCGGGGAGGCGATCGCCGCGACGGCGACCAGCACTACCGCCAGCGCGCCCAGGAGCGGCCACAGCTGTTCGGCTCCCAGATCGTTGAGCGACCCGGCAGCCCACACGGCTGCGAGCATCGCGGTGTCGACGTCGATGAACAGCAGGAGGGCCGCGTTGAGTGAGCTCAACATGGCTGCCACGCCGATACCCATGATGATCAGGCGGAACGGCTGCACCGAACCGCGGTGGTAGGCCAGCAGGTAGACCACGCCAGCGGTAAGGAGTCCGCCGCCCAACGATCCGAGCGCGATATCGGTGTAGCGGGTGGAACCGAACCACAGCATCACCGCGATCGCGCCGGTGTACGCGCCGGTGGAGAAGCCGAGAATATCCGGCGAACCCAGCGGATTTCGGGTCAGCGATTGGAAGATCGTGCCGGCCACCGCCAGCGCCACACCGCAGACGACGGCGAAGGCTACGCGCGGCAGGCGCCACTCGAGCACCAGCATCTCGGTGCGCGGGTCGGCTTGTCCGGTCAGGGCAGCGAGCACCTCGCCGGGCGTGAGCTCGATGGTCCCCAAGCACAGGGCCACCACCGCGGTGAGCAGCAGGACGACGGCCAGCACGCCCGACACCACGGCGGTCCGCAGCCGGATGGTGCCGGACACCGGCACACGCGCTAGGCGCACATTCAGGGCGCGATACCCGTGGTCGACGCTCACAGGCCGCTCACCGACTTACGACGCGCCAGCAGGATGAGCACCGGGGCTCCGACGAAGGCGGTGACCAAGCCGACGCGCAGCTCGCCACTGGGCAAGATGATGCGGCCGAGCACGTCGGAGAACAGCAGCAATGCCGGGGCGACGAGCAGCGTATAGGCGAAGATCCAGCGCTGATCGGGGCCCACGAACCAACGCACCACGTGGGGCACCATCAGGCCGACGAAGCCGATCGGTCCGGCGATGGCGGTGGCGGTGCCAGCCAACAGCGTGATCGATACGAGCACCCCGGTGCGCAGCAGCCCGGTCCGTACCCCGTGGCCGGCGGCCACGGCGTCGCCCAGTGCCAGCGCGTTCAGGGAGCGGGCCGCCGCGGCACCCAGGAGAATGCCGACCACGATCAGGGGAGCGAAGCCCAAGACGGTGACCAGGTCGCGTCCGCCGATCGACCCGATCTGCATGTACCGCATGCTGTCGAAAGTCTCGCGCTGCTTGAGGATCAATGCGGTGGTGAGGCCGCCGAGCGCGGCGGTGATGGCCACCCCGGCCAGCAGCAGCTTCGCGGGCGTCGCGCGTCCGCCGCCGATGGACCCCAACAAATACACCAGGCCGGTCACCACCGCGGCGCCGAGTAGTGCGAACCAGATGTAGCCGAGCGGGGCCGTGACACCCAGCAAGCCGATAGCGACGGCCACCGCGAACATGGCACCGGCGTTAACGCCGAGGACGCCCGGATCGGCCAGCGGATTGCGGGTGTAGGCCTGGGTCAGCGCGCCGCACAGCCCCAAGGCCGGTCCCACGATGAGCCCGACGACGGTGCGCGGGATGCGTAGCTCGTGAATTGTGACGTGGGCGTCGATCGTATCGTCGTAATGCAGAAGCGCGTCGACGATGGTGCTCGGGGAGATCGCCGCGGCGCCGACCGAGATCGACGCCAGGACCGTGGCCGCGAGGACCACGGCCGCCAGCACCAGTCCCAGCTTCCGGTGCGGGCGGGCGTCCGGGAACTCCGACGATGCAGGCCGCGTGCTGTGCCGGCCGGCGGCAGGGAGTGTGCTGGTCACAGGCCGGCGGCCTCATAGATCCGGAACACTTCGTCGACGATCTCTTCCGAACCCTGACTGCTCTCGTATAGGGCGTCCAGGTGCGCGCGGATCTCCGGGGCGAGCGCGGCGTAGCGGCTCTCCCACTCCTCGGAATTGTCGATCCAGTAGCCCACGGTCCGATAGCCGTCCGCCGGCCGCTTGCGGTCATGGCGGAGCAGTTTGCGGGTGGCCCGATTGATCCGCGTCTCGGAGGCGACCCAGACGAAGGTCTGCTCGTCGATCTCGGTGCGCCGCAACACCTTTTCCAAGCTGCTGGGGGCATGGCCGTTGCCGCTGCCGCGCAGCCAGATGTACTCGACGGCGGCGTCGGTGTCGGCTTCGATCTGGCAGTGGGCCCCACGGACCTCACCGATCACCGTGGTGGGGATCAGGTGGGCGGTCAGTTCCGCGATGCGCAGCGCCGCCGGCAACGCCGGTTCGTCGGCGAGCAGGATCTGCCGGTGCGCCCAGTCGGGTCGCTGGTACAGATGGCGCGGCGGCGTGATCCCCACCTGTTGTCCCGGCTCCGCCGCGGCGGCCCAGTCGGCGGCGATTCCACCGGGATGGATGACGAAGTCGATGTCCACTTCGCCGGGACGGTGGGCACGAATCGTGTAGGTCCGCATCGGCAGCGGCGCCGCGTCGTCGGGATATTCGCAACTGTTCGAGATCAGCCTCGGCCACACTGTTTCCCGATGGGCGTCGGGAAAGAACAGACGCACGTACTCGTCGCCGATGCCGCTGGTCGGGAAGTCTCGCAGATCGTCGCCGCCCAGCGTCACACGCAGCATGCCGGGGCTGACCGTGGACGTGCCCACCACGGATCCGACGTGTAGGCGGGGGACGTAGTCGGCGGGCAGCTCTGTGTACACCCGTCGCAGTTCGGCGACGTGCTCGGACGTGGGCGACGATGCGGGGCTCACGGCGCGGGCACCACGACGCGACCGCCGCTGACTGCACTCGCCAGTTCCCGCACGAAGCCGTGGGCAATGGCCCACGGAATGCTCAGCGGGGAGGGCGCGTTGGTGGCCATGCCCATCTGTCGGCTCTCCAGGAACAGGTAGTTTCCGTCGACGATCGGCGTCCACCGCGAGAACTTCGGATCCTTGAGCGTGTCCTGGGTTTCTTGGGTGCTCGACGACCATCCGATGAACAGGTCGCTGGCGATGTCGCCGAGGTTTTCCAGGCTCGTCCCGCCGTAGACCTCGTCGCTGCCGATCTTGCCGAGCGCCTGGGCAAGATCGGGGGAGTCGACCAGCCCGAACTCGCGGATGAAGGCCACCCGTGAATCGCCGGCGGCGTACACGCCCAACTCGGTGCTGCCCGGCGAGAGGGCCACGCCGTAGAGGAACGACTTGCCCTTCATCTCCGGATGGGCGTCGGAGGCCGCGGTGATCTGGTTCTGCGTCTGGGTGATCAGTTCGTCGCCTCGGGCTTTCTCGCCCAGCGCGGTGGCCACCACGCCGGTGAGGTCCTGCCAGGTGCCGGAGCGCCAGGCGCGTTCCGGGTAGGCGACGGTGGGCGCGATAGCGCTCAGCCGCTTGTACTGGTTCTCGGTGACGCCCGAGTGCGGGGCCAGGATCAGATCAGGGTCCAGTTGCAGGATCTGCTCGTAGTCGGGCTCCTCGCCTTCCTTGAGGACCGCGGGCAGATCCTGGCGCAAGACGTTCTGCACCTGATCGCGGAACCAGGGCGCGTAGCCTTGGTCGTCGCCCGCCCACGATTTGGGGACACCGACCGGCGCGGTGCCGAGGGCGGCGACGACGTCCTCGGCCATCCAGCCCAGAGTCACCACACGCTGCGGTTTGGTGGGGATCTCGGTGGCGCCGTGGACGTGCTCAATGGTGACGGGGAAGCCCGCGGCGGCCGGGCCGCTCGTCGACGAGTTGTCGGAGGTGCTGCACGCGGTGGTGGCGCCGAGGGCTGCGACCGCGGCCACAGCGATGGTGGCAGTCAGGAGCGTCCGCCGAAGTCGGAACATGAGAACGTGCCTTTCACAGAGGGGTGGGCCCTAGTAAGGGTTGCCTATCTTTGGTCGGATCCACGCTATGCGGCCGCGTCGTCGACTATCGGACACTCTCGGTCGCATTGCGGACACGCCGTGCGGTCAGGGGGCGCGGCCGGGTACAAACTCGCTCGGCGGTTGATTCAGCAGGCGACGGAAGGCGGCCGTGAAGGCGCTGCTGGTGTTGTAGCCGACGCGACGTGCGACGACCCCGACCGGCAGATCTTCGCCGAGGAGCTCGACTGCGCGGGCCATGCGCGCGTGGGTGCGCCATTGGGTAAAGGTGAGCCCGGTTTCGGCGCGAAATGCGCGAGCAATGGTGCGTGAGCTCTGCGAAGTCCGGTACGCCCAGTCGTCGATCGAGTGGTTGTCGGCGGGGTCGGCCATGATCTGCCGCGCGATCTCGGCGATGCGCTGGTCGTGCGGGAGTGGCACGGTGATGGTCGGCCGCGATCCGTCGGTGATCAATTCCAGGCAGACTTCCTGCGCGCGCAGGCGCTGTGCGCGGGGCATGGGTGTCCAGTCGAGATGGGCGAGGAGTTCGCGAAGTGCAGTGTTGACCACCACGGTGCGCACCGGTCCCACGGCGCGTCGCCACGCTGTTGGGCGGATGTACATCGCGGCCGGAGTGGTCGACGATCGCCGGTCCACCGAGTGTTCGGTGCCCGCCGGGACCCACAGGCCCTGACCGACGGTCAGGTTCCAGAGCTGGTCTCGGGTGCGGACTTCGCTGAAGCCTCGTTCGGGCCAGAAGAGGGTGTGCTCGCCGTGGCTGTGCGGCTCTTCCACGCAGCCGTCGAGGTGTCCGACGGGGCGGTGGGCCGTCGAGCGTGTGGAGAGCAACAGTCCGGCCGGAATGAGAGCTGCGTCGGCTGCTGTGGGGTGGTGGGCAGCAGCCACGAGCAAACCTCTCCAATAGGTGAGGCTTACCTTACACGTTGGGTGGGTGCGAAAGTCCTTGGCGGCGTCGCCGCCGGGAGGGCGGACCGGTTGCGCTCGGTCGCCTCTCGGCGAAAGGCGCGACGCGGCTCCAGCCGAACGGAACTCCGCGAAGGCAAAGGGTTGAGCCCGGGGGACACGGAACGCAACCGATCCAGCCTGTGCAACGTCGTCCCCGCGAGGTCTATTCCGGGAGTCGTCTCGACGAAGTCGGGTGGTCAGTGCTCGCTGCGGTCAGCGAAAGTACTGCTGGTAGCGGGCGTAGGGCACCTGGCCGGTGGGGCTGGCTTCGATCGCCCGCACGACCTCCGGCGGGATCGGCGTCCAGTGCGCCGGCATCGCCGCGGCGAGGCGGGGACTCACGATGTAGATCAACGCGAAGTTCACGATCCACAGCGGGGCTGCCATCGACATGCCGACCGTGGTCGTCACGCCGCCCTTGGTGTTGGTGACCAACTGGGCGTCGCCCGAGATCTGCTGCGCGACGAACCCGAACGGCACCTCGACGGTGTAGGCGGACCGATAGAGCGCGAGCAGGGTGTGGGTGGCGCCGTTGGCGCGCAGCCACTGGCCGACGTAGCCGCCGGGTGCGATCAACGTGTTGACCTTGCGGGTCGGTGCGTCCGCGTTCGCGGGGCTCTGCAGCTGGCCGCGGGTGTTGACGTACACGCCGTAGCTGCCGAGCACCGACGGGACCACCTGCCCGTTGATCTTGGACAGCATCGGACGGCCCACCGTGTTGGTGAGGATCGCGATGGAGGCGTCGATGGTCTTGGCGGCTTGCGGATCGCCGCCCACGCCGCGACCGCTGACCAGGTCGCGAGCCTGCTTCGGCGACAACGCATCTGAGCGATGCAGACCGATCCGCGCCGCGAGCGCGTCGGCGGCCTTCTGGCCGAGGGGCTGGTTGATCTTGCTGGGGGCGGTTGTCTTGGTCGGTGCGACGTACTCGAAGGCCGGTGCTCCGGAGAACGGAAGCGCGAACCCGGTGTTCGCGCCCGGTTCGGCGTGGGCGGTCGGGACTCCGGTGAGGGCAAGGAGACCGACCGTCAGGAGCGAGACAGCGGCGATCGGCCCGGAGCGATGCCGTCGGTGACGCTCGCGGCGTGTGCGGAGGAGTGCGAGAAGGTGTCGTGAACTGGGCATCGGGGGTCCTTCCAGCCGACCTCCGCGCGGCGGGTCGGATCCCGTCTACCTGGCAGAGCCCGATGCGAAGGTGACTCTAATCACACCGCAAACCCGGAGTCGGTGGCAAGGGTTGAGGGCCGCGGAAGTTACTGGCAGCGCGGAGGGGCGGTCATCGTGGGACGTGGCCGGTCAACCGGAAAGTCTGCGGCGGCGCGGTGACGGACGAGTACAGCGAGACCCTCGTGAAGTTGCCGGCGTGAGGCGCGAACAGCCAGATCCCGCCGGGTCGAGATGCGACACCGCCTCGGGCACAGTCCGGTTTGCAGAGCTTCCGATGTTCGGTGCCGTAGCCGGCCGACTACACAGCGGCGGGTGTCGACTCATTGAGGCCGGGAATGTTGTCGGATGGGCGGCGTACGTTAGCGGAATGAACGATGAGCGGATTGCAGCGGACGTGGCACAAGGGATTGACCTGGGAAGTTCCGGCGACGCACCGTATGCGGAGCCGCTACGGTCCACATGGCGGTCGAGCACCGGCGTTGCCCTCAAAGCCCATGAGGGCGGCATCAACAAGGCGGTTGCGGCGCTCGGATCCTCGGACAACGACGCGCTGCGTTGGGCCGTCGTGCAGATGATCGCGCCATCCCTCACCGAGGCCGATCTTGTGAACGGCCGCGTCCCGTACGTCGTTGAGTCTGGCAACGGAGTCGACTGGGTGGTGACATATCCAGATAACGAGGAAGTATTGGCGATTTGCGAACACAAGCCCTTGGGTGCACCAGCACATGGAACCTGGGCATCGCACAGCCTGCTTTTCGACCGTGCGGCGGTGCGCTGTGACGACGGATACCTCGACGAGGTCGCCGCCAACCTTGCTGTCCTGGACGGTGACGTCATCGCCGAGGAAGAGTTGTCGGGACTTCGATTCTGGACGTACAAGAATGTCGCCGGCGGCAAGCGATCCGCGATGGATCAGATCCTCAAGTATCGAGCCGACTATGGAGGCCGAATTCCATGCCACATCCTGAGCGACCAGGGGGCGAACGTCAACGAGATCTATATCGGCCGCGACGCTGATGAGGTGGAAGTTCCTTATCGCTACGTCAAGGAGGAATTTCCCGTCCATTCGACCGCGGAAGCACTCAAGAGGCTTGCTTCTGCGTTGGAGAATGTCGAGCTCTCGCCTTCGGAAGAATCGGACGTCACTCGGGTTGTGGATGCCATGTGGATGCGTGGTCCCGCCAGAATTGACCAGGACCTTAACGGGCTCTTCAGATCTAAGAGTGCGTAGGTGAGGTTCGGGACGAGCGCGGGCGACCACAAGATGTAGGCGGGCCCTGGGTGTGATCATGGAAGTTCCTCAACAACCCCGACGCACACCACAGGACCCATGGCTGAGCTTACTTCCGATGTTGCCGACACGATCTGCCGAACCGTCGAGTTGGGCGTGACGATCACCGGTGCGGCCGTCGGCGCCGATGACCGGACCCACATTTTCTGCGAGGTCCTCGACCCCGATCGACGCTGCCCGGACTGCAATATGGCAGGTCAACCACGCGATCGGGTCGTACGGGTCCTGACCGACACGCCCGCCGCCGGCTATCCAGTCCTCCTGCACGTGGCGGTTCCGCGGTTCGTCTGCCACACCAGCGACTGCTCCAGGTCGGTCTTCCGCGCGAGGATCGACCACATCGCCCGACCGCGAGCAGTGGTCACGACCAGGACCGAACGCTGGATTTTGCAGCGCATCGTGGTCGACAAGATGAGCGTGGCCGCCGTGGCCGCGAACCTCGCGATCTCGTGGAACACGGTCAACCAGATCGCCACAGACGCCGCACGAGCACTGGTCTACGACGGCGACCACCTCGACGGGGTCCGCTGCCTCGGTGTGGACGAGCACAAATGGAAACACGTTCGCGGACAAGGGGAACCGAGTTTCGTCACGGTCCTGATCGACCTGACTCCGGTCATCGACGGGACCGGCCCGGCACGGCTGCTCGACATGATCGGCGGACGATCCAAACAGGTCCTCAAGCAGTGGATGCAGGCGCGAGACCAGCAGTTCCGGGATCGGATCAAGGTCGTGGCGATGGACGGATTCACCGGCTACAAGAGCGCCACCACCGAAGAACTCCCCACCGCTCGGGTGGTGATGGATCCGTTCCACGTCGTACACCTGGCCGCGAGCAAACTCGACCAGTGCCGGCAACGGATCCAGCAGCAGGTATGCGGACACCGCGGCCGCAAAGACGACCCGCTCTACAAGATCCGCCGGATCCTGCACACCCGCACCGAACTCCTCACCGACAAACAGAAGATCCGCCTATTCGAGTCGCTGACCAGCCACGACGCACACGCCGCCGTGGAGATCACCCATCAGGTGTATCAGCAACTCATCGCCGCCTACGAACACCGACACCGCCGCGAGGGCAAGAAACTCATGTACAAGATCCTGCGACGGATCCGCACCGGACTACCAGCCGGCCTGACCGAGCTCGCTCAACTCGGACGAAGCCTATGGAACAGGCGCGCCGACATCCTCGCCTACTTCGACACCGGCGTCTCCAACGGACCCGTCGAAGCCATCAACGGACGCCTCGAACACCTCCGCGGAATCGCCCAGGGCTTCCGCAACCTCGACCACTACATCTTGCGATCCCTACTGCATTCCGGTCAGCTCGCCGAAAGGGTCAACGCACTCTGAAAAACGAAGAGCCCCTTAGGCTCTTCGGATCTGAGAGTGCGTAAGTGAGGTTCGGGTCGAGCACGTACGACCACAACATGTAGGCGGGTCCTGGGTGTGAGAATGGAAGTTCTCACACCACCCGAACTCACACGACCAGGACCCATGAACGAGCCTACTTGTGCTGTTGCCGACACGATCTGCCGAACCGTCGAACTCGGCGTCACGATCACCGGAGCCGCCGTCGACGCCGAGGACCGGACCCATATTTTCTGCGAGGTCCTGAACCCCGACCGGCACTGCCCCAGCTGTAACATTGCTGGTCAGCGGCGTGATCACGTCGATCGGGTGCTGACCGACATCCCGGCGGCCGGGCGACCGGTTCTGCTGCACGTGGCGGTCCCACGCTTCACCTGCAGCACTATCGACTGCCCGACGGTTGTGTTCCGCGCCGGCATCACTCACCTCGCGGCGCCCCGAGCGGTAATCACCGGCCGCACCGGACGGTGGATCCTGCAACGCATCGCGATCGACAAGATGAGCGTGGCCGCGGTCGCCGCACAGCTCGGGATCGACTGGGCCACGGTCAACAAGGTGGCGGTCGAATCAGCCCGAGCACTGGTCTACGACGGCGGCCACCTGGCCGGCGTACGCCATCTCGGGGTGGACGAGCACAAGTGGAAACACGTTCGCGGACAAGGCGATTCAGGGTGGGTGACCGTTCTGATCGACCTGACCCCCGTCGTCGACGGTACCGGCCCGGCCCGGCTTCTCGACATGATCGCCGGCCGATCCAAACTGGTCCTCAAAACGTGGATGGCCCGGCGTGACCAGCAGTTTCGGGATCGGGTGAAGGTGGTGGCGATGGACGGGTTCACCGGTTACAAGACCGCCACTGCTGAGGAACTCCCCGACGCTCGGATCGTGATGGACCCGTTCCACGTTGTTCGCCTGGCCGGGGAAAAACTCGACCGCTGCCGCACCCGGGTCCAGCAGGACACCTGCGGGCACCGAGGACGGGCCGGTGACCCGCTCTACATGGTGCGCCGGATCCTGCACACCCGGACTGCGCTGCTCACCGGCAAACAGAAAATCCGGTTGTTTGAGGCGTTGACCAGCCGCGACGAGCATGTGGCGGTCGAGGTGACGCACCAGATCTATCTGCAGATCATCGCCGCCTACGAGCACCCGCAACGCCGGGAGGGCAAGAAGCTGATGTGGAAGGTCCTCAAACGGATCCAGAAAGGCCTACCACCAGGACTGGCAGAGTTGGGACAACTCGGTCGCACGCTGTGGGTTCGCCGGGCGGAGATCCTCGCCTACTTCGACGTCGGCGTCTCCAACGGCCCCGTCGAAGCCATCAACGGACGCCTCGAACACCTCCGCGGCATCGCACAAGGCTTCCGCAACCTCGACCACTACATCTTGCGATCACTACTGCACTCCGGTCAGCTCGCCGGACGCATCAACGCACTCTGAGATCCGAAGAGCCCAGAAACTTGGGATTCGAGTGGGTGGGTGACCTCGACAGCACCAGCGGCAGTTTCACTTGGGGGATTCACGTCGCGAACGCGGTGAGCTCGCACGCCTGCGGCTTGGTTGCTCCCACCGAAGCGAATTCGGTGCCGTACATGATGAGGGTTCTACTCGCGGCGTGCCGAAGGCACTTGCGGTGTGGACGCGTGTAAGCACATCGCCTGTATCGCGTCCCTGCCGAGCACCAGAAGCTGGCCGACTAGCCACAGGTTGAGATCACCGACTCGCATGTTGTCTAGCTCGGGTCTGATCGAAGGTCCTTCCTGTACGGCGGGGAAGGCCATTGGTCTATGCGTCATCTGCGTCGAGCTTCGCCGGTCCGACTTTTTCGGTGATCCATAGCAAGCCGTTTTTATCGGGCTTCATAGAGACCCATCTGACCAGCGGCGGCTCTAGATCTGCAACTTCGGCATCAGTCAAGGGTTGGTGATTCGGGTCGCGGTTGTGTGGTGACTTCACCCGCGTCGCAACGAGGCTAAGAGATTGCCCAGCGGTGTTAACCAACGGTCCGAGTCCAGCGCGTGCGGCCTTGATTGCTTCCTTATTGGGCCAGTAAGGGTCCGCTCCGGCTTCTGAGAGGTACACGTCAACATGAAGCCCTCCCGCGTTGGGCATGGTCCACTTTGCGTGATGACCGGACTTCAGAACAGACTTGGACGACTTCACGTCGTAGCCGAGGGGTAGGTCTTCTGCGAAGAGGTCCGATGTGAAGTTGAAGCGGATAACCCTGCGAACGTGCGGGGTGATCCGCTGGCCAGCGAACACAAGGGGGAGGATAACGTCGGGACCTACCACGCGGTCCTCAGTAGATCCGCGCTGCCCGGTGGTGGACTCGTAGCCAAGCTTTAGGATGGGAGGTCCTATCTGCGGCCTGTCGTCGGGCCCGTGGAGACTGATCTTGAAGTCATTCATGCCAGGATGCATAACCTTGATGTAGAAGCTCGTGCTCCTAGCCTCAACCCTCCAGCCGAACGACCTGTGCCGGGCAATGCCATGCTCCTCGCCTGCGCTGACGATGAACGCGACGGCAGGTACAGGCTTCTCGATGTCCATCACGCCGAGGCCTCGAACGTTGCTTCGTATGCCTTCGCTGGCGTCGGCTTCAACTTGCAGCCGAACCCTCTGCTGTCCGCAGGATCTCTAGTCACAGACGATCCTGCGGTTGGATGGGTGGCTGGTGGATCGTCGACAAGGATCCGTTTGGGAGTCAGCTGCGAGGCGACTGGTCTTGGTGACCAGCATGTAGCCGTCGGCTGGCCGTCCGCGGTCCTGAACGTTCCATTCGTTTCGGGTAGTGGAGCGGCGAACGCGTGCGGCGTCAGTTGGTTACAGGAGCGGACCATACTCGGTGACCGCCTTCTAATTGTTCTGGTCGGCTACGACCTGGTAGAACCACTTCGCGATGTCGGACATGAGGTGGGTGCGGCCGGGGGTGTTGCTGAAGAAGAAGTCGCTCATCTTCGCGTGGGCGCCCTGGTTGTCGGCCACCGCGCCGGTCACGGCGAACTCGAAGTCCGGTGACTCGGTGAACTGCTTGGCGGTGTTGACCTTGGCCTGCTGCACCAGGTCGGCGTCGTCCAGGAGAGTCCTGAGGAGGGCTTCGACGAACGACAGTTTCTGGGCCTGTGAGAAGTCCTCGGAGCCGAACAGGTCGTTGAGCCGATCGAGGACCTGCTGCAAGGCGACCATTGTCGGATCGCGACGCTCGCCGGAGCCGGTCGCAGTGATCCCGGTCAGACCGACCTTGGCGCCGAGGCTGATGTCGGTCTTGCCCTGGTCGACCTGCTTGACCTGCTTGAGGACCACGTCGCTCAGGTCGATCGGTGCGGTGTAGTTCTCCGGTTGGATGACCCGTTCGAGGTGGCGCAGGTAGATCTGCTTCTTCTCCAGCTCGGGGTCGCCGTAGTCGATGATCTGGGACATGAAGTCGTAGAGCCGGACGAAGGAACCGACGTCGCGCCGGAACATGTCGAGCACAGCGAGCTCGGCCTTGTCGCCCTCGCCGCCGTTATCGATCAGGGCCGCGTTATAGCGGTCGGCGAACCGCTTCTGGCCTGGGCCCACGGCGGCGGACAGTGCGCTGTTGCCCTTGTTCTTCATGAACGCGTCTGCGCACTGATCGATCTCGGCCTGGGTATAGATCGCGGCGGTGTCGAGCTTGGCCGACAGGTCGTGCACCAGGTTCGGGTCGGTCTCGGTCTCGAGGAACGCGTCGGTGAAGTACGGCTCGAACGCTTCGCGGATCGCGGCCGGCTCATTGACGAAGTCGACCACCTGGGTCATCGACGCCGTCTTCGGCGTGCCCGACGGCGTGCGGTAGGTCCGGTTGAGACGCGACAGCGTCTGCACTGCAGTCACTCCCGAGAGCTTCCGGTCGACGTACATCGCGCACAGCAGTGGCTGATCGAAACCGGTCTGGAACTTGTTGGCGACGATCATCACCTTGTAGCGGTCGCCGGTGAACGCGGTCCGCAAATCACGGATGCCCGGGTTCATGTTGGCCTCGGTGAAGTCTTCCGGACCGGATTCGAGGTCCTTAACTCCGCCGGAGAACGCGACGAGCGTCTCGTAACCGTAGCCCTTCTTCGCGATGTACTCGTCGATCGCCAGCTTGTACCGGACGGCGGCCTTGCGGGAGTCGGCAACGACCATCGCCTTCGCGTGCCCGTCGAGCAGACCGGCGACGTTGTCCCGGAAGTGCTCGACGATGATCGCCGACTTCTGCGCGATGGTCTGCGGGTTCAGCTTCACCCACTTCATCACCGCCTTCGTCGCCTCAGACTGGTCCACCTCGTCGACTTCGGCGGCGGCGTTCTGGCCGATCTGGAACGCCAGCTTGAAGCTGTGATAGCCGGTCAGCACGTCGAGGATGTAGCCCTCTTCGATGGCCTGCTTCATCGTGTAGATGTGGAACGGCGCCGGCGCCTCGTCCGGGCTTGGCCGACGACCGAACAACTCGAGAGTCTTGCCCTTCGGGGTCGCGGTGAACGCGAAGTACGAGATGTTCGACGAGACCGCCCGATCGGTGACCTCCGCCGCGAGGATCGCCTCGACGTCCACCTCTCCGCCATCCTCCAGATCCTGCAACTCCTCGGCGGTGAGAACCGCTTTGAGCTTGCCGGCGATCTGCCCCGACTGCGACGAGTGCGCCTCGTCGGCGATCACCGCGAACGTCTTGCCCGCCAGCCCCTTATTCTCCCGGATCGCCGTCATGGCGTACGGGAACGTCTGAATCGTCACGACGATGATCAGCTTGCCGTCGGTCAACGCCTTCGCCAACAGCCCGGACTTGGAGCCGCCGGCCTTGGCAGCTTCATCCCGGTCGATGGCGACGACGATGCCCTGGTCGTTGTCGATCTGCTTGATCGCGTCCTGCAACTGCGCGTCGAGGACGTTGCGGTCGGTCACCACGATGACCGAGTCGAAGACCTTCTTGTTCTCCACCTGCAACCGCGCCATCCGATGCGCGGTCCACGCGATCGAGTCCGTCTTGCCCGACCCGGCCGAATGCTGGATCAGGTAGCGTTCGCCCGGCCCCTCGGCGGTGACCGCTGTGGTGAGTTCGGTGACAGCCTCCCATTGGTGAAAGCGCGGGAACCGCAACGACGACGAACGTGTGGTCTTGCCGCTGATCGGATCGGTCGACTGCTCATGCTTGATGTACATCAGCCGGCCCAGGATGTTCAGCCACGCATCGCGCTGCAGCACTCGCTCCCACAGGTACGACGACGGAGACCCGTTGGGATTCAACGGATTCCCGGCACCACCGTCGGAGGTGCCGCGGTTGAACGGCAGAAAGTGCGTCTTGTCGCCGGCGAGTTTGGTGGTCATCCACACCTCGTCGTTGGAGACCGCGAAGTGCACCAGCGCACGGGCGCCGGAAACGAACAAGGGCTGGACCGCGCCGGACTTGGGGTCCTTCGGCAGCCGTGTGGTCCGGTACTGGACGATCGCGTCAGCCACCGACTGAGTGAAGTCGGTCTTGAGCTCCGCCGTGGCGACCGGGAGTCCGTTGACGAAGAACACCAGATCCACGCTGCGGTTGTCCGCGGTGGAGAAGTGCACCTGCCGCATCACCCGCAGCCGCACCGCCGCATGCTCGGCGTTCCGTTTGGCGTTGAGCGTGGACTCGGGCCGGAACACGCACATCGCGAACTTGCCGGACAGGTGGGAGAAACCGTTCCGCAGCACATTCAGCGTGCCGCCACCGTTCTCCAACGGCAGATCGAGCACCTTCACCAGCCGATCGAGGAGCTGTGCCTCCTGCTTGGCGACGTCCTTGGCGTCGGGCCGGACCACCTTGTCGACTTGCTCGGGCTGCGTTTCCCTCAACCAGTCGAGCACGTCCTCCGGGAAAAGCGCCCGCTCGCGGTCGTAGCCCTTGTCGTTCGGCGAGTACAGCCACCCGTGCGCGGCCAGATACTCGGCGATCTCCTTCTCGAACTCGATCTCGTTGTGCTGCGCCACGACTCAGGCCACCTCATCTCGCACATCGATCTGCCCGGTCACTGCGGCCGTGATCAGGGCTGTGCGACGCTCCCGCGCCAAGGTTATGAATGTCTCTGCTGCTTCAATCAGCGACACTAGACGTGCCCTCTGGGTGCGGTACTGGTCAATTTCTGACGTCTGTGTGGCGAAGGGCGGTATGTCGACCCTAATCTCTGAAAGGTCACTTATATTAATCCGTGGTGTTCGGGCGGACCCTAGATCGGCGCTACCGATGCCCTTGATTCGGCTAGCCATTTCAGCGACAAATAAGTCGCTCTTCATTACTGCTGCTAGCCATTCGGTGCTGACGATGTTGCGGGTGCGTAGCACGGCGTAATCAGGGCTGACTATTCCGTTCTCGCGTGAGACTCCAAGTGCACCCTGAAAGGCTCGCATACGGTTGATTACAATATCTCCGGCTCGGCAGATCTTGTAGTTGGATAAATCCTCCGCGCGAGGGATGTTCTCGGTCACTTCGTCGCGTCGGCGCACGCCCCACGTGATGGATACCGACATCAGCGGTAGCACGGTCGATCGGGTACCAGCGCGATCGTCAATTTCGTCGAACCGCCATTTTAGGCGCTCTCCTCGAGTAACGCGGCAACCGAACGTGACTGTTGTAGCCGTGCGTTCACGTTCACGGAGTAGGCTGATGAGCCGCTGCTGTTCCTCGATGAGTGTGTCGATCCGGGCCGTCTCCCGGTCCAGGAAGTCGGCGATGGTGCGCTGCTCTTCGACAGTTGGGGGCACGGCTACAACAATCCGCATGAGTGCTGATTGGGTCAGCTTGTCTCGAGTTGATCCGTAGATGTATCGACTATAGTCGACGCAATTCAGTGCGTATGCGAGCCATCGCGCGTCCGTCTGACCGTTTGGTTTCAGTACGTGTATGTGGTTGTTGGGCCAGATCGGCCCATCAATGTGAAATGCGACGGGCCGGTTTCGATCGAAGAACGGTGCCCCATCCTCACCAATAAGCACGACTTCTTCGTCCACGAGAGGTATGTCGACGTACCCTTGGATGGAATTGGCGCCCCAGTAAGGAATTGCGCCAGGGCGCTCGTTTCGCTGCTCTGAGTTCAATGGTACTCGCAGATAGTCCCAACACTCGGCGAGTCGCCGCAGTGGTAGTTCGTGCCACCTGATCATTGGCCTTCTACCTCCCGTAGCAGCTCCATGATCTTTGCGACCTGCTTGTCCAGGTCCGCGTCGATCTCGGCTAGGGGCCGTGGCGGTACGTACTTGTAGAAGTGGCGGGTGAAGGGGATTTCGTAGCCGACTTTGGTCTTCTTCTCGTCGATCCAGGCGTCGGGGACGTGGGGGAGGACTTCGGTTGCGAAGTACTGCTTGATGGTGGCGTCGCGGCCGAGGTCGCCATCGGTGTTGCCGCCGTAGGTGAAGGGGATGTTTTCCGTGTCGCGCTTCTTGGGGTCGGGCTTCGGGGTGCCCTTTCGGTCGGTCACCGGGTTGCCATTCTCGTCGAGGAGTGGGCGCTCGACGGTGATGGTCCAGTAGCCGAAATCGTCGGCGGTGAACACCTTGGAGAAGTCGGGATCGGCGTCGTCGAAGGCGTCGTACAGGGCCAAGATCTTGTCGCGGGCGGCTTCGTCGAGCTCGCGGTTCTTGGCGCCGAGGCTCTTGCGCATCTTGGTCCAGAACGAGGTGGCGTCGATCAACTGGACTTTGCCCTGTCGTTCCGAGCGCTTGGTGTTGTCGAGGATCCAGATATAGGTGGCGATGCCGGTGTTGAAGAACATGTTGGTCGGCAGGGCGACGATCGCCTCGACGAGGTCGGATTCGAGGAGCCACTGCCGGATCTTGGACGGTCCCGATTCCGCGGCGCCGGTGAACAGTGGTGAGCCGTTGAGGACGATACCTGCGCGGCCGCCGCCGTCGTGGGGCGTCCGCATTTTGGAGGCGAGGTGGGTCAGGAACAGCATCTGGCCGTCGCCGATCGCCGGCAGTCCGTGGGAGAAGCGGGAGTTCTGCGCGAGTGCTTCCTTCTTCACCTCCTCGGCGGAGGCCTTCCAGTCCACTCCGTATGGAGGGTTGGACATGCAGAAGTCGAAGGTGCGGTCGAAGAACTGGTCGTCGGAGAGGGTGTCGCCGAGTCGGATATTGTCGACGTCCTGGCCCTTGGCGATCATGTCGGATTTGCAGATGGCGTACGACTGGTCGTTGATCTCCTGCCCGTATAGGCGGAGGCGTGCGCTGGGGTTGCGTTCGAGGAGTCGTTCTTCGGCGACCGACAGCATGCCGCCGGTGCCGGCCGTCGGGTCGTAGATGGTGCGGACGCTGCCGGGCTCGAGGAGGGCTTCGTTGTCCTCGGCGAACAGCAGATCCACCATGAGTCGGATCGCGTCGCGCGGGGTGTAGTGCTCGCCGGCCTCCTCGTTGGAGGCTTCGGCGAACTTGAAGATGAGGTGCTCGAACAGGTCGCCCATCTCGGCGTTGGGGACGGTGTCGGGGTGGAGGTTCACTTCCGCGAACTGCGAGGTGATCAGGTACAGGCGGTTCTTCTCGTCCAGGGTGGCGAGTTCGTTCTCGAACTTGAACCGTTCGAAGACGTCGATGTTCGCCGAGAAGCTGGTGATGTAGTCCATCAGGTTCACGCGCAGGCCCTCGGGGTCTTCGAGGAGCGTGGTGAAGTTGAACGGGCTGGTGTTGTAGAACGACAGCCCGGTCTTGCGCTTGACCTGCACTTCCAGCGCGCCACCCGCGTACTTCTCTGCCAGTGCGCGGATCTCGTCGCGGTGCGGTTCGAGGATGCAGTCCAGGCGCCGGAGGATGGTGAACGGCAGGATCACCCCGCCGTACTGGTGCGGCTTGTATACGCCGCGGAGCTGGTCCGCGATTCCCCACACGAAGTTGCCCAGCTTGCTCAAGTCATTCTCTCCTTCAGCTGTTCTCGCCGCACTCGCCAGGCTAATTACAGCCCACGCATTCCAACGTGAGTTGGACGGGTTCGCGGTTACCGGCCCGACCGTTGGCTGGTGAATCCCTCATCGAGTCGGCGGGCCAGCTCGGCGAGGTCGAGGTGTGTGCTGCTGGCTTCGATGATGAGGTCGTGAGCGGCGTCGTCGCCGAGGGTCCACACTTTTCCGGTGTTGCGGAAGTAGATGAGACGGACCCCGATCCATCCGCATCGCTTGTTGCCGTCGACGAGTGCATGGTTACGGCACAGCGAGTCCAGAAGTGCCGCGGCCTTGAGCGAGAGGGTCGGGTACTGCTGTTCGCCGAAAGCGCTGACGCTGGGGCGGAGGACACTGCTTTCCAGCAGGCCCAGGTCCCGGACTTGCGGGCTCTCGCCGTAGACGGCCTGGTAGACGCGGATGATGTCGGTGATTTGCGGTGTCCAGAGCACCGTTAGGTCACGTTGCCGAGGCGGTCCAGCAAGGCCTTGTCGTGGGTGACGATGTCGGCGATCGCGTCATCCATGGACCGCAGGCCGTGTTCTTGGAGCCCTCGCTGGACCTGCTCGGTGACGAACTTGCTGATCTGGCCCTTCGGGATGGTCTCGCGCAACTCAGTCGCCACATCGTCGGGCAGGGTGACGAGAACTCGGGCGACCATGACGACTCCTTCGAAGATATATCGAGTATATATCGGGTAGATGGGCTCCCAGGGCTGAACAGTTGCGGCACTTCTTCGACTCCCAACCCGGGATGTCGGCGCCCGCGGAAGCAGTGGGTGTGATGTGCTTCACGGCTGTAGGCAAACCTTAGCGGAACAGACTCAACCCTGCGGAGGTTGGAACTACACGAGAGGCCCAAACGCCTCACAAGATTTCCTGTACCGCAGGCCCGAAGCCAGGCTTCGGGGAAGACTTGAACCGCTGAAGAAAGGCGAACCTCGTGGACAGCTTCACCCCGACCACCAAGACGCAGGCTGCGCTGCAGGCTGCCGTTCAAGACGCCGCCGCCGCGGGTAATTCCGATGTGCGTCCGGCCCACATCCTCGTCGCACTGCTGGAGCAGGCCGACGGCATCGCCACCCCGCTGCTCAAGGCGGTCGGGGTGGACCCCAAGCATGTCCTGACCGAGGCCAAGAACCTCGTCGGTCGTGCGCCCGTCGTGTCGTCGAGCAGCGCGCAGCCGCAACTGAGCCGCGAGTCGATCGCCGCCATCACCGCGGCGCAGAACCTCGCGACCGAACTCAACGACGAGTACGTCTCCACCGAACACCTCATGGTCGGCCTGGCCACCGGCGAATCCGACGCGGCCAAGCTGCTGCAGGGCGTCGGCGCGGGCCCCGAGGCGCTGCGCGAAGCCTTCCAGGCCGTCCGCGGCACGGCCCGCGTGACCAGCGAGAACCCGGAGGACACCTACCAGTCGCTGGAGAAGTACTCCACCGACCTCACCAAGCGTGCCCGTGCGGGCGAGCTGGACCCGGTGATCGGCCGCGACAGCGAGATCCGTCGCGTGGTGCAGGTGCTGAGCCGTCGTACCAAGAACAACCCGGTCCTCATCGGCGAGCCCGGCGTCGGCAAGACGGCGATCGTCGAAGGCCTGGCGCAGCGCGTCGTCGAAGGCGATGTGCCCGAGTCGCTGCGCAACAAGACCGTCGTCTCCCTGGATTTGGGTGCGATGGTGGCCGGCGCCAAGTACCGCGGTGAGTTCGAGGAACGACTCAAGGCCGTCCTCGACGAGATCAAGGCCGCCGACGGCCAGATCATCACCTTCATCGACGAGCTGCACACCATCGTCGGCGCCGGCGCGACCGGCGACTCGGCGATGGACGCCGGCAACATGATCAAGCCGTTGCTCGCCCGCGGCGAGCTGCGCCTGGTCGGCGCGACGACGCTGGAGGAGTACCGCCAGTACATCGAGAAGGACGCCGCCCTGGAGCGACGCTTCCAGCAGGTGTACGTCGGCGAGCCCTCGGTGGAGGACACCATCGGCATCCTGCGCGGCCTCAAGGAGCGCTACGAAGTGCACCACGGCGTGCGCATCACCGACTCCGCACTGGTCGCCGCGGCCAGCCTGTCCGACCGCTACATCACCTCCCGGTTCCTGCCCGACAAGGCGATCGACCTGGTCGACGAGGCGGCCTCGCGCCTGCGCATGGAGATCGACTCCCGGCCCATCGCGATCGACGAGATCGAGCGCATGGTCCGTCGTCTGGAAGTGGAAGAGCTCGCCCTGGAGAAGGAGAGCGACGCCGCGTCCAAGGACCGGCTCGACAAGCTCCGCGCCGAGCTCGCCGACCAGCGCGAGAAGCTCAACGAGCTGACCGCCCGCTGGCAGGCCGAGAAGGGTTCGCTCGACGCCGTCCGCGACGTCAAGGAAGAGCTGGAGAACCTGCGCGGGGAGGCCGATCGCGCCGAGCGCGACGGTGACCTGGGCAAGGCCGCTGAACTCCGGTATGGGCGTATCCCGGCGCTGGAGAAGGAGCTCGACGCGGCGATCGAAAAGGTCGGCGGCGACGCTTCCGGTGACGTGATGTTGCAGGAAGAGGTCGGTCCCGACGACGTCGCCGAGGTGGTCTCGGCGTGGACGGGCGTGCCCGCGGGCAAGATGCTCGAGGGCGAGACCGAGAAGCTGCTCCGCATGGAGAGCCACATCGGTCAGCGCGTGATCGGCCAGGAAGAGGCCATCGTCGCGGTGTCCGACGCGGTGCGTCGTGCCCGGGCCGGCGTCGCCGACCCGAACCGGCCCACCGGCTCGTTCCTGTTCCTCGGACCGACGGGCACGGGTAAGACCGAGCTCGCCAAGTCGCTCGCCGAGTTCCTGTTCGACGACGAGCACGCGATCATCCGGATCGACATGAGCGAGTACGGCGAGAAGCACAGCGTCGCACGACTCGTCGGCGCGCCTCCCGGCTACGTCGGGTACGAGGCCGGCGGGCAGCTGACCGAGGCCGTGCGTCGTCGTCCGTACTCGGTGGTGCTCTTCGACGAAGTGGAGAAGGCCCACCCGGACGTCTTCGACGTGCTGCTGCAGGTGCTCGACGAAGGTCGTCTCACCGACGGCCAGGGTCGCACGGTGGACTTCCGCAACACCATTCTCATCCTGACGTCCAACCTGGGCGCCGGCGGGGACCGCGATCAGGTGATGGCGGCGGTGCGTGCGGCGTTCAAGCCGGAGTTCATCAACCGGCTCGACGACGTGCTGATCTTCGAGGCGCTCAGCCCGAAGCAGTTGGTGGCGATCGTCGACATCCAGCTGAAGAACCTGGCCGACCGTCTGGCGCAGCGTCGACTCACGCTCGACGTGACCGACGACGCCAAGGAATGGCTCGGCGAGCGCGGTTACGACCCGCTCTACGGCGCCCGTCCACTGCGTCGCCTGGTGCAGCAGGCCATCGGCGACAAGCTCGCCAAGGCGCTGCTGGCCGGTGAGATCCGCGACGGCGACACGGTGCACGTGGACGTCGACCCGGCGACGGACTCGCTCACGGTCGGCTGACCGTCGACAATTCTGCAGCCCGCAGGAAAACCGCCCCGCTCCGAGAATCTCGGAGCGGGGCGGTTTGTGTTCGTCGGCTAGCGCGGGCAGGCGGCGTCAGTCGCTCGCACCGTCGCGGCCGCGCAGCGGAGCGACGGCCCGGGTGACGGCGGCGAAACGGCCCAGGTGCTCGTTGAGCACCTCGCGGGCGATCGCCGGGTCCGGGATCTGGCCGTGGCTGAGCACGAAACTCAGGCCGTACGGGTTGCCGTCGAGCTTGTTCATCGTGGCGCTGGCCGTGCTCGGCGGGACCAGGATGCAGCCCCAGGAGGCGCCGACCGCGTTCAGGTCGTCCACCACCCGTTCCTGACCGGAATGGGCGAAGGCCGCGGTGGCCATCGCGGTGAAGGTCTTGTTGAAGTAGTGGCCCGCGACGGCGGCGTCGTGGTGTTCGTCGATGAACGCCTTGATCGACGCCGACAGCAGCCCGGTGTGCGACGGCGAGGTGAAGACGAAACCGTCGGCCCACGCGAGATCGTCGGCGTCGGCGAGCGGCTGGTTCTGTGCCGCCGGCTGCACGTCCCTGGGCAGCGCCACCTCCCGGACGCGGCGGATCCGGACTTCGGCGCCGGCGTCGGTCAGCGCGGATTGGGCCAAGGCGCCCAACGACGAGTTGGCGCCGAAGAGGCTGGAGAAGACGATGAGAATGCGCGGGGTGCTCACGCCTCGATAGTAGGCCGGTCGGGCCCGACCGCGGGGCGAGTGCGCCGGGTTGCGGCACCGGAGACCCGGCGCGGCCTCGACTAGCCTGAGGGCCATGACCGCGACCGTCGCCGAGATCGCTCGAGCCCAGTACGTGATGTTCACGACCTACCGCAAGGACGGGACGCCGGTGGCGTCGCCGCTGTGGGCCGCCCCGGACGGCGATCAGCTGGTGCTCTGGACCGTGACCGATTCCTGGAAGGTGAAGCGGTTGCGGCACAACAACAACGTGCTGGTGCAGGCCTGCGATGCGCGCGGGAAGAAGACCTTCGGTCCGGTGGTGGCCGGCGTCGGTGAGGTGATCGACCGGGCCACGGCAGCCCGTCTCATCGAGCGCAAGTACGGCCTGGCCGGCCGGTTGACCATCCTCGGGTCGCGGTTGCGGCGCGGAGCGTCGGGCACCGTCGGGATCCGGGTGTCCGACGTCGTCTGAGTGACTGCCGGTCAGGATCAGCCGAGCATGCTGACGGCGGCGCGGACGTAGGCGCGCGCGGCGGTGGCGAGCTCGGTGAGCGAGACCGACTCGTCGGGCTGGTGGGCCTGGCCGTTGATGTCGCCCGGTCCCATCACCACGGTCGGCACGCCGAGGTCGCGGCTGATGAAGCCGCCGTCGCAGGCCGCGGTCCAGCCGCCGACCGAGGTGCTCGCACCGCTGTCGGTGACGGCCGCGGTCACCGCGCGCACGAGGGGATGATCCTCGTCGGTCGCGAAGCCCGGCATCTCCATGGTGGGGCGCAGGGTCACGGTGATGCCGTCGGTGTCGATCCCGGCGCCGCTGATCGCGTCGCCCAGGTCCTGGGCGATCACCTCGATCGACTCGCCCGGCATCAGGCGTCGGTCGACGCCGAGGTAGCAGTTGGGCGCCACCACCGAGATACCCTGCCCGCCGTCGATCACGCCGACGTTCCAGGTGCCGAAGCCGAGTAGGGGATCGGACTGGGCGGCCATGGCGGCCTGGTCGGTCATGATCAGATCGATCACCGCGGCGGCGGCCTCGATGGCGCTGCGTCCGTCGGAGGGGCGGCCCGAGTGGGCGGCCCGGCCGGTGATCTCGATGTCCAGGTACGACGCTCCGCGGCACCCGCGGACCACCTGCAGGCTGGTCGGTTCGGCGACGATGGCGCCGAGGAACTCCAGCGGCGGGGGCTCGGCGACGAACCGGCGGACGCCGGTGCCGTGCTCCTCCTCGTCCACGGTCGCCAACAAGTGCACCGGGCCGGACAGTGCGATCCCGAACTCGCCGGCGCGGGACAGCGCCGACATCGCCGCGACGGCGGCGGCCAGGCCGCCCTTCATGTCGGTGGTTCCGCGCCCGATCAACAGGTCGCCGTCGCGCCGGACGACGAACGGGTCGCCGGTCCAGTCGGGGCCGGCCGGAACCACGTCCGAGTGACCCAGCAGGAGAAGACCGGGGCCGGAACCCGCCGCGGTCATGCTCGCCAGCACATTCGGGCGGTCGGGGGCGGCCTCGGTGAGACTCACCGCGAATCCGGCGGTGCGGCAGGCGTCGGCCAGCACGGCCGCGGCAGCGGCCTCGGTGCCGCCCGGGTTCACGCTGGGCGTCTCGACCAAGGTGCTGGTCAGAGCTTCGATCAGGGCGACGTCGACCGTCTGGGCGAGGGCATCGACTGCGGCCGCAGAAGGCGTTTTCATCGTCGTCCTTTCATCAGTTCCGGCAGGAGGAGTCGAGTCGTCCTCCGGTGCGTGAGCGTTCGATAGTAGGCTAAGCCCGATGACCACCGTCTATTTCGTGATTGCGGCCCTCGCGCTGATCGGCGCAGGCGTGCTGCTCTGGTTGGACCATAACCGGTCCCAGCAGGTGCATCACCAGCGTGCAGTGTGGGGCCAGAAGCATTCCTTCAAGTTCCGTGACGCCGACAGCAAGCTGCTGACGGCGTTCCACCGTGCCGCCATGGACGTGCCCGACCACGTGCAGGTGCGCGACGTGGCCTACGGCCTCTACGCCGGCGCCGAGGCAGTCGTCTTCGACCTCGCCGAGACCGCGACCGTGGTCGCCGTGCGACGCCCGGAGGCGTCGTCGGTGTCCGTCGACCTGCGGTACGAGGACGTGCTCGCGCCCGCCGAGGGCGACCTCGACCTGCTGGGGGCGATGGGTTCGCGCGTGATGTTCGCGAGCAACCTCGACGCGGCCCGACGGATCTGCGACCGCCGCATGGTGGCACTGGCCACCGAGGCGCCGTCGTACCTGGAGATCTTCTGGAACGAGGGCAATTGGGCGCTCGGCTCCATGCCGCTCACCACCGACGACGAGCGGCTCGACGTCGCACTCGACACGGTGCGCCGCTTCGCCGACCTGCTGCGCGTGCTGCCGCCCGCGGTGGATCCGCAGGATGCGCCGGCCCCGCGCGACCCGCACGGTCCGATCAGCGACGAGCTGGCCGACGAGAAGACCGATGCGCTGCGCGACAAGCAGGGGCGCGGTCGTCGTCGCCTCGATGACGACGACGATGCCGACGGTCCGCTCCCCGCCGCTCCCTACAGCGCGCCGACCGGCGGACCCCGCCCGTCGCCGCTGGACGCCACGCCCCGCCCGCGTCGTCACGTCGAGGAGTCCGACGACTACTACGACGCCCCGCGTCCGTCGCGCCCGGCACCCCAGCAGCGCCCCGCGCACGAGGCGCAGTCGTACGAGCGTCCCGCTCCGCAGCGTCCGGCGCCGATGCGCCAGCGACCCACCCGCGATCGGCTCGATCCGCCGGATCTGCCGCCGCGCGGCGACACGCATCCGCTCGACTGATTCCGACTGAACCCTGACCCTGGGAGACCTGCACGCCATGGCCGCTTCACCTGCTCTCGACGAGACCGCGCGTCAGCGTTTGGCCGAACTGGTCACCGAACTGGCGGTGGTCCACGGTCGGGTGACCCTGTCGTCCGGCAAAGAGGCCGACTACTACGTCGACCTGCGTCGAGCCACTCTGCACCACGAGGCGAGCCGCCTGATCGGCGCCCTGATGCGTGAGCTGACCGCGGACTGGGACTTCGACGCCGTGGGCGGTCTGACCCTGGGTGCGGATCCGGTGGCGACGTCGATCATGCACGCCGACGGCCGACCGATCGACACCTTCGTGGTCCGCAAGGCGGTCAAGGAACACGGCATGCAGCGCCGTATCGAGGGCCCGGACATCGCGGGCAAGCGCGTCCTCGTGGTGGAGGACACCTCCACCACCGGCGCCTCCCCGGCCAATGCCGTTCTCGCCGCGCGGGAAGCCGGTGCCGAGGTGATCGGTGTGGCCACCGTCGTGGACCGGGCGACCGGCGCCGACGACGTGATCCGCGCGCAGGGCGTGCCGTACCGCTCGCTGCTCGGGCTGGCCGACCTCGGCCTGGCCTGAGCCGAGCCGCGCGTCGTTGACCGACCAGTCAGAGGTGACCGCGCCGACCGGGGATGCCGCGTCGGAGGCCGGCCCCACCGAATGGCACAGCGGCATCGGTGCGCCGGTGGGCGTGGGACCGTGGCTCGACGAGCGCGGGGCGCCGCTGCCCGACGATCCCCGCTACGACCCGGAACTTCTCGCCGAGGGCGACCGCCGCAACGTGGTCGACGCCTACCGCTACTGGACGCGCGAGGCCATCGTCGCCGACCTCGATACCCGGCGGCACCGCCTGCACGTGGCGATCGAGAACTGGGGCCACGACGCGAACATCGGCACCGTGGTGCGCACCGCGAACGCCTTCCTCGCCGGGGGTGTGCACATCGTCGGACGACGACGCTGGAACCGCCGCGGCGCCATGGTGACCGACCGCTATCAGCACCTGTACCACCACGACGACGTCGCCGGGCTGATCGCCTGGGCGCGCGAGCACGGGCTCACCGTGGTGGCCGTCGACAACACCCCCGGCTCGGTCCGCCTCGAGGAGACCGAACTGCCGGAGAACTGCCTGCTGCTGTTCGGGCAGGAGGGGCCCGGCGTGACCGACGAGGCGAGTTCGGCTGCGGCGCTGACAGTGTCGATCGCACAGTTCGGGTCCACCCGCAGCATCAACGCCGGCGTGGCCGCGGGCATCGTGATGCACGCGTGGATCTCCCGGCACGCCGACCTCGGCGAGGCCTGGTAGCCCGACCGTCTGCCGCACCGCCGCCCGCCGCTGGTAGGCCCGTGTCGCGACCCTGTTGCCGAGTCGCCGTGCGGGCTCCGACCTCGACGCGGGATCAGGGTCGCGACACGGGATAGCGAGCGGACGCGGCGGGGGTCAGGAGTGGATGCCGTGCTCGTTCAGCATCACGCCGATCAGTGCCGTCTCCTTGCTCTGGGTGGAGACCATGCCGGCGGCCAGTTGTGCGACGAGCCCGTTCGGCGAGCGCGCGGTGAGGTCCTGCGCCATCGCGATGCCGCCGTAGTGGTGAGCCTGCATGAGCTTCAGGAACTGGTCTTCGGCGGCGCGCGCGGGCAGGGTGCCGAGTGCGGCCAACTCGTCGGGAGTAGCCATGCCCGGCATCTCGTGGGCACCGGTGGCCTCGCCGTGCTGTCCCGCAGCGTGCGGCTCAGCAACGGCGCCGTAGCGCGTCATCGAGTTCATCGGCGTGGGATTGGCCAACGGCTCATCCTGCATGCGCAGCCACCCGGACATGGTGCCCATCTCGAACTGCTGGGTCACCGCGATCTGCCTGCCGAGCGTGCGGACGGCGTCATCGACGCCGGGACGGTCGATCAGTTTGCCCATCGCGACCGCCTGCTGGTGATGGCCGAGCATGTCCTGCAGGAACCCGACCTCCACGGCGCTGAGCGATGGCGGCGCCGAGCCGACGGGCCCCGCATCGTCGATCATCAAGGGCCGCAACAGGAATCCGGCGATCGCGGCGAAGACCGCGAGTGTGGAGATCGCCAGTCCGAGCACCAGTCGGTGTCTGAGGTGGGTCGACGGTGCGGTCATGAGCCGACGTGCGACTGCTGGTCGGCAGGCGGGGTGTAGACGTCGTTGGGATAGTGCCCCTTGGGGTGGTGGACTTCGGATCGGGCGTAGAGTCACGCGTTCTGATCAACGAGTCGTTGTGAACGCTATGCGATTTGGGCTTGCGCGTCCATGAGTGCGGCGGCCTTGTCCTTCTCGGCGAGGACCTCGCGTAGCTCGTCCATGGAGACCTCGGACATGTATCTGCGGGTGACTTGCCATTCGTCGTGTGCGTCGATCACGACGGCGGTCGCGAGTCGGAGGAACGCGGCGGGGTTCGGGAAGATCTCCACGACGTCGGCGCGTCGTTTGATTTCCTTGTTCAGTCGCTCGATCGGGTTGTTCGACCAGATTTTCTGCCAGTGCGGCTTCGGGAACGCTGAGAATGCCAGCACGTCGGTTTTCGCGTCCCGCATCATCGCTGCCGCCTTGGGGAACGGCCCGTCGAAGGTGTTGGCGACTTGATCCCATTGCGCGGCAACATCTTTCGCTTCGGTGTGAGCGAAGATGGTCCGCACTCCGGCGGTAACGACGGGCTGCTGTTTCGCCGCGACCGCTCCGTGCAGGTTCCTCATGAAATGGACGCGGCACCGTTGCCACGTGGCACCCGTAAACTGTTGTGCCACAGCGGTTTTCAATCCTGCATGGGCGTCAGAGATGACCAGATGCACCCCGTGCAGCCCACGGGCCTTCAAGCTTGCCAGGAACTCGCGCCAGAACTCGTACGATTCGCTCTGCCCGACAGCGGTACCCAGGACCTCGCGGGTGCCGGTGATCGACACGCCGGTAGCCACTATCAGCGCCTGGGAGACCACGTGCGCGCCGACACGGACCTTGCAGAACGTGGCGTCGCAGAACACATACGGGAACTCGGTGTGGGTCAGTGAACGCTCCCGGAACTCGGCGATCTCAGCGTCGAGACCTGCACAGATCCGGGATACCTCACTCTTGGAGACCCCGGAGTCCACGCCCATGGCCCGCACCAGATCGTCGACACTGCGGGTCGAGATACCCTGCACGTAGGCCTCCATGATCACCGCGTAGAGGGCCTTGTCGATCCGGCGGCGTCGTTCCAGCAGGACCGGGAAGAACGACCCAGCCCGCAGCTTGGGAATCTTCACCCGCACATCACCGGCCGGCGTCGAGATCGTCTTGGGTCGATGCCCGTTGCGGACCGTCGTTCGGTCCGCCGAGCGCTCGTAACGGCCGGCGCCGATCGCCGCTGTCGCCTCGGCCTCGATCAGGGCCTGCAAGCCGGCCCGCAGGATCTCCGGGAGCACTCCGGCAAGACCGAGTTCATCGGATCGGAGTGTGCCGAGTTCAGTCAGTTGCTCGAGCAGGGCAGAATGGTCGTGGGTCATCGCGTGATTGCCTTTCAGTTGAGTCACTTGTGAGGTAACTCACTGATCATCACGCGATGGCCCACCCCAACGGCGACACCAAGCTCTCCGGCGTGTCCACCGCCCTCAGCGAGCCACCAAACCCCACCACTCCAGGGGACTCACCCGTCGTTGGTGAGTTGCAGGACCTGGAATCCGCTGTCCGAGCAGCCGACGTAGAGCTTGTCCCCGCGCCACTCCGGCGGCGAGAAACACCAGTCGGTGGACAGGTCGCCGATCACGCGGCCCAAGCGGTTGCTGCGGGCTTGGCGCGGATCGAACTGTCCTTGACGCAGTGATTCCAGAATGCCGCTGCTGGAGATGAACGGGACACCGATCACCGAGGCGAGGGTGTGGGCGGAGTTCAGCAGCTCGAGCTGCCGCCCGGTCTGTGCGGGTGGATTGAAGTAGGCGATCTCCTTGACGCGCTTGGGGTTTCGGACATCGAAGACCCGGACGCCGGACGAGGTCCATCCGCAGGCGAGCGCGGTCGGGTTCACCGGGCGATCAGCGGCGCAGTAGTGGGACTCGTAGGCGAACAGCCCGCCGCCGGAGCTGGAAGCGAGGGCGCGGTCCCGGTGCTGGGGAAGGTTGATCTCCAGCTTCAGCTCGTTCACCACCTTCGGCTTCCGTGCATCGTCGACGTCGACCAGCTTCACGCCGCCGGATCCGCCCTCGAGGACGGTGAACAGGTAGTCGTGGTCGTCGTAGGTCACCGGAATGCTGTGCTGGGTCAGTGCGCCGCTGGTCCAGTCGACCTGCGACAGCTTCCGAATCTGCGGATTGCGATCGCGACGTTGGACGGCGCTGACGTCCCAGATACTCACTCCGCCGAAGTTGTGGGAGACGTACAGCGTGTTGCCGTCGGCGCTCACTCCGACACCGTGATTCTCGAGAGCGGTCAGCGCGTTGGCCAGTACCTTGGGGCGACTCGGATCGCTGAGATCTACGGCATTGATCATTCCGGGGCCGATGCCCATGGCCCAGTACGTCTTTCCGTCGGGGGAGAAGCCGCCCTCGTGTGCGGTGATCGCCAGCGGTGCCGACAGCGACCCGACGACGGGATTGAGCAGCTTCGGGCGGGCGCAGTCGCTGATGTCGTAGACGGCGAGGAGGCCGGCGCCGGTGAGGAACGGAACTCCGGCGCCGACGAGGAGCTTGCTGTTGCGATTGGCTTTGAGGCTCTCCCACGTGCCGGCTTGGAAGGCCGGGGCGCGCAGGGAGGCGGTCTTGCGCGGCGCTCGCGGGTTGCTCGCATCGATCACCGTCACGCCGCTGTTCTCCCCGACCATCGCGGTGGGGAACATGCTGCCGGTGTAGCCGCAGTTCTCGTAGCTGGTGGACGTGATGCCCGCGCCTTCGCCCTGGTAGGAGCCGAGGCGCTCGACGTTGCAGGAGTAGCCCTGCATGCTGCGCCCCGAGTCGCGGTCGGCGGCGGGGACGTCGCCCTGCAGGCCCCGCTCGGGTTGGGAGCCGGGGCCGCAGTCGGCCTTGGCAATGGGCAGCGGCGCCGCCGGTGCGGCCGCGACGGGCGCCATCGCGACCGTCGCAGTGAAGGCGGTGAGGAGCGCCAGCGAACGGCGCCGCGCACCTCTCGATGATGTTGGCAGCATGAACGACCCCGATCGTTGGAAGTGTGCCGTGGCAGTGGTGGACGGACTCAGTGGCGGCAGGCAATGACCATGCGATCGTGAATCACGTCACAAAGAGGCTGACACGCCTTCCATATCTCAGTCAAGTGACTCAAACTCATGTCGGGCGCAGGGTGCGCTCAGCGTGGCGAAAGGGATGAACCGGTGCGCGCCGTTCAGGTGGCGGGTGCCAGCCAGAGGCCGAGAAGGCCGTCGACCATGGCATCGGAGAACGCCTGCCACGACACCGTGTCGGGGGCGTCGGCTTCATTGCGGGAACGCTCGAAGTCGGCGTACGTCGCGATCAGGACGTTCTGCGTCATCAGGTTCCGTACCGTGACCGCTTCCTGCGGGAGTGCGGGAAGGGCCTGGTAGAAACCCTCGAGGATCTGTAGGAGCGACGGTGAATCCGCCGCGGCCTTGTAGAGGATTCCGGTGTTCGCCGGGTCGACGGCCATCTGTGCGCAGAGGGTGGCGAAATGGGTGTGCCGGGACGCGGTGCCGATGTACTCCAACTGGGGTTGGACCAGGCAGCGGAGCCAGTCGCGGACCTCGGTGATGTAGCCGAGGTCGTCGACCATGCGCTGGCGGATGTGTTCGATCGGCTCATTGTGTGATCGCAGGAGTGCTTCGAGCAGGCCTTCGCGGGAGCCGAAGTGGTAGCTCACGGCGTAGTTGTTGCCTTGGCCTGCGGCTTCGCAGATCTGACGGTTGGAGACGGCGGTCAGGCCGCGCTCGGCGAAGAGGTCTTCGGCGGCGGTGAGCAGCAGGTGCCGAGTCTGCGTGGCTTGCGCGCCGGGTTCACCGCTCATGGGCCCATGATGCCCCACGGTGCTCGTGGGGCCGTAAGACGGCGTCCGCAGGCGTCCTTGGTCGGCATTCCGTCGGCCCCGCCCGTGGTCACAAGTAAGGCAACTGACTGAGAATGTCGCCGCGTCAGGGTCGACCTGACGCGCATTGGAATGGAGACGACGCATGACTGCAGAACCCCGCACCGCACTGAGCCGCCGTGGATTCCTCGCGGGTGCCGCGGGCGTGCTCGCCGGAGCCGCCGGCCTGTCGGCGACCGCCCAAGCCGGGCCCGTCGCCGCACGGCCCGGACGGGTCCGGCTCACCCGCGAAGACCATCGCGTGGTGGTGGTCGGCTCGGGTTTCGGTGGCGGCGTGGCCGCGCTCCGGTTGACCCAGGCCGGGGTGCCGGTGCTGTTGCTCGAACGCGGCCGCGAGTGGCGCACCGGGCCCAACGCCCAGACCTTCCCCAACCCGACCAGTCCGGACGAGCGGATGCTCTGGCATCGCAGCGCGGCGCAACTGTTCGGCCGTCCGCTGGAGGTGGCGCCGTACGTCGGTCTCGTCGACACCGTGGTCGGCGACAACATCACCGCGTTGGCGCCGGCCGGGCTGGGCGGCGGATCGCTTGTCTACCAAGGGATGTCGCTGCAGCCGTCGCGTGACGTCTTCGAAGAGCACCTGCCGGCGGCGCTGGACTGGTCGCGACTGGACGCCGTGCACTATCCGCGGGTGGCGCGGATGTTGAAGTTGGCCGTCGCTCCGGATCGGCTGGTCCGTGCGCCGGAGTATCGCGCGGCGCGGGCCTTCGCCGCCCACGCGCGCCGGGCCGGTCGGCCGGTGTCCAAGATCCCGATGCCGATCGACTGGAACTATGCGCTCGCCGAACTGCGCGGGGAGATGCGACCGTCGTACACCGACGGGTCCGGTGCGATGGGGGTGAACAACGGCGGCAAGCACAGCGTGGACGTCACCTACCTCAAGCAGGCGCGGGCCACCGGCCGGCTCACGGTGGCGACCCTGCACGAGGTACGCGACGTGGCACGCACGCCCGATGGGCGCTGGCGCGTGCACGTCGACCGCACCGATCTGCGCGGCCGGGTGGTGGAACGCAAGATCCTGACCGCGGGCACGCTCATCATGGCCG
Source organism: Gordonia alkaliphila (assembly GCF_023017165.1). Lineage (GTDB taxonomy): Bacteria > Actinomycetota > Actinomycetes > Mycobacteriales > Mycobacteriaceae > Gordonia > Gordonia alkaliphila. The sequence continues at coordinate 1,788,630 of NZ_JALKBW010000001.1, forward strand.
CGGGCAGCGTGCACACGACACGACTTCTGGTGCGCGCCAAGGCCACCGGCGCCATTCCCGACCTGCCCGACGAGGTCGGTCGGGGCTGGGGGACCAACGCCGACCGGATCTACACGTGGACGTCGCCGACCGCCGACTTCGGCGCCACGCAGGGCGGGCCGGTGGTCTACGGCAGCCGCAACTGGTCGGACCCGAAGACCGCGCACACGGTGATCCAGGCATCCATCCCGTCGATCGGCGCCGACCTGCATACGACGATGATGGTGGGCTTCGGCGTCAGTGCCGATCGCGGCCGCTTCGTCTACGACTCGGCGCGCGACGACGCCGTCTTGCGTTGGCCGGCCGGCGGGGACCGGAAGATCCAGTGGGGCCACATCCACCCGACGGCCACCGCGATCGCCGGCCCGGGCGCCGTGCTCGGCGACACCAACGGCGTGGTCAACTCCACCTGGCACGCGCTCGGCGGGGCCTGCATGGAGACGGTGTGCGACCTCAGCGGACGGGTGCACGGTCAGCGCGGGCTGTACGTGGTCGACGGTGCTCTCATCCCGGGCAACACCGCCGCGTGCAATCCGTCGATGACCATCGCCGCGGTGGCCGAGCGCGCACTCGACGACCTCGTCGCCAACGATGTGGGCCGCGTGATCTGATCCGGCGCTCCGCAGCGAGCCTGCGACGGGCGGGGGTCGGCGTCGGACTTACACTTCCCGAATGGACGTTCTCGACAACGCCGTCGTCTGGTTCAACGAGTGGTACGCGTACGTACTCATCGTGCTGCTCGTGGGTGCCGGACTCTGGTGGGGCGCGCGCACCCGCGTCGCGCTGCTCCGGATGGTGCCCGCGATGTTCCGCGCGATCAGCGAGCCGACACCGAAGACCAAGGAGGGCGCCGCGCAGATCTCGGCCTTCCGCGCCTTCTGCATCTCGGCCGCCTCCCGCGTGGGCACCGGCAACGTTGTCGGCGTGGCCGTCGCCATCACGGTCGGCGGACCCGGCGCGGTGTTCTGGATGTGGGTACTGGCGATCGTCGGCGGCGCGACCGCCTTCGTCGAGTCGACGCTCGGGCAGCTGTACAAGGTGCGCGACGGCGCCGACTACCGCGGCGGCCCCGCCTACTACCTGAAGCGGGGCATCAAGAACCGTCGACTCGGGCTGGTGATGTCGGTGCTGTTCGCCCTGGCCATCACCTTCACCTACGGCCTCGTCTTCAACGCGGTGCAATCCAACTCCATCACCTCGGCGGTCGACCTCGCGCTCGGCGCCGACGCGGCCTGGGTGCCGTACGTGGTCGGGGCGTTGCTGGCGACGCTCACCGCCCTGGTGATCTTCGGCGGCGTGCATCGGATCTCCGGCGTCTCGCAGGTGCTGGTGCCGGTGATGGCGGTCCTCTACATCTCCCTGGCCCTGTTCGTGGTGCTGATGAATCTGACAGCCGTGCCCGGCGTGATCGGCGACATCGTCACGTCGGCCTTCGGTATCCGAGAGTTCGTCGGCGGAGGATTGTGGGCGGCCATCATGCAGGGCATGCGCCGCGGACTGTTCTCCAATGAGGCAGGCATGGGCTCCACGCCGAACGCCGCGGCGACCGCGGCCGTCTCGCACCCGGCCAAGCAGGGCCTGGTCCAGACCCTGGGCGTGTACTTCGACACCCTGATCGTCTGCTCGGCGACGGCCTTCATCATCCTGCTGTCCGACCCCGACTACGGGAGCGACCTGGAGGGCGTCCAACTCACCCAGACCGCGCTCGCGCACCACGTCGGTTCGTGGGCCGGTCCGCTGCTCGCGGTGATCCTGTTCTTCCTGGCCTTCAGTTCGGTGATCGGCAACTACTACTACGGCGAGACCAACATCGCCTACCTCACGCCGCGTCGCTGGGTGCTCAACTCGTTCCGCTTGGTGGTCATCGGGTTCGTATTCTTCGGCGCGATCGCCAAGGTGTCGCTGGTCTGGAACCTCGCCGACGTCTTCTCCTCGCTGATGGCGACGGTGAACATCGTCGGCCTGTTCCTGATCGGCGGCGTCGCGGTGGTGCTCTTGCGGCACTTCTCCGCGCAGCGGGCGGCCGGCCTCGACCCGGTGTTCCATCGCGACGACATTCCCGGGCTGACCGGCGTGGAGTGCTGGGACGGTACGGACCCGGAGACCGTGCGGGATCCGTCTCCGCAGCCGGTTCCGATGCCGACCCCGCGGGGGTGATTCCGCCGGTCGGCCGCGCCCCTACTTGCGGAGACCGCTGGTCAGCAGTGCGGCCAGCTCACGGTAGGCGCTGGCGTCGTCGAGACCGGTGCTGGCCCGGACCCCGCGTTGCTGGATCCGGGTCAGCATGGTCGCCACGAGGTCGGCGGCGAAGGCGGCGTTAACGCCGCGGAAGTCGCCGTCGGCCACTCCCGCGTCGATCATGCCGCGCACCCGGTCGGCGGCCATCCGGGTGTTCTGTTCGTAGATTTCGCGGGCCGGGGCGAAGGCGTCGAGATCGGCCATGAACTGGTCCGACGCCGGGGCCAGCGTGGCGCCGATGGCTTCGAGGAAGCTGATGATCCCCTCGCGGGCACCGGTCACGCCGGCGGTGCGGACCTCGATGTCGGCCACCGCGCGACGGAAGAAGTGGACGGTGGCCGAGCGCACGAGATGGGCCTTGCTGTCGGCCAGCGTGTACAGCGTCGACTTGGAGCAGCGCAGGCGCGCGGCGATCTCGTCGAGCGTCAGATGGGCGAAGCCCTCAGACAGAAACAGGTCGACCATCCCGTCGAAGAGCTCCTCGCGGCGACGCGTGGCGAACTCGGGTGCGGGGGTGCTCATGCGTCAAATAGTACTAGTGAACCTCTTGCAGTACTACTTGCGAAGCAGTACTGTTCGATCAGATTCAGTACTGTCTGTGCTTTCTAGGAGATGTCCCATGCCGGTCGACCGCCTGCTTCCTTCGGATGAGGCCCACGCCCTCATCGAGCTCACCCGCGACATCGCCGACAAGGTGCTCGATCCCATCGTCGACCAGCACGAGAAGGCCGAGACCTATCCGGAAGGCGTGTTCGCCACGCTCGGCGAGGCCGGTCTGCTCGGCCTCCCGTACTCGGAGGAGTACGGCGGCGGCGACCAGCCGTACGAGGTGTACCTGCAGGTCCTCGAAGAGATCGGCGCCCGCTGGGCGGCGGTCGGCGTCGCGATGAGCGTGCACGTGCTGTCGTGCTTCCCGCTCGCCACCTATGGCACCGAGGAGCAGAAGGCCCAGTGGCTGCCCGGCATGCTCGGCGGTGAGGCCATCGGCGCCTACAGCCTGTCCGAACCCGACGCCGGCTCGGATGCGGCGGCGCTGCAGTGCCGTGCCACGCGGGTCGACGACGAGTACCGCATCAACGGCACCAAGGCGTGGATCACGCACGGCGGGATCGCCGACGCCTACAACCTCTTCGCCCGCACCGGTGAAGGCTCCAAGGGCATCTCGTGCTTCCTGGTCCCCGGCGACACCGCGGGCCTGAGCTTCGGCAAGCCCGAGGAGAAGATGGGTCTGGCCGCCGTGCCCACCACGTCGGCCACCTACGAGGATGCCCTCGTGCCCGCCGACCGTCGTCTCGGGGCCGAGGGGCAGGGTCTCCAAATCGCCTTCAGTGCACTGGATTCCGGCCGTCTCGGCATCGCGGCGGTGGCCACCGGTATCGCGCAGGCCGCGCTCGACGCCGCCGTCGCCTATGCCAAGGAGCGCGAGACCTTCGGCAAGGCCATCATCGAGCACCAGGGCCTGGGTTTCTTCCTCGCCGATATGGCCGCGGCCGTCGACTCCGCGCGCGCCACCTACCTCGATGCGGCGCGACGCCGGGACCGCGGCCTGCCGTACTCGCGCCAGGCCTCGGTGGCCAAGCTCGTCGCCACCGACACCGCGATGAAGGTGACCACCGACGCCGTGCAGGTCTTCGGCGGCAATGGCTACACCCGCGACTTCCGCGTCGAACGTTTCATGCGCGAAGCGAAGATCACCCAGATCTTCGAGGGCACCAACCAGATCCAGCGTCTGGTGATCGCCCGCGGCCTCGCCGCGCTCTGACCACTCACCCCAACCATCCGCTCGTCCAAGAAGGAACAATCTGTGAAGTTGACTGACTCCGTCGCCCTCGTCACCGGTGCCGCCTCCGGTCTCGGCAACGCCACCGCCCGGGCACTCTACGAATCCGGCGCAGCCGTGGTGCTCGTGGACCTCCCGAACTCCGACGGCGCCGCCGCGGCCGCTGCCCTCGGCGAGCGCGCGGTCTTCGTCCCCGCCGACGTGACCTCCGAGACCGACGTGGCCGCCGCCGTCGCCGCCGCCACCGAGCTGGGCTCGCTGCGCGTCGTGGTGAACTGTGCCGGCGTCGGCACCCCGGGCAAGGTCCTGGGCCGCGGCGGCCCGCTGCCGCTGGAGACCTTCGAGCGCGTCGTCGCGATCAACCTGGTCGGCACGTTCAACGTGATCCGCCTGGCGGCCGCCGCCATGGTCGGCAACGAGCCGGTCGACGGCGACCGCGGCGTGATCGTCAACACCGCCTCGGTCGCGGCCTTCGACGGCCAGATCGGCCAGCCCGCCTACGCCGCGTCCAAGGGCGCGGTGGCCGCGATGACGCTGCCGATCGCCCGCGAACTCGCCTCCTCGGCGATCCGCGTGATGACCATCGCGCCGGGCATCTTCGAGACCCCGATGCTGGCCGGTCTGCCCGAAGCCGCGCAGGCTTCGCTGGGCCAGCAGGTGCCGCACCCGTCGCGCCTGGGCAAGGCCGTCGAGTACGCCGCGCTGGTGGTGCACATCGTCGAGAACGGCATGCTCAACGGCGAGACGATCCGTCTCGACGGCGCCATCCGCATGGCACCGAAGTAGGGGGCGCGCCATGACTGACACGAACTCCCGTCCGCTCGCCGGACGCACCCTGATCATGTCCGGCGGCAGCCGCGGTATCGGCGAAGCGATCGCGCTCAAGGCCGCTGCGGCCGGCGCGAACATCGCCCTCATCGCCAAGACCGCCGAGCCGCATCCCAAGCTGCCCGGCACCATCTTCACCGCGGCCGCCGCGATCGAGGAAGCCGGCGGGCAGGCCCTGCCGATCGTCGGCGACATCCGCGACGACGAGCAGGTGGCCGCGGCCGTCGCGCAGACCGTCGACCGCTTCGGCGGCATCGACATCGTGGTGAACAACGCCAGCGCGCTGGACATCACCCGCACCGAAGACCTCGGCATGAAGAAGTACGACCTCATGCAGGACATCAACGCGCGCGGGTCGTTCCTGCTGTCCAAGCTGGCGATCGAGCACCTGCGCAAGTCCGACAACGCGCACATCGTGACGCTGTCGCCGCCGCTGAATCTGGACCCGAAGTGGTTCGACGAGATCGGCACCGGCTACACCATCTCGAAGTTCTCGATGTCGTTGGTGACGCTCGGTTTGGCGCAGGAACTGCGGGCCGACGGCGTCGCGGTGAACTCGCTGTGGCCGCGCACCACCATCGCCACCGCCGCGGTGCAGAACATTCTCGGCGAGAACTTGATCTCGGCGAGCCGGACCCCGGAGATCATGGCCGACGCCGCGCTGGCGATCCTGACGCGTCCGGCGGGCGGCCCGACCGGGCAGTTCTACATCGACGACGAGGTGCTGACCGCGGCCGGTGTCACCGACCTGGCGAAGTACCAGGTGGGCCCCGGACCGGTCGACGAGCTGGAACTCGACTTCTGGATGGAACGCGCCTAGCAGCACCCAGCAAGAACACCGCCCGCAACGCTGGTCAGCGTTGCGGGCGGTGTTCTTGCTGTTGGTGGCCGTGTCGCGGCGGCCCAGCCGGTCAGGCCTCGGGGCGCTGGCTCCGGTGCGCGGGCGGGTCGATCGGCTCGTCGAAGTCGACCGGCGTCTCGACGATCGGCGCGCGGCTGGCGCGCCAGCGCTTGAAGACCTCGTAGAAGATCGGCATCACCGAGATCAGCACGATGATGATGAAGATGAAGTCCACGTTGTCGGCGATGAACTGGATCTGGCCGAGGAAGTAGCCCAGCAGCGTGACGCCGCAGCCCCACAGCACAGCGCCGACGATGTTGTAGGTGAGGAAGATCGAGTACCGCATGCGAGCGGCACCGGCGACCAGCGGTGCGTAGGTGCGGACGATCGGCACGAAACGGGCCAGCACGATGGTGATCGGACCGTGCTTCTCGAAGAACTCGTGCGCCTCGATGATGTAGGCCTCTTTGAGGAACTTGTTGCCCGGTTTGAACAGCGAATAGCCAAGCTTGTTGCCGATGAAATAGCCCACCTGATCGCCGAGGAAGGCGGCGATCGGAATCGTCACCAGCAGCACCCACAGTGGCGCGAACGGCTCGACCTCGGCCGATTTCGCCGCCACGATCAGACCCGCGGTGAACAGGAGGGAGTCGCCGGGCAACAGGGGGAACAGCAGTCCTGACTCGATGAAGACCACGAGCAGCAGGCCACCCAGAATCCATCCGCCGAACGAGTTCAGCAGGTTCACCGGGTCGAGGAAGCTGGGCAGCAGGGCCAGTTCCGTGGTGGTTTGAGCGAGGACGGTTTCGATCACGAACGGAAAGGATACCCGGCGGTGCCTGGCAAACCCCTGAGCGCCAGGTCACGACCTCAGCAGAAGAGGCCCGGGAGTTCCGGTTCCTGGAGTGTCAGGCCCCGGCCGCGTCGACGCTGTACTGCTTGCGCTGGAAGTAGGCGACGATGGCGACCAGCCCGGCGCCCACCGCGAACAGGCCGAGCGCCATCGGCCAGTCGTCGCCCGCGGCCTGCAGGCCGCCGTTGTCGTCCTGCCACGGCCAGAGTGCGCGCAGCGAACCGGTCATCAGGCCGGCCGCGGCGACCATGGCGATGGTGTGGTGATGGGCCAGCACCCACTCGAGGGCGCGGACGAAGACGACGAGACCGAAGATCGCGCCCAGCGCGAACACGGCGAGGTAGGCGAAGTCCAGGTTGTCGACGGCGTTCATGGTGGCGGCGTACAGGCCCACCACCAGCAGCACGAAGGAGCCGGAGACGCCGGGCAGCACCAGGGCGCAGATCGCGACAGCGGCCACCACGAAAACCAGGGGCAGCGCGGGATCGGTGATCTCCGAGCGGGGCAGCGACGTGAGCACGCCCACGGCGGCGGCGGCGCCGACGAACCAGGCCACCGCGCTCCAGCGCGAGGACGTGGTCGACAGCGAACCGGGGGTGATCTCTAGGAACGGGATCACCACCGACATCGCGATCATGCCCATGAACAGGGCCTTGGAGGCGACGGGCTGATCGGTGACGAACGACTCCATGAGCCCGGCGATGGAGAAGACCACCAGAGCCATGCCGATCGCCACCGGGATCAGCAGTCGCCAGTCCACCTGGCGCGCGGCGGTCTTCCAGTCGCCGCGGGTCAGCAGGGCCTTGCCGACGTCGGTCAGGTGTTTGGCGGCGGCGATCAGCCGACTGTAGATGCCGGTGACCAGGGCGATGGTGCCGCCGGAGACACCGGGGATGGTCTCGGCGATGCCGATGAGCGCCCCGCGGATCAGGTTGGCGATGAATTCGCCGGGGGACTGGCGGGTCCCAAGAGGTTCGGAACCAGAAGGTTCGGACGCAGCAGCTGCGGTCGCGGCGGGTTCGTCCGACGTCGTCGGTGGGGGCGTTGCATCGATCACGAGGCCCCAGGTTACCGCTGATTTCGGCCGAAGCGGACCCTGCGGCCTGCCTGATCGCTGTGAGATTGGTGGCCTTCCCGGGGGCATGACTCATCGCGCAGGGGTTACCGGCATACTAGAGGGCGACAAGAAACGCCTGAATGCGGCCCATATTCGTTGGAGGATTCTGATGCCCATCGCAACGCCCGAGCAGTACATCGAGATGATCGCTAAGGCCAAGGAGGGCGGTTACGCCTACCCGGCCATCAACTGCACTTCTTCGGAGACCGTCAACGCCGCGATCAAGGGCTTCGCCGACGCGGGCAGCGACGGCATCATCCAGTTCTCCACCGGCGGTGCCGAGTTCGGCTCCGGTCTCGGGGTGAAGGACATGGTCACCGGTGCCGTGGCGCTCGCCGAGTTCGCGCACGTGATCGCCGCCAAGTACGACATCACTGTCGCGCTGCACACCGACCACTGCCCCAAGGACAAGCTCGACACCTTCGTGCGTCCGCTGATGGCCATCTCGCAGGAGCGCGTCGACAACGGCCAGAACCCGCTGTTCCAGTCGCACATGTGGGACGGCTCGGCCGTGCCGATCGACGAGAACCTCGAGATCGCCAAGGAACTGCTGGAGCTCAGCAACAAGGCCAACATCATCCTCGAGGTGGAGATCGGCGTCGTCGGCGGCGAAGAGGACGGCGTCGAAGCCGAGATCAACGACAAGCTGTACACCTCGATCGAGGACTTCGAGAAGACCGTCGACGCCCTCGGCGTCGGTGAGAAGGGCCAGTACATGCTGGCCGCAACCTTCGGCAACGTGCACGGCGTCTACAAGCCGGGCAACGTGAAGCTGAAGCCGTCGGTTCTCAAGGATGGCCAGAACGCCGCGGTCGCCAAGCTCGGCCTGGAGCCGGGCAGTCAGCCCTTCGACTTCGTCTTCCACGGCGGTTCGGGCTCGTCGACCGAGGACATCGAGGAGTCGCTGAGCTACGGCGTCATCAAGATGAACGTCGACACCGACACCCAGTACGCGTTCACCCGCCCGGTGGCCGGCCACATGTTCAGCAACTACGACGGTGTGCTGAAGGTCGACGGCGAGGTGGGCAACAAGAAGGTCTACGACCCGCGCAGCTACCTGAAGAAGGCCGAAGCCGCCATGACCGAGCGCGTCATCGAGGCGTGCAACGACCTCAAGTCGGCGGGCAAGTCGATCAGCGCCTGATCATCCCGGCAGCATAAAAATCCCCCGTCCTTCTCGCGAAGGGCGGGGGATTGTCGTTTTGCTTTCGGCGGTGCCGGGGCAGCGCGGGCTGTGCCGACTGCGGCTACGGCTTGGCGCAGACCTTCCACTCACCGTTGACCTTGCTCAGCGTCACCTGCGCGGAGGTGGTGGTGTTGGGGTCGTCGGTGCTGTAGACGTCGACGCCGACGCGGGCGGTGTCACCGTCGATGGCGACCGCGTTGACGTCCTTGAAGAGCATCATCTGGTTGCGGCTCTTCTGCGACTCGTACGCCTGCGTGAACTCCTCCGGAGACATGTCGGCGTAGATCGCGTACTGCTCGCCGCAGGTGATGGCCTTCAGGGCCTCCAGGTCGCCGTCGGCCATCGCGGTCTGGTAGGTCTCGGCGGCATCGGCCACCTTGTCCTGCTCGGACTCGTTGAAGCCGAAGAACCAGATGAGCACAGCGGCCACGATGACCAGGGCCACGACGATCGCGGCCCACAGGCCCGCGCGGCCCTTCTTCGGCTCGTCGGTGGTGGCCGGGGCGATCACCTCCGGCTGATGCGCGGAGGTGGACCAGGCCTGCTCGGCGGGCTTGGTCTCGGCGGCTGCCGCGGCGGCGACGTCGTCGGGCACCGCGATCTGCTCGGTGGGTGCCGCGGCGTTGGCGGCGGCGCTGACAGCGGCGGCGTCGATGATCTCGGTCGCCGACTCGTCGGATGCGGCCTCGTCGGACGCGGCATCCGCGTCGGCTTCGGTCTCGCCGAGCTCGATCGGGTGCTCGACGATGGGCCCGCGCGGGTCGGCATCGGGATCGACCGACTCGACGTCGCGGCGGGCCGGGGTCTCGGCGCGCTCGCCGGTGCCGGGAATCGCGACGACGGTGGTCTCCCGCTCGTCGGTCGCCGGGTCGTCGGCGGGGGCCTCGTCGGCAGCTGCTTCGTCGGTGGTGGCTTCGTCGTCGGCCTCGTCGTCGGCGGGCGCCTCGTCGGCCGGGTCTTCCGTTGCGGGGGCCTCTTCTGCCGGGGCCTCTTCGGTCGCGTCGTCGGACTCCGGCTCGGCGGCCTCGTCCTCGGGGTCCTCGTCGCCGTCGACCTCGGGCAGCGGGGTCTCCTCGGTGTCCTGGCCGGCGGCAGCAGCGGCCGCGGCAGCAGCGGCCGCGGGAATGGCGAAGGCCTTGGTGGGCGACTCGGAGTCGCCGCCGCCGGGCGTCTGGCCCGGCTCGATCTTGATCACGCTGGTCTCGGCGGGCGCCGCGGCGTCGCCGTCCGCGCCTGTGTCGGGAGTGTCCGGGGTGTCCGTGGGTTCGGCAGCGGCCGGATCGGACTCGCCGGCGCGGCGGGCGCGGAAGGCGTCGACGACCTTCTGTACGGCGCTGTTCTTGTCGTTGTCCGGAGTCATGCTGCGTCGTTCCTACTTCTCAAGGGAGTCGGCGTGCCACGGGCGGCGACACAACGACGAGAGTAACGAATCCTCGGATCGCCGCGTCGGGCCGGGCGGGCCCGCGGAGTGATTGAATGGCGGGGTGACCTCATTCGGAGACCTCCTGGGACCCCCGCCGACGCTTTTGACCGGAGACGACGACGCCGAAAGCGATCTGCTCAACGGCGCCGACCCGGCCGCGGTAGCGGCCGAGTACCCGGCCGCCTCGATCGCTTGGGCCTATCTGGCCGAGGCTGCGCTCGACGGCCTCGCCGACGCCGACTCGTCGGCAGAGCCGGATCGTGCTCGTCAGATGGCCGGCTACGCCTATGCCCGGACCGGCTACCACCGCGGTCTGGATCAGCTTCGCCGCCACGGCTGGAAGGGCTACGGTCCGGTGCCGTGGAGCCATGAACCCAACCGCGGCTTCCTGCGCTGCGTCGGGTCGCTGGCGCGGGCTGCACAGATGATCGGTGAAGAAGACGAGTACCTGCGGTGCCTGGATCTGCTGAACGACAGCGATCCGCGGGCCATCGCCGAACTCGGCCTGGACTGACGGCACTCGTGTCATGACCGTCGATCGGATGCGGGCTACCCGCTCGCGCCTGATCGATCGGCTGCCGAAACCGGTGGCCAAGCGGGTGCGGCGCCTCGGGCTCTCCCTGGTGCCGATCCTGCAGTGCGCGATCGCCGGTGGTCTCGCCTGGTACATCGCCTTCGACCTGCTCCATCACCAGCGCCCGTTCTTCGCGCCGATCGCCGCCGTCGCCTCCCTCGGCCTGGTCTTGGCCAAGCGGTGGCGGCGCTCGATCGAACTGATCGCCGGGGTGCTCATCGGCATCGCCGTCGGCGATCTGGTGATCTCGGTGATCGGCTCCGGGCCGTGGCAGATCGGTGTCGTGGTGGTGGTGGCCATGTCGGCCGCGGTGCTGGTCGACGGCGCGCCGATGATGACCAACCAGGCCGGTGCCTCCGCGGTGCTGGTCGCCACGCTGCTCCCGCCCGGCGACGCCGCCGGCTACGAACGGGCCATCGACGCGATGGTCGGTGCCGGGGTGGCCCTGGCGATCGGCGCGTTGGTGCCGTTCAATCCGGCCCACCGTGCGCGCCGCGACGCGGCCGATCTGCTGGCGACGCTGCGTGACCTCTCCCGCGACCTGGGCCGCGCTCTCGCCGACGAGGACGAGGACGGTGTGTATCGGGTCCTGGCCCACGCGCGCACGACGCAGCATCAGATCGACTCAATGTTCGCCAATATGCGGGCCGGTCGCGAGGTGGGCTGGATCTCCCCGCTCTACTGGTTCGAACGGTCCCGGCTGGCGAAGATCGCCGCGACCGGTGAGCCGCTCGACAACGCCATGCGGGATTTTCGGATCTGTGCGCGTCGGGCGCTGGGCCTCACCCAGCGGGGTGTCGCGGTGGAACCGGCGGTGCTCAACCTGATCACCGCCCTTCCCGACGGCTTCGAAATCCTCCGTCGCCTGATGCTGGCCGAGCCGGGCGGCTCGCCGGATGCGGCCGATGCGGCCCGTGAACTGCGCACCATCGTGCGCCGGGCCCGCCCCGCGATCGACGACACCCGCAAGCTCATCGAGGCGGGCGGCGGCGATATCTCGGAGATGGCGCTGCTGGTGGAGTTGCGTTCCCTGCTGGTGGACATGCTGATGGTGGCCGGACTGAAGAGGGAGTCGGCGATCGCGCAGCTGCGTATCGGCTGATCCGCACGGGGGACTGAGGGGCTTGCCATATATGCGTAAACGCGCATATATTGAGGTTATGGGCACTTCGCATGGCCATGAGGGTCATTCGCACGGGCCGAGTGCGGCGGAGTTGGCAGCCGGTGGGTCACGGCGCCGACTGTGGCCGATGGTCCTGGCCGTCGGGCTGATCGGCTCCTACTTCTTCGTTGAACTCTTCGTCGGTATCGCCATCGAGTCGCTGGCGCTGATCGCCGACGCCGGGCACATGCTGACCGACGTGGTCGCACTGTCCATGGGGCTGAGCGCGTTGCTGCTGTCCCGCCACGGGCGGATCACCGACTCGCGCAGCTTCGGCTGGTTCCGCGCCGAAGTCTTCACCGCCGTGCTCAACGCGATCCTGCTGATCGGCGTGGGGGCGTTCATTCTCTACGAGGCCGTCGAACGGATCGGCGGCGAGGCGCCCGAGATCCCCGGTGCGACGCTGGTGATCGTCGCGCTGATCGGTCTGGCCGTCAACGTGGTCGTGATGCTGCTGCTGCGTGCCGACGCCAAGGCGTCGATCGCGGTTCGCGGGGCCTACCTCGAAGTGCTCGCCGACGCCGTCGGCAGCGTGGGCGTCCTCACCGCCGGCGTGGTCACGATGACCACCGGGTGGCGGTACGCCGACGTGGTGGTCGCCGTGCTCATCGCGCTCTGGGTGGTGCCGCGCGCCGTGCGCCTGGCCAAGGACGCGTTGAAGATCCTCAACCAGCAGGCGCCGGACCACATCGACGTCGCCGCCCTGCGCGAAGAGCTCCTCGCCGTCGACGGTGTGCTGGACGTGCACGATCTGCACGTCTGGTCGGTGACCACCGGGATGGACGTGGCCACCGTGCACGTGGTGAGCGACGGCGACTACTCCCGCGTGCTGCATCAGGCGCGGGCCGTCCTCACTGAGCACGGTCTGGTGCACGCCACGGTGCAGGTGAATCCGTCGGCCGACCAGAGCGACTGCTGCGAAGAGCTGACCTGGTGAGCGGCTGAAAGCGGCAGCCCAACGCACAGGCGGCGGCCCGACCCGCCAGCGGCTGCCCGGCCCAAAGGCGACAGTCAGGCCCAGAGGCGGCAGCCCGCACCAGAAGCGGCAGCCGGGGCGGCCGCCTCTGACGGCGACTGCCGCCTTTGTGGGGGAGTGGCGCCTGTGCGGCCTACAGGGGGAGGTAGTCCCAGAAGAGGAAGAGGCGCCAGCCCACCGAGATCAGCGCAGTCGGGACGTCGAACAGTCCGATGATCGCGTAGATGACGTCGAAGAAGGCGCGGTTCAGGAACGGAATGAACAGCAGCGCGAAGACGAGCAGGAAGCCCCACGGCGCGATCTTCGCGGCGCTCTGCCGGGTCTGCGGCGACAGGTAGGGCTCGATCGCGCCGTAGCCGTCGAAGCCGGGCACCGGAATCAGGTTCAAGACGGTCGCCGTGATCTGCAGGAACGCGAGCATGGTCAGGCCGCCGAGCAGGTTCCCGTACTCCTCCGACAGCGGGATGAAGCGCACCGCCAGCAGCAGCACGATGCCGAGGGCCAGGTTGGTGGCCGGGCCGGCCAGGCTGACGCGGGTGCGCTGCCCGTTGGTCATGCCGGCGGTGTGCAGGTACACCGCGCCGCCGGGGAAACCGATGCCGCCGAGCACGATGATCAGCAGCGGCAGTCCCAACGACAGTCCCGGATGGGTGTACTTGCGCGGATCCAGGGTGAGGTAGCCGCGCAGTTCCGCCGACCGGTCGCCGTAGCGGAAGGCGGTGAAGGCGTGCGCGAACTCGTGCAGGCACAGCGAGATCACCCAGCCGCCGAGGATCAACAGCCACATGCCGCCGATCGACATCGCCGAGCGTTCGAATCCGCTCTGCCACAGCATGATGCCGCCGGCCACGGTGGCCACGACCAGACCGAGGAACACCGGGCCGGGCCGGACCGCGCGCAGCGCGGTCATCGTGGGCGTGGGGGTCACGGGCAGACCAGCTTCCAGTTCAGGTGGTGGCGGTAGAACGTCGAGCGCTTCACCACGCGCTCGGTCAGCACGCCTTCGCGTTCGACGACGAGATTGGTGCCACCGGTCTGTGCGGCGCGGCCGGTCACCCAGCCGCCGGGGAGTCGTCGATCCCGGCGTGCCCGCACGCCCGGCAGCTCCGGCAGCGGCTCGATCACCACGCCGCGGACGTCGCCGTCGAACAGTCGCTCCGAATCGACGTAGGTCTCGCCGTGCAGTTTGGCGCCCTCGGCGCCCAGATGTCGGGCCCGGCCCACCAGGACGGTGGCGGCGTCGTCGCGGATCAGCGGAAGCTCTTGCGCCACACCGTTTTCCGCGAGCGCAAGAGCTTCGGCGCCGTGCGGCAGCCGGTAGATCCTGGTGGCGCGTGTGGCGACTGGCGCCACGTAGGCGATCTCCAGATCGAGGCGTTCGTGGCGCATCAGCACGCCTACCACCGCCGACAGTGCGACGTCGGGAAGGGCCTCCTCCGGCGGCGGCGTCACGATCAGCCGGGTCACGTTCGGGTCGGCGACCGCGGCGGTGACGACGCGGGTCAGGGCGGCTGCTTCGCTGCCCGCGGGCGGCGGGACGATCTGGATCGATACCACTCCAATAGGGTATCTGCGTCGCCGAACCAGTAGGGTTGTCGGCGAACAGGAGGAGCACCTGACATGGCTGCGATTGTGCTGATCGGTGCCCAATGGGGCGACGAGGGCAAGGGTAAGGCGACCGATCTACTGGGCGGAAAGCTCCAGTGGGTGGTCCGCTACCAGGGCGGAAACAATGCGGGACACACTGTGGTCCTGCCGAGCGGCGAGACCTTCGCCCTCCATTTGATCCCGTCCGGCATCCTCACCCCGGGGGTCAACAACGTGATCGGCAACGGCGTGGTCGTGGACCCGTCGGTGTTGCTCAACGAGCTCAAGGGTCTGGAGGATCGCGGCGTCGACACCACCGGCCTGATGATCTCCGCGGACGCGCATCTGCTGATGCCGTACCACGTGGCCATCGACAAGGTCACCGAGCGATTCCTCGGCAACAACAAGATCGGCACCACCGGTCGCGGCATCGGCCCGTGCTACCAGGACAAGATCGCCCGCGTCGGCGTTCGTGTGGCCGACGTGCTCGACGAGAAGATCCTCACCCAGAAGGTCGAAGCCGCCCTGGAGTTCAAGAACCAGGTGCTCACCAAGATCTACAACCGCAAGGGCCTCGACGCCCAGCAGGTGGTGGACGAGACGCTGGAGCTGGCCGAAGGCTTCAAGCACCGCATCGCCAACACCCAGCTGCTGCTGAACCAGGCGCTCGAGCGCGGCGAGACCGTGCTCCTCGAGGGCAGCCAGGGCACGCTGCTCGACGTGGATCACGGCACCTACCCGTACGTGACGTCGTCGAACCCCACCGCCGGCGGCGCCGCCGTGGGCGCAGGCCTCGGTCCGAACAAGATCGAGACCGTCCTGGGCATTCTGAAGGCGTACACCACGCGCGTCGGCGAGGGACCGTTCCCCACCGAGCTCTTCGACGAGTGGGGCGAGTACCTGGCCGTGACCGGCGGCGAGGTGGGCGTGACCACCGGTCGCGCCCGTCGCTGCGGCTGGTTCGACGCGGTGATCGCGCGCTATGCGACGCGCATCAACGGCATCACCGACTACTTCCTGACCAAGCTCGACGTGCTGTCCGGGATCGCGGAGATCCCGATCTGCGTGGCCTACGACGTCGACGGCGTGCGGCACGACGAGATGCCGATGACCCAGACCGACTTCCACCACGCGAAGCCGATCTTCGAGTCGATGCCCGGCTGGACCGAGGACATCTCGGGCTGCCGCAGCTTCGACGAGCTCCCGGTGAACGCGCAGAAGTACATTCTGCGGCTGGAGGAGCTGTCCGGCGCCCACATTTCGTGCATCGGTGTGGGCCCGGGTCGGGATCAGACGATCGTGCGCCGCGAACTGGTCTGACCGGACTCCGGTGCCCGGCAGGTTCGCGACACCCCGTCGCCGCGCGTCCTGGATCAGCCGGGATTACGGCTCCATCCTGCTGGGCTCGGCCGACCAGGATCCCCGGCAGGTCCGCGTCCGGATTCAGGTCCTGCTGACCGGAGCGGTGATCTTCGCGAACCTGATCGGCATCGTGATCGCGGTGTCGCTGGGCGCGGTCGGCATCCCCGAACCGTCGTTCCTGCGGCGCGACCTGCTCCAGATCAACGTGGTGGCTGTTCCGGTCTACGCCGCTGGTGCGCTGCTGATCGGCACCCTGCTCGGCACCGTCATCGTCACACGCGGGCTGCGGTGGTCGATCAATGACCAGATTCCGACGCCGGTGGATGTGCGCCGCACCCTCGCCGCACGCCGTCGGCTGATGGGCATGCAGTTCGTGCTGTGGTTGGGCGCCGCGGTGCTGTTGGGCTTCCTCTACGGCGCCGTCGACACCGAACTGGTGCCGAAGGCCGTGCTGATCACCGTCATGTGCGGGCTGGTGGTGGTCGCCATCTCCAACCTGCTGACCGACCTCATGCTGCGCCCGGTCTCGGCCAAGATCCTGCAGGCCGGTCTGGGCTGGCGCGGCTCGTCGCTGCGCTCGCGCGCCCTCTCGGCCTGGATGGTGGGCACCGGCGTTCCGCTGGTGGGAATCTTCCTGGTGGTCTTCTTCGCCGCCTTCTCCCCGGAGACGTCGAAGATGAACGTCTTCGTCGCTGTCACCGTGCTGACCGCAGTGGCCGTGGGCGTCGGCATGCTGGTGATGATCCTGTTCGCGTGGAGCGTCACCGGCCCGATCCGCAGCGTGCGCACCGGGATGGCGCGGGTGCGCGGCGGCGACGTGGCCGTGGAGCACGATCTGGTGGTCTACGACGCCTCCGAACTCGGCGAACTGCAGTTCGGCTTCAACAACATGGTCGCGGGCCTGCGCGAGCAGGAACGCATGCGGGACCTGTTCAACCGGCACGTCGGACGCGACGTGGCCTCCGCCGCGCTGGCGGCCGATCCGGAGCTCGGCGGCGCCGAACGCGTGGTGGCGGTGGTCTTCGTCGACGTCATCGGGTCCACGCAGCTCGCCACCCGACGCTCGCCCACCGAGGTGGTGGACCTGCTGAACCAGTTCTTCGGGGTGATCGTCGAGGCCACCGAACGCAACGACGGATTGGTCAACAAATTCGAGGGCGACGCCGTCCTGTCGATCTTCGGCGCTCCGGTGGTGATCGACGACCCGGCCGGCGCCGCGCTGCAGGCGGCCCGGGAGATCGCGCAACGACTGCGCACCGAAGTGCCCGACCTGCAGGCCGGGATCGGCGTGAGTTACGGCACCGTGGTGGCCGGCAACGTCGGCGCCATCTCGCGCTTCGAATACACGGTGATCGGCGATCCGGTGAACGAGAGCGCGCGGATCTCCGAATCGGCCAAGCAGGACCCGCGGGTGCCCTGGGCCAGCGGACGCGTGGTCGACGCCGCCGAACCGAGCGAGCGCACGCGCTGGAAGCCGGTGGCGAGCGTGGTGCTGCGCGGGCGCGACGAGCCGACGCAGCTGTACGTCCCGCGGCTGATCCCGAATGCGGCGGCGGGCGAGTCGGGCGAGGGTTCGCCGTAGACTGCGGGGCATGACGTCGCCTCAGGAACCGACGCCGCCGCACCCGCCGCGGACCTCGGCCCGTTCGGTCCCGCCGAAGTATTCGGCACCCCCTGCTCGCCCACCGCGGTGAAAGTGATGCTGCTCGGGTCCGGTGAACTCGGCAAAGAGGTCACCATCGCGCTGCAGCGACTCGGCGTGGAGGTGATCGCCGTCGATCGGTACGCGGGCGCGCCCGCGCACCAGGTCGCGCACACCGCCGAGGTGATCGACATGATGGACCCGGTCGCGGTGCGCGCCGTGATCGACAAGCACCGGCCCCGCTACGTGCTGCCGGAGATCGAGGCCATCGCCACCGACGCGCTGGTCGCGGTCGAGGCCGAGGGTCTGGCCGAGGTGATCCCCAGCGCCAAGGGCGTTTCCCTGACCCTGGACCGCGAAGGCATCCGTCGGATGGCCGACGAGGAGCTGGGCCTGCCGACCTCGGCGTACCTGTTCGCCGACACCGTCGAGGAGTTGCGCGCGGGCGCGTACCGCGTGGGCTATCCGTGCGTGGTGAAGCCGGTGATGTCGTCCTCGGGCAAGGGCCAGTCGGTGATGCGCAGCGAAGCCGACGTCGACTCGGCGTGGGAGATCGCCATGACCGGCGGTCGCGTCAGCAGCAAACGCGTCATCGTCGAGCGGTTCGTCGACTTCGACTACGAGGTGACGCTCCTGACGGTGCGCGCGGTGGATCCGGCCACCGGCGAGTTGGCGACCTACTTCTGCGAGCCGATCGGACACCGCCAGAGCGACGGCGACTACGTGGAGAGCTGGCAGCCGCAGCCGATGAGCGAGATCGCGTACGGTGCGGCCCGGTCGATCGCGGCTCGCGTGGTCTCGGCGATGGGCGCGGCCGATCAGCGGTTCAGCGGTCGCGGCGTCTTCGGCGTGGAACTGTTCATCAAGGGCGACGAGGTGTTCTTCTCCGAGGTCAGCCCCCGCCCGCACGACACCGGGCTGGTGACGCTGGCGACCCAGCGGCTGTCCGAGTTCGAACTGCATGCGCGCGCGGTCCTCGGCCTCCCGGTGACCACCGAGATGCGCTCGCCGGGCGCCTCCGCGGTGATCTACGGTCGGCACGACGAAGAGGCGATCCGGTTCGCCGGGGTCGCGCAGGCGCTCGCCGACCCGCAGGTGGATCTGCGGCTGTTCGGCAAGCCGGAGAGCTTCGCCACGCGGCGCATGGGTGTCGCCGTCGCGACCGGCGTCGACACCGACCAGGCACGACGACGTGCCGCCCACGCCGCCGACCTCGTGATCCGCTGGCCGCCGACGATCCGATTCCGGCGGCACCGACCCGGCGGCCCCGACCGTCCGCCCCCGAACCCGTTGCGCCGAGCAGACCGTGATCGGTGCTCCGTGGTGCGTCCGCCGGTGCCGCCGCAGGGCCGTCGCCGTTCCCGCCCCGGGAGCACCGCATGCGGGGACCCCAGCAGGGAGTGACCCAGCCGGGCCGTCGGCCGCCGTTCCCGCCGCAGGGCCCCCCGCCGGGCGGTCCGCGCCCGCCGCGCGGCATGCCCGGTCCGGCCGGACCCGGCGGTCCGCGTCCGGCCGGCCCGCCCCCGCCGCGCTACTGACGGTCGTCGGCGACCTGCCGATGTTGCTCCATGAGTTCGCGCCGGAGGAGCTTGCCCGTCGGTAGCCGGGGCAGTCGGCTCACGAAGTCGAGTGCGCGCGGGCACTTGTAGCCGGAGAGCTGGTCGGTGAGGTGACGCAGCAGCCGCTCCTGCGTCGCCGCATCGGCGGCGACGCCGGGGCTCAATTGCACGGCGCCGTGCACCACCTGTCCGAGCTCGTCGTGGTCCACACCGAAGACCGCCGCATCGGCCACATCCGGATGGACGAGTAGGAGATTCTCGGCTTCCTGCGGGTAGATGTTCACGCCGCCGGACAGGATGAGGTCGGATCGTCGTTCCGACAGGTACAGGTAGCCGTCGGCGTCGAGGTAGCCGAGGTCGCCGACGGTGGCCCACCCACGGTCGTTGTGCGCTTGCGCGGTCTTGGCGGCGTCGTTGAGGTACGCGAAGCTCGGCCCGCCCGCCGACCAGATCTCGCCCACGGTCCCCGGCGCGACGGGGCCGCCGTCCCCGTCCAGGATGTGCACCGCACCGACCAGAGGCTTGCCGACCGACCCGGGATGGGCCAGCCACTCGTCCGAATCGAGCTCGGTGAACAGGTAGTTCTCGGTGGCCGAGTAGAACTCGCGGACGATCGGCCCGACCCAGTCGATGAGCTGTCGCTTGGCCGCTTGCGGCATCGGTGCGGCGGCGTGGACCAGGCAGCGCAGCGACGAGAGGTCCGCGGCGCGGCGGCGTTCCAGCGGCAGCTTGAGCATCCGCAGCAGCATGGTCGGAACCATCTGCGCCACGGTGACCCGGTGCTCGGCGATCAGATCCAGCGCCGACTGGGCGTCGAAGGACTCCATCACCACCACGAGTCCGCCGTACCGGTGCACGGACATGCCGACCCGGAGCGGAGCGGCGTGATACAGCGGTGCCGGGGAGAGGTACACGCTGTCGGCGTCGAGGCCCCAGCGTTCGTGGAACAGCGTGGTGAATCCGGGAGGACTGCCCAACGGTGCTGACGGCAGGTCGGCGACGACCCCCTTCGGTCGGCCGGTGGTGCCCGACGAGTACAGCAGGTCCGCGCCTTCGGCCTCATCGGGATGGGGTTCCACTCCGCCGATCGCGGTGGTCAGCGCGACGGCGCCGTCGACGTCGGCGCCGGTGGTGAACAGATGCGGAACACCCGCCGCCTCAGCGGCGGCGTGGGCCGTCTCCAGGTGGTGCGGACTGGTGATCAGCGTCTGCACTCGGGCGTCGCGCAGGATGTACGCGACGTCGTCGGACGACAAGCGGGTGGACAGCGCCACATATCGCAGTCCGGCCCGCTGGAAGGCCCAGACGACGGGGAAGTAGTACTCGTTGTTCTCCATCAGCACGGCTACCGTGTCGCCGTGCCGCAAGCCGCGCTGGTGCAGCAGACCGGCGACGGCACGCGACGTGGCGACCAGCTCGCCGTAGGTGACGGTGAGTCCTGACGACGCCATCACGTAGGCGGGCCGATCCGGATCGGTGTGGGCGTAGGTGTCGGGGAACAGGGGGAGGTGAGTCATCGGGGACGGCCCTTTCAGATGTCGGGACGGATCAGTACAGGTAGTCCTCGCCGCTGGCGCGCACGGTGATGTCGCTGATGCTGATGCCCCACGGCTGATCGATCACGTGGACCACGGCGTCGGCGAGATCCTCGGGCTTGATCAGCCAGTACTGGATCGAGTCGTCGTCGGCCAGCGCCGCGGGCAGCTCTCCGTCCATCAGCGCGGTGAGGTGCTCGGTGTACTCCGCGCTGCGTTGGCCGACGAGACCGTAGATGGCGGTGTCGTTGACGATCCAACTGGCGAGGTTGGTGCCGGTGATCCCGGTCGGCTTGACGGTGGTGACCTTGATCTTGCCCTTGGACTCGATGCGGAGTGAGTCCGACAGCACGGTGACCGCGGCCTTGGTGGCGCTGTAGACGCCGGAGCCGGCGATCCCGGCGTTGCCGTAGATCGACGAGATGTTGACGACCTGGCCGCGTCCCTGCTCGATCATCTGGTCGTAGACGGCGGTGATGCCGTTCACGACGCCCTTGATGTTGATGTCGATGGCGCGGTCCCACTTGTCGGCGGCCCGGGCGTGGTCGGCGAAGTACGCCAACGGCATCACCCCGGCGTTGTTCACCAGCACATCGACGGCGCCGTATTCCTGAACCGCGCGCGCCACGGCCGCCTGCAGTTGGGTTCGGTCGGTGACGTCGGCGGCGATGCCGAAGCCGCTGCCGACTCCGGTGATGAGAACGACTTTGTTGTGCAGTGGTCAGACACGGTGATTCCTTTGCAGAGGGGGATGAAGGGCGGAGAGGGGGAACGGGCGGCGAGTCAGACGATGTCGAGTGCGTCGAGCACGGCGGCCACCGCGGCCGGGTCGCCGTGCACCTGGGCGGCGCTGCGCCAGGCGCTGCGTCGGGTGGCCCAGGAGGTGAAGGCGAGCGCGTCGCTGTGCACGGTGTTCGCGGGCAGGTCCTCGACGCTCACCTCGTCGACGGCCACGCCGTCGGCCACGTCCGCGGAGGCGGAGACCTGGAACGCCCGTTCGGTGGCGCCGGTGAGGTGGATGCCGACCGGTCCGGTCAGTGCCGCGCGGATCGACGATCCGCACATCGGCGGCAGCCCGGCCATCATCCAGTCGATCGCGGGATCGATCGCCGCCGCGACCGGAAGGTCTACCGCGAGGGTGACCGGTCCGTGCGGTGCCAGCAGGTCCGACTGCAGGTGGACCAGGTGGTCGAAGGCCACGGCGTCGGCGAGCTGGCTCAGCCGGTAGGTGCCGAGATCGAGCATCTCGATCGGCTGGTCGCGCAGCTCCGGACTCTGCAACGCCTCGAGGGTGGCCAGACCGGCTGCGCTCTGTGCGAGGTAGTAGTCGTGCACCTGCGCGGTGCTCCAGTCCGCCCGCTCGACGACGGCGGCGTCGTTGAGACGCTCGGAGGTACCGCTGGGATTGTCCGGGAACACGAGTTCGGGGTCAGCGATGAAGTTGAAGAACAACCCCAGGTGGCCGACCAGATCTTGGACGCGCCAGCCGCGGCACGCGCTGTCGGCGGCCCAGTCCGCGGGTTCGAGACGATCGAGGATCGTCGAGGTGGTCGCGGCGAGTTCGGTGGCCGCGCGCAGTCCTGCGATGGACATACGGAGATTCCTTTCGGGGAGGTCGGGGAGAGGCCGGAAGCCTGCTTCAGGCGGTGAGGAAGATGGACTTGGTCACCTGGTACGACGCCAGGCCTTCGGGCCCGAGTTCCCGACCGATGCCGCTGGACTTGACGCCGCCGAACGGTGAACCCCAGTCGAGGTTGAACGTGTTGACGCCGAACGAGCCGGTCTCCACGCGTCGCGCGACGTCGAGACCGCGTTCGTCGTCGGTGGTCCACACCGTGCCGCCGAGTCCGTACTCGGAGTCGTTCGCGAGGGCGACGGCATCGTCGACATCGTCGTAGGCCAGCACGGTCAGGACCGGTCCGAAGATCTCCTCGCGGGCGATGACGCTGGCATTGTCGACGCCGCCGAAGACGGTGGGGGCGACGAAGTAGCCGCGGTCCATGCCGTCGGGGGCGCCGCCCCCCGGTGGTCACGACACCGCCGTCGGCGCGCCCCCGGTCGATGAATCCGAGGACACGATCGCGCTGGGTTCCGCTGACCAGCGGGCCGATGAAGGTGCTCTCGTCGAGCGGATCCCCGACGGGCAGACCGCGGGCCATCTCGGTGATCGCCTCCAGGTAGGTGTCGTAGCCGGTGGCGGGCACCAGGATGCGCGTGGACATGTAACAGGTCTGGCCGGCATTCAGCAGCGACGCGGTGGCCAGACCGCTGACAGTGGCTTCCAGGTCGGCGTCGTCGAGTACCAGAGCTGCGGATTTGCCGCCGAGCTCGAGTGTCACGGGACGGATCAGCTCACCGCAAACCTTGCCGATCTGTCGGCCGGCCGCGGTCGAACCGGTGAACGCGACCTTGTCCACATCGGGATGGGCGACGAGGTAGCGGCCTACGTCGGCCCCGCCGGTGACGATGTTCAAGGTGCCGGCGGGCAGGCCGGCTTCGAGGGCGGCTTCGGCGAGGACATACGAGTCGAGCGTGGTCTCCGGCGACGGCTTGAGCACGACCGTGCAGCCGGCGGCCAACGCCGGTGCGATCTTGAACATCGAGAGCACCGCGGGGAAGTTCCACGGGGCGATGGCGGCGACCACGCCGACCGGATCGCGGCGGACCACGGTGGTGCCGGGCATCGGCCGGCTTTCCCTGCGCTCCTCGACGGGCAGCGTTTCGATCAGGTCGGCGTAGTAGCGGAGCAGTTGCACCGGCGCCTCGCCCTCGGCGAAGCGAGCCAACGCGATCGGCATGCCGTTCTCGCGGCTGACGGTGGTCGCACGCAGTTCGGACCGCGACGCGAGCGCATCGGCGAACCGGCGAAGGACGGCGGCTCGGTCGCCGGGTTCGAGGGTGCGCCACGGGCCGGACCGATAGGCCGCGCGGGTTCTCCTCCTCGGGTGGCGTGAGTAGCGCCATAGTGCGGTGGTGATGTGCTCAGTCTCTCGGCTCCGGCTGGGCGATTACTTGACTTGGCGCGACATACTTTTTACTTTCGAGACCATGTCGGACCTCATCAGCGCCGCGTCGCTCAGCGAGTTGCCGGAAATGCTGGCGGAACTGGGCGTGGACGTGGACGCCTTCTTCCGCCGCGTGGGAATCGATCGACGGGTGGTGGGCGCGCACGACCGCTACGTCCCGTTCTCGGCGTTGGCCGCGGCGCTCGGCGAGGCCGCGCGCGAGTGTGGAATGCCGGATTTCGCCCTGCGGCTGGCGGGCCGGCAGCACCCGGACATCCTCGGTCCCGTCGCGATAGCGGCGCGCAATGCCGACACGGTGGGGGCCGCGCTGCGGGCCGTCACCGACTACGCGCACGTGTACAGCCCGGCGTTGGCCACGCAGCTCGACATCGATGGGCAGTACGTGGCCTACGAGTTCCGTACGTTGCTGCGACGGCTGCCCGCCCGCGACCATGTCGTCGAGCTGGCGCTCGGGGTGACTCTGTCGGCGTTCCGCATGCTTGCCGGGCCGGAGTTCCATCCCACCCGCGTCACCTTCGCACACCCGCAGATCGCCGAGCGGGCGGTGTATGTGGGGCATTTCGGATGTCCGGTGGAGTTCGACGCTTCGCGCAGCAGCATGGTGTTCCCGCGGGCCCTGATGGAGCGTCGACTGCGGGAGGGGGACCCGTTGGCGCACGATCTGGCACTCCGGTTCATGGCCGGGGCCGACCGGGAGACCGCATTCATCGATGCGACGGCGGACATGATCAAGCGCTCCATGCCGGTCGGGCGCGCCGACGTCCCGCAGATCGCGGAACTGTTGATGGTGCATCCGCGCTCGCTGCAACGGCGACTGCGGGCGGCAGGAACAAGTTTCGAGGAGGTGTTCGATCAGGTGCGCCGAGACACCGCCGACGGGCTGCTCGCCAACCCCGATGTGCCGATGTCGACCGTCTCACGACACCTGGGTTACTCCGAACAGAGTTCGCTGACGCGGAGCTCCCGTCGGTGGTTCGGAGTCACGCCGGGTCAGCGTCGGCGGGCTTTGCTGCAGAGCCGGCCGGAGGACTGACCCGGGCCCCGACCGGCACCACCAGCGGGCCACCGGAGACCGGATCGGTCACCACTAGCGCGGCCAGTCCGAAGGCCTCGAGCAGCAGCTCGGGGGTGAGGATCTCGCGCGGTGCGCCCTGCGCGATCACCGCGCCGTCGGCCATCACCACGATCCAGTCGCTGTACCGGGCGGCGAGATTGAGGTCGTGCAGCACCATCACCACGGTCTTGCCGTGCTCGTGTTTGAGGGCGTGGACCAGGTCGAGCACCTCCACCGAATGGGCGAGGTCGAGATAGGTGGTCGGTTCGTCGAGCAGCAGGAGATCGGTCTCCTGCGCGAGGGTGAGGGCGATCCACACCCGCTGCCGTTGACCGCCGGACAGTGCTTCGATCGGGCGGTCGGAGAGCTCGGCGGTGTGCGTCATCGCCATCGCGCGGTCGACGGCGGCCGCGTCGTCGCTGCTCCATTGGCGATACCAGGACTGATGCGGATGGCGGCCCCGCGCCACCAGGTCGGCGACGAGCACGCCTTCCGGTGCCACCGGCTGCTGCGGCAGCAGCCCCAGGGTCTGGGCCACGGTCCGGGGCCGCAGCGAACGGATGTCGTGGCCGTCGAGCGTCACGGTCCCGGTGCGGGCCGGCAGCAGCCGCGCGAGGGCTCGGAGCATGGTCGACTTCCCGCAGCCGTTGGGCCCGATGATCGTGGTGATCGCATCGTCGGGGACCGCGAAATCCTGGCGGTCGATGATGAGCCGGCCGTCGTAGCCCACGGACAGGTCGTCGGCGCGTAAACGAGTCATGCGGTGGCCTTTCGAGCGGTGGTGATCATCAGGTAGATCAGGAAGGGGCCGCCGACGGCCGCGGTGACCACGCCGACGGGCAGGCCGTCGGGCAGCGCGGTGCGGGTGAGGACGTCGGCGAGAAGCACGAGGACGGCGCCGAGGAGGCCGGACGTGATCGGCGGCGGGGTGCCCGAACGCGCCAAGCGCAGGGCGATCTGGGGTGCGAGCAGGCCGACGAACGCGATCGGACCGGCTGCCGACACGGACAGCGCGGCGACGATCACCGCGACCACGAGGGTGCCGGCGATCGCCGGACCCCCGCGCACGCCGAGGCCGCGGGCGGTGTCGACGCCGAGGCCGAGCGTGCGCAGGTCGCGAGCAACGATGATCGACCAGCCGGTGCCGATCACCACGGCGACGAGCGCGGCGGGCACCACCTGCCAGCTGCCGTACGACACCGAACCGACGATCCAGCGCTGGGCGCGGGCCGCGTCCCACTCCTGGGCGCGGGCCAGTAGGAAGCCGACGAGGGCCTGCAGCATCGCGGTCAGGCCGACGCCGACGAGTATCAACCGCAGGGTGCTCATGCTCAACTCGCTGCCGCGCCGGAACGACAACGCGTACATCGCCGCGGCAGCGATCAGCCCGCCGAGCAGCGCGGCGACCGGGACGCCGAGATCGCTCAGCCACGCGTCCCCGGCGGCGCCCAGGGTGATGGCGGCGACCGCGCCGATGCTCGCGCCGGCGGTGATGCCGAGGAGGTCCGGCGTGGCCAGCGGGTTGCGGGCGATGAGCTGGGTCAACGACCCGGCCAGGCCCAGCCCGAAGCCGACCAGCCCTGCGATCAGTGCGCGGGGGAGGGCGTCGTCGAAGACCACCACGTTCTCCGCGCGGGTGCCGCCGCCGAGCAGGATGCGGGCGACGTCGACCGGCGTGGTGAACCCGATCGCGACGTCGGCCAGGAAGGCGACCGCCGCCACCGCGGCCGCGGCGACGCCGATCAGCAGCAGGCGGCGGTTCACCGGCCACGTCGCGGGCCCGACGGCGATGGTCGGGCGTCGATCCAGGGGAGTGATACTCATACGGCAGGCAACCTCCGGCGACGCACCATCAGGATCAAGGCCGGGCCGCCGACCAGGGCCAGCATCACCCCGGCAGGCACTTCGCCGGGCCGGGCGACGACGCGGCCCAGCACGTCGCAGCCGACCAGCAGGGCGGCGCCGAGCAACGCCGAGAAGGGCACCACCCAGCGATAGTCGGGGCCGGTGATCGCCCGTGCGAGGTGGGGGACCACCAGGCCGAGGAAGGCGATCGGCCCGCACGCAGCGGTGGCCGCACCGGCCAGCAGGGTGATGGTGGCGATGCCGGAGAGCCGGATCAGCCAGACCCGTCCGCCGAGGGCGGTGGCCATGTCGTCGCCCAGGCTGAGGAGATTAAGGAACCAGCCGCCGGCCAGCGCTGCGACGAGGCCGACGAGGACGAGAGGTGCGACGGTCGCGAGGACGTCGGCGCCGCGACCGCCGAGCGCGCCCACGTTCCACGTGCGCCAGGCGTCGAGCGTGGCGCCGTCGGACAGCACGGTCGCGGACGTCACCGCCATCAGGAACGCGGACAGTCCGGCGCCGGCGAGCACCAGGGTCAGCGGCGTCGCACCGGACACATTGGCCAGCGCGAAGACCGCGACCGACGCCAGGCCCGCACCGATCAGGGCGGCCGCGGCGGTGGATACCGTGCCGGTGGTGCCGAAGACGAAGACTCCGATCACCACCGCGCACGCTGCGCCCGCATTGATGCCGAGGAGCCCGGGATCGGCGAGCGGGTTGCGAGTGTGCCCCTGGGTCAGTGCGCCCGCGGCGCCCAGCGCTGCACCGGCGAGCAGTCCGAGGGCCGTGCGGGTGAGCCGACCGTCGATCAGTTTCGCGATCTCGCCGTCGACCCTGTCGCGATGGAAGAGGCCGTCGACGACGGTGCCGTAGCCCAGATCGTGCGGACCCAGCCCGGATCCGACCGCCACCGACACCACGCATAATCCGGTGAGCAGTACACCGAGAAGCAGCGCCCCGCTCACCCTTGTCATGAAGGGTAACCTTACCTAACTAACTCGTCCTAAGGTTACTGGGTGATGACCTCACCCGTAACGTTTCGCGGCACAGAGGCCGATAAGTCCTTGTGAATAGGAACTGATCCCTGTTACGCAGGATGCGGGGCCATCGCACTCGAAGGCTGCCGAACTCGCATCGTTGGACACATCTGACTGACTGAGACATACGGAACGAAGGGCATGATCATGAAGAAGCTTCTCACTCGCGCGGCCATTGCGGTGACCGCAGCCGGCTCCATCGGCGCCGGCACCCTCATGGCTGCGGCCCCCGCCGAAGCTGCTGTGCCGAACCTCCGCGTCAGCGGCGCCGTGACCTGTAACTTCGGCATGCAGCCGGGGCAGCCGTGGACCGCCGGCATCTGGAACATGACTCGCGTTCTTCGGGTGACCGCCGACGACGGCAACTTCAAGAACGTCACGCTCCAGGAGATCAACGGCCCGAAGAAGTTCGCGCCCTGGCTCTCCTCGACCGGCAAGATCGGCGACAAGACGGTGCCTCGCACCCTCGAGATCAAGACCGTCTGGCCGGGCTGCTTCCCGTCGTCTATCGCCGGCTACGCGATCTCGGACTACCAGGAGAACCTGCTCGACAACGCCGGTTTCTGGTGGAACCTGCGCGAGGTCCCGCGCGGCGAGAAGAAGCCCGACAGCAACGCCGCTCTGACCCAGCTGTCCGGCGGCGGCGTCGACGATCCCCGCGCACCGCAGATCCCCGGCGTCAACTGACCCCACCCGGATCCTCCCGGACACAGACCAGCGGCCCGCCCCGAAAGGGGCGGGCCGCTGGCGTTTGTGCGGGGTACCGGTCGCTAGCTCTTGGCGACCTTGCCGGGCTCGGAGGCGGCGAGCATCTCGTGACGCTCGACGACCTTCTTGCGGTCGCGGCCCTCGGCGGCGCCGAGACCGCGCTCGTACTCGTCCAGGCGGTACCAGCCGTCCCAGGTGGTGTACGGAACCTGACGGCTCTCCAGCAGGTCGATCACCGCGTCCTCGCCGGGAGCGGTCGGCTCGTTGAGCACGCCGTTCACCATGTCCTCCACCAGGCATTCGACGGTCTCGTTGGCGTCGCCCTTGGTGTGGCCGATCAGACCGACGGGTCCGCGCTTGATCCACCCGGTGGTGTAGAGCCCGGTCACGTGCTTGCCCTCGTCGAAGACGCGGCCCGCTTCGTTGGGGATCACGCCGGCTTGGGAGTCGAACGGGATCTCCGGCAGGTTGTCCGAGAGGTAGCCGACGGCGCGATACACCGCGCCCAGGTCCCAGTCGGTGGTGCGGCCGGTGCCCTTGACGTTGCCGGTGCCGTCGAGCTCGGTGCGCTCGGTCCGCAGGCCGACGACCTTGCCGTCTTCGCCGAGGATCTCCACCGGGCTCTCGAAGAAGTGCAGGAAGAGCTTGTGGATCGCGCCCTGCTTGGGCTCGTGGATGGCGTAGTTCTCGATGATCGTCGCCACCTGGTCGGTGATCTTGGAGGCGCGACGGGCCACGGCGGAACCCTCGTCGTACTCGATGTCCTCCGGGTTCACCACCACCTCGATGTTCGGCGAGTGGTCGAGCTCCTTGAGCTCGAGCGGCGTGAACTTCGCCTGGGCGGGGCCGCGTCGACCGAAGACGTGCACCTCGACGGCCTTGTTGGCCTTCAAGCCCTGGTAGACGTTGTCCGGGATCTCGGTGGGGAGCAGCTCGTCGCCGGTCTTGGCGAGCACGCGGGCCACGTCGAGCGCCACGTTGCCGACACCGATCACGGCGACCTTCTCCGCTTCCAGCGGCCATTCGCGCGGGAAGTCGGGGTGGCCGTCGTACCAGGCGACGAACTCGGCGGCGCCGTAGCTGCCGTCCAGGTCGACGCCCGGGATCTTGAGTTCCCGATCGTCGGTCGCGCCGGTGGAGAACACGATCGCGTCGTAGTGGGTCTTCAGATCGGCCAGCGTGATGTCGGTGCCGTAGTCGATGTTGCCGAGCAGGCGGACCTGCGGCTTGTCGAGCACCTTGTGTAGCGCGGTGATGATGCCCTTGATGCGGGGATGGTCGGGCGCGACGCCGTACCGGATCAGGCCGAACGGGGCCGGCATGCGCTCGTACAGGTCGATGCTGACCCCGCGGGCGGCGGCCGTGTCCGACTTCATCAGCGCGTCGGCACAGTAGATGCCGGCGGGACCGGCTCCGACGATCGCTACGCGCAGCGGGCGGCTGTTCTCACTCATTGGTCAGTCGCTTCCTCAGCTGAAAGAACGTGTGGTACTTCCACGGTATGCGCTGGTGAGTCAGCACCAAAATTTCCACTGAGGCTGCCCTCACTAATACCGAAACTGCGGCAAACCCTTGACTCGGGAGGCGGTGCTCGGCTATTGGCGCGCCCCGCGCCGGAGACCGGGGCGGGTCCGGAATGGGTAGGGCCGATAGAATCGGCCCTCATGAGCGACCAGAGCCCCGGCGGCGCCGACTATCCGAACTCCAAGCGCGCCCCGGACGGCTACCCCGAAGCCATGGCCGAGGAGTTCGGTTCGGACGATCCGGGACGCAGTCGCTGGCCCTTCATGGTGGCCCTCGGTTTCGTGGTGCTCCTGGTCGCCGGGATCGCCGGGGTGGCACTGATCGATCCGCCCGCGGAGCGGCTCAGCGATTCGGCTCAGGTGCAGCACGCGGTGAACGACGCGTTCACCGCGCGCAACTCGCTGAACTACGAGCAGTACCGCGAGGCCCACTGCGAGGCCGACCGGCAGGCCGCCGACTTCCCGACCGCTGCGGAGTTCGCCGACGAGAACCGCGCGGCGCGTACCGAGCACGGCCAGATCGTGATCCCGGACATGGCGGTGGAGATGCAGGGCGACGTGGCCGCGGTCCAGGTGAACTGGCATCGCGAGGACACGCCCGACGAGAAGCAGACGACCGACCTGACGGTGATCCGGCAGGGCGACGAATGGAAGGTGTGCAACGCATGAGCTACGCCGGTGACGTGACCCCGCAGGAAGCCTGGGATCGCCTGCAGAGCAACCCGAAAGCCGTCCTGGTGGACTGCCGCACCGAGGCCGAATGGTCCTTTGTCGGGGTTCCGGACCTGAGCGGAATCGGCAAGCAGGCCGTCCTCATCGAATGGATCGGTTTCCCGGGTGGGACGCCGAACACGCGCTTCGTGGAGCAGCTGCGGGCGGCCGGCGTGGCCGACGACGCCGAACTGCTGCTGCTGTGCCGCTCGGGCGCCCGCTCGATCAGTGCCGCCGAGGCCGCCACCGCGGACGGAATCGCGGGGGCGTACAACATTCTGGACGGGTTCGAAGGCGCGCTGGACGAAGCCGGCCACCGCGGATCCACCGGTTGGCGCGCTGTGGGCCTGCCCTGGCGTCAGCAGTAGAAAAGGGGACTTTGATGAGTCGTGACCTGCCTGAATGGGTATCGCCCGAAACCGTGGCGGTCCGCGGGGGAACCATGCGGTCGGGGTTTTTCGAGACCTCGGAGGCGCTCTTCCTCAACAGCGGCTACGTCTACGACTCGGCCGCGGCCGCCGAACGCGCCTTCACCGGTGAGGACAAGCGGTTCGTCTACTCGCGGTACGGCAACCCGACGGTGGAGATGTTCACCGAGCGGCTCCGGCAGATCGAGGGGACCGAAGCGGGCTTCGCGACCGCGAGCGGCATGGCGGCGGTCTTCGTGGCGCTCGGCGCGCTGCTGAAGAAGGGCAGCCGTCTGGTGGCCGCCCGCAGCCTGTTCGGCTCGTGCTTCGTGGTGTGCAACGAGATCCTCCCGTCGTGGGGCGTGGAGACCGTCTTCGTCGACGGCGAAGACCTCGCGCAGTGGGAGCAGGCGCTCTCGGTGCCGACCGACGCGGTGTTCTTCGAGACGCCGTCGAACCCGATGCAGACCCTGGTGGACGTCCGCGCGGTCGCCGAGCTGGCGCACGCCGCCGGTGCACAGGTGGTGCTCGACAACGTCTTCGCGACGCCGCTGCTGCAGCGCGGCCCGGAGATGGGCGCCGACGTGATCGTGTACTCGGGCACCAAGCACATCGACGGGCAGGGCCGCGTGATGGGCGGCGCGGTGCTCGGCACCAGCGAATTCATCGACGGCCCGGTCCGCGCGCTGATGCGCCACACCGGTCCGGCGCTGAGCCCGTTCAACGCCTGGGTGATGCTCAAGGGCCTGGAGACCATGAAGCTGCGGCTGGACCAGTCGGTGGCCAGTGCGCTGACGATCGCCGAGTTCCTCGACGCCGATCCGCGCGTGGCCACCACGCTGTACCCGTTCCTGCCGTCGCACCCGCAGTACGAGCTGGCGCGCTCGCAGATGTCCGGCGGCGGCACCGTGATCACGTTCGAGTTGGCCGAGCAGCCCGGGAAGTCGGCGAAGGAGCGGGCCTTCGAGGTGCTCGACGGCTTGGCGATCGTCGACATCTCCAACAACCTCGGCGATGCGAAGAGCCTGATCACCCATCCGGCGACCACCACGCACCGCGCGATGGGGCCGGACGGTCGTGCGGCGATCGGCCTCACCGACGCCATGGTGCGCCTGTCGGTGGGCCTGGAGAACGTCGACGACCTGATCCGCGACCTGGATCAGGCGCTCGGGTAGGTCAGCTGCCGCGGCGGCGGTCCGCGTCTAACCGGTCGGGTCGAGCCCCAGGGCTCGGCGCGCGGTGCGGAACTTGGCCGTCGTCTCGGCCACTTCGGCGTCCGGATCGGAGTCGGCGACGATGCCGCCGCCGGCCCAGGCGCGGACCGTGCGGTGGTCGGCGCCGAGTTCCAAGCAGCGGATGGACACCAGCCATTCACCGTCACCCGCGGCATCGCACCAGCCGACCGTGCCCGCGTAGAAGTCGCGGGGACCCTCGAGTTCGGTGATCAGCGCGGTCGCCGCGTCGGTCGGGGTGCCGCCCACCGCCGGCGTCGGGCTCAGCAGTGCAGCCAGATCCAGTGCGGTGACCGTGTCGTCGGCCAGCCGGCCGTGGATCGGGGTGGCCAGGTGCCACATCTCACCCGTCGACATCAGGACCGGACGGGCGGGCACGTCGAGTTCCACGCAGAGCGGGGCCAGTCGGGTGCGCAGATCATCGACCACGAAGGCGTGCTCGGCGAGATCCTTGCGCGACTGCAGCAGCTGCTGTGCCGCGGCCTCGTCGGCGACCGGGTCCGCCTGACGGGGCGCGGATCCGGCGTACGGGTGGCACGTGACGGTGCGGCCTTCGCGGCGGACCAGGAGCTCCGGGCTCGCGCCGAGCAGCCACTGTCCGGCGTGGCCGGGGGCGGCGTCGAGGGTGGCACCGAAGATCGCCGCGCCGGGCCCGATGTGGGCGAACGCGGCCAGCAGATCGGTGGGCGCGACGGCCGACTCCAGCGTCCACTCCGCTTGTCGGGCCAACACCACCTTCGCCACGGTGCCCGCGTCGATGGCGGCCAATGCTGCGCGCACCCGCGCGGCGTGCTCGGCCGCGGGGGTGAGGGTTTCGGCGAGAAGGCGCGCGGGTCGGGGCGGGTGCGCCCGCAGCGGCGCCGAGCGGGACCATCGTTCGGGAACGGTGAGCGCGGCCGCGGCGGCCGTGTCGAAACCGAGGGCCCCGGTCACCACGGGCGCGGATCCGGCGGCCAACGCGGCCCGCGCCGCGGCCACCGCGTCGAAGCCGGCGGCGACGCCCTCACCGCGACAACCGTGCCCGTCGCGGGCGAGGACGAAACTGGGCTGCGGCACGGGTCCACGCTACTGCCCGCCGGTCCGCGGCCTGCGTCACAGTCATGAAAGGGCAGGTCAGGCTAGTTAAACTCACCGCGCTCCTAACCGTCGCGGGAGCGTCGCCGATTCGGCACAGTAGTCAGCGGGTCACGAGTATCAGCGTCTAAGCCCGGGCTGGCTGATCGGCAACCCTCCACCGCGGTGGGGTGCTCCCGGTGACGACCCGGCTGTCGGCCGACCGGTCGCGGCAAGCGCGGATTCGCTAGGAGCTTTGTCATGACCGCTGTGCTGGACACCCCCGCCTACCTCACCGATTCGTTCGCCGGAGCCGGCGTCACCGCACTGGCCGACGTGGTCGGTGCCGAGCAGACCGTGCCCACCGTCGACGGGACCGCCGTTCGGTACGCCAACTTCGACTACGCGGCCAGCGCCCCGGCGTTGTCCGAGGTCGCCGCGGTCTTCACCGAGGCGCTCGGCCAGTACGCGAGCGTGCACCGCGGCGCCGGCCACCTGTCGCAGGTCACCACCGCCCGGTACGAGCAGGCCCGCGAAACGGTCCGCAGCTTCGTCGGCGGGCGCGCCGACGACACCGTCGTGTTCACCCGCAACACCACCGACGCGATCAACCTGGCCGCGCACGCGGTGCCCGGCGACGTGGTGGTCCTGGACATCGAGCACCACGCCAACCTGCTGCCGTGGCAGCGCACCGGGCGGGCCCGCGTGGTGACCGCGCAGCCGACCTTCGCCGACACCCTGGTGGCGCTCGAGGCGGAACTGTCCCGCACGCCGGCCGCGCTGCTGGCCGTGACCGCGGCGTCGAACGTCACCGGTGAGGTGCTGCCGATCCGCGCCCTCACCGCGCTGGCGCACCGCCACGGCGCGCGCATCCTGATCGACGGGGCCCAGCTGGTGGCGCACCGCCCGGTGTCGTTGGCCAGCTACGGCGTCGACTACCTGGTGTTCTCCGGCCACAAGGTGTACGCCCCGTTCGGGGCCGGGGTGCTGATCGGCCGATCGGACTGGCTCGACGACGCCGCGCCCTACCTGGCCGGCGGCGGCGCCACCGCGCACGTCGACCTGGACGCGGGCACCGACTGGCACACCGGTGCCGCCCGCCACGAGGCCGGCAGCCCCAACGTGCTGGGCGCGGTGGCCATCGCCGCGGCCGCCGACACCATCAAGAACCTCGGCTTCGAGCTGATCGGGTACCACGAGCGCGACCTGCTCACCCGCCTCGACGAGGGCCTGGCCGCGCTCGACGCGGTGACGCCGCTGCAGATCTTCGACGACGTCGACGACCGCGTCGGCATCGCTGGCTTCGTGGTGGACGGCTTCGCCGCCCGCGAGGTGGCCGAATACCTGAGCAACCACCACGGCATCGGGGTGCGCGACGGCAAGTTCTGCGCGCACCCGCTGCTCACCCGCCTGGGCTACCCGGAAGGAGCGGTGCGCGTCAGCTTCGGCCTCGGCACCAGCTCCGAGGACGTCGATCGTCTGCTCGCCGCGCTGGCCGAGCTGACCGCCTGACCGCGCGAGCGCTCGACCTTTGCGGGGTGGGTCGAGCGCTCGACGCGGGAACGACGAAAGCGGCACCCGGACGCGAAGGCGTCCGAGTGCCGCTTTGTTCTCTGCAGGCTCAGCTTCTGACGCGTCAGGTCAGGGCTGGTAGCGATCCACCGCGGCCTGCGCCACCTTGATGGCCGCATCCTTGCCGACCCAGCCGCCGGGGGTCACTTCCTTGCCCGGCTCCAGGTCCTTGTAGTGCTCGAAGAAGTGCGCGATGGCGCCCAACTCGAAACTGTCGACGTCGGCGATGTCCTGGATGTGATCCCAGCGGGGATCACCGGCCGGCACGGCGAGCAGCTTGTCGTCGCCGCCGGCCTCGTCGGTCATGGTGTACATGCCGATGACACGCGAGCGCACGATCACGCCCGGGAACACCGATTCGGTGAGCAGCACCATCGCGTCCAACGGATCGCCGTCCTCACCGAGGGTGTGGTCGATGTAGCCGTAATCGGCGGGGTAGCCCATCGAGGTGTAGAGGTACCGATCGAGGTACACCTTCCCCGTCTCGTGGTCGACCTCGTACTTGTTACGGGCGCCCTTGGGGATTTCGACGGTGACCTCGAACTCCATACGTTCTCACTCCTCTGGTCTGCGGGGGACGATCAGGGGTCAAGGATACTGTGGGAACAGTCAGGCCCACGCGGGCAGCCCAGAAGTTGTGGCGCGCGGGTAGCGAAGAGCCCGAAGGGAGCCCTGTGGCGACGAAGATCGGCCGACGTCGGTGGCGGTCGGTATTACTGACCGCCCTGAGCGTTCTGCTGGTGGCGGCGCTCGCGGTCGGCGGCTTCCTCGCTTACAACTGGTACTACCTGCGGCCCGAGCCGGTGCCGGTCGGCACCCCGGCGCAGCCCGCCGCAGCCACGGTGGACCCGAGCATTCTGCCGGTGGATCCGTCGGCACCCGCGCCCACCCCGAGCGGCGTCGCGGCGCAGTTGCGGGCGGGCCTCAAGGACCGCGACCTCGGCAAGCTCACCGGCATGGTCTCCGACCCGCTGACCGGCCAGACGCTGTGGTCGAAGTCGCCCGACGAGCCGCGCACGCCGGCCTCCAACGCGAAGATCCTTACTGCGGCCGCGGCGCTGCTGCAGCTGGACCACGACGCCCGCCTCACCACCGAAGTGGTGGCCGGCGAGGACGGCCAGGTGATCCTGGTCGGCGCCGTCGATCCGACGCTGTCGTCGCAGTTCGAAGACTCGGACACGTATTACACCGATGCGCCGCGCATCGCCGACCTCGCCGCTCAGCTCAAGCGCTCCGGCGCCGAGATCACGTCGGTCGCGGTGGCGCCCACCTCGGTCACCGGACCGGCGATGGAAAAGACCTGGGACGACGCCGACATCGAAGGCGGCGACATCGCGCCGATCACCTCGCTGATGATCGACGGCGCGCGCAAGGACCCGATGGACGAGTACTCGCCCAGGTCGACCACCGGCGCGCTCGATGCCGGGCGGGCGCTGGCGGAGGCGCTCGATCTGCACGGCCCGGTGGCCGAGGCGACCCCGGCGTCGACGGCGACGGTGCTGGCCACGGTCCAGTCGGCACCACTGAGCGCCCGCGTCGGCGACATGATGCGGCTGAGCGACAACGTCCTCGCCGAGACCCTCGCCGTGGAGCTGTCGGTAGCGATGGGCGGTCCGCCGAGCATCGCCGGCGGCGCGGACGCGGTGGTGACGGTGTTGCGCGACAACGGCTTCGACGTCGGCGGCGTGGTCCTGCGGGACGCCTCCGGGCTGTCGGCGTCGGACAAGGTGCCCGCCCGGCTGCTCGACGAGCTGGTGTCGGCGGCCGCGGGCGACAAGCAGCCGAAGCTGCGCCCGCTGCTGGACACCTTCCCGGTGGCCGGCGGCACCGGAACGCTCACCGACCGCTTCGATCCGAAGACCAATCCCGGTGCGGGCTGGGTGCGGGCCAAGACCGGCACGCTGACCGGCGTCAGTTCGCTGACGGGCATCGTGCAGACCGTGGACGGCCGGGTGCTGGCCTTCGCGTTCATGTCCGGCGGCACCTCGCCCGCGGATGCGCGGCCCGCGTTGGATGCGCTGGCCGGCGCCCTCCGGGAATGCGGCTGCCGTGGCTGACACCGAGCGCACCACCACCAGAGACAGGCAGGACCCATCGATGAGGAGCGTTGACGCGGTGACCGAGACCCCGATCGAGGAAGCAACCCCGGACGCAGAAGCTCCGGAAGCGGCACCGGCGCCCAACATCGACTGGGACCTGGCGGCGTCGCTCGGCCGCAAGGTGGCCCGGCCCGGTCCGCGCGTCACGCGCTACACGATGGACCAGATCCACGCCGAACTCGCCGAGGCCTCGGTGCGCGCCGAAGCGCCGGTCCGCGAGGTGACCGGACTGGCCGACGGGCTACGAGTTCCGACCGCGCGGATCGTCGACCGCGCCGGCTGGATCAACGCCGCCGCGCAGTCCATGCCCGCGATGTTCGGCGATCGGACGGCCCCGGACGAGGACCCCGGACTGGTGCAGAACGCGCTCGGCAAGGTAGCCGGCGTGCAGGCAGGAGGCCTGCTGGCCTTCCTCTCCGGTGCCATCCTCGGTCAGTACGACCCGTTCTCGATCGACGACGCGACCGGCGAGGCCGGGCTGTTGCTGCTGGTGGCGCCCAATATCCTGGCCGCCGAACGACAGCTCCGCGCCGTGCCGTCGGACTTCCGCCTCTGGGTCTGCCTGCACGAGGTGACCCACCGCGTGCAGTTCTCCGCCAACCCGTGGCTGGCCGGCTACATGCAGGAGAACGTCGCGACGCTCACCGACGATGCGGGGGAGTCGACGCTGGACATGATCACCCGTCTCAACGAGTCGGTGCGCAGCGGCCGGTCGAGGGAGAAGGGCATGCTCGGCCTGATGCAGCTGCTGCAGGCGCCGGAGCAGCGCGACGCGATGGACCGCGTGCTGGTCCTCGGCACCCTCCTCGAGGGGCACGCCGATCACGTGATGGACGCGGTGGGCCCGGCGCTGGTGCCGACTGTCGCCGATATCCGGGCCGGCTTCGACGCCCGACGCCAGCGCCCGCAGAATCCGCTGCAGCGCCTCATTCGGGCGTTGATCGGCATGGACGCCAAGATCGCGCAGTACGTCCGGGGCAAGGCCTTCGTCGACGCCGTGGTGGCCGAGGTAGGCATGGATGCCTTCAACACGGTGTGGACCTCGCCGGAGACCATGCCGCTGATCGGCGAGATCGACAAGCCGGACCAGTGGATCGCGCGGGTGCTCTGACCGGGCGTTCGCGCGCCCAGCAAGAGGTGATCGGGGCGGTCCGCGGGTTCGCGCGCGACCACCTCGCCGGACCGGAGGTGGCCGTCGCGGTGTCCGGCGGCGCGGACTCGTTGGCGCTGACCGCGGCTGCAGTGCGGGCCGGGCTGACGGTGACCGGGCTGGTCGTCGACCATCAACTGCAGGACGGATCGGCGGCGACCGCCGCGTGGGCGGCCGCGACCGCCGTCGAACTCGGTGCGCAGGCGCGGGTGCTGACCGTGCGGCCCGACGGGCCGGGCGGCCCCGAGGCGGCGGCGCGCCGAGCGCGGTACGACGCGCTGGAGCAGGCGCGCGGCGAGCGGCCGGTGCTGCTCGGGCACACCCTCGACGACCAGGCCGAGACGGTGCTGCTGGGGCTGGGTCGCGGGTCCGGGGCCCGATCGTTGTCCGGGATGGCCCCGTGGGCGGCGCCCTGGGGGCGTCCGTTGCTCGGGGTGCGCCGCGCGACGACGCGGCAGGCTTGCGCCGACTGGGGGTTGGCGCCCTGGCAAGACCCGCACAACGCCGACCGCCGCTACGCCCGCGTGCGGGTGCGTCACGACCTGCTGCCGCGCTTCGAGAAGGCACTGGGCGGCGGGGTGGCGTCGGCCTTGGCGCGGACAGCGGACCAGTTGCGCGCCGACGACGCGGCGCTGACCGAGTGGGCCGACCGGGTCCATGCCGACGTCTGCGACGGCCTCGACCTGGCCGTCGACGCCGCGGCCGCACTGCCCGGCGCCGTCGGGACGCGGGTGCTGCGACGCTGGCTGGCGCAGGTCGGTGCGACCGAGCCCACCGCGGCCGTCGTCGCGCAGGTGTGGGCCCTGATCGTCGACTGGTCCGGGCAGGGGCCGGTGGCGATCGGCGGCGACGCGGAACGCCGTCTCGTGGTGCGACGGAGCGCGGGCCTTCTCCGCGCCGAGTACCGGCCGCGGTGAACCGGGGGGACCCGGGTACCTGCGGCCGGAGGCTGTGGGAAACTAATGGGCGTGGCGAACGGGTACCCGGAAAACGACATCGAGACGATCCTGATCACTGAAGATCAGATCGCGCAGCGCACGGCCGAGATGGCCGCGACGATCGCGGAGCGGTATCGGGACGCGCCCGACGACCTCCTGCTGGTCGGCGTGCTCAAGGGTGCGGTCATGTTCATGACCGATCTGGCCCGCGCCCTGCCGGTGCCCAACCAGATGGAGTTCATGGCGGTCAGCAGCTACGGCTCGTCGACCTCCTCGTCGGGCGTCGTCCGCATCCTCAAGGACCTGGACCGCGACATCGCCGGCCGAGACGTGCTCATCGTCGAGGACATCATCGACTCGGGCCTGACGCTGTCGTGGCTGATGAAGAACCTCGCGACCCGCTCGCCCCGGTCGCTGGAGGTGGTGACCCTGCTGCGCAAGCCGAAGGCGGCGCAGTTGGCGGTGGAGGTGGCCGACGTGGGCTTCGAGATCGAGAACGAATTCGTCGTCGGCTACGGGCTGGACTACGCCGAGCGCTACCGCGATCTGCCGTTCATCGGTCGGCTGGATCCGGCGGTCTACTCGAGCTGATCGGCTCGCGTTCGGGTCCTTCGTCGGACACCGCTTACGCCCTGCGGGAACAGAATGCCGGTCGCGGGGCGTTGAAAGGTAGCCTCGTAAAGCGAGACTGACGGGAAGGACAAGGGTCGACGCACGCCCTCAGCGGGTGCGGTGCGCGCAGACCCGTGCGAAAAAGTATGAACCGAAAGAAGCTCTACCGGAATCTGGCCATCGTGGCCGTAGTCATCCTGGCCCTCTGGGGCATCTCGGTGCTCACCGCCGACGACAACGAATACACCGGTGTCGACACCTCGGTCGCGATGTCGCAGCTGAACATCAAGAACACCGAGTTCATTCAGATCGACGACAAAGAGCAGCGTCTCCGGATCACCTTGAAGGATCCGATCAAGGTCGACGACAAGGACGTCACCAAGATCGAGACCCAGTACCCGTCCGGTGTCTCCGCACGTGTCTTCCAGTCGGTCACCACCACCGGCTCTCCCTATCAGACGCACATCACCAAGGACTCCGGGTTCTGGCAGTCGCTGCTGATCTTCGTGCTGCCGATGGTGATCCTGTTCGGTCTGTTCTTCTTCGTGATGAGCCGCATGCAGGGCGGCGGCCGCGGCGGTGTCATGGGCTTCGGCAAGTCCAAGGCCAAGCAGCTCACCAAGGACATGCCCAAGACCACCTTCGCCGACGTCGCCGGCGCCGACGAGGCCGTCGAGGAGCTCGACGAGATCCGCGACTTCCTGCAGAACCCGGCCCGCTACCAGGCGCTCGGCGCCAAGATCCCCAAGGGCGTGCTGCTCTACGGTCCGCCGGGCACCGGTAAGACCCTGCTCGCGCGCGCCGTCGCCGGCGAGGCGGGCGTGCCGTTCTACACGATCTCCGGTTCGGACTTCGTGGAGATGTTCGTCGGTGTGGGCGCCTCGCGGGTCCGCGACCTGTTCGAGCAGGCCAAGGAGAACAGCCCCTGCATCATCTTCGTCGACGAGATTGACGCCGTCGGTCGCCAGCGCGGCGCCGGCCTGGGCGGCGGTCACGACGAGCGCGAGCAGACGTTGAACCAGCTGCTGGTGGAGATGGACGGCTTCGGCGAACGCTCCGGCGTCATCGTCATGGCGGCCACCAACCGCCCCGACATCCTCGACCCCGCGCTGCTGCGTCCGGGCCGTTTCGACCGGCAGATCCCGGTCGGCAACGCCGACATCGCCGGTCGTCGCGCAATCCTGGGCGTGCACGCCAAGGGCAAGCCGATCGCGCCCGACGCCGACCTGGACGGGTTGGCCAAGCGCACCCCGGGCATGTCCGGCGCCGACCTGGCCAACGTGATCAACGAGGCCGCGCTGCTCACCGCGCGCGAGAACAAGACCGTGATCACCAACGAGCTGCTCGAGGAGGCGGTCGACCGCGTCATCGGCGGTCCGCGTCGTAAGAGCCGCGTGATCAGCGAGCACGAGAAGAAGGTCGTGGCCTACCACGAGTCCGGTCACACGCTGGCCGCGTGGGCGATGCCCGATCTCGATCCGATCTACAAGGTCACCATCCTGGCCCGCGGACGCACCGGCGGTCACGCACTGGCCGTGCCGGAGCAGGACAAGGACGTGATGACCCGCTCGGAGATGATCGCGCGACTGGTGATGGCGATGGGCGGTCGTGCCGCCGAGGAACTGGTGTTCCACGAGCCGACCACCGGCGCCAGCTCGGACATCGATCAGGCCACCAAGATCGCTCGCGCGATGGTGACCGAGTACGGCATGAGTGCCCGCCTCGGTGCGGTCCGCTACGGCCACGACCAGGGCGATCCGTTCCTGGGTCGCGGCGGCATGGGCGGCGGCACCCCGGAGTACTCGTCGGGCATCGCCGCCGAGATCGACGAAGAGGTGCGTCGTCTCATCGAGGCCTCGCACACCGAGGCCTGGGCCATTCTGGACCAGTACCGGGACAAGCTCGACGAGCTGGCCGGCGCACTGCTGGAGAAGGAGACCCTGGTCCGCAAGGACCTGGAGGAGATCCTCGAAGGCGTCGAGAAGCGGCCGCGGATGACCGAGTTCAGCGAGTTCGGCAACCGGACCCCGAGCACGAAGCCGCCGATCAAGACGCCGGGCGAACTGGCGATCGAACGCGGCGAGCCGTGGCCCCCGGTGCCCGAGCCCGCTCCGGCGCCGCCGCAGCAGCCGTTCCCGCCGCAGTACGGACATCCGGGACCGAGCCAGGGCATGGGACACCAGCCCGCGCCGCAGTATCCGGACCTGAGCGGTCGTGCGCCGGGGCACTACCCAGGCTCGAACGGTCAGCCGGTGCCGTCGCAGCCCCAGAACGGTCAGCCACAGAACGGTCAGCCCCAGAACGGTCAGCCCCAGTACGGTCAGCCCCAGTACGGCGAGCCCCAGACCGGTCAGCCCCAGTACGGGCAGCAACCGCAGTACGGGCAGCAACCGCAGTACGGGCAGCCCCAATACGGGCAGCCGGCGCCGGGTCAGTCCGGCGAACACGGTCAATCGCGCCCGGACTACGGTGCACCGCGCGACTGGCAGGCACCCGGATGGCCGCCTGCGGACGACCCGCGCAACAACTGATTCGGTGCCCGATTCACTCAGGTTCCACAGGAAGGAAGCACGGTCTTCATGAGCGACGATGAGGTGCTGGTCACCGCGGACGGCCGCAAGTTCGATCAGGCGCGCGCCGAGGCCGCGGTGCGGGAGCTGCTGTTCGCCGTCGGCGAGGACCCCGACCGCGAGGGTCTGCGCCGCACGCCGGAGCGGGTGGCACGCGCGTACCGCGAGATGTTCGGCGGGCTGTACACCGAGCCGAGCGACGTGCTCGCGACCGTCTTCGACGAGGATCACCGCGAGTTGGTGCTGGTCAAGGACATCCCGATGTACTCCACGTGCGAGCACCACCTGGTCGCTTTCCACGGCGTCGCGCATGTCGGCTACATCCCGGGCGCCAGCGGACAGGTGACCGGCTTGAGCAAGCTGGCGCGACTGGTGGACCTGTACGCGCGTCGGCCGCAGGTGCAGGAACGGCTGACCAGCCAGATCGCCGACGCGCTGGTGGAACGACTGAATCCGCGCGGGGCGATCGTGGTGATCGAGGCCGAGCACCTGTGCATGGGCATGCGGGGCATCCGCAAGCCGGGCGCGAGCACCACCACGTCGGCGGTGCGCGGCATCTTCCAGACCAGCGCGGTCTCGCGCGGTGAAGCACTCGACCTGATCACGCGCTGATGGCCGCCCGCCGGGACGCGGCGCCGACGCGGACCCTCGTGATGGGCGTCCTCAACGTCACCGCGGACTCGTTCTCCGACGGCGGGCGCTACCTCGATCCGCGGGCGGCGATCGAGCACGGATTGGCCCTCGCGGCCGCGGGCGCCGACATCGTCGACGTCGGCGGGGAGTCGACGCGGCCGGGCGCCGATCGGGTGGATCCGGCGGTGGAGGCGCAGCGCGTGGCGCCGGTGATCGCGGCGCTGGCGGCCGAAGGGGTGCGGGTGTCGGTCGACACCATGCGCGCCGCGGTGGCCGCGGCCGCCATCGAAGCCGGTGCAAGCCTGGTGAACGACGTCTCCGGGGGACGAGCCGACGCCGGCATGGCCGCGGTGATCGCCGACTCCGGGCTCCC
Source organism: Gordonia alkaliphila (assembly GCF_023017165.1). Classification (GTDB taxonomy): domain Bacteria; phylum Actinomycetota; class Actinomycetes; order Mycobacteriales; family Mycobacteriaceae; genus Gordonia; species Gordonia alkaliphila. The sequence continues at coordinate 1,831,875 of NZ_JALKBW010000001.1, forward strand.
GTGGGTCCTGATGCATTGGCGACCGTCGGACACCGAAGCCGACGGCGACCGGCACTTCACGCACCGCAGCGCGGACGCAGGCGGCTACCGCGACGTGGTGGCCGAAGTGTCCGGGGAGCTGCTGGGCCGGGTCGACGCGGCCGTCGCGGCCGGGGTGGATCCGGATCAACTCGTGCTGGACCCCGGTCTGGGATTCGCGAAGACGGCGGAACACAACTGGGCACTGCTGCACGCTCTGCCCACCCTGGTGGGTCTGGGTTTTCCGGTGCTGATCGGGGCCTCTCGCAAACGCTTCCTCGGCACCCTGCTCGCCCGCGACGGCGTCGATCGGGAGCCGGACGGGCGCGACGTGGCGACCTCGGCGATCTCGGCGCTGTCCGCGGCAGGCGGTGCGTGGGGCGTGCGTGTACACGACGTCGCGGCCAGCCGCGATGCGGTGGCGGTGGCCGCGGCCTGGCGCGACGGTGGCGACCGAGCCCCCCGCACGGGCGCGGCCGCGGTGACGAAAGGATTGACGGATGGCTGATCGGATCGAGCTGCGCGGCCTGCGTGTGCGCGGCAATCACGGCGTCTTCGACCACGAGCGTCGGGACGGCCAGGACTTCCTCATCGACATCACGCTCTGGCTGGATCTGCGGCCCGCGGCGGTGAGCGACGAACTCTCCGACACCGTCGACTACGGGGCGTTGGCGCAGCTGGCCCACGACATCGTCGCGGGTGCGCCACGGAACCTGATCGAGACGGTGGGCGCGCAGATCGCCGACGAGGTGATGACCGACGAGCGGATCTCCGCGTGCGAGGTGACCGTGCACAAGCCGTCCGCGCCGATCCCGCTGGCCTTCGACGACGTCGCGGTGGTGACCCGCCGGTCGTACAAGTCGGCGCCGGGCCGGGCGGCACGATGACCGGCCGGCCGGGGGCCAGCCGCGTCGTCCTGTCGGTCGGCGCCAACCTCGCCGAGCGGGACGCCCGGTTGGCGTCGGTGATCGCGGCCCTCGGCGACCGGCTGGTGGCCGCCTCCGACGTGTACACCACCGCGCCCTGGGGCGGGGTGCACCAGGACGACTTCCTGAATCAGACACTGATCGCCGAGGCCGACCTGAGCCCGGCCGACTGGCTGGCGTTCTGTCACGACTGCGAACGCGCCGCCGACCGCACCCGCGAGGTGCGGTGGGGGCCGCGGACGCTGGACGTGGACGTGATCTCCGTCGAGGTCGACGGTGTGGCCGTGCGCTCGGACGATCCGGACCTGACGTTGCCGCACCCGCGGGCCGCCGAGCGGGCTTTCGTCCTGGTGCCGTGGCTGCAGATCGAGCCGGATGCGCGGCTGTGGACGCCGACCGGTGAACGCGCGGTGACCGATCTGCTCGAGGCGCTGCCCGCGGCGGAGCGCAGCGGTGTGCGGCGTGCCGAGGCGACGCGATGACGATGCCGAACGGGGCCGACCCGCTGCCGCCGTCGGACGACGACGAGCACAGGCTCGGTCCGACGCGGATCCGCGACCTGGCGGCCATCGCCGTGGTGGCCGGTCTGCTGATGTGGGTGTTGGCGCGCTATTACTACGGACTCCTGCCGTCGTTGCCGTGGCTGGCGGGCATCTCGCTGTATGTGCTGGCGGCGCTGGAAGTGGTGATCGGCTTCCTGGTGCGCGCCCGCGTGTCCGGCGGTCGCGTGGGGTCCGGCAAGGGGCAGGTGCACCCGATCAACGTGGCGCGGTCGGTGGCGCTGGCCAAGGCCTCGGCGATCCTCGGGGCGATCGCGCTCGGCGGCTGGCTGGGCATGCTGGTCTACCTCATCGATCGCCTGCACATCGACGTGGCGGCGGCCGACATGCCTGCGACCATCGTCGGCGCGGTCGGCGGGCTGGTGCTCGCGGCGGCGGCGTTGTGGCTCGAGCATTGCTGTCGTGCGCCGGACGACCCCAGCCCGGACGCCACCGACGCCCCGCCCCACCCTGTCTGACCGGACCGCGACCGGGCGGGTTCTACGGCGACTCTCCGCAGGCCGCTGCCCGGAGTCGGTGTGACGGCCAGGTAAGTTGGCCAGCATGACCAGCACAGACAGCGCAGATCGGGCGACCCGTCGTACGCCGCGACGGGGAGCTACGCCGTCGGACGCGGGAACGGGTGGAGGCGGTCGTAAGGCCGGGGCCTCGAAGGCCCCGAACGCGAAGACGAACTCGCAGGTGTCGCCCGCACAGTGGCTGATCGGGCTGTTCATCGTGCTGGCGCTGATCTCGAGCCTGTTGATGGTGCTCGGCAAAGACATCTCGATCACCGGCTCGCTGGCGGTGATCGCGGCACTGTGGGCCGCGGTGATCGGCGCGGTCCTGGTGACCAAGTACCGCAGGCAGGCCGACGTCGCCGAGTCGCGCAACCGCGATCTGCGACTGGTGTACGAGCTGCAGTTGGAGCGGGAGATCGCCGCGCGCCGCCAGTACGAGGCCGAGGTGGAGACCGCCGTGCGGCAGGAAGTGGCGCAGGAGACCAACGAGGAGTTCGAGGCGCTCAAGACCCAGGTGCTCGCATTGCGAGCCAGCCTGGAGAAGTTGCTCGGCAATCCGCTGCCGGAGGTGCCGCTGGCGCTGCGCCCGGAACGCCGTCGGGAACTGGGTTCGGGACTGGTCGGTGCCGGCTACTCCGAACTCGGCGATCTGACCGATGATCGGGTGGCCGCGAACCTCGACTTCGAGTCCACCGCGCCGCCCGCGGAGCCCGGCCGGCACGCGCCGGCGCCCACCGAGTACGAGTACGACAGTGCCGAGGACGCCCCGTCGGCGGTGGAGATGACCGAGATCATTCCGGTGGTCACCGATGAGGCGCCGGCCGCCGATTACACCGCCTCGGAGTACGAGTACACCTCGTCCGAGTACACCGCTCTGGAGTACACCGAGACCGCCGCCGCGGGCCCCGAGTACGGCGAGCAGGAGTACGTCGAACAGGCTTACGGCGAGCAGGAGTACGTCGAACAGGGTTACAGCGAGCAGGGTTACGGCGAGCAGGGTTACGGCGTCGAGCAGCAGCAGTACGGCGCGCAGCAGCAGTACGTCGACCAGCAGTACACCCAGGCGATCCCGCAGCAGTCCGGTCGCCAGTACGCCGACGCCTACGACGCCGCCGCCTACGAGCCGCCGGTGTCCCCGGTCTCGCCGGTGCCGCCGGTGCCCGAGGTGCCGCCGATGCCGACTCGTTCGCGCCGCGCCGCGGACGACGACGGTGCGCACTCGGCCGGCCAGCCCGCCTCCGAGCTGTTGAATCGTCTGCGGCAGGGCAGTGGCGACGCAGGTGGCGGCCGCCGCCGTCGCTGAGCCCTCCCCGGCCTCCGGTGCCGTCGCACGCGTGCCTCGCGCACGCTGCGGCGGCACCGTTGTCTTCGGACGTCGCGGCAGCGGCGTTCTCCCTGTTCGCGCGGGTTCGAACTTCCGGACCGGAACCCCTCTTCGGTCACTGACCTGGCGGTTCCGGATTCGTTTCCCCTCGGGGTGCGCGCGGCTTCCTAGCGTGTGCGGTGAGAGATCTGCGGGTGGCGCGGATCGACGTGGCGCGCGGTCGCGGGCCACGTCGCTGCCAGGGAGAGTGGGGGTCGGAGCGATGGCGGACGAACGTCGGTCCTGGTGGGCGCTGACCAAACTGGTCGAGGTCGCGATGCTGCTCACCGTCCTGCTCGTCCTGGTCGGTGCGTAGCCTGCCCCGTCGGGGCAGTCGTGCTGTTTCCCCTGGTCGCTGTCGGTCCGGATTCCGGACCGGAATTTATCTTTCAGCCTGTGACCTGCAGGTTCGTATATTCGGTGCGGTTCGGGCAGGTGCCGGCTTCGTAGCGTCTTCGGTGAGGGATCGGCGAGTCACGCCGGTCCGATGTCGACTCACTGGAGAGTGATCATGAAGGTTCGCAAGGCCGTTCTGGCCGTCGTCGTCGGGGCACTGTCGGTGTCGGGTCTGGTCGCCGGTTCGGCGAGCGCCGCCACGCACCAGACCCGCGAGGGGCTGGCGATCGAGCTGTCGGCCGCGCAGCAGTCGGTCCGCAAGATCGCGCCATTGGACTCGTCGCCGTTGTCGGGTGAAGCGTTGCTGTCGTCGAATGTGCGCGCTGCGGTGAAGAACATCGGTGACAAGAAGGTGCGTGCGACGCTGGAGCTGGGCTACCAGATCGGCTACCCGGTGTCGGTGGCACCGGACGGCGTCGCGATCACCGCGCACACGCCGGAGCTGAAGCTGTCGAGCGGGGTCAACGCGAAGCTGGCGCCGGATGTGGCGATCGACGGCACCGGCGGCGGTCTCGCACTGGGCGAGGTCGGGTTGGAAGCCGGTGCCGAGGCCACCGTGATCCCGTCGGCCGACCTGGAGTTCAAGGTGGAGGCCGGGAAGATCAAGACCGTGACGCTTGCGGAGATCGCGATGACCCAGCCGGTCGCCGACATCGTGCTGTCGGGCGTGAACCTGAACATGACCAACGCACTCGGACCGATCAGCGTGCGTCCGTTCGCGAAGATCTCGGTGACCTCCGAGACCGGCGTGTACGTGTACTACGCGTACGGCGCGACGACCCGCATCTGACGGGTCCGGCGGTCGGGCCACCCTCCGGCCCGCCGCACAGAGATTTCGGGTGGGCACCTTGCGGTCGGGGCAAGGTGCCCACCCGGATTCATCGGAAGCTGCCGCACCAGCGGGTGTCTTGCACTCGTCCTCCGGACGCAAGTTTCATGTCCTCGGAGGTACCGCTGAGGGACCCTTTCGGACATAAAAGTCCGCGGGTCGGCGGTGGGTACGGAGACGCCCTGAGTGCTCGTTCGCGAAGCGAATGCGGGAGGAGGGCTACGGGTGTGATGTCGGTCGCGCCGCGGTCGCGGGTCTGTCGGACGACGGCGTCGGCTGCCTATTCTGGCGGGGTACGAGCCTTCTTGTCGGGGGACGGCTCTCGGTCCGCGAAGCGAAGACATGACATTTTCTGCCGCACTACGAAGCCTTTGGACTGCCGCGGGCGACCCCACGCTGAAGGACGTCAGTGCCGCGGTCGCCGCGCGCGGTCGGCCGGCGGGCATCACCGTGAGCCGCAGCCTGGTGGCCCGGCTCAGCGACTGGCGCGCCGGCCGACACCTGCCGCGCGAGTTCGAGGGCGTTCTACTCCTCACCATCGCCGAACTGCTGGACCGGGCCCGGAAGCGCGACGCGCTGGCCGGGCTCCCGGTGCGGATGGAGCAGTGGGAGGAACTCTGGCGGCAGGCGCGGCTCGCCGAACTCACCCGCGACGTGGAGAGCCCCTATCCGGGGCTGGCGGCCTACGGGCCGGATACCGCGGCCCGCTTCTTCGGCCGGACGGCGCAGGTCGAGGCGGTCACCGCGCTGGTCGACGAGGCCCTGTCGGAGGGCGGCGGTGCGGTAGCTCTCGTCGGCGTGTCCGGCTCGGGCAAGTCGTCGCTGCTGGCCGCCGGCGTTCGCCCCGCGCTGCTCCAGCGGGGCATGCGCGTGGTCGCGATGACACCCGGCGTCGATCCCGACCGGGAACTGTCGCGCGTGCTGGCCGAACCCGAGGGCGAGGAAGCGGCCGGGCCGCTGACGGTGATCGTCGACCAGGCCGAGGAACTGTTCACCGTGGCCGACGGCGCGGACCTCGCGGCCTTCCTGGATCGCCTGATCGGGCTGACCGAGGCCGACGACGAGTATCCGACCGCGGTACTGATCGGCCTGCGCGCCGACTTCGTGGGTGAGTGGCTGGTCTATCCGCGGTTGCTCGAGGCTCTGAACAAACGGACGTACATGCTCGGCCCGATGAGTCGCGACGATCTGCGTGACGTGATCACCAGCCCGGCCGCGAGCGTCGGGGTGAAGCTCGAGCCGGGCCTGGCCGAGCGGATGCTGGTGGAGTTCTGCGGACCGAACCTGGAGGACTACGACGCGGGCGCGCTGCCGCTGCTCAACCATGCCTTGGCGACGCTGTGGGGGCATCGCACCGGGAACCGTCTCACCCTGCGCGCCTACGAGAACTCCGGGGGCGTCTTCGGGTCGCTCGGCGACACCGCCGAACAGATGTGGTCCGGGCTGACGCCCGAGGTCCAAACGGCTGCCAAACAGCTGCTGCTGCGGCTGGTGCACCTCGACGACTCCGGTCGCAACACCCGCCGGTACCGTTCCCGCACCGAACTCCTCACCGGCGACGCTGCGCAGCGCGACGCCCGGCTGGCGGCGCTCGACGAGTTGCTGGCCGCACGCCTGGTGGTGGTGGACGGCGACGAGCGGGTCGGTTTCACCCACGAGATCGTGATGCGGTCCTGGCCGCGTCTGCGCACCTGGATCGACGAGAACCGCGCCGACCTGCTGGCCCGGCAACAGCTGGAGGCCTCCGCCGAAACGTGGTCGGAGTCCGGCCGCGATCGCAGTCTGCTGCTGCGTGGGGCGTCGCTGGCGCGGGCTCGGCACGCGGCCGCCACCGGGGAAGTGTCCGCGGCCGCCTGCGCCTTCGTGGCCGCTGCGGACCGGACCGAGCAGCGCACCGCGCGCCTGCGGCGCACGGCGATCCTGGCGCTGGTCCTCGCAACGGTGCTCGGACTGACGCTCAGTGTCGTCGCCTATCGCGCACGCAGCGAAGCGGTCGCGCAACGGACCACCGCGGAACTGGGCAGACTCGTCGCCGAAGCAGATCGGCTGCGCGACTCCGATCCGACGATGTCCGCACGCCTCACCCAGCTGGCGCGGGACGAGGCACCGTCGGACTCCGCCGATTCGCGACTGGTGGCGACCGGCGCCCTGCCGCTCGCCATGCCGATCCGCACCGACAGCGGCGCGGTGTACACCGTGGACGTCAGCCCGGACGGGAAGCGGGTGGCCGGCACCGGATCCGACGGCGCCGCACGGATCTGGACGATCGACGACCCGGACGCCGACCCGCTGGTGCTCACCGGCCACACCGGCTTCGTCACCTCGGTGGCCTGGTCCGGGGACGGCTCGGCGCTGGCCACCACCTCCGACGACGGCACCGCGCGGATCTGGTCCCTCACCGACTCGGGCGCCGCCGAGACCGACCCGACGGTGCTGCGCGGACACGACGGACGCGTGGTCTACGCGGCGTGGGCGCCGGACGGACGACGGCTGGTCACCGCGGGCATGGACGGCACGGTGCGTGTCTGGGACACCGCGACCGGCGCGCAGCTCGCCGAACTCGACGGGCACACCGCCGACGTGCGGACGGTCGCATGGAGTCCGGACGGGACACTGATCGCGTCCGGCGGATCGGATCGGACCGCCCGACTGTGGGACGGCGCGACGTATGCGCCGCGCGGCGTGATCGACGGACACCGCGACACCGTGCACGCCCTGGACTTCGCCGGCGACTCCGCCACGCTCGCGACCGGCTCCGACGACGCCACGATCCGGCTCTGGAACGTGACCGATCCGGCCGCGCCCGCGCTCGGCGGCCGATGATCGGACACACCGCGCCCGTGTGGTCGGTGGGCTTCAGCCCGGGTGGCCGGCGCCTGGTGTCGGCGTCGGTCGACGGCTCGGCCCGCGTCTGGAGCGTCGCGCAGCCGGAACTGCCCGTCCAGCTGGGGCCCACGCTCGACGGCGCCGGCAGCTCGGTGTTCTCGGCCACCTTCACCCCCGACGGGCGCCGCGCGGTGACCGCCGGCGCCGACGGCACCATCCGGATCTGGACGCTGCCGACCACGGTCCTGGCCGGGCACACCGGCCGGGTGATCGCACCGTCGATCGCCGCCGGGCGCATGCTCACCGGCGGTGCCGAGGGCACCCTGCTGCTGTGGTCGTCGACCGATCAGGCCGCACCCGCGCTGCTCGCGTCGACCACCACCGCGCGCCGGGCCCGCATCGATCAGATCGCGCTGTCGCCGGACGGTCGGCTGGCCGCGGCCGCGACCTCGGCGAGCACCGTGCAGATCTGGCCGATCGACGACGCCGGCCGCTTCGGCGCCTCGACGACGGTGCGGGTCGACACCCTCGACCAGCAGCGCGTCTCGTTCGCACCGGCCGCCACGCACACCGGTGACCAGCTGATGCTGACCGGTGACCGCGACGACTCGTTCGCGCTCTGGCGGGTGGCACCGGACGGCGCGGCCACGCGGGTCGGCGCACCGCTGGTGCACGGTTCGGCCGGCACCTGGGCCACCGCCGCGGCCTGGAGTCCGGACGGCCGGCGCCTGGTCACCACCGGTGTGGACGGCGTGCTCACCCTGTGGGACGTGGCCGATCCGGCGCATCCGCGCAAGCTCGGCATCGGCGAGGCCGATCCGCGCCGGGCGATCAACGCCCTCGCCTGGGCGGGCGACGTCGTCGCGTCCGGCGGGGACGGCGGGCTGGTGCAGCTGTGGCGCGTCGAATCCGACGGACTGTCGCTGCTGGCGACCCGGCACCAGGCCGGCGGCGGCACGGTGCGCACCGTCGACTTCGCCGACGACGGCCACCGCCTGATCACCGCGGGCGACGGCCAGACCATGGTGGTGTGGGACACCGCCGACCCCGCCGAACCGCGGCAATGGGGCGAGCCGCTCGGCGCACCGGGCGCCGGGCGCTGGTACGCCGCCGTGCTGCCCGACGGCGACGCCGTCGCGGTGGGCGGGGACCGGGGCGCGCTGACCGTCGTCGTGCTCGATCCGGCCTACGCCGACACCCGGATCGACGACGCATCCCCGCCGCTCACCGACGCCGAACGCGAGCATTTCGGGATCCGGTGAACCCGGTCACACTGACCTGGCATCGCCCGCGTCACGCGCCTATCGTTGCGGTGTACGTCTGGTACCCACGCTGGTGGGACTGGAACTGCTCTGGAGGACAACGGTGACCACACCCATCCCTGCCTCGCGCTTGACCGTCGGCATCTGCTCGACCGGTCGCGTGGGCACCGCGCTCGGCGAGGCCCTCGCCGCCGCGGGACATCGGGTGGTCGCGGCGCACGCACCGTCGCCTGCCTCCCGCGAGCGCGCCGAGCGCCGCCTCCCCTCCGCCCGACTGGGCACCGTCGACGACGTGGTCGCCGCCGCCGAACTGGTGCTGCTGGCCGTTCCCGACACCGAACTCCCCACCGTGATCGATCAGGTGGCCGCCGCGCTGCGGCCCGGCCAGATCGTCGCGCACACCGCGGGCGCGCACGGCGTCGACATTCTGGATCCGATCGCGCAGCGCGGCGGCATGGTCCTCGCGATCCATCCGGCGATGACCTTCGTCGGCGGCCCCGAGGACACCGAGCGGCTGTCGTCGTCGTGCTTCGGCATCACCACCGCCGATCCGTTCGGCGACGCGGTGGCCGCGGCGCTGGTCCTGGAACTCGGCGGCACCCCGGTGCGGATCGACGAAGCCCAGCGCACCCTGTACCACGCGGCGCTGGCGCACGGCGCGAACAATCTGATCGCCCTGATCACCGACGCGGTGACGGCCCTGCAGGCCGCGATCGACGGACCGCATCACCTCGCCGCGCAGGCGACGGTGGACGGCGGCGCGACGGGTCTACCCGAGCAGATCCTCGGACCGCTGGTGCGCGCCTCGCTGGAGAACGTGCTGAACCTGGGGCCCTCGGCGCTGACCGGCCCGGTGGCCCGCGGCGACCGCGCCACCGTGCAGCGACACCGCGGTGCGCTGGAAGAACTGCCCGACCCCGGCGTGGCCCTCGGCTACCGGGTGCTGTCCGCGCGGGCAGCCGTCCAGGCCGGCGCGCCCGCCGATCTGCTCGACTCGATTGAGGTGAAGTGAGTGACGACGATTCTTGAGGCCTCGCAGGCCCCGTACACCCCCGGCGCGTTGACGGTGCACCGCGATCCCGCGGAACTGCACCGCGTCAGCATGGCGCTGCGGGCCACCGGCAAGCGCGTCGCGCTGGTGCCCACCATGGGCGCCCTGCACGAAGGCCACCTGCAGTTGGTGCGCACGGCCAAGGGGCGCGGCAACACCGTGGTGATCGTGTCGATCTTCGTCAACCCGTTGCAGTTCGGCGCCGGCGAAGACCTCGACGCCTACCCGCGCACCTTTGACGAGGACTGCGCCAAGCTCGCCGCGATGGGCGTCTCGCTGGTCTTCGCGCCGACCGTCGCCGGCATGTACCCGAGCGGCCCGCGCACCACCATCCACCCCGGTGAGGTTGGTCGCACGCTGGAGGCCGCGCAGCGCCCGACGCACTTCTCCGGCATGTTGACGGTGGTCAACAAGTTGCTGAACATCGCCGCGCCGCACGCCGCCTACTTCGGCGAGAAGGACTACCAGCAGCTGGTGCTGGTGAACCAGATGGTCACCGACCTCAACATGGACGTCGAGATCCACGGGGTCCCGACGGTCCGCGAGGCCGACGGTCTGGCGATGAGTTCGCGCAACCGGTACCTGTCGAGCCAGGAGCGCGAGCTCGCGACCACCCTCTCGGCGGCCCTGCTGGCCGGGGCGTACGCCGGCGAGAAGGGCGGACCGGCGGCGCTGGCCGCGGCGCAGGCGGTGCTCGCCACCGTGCCGGAGATCGACGTCGACTATCTGGAACTGCGCGACCGTTCCCTCGGCCCCGCGCCGGAGACCGGAGACGGGCGCCTGCTGGTGGCGGCGCGCCTGGGTCAGACGCGGTTGATCGACAACGTCGGCGTCGACATCGGCGGAGTGCGCCGAGCCTTCGACGACGACGCCCAGGAAGAGTTTTTCGCAGCGGGCGCGCACGCCCGCGGAGATGAGGATTAAGCCAATGTTCCGCACCATGATGACGTCCAAGATCCACCGCGCCACGGTGACCCAGGCCGACCTGCACTACGTCGGCTCGGTGACCATCGACGCCGATCTGCTCGACGCCGCCGGTCTGCTCGAGGGCGAGCAGGTCGCGATCGTCGATATCAACAACGGCAACCGCCTGGAGACCTACGCGATCGCCGGTGAGCGCGGCAGCGGCGTGATCGGCATCAACGGCGCGGCCGCGCACCTGGTGCACCCGGGCGACCTGGTGATCATCATCGCCTACGGCATGCTCAACGAGGCCGAGGTGGCTGAGTACGCGCCCAAGGTGGTCTTCGTCGACGAGCAGAACCGTCCGGTCACGCTCACCGACGATCCGGCCGACGTGCCGGCGGGCTCGGGCCTGAAGGATCCGCGCCGGTTGGTCGACGTGTCCGCCTGATGCTCCTCACGGTCGACGTCGGCAACACCAACATCCACATCGGGGTGTTCGCGGGGGCCGGCGACCATGCTTCACTGGTGCGCGACTGGCGGATTCACACCCGGCCGCACCTGACCGCCGACGAGCTGGCGCTGACGCTGCGCGGGCTGCTCGGCGACGACATCGAGCGGGTCACCGCGGTGGCCGCGCTGTCGACCGTGCCGTCCCTGCTGCGCGAGATACGGGTCATGGTGACCCGCTACTTCGGTGCGGGCCCGCACCTGCTGCTGGAACCGGGCGTGCGCACCGGGATCCCGCTGCTGGTGGACAACCCGAAGGAGGTCGGCACCGACCGCGTCGCCAACGCGCTGGCCGCGCATGCGCTGTTCCCGGACCAGCCGATCGTCGTGGTGGCCTTCGGGACCGCGACGGTGATCGACGCGGTGTCGGCCAAGGGCGAGTTTCTCGGCGGCGCGATCGCGCCCGGCGTGAACCTGGGCGTCGAAGCCCTCAGCGAGCACACCGTCACGGTGCGCAAGGTGGAACTGCGGCCGCCGCGCAGCGTGGTCGGCAAGAACACCGTCGAAGCCCTGCAGTCGGGCATCCTCTTCGGGTTCGCGGGACAGGTCGACGGCCTGGTGACCCGGATCCGCGAAGAGCTTCCGGGGTTCGACGGCCCGGACGTCGCGGTGGTCGCGACCGGCTTCCTCGCGCCACTGATGAAGGACGAGTGCCGCACCCTCACCGACCACGCGCCGTCGCTCACACTCGACGGCCTACGCCGCGTCTACGAACGCAGTCGTACCCGGCGCCCCTAGCTCGTCGAAGGGTAGTCGACGCGCACCCGTAGGCGCGGTTGCTGGTCGGCGCCGTCGTCGACCAGCTGGTCCCACATCGCGTCGGCCATCGGCTGCAGGAACAGTCGGCCCAGCTGCTGCATCATCAGGCTCACGGTCTGCTCGGCCTCGCTGCGATCCGGTGACGCGATGCCGGCCGCGCGGAGTTTCACGATCTCGCTGCGCGTCAGCTCGGTGAGGCGCGTGAGCAGCGGATTCGCTTCCGTCGAGGGATTGAGCAGTACTCGGCGCATGTAGTCGACCATGGCGGGATTGGCGTCGAGCATGCGGTGTACCGCGAGGTTACGGGCATCGGACACCGCGCGCGGGTCGCCCTGCGTCGGCACCGTCGCCAGCGCGCGCACGTGATAGTCGACGATCAGATCCTCGACGGCATCGCGCAGCCCCTCCTTGTTGCCGAAGTGGTGCTGCACCAGGCCCACGGTGACCCCGGCGTCGGCCGCGATCGACCGCATGGACACCCGATCCTCGCCCTCCCGCGCGTACCGGGTGAGTGCGACGTTGCGGATCCGCGCCTTGGCGGTGAGGTCCTTCTCGTCCATCAGGGGGCCGGTCATCGGTGTCCTTCCAATCTGCTGCGATGGCAGCCTACCAAGGCTTTACATCGCGATAGTTTGCTATACGCTCGTATAGTGGTGATCGACACGAGGGAAGGCGCAGGGATGAACACGCGAGAAGCAGTCATCGTCGGAGCGGTGCGGACGCCGGTGGGTCGACGTGGAGGTGCGCTCAGCGCCTGGCACCCGGTCGACCTGATGGGCGAGACCCTGGCCGCACTGGTCGAGCGCACCGGAGTGGCGCCGGCCGACATCGACGACGTGATCGTCGGCGCCGTGCTGCAGCACGAGGCGCAGTCGGGCAATCTGGGACGGCACGCGGTGCTGGCCGCGGGCCTGCCCGAGTCGGTGCCCGCGGTGACCATCGACCGCCAGTGCGGTTCAGGTCTGCAGGCGGTCAGCTTCGCCGCGCAGGCGGTGGCCTCCGGCGCGCAGGACGTGGTGATCGCGGCGGGCGTGGAGTCCATGTCGCAGATCCCGATGCCGCCCGCCATGGTGCCGGGCGCACCGCTCGGCCCGCAGTACAGCCCGCGTGAGCTGGCCCGATACGACGGCGGACTGATGGCGCAGGGCGCGTCGTCGGAACTGCTCAACTCCCGCTACGCGTTCACCCGCGAAGCGCTGGACGCGTTCGGCGTGCGCAGCCACGAGCGCGCTGCCGCCGCCACGGCCGCCGGGAAGTTCACCGCGCAGACGGTGCCGCTGCACGTCGATCCGGCCGACCCGTCGTCGCCCGTCCTCGACCGGGACGAAGGCATTCGCGAGAGTCAGGATCCGGCCAAGATCGCCGCGCTGAAGACCGTGTTCGCCGAGAACGGCACCACCACCGCGGCCAACTCCTCGCAGCTGTCCGACGGCGCGGGCGCGCTCCTCATCGTCGACCGCGCGTACGCCGAGAGCCACGGCATGACGCCGCGGGCCCGCTTCCTGGCGACGTCGGTGGCGGCCGCCGATCCGATCATCCAGTTCACCGCCATCCTCGACGCCTCCGAGAAGGCGCTCACGCGGGCCGGCCTGACCGTCGACGACATCGACCTGTTCGAGGTCAACGAGGCCTTCGCGGGCGTCCCGATGCTGTTCGCGCAGCACTTCGGGATCGACGACGACAAGCTCAACGTGAACGGCGGCTCGGTGGCGGTGGGGCACCCGCTCGGCTCCACCGGTGCGCGCATGCTGACCGACCTGCTGCACGAACTCGAACGACGCGGTGCCCGCCGCGGCCTGCTGACCATCTGCGAGGCCACCGGCACCGCCAACACCACCATCATCGAACTCGTCTGAGTTCCTCGACCGATCCACCGACACGAAAGTTTCTCCGAGATGACCAAGCTCTTCCCCGAATACATCGCGCCCTGGCAGACCGAGGAGCACGGCGACCTGCGCAAGCACGCCGCCGCCTTCGTCGCCAAGGAACTGACCCCGCACCAGGACCGCTTCGCGCGCCAGCACGAGGTGGATCGCGACGTGTGGAACCGGGCCGGCGACGCCGGACTGCTGCTGCTCGACGTGCCGACCGAGTACGGCGGCTCCGGCGGCGACTTCGGCCATGAAGTGGTGGTGCAGCAGGAACTGGCCTACGGCCTGGACACCGCGCTCGGCTACGCCGTGCACTCGACGATCGTCGCCCACTACATCAACGCGTACGCCACCGAGGAGCAGAAGAAGCGCTGGCTGCCGCTGTGCGCCAGCGGCGAGAGCGTGCTGGCCATCGCGATGACCGAGCCGGGCACCGGGTCGGATCTGCAGTCGGTGCGGACCACGGCGATCCGCGAGGGCGACCACTACGTGGTCAACGGCTCCAAGACCTTCATCTCCAACGGCAGCCAGTGCGACCTGCTGGTGATCGTCGCCAAGACCGATCCCAGCCTGGGCGGCAAGGGCATCTCGCTGCTGGTGGCCGAGACCAAGGATCTGGCGGGCTTCGAACGGGGCCGGGTGCTGGAGAAGATCGGCCAGCACGGTCAGGACACCCGGGAACTGTCGTTCACCGACATGAGGATCCCCGCGGCCAACCTGCTCGGCGGCGTCGAGGGCCAGGGCTTCGTCCAGTTGATGAGCCAGCTGCAGCGGGAACGGCTGATCATCGGCGTCGGCGCGGTGGCCGTCGCCGAGACCGCGGTGGCCGAGGCGATCGCCTACGCCAAAGAGCGGACGGCGTTCGGCAAACCGATCCTGAGCTTCCAGAACACCAAGTTCGTGCTGGCCGAGTGCAAGGCGGAGGTGCTCGCCGGCAAGACCCTCATCGATCACTGCATCGCCGAGCAGATCGCCGGCCGGCTGGACCCGGCGACGGCGTCGATCGCCAAGCTGTGGGGCACCGAGAAGCAGAAGGAAGTGGTGGACCGCTGCCTGCAGATCTTCGGCGGCTACGGCTACATGATGGAGTACCCGATCGCGCAGATGTACGCGGCCACCCGGGTGCAGACCATCTACGGCGGCACCAGCGAGATCATGAAGGAACTCATCGGGCGTTCGCTGTGACCGAGCCGGTGCGCCTCGGTGGGCGCGACCTGGTGGTCGGCGCCCGCTACCGGTCCGGCGCCTACGAACTGACCGAGGAAGCGATCGTCGACTTCGCGCGGCAGTGGGATCCGCAGTACTTCCACGTCGACGTGGAGGCGGCGCAGGCCAGTCCGTACGGCGGGGTGATCGCCAGCGGCATTCAGACGATGGCCGTGATGCAGCGGCTCACCGTGCAGGAGGTCTACACCGGCTGGCGGGTGATCGCCGGGCGCGCGCTGCGCGAGGTGGAGTTCCTGCGTCCGGTGCGCCCCGGTGACGCACTGCACGTCGAGATGCGGGTCGACGCGGTGGAGATCGACGAGGAACGCGACCGCGCCGACGTCACGACGGTCAGTGAACTGATGGCCGGCGACCGGGTGGTGCTGCGGTCGGTCACCGCAGTGGTGGTGCACGCCTGAGGTCGCCGATCATGTCGTGAGACTGGTGCGCTTGGTGTCCTCAGGCCACCAAGCGCACCAGTCTCACGGCGCAGTCAGCGATGCGGGTGGGCCAGCAGGAGCTCGCAGTTGCGGTCGGCGGCCTTGCCGATCCGTTCGGCGTCGTAGTGCAGGTCGTTGAACGACAGTTCGCGGTACAGACTGGCCAGTCCGGTGGGGGACAGGTCGTCCTCGTCGGCGGTGTACGGGCTGTCCGCCTCCAGCAGCGGCGTGAAGATGCTGAGGGTGCCGTCGCCGTTGTCGGTGATCTCCAGGATGCGGGCCAGCTGCGGAAAATCGATGTGGCTGGCGGTGTTGATCTCCCAGAAGCTGTTCTTCTCGGTGGCGCCGCGGTGCGCGATCATCTCGTTCTGGTGGGTGTGGCCGTTGACCCAGGCGATCAGGTTCTTGTGCTGCTTGAGCACCGCCACCAGCTCCTCGCCGAGATACTGCTTCTCGCCGGGGGTCTCCGGGTTGGGGAGCGTGGCGGTCATCGTCGTCGAGGTGTGGTGGCTGAAGACCAGCACCAGTTCGTCGCTGAACTCACGCAGCTTGCGCTCGATCCAGCGCAGCTGCTTCTCGCCCATCGAGCCGTCGGAGATACCGAGGCTGTTGCACGTGTTCATCGCGATGCCGCGCACGCCCGGCGCGATCTGGAACGAGTACCAGGTGGGACCGTCCGGGTCGCGGAAGCCGTGGCCCACCGGACCCGCGCCCTTGATCGCCGGATTGAAGTGGCTGCGGACGAACTCCCGCGGGGTGAACGGACGACGCCGCGCATCCGGGGTCACGTCGAACGCCGGCCCGGTGATCCGCAGCTGCGCCAGCAACGGCCCGAGGGCGGCGGGATTCGACGTCATGGCGCCGGCGATCTCGGAGACTGCGGGGTCGCTGCCGGGCAGGTCGAACTTCACCGACGACAGGTACATCCAGTCGAGGAAGCCGTTGGGCACGGTCCCGAGGAACTGTTCGTCGTGATTGCCGAAGACGGCGTACCAGGGCGCGTCCAGGCCGGGGCTCTGGAGGGTGCGCATGGCGGCGCGCAGGTAGCCCGGGATCTGCACGAAGCCGCGGTCCTTGTAGATGTCGCGCGAGGCGAGCTCGGGCCGCCAGTACAGATCCGAGCCGAGCGCCTGGACGCCTTCGAAGCGGTCGCGGGCGCCGGTGTTCGGGGTCACCGAGCCGCCGGACAGCAGCTTCTGGAACCAGGTGAGCTCGATGAGCTCGTGGTTGTCGGTGTTGTCGCCGGTGCTCACCACGCAGTCGAAACGACGACCGGTGAACGGTCCGGACGCCACCTGATTGATCCGCTTGATCAGGGCGACGGCGCCCTGCGCGCCGAGCGCCTCCTGCGGGCGGAAGGCCGGACCCTGGATCGGGTGCACGTACTCGAACCGCGCGGGACTCTGCACGTCGGTGATGTGGATGTCGGTGATCTGGACGAACGACGCCAACGCCGTGCGGCGGCTGTCCCGGCCGGACCGGGCGGCCGCCAGTTCCTGCCGGACGTACAGCGGCCAGCCCGCGCCCTCGGTCAGCTTGCGGTAACCGCCCTTGCGGGCCTTGCCCGGCACCGCCACCCGATCGAGGGTGGTGCCCGCGGCGTTCGCACTGTCGAGGGCGCTCGGCTCGGCGCGAACCAGGCCCGCGGCGCCGCTGGTCGCGGCGACCGCACCGGCTGCGGCTGCGCCCGCGGCCAGGAAGGTGCGGCGGGAGACGCCGTCGTGCGCGCGGGGATCCGGTGAATGTGACATGACGGACACTCTAACTGTCGGCGAACGCCGGGGGCATCGAACCTGGCCGGCGGTATTAAATTCGGCCTGACGTAAACCTTGGGTCGGCCGGAAAGCTGTGGCAGACTCGACGTCGTGATCATGAGTTGTCCGGAGTGTTGTCAGCGCTGAAAGCGCAGTCGCCCGAGCGTCGCAGCAGCGGCCCGGGTCGATGGAAACCTCCCACTCATTCTTCGATCACCTCCAGGACTTCTCTGATGCTCACGCTCGACGCACCCGTCACCACCGTCGTCTCCATCGCTCCCGAACCCGCGCCGCTGTCGGTGCCGACCGCGCACTACCGGACCGCCCTCGCCGACGGCGCCGTCGTCGTCGATCTGCGCGACGACACGGACCGTGCCGCGCACGGCGCCCTGATCGGGGCGCTCGCCCTGCCCCTCGACGAGGCGCTCGACGCGTTGACGCCGGGGACGCCGGAAGCGTTGCGGGCCGCGTCGACGCAGGCGCAGTGGCTCCTCGTGACCGACGACGGCTACGACGCGGAATGGCTGGCCTGGCACCTGCAGGCCCGCGGCGTGCGGCGCGCGCGCTTCCTGCTCGGCGGTCATCGGGCCCTCCGCGCCGCCGGCGTCGGTCTGGCCGACACCTCCGACGCGCACCTGTTCTTCTCCTGACCCGCACCCGCCCCGGCGGGTGGGAATTGGCGGCGTACCAGCGGCGGGCCTACCCTGATATCTCGTGAGTGACCAGGCGCCCCCCACAGACGATCAGACCGACGATCAGACCCCCGAGCAGCTGCGGATTCGACGCGAGAAGCGTGCGCGGATGCTCGACGAGGGCTTCGAGGCCTACCCGGTGGGCGTCGCCCGCACCCATACCCTCGCCGAACTGCGCGCGCAGTACGGCGAGCTGGAGGCCGGCACGGAGACCGGCGTGCGGGTCGGGGTGGCCGGCCGCGTCATCTTCCTGCGCAACAAGGGCAAGCTCTGCTTCGCCACGCTGCAGGAAGGCGACGGCACCAAGCTGCAGGCGATGATCAGCTTCAACGGCGTCGGCGAGGAGTCGCTGGCCCGGTGGAAGTCCGACGTCGACCTCGGCGACATCGTCTTCGTGCGCGGCGAGATGATCAGCTCGCGCACTGGTGAGCTGTCGGTGATGGCCGACCACTGGGAGATGGCGTCCAAGGCGCTGCGTCCGCTGCCGGTGGCGCACAAGGAGATGAACGAGGAGTCGCGCGTCCGCCAGCGCTACGTCGACCTCATCGTGCGCCCCGAAGCCCGCGAGATCGCGCGCCTGCGCGTGGCCGTGATGGCCGAGCTGCGCAAGTACATGACCGGTCGCGACTTCCTCGAGGTGGAGACCCCGATGCTGCAGACGCTGCACGGCGGCGCCGCGGCGCGTCCCTTCGTGACCCATTCCAACGCCTTCGACATGGACCTGTACCTGCGCATCGCGCCGGAACTGTTCCTCAAGCGCTGCGTGGTCGGCGGCATCGACAAGGTCTTCGAGGTGAACCGCAACTTCCGCAACGAGGGCGCGGACTCCACCCATTCGCCCGAGTTCGCGATGCTGGAGACCTACGAGGCCTACGGCGACTACAACGACTCGGCCACCATGATGCGCGAGCTGATCCAGGCCGTCGCGATGGGCGCGGTCGGCACGCTGACGCCGACGATGGCCGACGGCAGCACCTACGATCTGTCCGGCGAGTGGCTGACCATCGAGATGTACCCGTCGCTGTCCGAAGCGTTGGGTCGCGAGATCGTTCCGGAGCAGACCAGCGTCGAGGAACTGCTGGCCATCGCCGACGAAGTGGGCCTGGACGTCCCGAAGGACAAGGGCTACGGACACGGCAAGCTCGTCGAAGAGCTGTGGGAGCACCTGGTCGGCGCCAAGCTGGACCAGCCGGTCTTCGTCCGGGACTTCCCGGTGGAGACGTCGCCGCTGGTGCGCGCGCACCGCAGCGTGCCCGGCGTGGTGGAGAAGTGGGACCTGTACGTGCGCGGCTTCGAGCTGGCCACCGGCTACTCCGAGCTCGTCGACCCGGTGATCCAGCGCGAGCGGTTCGTCGACCAGGCCCGTCTGGCCGCGGCGGGCGACGACGAGGCCATGGTGCTCGACGAGGAGTTCCTCACCGCGATGGAGTACGCCATGCCGCCGACCACCGGCACCGGCATGGGCATCGATCGCCTACTGATGGCACTCACCGGCCTCGGCATCCGCGAGACCGTGCTGTTCCCGCTGGTCAAGCCGCGGGCGGACTGACTTTCAGGCCGACTGGATAAGGCGAGCGACGACGCCGCGGGCATCGCCCGCGGCGTCGACGCGATGCCACGTCGGGCCCGGGGCCTGCAGTGCCGCGGTCTGCGCGCGGGCGACGTCGGCATCGGCGTCCGACGCGTCCGGGCCGCGCGCGGCGATGCGGGCGATCCGCTCCTGTTCGCTCAGCTCCAGCCAGACACCGAGGAAACGCGCGTGGGCCGCGGTAGCGGCCTCGGCGATCCGGTCCTGCTCGGCGGCGCTGCCGAAGACCGCGTCGCCGATCACGCTCATGCCGCCGTCGAGCGCGGCCGCGGCCAGCCGTTCCAGCTCGCCGTAGACGCGGGCACTGGCCTCCCGCGTGTAGCCGGTCGCGGGCAGTCGGTCGAACACCGCCACCCCGGCGAGACGTTTGCGCAGCACGTCCGAACGGAGGATGCGCGCGCCGGGCGCCGCACCCATCGCATGGGCCACGCCCCGCGCCACCGTCGACTTGCCGGTGCCCGACGCCCCGCCGATCGCCAGCGCGACGGGCGGGACCGGATCGAGCAGCGATGACGCCAACGCCAGGTATTCGAGCGCCGGACCGACCGCCCCGGCGGCCGCGCTCACGTGGGCGCGCACCGTCGCCCGGATGCTGAGCAGCAGCGGCAGCAGCCGATAGCCGTCCTCGTCCCGACCGGAGGCGTCGAAGTAGGCGTTGGCGACCGCGTTGGCCTCGTGCCGACGGCCCCGCTGCCACAGGTCCATGAGCAGGAACGCGAGGTCGTAGAGCACGTCGGTGGTGGCCAGTTCCGGATCGAACTCGAGGCAGTCGAACGGGACCGGGACGTCGTCGAGGACCACGATGTTCGCCAGGTGCAGATCCCCGTGCCCGCGGACCACGCGGCCCGCGCGGGCGCGCGCGTCGAGAAGGTCGGCGTGCTCGGCGATCAGCGCGCGTTGGCGGTCGGTCAGCCACTCGGCCTGCGCCGGCGGCAGGATCTCCGGGAACCGGGACATGCTGCCGAGGTTGCCGACCACCACGTCGAGCAGGCGGGCGGCACCCTCGAGGTCGTCGCTGACCTCGGCGACGGCGTGCATGTGCACCAGCTGGTCGGCGAGGGCGGCCAGGAGGGCGTCGTCGAGCCGGTCGTCGTCGGCGTACTGCGCGCACAGCGCGTCGTCGGGGAAGCGGTCCATCTCCAGGACGTAGTCGATCGGGTCACCGGGGCCGTCGAGTTCGACGCCCGCGTCGGTGCGGGTGATCGCGTGGACGCCGCGGTACAGCTGCGGCGCGGTGCGCAGGTTCAGCTCGTACTCGTCGGTGAGGGCCCGACGGCGGTCGGCGATGCCGGAGAAGTCCAGGTAGCGGTAGGTCACCGGCCGCTTCATCTTCCACGCGCGATCGCCGTTGAGGACGATCACCGCGCCGTGCGTGACGATGTGCTCGGTGGTCGCGCCCGGATCGAGGGCGTCGGCGCGGCGGAGAAGGTCGACGAGCGGTGCGCCGGGGTCGACGTCCGACGGATCGGGTGCGTTCTGCATGGGAAATTGCCAGTTCTGTCCGATGAGGTGATTGACTTCCATTGTTACGCAGTCGAACCGGAGCGAGGCGAGGACATCATGTGGGCAGGATTGGGCCCTACGCTCCCGATGGCCATGGGCTTGGCATTGAGCCCGGTGGCCGCCACCACGGCGTTGGTGCTGTTGCCCGCGCCGCGCGGACGGATCAAGACCCTGCTCTTCCTAGCCGGCTGGTACGCGGTGCTCTTCGCGGTGATGGCGCTCGCGATGGTGTTCACCGACGCCGCCGACGAGGACGATCCGACGGGCACCGCCGAAGGGATCGACATACTCCATCTGGTGTTCGGCATCCTCTTCTTCCTCCTCGCCATCGCCGCGTGGATCAAGCGGCCGGCGCGCGATCGGGAAGACGGCGTTCCGCTCGAGGGTGAGGAGGCCAAGCCCGGGATGATGGCGCGACTCGACGGACTGGGTATCTGGGCCTGCTTCGGCGTCGGCGTCGCCGAGGCCGTGCTGATCATCAAGAACATCCCGCTGGGCGTCAGTGCCGGTGCCACGCTGGGCCGCGCGGATCTGTCGACCGCGGGCGGTCTCGGCACGGTGGCGATCCTCACCGCGGTGGCGAGCCTGAGCATTCTGATCCCGCTGGTGGCGGTGCTGATCGGCGGCAGCCGCGCGACGGGCTCGCTGCGCCAGGCACGTGCGTGGATCGAAGCGCACATGACCGCCATCACGCTGGTGGTGCTGATCGTGTTCGGCACGATCTTCCTGGGCGAAGGCCTCAACCTCGCCGGCTGACCGGCCGCAACGGCTCGGTCGGCGCGGCGGGTGCCTCAGCGCAGTTCGCGTTTGAGGATCTTGCCGGACGCGTTGCGCGGGAAGGCGTCGACGAACACGATCGAGCGCGGCACCTTGAAGTTCGCCAGGTGCTCCTTGGCGTAGGCGAGCACCTCGGTATCGGTCACGACCGCATCCGGGCGGCGCGTCAGGTAGGCCTTGCCCACCTCGCCGAGGCGGGGATCCTCGACGCCGACCACGGCCGCCTCGGTCACGCCGGGCACGCGCAGCAGGACCTGCTCCACCTCGGCCGGGTACACGTTGAACCCGCCGCAGATGTACATGTCCTTGAGGCGGTCGGTGATGGTGAGGTTGCCGCGCTCGTCGAGGACGCCGACGTCGCCGGTGTGCAGCCAGCCGTCCGGGTCGATGGTCTCGGCGGTGGCCTCGGGGTTGTCGAGGTAGCCGCGCATCACCATCGCGCCGCGGGCCAGCACCTCGCCGCTCTCGGCCAGACGGATCTCCATGCCGTCGTAGGCGCGCCCGCAGGTGTTGGCGACGGTCAGCGCGTCGTCGTCGGGACGGCAGGTGGTGATGAAACCGCTGGTCTCGGTCTGCCCGTAGGCGGTGATCACGATGTCGATGCCGAGCTCGGACTGCAGGCGTTCGACCAGCACGACGGGCACGATGGTGGCGCCGGTGACCACCAGGCGCAGGCTCGACAGGTCGTACCGAGCGCGCTCGGGGTCGTCGAGGATGGTCTGGAAGATGGTGGGTGCTCCCGGGAAGACGGTGATCTTCTCGGTGTCGACGAGCCGCATCGCCTCGGTGGGGGAGTAGACGGCCAGCGGCAGCATGGTGGCACCGAACAGCAGGCTCGGCAGGATCCCGGCCTTGTAACCGAAGGTGTGGAAGAACGGGTTGGCCATCAGGTAGCGGTCGCCCGGCGTCAGTCGTCCGTTGGCGCCCCAGCCGTGCGCGCCGGCCACTGTGTGCCGGTGCTCGGCCAGTACGCCCTTCGGGGCACCGGTGGTGCCGGAGGTGAAGAGGATGTCGCTCAGGTCGTCCGGGGCGACGGCCTCGGCACGACGATGCGCGGTGACGATCGCGACGTCGTCGGCGCCGCCGAGGAAGCTGCGCCAGCCGAGCGCGCCCTCCGGGACGTCGTCCGACGATCCCAGCGGGACACCGATGACGGTGCGGTTCTCGGCGATCGGCGAGGCGAGCACCTCGGCGAGGCGGTTGATGCCCGCGAACTCGTCGGCGGCCACGACGACCAGTGCGCCGGAACGGTCGATGATGTCCTGCGCCTCGCTTACCGTGTACCGGGTGTTGAGCGGCACCAGCACGGCGCCGGCGTAGTGGGTGCCCAGCGCGGCGACCGGCCAGTGGTGGCTGTTGGGCGCCCAGACGGCGACGCGGTCGCCGGGCTCCACGCCGAGGCCGACGAGTGCGCCCGCGAACGCCGCGACCTCGTCCGCGAGCTGGGCCCACGTCAGGTCGACCGGCTCACTCCACTGATGGTCGCGAACGGCGAGGTCGTTCGGCCACTGCGCACGTGCGCGATGGAGTGCGGCGGGTGTGGTCATCGGACTCGGCAGCATAAGCAAAACCTAGCAAATGCTTGGTAGGTTAAGCTAGCGACATGACCGCACAGAGTTCGTCGATCGACCTCGCCGATCGCAGTGTCGACCTCGGCAAATGGGCCGACGCCACGCCGGACGCCGCCGCCGTGTTCACCGCCGCGGTGCGCGACTGGCTCGCACAGAATCTGACCGGGAGGTTCGCCGATCTGCGCGGACGCGGCGGGCCGGGCAGTGAGCACGAGTTCTTCGCCGAGCGCCTGGAATGGGATCGGCATCTCGCCGCCGCCGGCTGGACCTGCCTCGGCTGGCCCGTCGAGCACGGCGGCCGCGGAGCCACCATCGAGCAGCGCATCCTGTTCCACCAGGAGTACGCCCGCGCGAACGCCCCGGCGCGCGTGAACCACCTCGGCGAGGAACTGCTCGGACCGACGCTCATCGAGTACGGCACGCCGGAGCAGCAGGCGCGCTTCCTGCCCGGCATCGTGGGCGCCACCGAACTGTGGGCCCAGGGCTACTCGGAGCCGGGTGCCGGCAGCGACCTCGCCGGTGTGGCCACCTCGGCCGTCCTCGACGACGGCCGGTGGGTGATCAACGGCCAGAAGATCTGGACCTCGCTCGCGCACCTGTCGCAGTGGGCGTTCGTCATCGCCCGCACCGAGAAGGGTTCCACCCGGCACCACGGACTCAGCTTCCTGCTGGTGCCGCTGGATCAGCCGGGCGTCACCATCCGGCCGATCCAGCAGATCACCGGCACCAGCGAGTTCAACGAGGTCTTCTTCGACGACGCGGTGACCGACGCCGACCTGATCGTCGGCGCGCCCGGCGACGGCTGGAAGGTCGCGATGGGCCTGCTGCAGTTCGAGCGCGGCGTCTCCACGCTCGGCCAGCAGGTGGGCTTCGCGCGCGAACTGGAGAACCTCGTCGACCTGGCGAAAGCCAATGGCGCCGTGGACGATCCGGAGATCGCGAGCCGCCTGCGTCGCGCCAAGGTCGGGCTGATGGTGATGGAGGCCAACGCTCGCCGCACCCTCGCCGGCGACATCGTCTCCGAAGCCGGCGCCGCCTCGGTGGCCAAGCTGCTGTGGGCCAACTGGCACCGCGACCTCGGCCAGCTCGCCATCGACGTGGTCGGTGCGCCCGGGCTCCTCGGGCCGGACCAGACCTCCGAGGGGCGCGTCAACGACATCTACGACCCCGAGCACGTCGAACTCGACGAGTGGCAACGACTCCTGCTGTTCACGCGCGCCGACACCATCTACGGCGGCTCCAACGAAGTGCAGCGCAACATCATCGCCGAGCGCGTGCTCGGCCTTCCCCGAGAGGCCCGCCCATGAGTTCCGATCGTCCCGTTTCGCCGCTGGCCACCCCGCCCGAGGAGATCGGCGGCCACAACCTGCTGGCCGGCAAGAAGGCCGTCGTCACCGCCGCGGCCGGTACCGGCATCGGTTTCGCCACCGCGCGCCGCCTCCTGCTCGAGGGCGCCGACGTGCTGATCTCCGACTTCCATGAGCGTCGCCTCGGCGAGACCGCCGAGACCCTCGCCGCCGAGTTCAGCGCCGATCGGGTCAGCACCTTCGTCTGCGACGTCTCCAGCACCGAGCAGGTCGACGCCCTGATCGACGCTGCCGCCGCGCAGCTCGGCCGCATCGACGTGCTGGTGAACAACGCCGGCCTCGGCGGCGAGACCCCGGTCGCGGACATGACCGACGAGCAGTGGGACCGCGTCCTGGACATCACGCTCACCAGCACCTTCCGCGCCACCCGCGCGGCGCTGCGCTACTTCCGCGACGCCCCGCACGGCGGCATCATCGTCAACAACGCCTCGGTGCTCGGTTGGCGCGCGCAGCGCGGCCAGGCCCACTACGCGGCCGCCAAGGCCGGCGTCATGGCGCTCACCCGCTGCTCGGCGGTGGAAGCGGCGGACTACGGCGTGCGCATCAACGCCGTTTCGCCGTCGATCGCCCGCCACCCGTTCCTGGCCAAGGTCACCAGCGACGAACTGCTCGACGAGCTCGCCTCCCGCGAGGCCTACGGCCGCGCCGCCGAGGTCTGGGAGATCGCCGCGACCATCGCCATGCTGGCCTCCGACTACACCACCTACCTGACCGG
Organism: Gordonia alkaliphila; assembly: GCF_023017165.1. Lineage (GTDB taxonomy): Bacteria > Actinomycetota > Actinomycetes > Mycobacteriales > Mycobacteriaceae > Gordonia > Gordonia alkaliphila. The sequence goes on from NZ_JALKBW010000001.1 coordinate 1,857,262, forward strand.
TGAAGTGGTCTCCATCTCCAGTCAGCGCGCCTGACTTCCCAACCCTTCTGCTGCTGAATCCTGTTGCTACCGAGGAGCTTTCCTGATGTCTGACACCCGCACTTCCGGCCCCCAGGCCTACATCGTCGACGCGATCCGAACCCCGGTCGGCAAGCGCGGCGGCGCCCTCGCGGAGGTCCATCCCGCCGATCTGGGCGCCCACGTGATCTCGGCGATCGTCGAGCGCACCGGCATCGATCCGGAGGTGGTCGACGACGTGGTCTTCGGCTGCGTCGACACCATCGGCCCGCAGGCGGGCAACATCGCCCGCACCGCGTGGCTGGCCGCGGGCATGCCGCTCGGCGTGCCCGGCACCACTGTCGACCGGCAGTGCGGTTCCAGCCAGCAGGCCATCCACTTCGCGGCGCAGGCCGTGATGAGCGGCACCCAGGACGTGGTGCTGGCCGGTGGCGTGCAGAACATGAGCGCCATCCCGATCAGCCAGGCCATGATCGCCGGGCAGCAGTTCGGCTTCACCACGCCGACCGCCGAGTCGAAGGGCTGGACCGCGCGCTTCGGCGACGCCGAGATCAGCCAGTTCGTCGGCGCCGACATGATGGCTAAGAAGTGGGACATCTCCCGCCGGGAGATGGAGGAGTGGGCGCTGCAGAGCCATGAGCGCGCCTTCGCCGCGATCGCCGAAGGGCGATTCGACAACGAGATCGTGCCGGTCGGCGACTTCGCCGTCGACCAGTGCCCGCGCCAGTCGAGCCTGGAGAAGATGGCCACCCTGGACGTCCTGATGGAGGGCTCGGATCTGACCGCGGCGATGGCCTCGCAGATCTGCGACGCGGCGTCGGCCACCCTGGTGGTCTCCGAGGACGCGCTGGAGCGCTACGGCCTCACCCCGCGCGCCCGCATCCACCACATGACCGTCCGCGGCGACGATCCGGTGATGATGCTGTCGGCACCGATCCCGGCCACCAAGCACGCACTCGCCAAGACCGGCATGTCGATCGACGACATCGACGTCGTCGAGATCAACGAGGCCTTCGCGCCGGTGGTGCTGGCCTGGCTCAAGGAGACCGGCGCCGATCCGGCCAAGGTCAACCCGAACGGCGGCGGTATCGCGCTCGGCCATCCGCTCGGCGCGACCGGCGCCAAGCTGTTCGCCACCATGCTCAACGAGCTCGAGCGCACCGGCGGCCGCTTCGGTCTGCAGACCATGTGCGAGGGCGGCGGCACCGCCAACGTGACCATCATCGAGCGGCTCGGCTGAGCGCTCGATCGGGACCCGTAACAGGACTTATGTGATCTGCTTCATGCCTGCGGTAGCATGAGAGACGAAGGCACTGTTTTGTCCCAGGGCCTCACTATCAATCACGGGGAAACGTGGAGGGTCGAATGACCAAGCCTGCAGATGTGACCGTGCGCGCCGGAGACAAGGTGTCTTCTGAGGCGCACACCATGACCGAACTGCTCGAGATTCAGCGAGCCGCATTCCTGCGGGACGGCATTCCCGACGTGCGCACGCGCGTCGACCGGATCAACCGTCTCGGCCAGCTGCTGCTCGACAACGAGAAAGCGATCTGCGAGGCGCTCGACGCGGACTTCGGCACCCGCCCGCGCGAGCTGTCGGTGGCCGCCGACATCGCCGGCACCATGATCGACCTCACTCACCAGCGTCGCCACGTGGCCGAGTGGATGGCCGAGACCAACGTCGCCAAGCTGCAGGGCATGCTGGGCTTCAAGCAGCGTCTGCGCCACGACCCGCTCGGCGTGGTCGGCGTGATGGGGCCGTGGAACTTCCCGCTGAACCTGACCTTCGTGCCCGCCGGTTCCGCGTTCGCCGCCGGTAACCGCGTCCTGATGCGCCCGTCGTCGATCACCGCGAAGACCACCGATCTGATCGCGAGCCTGGCACCGGACTACTTCAACGTCGACGAGCTCGCGGTGATCACCAGCAAGCACGGCGGCGGTTCGGAGTTCGCCAAGCTCGACGTGGACCACATGTTTTTCACCGGCTCGCCCGAGGTGGGCGCCTCGGTGGCGCAGGAGGCGGCCAAGCGGCTAACCCCGGTCACCCTGGAGCTCGGCGGCAAGAACCCGGCCGTCGTGGACCCGGACACCGACATCACCGAGGCGGCCAACTTCCTGGCCGACGCTCGCATGATCAACGGCGGCCAGGTGTGCCTGTGCCCGGACTACGTCTTCGTGCCCGAGGGCAAGGTCGGCGAGTTCACCGAGAAGGTGCTCGCGCGCTGGACCGCGAACTACCCGACGATCGTCGAGAATTCGCAGTACACGTCGACCATCAACGACAAGAACTACCAGCGCATCGTCGGCCTGATCGACGACGCGGTGGAGCTCGGCGCCACCAAACACCAGGTCGCGCCCGCCGGTGAGGAATTGCCGAACGCGGCCAAGCGGAAGATCGCCCCGACGCTGCTGACCGACGTCAAGGCCGGCATGAAGATCGAAGAGGACGAGGTCTTCGGTCCGGTGCTGACGGTGTATCCGTACCGCGCGCTGTCCGAAGCGGTCGACAAGATCAACGCGGCCGGCCACCCGCTGACCCTGTACTGGGTCGGCAAGGACAACGAGAACCTGCAGTACATCGCCGACCACACCCGCAGCGGTTCGATCAGCGGCAACGACTTCGGTCTGCACCTGGTCTCCGGTGGCCTGCCGTTCGGCGGCGTCGGCCGCTCGGGCATGGGCAACTACCACGGCGAGTTCGGGTTCCGGACCTTCAGTCATCCGCGTGCGGTGACGGTCTCGACCCTGCCGATCAAGTTCGCCGAGGTCATGGCGGCGCCGTTCACCAAGAGCGACGTCCGGATGACCAACGGCCAGCTGAAGTTCTGGAAGTTCCTGAACGGACGCGCGTCGCGCAAGTCGGCCCGCGGCTGACGATCGCTGTCCCGGCGCCCCGGCGAGTACTGCTCGCCGGGGCGCCGTGCTGTCCAGTTCCGGGCTCGTCTCCGCGATCCCAAGCAAGCACTTGCTAGGGTAGGAGGCAAAGGGAGGTGTGCTCATGGCGGGAAAGACGACCACCGGCGGATCGCGTCGCGACGAACTACTCGGCATCGCGGGCGAACTGTTCGCCGATCGGGGCCTGCGCTCGACGACGGTCCGCGACATCGCCGATGCCGCGGGCATCCTCTCGGGCAGCCTGTACCACCACTTCGACTCCAAGGAGTCGATGGTCGATGAGCTGCTCCGCGGCTTCCTGGACGAGCTGTTCGAGCGCTACCGCACCATCTCCGAGGCCGGCCTGTCGGCGGCTGACGCGTTGCGCCAGTTGGTGATCGCGTCGTTCGAGTCGATCGATGCGCGGCACACGGCGGTGGCCATCTACCAGAACGAGGCGCGGCAGCTGGCCGGCCAGGAGCGCTTCGAGTACATCGGTGAGCGCAACGTCGAGTTCCGTCACCTGTGGGAATCGGTGCTGCGACGGGGCGTCGACGACGGTGAGTTCCGGGCCGATCTCGACGTCGACCTGGTCTACCGCTTCCTGCGCGACACCGTCTGGGTGGCCGTGCGCTGGTACCGGCCCGGCGGCGGCAAGCCGGTGGACCTGGTGGCCGATCAGTATCTGTCGGTGGTGCTCGACGGAATCCTGCCCCGCCCGTGACAGTTCGGTTAATCACAATTTACTGATTAGTGGCTGTACTCGCGCGTAGGTTTGTGAGACAGCGCATACTGGGCCGCATGAGTGAACACGCCGCTGCAATCAGCACCCAGATCGACGACTGGCTCGCGGTCTACGACACCGCCGACTCCGACGCGGCCTACCTCCTCGTCGACCGGCACGACCCCGCCCGCGTCGCCTTCACCCAGATCGAGGTGGGCGCCGACGGAGAACTGCTCACCGAAGACCTCACCTACGGGCAGCTCGCCGACCAGTCGCGGCGCCTCGCGACCGCGCTCGCGGCGCGCGGGATCGGCCGCGGCGACACCGTCGGCGTGCTGATGGGTAAGCGGTCCGAGCTCGTGGTGTCGCTGCTGGCGATCGCCCGCCTCGGCGCGGTCTACATTCCCCTGTTCACCGCCTTCGCCACCCCGGCCATCGAGATGCGACTGACCGGCGGCGCCGCGAAGCTCGTGATCACCGAACCCAGCCAGGTGGACAAGGTCAAGGGTCTCGAGGGCGTCGAGACGCTGGTGGCCGGACCCGAGTTCGACGCGCTCATCGCCGACAGCGAGCCGCTCGCGGAGTCGGTCGCCGTGGGCGGCGACGGCATGCTGGTGCTGCTGTTCACCAGCGGTACCACCGGCAACCCGAAGGGCGTGCCGGTGCCGGTGCGCGCACTGGCCGGCTTCCACGCGTACATGCACTACGGCCTGGACGTGTCCGACGACGACGTCTACTGGAACGCCGCCGACCCCGGCTGGGCCTACGGCCTCTACTACGGCATCCTCGGTCCGCTGGCCATCGGCCAGCGGAACCTGCTGCTGCACGCGGGCTTCTCGCCGGAGGTCTTCGTCAAGGTCCTCGGCGAGCTCGGCGTCACCAACCTGGCGTCGGCGCCGACGGTGTACCGCAGCCTGTCCAACAACCCGTCGATCACCGGCTTCGGCCTGCGTCGCGCGTCGTCGGCGGGTGAGCCGCTGACGCCCGACGTGGTGTCGTGGGCGGTCGGCGCGCTGGGCTGCGAGGTCCGCGACCATTACGGCCAGACCGAGCACGGCATGTTCATCAACAACCACTGGCACGACGACGTGCGCAAGCCGGTGATTCCCGGCTCGATGGGCTTCTCGATGCCCGGCTTCACCTGCGGCATCGAGCGCGGTGAGATCGCCATCGACACCGCGGCCAGCCCGCTGATGTGGTTCACCGGCTACCTCGACGCACCGGAGAAGACGGCCGAGCGGTTCACCGGGCCCGACCGCACCGGCTGGTACCTCACCGCCGACGCCGGTCGTCAGGAGGAGGACGGTCGCTTCTACTTCACCGCGCGCGACGACGATGTGATCATCATGGCCGGCTACCGCATCGGACCGTTCGACGTGGAGAGCGTCCTGATCACCCACCCGTCAGTGATCGACGTGGCCGTGGTGGGCCGCCCCGACCAGCTGCGCGGCGAGGTCCTCGAGGCGTTCTGCGTGCTGGCCGACGGCGTGGTGGGCGACGACGCCCTCGAGCAGGAACTGCAGGTGCTGGTCAAGGAGGGCTTCGCGGCCCATGCCTACCCGCGCGCCGTGCACTTCGTCGACGAACTGCCGAAGACCCCGAGCGGCAAGATCCAGCGCTTCAAGCTGCGCCAGAACTAGTCGCTGCCGCGTCGGTTTCCGTTCCGCCCGTCGGTTTCGGTTGGGCCCGTCGTTCTAGAACGACGGGGCCGGCCGAAATCGGCAGGGGGAGCCGAAACCGGCGGGTCAGCGGCGGCGGGACGACGTGACGGTGAACTTGCCGTTCCGGGCGACCTGCCGGGTGGAGCCGATCATCTTCTCCAGGGACGGGCGGTACTGCAGGTGCGAGTTCCACACGCACCACAGTTCGCCGCCCGGGGCCAGGGCCCGCGCGGCCTCGGCGAACAGGTGCCGGGCGATGGCCGTCGACACCGCCGCGTCGTTGTGGAACGGCGGATTGAGCAGCACCAGTTCGGCGGTGCCGTCGGCGACGGTCTCCAGGCCGTCGGCGCGGACCACCTCGACGCGGTCGCTCAGCTGATTGGCGGCCGCGGTCCAGGTGGCGGAGTCGACGGCCGCCGCGGAACGGTCGACGGCCAGGACACGGAGGTCCGGGTTCGCCGTGGCGAGGGCGGCGGCGATGAGACCGGTGCCGCAGCCGAGGTCCACCGCGGTGGCGGTCTTGGGCAGTCGCGCCAGATTCTGGAGCAGGAACCGCGTGCCGATGTCGACCTTGGTGCCGGCGAAGACGCCGCCGTAGGCGGCCACCCGCAGGCCGATGTCGGGATGATCGGCGGTGCGAGGCCAGGCGCCGAGCACGGCGCGTGCCGCCTCCGGTCGGGCGCCGGTCGCGGTGAGCACGCGTGACTTCTGCCGGGCGTGACTGACGTCGACCCGGTCGAAGACGGTGCGCAGGACGTCGTTCATCGACACCGACATGTGCTTGATCCGGCCACCGGCGATCACCGTGACGCTCGGGTCGGCGAAGGCGGCGATCAGGCCCGCGACCTCGGCGAGCCGATCCACCGACCGTGGCAGTCGCAACAGCACCGTGGTGGCCCCGGCGAACAGTTCCGGGCCCAGCGGCAGCGACGTGTAGCGGTCCGTCAGGCCGCGTGCCTCGGCGGCCGCGGCCAGCGCGCGTTCACCGGTGATCAGGTCCTGGTGGACGCGAATCTGCTGCGCCCCGCGCTCGGCGGCGCCCAGCGTGAGGGCGCCCGCGACGTCGTCGATCACCACGAGACGCCCGGCGGGCGTGGCCGCGATGACGGCGGCGGCCTCGTCGAGGAGCAGGCGGTCGGCGGCATCGGCATCGGTGGCGGGGCGTCTGGGGTGGGCGGTTGCGCGGGGATTCCACGATGCGGAGCCTACCGAGCCAGGGGCGTTCGGCGCCGACCGCGTCGGTAGAATCCGAGGGTGCTCGAGCGGTTCGGGCGGGGAAGGCGAAGGCATGCGACGACGGACCCCGATGGTGTGGAGTGCTGCGGTGGTGAGCGCGGCGACGCTGCTGGTCGGCTGCTCCGTCGACGGCTCCGCCGAGCGCGAACCCGGTGTCCCGGACGCCGCGGGTGCGACGACGTCGGCGGCCGCCACGAGCGCGGCTCCCAAGACTTCGACCGCGAAGACGTCGGCCGAGCAGAGTTCGGCGGCGAAGAGCTCCACCGCGTCGTCGCGGACATCGTCGGAATCGGCTCCGTCGACGGCGAGCGGAGTGGCCGACAAGGCGATGACGATGAGCTGCGACACTTACAAGGGACTGACTCCCAGCGAGCAGAAGGAAGTGGTGGTCGAGATCGGCAAGCAGCTGAACAAGAAGCAGCTCGTCGAGAACGAACGGTCGTGGGCGATCGTCAACACCTTCTGCGCTGGCGGGCGGGTCCGCGACAGCCCGGGCGTGCGCGACTCCGAATAGTCGACCGACGCAACGCGACTGCCCCCGTTCCGGGAAACCGGAACGGGGGCAGTCGTTTTCGCGTGGCGCGGTGTGATCAGGCCAGTCGGGACAGCATGCCGAGGCGGTCGTGCGCCTGCGTCATCACCGACTGGATCAGCTCGTCGCAGCTGGGCAGATCGTCGATCATGCCGACCACCTGACCGGACGCCAGGACGCCGGCCTCGGTGTTGCCGTCGACCAGTCCGGCCTTCAGCAGCATCGGGGTGTTGCCTGCCATGATGATCTGCTGCCAGGTGCGGTCACCCGAGCTCTTCATGGTGCGACCGTCGCGGAGCATGGTGGTCCAGCGCATGCCGGTGAGCTGCTTGAACTCGTTGGCATTGCGCGCGGCGGCGATGAGAGCCTTGGCGCGCGAACCGCTTTCGAGCGCCGCCACCAGTTCGGTGCGCAGCACGCGGTGCGGCATGCCGTCGACCTTCACCGAGACCACGGTGTCTTGCAGACCCCGCTTGAGGTACTCCTGCTTGACGCTCTCCGGCACAGCCGAATCCGAGGTCAGCAGAAACCGGGTGCCCATCGCGATGCCGTCGGCACCGTAGGCCAGCGCGGCCACCAGGCCGCGGCCGTCGAAGAAACCGCCCGCGGCGATCACCGGGATCGACGTGGGGCCGTTCTGCCCGCCGAGGGCGTCGATCACCGACGGCAGCAGCAGCGAGGTGGCCACCGGGCCGGTGTGCCCGCCGCCTTCGCCGCCCTGCACGATCACGGCGTCGGCGCCCCACGAGGCCACCTTCACCGCGTGCTTGGCCGCACCGATCGACGGCACCACCACTGAGCCCGCGTCCTTGAGCTTGGCGATCAGCTCCGGCTTCGGGGCCAGCGCGAACGAGGCCACCTTCACGCCCTCGCGGATCATCAGATCCACCCGCTCGGGCGCGTCGGTCGCGTCGGCGCGCAGATTCACGCCGAACGGTCGGTTGGTGAGCGACTTGGTCTTGCGGATCGCTCCCTCGAGCTCGGCGTAGGTCATCGTCGCCGAGGCGAGGATGCCCAGGCCGCCCGCGTTCGCGGTGGCCGCGGTCAGCGACGGACCGGAGACCCAGCCCATGCCGGTCTGGACGATCGGGTACTCCACCCCGACCATCTCGGTGAAGCGGGTGGAGAGGGCGGCTGCTCTCATGCGCGGACCTCACGGTCGCGGAACGACCGCGGATCCAGATCCTCGCGGATCAGCTTGAGCTGCTCGGCGGTCGGGGCCGCGGTGACCGGGGCGGTGTCGAGATCGGCGACCGGGAAGCCGGTGTTCTCGGCGACCTGCGCAGGCGTGACGCCCGGGTGCAGGGACAGCGCCCGCATGGTGTGGTCGGGGCCGCCGAAGTCGAAGACGCCCAGATTGGTGACGACGCGATGGATGTTCAGGTCGTCGTAGGCCGGGTTCGCCGGATCCACCTTGTCGAAGCCGACGCCGCAGACGATGTCGACGGTCTCGGTGAACACGCGCGTGCTGTGCTTGGGCACCCAGTAGCTGGTCGCGTGGTTGATGGTGTTGCCGGGCGCGCCGCGCAGACCGAACATCTGGCGGGTCGGCTGCTGCAGCGGACCGAACGCCGAGAGGTTCTGGTTGCCGTAGCGGTCGATCTGGTTGGCGCCCATCACCACGTGGCGACGGCCGGAGGCCACCACGTCGAACACCTTGCGGAACGGCATCCAGCCTTCGACCGGGCCCACCTTGCCGATGGCCGGGGTGTCGGCCAGGATCAGCGCGTTGCCGTCGGTGATCAGCAGGTCCTGCTCATTGGTCAGCCGGGCCAGGCGGGCGCCCAGCAGCGGCATGGTGGCCATCGGGGAGGCCATGATCTCGCCCGCGCCGGTGAAGATGTCCGCGCACGCGGTGACGCAGTACTCGGCCAGGGTGGCGTCGGTGGTGTTCTCGCTCATCGAGCTTCCTCCTGCTGTTCCGCGTGCCACGCGGTCACTTCGTTCTGGTAGGTGGCCTCGTCGACGTCGAGGAACCGCTGCTGGAAGGCGGCCCAGGTCTCCGGGTCGCCGGCGGAGGCGACGTAGAACTTCTGGAAGGCCTCGTCGCGGTCGTAGCCGCCGGCGAAGGTGAAGTGCGCACCGTTGGGGGCGTGCACCACGCGGTCGACGTTCATCCGGTTGACGATCAGGCGCTCGCGCGGCACGGCGTCGACCAGTTCGGCGGTGCTGACCAGCTGGTCCACCTCGACGTAGCGGCGCTCGGCGGCGGCCAGGTACAGGTCGTCGAAGTACGGGTCGATGCCGGTGTAGGCGGCGTTGCCGTGAACGTCGGCGATGTCCAGGTGCACGAACGCGGCGTCCAGCTTGAGCGCCGGCATGGCGATCAGCGTCTGGGTGCGGCCGTCGGCGTCCGGGTACGGCGACTCGATGGTCTTGAGCTCGCCCTCCCAGAAGGCCGACACGTCCGAGCCGAGGCCGGCGCGGATCGGCAGGAACGGCACGCGCGAAGCGGCGGCCTCCAGGCCGCACTTGATCATGCCCTCGTCCATCTCGCGCGATTCGATGGCGCCGGTGGTGCGGGCCTTGGCGAACCACGGGTCGTAGAACGGCGCCGAGTCCAGGGACACGAAGCCGTAGTAGGCACGCTTGACCTTGTCGGCCGCGCACAGCAGGCCGATGTCGGCGCCGCCGTAGGCCACCACGGTCAGATCCTTGAGGTCGGACCGGGCCAGGGCGCGGACCAGCGCCATCGGCTTGCGCCGACCGCCCCAGCCGCCCAGGCCGATGGTCATTCCGTCTTCCAGATCGCCGATGACCTCATCGAGCGAACTCGTCTTATCCCGCGCCATGGTCAGCGCTCTCCCTTCGGCTTGCCCGTTTCGACGTATGCGTCACGGTGCTCGTCGGCCACTCCGGCCAGGTTCAGTTCGTAGGTGTACCGCTGCTCCAGCAGGTAGCTCTTCTTCACATCGACCGGATCGATGTTGTTGATGGCGGCCTTGGCCGCGCGGATCACCCGGGTGTCCTTGACGGCGATCTTGCGCGCCACCTCGAGGGCGGTCTCGAGCAGCTGCTCGGCGGGCACCACGCGGTACACCGAGCCGAAGTGCTCGAGCTGCTCGGCGCTGATGTTCTGCGCGGTGAAGTACAGCGTCCGCATCATGTGCGTGGGCACCAGGCGGGCGAGGTGCGTGGCTGCGCCGAGCGCGCCGCGGTCCACCTCGGGCAGACCGAAGACGGCGCCTTCGGCGGCGACGATCACGTCGGAGTTGCCCACCAGGCCGATGCCGCCGCCCACGCAGAAGCCCTGCACGGCGGAGATCACCGGGACGGCGCAGTCGTACACGGCGGAGAAGGCTGCGGCGCAGCCCAGGTTGGCGCCGACGAGGGCGTCGAAGCCCTCGGTCGCCTGCATCTCCTTGATGTCGACGCCGGCGTTGAAGCCGCGGCCGGACGCCGTGAGGATCACGACGTGGGTGGTCGGGTCTGCTCCGGCGGCGAGGATCGTCTCGGCCAGCTCGAACCAGGCGGCGCTGGGCAGGGCGTTGACCGGGGGATAGTCGACATTGACGACGACGATGCCGTCCTCGGGACGGGCGGTGCTGATCGGCACTCCTGGGCTCCTTCCGGGGCTCCATTACGGCACCAAGCAAATGCTTGGTTGTTTGGTAGAGTAGCACCATGACTGAAGCTGTGCACGAGGCCGGACTCGGCCTCGCTGGTAAGACCGTCCTGGTCACGGGTGGTGTGCGCGGAGTGGGTGCGGGCATCGCGCAGGTGCTGGCCGACCTCGGCGCCCATCCCGTGGTGTGTGCGCGCCGCCCGGGCGACGTCGACTTCGAGTTCCTGTCGTGCGATGTGCGCGATCCCGACGCCGTCGCCGCGATGATCGCCGAGATCGTGGACCGTCACGGGCGGCTCGACGGCGTGGTGAACAACGCGGGCGGCTCGCCGTTCGCGATGGCGGCCGACGCCTCGGACAACTACACCGCCAAGATCATCGGGCTCAATCTGCTCGCGCCGATGACCGTGGCCCGCGCTGCGCACGCGGTGATGGTGAACCAGGACGGCGGCGGCGCGATCGTCAACGTGTCCAGCGTCAGCGGCCACCGGCCGTCGCCGGGCACCGCCGCCTACGGTGCGGCCAAGGCCGGGCTCGACAACCTGACCACCTCGCTCGCCGTCGAGTGGGCGCCCGCCGTCCGCATCAACTCGGTGGTGGCCGGTCCGGTGCAGACCGAGGCGTCCCACCTGCACTACGGCGACGACGACGGCATCGCCGCCGTCGGCCGCACCATTCCGATGGGCCGCCTGGCGCAGCCGGTCGACATCGGCAACGCGGTGGCCTTCCTGCTCTCGCCGATGGCGGAGTTCATCACCGGCTCCACGCTGACCGTGCACGGCGGCGGCGAGAAGCCCGCCTTCCTGGATGCCGCGAACGCCGGCAACGACGTCTGACAAGTTCCGTAAGAGAGAGTGGAAAACTTTGAGTAACAAGGGAAATGAAGGTCGGGTCGTCATCGTCACCGGCGCCGGCCAGGGCATCGGACGCGAGCATGCGCTCGCCTTCGCCGCCGACGGCGCGGCCGTGGTGGTCAACGACTACGCCGCCGACGCCGCGACCGCGGTGGCCGCGGAGATCGTGGCCGCAGGCGGCCGCGCGGTGGCCGCGCCCGGCGACGTGGCCGACTGGGCCGACGGCGAGCGCATCGTCGCCACGGCGATCGCCGAGTTCGGCGGCCTCGACGTGCTGGTGAACAACGCCGGCTTCGTCCGCGACCGCATGCTGATCTCGCTGTCCGAGGACGAGTGGGATTCGGTGGTGCGGTGCACCTCAAGGGGCACTTCGTCCTGCTGCGGCACGCCGGTGCGTACTGGCGGAGCGAGGCCAAGGCGGGCAACGCGCGCCAGGCTCGGGTCATCAACACCTCGTCCGGTGCGGGCATCTTCGGCTCGGTGGGGCAGGGCAACTACGCGGCCGCCAAGGCCGCCATCGCCGAGCTGACCATTCAGGCCGCCGCCGAACTCGGCGGCTACGGCGTGACGGTCAACGGCATCGCCCCGGCCGCGCGCACGCAGATGACGATGGGCGCCGGCGACGCGATGGCCGCGCAGATGGCCGCGCCCGCCGACGGCTCGTTCGACTCCATGGACCCGGCCAACATCTCCCCGCTGGTGGTCTGGCTGGGCTCGCCCGGCTCCGCCGACGTGACCGGCCGACTGTTCGAGGTGGAGGGCGGCGTCATCACGGTGCTCGACGGCTGGCAGCGCGCCGCGTCGATCGACAAGGGTGCCCGCTGGGAGCAGGACGAGCTCGGTGCGGCGGTCGCCGACCTGATCGAGAAGTCCCCGACACAGGTCAAGCCCTATGGCGCTCGCTGACGACGACAAGGTCGCCGCGGCCAAGGCGTACGTCGATGCGCTGGTGAGCCACGATGCGACCCACGTGCGACTGCACCCGGACTGCACGCGCACCGAACTGGGGATCAAGACCGGACGCAGCGGCGGGCACATCGCCCGCAGTCTGACGTTCGGGCCGCAGTTCCGGCTCATCCATCAGGTCAGCGACTTCTCCGCGACCGTCGACGGCGATCGAGTCGACACCAGTTACCTGGTGCACGTGCAGCCGAAGTTCCTGCGGTTGTCCTCGCGGGTCACCGAGAGCTTCGACTTCGACGAGGTCGGGCGCATCACGAAGATCATCGCCACCTTCTCCGCGCCCGTTCGCGGCTGAGCGACCGACGACAGCGGCGCCGGAACCCCGATCGGGGTTCCGGCGCCGCTGTCGTTGTTCGTGGGCTCAGGCGCCGGGGGCGCGCACCACCATGGGGACGCCCGGGAAGTACATCGCCATCTCCGAGCGCGACTTGCGGAGCGCTGCGGTGCCGAAGCCGTGCTTGCGCTGGCCCGGACGGATCCAGATGCGGACGTCCACCTCGCCGTCGGACAGTTCGCCGAATACCAGGCCGACCTTGGCGTCGCCTTCGAGGGCCACGAGCCAGACGGCGTCCTCGTTGTCCACGCGCGCCACGCCCTTGGCGATCTCGTCGGACAGTGCGCCGGAGGGGGCACCGGAGCCGTCGGCTGCCAGGCCCAACTCCTCGGTCCGCTCGGACAGGATGTCCTCGTCGGCGTCGGCGGAGAACGGGCGGAGATCCAGGGTTTCGCCGGCGGCGGCCGGACGGTCGGCGGCGGTGAAGGTGATCGCGGCGTTGAGATCGTCGAGCTCGGCCTGGTTCTTACGGCGCTGATCCTTCGTGAGCTGGTGGAAGCTCATGTTCAGCACGGCTTCGACGCCGAGCGGCGAGGTGCCGAGGAGTTCGGCGATCGCGGACACGGCGGCGGCGCGGTCGTCGGAATCGACCACGACGTCGAGAACCTCGTGTCGACGCTCCAGTGCGGTGAGCAGAGCTTCGGTCATTTCACGTCGGGCGGTCGCCTTGTCCACATCAATCATGCTTTCGATCGTAGGCCGAAATCGGCTGGCGCGGTGGGCTTGTAGCGAGATGTTTACGTACCGCCCTATCGTCAAACTGAAACACGTTCTAGTGTGAATGCATGGCTGAGAATGTGACTCACGAGTTGACTGACGAGTACCTGCGAACGGGCGTGCACCTGGGCGACCTGATGGTGTCGGCGCTGAAGCGACATGCGGATGCGCAGGTGCTGAGCATCGGTGACCAAGATCTCACCGGTCGCGAGATGGCCGACGCGATCAGCCGGTATGTGCAGGCCTTCGAATCGGTCGGTGCCGGCACCGGCACCGCGGTGGGGCTGCTCGCGTTGAACCGCCCCGAGGTGCTGCTGGTCATCGGTGCCGGGCAGACGCAGGGCTGGCGACGTACCGCGCTGCACCCGCTCGGCTCGCTCGACGACCACGCGTACGTGCTCAACGACGCCGGGGTCGCCACGCTGGTGATCGACCCGGTGCCCAGCTTCGTGGAGCGGGCCGTCGGCCTGCTGGAGAAGGTGCCCGGCCTGGAGCGGATCCTGACGCTCGGCCCGGTGCCGGCGGAACTGGCCGAGGTCGGCGTCGACATCATCGCCGAGGCGGACAAGTACGCGGCGCAGCCGCTGACCGCCAAGATCCTCGACCCCGAGCACGTCGTCTCCATCACCTACACCGGCGGCACCACCGGCAAGCCCAAGGGCGTTATCGGCACCGCGCAGGCGATGGCCACCATGACGTCGATCCAGCTCGCCGAGTGGGAGTGGCCCGACCGCCCCCGTTTCCTGATGTGCACGCCGCTCTCGCACGCGGGCGCCGCCTTCTTCGTGCCGACCCTGATGAAGGGCGGCAGCATGGTGGTGCTGAGCAAGTTCGATCCGGCCGAGGTGCTGGCGACCATCGAGCGGGAGAAGATCACCGCCACCATGCTGGTGCCGTCCATGCTCTACGCGCTGATGGACCACCCGGACTCGAAGACCCGCGACCTGAGCTCGCTGCAGACCGTCTACTACGGCGCCTCCGCGATCAACCCGGTGCGGCTGGGCGAGGCCATCGAACGCTTCGGGCCGATCTTCGCGCAGTACTTCGGACAGTCCGAGGCACCCATGGTGATCAGCTACCTCCGCAAGGACGAGCACACCCCGGAACGTCTGGCCAGCTGCGGTCGGCCGTCGGCGTTCCTGCGCACCGCGCTGCTCGACGACGAGGGCAATCGGGTCCCGCAGGGCGAGCCGGGCGAGATCTGCGTGTCCGGTCCGCTGCTGGCCGGCGGCTACCTGGGGCTGCCGGAGCAGACCGCCGAGGCCTTCCGCGACGGCTGGCTGCGCACCGGCGACGTCGCGCGCGAAGATGCCGACGGCTTCTGGTACATCGTCGACCGCACCAAGGACATGATCGTCACCGGCGGCTTCAACGTCTTCCCGCGCGAAGTGGAAGACGTGATCGCCGAGCATCCGGCCGTCGCGCAGGTCGGCGTGATCGGTGTGCCCGACGAGAAGTGGGGCGAGGCGGTGACCGCGGTGGTGGTGCTCCGCGAGGAGGCCGACGACGCCGGTCGCGCCGCGGTGACCGCGGCGATCCAGTCGGCGGTCAAGGACCGCAAGGGCGCCGTGCAGTCGCCCAAGACCGTCGTCTACATCGACGCGCTGCCGCTGACCGGGCTGGGCAAGCCGGACAAGAAGGCGTTGCGGGCACAGTTCGCCTGACCTACGAGTTCGCCTGACTCGCGGCGCCGCACGTCAGCTTCTGGGGCGTGCGGTGCGCCGGGGCGGCCCGGTCCGCACCGCCTGGCGGTGCGGGCTGTGTACGCCGAGCTGATGGCCGGTGGCCTCGAGCCAGTCGGCGATGGGCGTGGCGAGTTCACCGGTCAGCATCCGGCACATCGAGTAGGCGATGCGGGCGCCCTGGAGTTTGGCGAGATCAGCCTTGGGGCCGGCGTGCCGATCGTCGATCGTGGTGTGCCACAACGTCAGCCAGCGTTCGAAATGACGAGGCTCCAAGTGCGCGAGCTGGTGCAGCTCGCGGTGCGGCTCGAAGACGTTGTTGCGGTACTCGCCCTCTTTGAGGATCGCCTTGCACCAGAAATCGGTGATGGCGGGCAGATGCTTGGACAGGTCCATCTGCGCGATGTCGACGAAAACCGGGCCGAGCAAGTCGTCGGCGAAGGCCCGGAGATAGAAATCGCCGAGCAGCTCGACGACCTCGGCGCGGTCGGCGAGGTCGCGGGGGTCGGACCTGCTCATGCCTCGACCCTACGCGTGCGCGTCGGGCCGAGGCATGGGCGTTAAGGCCGTGGTTCGCAGACCACCACCGGGATGTCTCGCTCGGTCCATGCGTCATAGGTGTCGTAGTCGGCGTAGACGTCGACGAGCTTGGCCCACAACGCTTCTCGCTCCGCGCCGGTGGCGGTGCGGGCACGGAGGGGATACTTGTCGCGGCCGAGCTGGATCTCCACGTCCGGGTTCGCGACGAGGTTCAGATACCAGGCCGGGTGGTTCGCCAGTCCGCCCTGCGACGCGACGACGACGAAGGCGTCGCCCTCGCGCAGGTAGATCAGCGGCGCGGTCCGCGGCTGTCCGCTCTTGCGGCCCGTGGTGGTCAGCAGGCAGACCGGCGCGGGTTTGCGCAGGCCCGCACCGACCCGCCACCGGTTGCCGAGTCGTCCGCCGGACAGCCGGTACATGCCGGTGTTCAGGCGGGAGCCGACCTTGATGAGGGTCGCGACGATCGGGGAGTCCAGTTGGGCGGGTCGGTTCTGCGGGTCCATGGCGGTTAGATGCGCTCCAGAATCGTGGCGGTCGACAGGGCGCCGCCGGCACACATGGTGACCAGCGCGGTCTGCTGATCGCTGCGCTCGAGCTCGTGCAGAGCGGTGGTGATCAAGCGGGCGCCGGTGCTGCCGACCGGGTGGCCGAGGGCGATCGCGCCGCCGTTGACGTTCACCTTGTCCATGTCCGGGTTGTGCACGCGCGCCCACGACAGGACCACCGCGGCGAAGGCCTCGTTGATCTCGACGAGGTCGATGTCGGACATGCTCATGCCGGACTTGGCGAGCACGCGCTCGGTGGCCTGCACCGGGCCGTCGAGGTGGTAGTACGGCTCGGCGCCGACGAGGGCCTGCGACTTGATACGTGCGCGCGGGGTGAGCCCCAGCTCGCGGGCGCGGTCGGAATCCATGATCAGCACGGCGGCGGCGCCGTCGGAGATCTGCGACGACGTGCCGGCGGTGTGGATGCCGCCTTCGACGACCGACTTGAGCGCGCTGAGGGTCTCCAGGGTGGTCTCGCGCAGGCCCTGGTCGCGGTTCACGGTGAGCGTCTCGCCGGTGAGCTCGCCCTCGCGGGTGCGCTCGGGTGCGGTCATGGTCAGCACCTCGCGGTCGAACCGACCCTCCTCCCAGGCGCGCTTGGCGTTCTGCTGGCTGCGCACGCCCAGGGCGTCGACCTCGGCGCGGGTGATGCCCCGTCGTTCCGCGATGCGCTCGGCGGCGGCGAACTGGTCGGGCATGTCGATGCTCCACGACTCCGGGCGACGCGGGCCCGCGTGGGTACCGACGTTGGCGCCGAGGGGCACGTGCGACATGCACTCGACGCCGCAGCTCATGCCGACGTCGATGGCGCCGGTGGAGATCAGGCCGGCGATCAGGTGGGTGGCCTGCTGGGCCGAGCCGCACTGGCAGTCGACGGTGGTGGCACCGGTCTGCCAGGGCAGGCCGGCGTGCAGCCATGCGGTGCGGGTGACGTTGTTGCCCTGTTCGCCGACCTGCATCACGGCGCCGCCGATCACCTGCTCCACCAGGAGCGGATCGATGCCAGCGCGTTCGATCACACCGGTCTGAGCTGCGCCGAGGATCTCCGCGGCATGCAGGCCGGAGAGCCAGCCGTTGCGCTTGCCGATCGGGGTCCGTGCCGCTTCGACGATTACCGGGTCGCCCATGATGTGCCTTCCTGAAGGGTGGAAACTGAGAATATCCACAAAACTAGAACAGGTTCTTGTCACCTTTCAAGCAGTGTGGCACAGTCGTCAGTACCAAAACTGTAACCAGTTCTCATTCGGAGAACTGCCGGATGTGGATAGAGGTGGAGGCGTGACCCAGATGATGAATGGTGCCGCGGCGTCCGATTCGCAGGGAAAGTGCCCGTTCATGGAGCAGGAAGGTTGGGACTTCACCAATCCGGACCTGCTCGAACAGGGCATTCCGATCGCGGAGTTCGCCGAGCTGCGTAAGACCGCGCCGGTCTGGTGGAACGAGCAGGCGCCCGGCAAGGGTGGCGGCTTCCATGACGGCGGCTACTGGGTGATCTCGCGACACAAGGACATTCGCGACATCTCGAAGAACGCGGCCGACTGGTCGACCGCCGAGAACGGCGCGATCATCCGCTTCGAGGACGACATGTCCCAGGACCAGATCGACGTCACCAAGGCGATCCTGATCAACCAGGATCCGCCGGAGCACACCCAGAAGCGCAAGATCGTTTCGCGTGCCTTCACCCCGAAGGCCGTCGGTGCGCTGGAGGAGAAGCTCGACGCTTCGGCGCGCCGCATCGTGAAGGCCGCCGCCGAGTCCGGCAAGGGTGACTTCGTGCACCAGGTCGCCGTCGACCTGCCGCTCGAAGCCATCGCCGACCTGCTCGGTGTGCCCGAGGCCGACCGCGTCAAGCTGTTCGACTGGTCCAACTCGATGATGAACGCCGACGACCCGGAGTTCACCACCGACCCGATGACCGCGTCGGCGGAGATCCTCGGCTACGGCTACAACATGGCCGAAGCGCGTCGCAAGTGCCCGGCCGACGACATCGTGACCACCCTGGTCAACGCCGACGTCGACGGTCACGCGTTGGACGAGGCCGAGTTCGGCTTCTTCTTCATCCTGCTGACCGTGGCCGGCAACGAGACCACGCGTAACGCGATCACGCACGGCATGAACGCCTTCCTGGACAACCCCGATCAGTGGGAGCTGTTCAAGAAGGAGCGCCCGGCCACCGCGATCGACGAGATCGTCCGCTGGGCCACCCCGGTGAACGTCTTCCAGCGCACCGCCAAGAACGACGTCGAGATCGACGGTCAGCTGATCAAGAAGGGCCAGCGCGTCGGCCTGTTCTACGGCTCGGCCAACTTCGACGAAGACGTCTTCGACGATCCGTACACCTTCAACATCATGCGCGACCCCAACCCGCACCTGGGCTTCGGCGGCAACGGCACCCACTTCTGCGTGGGCGCCAACCTGGCCCGCATGGAGATCAGCCTGATGTTCAACGCGCTGGCCGATCTGGTGCCCGACATCACCAAGCTCGAGCAGCCGCGTCGTCTGCGCCACGGCTGGATCAACGGCATCAAGGAACTCCAGGTCGACTATGGCGTCAAGTGACGGTGTGGCGGCGCAGCTGCCGCCCTACCTGAACATCGATCGGGAGAACAACCCGGCCGTCGTGGCCGGCCGTCGCTCCCGCGAGGCCGTGGCCGCGCGTGACAAGGACGCATGGCTGGCGAACTTCGCGGCCGACGGGATCGTCGAAGATCCCGTCGGACCGTCGATGTTCGACGAGGCCGGCGTCGGTCACCGTGGCGCCCAGGCGCTCTCCGAGTTCTGGGACAAGACCATCGGTACCACCGAGAAGATCGACTTCGTCTTCGACAAGGAGATCATCTGCGGCGACGAGGTCGCCTACATCGGCAAGATCGTCACCCACATCGCCGGCCACATCACCGAGGCCGAAGGCGTCTTCACCTACAAGGCGGACGCTGACGGCAACCTGGCGGCCCTGCGGGCCTTCTGGGAAGTGCAGAAGACCATGGAGTCGCTGCGCCCGGCCTAGTCTGGCATCGTCGAATTACGTTCAAGCCCTCGCCTCGCTGGCGGGGGCTTGAACGTTTTGGGGCTGGGTTGGATCGAGTTGGGCCGAGCGAATTCGAGTTGCGTTCACAAGCGCAACTGGTTACGGTTGCAGGTGTAGCCGATCTGGAAGGTGAATGAGATGGCTGTGAAGACTCGGAGTGTCCTGGTGGAAGGTCGCGAGCAGGAGTACGCGCAACGCTTGCTGGCTGAGGTCGGCGAGGATCTCTCTTCACTCGCTGTCTCCGACGGTGAGCAGCGCATGATCGCCGTGCCTAAGGAGCTGGTGGCGGTGATCGTCTCGGTGGTCGAGGCAGTGGCTGACGGCGCCAAGATCTCCGTCGAACGTCTGCCGGAGGAACTGACGACGACTGTGGCGGCAGACCAGCTCGGAGTCTCTCGGCCGGCGGTCATGAAGATGATCCAGCGTGGCGAGTTGGCGTCACACAAGGTCGGCACCCACCACCGTGTGCGTCTCGAGGATGTTTTAGAGCTCAAAAGAATTCGGCGAGAACGGCGACGCAAGGCGTTTGCGGACTTGCGGGCACTCGACGAAGAGCTGGAATCGTTCTGATTTTCTGCAGCGCTGGGTAGTGTGCGGCTTGTGAGTGCCACTCAGGTCTTCGTCGATGCGAACGTTCTCCGGTCAAGGACGCTGCGGGATTGGTTGTTCCTTCTTCGTGGGGAAGCTGAGGGCATGTTCGCACTGTGTGCCACGGAGGACGTGATTGCCGAGGTGGTTTACACTCTGCGGCGTGAAAAGCCATCCGCACCAGGGCATTTGACGCGTCGGGTGCACGATGTGATCAGCGAGAATCTCGACTATCGCGTCGAGAATTTCGAGTCGGCCGATGACGCGCGGTACCTCGGCAAGGATCCCAACGACGAGCACGTGCATGCGGCAGCGGTCTCGGCCGGAGTGGATATCGTCCTCACTGCCGACAAAGGTTTCACGACGTTGACACAGGACCAGCGCGACAGCCTGCCGTACGAGATCTATCACCCCGACGAATTCTTCATGCTGGTGGACGGTAGCGGTCCGCAATGCGTTCGCAACGTCGCGAAGTCGCAACTCGACTATTGGTCCTCAAGGTATCCCTGTGGAGGCGTCAATCTCGTGGATGTGCTCGAGAGATCGAACTGTCCGGGGTTTGCTGAGCGACTTCGATGGCACCTGCAGGAAATCTAGGGTGTCCGTGACTATGCGGTAGGACTTGTCCGGCCGCATATCGATTCTCGGGCTACGAACGGAGCGAGGCGGCATCGGAGTGGATGCCGCCTCGCCGGCTTCGGTGAGCTTCCAGTCCTCGTTCTCCGGCATGAAGCCGAGGTTCTCCAGCCACATCGGCTCGAACCAGGAGAA
The DNA here is from genome assembly GCF_023017165.1 of Gordonia alkaliphila. GTDB lineage: Bacteria > Actinomycetota > Actinomycetes > Mycobacteriales > Mycobacteriaceae > Gordonia > Gordonia alkaliphila. Next base: position 1,877,894 of record NZ_JALKBW010000001.1, read on the forward strand.
CGGCACGGAGATCTCGGCCGCAAGTTGGACGGGGGCCTTTCGCGTTGGCGTGTCTAGCTGCCGGTGCGCTTGCCGAGCACGTTGCCGTCGACCGACAGCGGGCCCTGGGCGACGAAGCCGACGGCGATCAGGCCGGCGATGAGGGCCAGGTTGAATTCGTAGCCGCCGTCGCCGTTCCAGAAGCCCTGGTCCAGGTGGGTGGTGATGATGGCGCCGGCCATGTCGATGATCAGCAGGATCGCCGCCACCGGGACGGCCAGGCCGATGATCAGCGCCGCGCCGCCCACCAGCTCGACGATGCCGGCGAACCAGGCGGAGAAGGTGGGTGCCGGGACGCCCATGGCTTCGAAGCCGGTGGCGACATTGCCGATGCCGGTCTGGAAGAACTTCTGCCAGCCGTGGGCGAAGAAGATGACGCCCAGGATGATGCGCGCGATCGTGGTGGCGATGGACTGTGTCTGCGCTGATGTCGGCACGGGCGAACTCCTTGATTGTGGGAATGGAGTCACAAGCATAAACCGGACCGAGGTCCGTATGTTGAGCGGGGGCTGAGAATCTGTCGGCCGGATTCGACTTCGGCTGCGGCCGAGGGGGATTCACCAAAGCAGCGAGACGGCATCGGAGTGGATGCCGCCTCGCTGGTTGTTCCGCGCTGAGCCCGCTGGGAGCTCGGGAGGGTTACGGCTTGTCGGCCCCGACCACCCACATGGAGAAGTACTGCGAGCCGCCGCCGTAGGCGTGGCCGAAGGCCTTGCGGGCGCCTTCGACCTGGTGGTCGCCGGCCTTACCCATCACCTGGATGGCGGCCTCGGCGCACCGGATCATGCCGGAGGCGCCGATCGGGTTGGAGCTGAGCACGCCGCCGGAGGCGTTGACCGGCAGCTTGCCGCCGATCTCGGTCTCGCCGGCCTCGGTGAGCTTCCAACCCTCGTTCTCTGGCATGAAGCCGAGGTTCTCCAGCCACATCGGCTCGAACCAGGAGAACGGCACGTAGATCTCGGCCGCGTCGATCTCTTCGAGCGGGTTGGTGATCCCGGCGTCGCGCCACAGCGCGGCAGCCGCATCCCGACCGGCCTGCGGGCTCACCACGTTGCGGTGGCTGTAGCTCAGCGGCTCGGTGCGCATGGCGGTGGCATGGACCCACGCGACCGACCGGCCGTCGGCGATCGCGGCGTCGGCGGCGGCTTCGTCGCCGATCACCACGGCGCAGGCGCCGTCGGACGACGGGCAGGTCTCGTCGTAGCGGATCGGATCCCACAGCATCTGCGAAGCCATCACCTTGTCGACGGTGAGGTCGGGCTGGTGCAGGTGGGCGAGAGGGTTCTTGGCGCCGTTGCGGCGGTCCTTGGCGGCCACCATCGCGCCGATGTGCCCGGGTGCGCCCGAGTTGTTGATGTAGGCGCGCACGTGCGGGGCGAAGAAGCCGCCCGCGCCCGCGCCGACCGGCATGGTGAACGGCACGGCGATGGAGAGCGCCCACATCGCGTTGGATTCGGACTGCTTCTCCCACGACACGGCCAGCACGCGGCGGTGCACGCCGGAGGAGACCATCGACGAGCCGACGATGGCGGTGGAACCGCCGACCGAACCCGCGGTGTGCACGCGGATCATCTGCTTGCCCACGGCGCCGATGGCTTCGGCCATCGCCAGCTCCGGCATCATCGAGCCTTCGAAGAGGTCCGGCGCCTTGCCGATGACGATGGCGTCGATCTCGTCCATCGTCACCTGCGCGTCGACCAGCGCGCGGTCGATCGCCTCGCGGATCATGCCCGCCATGGTGACGTCGGTGCGCTTGGCCACGTACTTGGTCTGCCCGGTGCCCAGCACCGCAGAACGATTGCGTCCCATCAGTTCTCGCCTCCTGCGAGTGTCACGACCATGTTCTGCTGAAGCATCGGCCCGCTGCTGGCGTGCGCCAGCGCGGTCTGCGCCTCACCGGTGAGGATGGCCTGCGCGGCATAGCCGATCCGCTGCAGGCCGTTGGAGAAGAGCGAGTTGCCGGTGAGGGCTCCGCCCGAGGGGTTGATGCGCACCGAGTCCGGGAGTCGCAGCGCGTTGCGCACGATCAGCTCCTGGTGGGTGTAGGCGGCGTCGATCTCGGCGACGTCCACCGCGCGGCTGCGATCGCCGAAGGCGTTGTCGCCGGCCAGAGCCGTCGACGGCGACACGGTCAGGTCGCGGGCGCCGAAGGTGGGGCTGTCGATCCGGTGATCCCAGCCGGTGATGAACGCCGGGTTGGCGACCAGTTCGCGGGCCTTCTCCTCGGTGGCGATGATGACCGCGGCGGCGGCATCCGCGTACGGCGCGATGTCGTGCGCGCGCAGCGGATCGGCCACGTAGGCGGTGGCCAGCAGTTCCTCGACGTCGCCGCCGTGGGTGCGGGCGGCCACCTCGGCCATGTCCCGCTCGGTCCAGGTGCCGGCGTCCAGCCCGGCGCGTGCCTGCAGGCCGGCCATCGACCGGGCGTCGGGCAGCAGGGGAGCGACCGTGTACGGGTCGGTCTGCAGCGCGAGGGTCTTGTCCGAGTTGCCCGCGGAGGCCTTGCCGAAGCCGTAGGCCAAGGCGATGTCGACCTCGCCGGTCAGGATCTTGATCCACGCCTCGTACAGCGCCCAGGCGCCGTCCATCTCGACATGCGACTCGTTGATCGGCGGCACGGCGCCGATGGCGTCGATCGCGGAGATGAACGAGAACGCCCGTCCCGCAAGGTAATCCGACGATCCGCTGCACCAGAAGTCGATGTCCGACCGGGTGAGGCCGAGCTCGGAGTAGAGGTGGTTGAAGCAGGGCATCAGCATTTCGACACCGTTGGTGGTGCCGGTGGTGGAGGGCACCTTGCGGCTGTGCGCAAACCCCACGATGGCGATCTTCGGCAGTTCTGACTGACTCATATGGGTACGCCTCCTCTACAGGTGGTTCCGGTACGACTCGAACGGCGCGTCAGGCTCGCCGCTCGGTGCGAAGTGACTGACATTGCGCAGGGTGTGGTCCCACTCGGACTCCGGACGCCACACGGCCTTGACGCGCATGCCCATGCGGACGTCTTCGGCGGGGGTGTCCAGGATCAGGTGCAGGAACGGGATGTCGGCGCCGTCGAGCAGCACGTAGGCGGCCACGTACGGCGGCTTGATCTGCTGGCCCAGGAACGGGACGTTGACGATGCAGAAGGTGGTGATGGTGCCGGTGTCGGCGAGCTCCACCTGTCCGGTGGTGTGCGAGCCGTCGGCCGGGCTGGCCACGCGCGGCGGGAAGTACACCTCGCCGGTCGCGACGCGGCCGCCGAGCAGCTTGCCGCTCTTGAGGCCCTCGAGATACCAGGACTCCACCTCGGTGGCAGCGTGCATCACCGACAGCGCGATCGGGGTGGTGATGACGACGTTGCCGTCGGCGTCGGCGATCGATTCGGCGTCGGGGCTGTTGACCGCGTCCGACGGTGCGTCCCCGGGCACGAAGGCGGCGATGTCGTCGATACGGCCGGTGCGGACCGGCCGCCACGTGGCGTGCACGCGCATGCCGGTGGACATCTGCTCGGGACCGTCGACGTCGACCACGTGCAGGAGAGCGCCGTCGGCGCCGTCGAGCTTGATCAGAGCGAAGGCGAACGGCTTCGAAAGCGCCTGTCCGACAATCGGTTCCGGCTGCCAGGACCAGCTGACGACGGTGCCGCTGTTGCCCACCTCGACCAGTTCAGTGGTGGGCTGGCCGGTGGCCGGGTCGAACTCGACCGGCGGGACCAGGGTGCGGCCGTCGGAGGTGCGTCCGCCGAGGATGCGGCCGTCGCGCAGGGCGAGGGCGAACGGCGAGAGCACCGGTCCGAGGGAGCGGGTGTAGTCGAAGGAGATGGCGAGCTCGGATTCGAGGATCTTCGTGGTGGGAAGGGGGACCTCGACTTGCGGGCTCGATGGCACGTGTGGTGTCGATGCGCTGGTGGTCACTTTCGAATTAGAACAGGTTCTAGTATGGCGTGCAAGCACATCACCGGAGGATGAGAATGAAACTTGGTCTGCAACTGGGCTATTGGGGCGCGGGCCCGATGACGGAGGCCGCCGCGCTGATCCGCGCGGCCGAGGACGTCGGCTTCGATTCGGTGTTCACCGCGGAGTCGTGGGGCTCGGACGCGTACACCCCGCTGGCGTGGTGGGGAGCCGCCACCTCGCGGGTGCGCCTCGGCACCGCGGTGGCACAGCTGTCCGCGCGACCGCCGACCTCGTTGGCGATGGCCGCGCTGACCCTGGACCATCTCTCCGGCGGTCGGCACATCATCGGGCTCGGCGTCTCCGGTCCGCAGGTGGTGGAGGGCTGGTACGGCCAGCCCTTCGAGAAGCCGCTGGCCCGCACGCGCGAGTACGTGCGGATCGTGCGCGACGTCCTGGCCCGTGAGGCACCGGTGACCAGCGCCGGACCGCACTACCCGCTGCCGCTGCCCGCCGACGCCGCCGGCTCCGCCGGACTGGGCAAGCCGCTAAAGCCGATCACCCACCCGCTGCGCGCGGACATCCCGATCTGGCTCGGCGCGGAGGGGCCGAAGAATGTGGCGCAGACCGCGGAGATCGCCGACGGCTGGCTCGCCATCTTCTTCTCCCCGCGCATGGCCGGGCAGTACAACGAGTGGCTCGACGAAGGCTTCGCGCGCCCCGGTGCGCGTCGTTCCCGCGAGGACTTCGAGGTGGCCGCCACCGTGCAGTGCGTCATCACCGACGACGTCGCCGCCGCACTGGATCGCTACCGGCCGTCGACCGCCCTGTACGTCGGCGGCATGGGCGCCAAGGAACGGAACTTCCACGCCGAGCTGTACACGCGGATGGGCTACGGCGAGGCCGTCGCTGACATCGGCCGTCTGTTCCAAGCCGGCCGTAAGGCCGAGGCCGTCGCCGCGGTGCCCGACGAGATGGTCCGCGAGACCATGCTGCTCGGCACCGCCGACGAAGTGCGCTCGCAGATCGGCGACTGGGAGGCCTCCGGCGTCACCACCCTGATGGTCACCGCCCGCGACGTGCCGACCATCGAGGCGCTGGGCACCCTGGTCGACGGCGTCTGACCTCGCCCGCTCCCTGACCTCGTCGAAGGGTCTTCTCGTCTTGCCATGAGAGGAGCGCGGAGGGCTCGAGCTGTCGAAATGCGTTCGCCCCGTCGGTCTAGACCGGCGGGGCGAACGGAGAACGACTGAGCGAGCCGAGATCGGCGGGGCTTCGACCCTTCGACAAGCTCAGGGACCGCAAGCTCCGCCGGCGGGGTCAAGCTCAGCCGGCGAGAACCAGCTCAGCCGGCAGGGCGGGCGACTACTGGCCCGTGAAGACCGGCTTCTCCTTGTTGGCGAAGGAGCGGGGGCCGATCTTGGCGTCGGCCGACTGGAAGACCTTCGCGCCCAGCTCGGCGTCGATCTTGAAGGCCTCTTCCTCGTGCAGGCCTTCGCTGTCGCGGATGGTCTTGAGGATGGCCTGCACGGCGAGGGGGCCGTTGGCGGCGATCTGGTCGGCGATCTCCAGGGCCTTGTCCAGCGCGGTGCCGTCGGGTACGACGTAACCGACCAGGCCGTACTCCTTGGCCTCGGCGGCGGTGATGTGCCGGCCGGTCAGCAGGATGTCGCAGGCGATGGTGTACGGAATCTGGCGAACCAGGCGCACGGCGCTGCCGCCCAGCGGGAACAGGCCCCACTTGGCTTCGGAGACACCGAACTTGGCGCTCTCGGCGGCGACGCGGATGTCGGTGCCCTGCAGGATCTCGGTGCCGCCGGCGATGGCCGGGCCCTCCACCGCGGCGATCAGCGGCTTGGTGAGACGTCGTCCCTTGAGGAGAGCGGGGAGCTTGGTCAGATCCCAGCCGCCCTTGGCGAACGAGTCGCCGGGCGCGGAACGGTTCATCGCCTTGAGGTCGGCGCCGGCGCAGAAGTAGCCGCCGGCTCCGGTCAGGATCGCGACGCGGATGTCGGGATCGGCGTCGACCTGGTCCCAGGCCGCTTCCATGATGCGCATCATCTCGCTGGAGAGCGCGTTGCGCGCCTCGGGGCGGTTCATCGTGATGATGAGAACGTGCCCGCGCTTCTCGACGAGGCACTCGGGGGCAGTATCGGACATGGAGACCTCCTTGGTCAATCACTTGCCGCGCACAGTAACACGTTCTAGTTTTAGTGCATGGCCTACACCATTGGGGACCTCTTCGAGCACGCCGTCGACCTGATGCCCGAGCGCATCGCGCTGGAATCGGGCGACCGCAAGCGCACCTACGCGGAGTTGGAGGAGCGCAGTAACGCGCTGGCGCACACCCTGCGTGAGCTGGGGGTCCAGCCCGGCGATGCGGTGGGCCTGTACAGCAGAAACACCATCGAAGCCGTCGAGGCGATGCTGGCCATCTTCAAGGCCCGCGCGGTGATGGCGAACGTCAACTACCGGTACGTGGAGCACGAGCTGGAGCACCTGTTCACCGACTCCGGGATGAAGGTGCTCATCCACGAGCAGCAGTACACCGACCGCGTGCTGAACGTGTTATCGAAAACGCCCACCGCGATCACCGCGCGCATCGTGATCGACGACGAGACCCCGGCGATCGACGACGACGGACACCGCTACGAGGACGTTCTCGCGCGCGGCCGCACGGACCGGGATTTCGAAGAGCGCACCAACGACGACCTGTACATGCTCTACACCGGCGGCACCACGGGTAAGCCCAAGGGCGTCGTCTGGCGGCAGGAGGACGTCTGGCGCGTCCTCGGCGGCGGCATCGACTGGTACAGCGGCCGCCCCATCGAGGACGAGTGGGAGCACGCGCGCACCGGCGCCGACTCCGGGCAGCTGGTGCGGTTCGCGATACCGCCGTTCATCCACGGCGGCAGCCAGTGGGCCATCTTCCAGTCGCTGTTCGCCGGCGGCAAAGCGGTGGTCTACCCGGAGTTCGAGCCGCACGCCATCTGGCAGGCCGTCGCCGACCACGGGGTCAACGTCGTCTTCATCACCGGCGACGCCATGGCTCGCCCGATGATCGACGCCCTGGACGAGCGCGACTACGACACCTCCACCGTGGTCTCGGTGGCCTCGTCGGCCGCGCTCTTCTCACCCGCGGTCAAGGACCGCTACCTCGAACGCTTCCCGAACGCGGTGATCGTCGACGCCATCGGCTCCTCGGAGACCGGTTTCGGCGGCATGGGCATGGCGGTCAAGGGCAAGAGCCGCGTCGGCGCGCCGACGGTCAAGGCCGACCCGGAGACCCACGTCCTCCGCGAGGACGGCACCCCGGTGACCCCCGGCAGCGGGGAAGTCGGCGTGCTGGCCCGCTCCGGCCACATCCCGCTGCGCTACCACGGCGATCCGGTCAAGTCCGCGAAGACCTTCGTGGTCTACGACGGCGTGCGGTACTCGCTGCCCGGCGACCACGCCGTCCTCGAAGCCGACGGCACCATCACCATGCTGGGCCGCGGCTCGGGCTCGATCAACACCGGCGGCGAGAAGGTCTTCCCGGAGGAAGTCGAGGCCGCGCTCAAGGGCCATCCCGCCGTGCTCGACACCGTGGTGGTCGGCGTGCCCGACGACCGCTTCGGCCAGCGCGTGGCCGCCGTGATCGCCACCCGCGACGGCGCCCGCCCGTCCCTGAACGACCTGAACGCGACCGTTCGCACCGAGCTCGCCGGCTACAAGTGCCCGCGCAGCGTCTGGTTCGTCGAGGTCGTGAAGCGCTCTCCCGCAGGCAAACCCGACTATCGCTGGGCGGCGGAGATCGCCGCCTCCCGCGACCCCGATGACAGCTCCACCCCCGGCAATACCGCAACGAAAGTGTGAAATGACCGCACCCAAGATCCGTACCGCACTCACCGAGAAGTTCGGCATCGACTACCCCATCTTCGGCTTCACGCCGAGCCAGGACGTCGCCGCGGCCATCAGCCGCGCCGGCGGCCTGGGCGTCCTCGGCTGTGTCCGCTTCAACGACCCGGGCGAGCTCGACGAGGTCCTCGAGTGGATGCACGAGAACACCGACGGCAAGCCCTTCGGCGTCGACGTCGTGATGCCCGCCAAGATCCCCACCGAGGGCTCCAAGGTGGACCTGGACTCGATGATCCCGCCTGAGCACCGGGCCTTCGTGGAGCGCACGCTCGACGACCTCGGCGTCCCGCCGCTGCCGGAGGGCGAGGACCGCATCAACACCGGCGTCCTCGGCTGGCTGCACTCGGTGGCCCGCTCGCACGTCGACGTCTCCATGGAGCACGCCCGCAAGTACGGCCAGATCAAGCTGATCGCCAACGCGCTGGGCTCGCCGCCCGACGACGTCATCGCGCTCTCGCATGAGAACGGCGTCGCCGTCGCCGCGCTGGCCGGCTCCACCCACCACGCGCTGAACCACGTGAGCGCGGGCGTCGACATCGTCATCGCTCAGGGCTACGAGGGCGGCGGCCACACCGGTGAGGTCACCTCGATGGTGCTGTGGCCCGAGGTGGTCGACGCCGTGGGCTCGGCCCCGGTGCTCGCTGCCGGCGGCGTGGGCAGCGGCCGCCAGATGGCCGCGGCGCTGGCGCTGGGCGCGCAGGGCGTGTGGATGGGCACCTACTGGCTCACCGCCGCCGAGTACAAGCTGGGCGCATCCGGCGACGGACCGTCGACCGTCCAGAAGGCGCTCCTGAAGGCCACCTCGCGCGACACCGTGCGCAGCCGGATCTACTCGGGCAAGCCCGCGCGTCTGCTCAAGACCAAGTGGACGCAGGCCTGGGAGGCCGAGGGGGCGCCCGACGCACTGCCGATGCCGCTGCAGAACCTGCTCGTCGGCGAGGCGCACGCGCGCATCTCGGTGAGCGACGACCCCGAGGTGGTCGCCATGCCGGCCGGTCAGATCGTGGGCCGCTGCAACGACATCGTGCCGGTGGCGGACATGATCGCCGACATGGTCGCCGAGTACACCGAGGCCGTGGCCCGGATGGACAAGTCGCTGGGCTGACACCGGTGGCGGGACCGTCGTTCCCGCGAGACGATTCCGCTCCCGCGGGCCTGGAGAAGGCCCGCGGGAGCGGAATGCTTTCGCGGCAACGGAGACGTCTCGCGGGAGCGGACCCTTCGATGGGCTCAGGGAGCGACGATGTGGCTCAGGGAGCGGGCGCGGTCAGAGCCACCAGTCGGGTTCGCCGAGGGTGGCGGTGAGGCCGGCGCGGGAGGTCTTGAACGTCGCGGTCTCGCGGAGTTCGTCCACCAGCCACACCTGCGTCGGGTGCTGCTTGGGACCCAGATCGTCTTGTGCCGCAAGGAAATCCAGGAAGTCGACGCGGTCCAGGCCGGGCGCGACGAGCAGTGCGCCCACCTCGTCGCCGATCTCGGCGACGACGCCGAAGACCAGCGCGTGCTGCACCGCCGGATGGCGCTGCAGAACCCGCTCGATGGGCGCGGTGCCGAGATTCTCCCCGTCCACGCGCAGCCAGTCGCCGAGGCGGCCGGCGAAGTGCACGAAGCCGCCGTCGTCCACCCAGCCGAGATCGCCGGTGCGGTACATGCCGCCGCGGAGGCGGTCCTCGGTGGCCGCGTCGTCGCGGTAGTAGCCGTCGAACAGGCCCGGTCCGGAGCTGTTGACGATCTCGCCGACCTCGCCCACCGCGACCGGTCGGCCGGTCGCCGGATCCACGACGGCCACCGGCTCGCGCAGCGGACCGAGCGCATCGTCGGGCGTCTCCGGGGTCCGCGTGATCGCCACGCCGCCCTCGGTGGAGCCGAAACCGTCGATCACCCGGGCGCCGAAGCGACGGGCGAACTCGGCGCGATCGGCGGCGGTGGCCTCGTTGCCGTACATGATGCGCAACGACGTCTGCGCGTCGTCGGGCTGTTCGGGCGTGGCCAGGATGTAGTGCAGCGGCTTGCCGACGTAGTTCGCGTACGTCACGCCGTAGCGCCGGAGATCGGCGCCGAAACCACTGGCGGAGAAGCGCTTTCGCAGAACGATCGACGCCGCGCCTGCCGCGGCCACCGACCAGCCCGCGATCAGGGCATTGGAGTGGAACATCGGCATGGCCAGGTGCACCACGTCGTCGGCGCCGATGCGGAAGCGATGGGCGAGCATCTTCCCGGCGGCGGCGAACTTGCGCTGACTGCAGCGCACGGCCTTCGGGTCCCCGGTGGTGCCGGAGGTGAAGATCAGCATCACCAGGTCGTCCGGATCGGCCTGCGGCACCGCGGGTGGACCCGGCGGAACGTCAGCGGCGGCCGTCGCCAGCAGGTCCTGCCAGACGGGGCCGTCGACGTCGATCACCGGCACTCCGGAAGCGGCCAGGTCGTCGCCGAGCAGGTCGCGGGTGGACGCATCCACCAGCACCGCCTGGCAATCCGACCGCTTGACGTCGGCGATCAACGCCGCCCCGCGGCGGGTGGGATTCAGGCCCACCAGCACGCAGCCGCCGAACGCGGCCGCGCCGAACAGGTAACTGAACTCCGGGGTGTTCGGAAGGAGGACCCCCACGTGCGGGGGCCGAGCCGGGTGGAGCAGCGCCCGCAGCGCGACCACCCGCAGCGCACTGGCTGCCAGATGGTCGCGCCACGAGACGAACTCGTCGCCGGCGTGCACGCCGCGATCGGTGACCCCGACGAGCGGGGCCAGCAGTTCGGTCAGCGTGCGGCGGTCGGTGACCGCGGGCTCGTTCACCCGAGGGCGCCGGCCGCGATCAGGTCGCCCAACTGGTCCAGGACCACCGGGGCCGAGCCGTAGGTGAACTCGTTCGCCTTGGCGCGCAGGAAGTACCGGTGCGCCGGGTGCGAGGTGTCCAGGCCGACCCCGCCGTGCACGTGTACGGCGGTGTGGGCCACCCGGTGGCCGGCGTCGTCGGCCCAGAATTTGGCCGTCGCGACGGCACCGGTGATCTCGTCCGCGGTGCACTCGGCCTGCCCGGACATCAGCCACGCTGCCTGCGCGGTGCTCAGCGCGAGTCCCTGGGCGTCGATGTAGCCGTCGGCCAGACGCTGCGCGACGGCCTGGAACGAGCCGATCGGCCGACCGAACTGTTCGCGTTCGCGGGCGTAGACGGCGGTGGCCTCCAGCGCGGCGGAGACCGCGCCGGACTGATCGGCGGCCACGCCGAGGCGCAGCAGATCGGCCACGTGGGTCACGGTGGCGCTGCCGCCGGACAGCACATCGTCGTCGGACACCACGACGCCGTCGAACTCCACCGTGAAGGTCGGCAGCAGGCCGGTGCTCGGGGTGGCGACGAGGTTGACGCCGGTCGCGGCGGTACGGACCACGGCGACCACGGGGCCGTCCGGTCCCATGGCGTTGACCAGCAGTGCGGTCGCGGCTTCGGCGTAGGGCACGTTGACCTTCACGCCGGAGAGCACGCCGCCGGTGATCGTCGTCGACGGCTCCAGCGCGGACACGCCGAGGTCTTCCTCGAACGCGGCGCTGAGGATCACCTCGCCGGTGCACGCCGGGCGCACCAGTTCGTCGATGAGGGCGGCCGAACCGAAGCGGCTGGTCGCGGGCACGGCGGCGACCGCGTGCGGGCCGTAGGGGACGCGAGCCAGGTGCCGGCCGAGCGCGGTGGCCACCGCGACGGTCTCCTCGGCGCCGAGGGCGTCGTCGCCGCTCACCTCGGGGGCGGCGGCCAGGCCGAGCAGGCCCGCGGAGCCCAGTTCACGCCACAGCTGCTCGTCGAGCGGTGCCGCGGCGGCCTCCAACTCGGCGACGCGGTCCGCGGTGCTGACGGCGGCGGCGATGTCGGCGGCCAGGGGGCCCACCTCGCCGGCGGCTTCGGAAGGATTGAAGTCCATGATGTCTCTCTTCGCCTGGTAGGTGGTCAGCGTCGGGCCGGGGGCAGCTTCAGTGCCAGCATGCCGATGATGTCGCGCTGGACCTCGTTGGTGCCGCCGCCGAAGGTCAGGATCAGCGAGGTGCGCTGGAAGCGCTCGAGGCGACCGGCGACGTGCACGCCGGGGCTGCCGGCACGGAGCGTGGCGGCGGGGCCGACCACCTCCATCAGGAGTCGGTAGGCCTCGGTGGCGAACTCGGTGCCGAAGACCTTGGTGGCCGACGCATCAGCCGGCGACGGCGAGCCGCCCTGCGCGGCGATCGAAGCGATCTTCCAGTTGATCAGCTTCAGGTACTCCACCTTGGCGTGCACGCGCGCGAGGTTGCTGCGCACCCACGGGGTGTCGATCAGCGCCTGGCCGTTGGCGGCCGTGGTCTTGCGGGCGAAGTCGATGGTCTCGCGCAGCGCCGTCTGGATCGGGGCGGCACTGCACAGCGCGACCCGCTCGTGGTTGAGCTGATTGGTCACCAGCGGCCAGCCGCCTCCTTCCTCGCTGACGCGCGCGGAGACCGGGACGCGCACGTCCTGGTAGTAGGTGGCCGAGGTGTCGACGCCGGACATGGTGTGCACCGGAGTGTACGAGAAGCCTTCGGCGTCGGTCGGCACGATCAGCATCGACAGACCCTTGTGCTTGGAGGCCTCCGGGTCGGTGCGACAGGCCAGCCAGACGTAGTCGGCGTACGGAATCAGGCTGGTCCACATCTTCTGACCGTTGATCACGTACTCGTCGCCTTCGCGCACCGCCGAGGTCCGCAGCGCGGCCAGGTCGGTGCCCGCGCCGGGCTCGGAGTAACCGATAGAGAAGTGCAGGTCGCCGGCCGCGATCTTCGGAAGGAAGAACTCCTTCTGCTCGTCGGTGCCGTACGCCATGATGGTCGGCGCGACCGAGTTGATCGTCAGGAACGGCACCGGCGCGCCGGCGATGGCGGCCTCGTCGGTGAAGATCAGCTGGTCCATCATGGACCGGTTGGCGCCGCCGTACTCGGTGGGCCACCCGAGGGCCAGCCATCCGTCGGTGCCCATCTGTTTCACCACGTCACGATAGGCATCGCCCTCACCGAGCTCACCCTCACCGCCGGTAAGTGCGGCGCGGCGCTCCGGGGTCATCAGACCGGTGAAATATGCGCGCAACTCGCGACGCAGACCCTCTTGCTCGGGCGTGTAAGCGATACGCATTCAGCATCTCCTGCTTGGCTAGTTCTGAAACACGTTCTAACGTGTAATCACGGGATCCGTCAACCGGGTTGGCGGGCGAGGAGAGGAAACCAATGCGAGTCAAGTGCGATTTCGACCTGTGCGAGTCCAATGCGGTCTGCGTCGGCATGGCGCCCGACGTCTTCGAGCTCGACGACAATGACTACCTGGTGATTTTGCAGGAGGAGGTGCCCGCCGAGCGCGAAGAGGAGATGCGTCAGGTGGTCGCGAGCTGCCCGCGGTCGGCGCTGTCGATGGACTGATCGACGACGCTCTCCTTGCCGTTCGGTAGGGGCGGAGGTGACAAATGTGTTAGAACATGTTCTACTTCTGAGGGAGCGTTGAAAGGATCCACATGACTGAGTCGTTGTCGGGACGGGTTGCCGTCGTCACCGGTGCTGGTGCCGGACTGGGCCGAGCCGAAGCCATCGGCCTCGCGGCCGACGGAGCCACCGTGATCGTCAACGATCTGGCCTCCGCGCTGGAGGCCAGCGACGTGGTCGATGTGATCGCCGCAGCCGGCGGGACCGCGGTCCCGGTGGCCGGCGACATCGCCGAAGCGTCGACCGCCGACGAGATCCTGAAAGTCGCCACCGAGCAGCTCGGCGGCCTGCACATCGTCGTCAACAACGCCGGGATCACCCGCGACGCGATGCTGTTCAACATGACCGACGAGCAGTGGGACGCGGTGATCCGCGTTCACCTGCGCGGCCACTTCCTGCTGAACCGGAACGCCGCCGCCTACTGGCGGAACCTGTCGAAGGAGACCGGCGCGCCGGTTTACGGCCGTCTGATCAACACCTCGTCCGAAGCCGGGCTGCTCGGCCCCGCGGGCCAGGCCAACTACGGCGCAGCCAAGGCCGGCATCACCGCGCTGACCCTGACCGCTTCGCGCGCGCTGGAACGCTTCGGCGTCACCGCCAACGCGATCTGCCCGCGCGCCCGCACCGCGATGACCGCACAGGTCTTCGGCGACGCGCCGGAAGGTCGGGTCGACCCGCTTTCGCCCGAGCATGTGGTGACGCTGGTGCGCTACCTGGCCAGCCCGGAAGCCGCCGATGTCAGCGGGCAGGTGTTCGTCGTTTATGGTCCCAAGGTGATGTTGATGGCCGCGCCCACCGTGCGCGAAGTCTTCACCGCCACGGGGGATCAATGGCAGCCGAGCGACCTCGGCGTCGAACTCTCGTCGTTCTTTGAAAGCGCTGACAAGCAATCGTTCTCCGCGCAAGATCTCATGTGATCGAACGACATTGACCGAACCGACCCGCACAACCGTGCGTGGTAGGTTGACCTGCACGCATGCCAAGGAGGGGACTTGCTGAATCGACTTGCCGTCCCGATGGGCGGCGTGGGCGACTTCGTCGCCCTCTCCGTCGAATCAGCCCGCGAGCTCTTTCGTCGCCCCTTCCAGGCGCGCGAAACAGTGGAGCAGGCGTGGGCTATCGCACGCGTTTCGCTGGTGCCGACCCTGTTGGTCGCGATCCCGTTCACGGTGCTGGTCAGCTTCACGCTGAACATCCTGCTTCGCGAGATCGGTGCCCAGGACCTGTCCGGCGCCGGCACCGCGCTCGGCACCATCACGCAGATCGGACCGATCGTAACGGTGCTGATCGTGGCGGGCGCGGGCGCCACGGCGATCTGCGCCGACCTCGGTGCCCGCACCATCCGCGAAGAGATCGACGCCATGCGCGTGCTGGGTATCAACCCGATCCACCGCCTGGTGGTGCCCCGCGTGATCGCCTCGACCGGTGTCGCGCTGCTGCTCAACGGTCTGGTTTCCACCATCGGCATCGCGGGCGGCTTCGTCTTCTCGGTCTACCTGCAAGATGTGAACCCGGGTGCGTTCATTGCGAACCTGACCCTGCTGACCGGGCTCGGCGAGCTCATCATCTCGATGGTGAAGGCCGCACTCTTCGGTCTGTTCGCAGGCCTCGTGGCCTGCTATCGCGGGTTGAACGTCAAGGGTGGCGCGAAGGGCGTCGGCGACGCGGTGAACGAGACCGTCGTCTACTCCTTCATGGCGCTGTTCGTGGTCAATGTTGTGGTGACCGCGGTCGGTCTGAAAGTGACGATGGGCTGAACCATGGTGTTACCGGGTACTACAAGGTTTCTGACTGCGCGCGTCGCGCTCAAGCGCGCCGGCGACGACTGGAACAAGATCGGCGATCAAGCCCTCTTCTACTGGGATTCGATCGCGTCGATCCCGCGAGCGCTGCGTCTGTACAAGAAGGAGACCCTCCGCCTGATCGCGGAGATCTCGATGGGCACGGGTGCGCTCGCCATGATCGGCGGCACCGTGGTGGTCGTCGGCTTCCTGACGCTGTTCACCGGCGGCACCATCGCCGTCCAGGGCTTCAACTCGCTCGCCGACATCGGCGTCGAGGCGCTCACCGGCTTCTTCTCCGCGTTCATCAACGTCCGCATCGCGGTCCCCGTGATCGCCGGTATCGCCTTGGCGGCGACCATCGGCGCCGGTGCGACGGCACAGTTGGGCGCGATGCGCGTCAGCGAGGAGATCGACGCCCTCGAGGTCATGGCGATCTCCTCCATTCCGTACCTGGTGAGCACCCGGATCGTCGCGGGCATGCTCGCGATCATTCCGCTGTACTCGCTGGCGGCCCTCGCGTCGTTCCTCGCGAGCCGGTTCGCCACCGTGGTCCTCTACGGGCAGTCTTCGGGCGTCTACGACCACTACTTCTCCACCTTCCTCATTCCGTCGGACATCCTGTGGTCGTTCGTGCAGGCCATCTGCATGGCGATCGCCGTGATGCTGATCCACACCTACTACGGGTTCAACGCCTCCGGTGGTCCGGTCGGCGTGGGCGTCGCGGTCGGTAACGCGGTGCGCGCCTCGCTCGTCGTGGTCGTGGTCATCACTCTGCTCACCTCGCTGGCGATCTACGGCGCCGACGGCAACTTCAACTTGGCAGGCTGATCGCAGTGAACAGTCGTTCTCACGGAGTCCGCAAGCTCGCCGCCGTCGTGATGGTCGGCCTGCTCATCGGCATCGTCGTCGCCGCCTCCGGGCAGTTCCTCGGATGGTTCGCCGACACCCAGAAGGTGACGCTGTACGCGCCGCGTGCTGGTCTTGTGATGAGTCCCGCGGCCAAGGTGAAGCTGCGGGGCGTCGAGGTGGGTCGCGTCGCGACGGTCACCAACGACGGCGACCGCGCCGTCCTCGAACTGGACATGGCCACCAGCGACCTCAAGTACGTGCCGGCCAATGTGCGTGCCGACATCTCGTCGAACACCATCTTCGGTGCCAAGAACGTGAACCTGGTGATTCCCGACGAGGGTGCCGAAGGTCAGCTGCGCGGCGGCGACACCATCACCGCCGACCACGTGGTGGTCGAGCTGAACACCGTGTACCAGCAGCTGGTCAACGTGCTCGCCGAGCTGGAGCCGGACAAGGTCAACGTGACCATGGGCGCCGTCGCCGGTGCGCTGTCGGGCAACGGTGAACGCCTGGGCGTCGCCCTGCAGGAGCTGAACCACGTGCTGGGCGAGACCAACAAGCACCTGCCGCAGCTGAATCGTCTGCTCACGCAGGCCGCGACCGCGACCAACGTGTACGCCGACGCCATGCCCGACCTGATGCGGACCATCGACAACGCGACCGTGATCGGCGATCTCCTGGTGGAGAACACCGCCAACTTGGACGCGCTGCTGATCAACGTGACCGGCATGGCCGACACCGCCAACGACGTGCTCGGTCGGTCCAAGAAGGACCTGATGGCCACCCTCACCGACCTGAACCCGGTGACCCAGCTGCTCGGCCGTCAGGCACCCGGCCTGCGCTGCTTCATCACCGCGTCGTCGGGCGCCGCCGACCTGGCCACCCCGCTGCTCGGCGGGCGCAACGGCATGCTGCTGCTCGATTCCGGTCTGATCCCGGGCCAGAATCCGTACCGCTGGCCGGAGGATCTGCCCGAGGTGCGCGGCGACGGACCGCCCACGTGCGAGGCGGGTCTGAGCGACGTGAACTCGAAGGAAAAGGTCGACTTCTACGTGATCGACAACGCCCCGCAGCCCTACCAGCCGCGGACCACCGCGAAGGTGCAGCCGTTCCGACTCTTCAATCTGCTGTTCGGGGGGCCGCAGCGTGGCTAAATCGACTTCGGGGACCCCGGACTTCGTCGACAAGCGGGCACGGGCCTTCCGGGCCACCGTGGTCAAGTTGTTCAGCTTCGTCGTGGTGATGGTGCTGGTGATGGCCGGTCTGGTGGTCGTCTTCAGCCGCTACCAGCCCGGCAGCTCGGCCAACTACACCGCGATCTTCACCAGCGCCTCGGCCATGAAGCCGGGCAGCGACGTGCAGATCGCCGGCGTCGACGTCGGCATGGTCGACAAGATCTCGCTCAACCGCGACAACGTCGCCGAGGTCGAGTTCACCGTGAACGACGACTACCGGCTGCCCACGTCGGTGCGCGCCCTGGTCCGCTACCAGAACCTCACCGGCGATCGATACCTGGAACTGCAGCCCGGCAACGGGGCGCCCGGCGAGTACCTGTCGGCCGGCGCGCAGATTCCGATCGAGCAGACCGAACCCGCGCTCGACCTGGACAACCTGCTCGGCGGCTTCAAGCCGCTGTTCCGCACCATGAGCGGCGAACAGGTCAACGAACTGTCGACGGCGCTGATCTCGGTGTTCCAGGGACAGGGCCCGGCGCTGCAGCAGCTGCTGTCGGCGACCGACTCGTTCACCAACACCCTCGCCGAGCGCGATGCGCTCATCGGCTCGGTGATCGACAACCTGAACACGACGCTCGGCATGTTGCAGGCCGACTACACCGGTCTGGACCAGAGCGTCGACCGTCTTCAGCAGCTCATCTCCGGACTGTCCGGCGACCGCGACGTGATCGGCCAGTTCATCACGCGTGCCGCGGGCGCCACCACCGGCATGGCCGACCTGCTGCAGACCACGCGCCCGGACATCAAGGGCGCCCTCGCCGGACTCGGGGAGACCTCCAACGAAGCGTTGAAGGCAGAACCGTACATCCGCGAGATGCTGGGCGAACTGCCCGGCAACTTCAAGACGCTGTCCAATCTCGGCAGCTACGGCGCCTGGCTGCAGATCTACTTCTGCCGTATCCGCCTGCTCATGCCGGGACCGGGGAACAGCCAGTACTTCTTCACCGCCATCGATGCGATGGGTGACAAGACCAAGGCAGGCGGGAGGTGCGCGACGTGACCGATCAGCCTGTGAACAACGACGGGACGACCGACGAAGTGCCCGGCGATACGGGGGCACGGGCACCGAAGCGGCTCCGCCGCGGGGGCCCGCGCTCGCGCGTCTCGATGGGCATCATCGGGGTCGCGCTCACCGCGGCGCTGGTGATCAGCGCCCTGCAGATGGATCGGCTGCCGTTCCTCAGCCAGGTGACCACCTACGACGCGCTCTTCGAGGACGCGGGCGGCCTGAACTCCGGCGACATCGTGACCGTGGCCGGCGTCAAGGTCGGTTCGATCACCGACATCGCCCTGAAGCAGACCTCGGAAGGCATGCGCGCGAAGGTCTCCTTCCTGCTCAACGACACCGTGGTGATCGGCGACCGGACGCGCGGGTCCATCAAGACCGAGACCGTCCTGGGTCGACGCAACCTGACGCTCACTCCACTGGGAGACAAGCGGCTGGAGCCAGGGAGCACCATCCCCATCGACCAGACCGTGGCGCCGTACTCGCTGACCGATGCGCTGGAGGACTCCGTCTCCACGCTGAACGACACCGACACCGATCAGCTCAACGAAGCGCTGCAGACCATGACGGAGGCCTTCTCCGAGACGCCCGCTGAGATGCAGGGCGCCCTCGAGGGCGTCGGCAAGCTGTCGGCGGCCATCGCCGACCGCGACAACTCGCTCAACGAACTCCTCGACCGGGCCGGCTCGGTCAGCGGCATCGTCGGCAAGCGCAGCGAACAGCTGCAGACCATGCTGCTCGACGCCAACGCACTGCTCGGTGAACTGCAGATGCGGCGCGACGCGATCCGCCAAGTGATCAGCGGTGCCGAGGCACTGGCTGCCGAGTTGACCGGTTTCGTGCAGGACAACGAGGCGCAGCTGACCCCGGTGCTGAACAAGTTCGGCCGGGTCCTCGACATCCTGAACGACAACGCCGACAACTTCTCGGCCGCGATCGACAACCTGGGTCCCTACGCCAACATCCTCGGCGAGGCCATCAGCTCGGGTCCGTACTTCTCGTCGCTCGTGGGTCTGCCGACCTGGGGCGATTACATGGGCAGCTTCCTGCGCGTGCTGGAAGGCAAGTACCCGGAGGCCTTCGAGTACTTCACCAAGTACGCCGGCTTCCCGGGCTGGCCCGGCAACTGGGGTCAGGCGCCCGACCGCGGATCGCCCGACCTGCCCAAGCGTCCGACGCCGTCCAACGCTCCGCCGCAGCCCAACGGTGCGCCCAAGACCGCCGCCCCGAAGCCATCCGCCCCGAAGTCTTCCTCACCGACAGGAGGTCGCTGACATGGCGGTAACAGCAGGCTTGCAGCGCCTCTCCACTGCCCAGCGCGTCATCGCCGGCGTCGCCACCGTGGTGGTCGTGGCGCTCATCGCCGGTCTCGTGTGGTTCGGCGTGCAGAAGGCCACCACGCGCACCATCACCGCCTACTTCCCGTCGGTCACCGGTGTCTACACCGGCGACGCGGTGAAGGTGGTGGGCGTGCGCATCGGTTCGATAACCAGTATCGAGCCGCAGAACCGCCAGGTGCGCGTCGAGATGCGCGTGGACAACGACGTGCCGCTGCCCAAGGACGTGCGCGCCGTGGTCGTCGCCCAGTCACTGGTCTCCGGCCGCTTCGTCCAGCTCACCCCGGGGTACGTCTCGGGGCCGGACATGGGCACCGGCGACTTCGACATTCCGATGGAACACACCGCTGTCCCGATGGAATGGGACGACGTCAAGGCCCAGCTCGACGAGCTCAGCCAGGCACTCGGTCCGCAGCAGGACGGCAAGGACGGCCCGGTGGACCCGGGTACCGCCGCCAAGCTGATCGACGTGGCCGCCGACAACCTCGACGGCAACGGAAAGGCCATGGCCACCGCCCTCCAGGAGATGTCCACGGTGGCCGGCACGATCGCGGAGAACCGGGACGACCTGTTCGGCACGGTGAAGAACCTGCAGAAGCTGACCGAGCTGCTGTCGCAGAACCAGGACCAGCTGGTCCAGTTCAACGGCCGGATGGCGTCGGTGAGCAGCGTCCTCGCGGAAAGCGAGCAGGAACTCGGCGACGCCATGGACAACCTCGACGAGGCCATGGGCGAACTGAAGACCTTCCTCGACAACAACACCGCGGCCATGACGTCGGTGATGGACAAGATGGTGCCGTTCACGGCCACCCTCAAGCGCAACGACGAAGGCCTGCGCGGCCTGCTGCATTCGGCACCGAATCAGCTCGCCAACTTCTTCAACATCTACAACCCGCTGACCGGATCGCTCGACGGCGTCTTCGGCCTCGGTATGGGCAACAACCTGATCACCCTGCTCTGCGGTTCGATGGCCTCCACCGAGCGCCCGATGGACACCGACGCGGACATCGAGAAGTGCGTGGATCTGCTGGCGCCGATCATCGGCGACCTCGCGGTGAACTTCCCGCCCTTCATGACCAACCCGCTGATCGGCCGCACCGCGACGCAGGACCAGATCACCTACCAGAATCAGAGTGTGAAGCAGCGCGCCCAGGCCGGCGTCCGCGGCCGCGACATCGATAACGCGAAGCCGTTCCCCGCCGACCCGATGCTGAAGCTGCTCATGCCGTTCGGGGGCAACTGATGAAGACCGGACAGAAACTGGTGGCGGCCGTGGCGGCGCTCGCGTTGATCGCGCCGCTGTCGGCCTGCGGTAGCGGGAGCCTGGTGTCGAGTGCGTCGGCGATCGGTGCGGAAGGCACCGGCGACGGCGCGTACGAGATCACCGCGCGCATTCCGTCGGCCGCGGGCCTGGTCCAGAACGCACCCGTGCAGATGGCGGACGCGACGATCGGCAGCGTCGGCGACATTCAGGTCGCCGACTGGCAGGCCAAGATCACCATTCGCCTCAACCGCGACGTGAAGATCCCCGAGGGTTCCTTCGCGATGATCGGCATGACCAGTGTGCTCGGTTCCTCGCACCTGGAGATCCTGCAGCCGGAGAAGACCGACGGCAAGTACCTGAAGCCGGGTCAGTCTCTGGACGCGCCCAACTGCCCGGTGCAGAACAACATCGCGGCGCCGGCCGGGAAGGCCGTGCCGGACATCAACTCCGCGCAGGAAGTGCAGGCGTGCCGCTATCCGACCACCGAGCAGGTCCTCAGCTCGCTGTCGGTGGTGCTCAACGGCGGCGGTCTGTCGCAGGCCGGTGAGATCGTCAGCGAACTCAGCGCGGCCTTCGCCGGCGGCGGCGACGACCTCGACCGGCTGATTCCGCGGATGACCACGCTGGTGACCGACCTGGACAAGCAGGCCGACAACATCATCAAGGCCACCGAAGGTCTCGATCGGCTGAGCGCGCAGATCAATGCGCAGGAGCAGACGGTGCAGCGCGCACTGGCGTCCGGCCCGCAGATCCTGCAGCTGCTGGTGGATCAGCGGAAGAACCTGGTGACCTCGCTGGAGTCGGTGGGCAACCTGTCCAAGACCGCCAACGAGATCCTCGAGGCCAACAGCGACGACCTGAAGGTCATCACGCCGAACATGC
The DNA here is from genome assembly GCF_023017165.1 of Gordonia alkaliphila. Taxonomy (GTDB): domain Bacteria; phylum Actinomycetota; class Actinomycetes; order Mycobacteriales; family Mycobacteriaceae; genus Gordonia; species Gordonia alkaliphila. The sequence continues at coordinate 1,899,526 of NZ_JALKBW010000001.1, forward strand.
GCGAGCTGCTCGATCAGCTCGCCAGCACGGGTCCGGCACTGACCAACTCGCTGCGCATCCTGCTCACCTTCCCGTTCCTGCAGGAGAGCATCGAGGACGTGGTGAAGGGCGATTACGTCAACTCCGACCTGGTGTTGGACCTGACCTTCGATCGTGTGGACAAGACCATGATGGTCTCGATGGGCCTGACCGGCCCGGAGGGCCTGCTGGGCTCCTCGGCGGGCAGCGCCCGACAGTCGGCCAATCCGCTGACGGCGCCGTTCGGCATGGACCAGAAGAAGCCGAGCAAGAAGACGCCCAGCAAGACCCCGAGCTCGAAGACCCCGAGCTCGAAGACCCCGAGCTCGAAGAGCCCGACTACCAGTAAGAGCGGAGGCAACTGATGAAGATCACCGGCTTCGTCCGAGCTCAGCTGTACATCTTCGCGGTGGTCACCGTGGTGTCGATCGTCGCGATGGCGGTCTTCTACATCCGTATCCCGCAGATGTTCGGCGTCGGCAGTTACCGCGTGAACCTGCAGATGCCGTCCTCCGGCGGGCTGTACCAGAACGCGAACGTGAGTTTCCGCGGCGTCGACGTCGGCAAGGTGACCGGTATGTGGCTCACCTCCGACGGTGTGCGCGCCGAGCTGACCATCAATTCGGGCACCGACATTCCGGCCGATTCCGAGGCTGTGGTCCGCAGTATGTCGGCGGTGGGCGAGCAGTTCGTCGACTTCCGTCCGCCCCAGAACACCGACGGGGAGTACCTGCACAACGGTTCGACCGTCGAGGTCGAAGACATGCCGGTGGAGATCTCTTCCATGCTCGATCAGGCCGACGCGCTCCTGAACACGGTCAACGACACGAAGCTGCGCGCGGTGATGGACGAGGCCTTCCTGGCCTTCAACGGCACCGGTGAGTCGCTGCAGCGGCTGCTGGACTCGATGATCCTGCTCGCCGACTCGGCGGACGAGAACATCGACGAGTTCACGTCGCTCATCGACGAAGCCGGACCGATCCTGGCGACGCAGAATCGCACCGCCGACGAGATCCGGGCCTGGACCAGCAACTTGACCACGGTCACCGACCAGATCCGGGCGCACAAGGCCAACGTGACCGGCATCCTGCAGAAGGGACCGGGCACGGCCACCGCGGCGGGCAAGCTGTTCGGCGACATGAGCCAGTCGTTCCCGACGGCCGTGTCGAACTTGAGCGTGGACGCGCGCACGATGGCCGTCTATCTGCCGAATCTGCAGCAGACGGTGGTGCTCTACCCCCGCGTGCTGGCGGCGCTCATCACGGCCATCAACAACGGCTCGAGCGCCTACGGTCCGAACGTGAACTTCACGCTCGGCTTCCAGGATCCGCCCACCTGTACCGTCGGCTTCGTGCCGCGTGATCAGTGGCGCTTCCCGAGCGAACAGACTCCGCAGGATCTGCCGCCGGGGCTGCTGTGCCGACTCCCGCAGGACGCGCAGTCCACCGTCCGCGGTGCTCGAAACTTCCCGTGCGTGGAGTACCCGGGACGTCGTGCGCCGACGCCGGCCGAGTGCCGCACCGGCTTCAAGGCATCGCCGGAGGACAACGTGGCCTTCCCGAACGGTCTGCCGGGTACCGGATTGCCGAGGCAACCCGCAGGTCACGTGGTTCCGGGCAGCCCGACCTCCCATGACCCGACGCCCGCGACCTATGCGACCACGTACGATCCTTTGACAGGGGAATTCATCGGTCCGGACGGCAAGATCTACAACGCCGGACTGGGCGAGCAGGCAGGTTCTAAGAAGACCGAATGGTACGAGCTGATCACGAAGACGGTGCAATCCTGAATCCGGAGGAGCCGAAGCAGGGCGACGAGGGCACCGCAGAAGTAACGGACAGCGACGCGGCCGAGGTGGCTGCGTCCAAGCCCGCGGCGAAGCCGGTGGTGCGCAAGAGCAGTCCGCTCGGCCGCAAGGCCAAGCCTGCGGTTGCCAAGGCGTCTGGGGTGAGTGCATCGGAAAAGGCGCCGGCAGCCGAGGACACGTCCGCTGCGGAGGCACTGGCCGCGGAGGCTCTCGTCGAGGACGCTTCCGCCGCGAGTGCGGCCGCTGACGACGACTCCGCCGGGGACGACTCGGCCGAGGCCGCAGCCGTCGACGAGAGCGGCACCGGTTCTTACCGTGACAAGCGCGTCGACGCCCAGCGTCGTCGTACGGCGCGCGAAGCGGCGGACGCGGCCAAGGCCGCCAAGAAGAAGCCGGTGGCTTTGACCGCGGCCATCGGGGCCGGGTCCGCGGGTACGCGTCCGCTGAAGACGGTGGCGCTGATCTCCGGCGTGGTGCTGCTGGTCGCGGGAATCGTGCTGGCGGCGCTGTTCGCAGTCGGTTATCAGCGCATCGACCGAGACCGCGAGTTGCGCGCCGAGTACGCGACGTTTGCGCGGCAGGTGGTTGTGCAGATGACCACGCTGAACTCGGAGAACGCCGACGCCATGTACAAGTTGGCGCTGGAGAAGACCAGCGGCCGTGCGCAGCAGGTCTTCCGCGACAACATGAAGCAGGTCACCGACCTGATTCGCGAGGGCGACGCGGTCACGAACACCACGGTGCTGACCGACGCGGTCAGCAAGGCGACCGAAGACGAGGGCACGGTCCTGATGGTGGTCGGCTGGGAGTCGCGCTCCAAGGACGGAAAACAAGAGCCGCTGTACCAGACGTTCCGCTACAAGGTGGGTCTGACGCGCATCAACGGTGACGTGAAGGTCACCGATCTGGAGTTTGTCTGGTGACCGTACGCAGAGTGGCAGTAGCCGTGTTCACCGCGCTCGTCGTCGCATCCCTCGTCGCCGCCGCGGTGCTGGGCACGATGTACTACCGCGCGAACACCGAGGAGAAGGCCCGCGACAGCGCCCTGGCCGCGGCCCAGTTATACGTCCAGAAGATGTTCGCCTGGAACGAGAAGACCATCTCGGACAACATCAACTTCATGATGGCGCACATGACCGGCACGGCGAAGGAACAGTACGAGCGCTACGTGATCGGCGAGCGCATCGCGGAGCTGGTGAAGGAACAGAAGTCGGTCGCCAAGGTCACCGAGCAGGGGGCCGGCGTCGTGACGAACACGTCCGACACCGCGACCGTGCTGCTGTTCATCAACCAGTCGGCCTCCAGCGCCACGTCGTCGGAGATCCAGACCAATCCGAGCCGTATCCAGTACACGATGGAACGTCGGGACGGGACCTGGCTGATCAACGACAGCCAGCTGATCGACGACCAGACGCTGATGGACGTGGTGGCTGAGCGCGACGGCCAGCCGGTGCCCTCGGAGGGGCTGATTCCGGCACCCGTGCCGTCGACCGCGGAGAGCCAGGCCCCGGGGAGCACCCCGACACCGGAGCCGGTGCCGACCGGCTAGCGGTTTCCGGCAGCACACTGCCCGATCGAAAGTTTTATGTCCGCGGAGGCACCTCAGAGGTGCCTCCGCGGACATAAAACTGTGCGGAGGGTCCCGCGGGTGACTGCACGGGGGGGCAACGATGGAGAAACGCGAAGGGGGTCGACGGCGTCAGACGCCGTCGACCCCCTTCGGTGTCGGTGAGACCGCTTAGGACGAGTAGCCCATCGGCATCAGGATCGACTTGTGCTCCAGGTACGACTCCAGGCCCTCGCGACCGTTCTCGCGGCCGATGCCCGAGGCCTTGTAGCCACCGAACGGCGACGACGGGTCGATGGCGTACCAGTTGATGCCCATGGTGCCGGTGCGGACCTGCTTGGCGATCTCGATGGCACCCGGCACGTCGGCGCTCCACACCGAACCGGCCAGACCGTAGTCGGAGTCGTTGGCGATGGCGATGGCCTCGTCGACGTCGTCGTAGGCGATGACGCTGATGACCGGGCCGAAGATCTCCTCGCGGGCGATCGTCATGTCGTTGGTGACGCCGGTGAAGATGGTCGGGCCCACCCAGTTCTCGGTGCCGATGGCCGGTGCGGCCACCTCGAGGACGGCGGTGGCGCCCTCGGCCTTGCCCTTGGCGATGTAGTCGGTGACCTTCTGGTGCTGCCGGTCGTTGATCAGCGGACCGATCTTGGTCTCCGAGTCCTCGGGCAGGCCCGGGGTGAAGGTGGCGGCGACGTCGACCATGGCGGCGACGATCTCGTCGTGGCGCGAACGCGGCACCAGGACGCGGGTCTGCGCGACGCACGCCTGGCCGGAGTTCAGGATGCCGGAGAAGACCAGCATGGGAGCGGCGGCGGCGATGTCGACGTCGTCGAGGACGATGGCCGCGGACTTGCCGCCCAGCTCCAGCGAGCAGCGCTTCAGGTTCTCACCGCAGCGCGCGGCGATGGCGCGACCGGCGGCGGTGGAGCCGGTAAAGGTGATCTTGTCGACCTCGGGGTGCTCCACGAGGGCCTGGCCGGTGGCGATGCCGCCGGGCACCACGGAGATGACACCCTCGGGCACGCCGGCCTCGGTGAACAGCTCGGCGAGGACGTTGGCGTTGATCGGGGTCTCGGGTGCGGGCTTGAGGACCACCGAGCAGCCGGCGGCCAGGGCCGGACCGAACTTGTTGCACAGCAGGAACAGCGGCACGTTCCACGCGATGATCGCGCCGACCACGCCGACCGGCTCGCGGACCACCAGGGTCTCGCCGAACAGGCCGGTGCGCTTCTCTTCCCACTCGTAGGCCTCGGCGGCGTCGGCGTACCCGGCGAGGACGCCGGTGCCGGCCAGCTGCTGCAGGGTGGCGACGTCGCCGGGGGTGGCACCCATTTCGGCGGAGATCAGCGCGCAGATTTCTGCCGAACGCTCGTTGATCAGGTCGGCGGCGCGGCGGATCACGGCGGCGCGCTCGGCCGGCGGGGTGTTGCGCCAGACGCCGGAGTCGAAGGCCTCGCGGGCCGCGCGCACGGCGGTGTCCACGTCCGTGGCATCGGCGCTGGGAACGCTGCCGATGAGCTCACCGGTGGCGGGGGAGAAGACTTCGAGGCGCTCAGCGGAATGCGGTGCCACCCAGCGACCGCCGAGATACAGCTGATCGGTCTTGATGGGGGTGATGACGGACATGCGTGCTCCTGGTATCGGGGGATGTCTCCCCCGATACTAGAACACGTTCTAGTGCAGGGTCAGGACTTGGGGCTCACGTCGAGCACCACATCGAACTCCAGCAGGTCAGCACCGGTGGCCACCGGCTTGCGATCGCCGGAGTGCGCGGCGCGGGCGTCGCCGCCGGCCCACGCCTGGAAGCTCTCCTCGTCGGCCCACTGGGTCACCACGAAATACCGGTCGTCGCCCTTGGTGGGGCGCAGCAGCTGGAAGCCGAGGAAGCCGGGTGCCTGCTCGACGACGCCCGCGCGCCCGGCGAAGCGCTTCTCGAGCTCGGCGCCGTGCTCGGCGGGGACACTGATCGCGTTGATTTTCACAATTGCCATGACTGCAGGGTACGCGGCGCGACTACCGGCGTCCGGGGCCGCGCGGCGACTAAGGTGTCATCCCGTGGATGAGACTCCCGGTCTGCCGGGTCATGGCGGCCAGTACGACTTACGCGGTCTGCTCGACCACGGCGGCGACGAGCGGGCCGGTTTCGAGCAGGGCTTCGGCGCCATCGTGCTGCTGCACGGGCTGATGGGTCGGGGCGCCACCTGGCGTCGACAGATTCCCTGGCTGCGCCGGTACGGCCGGGTCTTCACCTACGACGCCGCCTTCCATCAGGGCGCCGACCGCGTCGGCACGCCGACGGCCGAGGAGATGTCGACCGAGCGTTTCGTCGCCGACGTCGCCGAGGTGCTCACCTGGATCGACCGCGGCCCGGTGGCGCTGATCGGCCATTCGATGGGCGGCCTGCACGCCTGGTGTACGGCGGCTGCCTACCCCGAGTTGGTGGGCGCGCTGGTGGTGGAGGACATGGCTCCGGACTTCCGCGGGCAGACCACCGGCACCTGGGCGCCGTGGTTCGAGAGCTGGCCCGAGCGGTTCGCCGGCCTCGACGAGGCGGTCGCGCACTTCGGTCCGGTCGCCGGTCGGTACTTCTACGAGGCCTTCGACGACGGACGACTGCACGGCTCGATCCCGGTCTGGGCGGCCATCGCCGAGGAGTGGGGCGGCCGCGACTTCTGGACGCAGTGGGAGGCGGTGAGCGTGCCGTCGTTGCTGCTGGAGGCCGAGTACTCGGTGGCGCCCGCCGGTCAGATGCGGCAGATGGCCGAGCGCAATCGGCTCGCCACTCATCTGACGGTGCCCGGGGCCGGACACCTCATACACGACGACGCCCCGGAAGTGTTCCGGGGCGCCGTCGAGGCTTTCCTGTCGCGCGTCGGTCCCGTCTAGGACCTCGGCGCGGCGCCGATCAGTGCGGCAGCACCGGCGTCGCCGGGGCGTCGAGATCCACGTCCTCGGTCACCAAATCGGAGACCTTCCGGCGGGGCAGGAAGAACGCCGGGATGAAGCAGCAGGCCACCAGGACAGCGGCCACCAGGAAGGTGGTGCTGAAGCCGTTGGCCGCGTCGACCTTGGCGGCCTCGATGACCGGCTCCGGCAGGTTGACGCCCGGCATGCCGATGGACATCAGGATGCCGCGGGTGTCGGCCAGCAGCAGGCCGGTGAAGATCACCGTGATCACGGCGGTGCCGATCGACGCGGCGGTCTGCTGCAGGGCGTTCAGCATGGTGGAACCGTCGCTCACGTCGTCGCCGCGCAGCGAGGCGAGGGCGGCGGACATGATCGGCATCATGGTCATGCCCATGCCCAGACCCTGGATGAACAGGGCGCTGCACAGGTACACGTAGTTGGGCTGCGGGCCCACCGCGATGAACATCGCGACACCGATGAGGATCAGCACCAGGCCGCCGAGGACGAACTTGCCCGGGCCCATCTTGTCGGTGAGCTTGCCGGCGATCGGCATGGTCAGCATGGCGCCGATGCCCTGCGGGGCCAGCAGCAGGCCGGCCATCATCGGGCTCTTCTCTCCGACCATCTGGAAGTACTGCGGGTACAGCAGGCCCGAGCCGAAGAAGGCGACGGCGAAGAAGGCCATGGTGATCACCGAGACGGTGAGCGTGCGGTTGCGGAACAGGCGCAGGTCCAGCAGCGGGTACTTGGCGCGCAGGGCCCAGAACACGAAGGCCAGGATCAGCAGGCCGCCGACGATCATCGAGACATAGACGCGCGGGGCGTTGAACGTGCCCTCCTCGGCCGACGACGACACGCCGAACAGGAACAGCGCCAGGCCCGGCGACAGCAGCAAGAGGCCGACGATGTCGAGCTTGCGGCCCGGGTTCTTGTCGTCGGTGGGCAGCACCATCCAGGCGTAGACCAGGGCGATCAGGCCGAGCGGGATGTTGATCAGGAAGATCCAGTGCCAGGAGGCGATGTCGATCAGCCAGCCGCCCAGAATCGGGCCGGCGATCGGGCCCAGCAGCATCGGGATACCGAGGATGGCCATCACCGAACCGACCCGGTCGGGTCCGGCCGCGCGGGTCATGATCATCATGCCGATCGGCATGAGCAGACCGCCGCCGAGACCCTGAATCATGCGGAAGGCCACCAGCATGCCGATGTTGGTCGACAGCGCGCACAGCAGCGAGCCGAGCAGGAACAGCACCAGCGAGGCGATGTAGACGTTGCGCGTGCCGAACCGGGAGGCGGCCCAGCCCGCGGTGGGAATCACCGCGGCCAGCGCCAACGTGTAGCCGGTCATCGTCCAGGCGACGGTGGCCGGATTGTCCACGTTGAACTCTTGCATGAACGGCAGCTGCGCCACCGCCACGACGGTGACGTCCAGAATGGACATGATGGCGCCGAGAACCACGACACCGGCCACGATGAAGACATCGCGACCCAACTTGTCGGGCGCGACGGCCGGGGAGGCCTGGGACATGGGGATTCCTTAACGTCGAAGGGGGTGAAGCGGGTCAGGCGTGGTGGACCAGCGGCGGCGGCAGGTAGGCGGCGGCCGCGGCCACGGCCTGGTGCAGCCGGTCGCGGACATCGTCGGGGATCGCCTGCAGCGGTGCCCGCACGGAATGGCTGTGCACTCGGAACTGCTCGGTCAGCAGGTCGTGACCGGAGCCGGTGAGGGACAGGCGCTTCACGCGGCGGTCCTGGGCGTCCTCGCGGCGGTCCACGAAGCCGAGGGCCACCAGGCGATCGGCGGCGCGGCCGGCCGCCGGGAGCGACAGGCCCACCTCGTCGGCCACCTCGTGGACCGGGCAGGCCTTGCCGCGGGCCAGGACGAACAGCATGCGCAGCTGGGACACGGTGAGTTCGGTGGCGGCGACGGCCTCGACGGCGGTCAGTTGCGCAGCGCTCAGCAGTCGGTCGATGAAGTCCGCCACGGCGGTGGCGGTCGCTTCGACGGCGGAGGTGGCGGGTGCAGACACCCGGATATGGTTACGCAGGCGCAACTATTGCTGCAACACAACCAATGGTGAGCTTGCTCACTTCGCGGCTAGGCTTGTGCACCATGACGCAGAACACGCACGGCATCAAGGACATTCCGGTCACCGCCCTGGACGGCTCGGCGCTCGCGCTGGCCGACTTCCCGGGCCCGTTGCTGATCGTCAACGTCGCCTCCAAGTGCGGCCTCACCCCGCAGTACGCCAAGCTCGAGGAACTGGCGCGCACCTACGGCGACCGCGGTCTCACCGTGGTCGGCATGCCGTGCAATCAGTTCATGGGGCAGGAGCCCGGCACCGCCGACGAGATCGCCACCTTCTGCTCGGTGACCTACGGGGTCACCTTCCCGCTGCTGGCCAAGGCCGATGTGAACGGTGACGACCGGCACCCGCTGTACGCCGAACTCACCCGCGCGGCCGACGCCGACGGCGAGGCCGGCGACATCCAGTGGAACTTCGAGAAGTTCCTCGTCGGTGCCGACGGGCAGGTCCTGGGCCGCTTCCGTCCGCGCACCGAACCCGATGCGCCCGAGGTGATCGCGGCGGTCGAAGCGGCGCTTTAGTCGTCGGCCGGTCCATGCCGGTACAGTGAACGTCGTCGTACGAGCTGTGAGGAGCGGTGCCCAGATGGCGCGTGTAGTGGTCGATGTGATGCCCAAGGCCGAGATCCTGGACCCGCAGGGACAGGCGATCGTCGGTGCCCTCGGGCGCCTCGGATTCTCCGGCGTCACTGACGTCCGGCAGGGGAAGCGTTTCGAGCTGGAGGTCGACGACTCGGTCGACGACGCCACGCTGGAGCGCATCGCCGAAGAAGTGCTCACCAACACGGTGATCGAGAACTTCTCCGTCACCCGTATCTCGGAGTGACGACGATGAGCGCGCGTATCGGAGTCATCACCTTCCCCGGCACGCTCGACGATGTCGACGCGGCTCGCGCCGTGCGGCTCGCCGGTGCCGAGGCCGTCAGCCTGTGGCACGGCGACGCCGACCTGCAGGGCGTCGACGCCGTCGTCGTCCCGGGCGGCTTCTCTTACGGCGACTACCTGCGCTGCGGCGCCATCGCCAGCTTCGCGCCGGTGATGCAGTCGGTGGTCGACGCGGCCCGCGGCGGCATGCCGGTGTTGGGCATCTGCAACGGCTTCCAGATCCTCTGCGAGGCCGGACTGCTGCCGGGCGCCCTGACCCGGAACGAGGGTCTGCACTTCATCTGCCGCGATCAGTGGCTGCGCGTGGAGAACAATTCCTCGGCGTGGACCACCCGGTACGAGGCCGGTGCCGAGATCCTGATCCCGCTGAAGTCGGGTGAGGGTCGCTACCAGGCTGACGAGCGCACGCTCGCCGAACTGCAGGGCGAGGGTCGCATCGTCTTCACCTACGCGGGCGACAACCCGAACGGCAGCCAGCTCGATATCGCGGGCATCTCCAGCGAGAACGGGCGCGTCGTGGGCCTCATGCCGCACCCCGAGCACGCCATCGAGGCGCTGACCGGACCGAGCGACGACGGCCTCGGGCTGTTCTACTCGGCCATCGACTCGGTGCTCGCGAGCGTCTGACACCACCAGCGATGATCGCCACCTCTGCCGGCGCCGAGGGACTCGGCGCCTTCATCGACGCGTCGCCGTCGCCCTTCCACGTCTGCGCCACCGTCGCCGCCGAACTCGACGCGGCCGGTTACGAGCAGCTGCTCGAGACCGACCCCTGGGACGGCCGGGTGGCCGGGCGCCGCTACGTGATCCGCGGCGGGTCGATCATCGCGTGGAATGGCTGCGAACTCGCGCCGTTGCGCATCGTCGGCGGTCATACCGACAGCCCCAACCTGCGGGTCAAGCAGCATCCGGACCGGTCCAGCGCCGGTCTGGCAACGGTGGCGCTGGAGCCGTACGGCGGCGCGTGGCTCAACTCCTGGCTCGATCGCGACCTCGGTCTGTCCGGTCGGCTGGCCTACGCCCACGACGGCGGGGTGGCCCACGCGTTGGTCCTGATTGACGAGCCGGTGCTGCGCGTGCCGCAGCTGGCGATCCACCTGTCCGAGGACCGCAAGGGCGTGCAGCTGGATCCGCAGCGGCACGTCGACGCGATCCGCGGAATCGGAGAGGCCCGGCCGCTCCTGGAGTGGCTCACCGAACGCGCCGGGCTGACCCCGGGCAGCGTCCTCGGTTGGGAACTGATGACCCATGACCTAGCGCCGTCGCAGCTGATCGGCACCGACCGCGACCTGCTCAGTGCGCCGCGGCTGGACAACCAGGGGACCTGCTACGCAGGATTGCGCGCGCTGCTCGACGCCGCGCCGGGTGACACCGTCCAGGATGAGAGCACCGCGATGCTGGCGCTCTTCGACCACGAAGAGGTCGGCTCCGGCTCTGAACGCGGCGCGGCGTCGGACTTCCTGGTAACCGTCTGCGAACGCCTGATCGGCGGACTCGGCGGCACCCGGGACGACTTCCTGCGGCTGATGGCCGCGAGCTTCCACGTCTCCGGCGACATGGCGCACGGCACCCACCCGAACTACCCGGATCGGCACGAGCCCGGCCACCGCATCGACCTCGGCGGCGGACCGGTGCTGAAGGTGAACCAGAATCTGCGCTACGCCTCCGATGCGACCGGCGAGGCCGAGTTCGCGCTGGCTTGCCGGGCCGCGGGCGTTCCGCTGCAGCGCTACGTGCACCGCGCCGATCTGCCGTGCGGCTCCACCATCGGACCGCTCACCGCGGCGCGCACCGGCTTGAAGACGGTCGACGTCGGGGCCCCGCAGCTGGCCATGCACAGCGCCCGCGAGCTCATGGCGGCCGCCGATGTGCCGATGTACTCGGCCGCGCTGCAGGCCTTCCTCACCCGGGGCGGAGCACGCTGAGCTCGGTGCCCTGCGTCAGCACCACGTAGCCGTTCACCGCGGCGGCGGTGCCGTTGATCTCGCGGTCCCAGGCGATGGTGCCGGCCGCGGCGTCGTAGGCGGTGAGAGTGGCCCGGCTCGCCATGAGCAGCGTCGACCCCGATGATCCCACGCAGCGCAGCAGGTCCAGATTGTGCTCGGGGTCGGTGATCGAGGGCGGTGCCATCGAGCCGAGCGCGGCGCCGTCGCGCAGGTCGAAGAAGCGGCGCGACCGGTCCTTGCGCGCGAAGGCGACGATGTCGCCACAGGCGCGGGTGTTGCTCTTGGACAGTTCCGGGTCGGCGATCTGCCACAGACCCTTGCCGGTGGCCGGGTCGATCACCTCGTAGTGTCCGGAATCCTCCATCATCGCGGCCGCCCCGGTGCCGGCCAGGACGGGCAGCACCGAGTCGCCGCTGACCACGGTCATGCTGCGCGCGGTGCGCACCGGGGTGGCGGCGACGCTGCGGTCGGTGCGCGGATAGACCTGCACCTGACGTCCGTCGGGGCCGTTGCTCACGGTCAGCACGCCGCTCTCGTACACCCGGACGTCACACTGCTCGCACGCGAGCAGGTCGGCGCCGGTGGTCGGGTCCAGCACGAAGCCGCGTCCGTCGGCGGTCGTCACCACCAGCAGGCCGCCGTTCACGGTGGCTTTCGCGGCGGAGGCGAAGCCGCGTTCCCAGCGGGCATCCCCGGCCGGGGTGCGCAGGGTGACCTGCCTGCCGAACTGGTTGATCCGCAGGAAGTCGTTGCCGACCGCGGTGACCTGCACGGTGTCGTCGAGCGGGCCGGCCTCCTGCGGGGTGCCCTCGTCGTCGATCAGGTAGAAGCCGTTCGGGCGGTCGCCGAGCTTCACCGCGCAGCCGACGCGGCGGTCCCCGGTCAGCGCGCAGTCGCCGAGCCCGGCGCGGACCGGCGTCGTCCACCGTTGGTCGCCGGTCACCCCGTCGACGAGCGTGAAGGACCGTCCCAGGCCCGACGGGTACGACAGCAACCAGTCGGCGCCGCGCTGATCGGCGACGGTGATCGGGCCGGAGCCGGTGTAGCCCGGCAGCGACTGATCGTCGACGGTCCATGCCGTCTCGGGTGCGGCGGAGTAGTCGCGCAGCAGGCCGTCGTCGCCTCGATGATCCTGCTCGGTCGGGCCCCACAGGACGGCGCCCGCGATCACCACCAGCAGCAGGGAACCGAGGATGCCGACCGCGGCGATACCGGGCCGACGGCGGGAGGAATAGTCCGAACGCGACATGGGTTCAGTCTTTCACGGCCCTTCGGGGCCGCAGCTTGAGTGTCGTTCGCTCAGGGCGTACGCGGTCGGGAACATCGCCCGGGCGTGCAGCGTTGGAGATCACAGACCCACCGAAGCGAGCTGCGACGGTCGTCCCCGGTGATCTCGCCGCGGCGACCGGGGTGATGACCACTACAGTGGAGGCAGATGGCTCGCTGCCGGGGCCAGCAACACAAGGAGAACAATGTTCGAACGGTTCACCGACCGCGCGCGCCGGGTCGTCGTCCTGGCGCAAGAAGAAGCGCGGATGCTCAATCACAACTACATCGGCACCGAACACATCCTTCTGGGTTTGATCCACGAGGGTGAGGGTGTCGCGGCCAAGGCTCTCGAGTCGCTGGGCATCTCGCTGGAGGCCGTCCGCAGCCAGGTGGAGGAGATCATCGGACAGGGCCAGCAGGCGCCGTCCGGTCACATCCCCTTCACCCCGCGGGCCAAGAAGGTCCTCGAGCTGAGCCTGCGCGAAGCGCTGCAGCTGGGCCACAACTACATCGGCACCGAGCACATCCTGCTCGGCCTGATCCGCGAGGGCGAGGGCGTCGCCGCCCAGGTCCTGGTGAAGCTGGGCGCCGACCTCAACAGCGTGCGCCAGCAGGTCATCCAGCTGCTGTCCGGCTACCAGGGCAAGGAGCCCGAGGCCGCAGGCACCGGTGGCCGGTCGTCCGGCGATGCGGGCACGCCGTCCACGTCGCTCGTCCTGGATCAGTTCGGTCGCAACCTGACCGCGGCCGCCGGCGAGGGCAAGCTCGACCCGGTGATCGGGCGCGAGAAGGAGATCGAGCGGGTCATGCAGGTGCTGTCCCGCCGCACCAAGAACAACCCGGTGCTGATCGGTGAGCCGGGCGTCGGCAAGACGGCCGTCGTCGAAGGCCTCGCGCAGGCGATCGTCGCCGGCAACGTGCCGGAGACCCTCAAGGACAAGCAGCTCTACAGCTTGGACCTGGGTTCGCTGGTCGCCGGCAGCCGCTACCGCGGTGACTTCGAAGAGCGACTGAAGAAGGTCCTCAAGGAGATCAACACCCGCGGCGACATCATCCTGTTCATCGACGAGCTCCACCAGCTGGTCGGTGCCGGTGCCGCCGAAGGTGCGATCGACGCCGCGTCGATCCTGAAGCCGAAGCTGGCTCGCGGTGAGCTGCAGACCATCGGCGCCACCACGCTCGACGAGTACCGCAAGTACATCGAGAAGGACGCCGCGCTGGAGCGTCGTTTCCAGCCGGTGCAGGTCGGCGAGCCGTCGGTGGAGCACACCATCGAGATCCTCAAGGGTCTGCGCGACCGCTACGAACAGCACCACAAGGTGTCCATCACCGACGGGGCGCTGGCCGCCGCTGCAACGCTGGCCGACCGGTACATCAACGACCGGTTCCTGCCGGACAAGGCGATCGACCTGATCGACGAGGCGGGCGCGCGCATGCGTATCCGCCGGATGACCGCTCCGCCAGACCTGCGCGAGTTCGACGATCGCATCGCCGACGCGCGTAAGGAGAAGGAGTCGGCGATCGACGCGCAGGACTTCGAGAAGGCTGCGAGCCTGCGCGACAAGGAGAAGCAGCTGATCTCCGAGCGCGCCGAGCGCGAGAAGCAGTGGCGTGCGGGCGACCTGGACGTCGTGGCCGAGGTCGACGACGAAGAGATCGCCGAGGTGCTGGGCAACTGGACCGGTATCCCGGTCTTCAAGCTCACCGAGGAGGAGACCACCCGCCTCCTGCGCATGGAAGACGAGCTGCACAAGCGGATCATCGGCCAGGAGGACGCCGTCAAGGCGGTCTCGCGGGCGATCCGTCGTACGCGTGCCGGTCTGAAGGACCCCAAGCGTCCGTCGGGCTCGTTCATCTTCGCCGGCCCGTCCGGTGTCGGTAAGACCGAGCTGTCCAAGGCGCTGGCCAACTTCCTGTTCGGCGAGGACGACGCGCTCATCCAGATCGACATGGGCGAGTTCCACGACCGCTTCACCGCGACGCGGCTGTTCGGTGCCCCTCCGGGCTACGTCGGCTACGACGAGGGCGGCCAGCTCACCGAGAAGGTGCGGCGCAAGCCGTTCTCGGTGGTTCTGTTCGACGAGATCGAGAAGGCCCACTCGGACATCTACAACACGCTGTTGCAGGTGCTCGAAGACGGCCGCCTGACCGACGGTCAGGGCCGCACGGTGGACTTCAAGAACACGGTGCTGATCTTCACGTCGAACCTCGGAACCCGGGACATCTCCAAGGCCGTGGGTATGGGCTTCAGCAAGGACGACGGCACCGGCTCGAACTACGAGCGGATGAAGCAGAAGGTCAACGACGAGCTGAAGAAGCACTTCCGCCCGGAGTTCCTGAACCGTATCGACGATGTCATCGTGTTCCACCAGCTGACGCAGGACGAGATCATCAAGATGGTCGACCTGATGATCGGCCGCGTGGAGCAGCAGCTCAAGGCCAAGGACATGGACCTCGAGCTCACCGAGAAGGCCAAGAACCTGCTCGCCAAGCGGGGCTTTGATCCGGTGCTGGGTGCGCGACCGCTGCGTCGCACCATTCAGCGCGAGATCGAGGACCAGCTCTCGGAGAAGATCCTCTTCAACGAGATCGGCGCCGGTCAGATCATCCTGATCGACGTCGAGGGCTGGGACGGCGAAGGCGACGACGACGGCGCCAAGTTCGTCTTCTCCGGCACGCCGCGTCCGCGCGAGGTGCCCGACGTGCCCGCCGAGCTGACCGAAGCGGCAGAGGGCGAAGCGGGCTAGAGTCCGCAGCGCTGACCACAGCAGTATCCGAAGGGCCCGGCAGTTTCTGCCGGGCCCTTCGGCATCGCGGGGCGGGCGTTATGCGACGATCGGACCGGAGCGCAATCGTTGCGCTGACAACAGTGGGGGATCAATCGCATGACATTTGGCCCGCCTCCGTGACCGCACCCCGGCCCGAATCCGTTCGGCGCTCAACCGCCGCAGCAGCCGATGCCCGGCGGTACGCTGCCGGCGTCAGCGGAAAGCGAGGCGCTGCTCGCGTTCGTCGGCCCGGAGTCCCGCCGTCGTCTGATCGTCGGCGTGGCCGCGGCGATCGCGGCGCTGCTACTGGTGATCGGTAGTTTCCTGACGTGGGCGGCGGCGAGCGACACATTCTCCGACGAACACCGGACCCGCGTTCCCCACCGGTCCGGGCGGCTACCCGTAACGGGGCGGATTCCCCCAGCGGGGTGGCTTCCCTTCTCCTCAGGGTGGCTTCGGTCCGCAGCAGGGTGGATTCCCGCCCTCTCTCTGAGGATCGATTCCGTGCGACTCGATTCAGCGCGCAGGTGATGCGTCTCGGCGGGCCCGGCAGAGTTTCTGCCGGGCCCGTCGGCATCGCCGGTGAATGTGCGACGATTCTGCCCATGAGCGACCGCCCCGCTGTTCGTTACTCGCGCCGCCGCATGTTCGGTGGCCTCGTCGCTCTCGCCGCGGCGGCCCTGCTGATCGTCGGCAGCTTCCTGACCTGGGCGTCGGCCAGCCAGACGTCGGCGGAGGAGTTCGAGGAGGTGCCCATGACGGTGACCACCTCGGCCACGATCAGCGGCATGGGCTCGGTGTCGCTCGATCTCGAGGTGGCCGATGCGCCGCCGAGCTTCCCGCAACTCGATGGGGCCTATCTCGATCAGGAGGCGTCCGAGGGGGAGGAACACACCCGGATGCCGGGCATCTGGACGGTGGTCTTCGGGGCGCTCATCGCGGTCGGTGCGGTGGGGCTGCTGGTCCAGCGGCTCGCCGGTGCGAGCGCGTTCCTGGTCTCGCTGGTGGCGCTCGCCGCCTTGCTCGCGGTGATCGTCTTCTTCACCGATCCGCTGGCCGCGGTCACATCCGGGTCGATCGGCGACAGTGCGTCGGGCGATTTCGCGGCGGGTGTGGGGCTCTGGCTGGTGTTGATCGGTGCGGTGCTCGGCCTGGTGGCCGGTGCGGTGAGCGTGCGGCGGCCTCGGGTCGCGTAACTGGCACCGGGACACCGCCCTGTTATTCTTGGGACCGTTGTTACTGATGTGACAGGAGTCTTGTATGCGTGCGGTGATCCGGAGTGCGGTTGCGGCGGCAGCGGTGCTGCTGGTGGTGCCGGGGGTGGCCGCCGCCGATCCGCAGTCGCCGGAGCCGTCGGTGTCCGCACCGCAGACTGCCGAGGGATCGTCGCGGATCGTCGGGACGCATGCTCCTGCGCCGCAGCAGGAGACGATCGTGGTCTACTCGGCCGCAATGGACCGGAACATCCCGCTGACGGTCTTGCGCCCGCGCGACACCGCGAAGCCTGCGCCCGTGCTGTACCTGCTGAACGGTGCGGGCGGCGGCGAGGACGATGCCAGCTGGGCGGCGAAGACCGACTACACGAAGTTCTTCGCCGATAAGCACGTGAACGTGGTGACCCCGATCGGTGGTGCGTTCTCGTACTACACCGACTGGCAGCGCGACGATCCGGTGCTGGGCCGCAACAAGTGGCAGACCTTCCTGACGCGCGAACTGCCGCCGCTGCTGAACCGGGAGCTGGGCACCACCGGCGCGAACGCGGTCGCCGGTATCTCGATGGCCGGCACCTCGGTGCTGAACCTGGCCATCGCGGCTCCCGAGCTGTACCGCTCGGTGGCGGCCTACAGCGGATGTGCGCGCACCAGTGACCCGCTGGGCCAGGCGTACATCCGCACGGTCGTCGAGGACCGCGGCGGTGCCGACGTCACCAACATGTGGGGGTCGCTCGACGGTCCCGGCTGGCGCGCCAACGATCCGTACTTCCAGGCCGACAAGCTGCGCGGCACCAAGGTCTATCTGACCACCGGGACCGGGCTGCCGGGCGAGTACGACCGACTGGGCACCCGCCTCATCCAGGGCGATCCGCTGGTTTTGGCCGATCAGATGCTGCTCGGCGGGGCCATCGAGGCCACCGTCTTCACCTGCACGCAGCAGATGGGCGAGGCGCTGGCCCGCGCCCGGGTCGACACGACGCTGATCCAGCGTCCCACCGGTACGCATTCGTGGGGGTACTGGGAGTCCGACCTGCACCGCACCTGGCCGTCGATCGCGGCCGATCTGCAGCGCCGCTGACCTCAACCCGCAACGGGAGGGTTGCGCCGCGGCTGTCGGGTCAGCGGTCGAGCAGCAGGCGGACGGTCTGCGCCATCCGGTTGGTCACGTCGGTGGCCGAGGCCCGGCGGGTGAGCCACTGCACCAGGTTCGACATCCACACGTCCGAGATCACGCGGGCCACGGCGAGCTCGTACTCGGTCGGCTGGCCGGATTCCCGGTCGGGATCCATCATCGCCCCGGCCAGCAAGCGGTCGATGGTGGTGGCGACGCGATCCACTTCGCCGGCCGCGGAGGCGTCGGCGAACATGAAGGCGCGGGTCATGGCCTCGGTCAGCAGGGGATCGCGCTGCATGGCGTAAGTGATCATGTCGAGTACGTTGCTGAGCCGCTCGATCGGGGTGTCACCCGGCAGGGCGGTCCGATCGACGCGGCCCTCCACGCGTTCGAGTTCCCGGGAGAGCGCGGTGACCAGCAGATGCACCTTCGACGGGAAATAGCGATACAGGGTGCCGACGGCCACTTCGGCCTTGTCGGCGACGGCACGCATCTGCACGGCGTCGTAACCGCCCTTGGAGGCCAGCGCCAGCGTCGAGTCCAGAATGCGCCGTCGCCGTTCCCGCTGTGCCGCGGAGCCGACCTCCGCGCCTGAGGTCGGCGCGACGACCGGGGGTGCCGGGGTCGTCGTGTCGGCGTCGCCGGAAACTGATGCTGCCATGCAGGCAATCCTTCACTCGCTGGGACCGTGTGTGTGTGTGTGTGTGTGGGGGCGGTTGGCACCGCCCTAGGTATTGGTGTACACCCTATCTAAGTAGAACAGGTTCTAATTGTTGGTCACAAGCGCGAAACGAAGGAACTGCCGTGACAATCGCCACCACCCTTGAGCAGCAGGCCGTGATCGAGGCCATTTCGGGCTGGGCCCAGGCGCGTGACGTGCGCGAGCTGGTGCGCGCCGATGTCGACAAGCCTACGGCGTCGTGGCGTCCGCTGTGGGCGCAGATCGCCGATCTCGGTGTTTTCGCTGCTGGCGTGTCGGAGGAGCACGGCGGTGCCGGCGGCACCTTCGCCGATACCGCGGCCATGCTGTCGGCGAGCGGCGTGGAGCTGGTGCCCGGTCCGCTGGCGGCGACGGCCGCGGCTGCCGCTGCGCTCGCCGAGCAGGGTCTGCCGGTGGCCGAGGCGCTGATGTTCGGTGAGCGCCCGGCGGTGATTCCGGCGTTCGCGGTGGCCGCGGGTGCGCCGCTGACCGTCACCGACGGGGTGGCCGACCTGGGGGCGGTGCCCGGGTTCGTCGACGACGCCGTGATTCTCGCGCCGCTGGACCTGACCGGTGGTTGGTGCGTCCTCGACCCGTCGGCAGGCGGCGTGCGGGTGCGCAGCGCCGAGGTCGGTAAGACCGTCGACGGCACCGTGGCGCCCGTGCACGTGATTCTCGAGGGCGTGGACACCGGCTCGGTGATCTCGGTGGACGACGGTGACCGCCTGCACGCGCTGCTGATCGGCGCGCTCGCGGCGTACCAGGCGGGCGTCGCCCGCCGCACGCTCGACCTGGCGGTGGACTACGCGAAGGTGCGCACCCAGTTCGGTGCGCCCATCGGTTCGTTCCAGGCCATCAAGCACATCTGCGCGGACATGCTGTGCCGCGCCGAGCAGCTGGCTGCGGCGTCGTGGGATCTGGCGACCGCACTCGACGATCGCGACGCGGACCAGGTGCGGCTGAGCGCGCTGGCGACGGCGGCGCTGACCGCCGATCTGTCGGTGGCCAACGCCAAGGATGCGATCCAGATCCTCGGCGGCATCGGCTTTACCTTCGAGCACGAGGCGCACCTCTACCTGCGGTCGGCGCTGGCCGTGCGCGCACAGCTCGACAGTGGCACCCCCGCCAAGCTCGCCCTCGGCGAGCTGGGTCGGGCCGGCGCGCGTCGCGAGTTCGCTGTCGACCTGGCCGACGTCGAATCCCGTCGGCCGGAGATCGCCGCGCTGGCCGCCGAGGTGGCCGCAGCGGGTGAGGCGTCCTGGCGTTCCGAGCTGGCCCGCACCGGTCTGCTGATGCCGCACTGGGACGCGCCGTTCGGGCTGTCCGCCGATCCCGCCCTGCAGTTGCTGATCGACGCCGAACTCGATCGCGTCGGCGTCCGTCGCCCGGACCTGGTGATCGCCGGGTGGGCGCTGCCGACGATCCTGGAGCACGGCACCGACGAGCAGCGCGAGCGCTTCATCGCGTCGACGCTGGCCGGCGACATCACCTGGTGCCAGCTGTTCAGCGAGCCCGAGGCCGGCAGCGACCTGGCATCGCTGCGCACCAAGGCGGTCCGGGTGGACGGCGGCTGGGAGCTGACCGGTCAGAAGATCTGGACCTCGCAGGCGCACGACGCCCAGTGGGCCGTCTGCCTGGCGCGTACCGACGCGCAGGCGCCCAAGCACAAGGGCATCACCTACTTCCTGGTCGACATGGCCGCCGCCGGCCTCGACGTGCGGCCGTTGCGCGAGATGACCGGGCGCGCGCTGTTCAACGAGGTCTTCCTCGACAGCGTCTTCGTGCCCGATGCCGACGTGGTGGGCGAGGTGAACAACGGCTGGCGGCTCGCGCGCACCACGCTCTCCAACGAGCGCGTCGCGATGGGCGGTGCCGGCCTGGGCAAGGAGGTCGACGCCCTGCTGCGCCAGCTCGACGCCGATCAGACCGTGCTGTCGGAGCGGTCGGCGGAGACCCTCGGCGGCCTGATCGCCGACGCGCACATCGGGCGCGTGCTCGACGCGCGAGCCCTCACCCAGCGTCTGTCGGGCACCGATCCGGGTGCCACCTCGAGCGTGCGCAAGCTGATCGGCGTGGTGCACCGCCAGTCGGTGCCGGAGTTCGCGCTCGACCTGCTGGGGCCGGCCGCGCTGGTGCCGGGGGAGGCCAGCGAGCTCTTCCTGCTGAACCGGTGCCTGTCGATCGCCGGCGGCACCACGCAGATCCTGAAGACGGCGGCCGCCGAGCGGATTCTGGGTTTGCCCCGGGGATGACCCGATGAAGTAGAACCTGTTCTAATATGGAACGTGTTCTTGTTTTGTGCGCGGATGGTTTGAACGGAGGAACGGGTGGACTTCACCCTGGAAGCGGCGGCAGCGGCAGTAGCCGAGGCGACGCAAGAGGTAGTGGGCCGATTGGCCCCAGACTGGACCGACAAGTTCGACGCTGACGGTTTCGACCGGGCGGCGTGGGAGGCGTTCACCGGCGCCGGGCTCACCGTGCTCGCGCTGCCCGAGGCACTGGGCGGTGACGACCTGCCGCTGGACGCGCTGGCGCCGCTCGCCACCAGTGCGGGCCGTGCCGCAGCGGTGACGCCGCTGGTCGGAACGCTCGCCGCCACCGCGTGGCTCGGGCAGCATCCGGCGGCCGCCGAGCGCGTCGCCACCGAAGAAGGCTGGTACGCCGTCGCCGTCGCCGAACGCGGGCAGGCACTCGGTGCGCCGTCGCGCATCACGCTGCGCGCCGACGGTGACGCGAGCGTGCTGACCGGCGTCAAGACCGGCGTCGCCTTCGCGGAGGGCGCCGCGGCGCTGCTCGTCGTGACCGCCGACGGGGTGGTCCTGGTCGATCCGCAGGCCGCCGGCGTCACTCTGACCAAGACCCCGACCTCCTC
Organism: Gordonia alkaliphila; assembly: GCF_023017165.1. Classification (GTDB taxonomy): domain Bacteria; phylum Actinomycetota; class Actinomycetes; order Mycobacteriales; family Mycobacteriaceae; genus Gordonia; species Gordonia alkaliphila. The sequence goes on from NZ_JALKBW010000001.1 coordinate 1,920,685, forward strand.
GGGGGCGGCCGAGTTCACCGTGACCTTCGACGAGGTCGCCGTGACCGCCGACGACGTGCACGACGGCGCGGAGCTGCTCGCCGCGGACTACCGCGCGCTGCTGGCCGCGTACTCCGCCGGTCTCCTCGCCGGAGCCATGGCGATGACGGCCGAACACGTGACCGTCCGCGAACAGTTCGGCAAGCCGATCGCCGCCTTCCAGGCGGTGGGGCAGCAGCTGGCCGACATCTACGTGGTCTCCCGCACGCTCGACTTGATCGCCACCTCGGTGGCGTGGCGTCTGTCCAACGAGCTCGACGCCGCCGCCGATCTGGCGACCGCCGATTACTGGGTGGCGGCGGAACTGCCGAGCGCGCTGCGCACCATGACGCACCTGCACGGCGGGATCGGCGTCGACATCACCTATCCCCTGCACCGCTACTTCTCGCTCGCCAAGGACCTGGCGCGCGTGGTCGGCGGTTCGACCGGCGCGCTCGACGTGCTCGCCGACGTCACCGTCGAGGAGGCGGCATGTTCCTAGACATGACCGACGCGCAGCGGGCGCTGCGCGACGAACTGCGGGAGTACTTCACCGGGCTGATCAGCGCCGACGACGAAGTCACCATGCGCACCGAGCGGCACGGCGAGGCCTACCGCGGCATCATCAAGCAGATGGGCGCCGACGACCGTCTCGGCGTCGGCTGGCCGGCCGAATACGGCGGCAAGGGCTTCGGCGAGTTCGAGCAGCAGCTCTTCACCAACGAGGCCGTCCGCGCCGATGTGCCGCTGCCTTCGGTGACCCTGCAGACCGTCGGGCCGACGCTGCAGCAGTACGGCACGCAGGAGCAGAAGGACAAGTTCCTGCCGGCCATCCTGTCCGGCGACGTGCACTTCGCGATCGGCTACACCGAGCCCGACGCCGGCACCGACCTGGCCTCGCTGACCACCCGCGCCGTCCGCGAGGGCGACGAGTACGTGGTGAACGGCCAGAAGATCTTTACCACCGGCGGCCACGACGCCGACTACATCTGGCTGGCGGTGCGTACCGATCCGGACGCGCCCAAGCACAAGGGCATCTCGATCCTGATCGTCGACACCACCGATCCGGGGTTCTCGTGGACGCCGATCATCACCGCCGACGGTGCGCACCACGTCAACGCCACCTACTACAACGACGTCCGGGTTCCGGCGTCGATGATGGTGGGCGAAGAGGGTGGCGGCTGGAAACTGATCACCACCCAGCTCAACCACGAGCGCGTCATGTTGGGGCCGGCCGGCCGCATCGGCGGACTCGGCGACCGCATGCGCGAATGGGCGTCGACCGCGACCTACGACGGGGCCCCGGTGATCGAGCAGCAGGCCGTGCGGCGCGTCGTCGCGCAGATCGGCGCGTACGAGCGGCTCAACGAACTCCTCAACTGGCAGGTGTCCGCTTCGGGTGAGGTCTCGATGGCCGATGCGTCGGCCACCAAGGTCTTCGCCACCGAACGCCTCCAGGTGATCTACCGCCTGATCGACGACGTGGTCGGTGCCTACGGCGACTTCACCGACCCGGCGACCGCGGCATTCGTGGAGTGGCTCGACCTGCAGGCCAAGCGCAACGTGGTCATCACCTTCGGTGGCGGCGTCAACGAAGTGATGCGCGACCTGATCGCGACGGCCGGCCTGGGCCTGCCGCGGAACAAGAGGTGACCGGGATGGACCACGACCAGATCCGCGCAGCCGCCGCCGACCTGAAAGCGGCCGGGGCCAGCGCCCCGCTGCGCGGGCGCGACCCGATCAACCAGCCGATGATCCACAACTGGGTCGAGGCGATGGGCGACGCGAACCCGATCTACGTCGACGACGAGGCCGCCCGCGCCGCAGGGCACCCCGGCATCGTCGCACCGCCGGCGATGGCGCAGGTGTGGACCATGCGCGGCCTGCACGGTGTGCGCGCCGCCGACGACCCGCTGGGTCGGGCCACCGAACTGTTCGACGAGGCCGGCTACACCTCGGTGGTGGCCACCAACTGCGACACCGTCTACCACCGGTACACCCGGCCCGGCGAAGAAGTGACGCTCTCGGCCGAGCTCATCGACGTGACCGGACCGAAGCAGACGGCACTGGGCGAGGGCTGGTTCTTCACCACCCGCAACACCTGGTCCGTCGGCGACGAAGTGGTCGCCGTGATGGAGTTCCGGATCCTCAAGTTCCGGCCCGGCTCGGCCGCACCGGCGAAGCCCGCGGCGCCGGAGGGCCTCGAGCCCGCGAAGCTGCTGCGCCCGTCGGTCTCCCGCGACACCGCGTTCTTCTGGGAAGGCGTGGGCGCCCACGAGCTGCGCATCCAGCAGCTCGAGGACGGCTCGCTGCACCATCCGCCGATCCCGGCCACCTGGAAGCCCCGCGGCGCCGACGGCCAGTACCCCGGCACCGACTACGTGGTCGCGGCCGGCACCGGCACTGTCTTCAGCTTCGTGGTCCACCACGCGCCCAAGGTGCCCGGTCGTGCGCTGCCCTTCGTGGTGGCGCTCGTCGAGCTCGACGAGGGCGTGCGCATGCTCGGTGAGCTGCGCGGCGTGGACCCGGCCGAGGTGAAGATCGGCATGCCGGTGCAGGTGGAGTTCCTCGACTTCGACGCCACCGACGATGCCCCGGCCTGGACCCTGTACGCATGGAGTGCGCGATGACCGACACCATCCACACCGGCCGGATCTCCGTGGGAGATGTCTTGCCGCCGTTGACCATTGACGCGACGCCGACCTTCGTCGTCGCCACGGCGCTGGCCACCCGGGACTTCCAGGACGTCCACCACGATCGGGATCTGGCGCACGCGAAGGGGTCCAAGGACATCTTCGTCAACATCCTCACCGACACCGGTCTGGTGGAGCGCTTCGTCACCGACTGGGCCGGCCCGCGCGCGCGGATCGGCTCCATCAAGCTCAAGCTCGGTGTGCCCTGGTACGCCTACGACAGCCTGACCTTCACCGGCGAGGTCACCGACCTCGACGGCGACGTCGTCACCGTGGCGGTGACCGGCACCAATTCCCTTGGCAAGCACGTGATCTCGACGGTCACCTTCTCCCGGGAGGGGGACCGATGAGCGATCGCACTCTGTCCGGCAAGGCGGCCATCGCCGGAATCGGCGCGACCGACTTCTCCAAGGACTCCGGTCGCAGTGAGCTGCGGCTGGCGGCCGAGGCGGTCAACGCCGCGCTCGCCGACGCGGGGCTCACGCCCGCCGACGTCGACGGTCTGGTGACCTTCACGATGGACACCAACGCCGAGATCGCGGTGGCCCGCGCCGTCGGGATTCCGGAGCTCAAGTACTTCTCCCGCATCCACTACGGCGGCGGCGCCGCCTGCTCCACCGTGCAGCAGGCCGCGATGGCCGTCGCGACCGGTGTGTGCGAGGTGGCCGTGGCCTACCGCGCGTTCAACGAGCGGTCCGGGCTGCGTTTCGGTCAGGTGAACTCGGCCGTCGCCAACCAGGAGAACTCGTCGGGCACCGACAACGCCTTCTCGTACCCGCACGGCCTGTCGACGCCTGCCGCCTTCGTCGCGATGGTGGCGCAGCGGTACATGCACGAGTACGGCGCCACTAGCGAGGACTTCGGCCGGATCGCCGTCGTCGACCGCAAGCACGCGGCCGTCAACCCGAACGCGTTCTTCTACGGCAAGCCGATCACCCTGGCCGATCACCAGGCCAGCCGGTACATCGCTGAGCCGCTGCACCTGCTCGACTGCTGCCAGGAGTCCGACGGCGGCGTGGCCGTCGTCGTGGTCTCCCCGGAACGCGCCAAGGATCTGGCGAAGCGTCCGGTGACCATCGCCGGCGCCGCGTCGGGCAGCGGCCGCGACCAGTTCATCATGACCAGCTACTACCGCGACGAACTCGCCGGGCTGGAAGAGATGGGTCTGGTGGGCCGGCAGCTATGGGCGCAAGCGGGCATGAGCCCGTCCGACGTCGACCTGGCGATCCTGTACGACCACTTCACCCCGTACACGCTGATGCAGCTCGAAGAACTCGGCTTCTGCGGACGCGGTGAGGCCAAGGACTTCGTCCGCGAACCGGGCGCCCTCGAAGTGGGTGGACGACTGCCGCTGAACACGCACGGCGGACAGCTCGGCGAGGCCTACATCCACGGCATGAACGGCATCACCGAGGCGGTCCGGCAGTTGCGTGGCGACTCGGTGAATCAGGTCGACGGCGCGTCCGCCGCCCTGGTCACCGCCGGTACCGGCGTGCCGACCTCCGGCCTGATCCTGACCGTCGACTAGCCCCACACCGTCGCACCACTCCCACCACCGCACCGGCCTGCAGGCCAGGCGCTCTTCCGCAAGGAGAAAGTTCCATGAAGTTCAATCTCGCCACCGTCTTCGAGACCGTCGCCGACGCGGTGCCCGACCGCGACGTGCTGACCTACGAGGGCAAGGGCATCACCTACGCCGCCATGGACGCGCAGACCAGCCAGGTGGCGCACCTGCTGGCCGCGCACGGCATCGGCCGTGACGACAAGGTGGCGCTGTACCTGAAGAACAGCGTCGAGCACGTCGCCGCGCTGCTGGGCATGCTCAAGATCGGCGCCGTTCCGGTCAACGTGAACTACCGCTACACCGAGCCGGAGCTGGAGTACATCTTCGACAACTCGGACTCGGCGGCGATCATCGTCGAACTGCCCGAGCACCAGGCGCTGCTGGCGAAGGTGCTGGACAAGCTGCCGGAGCTGCGCGTGATCTTCGTGATCGGCGAGGTCACCGAGGAACTGAAGGCCGCCGCCGGCGACACCATCGGGCTGGTCGACTTCGCGGACTGGACCGAGCAGTCGACCGAACGCGACTTCCCCGAGCGCAACGGCGAAGAGCTGTACCTGATCTACACGGGTGGCACCACCGGCTACCCGAAGGGTGTCATGTGGCACCACGACGACTTCTTCCGGAAGCCGATCTCCGGCGGCAACCCGTACGGACCGGCCCGCGAAAGCTACGAGGAGCTGGGCCGCGAGGTCGCGAACTTCCCGTCGCTGGCCTTCCTGATCGCCGCCCCGCTGATGCACGGCGCCGCGTCGTACTCGCTGTTCACCTTCCTGTCGCTGGGCGGCCGCCTCATCCTGGAGCGCGACTTCGACCCGGAGGCGATCGTCGGGAACATCGCGCGCGACCAGACTCAGATGATCCTCATCGTCGGCGACGCCATGGGCATGCCGCTGGTGGAGGAGATGGAGCGTCGTCAGGAGGAGCTCGACCTGTCGTCGCTGTTCATGATCGCCTCGGGCGGCGCCATCTGGAGCCAGAGCGTCCGCGATCGCTTCACCAAGATCAAGCCGGAACTGGTGCTGCGCGACAACTTCGGCGCCTCCGAGTCGGGCAACGACGGCGAGATCTCGCTGGACGAGAACGGCAACCTCAAGATGCCGCCCACCGACCGGATGATGGTGGTCAACGAGAAGTTCGAGCGCATCACCACGCCGGGCGAGGTGGGCTACATCGCACGCGTCGGCAACATCCCGCAGGGCTACTACAAGGACCCGGAGAAGACCGCCAAGACCTTCCCGACCATGGCCGACGGCACCCGCATCTCGGTGCTCGGCGACATGGGCTACGTCCACGAAGACGGCAGCACCGTGTTCCTGGGCCGCGGCAGCCAATGCATCAACACCGGCGGCGAGAAGGTGTACGCCGAAGAGGTCGAGGCCGCACTGCACGGTCACCCGGACGTCGCCGACGCCCTCGTCGTGCCGGCCCCGGACCCCAAGTACGGCCAGCGCGTCGCCGCCGTGGTGCAGCTGCAGCCGGGCGCCGCGGAGCCGACCCTGGAAGAGATCCAGGAGTTCTGCCGCCAGACGCTGGCCCGCTACAAGGTCCCGCGCACCCTGGTGGTGGTCGACGAGGTGCGCCGCACCCCGGCCGGCAAGGCCGACTACCGCTGGGCCAAGGCTGCCGCGGAGGCGGTCGAGGCCTAAGCGGTCGACGTCTGAGCAGGTGTGACTCTCAGCGGCCCTTGATCGTTGCGTAACGGTCGAGGGCCGCGAGTCGTTCGGTGGCATGGTCGACGATCGGCGCCGGGTAGCCGGGTGCGCCGGAACCCGGGAGGTGGACCCGACCGCCTGCGATACCGCGCAGCTCGGGGACCCAGCGGCGGACGTAGTCGCCGTCCGGGTCGAACCGTCGCCCCTGGGTCACCGGGTTGAAGACGCGGAAGTAGGGCGCGGCGTCGGTGCCGGAGCCGGCAGTCCACTGCCAGCCGTGTTGGTTCGAGGCCAGGTCGCCGTCGACCAGGTGCGTCATGAAGTGGCGGGCCCCGCGCCACCACGGCAGGTGCAGGTCCTTGGTGAGGAACGACGCCGTGATCATCCGGACGCGGTTGTGCATCCAGCCTTCCGCCAACAGCTGCCGCATGCCGGCGTCGACGATGGGGTAGCCGGTGCGGCCGGTGCACCAGGCCTCGAAGTCGCGGTCGGCGTCCGGCCCGGAGTCGTGCGGGAGGGCGTCGAACCGGGCGTCGTAGTTGCAGCGGGCCGTCTCCGGCCGGTGGTGCAGGACGTCAGCGTAGAAGTCCCGCCAGGCCAGTTCGCTGCGGAAGGTCGCGGCGTTGTCGCCGGTCGCGTTCCGCAGGTCGCGCAGCAGCGTCCGCGGGTGCAGGCAGCCGAATTTCAGGTAGGCCGAGAGGCGGCTGGTTGCATCCAGGTCGGGGCGGTCGCGGTCGGTCGCATACCCGGGAGCGTCCGTCGTGTCGTCGAATCCGGTGCGGAAGTCGGCCCAGCGCGCGCGGGCGGCCGCTTCACCGGGGACGGGCAGGGTCGCGTCGACGTCGATCTCCGGCAGCGGGTCGCTCGCCGACGGCGGCGCGATCCAGTTCAGCGTGCCGGCGTCGGTGTCGGCCGGTGCGCGCCACCCGTGGTCGTACCAGGCACGACGGTACGCGGTGAACACGCGATACCCGCCGCCCGACGAACTGCGCACCCGGCCCGGAGCGACGGCGTACGGCGATCCGGTGGCGACCAGCTCGCGGCCGTTCTCCGCCAGCGCTGCGGCGACCGCTGCGTCGCGACGGCTGCCGTAGGGGCCGTAGTCGGCGCTGACATGGACGTCGCGCGCGCCGACCTGTGCGGCCACCGCGGGCACCACGTCGACCGGGTCGCCCGCGCGGATCAGCAGACGTCCTCCGAGGTCGTCGTCGAGGGCGCGCAGGCAGCCGGCGAGGAAGGCCCGGCGGGCCGCGCCGGACGGGCGCAGCAGCGCCGGATCGACCACGAACAGCGCGAGGGCGTCGTCGCTCGTGTCGGCGGCCGACAGCAGCGTCGGGAGATCGCGCAGGCGAAGGTCGCGGCGGAACCAGATCACTGCGGGGGCGGCCATACCTGTCATTGTTCCCTTGTCGGGGCGGCGGTGCGATGATCGGCGCGTCGCGGCCGGAGCCGGTAGGGCAGGATCAAGGGATGACCAGGGGGAGCGCCGCGCTGCGCGGAATCGCTCGGGTGCTGCCCGGTGCCGAGACCGTGCGTTTGTACCGGCGCGGATGGCTGCGCGGCGATCTCGCCGCGGGCATCGCGGTCGGCGCGCTGCTGATCCCGGCTGGTCTGGGTTACGCCGAGGTGGCCGGCCTGCCGCCGGTGACCGGCCTATACGCGACCATCATCCCGATCCTCGTTTACGCCGTGCTCGGGCCGTCGCGCATCCTGGTCCTCGGGCCCGACTCGGCGTTGGCGCCGATCATCGCCGCTGCCGTGATTCCGCTGGCCATCGACAGCGAACGCCGCGTGGATCTCGCCGGGGTGCTGGCCATCGAGGTGGGCGTCGTGCTCGTCTTGGCCGCGGTCCTGCGCCTGGGCTTCGTGACGAGTCTGCTCGCCAAACCCATCCGGATCGGCTACCTGAACGGCATCGCGCTGGTCGTCGTGCTCGGTCAGATTCCGGCGCTGCTCGGCTACTCCGGGAACGGCGACTCGATCATCGAGGTGCTGACCACCGATCTGCGCGGCGTGATCGACGGTCGCGCGCAGCCGAAGGCCGTCGTGATCGGTCTGGTGTGCCTGGTGGTGATCGTCGCGCTCAAGTGGTGGAAGCGGACCATTCCGGGCGTGCTGGTGGCCGTCGCCGGGTCGATGCTCTTCGTCTGGGCGATCGGCTGGGAGGACACCGTGCCGGTGGTCGGGGCCATGCCCGACGGTCTGCCCGCGCCCGCCGTGCCGTCCGCGAGCTGGGACGACTGGGTCTCGCTGATGCTGCCCGCGGTCGGTATCGCGTTGATCGCCTTCGCCGACACCAGCGTGCTGTCGCGCACCTTCGCCGCGCGCGCCGGGCATTCGGTCGACGGCAACCACGAGATGGGTGCGGTCGGGGCGTCGAACGTGGCCGCGGGCTTCTTCGGCGGCTTCCCGATCTCGGCGTCGAGCTCCCGCACCGCGGTGGCCGAACAGTCCGGCGCCAAGACCCAGCTGACGGCGCTGATCGGTGCGGCGCTGCTGATCCTCGCGCTGGTGCTGGTCCCCGGTCTCACCGAATACCTGCCGTCGGCCGCGCTGGCCGCGGTGGTCATCACCGCCGCCCTGGCGCTGGTCGACGTCCGTTCGGTGGTGGAACTGTTCCGGATCGACTTCGTGGAGGGCGCGATCAGCGTCGTCGCCTTCGGTGGCGTCGCGATCCTCGGCGTGATGGAAGGCATCCTGGTGGCGATCGGCCTGGCCTTCGTCGCCTTCATCTATGCGGTGTCGCGGCCCTATCGTGCCGAGTTGGGCTGGGTCCCCGGCCTGCGCGGCTACCACGACCGGGCGCGCCACCCGGAAGCCGAACTGACCCCGCACGTGCTGCTGTTGCGGTTCGACGCGCCGCTGTTCTTCGCCAACGGCGCCCGGTTCGACGACTGGGTGCGTGACGAGTACCGGTCTGCTCGGTCGGCCGGCCGCGAGATCACCGCCGTGGTGCTGGCCTGCGAGCCGATCACCCACATCGACTCCACCGCGATCGACGAACTGGTGGAGCTCGACGACTACCTCTCCAAGCACTCCGTCGACCTGGCGTTCGCCGAGATGAAGGATCCGATCCGGGAGCAGTTGGAGCGCTATCGCCTCAAGGTCGACGGCAAGCCGCGCTTCGGATCCAGCCAATTCGCGCCCACCGTCGACGCGATGGTCGACCGGTTCGACGACCGCCCCGCCTGACCCTTCGAGCGGTCGCTCCGGGGCCCGGTTCGACACCCGATGTTAGGTCATGCTTATCTTCATTCGGTTAGGCAAGCCTGGCTTGTTCGACGTTCTGGTTTCGGTCGGTGAAGAGCACCTTGGAAGGTCCATACATGCGCACGTCATTGCTGGGGTCGGTCGCAGCCCTCGGGGTTGCGGCACTCATCGGTCTCACGGTCCCCGGCGTGGCGAGCGCGGACCCCACCGCGCCGCGATCCGGATCGCCCCGGCAGTCCGCTCCCGCGCCGAAACCCGCTCCGGTCGCACCCAAGCGCTCGGCCGTCGACGGGCCGATCGTCGCCTACCGCGACGGCGTGCCGGTGGTGCTGCCCAAGCACTTGACCGCCGCCGGGCAGGCCTCCTTCCTCGACGGCCTGCGCGCCCAGCTCACCGAGCAGGGCATGGCGCTGTATCAGCAGCTCATGCAGTTCCTGCCGATGGGCGGCGGCGGGAACGGGCCGTCCCGTGGGACGCCGGTGCTCACGGTCACACCGTCGTCGATCGCGCCCGGTTCCACGGTCGCCGTCTCCGGATCCGGCTATCGGCCCGGCGAGGACCTCTACGTGGTGCAGACCGTGGCGAAGCCGAGCTCCGGATACCCGTCGACCTACGCCGACGGCGGCGCCAAGCTCACGGTGCGCGGTGACGGCACTTTCGCCGCCACGCTGAAGATTCAGCGTTCGTTCAACGGCGTCGACTGCTCGGCGACCAAGTGCTTCGTCGCCAGCATCACCGCGTTCCCCAAGCTCACCGACCGCACGCAGGACGCGTGGGTGCCGATCACCCTCGCCGGTGCCGGTGCGGGTGCGGGTGCCGAGCAGCCCGATACCGCGCCGGCCGCCCAGGGGCCGGCGGCTCCGGCTCCCGGTGCTCCGGCGACCGGTCAGCCGGCGGTTTCGCTGAGCAAGTCCACCGGACTCAACCCGGCCGGGGACACCGTCACCGTGACCGGCCGCGGCTTCGGTACCTCCGGGCCCGGCGTCTATGTGGGCATCGCGCAGACTGACCAGCACTCGTCGACCGACGCGTCGGCCTTCGGTCCGGGCACGGTGTTCGTCTCCACCGCGAACGGCAAGCTGTCCTCCGACGGCTCGTTCTCGGTGCAGTTGCCCGTTGCGGCGCGGTTCGGCAAAGCCGACTGCACCAAGAACGCGTGTGCCGTGTACACCCTCGCCGCCCACGGTTCGACGGATCGCAGCCAGGACACGTCGACCGGTGTCTCCTTCGCCGGTGGCCCGTCCGCCGGAGCGGATGCGCCGGCGGCGTCACCCGCCGCTGAGCCTCCGGCCGCGGCCGGGACGGCTGCGGTGAGTCTGTCCACCACCAGCATTGCTTCGACCGGCGCCACCCCGATCACCGTCTCCGGCAAGGGCTTCTCGACCGCTGGCCCGGGTGTGTACCTCGGTGTCGCCGAGACGGCGCGGTACTCCACCACCGACGCGTCGGCGTTCGGGGCCGTGACCTACGTGCGGCCGGACCAGATCGGCGCCGACGGTTCGTTCACCGTGACGCTCGACGTCGAGCCGGTCTTCGCCGCCGGCAACTGCGTCGAGAACCCGTGCGCGATCTACACGATGGCGGCGCACGGATCGGCGGACCGCAGTCAGGACACCGCGACGCCGTTGACCATCAAGGGAGCGGACGCCGGTAAGCCTGCAGAGGGGAAGACCGCAGAGGGGAAGACCGCGTCCGACAAGGCGGCGAACGCCGCTTCGTCGCCCGGCTCGGCGTCGACCGACCCCGACGTCCAGGCCGTGGCCGCGACGTCGACGACCGATGACTCGGTGAGTCCGTGGATCTGGGGCGCCGGCACGGCTGCCCTGGTGGTCGCCGCTGCGCTCGGCGGCCTGCTGCTGGGACGCCGCACTTCCCGGTAGCCCGCCGCTCCGGCGGCCTCACCCGCCCGGAGACCAGTCACTGGCATATAGCGGGGCACCTTGGTCATATTGACCAAGGTGCCCGCTATATGTCAGCGAACTTCAGGAGAAGGCCTGCGCGTCGCCGTGGGGGAGGTCGTTGCCGAGAGCGGCCAGGATCCGGTCGTGCACGATGGTCGTGCTGGCCGCCGGAGATCTCCCAGCCGGTATTACCGGGCCTTAGTGGAAGCTGAACAGTCGTTGAACCGGGGCGAGATCACTTCGTTCATCATCGCGATGCTGGTACTGGTCGCGGAAGCCGAGAACCGCCTGCTTTGGGATCTTCGGGATCGCGGAAAAGGCCTGGACACTAGCCTGCTGCTCGATTCACCTCTTCGATACGTGAGACGAGGTCGCGGAGGCGATCGAGGTCGAAGACTTGGTTGGGCCCCTGCGGCGCGGTGTCAGTGAACGGTGGTTCGTACAGCCGCCCTGGGTCCATTTCGCCGTTCCGCGTCAGGTAGTCCACGATCTGGCCGACGAAGTCAATCTGCTCGGCGGTGGCGTTCGTGTCCGACACGAACTCGGTGAAGAGCCCGTTCACAGCAGTGCGATCGAGACCGACCAGCGAACGGATGAACCGGCCCAGGCCCTGCGCCGCGTTCACCTCGTTGGCGAAGTCGTCGTTGCTGCCCAGTCCGCTGGCGTCGAGGAGTTGTTGGAGCGACGCGAGATCGGCGTCGGTCAGCGGGGAACCCGAACGGAGCTTGCGGAGCGCGAGGTGCTCGGGTCGATCGAGCAGGTAGCTGCGCACCTTCGCGAGGAAACGGCTGCGGTCGGTGCCCGTCACCGAGATGGGCATGTCTACCTCGCCGACCTCACCGGTGAAGGTGTCGGTGAAATCCGAATACACCTGGACGCGCTGCTTCCGTTCCAGGAGTCCAACGAGCGAACGCAGGGTGGTGCGCGCCGACTCGAGCATTTCCAGCGTCACATCGGTCCACCACTCGGCGGAGGCCACCTCACGGAGCAGCGGCTCCTGCGCGGCGATCTTGGGAATCGTCAGCTGCTCGAGAAGTCCCTCGGCGATGGATCGGACGCGCTCGGCTTCGCGCTCGGCCGTCGACTCGTCGCCGGTGATGAGGGCGAACTGCTCGCGCAGCACGATCAGGTCGAAGCGTTTGGCCATCTCGTCCGGATCCCGGACTTCGGTGGGCAGTCCGGCGAGTCGCTCGATCAGTTCGGCGGTCTGCAGTTCGGTCAAGGAATCCCACGCGGCGCGCTCGCTGTAGGTCTCCACGCTGCGCCGGTACGGGCGCACCAGGAAGTTGTCCAGATTCATCCCGGCAACCTGTGTGCTGAGCAGGTCGGCGACGCCGCTCCTCAGACCAGGGGAGGCTTTACGACGATCCAGTGCCCCGATGAGTTCCACGCGGCAGGTGAAGAGCCGCTCCGACAACGACGCGCTGCGTCGCGCTTCGGCCGGCTTCGGATTTGCGCGGAAGTACTCGAAGTTGTCGCAGACATCGAAGATGAGAAAGTCGGTCTTGGGGTTGCCCGGCCCATAGAGATCCGGGCGCAGACGCGTGCCTCGCCCGACCATCTGCCAAAACTTGGTCTTGGACCGCACGGGTTTGAAGAACACCAGATTGACCACTTCGGGCACGTCGATGCCGGTGTCGAGCATGTCGACCGACACCGCGATGTGCGGGGCCGAATCGGCCTGGGCGAACTTGTCGATCAGATCGTCGCCGTGCGAGACCGCGTGGGTGATGACCGCGGCGAAGTGTCCCTTGTATTCCGGGTAGTTGGCGTCGAAGCGTTCAGCGATGAAGTCGGCGTGACGTTGATTCTTGGCGAAGATGATCGTCTTGCCGAGGCGGTCACCGCCGGCGACGCGGTGGCCGCGCGTCATCAGTACCTCGAGCACCTTGTCGACGGTGTCGGTGTTGAACAGCCACGTGTTCACCGCATCCGCGGCGACCTCGCCGGGGATCTCCGTGTCCTCCTCGTCACCCCAATCCTGAGCCTCCCAGCGCTCCTGTTCCTCCGGGGTGAGGTCGTCATATCGAATGCCCCGGCTAGGGAAGGTGAGCGGAATGGTCACGGCGCGGGGTGGCACCAGCCATCCGTCGCTGATGGCTTCATCGAGGTCGTAATCGTCGGTGGGAACACCGGTTTCGAGGTGAAACAGCTGGTACGTGTTGTGGTCGACGTCCTCCTTCGGCGTCGCTGTGAGGCCGAGTAGGTACGAGTCGAAGTACTCGAAGATGCGACGGTACTTCTGGTAGACGGACCGGTGCGCCTCGTCGATCACGATCAGATCGAAGTAACCGGGTCCGAAGCGACGACGGCCGTTGTCGAGTTCGTTGATCAGCCCCATCATCGTGGGGTAGGTCGACACGTACACCCGACCGTCGGTGTTCCGGTCGGTGAGCAGGTTGACCGGCGGCGAGTCGGGCAGGAACGTCTTGAACGCATTCGCAGCCTGTTTGACCAGGGCGACGCGGTCGGCGAGCACCAGGATCCGGGTGGCCCAGTTAGCGCGAATCAGGATGTCCGACAACGCGATCACCGTGCGCGTCTTGCCGGAACCGGTGGCCATCACGAGCAGCGCAGCGCGTTGGGGCTTGTCTCCGTCGAAGCTCTGGGTGACCCGCCGGATCGCGCGCAGCTGATAGGGACGTTCGACGATCGAGGTATTGACCTGCACGTCGGCGAGCGGTCTGCGGGAGGTGCGGCGCTGCCGTTCGAGTTCGAGTTGATCGCGGGTGTAGAAGCCCTCGACCGGGCGGGGCGGATAGCGAAGGTCGTCCCAGAAGAAGATCTCGTCGCCGTTGGTGTAGAAGATGAACGGACGACGCCCGGTCATTTGCTCGAGTGCGTCGGCGTAGAGCTTGGCCTGGTGCTTGCCGACCGACGCGTCCTTGCTGGTTCGTTTCGCCTCGATGACGGCCAAGGGGAGACCGTCGGCGCTCCAGAGGACGTAGTCGACAAAGCCGTTGCCTGTGCCGCCGGGCATACCGGTGACCGGGTATTCGCGATCGCGCTGCTGGTCGAGGTCCCAGCCGGCCTCGCGCAACATCAGATCGATGATGCGTTCGCGGGTCTTGGCTTCGTTGTAGTCGTGTGTGTCCGGGGTTGCGGCAGCGGCGGCCTTCGCCTCGGCGATCTGGGCCTGGAGGCGGGCGATCAACTCGTCCTTCGACGCCGATTCGAGCTCGGCCGACGCACGCGCAGCGTCCGTCTGCGCGAGTTGCGCGTCGCGGGCCCGGACCTGATCGGCGAGGGATTTGCGTTCGGCTTCGGCGGATTCGAGCTGTTGGTCCTTGGCCTCGACCGACTGCGTGAGTTCCTTCAGCTGGGCAACGGTCTTGGCCATCGCCGGATTGTGCCCGGGTTTGGGCAGCAGGGACCGGTCGAACTGCCGCTGCGGAGCCGGCCTGGAATCGGGTCCCGAACCATACTCGTGGGCAAGCCACCAGAGGATGTGGAACAGCTCCTCGAGCAGCTCGATTCCGTCCTTCTTGGGGACGGCACCTTCCTCGTGCACCGCTCTATTGGCGCGCTCGCGGATGAAGTCCATCTTGCTCCGAACGCGCCGGGGCACGATGCTCTGGAACTGCGGATCGTGCAGCCGGCCGTTCAGGTCTCTGGACCCACGCGGCAGGGAGAGGCGTTCTGCAGTGAAGACCCACTTCACGGTGAGCTCCACGGCATGGCGCGTGTAGAAGCACGTGGTCCGGCCGTCGAAGAGGGCGTCGCGCTCCGCGCTTTTTGCGCTCTCGTGAATTCGCGGCCATTCGGCTTTCAAGAACCCGAAATTTCCAGTCATGTGCCTCCCGTCACTGAAGTGAGATCCTGTCATACCGGACTGATCCTTCATCCGAAGGTCGGTCGGATGAGCTCGATGCCACCCTTGGTGCACTTGGCTGTGTAGCCGAATTGCTGGGAGGTTCCGTAGGTCGGCGCCGAGCACGACCAGCCCTGGTACTCCTTGATTCGAGCGTTGCCGTGGCTCCCGTCGTCGGGTGCGGCGAGGTAGCCGTCGATCACTGCGATGGCGTCGATGCACGAGATGGAGCCGCTGACCACCTGCACCGGGGTGTTGCCGGAGGCGACGCCGCACATCGTGCCGGGCGCCACCGGTTCGGGGCCTTCGGTGTACGGGCCGTCCATCACGGCCGGGGGCGTCGACGAAGTGGTCTCGGCGGCAGTGGTCGAGGGGATAGTCGTCGTGGTGGTGGCCGTCGAAGCGGGCGCGGTGGACGGAGCGATGATCTCGCCGGTCTGGGTCACCGTGCCGTTGTCAGCGGTGAAACCGGCAGTGGAACTCGCACATTGAATGCCGTGCTCGGGGAGTGTCGTGCACCGCAGCTCTCCCACCGTGATCCGGTGGTTCTCCGGCATCACCTTCGGGGTAAAGGGGCCGCCTTCGTCGATCGTGATCTGCACGCCGTCCTTGGTGAGGACAACGGTGTTCGGCGGGCCGACGAATACGTCGTTTTTCACCTCGGGCGCGTCCGCGGGGAAGTTCGCCGAGCATGAGATCCCAGCGGGATAGCCGGACCGCGCAGGGAACGCCGTGCAGATTCGATTGCCGTCGGCGGTGGCGTACGCCCAGGTGTAGTGGTCGGTATACATGGGGTTCACCCAGTCGGCCGGATTCACGTCGGTGATCGACGGCGTCGCTGCAGCGTTCTCGTCGGTGTCGCAGGCAGCGAGGGCGGGCACGAGTGCGAGCACTGCGCCGGCAGCGAGAAGTGACTTGGGGATGGTGCGCACGGCATTCCTAGGTGTAGTCGGGCACGACTTCGGGCTAGCCGTGAAACATACCGCGCGCCTACGACAATCCCGGAGAAGTCAGTCCTTGGGGGGACCTAAAGTGTCACATCGAGCAGCCGTTCCCGAATGCTCGACGTGGTGCCGGCGAGGTCCACACTCAGGAATCGGTAGCGGTGGCCTTGCATCACCGCCCACTCCTCCAGGTGATGGGCGACGGTCGGGTACAGCAGTACTCCTTCAGCAGTGGGGCCGAGTGTATCGGCGTCGTGCTGGGATTGGACGTACGCGTAGAGCTGGTACAGGTGCTTGCTCGCCAGGAGCGGTTTCCCCTGATCGCCGTCGTAGCTCCGGCTCGATTTGAGCGCTTCGGCGAACTTGGTCTCGATGATGATTCGCCGACTGCCCCGCTCGAGCTCGATGTCGGTGTTCATAATCGGCAGCACGGTGGGTAGGCCAGAGGATCGTGCGTCCAAAGGCCAGTAGCGCCAGGTGTTGCCAGCCTTCACCGACCACTCTGGGCGCAGGACCGCGCGATAGAAGCCGCGTACCGCCTTCTCATAGAGTGCGCGAAACTTGTCCACGTCGCGCAGCGGTGTGCGCGACACGCGACGGTCTGCTTCCTCGGTCAGGATCATCATGTCCAGCAACAACTTTGCCGCATCGACGGCATCGCGGTCATCGACCTCGTTGCGCCCCAGCACAATGTCTGCGGCAGCCCGTCGGTCGATGGGTCTCGGCGACACTCCGTATTGCGTCAGCTGGGTCGCGAGAGCGCGCGCCCGTCGTCGGAGTTCGTCGTGGCGGTGACTGGTGGCAGTCTTCGCGAACCCGCGAGCAACCTGGTCCAGGGCGGTCAGTAGCAGTCGATTGCGTGGATTATCGACGGTCAACTCGTCGAACCGGCATGCCACGCGGCCCTGGGCCAGCAGCATGCCGGACTCCGTAGCGAGGACGTCGATCCGTCCGCGCACGCGGGTCAGGACCGCATCGCGAGCCCGATAGTCACGGCCGAGGTTCCGGCGGAGGCGACGTTCGACGGCGCTCACCAGAATCTCGGCGACGACATGTACCAGGTCGTCCGGGTTGTCCTCGGTACCCGCAGATTGCAGAGCGTGGTCGTGCTGAAACAGTTCCGAGGCATAGACCATGAGTAACCAGACATTGCGGACGGGGATCTTGGTCTTGGTGCCACTCAGGATCACGCCGGGTTCGCCGACGACTGCCGGGGATTCGGTCATCATGACCGGCCCAGCAGTGTCGCAGATTCCTTCTCTACCCGCGCGGGGTCGTCGAACCAGTAGTCGGAGAGCAGCGGATGGATCTCCTGCTCGACGATGTCGGCGAGCCAGGCCTGAGGATCGTCGATCGCGGTGGGGTTTGCCGGCGTGAAGAAGCTGTGGCCGATCCGGTACTGGCTGCCGAGGGATCGCTCTCCGGCGATGGCTCCGTTCAGAGTGTCGATGCGACGCGCAAGGTCACGCAGGAACGTGTCGTCGATCCGGTTGCGGGCGCCGACCCAAGCGCGCCAGGCAGCGTTGAACTGCGGTGCCAGGTCGGCGAAGGCGAAGCGGCGTCGCAAGGCGAAGTCGACGATGGCCAGGGATCGGTCGGCGAGGTTCATGGTGCCGATGACGTACAGGTTCTCCGGAATGAAGATCAGTTCGTCCCGGCCGCGCGGATAGGCAAGGCGCAGTGCCTCGGATCCCTTCCGCTTGTCGGCTTCCAGCAGGGTGAGGAGTTCACCCATCACCTGCGCGAGGTTGGCGCGGTTGATCTCTTCGATGACGAGCACGTGCGTGGTGTCCGGCTCGCTCTTCGCAGCCTCGATCACCTCGAGGAACAGGCCGTCGGTGAGGGTGAGGCGGCCGTCGCCGCCGGGACGCCAGCCCCGCACGAAGTCCTCGTAGGACACGGTCGGATGGAACTGCACCGCATGGATGAGGGAGCGATCCTCGCGGCCGATCAACGCGTACGCCAGGCGCTTGGCCAGCCACGTCTTGCCGGTGCCGGGCGGTCCCTGCAGGATCAGATTCTTCTTGCGTCGCAGTGCATCCAAGTAGCCGTTGAGCTCATCGGCAGACGCGAACGAGCCCTTCGCGATGATGTCGTCGACGGTGTACGTGACGGCGTCGACCAACTCCTCCTCGTCATCCTCGAGATCATCGGTCTCCACGTCCGGCCAGGTGGAGTACTTCTCCGTCCAGTACGGAGCGCGCAGGAATGCGGCGTAGTCCTGCTCTGCGCCGTCGAAGGTGAAGTCCACCAGCGCCCGCGCGGTCCACACGTCCTCCTTGACCTGCCAGACGGTGCCGCGCGAAGTGTAGAAGTACCAGTCCTCTTGGGGGACAGCCTCTTCGGAATCCCAGGCGACCAGCACACTGTCGCCGTCGCCTGGATTCTCCACGATGGTGCCGGTCGCCCGAATACGCATGGTGGACGCAGTCTGTCCGTCGATGTCGAAGGGCAGATCGTGCTTCCGCGTGAACGTCGACTTGATGGCTATCCGTTCTCCGGGGCGCATCGTCTTGATCAGATCGGCGTACTTGTGGGGCTGCTGTGCGCGCCATATTCCGGACTCGACGAACTCTGCCGTGTGATCCTCGCTCGGACCGCCGTCCTCTCCGAAGGCGGCGCCCACAAACCAGTAGGAGGGCAGATCATCCGAGTCGACCACGTTCTTCGGGTTTCGGGACCGAGGCTCATAGTCCCAATACCCCGGTGTCTCCCGCAGGTCGTTCTGCGTGATTTCGTCGGGGTGCGTGGTGAGGAGTTCGCGGCCCAGGTCGGTGATCTGCGATTCGCCGTTCCTGACGGACGTGACTGCTTGGGCGCGGCGGAGGGCAGAGAGTGCCCATCCTGCGCGGTTGTGCGCCTTCGGTTGACCGGAATCGTTGACCTCGCGGGTGACCGATTCCTGCAGCCCCATCGCATCGACGACGGCAACATGGATTTCCTTGGTCTTCCACGTCGACCCGTCGTCGACGACCTTGAGGACAGGGCGAATGAACTTCTGCCACCGCGGTGCGCGTCGGAAATCGTCAGTAGTCACAGTTCACCTCGGAAGGCTCGGGATTGCAGGGAAGAGAAGAGCGCATCGAGCTGTTTGAGTCTTTGTGCTTGTTTGGACCTTTGTGCATTGAGTGACCGGGCGGCGTTTGCGTATTCGTGCTGCTTCTCGGCCGGGGCGTCCAGAATGGTGACTGATCTAAGTTCAGTGGCGTTGATGTTTGCCATCCCGATGATCGCCTTACACATGTTTCGGAGTGTGGCCTTCCCGTGTCTGGAGTTTAGATATCCCGAAACATAGTGCGGTTCCGCATCGTCATTGGTGCGAACCCGGATCAAGTACCCCGCATAGGCTGCGGGGTCGTCGGATTCGTATACCGCCGCCTTCCCTACGAGTTCGGGACTGTTGGTTCGATTGAAGAGTAGGTCCCCGCGCCGCAATGTAAAGCGATCGACTTTATCTGAAGCCAGATCCATTCTCTTTGTTCTTGTGGCATCGATCAGTCCGGATGAGGTGATATTGCCCATGCCGAGAACGGGGTAGGCGCCGTCGTGGCCGCTCTTCTCGGAAGTTCCGTACTGGACTGAATCCGCGAGTTGCCCGATTGTTGTTGTTGGGAAAGAGTGCTTGTTGGAGGATGGATTTCCGAACATCTCATCAAATAT
The DNA here is from genome assembly GCF_023017165.1 of Gordonia alkaliphila. Classification (GTDB taxonomy): domain Bacteria; phylum Actinomycetota; class Actinomycetes; order Mycobacteriales; family Mycobacteriaceae; genus Gordonia; species Gordonia alkaliphila. Next base: position 1,940,138 of record NZ_JALKBW010000001.1, read on the forward strand.
CGAGGACCTAAGCGAACTCAGTTCTTCGATTGTGTGACGTTGCATGCTTCGGAGGCTATTCGCTTGATCGAGGATGGCTGCGATCCGCCGCTGCTCGGTGAGTGGCGGCAGGGGGATCATCCAATTCTTCAGCTTCGTTTGACTGATATTGGACTGGGTTCCACCGTTGCCGGCGGCGATCAGCTGGGGCCGCGAAAATAGGAAATAGTGGTAAAGAAATCGCAGATCGACACTTTTGCCCGGGATTGCGAATGCGATTGCCTGGTTTGTCGCCATCGGTACGGATGGGATTCCCAGCTTTCCGATGGATCCATACATTGCGACAAGTAGTGATCCTGGGTAGACAATCTTTGCCGAGCTATTCTTCAATCCAAGGTCGGTGATTGATTCGGCGGTGTGCGTGACATCACCATCGGTGAGGTCTGAAATCGCAGCCCAGGGTATCTGTCCGTCGAAGTAGTCCCGGTTGCTTCGCGGTGGAGTTCCGCCACTGCCCCATTCTGCAATATCGCCAAGTTTAACGAGTGGCCAGGTCACGACTGGGTTCCGAGCATCTGGCGGAGTTTCATTAGCCCCGACTGGATTTCAGACTCGAGTTGATCGAGTTCGTCGAGGATCTCTTCGGGGGAGCGGTGCTCCACTTCTTCGTAGACGAGCTCCTTGTAGCGATTGAGGCTCAGGTCGTAGTCCTTGGCAGCGATCTCGTCGCGAGGCACACAGAAGGACTGATCGGTGCGGGCGCGGTTGCGCTCGCCGGTGTCGCGGAGCCACCAGCGGTGCAGGACGTCGGGCAGGTTGTTCTTGGCGTGCTCTGCGTCGTCGCGTTTGACCGTGGCACCGAGCTTCTCGTCGTCGAGCAGAGGCGTGCGCTTGTCGTCGAGGGAGTAGCCGTCGGCTTGGACGTCGTAGAACCACACCTGGTCGGTGCCGCCGGAGTCGGTCTTGGTGAAGAACAGAATCGCGGTGGAGACTCCGGCATACGGCTTGAACACGCCGGAGGGGAGCTTCACCACGGCGTCGAGCTTGTGGTCGTCGACCAGCATGCGGCGGAGTTCCTTGTGGGCCTTGGTGGATCCGAACAGCACCCCGTCGGGCACGATCACTGCGGCGCGCCCACCGGGCTTGAGTAGTCGTAGGAACAAGGCGAGGAAGAGTAACTCGGTCTTCCGGGTCTTGACGATCTGCTGGAGGTCTTTGGCGGTGTTCTCGTAGTCGAGGCTCCCGGCGAACGGCGGATTTGCGAGGACCAGCGAGTAGGCGCCGGCGTCGCCGGTGTTCGCTTCGGCCAGGGAGTCGCGGTAGCGGACGTCGGGATGGGTGATGCCGTGGAGCATCATGTTCATCGATCCGATACGGAGCATGGTGTTGTCGAAGTCGAAGCCGTGGAACATACCGGGCTCGGACTGGCCGTGAAAGTGCTTGGAGCCCTTGCCCGACGAGATCTCTCCCGCGTGGTGGTGGCGCAGGTATTCGGTGGCCGCGACAAGGAAGCCGCAGGTGCCCGAGGCCGGGTCCACGATCACATCTTCCGGGCCCGGCGCCATCATTTCGACCATCAGCGCGATGATGTGGCGGGGCGTGCGGAACTGACCGTTCTGGCCGGCCGAAGCGATTTTGGCGAGCATGTACTCGTAGATGTCGCCCTTGGTGTCCAGGTCGCGCATCTCGATGGCGTCCAACCGATCCACCACCTTCGCGAGCATGGCGGCGTTGGGGACTGTGAGGCGCGCGTCCTTCATGAAGTGCGCGTAGGTGGAATCATCGTTGCCCATCGTCTTGATGAACGGGAAGACCTGCTCGTCGACGATCTCGAACATCTCGGCCGGTGACCGACCCTTGAGGACGGACCAGCGCAGCTCGTCGCGGTCGACGGGGAACGGGTTGCCGCTGATCGGCCGATTGGTGAGGTTGGCGCGGTTGAGCGCGTTGGTTTGCTCGTCGTCGAGGCGTCGGATGAAGAGCAGATAGGTGATCTGCTCCATGATCTCGAGCGGATTGGAGATTCCGCCGGTCCAGAACGCATCCCAGACTGCGTCTACCTTGGCCTTCTGTTCGCCGGTGATCACCGGTGCATCCCCTCCTGTTGGTCAATCAACTCGTTGTGGACCTTATATCGCGGAGGTCGGACAATCGCCGCCGTGGCCGAGGGGCGCGTCGAGCGCGGTTAGGATCCGGTCGTGCACGTCCTGGGCGGCGCGCTGATGGCGGCTCAGCGCGAGCCAATGTTGGTCCAGGGTCGACGTCCGCTCCTCGCGGAGAACGGTGTGCATACGTGCCAGCAGCGCCTGGTAGCCGCGGCGCAGCCACTGGTCGGCCAGCGACCGGGCCAGGGCGGGCAGATCGGCCTCGGTGGGGAGCGGCCACGGATGGAGCGGGTTGGGTGAGGCGATCTCCATGAGGAGGTGCGCGAACCTGTCGTCGTGCTCGGTGAGGTCGAAGGCGGTGACCAGGTCGGTGGCCGAGACCGGTGTGCCCTCGGCGACGGCGCCCGCGAGGCGGCGGAACACGGTGCCGTGGTCGGGCAGATAGAACAGCGGCGCGTCGACCGGCAGTCGGTCCGGACCGATGAGGGCGTGCACGATGGCCGCGGCGGTCGACGGCGGTGCCCAGACCAGGGCGGTGAGGAACTCGCGTTCCAGGGTGATCGTCGCGTCGATCTCGTCGACGTCGACCGGTACACCGAAGGTGTCGAGGTCGTCGTGGCCGGCGACCGTCTCCAGTTCGGGCCGGGGCTGCGGGCCGGTGTCGGTCACGTCTGACCGTGCCGGGCGGCCCACTCGATCAGCGGCGTCACGGCCCGCCAGTCGGTGCGGATCTTCTCGACGAGCGCCGGCGCGTGAATCTGCTCGTCGAAGCCGTAGCTGCGCATGGCGGTCAACGACTTGTACCGCAGCAACTCGATGCGCGGATGATCCTTGGCCCACCCGCGCGGCGCGGTCTTGAGCCGTTCGCCGGAGACCTCCCAGCCGGCGCGGCGCAGGCGGGCGAGGATCTTCTCCAGCTCGGCGCCGTAGCGTTCGTGGTCGATCGCGGTGCGGATCGCCGCCAACCGATCGGCGCTCGCCTCGTAGAACCCGCCGCCCACGCGGAAGCCGGGTGCGGCGAGTTCCGCGTAGTAGCCGGTGGCCGGGGCCTTCGCGACGAACGCGCCCTGGTGGGTCTTGTACGGCGTCTTGTCCTTGGAGAAGCGGACGTCGCGGTGCGGCCGGAAGATCTTCGCGGTCCCGAACTCTTCGGCCAGCGCGTCGGTCAGCGCGATCATCGGCGCGCGCACCGCCGACTGGTAGGTCGCCTTGTTCGCTTCCCAGTAGACCTTCGAGTTGTCGATCTCCAAGTCGTCGTAGAAGTCGAAGGCCGACTCGGGGAACCCGTCGAAGCTCATGCGTCGAGGCTACTTCCAGCTGTCGATCCGCGGCTCGGAGTGTCGACAGTGGCGCCCCTGTGAGCCTCGCAACAGTCATTTGTGCAGGTGAACGCCTTCGGAAGATTATTCGAAAAAAGTTTCGACGAACTGTTGTACTAACGCAATATGAGGCGTAACTTCGAGTTAGACGATGCGGATACCTCTGCCCGTCTGCCGAATCGAGTGGCTGCTCTGACCGACCGTCACCGCAGCTCGACCGGTTCACCGCTGTACCCGTACTCCTGACCGGAGGTGCCGAAGTGGACGCAGCAGGTTTGACCGAACTCGCCGACTTCATGGTCGACGATGTCACCGACAACGACGGTGTCGACAATCTCGCGCGCTTCCTGGCGCGAGTGCGCGCGGTGGACGACGACCGCGAGCTGCTGGCGGTGGCCGCGGCAGTGCTGCGGCTGCGCAACGTGGTCGATTACTCGGTGGCCGCGGTGTGTGCAGCGATCGAACGGAGTGGACTGCCTGCCCGCAAGCATGTGCGGTCCTCGGCGGCGATCATGACCGAACTCGGTGCGGCCCCGGCGGTCGCGCATCGCGCGGTTCGTATCGGGTGGGCGATCGCGGATGAGGGCCTGCGTGCGGTGACCCGCGGGATCCGCGACGGTGCGGTGTCGGCGGAGAAGGGCGATGCCGTCGTCACCGGTGTCGGCCATGTGGAAGGTCGTGTCGTGGATCTCTCCGAGGAGGATCGCGCGCGCGTGGTGCACTCGCTGATGGTGCAGACGACTCCGGCTCGGGTGAAGGAGAAGGCCCGTGCGTGGGCCATCAAGCTCGCGCCGGTCGAGACCCCGGACGGTCGAGTGCCGGTCGCCGAGCGTGACGATCTGAACGAGATGACGATGGATCGCACCGACGACGGACGAGTCGCGGTCACGATCGACCTGGACACCGTAGCCGCGGAGGAACTGTTCTCGGCGTTGGATCCGCTGACACGACCGGTGCCGGAACCGGACGGCTCGAACGATAAGCGCTCGGCCAAGCGTCGGCGCGCGGATGCGATGACCCAGGTGGTCCGCACCTATCTCGCGCACTCCGAACGCCCGGAGAGCGGGGGAGTACTCCCGCACGTGACTCTGTCGGTGCCGGCGGCGGTGGTGATGAACGGCCAGGTACTCGATTCGATTGCGGGACAGACCATCTCAATCCCGTTCGCCGATGCTGATACCCCGGTGCCGTGGCTCGGTTTCGGCGGACCCGTGTCCGCGCGGACCGCGGAACTGATCATGTGTGAGGCCTCGGTGGCGGTGGCGCTGATGGACGAGAACGGTGTGCCGCTCAATGTGGGGCGCGAGAAGCGGCTGTTCACCCCGGGGATTCGCAAGGCGCTGGTGTTGCGTGACCGCGGGTGTGCGTTCCCCGGCTGCGGTGCGCCGTCGTCGTGGTGCGACGGCCACCATGTGGAGCACTGGGAGCACGGTGGGCAGACCTGCCTGGATAACGGCGTCCTGCTCTGCCGTCGCCACCACATGCTGATCCACCAGAGTGGGTGGGAGGTGTTCATCGGCCACGACCGCCACCCCTGGTTCGTGCCGCCGGCCGACCCGGACCACCCGAAGCGCTTCCGCGAACCGATCCCGTCGAATGCCCGGCGCACGCTGACGTTATTGCCCGGCGCGGCCTAATTCTGCCGCCTGCCTGCGACGCCTGTTTCACGATCTGACGTCCCAGCAGCCCCAAAGAGGCTGTCCACCAACGACTCTCGTCTCAAGCGAGATCTAGTACGTATCTGAATGCAGTGTCGGGAGAGGTTTCCCGGTGCGATGTGTTGTTTGAGAATTCCATACTGTGCCCGCCATCAGGTGGGCCTGGAGTGGTCGCGGTGACCACTCCAGGTCTCGCCGGTTTCAGGCTGCGTCGGACGACTCCACGATCGGCTCGGCCTCGATCACTTCGCGCGGGGCGAACCAGCCGAGGAAGACTCCGCCGGCGATCAGGATGGAGCCGAGGACCAGGCAGGCCTGCTGCATCGGCGGGATGAAGGCCTGCTCGGAGCCCAGCCGGATCATCTCGGCCAGCTGGGCTGCGCCCGGCGGCAGCTGGTTGGCCACCTCGACGGCACCCGCGAGGGATCGGGTGATCGCGTCGGCGGCCTGGTCGGCGGCGGCGGGGTCGCCGAACGCGGCGAGCTGGTCGCGTGCGGCGGAGGCGGTGGGGCCGATCCGGTCGGAGTACCCGGCGGCCATCAGGCTGCCCGCCAAAGCGATGCCGATGGCGGCACCGAGCTCTCGGGCGGTGTCGTTCACGGCGGAGCCGACGCCCTGGTTCTCCAACGGGGTGTTGGACATGATCGCGGTGGTCGACGGCGCCGTCGCCAAGCCGATGCCCACGGCGCAGACCGCGAGCATGATCGCGAGCTTCCAGTACTCGTCGGGATCGAAGATGCCGATGGCCAGAATGCCGAGGCCGGCGCACGCGATACCGGCGGCCAGGACGATCCGAAGCGAGTGGAAGCGGACGGCCACCCAGTTGCCCAGCAGTGCGAAGACGCCGACGCCGACCACCATCGGCACCAGGGCGAAGGCCGACTTGAGCGGCGAGTAGCCGAACACCAGCTGCAGTAGCAGCAGGATCAGGTAGAAGACGCCGAACGAGGCGAAGAACTGCAGCGCCACCGACAGGGAGCCGGAGGCGAAGGCGCGATTGCGGAACAGTCGGACGTCGAGCAGTGGCGAAGTGCGCCGCAGCTCGATCGCCACGAAGGCGACGCCGAGGACCAGGCCGCCGATCAGCGTGACCAGGATCAGCGGATCGGACCAGCCGCGGGTCGGCGCCTCGAGGAGGCCGAACACCACGCCGGCCACCGCGAGCATCGAGGTCACCGAACCGAGGATGTCGAAGGCGCCGGGATCGTCGTCCTTGGAACTGCCGATGGTGACGGTGAGGAGGAGTGTGGCCAGCGCCGACACCGCGAAGGTGACGAACACCGAATGCCAGCTGAAGAACTCCAGCAGCACGCCGGTCACGAAGAAGCCCATGATCGCGCCGACGCCGGCCACGGCCGCCCAGATACTGACGCCGATGGCGCGCTGTTCGCGCGGAACGCCCGCGGTGATCAGCGACAGCGTGGTCGGCATGATCAGCGCGGCGCCGATGCCGGCGAGGAAGCGGGTGGCGATGAGTTCACCGGGCGTGTTCACCCAGATGGCGGCCAGCGAGGCGATGCCGAAGATCACCAGGCCGACCATGAGGACACCGCGGCGCCCGAGGCGGTCGCCGATGGCGCCGGCCGGGAGCAGCAGGGCGGCCAGGATCAGCGTGTAGCCGTCGATGATCCAGGTCATCTGGGAGGACGAGGCCTCGAGATCGAGCGCGATGCCCGGCAACGCGGTGTTCAGGGCCGCCATGGCGGCGACCACCAAGCTCACCGCCATGCAGGCGACCAGAATCAGCCAGATGGTGCGGAAACTCCATCCGACACGCACACCGCTCATCACACGCAACCCCCGTAACTTGTGTCACAGTGGTCACACGGACATGGTCCGCCTCCCACTGAAAGTGAATCGTCATGGCTTCTCACCACGTGGCACCCACACGCGTCTCGGTCACCGACCTGTCCCGTACGGGGTTGCACGTCTGGCGCGTGCTGGCCCTGCTGGCGGTGCTGGCAGGCGTCCTAGCGCTGATTCTGATCATTCTCACCTCAGCCGCCTGACGCCTGCCGCACCCGTCGCTCAGGCGGCGTAGCGCTCGATGACGTCGCCGACCGGCACCAGTGCCTCGGCCACGTAGCCCTTGGCCTTGCCGCGCAGGCTCGCGTAGGCCTTGGCCAACGGCTTCGGCGCGCTCTCGGCCTGGCGATCGGTCACCGCGAGCAGCGCTTCGGTGGCCGAGGCCTCGTTGGCGGCCAGGTGGGCGCCGAACGAGGTGCCTGCCGGACGCGAATCCCACAGCGGCGCAAGGCCGTCCAGGAAGTCCGGCAGCATCGAGGAGGTGGCCTTGACCACGACGCCCGGCTTGAACTTGTTCGCCGCGGCGTAGGCCGCCTTCACCGCGGTCCCGGACAGCCCGGACTGCGCCTTCACCTGCTGCTCGATCACCTCCGCCAGATCGACGGCCAGCGCGTCGCGCTGAGTGAGCAGGGGAGCAAGGGAAGTCGCCATGGGGCAGCCTCTTTCTGAAAAGAACGCGGAACGGATCAGTGACTGCGGGTCAGGACCACGTTGCCCAGGGCGGGCGCGTCGTCGCGCTCGGCGACGACCGCGGTCACCAGCAGTCGGTCCTCATCTTCCCAGGCGCGGATCTTGAGCGTCTCGCCGGGGAAGACGACCCCCGCGAAGCTCGCGCCGTAGCCGGCCACCGCGGTGGTGTCCCCGCCCAGCACTTCGTCGACCAACGTGCGGCAGACGGTGCCGAAAGTGCACAGACCGTGCAGGATCGGCCGCGGGAAACCCGCGCCCGCGGCGAACGCCGGATCGGAGTGCAGTGGATTGCGGTCACCGCATAGGCGGTACAGCAGGGCCTGCTGCGGCAGCGTCGGTGCCAGCAGTTCGTGGTCGGGAGCGCGGTCGGGCAGCGCGAGGCGGGTCGACGATCCGCGCTCGCCGCCGAAGCCGCCCTCGCCCTTGGCGAAGATCGAACTGCGTGCGGTCCACAGCGGATTGCCGGCCTCGTCGACCGTCTCCGACTCCTGGATGATGACGGCGGCCGAACCCTTGTCCTGCACCTCGGCGATGCGGGTGCGGGTGGTGGCGGTGCCGGACGCCGGCAGCGGCCGGTGCACGGTCACCTCCTGGCTGCCGTGCACCACCTTCGCGAGGTCGATGTCGACGCCCGGGAACGACACCTTCGGGGCCTCGGTGGCCAGGAAGGTGGCCGCGACCGTGGCGAACGTCGGCAGCGTCTTGGGCGCGGCGTCGTCGATGTACTGCAGCCCGGTCGGATCCATCGGATCGTGGGCGGCGCCGACGGCGAGGTTGTACAGCGCCACCTCGCGCGGGGTCCAGGAGAAGGTCGTCGCGCCGAGGTCGGCGCCGACGGCGACAGTGGGATCGATCGGCATGGCTCAGACTCCTGCGGGCTGGTCGGTGGTCGACTTGGCCTTGGCGGCGGCGTCGATTGCGGCGAGGTAACCGAAGACCATGGCCGGGCCGATGGTGGCGCCGGGGCCGGCGTAGGTGTGACCCATCACCGGGGCGCTGGTGTTGCCCGAGGCGTAGAGGCCGTCGATCACGCTGCCGTCGGCGCGCAGTGCGCGACCGGTGGCGTCGGTGGTGATGCCGCCCTTGGTGCCGAGGTCGCCGGGGACCATCTTGATGGCGTAGAACGGGGCCTTGTCGACCACGCCGAGGTTCGGGTTCGGCTTGTTGGTCGGGTCGCCGTAGTAGTTGTCGTAGCCGCTCTTGCCGCGGTGGAAGTCGGTGTCGTCACCGGTGCGGGCGAAGCCGTTGAAGCGCTCGGTGGTGGCCAGCAGCGCGTCGACCGGCAGTCCGGTCTGCTCGGCCAGCTCGGCGATGGTGTTCGCCTTGACCACGACGCCGGACTTGAGCCAGCTCTTCGGCAGCGGCTGGCGGGCCGGGATGCCGGCGAAGAGGTAGCGGTTGCGGCAGCGCTGATCCATGATCATCCACGCCGGGATGTTCTTGCCCGGGCCCTCGCCCTGACCGAAGTCGCCGCCGTACATCTGGTGCGCGGCCTCGACGTAGGGGAGCGACTCGTTCATGAAGCGCTCGCCGCGCTCGTTCACCATGAAGGTGCCCGGCACGTTGCGCTCGGACAGTGCGAACCACGGGCCCTTGGGCAGCGGGATGGTGGGACCCCACCAGGCGTCGTCCATCATCGCGACGCCGGCGCCGGCCTTCATACCGGCGACGATGCCGTCACCGGTGTTCGACGGCGCACCGGTGGTCCACTCGGTGCCGATCGGCGCGCGCTGGTACTCGGCGCGCATCTCGCCGTTGTGCTCGAAGCCGCCGCTGCCCAGGATCACGCCGTAGCGTGCGCGGATCTCGATCGGCTGGTCGTCGCGGGTGGCCTTGACGCCCACCACCTTGCCGTCTTCGATGATCAGGTCGGTCATCGGCGTGCTCAGGCGGATGTCGACGCCGGCCTGGCGGCAGCCGATCAGCAGTTCGGCGGCCAGCGCCGCGCCCATGGCGATCATCTTCTTGTTGCGCGACTTGGCCCAGGTGAAGCGGCCGGCGACCTTGGCCATCTTGGCGATGCCGCGCCAGTGGCGCATGCCGACGTTCATCCACTTGTAGTCGCTCTGCAGGACCACCATGTTCAGCGGCGCCTTGGTGTACTGCGGGTGCAGGGTGGCCAGGTCGTCGCCCAGACGGCGGGCGTCGAACGGCTTCGGCTCCACCGAACGGCCGCCGACGCGACCGCCCGGAGCCTCCGGGTAGTAGTCCGAGTAGCCCTTGACCCACTCCAGCTCGAGGGGAGACTTGGACATCAGGTAGTCCAGTGCCTCGGGGCCGCGGTCGATGTAGGTGTCGATGTTCTCGGCGGGCGCGTGCGGGCCGATGATCGCGTGCACGTACTTGCGTGCTTCGTCGACGGTGTCGGTCACGCCGTCGCGTCGCAGCACCGAGTTGTTCGGGATCCACACACCGCCGCCGGAGCGGGAGGTGGAGCCGCCCCAGTAGGGCGACTTCTCGATGAGGACGGTCTCGAGGCCCTTGGTGGCCGCGGTGAGTGCGGCGGCGAGGCCGGCACCACCGGCGCCGACCACTACGACGTCGACGGTTTCGCTGGGAATAGCTGCTTGCGCCATCGGTTTCCCTCCTGGGAGCGGCGGAAACGCCGCCACTGAAGAACTAGAACACGTTTCAGTAGAGAGAGTAAACGAGAACATGTTCCAGGGGTAGCCGGGGTGTGCCCGAACCGCCCGCCCCCCGCACTTCGCGACCCTGTTTGCGGGTCGCCGCGCGGCTCCGGATCGACTCGGCGAGGGGTCGCGACACGGGGAGGGCGGGGTGGCGGGGTGGGGTTACATGTCGGCGGGCGGGTGGCCGAGGCAGATCATCGCGCCGAGCGGGTCGGTGATGGTGGCGAGGGTGCCCCAGGGGGTGGTCTCCGGCTCCATCGCGCAGGCGCCGCCGAGTTCGACGGCCTGGGCGACGGTCGCGGCGACGTCGTCGACGGTGATGTACACACGCCAGTGCGACGGGACCTCCGCGGGCAGCATGCCGGTCGCGTCCATCAGCGCCGCGTAAGCGGTCTCGCCGTAGAACAGCTGCGTGTAGTTGCCGGGCGCGCCGGGTACCAGTTCGGGCCGGGCGCCGAAGACCACCTCGTAGAACGCGGTGGCGGCGGGCTGATGCAGGCTCAGGCACTCGAACCAGTACGGCGCACCGTGCACGCCCCACTCGGCGAAGCCGGTGTGCGCGGCCGACTGCCAGTAGCCGATCATCGCGCCGGCCGGGTCGATCGCGTAGGCCATGGTGCCCAGGTCGCCGACGGGCATCGGCGGGAACACCTCGGTGCCGCCGTTCTCGACCACCTTGACCTGGGTGGCGAAGGCGTCGTCGGTGCGCAGATAGACAGACCAGATGTCCGACGGCCCGCCGGCCTCGGCCAGGTGCGGATGCATGCCCGCGACCCGTCGACCGCCGAGGGTGAAGTTCTGGTAGCCGGCGAATTCGGCGTTGGGCTCCTCGGACTCCCAGCCGAAGAGGGCGCCGTAGAACTCCGCGGCGCGCGCGGGGTCGGAACTGACGAGGTCGAACCAGACGGGAGCGCCCAGCGGGGCGGAGTATTCGGTCATGCGTCGATTCTGCTCCGCGGTACCGACGAGCGGAACCGTTCGGGTCCGAAAACCCGGCCCCGAAAGCAACGACGACGCGCCCGGTTCGGGCGCGTCGTCGTTGTTCTCAACGTGTGAGATGGGTCACCGCTAACGGCTCACCAGTAGCCGTCCGGATCGACGTCGGGCGACTCGCGGGGCACCAGCCCCTCGGCGACGCCGTGGTCGATCGACGCCGACAGCCGCGGGCAGGTCGGCAGCAGTGCAGCATTGCCGCCCTCGGCGCGGATCGCGGAGATCTCGTGGCAGGCATCGAGCGCGTCGTCGTTCCACTGCACGCTCGTGTGGTGCGGACTGGTCTTCTTGACCAGCACGTTCGCGTGACACGTGCGGCATTCGATCGGCGACATGCCGCCGCGCAGGTAGTGCTTCCGATCCCGCGCGGTGGCTGCCGCGATCGCGGCCAGGCGCTCCGGATCATCCGTGTAATCCGGAGCCTTCGCCCAGCCCGTTCCGCTGACCGTCGACATCAGACCGACGTGTTCTCGGGCTGCTGCGCCGCCGCTGCTTCCTCGGCGGCCTTCTCCTCGGCCTGAATACGCAGGTTCTCCTGCACCTCGATGTTCCAGTTCTCCAGCGCCTTGGCGGTGTCGATCTCGTACTCGAAGCGGTCGGTCATCTCGTCGGTGATGTCGTCGACGTCGACGTAGAACTGCTCGTACCAGCGACGCAGCTGGTAGACCGGGCCGTCCTCCTCCACCAGCAGCGGGTTGTCGATGCGGGTCTTGTGCTTCCAGATCTCGACGTCCTGCAGGAAGCCCAGCTCGATGCCCGCGGAGATCTTCTTCGACATCTTGTCGGCCTGCTCGGGAGTGAGGCCCTCGGGGATCTTGGCCATGACGCCGAACATGAGGACGAAGGAGTTCTCATCGATCGGGTAGTGGCAGTTGGTGAGGATGGTCTCGACCGCGTAGCCGCCGTAGTACTGCACCATCGGGTTCAGCATGTACGAGGGGCCGTAGTACGCGGCGATCGACTCCAGGCGGGTGTCACCGTAGGCAGACGAGATCGCGATGTCGGGGCGACCGTGGCTGTTCATGTACTGCGCCGCGGTCTCGCCCTCGAAGACGTTCTTGAAGTAGTCCGGCAGGGCGTAGTGCACGTAGAAGAAGTGCGCCATGTCGACCACGTTGTCGATGATCTCGCGGCAGTTGGAGCCCTCGATGACCAGCGTGTTCCAGGTCCACCCGGTCCACTGATCGGTGCCGAACTCCTCGAGTTCGGGGATGATCACCTGCTCCGGCGGCGGGTTGCCCTCCGGATCGTTGTAGATGAAGACCTGGCCGTTGCGCTGCATCGTGGGCCAGGTGCGGGTCTTGGCCAGCTTCGGGTTGCGCTTGGCGTACGGCACGCCGGCGCAGCGGCCCTTGCCGTTCCACTGCCACCCGTGGAACGGGCAGGCGATGTTGTCGCCGCGGACCTTGCCCTGGCCGAGGTCGGCGCCCATGTGGCGGCAGAAGGCGTCGAGTGCCTTCACCTCGCCCTTGGTGTCCGCCCAGACCACCAGCTTGGTGCCGAAGATCTCCAGGGAGTGGGGCTTGCCGTCGGTGTACTCGTCCACCAGGCCGATGCAGTGCCAACCGCGGGCAAAACGGCTCGGCGGAGTGCCGGTGTCAATTTCTCGTACTGCGGTATCGTTCGTCGTCATCGCAGGTCGCCTTCCTTTAACAGCTCTTGCTGACCCAATATTAGAACATGTTTCAAAACAGAATGAGAACGTGTTCTAATATTGGAGTCGAAGACCCAAGTAGCAACGAGATTGGAGCGGTCATGGCAGCACAGCGAAGCGAAGCCGGACAGCAAGTACTGGAGAACATCAACGCACTGCTGCCGGAGCTCGCGCAGCGCGCCCAGGCGACGGAGGATGCGCGACGCATCCCCGACGAAGTGGTCGAGATGCTGGTCGACGCCGGCTTCTTCAAGCTGATGCAGCCTGAGCAGTGGGGCGGCTACCAGGTCGACCCGGTGACCTTCTACGAAGCGGTCCGCCGCATCGGCACCGCCTGCGGTTCCACCGGCTGGGTGGCGGGCATCATCGGCATCCACAACTGGCACCTCGCGCTGTTCGATCAGCAGGCCCAGGAAGACGTCTGGGGCTCCGACCCCAACACCCGCATCTCGTCGTCGTACGCCCCGATGGGCGCCGGCGAGGTCGTCGAAGGCGGCTACAAGGTCAACGGTTCGTGGGCCTGGTCCTCCGGCTGCGACATCGCCGACTGGGCGGTCGTCGGTGGTCCGGTGTTCAAGGACGGCAAGCCGGTCGACTTCGTCAGCTTCCTGATCCCGCGCGAGGACTACACCATCCGCGACGTCTGGAACGTCGTCGGCCTGCGCGGCACCGGCTCGAACACCATCGACGTCAAGGACGTCTTCGTCCCGCGTCACCGCATGCTCAGCTTCCGCACGATGAGCACCGGCGAGGCGCCCGGCCTGGAGCGCAACACCGCTCCGGTCTACAAGATGCCGTGGGGCACCATCCATCCCAGCACCATCTCGACCCCGATCGTCGGCATGGCCTACGGCGCCTACGAGGCCCACGTCGAGCACCAGGGCAAGCGCGTGCGCGCGGCCTACGCCGGCGAGCAGTCCAAGGACGACCCGTTCGCCAAGGTTCGCATCGCCGAGGCCGCCAGCGACATCGACGCCGCATGGCGCCAGCTGTCGGGCAACCTGCAGGCCGAATACGACCTGATCTGCGCCGGCGAAGAGGTGCCGATGGACGTGCGTCTGGCCGCTCGCCGCGACCAGGTCCGCGCCACCGGCCGGGCCATCTCAGCCATCGATCGTCTCTTCGAGAACTCCGGCGCCCACGCGCTGGAGAACGGCACCCCGATCCAGCGCTTCTGGCGCGACGCGCACGCCGGCCGCGTGCACGCAGCCAACGATCCCGAGCGGGCCTACGTGGCCTTCGGCAACGGTGAGTTCGGGCTGCCCATCGGCGACACGATGGTCTAAGGAGAAGAATGAGCGAGCAGGATCTGGGTCCCATCCGTTCCCTCGGATACATGCGGATCGACGCCACCGACATGGACGCGTGGCGTGAATACGGTCTGAAGGTTCTCGGCATGGTGGAGGGCAAGGGGACCGTCCCCGGTGCGCTGTACCTGCGGATGGACGATTTCCCGGCACGTCTGGTGATCGTCCCCTCCGATCGCGATCACCTGGCCGTCTCCGGCTGGGAGTGCGCGAATGCGGCTGGGCTGCAAGAGGTTCGGGACCGGCTCACGGCCGGTGGCGTGGAGTTCCGCGAGGGCACGCCGGAGGAGAAGCGCGAGCGGGCCGTCGACGGTCTGATCGTCTTCGCCGACCCGGACGGGAACGCCCTGGAGGCCTTCCACGGCGTCGCATTGCAGCACCGTCGCGTCGTCAGCCCGTACGGTCACAAGTTCGTGACCGGCGAGCAGGGTCTGGGCCACGTGGTGCTCAGCAGCAACGACGACGCCGCGGCGCTCACCTTCTACCGGGATGTGCTCGGCTTCCGCCTGCGCGACTCCATGCGGCTGCCGCCGCAGGTGGTCGGCCGGGCCGAGGGCGACGAGCCGGCCTGGCTGCGGTTCTTCGGGTGCAACCCGCGGCACCACTCGCTGGCCTTCTCGCCGTTCTCCAACGGCACCGGCATCGTGCACCTCATGGTCGAGGTGGAGGAGACCGACGACGTCGGTCTGGCGCACGACCGTGCGCTGCGGAAGAAGGTGCCGATGTCGGCCACCCTCGGTCGCCACGTGAACGACCTCATGCTGAGCTTCTACATGAAGACCCCCGGCGGGTTCGACGTGGAATTCGGTTGCGAGGGAAGGCAAGTGGACGACGACGACTGGGTCGCCCGGGAGTCGACGGCCGTGAGCCTGTGGGGCCACGACTTCAGCGTCGGATTCAAGGGCTGAGTCGCCATGGCGCCGCTCTCGCCGTACGGCACGCAGGAGTTCGACACCCGGCAGTTCCGCACCGCCCTGGGGCAGTTCTGCTCCGGAATCACCATCATCACCTCGATGGGCGACGATGACCGACCGGTGGGCTTCGCCTGCCAGTCGTTCACCGCGCTCTCGCTGGATCCGCCGCTGGTGATCTTCTGCCCGCAGAAGACGTCGCGGACCTGGCCTGCGATGGAGGCGCGGGGGTCGTTCTGCGTGAACGTCCTCGCTCACCGTCAGCAGGAGGTGAGTGCCAAGTTCGGTGCTCCCGGCGACAACAAGTTCGCCGGGGTCGACTGGGACCCGTCTCCGCTCGGGCTTCCGGTGATCCGGCACAGCCTGACCTGGGTGGAGTGCACCGTGGAGAACGTGCTCGACGGCGGCGATCACTACATCGTCGTCGGACGGGCGCAGACTCTCGGTGAGGTCCTGCAGGACAAGCCGCTGCTGTTCTACCGCGGCGGTTACCTGTCGACCGAACACCCGCGGGTCACCCCGGCCTCGAATCAGCTCGACGATCTGATCACGTGGTCCGGCGGCGACGAATGGCTCTAGACGATGTGACTGCTCCGCTGCGCGATGCCATCGCCGCAGCGGAGCGTCAGATCGCCGCGGCGGAGTTCATCGACTCCGATGCCGATCTGGCCGAAGGCTACGACTACCTGGCCGGCAGTATCGCGGCCGTCCTGCAACAGTCCCGCACGCACGACAAAGTGCATCCGGTGCTGCACACGTCCACCGGCCCGTACACCAAGATGGGCCTGGACAATCCGGACACCCTCTACTATCACGCGGACGTGGTGCCCGAGGGCACCTACCGGATCCGCGGAATCCGGGGAAGCACCGTGGACCTGAGCTTTCAGGTGCTCCGCGGCGATTACACCCCCAGCGAAGTCCCCGGCGGGGACGACGCCTTCGACGACCGCCGGCTGACCATCGCCGACGACGGCTCGTACGAACTGATCTTCGGGCCGCCGATCGACGACGCGCCGTCGAACTACTTCGTGCTGGGCGACGGCGCCTCCATGCTCGCGATCCGCGAGGTCTACGGCGACTGGATCGCTGAGCACAAGGGCAGCGTCACCGTCGAACGCCTGGACACCCGTGACGAACCGGCTCGGCCGCTCGACAGTGCGCGCGCGGCACGCCAGTACGCGACCGCGGCCAAGCTGCTGACGTCGCGCATCCACACCTGGTTCAACTTCCCGAAGTGGTTCTACCTCGACGAGGCGGTCAACACGCTGACCGTGCCGCGGCCCACGCCCGGCGGCCTGAGCACCCAGTTCTCGTCGGTGGGGCACTACGACCTGGCGCCGGATCAGGCCATGCTCATCACGGTGCCGGTCTCGGACAGTCCGTACCAGGGCTTCCAGCTCGGCAGCCTCTGGTACATCTCGCTCGACTACGTGCACCACCAGACGAGCCTCAATACGGTGCAGGCGCAACATGATCCGGACGGGATGATCCGCATGGTGATCGCCCATCGGGATCCGGGCGTGACCAACTGGGTGGAGACCACCGGGCGACGGCGCGGCATCCTCCAGTTCCGTTGGCAGCGCAGCGATGCGCCGATCGACGGGAGCCTGGGGCCCACCTGCGAGGTGGTCGACCTCGCGCAGGTGCCCGGACTGCTGCCGTACTACGACCACAATCGGATCGACGCCGACGGTTGGGCCGAGCGGATCACCGCCCGGCGCCGCGGCTTTGCGGAGAGAATGCTCGGATGACGACCCAGACACCCCAGACTTCGATGCACGGCACGGGCCTGCTGGCCGATCGAGTGGTGGTGGTGTCCGGCGTCGGTCCCGGCCTGGGCCGGGCCATCTGCCTGCGCGCCGCCGCGGCCGGGGCGGACGTGGTGGTGGCCGCCCGCACCCGCGAACGACTCGAGTCGGTGGCCGCCGAGGTCACCGCGCTGGGCCGTCGCGCCCTGGTGGTGCCCACCGACATCACCGACCACGACGCCGTCGATGCCCTCGCCGAACGCGTGCTGGCCGAGTTCGGGCGGGTCGACGTGCTGGTGAACAACGCCTTCTCGGTGCCGTCGATGAAAGCCTTGGGGCGCACCGACTTCGGGCAGATCTCCGACAGCCTGGACCTGACGGTGCTGGGCACGCTGCGGGTGATCAAGGCCTTCACGCCCGCGCTCGCGGAGTCGGACGGGGCCATCGTCAACCTGAGTTCGATGGTGATCCGGCACAGCGAGCCGCGCTACGGCAGCTACAAGATCGCCAAATCGGCGTTGCTGGCGATGTCGCAGTCGCTCGCCACCGAACTGGGCGAGCAGGGCATCCGGATCAACAGCGTGGCGCCCGGGTACATCTGGGACGACCAGCTCAAGTGGTACTTCGGCGAGATCGCGAAGAAGTACGGCATCACCGTCGAGCAGGTCTACGAGCAGACCGCCTCGCGCAGCGACCTGAAGCGGCTGCCCGAACCCGACGAGATCGCCGACGTGATCGTCTTCCTCGCCTCGGACCTGGCCCGCTCGGTGACCGGGCAGACCCTCGACGTGAACTGCGGGGAATACCATGCCTGAGCCGCGCACCCTGGTCGGCACCGTCGAGGACCTGCACGCCTCGGCCGCGCGCACCGTGGGCCTCGACGACTTCGGCGACGACGGTTACCGCGAAGGCCTGACGGTGCTGCTGGAGTCGTACGCGAACGACGCCGGGCTCACCGAACGCGGCAGCAAGATGTTCCGCTACTTCCTCAAGGGCGCACTCATCGCGCGGCTGCTCAGCGAGGCCGGCTGGAAGGCCAACCCCGGCTACGCCCAGGTGCCGATCGAGCGGCCGATCTTCGTCACCGGCCTGCCGCGCACCGGCACCACCGCGCTGCACCGGCTACTCGCCGCGGATCCGGCCCACCAGGGGCTCCAGATGTGGCTGACCGAGTTCCCGCAGCCGCGCCCGCCGCGCGACACCTGGGCCACCAACCCCGTCTTCGCGCAGATCGACGCCGGACTGTCCCAGCATCACGTCGAGAATCCCGAGTTCATGGGCCTGCACTACATGAGTGCCGGCGAAGTGGAGGAGTGCTGGCAGTTGCTGCGGCAGTCACTGCAGTCGATCTCGTACGAGTCGCTCGCCGCTCTCCCGACGTACTCGGCGTGGCTGGCCGACCAGGACTGGACGCCCGCCTACGCGCGCCACAAGGCCAACCTGCAGCTGATCGGCCTCCACGATCAGGACAAGCGCTGGGTGCTCAAGAACCCGAGCCACCTGTTCGCGCTGGACGCACTGATGGCGGTGTATCCGGATGCGATCGTGGTGCAGACGCACCGTGAGCCGGAGACCATCATCGCGTCGATGTGCAGCCTCGCCGAGCACGCCACCGAGGGTTATTCAACGGTGTTCACCGGCGCGGCCATCGGGCAGGCGCAGCTCGAGCTGTGGTCGCGCGGCCTGCGCGAGTTCTCCGCGGCTCGTGCGCGCTATCCCGCGGCGCAATTCGTCGACGTCGCGTTCGACGACCTGCGGGCGGACCCGCGGGGCGTCGTCGATCAGGTCTACGCCGCCCTCGGCACCGCGCCGAGCGAGGCGGCCCGCGCGGCGATGACGGCGCTCGACGAGGAGTCCAAGTCCGGCGATCGCCGACCGCAGCACCGCTACTCGCTCGACGACTACGGGCTCACCGTGGACCAGGTGCGCGCCGCCTTCGCCTAGTTTCGACGCCCGTCCGCAAAAAGTTCGGTTGACCGAAACTCTGTTTCGGGGTTAGCCTGGCTCGGTGCTGGAAACGACGAAGAAGCCGCGGGCGCCGCGGGCGATGCTGCTCGGGCCGGCCTTCGTGGCGGCGATCGCCTATGTGGATCCGGGCAATGTGGCGGCCAACCTCACCGCCGGCGCCAAGTACGGGTACCTGCTGGTGTGGGTGCTGGTGGTGGCCAGCGTCATCGCCGTGCTGATCCAGTACCAGTCGGCCAAACTCGGCGTGGTGACCGGCCGGACGCTGCCGCAGACGGTGGCGACGTCGTTGCGCGGGCGTCGCGCGCGGCTGGCCTACTGGGGCCAGGCCGAGGTGGTGGCGGCCGCGACCGACCTCGCCGAAGTGGTCGGTGGCGCGATCGCCCTGAAGCTGCTGTTCGGTCTGCCGCTGTGGATCGGCGGCCTCATCGTCGGCGTGGTCTCCATGCTGGTGCTCACCCTGGCCGACCGGCAGCGGCAGCAGCGGTTCGAGACCGTGGTGATCGGCCTGCTGTGCATCATCGTGGTCGGCTTCCTCAGCGGACTGGCGGTGAATCCGCCGGACGTCGGTGGGCTGCTGAACGGCATGATCCCGCGCCTGGACGGCGGCGAGACCGTGCTGCTGGCCGGGTCCATGCTGGGCGCCACCGTGATGCCGCACGCCATCTATCTGCACTCGGGGCTGGTGATCGATCGCCACGGCCGCAGCGAGGATCCGGGCCGCATCGCCCGGCTCCTGCGGGTGACGCGGATCGACGTGGTGGTGGCCCTGGTCATCGCCGGCACTGTCAACATCGCACTGCTCGTGCTGGCCGCGACCAGCCTGATGGGCAAGGAGGGCACCGACACCATCGAGGGCGCGCACGCGGCGGTCGGGTCCGCGCTGGGCCCGGTGGTCGCGGCGCTGTTCGCGATCGGCCTGCTCGCCTCGGGCATCGCGTCGACGTCGGTGGGCTCCTACGCGGGCGGCATGATCATGGAGGGGTTGCTGAACATCCGCATCCCGATGGTGGTGCGGCGCTCGGCGACCCTGGTACCCGCCGTCGTGATCCTCGCGGTCGGCGTGGATCCGACATGGGCGCTCATCGTGTCCCAGGCGGTGCTGAGCTTCGGCATCCCGTTCGCCCTGATCCCGCTGCGCCGCTTCACCGCCGACCGTCGCCGGATGGGCGAGTTCGCCGACGGCCGCGCACTGCGACTGGCCTCGGCGGCGGCCGTCGCGCTGGTGGTGGCCTTGAACATCACCCTGCTGGTGCTGATGTTCGTCGGCGACACCTGATCAGTGCGCGCGAACGCCGCGCAGCCCGGGCTCGGCCGTCAGGGCCGCGAAGGCTTCGGCGAGGCAGGCGGTGAACTCGGCGGGGTCCTCCACCGCCGCGGGGTCGGAGTTGATGCCGACGAAGGCCGCGTCGTCGTAGGTGAGGAGGGCGACGTTGATCGCCGCCCCCGACTTCGGCGCGAACGGCACCAGGACGTCGACCTTGGCGCCGCACAGGTACACCGGCACCGGCGGGCCCGGCACATTGGTGGCGGCGACGTCCACGCCCTTCATCAGTCCGCCGGCCAGGCGCTCGGTGATCGGGTCGGGCAGTAGCGCGAGGGCCTTGTAGAGCATGTCGGACAGGCCCAGTGCGGGATCGGTCCGGGCCTCCTCGAGGAGGCGCTGCAGTCGGGTCAGTCGATCGGGCGCCGGGTGCTCGTCGCCGGCGGGCACCAGGAAGCGGGCCGGCGCCCAGTGGTTGCTCGTCGGCTCGTCGCCGGGACGACGCTGATTCACCGGCATGTTCACGCGGAGCTCGGGGAGGTCGTGGCCGTGCCTGCGATGGTAGGTGCCGACGGCGTCGGCGACGGCCGCCATGAAGACGACGTTGAGCGTCACCTCGGCCCGGTGTGCCGCCGCTTTCAGCTCGGCCAGCGGCACCTCGATCAGGGTGAACGTGCAGGTGAGCGACCGGTCGGCCATCCACCGCGATTTGGGTGCGCCCTGCGGGGCCAGCATGGCCGCCGCCGAGAGGGCGGTGCGGCCCGCGGCCACCGTGGTGTCCAGCGGGCTGGTCAGCAGGTCGCGTGCCGTGCGGAGCGCGAACTTGGCGCCGCCGACCACCACTTCCTCCACCGCGTCGAGCTCGAACCGGGTGGCGTGCACGAAACGCGCCAGCAGGTCGGCGGGCTCCTCCGGATCCGGCGCATCCGGCAGCGGGCCGAGGTCGCCGGGCTCGGCGGCGAGGTCGAACAGGGCGGCGCTCATCGCGAGACCGCCCATACCGTCGGCCACCGAATGATGGATCTTGAAGACCACCGCGGCCCGGCCGTCGACCAGACCCGTGACGATGGCGATCTCCCAGAGCGGCCGCGAATGATCGAAGTCGGACTCGCTGACGCGAGCCGCGTAGTCGAGTGCGTCCTGCATCGTGGCGTCGTCGTCGGGCAGTCGTCGCCACCGGACGTGATAGCTGGGATCGAAGTTCGGGTCGATCTCCCACCGCGGCGGGGCGGGGGAGATCGGGTTGCCCACCGCGCGCTCGCGCAGCCGCGGAAAGATTCGGGTGAGTCGCTCGACGCGGGCGGAGACCTGGGCGGGATCGGGTGATCCGTCGAGCGCGACGAAGGCCACGATCCCCGTGCGCAACAGCGGGTCGCCCTCGATGCCGTACATGACGGCGTCGAAGGCGCCCATCCGCTGGTCTCTGGGCCGCTGGTCTCTGGGCCGCTGGACTCTGGGCGACGGTCCTCGGGAGGTCATTCCCCCGATTCTGGTGGAGCGGCACAGCGGTGTCCGCGGTATCGGTCCAGAGGTGACGAAGTCCCCCTCGGATCGACGCAGATTCGTACGATGGAGGGGGACTTCGACGCGGAAGGCGACGGCCTACAGCGTGATGAGGCCCGCAGCGCGATGCGGTGCACCGAAGAACTGGGCGTCGGCCTGCGCGCGCTTGAAGAACAGGCCGATGTCGTGCTCGGCGGTGATACCGATGCCGCCGTGCAGCTGGATGGCTTCGCCGGTCACCGCGACGTAGCCCTCCGAGCAGTAGACGTGGGCGGCGGCGGCCAGTTCGGCCGCGTTCTCCGCACCCGACGCGACGGCGTCGACCGCGGCGGCCGACATCGACCGCATGGTCTCCACCAGCATGTACATGTCGGCCATGGCGTGCTTGAGGGCCTGGAAGCTGGCCAGCTCGCGACCGAACTGCTTCCGCGAGGTGGTGTGCTCCACGGTGAGCTCCAGCGCGCGGGCCGCGCCGCCGACCTGTTCGGCCGACAGCAGGGCCCACGCCAGGGTGCGCAGGCGGTCGACGAGGTCGTCGGGCGCCGGCACCGTCTGCGACGGGGTCTGGTCGAAGCTCACCCGAGCGAGCGGGCGGGTCGGGTCCAGGACCGGCAGCGGGGTCACGGTGACGCCCGGCGCGGAGGCGGCGACCTCGTGCAGGGTCACCGCGTCCGGACCCGCCAGCACCAGGAAGGTGTCCGCGGTCTCGCCGTCGATCACGTATTCGGCGGTGCCGGTGAGCAGTCCGGCCTCGGCGTGCACGCCGGGGGTGTCCCACCCGGCGGGACCGGTCCAGCACAGGGCGGCGGTGGTCTCGCCGGCGGCCAGACCCGGGAGCAGGCGGGCGCTCGCGTCCTCGTCACCGGAGATCAGCAGGGCGCCGGTGGCCAGGACCGCGGAGGAGAACATCGGCACCGGGGATAGGGTCTCGCCGAGGACGGTCAGCACCGCGGCGCTCTCGCGCACGGTGGCGTCGGCGCCGTCGTACTGCTCCGGGACGGCGAGGGCGGCCACGCCGATCTGGGTGGCCAGCGTCTCCCACAGTTCGGCGTCGTACCGGCCCTGCGCGGTGATCGCGGTGCGGACGGCGGCGGGGCCGCCGCCGCGGCGGCAGACGTCGCGGACGGCGTCGATGAGGGCGTTCAGCTCGTCCATCAGCGGGCCTGCTCGGTGCGCAGGGAATCCAGCACGCGCTGCCGGTGCCAGGCCGGGGTGCCCCACGCGGAGCGGAGGGCGCGGGCCTTGGTCAGGTACAGCGAGAAGTCGTGCTCGGCGGTGTAGCCGATGGCGCCGAGTACCTGCAGTGCCCGACGGGCCGCGACGTCGGCGGCATCCGCGGTGGCGACCTTGGCGGCCGAGACGTCCGGGAGACGTCGGCGGTGTCCTGGCCGAAGCCGTCCAGACCCACGGCGGCGCCCCACACCAGCGGGCGAGCCATCTCGACGGCGATCGCGACGTCGGCGAGATGGTGCTTCACCGCCTGGAACGAGCCGATCGCGCGGCCGAACTGGTTGCGCGACTTGGCGTAGTCGGCGGCCAGCTCCAGCATGGCCGAGGCCAGGCCGAGCGACAGCGCGGAGGTGGCCAGCGCGCCCAGGTCGACGGCGGCAGTGGTGTCGATGTCGGCGAGTCGATCACCGGCGCTCACCGCGGACACGGTCCGGGCCGGATCAACGGTGGCCTGTGCGCCGTCGGCGACGCCGCGGAACAGCCCGTCGTCGGTCACCAGGTAGACGGCGGCGCCCTCGGCGTCGGCGGCCCGCAGAGTGACCGGCGCGCACGCGACCGAGGCCAGGGTGTCACCGGCGAGCAGCGGCGCCAGGTCGTCGTTCGCGGCGGCGCCGCCCAGCAGGGCCGGTGCCACGGCGAGGGTCTCGGCGACGGGCCCGGGCAGGGCGACGCGGCCGAGCTGTTCGAGGGCCACCACCATTTCGACGGCGCCCGCGCCGCTGCCGCCGAGCGCATCGTCGACCAGCAGGCCGGTGATGCCGCTCTCGGCGAGCTGGCGGTACACGTTCAGGCCGGGCTCACGATCGCCCTCGGACCAGGCGCGCGCCACGGCGATGCCGCCCG
Organism: Gordonia alkaliphila; assembly: GCF_023017165.1. Lineage (GTDB taxonomy): Bacteria > Actinomycetota > Actinomycetes > Mycobacteriales > Mycobacteriaceae > Gordonia > Gordonia alkaliphila. Next base: position 1,963,743 of record NZ_JALKBW010000001.1, read on the forward strand.
CGCGGGCGGTCACGGCCTCGACGGTCGACGCGAGGTCGGTGTGCATTGAATCGAGAAGGAAGTCCACGGTTATCGGTCCCCACGGGGCAGGCCGAGCAGGCGCTCGGCGATCACGTTGCGTTGAATCTCGTTGGTACCGGCGTAGATCGGGCCGGAGAGCGAGAAGAGGTAGCCGTCGAGCCAGGCCGAGTCGAGTTCGGCGTCGACGCCGAGCAGGTCCAGCGCGGTCTCGTGGGCGGCGATGTCCCACTGCGACCAGAACACCTTGTTGATCGACGACTCCATGCCGAGCTGTCCGCCCGCGGCCAGGCGGCTGACCGTCTGGTACGTGGACAGCTCGTAGGCGCGCGCCCCGATCCAGGCGTCGGCGACGCCGGTGTCGACGCCGGCGGTGGCTGGGACGTCGTCCCGACGCTCGCGCCACAGGCGCAGCAGGCGGTCGGTGGCGGCGAGGAAGCGGCCGGGGGAACGCAGCGACAGGCCGCGCTCGTTGGCGGCGGTGCTCATCGCCACCTTCCAGCCGTTGTTCACCTCGCCGATCACGCCGGAGGCGCCCGGGTCGGCCGGGTCGTCGGGCACGAAGACGTCTTCGAGGAAGAGCTCGGCGAAACCGGCTTCGCCGTCGAGCTGGGCGATCGGCCGCACGGTCACGCCCGGTGCGCGCAGATCGAACATGAAGTAGGTGATGCCCTTGTGGCGGGCCTGGTCCGGGTCGGTGCGGAAGAGGCCGAAGCCCCAGTCGGCGAAGCTCGAGCGCGAGCTCCAGGTCTTCTGGCCGTTGAGCAGCCAGCCGCCCTCGGTGCGGGTGGCCGTCGAGCGCAGGGATGCCAGGTCGCTGCCGGCCTCCGGCTCGCTCCAGGCCTGGCCCCAGATGTCGTCGGCGCGCGCCATGCGCGGCATGATCCGTGCCAGCTGGGCGTCGTTGGCGTGCTCGAAGAGGGTCGGCGCCAGCAGGAAGATGCCGTTCTGACTCACGCGGCCGGGCGCGCCGGAGCGGTAGTACTCCTCTTCGAAGATGATCCAGTGCAGCAGCGGGGCGTCGCGGCCGCCGAACTCCACCGGCCAGCTGACCACCGACATGTTGTCGGCGGCCATCTCGGCCTCCCACTTGCGGTGTGCCTCAAAGCCTTCCGCGGTGTCCATGGACGGCAGCGGCTCGGCGGGCACGTGGGCCGCCAGCCATTCCCGGACCTCGGTGCGGAAGGCCTGGGCGGCGTCGTCGAATTGCAGATCCATCAGGCGTCACCCTTCTTTTGGGCGGCATCGCGCATGCTGCGCGCGTCCATGCCGCCGAGCGAGTCGCCGGAGTCGGCGTCGTTGGCCGCGTGCGCGAAGTGGTGCCATCCGAACACCGAGTCCATCGCGTTGCGCATCCCCATCTGGTCTTCGCAGATGTTGACGGCCTTCTTCGACAGGAACAGGCCCTGCATCGGCATCTCGACCATCTGCGCGCAGAGGTCGTCGACCTTGGCCTCGAGTTCCTCGCGCCCGGTCACGTGGTTCACCATGCCCCAGTCGAGGGCCTGCGCCGCGGTGAAGCGCTGGCCGGTGAACAGGATCTCCTTGGCCCGGCGGGCGCCCAGGACGTAGGCGTGGGCGAAGTACTCCACGCCCGGAATGCCCATGCGCGCAACGGGATCGGAGAAGAAGGCGTCGTCGGAGGCGACGATGAAGTCGGCCGACCACGCGAGCATCAGGCCGCCCGCGATGCAGGCGCCGTGCACCTGCGCGATGACCGGCTTGGGGATCTCCCGCCAGCGGCGGCACATCCCCATGTAGACCTCGATCTCCCGGGCCAGGCGCTGGTTGCTGTCCAGGGGTTGGCCGTCGCCGCGGGTGTGGTCCCAGTGCAGGGTCGCGGTGTTGGGGTAGAAGGTGTCGAAGTCGCGCTCGGGGGTGCCGATGTCGTGGCCGGCGGAGAAGTGCTTTCCGTTGGCGCGCAACACGATCACCTTGACGGCCGGGTCGTCGACGGCCTTGCCGAAGGCGGCGTCCAACGAGTAGGTCATCACCGAGTTCTGCGCGTTGCGGAACTCGGGTCGGTTCAGGGTCACGTAGGCGACCGCGTTGTCGGGACCGCCGGTTTCGTAGGCGATCGGACTGGACTCGGCGGTCAGATCGTCGCGGCCCAGGGGCGGCGGAATGACGGCTGCACTCATGCCTCCGACTCTAACCTAGCAAGTGCTTGGTTGGTAGCTCAGGGCGCGCGGAGTTCGGCGCGGTGCGCGGGTCGACGCACCCGCGCTACGCAGTGATCGCCGTCGACGAAGGCCTCCAGCGCGGCCAGCTGCCAGCCGGCGCCGCCGGTCGTGCCGGTGCGCGGCGCGTCGAGCACGCCCTGCATCAGGCCGCGGTGCACCGCGCAGGTGACCGCGGGGTGGGCGCGGGCAGCTTCGAGGAACGGGCAGCGGCGCAGCCGGATCCGGTCGCCGCCCGAAACAGCGGGGGAGAAGCCGGCCTCCATGAGCACGTCGAGGAGGTCGTCGAGCGGGTCGGCAGCGGGGTCCGCACGATCGGCACCGAGCACGGCACCGGCGGCGGTGGCCTTCCGTGGACCGTCCGGATCGTCGGCCAGCGCCGCGGCGAGGGCCTGCGCGAGCAGGTCGAAGTCGCGGGCGCCGGTGGGGTCCATCCGACCGTGCGCGGTGTAGGCCAGGCGGGGCCGCCCGGGCCCGGGACTCCCGACCGGCGCCGCGACGATCGCGTCGTCGCGCAGCAGGCGATCGAGGTGAAAGCGCACCGTGGTGGCCGGCCGCCCGGTGGCGGCCGCCAGTCGGTCCACGGTGAGCGGCTCCTCGGCGTCCTGCAGCACCGCGAGCAGGTCCTGGCGCAGCGTCATCAGCTTGTTCCGGCGGGCCGTGTCAGTCCGCGGACTGCGGCGGCAGCGAGGCCACGAGGGGCGCATCGCTACCCGTCGCACCGATCTTCGCGGCGCCGCCGGGTGAGCCGAGCGGCGCGTCCCGGCCGTCCAGAGTCGCGGTGAAGAAGTCGGCGTTGTCGGTGAGGTACGGCAGCCACTCGTCGGGCAGATCGTCCTCGTAGAAGATGGCATCCACCGGACACACCGGCTCGCAGGCGCCGCAGTCGACGCACTCGTCGGGATGGATGTACAGCGCGCGCCCGCCCTCGTAGATGCAGTCCACCGGGCATTCCTCGACGCAGGCGCGGTCGAGGACGTCGACGCACGGCTGCGCGATCACGTAGGTCACGGGATTCCTCCTAGCGTGGAGTGATGGTGAGCGTCGGCTCGCGATGGGTGTGGACGGTCAGATACGAGAGGCCGCCGTCGCCCGCGCTGAACGACCGGCGGGAATGCTTGGGTAGCCAGAGCAGGTCGCCGACAGCCACCGGCACCGGGCCGGTCTGGGTGCCGACGACGCCGGTGCCGTCGAGGACGTGGATGAGTACGTCCACCTCGCCGCCGACGTGTTCGCCGATGCCGCCGCCGGGCGCGAGCGTGATGATGTTGGCGTCCAGCGGGCGGTCGTCGAGATCGAGCTTCCAGGCCACCCCGGCCTCGCCGCCGGCCACGGCGTCGGCGCTGTTGCCCAGCACGCGCGGCACCGGTGCGTCGAGCGTCTTGCTGATCCGGATGCGGAAGTCACCGGGCTCGCGCACCAGGTAATCCCACGCGAAGCCGCCGGGATGGCGGTCGGCGAACTGATTGTGCAGGGGGATCGGATCGTGGTCGTTCACCAGGATCACGGCGTCGCCCACCGCCAGGCCGTCGAAGGCCCCGAAGATCTGCGGATGCCGCTGCGGTTTGGGGACCTCGCGCACATCGATGATCACGTCGGACACTGCTGCCTCCCGAATTAAAACGACTAGTACTTGTAAAAATACCGGGGATCGCCGCGTCCGACAACCACCACCACCTCCCGCGGCCGAGCGACGGGGCCCACTACCCTCGTATCCGTATGCCGCGTGAGCGTCAGATGGGAGCGGGATGGACAAGCAGGGTTACGAGCTGTCGGACCTGGAGGAGTTGGAGGCCGAGTCGGTCCACATCTTCCGCGAGGTGGCGGCCACCTTCGAGCGACCCGGAATGTTGTTCTCCGGCGGCAAGGACTCGGTGGTGATGTTCCACCTGGCGCGCAAGGCGTTCTGGCCCGCGCCGATGCCGTTCCCCCTGATGCATGTCGACACCGGCCACAACTTCGACGAGGTGATCGAGTATCGCGACCGCGTCGTCGCCGAAACCGGTGTGAAACTGCTGGTCTCGCACGTGCAGGACGACATCGACGCCGGGCGCGTGGTGGAGCAGACCGGTGTCGGCAGCTCCCGTAACCGGCTGCAGACCGCGGCGTTGCTGCGCGGCATCACCGAGAACCGGTTCGACGCCGTGTTCGGCGGGGCCCGCCGCGACGAGGAGAAGGCGCGCGCCAAGGAGCGCGTGTTCAGCTTCCGCGACTCGTTCGGCACCTGGGATCCGCGCAACCAGCGACCCGAGCTGTGGAACCTGTACAACGGCCGCCACCACCGGGGCGAGCACATCCGCGTGTTCCCGCTGAGCAACTGGACCGAGCTCGACATCTGGCGCTACATCGAGGCCGAAGAGATCGACCTGCCGCCGATCTACTACGCGCATGAACGGGAGGTGGTCCCGCGCGACGGCATGCTCCTGGCCAAGACCCGCTTCCTGGAAGTGGCGCCCGGCGAGACCAGTCACCTGGCGCAGGTGCGGTTCCGCACCGTCGGCGACGCCACCTGCACCGGTTGCGTGGAAAGCGACGCCGCCACGCCCGCAGCGGTGATCGCCGAGGTCTCGTCGACCCGCATCACCGAGCGCGGCGCCACCCGCGCCGACGATCGGATCTCCGAAGCCGGCATGGAAGACCGCAAGAAGGAAGGGTACTTCTGATGGCCGGGGAACTGTTGCGCATCGCCACCGCGGGCAGCGTCGACGACGGCAAGTCCACGCTGATCGGACGCCTGCTCTACGACTCGAAGTCGATCTTCACCGATCAGCTGGAGGCCATCGAGCGCACCAGCGCGAGCCGCGGCGACGAGTTCGCCGACCTGTCGCTGCTGACCGACGGACTGCGCGCCGAACGCGAGCAGGGCATCACGATCGACGTCGCCTACCGCTACTTCTCCACCCCCGAGCGCAAGTTCATCATCGCCGACTCGCCCGGGCACGTGCAGTACACGCGCAACATGGTGACCGGGGCGTCGACCGCCGACCTGGCGATCATCCTGATCGACGCGCGCAAGGGCGTGCTGGAGCAGACCCGGCGGCACGCCTTCCTGTCGTCGCTGCTGGGGATCCCGCACCTGACCATCTGCGTCAACAAGATGGACCTCGTCGACTACTCGCAGGAACGGTTCGAGGAGATCCGCGACGAGTTCATCGCCTTCTCGGCCAAGCTCGAGGTCGGCGACCTGACTTTCATTCCGATCTCGGCACTGCAGGGCGACAACGTGGTCACCCGCAGCGCGGCGATGGACTGGTACGAGGGTCGCCCGCTGCTGGGGCACCTGGAGAACGTCTACATCTCGTCGGACCGCAACCTGATCGACGCGCGTTTCGGTGTGCAGTACGTGATCCGGCCGCAGCGCAGCGACGGGCTGGACCACCGCGGCTACGCGGGGACCATCAGCGGCGGCTCCTTCTCCGTGGGCGACAAGGTGGTGGTGCTGCCGAGCGGCTTCGGCACCACCATCAAGCGGCTGTGGGGTCCGGGCGGGCGCGAGCTCACCGAGGCCTTCGCGCCGATGGCCATGTCGATGGAACTGTCCGACGAAATCGACATCGTGCGCGGCGACATGATCGTGCGCCCAACAACCGGCCGTACGTGGACCGGGACGTGGACGCGATGGTGTGCTGGTTCTCCGAGGCCGGCACGCTGACGCCGGGATCGTCGTACCTGATCCTGTGCGGCACCCGCCAGACGCGAGTCACCGTGTCCGGGCTCAACTATCGCCTCGACGTGAACACGCTGCACCGCGACGAGCAGGCGACGTCGTTGGCGCTCAACGAGATCGGCCGGCTCACCCTCCACGCGCAGCAGCCGCTGCTGTTCGACGAGTACCGCCGCAACCGGCAGACCGGCAGCTTCATCCTGATCGACGAGGCCACCAACGCCACCGTCGCCGCGGGCATGATCACCGGGCCCGTCGCGCGCGACACCAACGTTGTGTGGCAGGACACCAAGGTGACGCGCGAGCAGCGCGCCTACCGCGGCGCCACCATCTGGATGACCGGGCTGTCCGGCTCGGGCAAGTCGTCGCTCGCCATCGAACTCGAGCGCAGGTTGGTGGCCTCCGGGCAGCCGGCGTACCTGCTCGACGGCGACAACCTGCGCCACGGGCTCAACGCCGACCTCGGTTTCAGCGACGACGACCGCCGCGAGAACATCCGGCGCACCGCGGAAGTGGCGGCGCTGTTCGCCGATTCCGGTGCGGTGGTGCTCGTCTCGCTGATCAGTCCGTTCGAGCAGGAGCGCCAGCGCGCCCGGGAGATCCACGAGGCCAAGGGCCTGCCCTTCCACGAGGTCTTCCTGGACACCCCGCTGGCCGAGTGCGAGGCGCGCGACCCGAAGGGCCTGTACGCCAAGGCCCGCGCCGGCGAGATCACCCAGTTCACCGGCATCGACTCGCCGTACGAGCGCCCGGCGAACGCGGACATCGTGGTGACCCCGGCCGACGGCGCCCCCGCCGACACCGCCGCGGCGATCCTGCGCAACCTGGGCCTGTAGCCGCCGGCTCCCGGACCGGCCGGCGTGCCGCGACCCTGTTGCCGCGGCGCTCGCGGGGCTCCGCGAGCGACCCGTCGACAGGGTCGCGACACGGAGGTCAGGGTGGGGTCAGGGGCAGGGACAGCGGGCGCCGGTGGTCGACGCGGCGCAGGGCGGCGCGGAGGTCGGCGACGTCGACGGTCATCAGTTCGGCTTCGGTGAGGGCGGACAGGTCCGCGGACGTGGCGAGCCGATGCTCGCGCTCCTCCTCGGCCGCCTCCAGCAGGTTGCGGGCGTAGCGGCCGTTGCCCGCGGCGTCGGTGCCGCGGCGGGGGCCGACGGGGGTGTCGAGCACCGCGTCGTACAGCTCGGCGAAGGCCTCGCGCGCGGCGGCCGCGGCCGCCGGGGTCAGGCGCGCGTCGCGGCGGTCGGCCAGCACCTCGGTGATCCGGGTCAACTCGTCCGGGGTGTACGACGGGAATCGGATCCGCCGGGCGAAGCGGGAGGCCAGGCCCTCGTTGGCGGCCAACAGTCGGTCGATCTCGTCGTCGTAGCCGGCGATGATCACCACCAGCCGGTCGCGGTCGGACTCCATCCGGGCCAGCAGCATGTCGAGGGCTTCGCGGCCGAAGGCGTCGCCGCCGGACAAGCCCTCCTGAATCAGGGTGTACGCCTCGTCGAGGAACAGCACGCCGTCGAGCGCCGAGTCGATCACCCGCGCGGTCTTCGGTGCGGTGGATCCGAGATGTTCGCCCACCAGATCCCGGCGCGAGGCCTCCACGACGCGGTCGGTGGCGAGTAGACCCAGCGCGCAGTACAGCTTCGCGACGATCCGCGCGATGGTGGTCTTGCCGGTGCCGGGCGGACCGGTGAACGCCAGGTGCAGGCTGCGGTCGCCGGTGCGCAGCCCGCGGTCGGCCCGCAGCTTGGCCAGCGTCGCGGTGGACCGCAGCCGGGCCACCTCCTGCTTCACCGCGGCGAGCCCCACCTGCTCGTCGAGTTCGCGCTCGAGCTCGGCCAGGCGGACGTCCTCGGGCGGCGGTGCCGCGGAGTCGGGATCGACGGCCGGCTCGCTCGACGCCGCATCGGCGAGCACCAGCCGGTAGGCGGGGTCGGCGAGCGCGGTGGCGGCCTCGGTCAGTTCCGGGTCCAGAGCGTAGGCCTCCTGGAGCAGCGCGCGGGCGGCGGCTTCGTCGCCCTGGGCACGTCGCGCCATCGCGATGGTGAAGACCGCCTGCGCCCGGCAGTTGGTCAGCGGCCCGTGCTGGGCCTGCTCCAACCGCCGGACCCCTTCGTCGAACAGGCCCAGGTGCACGCAGGCCGTACCCGCCACGAGTTGCCCCGCGGCGGCCAGGCAGTCGTCGGTCCACGCGTCCAGGTGCGCGAGGGCGCCGAGTGCCTCGGCCCAGGCGCGGGAACGCAGATGTGTTGCGGCCCAAGAGAATTCGACGATCGGCAGCGACGCGTCCAGCGGCTCCAACACGCGGCGGGCACCGTCGGGATCGTCGCCGATCAGGAGGGACCCGGCGTAAGCCAGTGCGGCCTGGGTGGCGTCGGCGACCGGATAGTCGACGAACATGCCGGTCGGCGCCCGCCCGCACAGCAGGCCCACCGGCAGCCCGACGCGCCGCTGCTGCGCCCCGATGTGCTCGCGCGCCCGGTACAGCCCGAGCAGGGTCGCGCCGCCGGTGTCGCCGGTCGCCAGGCGGCCGAGCCAGGCGTCGCCCATGGTCGGATCGGCTTCGGTGGCGCGGGTGAAGGCGAGTCGGGCCCCGGCTGGATCGGGCGGATGATCGTGGCCGTCGAGCCCGAGGCCGAGCCGGATCAGTCCGGCGTCGAAGAGTTGGCGCGCGATGCGTCGTCGATCAGTCATGGTCCCCCCCGAACCTCGCTGGCGGCAGCCCCGAACTGCCCGATTTCGACTGTAGCGGCCGCCCGGGTTCCGCCGTGGGCGAAGCACTCTCGTCGCTGGCATAGACTGTCTGCTGTGAGCGCCCAGGTAGATACCGTTTCCCACGCCGCCGATACCCCGGACCTTCCGCAGCCCTTCGCTGAGCTCGGTATGAAGGACGACGAGTACGCGCGGGTGCGCGAGATCCTCGGTCGTCGACCCACCGACGCCGAGCTGGCCATGTACTCGGTGATGTGGTCCGAGCACTGCAGCTACAAGTCGTCGAAGGTGCACCTGAAGTACTTCGGCGAGACCACCACCGACCAGATGCGGGCCGGCATGCTCGCCGGTATCGGTGAGAACGCGGGCGTCGTGGACGTCGGCGACGGCTGGGCGGTGACCTTCAAGGTCGAGTCGCACAACAGCCCCAGCTACATCGAGCCCTACCAGGGCGCGGCCACCGGCGTCGGCGGCATCGTGCGCGACATCATGGCGATGGGCGCCCGCCCGATCGCGGTGATGGATCAGCTGCGCTTCGGTGCGGTGGACCACCCGGACACCCGCCGCGTGCTCGACGGCGCGGTGCGCGGCATCGGCGGCTACGGCAACTCCCTCGGACTGCCCAACGTCGGCGGCGAGACCGTCTTCGACCCCAGCTACCAGGGCAACCCGCTGGTCAACGCGCTGTGCGCGGGCCTGTTGCGCGCCGAGGACCTGCACCTGGCGTTCGCCTCGGGCGCGGGCAACAAGATAATCCTGTTCGGCGCCCGCACCGGCCTGGACGGCATCGGCGGCGTCTCGGTGCTCGCCTCGGAGACCTTCTCCGACGACGGCGGGCCCAGCCGCAAGAAGCTGCCGAGCGTGCAGGTGGGCGACCCGTTCACCGAGAAGGTCCTCATCGAGGCCTGCCTGGAGCTGTACCAGAACGAGCTCGTGGTCGGCATCCAGGACCTCGGCGGTGCCGGACTGGCGTGCGCCACCTCGGAATTGGCGGCGGCCGGTGACGGCGGCATGTCCATCCAGCTCGAGAAGGTGCCCACCCGTGCGGACGGCATGTCGCCGGCCGAGGTGCTCTCCAGCGAATCGCAGGAGCGCATGTGCGCCGTGGTCAAGCCCGAAGACGTGGACGCCTTCATGGACGTCTGCCGCAAGTGGGACGTGCTGGCCACCGTGATCGGCGAAGTGACCGACGGTGAGCACCTGGAGATCACCTGGCACGGCGAGACCGTGGTCGACGTGCCGCCGCGCACCGTGGCCCACGACGGCCCCGTCTACCACCGCCCGGTGGAGCGTCCGGCCGACCAGGACGCGGTGGTCGCCTCGACCACCGCCGGCCTGGCGCGCCCGGTGACCGGCGACGAACTGCGCGCCACCTACCTGAAGCTGCTGGCCAGCCCCGCGCTGTGCAGCCGCAAGTTCATCACCGAGCAGTACGACCGCTACGTGCGCGGCAACACGGTGCTGGCCGAGGCCGCCGACTCCGGCGTGATCCGGATCGACGAGGAGACCGGTCGCGGCATCGCGCTGGCCACCGACGCCTCCGGCCGCTACACCTTCCTGGACCCGTACCGCGGCGCGCAGCTCGCGCTGGCCGAGGCCTACCGCAACGTCTCCGCCTCCGGTTCCACGCCGCTGGCGGTCAGCAACTGCCTCAACTTCGGTTCCCCCGAGGACCCGGGCGTGATGTGGCAGTTCAGCCAGGCCGTGCGCGGCCTCGCCGACGGCTGCGCGCAGCTGGGTATCCCGGTGACCGGCGGCAACGTGAGCTTCTACAACCAGACCGGCACCACCCCGATCCTCCCGACCCCGGTGGTCGCGGTGCTCGGTGTGATCGACGACGTCGACCGTCGTCTCCCGACCGGTTTCGGCACCGAACCCGGCGAGTCGCTGATCCTGCTCGGCGACACCCGCGACGAGTTCGACGGTTCCATCTGGGCTCAGGTGGAGCACGATCACCTCGGCGGCGTGCCCCCGCAGGTGGATCTGGAGCGCGAGCGACTCCTCGGCGAGGTGCTGGTGGCCGGATCCCGCGACGGCATGATCACCGCCGCGCACGACCTGTCCGAGGGCGGCCTGATCCAGGCCGTGACCGAGTCGGCGCTGGCCGGTGAGACCGGCTGCCGCCTGGTGCTGCCCGAGGGCGCGGACCCGTTCGTCACGCTGTTCTCCGAGTCGACCGGCCGCGTGCTGGTGGCGGTGCCGCGCACCGAGGAGTCGCGGTTCACCGCGATGCTCAGCGCGCGCGAGCTGCCGTGGGTCCGCATCGGCGTCGTCGATCAGGGCAGCGACAGCATCGAGGTGCAGGGCCAGTTCTCGGTGCCCCTCGACGAGCTTCGCGAGGTGCACGAGGGTACGCTGCCCCGGTACTTCGGCTGAGCACGAGAGGGCGCATGGGATGACGAACCCGAACGACAACAACGGGAATGCCGGCGGGGACCAGCCGTACGAGCCGAACCCGTATGACGCGACCCAGTTGGGTCAGCCCCAATACGGTCAGACGCCCCAGTACGGGCAGGCACCCCAGTACGGTGAGACGCCCCAGTTCGGGCAGCCCGATTACGGTCAGCAGCCGCAGTACGGTGCCCAGTTCGCGCAGCCCCAGTACGGGCAAGCGCAGTACGGGCAGCCGTCGCAGTTCGGTGGTGCGCCCGGGATGCCGCCGGACGACAACCTGGTCTGGGCCATCCTGAGCACCGTGCTGTGCTGCCTGCCGCTGGGCGTGGTGTCGATCATCAAGTCGACGTCGGTGAGCAAGCTGTGGGCGATGGGCGATCACGCCGGCGCTCAGCAGGCCGCCGAGGACGCGAAGAAGTTCGCGATCTGGTCGGCTGTCGCTGCGGTGGCGTCCTGGGTGATCTTCGGGCTCATCTACGTCGTGATCATCGTGGCCGCGGTGAACAACGCCTGACATGACCACCGCCGTGGGAACCGGGGATCGGGTGGTCGCTGCCGTCTACGCGGTGGCGCGGCACCGGATCGCCGGTCCCGCGGTGATCGTGGCCGGTGCGGTCGCGACGGGCGCGCTGGTGTGGTTCGCCGATCCGACGACGCCCGGCGGGATCATTCCGCCCTGCCCGACCAATGCGCTGCTGCACCTCAACTGCCCGGGGTGCGGCACCTCGCGGATGCTGTACAGCCTGATGCACGGTGACCTCGGTGCGGCGGTGAGTTATAACGCCTTCGGCCTGGTCGCGCTGGTGCTGCTGGCCGCGTCGTTCGTGACGTACACGCTCGGCCTGTGGAAGGGGCGGCGCGTGCGCGGATGGCAGCACCTGCGATACGCGCCGATGGCGCTGCTCGTCGCGACCCTGGCGTGGGCCGTGGTGCGGAACCTGCCGTTCCCGCCGTTCGATGCGTGGAAGGTGTGACGATGACCGGGCCCGCCGAACCGGAGGATCGGGGCGAGCAGTGGTCGGCGTACGAGCCGACACAGCACGCGACCCCGAATCCGTACGCCCCGAACCCGTACCAACAGGATCCGTACCAACAGGATCCGCACCAGCAGGACCCCTACTCGCAGGCCGCGCCGCCTCCGGTCCCGTATTCGATCGCCCCGTATCCGGGTGCGGCCTACCCGGCCCATCCCGCCTCGCCGCAATCGGTCTTCGCGGCGCAGGGACCGGCTCCGGCAACCGGGCAGTCGTCGTCGATCGGCGCGATGGTGGTCGGCGGTATCCTCCTGGTGACCTGCTTCGCCACGCCGGCCGGCCTGGCGCCGTTGGTGCTCGGCATCCTCGGTTTCACCAAGGCCAACTCGGTGAACCGACTGTGGATGGCCGGGCAACGGCAGGAAGCAGAGGCCGCCGCCGACTCGTCCAGGACGCTCGCTCTGTGGGCATGGATCAGCTGCGCGGTCGGAATCGCGGTGATGATCCTCGCGGTGGTGTTCTTCTTCGTGTGGGCCCTGAACGTGGACCCGAACACGTCGAACCAGCCCGGCACCTACGGCACCTGACCGGCGACGACCGGCGTCAGTCCGCGTCGGTCAGGAGCGCGAGCAGGCCCTCCGGATCGTCGACGGTGAGCTGATCGACACCCAGCTCCAGCAGCCCGGCCACGATCGGCACCATGCCGACGTTTGCCGCACCGCCGAGCGTGTACGCGTCCACCGCGCGTCCGCGCGCACCGAAGGCGCCGATCAGGTCGAAGCCGGCGTCCGCGGCACCGAGCACCAGCGGGATCTCCAGATAGATCGTCGTCGCGCGCGGCGACGCCAGGCAGGCACGGTCGACGAACCCCGCGAAGTCGCCGGAGGCCAGCGCGCGACCGGCCGCCCCGCGGTGGCAGGGGTCGAAGCCGACCGCGACGCCCGGGGCGGCGTCGGTGAGGATGCGGACGGCGTCGGCGTCGCCGCACGACAGGATCAGGTGCTCGTCGATCGGCGCCGTGGCCGCGGCGAAAGCCGCCACCGACCGCGCGTCCAGATCGCGCGCCTCCTGCTTGTAGTCCAGCTGCAGCAGTGCCGAGCGGGGGAGGGTCGCGTCGGCCAGCAGATCGGCGAGATCCTCGAGCAGCAGGACGCCGTGCCCACTGGGTTTCCCGGTGCCGTCGCGCAACGCCATGGTGCGCAGGCGGGCCGCCGGAGTGGCGGCCACCGCGCCGCGGCCGGTGGTCTCCCGGTCGAGACGGTGGTCGTGCAGCACGGCAAAACCGCGGTCGGCGTGGATCCGCAGGTCCACTTCCACACTGGCGCCGGCGCGCAGGCCTTCGACGATCCGCTGCGCCGTGAACGGCGGATCGGTGGCGGTCCGCCGGGCCCGGTGCCATTTGAGCAGGGTGGTGCCGCGCGCGTGCGTCACTGCCACCGGGGGAACCACCCCCGCGACGTTACCGGCGCCGCGAGATCGACGCGCTTGATGGTCACAGCACACCGACCGCAACAGTTTCGCGACGCCTCCGCGGTGGATGCCCGAGACACTGAAGGCCCGGAGCCACTACGGTCGAGAAATGACTGTGCGCGTAGTGGAGTGGTCCACCGGGACCGTCGGACGGCATGCGATCGCCGGGATCGACGCCCATTCGGAGCTGGAACTGGTCGGCGTGTGGGTGTCCGACCCGGCCAAGGTGGGCCGCGACGCCGGCGAGCTGGCCGGACTCGGCCGCGACCTGGGTGTGCTCGCCACCGGCGATGCCGACGCCCTGATCGCGCTGGCACCGGACGCCATCGTGCACACGGCGATGACCGACGACCGCGTGATGGAGTCGATCCAGGATCTCCAGCGCTTCCTGCGCGCGGGTATCAACGTGGTCTCCTCCGGCCCGGTGATCCTGCAGTTCCCCTACGGCGTGCTGCCCGACTCCATCATCGACCAGGTGGCCGCCGCGGCGCGCGAGGGCGGGGCCAGCCTGCACGTCAACGGGATCGACCCCGGCTTCGCCAACGACGTGCTGCCGTTGTCGATGACCAGCCTGTCGCAGTCCATCGACGAGGTGCGCTGCCTGGAGATCGCCGACTACTCCACCTACAACCAGCCGGTGGCGATGGGCCAGCTGTTCGGGTTCGGACAGCCGATGGACTTCCCGTCGGTGCTGGCGTCGCCGGGCGTGCTGTCGTTGGCGTGGGGGTCGGTGGTGCGACAGCTGGCGGCCGGGCTCGGCGTGACCCTCGACGAACCGCTGATCGAGCGGACCGAACGCGTGCCCGCCGACCGCGACTACTCCACCGTGTCCGTCGAGATCCCGACGGGCACGCTCGCGGCGTTGCGCTTCGAGATCGTCGGCCAGGTCGACGGCGTGGACCGGGTGGTCCTCGAACACGTCACCCGTACCAACCCCGACCAGTGCCCGCAGTGGCCGCGGCCCGATCGCGGCGACGGCTGCTATCGGATCATGGTGCACGGGGAGCCGGAGATGACCGTGGAGTTCGGTCATCACGGGCGCGACGGCGACCACAACGTCTCGGGCATGATCGTCACCGCCATGCGCCTGGTGAACTCGGTACCCGCCGTGGTCGCCGCCGCACCCGGGATCCTGACCGCGCTGGACATGCCGTTGGTGACCGGCCGCGGGCTCGTTGCCGGCTGACCGGAACGGATCAGGGGGTCGGCCAGGTGTGGACCGGCTCGCCCTCGTGCATGAGCACGGTGTAGTCGGTCAGCATGCCGTGCAGGGCCTGCGCGCGTGAATCGCCGGCGCGCTCGCGGGCGGCCACCGCCCGTCGCTGCCACACCGACCCGGTCTGCTGGGTCAGGCACCGGCCGCGGATCACCTCCAGGTACCGGCGACGGGTCTTCTCCGAGACGCCGAACGAGGTGAGGCCGCGTTCGGCGAGGGGGAGCAGCTTGCGCAGGGTCAGCTCGTCCGGCCGCACCCAACCGATGTCGGGCCAATACAGTTGCGCCCGCATGCCCCAGTGCGCGCCGGCCGCCAGGTTCTCCCGCGCGGCGTCGAACGACATCTGCGACCAGACCGGCTGCTCGGAGTCGACGAGGCCGCGCACCACCCCGTAGTAGAAGGCGGCGTTGGCCATGATGTCGATCACGGTGGGCCCGGCGGGCAGCACCCGGTTCTCCACGCGCAGATGTGCCCGCCCGTCCACCACGTCGTACACCGGGCGGTTCCAGCGGTACACGGTCCCGTTGTGCAGCCGCAGTTCGTCGAGCTCGGGGATGCCGCCGGCGTCCAGGACCGCCAGGGGGTCGACGTCGGTCGAGACCGGCAGCAGGGCGGGGAAGTAGCGGGTGTTCTCCTCGAACAGGTCGAAGATGGTGTTGATCCAGCGTTCGCCGAACCAGACGCGTGGCCGCACCCCCTGATTCTTCAGCTCCAGCGGGCGGGTGTCGGTGGCCTGCTCGAACACCGGGATCCGGGTCTCGTGCCAGAGTGCCTTGCCGGCCAGGAACGGCGAGTTCCCGGCGATCGCGACCTGCACGCCGGAGACCGCCTGCGCCGCATTCCAGTGCGCGGCGAAGTCCTCCGGCGCCACCCGCAGGTGCAGTTGCAGCGAGGTGCAGGCCGCTTCGGGGAGGATCGAATCGGTGGTGACCCGCAGGTGTTCGCGGTCGCGGTCGTCGGCCAGCTCGACGCCGGTGATGTCCAGTTCCAGATCCTCGCCGCGGGCGGCGAAGATCTGTTCGTTGAGCAGGTCGTAGCGCGGATTGGCCGAGATCCAGTGGTGGCGGAAGTGCTCGTCGCGCAGGGTCGGCAGCATGCCGATCATCACCAGGTGGTTCCCGGTGGTCGCGGCCGCCGCCTCGGCCCGGTTGAGCGAACCCCGCAGCGCCTGCTCCAGACCGATGGTGTCGGCGCCGACGAACGGCCGCGGCGCCACGTTGATCTCGACGTTGAACTGGCCGAGTTCGGTCTGATAATCCGGATCGGCGATCACGTCCAGCACGGCGGCGTTGGCCATGGCCGGATTGCCCGCGGCGTCGATCAGATTCAGCTCCACCTCCATGCCCAGCAGCGGCTTCGGCGGCCGACCATGATCGGTGAACAGGCCCTCGACCAGCATGCGCGCGATGGCCTCGGTGCCGCGCGAGACCTGCGATCGGAAGCGCACGCGATCGGCACCGGTGAACTGCTGACGGCTGACGTCTTCGCCCATGCACCCCATGGTGCCGGACCGGGACTCAGACGAACGGCGATTGGGCTCCGAGCTCGATGATCTGCTCGACGACGTCGTCGGCGGTCCGCTCCTGGCCGATCCGGATCGGCTTGTTGTCGCCGTGGTAGTCGCTGGAGCCGGTGGCCAGCAGACCGAGATCGGCGGCGACGCCGCGCAGCTCGGTGCGGGCGGTCTCGTCGTGGTCGGGGTGATCGACCTCCAGGCCGCGCAGCCCCAGCGGGACCAGGGTGGCCAGGACGTCGGGGGTCAGGACGGCCGCGGCCGCGCGCGCCCGCGGATGGGCGAGGACCGGGACACCGCCGGCCGCGGTGACCAGCTCGATCGCTTCGGTGAGCGGCAGCGATCGCAGCGCAGCGTAGTAGGGACCGCTTTCGTGGAGCGTCTCGGCGAAGGCTTCGCTGACCGATCCGACCACGCCGGCCTCCATCAGGGCGCGGCCGATGTGCGGGCGGCTGATGGCGCCGCGGCCCGCGATCTCCTGCACGCGCTCCAGGGTGATCGGGAAACCGGCGGCGATGAGGTTCTCCACGATCCGCCCACCGCGCCCGGCTCGTTCGGCGCGCATCCGTTCCCACTCAGCGACGATCGCCGGATTCTCCCGATCGAAGAGGTAGCCGAGGAGATGGACCGACACCAGCGAACCGTCGGGCGCCGGATGCTTGGTGGAGAACTCGGTACCGGGCAGTACCCGCATACCGGTCGGGCGGAGGTCACGCGTGTCGGGCCAGTGGTTGGCGGTGTCGTGATCGGTGATGCTCAGTGTCGTTACCCCGGCCGCCTGCGCGGCGGCATAGAGTTCGGCTACCGAATCGGTTCCGTCGGACCAGCTGGTGTGCACGTGTAGATCGGCGGAGAGGCTCACACGCTCAGGCTACGCTGTAGGGCCGTGCCTCCCGCCAAGAAGGTTGACCCCGCCGAACTGCGCGCCGCGATGCTCGCGGTGACCGATTGGCTCCGCGACGAGACCCTGCCGACGCCGCCGCGCGCGGCACTGGCCGCCGCCGTGCGGCTGTCGGCGCGGGCGCTGGCGCAGGACGCGCCGGGCAACGCGGTGGAGGTGCGGGTGCCGCCGTTCGTGGCGGTCCAGTGCCTGGAAGGCGTGCGGCACACGCGGGGCACCCCGCCGAATGTGGTCGAGACGTCGCCGCGGACCTGGCTGCTGCTGGCGACCGGCCTGGACCGGCTCGACGCGGCGATCGACGACCATCGGGTGAGTGCCTCCGGGCACCGCGCCGCCGACATCGCGGACCTGCTGCCCATCGTTCGCGTCACACCTTCCAACTGAAACTGTGCTCAGCGCGAGCGGCCACGTAAACTCTGCATTACGTACGCCCGTCCCAGCCCTTCCTGAAACACAGCCCTCCCCGAAATCGGAGCGTCCAGGTGTCTGATCCTGCTGTCCCCTCGTCCGACCTGAGCACGCCTGTGGTCCCCGACCTCGACGAACCGGAGAACGAACCGCGCGAAGAATGCGGTGTCTTCGGTGTGTGGGCGCCCGGCGAGGACGTCGCCAAACTGACCTATTACGGCCTGTACGCGCTGCAGCATCGCGGCCAGGAAGCCGCGGGCATCTCGGTGGGCGACGGCTCCCAGGTGCTCGTCTTCAAGGACCTCGGTCTGGTGAGCCAGGTGTTCGACGAGCAGACGCTCGCCTCGATGCACGGCCACATCGCGGTGGGCCATTGCCGGTACTCCACCACCGGCTCCACCAGCTGGGAGAACTCCCAGCCGATCTTCCGGCACACGGCCGCGGGCAACGGTGTCGCACTGGGGCACAACGGCAATCTGGTGAACACCGCCGAGCTCGCGCAGCGCGCCCGTGACCTGGGCATCTACGGTCGCAACGAGGGTGCGACGTCGGACTCGGACGTGGTGGGCGCACTGCTCGCGCACGGTGCCGCCGACAAGACGCTGGAGCAGGCGGCCCTCGAACTGCTGCCCACGCTGCGCGGCGCCTTCTGCCTCACCTTCCAGGACGAGAACACGCTGTACGCCGCGCGCGATCCGTACGGGATCCGGCCGCTGAGCCTGGGCCGGCTGGACCGCGGCTGGGTGGTCGCCTCGGAGACCGCGGCGCTGGACATCGTCGGCGCCTCGTTCGTGCGCGACATCGAACCCGGTGAACTGCTCGCCATCGACGCCGACGGCGTCCGCAGCAGCCGCTTCGCCGAGCCCACCCCGAAGGGCTGCATCTTCGAATACGTGTACCTGGCCCGCCCGGACAGCGTGATCCACGGCCGCTCGGTGCATTCGACGCGCGTGGACATCGGCCGCCGCCTAGCCCGCGACGCGCCCGCCGAGGGCGACCTGGTGATCCCGGTGCCCGAATCGGGCACCCCGGCGGCGGTGGGCTACGCCCAGGAGTCGGGCATCCCCTACGGCCAGGGCCTGATGAAGAACGCCTACGTGGGCCGCACCTTCATCCAGCCCAGCCAGACCATCCGTCAGCTCGGTATCCGCCTCAAGCTCAATCCGCTCAAGGAAGTGATCCGCGGCAAGAAGCTGGTGGTGGTCGACGACTCCATCGTCCGCGGCAACACCCAGCGCGCCCTGATCCGGATGCTGCGGGAGGCGGGCGCGGCCGAGGTCCACGTGCGGATCGCCTCGGCGCCCGTGCGGTGGCCCTGCTTCTACGGCATCGACTTCGCCTCGCCCGCCGAGCTGATCGCCAACGGCATGGAGTCCGAGGAAGCGATGGTCGACGGCGTGCGCCAGGCCATCGGCGCCGATTCGCTGGCCTACCTCGGCGTCGACGAGATGGTCGCGGCCACCCAGCAACCCGCTGAGGCACTGTGCGCGGCATGCTTCGACGGGCACTACCCGATCGAGCTCCCCAAGGAGACCTCGATGGGCAAGGCGGTCCTCGAGACGATGCGTAAGAACGCGTCGGGCGACGTGCTCGATCCGCTTGTCGCCGAGAACGACAATGTCAGCGCGGTCATGCGGCCGTGAGCGCCGCCGGGCCGCTCCGGTAGCCTGATCTCCGCATGAACTTCACCGACCCAGGAGTGCTTGGACCATGAACGACGGCCCCGCCAACCCCCTCGACAGCGGAGCCGCAGCGTCGTACGCGGCCGCCGGTGTGGACATCGATGCCGGTGAACGCGCCATCGAGTTGTTCGCTCCGCACGCCAAGCGCGCCACGCGGCCCGAGGTCGTCGGCGGGCTCGGCGGCTTCGCCGGGCTCTTCGCGCTCAAGGGCGACTACCGCGAGCCGATCCTGGCCGCCTCCAGCGACGGCGTGGGCACCAAGCTGGCCGTCGCCCAGGCGATGGACATCCACCACACGGTGGGTCGCGACCTGGTCGCGATGGTGGTGGACGACCTCGTGGTCTGCGGCGCCGAGCCGCTGTTCCTGCAGGACTACATCGCCATCGGCAAGGTGATCCCGGAGAAGGTCGCCGACATCGTCCGCGGCATCGCCGACGGCTGCTTCGACGCCGGCTGTGCACTGCTGGGCGGCGAGACTGCCGAGCACCCCGGCCTGATGGAGGACGGTCACTACGACATCTCCGCGACCGGCGTCGGCGTGGTCGAGGCGGAGAACATCCTGGGCCCGGACCGCGTGCGTCCCGGCGACGTGGTGATCGCGATGGGTTCGTCCGGTCTGCATTCGAACGGTTACTCGCTGGCCCGCAAGGTCCTGCTGGAGTGGGGTCGGATGGACCTGAACGGCCACGTGGAGGAGTTCGGCCGCTCGCTCGGCGAGGAGATGCTCGAGCCCACCCGCATCTACGCGAAGGACTGCCTGGCACTGGCCGCGGAGACCGAGGTGCGCACCTTCGCGCACGTGACCGGTGGCGGCCTGGCCGAGAACCTGGCACGCGTGCTGCCGACCGGCCTGAGCGCGGAACTGGCCCGCGACACGTGGACCCCGGCGCCGATCTTCTCGATGATCGCGCAGCGCGGACGCGTCGAGCGCGCCGAGATGGAGCGCACCTTCAACATGGGCGTCGGCATGGTCGCCATCGTCGCGCCGGAAGACACCGACCGGGCGCAGGCCATCCTGACCGCCCGCCACGTGGACAACTGGGTCCTGGGCTCGGTGAGCCGTGGCGACGAGGCCGGTGCGCCGGGCAGCGCCCAGCTGGTGGGGGATTACTCCCGCTTCTGATCGGGCAGCCGCAGAGCTGAGCCGGAGGCCGGCGTCGGAGAATCCCTCCGCCTTCGGCCTTCGGCCTTTCGGTACCTCGGGGGGAGAGGACGACGACATCGGGACGACATCGGGTCCCGTTCAGTGGGTAGCAGAAAACCCTGCATCACGCGGATCCGCGGTGATGCAGGGTTCGTCTGCTTGGTGGAGCAGGCGCGTCAGGCGCGCCGCCACTCCTCTTCGGTCCAGTCGTCTACTGGGTTGCGGGACTGACCTTGGTGGCCCGACAGCTCGCGTTGCAGGCTGTCTAGGTCTGTGTTCGGAGTCGAGTACTTCAGCTGACGAGCGACCTTCGTCTGCTTTGCTTTTGCCCGGCCACGGCCCATTAGGGACCCCCTCGCACAATGACGGGGCGGCCACTTTGTGGCGGCCCCGTTCTTCTCGTTAGTTGTATTCCTGCTGCACAGTCTACCCTGCTTCTGGCGAATGTGTAGTCGAGCCACTGTGATGCGCGCGGCAGGCATTGTGACCTGCGGTTTTATCCCGCGGGGGTCAGTCGCGTCCGCGCAGGCGGTTCACCGCGGCACGGCCGGCGGGCACCGAGTCGTCGGAGGTGTAGTAGTCGGCCTCGATACGGGCGGCGGTTCCGTCGCCCACGGTGAGTTCGGCGTCGACGGGCACCGCCCGGCGCACCAGTGCCAGCGCGACGGGGCCCAACTCGTAGTGGTCGATCACGGTCCCGACCCGACCCACGGCGCGCCCGTCCGCGTTGACCGGGTCTCCGGTGGCCGGTCGGGTGTCGGCGCTGCCGTCCAGGTGCAGGAGCACGAGGCGGCGCGGGGGCCGGCCCAGGTTGTGCACCCGGGCTACCGTCTCCTGGCCGCGATAGCAGCCCTTGTCCAGATGGACCGCGCCGAACTCGGCGGGGCCGCCGATCCAATCGGCTTCGTGCGCGATGGTGCGGTCGTCGGTGTCGGCGCCCAGGCGGGGCCGCATCGCGGCCACGCGCAGCGCTTCGGCGGCCCACATGCCGGCTTCGGTCGCGCCGGCCGCGGTCAACGCTTGCCACCACTGCGTCAGTTCGGTCTCGGGAACCACCACGTCCACCACCGGCAGGGTGCGGCCCTCGCCGGTGGGCGGCATGATCCGCCAGAAGCCGAGCGGTTCGTCCTCGTGGTGCCGTTCGGGCAGATCACCCGCGCTGTACACGGCGGCGTCGGCGGGGATCTCCAGCAACTCGGCGAGAGCGCCGGTGCGCACGGCCGGACCGATGAGTGTCAGGACGGCCATGTCAGGGCGGGCGGTGACGGTCACGTCGGACCGGAACACCATCCGCGTCAGGTAGGCGGCCAGGGCTTCGCCGCGGGCGTGCTCGGTGTCGAGCCAGGTCACCAGGTCCAGATCGGCGAGCACGAAATGGTCCTCGACGCGTCCGTTGCCGTCCAGGGACAGGCTCTCGGCACCGGTGCGGTCGGGGAGCCCGGCCACGTCCTGGCTGACGATGGTGTGCAGCCAGGTCAGGCGGTCGGGGCCGGCCAGTTCCAGCACCGCGCGATCGCTACGGTCGACCACCACGGCGCCGCGTTCGGCGGCGCGTTGCTCGCCCAGCGGATCGCCGTAGTGCCAGGCGACACCCGGGCTGAGATCGTCGTCCGGGGTCGGGACCGCGGAGGGGTGGCTGAGGAGGATCGGAGAACGGGCGACACTGCCAGCACTAGCCATGCCTGCAGTCTACGAGGAAGGTTCGATGTCCGGCACGGGCCCGCGGCGCGATGGCCTAGTCTCGGTCGGATGAGTGTGCTGGTGAGCGGGGACGGGCGGGTGTTGGACCCGGACCGTCCGTTGCTGTTCGCCGACGACCTGGCCGCGCTGCGCGGGGACGGCGTCTTCGAGACGCTGCTGGTGCGCGCGGGTCGCGCCCGGCTGATCGACGCGCACCTGGACCGGCTGGTCGACGGTGCCGCCGCCCTCGCGCTGCCGGCGCCCGATCGGGCGGGTCTGCGCCGGGCCGTCGAGGTGGCCGCGGGGGCGTGGGCCGCGCGGGAGGGCCGGGCCGAGGGGCTGTTGCGGATCAGTCATTCGCGGGGACGCGAGTCGCGGCCCGCCGCGGGGCCCACCTGCTACGTGACGGTGGGGCCGGTGGCCGACCGGGTCGCCGCCGCGCGGCGCGACGGGATCTCGGTGCTCACCCTCGACCGCGGGTGGGGAACTCGGGCGCAGGAGTCGCCGTGGCTGCTGGCCGGCACCAAGGCGTTGGCGTACGCGAGCAACATGGCGGCCCTGCGGTACGCGGCCGACCGCGGCGCCGACGACGCCGTCTTCACCGGGCCCGGCGGCCGCGTGTGGGAGGGGCCGCGCTCGACCGTGGTGCTCGAGGTCGGCGGTGAGCTCCGGACGCCGCCCCGGTCGGGACCGATCCTGCCGGGCACCACGCAGGCGGCGCTGTTCGAGTTGGCGCGCACCCGGGGGATCGTCGCCCGGGAGGTCGAGATGACCGTCGACGATCTGCACGGCGCCGCGGGAGTCTGGCTGCTGTCGTCGATCACGCTGGCCGCGCGCGTGCACACCCTGGACGGGCGGACGCTGCCCGCTTCCGCGCCGGACGGACTGCCCGTCGCCGAATTGGTCGACGCCGCCGTTTCCGCGGATTAGTCATCGATTGCCCAAAACTCCTGCGCAGCATGGGTTCCGAGGTGATGATGTGAGGACCTGTGAATCGCCCCACAAGCCTGGGACCTAGGTCCCGTTGCTGTTGGACCGCACGCTCAGGTGGTCGTAACCTGGCCTCGATGTACTACCGCAGGTAGTACGACGGACGGCAGTCCCGTCCGCAGACGTTGAAGGGAGAGCCGCGCGTGGACGTGGTCGACATATCACGGTGGCAGTTCGGTATCACCACCGTGTACCACTTCATCCTGGTGCCGCTGACCATCGGTCTCGCGCCGATGATCGCCATCATGCAGACGGTCTGGCTCAAGACCGGCAACGAGGCGTGGCTGCGCGCGACGAAGTTCTTCGGGAAGCTGTTCCTGATCAACTTCGCCCTCGGTGTCGCGACCGGCATCGTGCAGGAATTCCAGTTCGGCATGAACTGGAGCCAGTACAGCCGCTTCGTCGCGGACGTCTTCGGCGCCCCGCTGGCACTGGAGGGTCTGGTCGCGTTCTTCCTCGAATCGACCTTCCTGGGCCTGTGGTTCTTCGGCTGGGGTCGTCTGAGCAAGGGTGTGCACCTGGCCTGCATCTGGCTGGTCGCCATCGGCGTGACCGCCTCGGGCTACTTCATCATCGCCGCCAACTCGTTCATGCAGCATCCGGTGGGCGTGGAGTGGAATGAGCAGCTCCAGCGTCCGCAGATGAACGATTTCTGGGCGGTGATGACCAACAACACGACGCTGCTGGCCTTCCCGCACGTCATCGTCGGTGCGTGGCTCACCGCCGCTACCGTGGTCGCGATCATCTGCCTGTACTGGATGGCCCGCAACACCGTCCGCGCCAAGAAGCTCACCGCAGGCACCGCGCCGGTGACCACCGCGCCGAGCCAGTTGGGCGCCACCGGCGAGGAACTGCTCGAGGAGAACCGGACCATGTGGCGTCCGGTGGCTCTGTTCGCCCTGTGGTTGACGATCGCCTCCGGTATCGGACTGTTCCTCACCGGCGACGCGCAGGCGCAGCTGATGTTCAAGCAGCAGCCGATGAAGATGGCCGCGGCCGAGTCGCTGTGCCAGACCGAGGAGGGCGCCGGCTTCTCGGTGCTCAGTATCGGCACGCAGAACAACTGCGACCACATCAACCACGTCATCGTGATCCCGAACATGCTCTCGTTCCTGGCCGATCACACCTTCGACAGCACCGTTCAGGGTGTGGAGGACCTGCAGAAGCAGTACACCGAGGCCTTCCAGAAGGCCCGTGACGAAGGCAAGCTGCCGCGGTCGGTGACCGAGAACAGCAACTTCCCCGAGGGACAGAACTTCGCACCCAACCTGTTCATCACCTACTGGAGCTTCCGCGCCATGATCACCTGGGCGCTGGGCTCGGTGGTGGTCGCGTTCGGCGGCCTGTGGCTGCTGCGGCGCAAGCGCTTCGAGGTGCCGCAGAAGTTCGGTCGTCTCGCCCTGTGGATGCTCCCGACGCCGTTCCTGGCGAACGCCTCGGGCTGGATCTTCACGGAGATGGGTCGTCAGCCGTGGGTCGTCGTGCCGAACTGGGCCAACCCGGAGGACGCCGATCCGTTCAAGGTGATGATGACCGTCCAAGACGGTGTGTCGTTCAACTCGCCGGGTATGGTGCTGAGCTCGCTCATCATCTTCACGCTGCTCTACGGCGCGCTGGGTGTGGTCTGGTTCTACCTCCAACGCCGATACGTGCTGGAAGGGCCGACGGCACCCGTCGACCCGGACGCCCCGACCGAGGACGAAGAGAGCGAAGACAAGCTCTCCTTCGTGTACTAAGGAGAAGTCCGAATGAGTTTGGAAGCATTCTGGTTCTGCGTCATCGCGGTTCTGTTCGTCGGCTACTTCGTCCTTGAAGGATTCGACTTCGGCGTGGGCATGCTGATGCCCTTCCTGGGTCGGCACTCCACCGGCGACCTCACGCCCGAGCAGGCTCGCGCCGAGGGCGACAAGCGTCGCCGTCTGATCATCAACACCATCGGGCCGGTGTGGGACGGCAACGAGGTGTGGCTGCTCACCGCAGGCGGCGCGCTGTTCGCCGCGTTCGGCGGCTGGTACGCCACCATGTTCTCGGGCTTCTACATCCCGCTGTTCCTGATCCTGCTGGCGCTGATCGTCCGCGTGTGCGCCATCGAGTGGCGTCCCAAGATCAACGACGTGAAGTGGCGTCGCTGGTGCGACGTCGGCATCGGGATCGGCTCGTGGGTGCCCGCACTGCTGTGGGGTGTGGCCTTCGCCAACCTGCTGCGCGGTGTGCCGGTGGAGTTCCGCGACCCCAACCACGTGTACACCGGCGGGTTCTGGAACCTGCTCAACCCGTACTCGCTGGTCGGCGGTCTGACCACCCTGTCCATCTTCCTGACGCACGGCGCCATCTTCATCGCGCTCAAGACCAAGGGACAGATGCGCGAGGACGCGACCAAGATGGCCGCCGCGTTGGCGATCGCCACGCTGGTCATCGGCGGCACCTTCCTGGTGTGGACGCAGCTGTCCTACGGCAAGGACTGGACCTGGGCGCTGGTCGTCGTCGCCGCGCTGGGCGTGTTGGTGGCCGTGATCGCGACGCAACTGCGCCGCGAGGGCATCGCGTTCCTGGGTACCGCGATCGGTATCGCGGGCACGGTGGCGCTGCTGTTCAGCTGCCTGTTCCCGAACGTGATGATCTCCACGCTGGGCGGGGAGAACACGCTGACCATCTACAACACGTCGTCGAGCCACTACACCCTGGTCGTGATGACCTGGGCGGCTGCCTTCATGACGCCGGTTGTGATCGCATATCAGGCATGGAGCTACTGGGTCTTCCGCAAGCGGATGTCCATCGACGACGTTCCCGACAAGGCGGCAGGTCTGCCGTTGTCGACGGACGTCGTGGCGGCCGAGCACAAGTGAGGGCGCGGCGTGGCTGACACTGCAGCGGCGCCCGACCAGACCGATCCAGCGGGGGCCCGACGGCCCCCGCTGGATCCGCGTCTGCTCAAATACTCGCCGTCGGCGCGGTGGTACGTGATCGTCACCGCCGTCTTCCAGGCGGCGACGGTGGTCGCCATGCTGGTGGCCGCGGTGGCCCTGGCCGGGCTGCTGGCCGAACTCATTACCGATCCGAGCAAGCGGACGTTCGCGGCGCAGGCCACCCACCTGTGGGTGCTGGCGGCGGCGCTCGCCGTGCGGGTCGCGCTCGACTACGTCGCCGGACGCTACGCGCACCGTGCCGCACTGGGCGCGATCGCTGAACTGCGCGCGCAGGCGCTGGACCGGCTCACCGACCCGGTGCACACCTCCCCGCGCACCCTGCTGACCGTGCGCGAGCGCGCGGTGACCGTCGCGCTGCGCGGCCTGGACAGCCTGGTCGACTACTTCGCCGGTTACCTGCCCGCGCTGCTCGCGACGATCATCATCACTCCGGTGATCGTGGTGGTGATCGCCTGGGTCGACTTCACCTCCGCCGTGATCATCTTCATCACCATCCCGCTGATCCCGGTGTTCATGGTGCTGATCGGGCTGCTGACCCGCGACCGCACCGAACGCAAGCTCGAGTCGATGAGCGCGCTCACCAGCCAGCTGATGGATCTGCTGACCGGGCTGCCCACCCTGCGGGCGCTCGGGCGGGCGCAGTCGCCGGCGGAGCGGGTGGACCGACTCGGTCAGAACTTGCGCAAGACCACCATGGGCTCGCTGCGCGTGGCCTTCCTGTCCGGCACCGCGCTGGAACTGATCGCCACGCTCAGCGTCGCCCTGGTCGCGGTGAGCATCGGTCTGCGCCTGGTCTTCGGCGACATGAGCCTGTACGCGGGCGTGCTGGCGCTGATCCTGGCGCCGGAGGCCTACCTGCCGCTGCGCCGCGTGGGCGCGCAGTTCCACAACTCCGAAGACGGCATGACCGCCTCCCGGGAGATCCTCGCCTTCATCGAGGCGCCCGACGACGACGCCGCGCAGCGTCGCGACGGACGGTCCGGTGCCGTCGTCGACCTCGCCGGTGCGGCCATCGAGATCGACGGCGTCGGCGTGCACGACCGCGACGGCTGGGCCCCGCGGGCGCTCACCGCGCGGGTGCAGCCGGGCGCGGTGAACGTCCTCACCGGACCCAACGGCAGCGGCAAGTCGTCCGTGCTCGCCGTGGTGCTCGGTCTGCTGCGGCCGGATGCCGGCGCGGTCACGGTGGCCGGGGTGCCGCTGGACGAGGTGGACCTGGACGCCTACCGCGCGCAGATCGCCTGGCTGCCGCAGCAGCCGGTGGTGGTGCCCGGCACGGTGCGCGACAACCTCGCCCTGTTCGGCGCCGCGGACGACGAGAACCTGGCCGCGGCCTGCCGCGCCAGCGGCTTCGACGCAGTGCTGGCGGAGCTGCCGGACGGCTACGACACCCTGCTCGGCGCCGGCGGCGCAGGCCTCTCGGCGGGCCAGCGACAGCGGCTGGCCCTGGCCCGCGTGCTGGCGGCGCCCGCGCCGCTGCTGCTGCTCGACGAGCCCACCGCGCACCTGGACGCCGACAGCGAGGACGCCGTGTTGGCGGCCATCGCGCAGCGGGCGCGCGACGGCGCGACCGTCGTGATGGTGGCCCACCACGCCGTCGCCCTGGGCGCGGCCGATCAGATCGTGGAACTGGAAGGAGTCAGCGGTGTCGCGTGATCCGCTGCTGCGGGCACTCCGCTTCGTGGGCCTGGGGGCCCGACCGGTCGCGGTCTCGGTGTTCTTCGGCGTCGCCGGTGCGCTCGCCGCGCTCGGGCTGGCAGCGCTGTCGGCCTGGCTGATCACCCGCGCCTGGCAGATGCCGCCGGTGCTGTACTTGTCGGTCGCGGTGACCGGCGTGCGTGCGCTGGGTATCTCCCGCGCCCTGTTCCGCTACCTGGAGCGGCTCGCCACCCACGACACCGCGCTCGGCGCGATGGCCTCGGCGCGCACCACGATCTACCGCGCGCTGGCCGGCGGCGCCCCCGCTTACTCGGTGAGCATGCGGCAGTCGCAGCTGCTGGCCCGCACCGCCGACGACGTCGACGACATCGGCAACGCCGTGATCCGCGGCCTCATCCCGATGGCCGTCGGTGCCGTGACGTCGGTGGCCGCGGTCGCCATCATGGCGATGGTCTCGCCGCTGGCCGCCCTGATCCTGGCGATCGCGTTGATCGTCAGCGGCGTGGTGGCGCCGTGGCTCGCCGCCCGCGGCTCGGCGCTGGTCCTGCATCGCAGCGCCCGCGCCCGCGAGGACGTGGCCGCCGAGTCCACGACCCTGCTGTGGCACGGACCGGAGCTCGCCGTCGCCGGCCGACGACAGGCCGTGCTCGACGACCTGCGCGCGGCCGACCGGCGCGCGGCGAAGGCGACCGACTCCGGCGCGGCCTGGCAGGTGGCCGGTACCTCGGCCACGCCGCTGGCACTGGGCGTGAGCGTGGTGGCGGCCGCGCTGATCGCCGTCGACCTCGCCACCGGGCTGAGCGGTTCGCTGATGAACGTCTCGTCGGAGGACACCGCGTTCACCCCCATGCTGTTCGGCATCCTGGTGCTGCTGCCGCTGTCCTCGTTCGAGATGACCGGCCCGCTCACCGAGGCCGCCGTCGCGTGGCAGCGCGGACGACAGGCCGCGGCCCGGGTGATGGGTCTGATCGACGGCGCCGCGACCGCCGGGGCCGAGGAGACCGTCGACCCGGTGATCGATTCGGCGCCGGCGGCGCTGCACGTCCGGGACCTGCAGTGGGGTTGGGACCGCCCGCTCGGCCCGGACGACGGCCTGCGCCTGGACCTGCAGCCGGGCGAGCGCCTCGTGGTGGTGGGCCCGAGCGGCATCGGCAAGTCGTCGCTGTTGCTGACGGTGGCCGGACTGCTGGAGCCGCTCGGCGGCACCGTGGCGGCCGACCATCCCGGCGGTGCACCGGTCGGCCTGCGCGAGAGCACCTGCTACTTCGCCGAGGAGGCGCACCTGTTCTCCACCTCGGTGCGGGAGAACCTGCTGGTGGCCCGCGGCGATGCGACCGACGCGCAGGTGCGCGCCGCGCTGGAGGACGTCGGGCTGTGGGCGTGGGTCGAGGGTCTGCCCGAGGGCCTCGACACCGATCTCACCGGCGGCGGTTCGGCCCTGTCCGGCGGTCAGCGTCGTCGACTGCTGGTGGCGCGCGCGCTGCTGCATCCGGCGCCGATCGTGCTGCTCGACGAGCCCGCCGAGCACCTCGACATCGAGGACGCCCGGGTGATGGTGGAACGGATCTGCTCCACCGGCGACGACGCCCTCTTCGGCCCGGAGCGGGTGGTGGTGATGGTGACCCACCAGCACGCCGTCGCCGCCGGAGCGGCCGGCGCACGCCTGCTCAGCCTCACCGCGGCGGCCGCCAGTAGCCCGTCGCCCGGGGGCGGGCGGATTGACCGCGGCGTGTCCGCGGGTTGCGCGCCGATCACCGGGTGCGCACGCCGCGGAGCCGCCGCGCTGTGCGATCGCGGCAGGGTTCAGCATGGGTGCAGTCGACTCAGGAGGTTCCCCGTGCCCATCACCGATCGCCAGATCACCCTGCGTTTCCTGGCCGCCCCCACCGACGTCGCCACCCTCGGCGGCGGCGTCCGGGGCGGCCGCATCCTGGAGTGGGTCGACAAGGCCGCCTACGCGTGTGCGGCGGCCTGGTCGGGCGGCTACAGCGTGACGGCGTACGTCGGCAACATCAGCTTCGGGCGGGACATCTCCTCGGGCGACCTGGTGGAGGTCACCGCGACGCTGATCTACACCGGCACCAGTTCCATGCACATCGAGTGCACCGTGTCCTCGGCCGATCCGCGGGTGGGTACCTTCGCGCCGGCCAGTTCCTGTCTGCTGGTGTTCGTGGCCGTCGACGCCGACGGCGCGCCCACCCCGGTACGACAGTGGGCACCCATGCGGGCCGCCGACGTGGCCCGCAGCGAGTACGCGCAGCAGCGGTCGCAGGTGCGCTCGGCGATCGCCGCGGCGATGGAGCAGGCCGACTACGCGGCGCCGACGGCGGCGCTGGAGACCGGCACCCGGTTCCTGGCCGCGCCCACGGACGTGAACTGGGGCGGGAAGGCGCACGGCGGCCGGGTGATGAATTGGATCGACGACGCCGCCTACCTGTGCGGGGTGCGCTGGTGCGCGGGGGAGGTGGCCACCGCGTACATGGGCGGGGTGCGCTTCTACCGGCCCATTCAGATCGGCCAAGTGGTGGAGTTGTCGGCGCGGCTGATCCACACCGGCCTGCAGACCCTGCACATCGCCGTCGACGTCCGCGCGTTCTGGCCGCGGGAGGGCGCCCAGGCCGCGCGCCTGGCCGCGCACAGCCTCACCGTGCTGGCCGCGCTGGACGAGAACGGGGATGCGACGACGGTGCGTCCGTGGGTGCCGCAGCTGCCCGGCGATGTGGCGCTAGATCGGCATGCGCGCGAGTTGATCGCCATCCGCGGTCGACGCGCCCCGGCGCAGACCCACCGCATGGTGACCATCTGACGCAACACGGGGCGCTAGCGCAGAACGAACCCGGCGCAGGACGAGCAGAGAAAGAGAAGGGGCGGCTCAGCCGATGACGCGGCTGAGCTTCGCCGACAGGCGGGGGGTCAGTTCACCCTCGCCGTCGAGGCGTTCCTCGACATAGGCCAGATCGCCGTCGGGCACCAGGCCGTACAGGCGCTTCGCGGCGCCGGTGTGCTGGCCGGTCTCGGTGCGGATGGTGACGTCGGTGGTCAGATTCCACGACGTCTGGTTGAGCGGCCGGCCGTAGTACAGCTCGATGGAGCCCTCGGCGTGCGTCAGCATCAGTTCGATGGTGTCGTCTTCGCCGATGCGCCAGAAGCCGGTCTCGCGCAGATCCGGACGGACGTAGGCGCCGTCTTCATCGATCACCCAGGACCGCGACTGCCAGCACAGGTAGTTGCCGCCGTCGTGGCTGACGATGATCTGCTGCCCGAAGCGGTAGTCGTCGTGGGTCAGCGGGTGATGGCCCTCGCCCTCGCCCTCCCAGACGCCCACCATCGGCAGCAGGGCCAGCAGGCCCGGGTGCAGGTCGGGACCGAGGCGCAGGTTCGCCGTGTCGATCGGCAGCGGAAGGTCGCCGACGGCGGGGACGTTCTTGTCCCCGGTCTCGGCGGCGCGCTGCTCGGCGTCGGCGATGGCCTCGTTACCCGAGCGAGTCATGACTCGTCGTTGACCAGACGGTAGAGGGTGTACAGCGCGAACCAGATGATCAGCACGGAGGCTGCCCACAGAAGAACCTCGAAGAAGATAACCACGCGCTCATGATACCCCGCGCGCGTGGATCAACCGACCCGACCGGGTGCGTTATGGCGCACACCACCCTCGGTGTGCGGGGTCCGGGATGCACCGAATCCCGCCTGCGGAAGGCAGACGGGATCCGGGTCTTCGAGATCCGCTCGAGGAGCGGGAGTCTGTGACGCGAGATTACCGCGCGACGGCGACATCCTGGCTGTGGATGCCCGGCGCGTCGGGGGCGATGGTCACGTCGCCGTTGCCCTGGGCACTGAGCGCGCGGAGCGTCCAGGTGCCGGGGGCGGCGAAGAACCGGAAGTCGCCGGTGGCCGAGGCCACCACTTCGGCGGTGAACTCGCCGGTCGAGTCGAGCAGTCGGACGAAGGCGCCGGACACCGGGGTGCCGCCGCCGTCGACGACCTGTCCGGTCAGGACGGTCTCCTTCTCCACGTCGACGCCGGCCGGGATGTTCTGGCCCTGCTTGGGTGCTGCACACATATCAGTTGGTTCCTTTGCTCAGATCTCGACCGGGACGCCGACGAGGGAGCCGTACTCGACCCAGCTGCCGTCGTAGTTCTTGACGTTCTTCTTGCCCAGCAGTTCCTGCAGGACGAACCAGGTGTGGCTGGAGCGCTCGCCGATACGGCAGTAGGCGATGGTCTCCTTGCCGTCGTCGAAGCCCTTGGCCGCGTAGAGAGCGGTCAGCTCGTCGTCGCTCTTGAAGGTGCCGTCCTCGTTCGCGGTGGTCGACCACGGGATGTTGATGGCGGTGGGGACGTGGCCGCGCTGCTGCGCCTGTTCCTGCGGCAGGTGCGCCGGAGCGGCGATCTTGCCGGAGAACTCGTCCGGGCTGCGGACGTCGACCAGGTTCTTCACGCCGATCGACTCGACGACCTCGTCGCGGAAGGCGCGGATCGAGGAGTCGGCCGGGGCCGCGGTGTAGGTGGTGGCCGGGCGGCTCACGGTCTCGCCGTCGAGCGGGCGGCCGTCGAGCTCCCACTTCTTGCGGCCGCCGTCGAGCAGGCGGACGTCGCGGTGGCCGTAGATCTTGAAGTACCAGTAGGCGTACGCGGCGAACCAGTTGTTGTTGCCGCCGTAGAGCACCACGATGTCGTCGTTGCCGATACCGCGCTCGCCCAGGAGCTTGCCGAAGGCCTCGGCGTCGAGGAAGTCGCGGCGCACCGGATCCTGCAGATCCTGGCGCCAGTCGAGGCGCACGGCGCCCGGAATGTGGTTGAGGTCGTAGATGGAGGTGTCCTCGTCGACCTCGACGAACACGACGTCGGGGTTGGTCAGGTTCTCCTGCGCCCACTCGGCGCTGACCAGCACATCTGAACGTGCCATGTGCACAATCCTTTCGGTATTCCTGCGGTATTCGGGTACGACGAAGTACCCATCGGGTCTAGGGGGAGGAGCGCAGAGAAGGCGGTGTGGATCACGGCTCTCTGTGCATGTTGTCGAAACTACAACAGCTCCGGCCGATCGCCGGTTCGACGATTCAGAAGCCGCGGGGCTCGACGGTCCCGGCGGACCGCTCGCCGGCCAGAATCAGGTCACTTCCGCGGGAGAAAGTGCTGGTCGGCGGCGTGTCCCAGGCGAGGGGCAGAATCGGGAGCGTCGTGGAAAAGAGTTTAAGTACGTGTGAGCCAAACTCCGCCGGAACGTCGGCGGCGAAGTGCTCTTCGGGTCCGGTGTAGAAGTCGGTCGCCTCGATGCGGATCCGGCCGTCGACCAGTTCCACGCGCGCGGAGACGCTCACCTTGACCTTGGGGAAGCGGTATTCGTCGGCCGACGGCGGGTACTTGCCGTCCCGGGCGGGCGAACCGGGCAGCGGCACCGTCCCGCTCACCAGGATGCCGTCGGTGCGCTCGGCCAGGGTGCCGCCGGGACCGCCGCCGCCCACCTCGCCTTCCGGGGCGGGGGTGTTGAGGTAGAGGTCGACGATGTTCATCAGCCGACCCAGGTTCACCGAGTCGATGCGGGTCTCGGCGGTGAGCCGATCGAAGGAGATCGGCGAGGTCGCCGACATCTCCCACACGTCGCCGAGTACCGCGTCGTGCAGGTCGGCGTCGAGGGTCGCCGTGCAGTGACCGCGGTCGGCGCAGCCCTCGATCGGCGCGCCGCCGGCGCTGATGTGCACCAGCGAGTACTCGCCGCCGGCGGCCGACGGGAGGAACGGGAAACCGCTGAACATGACGTTCGGCTCGTAGTCGAGGGTCGGGGAGGCCAGCAGTGCGCGCGCCAGCCGGTGCTCGGCGCGGGAGGCGGCCAGCAGGTCGCCGAGAACGGCGATCACCAGCAGTGCGACGACGGCCACCACGGTCCACGCCGCCGTGCGCCGACCGCGCACGGACCCGGGGATGCGAGACGAGGAAGCCATTGCCGCTATTGTGTCATTGGTAAGAACCAGGTGCTGCGGCCAGCGTCGATCGACAGCCCACAACGAAGACCACCTCGCGATCGGAGTGGTAGTGGACTTGTTATTGCTGACCCCAGAGGCCTCCGCGGAAGCGGTGCTGCCCTCCCTTTCTCTCCTCCCGCACCGCGTGCGCATCCTGCCGGCGGACACGTCGTCGCTGGTCGACGTCGACGACGCCGAAGTGGTGCTGGTCGATGCCCGGCGCGATCTGGCGGCGGCCCGCGGCCTGTGTCGACTGCTGCACGGCGGTCGCGCACTGCTGGGCGCGGTCGTCACCGAAGGCGGACTGGTCGCGGTGACCGCGGAGTGGGGGATCGACGACTTCCTGCTGCCGGAGACCGGTCCGGCCGAACTCGACGCGCGACTGCGGCTGCTGGCCGCACGGGGCGGCGGCGGCGACGAGCAGACCGATCTGGTGACCCTCGGTGAACTGGTGATCGACGAGGCCACCTACACCGCCCGGCTGCGCGGGCGGCCCATCGACCTGACCTACAAGGAGTTCGAGCTCCTCAAGTATCTGGCGCAGAACGCGGGGCGGGTGTTCACCCGGGCGCAGCTGCTGCACGAGGTGTGGGGCTACGACTTCTTCGGCGGCACCCGAACCGTCGACGTGCACGTCCGACGGTTGCGCGCGAAGCTCGGCAGCGACCACGAGGCGCTCATCGGCACCGTTCGCAACGTCGGCTACAAGGCGGTGCGGCCGGCCCGCAGCCGCGACGGCGACCCGGACTCGGGCGACGTCGACGACGTGGGGTGACCTGCCGGAGAGGCGTCCGCGGGTTACGGTGAAACGATGACCGACCACGCCGCACCTCGCCTCCTGCACGGCGCGCTGAGCGCCGCCGACCGCTCGGCCGTCGACGACCTGCTACGCCGGGCCGCCGCCCACGACGGGGTGGAGCCGCTCTCCGAACAGTTCCGGCTGGCGCTCGACGCCGCCGACGCCCTCCACATGCGCTCCGAACACGGCTACGCCGGCATCGTGCTGCCGCCCGCGGGCGGGGGCGCGGTGGAGGCCGTGGTGGATCCGGAGTTCCGGGGCAACGGCGAGGGCGCGCTGCTGGTGGCGGCGGCCCTCGGAGAGGCCCGACACGCGGCAGGCGGCGTCGCCCCGCAGATGTGGGCGCACGGGGACCTGCCGGCTGCCTCCGGG
The DNA here is from genome assembly GCF_023017165.1 of Gordonia alkaliphila. Taxonomy (GTDB): domain Bacteria; phylum Actinomycetota; class Actinomycetes; order Mycobacteriales; family Mycobacteriaceae; genus Gordonia; species Gordonia alkaliphila. Next base: position 1,998,403 of record NZ_JALKBW010000001.1, read on the forward strand.
CTGGCTCGCAACCTGGGCTTGGAGCGGGTGCGCGAACTGCTGCAGCTGCGCCGCGGTCTGCCGCCCGCTGATGCGTCGGCGGTGCCGCTGCCGCCGGTACCCGAGCGCGACGACGTCGCGGTGCGTACCTACGCCGGACCCGCCGACGACGCCGAACTGCTGCGCGTGAACAACGCCGCCTTCAGCTGGCATCCGGAGCAGGGCGGCTGGGGGCAGCAGCAGATCGACGATCGGACGTCGGCGGACTGGTTCGATCCGGCCGGACTGTTCCTGGCCTTCGACGTCGCCGACCCGAGCCGCCTGCTGGGCTTCCACTGGACCAAGATCGCCGACCCGGCCACCGGCCTGGGCGAGGTCTACGTGGTGGGCGTCGACCCTGATCAGCAGGGCCGCGGGCTCGGCTCGCTGCTCACCCTGGTGGGCCTGCATCACCTGGCTCACCAGGGCATGAGCGAGGTGGAACTGTACGTCGAGGGCGACAACGTCGCCGCGCTCGCCACCTACCGTGGACTCGGCTTCCGCTCGCACGCGATCGACGTCGCCTACCGCTGAGGTCTGCTTAGCAGGTTCGCCTGCCCGGTGTCAGCTGTTTGGATGCGCTTCACCTTCGCGACGGCTCGATCTCACCGAGCGTCGATAGCTTCGCCTTGTTGACGAAGCAATCGAAAGGTCTGCCCTCGCATGTCTGCGATTTTTAAGCCCGCCGCTCGTACCACCGCCGTCGTGTCCGCGGCCCTGGCCGCCGGCCTCGTGCTGACCGCCTGTGGCGGTGGCTCCGACTCCACCACCATCACCGGGGAAGGTTCCACCGCGCAGCAGAAGGCGATGACGCACTTCGCCGACGTCCTCACCGACGAAGGCGGGTCCATCCTCGACTACACCGGCTCCGGCTCCGGCGCCGGTGTGAAGAAGTTCCTCGCCGGCGACGTCGACTTCGCCGGTACCGACTCGCCGCTGAAGGGCGACGAGATCGCGCAGGCCAAGGAGCGCTGCGGCGGCAACGACGCCTGGCACCTGCCGATGGTCGTCGGCCCGGTCGCAATCGCCTACAACCTGCCCGGCGTGGACAAGCTGAACCTCAACGCCGCCGTGCTGGCGCAGATCTTCGACTCGAAGATCGCCAAGTGGAACGACCCGAAGGTCGCCGCCCTCAACCCGGGCGTCGCGCTGCCGGACCTGGCGATCGTGCCGGTGCACCGCTCGGACAGCTCGGGCACCACCGACAACTTCACCCGCTACCTGCAGGACGCGGCGCCGCAGGACTGGCCGTACGAGCACTCCAAGGAGTGGGCGGGCAAGGGCGGCTCGGGCGCGGCCAAGTCGACCGGCGTCGGCGACACCGTGAAGAAGACCGCGGGCAGCGTCACCTACGTCGAGTGGGGCTTCGCCACCGAGAACGACCTGAGGGTGGCGGCCATCGACTTCGGCGCCGGACCCACCGAGCTCACCGCGCGTTCGGCGGCCAGCGCCCTCGACGGCGTCACCTTCGCCGAGCCGGGCAGCAAGAACCTCGTGGTGAACACCGACGCGCTGTACTCGATGTCCAAGGAAGGCGCCTACCCGCTGCTGCTCACCCCGTACTCGGTGGTGTGCTCGGCCGGCTACGACAACGCCGACCTCGGACCCGCGATGAAGTCGGCCTTCACCACCATCCTCGAGAAGGGTCAGACCGGCCTCGAGGAACTGGGCTTCGTGCCGCTGCCGCAGGCCTACTCGGCCACCCTGCGCGGCACGATCGACGCGCTGTGACCGCCCCGGAGACCACCGTGAACCCGCCGGTCACCACCGCATCGATCGGCGGGCGGCCCGAGCCGTCGGCGCCGACGCCTCCGTCGAACGGGCCGTCGGGCGCGTTGACCGCGGTCTCGCGGTTCGGCGATCGGATCATGGCGACGCTGGCCACCGGTGCCGGACTGCTCGTGTCGGCCGCCATCGGCCTGATCGCGCTGTTCCTGCTCCTGCAGGCCGTGCCCGCACTGTTGAAGAACACCGAGAACTTCTTCACCTACACCGGGCCGTGGGTGGTCTCCGGTAGCGACCTGAAGTTCGGCATCGCGCCGCAGTTCTACGCCACCGTGCTGGTCTCGGTGATCGCGCTGGCGATCGCCATGCCGGTGGCGTTGGGCATCGCGCTGTTCGTCACCGAGTACGCCCCGCGGCGGATCGCCGGACCGGTCGCGTACATCGTCGACCTGCTCGCCGCCGTGCCGTCGATCGTGTACGGCCTGTGGGGCATCCTGGTGCTCGGGCCGGCGATGGTCGGCCCCAACCAGTGGTTGGTCGACAACCTCGGCTTCCTGCCGTTCTTCGCCGAACCGTCGAACGCGGCCAATATGTCCACCGGCGGCACTCTGCTCACCGCGGGCATCGTGCTGGCCGTGATGATCCTGCCGGTGATCACCGCGGTGACCCGCGAGGTCTTCGTGCAGACCCCGCGCGCACACCGCGAGGCGGCGCTGGCCCTCGGCGCCACCAAGTGGGAAGTGGTGCGGACGGCGGTGCTGCCCTTCGGTTTCTCCGGCTACCTCTCGGGCTCCATGCTGGGCCTGGGGCGTGCGCTCGGCGAGACGATGGCCCTGATGCTCATCATCTCGACGGTCGGGCCGATCAACTTCAACCTGCTCGAGAGCGGGCAGACCTTCGCCACGACGATCGCCAACAACGCCGCCGAGTTTGATTCGCCGGTGAAGACCGGCGCCTTCATCTCGGCGGGTCTGGTGCTCTTCGTGCTGACCTTCATCGTGAACGCCGCCGCGCGCAGCGTCATCACCCGGAAGTCCTGACATGAACAGTGAATCCACGGGCTCGGTACTCGACCGCCCCGCGCCGCCGACCGACCTCCGCCTCACCCGCACCTCCAAGCGGCGCAGCGCGACCGACAGTGTGGCCCGGGTCGCGGTCACGCTGTCGGTGGTGCTGGCGCTGCTGCCGCTCGGGTGGCTGGTGTACACCCTCGTCTCCCGCGGCATCGGCCCGATCCTCGACCCGGACTGGTGGCTGCGGTCCGAGCGCTACGGCGGTGCGGCCAATGCCATCGTCGGCACCCTGATGCAGACGGCGCTGGCCGCGGTCATCGCCATCCCGCTCGGCATCCTCGTCGCCATCTACCTGGTGGAGTACGCCGACGCGGGCGGCCGACTGGTGAAGGTCACCACCTTCATGGTCGACGTCCTGGCCGGCGTGCCGTCGATCGTGGCGGCCCTCTTCGTCTACGCGGTCTGGCGCACCACGCTGGATCTGCCGCGGTCGGGCTTCGTCGTCGCCCTCGCCCTGGTCCTGCTGATGATTCCGCTGGTGGTGCGGGCCACCGAGGAGATGCTCAAGATCGTCCCGCGCGAACTGCGGGAAGCGTCGTACGCGCTCGGCGTGCCCAAGTGGAAGACCATCCTGCGGGTGGTCCTGCCGACCGCGATGAGCGGCATCATCACCGGCATCATGCTGGCGGTGGCCCGCGTGATGGGCGAATCGGCACCCGTCCTGATCCTGGTCGGTGCCACCCGCGCGATGAATGTCAATCCGTTCGTCGGTAACCAGCAGTCGCTGCCCCTGCAGATGCTGCAGGAGTACAACAGCGGGCCGAGCGGCTACGAAACCGTCTGGGGCTCCGCACTCACCCTCGTCATCGCGGTCGCGATCGTCTACGTGGCGGCCCGTCTGCTGGCCGCCTTCACCGGCCCGCGCACAGAAAGAAGCTGATCATGGCCAAGAGCCTCACCCTGGAAGACCTGAACATCTACTACGGCGACTTCCACGCCGTCAAAGACGTCTCGCTGAAGATCGCGCCCAAGTCGGTGACCGCCTTCATCGGGCCGTCCGGCTGCGGCAAGTCTACGGTGCTGCGCACCCTCAACCGCATGCACGAGGTGACCCCGCGGGCCTACGCCACCGGTTCGGTGATGCTCGACGACCTGGACCTGTACGGCAAGGACGTCGACCCGGTGGGCGTACGCACCACGGTCGGCATGGTCTTTCAGCGTGCCAACCCGTTCCCGACCATGTCGATCCGCGACAACGTGGTGGCCGGTCTCAAGCTGGCCGGCGTGCGCGACCGCAAGCGCCTGGACGAGGTGGCCGAGCAGAGCCTGCGCGGCGCCAATCTGTGGAACGAGGTGAAGGACCGCCTCAACAAGCCCGGCGGCGCGCTGTCCGGCGGCCAGCAGCAGCGGCTGTGCATCGCCCGGGCCATCGCGGTGTCCCCGCAGGTGCTGCTCATGGACGAGCCCTGCTCGGCGCTGGACCCCATCTCCACGCTGGCGATCGAGGACCTCATCGCCGAGCTGAAGAAGGACTACACGATCGTCATCGTGACCCACAACATGCAGCAGGCCGCCCGCGTCAGCGACCAGACGGCCTTCTTCAACCTGGAGGACGTCGGACAGCCCGGTCAGCTGGTGGAGGTCGGCGCCACCGTCGACATCTTCTCCAACCCGCAGCGCAAGGAGACCGAGGACTACATCTCCGGCCGCTTCGGCTGAACCCCCGAGATAAGCGAAAGACCCCGGCGTGCGCGCCGGGGTCTTTCCTATTGGTGTCTGTGGTGGGGTAGCAGCCGGTCAGCTGGCTTCCTTGAGCTGCTCCGGGGTCTTGCCGGTGGCCTGGAACACGACGCGGCGGGCGATGGAGACGGCGTGGTCGGCGAAGCGCTCGTAGTAGCGGCCGAGCAGCGTCACATCGACCGCGGAGGTGACGCCGTGCTGCCAGTCGCGGTCCATCATCACGGTGAACAGGTGACGGTGCAGGTCGTCCATCGCGTCGTCGTCCTCCAGGAGCGTCAACGCGTCTTCGGGGTTCTGACTCTGCAGCACGTGGTGGGCGCTGTGCGCCAGTTCGACGGCCAGCCGACCCATCTCCACGAAGTAGCCGGCCACCTCCTCGGGCAGCACCCGGGCCGGGTGGCGGCGGCGGGCGACCTTCGCCACGTGCAGGGCCAGCGCGCCCATCCGGTCGATCTCGGCGACGAGCTGGAAGCCGCCGACGATGTTGCGCAGGTCGGCGGCCACCGGCGCCTGCAGGGCGAGGAGTTCGAAGGCCATCTCCTCGGCCTCGGCCGAACGCGCGGCGAAACCGTCGTGGTCGCTGATCACCTGTTCGGCTCGTTCGAGGTCGGCGTCGAGCAGCGCTTGCGTCGCGCTCTCCATCTCGCGGCCGACAGTGTCACACATCTCGCCGAGCAGCGCGTTGAGCGCGACCATCTGCTCCTGATAGGCATCCCGCATGCGGCCAATGGTACGTCTGCGGCTCGGAGGGTCGCGGACGTGCGGGTGAAGGCGGCGTGAACAGTCGCTGACGCCTGACCGGTCAGCTGCAGGTGGTGTCGCCGGCGTTGGTCACCGAGAGGTCGTTCGGCAGCTCGGACACCGAGTCGGACTTCGGGAGCTGCGCGGCCGAGATGGTGCTGCCCGGGGTGGGGGCTTCGGTCATCGTGGTGGTGCCGCCGAAGTCCTCGCCCAGGATGATCTCGACGCCCACCTTCACGGTGGCGTCCTCCTGGATCCGGGCACCCGGGAACATCTGGGCGATGGTGACCGCCGAGTCGCGCTCACCGGCGCCGTAGCGCACCACGGTGTCGGAGCGGTTGCTCGACGCGTCGGCGACGCCCGGAACGTTGAATCCCTGGGCGATCAGTAGATTCATCACCGCGGTGGCCACGCCGGTCTGGCCGGAGCCGTTGAGCACGCGGACCGAGACGTTGCCCGGGTACTGCGCGGTGGCCTCGGCCGGGCTGCTGGTGCTCGGCGCCTTGGTCGGGGCGGGCTTCGGGGCGGCCGACGACGACGTGGACTTCGACTCCTTTTTCTCGCCCGGGAGGGGCTTGTCGTTGATGATCGCGTTGAAGATCGCGTCGATGTCCTCGGTCCGCGGAATCTCGTTGTTCTCGCCGTCGACGCTGGTACCCGACGTCGGGATGGTGAGGAAGGTGACCCGGCCGGCTTCGACGCCCTGCATCGAGTCGGCGAGCTGAATCAGCGAGTCGGTGTCGACGCCGTCGACCGTCGAGTACTCGATGAACGTCTTGACGATCTTGTTCAGCTTGCTGGGGTTCGAGAGCACGTCCGAGGACAGCGTGGATCGCAGCAGGGACGACAGGAACAGCTGCTGGCGCTTGATACGGCCGTAGTCGCCGTTGCCCTCGGCCGAGATGTTGCGGGCGCGCACGTAGTTGAGGGCGCGCCGGCCCGTGAGCTTCTTGGTGCCGGCCTTGCGGAGGATGTAGCCGAGCTCGTAGTCGTACAGGGGGACGGTGGAGCACACGTTGACCCCGCCGATCACGTTGACGACCTTCTCGAAGCCCTCGAAGTCCATCGCGATGAAGTGGTTGATGTGCAGGCCGCTCATCTGAGTAAGCGTCTTGACCATGCACGACGGTCCGCCGTCGGCGTACACGCTGTTGAGCTTCACGTTGGTCGCCGGATAGAGGTCGCCGGCGTACTCGCCGGTCGCCGGATTCCACGACTGGCATTCGGGGCGATCCACCTGCAGGTCGCGCGGCCACGACACGGCGACCACCCGACTGCGGTCGGCGGGGATGTTCACCAGCAGGATGGTGTCGGCGCGACTGCCCTCGATGGAGGTCTCGTCACCGCCGCCGATCTTGGCGTTCTTGCCGGAACGCGAGTCGGTGCCGACGATCAGGTAGGTCTCGTCGCCGTACTGCGCATCCTTGTCCCGGATGTTCGGGTCGTTGCCGTCGACGGCGGCGACGTTGTTCCAGCTGCCGTTCCACCCGCGCTTGAGGTTCCACATGTAGCCGGTGCCGACCAGGGTCAGGACACAGACGAGGGCCACCAGCACGCGGCCGCTCTGCTGGGCGAGCCGGCGTCCGCTGACCGGTGCCTTCGCGGCGGTGGAGGACTTGCGGCGACGCGACCGGAGGCGCGTGACGACGTCGGTGAGGTCGGGGGTCGGCTCCAACGGGCGGCTGCGGCGCTTGCGCGCCCGGGGCGCGGAGGCCTCGGCGTCGTCGTCGGCGGGCTCGGCGTCGGCGGGGCCGGACGCATGCTCGGGACCGCTCGGGGTCTCGGGGTTTCTCGGGGTCTCGGGTCCGCTCGGAGGAGCGGGCGGAGTCGGCGTCGCCGGGCTGCGAGATTCGGCCTGATTGCGAGATTCGGCCTGGGAGCGCTCAGCGGTGGCGGCCTCGGACAGATCCACCGGCGGCTGCGGGCGACGGAACGTCGGCAGCGCCTGGGTCACGGTGTCGTCCCCGGGGATCGGGTCGGCGGGCGACCCGGGGGTCGCCGGAGGGCTCTGCATGCCCATCTCGTCCATCAGTTGACGGACGGTCAGGCGGCCCCGGCCGGGGACCGAGCGTTCCCGGTGCGCCGGTTCGCGCAGGCCGGAGATCTCCGACGAGTCGTCGGCGGTCGGATCGCCGAAGCGGCTCTGGAAATCGTACGACTGCGACGTCCGACTCGCCCGCCGGGAACGCCGCGCAGGCCCCGCGGGGGGCTCCGGCGGCGTGCCGGGTGGTTCGTTCGAAGTCACAGGTGGTCCTTACTGGCTGGTTCAGAGGCTGGGCACATCGTAATGGGCGCAACTGAGAGGAATCTGTAGGCGGGCCGGTCAGCCGCCGGAGTGCATGATCTCCGCGCCTTCGGGAACGATGTCCTCTTCGGGATCGTCGAGCCAGCCCTCGGGCAGGTGCACGCTCGCCGGGGTGCCCTGACGGCCGCGCGGACCGTGCCCGTCGTCGGGGAACGGGGCGTCGGCGTCCAGTCCGTCGATCAGCTTCTGCAGGTCAGCGAGGCTGCTGACCAAGGACAGCTGGGAGCGGACGTCCGAGCCGGCCGGGAACCCGCGCAGGTACCAGGCGATGTGCTTGCGGATCTCGCGCATGCCCTTGTCCTCGCCGTGGTGCGCGCTGAGCAGCTCGCCGTGGCGGTACATGATCTGGCCCACTTCGCCCAGATTCGGCGCCGCGGGGGCTGGTTCGCCGCGCAGGCGTGCGGACAGTTCGGCGAACAGCCACGGGCGGCCGAGGCAGCCGCGGCCGATCACGACGCCGTCGCATCCGGTCTGCGTCATCATGCGCACCGCATCCTCGGGTTCGAAGATGTCGCCGTTGCCGAGCACCGGAATCGAGGTGACGTGTTCCTTGAGGCGCGCGATCTGATCCCAGTGGGCCGTGCCGGAATAGCGCTGCGCGGCGGTACGCGCATGCAGGGCGACGGCGGCCGCGCCCTCCTCCTCGGCGATGCGTCCCGCATCGAGGTGGGTGTGGTGGTCGTCGTCGATCCCGATGCGGAACTTCACGGTCACCGGGATGTCGGTGCCCTCGGTGGCCTTGACCGCGGCCGCGACGATCCGGCGGAACAGGCGGCGCTTGTACGGGATGGCCGAGCCGCCGCCGCGCTTGGTCACCTTGGGGACCGGGCAGCCGAAGTTCATGTCGATGTGATCGGCCAGGCCTTCGTCGACGATCATCTTCGCGGCGCGGTAGGTGTACTCCGGATCCACCGTGTACAGCTGCATCGAGCGCGGCGATTCGGACGGGTCGAAGGTGGTCATGTGCATGGTGACCGGGTGGCGCTCGTAGAGGGCGCGGGCGGTGACCATCTCGCAGACGTAGAGGCCCGAGACGGTGCCGGTGCGGGCGAGTTCGAGCTCGCGGCACAGCATGCGGAAGGCGACGTTGGTGACGCCGGCCATCGGCGCGAGGACCACCGGGCTGTTCAGTTCGATCGAGCCGATCCGCAGTTTGTCGGTGCTCGGGAGCGCCGCGCCGTCTGCCGGAAACAGCACGGAACCGGCGCCCTCGGTGGTCGAGGGCGCCGGTGCCAGGGTGTTGCTACTCAGGGTTCGCGTCCTTGCTGATCAGGAAGCGGCCTTGGCGGCCTTGGCCGCTTCGCGGGCGAGGGAACGGTCGCGCATCTCCTCGAAGCGGGAGGCGTCGGCCTCCAGCTGCTCCAGGAAGGCGGCCAGCTCGTCGCGGGTCTTCTCACCCTCGGCGCCGAAGTCGTTGCGCTCGAAGACGTTCCACTTCCGCAGGACCGGCATGATGACCTCTTCGAGGTGCTGACGCAGGTCGTAGATGCCGTGCTTGGCCATCAGGACGCCGTGGCGACGGAAGTTCGGCATGCCGGCACCGGGCATCTGGAAGTTGGTGACGATGTCGGTGACCGCGCGCAGCGTCTGGTCCGGCGACAGGTCCATGCCCGCGCCGCAGATGTTGCGGTAGAAGATCATGTGCAGGTTCTCGTCGGCGGCCACGCGCTGCAGCATGCGGTCGGCGATCGGGTCGTTGCAGGCCTTGCCGGTGTTGCGGTGGCTCACCCGGGTGGCGAGCTCCTGGAAGGTCACGTAGGCGACCGAGTGGAGCAGGCCCACACCGTCGATGTCCTGACCCTCGAGCTCCTCGGTCCGGCCGGCGGCGGCGAGCATCGGGTCGTAGCCGTTGGTCATGTGGATCATCCGGGCCTCTTCGAGGGCCACGGGATCCACGCCGCGGGTCACCACGAGGTAGTCGCGCATCACGATGGAGTGGCGGTTCTCCTCAGCGGTCCAGCGGCCCACCCAGTGGCCCCAGGCGGAGTCCATGGAGAAGTTGTCGGCGATCACCCGGTGGTACGAGGGCAGGTTGTCCTCGGTCAGTAGGTTGGTGATCATCGCGGCCTTGGCGACCTCGTCGAGCTTGCTGTCCGCGGGGTCGTAGTCGACGCCGCCGTTGGCGGCGAAATCCTTGCCGTCGGACCACGGCACGTAGTCGTGCGGGTTCCAGTCGCGGGCCACCTTGAGGTGCCGGTTGACGTTGTCTTCGGCCGTCGACTCGAGCTCCCGGAGAAGCTCGAGTTGCGTGAGTTCACGTGCCATCGGTGAATCCTCTGGGTCGGGGGCGTTCGGCGTCGACAAGCGGACTTGTCGACGAAAGATCTCTCTTCAGGCTACGGCACTTGCGAGGTCGTCCCAAGTCTGTCGGGGTGTTCGGCGCCGTATCCGGGTCCATGGACTCAGTCGTCGGCGCGCTTGCGGCGCGGGGCGAATGCGGCGCCGTAGGTCTCCATCCAACGACGCGCCGGTTCGTCGAGCGTGCCGCACTCGGCGGCCCGCACGCACCAGTCGTAGGTCATCTTCCCGAACTCCATCGGGTTGTAGACGTCCTCCTCGCTGCTCCACAGGCCGTCGCCGGCGTAGGTGAGGATGGTGATGTTGGTGGCGCCCCATCTGCTGCCGTCGCCCGGATCGCGCATCGGGTTGTCGATCTCGCAGATCACCCGGCCGGTCTTCGGGTCGCTGACATGCCACAGCGAGGGGTACTCGGTCATGTGGCTGCCCGGGAACGACGTCATCGTCTTGGTGACCCAGGCGCGGATGGCTTCCCGTCCGTCGAACGTGCCGTAGGCGTGTTCCACGTAATGGGCGTCTTCGGTGAACTGGTCGGTCCAGCGGTCCCAGTCACGGCTCACCGCGACTTCGGCGACGGTCTGTTGGAACACGGCGAAAGCGGCATCGAGTTCTGCTGCGGAGAATCTGTCGGTCACGCAAGAACTGTAACGTGTTCTAATATTGCAGGGGGCGGGTATGAATTCGGCCTCCTTCAAGGCCGGGCCCGCGGGTGGTCGCGAGTCTACTGTGGACTTGAGGCCCGCACCGGGGTCGGCCCCGATGAATTTCGACGAGCAGGGGAGCAACCTGAATGGAACGGCTCAGTGGTCTGGACGCCTCCTTTCTGTACTTGGAGACGCCGTCGCAGGTGATGAGCGTCGCGGCGATCCTGCAGATCGATCCGTCGACCATTCCGGGCGGATACTCCTTCGGGAAGCTGCGGACCGAGATGGCGCGCCGCGTCAAGGGTCTGCCGATCTTCCGCCGCAAGCTGGCCGATTCGGTGACCAACATCGACCATCCGGTGTGGGTGGAAGACGAGGACTTCGACATCGAGCGGCACGTGGTCCGTATCGCGATCCCGTCGCCGGGGCGCGTGCGCGAGGTGGCGCAGATGTGCAGTCATCTCGTCGGTCAGCAGCTCGACCGTAAGAAGCCGCTCTGGGACCTCTGGGTGATGGAGGGCATGGAGAACGACCGCGTCGCGCTGCTGCTCCGCATGCACCACGCCTCGGTCGACGGCGCCACGGTCGCCGACATCCTCGGTCAACTGGCCACCGTGTCGCCGGATCCGCCCGAGCTCGATCCCGAGCAGGTCGCGATCACCGCGGGGGAAGCGCCGCGCGTGGAGCTGGCCGTCGGCGGCGCCCTCAACTACTTCTGGCAGCGTCCGATCGCCGCCGTGAAACTGATCCCGAAGAGCCTGCCGGTGCCGGTGGAGTGGATCAAGCGCGTGCGCTCGGGCGACGGCATGCCCGCACCCTTCCTCGCACCGCGCACCCGCTTCAACGCGCCGCTCACGCCGCGCCGCTCGATCGCGCTGACGCAGTTGCCGATGGCCGAGGTGAAGCGGATCAAGGACCACTTCGGCGTCAAGGTGAACGACGTGGTGCTGGCCATGACCGGTGGCGCGCTGCGCGACTACCTGGACGAGCGCGCCGAGCTGCCCGACGACCCGCTGGTCGGTCTGGTGCCGGTGTCTGTGCGCGGCGCCGAGGAGAAGGACCTCGTGGTGGCCGGCACCAACAAGGTGACCGGCATGTTCACCCGACTGCCCACCACGGTGGCCGACCCGATCGAGCGGCTGCGCGTGGCCGGCATCTACGCCAACCAGGCCAAGGCGCACCACAGCGACGTCGACCCGAACATGCTGCGCGCGTTCGCCGAGTTCGCGCCCGGCAACACGCTCGGGGCGTTCATGCGGCTCTACGCCGACCGTCGCCTGTCGGCCCTGCACCCGCCGATCTTCAACACCGTGATCTCCAACGTCGCGGGCCCGCCGTACGACATGTACCTGCTGGGCGGCCGCGTGGAGTCGGTGTACCCGCTGGCGCCGATCTTCCACGGCCTCGGTTTGAACATCACCGTGTTCTCGGCCGGCGGCGTGCTCAACATCGGTCTGCTCACCTGCGCGGACATCACCCCGGACATCTGGGACCTCTGCGACGGCTTCGAGAAGCAGCTCGACGAGTTGACGGCCGCGGTCGACGCCGAGGTGGCGGCGACCGAGGTGGCCGAGGCCATGGACGCGGAGGTGCGCGCCGCGGCCGAGGCTGCCGTGGTCGACGAGATCAAGGTGTTGCACGTCGAAGGCGAGTAACCGCGATCACCGCTGCCCCCTCCTGATCGGAGGGGGCAGCGGTGTCTCTGGGGGCGTCTCGCGAGGCGCTACTTCAGGCCGTCGAGCCAGACCGTGGCCGGGGCGTCCGACGGCGCGCGCCAGTCGCCGCGCGGCGACAGTGAGCCGCCGGACCCGATCTTCGGGCCGTTCGGCATGGCCGTGCGCTTGAACTGGTTGGCCATGAAGCGGCGGAGGAACACCTCCAGCCACCGGGCGATGGTGGCGGCGTCGTACTCGTTCCGCTCGTCGTCGGCCATCATCGACGGCCAGTGGCCGGTGTTCTTGTCCCGCCAGGCCTGCTCGGCGAGGTAGGCGATCTTGGCCGGCCGGTACCCGAAGCGGGTCAGGTAGTAGAGGAAGAAGTCGTGCAGCTCGTACGGGCCGACGGTGTCCTCGGTGCTCTGCACCGCACCGTCCTCGCCCGGCGGGATCAGCTCCGGGGTGATGACGTCGGCGAGGATCTCGCGCAGTGCGGCGGTGGTCTCCGGCAGGTACGACCCGGCGTCGATCATGGCGCGGATCTGGTGCTGGATCAGCGACTTCGGCACCGAGCCGTTCACGTTGTAGTGCGACATCTGGTCGCCGACACCGTAGGTGCACCAGCCCAGGGCCAGTTCGGACAGGTCGCCGGTGCCCAGCACGATGCCGCCGAGGTGGTTGGCCAGGCGGAACAGATGCGACGTCCGTTCCCCGGCCTGCACGTTCTCGAAGGTGACGTCGTAGACCGGCTCGCCCTCGGCGAACGGGTGCCCCAGATCGGCCAGCATCTGCAGGCACGACGGCCGGATGTCGAGTTCGGTGCCGCTGACGCCCAGCGAATCCATCAGCACGTGGCTGCGCGCCAGCGTGTGCGAGGCCGTCGCGAAGCCCGGCATCGTGTACGCGTGGATGTCGGTGCGGTCCAACCCGAGGCGGTCGAAGGTCTCCACCGCGGCCAGCAGCGCGAGCGTGGAGTCCAGGCCGCCGGAGACGCCGATCAGCACGCGGGTCAGCCCGGTGGCGCGCAGGCGCTGGGCCAGACCCTGGACCTGAATGTTCATCACCTCGCGGCACCGCTGCTGGCGGTCGGCCTCGGAGGTCGGCACGAACGGGTAGCGGGGCACGCGCCGGCGCAGGTCCGGGTCGGCGTCGTCGAGGTCGCCGAGCGTGAAAACGATGCGGCGGAAGTCGCGCACCGCGGCGGCGTAGTCGCCGACCTGGTCGCGCAGGCTGATCATCCGGGCGCGTTCCTGCCGCAGCCGATCGAGGTCGACGTCGGTGACGATGAGCTGCTCGTCCATCGCGAAGGCTGCGCTGCGGGCCAGGAGGGTGCCGTTCTCGGCGATCAGGGCGTCGCCGTCCCAGGCCAGGTCGGTGGTCGACTCGCCGAAGCCGGACGCCACGTACACCTGCGCGGCCACGCAGCGGGCCGACTGACCGGTGACCAGAGCCTCCCGGTAGGCCTCCTTGCCGACGGTCACCGGGCTGCCGGACAGGTTCACCAGCACCGTCGCTCCGGCGAGGGACGCCAGGGTGCTCGGCGGGATCGGCACCCAGCTGTCCTCGCAGACCTCGGCGTGCACGCGGAAGCCGGGCAGGTCCGCGGCCTCGAAGATCAGGTCGGTGCCGAACGGGACCTCCTGGCCGCCGAGCACCACCGAGTCGACCACGGCGTCGCGGGCGGCGGCGAAGTAGCGTTGCTCGTAGAACTCGCGGTAGTTCGGCAGATACGACTTGGGGGTCACCCCGAGGATCTGGCCGTCTTGGATAAGGATCGCGCAGTTGAACAGGGCGTCGTCCACGCGCAGCGGGGCGCCGACGGCCACCAGGGGACGCAGCCCGAGCGTCGCCTCGACGATCTCGTCGAGGGCCGCCATCACCGCGTCACCGAGCGCGTCCTGCTGGACGAGGTCGTCCACGCTGTACCCGCACAGGCCCAGCTCGGGGAAGACCACCAGCGCGGCGTCCGCGGTGTGGGCCTGCTGAATCAGGGCGATGGTGCGTTCGGCGTTGCGCTGCGGATCGGCCAGTGCCACGAGCGGCACGGCGGCGGCGATGCGGGCGAAGCCGTGAGAATAGACCGACACCGCTCTACGTTATCCCGCCTGGCATCATGGGGCGCATGAAGCTCACCTCGATCGTTCCCGTCCCCGTGTCCGGTTCGACCTCCGCTGCCGCGCGGCCCGCGCGTCGCCCCGCCGCGGTGGTGATCACGTCGGTGGTGGCGCTGCTCGTCGGGTTCTTCGGAGTCGGGCTCGCGGCCGCGGGGCCGGCCGCCGCGCACTCGGGTGTGATCAGCTCGTCGCCGGCCAGCGGTGCCGAGCTCGACCGTTCCCCGGGCGAGGTGTCGGTCACCTTCAACGAGGAGCTGCGCGCCGAGTACGCGACGCTGCTGGTGATCGGCCCGGACGGCCACTTCTGGCAGCAGGGCGACCCGGTGGTGAGCGGCCGCACGGTGTCGGTGCCGGTCAACGCGCTCGGCCCGGTGGGCGAGTACAAGGTCAACTTCCGCGTCACCTCGGCCGACGGCCACCCCGTGCAGGGGCAGCGGACCTTCACGCTCACCGTCGCCGGTGACGGACAGCCCGGTGCGCTCGCCGACGCGGAAGAGCTGGCCGTGACCGACGAGGGCAGCGGCTTCCCGGTGTGGGCGATCGTGCTGATCGTCGTGGTGGTGCTCTTGGTGATCGCCGGGGCCGTGGTGCTGGTGCTGCGTCGCCGGGAAGAGTGAGTCTCCCGCAACTCACCGTCGCCGGGCCCCGTCGTGCGGGCCTGGTCCTGATCGGCGGTCTCCTCGGCGTCCTCGTCGGGCTGGCGCTGTGCGTGGCCCTGGCCGGGGCGGCCGGTCCGCTCTCCTCGGCCTGGCCCGCCGGGATCGCGCTGGCCGCAGGCAGCCTGCTGGTCGGGCTCGGGGCGCTGCCCCTGATCGGCGCCGACCCGGCGCCCGCGCTCATCGCCGGGACCGCCGGCTGCTGGGGCGCGGCCTCGCTGATCGTGGCCTGGCTCCAGGTGGCCGAGCGGGCCGGTCGGCCACCGCTGCAGGTGCGCCTGGACGACATGGTGCTCGGCGTGCAGACCGGATTGGCCGCGCTGATCTGCGTCGCCGGCGCGATCGTGGTGCTGGCCTGGGCGTACCGGCCGTTCGCACCGTCGACCCTGGTGGCCGTCGTCGCCGGGACCGGCGTGCTCGCGGTGGCGGTCACCGGGCACGCCGCGGTGACCGGCTGGGGACCGCTGCTGGTCGGGTGCACGCGGGTGCTGGCGGCCTGGTGGCCGGCAGCCTCGCCGCGCTGGCGCTGACCGTGCGCGGGCGGGGCGGGTGGGCGCGCTCGCTCCCGGTTTTCTCCGGTGGGCGTTGCCCGCGGTGGGCGTGCTCGTCGTCGCCGGGGTGGCCGCCGCCCTCACCGAGTTGGGGTGGAGTGCGGACTGGTGGCAGACGGGTTACGGGCGGGTGGTCCTGGCCAAGGCCGCGGGCCTGGTCGCCGCGCTGGCGCTGGCCGCTCATGCGCGTCGAACGTGGGTACCCGCGGCCGCCCGGCATCGCACCGACGAGGCCGTCTCCCTGCGGCGTGCCGTGGCGGAGACGCTCGTGCTCGCGGTACTGCTGGGCTTGGCCGCCGGACTGGCGACCACCGCACCCGCGGGTTAGTCGCCGATTAAGCCAGGGCCGACAGCGGGGTGCGGTCGTGGCGCAGCGACTCGTCCGGCCGCGCCGCCAGCACCTGGTCGATGATCTCCACCGACATGCCGAGCGTGCTCAGGTGGCTCTGACCGGGCACCGTGACCAGCTCGGCGTTGGGCAGCAGCGTGACCATGTGC
Organism: Gordonia alkaliphila; assembly: GCF_023017165.1. Classification (GTDB taxonomy): domain Bacteria; phylum Actinomycetota; class Actinomycetes; order Mycobacteriales; family Mycobacteriaceae; genus Gordonia; species Gordonia alkaliphila. Next base: position 2,014,361 of record NZ_JALKBW010000001.1, read on the forward strand.
TGACCGTGCGCGTACGGAATGATGTTGTCGCGGTCGCCGTGCCACCAGGTCACCGGGACGGTGACGTCGCCGACTCGGAAACCCCAGTCCCGCACGAAGAGCGCGAGATCGGCGAACGGCGCCTCCATGCGGCGGCTGCCGCCGTGCAGGAGGTCGTCGAGGAACATGGCCTTGAACTCGGGACGCGACAGCAGTTCGCGGTCGGCGTCGGGGGAGAGACGGCCGTAGGTGGCGATGGCCGGCTCGGCGATCGGACGGGCGACGGACAGCACCGCGCTGACCGCCTTGCCGATCGGGCCGCCGGCCTTGGTCAGGAGCGGCTCCACACTGCGGATGTTGTCGACGGCGCCGCCGGCGATCCCGTCCGGGCCGGTCACCGGTGCCACGCCGCCGACGATGCCGACGGAGACCACGCGGTCGGGCAGGAAACGGGCGCACGCCAGGGTGTAGGGGCCGCCGCCGGACATGCCGATCACCGAGCAGCGATCGACGCCGAGGGTGCTGAGCACGAGCTGGAAGTCGGAGGTGAACTCACTGATCGACGCGTAGCGGTGGGCGGTCGACGAGCCCACGCCGGGCCGGTCGAGTCCGATCAGCCGGAAGCCGCGCTCCTCGGCGTACTCGCGGGCCTCGCACGGGATCTGACGTCGTGCGCCCGGCGTGCCGTGCAACCAGATGACGACGGGGCCGGTGGGGGAACCGAACTCGGAAAAACCGATGCGGCGTCGTCGCTTGTCGCCGACAGCCACGGAGCCCTCGAGTTTGGGGCGGTCAATCGCAATCACCGGCGCAGTATTGCAGGTATTCATCCGGACTGTGAAACGATTCTCAGGATTTGTCTCGGTTCGGCGCGTAAAGTCGAGTCCGTGGGTAACAATTTGGCGAAGTTCGGTGCCGTCAAGCGCGCGATCGGACATGTGGTGAGTCCGTATCCCGTCCGTGACCTGCCGACCGGTGAATACCTCGAACTGCCGGGGCGTGGCACCACGTTCATCACCGATTCCGGGCCGCGTGAGGCCCCGGTACTGTTTCTGCTCCACTCGGTCGCGACCACCGGCCTGCTCTGCTGGTATCCGGTGATTCCGGAGATGTCCAAGGACTTCCGGGTCATCACCATCGACCACCGCTGGCACGGCCGCGGCATCCGCTCGGCCGACTTCACGCTCGAGGACTGCGCCGACGACGCGGTCGCGGTGGCCGACGTCCTCGGCATCAACCACTTCACGGCGGCCGGCTTCTCGATGGGCGGTGGCATCGCGCAGCTCGCCTGGCGTCGCCACGCCGACCGGATCGACGGCATGGTGCTGTGCTCCACCGGACCGTTCTTCTCCAGCCTCGATCCGGAGGAGCTGGCCCGCGACGAGAAGATGGCGTCGATCGCGCGCCGCTTCGACCGTTACCTGCCCATCCCGTCGGATGCGCGCCTGAACGACTGGTCGCAGCATCCGGCCAAGTGGGGGATCAGCCAGTTCCTGTCCACGCCGATCAGCAAGCTCGGCGCCTTCAGTGAGGCGATGGCCACCTTCGACTCGCGCGACTGGCTCGGCGAGATCGACGTGCCGACCTCGGTGGTGATCTCCACGCGCGACAAGACGGTGCCGCCGCAGCGCCAGGCCCTGCTGTCCGAGGGCATCGCCGACACGCTCGACTTCCCGGTCGACGGCGGACACGCCTGCTGTGTGATCGGTGCCGATCAGTTCGTTCCGGCCTTCGGCGACGCCGTGCGTTCGGTGCTCGCTCGGCGCCGGACCCCTGCGGTGCTGCTGCCCTGAGGCGGCGCGGTAAGCTCACTTCGCACTCGCCGTCGTGCCCCGCGCACGTCGCTGAGAAGCGGGCCCCTATAGCTCAGTTGGTAGAGCTACGGACTTTTAATCCGCAGGTCGCAGGTTCGAGCCCTGCTGGGGGCACCTGAAGTCAGGCGCGCGCGTACAACGACAGGAACATGTCGACGGCGAAGCCGGCGCGTTGGCCGACCGACTTCCCGTCCATCGGGTACTCGCCGAGCAGGATCAGCAGATGGTCGTCCTGCAGCAATAGGCCCACCAACACCTTGGCGGCGGCGACGGGATCGTCGATCCGCAGGTGGCCGTTGCGGTGCAGCTGGGCCAGGAAGTCGGTGAGCAGCGGGCGTTCCCCGGCGTCGGTGGCCAATAGCGTCGCACGCAGCTGCCGATTCGACAGCGCCGCCCGCGCCAGCGCGAGCGAGACGTCGCTCTGCATCGACGGGATCAGGCGTTCGGTGAACGCGACCAGCACGTCGCGGGGACTCTCGTCCGTCGACAGCGGCAGCGGCGGCGGGAACTGCGAGGTGTGCGCCTCGAGCGATCGGCTGATGACCGACTGGAGTAGTCCGTCGCGGCTGCCGAACCAGGAGTAGACCGTGCTCTTGGAGGTGCCGGCCCGGTCGGCGACGGCACTGACCGTGAAACCGTCGTAACCGTCCTCGACGAGCACGGTCACCGCAGCGTCGAGCATCGCGGCCTGGCGGGCGGCGAGCTCGTCCTGCCGGGGCCGACCGCGACGACGGCTGGGTGCAGCGGAGGCGTTCATGGCTACAGACCGTACTTTGTTCTTCCCATTGCAAGTATCAAGCGGCATGCGTGTCGTAGCGTGAAATTGCGGCGACATCGCGTCTGAACTGGCGATTTGTGATTCTCGGAGGTTGTGCCATACGCTGATCAAGCTCCCAGGTACGGGGACGCGGGCCCCCTTCGTCTAGCGGCCTAGGACGCCGCCCTTTCAAGGCGGTAGCGCGGGTTCGAATCCCGTAGGGGGTACGCTTTGCGGTGCAAGTCGTGAAGATAATTGAAGATGGCCCTGTGGCGCAGTTGGTTAGCGCGCCGCCCTGTCACGGCGGAGGTCGCGGGTTCGAGTCCCGTCAGGGTCGCCAGGTGTGGCGTCGGAATTTTTCCTGTCCGACAACCGCCCGGCCAGGTAGCTCAGTTGGTACGAGCGTCCGCCTGAAAAGCGGAAGGTCGTCGGTTCGATCCCGACTCTGGCCACGCAAGACCCCGTTTCGACGGGTAGTAGTAACCCCGGTGACGCGGGGACAACTCGTGCGAACGAGAGAATAATTTCATGGCCCTGTGGCGCAGTTGGTTAGCGCGCCGCCCTGTCACGGCGGAGGTCGCGGGTTCGAGTCCCGTCAGGGTCGCCATGGAAAACGAATAATCCCCCGGTCAATGCGCCGGGGGATTGTTCGTCTATGGGCCCGCTCACGTAGTCTTGCCTGGCAGGAACTCTCTCGAACCGGGAGCACCTCGCACCACACTGTGCGCAGCATTCGGCGTTTCGCCGCGGCGGCGTGATTCACGTGTACGACAGCCAGCACTAGGGAGGCACTGTGGCTAAGAATGACCGCATCGAATCGGACTCGAGCCCCAAGGTCGTCGACAACGTAGTGGATCGGGAATTCACCGTCGAGCGCCTCGTGGAGAACCCGGTCGAGCGGATCGTCGACAAGCCCGTCACCCTCGAGCGGATCGTCGAACGCCTCGTGGTCGACACCGTGGACATGGTGGTCGACAAGCCCACCACCGTCAGCCGCCTGGTGGAGCGGCCGGTGGTGACCATCGTCGACTCTGTCGAGGACAAGGCCGTCGAGGTCAGCCGGCTGGTGGAGCGCCCCGTCGTCAGCGTGCGCGACGACGTGCAGGACGTCCCGGTCGACATCTCCCGACTGGTCGAGAAGCCGATCGTGAACATCGTCGACGACGTGGTCGACAAGCCCGTCGACGTCACGCGGATGGTGGAGCGGCCGATCGTCACCGTCGTCGACGACGTGGTGGAGAAGCCCGTCGAGGTCAGCCGGCTCGTGGAGAAGCCGATCGTCACCGTCCTCGACGACGTGGTGGAGAAGCCCAAGCCGGTCTCCCGCATGGTGGAGAAGCCGATCGTCACCGTCGTCGACGAAGTGGTCGAGAAGCCCGTCGACGTCCCGCGCCTGGTGGAGCGTCCGGTCGTGTCGATCGTCGACGACGTCACCGAGAAGCCGATCAACATCCAGCGGATGGTGGAGAAGCCGGTCGTCTCGATCGTCGACCAGGTCACCGAGAAGCCGGTCGATGTGTCCCGCGCTGTGGAGCAGCCGGTGGTGACCTTCGTCGACGACGTGGTGGACACCCCGGTGGACGTGCCGCGCCTGGTGGAGAAGCTCGTGGTGTCGTTCGTCGACGAGATCGTCGAACGCGAAGTGGACGTGCCGCGTCTGGTGGAGAAGCTGGTGGTCTCCATCGTCGACGAAGTGGTCGACGCCCCGGTCGAGGTCGATCGCCTCGTGGAGAAGCTGATCGTCGACATCCGCGACCAGATCGTGGAGAAGGAAGTCACGATCGAGCGTGTCGTGGAGAAGCCGCTGGTCACCATCGTCGAACGCGAAGTCGAGATGCCGGTGGAGCAGATCGTCGAGAAGATCGTCGAAGTGCCGGTGGAGAAGATCGTCGAGGTCCTCGTCGAGAAGCCGGTGGAGCAGATCGTCGAGAAGATCGTCGAAGTCCCCGTCGAGAAGATCGTCTACAAGATGGTCGAAAAAGAGGTCGAGAAGGTCGTCGAGCTCGTCGTGGAGAAGCCGGTGATCAAACTCGTCGAGACCCCGCGCGAGGTGATCGTCGAGCAGATCGTCGAGAAGCCGGTCGAGAAGGTCGTCGACCACATCGTCGAGCGCATCGTCGAGAAGCCCAACGTGGTGGAGAAGGTCGTCGAGCAGTCGGTGGACCGGGTCGTCGAACGCGTGGTGGAGAAGCCCAACATCATCGAGCAGGTGGTGGAGAAGCCGGTCGACCGCATCGTCGAGCGCATGGTCGAGACCCCGAACGTCGTCGAGGAACTCGTCGAGAAGTCGGTGGACCGAGAGGTCGAGCGCGTGGTCGAGATGCCGAACATCGTGGAGAAGGTCGTCGAGAAGCCGGTCGACCGCGAGGTGGAACGCGTCGTCGAGATGCCGAACATCGTGGAGAAGGTGATCGAGAAGCCGGTCGACCACGTGGTCGAGCGCGTCGTCGAGACGCCGAACGTGGTGGAGAAGGTGATCGAGAAGGCCGTCGACCGCGAGGTGGAGCGCATCGTCGAGGTCCCCAATATCGTGGAGAAGGTTGTCGACCAGCCGGTCGACCGCGAGGTGGAGAAGATCGTCGAGAAGCTCAACATCATCGAGAAGGTGATCGAGGAGCCCGTCGACCGCATCGTGGAGCGGGTCGTCGAGACGCCGAACGTGGTGGAGAAGATCGTCGAGAAGTCGGTCGACCGCGTGGTGGAGCGGATCGTCGAGACGCCGAACGTGGTGGAGAAGGTCGTCGAGCAGCCGGTGGAACGGTTCGTCGAACGCATCGTGGAGAAGCCGAACGTGGTGGAGAAGATCGTCGAGAAGTCGGTCGACCGCGTGGTGGAACGCATCGTCGAGAAGCCCACCGTGGTCGAGAAGGTCATCGACAAGCCGGTGCAGCACGTCGTCGAGAAGGTCGTCGAGCGCCCGGAGATCACCGAGAAGCTGGTGGAGAAGCCGGTGACCCGCGAGTTCGAGAAGGTCGTCGAGAACCCCGTGCTGGTGGAGAAGCTGGTGGAGCGGGAGATCAACCAGGTTGTCGAGCGCGTGGTGGAGAAGCCCGTGTTCATCGATGTGGAGAAGGTCGTCGAGCGCCCCGTCTACGTCGAGGTCGAGAAGATCGTCGAGAAGCCGGTCGAGAAGATCGTCGAGGTGGTGGTCGAGAAGCCGGTCTTCGTGCGCAAGGTGGTGGAGCGCGAAGTGGAGCGGGTCATCGAGGATTCGACGGCGCAGCGCACCGTGACCCACCAGGCGCGCGGTGGCGTGGACCCGGAGGCGCAGTACCTCGAACGCGGGGACCTGGCCGACAGCAAGTGGCTCGACGCGCACACCGGCGCACACCCGGAGGACGGTGTCGCCGGGTCCTCCTCGCCCGAACTCGAGGTCCAGGGTCCGCTCGACCCGAAGTGGGCCGTTCCGAGCAACGACGACGATGACGACACTCCGCGGGGTCGGCACTCCTGATGCAGGGGATTCGGGGGCGGCGGGGCCGCCTGGGAATCGTGCTGGCCGCCTTCGTCCTGGTGTGGACCGCGCTCGCGGCACCGTCGGCGCACGCCGACCTGCGGTCGGACGGCCAGGCGGCGATCGACGCCTACGTCGCGGACGGGACGCGCAGCGCCGCTCTCGGAGCGCCACGCGGATCGCTGCGGACGGTGCGTCCGGGCGGTGTGGCGCAGGCCTACGCCAACGGGACCGTCTACTACTCGCCGGAGACGGGCGCGCACGCCGTCCTCGGCGCCATCCTCGCGCGGTACCGCGCGGTGGGCGGACCGGCCGCCATCGGATTTCCGACGCAGGACGAGCAGCAGGCCGGGGACGGACGGTTCAGCGTCTTCGGGGAACCGGGGACCGCGGCCATCTACTGGAGCCCGAGCACCCGCGCCTCGCTGGTGACCGGCGGAGTGCTGCGTGCCTGGCAGGCGTCCGGCGGGGTCGACGGACCGTTCGGCTACCCGACGTCGGACACCGCCTACACCGGGCGGGCCGACGAGTCGGAGTTCGCCGGGCCCGCCGGCACCGCGATCGCCTGGTCGTCGACCAGCGGCCTGACCACGGTGCCGGCCGAACTCGCCGCCACCTACCCGGACATGGTGCTCGCTGCGCAGACGACCGAGGCGGAGCCGGCGAGCAGCGCGGCCGCGGCCGGTCCGGCCGCCGAGCAGTCGTGGTGGCAGAAGTGGTGGCCGTGGGTGGCGATCGCCGCGGGCGTGCTGCTCGCGCTGATCCTGCTTGGACTGCTGATCCGATGGCTGCGTCGCCGGAAGGCCGCGCCCGAGGCGCCGGCACCGGTGGTCGAGAAGAAGGCCGCCGACAAGAAGGCTGCCGAGAAGAAGAAAGCTGCTGAGAAGAAGGCCTCGCCGGAGAAGCCACCGAAGAACAAGGCCTCGAAGAAGAAGGCCCCGAAGGTGGAGGCCGCCGGGGTGCCCGCGGCGCTCGTCGCTCAGGAGGCGGTCGCTGCGGAGCCCGCGTCGGCCCCCGAACCGGAGGCGGAAGCCGAACCGGAGATCGTCCTCAGCGACGAGACGGCGCTCGCGTCGGCGCTGGTGGTGGCCTACCCGGACGAAGACGCTGCGGCGCTGACCGTCGCCTATGTCAACAACGCGCTCGGCAGCGACCGCGGCGGCGACAGCGATGCGACCCACGCGTGGCTGCATCGCTCCGAGGCGGTCCCAGAAGAGTCGGGCGCAGAAGAGTCGGGCGCAGAAGAGTCGGGCGCAGACGAGCTGAATGCGGAAGAGCCGGACGCGGCGGCGTCGAATGTAGGAGAGTCGGACGCGGAAGAAGCTGACTCGGCAGATCCGGATGCAGAAGCATCGGACCCCGCTGCGCGGGAAGCCGCCGAACCGGATTCGGACGTGCCCGACACGGACCTCGACGACGGGGCCGAACACCAGGAGTAGTGCATGAAAGCAGCAGTCTGCCGCCAGGGCGAGTTCGCCGTTCAGGAGATCGAGCGGCCCGTTCCCGGGCCCGGGCAGGTGCTGCTGAAGGTGCTGCGGGCCGGTATCTGCGGATCCGACCTGCATGCGCGGGTGCACGCCGACGACACCGCCGAGTTGGTCACCGAGATCGGCTACGACCACTTCATGCGCACCGATCAGGACGTGGTCCTCGGCCACGAGTTCGTCGGCGAGGTGGTCGCGTACGGCCCCAAGTGCCGCGAGCGCTGGCGGGTCGGAACGCGGGTGGTCTCGCTGCCCTTCCGTCGCGACGAGGCCGACGACGTGCAGCTGACCGGACTCTCGGCCAAGGCGCCGGGGGCCTTCGCCGAATACCTGCTGGTCGACGAGGCCGTGACCATGCCCGTCCCGGAGGAGCTCGACTCCGATCTGGCCGCCCTCACCGAACCGCTGGCCGTCGGCTATCACGCCGTGGCGCGCAGCGAGATCGGTCGCGGCGAGGTGGCCGTCGTGGTCGGGTGCGGCCCCATCGGGCTCGCGGTGATCCTCATGCTCAAGGCGCGTGGGGTGCGCCGAGTGGTGGCCAGCGACCTGTCGCCGGCCCGTCGTCGTCTCGCCGAGCAGTGCGGCGCCGACGTGGTGATCGATCCGGCCGCGCAGGACTTGGCCGCGGCGCTGGGGGAGCACAGCATGCACTTCCAGACCGGTCCGGCGCTCATCGACTTCGCGCTGGAGTCGATGCGCAAGCTCCAGGTGATCCCCGGTCTGCCGTGGTGGCGGCTGATGGCTCTCGGTGCGCGCCTGGGGCAGGTGCCGAAGGGGCCGGTGGCCTTCGAGTGCGTGGGCGTGCCCGGCATGATCGACCGTCTCTGCACCGACATGCCCTATCGCTCGCGGATCGTGGTGGTCGGCGTCTGCATGGAACCGGACGTGATCCGCCCGGCACTGGTCTCCAACAAGGAGATGGATCTGCGGTTCGTCTTCGCCTACGACCCGGACGAGTTCCGAGCGACGCTGCACCTGATGGCCGACGGCAAGATCGACGCGCGGCCGTTGCTGACCGGCACCGTCGGGCTCGGCGGGGTCTCCGCGGCCTTCGCCGCGCTCGGCGACCCCGAGGTGCACGCGAAGATCCTCATCGACCCGGAGTCGTCGTCGAGCAGCGTCTGAACCCGCATGGAGTGTGAGGTGCGCCTCAAAACAGGTCCGGGGGAATCAATCGGACCGGGGTCCGGTTATCCTTGCTGTGGGTCGCAAGAGGCCCCCCGGAACCAAACGCCTTCCCGGCGTTGGTCACCGCACAAACACCTAGCTTCAACAGGAGACCTCATGGCCGCCACGCTGAACGCCCTGCCCCTGATCGCCGCCGGCACCTGGAACATCGACCAGGCCCACTCGACCGTCGGCTTCTCGGTCCGCCATCTGATGGTGTCGAAGGTCCGCGGCGAGTTCACCGAATTCTCCGGCGCCATTCAGATCGCCGAGGACGGCACCCCCTCGGTGGAGGCCGTGATCGACGTCGCGTCCATCGCCACCAAGAACGACCAGCGTGACGCCCACATCCGCTCGGCCGACTTCTTCCACGCCGACGAGTTCCCGAAGGCCACCTTCGTGTCGAAGTCGGTCACCCCGAAGGGCGACGACTTCATCCTCACCGGTGACTTCACCCTCAAGGGCGTTACCCGCACCGTCGACCTCAAGCTGGAGTTCAATGGCACCAACCCGGGCATGGGCGCGGGCCAGGTCGCCGGCTTCGAAGCCAGTGCCGTGATCAACCGTCGCGACTTCGGTATCGACATCGAGATGCCGCTGGAGACCGGTGGCAGCGTCGTCGGTGACAAGATCACCATCTCGCTCGAGATCGAGGCCGTGCTCGCCGGCGCCTGATCGGCCGCGGCACAAACGCCATAGCCTGAGCCCTCAGGCACCCTGCACCTCCCGCGTTTTGGGTAGTCTCACTCTGTTGCCCAAGTCGCGGGAGGTGTTGTGCCCATTCAGCGTTCACGCGTGGCACTGCACGCCGTCGCCGACCGGCTGGAAAGCCTGGGGCCGCGGCACTGGGTGACGTCGATCCTGGGCGCCGCCGGTTCGCCCGCCGAGCGTGAACAGTGGCTGGCCGCGGACTGGCAGGCGCTCGATACCGACCTGCGCAGTCGGCTCGTGGACCGGGCCGCGTTCGTCGCCTTCCTCTTCGGAGTCTTCTCCAAGCTGATCATCGGCTTGGAGACTTTTGCGTTGGTGCTCCTGGCCTTCAACGGCGGGCGCATCTCCCTGCACGCCGACATCAGCCACCCGGCCTTCTTCGACATGCTGATCGCGGCCGTCGTCGGCACCGCCGCCAGCACCGTGGTCGCGGTGCTGCTGATGCGGCCCCAGTTCGCCTGGTTCATCGCCGGCGCGCCCGCTGACTCGGCGCAGCGCCGGGCCGTGGCCCGCATTCCGATCCGGCAGGTCGGGGCCGACCTGGTCGGCTGGGCCGTCAGCTTCGTCACCTACGCCCTGATCGCCGACGTCAGTGACTTCTTTCTGGCCATCGTGGGCGGCGCGTTCGCGCTGGCCGCGATCACCTCCTGCAGCCTCACCTACCTGATCGCTGAGACGGCGACGCGGCCGTTGGCCATTCTCGCGCTGAGCGGCACCTCCGAGGCGCGCGTGGTGCACGGCGTGCGCGAACGCATGGTGGTGGTCTGGGGCGTGTCCTCGGCGGTGCCGATGGTCGGCCTCATCACCATCAACGCCGGCCGCTGGGCCGAGTGGTTGCCGCCCGCGGCCGGACCGCTCGACTGGGCATCGGTGGCCCTGGCGCTGGTCGCCCTCACTTCCGGCCTGAGCATCGTGATGCTGGTGGGCCGGGCCATCACCGACCCGCTCACCGAGATGCGCAAGGTGATCGAGGGTGCGGCGGACGGCGACTTCAGTCGCCGGGTCGCCGTCTACGACTCCTCCGAACTGGGCATCCTGCAGACCGGACTCAACGACCTGCTCGACGGTCTCTCCGAGCGCGAGCGCATTCGGGCGCTGTTCTCCAAGCACGTCGGCGACCGCGTCGCCGAACTCGCCATCGCGCAGGGCGAAGAGATGGTCGGCACCAACACCGACGTCGCGGTGATCTTCGTGGACCTGACCGGCTCGACGGCGTTCGCGGCCGAAGGCGATCCGCGGGAGACGGCGGCCGTGCTCAACGTCTTCTTCTCGGTGGTGGCCGAGGTCGTCGCCGAGTACGACGGCCTGATCAACAAGTTCGAGGGCGACGCGGCGCTCGTGGTGTTCGGCGCGCCCACCGCCCTGGCCGACCCGGCAGGCGCCGCGCTGGCCGCCGCCCGCGAGCTGGGCGACCGACTCGGCGAGAAGGTTCCGCTCGAGTGGGGGATGGGCGTCGGCTACGGCCGCGTCTTCGCCGGTAACATCGGCGCGGAGAACCGCTACGAGTACACGGTGATCGGCGACTCGGTGAACGAGGCCGCGCGGCTGTCCGATCGGGCCAAACTGGGCGGCTCCCCGGTCTACGCCAGTGACGCCGCGGTCGCCGCCGCCGACCCGGACGAGGCCCGCCACTGGCAGCCGCTGGAGCGCGTCCTGCTGCGGGGGCGCAAAGAGTACACCGAGATCTACGTGCCGATGGAGTTGGCGAAACGGGCCGAACCGCCCACATTGGGTAGCGTGCTCTCGGAGTTGATGAAGCTGCCGGCCCGTCGGGGCAGGTGGCCGCACATGATGGATTCACCGAGGAAACAGGAGAAGAACTGATGGGTGGTTGGTCGACCGCGGACATGCCGGATCAGCGCGGGCGACGCATCGTCGTCACCGGCGCGAACAGCGGGTTGGGGGAGCAGACGGCGCGGGCGCTGGGGCGCGCCGGTGCGGAGGTGGTCCTGGCCTGCCGCAATGTGGAGAAGGCGCAGCGCGTGGCCGATGAGATCGGCGAGAACGCGACGGTGGCGGCGCTCGACCTCGCCGACCTGACGTCGGTGCGGGCCTTCGCCGACGGCTTCGACGGTGCGGACGTGCTGATCAACAACGCCGGCGTGATGGCGTTGCCGCTCGGGCGTACCGCCGACGGCTTCGAGATGCAGATCGGCACCAACTTCCTCGGCCACTTCGCCCTTACCGGACTGGTGCTGGACCGGATCGGTGAGCGCGTGGTGACCCTGTCATCGCTGGCGCACAACGTTGCGCGTCTGGACATCGACGACCTGAACTGGGAGCGCCGCAAGTACAACCGCTGGGCGGCGTACGGCGATTCGAAGATCGCCGACCTGATGATGGCGCTGGAACTGGCCGAGCGGCTGGAGCAGGCGGGCTCGTCGACCATTTCGGTCGCCGCGCACCCCGGCTACGCCGCGACCGAGCTGCAGACCCGCACCGAATCGCTGGTGGACTGGGTGATGAAGCTCGGCAACGCCACGCCCCTGGCGCAGTCGGCCGCCGACGGCGCCCTGCCGACGCTGTACGCGGCCACCGCGCCGGAGGCGGTCAACGGCAAGTTCTACGGGCCCGCCCAATTCGGCGGCATGCGCGGTGCGCCCACCGAGGCCGGCTACCGCGGCGTGGCCGACGACGCCGCCGTCCGCGGCCGCCTCTGGTCGACCGCCGAGGAGCTCACCGGCGTCAGCTTCGACATCTGAGCGGTCTGAGAAGTTTCATGTCCCGGTAGGTACCTCTGCGGTACCTACCGGGACATAACACTTTTCGCCGGCGGCAGCGGTGGCGCTCAGCGACGCTCAGAGCACGCCGGGTGGGCGGAACTGCACCGACATCCGCGGCCCGGCACCGGGCGCCTTGGGGACAGCGTGGTCCCAGGTGCGCTGGCAGCTGCCGCCCATCACCAGCAGGTCGCCGCTGCCCAGTGTGAAGCGCAGGGAGCGGCCGCCGCCGCGCGGGCGCAGTGCCAGCACGCGCGGTGCGCCGAGGGAGACGATGGCGACCAAGGTGTCCCGGTAGGCGCCGCGGCCGATCCGGTCGCCGTGCCAGGCGACGCTGTCGCGGCCGTCGCGGTACAGGCACAGGCCCGCGCTGGCGAAGCCCTCGGGCAGCGCCGACCGGTAGTGGTCGGTCAGGGCGGCGCGGAGCTCGCCCAACAGTGGATCGGGCAGGCGAGTGTCGGCCGGGTAGGCGGCGGTCAACCGCGGTACCGGCAGCGTGGCGTCGTACATGCGGACCTGCTCGGCGCGCCACGGCACGGACCGGCGCAGCCGGTCGAACAGGCCGACGGTGCCGGTGAGCCAGCCGGGCCGCAGATCCACCCACGCGTCGGCGGCGAGCGCCCGACGGGTGATGCCGGTCGCCAGCGGGTGCACGGTCGGCGCATCGTCGGCCGTCGCGGGGATGTCGAAGAGCGAGTCCTGGATGCCCGTGCTCATGGCGCCAGCATACGCCACGTATCGAACGGACGTTCTACTATCTCGCCGGGGTGCGCAGTCGGCGGGCGGCTTCGACGATCACGTCGTCCTGTTTGCAGAAGGCGAAGCGGACCAGGTGGTCCCACTGTGGATTGGCGCGGTCGTGCCCCGGGGCCGGATCGACGAAGGCGCTCGCGGGCACCGCGGCCACCCCGACGCGGGCGGGCAGTGCCCGGCAGAGGGCGGCGCCGTCGGTGTAGCCGAGCGGCCGCGGATCGGCCAGCACGAAGTAGGTGCCGTCGGTGGAGTGCACGCCGAAACCGGCGTCGGCCAGCGCCGCGGACAGGGCCACCTGCCGTCGGGCCAGGTCTCGCGTCTGGTCGGCGACCCACGCCGATTCGGTGCGCAGGGCCAGGGCCACCGCAGGCTGGAACGGCCCGCTGCCCACGTAGCTCAGATACTGCTTGGCGCCGCGGGCGGCGGCGACCAGGTCGGCGGGCCCGCTGATCCAACCGACCTTCCAGCCGGTCACGTGGAAGGTCTTGGCGGCGCTCGAGATGCGCAGGGTGCGCTCGGCCATGCCGTCGAAGGTCGCCAGCGACCGATGGGTGCGCTCGCCGAAGACCAGATGCTCGTAGACCTCGTCGGTGATCGCGACGACGTCGTGCGCGATGCACAGGCGCGCGATCTCGGCGAGTTCGTCGTCGGTCAGCACCGTGCCGGTCGGGTTGTGCGGCGAGTTCACGATCACCGCGGCCGTGTTCGAGGTGAACGCGGCGCGCAGGGCATCCAGATCGAGGCGGAAACCGTCGCCGTCGGGCACCAGCGGGACGGTGCGTCGCACGGCCCCGGCCAGCGCCACGGTCGCGGCGTAGGCGTCGTAGTACGGCTCGATCATGATCACCTCGCGGCCCGGCTCCACCAGTCCCAGGACGGCCCCGGCGATGGCCTCGGTGGCGCCGACGGTGATCAGCACCTGCGTGTCCGGGTCGTACTGCAGGCCGTAGTCGCGGGCCTGCTGCTCACTGACCGCCTCCCGCAGCGCCGCCACGCCGATTCCCGGCGGGTACTGATTGTGGCCGGTGGCGATGGCCTCCTGGGCCGCGGACAGCATCGAGGCGGGCCCGTCGGTGTCCGGAAAGCCCTGGCCGAGGTTGATGGCGTCGTGCCGGGCGGCCAGCGCCGACATCTCGGCGAAGATGGTCTCGGCGAACGGCTGCAGGCGCCCGACGAGGGGCGCCGACTGCTCCTGGGTCATGGGTGCTCCCGTCTCAGACCAGCGGCAGATCGCCGGCGTCGATGATCCGGTAGGCGTAGCCCTGCTCGGCCAGGAAACGCTGGCGGTGCGCCGCGTAGTCGGCGTCGAGGCTGTCCCGGGAGACCACCGAGTAGAAGTGCGCCTGGCCGCCGTCGGCCTTGGGGCGCAGCAGGCGGCCGAGGCGCTGGGCCTCCTCCTGTCGGGACCCGAAGGTGCCCGAGACCTGGATCGCCACCGAGGCCTCCGGGAGGTCGATGGAGAAGTTGGCCACCTTGGAGACCACCAGCGTGTCGATCTCGCCGCGCCGGAACGCGTCGAAGAGCTTCTCCCGCTCGGCGTTGCGGGTGGACCCCTGGATCACCGGGGCGTCGAGCTCGCGCCCCAACTCCTCCAGCTGGTCGATGTAGGCGCCGATCACCAGGGTCGGCGCACCGCGGTGCTGCTCCAGGATCGAGCGGACCACGCGCAGCTTCGAGTGGGCGGTGGAGCAGAGCTTGTACTTGGCGTCGGCCTCGGCCACCGCGTACTGCAGGCGCTCGTCGTCGGACATGGTCACCCGGACCTCGACGCAGTCGGCCGGGGCGATCCAGCCCTGCGCCTCGATGTCCTTCCACGGGGCGTCGTAGCGCTTGGGTCCGATGAGGCTGAAGACGTCGCCCTCGCGGCCGTCCTCGCGGACCAGCGTCGCGGTCAGGCCGAGACGACGGCGCGACTGCAGATCGGCGGTCATCCGGAAGACGGGGGCGGGCAGCAGATGCACCTCGTCGTAGATGATCAGGCCCCAGTCGCGGGAGTCGAACAGATCCAGATTCTTGTACTCGCCCTTGGATTTACGCGTCATCACCTGGTAGGTCGCGATGGTGACCGGGCGGATCTCCTTGCGCTCGCCCGAGTACTCGCCGATCTCGTCCTCGGTCAGCGTGGTGCGCGCGATCAGCTCGCGCTTCCACTGCCGTCCGGCGACGGTGTTGGTCACCAGGATCAGCGTGGTGGCGCCGGCCTTGGCCATGGCGGCCGCGCCGACCATGGTCTTGCCCGCGCCGCAGGGGAGCACCACCACGCCCGAGCCGCCCGCCCAGAACGAGTCGGCGGCCATCTGCTGGTAGTCGCGCAGCTCCCAGTCGTCCTGCGCCAGGTCGATGTCGTGCGCTTCGCCGTCGACGTAGCCGGCGAGGTCCTCGGCGGGCCAGCCGATCTTGAGCAGCACCTGCTTGAGGCGGCCGCGCTCGGACGGGTGCACCACCACGGTGTCGTCGTCGATGCGCGCGCCGAGCATGGGGGCGACCTTCTTGTTGCGCAGCACCTCCTCGAGGACCGCGCGGTCCAGGGAGATCAGCACCAGACCGTGCGCCGGGTGCTTGGCCAGCTGCAGGCGACCGAACCGGCCCATGGTGTCGACGATGTCGACCAGCAGCGGCTGCGGCACCGGGTACCGCGAGTAGGTGACCAGGGCGTCGACCACCTGCTCGGCGTCGTGGCCGGCCGCCCGCGCGTTCCACAGCGCCAGCGGGGTGACCCGATAGGTGTGCACGTGCTCGGGCGCGCGCTCGAGTTCGGCGAACGGAGCGATCGCGGCGCGCGCGGCACCGGCCTGCGGATGGTCGATCTCCAGCAGTACCGTCTTGTCCGATTGAACGATGAGGGGTCCGTCAGTCACATGCCCATTGTCCAGGTTCGACGCGCCGCGGCCACCCGGGGTGCGTCACAGCAGTTCGAGGCCGGTGATCCGGTGCAGGAGGAAACTCGCATCGTCGGCTTCGTCGGAGGCGCCGATGAGCTGGCCGGCCTGCAGTGCCTTCGGCTTCACCAGATGTCGGCTGGCCGCGCCCTGGGCGTCGACGTAGCCCAGCCGCACCGACCGCCCGGTGCGCAGCGCCAGCTGGATCAGGGCCGTCGTGTTCTCGTCGCCGCTGGTCGTGATGGACGAGCGTGGCACCTGCTCGGCGCGGTCGGCGGCGCGCAGCCGACCGACGATGGTCTCGGCCTGCCCGAGGCCGAGTTTGCTGCGACGCCGCGGCAGTCGGGCACTGCGCGCGCGGGCGGCTACGCGGACGCCGCGGCTGCGCAGATCCACCAGGGCGCCGCTGGAGTCCTCGCCGGCCGGCACGAAACCGCCGCGCCGCAGGGCGTCGACCACCTCGCGCACCGGTGCCGGGGACACGGCGACGGTCGCGGCGAGGCCGCGCAGGGCCACCTCCGCGGCCGCGTCGCTGCGCAGCACCTCGGCCAGCAGCGCCGGATCCTCGCACCGTACGAAGGCGGCGGCGACCCCGACGCGCAGGCTGCCGTGACTGCGCGCCACGTCGTCGACGAGGAAGGTCAGCGACTGCGGCACCGGCGTGCGGGAGCGGGCCTCGAGCAGGGCCTTGATCTCCGCGCCGGACCGCCCTGCGTCGAACGCGCGACGCAGGCTGCTCTCGCTGATGCGATACACCGAGGCCGCGCCACCCGATTCGAGGTCGGCGATGGCCTCCACCTGGTCGGCCAGCTCGGCCGTCATCGGTCCGGGGACCATGAGGGTCAGATCGGCCTGGACCAGGAAGTGCTCCACCGGCGTCGGTAGCGCGGTGAGCATGGCCGCCAGGATCGCGGCGGCCGCGTCGTCCTCGTCGTCGCTTCCGGCCAGCAGGAGGCGAGCGGGCGCGGTCAGGGCGCCGTGCGCCACTAGTCCGAGATCGCGGGCCTCGGCGAGGGTCTCGCCGACGAATCGCCGCGTCCACCGGCGCAGGTGCCGCGGGTGTCGCCAGGCCAGGTTCGCGACGAGGGCGTCGACCTCCACGGGGGCGGCCTCCGGTGCCTCCGCCAGCAACTCGAGGACCTGGCGTCGGGTGACGGGTGCGGTGGCGTCGAACAACTCGCTCGACAGGGCCGCGAGGGTGTTGCCGTCGCGGTCGGTGTCGCCGATCTGCCAGGGCCGACGATTCAGGTCCAGCCAGGCTTGGGCCAGACCGTGCCACTTCCGTTCGGCCGTGCTGTGCAGCCACGCGTCGACGCCGACGGTCGGCGCGAAGACCGGTTCGCCGGTGGCCTCGGCCGGTTCGGGTTCGGGGTGGCCGGAGTCCAGGAGGCGGTGTGCGGCCAGGATCTCCACCAGAAGACCGACTCGCGCCACCGGCAGCCCGGTGGCCTTGGCCAGCCGCCGCAGTTCCCGGATGCCGAGGCCGCCGGACTTCAGAATGGCGGCCGGGTGCTGGCCGAGCACCTCGAGCAGGGTGGCGCTGTGGCGGATCAGTTCCAGGGCCTCGCCGGCGCCTGCGGCATCCACGTCGGCCGGGCCGAAGCGGCCGGGGCCGTCGCTCATCGGCGGGGGTGCCAGCACGGCGGTCGGCAGCGGGGGCTCGCCGCGGAGCAAGCGGCCGACCATCGGGACCAGTTCCACGGTCTGCTCGTCGATCCGGGCCAGCAGGCCGGCGCGGATCAGCCGGGGGACGGGGGCGTCGGCATCGGCGTCGGGGGCCGCGTCGCGGCTGCGGCCCAGCGGGGAGCCGACGGTGAGCGTCGCCAGCAGTTCACGCGGCCGTTCGTCGAGGCCGTCGATCACGTCCTGAATCTGCTCGGGTGTGGCGGTGGCGAGCGGGCCCACCAGGTGGTGTCCGCGCCAGGGGAGTGCGGCCGGGAGATGGATGCCGGCGATCCACGCCGGTTTGCGTGCGGTGCCCGCTCCCGAATCCCAGATCAGGCCCTGGGCAACCAGATCGGCCAGGCGGGCGTCCAGGGCCGGTCGTTTGAGTCGGCGGCCGAGGGCGGCGACGAGTTGATCGCGGGTCACCGGTCCGATCACGTCGTTGCGCGCGGTGTCCGAGCCGCACTCGAGGAAGGCTTCGATCACCGCCACCGTCGCCAGGTCCAGACTCTCCCCGGCCTGTGCGATCGACGACGCCGACAGGGCACGCTGCGCCAAGACCGCCGTGCCGCGCGGCGGGGGCGAGGCGAGGTCGCCGCGCCGCGTCAACAGGGCGGCGAGGTCGGCATCGGAGCGGTCGGCCAGCGTCTCGGCCAGGCCGCGCAGGGAGCTGTCCGTTCTCATCCGGACAATCCTACCGACGTGGTCTTCGCCACCGACCCCGGCTTTCCCGGTCCCTGCGCCGGTGCCTCGGGACGCATGGCACAATGAGGCCGTGGCTAAGAAGAATACTTACGTGGACAATGGCTGGCCGGATGTGGCGGTAGAGGATCACGCCGTCACCGAGTTCACCGCGCATCTCGCCGGTGCACTGTCGCCGTTCGGCAACGAGAACCCGTTCCCGGTGCCGGCGAGCGAGCTGCCCTTCATTCAATCGCACACCGTCATCAACCGCTGATCCGGAACTGACGAGCGAAACCCCGTGCCTGAGTAGGCACGGGGTTTCGGCGTGTCCAGAGTCGGTCCGGCGCGGAATCGATCGGTCTGGGCGCCGTCGCCCGAGGGCTGCAGTCCGCTCGACCGATACCGCCGCCCGGCAGATGCACAGGAACCCCGCACCGATGGTGCGGGGTTCCTTGGTCTGTGCGCCGGTGTCCGGCGCGGCCGACTCGGATCAGAGACCGAGCAGGCCCTTGTTGTCGTTGAACAGGTCCAGCTGGCCCTGATCGAGCTTGTAGCCCGACTTCGCGAGGGCATCGGCGGCCGAGCGCAGTTCGGGGCTGCCGGCGCGTGCCTGCGAGATGGCGTCGTTGGTGTCCTTGGCGTCGTCGGCCTTCGGTGCGTCCGCGCGGTCCTTCAGCTTCGGCAGCGACGGGGTCGACGGCGTGGCCGGGGCCTGGCGGGGGGTGTGGCCGGACAGGCCGACACCGCACGACGGCCAAGCGCCCTTGCCCTGGCTGGCGAGGACGCGCTCGGCGACCACGATCTGCTCGGCCTTGCTGGCCTGGTGGGCGCTCGGGGCGAACTGGCCGCCGCCGTGGCCGGTCCAGGTGCTCGGGCTGAACTGCAGGCCGCCGTAGTAGCCGTTACCGGTGTTGATGGCCCAGTTACCGCCGGACTCGCACTGTGCGACGCGGTCCCACTCGGCGTCGGTCGCGGCCGAGGCGTTGCCGCCACCGAGGAGCGCGGCGCCGCCGCCGAGGACTGCGGAGGTCAGAGCGACCTTCGCGACGGTCTTGCTGGACATGAACGACTGCTTAGCGTGACGTGCCATTGCTGTTTGAGTTTCCTCTCTCCACGCGCCTGCGAAGTGAGCTGTCGGGTTCGAGCTGAGAGGTGCTCGGTCCGGTCCGGGAGGCCCGGTCTGGACTTAACCCCAAGGCGATCCGTCGGTGACGGTCCGCCGGTATCCGGAGGGATGGTGGGTCCCCCGCCCTCGTTCCTGAACTGAATTGTTCGGTGTACCCGGTGGCGGAACGAGGTTGGGCGCGACCGCCGGGTGATGTGTATTTGTCGGTGCCCGAGGGCGACCGGAATGAACACTACGTAATCCATTCGGGGGAAGTCACCTAGTCGGAAGGAGGGGTTTTTCCCCTACCTACTGGCCGGTTTCGGCCTGTTTCGGTATCTCCGCAGTTCACGGTGCTGATGGTCGTCCCGTAGCCGGTTCGTTATCTCCCCGTGATGTGACTAAGGTCACAACCAGATTGAGGCCCGGGCCACGCGCCTCACGCGCCGTCGAGGGCGCGGCGGGCTTCCAGTGCTCGGAACGTGCTCGCGTGGAAGACCAGCGGCTCCACCGTCGGATCGCTGCGCAGCGACTGGATCTCCAGCAGTACGACGGTGTGGTCGCCGGCCGGCAGCTCGCCGGCGACCGTGCAGAGCAGGTGAGCGGTGCCGCCCGGGATGAACAGTGCACCGCTGGAGAGGGCCACCGGGCGCACCCGGGCGAACCGTCGGTCCGGGTGTCCGGCCAACTGGCGGGCCAGGTCGCCCTGGTGCTCGGCGAACACGCTGACACCGAGTTCGTCCGCGTCGCGCAGCAGCGGCCAGGTGGCCGACTCGTGGCGTACCGCCACCGACACCAGGGGCGGATCGAGGGAGACGGTGGTGAACGAACTCGCCGCCATGCCGATGTCGGTGCCCGCCGGGAAATCGGGACCGTCGACCGTCGTCCGACGGCACACGGCCACGACGCCGGACGGGAAGCAGCTGTACGCGCGTTTGAGCGCGCCGGGGTCGCCGACCGGCACCAGCGGCGACGGTCCGTCGGTCATCGGCTGCGACGCCCGGAGATCAGGGCGAAGACGAGAGCCAGCAGCAAGCCGATGGGTGCGCCCATCGCGAGGATGTAGGTGAGGGTCACGATCGCCTGATTCGACTCGCGCACCGCGGGGAACAGCAGGGCGATGCTGGCGACGAATCCGATGACGACCAGGATCACGGCCGTGGGCAACAGCGCCGAGGACTTCTGGGTCTGCATGAGATCCACGGTAGTCCGACGCGTACCATCGGTCGAAAGTGCGCCTCGAGCTCGCCCCTCGGACATCTGCAGTGGCGGGCGGGGCGCATTCTGATGAGTTGGTCCGAGCAGTTTGAAGGTGAGCACTGTGCCGAGCGGTCACGTGAAGTGGTACGACCCCGCCAAGGGGTTCGGTTTCCTGTCGCAGGAGGGCGGGGAGGACGTGTACGTCCGTTCCTCGGCGCTGCCCGCGGACGTCGACGCGCTCAAAGCCGGCCAACGGGTCGAGTTCGACATGGCGGCCGGCCGCCAGGGACCGCAGGCGCTGCGGGTCACCGTGCTCGACGCGGCGCCCAGCGTGGCGCGCAATGTGCGGGAGAACCAGCGGGCGGCCACCAAGAAGCACACGCCCGACGAACTGCACGGCCTGATCGCCGACCTCATCACCCTGCTCGAGGGCAAGGTGCAGCCCGATCTGCGCAACGGTCGCTACCCGGACCGCAAGACCGCTCGGCGTATCTCCGAGGTGGTCCGCGCGGTGACCCGCGAGCTCGACCGCTAACCGGTCACGAGCTTTCGCTACGCGGTGCCGCGGATCTCGCCCAGCACTGTCTCGTTCGTCACCGAGAAGCCCTTCGGCCGGGTGTCCACCGCGTAATGGCCGCGGAACGGGATGGTGCCCTGCCCGGATTCGAGACCGTCGGGCGCATCCTCGACCACGGCGGAGAACGGCTTCACCTCGATGCCCAGGAGCACGCGGTGCTGCGTGGACGGCAGGATCTCGGTGTACGCGTCGCCGGTGGTCTTGATCCAGGTCACCGGCTGGATGCCGCGGGAGGTGGCGTAGAGCGCGGTAAGCGTCCACGGCTTGGTCGCGATCTCCGACGGCACCGACAGCACCAAGCTCTCGTCGATCGGCACCGGGAACACGGTGACCGGCAGTGCGGCGAGTTGTTCGAGACTCAGGTACGCGGGCCGGCAGGCGTCCATCTGCAGAGTGCACCAGTACGACGGTGACACCTGCTGATACTCGGTGCCCGCTGCCACCGAGATCTTCGGATCGGTCTCGGGCATCGCCCGCACCAGGAGGGCGGTGGCGACGGCGATGACGATCACCATGACCGCGCCGACCGCGGCCAGAATGGTCAGCGCCTTCTTATCTGCGGGCTGCAGGGACACCGGGGGACCTCACTGTCGTAGTTGCCGGGACGTTCTCTGGGTGGGACGTATCTGGATAGGACGTTCTCGGGGGTGCCCGGACTAGTCGGGCGGTGCCGACGCTGCGGTCGGTGACGGGCGGGCGGGCGGTATTCGGGGCGGGAGAAGGACGCGCCAACCGCTGCGCGGCGGTGGGCTGCTCGGACGGAGCGTCGTCGATCGGGAAGGGACGCGTGGATGCGGGGCCCGGGGAGTGGGCACCGTGGCGAAGCCCGCGGTGTGAGGCGGGCTCGGTGGAACGTCGTCACGACGACGCCCGGCACCAGGGTGGCGCCGCGACTGGTCATGACGGTCTGGGCGAAACCGGCCGCCATCAGGACCGCGACCACGGTGAAGCCGATCCACAGGGTGGTGGGCAGAACCACGCCGAGACTGGCGCCGAGCACCCAGCACAGCTGGAGGACGGTCTCGGAACGACCGAAGGCCGACGCGCGGGAGGCCTCGGGCAGGTCGTCCTGAATGGTGGAGTCCAAGCAGACCTTGGCGATCGCGCTCACACCCGAGGCGATCAACGCCGCGACGACCACCATCAGCAATGAGCCGAAGATCGCGGTGAGCACGGCGGCACCGGCCGCCGCACCGGTGCTGGCGACGATGATGCGCGGCGGGTGCTTGAGTTCCAGTCGGGTGCCGATGCCGTTGCCGATACCGTTCCCGATACCGGCGGCGGCGCCGACGGCGCCGAGCATCATCAGCTGTGCCCAGCCGCTGGAGCCGGACTGCGCCTTGGCGTAGAACGCGATGTAGAGGGTCAGGAAGCCGGTGAGGATGCGGATGGTGCCGTTGCCCCACAGGCTGGTCACCACGGTGCGACCGAGCGGCTGGCGCATGGTGGCCGCGAGGCGGGCGGACAGTCGGCCGCGGCCGCCGGTCGCGGCGTCGGCCGGGGCCGACTCCTGCTCGCCGTCGCGGTAGGTGAGAGTGGTGGGGACTTCGCCCTCGGTCACCTCCACCCAGGCCGGGATCTTCATGCAGAAGTACGCGCCCACGATCGCGAGCAGGCAGAGGAAGACCATCGCGCCGGGGATGTGCAGGGGCAGCCAGGTGCCCAGGATCAGGTCGATCGCGGCGGCCAGGCCGCCGGCGACGATGGTGCCGAAGATCAGCCCGAACATGGTGAGCCGGGAGTTGACGCGCACCAGGTCGATCGTCGGCGGGAGTACCCGCGGCGCGACGGCGGACTTGAGAACGCCGAACGATTTCGACAGCACCATCAGTCCCAGCGCGCACGGATAGAGGATCCACGGCTTGTACTGCATCTGGTGGGTCACCGGATCCCACGACGAGTTCACGATGATCAGCAGGGCCAGGACGGCGCGCAGCCCGAAGGTGGTCGCCATCGCGATCCGGCGCCCGTGCTGCAGCTTGTCGAGCAGCGGGCCGATGAGCGGTGCGATCACCGCGAAGGGAGCGATGGTCAGGGCCAGGTACAGGCCCACGTTGACCTTCGACTCACCGGTCGCGGCGGCGAAGAACAGGGTGTTGGCGAGCGCGACGGCCATCGCCGCGTCGACGGCGTTGTTGGCGATCACCGGCATGGTGAGGGCGGTGAGTCCGGAGCGGTCGGCCCCGTCGGCGGTGGCGGCGCGGTGCACCATGTCCACGCCGCGGCCGGCGAAGTACTTGGACCGGCGCGCCATCACGCGCATCACGGTCACCTTCTCCGGCGGCACGTAGTCGGTGCGGCGTCCGTGGGTGGGCGGCGCCGCAGCGGTCGCGGGATCGTCGATGACCTGGGTGTCCGGGTCGTCGAGCGGCGGCAGATGTCGATTCTGGGTGCGCGGGGCGGCGGGGTCCCGCCGGGCGGCGGATAGCGCCGGGTGCGGGGTCGGCCGGATAGTTGCGCCAACCGGGTGATCGCCGCTGAATCGGGTTCGGGTCGGCGGCGCGCGAAGGATCCCCGGATGGTCCGGGTTCTCGCGCGCTGATCGGGAAGCCACGGCTCGATTGTTCCCTATCGTGCCGACGACGCGGCGCATGGGCGTTCCGGGGCGTCGCGGATACGCCCTCAACGTGCATTTCGCTACCTCGCTGAGGCACACTGAGGGGGTGAGTGTGGCAGCACAGGCGACCCTTTTGGAGCAATCCGAGCAGATCGCACGACAGGTACTGGTGGCCGACGGGGAGCAGCCCGGCGAACACCTGGGGGCACGACCGGAAGGCGAGTGGGCTGTGGCCCACAGTTTTGCGGCGCAGGTTCCCGGGTACGGCGGCTGGCACTGGTGCGTGGTCTTGGCCGCAGCCCCGGGCTCGGACGAGGTGACCGTGTCCGAGGTGGTCCTCCTTCCGGGCGATGGCGCGCTGCTGGCCCCGAACTGGGTGCCGTGGGCCGAACGCATCTCCGCGGGCGACCTGGGGCCCGGCGACCTGCTGGCTGCGCCGCCGGACGATCCGCGCCTGGTGCCCGGCCAGACCGACACGCTCGACGTGGACCCGATCGACGCCGACCAGGTGGGCCAGGCGGCCGCCGAGATCGGCCTGGGTCGTAAGCGCCTGCTGTCGTACGAGGGCCGCGCCGAGGCGGCGCAGCGCTGGCACGACGGCGACTTCGGCCCGGAATCGGCGATGGCGCGCAACGCCCGCTACTCCTGCAGCACCTGCGGCTTCTTCCTGCCTCTCGCCGGTGCGCTGCGCGCCGAGTTCGGCGTATGCGCCAACGAGTTCGGCGCCGACGGCCACGCCGTCCCGCTCGATTACGGCTGCGGTGCGCATTCGGATACCCCGATGCCGCCCGGCGGCCAGGGCAGCCCGGCCTTCGAGGCCTACGACGACGGTGCAGTGGAGATCGTCGAATCTCGATGACGCCGTCGGCGGCGCGTCTGCACCCGGCCGATCCGTTCGGTACGGCCGCGCTGCGTGCGGCGACCCTGTCTGCTTGGCGCGATTCGCCGACTCGGCTCGCCGAGGACGTCGCCGCCGAGGCTGAACTCCGGCACATCGGGTACCGCGACCGCTGGTTCACCGAGCTGGCCGCGAACGCCGCCGATGCGGCGCTCGCCGCACCGGCGCCCGGACGGATGCGGGTGGTGGTCGACGGCGCGCAGGTCCGGATCGCGAACACCGGTGCCCCGCTGACCCGCGCGGGCGTGCAGGCCCTCACCGCGCTGCGCGTGTCCCCAAAAGGTATGTCCCCGAAAGCGGACGAGCCCGCTGCGATCGGCCGTTTCGGGGTCGGATTCCGCGCCACGAGCTTCGTCGACCGCGTCGATCTGCTGTCCACATCGGGGGCGATCACCTTCGACCGCCAGGCGACCGCGGCGGCGGTGGCGGCGCTGCCAGTCGACGCTCCCGACGTACCCGCTCAACGCCTGGCGTGGCCGCTGACCGCGGCGCCGAGCCCCGGCTATGCGACCGAGGTGGTGCTGCACTGCGCCGACGAGACCCAGGCGCAGACGCTCGCGGCGCACGCTGCGGCGGAGGCTGAGGACCTGCTGCTGGCGCTGTCGGCGCTGGTCGAGATCGTCGTCGACGACACCGCGATCACCCGCCGGGTGGACGGCGACCACGTGGTGATCGACGTCGACGGCCATCCGCACCGTCGGTGGCTGCGCAGCAGCGCGGGCGGGACGCACTGGCTGGTGCCGGTGGTCGACGGACGACTGCAGCCGCTGACCGACGACGTGCTGCGCAGTCCCACGCCGACGCAGATCCCGCTGTCGTTGCCGGCCCGCCTCGTCACCGACCTGCCGTTGACCCCGGATCGCCGCGGACTGCACCCGGACGCCGATCTGGCGACGGCCGCGGTCGGCTACACCGCGCTGGTGGCGGCCGCACCGGACGACCAGAAGCACCTGCTGGTTCCCGCCCCGGCGTTCGCCGCCGGCGCCGAGGACGCACGGCTGCGCACCGCGGTGCTAGCCACGCTCGCCGCCGACCGCTGGGTGCCCGGCGTCGACGGCCGCCGACTCGCGCCGGAACGGACGCTGGTGCTGCGCGGGCTCACCCCCGACTTGGCCGACCTGCTCGGCGACGTGCTCGAACCGCTCGCCCATCCGCTGGTCAGCGACGGCCCGGAAGCGGCGGCCGTGCTGCGCCTGGGCGCGGAGGAACTCGGGTTGGCGCAGCTGGCCGACGTGCTGTCCGGGGTCGACCGCCTGCCGTCGTGGTGGGGTCGGCTGTACGCGGCGCTCGACCCGCTGGTGACCGGCCCGGACGCCGTCGCCGAACTGGGGGCGCTCCCGATTCCGCGCGCCGACGGACGCAGCCACCGCGGCGTTCGGGGTGTGTTCGACGTCGACCTGCCCGCCGACGACGAACTGGTACTCGACTGGGTGCCGACGGTGCACCCGGCCGCCGCGCACCCGCTGTTGGAGCGGCTGGGCTTGGAACGCTTGACCGTCTCGCAGGTGCTGGCGCATCCGGGACTGGAGCAGCGGGTGGCCGACGCGGACGAGTTGTCGGACACCGAGCACGAGGAACTCGTCGACGCGGTCCTGCGTCTGCTCGACGCGAGCGACGCGGAACCGACGGTGCCGACCTGGCTGGGCGCGCTGGACGTCCCCGACTCCGAGGGTGAACTGCGCCCGGCCGACGAACTGCTGCTGCCGGGCAGCCCGCTGGCGTCGGTGCTGGCCGCCGACGCGCCGCTGGGCGTGATCGACGCGGACTTCGTCGCGGCCTATGGCGCGCGCCCGCTCCGTCGACTCGGCGCGGGGTGGGGCTTCACCACGGTGCACGACGACCTGCCCACCGCCCCCGACCACGACCTCGACGGCGAGGCCGACTGGTGGGACGGGCTCGAGGTGCCGCCGGAGGCCCTGCGTGCGGTCCGCGACCTGGACTTGGTGGCCCCGGACCGCTGGGGCCGGGCCCTCACGCTGCTGGCGCAGGACCCGGACATCGCCGCGGACCTGGCCGACCCGGACGGCTACACCGTCTGGTGGCTGCGGCGGCACGCCGAACCGATCGCGGGGACGCCGTTGCGCCGGTGCGCCGCCCCGGACACCGACAGCTGGCGCGGCCTGTTCGACCCGCTGGACCATCCGTCGGCGGCGGCCCTCACCGCGCTGCTGGTCGGCGCGGAGCCCGACGACACCGACGACGCCGACGGATGGCTGGCTGCGCTCGCCGACCCGGCCCGCCCCGTGCCGCCCGGTGTCGCCGCCCGAGCGCACGCCGCCGTGGTGCAGGCCTACCGGGCCGGCCGCGTCAGGCTGGACCGACTCGACCCGCCGCTCGGGCTGCGCACCCTGGCCGGATCGGTCAGCTCCGACGCCGTGGTGCTCGACGCGCCGTGGTGGGTGGCGGTGGTGCCGCCGGCGGACGCCGTGCTGGTCGGCGCGCACCCGGAAGCGCGCTCGGCGGCCGACTTCGCCGCGTTGGTCGACGCCCCGCTGGCCTCGGAGACGCTGTCGGTGCACGTGGTCTCCGTCGGACGCTTCCTGGATCCGGAGTCCGGTCCGGCGCTGCGGCTGGCGGCCGCCACCGGCTGGGGCCTGTCGGGGCCGCTGGTGGCGCACGACGCGCTCGTCGTCGCGGTTTTCGACGACGACGACGCCGAACGGCGCGTCCGCGTGCCACGCTGGCGGGACACCGCGGGCACACTGCACGTGGAGCACTGCGTACCGTGGGATCCCACCGGACCCGATCCCCGTCGACCGCGAGAGGAAACGCCGTGAGCTTGTCGCCCTTCGGTTTCGACCACAGCACTCTCGACTGGGTCCTGTCGGTGCGCGCCGAGCCGTGGAATTCGCTGTGGCAGATGGTCACCGTCTTCGGCGACACCCTCACCCTCACGCTGGTGGCGATCGGCGTGTTCGTCCTCGCCTGGGTGGGCGAACGGATCGACCTCGCCGCCCTCATCGCGTTCGGCGGCGTCTCCGGCTACCTGGTGATGGTGCTGCTCAAGAGCGTGTTCGGCCGGGCGCGACCGCCGGTCGCGGACCGGCTGATCGACATCGGCTCGCTGTCGTTCCCCTCCGGTCACGCCATGATGTCGACGGTGATCTTCGGGTTGACCGCGGTGATCGTCTACCGGCTCTACGTGTGGGTGCGACTGCACCCGGGCGTGCTGCTGCTGGCGCCCGGAGCGGCGTTGATCATCGGCGCCTCCCGGGTCTACCTCGGCGCGCACTGGGCGTCGGACGTGCTGGCGGGCTGGGCGCTCGGGCTCGTCTGGCTCGCGCTGTGCCTGCTGGCGCACAAGCAGATCGTGCGTTGGGTGCAGTTGCGCACCGAGCCGCCGGTCCGCGTCTCCCGGAACTGACGCCCGCAGAAAGCGGACGCGCGCCGCGCTGCCGCGTCAGTCGAGTCCTTCTTGCGCGCCCTTGCTGCCGCGGCGCACGGCCGTCCGCTGGACCAGTACGATCGCGGTGCCGACCAGGCCGACGGCCAACCCCACCCAGCACACCGTCAGCGCCCGATCCGGCCCGATGTCGGTGACGGCGACGACGATGGTCGCGATCAACCAGGCGAGCATGCCGCCGACGATGACCGGCTCGGGTGCGCGCAGTCGCGCGGGCAACTCGGGGACTGCAGTCGGTTCGGCCATGCCATTACGGTAGCTTCTCCCGGGTAGGCACCCGATTTCCGTCGGGAATTTCCAGTCCACGAGCGGCAAGGATGGTCGGCGCATGAGCGAGACGACGGACGAGGCGAGCCCGGCGCAGAAGCCGCCGGCGTCGGACCGAATCGCCGCGTACTTCAAGATCGCCGAGCGCGGCTCCACGTACGGCCGCGAGGTGCGGGGCGGTCTGGTCACCTTCTTCACGATGGCCTACATCGTGGTGCTGAATCCGATCATCATCGGCGGCATCGCGGGCGACGGCCGCAATGCCGACATCAACGGTGACGTGTTGCCGATGGTGCAGGTGGCGGCGGTGACGGCGCTGGTCGCGGGCATCATGACCATGCTGATGGGCCTGGTGGCCAACTTCCCGTTCGCCATCGCCGCCGGCCTGGGCATCAACAGTCTGCTCGCGGTGACGATCGCCCCGGAGATGAGCTGGCCGGCCGCCATGGGGCTGGTGGTGATCGACGGCATCATCATCGTGATCCTCGGTCTCACCGGTTTCCGGACCGCGGTGTTCAACGCGGTGCCGCCGGAACTCAAATCGGCGATCGCCGCCGGCATCGGCGCGTTCATCGCGTTCATCGGCCTGGTCGACTCCGGCTTCGTGTCCCGCACCGAGGGGGGACCTCCGGTGCAGCTGGGCGTGGACGGTTCGGTGGCGACGGTGCCGACCCTGCTGTTCGCCGTCGGTGTGCTGCTCATGGGCGTGCTGACCGTTCGCAAGGTGCCCGGCGCGCTGCTGATCGGCATCGTCGTGATGACCATCGTGTCGCTCATCGTCGAGGCGATCTGGAACGTCGGCGGTCGGTCCGACGACAACCCCGGCGGCTGGGCCATGAACACCCCCGGGTCTCCGGACAGCTTCTTCGGTCTACCCGACCTCACCCTGGTGGGCCAGGTGGACCTCTTCGGCGCCCTCGAGCACGTCAGCGTGCTGATCGCCGGCATCTTCGTCTTCACCCTGGTGCTGTCGAACTTCTTCGACGCCATGGGCACCATGACCGGTATCGGCAAGGAAGGCGGCCTGACCGATGAGAAGGGCAACCTGCCGGGCATCGGTAAGGGCCTGGTGGTCGAGGGTGCGGGCGCCATCGTCGGCGGCGGCGCGTCGGCGTCGTCGAACACCGTCTTCGTCGAATCGGCCGCGGGCGTGGCCGAAGGTGCGCGCACCGGCCTGGCCAACGTGGTGACCGGTCTGCTGTTCCTGGTCGCCATGTTCTTCACGCCGCTGTACGAGATCGTGCCGATGGAAGCGGTCACCCCGGCGCTCGTCGTGGTGGGCGCGCTGATGATGGCGCAGGTCCGCGACATCGACTTCAGTCGGTTCGAGTACGCGCTCCCGGCGTTCCTCACCATCGTCGTGATGCCTTTCACCTACTCGATCGCCAACGGCATCGGCGTCGGCTTCATCGCCTGGGTGGTGCTGGCCTCGGCGCGCGGCAAGTGGCGCACGGTGCACCCGCTGCTGTGGGTGGTCGCGATCCTGTTCGTGCTCTACTTCGCCCGCGGACCCATCTCCGACCTGGTCGGTTAGCGCCAGCCCCCGCGCACGCCGACCGCTCGCGCGACAGCCGTCCGTTCCCGCGAGACGATGCCGGTCCCGCGGGCCTCGCGCGGGCCCGCGGGACCGGCATGCTCTCGCGGGAGTCGACCTAGAAGTAGGTGCCCGCGAACGGGGCCCGGTCGACGGCGAACATCGCGTCGAGCAGGTCGGCGGTGGCCGGGGAGTCGCACTCGATGCGCCCGGCGGTCACCAGTTCCCGGGCGGGCGTCCCACCGGTGTACAGCGAGCTCAGCGTGGCAACGCTGAGCGCCGCGCGCGGCAGCCCGTCGGTCGACGAGGACACCCGCTCGGCGACGCCGCGACCGTCCACCACGTCCAGGCGGTACGTGCCGCCGCGCCCGTCCCAGCCGTCGGACACCTCCAGGAGGACCGCGCCGTCGGTGCCGTAGGTGCGCGCGGACAGCGCCGCCGCCACGTCGAGCAGCGAGACCCACAGTTCGTCGGTGCGTCCGGTGACCCGGACGGCGCGCGCATTGTGCAGCTGCAGGCCGAGCGTGTCGTCGACCGGGACCTTGGCGCTGATCGAGGTGACCAGATCCAGGCCGGTGAGGACCCGCCACAGATCGGTGTGCGCCTGGTCGGTCACCGCGACGAACTCCTCGACGGTGGCCGACGCCTCGCGGGCATCGATCCGATAGGCGGCGTACCCGTCGGCGTGCAGCAGGTAGTACAGGTCCGTGGTCTGCGAGTTCCGGCGGAAGCCGCGGTCGGCCAGGATCGACGGCCACCACGAGTCCGGGCGGTGCACCGCGCCCGGCCGCGTCGCGGCCCAGCGCGCATGCAGCTCGGGGATACGCGCGGCGATCTGGTCCGCGGTGCCGTACCGGACGCGGGAGTCGGCGGGCGCCTCGGTGCGCCACGCCACGGCGCTCGGATCCACGGTGACGGTCTCGGCGAAGCACGCCGGACCGAAGCCGAAGCGCTCGTAGATGCCGCCCTCGGAGGCGGTGAGGATGGCCAGCGGCAGCCCGGCGGCGCGCCACGCGGCGAACTGCTCGGTCAGCATGCGGCGCAGCAGTCCGCGCCGCCGGTGCGTACCCGCGACCGACACCCACGACAGGCCGCCGGTCTCCAGGCACGCCCCGCCGGGCACGGTCAGCGGCAGCTGGAAGTACAGGGAGACGGCGACCAGCGGGGCGCCGTCGCTGCCCTCGTCGCGCACCACCAGCGAGTCGGTGACCCGCCCGCGGAACTCGGCGACCTCGGCGTCCGGCAAGGGCGCGGGGAGGGCGAAGGTCCGCGCATCGAGCGCGATGATCTCCGGCCAGTCGGCGCTGCGGGCGCGGCGCATGGACAGGGGCGACGGTTCACTGGTCACTCTGCCGAGTCTGCCAAACGGCTTTGGAGCGCGTACAGGCGATGTGGAACGGTGGTCTGGTGCAGCACGCTCTCGCCGTCGACGTGATCGATGTGACCGATCCCGACGACCCGCGCGTCGACGACTTCCGGGACCTCAGCGCGGTGGATCGACGACCCGATCTGGCGGTCCTGCCCGGCGGGGAGGCGGGCAAGGGCCTGGTGATCGCCGAGGGCGTGACCGTGACCCAGCGGATGATCGCCTCCCGCTTCACGCCGCACGCCTTCCTCGGCGTGCCCAATCGGTTGGCGCAGCTCTCGAACGACCTTTCGCACCCGTCGCTCGCGGGCGTTCCGTTCTATCGCGTGAGCGCCGACGTGATGGCCGCGATCGTCGGCTTCCACCTCAACCGCGGCGTGCTGGCGGCGGCGCATCGCCCGGCCCCGCTGACGGTGGCCGAGGTGCTCGCGGACGCGCGCACCGTGGTGGTCCTGGAAGGGGTCAACGACCACGAGAACATCGGCAGCATCTTCCGCAACGCCGCGGGTCTGCACGTAGACGCACTGATCTTCGGCGCCGGATGCTCAGATCCCTTGTACCGCAGGAGCGTTCGCGTCTCGATGGGACACGCGCTGCTGGTGCCGTTCGCACGTGCCGACGCCTGGCCCGACGACCTCGACACGGCGGCGCGGGCCGGCTTCTCGCTCGTCGCGCTCACCCCGGGGGAGGGTTCGGTACCGCTCGACGCCGCCGTCGACGCCGACCGCATCGCCTTCCTGGTCGGTGCCGAAGGGCCGGGGCTGACCGCGGAGACCATGGCGCGGTGCGACGTCCGGGCGCGCATCCCGATGAGCCGCGGCACCGATTCGCTGAACGTGGCCACGGCCGCGGCCATCGCCTTCTACGAGCGGACCCGTCGACTGCAGGCCTGACGGACGACTAGTGCCCCGTGGCACTAGTCGTCGTGACTGCGCACGCCGAGAAGCACGTCCTCCCAGGCGGGGACGGCCGGCTTGGCGCGCTTGGCGCGGTGACGGCTCGCTCCGGAACGCTCATCGGCCGTGGCGCCGTCGCCCGACTGGTGCTCCTCGTCGGCAGTGCGGAGGTTGTCGTAGGCCTCGGCGGCCGGTGCCGTCGAGTACTGCAGGTCCAGAATGTCGGCCAGCGGCGGCCGCGGACGCTCCGGCGGGCGAGACTGCTGGGCGTCGATCAGCGAGTCCGCGTCGACGGTCACCTCCTGGTGTCCGTCGGGCCGGAACTCGCGCCGCGGCTCGGCAGGCACCGCGGCCAGTCGGGTGCGGCGCGCGGCGCGGGAGAGTGCGGGGTCGGTCAGCTCCACCGCGAGCTCGTCGATCGGATCGGTGGTGCCGCCGTAGGAACCGGGCAGGAAGCGCCAATGGGCGAACTGCTCGTCCGGGCCCTCGTAGAAGGACACCTGGACCACCCAGTCGCCGTCGTCGGCCTTCCAGGAGTCCCAGCGGGCGTCGGCGGGGACTTCGCCGCGCAGCACGAGGCATTCGGCGACGAGTTCGCCGAGGGTGGCCGGATTCGGGCCGTCCATGTCCATCGGGTGCGAGGCCCGGGCCAGTTCGGCGGCGCGGGCGCGTTCGAGCAGCACCGGGTGGGCGTACCGCTCGATCTTGCTGACCGAGACGCCGGCGATCTGCGCGAGTTCGTCCACCGACGCGCCGGCCCGAATCCGCGACTGGATCTCGCGCGGACGCAGTGCGGCGTCGCCGCTCACCGGGATCTGGCCGAGCTCGGTGGTGTCGGCACGAGCGGCGGCCCGCAGGTCGTCGTCCGCGCGGATACGGAAGTGTTCGTCGGTCTCCCGATCGATGCAGACGACGTACTGTCCGTCGGACTCGACGCGCAGCACCTCCAGTTCACGCATTCGATCCTCCTCCGGTGGCCGGTCCGCATAGGCGACGGTTGAGGACCAGCCTAGCCGACCTCGGTCGCCCTGACCGGCGGACACGACGAGCAAGCGCAGGTCGCCCCCCGTGCGGGGCGACCTGCGCTTGTGTCCATCGTGGGTCCGCGTCAGAGGCGTTCGACGATGTAGTCGATCGCCGCGGTGAGGGTGGAGACGTCCTCCGGCTCGATGGCGGGGAACATGCCGATGCGGAGCTGGTTGCGGCCCAGCTTGCGGTACGGCTCGGTGTCGAGGATGCCGTTGGCACGCAAGGTCTTTGCGATGACCGCGGCGTCGACGTCGTCGTTGAAGTCGATGGTGCCGACCACCTGGCTGCGGTGCGCCGGATCGGCGAACGGGGTGGCGAAGGAGCTGGCGTCGGCCCAGTCGTAGAGGCGCGAGCTGGAGTCCGCGGTCCGCGCGACGCACCAGTCGAGGCCGCCGTTGGCGTTCATCCACTTGATCTGGTCGGCGAACATGATCAGCGAGGCCACGGCCGGAGTGTTGTAGGTCTGGTTCTTGCTGCTGTTGTCGACGGCGGTCGGCAGCGACAGGAACTCCGGGCACCAGCGGTCCGAGGCGCCGATCTCGGCGACCCGCTCGAGCGCGGCCGGGCTCATGATGGCGACCCACAGGCCGCCGTCGGAGGCGAAGCTCTTCTGCGGGGCGAAGTAGTAGACGTCGGTGGCGCTGATGTCGACGGGCAGACCGCCGGCACCGGAGGTGGCGTCGATGGCCACGAGGGCGTCACCGGCGGCGGCCGGGCGCACCACGGGCACGGCCACACCGGTGGAGGTCTCGTTCTGCGCCCAGCCCACGAGGTCGATGCCCTCGAAGTCGGCGGCGGTCAGCGCGGCCGGATCCGGCGCGGTGCCCGGATCGGTGGAGATCACCTTCGGGTCGGCCAGGAAGGGGGCCTTCTTGGAGACGGTGGCGAACTTCGACGAGAACTCGCCGTAGGTCAGGTTCAGGGCGCGCTCGCGGATCAGGCCGAACGCGGCGGCATCCCAGAAAGCGGTGGTGCCGCCGTTGGAGAGGACCACCTCGTAGCCGTCGGGCAGCGAGAAAAGGTCGGTGAGGCCGGACCGGATGTCGCCGACCACGTTCTTCGCCGCGGCCTGACGGTGACTGGTGCCCATGATCGAGGCGCCGCCGTCGACGATCGCCTGCAACTGTGCCGGGCGGACCTTGGAGGGGCCGCAGCCGAAACGGCCGTCGGTGGGCAGGAGTTCGGCGGGCAGCGTGATCTGCGAATCGGTCATGGACAGTAGTTTACGGCGTGATCGAGGCGACAGCAGGTCGGGGATCGGCGACGACCGTTCGCCTGCCTCCGCCCGCCGGGCGGCGTCCACGGCGGGAGCGGGATCCGTCCACTCCTCGGAGCATCCGGGGGAGTCGGGTGATCGGAGGTGGGGGCGTCAGTACTGCGCGGGCGGCGTACCGATCGGAGCGTCGGCGAACCACGACTTCGCCGAGTCGGTGGCCCACAGCAGGATCGGCACCGCGATGGTCGCCACGAGACCGATGCAGGTCACGGCGAGCAGCGCGGCGATCACCGTCGCGAGGATGCGCACGTTGTTGGAACGTTGAGTCAAGAGTGCGATACCGGCGCCCAGGGCGGCCACCACGATGACGAGCGAGATGATCGTGCCGATGATCGAGCCGAGGACGTAGGCCCCGTCACCGACCGTGATGCCGGTGTCCATCAGACGACTGGAGAGGGTGCCCAGCAGACCCAGTGCGCCGAGGACGATCAGGATGGCGCCGGCGCTCACCACGGAGCCGGGTCGACTCGTCGGCCCCTGCGGTGCGGGCGGGTAGGCGCCACCCGGGAAAGGCTGACCCCCGAACTGCTGACTCCCGTACGGCTGACCCGGATAGGGCTGGGCCGCGTACGGCTGGCCTGCATACGGCTGACCCCCGAACTGCTCACTCCCGAACTGCTGCGCCTCCGGCGCCGGGCCGCCATAGGACTGGGTGCCGTCGGGCTGGGAATCGTACGGCTGGCCGGGAAGGGCCGTGTTGCCGATCTGGGTGCCGGCGTACGGGTCCACCGGCGGGGTCGGGTCCGAGGACTCGGGCGTGCGGTCGTCCGGGTAGGTCATGGTGCCTGCTCCTCGCATGCCCGGGCCAGGCGCTGTGTCGACGGTTCGGTCAGCAGTATGCCGGATCACCGAAGAAATGCGCCCGGTAGGACGCGCAGTAGGATTCGGGCGGTGAGCGAGCATCTGGACCTGCCGAGCATGCGGGTCGGTTACGGCGCGGCCGATTCGACCGGCGCGGACGGCGTCGTCGAACATCTCGATACGACGTGGCTGACCGGCGATCCGCCGTGGCCGGCGCTGTTCCAGCGTTGGCTCGGCGAGGCGGTGGCCGCGCAGATTCCCGAACCCAACGCGATGGTGCTGGGCACCGTTGACGCCGACGGCCGCCCGGCCACCCGCACCGTTCTGTGCAAGGGCGCCGATGCCGACGGCGTGGTCTTCTTCACCGGCTACGACTCCCGCAAGGGACGGGCACTGGCCGCGAATCCCGTTGCGTCGGTGACCTTTCCGTGGATCGCGATGGAACGACAGGTCCACTTCCGGGGCCGCGTGGTGAAGGTCGATCCGGCCGAGACACTCGCCTACTGGCAGGCGCGTCCGCGTGGTTCGCAGCTCTCGGCGTACGCCTCGCAGCAGTCCGAGCCGATCGGCTCGCGCGCCGACCTCGTCGCCGCGGCCGCGGCCGTGGCCGCCGAGTTCGGCGGCGTCGACGGCCAGACCCCGGTGCCGGTGCCGCCGCACTGGGGCGGCTACCGACTGGAGCCGGTGAGCGTCGAGTTCTGGCAGGGGCGCGCCGATCGCCTGCACAACCGGGTGCTCACCGAGGACACGGGCACCGGCTGGACCGTGCAGCGCCTGCAGCCCTGACCATGGCGCGGATTTTCGCCGACACTCGACCGCTCGCGGTCGCCAACTTCCGGCGTCTCTGGTGGGCCAACATCGTCACCGTCATCGGTGCGCAACTCACCGTCGTCGCGGTCCCCGCGCAGATCTACGCGATCACCGGCAGCTCCGCGTACGTCGGACTGACCGGACTGTTCGGGCTGGTGCCGCTGGTGGTCTTCGGGCTGTGGGGCGGCTCGCTCGCCGACGTCTTCGACCGCCGGAAGATCCTCATCGTCACCACACTCGGGTTGATCGGCACGGCCGTGCTGTTCTGGCTGCAGGCCTTCGCCGACTGGAACAACGTGTGGTTCCTGCTGGGACTGTTCGCCGTGCAGCAGGCGTTCTTCGCGGTCAATCAGCCACCCGGACCGCGGTGCTGCCGCGCATCCTCGACGACGAGCTGCTGCCGGCCGCGAACTCGCTGAACATGACGGTGATGCAGGCCGGTGCCATCGCCGGACCGCTGGTGGGCGCGTCGCTGATCCCGGTCCTCGGCTTCTCCCTGCTGTACCTCGTGGACGCCGTCTCGCTGCTGGCCACCCTGTGGGCGGTGCTGGCGCTGCCGTCGCTGGTGCCCGAGCGGGCCGACGGCGCGAAACCGACCACTCCCGGACTGAAGTCGGTGATCGACGGCCTCGCCTACCTGCGCCACCACCCGGTACTGCTGGCCTCGTTCGTGGTGGACCTGATCGCGATGATCTTCGGCATGCCGCGCGCGCTGTTCCCGCAGGTGGCGCACGAGAGCTTCGGCGGCCCCACCGACGGCGGCATCGCGTTCGCGTTGCTGTTCATCGCGATCCCGCTCGGCGCGGTGCTCGGCGGCGTGTTCTCCGGCTGGGTGTCGCGGGTGCAGCGGCAGGGCCGGGCGGTGGTGATCGCCATCCTGATCTGGGGCGTGTCCATCGCGGTGGCCGGTGGCGCGCTGTTCTTCGCGAACGGCAGCATGCTGCCGGTGCTCCCGATCGTGGTGGTGGCGCTGATGGTCGGCGGCGCCGCGGACATGGCGTCGGCGGCGTTCCGGCAGACCATGCTGCAAGCCGCCGCCAACGACGACGTCCGCGGCCGACTGCAGGGCGTGTTCATCGTGGTGGTGGCCGGCGGCCCGCGCATCGCGGACGTCACCCACGGTGCGTCGGCGGCGATGGTCGGCACGGCGGTCACCTTCGCCGGCGGCGGCGTGCTCACCGTGGTGTTGACGGTGCTCGCCGCGCTGGCCTTCCCGCTGTTCTGGCGCTACCGGGTCACCACGCGGGGCGAGCCGGTCGTCGAACGCTGACCGCGGTACTGCTCGACGCTCAGTCGTCGACGTCGTTGCTCTGCCACGGCAGCTGGGCACGACGCTGGGCGTGCACCGGGCAGTAGTGGATCGGCTTGTCCCGTTCCGCCGGCGACGGCAGGTTCCGCGCGGGCGTCTCCAGGCGCGGGGCGTCTTCGGGGACGCGACCGCTGATGCGGTCGTAGGCGTCGCGCAGGCGCGGGTGCAGCCGGTACCGCGACGGCAGCAGCCGCATGGCGACGTTGACGCCGCGGCCGAACAGGCGGAAACGGCGTTGATCGGCCGCCGTCCAGGTGAGGCCGAGCAGTTCGCGGACCGGCTCGTCGTACAGCCCGGTGGTGATCCACAGGAACATCCGCTGGATCACCTGCACCTGGCGGCGCCACAGCCACAGCGGCATCCACCCGCGCATCCACGGGGGCGGCGGGAGCACCGTGATGTCCAGGACCGTCCGCACCGCATCGTGGTCGCGCAGGACGTGGCGGCACATGTGGTCCCAGTACTCGAGGAACTCCTCGTAGGTGTCCGGGCAGGGCCGCATGCTGACGCCGTACATCGAGTACCAGGTGCGCGACTCGGCGAACATCTGCCGCTTGTCGGCCTCGCTGATCGGCGTGCCGAAGGCTTCGGCGCAGCGGATGTTGCCGTACCAGAACGTGGCGTGCGCCCAGTAGAAGACATCCGGGTCCAGGGCGTGGTAGCGCGAGCCGTCGGGCATGGTGCCCTTGATGGTGAGGTGGTAGTCGCGCACCTGTCTGCCGGTCTCGGGTGTGCGGTCGAAGACCACGCCGCTGATCGGGTAGAGCGAGCGGTGCAGTCGTTCCCACCGCTCGTCGAAGAAGTCCGAGTACTCCCAGACGCCGGCCGCGAGCTTGGGGTGCATGTTCTGCATCGACCCCGACCACAGGCCGATCAGCATGCCGCGCCAGTCGACGTAGTTGCGCCAGGTCGCCGAGTCCGGGCCGAGGAGTTCCCGGGGTGCCTCTTCGTGCGCTGCATCGTCGGGCGGCACGTCGACGGAGGGTGCTGCGGAGAGGGGCGCCACTTCAGTCATGACACAGAAGCTACCATTTGTGTCAATCGTGCCGCGGCTGGAGCGACTAGCGGATGAAGAGGAAGCTGAGGACGACGAAGGCCGGGGACGCGCAGACGACGGTGAACACGATCAGCGCGGTGCTCCACGCCGGGCGGTGGCGATGGTGCCGGGCCGCCGAGAAGGAGGTGAGGCCGATGCCGATCAAGATCAGCAGCGGGCACACGAGTCCAGCCGCCACGGCCCAGAAGAAGGTGTCGTTGTCGATGTCCGATTCGGTCAGCGCGGCGTTGAGTGCGTAGAAGAACAGGATCACCGTCGCGATCTGCGCGAGCAGGGCGAGGGCGTTGACCAGCCAGGCCGCGGCGAACACGGTGGTGCCGGGCGGGGTCGACGGGCGGCGGCCAGCAACCGGTGGGCCTGTGACGGGCCGGGTGGAACGGGGCGGGTGGGAACGGGCGGTACCTCGTCCGCGGGAACGGCGACGGCAGCGGCTCGAAGCCGGTGGCAGCGTGGTCATCGGGGGTCCTTCCGCAGGGGTGCCTCCCACGCTGCCCGGTGCGCCGGGTGCGGACATCGGTAGATCTACCCGAGGGCCCCTGAGTGATCAGTGCAGCGTGATCGGTGCGGCGTGATCAGCGCAGCCGCAACCGGACGACGTCGCCGGCCACCAGTTGGGCGGCCCGATCGAGCGACGCGGCGGTCAGCACGGCGGCGACCGGGTAGCCGCCGGTGACCGGATGGTCGGCCAGGAACAGCACCGGCTGCCCGCTCGGCGGCACCTGGACCGCGCCCAGCGGCACGCCTTCGGACGGCTGTGGGTCGAGCCCGGGGCGCAGGGCCAGCGTGTGCTCGCCGTCGGGGTCCAGGCGTACCCCGATCCGATTGCTCGCCGGGTTGACGATCCACCGCAGACGACCGAGGGCGGTCGGGTCCGCCAGGTCCGCGAGTCGAGGGCCGGGGCGCACGTCGAGTTCGTGCCGGCGCGGCGAGGGCGGCGGGCCGGGGGCGAAGGTGATCGGCGGCCAGTCGTCGGCGGCGGCGTCGACCACGAGCTCGTCGCCGATCCGCAGCGGCGGCGGTCCGATCTCGGACAGCGTGTCGGTGGACGACGAGCCCAGCATCCGGGGTGCCGCGAACCCGCCGCGGACGGCGACGTAGTTCCGGCAACCGTGCCGGGGCGGCGCGACGGCGATCGTCTGTCCGGGGCGCACTCCGTGCACCGCGTGGCTGCCGACGCGGCGGTCGTCGATCGTCACGTCGGTCGGCGGGCCGGTCACCGTGATCACCACGAAGCCGGTGGCGCGGGCCGCCCAGCCGCCCATCGTCGTCTCGACGGTCACCGCGGAGGCGCGGTTGCCGACGAGGCGGTTGGCCTGGGTCAGGGCGCCGCGGTCGGCGGCCCCGGATCGGGGCACGCCGAGGTGTGCGTAGCCGGGGCGGCCGAGGTCTTGGAACGTCGCCAGCGGCCCGGTGGCGAGAACGGTCAGTCCGCGCATTCGAACCTCACGGTGGTCCCCGCGGCGAGCAGCGCGGGCGGATCGCTCGCCACGTCCCACAGGTGAATGTCGGTGCGGCCCAAGAGGAACCAGCCGCCCGGGCTGGTGCGCGGATACACGGCGCTGTACCCGGCCGCCACCGCCACCGCGCCGGCGGGCACGGCCGGGCGGGACTGTGTGCGACGGGTCAGGTCGGCGAAGACCGCGCGCGCGGCGGCGGGTCCGGTGGCGGGGACGAGATAGCCGAAACCGGGTGCGAAGCCCATGAACTGCACGCGCCATCCGATGGCGGTGTGTGCGGCGATCACCTCGTCGGCCGCAAGGCCCACGGCGGCGGCCACGTCGTTGAGATCGGCGCCGTCGTACCGCACCGGGATGTGCACGACGGGGGCGTCGGCCGCGCGTGCCGCCGACGACGCGGGGAGGGGCGCCGCGTGCAGGATCCGGCGTACCGCCAGGACGTCCAAGCCGGTCCCCGGTTCGGCCTGTACCAGTACGGCGGTCGCGGTCGGGACCGCATCGCTGATATTCAGGGTCCCGGCTGCCATGGCTGCTCGGAGGGTGTGCGCCGCCCGGCTCGCGGCCGTCGGGTCGGCGGTGGTGGAGAAGTCGAGCACCACTGCGTCGTCGCCCGCGGGAAGCTCTCGCATGACATCACGCTACCGGCTGGGGGTAGGCTGTGCGCGAAACGGGAACCGCCTGTGATCCTGCCTGAGGGACCCTCAGTTGGGCCGAAGCGGCGCCAGCAGACTAGCTTGTAACCCAGACAACTGGTCAGACCGCGAGTTAAAGGGGTATGTGTGTCCGCGGATAAAGCAACGACCGACGATCAGGTGACCGGGACCTTCACGTACCCCGGTGGTTCGATCGATCTGCCGATCCTGAAGGCGTCCGAAGGCAGCGACTCGGTCGCGCTCGGTCCCTTCCTGTCGAAGACCGGTCTGACGACGTTCGACGGCGGTTTCGTGAACACCGCCGCCTGCAAGTCGGACATCACCTACATCGACGGTGACGCCGGAATCCTGCGTTACCGCGGCATTCCGATCGACCAGCTCGCGGGCAAGTCGACCTTCATCGAGGTCAGCTACCTGCTGATTTACGGCGAGCTGCCGAACGCCACCGAGCTGGAGGCGTTCACCAACAAGATCCGTCGGCACACGCTGCTGCACGAGGATCTCAAGCGCTTCTTCGACGGCTTCCCGCGCAACGCCCATCCGATGCCGGTGGTCTCCAGCGCGGCGAACGCCCTGTCGGCGTACTACCCGGACTCGCTCGATCCCAAGGATCCCGAGCAGGTCGAGCTCTCCACCATCCGCATGCTGGCCAAGCTGCCGACCATCGCGGCCTACGCCTACAAGAAGTCCGTGGGACAGCCGTTCCTGTACCCGGACAACTCGCTGAGCCTGGTGGAGAACTTCCTGCGACTCACCTTCGGTTTCCCGGCCGAGCCCTACGAGGTGAACCCGGAGATCGCCAAGGCGCTGGACATGCTGTTCATCCTGCACGCCGATCACGAGCAGAACTGCTCCACGTCGACCGTGCGCCTGGTCGGTTCGTCGCAGGCCAACCTGTTCACCTCGGTCTCGGCCGGCATCAACGCACTGTGGGGCCCGCTGCACGGCGGCGCCAACCAGGCCGTCCTGGAGATGCTCGAGGAGATCCAGGCCTCCGGCGGCGACACCGCGGCCTTCATGCGCAAGGTCAAGAACAAGGAAGACGGCGTGAAGCTCATGGGCTTCGGGCACCGCGTCTACAAGAACTACGATCCGCGTGCGGCCATCGTCAAGCAGACGGCCGATCAGATCCTCACCTCGCTGGGCGTGCAGGATCCGCTGCTCGACATCGCCAAGGGCCTCGAGGAAGTCGCGCTCAGCGACGACTACTTCGTGGAGCGTCGCCTGTACCCGAACGTCGACTTCTACACCGGCGTGATCTACCGGGCGATGGGCTTCCCGACCCGCATGTTCACCGTGCTCTTCGCACTGGGCCGCCTGCCGGGCTGGATCGCCCACTGGCGCGAGATGCACGCGGACCCGGCCACCAAGATCGGCCGCCCGCGCCAGCTGTACACCGGCTACACCGAGCGGGACTACGTCCCGATGGAGGATCGCTGACATGACGTCCAAGCCTGAAGTCGAATTCCCCGAAGGCCCGGCCCCGGCCGGCCTGGAGATCACCGATCTGATCGTCGGCGACGGCCCCGAGGCCGTCCCGGGCGGCGTGGTCGACGTTCACTACGTCGGCGTCGAGTACGACACCGGCGAAGAGTTCGACTCCTCCTGGGACCGCGGCCAGAGCGCCAACTTCCCGCTGGGCGCCCTCATCCAGGGCTGGCAGGAAGGCATCCCGGGCATGAAGGTCGGCGGTCGCCGTCGCCTCGTGGTCCCGCCGGAGCTGGCCTACGGCCCCGCCGGTGGCGGACACCGCCTCTCGGGCAAGACGCTGATCTTCGTCATCGACCTGATCGGCGCCTGACGCTTCACGCACTTCAACGACTGCGGCGCACCGGAATCCCGGTGCGCCGCAGTCGTTTTCTGTTCCCGTCGTTTTCTGTTCCCGTCGTTTTCTGTTCCCGTCGTTTTCTGTTCCCGCCGATTCCTGTGCTTTAGCGTCCGGCGACCATGCCGGCCACTTCCGACCAGCTCGTCCGACTGCCCGTGCGCAGCACCGAGCGGCTGTAGATCCGCGAGGACACCCAGATCACGACGGCGCACACCGCGATCATCACGAGGAAGCTCAGGCCCATCGTCATCGCCGAGGCGTCGCCCACTGCCAGGCGCATCGGCATCAGGATGGCGCTGAACGGAGGAATCCAGCTGAGCACCTGGATCCAGGTGCTGTCGAGCGCCTGAATGCCGAAGATCCCGGAGTAGAGCACCAGGATCGCGAGCATGGTGAGCGGGCTCGCTGCGCCGTTGAGCTCCTCCTGTCGACTGACCATCGCGCCGACAGCGGCGTAGAGGGCGGCGAAGAACAGGAAACCCAGCAGGAACCAGGCGATGACGGCCACGAACATGGACACGGCCGTCCCGGCGACGGTGAGCAGGCCGGTCGCGGTACTCGCGATCAACGCGGTGGCACCGAGCACCACCACCTGGCCCAGCGAGATCACGCCGATCCCGAGGATCTTGCCCCACAGCAGATGGAGCGGGCGCACCGTCGACAGCAGGATCTCGACGATCCGGGAGGTCTTCTCCTCCACCACGCCCACGGCCACCATCAGTCCGCCGGTCATGATCGCCATCATCAGCAGCATCGAGCCGATCAGTGCCACCGAGAGGCGTTGCTCGGTGTCTGCTTCCACCTGTTCCAGGTAGGTCGTGTCGATGGCGGGAGCGGTCAGGTCGGCGACGTCGACGCCGCGTTCGGCCAGCGACGTGGCCAGCTGGTACTGCGCGAGACCGCTGCGGAGGACGCCGTCGAGCGTGCTGCCCAGTTCCTTCTCTGAGAGCAGCGTGTAGCGCGGGCCGTCGGCCACCAGGACGGCGGCGTCGACGTCGCCGTCGCGGACCTGCTGCTGCGCGGCTGCCGTATCGGGGAGCAGCTTCACGCGGACGGTGGTCCCGGTGGCTTCGCCGGTCTGCTCGAGGACGGCGGACAGGGCGGGGTCGCCGCCCACCATGCCGATGGTCTCCGAGCTCTCCTTGCCGGCGAAGATCGACCAGACGATGGTGCCGGCCACGATCACGACCATCAGCACCGCGGTGCTGATCAGGAAAGACTTCTCCCGCACGCGGGTGGTGATCTCGCGTCCGGCGATCAAGCCGATGGTGGTCACAGTGGGATTCATGGTGGTCACACCAGCTCTCGGAACAGATCGGTCAGGGACGGCGGGTTCGCGGCGAACCGGTGGACCGGTCCGTGGGCCAGGGCGGCGGCCAGGATCGCCTGATCGTCGACGTCGTCGTGCACCCGCAGCCGGGTGGCGTCGGAGGCGTAGTCGGCGGCGAGTACACCGGGCAGGCCGTCGGCCCACCGGGAGTCCGGATGTGGGCCGACGATCTCCAGGATCTGGCCGTCCCGGGTGCGCAGCTCGTCGACGCTGCCCTGCGCGGTGATGCTGCCCGCCGAGATGATGCCGACCCGGTCGCACAGCCGCTCCACCAG
Organism: Gordonia alkaliphila; assembly: GCF_023017165.1. GTDB lineage: Bacteria > Actinomycetota > Actinomycetes > Mycobacteriales > Mycobacteriaceae > Gordonia > Gordonia alkaliphila. Next base: position 2,058,056 of record NZ_JALKBW010000001.1, read on the forward strand.
ATCGAGCTGGTGCGACGAGAAGAGGATCGGGACGCCTTGCGCCGCTTTGTCTTTCAGTACATCGCTCATCACGTCGACGGCCACCGGGTCCAGTCCGGAGAACGGTTCGTCGAGGACCAGGACGTCGGGATCGTGGACCAGTGCGGCGGCCAACTGGACACGCTGCTGGTTGCCGAGGGACAAGTCGGCCACGTCGTCGTCGAAGCGGGCCGCCACGCCGAGGCGCTCGGTCCAGGTCCGTGCCGAGGTCTCGGCCGCGGCGGCGCTCATGCCGTGCAGGCGGGCCAGGTAGGTCAGCTGCGGACCCACCTTCATCTTCGGATACAGGCCGCGCTCCTCGGGCATGTAGCCGATGCGGCGTCGTCGTTCGAGGTCGATGAGGTCGGCGCCGAGGCGGACCTCGCCGGAGTCGGCGGCGAGGACTCCCAAGATGATCCGCATGGTGGTGGACTTGCCGGCGCCGTTGCTGCCGACGAAGCCGAAGATCTCGCCGGGGGCGACGGAGAAAGTGACGTCGTCGAGGGCGCGGAGCGGTCCGTAATTCTTCTGTAGTCGATGGATGTGCAGGGAGTCGGTCATGTTTCGCCTCCGAAAGAATGGGTGGGGGGGGATGTCGCACCCGAGGGGCGTCGTGGTTCGGTGTCGAGTCACTCCTGCTCGTCGTCGGGTAGCCACCAGGTCAGGAGGATGTCCGGCAGGCAGGCCAGGGAGAGCAGGGCGGCGACGAACAGCCAGCCGACGGCCGTCACGGTCTCCCCGGCGACGTACTCGCTGTGGCCGAGGAAATTGGTGACGAGGAAGATCGCGATACCCGTCGGGATCAGCAGGACGTAGGTCAGCGAGCGCGCGGCGTTGCGCTGGGCCAGCTGGATCTCGTCGAGCGCCTGAGCGGGAGCGTCGGCGACGGCGTCGTTGGTGATCCGAATCAGGGTCAGCGGGATCAGGCTGCCCAACGTCGCGATGAGAAAGACCGGGGTGGCCGCTGCCAATTGCCAGAAGGTGGCGATCGACGACGCGACGGCCACCAACAGGGTGAGCATCAGGAGTGTCACGAGGGCGCGACGCGTGCGCCGGGTGCGTAGCGCCGGCCACCGGTGGCTGTACCGCGCGGCGCGGCGCTCGTAGGTGGCGATCCGACGGTCGTTGGAGCGCACCAGCCAACGGGGCATGCTGCCGGCGGGGATGGTCAGGTTCGGGTCAGGCATCGGTGGGGCCTCCGTACAGCTCGGTGGACATCGCGGTAAAGGGGGTGCGGGAGAAGACTGCCTCGATAGGGAGGCCGAAGACCTCGCAGATGCGCATGGCCAGATCCAGGCTGGGGTAGTTGTCGCCGCGCTCGAGCGCGCCGACGGACTGCACATTGATCGAGACGAGTTCGGCCAACTGGGCGCGCGACAGGTTCCGTTCGGCGCGCAGAACCGCCAGGCGGTTGTAGATCGGACGTCGCTGCGCCCGTCGTGCTGCACTCATGCGCCGAAGTGTTGTGTAAACCCAACAGAATGTCAAGGTTGCACACGACCGGCGGGGGTCGGCAGGCCCGGGGTACGCTTCCCGCATGATCGAGAGCAGCGCAGTGGGGGCCGTCACCACCATCGAATTGGTGCGGCCGGAGAAGCGAAATGCCCTGAACGAGCAGATGGTGCAGGCGCTGTCCGTCGCCTTCACCGAAGCGGTCGCCTCGGGCGCCCGCGCGATCGTGCTGACCGGTCGCGGCGAGGTCTTCAGTGCGGGCGCGGACCTGTCGGGTCCGGTGTACGAGCACGGTTTCATCGAGCAGCTGGTGGCGCTCGTGGAGCAGATCGAGACCACGCCGGTGCCGGTGATCGCGGCGCTGAACGGCGCGGCCCTCGGCGCCGGCCTGCAGCTGGCGATGGCCGCCGACCTGCGGGTGATGGATCCGGCCGCGCTGGCCGGTATCCCGGCCGCCAAGATCGGCGTCGGTCTGGACGAGTGGACCATCCGCCGCCTCGTATCGCTGGTCGGCGGCGGTCAGGCGCGCGGCATGCTCATCGGCTGCGACCCGCTGTCGGCCGATCGCGCCCACACCCTGGGCTTCGCCAACCGGATCGGCGACCTCGCCGAGGCCCAGCACTGGGCGGCCACCATCGCCGGGTTCGCGCCGCTGACCCTGCAGCACTACAAGTTGGTGCTGACCGGGGACGGCGCCCGGGACCAGCCGCCCGCCGAGCGGGATCAGGCGATGCGTGCGGCCTGGCTGAGCGAGGACCTGCAGGAGGCGCGCGCCGCACGGACCGAGAAGCGTCCGCCGAAGTTCACCGGACGATGACCGGCGAGCAGCCGACCCGGATCTCCGAGCCGCGGCGGCTGGTGGCCTACGGTCTCCTCGCGCTGCTCGGCGGGTGGTTCGCCGTGCGCGGCTACGACGGCGTGCGCGCCGACGAGGCGAACTGGCTGGACTGGCTGTCGCTGGTCCTCGGCGCGCTGGCCGTCGTCATCTGCCTCGCCGAGATGGCCCGGCCGTACGTGCTCCGGGCGCTCGGCAAGTCCGACGACAGCGACACCTGATCGCCGGACGTCTGATCAGGCGCCCAGTACCCGGTCCAGGTAGGGGTTGCTGAACGTGCGGTTCGGGTCGTACCGGTCGCGCACCGCGAGGAACTCGTCGAACCGCGGGTACACGCTCCGGAAGTAGTCGGCGTCGCGGGTGTGCATCTTGCCCCAGTGTGGACGGCCCTCGTACGCGGTGAAGATCTCCTCCGCATCGCGGAAGTAGCGCTCGGACGCCGCCGGATCGTCGCGGTGGTAGCGGTGCACGGCGATGTACCCGGACTCGCGGCCGCCGGCCGTGGACAGCATCAGGTCGTCGGCGGCCGCCGCGCGGACCTCGATCGGGAAGCTCACCCGGTGGCGGCCGCGCTCGATCATCGCGCGCAGTTCCCGCAGCACCTCGGGCACGGCCTCGAACGGCACCGCGTACTCCATCTCGCGGAAGCGCACGGTGCGCGAGGAGATGAAGACCTTGTCCGAGCGGTCGGTGAAGGTCCGGTCCGACAGCACGCGGCCGGCCACCTGGTTGATCTTCGGTGCCAGGGCCGGGACCGCGGCGCTGAGCGCGCAGGTCGCGCGGAACAGGCCGTTGGAGATCAGTTCGTCGTCGAGGTAGCGGCGCGCCACGCTCGGGCCGCTGACCGGCGTGTGCGCCGGCAGCCGCGTGTTGGTCTTGGTCAGCGTGCAGTCGGTGTGCGGGAACCAGTAGAACTCGTAGTGATCGTGCGCGCGGCAGTTGTCCACGAAGCCGTCGATCGTCGCATCGGCCTTGCCGGGCGCCTCGTGGGCCCGCATCGAGTAGGCGTCCACGCACTGCAGGGTGATCTGTGTCAGCACGCCGAGCGCGCCGAGGCCGAGGGCCACGGCGGGCAGATCGGGGTGGCCCTCGTCGAGGACGTGCAGTGCACCGCGGCCGTCGATCAGCTGGGCGCCGACGATCTGGGTGCTGATGCCGCCGAACGCCAGGCCGGTGCCGTGCGTGCCGGTGGAGGTCGCGCCGGACACCGTCTGTCGGTCGACGTCGCCGAGGTTGGCCATCGCCAGCCCGTGCGGTTCCAGCAGACCGGGAATCTGGTGCAGGTGCGTGCCGGCCGCGAGGGTCACGCGGCTGCGGGCGGCATCGATGTCGAGCAGCCCGCCGATGCCCTCCATGGAGAGCTGGATCGACGGCGCGACGGCGATCTCGGAGAAGCTGTGGCCGGCGCCGACCGGCTTGACCTTCTCGCCGCGTTCGCTCGCCGCGTGGATGTCGGCAGCGAGTTCCTCGGGGGTGCGCGGTGCGATCAACCGGCTGGGCTGGCACTGCACGGTGCGGCCCCAGTTGGTCCAGATGGCCTGTGTCGTCATAGGAAGCACTTTCCTTCGCCTCGATAGGTGGGGACCACGTCGACGACGTCGGCTCGGCCGGCTTCGTCGCGGGCGATCAACGCCACTTGTTCGGCGCGCTCGCTCACTTCCCCAGACTTAGTGTGACGGAACCATACTCTGCTTCCGACACGGAGGTGTCTCACTTGACTCCCGTGCAGTGGCGTCTGCACCTCTCCGGCGGCCTCGGTATCGACGTATTCCAGACCCGTCGGCCACACCGGCTTGGGCAGGCGATCGGGTCCCGGCGGACCGGAGGCGATCCAGCCGCCGCCGGCACAGGTGGCGTAGTCCGGGCTGGGACGACGCACCACGTCGAGCCCGAAGGCCAGCGCGGGGGCCGGCTGGAAGTGCCGGTAGGTGTCGAACAGGTGCCCGCCGAGCAGGCCGCTGCCGACCGCGATGTCGGTGACCGCGGCGTCCTTGGCGGTCTCCTCCAGCGAACCGGTGCCGCCGGCGTTCACGAACTCGAGGTCGGCGTACTCGCGGACGGCGGCGATGGCGCGGCCGCGGCGGTGCCGCAGTTCGGTCATCGACAGCGACTGCATGGCGCGCACCGCGGTGTTCATCAGTGTCTGTCCGGGCACGCCGTTGCCGACCCCGGCGACCTGCGCCTCGTACGACATCACGCCGACCAGCGTGAAGCCCGCGCGGGAGGTGATCGTCTGCGCCAACCGGCGGATCTGCGTCAGATCGTGAACGGGGGAGCGGCGCACGCCGAGGTGCACGCGCCCGCCGAGGATGCGCAGCGACGCATCGAGGTCGATCGCCACGCGCAGCGGCGCGCGCTGATCGGGCGCGGCGATCGCGTCGATCACGTCGAGCTGGGCGGGATCGTCGATCAGCAGCGTGACCCGCTCCAGCGCCACGTCGTCGGCCAACAGTTCGCCGATGGCGGTGCGGCGCACGCTCGGATAGCCGAGCAGCACGTCGGTGACACCGGAGGCGGTGGCCAGCCATCGCGCCTCGGCCACGTCGTAGGCCAGCACGCCGGCGAAACCGGGGCGGGAGAGGACGTCGTCGATCACCGAGCGGATGCGCAACGACTTGCTGGCCACGCGGATCGGGACGCCGCCGGAGCGGCGACGCAGGTCGGCGATGTTGTACTCCAGCGCTCCCAGGTCCAGGGCGAGGACCGGGGAATCCAGTCCGGCACGGGCGACGGCGTCGTCGATGCCGCCCCAGTATTCGGCGGGGTCGGTCACGTAGGGCGTGGGCCGAGACGTCATCGCGGGGTCCTCCTGGATCGGATGCGGCGCCGCGCGCGGCGCGTGAAGTGTGACCTGCAGCGCCGGAGCGGCAGGTGGCGATTAGGCTAGTCAAGCGTGACATCGATCCGAAGTCTTCTGTCCGACGGGGTGGCCGAACCGGTGGGCTCGGCCATGGTCCGCGGTCGCCGCGCGGCCGCCCGGCTCGGGGCCGCCGGAGCGCAGCTCAGCGAGACCGCCTTCGCCGGCGCCGTCGATCTGCTCGCCGACCGCGGGTTCGCTCCCGCGCGGGCGCTCGGCGCCACCCACGAGGACCTTCTCGCCGCCACCGCCGGGTCGGCGTTCGCCGTCGACGGAGTCTTCGGCAACCGCGAGCCCAGTCCGCCGCCGACCCGTCCCACCGTCTCGATGTCGCTCCAGATGGCACGCAATCCCGGGGTGCCGAGCGCGCCGGTACCGGTGCTGACCCCGAAGTTCGACGCCGAGCCCGCCGATCTGGCGGCCACCTGGTTGGGGCACGCGAGCGTGCTGCTCGAGATCGACGGGGTGCGCGTGCTGACCGATCCGGTCTTCAGCAAGCGGTGCTCGCCGACGCAGCGGATCGGTCCCCAGCGGATGCACGCGCTGCCCGCCGAGGTGGGTGCGCTGGGACCGGTGGACATCGTCCTGATCTCGCACGATCACTACGACCACCTGGACATGGCGACCATCGATGCGCTCGCCGCGCTGCAGCCGCAGGCGCAGTTCGTGGCGCCGATCGGCGTGGACGCGCACCTGCGGTCGTGGGGGGTGCCCGCCGAGCGGATCCACACCGCCGACTGGTTCGAGCGGGTCACCCTCGACGTGCGCGGTACGCAGCTGCGGTTCCACGCCACCCCCGCGCGGCACTTCTCCGGGCGCGGCCTGGTGCGCAACCTGTCCCAGTGGGTCAGCTGGGTGGTCGTCGGACCCCGCCACCGAGTGTTCTTCTCCGGCGACACCGGGTTCACCGAGCGGTACGCCGAGACCGGGGAATTGCTGGGGCCGTTCGACCTGACGATCATGGCGATCGGCGCGTACGACCCGCTGTGGCCGGACGTGCACGTGAATCCGGAGGAAGCGGTGGTGCTGCACCGCCTGCTCAACGGGCCGGCGAAGGCGGAGTCGCTGTTCTTCCCGATCCATTGGGGCACGTTCCTGCTGGCGCCGCACACGTGGGCCGATCCGGTGCAGCGCCTGCTCACCGCCGCGGGCGGCGCGGGTATCCCGGTGGTGGTGCCCCGACCCGGAGCCGCCGCCGACGTGGGCTCGCGCACCGGCACGGCCTTCGACGATCCGACCTGGTGGGAGCGCTGCGCATGAGTACACCGATCGATACGCGGCCCACCGGGCTGACCGCCGCCGAGGTGGCCGAACGCGTCGCCGCCGGGCAGATCAACTCGCAGCCGGACAAGACCGGCCGCACCGTCACCGACATCGTGCGGGCCAACGTGTTCACGCCGATCAACGGGATCCTCGGTGTGCTGTTCGCGATCGTGGCCTACACCGGTTCCTTCATCAACGGCCTGTTCGGCCTGCTGATCATCGCCAACTCCGGGATCGGCATCATTCAAGAGGTGCGGGCCAAGCGCACCCTCGACCGACTCTCCATCGTCGGGCAGGCACAGCCCGTGGTGCGGCGTGACGGTGTGAGCGCGCCCATCGCGCCCGATGAGGTGGTGCTCGGCGACCTCATCGAGCTCGGGCCCGGCGACCAGATCGTCGTCGACGGTGAGACCGTCGAATCCGAAGCCCTGGACGTGGACGAGTCGCTGCTGACCGGCGAGGCCGATGCCGTGGACAAGGCCGTGGGCGACCCGATCATGTCGGGCAGTTTCGTGGTGGCCGGCTCCGGTTCGTACCGGGCCACCAAGGTCGGGGCCGACGCCTACGCGGCGCAGCTGGCCGCCGAGGCCTCCAAGTTCACCCTGGTCTCGTCGGAGCTGCGCAGCGGCATCAACAAGATCCTCGCCGTCATCACGGTGATCCTGATTCCGGCCGGCGCGCTGACCATCTACAACCAGCTGTGGGTCAGCCGGCAGGAGCTGAACGACGCCCTGCTCGGCATGGTCGCCGCCCTGGTTCCGATGGTGCCCGAGGGGCTGGTGCTGATGACCTCCATCGCCTTCGCGGTGGGGGTGATCCGGCTCGGCCAACGGCAGTGCCTGGTCAACGAACTGCCCGCCATCGAAGGCCTGGCCCGCGTGGACGTGGTGTGCACGGACAAGACCGGCACTCTCACCGAGAACGGCATGCGCCTGTCGGAGGTGCGGGTGGTCGACGACGTCTACGCCGCCGCCGACGTGACCGCGGCGCTGGCGGCGATCGCCGCCGCCGACAAGCACCCCAACGCCAGCATCGAAGCGATCCTCGAGGCCTACCCTGAGGCGCCGGACTGGACACCCTCGGCGGTGCTGCCGTTCGCGTCGGCCAACAAGTTCAGCGGTGTCTCGTTCGTCGGGTCCGACGGGGCGGCGCACGGCAACTGGCTGATCGGCGCCCCCGACGTGCTGCTCGACCCGGCATCGTCGACCGCGCAGCTGGCCTCCGAGCTCGGTGCGACGGGCCTGCGCATTCTGCTCGTCGGCGCCACCGACGTGCCGGTCGACACCGAACCCGCCGGCGACTCGCGGGTGCCCGGCACCCTGACCCCGGTCGGTCTGATCGTGCTGGAACAGCGCGTGCGGCCCGACGCCGGGGACACCCTGCGCTACTTCGCCACGCAGGGCGTCGACGTCAAGGTGATCTCCGGCGACAACGCCCGCTCGGTGGGCGCCGTCGCCGAATCGCTCGGCCTGGGTACGTCGGCGACCGCGATCGACGCGCGCGAGCTGGCCACCGACCGCGACGCACTCGCCGACCAGGTGACCGACGGGGTGACCTTCGGCCGGGTGCGTCCGGACCAGAAGCGGGCGATGGTCGAGGCGCTGCAGTCGCGCGGGCACACCGTCGCCATGACCGGCGACGGCGTGAACGACGTCCTCGCCCTCAAAGACGCCGACATCGGCGTCGCGATGGGCGCCGGGTCGTCGGCGGCGCGTTCGGTGGCGCAGATCGTGTTGCTCGACAACAAGTTCGCCACCCTGCCGTACGTCGTGGCCGAGGGGCGGCGCGTGATCGGCAACATCGAGCGGGTCTCGAACCTGTTCCTCACCAAGACCATCTACGCGGTGTTCCTGGCCCTGGCGATCGGCATCGCGGGGCTGGTGGCGCACTGGATGGGCGACCAGCCGATCAGCTATCCGTTCCAGCCGATCCACGTCACCATCTCGGCGTGGTTCACCATCGGCGTTCCGGCCTTCGTGCTGTCGTTGGCGCCGAACAACGAGCGGGCCAAGACCGGGTTCGTGCGGCGCGTGCTGACGCAGGCCATTCCCAACGGACTGATCATCGGCTGCCTCGTCTTCCTCTGCTACCTGTGGGTGAGCCCGGAGACCTCCACGGTGTCGGTGATCGGCGCCGAAACGGACTTCTCCACCAGTCAGACGCAGGCGGCCACGGCGACCCTGGCCGCCATGATCGCGATGGCCTGGTGGGTGCTCGTGGTGGTGGCCCGGCCGATGAACTGGTGGAAGGTCGTCCTCGTGGCCACCGCGATCGTCGCCTACGTGATCATCTTCCTCTGGCCGTTCACGCAGGACATGTTCAAGCTGGACTCGTCCAACGGCTCCATGATGTGGCGCGCGGGCGTGTGCGCGCTGATCGGCATGGTGATCATCGAGATCTCGTCGCGAATTCTCAAGGCGCGCTTGGATCGTCGTGCCGCGGCGGAAGCCGCCGCACTGCTGGAGCATTCCGCGGCCGATCCTGTACCGCACTGAACGGCGCCGATGCCACTAGAATCGACGGTATGAACCTTCAGAATCTGGTCAAGCAGGCCAAGTCCGCGCTGCAGAAGAACCCCGATCTCATCGAGAAGGGCGGCGACATGGTCGACAAGGCCACCGGCGGCAAGTACGCCGGCCAGGTCGACAAGGCGCAGGACGCGGCGCGCAAGGCCGTCGGCGTCGAGAACAAGGCCCCCGAGGCCAAGGCCCCGGAGAACAAGCCCGAGGGCAACTAGCCCGCTCGCGTCTGAGCCCGACGGTGCCGCCGATATACGGACACCGTCGGGCTTTGCGCTATCCAGAAGCGCCACGGCCGGTCCGCGGCCAGTCGGACGCCGACCCGCGGACCCACGCCGATCTGCTCGTTGGGCAGCGGCTCCGGCAGGCGTTGCACGACGATCCCCGGCGGTACTCGGACGTCGGTGCCGTGGTCGGCCATGGTGATGCCCAGCGCCTTGGCGAGATTGCCGGGCCCGCGGCCCAGCTGGACGTCCGGGACGTCGTCGCGTCGGGCACGCGCCGCCGGCAGGCCGTCGACGATCTCGCCCGCCCGCAGCAGCACCGCCGCGCCCTGCCCCTCGTCGCTGGTGACGATGTTCGCGCAGTGATGACCGTGGATCCGATAGACGTAGAGCCGGTCGGGCGGGCCGTACATCAGGTCCGAGCGCGGGGTGCGGGTGAAGGCGTGCGAGGCGGGGTCGTCGGGCCCGTTGTAGGCCTCGGTCTCGGTGATCCGTGCGATCACGCCGTCGTGCCCGAGAATCACCGCGCCCAGCAGTGCCCGTGCGGCGGCGCAGACATTAGGCTCATCAACCATGGCGAAGACCAGTGATTCCATTTCCGTCGATCTCACCCCGGACGATACCTTCGCGGCCGCCTCCGATCTGGCCCGCTTCGACGACTGGCTGCTGCTCCACGACGGCTGGCGCCGCGAGGTGCCCACCGGACTGGCCGTCGGCACCAAGGCCACGTCGGTGGTCAAGGCGAAGGGCACGCGCGTCCGCTTCGACTGGACCATCGACACCTACGACCCGCCGCGCCGAGTGCGCTTCTCCGGCAACGGAAAGGGCGGCGTGAAGGCCAAGATCGACCTGACCGTCGAGCCCGACGGCACCGGCTCCAAGGTGACCTTCCTGATCGACCTCGGCGGCCTGCCGCTGATGGGCCCGGTCGGCAAGGCCGCCGCCAAGGCCGTCCACGGCGACGTCCACCGCTCCCTGGAGCGCTTCCGCGAGATCTTCGGCTAGGTCTGTCGTCCGGCGCGACGGCCGGCACGGGCCCCGAGCGTCCTGACGTAGACTTCCTCAGGCGGCCGTCCACCCCACGAGCACGGCCGCGCCAGATCCGCTCTCGTAGCTCAGGGGATAGAGCACCGCTCTCCTAAAGCGGGTGTCGCAGGTTCGAATCCTGCCGGGAGCACAAACCGCAGGTCGGCCGCGCCGCGTGAAATCCGCAGTGGGAGAGTGAAAGCCGATAGCATCCGGGGCCAAAGCCACTGACGAAGCGGAGACACGATGACGACCACGATCCTGGCGGCGCCGGCCCTATTGCTCGCCGAAGAGGGCGGCGGATCGGGTATCTCCGCCTGGTGGTGGCTCCTGCTGCTCCTGCTGTTGATTCCGATCATCGGCGGCGGATGGCTGCTCACCCGGGGACCCAAGAACCCCGATGAGGTGCGGCACGCGCCGCGGCCGGACTCGCACGACCCGAATCTGCCGATGGTGGATCTCTCCGGCCCGGCACCGGAGGCGCAGTCCGGGTTCGTCGGCGCGCCGACGGGGGAGCCGGTGGTCCCGACCGCCCCGCCGGTGCCCGAAGTCAAGAAGACCGCCACCGGCGACGGCGTCGGGTCCTACCTCGACGCGGACGGCAACCGGGTCCCCGTGCCGATCGGCGGGCACCTTCCGCTGGCGTCGGACCGGCAGCAGGCGCCGGACGGCTATCCGATCAAGGGCGATGTCGACACCGACCTGTACCACCTGCCGAGCGATCCCTGGTTCGCCGAAGTGATCGCCCAGGTCTGGTTCGCCACCGAGGGCGCGGCGCGCTCCGCCGGATTCCAGCGGGCCGGCAGCCAGGACCCGGAGAACCCCTAACACCCGGGAATGCTCTGCGTCGCAGGAGTTCCTGTACTAGCCGGTACGGTGAGCACATGACGCACGCTGCTTCGCCCCAGACCGTCCTCGTCACCGGTGCCTCCAGCGGTATCGGTGCCGAGGTGGCCCGCCAGTTCGTCGCCGCCGGCCTCCGGGTCTACGGCACCAGCCGCAATCCGGACTCGGTCTCCGATCCGATTCCCGGTGTCACCTACGTCCGGCTCGACAACGCGGATCTGTCCACGGCACAGACCTGCGCCGACGAGGTCGGCGTGGTCGACATCCTCGTCAACAACGCCGGTGAGAGCCACGCGGGCGCCTTCGAGGACACCCCGATGGACGAGATCGAGCGCATCTTCGCGGTGAACGTCTTCGGCCCGGTGGCCCTGACCAAGGCTGTCCTCCCCGGTATGCGCGAGCGCCGCCGCGGCACGGTGATCATGGTCGGGTCCATGCTGTCGAGCTTCCCGATCGCCTTCCGCTCCACCTACGCCGCCACGAAGTCGGCCATCAAGGGCTACGCCCTCGCGCTGCGCCGCGAGGTGGCGCCGTACGGGGTGCGCGTGATCTCGGTGGAGCCGGGCACCATCGCCACCGGTATCGGGGACCGCCGCACCATCCATATCGGTGAGAACTCGCCGTACCGCGACGAATACGAGATCGTCTCGACCACCACCGCCGAGAACGAGAAGAAGGGCATCACCGCCGAGGCGATGGCCGAGCAGATCGTCAGTGCGGCGCTGGCCGAGAAGCCCAAGCCGTTCTACGCGCGCGGCAACCGCGCCGAGGTGGTCTTCCTCCTGCGCCGCCTGGTGCCGCGCCAGCTGGTCCTGGACCTGAGCTCCCGGATTCACGGACTTCCCAAGGTCCGCGCCTGACACCGGCGGGCGGGGTCAGGTGAAGTAGCGGAGGGTGTCGAGCACGTCCTCGGCAATCTCCGTGCGGCAGATCACGAAGTCGGGCAGGTAGGGCTTGGGATTGTTGTAGACGATCTCGCTGCCGTCCAGACGTGAGCAGTGCAGGCCCGCCGCGAGTGCGACGCCGACCGGCGCGCAGTTGTCCCACTCGTACTGTCCGCCGGCATGGAGGTAGGCGTCGACGTCGCCGCGGACCACGGCCATCGCCTTCGCGCCGGCCGAGCCGATGTGCACGGCGCGCAGCCCGAGCCGTTCGGCCACCGCGGCACTCGGATACGAGTGCCCGTAGCGGGAGACCGCGATCCGGCCGGTGAGCTCGCCGCCCACCCGCGGCACTGCATCGGATCGGAAGAGCTGTCCCTGCGCGGGCAGCGAGACGGCGCTGACGTCGGGAATCCCGTTGCGGGTCAGCGCCACATGCACCGCCCAGTGCGTGGTGCCGCGGGAGAACTCGGAGGTGCCGTCCAGCGGATCGATGATCCACACGCGCTCGGCGGCGAGGCGCGTCAGGTCGTCTTCTGCTTCTTCGGAGAGCACGGCGTCGTCGGGTCGCTGGCGCTGCAGTACCCGCGAGATCCAGGCCTGCGCGAGGGCGTCGCCGAGGTCGCCCAACTGGACCCGGTCCAGGAGCGCTCCGTGTCCCACACCGAGCAACAGCTGTCCGGCGCCTTCGGCGATGATCGCCGCGAGTTCGGCATCGGAGTGGCGGTACCCGCCGGGGAGCGTCATTCCTCTACCCAAGCACACCGACCCGCTGCTGCGCGCACACTGGAGGCATGCCCGAGCTTCCCGAAGTGGCCGCCCTCGCCGAGTTCCTCGACGGCCGCATGGCGGCTCTGCCGATTCGGCGGATCGACGTCGCGTCGCTGTCGGTGCTCAAGACCGCCGAGCCGCCGTACACCGCGCTGGTCGGACGAACGGTGGCGAGCGTCGAACGGATCGCCAAGTACCTGGTGATCCGCACGGTGCCCGGCGACCCGGCCGACGCCGAGCCGCAGATCGATCTGGTGATCCACCTGTCGAGGGCGGGCTGGATCCGCTGGAGCGAGTCGCTCGCGCCGACTCCGCCGCGGCCCGGCGGCAAGGGGCCGATCGCTCTGCGCGTGCACTGCGGACTGCCGGGAGAGGGCTTCGACGTGACCGAGGCCGGCACCCAGAAACGACTGGCCGCGTGGGTCGTTCGCGACCCGAACGAGGTGGAACGCATCGCCGGACTCGGACCGGACGTGCTGTCGCTGGACCGCGCCGCGTTCGGCGCACTGCTCGCCGGCAGTGGAGCACGGATCAAGACCCTGCTCACCGATCAGCGCGTGCTGTCGGGCATCGGGAACGCCTACTCCGACGAGATCCTGCACGCGGCACGGCTGTCGCCGTTCGCCATCGCCAAGTCGTTGGATGACGCGGCGGTCGACACCCTGTACGACGCCGTGCGGTCCACCCTGATCGACGCCACCGAGCGGCTGGCCGGGCTGGGCGTGGGCAAGCTCAAGGCGGAGAAGCGCACCGGACTGAAAGTGCATGCGCGCGTAGGACTTCCGTGTCCGGTCTGCGGCGACAAAGTGCGCGAGGTGTCTTACGCCGACCGCTCGTTCCAGTACTGCGCGACCTGCCAGACCGGCGGGAAGGTGCTCGCCGATCGGCGGATGTCCCGACTGCTGAAGTAGCCGCGTTGCGCGCGCCGGGGGCGCGTCACCAGCCCTTCTGCAGCTTCGACTCGACGAGCATCACGTTGTAGTCGCTCCACCGAGATCCGTTGAAGTACAAGCGATTATCGGTCGCGCTGGTGAGAGCGGGCGACTGCGGCAGCATCATCGCCCCGTACAGGACGACGGCCCCCGCGGGCACCAGCGTGCGCGGCGCGCTCCACGGACCTTCCGGCGTGGTGGCGGTGCGCAGGCGGATGGCGTTGTCGCCGTCGATCAGGATGTACTTGCCGAGGTACTCGCTCCACGAGACGGACAGTTCGGTGATGGCGGCCTTGATGATGGCCGAGTCGTCGCTCAGGAGGCTGAGGTCGCTGGTCCAGCGTGTGCCCAGCCAGTACTCGTAGGCCGACAGGTTCAGGATGTCCTCGGGACGGAAGCGAGCGAGGTAGGCGCGGCCGAAGCGGCCGTTGGGGGTGCCCACCTGGTAGATGTACGGGTCGTCGCCGTGGCCCTTGACGTAGCCGCTCTGCTGGAAGCGACTGTTGTTGACGTTCAAGGTCGGGGCGGCAGCGGGCAGAGCGACCGTGACGGGCGCGTTGATCATCGCGGTAGACGGTTGCGGTGTCCACGTCTGGCCGTTGTCCTCGGAGACGGCGATGGCGGCGTAGTTGGTGTCCCACACGCCCGCGGCGCCCCACTTCCGCACGGACATGAAGTTGACGTACTGCTTGCCGCCCACGCTGATTCCCGCGGTGGGGATGGTGGTGATCTCCACGAAGTCCTGCTTGATGGCGCGGACCATCTCGACCGCGAAGTTCGGTGCCTCCGCCGTCACCACCGCGCCCGACGAGGTGTCGCCGGGGCGACCGGGGGCGATCGTCACTCCGTCGGACAGATCGTCGTCGTCGGTCCGCGTCAGCAGGTTGTTGCGCCACTGCTGTCCGGCGACGTTGCAGTAGCCGAACGAGTCGCCGAAGGCCATCAGCGTCTGGCCGCGGCCGTTGTCCCACGCGACGCCCAGATCCGTACCGGAGACGGAGAACCGCGCGAGCGTGTCGTTCGGGCTCTTCGGTCCGGTGACCCACGAGACGACCCGCGAGGTGGAGTTTCGCCAGCTGGGGAGCGGACCCTGCGGTCCGGCACCGGGGCTGGTCGGCGGGGTCTGGTCGCCGAGCGAACCGAGGCCGCCGAGAGATCCGCTCGACCCGCTGCTGGGGTTGCCGCACGGGGCGGCGTTCGCGGGACCGACGACGGCCAGGCTGACCGCGCACGTGGCGGCGACCGCGATCGTCGCCGTCAGCGGTAGGCGCAGTCGGTGACGCAGGGACGTCGCTGAGCGCATGGGCTCTCCCGTTGTTGTGACCAGAGTTATAAAAGTGACAATAGGGATCAGGCGGGCGATCGCGTAGGACCACGGGGACGCAGTGGAGTCACGATCGCGCATCGATCGCAGTGGGGCGCTCGCCGCCGAAGCACCCGGTAGATTCCTCGGGTGTGACCCGCGACAAGATCATCATCACCGGTGCCAGTTCCGGACTCGGCGAAGGCATGGCCCGCCAGTTCGCCGCCCGTGGGCGTTCCCTGGGGCTCGCCGCGCGCCGCGTCGAGAAGCTCGACGCGCTGGCCGCCGAGCTCGCCGACCAGGCCGGACGCGTCGTGGTGCGCGGCCTCGACGTGACCGACTTCGACGACGTGCCCCGCGCGTTCGCCGAACTGGCCGACGGGCTCGGCGGTGTGGACCGCGTGATCGTCAACGCCGGACTCGGCAAGGGCGCCCCGATCGGCACCGGCAACGCCGCCGCGAACCTGGAGACCGTGCAGACCAATCTCCTCGGGGCCCTCGCTCAGGCCGAGGCGGCGATGGAGATCTTCCGCGCGCAGAACCACGGGCACCTGGTGCTGATCAGCTCCATCAGTGCGGTGCGCGGGCTGCCCAAGGCGCAGGCGGCCTACAGCGCCTCCAAGGCCGGGGTCTCCGCGCTCGGCCAGGGGCTGCAGACCGAACTCGCCGGCAGCCCCATCACCGTGAGCGTGATCCTGCCGGGCTACATCGAGACCGACATCAACCGCGGGGTCAAGACCAAGCTGATGTCCGAGACCGACGACGGCGTGCGCGCCATGGTCGCCGCCATCGAGGCCGAGCGCCGTCGTTCCGAGGTGCCGGCCTGGCCCTGGACGCCGATCGCCGCCGCGCTCAAATACCTCCCGGATGCGTTGTCCGCCAAGCTCGTTTGACGCGTGACGGGCGAGTAATCCCGACGCACCGCCTGTCGGAATCCGGGCACTACTAGGGTGAGGTAATGGACCCCGACATCGCAGCGCGTGTGAGCAACGACGATCTCGACATCACCGCGACGGCGGCCTGGTCGGACCTGCTCGATCACCAGCGGGACCTGGCCACACGCCAGATGCGCGATCTCTTCGCGGCCGAACCGGACCGCGGCCGCGAGATGGTGGTCGACGCGGCCGATCTGCACATCGACTACTCCAAGAATCTGGCCGACGCGCACACGCTCGGTCTGCTCGCGGGCCTCGCGCGCGAGGCGCGCGTGGAGGAACTGCGCGATGCGATGCTCGCCGGCGCTCACCTCAACACCTCCGAGGACCGCGCCGCACTGCACGTGGCGCTGCGGTCGCCCGCGGACGCGCGACTGGTGGTCGACGGCCACGACGTGGTGGCCGACGTGCACCGCGTCCTCGCCGCCCTGGGCGACTTCTCCGACGCCGTGCGCGACGGCGCGTGGACCGGCTACACCGGCAAGGCCATCACCGACGTGGTGAACATCGGCATCGGCGGTTCCGACCTCGGCCCCGCGATGGGCTACCAGGCGCTGCGGTACTACCGGCATCCGCGGATCCGCGGACACTTCGTCTCCAACGTCGACCCGGGCGATGTGATCGCCACGCTCGCCGAGTTGGACCCGGAGACCACGCTGTTCATCGTCGCCTCCAAGACCTTCACCACCCAGGAGACGCTGATCAACGCGAAGGTGGCCCGCACGTGGCTGCTGGAGCAGGCCGACGGCGACGAGACGGTGATCGCCAAGCATTTCGTCGCGGTGAGCACCAACGCCGCCGAGGTCGCGGCATTCGGCATCGACACCGACAACATGTTCGGCTTCTGGGACTGGGTGGGCGGTCGCTACTCCCTGGACTCCGCCATCGGCCTGAGCCTGATGATCGCCGTCGGCCGCGACAACTTCGCCGACCTGCTCGACGGCTTCCACCGCATGGACGAGCACTTCCGCACCGCGCCGATCGAGGCGAACGCGCCGATCCTGCTTGGGCTGCTGGGCCTCTGGTACTCGAACTTCTGGGACGCGCAGTCGCACGCGGTGCTGCCGTACGCCAACGACCTGACCCGCTTCCCGGCCTACCTGCAGCAGCTGGTGATGGAATCCAACGGCAAGTCGGTGACGCGCGGCGGCCGCAAGCTCAACGCCGCGTCGGCCACGGTGGTCTGGGGAGAGCCCGGCACCAACGGCCAGCACGCCTTCTATCAGCTGCTGCACCAGGGGTCCTGGCTGATTCCGGCGGACTTCATCGGTTTCGCCGAGCCGCTCACCGACCTCACGACGCCCGACGGCGGATCCATGCACGACCTGCTGATGAGCAACTTCTTCGCGCAGACCGAGGTCTTGGCCTTCGGCAAGCGCGAGCGCGCGCTGAAGGCCGAAGGCGTTGCGCCCGAGCTGGTGCCGCACAAGGTGATGCCCGGCAGCCGGCCCACCACGTCGATCCTGGCGCCGCGGCTGACGCCGTCGGTCCTCGGTCAGCTCATCGCGCTGTACGAGCACAAGACGTTCGTGCAGGCCATGGTGTGGGGGATCAACCCGTTCGATCAGTGGGGCGTGGAACTGGGCAAGGCGGTGGCAAACGCACGACTGGCAGTCGTCACCGACCCGCAGTCGCCCGCGCCGCTGCCGGACAGCTCCACCGATGCGCTGATCCGCTGGTACCGCGCCGCCCGCGGCCGCACCCCGTAGTCGCGCTCCCCAGGAAGCACTCCGCTCCCGCGAAAGGCTTCCGTTCCCGCGGACCTCTGGAAGGCCCGCGGGAACGGAAACGTCTCGCGGGAGCGGAGTCGTCTCGCGGGAAGGTCGGGCCGGGAGGTCAGCGACCCAGCGGTCCGCGGCCCAGGCGCAGCAGAAGCATGGCGAGGGTGTGGCCCTCGGCGCCGAGCGAGGAGAACCGCTCGAGCACCTTCACCTCGCGGCTGTGCACCAGGCGGGGGCCGCCGGCGGCCATGCGTGCGACGCCGATCTTCTTCGACACCGCGGAACGACGCTGCACCGCGGCCAGGATCACCGCGTCCATGCGGTCGATCTCGCCGCGCAGTTCGTCGATGTCGTCGGGCAGGTCGGCCACATCGCTGCCCAAGTCGTAGCCCGACAGGTCGATCTCGGAGAACTGCTGCTGGGGGTCCTGGTCGCTCACAATGGGTGATTTTGCCATGTCGGCCGGAGGGGGCCGGGGCCAGTGTCGGTCGCGGTGTCACACTGGTCGAATGACCGACGAGCGCGCCCCGGCCATTTCCCGCGTCGCACTGGGCGCGATCGTGCTGATCGTCGCCCAGCTCGTGGTGCGGGTGGTGCTGGTGGCCCGCGGCGACTTCTACTGGGACGACCTGATCATCATCGGGCGCGCGTCGTCGAGTCCGATCCTGAGTTGGGAGTACCTCGGGCACAGCCACGACGGCCACTTCATGCCGGGCGCGTTCCTGCTGGCCGGCATCACCACCGTGCTGGCGCCGCTGCAGTGGTGGCTGCCCGCGCTGACGCTGGTGCTCCTGCAGCTGCTGGCCTCGCTCGCGGTGTGGCGGATGATCCGCATCGTGGTGGGTCGCAGCGCCCGCGCCGGGATCGGCGCGCTGGTGGCGCTGGGCTTCTACCTCTTCGTCCCGATGACGGTCAGCGCCTACGTCTGGTGGGCAGCCGGTCTGAACACGCTGCCCATGCAGGCCGCCATGGCGTTCATCGTCGGCAACGCCGTGCTGCTGGTGCGGGAGAACGACGACCCGCGACGGCGCCGCAACCTGGTGATCGCCTCGGTGATCGCGTTCGTGGTGGCGCTGACCTTCTTCGAGAAGTCGTTGTTCATCCTGCCGGTGGCGGCGGTGGCCGCGCTGCTGGTGGTCCGCATGCAGCCGGGCGTCGGGACCGGCGACTACCGGTCGTCGGCGCTGACGGTCACCTTCACCCGGGCCCGCGCGCTGTGGGCCTGGCTGAGCGGCGTTTTCGTCGTCTGGGTGGTGATCTTCCTGTCGGTGTCGACCGCGACGGCCGGCTCGCACTCGCTCGGCCAGATGTGGAAGTTGGTGTGGCGCAGCCTCAATTCGGCGATCGTGCCGTCGACCGTCGGCGGCCCGTGGGAGTGGGACCGCTGGATTCCGTCACCGCCCATGGGGTTCCCCGCCGTCTGGATGATCGTGGCCGGCTGGGTGCTGATCGCGGGTGCCGCGGTGTGGGCGTGGCAGACGCGGCGCGGCGCGGTGTCGATCGTGGTGTGCGCCGCCCTGTACGCGGTGGCCGCGCAACTGCCGGTGATGTGGAACCGGTCGAGCGAGGCCACCGCGCTGGAACTGGCGCAGACCATGCGCTACCTGCCCGACACCGCGCTCGTCTTCGCGCTCGCGATGGCCCTGGTGGCGGCCAGCCCGGCGCGCGGGGCGCACGGAGCCCCGGCCGCGCCGCATCCCGCGGCCCGCGCGGGGGTGCTGGCCGGGGCCGTGGTGATCCTGGTGTCCGCGCTGGTGAGCACCGCGGCGTTCTCGACGTCGTGGCAGCGCGACCCGACCGGTGCCTACCTGGCGACCGCGCAGGCCTCCCTGGCCGAGCACTCGGACCTGGTGATGTTCGACCAGGCCCTGCCGCTGGAGGTGCTGACCCCGGTCGCCTACCCGAACAACCAGATCAGCCGGGTCTTCGGGCGGCTCGACGATCGCCCGCGCTTCGGTGATCACACCGACAAGCTGATGGTGCTCGACGAGAAGGGGTCGATGGTGCCCGGCGGCGTCAGCCCGATGCGCGAGGTGGCACCCAGCGAGGGCACCTGTGCCGATCCCGGGCTGACCGAGCGCACCCGCCTGGCCCTGTCCGGACCGCTCATCGAATGGCGCTGGACGGTGTCGCTGAGCTACTGCGCCAACCGCGACGGCGAGATCGGCGTCTCGCTCGGCGGCCGCGAACTGCGGGTCCCGGTCCGCGCCGGCCTGCACCCGGTCTACTTCCAGCTGGGCGGCCACGGCGAGCACCTCACGGTGCGCCCGCTGACCGACGGCCTGGCCCTGCACACCGGTGCCGGGCGGGTCGGTGAACCGATCGTCGCCGCCTACGCGCCCTGACCGTGCCCCAAGGTGCAGTGTCCGAGCCCGCCGGTACCCTGGACAGGCGATGATGACCACTTCTGACCAGCTCCTCGACGGCCTCAATCCCCAGCAGCGCGCGGCGGTGCTGCATTCGGGCTCGCCCCTGCTCATCGTGGCCGGGGCCGGTTCGGGCAAGACCGCCGTCCTGACCCGACGAATCGCCTACCTGCTGGCCGAGCGCGATGTGACGCCCGGCCAGATCCTGGCGATCACCTTCACCAACAAGGCCGCCGCCGAGATGCGCGAGCGGGTCATCGAGCTGGTCGGTCCGCGCGCCAACTACATGTGGGTCTCCACCTTCCACTCCACCTGCGTGCGGATTCTGCGCGCCCAGTCGTCGCTGCTGCCGGGCCGCAACTCCAACTTCTCCATCTATGACTCCGACGATTCGCGTCGCCTGCTGTCGATGGTGGTCCGCGACCTCGATCTGGATCCGAAGAAGTACGCGCCGCGCGGACTGTCGACGGTGATCTCGAACTTCAAGAACGACCTCAAGTCGCCGGAGGAGGTCGCCGCCACGCTCGGCGAGATCCAGCCGCAGCAGGGGCAGACCGCCGAAGACATCGCGCGTGTGTACGACGAGTACCAGCGCCGCCTGCTCGCGGCCAACGCCTTCGACTTCGACGACCTCATCGGCGAGACGGTGGGGCTGCTGCAGCGGCACCCCGAGGTGGCCGAGTACTACCGCCGCCGGTTCCGGCACGTCCTGGTCGACGAGTACCAGGACACCAACCACGCGCAGTACGTCTTCGTCCGCGAGCTCGTCGGCGAGCCCGGCCAGGGCGGCACGGCCCCGTCGGAGCTGTGCGTGGTCGGCGACTCCGACCAGTCGATCTATGCCTTCCGCGGCGCGACGATCCGCAACATCGAAGAGTTCGAGCGCGACTACCCGGACGCGGAAACCGTTCTGCTGGAACAGAATTACCGATCCACGCAGACCATCCTGACCGCCGCCAACTCGGTGATCTCGCAGAACCCGAACCGTCGTGCCAAGAAGCTCTGGACCGACTCCGGTGACGGCGAACTGATCGTCGGCTACGTCGCCGACTCCGACCGCGCCGAGGCGCAGTTCATCGCCAAGGAGATCGACGAGCTCACCGATTACTCGATCGGCGGCGCGCAGTCGGCGTCGTACTCCGACATCGCCGTCTTCTACCGCACCAACACCGGCTCCCGGCCCATCGAGGAAGCGTTCATCCGGCACGGCATCCCGTACAAGGTGGTCGGCGGCACGCGCTTCTACGAGCGCAAGGAGGTGCGCGACATCGTCGCCTACCTGCGGGTGGTGGCCAACCCGGACGACTCGGTGAGCCTCCGACGGATCCTGAACACGCCCCGCCGCGGCATCGGCGACCGCGCGGAGGCCTGCGTCGCGGTGCACTCCGAGAACCTCGATCTCAGCTTCTATCAGGCACTGCTCGAAGGCGCGGAAGGCCGTGTGCCGCTGCTGAATACGCGCGCGGTGAAGCAGATCGGCGGGTTCGTCGACCTCATCGAGGGACTGCGGCAGGAGTTCCTGCTGTCGTTCTCCGACGACGACGGGGCCGGCGCCGACGCGAGCACCGAGGGCGCCGACATCGGCGACCTGGTGGAGGCCATCGTCGCGCGCTCCGGTTACCGTGCCGAATTCGAGGCGTCCAACGACCCGCAGGACGGTGCGCGCCTGGACAATCTCAACGAGCTGGTCGCCGTCGCCCACGACTTCAGCCTGGAAGCCGCGCAGGAACTCGACGACCTGGACCTTGGCACCGACGACCTCGACGAGGACGCGGCCGCGCAGCGGGACGGGGAGCCCGAGCCGGGCTCGTTGGCCGCGTTCCTGGAGAAGGTCGCGTTGGTGGCCGACGCCGACCAGGTGCCCGACGAGGGCGACGGGGTGGTCACGCTGATGACCCTGCACACCGCCAAGGGCCTGGAGTTCCCGGTGGTCTTCGTGACCGGCTGGGAGGACGGCCAGTTCCCGCACGCACGAGCCCTCGGCGACGCCGCCGAACTCAGCGAGGAACGACGCCTCGCCTACGTCGGCATCACACGGGCCCGCGAGCGCCTGTACGTGACCCGCGCGATCATGCGCGCCGCGTGGGGGCAGCCGGTGGAGAACCCGGAATCACGCTTCCTGCAAGAGATTCCGCAGCACCTGATCGACTGGAAGCGCACCGCGCCGCGGCGTTCGTCGCACGGCGGTTTCGGCCGGGACGGCGAATCACGCTCGACGGGACGCCCGTTCGGCTTCGGTTCCACCGGATCGTCGGGGGAGGGGATGCGCGGCCGGTCGTCGTACTCGTCCGATCCCACCCGCGGACGCAACAAGTCCGTCGTCTACGAGATCGGCGACCGCATCAGTCACCCGAAGTACGGGCTGGGCAAGGCCGTCGCCAAGGTGGGCGCCGGGCCGACCGAACAGATCACCTTCGACTTCGGCGGCAACGTGGGACGCGTGACGCTCCTGACGCTGGGCGGCCTGCCCGGCGAGAAACTCTGACCGCCGACGCGCCGAACGACAGCGCCGCGGCCCTCCGGAGAGAGCCGCGGCGCGGAGGACGAGTCTCGGGTCAGCGAATGCTGACGCCCTTGGCGGCGAGCCAGGGGATCGGGTCGATCTTGGTGGACCCGTCGCGCCACACCTCGAAGTGCAGGTGCGGGCCGGTGGAGAAGCCTTCGGAGCCGACCAGCGCGATGATGTCGCCCGCGGTGACCTTCTGGCCTTCCTTCACCAGGACGCCCGAGCTGGCCATGTGGCCGTACATGGTGACGGTGCCGTCGGCGGCCTTCACCTGTACCCAGTTGCCGTACCCGGACGCCGGTCCGGCCTCGATCACGACACCGTCGGAGACGGCGTGGATCGGGGTGCCCAGCGGGGCGGCGAGGTCGACGCCGCCGTGGAAGCTGCCCCAGCGCTCGGCGTAGGCGGAGGTGAAGCTGTACTTGGCCTTGATCGGGGCGGCGAACATCGGCTTGCGTGCAGCGGCGTCGCGCGCGGCGGCGGCCGCAGCGAGCTGCTTGCCGACGGCCAACTGCTTGCCGTAGCCGCCCATGTCGGCCTTGCTGGCCGCGGGGACCACGCCACCGTCGAGGTCGGAGGTGGTGGAGGCGAGCGCGGGGGCGCCGACCGCGGTGCCGTCGGCGCCTGCGGCCAACGGCACGATGTCGGTGGTCGCGGGTTCGGCCGCGGGAGAGTCGGTGGCGCCCGACCCGCCGACGGCCATCGCGACCGCGCCGGCGGCGACGGCGACCAGGGCGGCGCGTGCCTTCATGGCGGCCGGCGGTCCGCTGCGATGACGTCCGGTGGCGGTGATCTTCGGGCCGTCGTTGTTCGGGGGATCCTGCGTGGTCGACGCGGCGACCGGGGCCGCGTCGGGCGCCGGGGTGACGGGTGACGAGATGGCGGGGCCACCGAGGCCCAGACGGGCCGAGCGCGACGGCAGCGGGAAGTCGCGGGTCGTGGCTGCGTCGTGGCGGGTCATGGGGGACGCCATGTCCGTGCGGTCGACGACGGCCGTCGCGCCCATTTCGCTGCGTGCAGCCAAGTCATTCACCTCAGAATCAGATCGATAGGTCGTGCTTCGTCGTGACCTTCTCGTTATCAACCTCATGAACGGTAGCCAACAATGGGGGGTCACGTCCACCCGTTGTCTTCTCCGCACCAATGAGTTCGACATCGCGGCCCTCTCACCGGCGCGGACATTTCTACCGACGGGTAAGTGATTCTTTGCACAAGGGCCGGGGTCGAGGCCGACGTGGCGCGCCCACGCGACTACAGTTCTTTGTGGTCCGCGTTACCTCGCGGGCATTTCCGAACACACTCAGATGGTGAGCTGAATGGATCTCTTCGAGTACCAGGCGAAGGAACTGTTCGCCAAGCATGGGGTACCGACCACACCCGGTCGAGTTACCGACTCCGCAGCCGACGCACGGGCGATCGCCGAGGAAATCGGCAAGCCGGTGATGGTCAAGGCGCAGGTGAAGGTCGGCGGCCGTGGTAAGGCCGGAGGCGTCAAGTACGCCGGTACCCCCGATGACGCACAGTCCCACGCCGATAACATCCTCGGGCTCGATATCAAGGGCCACGTCGTCAAGAAGCTTCTTGTCGCCGAGGCCAGCGACATCGCGGAGGAGTACTACATCTCCTTCCTGCTCGATCGCGCCAACCGCAACTACCTGGCCATGTGCTCGGTGGAAGGCGGCGTGGAGATCGAGGAAGTCGCCGCGAACAACCCCGACCGTCTCGCGAAGATCGCGGTCAGCCCCACCAAGGGTGTCGACCTGGCCACCGCTCGCGCGATCGCCGAAGCCGGCCACCTGCCGGCCGAGGTCCTCGACGCCGCCGCGGTGACCATCGCCAAGCTCTGGGAGGTCTTCGTCGCCGAAGACGCCGTGCTGGTGGAGGTCAACCCGCTGGTCCGCACCCCGGACGATCAGATCCTGGCCCTCGACGGCAAGGTCACCCTGGACGAGAACGCCGACTTCCGTCAGCCCGGCCATGCCGACTTCCAGGACACCGACGCCACCGACCCCCTTGAGCTCAAGGCCAAGGAGAACGACCTCAACTACGTCAAGCTCGACGGTGAGGTCGGCGTGATCGGCAACGGCGCCGGCCTGGTCATGTCGACCCTGGACGTCGTCGCCTACGCCGGTGAGAACCACGGCGGCGTGAAGCCCGCCAACTTCCTGGACATCGGCGGCGGCGCTTCGGCCGACGTGATGGCCGCCGGCCTGGACGTGATCCTGGGCGACTCGCAGGTCAAGAGCGTCTTCGTGAACGTCTTCGGTGGTATCACCGCATGTGACGCTGTCGCCAACGGCATCGTCGGCGCGCTGGCGAAGCTGGGCGACGCGGCCACCAAGCCGCTCGTGGTCCGCCTCGACGGCAACAAGGTCGAGGAAGGCCGCAAGATCCTGGCTGAGGCCAATCACCCGCTGGTGACCCTCGCCGAGACGATGGACGAAGGCGCCGACAAGGCTGCCGAACTGGCAAGCAAGTAAGGGGCCGCAACAACATGTCTATCTACCTGAACAAGGACAACAAGGTCATCGTGCAGGGCATCACCGGCGGTGAAGGCACCAAGCACACCGCCCTGATGCTCAAGGCCGGCACCAACGTCGTCGGCGGTGTCAACGCCCGCAAGGCCGGCACCACTGTCAGCCACGTCGACGCCGACGGCAACGCCGTGGAACTGCCGGTCTTCGGCAGCGTCGCCGAGGCCATGGAGGTCACCGGAGCCGACACCTCGATCGCCTTCGTGCCGCCGGCGTTCTCCAAGGACGCCATGCTCGAGGCCATCGACGCGGAGATCCCGCTGCTCGTGGTCATCACCGAGGGCATCCCGGTGCAGGACTCGGCGTACGCCTGGGCCTACAACGTGGACAAGGGCGCCAAGACCCGCATCATCGGCCCGAACTGCCCCGGCATCATCACCCCGGGCGAGTCGCTGGTCGGTATCACGCCGAACAACATCACCGGCAAGGGTCCGATCGGCCTCGTGTCGAAGTCGGGCACCCTGACCTACCAGATGATGTACGAGCTGCGTGACCTCGGTTTCTCCACCGCCATCGGCATCGGCGGCGACCCGGTCATCGGCACCACGCACATCGACGCCATCGAGGCTTTCGAGGCTGACCCCGAGACCAAGATCATCGTGATGATCGGTGAGATCGGCGGCGACGCCGAGGAGCGTGCGGCTGATTACATCAAGGCCAACGTCACCAAGCCGGTCGTCGGCTACGTCGCGGGCTTCACCGCTCCCGAGGGCAAGACCATGGGCCACGCCGGCGCCATCGTGTCCGGCAGCTCGGGCACCGCGCAGGCCAAGAAGGAGGCCCTCGAGGCCGCCGGTGTCAAGGTCGGCAAGACGCCGAGCGAGACCGCCCGCCTGGCACGTGAGCTGTTCGACGCGCTGTAAGCACCACCTGTGACGAGCAGTGCTCGTCGACCCGCCCCGAAGTAGCCGTATCCGGCTCTTCGGGGCGGTGTGCATCCGGCATACTGTGTCGGTGACTGAAGTCGAGGGAACGGGGCGCAGCGAGGGGGCGCTGGCGCAGTTGCCACTGGTTTCAATGGCCCGTGCCGCAACGGAAGTGGTGCTTGCGGTGCCGCGCGCAGCGGTCTCCACCGTCGTCGGTCTGCCGCGGGCCGTCTTACGCGCCGCGCTCGACGAGGTGTTCGCCTACCTCGGGGAAGCGGACCTGACCGGGGTGCTGCTGTCGGCGGTCGACTTCGACCGGGTGCTCGGCGCCCTCGATCTGCAGGCGCTGGTGAGCCGCCTCGACCTGAATGAACTGCTCGCGGGGGTGGACCTCAACCCGCTGCTCGCCACCATCGACCTCAACCCGCTGGTAGCCGGGCTGGATCTGGAGGCCGTCATCGCGCGGATCGACATCGATGCGATCGTGGCCCGCGTGGACATCGACGCGATTCTGCAGCGCACCGACATCGCGTCGGTGGCCGCCAACGTCGTCGACGAGATCGACCTGAACTCCATCGTCCGCGGCGCGAGCGCCACGGTGAGCACGGAGATGATCGCCGATGTCCGCGGCGGCAGCGAACGCGCCGACGACCGCGTCGAGGTGTTCGTCAATCGCATGCTTCGGCGCAAGGGCACGGAGCGGTCCGACGCCGCCGACGATGAGGACTCGACGCCATGACCGAGGTGCGGACCGCGGGGATCGTGAGCCGAACGCTGGCGGCATTCCTGGACCTGCTCACCGTGCTGGCGATGCTGGCCGGCACCTATCTCACGGTCGCGTTCGTGGCCTTTCTGGTCGACGTCCGGAGCTTCGACTTCCCGACGGTGCCGTGGTTGTTCACCGTGCCCGGTTTCCTGGTGGGCTGCATTCTGTATCAGGTGATCGCCTGGACCGTGTTCGGCCGCACGCTGGGGCAGGGGCTGATGGGGCTGCAGGTGGTCCGCCGGAAGTCCACCGCCAATCTGCACGTGCTCCAGGCGTTCGGCCGGGCCGTGGTGTGCACGCTGTTCCCGCTGGGATTGGCCTGGGTGGTGCTGTCGCCGAAGCGTCGATCAGTGCAGGACATCGCGGCCCGGAGCCGCGTGATCTACGGGCATCGTCGACGGTGAACGCACGGGAGCTGATCGCGGCGCTGGTCGAGGACTGGTGCAGCTGGGACATTCCGGTGGCACCGCAACCGGTGCACGCCGATCTGGGCGCCTTCGATCCGGAACGACTCGACTCCGGCGCGCACTCGGACTACGCCGAGCAGTTGGCGCGGGCCGCCGAGCGCACCGGCGTCGACGAGTCGATCCTGACGGGTGTGGGCATGGTGACCGCCCCGGACACCGGTGATCGGTTTCCGTTGGTGCTGATCGTCAGCGAGTTCGGCTTCCTGGGCGGCTCCATCGGACGGGTGGCCGGAACCCGCGTCGTGGCGGCCCTGCAGCGGGCCACGGCCCGCGGACTGCCCGTGCTGGCGCTGCCCGCGTCCGGCGGCACCCGCATGCAAGAGGGCACGCCGGCCTTCTTGCAGATGGCCGCGATCACCGCGGCGGTCAACGCCCACAAGGCCGCGGGCCTGCCGTACCTGGCGTACCTGCGCCATCCGACGACCGGCGGGGTGCTCGCCTCGTGGGGGTCGCTGGGGCACGTGGTGTGGGGCGCTCCGGGCGCGCTCATCGGTTTTCTGGGGCCGAAGGTCGCGACGACGCTGCGCGGGGAGGCCTTCCCGCCGGGCGTGCAGCAAGCCGAGAACCTGTATCGCCACGGCGTGCTCGACGGCGTCGTCGACGTCGACGACCTGCCCGCCCGGGTGGCCCGGCTTCTCGCGGTCTGGCGGGCGGAGGCCGACCCGCTCGAAGTGCCGCGATCGTGGGCCCGTACGTCCGGACATCCGGAGAACGCCTGGTCGGCGGTGCAGCAGTCGCGAAAACCGGACCGACCCGGCCTCGACTGGATGCTGGACGCGGTGCCGTTCGCGCCGATCGTCGATCATGGCCCGGTGCAGGTGGCGCTGGTGCAGCTGGGCGGCCACGCGGTGGTCATGGTCGGGACCGACGGGCCCACTCAACGTGCCGGCGAGGCGATCGACGTCGCGGCACTGCGGGCGGCGCGGCGGGGGATCGCACTGGCAGCGGAGCTGCAGTTGCCGCTGCTGACGGTCATCGACACCCACGGCGCCCAACTGTCGGTGCGCGCCGAAGAGGAGGGTCTGGCGGCGGAGATCGCGCACTGCCTCTCCGACTTCCTCGCGGCACCCGTGCCCACCGTCTCGGTGTTGACCGGGGCCGGGGCGGGCGGTGCCGCGCTGGCGCTGTTCCCCGCCGACCTGGTGATCGCCACGAGCGACGGCTGGCTGGCGCCGCTGCCGCCGGAGGGGTCGGCGGCCCTCGTCTACGGCGATCCGGGGCGCGCGCCCGACCTGGCGCAGGCGCAGCACATCTGGGCCGTCGACCTGCACCGCGCCGGGCTCGTCGACATTCTGGCCACCGGGCGCGCCCAGATTCTCGACTACGTCGTCGAATACCTGGATCCCGGGCCCCGGCCGCGGCCGGAACGTCGTTCGAACAGGTGAGTACGTCTTCGGGATGGTTCAATACGAAGATGAGCGAGAACGAGAACTACGGTCAGCAGTGGGTGCCCGGTGCACCGAGCGCCCCGACGCAGCACGTCACGGGGCCGCAGACCGGTGGTCCGTATCCGAACTACGGCCCGCCCACCCAAGGCACCGGCCAGCCGATCCCACCCGGCCAGACCGGAATGTACGGTCCGCCCCAGGCCGGTCCCCCGCAGTACGCGCAGCCTGCCCGGCCGTCGTTCCTCGCCCTGATGCCGCTGCCGATCAAGTTGGCGGTCGGTTCCGGCTTGATGGGCCTGGTGACCTTCTTCATGGGCTTCCTGTCGTGGGTGACCATCGGTGAGACCATCGACTCCAAGGCCGAGGACTGGGCCATGGACCAGGGCAACAGCA
Organism: Gordonia alkaliphila; assembly: GCF_023017165.1. Taxonomy (GTDB): domain Bacteria; phylum Actinomycetota; class Actinomycetes; order Mycobacteriales; family Mycobacteriaceae; genus Gordonia; species Gordonia alkaliphila. The sequence goes on from NZ_JALKBW010000001.1 coordinate 2,086,925, forward strand.
TCGGTATTCCGGCGTTCCTGACGATGGTCTTCACGCCCGGTTGGTTCCTGCTCGGCTTGGGCGCCGCCGCGGTCGCAGCGTTCGGTTTCGTGGCCGCCAAGTGGCGTCGGTTCCTGCCGCACGTGGCCTTCCTGGTCGTCGTCTCCTGGCTCGGCCTGCTCGCGTGCGCGCTGGCTCTGCCCGGCTTCATCAGCCTGGGGACCGGCGCCATCCTCGCGCTGATCTTCGGTTCGTTCCAGCTGCTGCTCATCGGTGCGGCGGTCATCATGGACGGGCTCAACGAAGAGGCGTGACCGACCACTCCGTCGACGCAGCACCCACCACCCGCCGAGGCCAAGCGAAGGCTGCCCGGCGGGTGGAGTTGCTCGCCGCGGCCGCCCGCCAGATGGCGGCCCGCGGTTTCGCCGGTGTCCGCTTGGAGGACATCGGTGCCGAAGTGGGCGTGAGCGGCCCGGCGATGTATCGCCACTTCGCGTCCAAGAACGACGTCCTGGACCAGCTTCTCCTCGACATCAGTGAGCGGCTGTACGCCGGCGGCGCCGAGGTGATCGACCGGGGCGGGCCGCCGCGAGAGGTGCTCGGCAGCCTCATCGAGTTCCACATCGACGTGCTGGTGACCAAGCCCGACCTCATCGCCGTGCAGGACCGGGACCTGGGTTCGCTCAGCCCGGACGCCAACCGCCGGGTGCGTTCGCTGCAGCGCCGCTACGTGGAGAGCTGGGTGCAGGTGCTGCTCGCGGTGGCGGTCGAGGACGGCCGCACGCTCGCCGACGACGAAGCCCGCGTCCGCGTCCACGCGGGCTTCGGGCTGCTCAACTCGTCGCCGCGCCTGCCGTCGTTCGACGAGGCCGCGCTGCGGACGCTGCTCGCCCGCATGGCGCTGGCCGCCCTCCTCGCCGACCTAAGTTAGCCGCCGCGCGAGCTCGGCGCGGAAGCGCTGCACGTTGGCCATCTTGATGCCCTCGTAGCCGCGGACCAGGTCGGGGAGCTCCGCCGTCGCGACGGCCTCGGCCAGCGCGGCGGCGTCCGGGGCGGTGCCCAGAGCGTTCACCACCTGCTCCAGCGCGGCACGGTACTCGTCGATCAGCGCGCGTTCGGTACGACGCACCTCGGTGCGGCCGAACGGATCCCAGCGCGTCCCGCGCAGTCGCTTGGCGCCGGCCAAGGTCCGCAACACCGGCGTGGACCAGGTCCCGAAGGCGATCTTGCGGCGCATGCCGAGCTCGCGCAGCAGCGGCGGGTGCAGGCGGATCGCCACGGCGGCATCGTCGCCGAACGCAGCGGTGACCTCGTCGGCGAAGTCGGGGTCGGCGGTCAGTCGGGCCACCTCGTACTCGTCCTTGTAGGCCATCAGCTTGTACAGATTGCGCGCCACCGCGTCGGTGAGGTCGGGGTGGCCGACGCGCGTGTGCACGGCCGCGACGTCGGCCAGCCAGCGCTGCGCGTAGGCCTCGTCCTGGAAGGCGATCAGTTCGTCGTAGCGACGGGCGACGGTGGCGCGGACCCGCTCGTCGGCGCCGTCGAGCGAGGCCGCCGCACGTGCGGCGACGCTCGCCACCGGTGCGGTGTGTTCGGGGCCGCGAGCCGCGGCGGCCAGCCCGGCCGGATCGGCGACCGCCTGGCGTCCGCGGCGGAACGCCTGCACGTTGCGGTCGACCGCCACCCCGTTCACTGCGATGGCCCGCTCGAGCGCCGCGGCCGAGATCGGCAGCGCACCCGACTGGTAGGCGGCGCCGACCATCAGCATGTTGGCGTACTGCTCGTCGTCGAACAGGTCGTCGGCCAGGCCTGCGGCATCCAAGTGCACCGAGCGGGCGACGTCGGCGTCGATCGACGACTGCACGCGCGCGGGATCGGGGAAGGTCGTCGCGGTGTCGCTGACCATCGCTCCGGTCGGCACCTGCGCGGTGGAGACCACCGCCGTGGTGCGCTCGGGGGAGACCACCTTCAGGTTGGTCGGATCGGCGCCGACCAGCTGATCGCACGCCAGATAGAGGTCGCACTCCCCGGTGGCGAGTTTGGCGGCGCGCTCGGAGCGGTCGACGGACAGCTTCAGGTCGCTGACCACCGCGCCGCCCTTCTGCGCGAGCCCGGTCATGTCGACGGTGCGGGCGTCCAGGCCGTCGAACACCGCGGCCGTGGCCAGCACCTGCGACACCGTGACCACGCCGGTGCCGCCGATGCCGGTGATCCGGACGGTGCACCCGCGGTCGGCGTCACCGCGGCGCACGGGGTCGGGCAGCTCCGCCGCGACCAGCGGCGCCACCTGGCGCGCGGCTCGACGACCGGCCGGAGTCACGGTCACGAAGGCCGGGCAGTCGCCGTCCAGGCACGAGTCGTCGAGGTTGCAGGAGCTCTGGTCGATGCGGGTCTTGCGTCCGAACTCGGTCGGCACCGGGTGGACCGACAGGCAGTTCGACTTCGCGCCGCAGTCGCCGCAGCCCTCGCAGATGCGCTCGTTGATCATCACCCGGGTGCGCGGGGTGGGCGCCAGGTCGCGCTTGCGCTTGCGGCGGAGCTCGGCGGCGCACGGCTGATCGTGGATGAGCACCGTGACACCGGGCACCGCGGCGAGCTCGGTCTGCACGGTCTCGAGGTCGTCGCGGTGGCGCACCGGCGCGGACACCTGGGCCCGACGCAGTTCCCGCCGGGTGCGCGCCGGATCGTCGGTGGTCACCACGACGGCGGCGACGCGCTCGGCCTTGAGCAGGGACACCAGCTGCGGCAGGCTCATCTGACCCACCGGGTCCTGCCCGCCGGTCATCGCGACGGTGCCGTTGAACAGCAGCTTGTAGGTCACGCTCACCCCGGCCGCGACGGCGGCACGCACGGCCAGCGAGCCCGAGTGCAGAAAGGTGCCGTCGCCGATGTTCTGCACGAAGTGCTTCTCCTGCACGAACGGCGACATGCCGACCCACTGGGCGCCCTCGCCGCCCATCTGCGTCACGCCGGTCACGTCGCCGACCTGCGCCGGATCCATCAGCAGCACCATCGCGTGGCAGCCGATCCCGGCGCCGACCAGGGTGTCCGGCGGCACCGGGGTGGAGCTGTTGTGCGGGCAGCCCGAGCAGAAGTACGGCGACCGCACCGCCAGCGGCAGTCGGATCCGGGCGCTGCGCGGGGCGGGCCGCTCCAGCCACCGCACGGCCGGTTCGACGCGATGGGTGCGGCCGAGGCGTCGCGCCAACCCGCGCAGCACGGCGTCGACGTCGAGTTCGCCGAAGCGGGAGAACAGCGGGGTCCCGTCCTCCTCGGCCTTGCCGACGATGCGCGGCACGTCGCGCCGGCCGAAGAGCAGATCGCGCAGCATGGTTTCGATGAAGTCGCGCTTCTCCTCGACGACGATCACCTCGTCGAGCCCGTCGATGAAGGTCTCGACGATGCCGGGTTCCAGCGGATACACCATGCCGAGCTTGAGCAGGCGGATGCCGAGGCGACCCAGGTCGGCGTCGTCGATGCCGAGCAGGCGCAGTGCCTCGCGCACGTCGAGGTAGGTCTTGCCCGCGGCGACGATGCCGAGGCGGTCGTCGCCGGTGCGGGCGGCGATCTGATTCACGCCGTTGAGACGGGCGTACTCCACCGCGCGCGGGAGTCGGATGGTCAGCTGATTGTGTTCGGCCTCCATCAGATCCGGGCCGAGCAGTTTGCCGTGCGGCACGTGCAGGCTGGGGCCGAGTGTGCCGTAGTCGGCTGCGAGGCGGTCGGGATCGAGCAGCACGGTCGACGTACCGTCGGCCACGTGCGCGGAGATCTTGAGTGACGTCCACAGGCCGGAGGTGCGGCTCATCAGCGCGGCGTGCACACCGAAGCGGAGGATGTCGCTGCTGTCGGCGGGGTAGAGGATCGGCATGTAGAGGTCGGCCAGCGCCATCTCGGAGGCGCACGGGATGGTGGAGCTCTTCGCGCCGGGGTCGTCGCCGACCAGCGCGACGGCGCCGCCGGCCGGGTGGGTGCCGATCATGTTGGCGTGCCGCAGGGCGTCGGTGGCGCGGTCGAGGCCGGGGGCCTTGCCGTACCAGTAGCCGACGACGCCGTCGCGCGGTGCGCCGGTGGCGTCCGGTGACAGGTGTCCGATACGGGCGGCGAGCTGTGCACCCATCACGGCGGTGGCGGCGAGCTCTTCGTTGAGCGCCGGGCGGTGGGTGATGTCGTGAGCGGCGAGGTAGGGGGCGCGACGACCGAGTTCCAGGTCGTAGCCGGCCAGCGGCGATCCTTCGTAGCCGGAGACGAACGACGCGGTGCGCAGTCCGGAACGTCGGTCCTCGCGGGTCCTATCGCCGATCATGCGCAGCAGCGCGGCGATACCGGGGAGGAGGACGAGCCCGGATGCGGCGGAGTACCGGTCGTCGAGCGGGGACGCGGCCGCTGGGGCCTGCTGATCGGCGATGGTCATGGTTCACCTGAGCCTTCGTGTCAGCTCGCGAGGCCGGATCCCGGGTGGGGGCGGCAGCGAGCGGTGTGCGGCCGCGGTGGTGGTGCGGCCTGACCTCAGGATAGCGAACTGTGTGCCAGGTCACGTTCGCGGCGCGGAAGTGAGAGGCTGTACAAGTGGACGTCCGTCACGTAATCTGCATTCAGTTAATCATCAATAACTGATATTTCGAGACGGCAGAAAGGGCGTCGATGACCACCACGGAGGACATCACCGGTACGGACTCGACCGGTCTGGGCCTGACCGGTGCGGACGCGCATCGCGCCAACGTCGAGGTGCTGCGCGACCGCCTGTCGCAGGCCGCCCAGGGCGGCGGGGACAAGGCGCGGGAACGGCACCTGAGCCGCGGCAAACTGCTGCCGCGCGATCGCATCGACGGTCTGCTCGACCCGGGCTCTCCGTTCCTGGAGGTGTCTCCGCTCGCCGCCTTCGACATGTACGACGGCAAGGCGCCCGCCGCGGGCGTCGTCGCCGGCATCGGGCGGATCCACGGACGCGAATGCATGATCGTCGCGAACGACGCCACCGTCTCCGGCGGCACCTACTACCCGGTGACGGTCAAGAAGCACCTGCGGGCCCAGGAGATCGCCGCGGCCAACCGGCTGCCGTGCATCTACCTGGTCGACTCCGGCGGCGCGATGCTGCTGAACCAGGACGACGTCTTCCCCGACCGGGAGCACTTCGGCCGCATCTTCTACAACCAGGCCAACATGAGCGCGGCCGGCATCCCGCAGATCTCCGCGGTGCTCGGATCGTCGACCGCCGGCGGCGCCTACGTCCCGGCGATGAGCGACGAGAACGTCATCGTCCGCAACCAGGGCACCATCTTCCTGGCCGGTCCGCCGCTGGTGAAGGCGGCCACCGGTGAGGACGTCACCGCCGAAGACCTCGGCGGCGGCACCATGCACTCCACCGTCTCCGGCGTCACCGACCACCTCGTCGACAACGACGAGCAGGCGCTGGCCAAGGTCCGCGAGATCGTCGCGACGTTCGGCCCGCAGGACCCGGCGCAGTGGGAGACCACCGCGACCGTCGCGCCGATCCGCCCGCAGACCGACCTGTACGACGCGGTTCCCACCGATCCGCGTATCCCGTACGACGTGCGCGAGGTGATCGAGACCCTCAGCGACGGCGGCGAATACACCGAGTTCAAGGCCGGCTACGGCACCTCGCTGGTCACCGCGTTCGCCACTGTCCACGGCCACCCGGTGGGCTTCGTCGCCAACAACGGCGTCCTGTTCTCCGAGTCCGCGCAGAAGGGCGCGCACTTCATCGAGCTGTGCGATCGCCGCCGGATCCCGCTGATCTTCCTGCAGAACATCACCGGCTTCATGGTGGGTCGCCAGTACGAGGAGGGCGGCATCGCCAAGAACGGCGCCAAGATGGTCACCGCCGTCGCCTGCGCGCGCGTGCCCAAGCTGACCGTGATCATCGGCGGTTCCTTCGGCGCAGGCAACTACTCGATGTGCGGCCGGGCCTACTCGCCGCGCTTCCTGTGGATGTGGCCCAACGCCCGTATCTCGGTGATGGGCGGCCCGCAGGCGGCCGACACCCTCGCCACGGTGCGCCGCGGCCAGTATGAACGCTCCGGCGAACAGTGGCCGGCCGCGGACGAGGAGGCCTTCAAGGAGCCGATCCGCAAGCAGTTCGAGACGCAGTCGGACTCGTACTATTCCACCGCCCGACTCTGGGACGACGGGATCATCGACCCCGCCGACACCCGCACCGTGCTCGGCCTGGCGCTCGAAGCCTGCCGCCACGCACCGCTGGGCGACGTCAACAACGGCGTCTTCCGCATGTGATCGGCCCACCCGCACACCGGACCCGCCCCTTCGCGACGACCACAGGACTTCACCGATGACAACCGCACTTGTTTCCACCGCCACCGCGAGCCCGCGCACCATCCGCAGCGTGCTGGTGGCCAACCGCGGCGAGATCGCCTGCCGCGTGATCGACACCCTGCGCACCATGGGCATCCGCTCGGTCGCGGTGTACTCCGACGCCGACGCACACGCCCCGCACGTGCGGGCCGCCGACATCGCCGTCCGACTCGGCCCGGCGCCTGCCGCGCAGAGCTACCTCGACATCGCCAAGGTCGTCGAGGCCGCCCGCGCCACCGGCGCCGATGCCGTGCACCCCGGCTACGGCTTCCTCTCCGAGAACCAGGAGTTCGCCGCCGCGCTGGCCGCCGCCGACATCGCGTTCATCGGCCCGCCGGCGCAGGCCATCGCGACCATGGGCGACAAGATCACCGCGCGCGCCGCGGTCACCGAACGCGGCGTCCCGGTGGTGCCGGGCCTGTCCCGCCCGGGCCTCACCGACGAGGAACTGATCGCGGCCGCGCCCGGCATCGGGTTCCCCGTCCTCATCAAGCCGAGCGCGGGCGGCGGCGGCAAGGGCATGCACCGCGTCGACGATCCCGCCGAGCTCCCGGCCGCACTCATCACCGCGCGTCGCGAAGCCGCGTCGGCCTTCGGCGACGACGCGCTGTTCCTCGAGCACTTCGTGCTGACCCCGCGCCACATCGAGGTGCAGGTGCTGGCCGACGAGCACGGCAACGTGATCCACCTCGGCGAGCGCGAGTGCTCGCTGCAGCGCCGCCACCAGAAGGTCATCGAGGAGGCGCCGTCGGCGCTGCTGACCCCCGAGACGCGCGCCCGCATCGGGGCGGCCGCCTGCGATGCGGCCCGCAGCGTCGGCTACACCGGCGCAGGCACCGTCGAATTCATCGTCTCGGCCTCCGCGCCCGACGACTTCTACTTCATGGAGATGAACACCCGCCTGCAGGTGGAGCACCCGGTCACCGAGATGGTCACCGGCGTGGACCTGGTGGAGCAGCAGGTGCGGGTGGCCCGCGGCGAGGTCCTGACCATCGCGCAGGACGACGTGGTGCTCACCGGCCACGCGGTGGAGGCGCGCATCTACGCCGAGGACCCGGCGCAGGGTTTCCTGCCGACCGGCGGTGCCGTCCGTACGCTGCGGTGGCCCACCGGCCTGGCGTCGCACGTCCGGATCGACTCGGGCATCGACGAGGGCTCGGTGATCGGGTCCGACTACGACCCGATGCTGGCCAAGATCATCTGCCACGGCGCCGACCGCACCGAGGCGCTCGACCGGCTCGACGAGGCGCTCGCCGACACCGCGCTGGTCGGCGTCGGCACCAACATCGACTTCTGCCGCTACGTGCTGGGGCAGCCGCGGGTGCGTGCCGGCGAACTCGACACCGAACTGCTCGACCGCCTCGTGGTGGACTACGCCGCCCCGACGCCCACTCCCGCCGCCCTGGTGGCCGGCGCGCTCGGCACCCTCGACCTCGGCGACGCCGACGACGTGTGGACCAGCGCGGTGGCCTTCCGGATCGGCGTGCCGTCGCCCATCGTCACCCGCCTCGTCTGCGACGGTCGGACCTACCGGGTCTCGGCGCTGGTCACCGACTCGGACACCCGCACCCTGCACGCCGAGGTAACCATCACCGGCGACGACGACGCCGAGGTCTGGCAGGGCACCGTCTACCTCCGTCCGCGCGGCGAGCACGCGGTCACCGTGCGCTGCAACGGCATCGGCGCCCGCTGGGTGGTCCAGCAGACGTCGTCGACGGCGCGCTGGGTGTCCGGCGAGGACGGCACCTGGGTGATGCAGTTGGCCCACACCCTGGCCGACACCGACGACGCCGAGGCGGCCGGTGACGTCCGCAGCCCGATGCCGGGCACCGTCGTCGCCGTCCCGGGCGTCGACGGCACCGCGGTCGCGGCCGGTGATCCGCTGGTGGTGGTCGAGGCCATGAAGATGGAGCACACTCTGCGTGCTCCAGCCGCCGGCGTCGCGTCGATCGCCGTCAAGGTCGGGCAGAAGGTGGATGCCCAGCAGATGCTGGCGCAGGTCGTCGTCGAGAATGAGGCCTGAGTCATTACCCGGCAGTAGGCCGTGTCCACACGCGGTCAGTCACTAACGTCAGCCCTAGAAACACCACGATCAAGAAGGTACTTCCCAGATGGAACTGAGCCAGGAATACACCGACCTCATCGGCAGCGTGCGCGACTTCGCCCAGCAGGTGGTGGCCCCGGTGTCGTACAAGCACGACAAGGAGAAGTCGTTCCCGTACGACGTGGTGAAGCAGATGGGCGAGATGGGCCTGTTCGGCCTGCCGTTCCCCGAGGAGTACGGCGGCATGGGCGGCGACTACTTCGCCCTGGCGCTTGCGCTCGAAGAACTCGGCAAGGTGGACCAGTCGGTGGCCATCACCCTGGAGGCCGGCGTCGGCCTCGGCGCCATGCCCATCTACAAGTTCGGCACCGAGGAGCAGAAACAGCGGTGGCTGCCCGACCTCGCCGAGGGCAAGCGGCTGGCCGGCTTCGGACTCACCGAACCGGGCGCGGGCAGCGACGCCGGCGCAACCGCCACCACCGCCGTCGAGGACGGCGACGAATGGGTGATCAACGGCGGCAAGCAGTTCATCACCAACTCCGGCACCGACATCACCTCGCTGGTCACCGTCACCGCGGTCACCGGCACCCGCCCGGACGGCGGCAAGGAGATCTCCACCATCATCGTGCCCGCGGGCACGCCCGGCTTCGTCGCGGAACCGGCCTACGACAAGGTCGGCTGGAACGCCTCGGACACCCATCCGCTGAGTTTCACCGACGTCCGGGTGCCGCGGGAGAACCTGCTGGGCACGCGCGGCCGCGGCTACGCCAACTTCCTGTCCATCCTCGACGAGGGACGCATCGCGATCGCCGGTCTGGCCACCGGTGTGGCGCAGGGCTGCGTCGACGAGTCGATCAAGTACGCCGCCGAGCGGCAGTCGTTCGGCAAGTCGATCGACCAGTACCAGTCGATCTCGTTCGCGATCGCGCGGATGGAGGCCCGGGCCTTCGCGGCGCGCACCGCCTACTACGACGCCGCGGCGAAGATGCTGGCGGGCAAGCCCTTCAAGAAGGAGGCCTCCATCGCCAAGATGATCTCCAGCGAGGCCGCGATGGACAACGCGCGCATGGCCACGCAGATCCACGGCGGCTACGGCTTCATGAACGAGTACACGGTGTCGCGGCACTACCGCGACTCCAAGATCCTGGAGATCGGCGAAGGCACCACCGAGGTGCAGCTCATGCTGATCGCGCGCTCGCTCGGACTGCCGGCATGAGCGCCGACGCCGCCTCGTCCGGCGTGCGCATCACCCAGCGCGGCCTGTGGTTCGAGGAATTCGAAGTCGGCGCGATCTACGAGCACCGGCCGGGCCGCACCCTCACCGAGGCCGACAACGTCCTGTTCACCACGCTGACCATGAACACCCAGGCGCTGCACCTGGATGCGGCGTGGTCGGCGGCCCAGCCCGGATTCGACGGCCAGCGCCTGATCAACTCGATGCTGACGCTGTCGACGATCGTCGGCCTGTCGGTGGCGCAGCTGACGCAGGGCACCCTGGTGGCCAACCTCGGGTTCTCCGACATCGCCTTCCCCGCACCGATGTTCGCCGGCGACACGCTGTACGCGGAGACCGAGTGCACCGGCAAGCGCGTGTCCACGTCGCGGCCGGGGGAGGGTGTGGTGTCGCTGACCCACATCGGCCGCAATCAGCACGGCGTCGTGGTGGCCCGTGCCTCCCGTTCCACCCTGGTACGTCTCGATCCCGAAGGACAATGATGACCGACGCCCCCACTGAGTACGGCTGGCTCCCGGCCGGACCGGCCCTGCTGTTCTGCCCGGCCGACCGACCCGAGCGCTACGCGAAGGCGGCCGAGCGCGCCGACGTGGTGATCCTCGATCTCGAGGACGCCGTGTCCCCGGAGAACAAGGCCGCCGCCCGCCAGGCGCTGGTCGACACCCCGCTGGATCCGGCGCGCGTAGTGGTGCGCGTCAACGCGGCCGACACCGCCGAGCACGCCGCCGACCTGGCCGCCCTGGCACAGACCGAGTACCGCGTGATCATGCTGGCCAAGGCGCAGGACGCGGCCGTCGTCGCCGGACTCGACTACTCGGTGGTCGCCCTCATCGAGACCCCGCTGGGGGTGGTGCGCTGCGAGGAGATCGCCGCGGTCGACAACTGCGTGGGCCTGATGTGGGGCGCCGAGGATCTCGTCGTCGGCTTGGGCGGCAAGTCCAGTCGGTTCGGCGACTCCGAGCCCGGGGCCGGCGCCTACCGCGACGTCCCGCGCTTCGCGCGGGCCCGCGTCCGCCTGGCCGCCGGCGCCTTCGGCAAGGCCGCCATCGACGCGGTGCACGTCGACATCGCCGACGTGGTCGGCCTGGACCTGGAGGTCCGCGACGCCGTGGCCCTCGGCTTCGCCGGTACCGCCTGCATCCACCCGTCGCAGGCCAAAGTGGTCCGCGACGGTTACGCGCCGTCCCCGCAGGAAGTGGCGTGGGCGCGGCGTCTGCTCGCCGCCGCCGAGGAGTTCCGCGGCGGAGTGTTCGCATTCGAAGGACAGATGGTCGACGCGCCCGTCTTCGGACAGGCGGTCGCGGTGCTGCGCCGCGTCGGAGAGGAACTGTGATGAGCGAACTGTCGTACGCCAAGGGCGAGAGCACCCCGGCGCTGCTGGAAGACACCATCGGTGTCACGCTCGCGAAAACCGCTGCCGCGCACCCGGATTCGATGGCGTTGATCGACGCGGCCGCCGACGACGGGGCGGGCCGCCAGTGGACCTACGCCGAGTTCCACGCGCAGGTGCGCGCGCTCGCCGCCGGCCTGCGTCGACTGGGCATGGTGCCCGGCGATCGGCTGGCGCTGTGGGCGCCGAACCGGTGGGAGTGGGTGATGACCCAGTTCGCGGCGGCCGAGGCCGGCGTCGTCCTGGTGGTGCTCAACCCGTCGTACCGTCGGCACGAGGTGGCCTACGCACTCAACCAGTCCGGCGCGTCGGTGGCCTTGTCGGCCACCGCATTCCGCGATTCGGCCTACGCGCAGATGCTCGACGACGTGCGGGCCGAGGTGCCCGAACTGCGGACCGTGATCCTGTTCGAGTCGCCGGAGTTCGACGAACTGCTGGTCCCGCCGACCGAGTCCGAGCTCGACGAGCTGGCTGCGGCCGCGGCCACGCTGCGCGCCGAGGATCCGATCAACATCCAGTACACGTCGGGCACCACCGGCAACCCGAAGGGCGTCACGCTCTCGCACCGCAACATCGGCAACAACGGCTACCTGGTAGGCGAGCTGCTCGAGTACACCGCGGACGACTCCATCTGCACGCCGGTGCCGTACTACCACTGCTTCGGCATGGTGATGGCCAACCTGGCGGCCACCTCGCACGGTGCCACCATGGTGATCCCGGCGCCGGCCTTCGATCCGGCCGCCACCCTGGCGGCGGTGGAGAAGTACCGCTGCACCAGCCTGTACGGCGTGCCGACCATGTTCATCGCCGAACTCGCGCTGCTCGACTCCGGTCGGACGTTCGACCTGAGTTCGCTGCGCACCGGCATCATGGCCGGCTCCACCTGCCCCGAGTCGGTGATGCGTCGGGTGCTCGACGAGATGCACATGTCGCAGGTGTCGATCTGCTACGGCATGACCGAGACCAGCCCGGTGTCCACGCAGACCCGCATGGACGATCCGCTGGAACTGCGCGTCGGCACCGTGGGCCGAGTGGGCCCGCACCTGGAGATCCAGGTGGTGGATCCGGCGACCGGCGAGCAACTGCCGCGCGGCGAGGCCGGCGAGCTGTGCACCCGCGGTTACTCGGTGATGCTCGGCTACCGCAACGATCCGGTGAAGACCGCCGAGGCGATCACCGACGACGGCTGGATGCGCACCGGTGACCTCGCGGTGATGGGCGACGACGGCTATGTCCGCATCACCGGCCGCATCAAGGACCTGGTGATCCGCGGTGGCGAGAACATCTACCCGCGCGAGGTGGAGGAGTTCCTCTACACCCACCCGGACATCGTCGACGCGCAGGTGATCGGGGTGCCCGACGAGAAGTACGGCGAGGAACTGATGGTCTGGGTGCAGTTGCGCGAGGGCGCTGCGCCGATGACCGCGGAGAGTCTGCGCGAGTTCGCCACCGGCTCCATCTCCCGCCACAAGATCCCCAAGTACGTGCATATCGTCGACAGCTTCCCGATGACCGTGACCGGCAAGGTGCGCAAGGTGGAGATGCGCGAGCAGGCCATCGACCTCCTCGGCCTCGAGCCGTAAACACCTGTGTAGAGAGTGAAGTAGGACCCATGAGTGAGCACCCCGCCGCCTCGGCGACACCCTATGAGCAGTTCGTCGCCCAGCTCCGCGAGCGGACCGGTCGCACACTGTCGTCGTACGACGACGTGTGGCAGTACTCGGTGACCGAGCTGCCCGGCTTCTGGCGCGCCGTGTGGGACTTCTTCGACCTCGACGACGTCGCCGCCGAGCCGCTCGCCGACGGCGACGCGGCAGTGCTGGCCGATGCGGTGATGCCGGATGCCGCCTGGTTCCCCGGGGTTCGGTTGAACTACGTCGATGCGGTCCTGCGCAATTGCGATCGGGACGGCGCCGCGATCGTCGGGCTCGACGAGGCCGGCAACCGCACCGAGATCGCCTGGCGCGAGCTGCCGGGCCTGGTGGCCGCGGTCGCGGCGGCGCTCGCCGACGCCGGGATCGGGGAGGGCGATGTGGTCGCCGCCTACCTGCCCGACATTCCGGAAGCCGCGATCGCTTTCCTGGCCACGGCGTCGCTCGGCGCGATCTGGTCGGGCTGCGGCCAGGACTACGCGCCCGAGGGTGCGGCCGGCCGCTTGGAGCAGTTGCGCCCGAAGGCCCTGTTCACCTGCGCCGGTTACCGCTTCAACGGCAAGGACGTCGACAAACGGGCCGAGAGCGCCGAACTGGCCGGGCTCCTCGAGGACGTGGTCCTGCACATCCAGGTCGGCGCCGAGGACAGCGCGGCCGAGACAGCGTGGTCCGCCGTCGTCACCGACACCTCGCGCACGATGCCGTCGGTGAAGGTGGCCGCCGACCATCCGCTGTGGGTGCTGTTCTCCTCCGGCACCACCGGCCGCCCGAAGGGCATCGTGCACGGGCACGGCGGCGTCCTGGTGGAGCACTTGAAGGAAACGGCCCTGCACTGCGGGCTCGACTCGAAGTCGGTCTTCTTCTGGCACACGGCGCTCAGCTGGATGATGTGGAACTACCAGGTGGCCGGGCTGCTGGTGGGTGCGCGGATCGTCACCTACAGCGGCTCGCCGCTGTACCCGGACGCCGACCGGCTGTGGCAGATCGTCGCCGACGAGCACGTCACCTTCTTCGGCACCAGTCCCGGACAGCTCAACGCCTCGCGCAAGGCCGGGTTGGTGCCCGGCCGCGACCATGATCTGTCGGCTCTCGCCACGCTCGGCAGCACCGGATCCACCCTGCCCGCCGACCTGTTCGAGTGGGTGTACCAGAACGTCGACGCCGGCCTGCCGATCTCGTCGGTCAGCGGCGGCACCGACATCGTCAGCGCCTTCGCCGGTGGCAGCGACGGCGTGCCGGTGGTGGCTGGCGAACTGTCGGTGCGCCATCTCGGCGTCGCGCTCGAGAGCTGGTCGCCGGATGCGCAGCCGCTGATCGGCGAGGTGGGCGAGCTGGTGGTCACCGCGCCGATGCCGTCCATGCCGATCTCGTTCTGGAACGACGACGACCAGGCCCGCTACCGCGCCGCCTACTTCGACCACGAATGGGACCGTCCGCTGCCGCATCCGGTGTGGCGGCACGGCGACTGGGTCACCGTCACCGACCGCGGCTCGCTGCTGTTCCACGGCCGCAGTGATGCCACCTTGAACCGGCACGGCATCCGGATGGGGTCGGCCGACATCTACGAGGTGGTCGAGGGCGTCGAGCAGATCGCCGAGGCCTTCGTGCTGGGCGTCGACGGTCCGGACGGCGCCTACTGGATGCCGATGTTCGTGACCCTGGTGCCCGGCGCCGAGCTCACCGACGAACTGGTCAAGCAGGTGGCCGCGGACGTCAAGACGCGACTGTCGCCGCGGCACGTCCCGGACGAGATCATCGTGGCCCCGGGCATTCCGCACACCCGCACCGGCAAGAAGCTGGAGGTGCCGGTCACCGCGATTCTGGCCGGGCGCGACGACGTGAACGTCGACCCGAAGTCGATCGACGACCCGGACCTGATCGACTGGTATCGCGAGCGCGGCGCCGCCCATCGTTGGTGACGTATCGCTGCGCCGGAACGACGCGCCGCGAGGTGTCTGTACTAGCGTGGATGCAGTTCGCGGGTCATCGTTGACGACGGTGGCCGTTCCTCAAGCCAGGAGAACCTCTGTGACTTATCCGCAAGGCCCGAGCTACGGCCAGGGCGATTCCGGTCAAGGCCAGCAGTACGGCACCGGCCAGTACGGTCAGCAGCAGTACGGCCAGCAGGCCCAGCAGCAGTACGGCCAGCAGCAGTACGGTCAGCAGCAGCAGTACGCCGCGCCCAAGCCGCCGTCGCAGGGCTTGCCGCACAACACGCCGATGATCCTGTCGGCAGTGGTGGGCGCCCTCGGCGTGATCATGCTGTTCTGCGGCTTCATGCCGGCTGTCACGGCCGGGGGCCGCCGCACCAGCGAATCCATCAAGCTCTTCGACACGCTCTACGTGGCGCCGTGGATCATCTTCGCCGTGGCAGGCATTCTGGCGCTCCTCACCCTGGTGGCCGGCGCGACCAAGCAGTTGGTCGCCGGAATCGCCGCGCTGAGCATCACCGCGGCCATGGTCACGATCTTCATGTTCGCGGGCTCGGACGCCTGGGAAGGCGCCGACACCGGTGCCGGTGCCATCGTGCTGCTGATCTTCACCGTGGTCGGCGCGCTGGCAGCGGTCGGTTGGCTGCTGGTGGAGGCCGAGTACCTCAAGACCGCACCGGCCCCGAGCGCTGCGGCGCCTGCCGCTGCCGCACCGGCCGCCTACGGCAGTGCGGCACCCGCCGCGTCGTACGGTCAGCCGGCCACCCCGGCCTACGACCAGAGTGCGCCGTCGACCAGCTCCTACGGTGCTGCGCCCTCGTACGGTTCGACCCCCTCCTACGGTTCGACCCCCTCGTACGGCTCGGGCCCCGCGCACGACGCCGCGACCTCGGTGACCGGCAGCGACGCTGCGACCACCTACAACCCGCTGCCGACCGCCGGCCAGTCGTCGGATCCGGGCACCCCGGCCGATGACAGCTCGGCGACCACCTTCTTCGGTCTGCCCGACACGTCGGCGTCCACCGAGACCTCGGGTGAGAGCTCGGACGGCACCAGCAAGTAGGCTGCCGCGCACCGGCAGTATCTTCGCCGAACGCCGTCGCCCCGCCGGGGCGGCGGCGTTCGGCATCCCCGCCCAGCGCCGATCACAATTTCGGTCGCTGCGGCGTGGCCCCTTCGAGCGCGCCGTCGGACGTGCCACCCTCGATAGCGATGCCTGCAACCACCGAACCTCTGGTCACCCGTCTCCGACAGGGACGGGTCGCTCGGCGTGGCGAGCACCAGGTCGGCCGGACGGCCACCTGGAACCTGCTGAAGGTCGCGCTGCTGGTGCCGGTGCTCACCACCGTGGTCCTGGCGCTGGTGCTCACCGTGACCAAGCTGCTGGCCGGCGGCGCGTTCGGCGGGCTCAGCAGCCAGTCGGCGGCCGCGTGGCTGGCGGTGAACCAGGTGCCGTTGACCGTCGGCGGGGTGACCGTCGGCGTACTGCCGATGTTGCCGACCATGGTGCTGATCGCGGCCGTCGCGATGGGCACCGCGCGGGCCTGCCGCGAGGTCGACAGCCTGCAGGAAGTGGCGACGATCGCCGGTGCCGCGCTGGCCGGACCACTGGTGTGGACCGCCTTGGCCTTGGCCGTGGTGGCCGATGGCGCGGCCGTGTCCGCGCTCGGTCAGCCCGCGCCGCTGCCCGCCTTCGCCTTCACGCTGCTGGTGCAGGGTATCGGCGTGGCGATCGGCACGACCCGCCGCTGCGTGCAGCCGCTGCTGGCGATGTACGAGTTCCCGGTGGCCGACCGCGTGGGCGGACGCGCCGGGCTGCTGGCCTTCGCCGGGCTGCTCGGTGGCGGCCTGGCGCTGGTGGTGATCGCGGGCCTGGTCAAATGGGACCGGATCGGTGAGCTGATCGCGACCGGCAATTCCTTCGACGGCTACCTCGGCCTCATTCTGCTGTCGATCCTGTACCTGCCGAACGTGGTGGTCGGCGCGCTCGGTGTGGCCGTCGGTGCCAGCGTGCAGGTCGGCACCGCGACCATCGACGCGATCAGCGTGCATCCCGGTGCCGTGCCGCCGCTGCCGATCCTGGGGCTGCTTCCCGAGTCGAGCATGGGCCCGCTGGGCGCGTTCGTCTTCGTCGTGCCGGTGGCCGTCGGGGTGGCCGTCGGCTGGTACTGCCGAAGCTACGACATCGCCAAGCACCTGCGCGCCGTCGGCGTCGCCGCCGCGACGTGCGCCGCGCTGGTGGTGCTGGCCTGCGGCATGTCGGGCGGCGCAGTCGGCGAACTCGGCCGGGTGGGCGTGAGCGCACCGCTCGCCGGGGTCTACACCTTCGCGTGGATCGCGATCCTCGGCGCGGTGACCGCGGGGGTCCACCGGGTGGCGCCGGCCAGTTGGTTCGGCGACGCGGAGGCGGGGTCCGACGACGACTTCGACCTGGACCGGCTGCTGGCCGAGGATGCGGAGTTCGCGGACCTGGAGATCGTCGAGGATCCGGACCTGGACACCGCTGCGGACACCGACACCGACACCGACGACGAGGACGAGGACGACGAGACCGACGCCGCCGAGGCCGACGTCGACGAGGATTTCGACGAGGATGCAGACGTCGTCGAGGCCGCGGAAGTCGAGGACGAAGACGTCGAACCCGACATGCCGGGCGCGGTGACCGAGGAGCTCCCCGTCACATCCGACGAGGTCGAGGCGTCGACTGACGCACCCGAGCGGCAGAGCACAGACCCGGGACACTAAAATCCAGGGCGTGAACAACCGGTCGGACTCGCGCGTGCCCATCGTGGCGATGGCTTCGGGTACCGGTTCGCTGCTGGCCGCGCTGATCGAGCGCGCCGCCGCGCCGTCGTCGTCCTTCCGGGTGGCGGCTGTGGTGATCGATCGCGACTGCGCGGCCCGCGAGATCGGCGAGGCCGCCGACCTCCCCGTGGTGGTCTGTCGTCTCGGCGACCATCCCGATCGCGACGCCTGGGACCGGCAGCTGTTGGCCGAGGTCGACCGCTTCGCACCGGACTGGGTGGTGACGGCCGGCTTCATGAAGATCCTCGGGCCCGCCTTCCTTGGCCGCTTCGCCGGTCGCGTGGTGAACTCCCACCCGGCGCTGCTGCCGGCCTTTCCCGGCGCGCACGGGGTGGCCGACGCGCTGGCCTACGGGGTCAAGGTCACCGGCACCACGGTGCACCTGGTGGACGGCGGCGTGGACACCGGCCCCATCCTGGCGCAGGCCACGGTCCCGGTGCTGCCCGACGACACCGTCGACACCCTGCACGAACGCATCAAGATCTCAGAACGTGAACTCCTCCCGGACGTGGTGGAGGCCGTGGTGACCCGAGGTGTGGTCACCGATGGACGAAAGGCACAAATCTCGTGAACGCATCCGCAGGCACTCGGCCGATCCGACGGGCGCTGGTCAGCGTCTATGACAAGACCGGCCTCGCCGAGCTGGCGACCGCGCTGCACGCGGCGGGCGTGGAGATCGTCTCCACCGGCTCCACCGCGAAGACCATCGCCGCCGCCGGTGTGCCGGTGACCGAGGTCAGCGAGCTGACCGGCTTCCCGGAGTGCCTGGAGGGCCGGGTCAAGACCCTGCATCCGCGCGTGCACGCGGGCGTGCTGGCCGACACCCGCAAGGACGACCACCTCGCGCAGCTGGCCGACCTGGACATCAAGCCGTTCGAGCTGGTGTGCGTCAACCTGTACCCGTTCACCGAGACGGTGGCCTCCGGCGCGACGCCTGACGAGTGCGTCGAGCAGATCGACATCGGCGGACCGTCGATGGTCCGTGCCGCCGCCAAGAACCACCCGTCGGTGGCCGTGGTGGTGGACCCGAGCGACTACGCGCAGGTCGCCGCGGCTGTCACCGCCGGCGGCTTCGACCTCGCGCAGCGGCAGGCGCTGGCCGCCAAGGCCTTCCGCCACACCGCCGACTACGACGTGGCCGTCGCCTCTTGGATGAGCAGCGTGGTGGCCCCCGACGCCGAGTCGTCGTTCCCGGTGTGGACCGGCGCCACCTGGGATCGCAGTGCGGTGTTGCGCTACGGCGAGAACCCGCACCAGAGCGCGGCGCTGTACACCAACCACGGTGGCCCGGCGGGTCTGGCGCAGGCCGAGCAGTTGCACGGCAAGGAGATGTCGTTCAACAACTACACCGACGGTGACGCCGCCTGGCGCGCCGCCTTCGACCACACCGAGCCGGCCGTCGCGATCATCAAGCACGCCAACCCGTGCGGTATCGCGATCGGCGCCGACATCGCCGAGGCACACCGCAAGGCGCACGAGTGCGACCCGGTCAGCGCCTTCGGCGGCGTGATCGCCGCCAACCGCGAGGTCTCGGTGCAGATGGCCGAGCAGGTGGCGGAGATCTTCACCGAGGTCATCATCGCCCCGGGTTACGCCGACGGTGCCGTGGAGGTGCTCTCGCGCAAGAAGAACGTCCGTATCCTGGTGGCCCAGCCGCCCACCGAGTCCGGCATCGAGCTGCGCCCGATCTCCGGCGGCGCACTGCTGCAGGCCCGCGACGTGCTCGACGCCGAGGGCGACGACCCGGCCAACTGGACCCTTGCGGTGGGCGAGCCCGCCGACGCGCAGACCCTCGCCGACCTGGCCTTCGCCTGGCGCGCGGGGCGCGCGGTGAAGTCGAACGCGATCCTGCTGGCACACGACGGCGCCTCGGTGGGTGTCGGCATGGGCCAGGTGAACCGCGTCGATTCCGCGCACCTCGCGGTCAATCGCGCCGGTGACCGCGCCCGCGGTTCGGTGGCCTCCTCGGACGCCTTCTTCCCGTTCCCGGACGGACTGCAGGTCCTCATCGACGCCGGTGTGCGCGCCGTGGTGCAGCCCGGCGGTTCGGTCCGCGACAACGAGGTCATCGAGGCCGCGCAGGCCGCGGGCATCACCATGTACTTCACGGGTGCCCGGCACTTCGCGCACTGATCGGCAGTTCTATGTCCGCGAAGGTACCTGTGAGGGGCCTTCGAGGACACAAAAGTTCGGCTGCTCGCCGGTGAGCACGGAAACAGCATGAGTCTTCTCGACATTCTGGTGCTGGTGCTCGCCGGCATCGCGGCCGGTGCCGTCGGCTACGCGACCGGACTGGCATCGATCATCAGCTACCCGGCGCTGCTGATGGCCGGGCTGTCGCCGATGACCGCGAACGTCACCAACACGGTGGCGCTGGTGGCGGTGGGCGTGGGGAGCTTCGCCAAGTCCGGTCGGGTGCTCCTGGCCGAGGACGGCGGCAAACCGCTGGCCCGGGCGTCGCTGATCGCCCTCGTCGGTGGTGCCGTCGGCGCCGGGGCGCTGATGTTGGCGCCGTCGTCGGTTTTCGAAGTGGTGGTGCCGTATCTGGTGGCGGTGGCCGCCATCGCACTGCTGCTGCAGCCGCGACTGCGCGCCCGCGTCGGTGATCGTGCCGAGCATCCCGCCTGGTGGCTGGTCGGCGTGTTCGTGGTGTCGATCTACGGCGGCTACTTCGGCGCCGGTGCCGGCGTGATGTTCGTGGCGCTGGCGATGGTACTGACCGGTCTGCCGCTCTGGCGGGCCACGCTGCTCAAGTCGGCGCTGCTCGGTATCGCCAACGCGGTGGCTGCGGTCGGTTTCATCATCTTCTCGGACGTGCACTGGGGCGGTGCGCTCGCGATGGGGGCCGGTTGTCTGATCGGCGGCTGGGTGGGACCGCCCATCGTCGAACGCCTCCCGGCCGCACCGTTGCGTATCGCGATCGGCGTGGCCGGACTGGGACTGGCCCTGTGGCTGGGGTTCGGCGGCTGACGCGGTACGGAGTCAGGGGGTCGCGCGCCGCAGCGTGAGGTAACTCAGGCCGGCCAGCACCGCGGCCACACCGACGCCGATCAACGCCACGTACAGCGCTTCGGCGTGCGCCAGGGTGCGGCCGACGGCCGACCACGAGTCGGTGAGGGTGATCCCGAGCGCGGCTAGAACGAGCACGGCGGCCACTCCGACGAGCCCGACGATCAGCCAGAGCAAGCCGAAGCGCTGGTAGACCGTCGCGCCGAGGAAGCCGATGAGGAACACGAGCATGGACCCGGTGAAGTAGAAGAGTGCTGCCGCCCACGGGCCCTGATCCCACAGCCACGGAAGCCGGAAGAAGTAGCCGTGTATGCCCCACCCGTCGGTGGCTTGTTCGATGACGCCGCCGATCAGGTAGATCGCGGAGAGTCCGAGCGCGGTGCCTGCGGCGGTCAGCATGGTGCCGGTGAAGAATTCGCGGCGGCTCACGCTCATCGCCTGGGAGAACGGAAATCCCAGATACAGGGACTGGATGCCCACCACGGCGAAATACCAGAGTGGGGCCTGGACGGCACCGCTGTACATCGGTTCGGTGATCGGTGTGCTGACGGCGGCGGCGATGATGCCGAAGACCGCGAGTGTGATGGCGAACGATGCGGACAAGATCAGCAGTGGTGTCCAGACGAAGGTCTGGCGGTTGATCAGCTGCATGCGGACCACATTGGCGGTGCGGTTCATCGTTGCGCTCCTGCGTCGAGATCGGAGGGGGTGGAGAGTCCGGGGCGCGGCCCCTGGGTGAGCCGCACGATCAGTTCCTGGAGCGACACCGGCATGGTGGTCAGTCCGGCGCGGGCCAGGGCCTGCCGCTCGTCGTCGTTGAGGGCACCGAGCACGGTGACGGAGGCGACCGGGCCGAGGCGTTCGCGGTGCAGTACTTCGCGGCCGACGATGAACTCGTCGACCGCGGCTTCCGGGCCGACCACGGTGACGGCCCGGTTGCGCAGGTCATCGGCGGCTTCATCGATCACCACCTTCGTGTCGTCGAGCACCAGTACCTGCTCGATGAGGTCGGCGATCTCATCGATCAAGTGGCTGGAGATGACGACGGTGCGCGGATGGTCGGCGTAGTCGGTGAGTAGCCGGTCGTAGAAGAGCTGCCGGGCGACGGCGTCCAGGCCGAGGTACGGCTCGTCGAAGAACGTGATCTCGGCGCGGGAGGCCAGGCCGATGATGATGCCGACCGCGGAGTGCTGGCCGCGGGAGAGCTTCTTGATTCGGGTGTTCACCGGCAGCCGGAAGTCCTCGATGAGCTGGGCGGCGAGGTCGTCGTTCCAGTTCGGGAAGAAGAGTGCGGCGGTTGCGAAGGCGTGCTTGGGTTTCGCATCGTCGGGGTAGCGCTGGCCTTCGCGGACAAAGCACAGGCGTTCCAGGACGCGCGGGTTCTCGTACGGCTGGCCGCCGAAGATCTCCGCGTGACCGGAGGTCGCGAAGTTCTGCGCGGTGAGGATCGACATGAGGGTGGTCTTGCCGGTGCCATTGCGGCCGAACAGGCCGCAGATCACGCCGCGTGGGATGTCGAAGTCGATGGCGTCGAGCACGGTGGTGCGGCCGTACTTCTTGGTCAACTCGCGGACTCGGACGGCCGGGTCGGTGACGGTGTCGGACATGTCTTAGCTCCTTGCGTTGATGAGGTCGATGACGTCTTGGCGGCTCAGTCCGAGGCGGGCCGCTTCGGCCAGGAGGGGGTCGAGGAAGCGGTCGGCGAGCGCGGTGCTGCGTTCGGCGCGCAGCACGTCCCGCGCGCCGGTCGCGACGAACATGCCGATCCCGCGACGCTTGTACAGAACGCCCTTGTCCACCAGGAGGTTCACGCCCTTGGCCGCGGTGGCCGGGTTGATCCGGTAGAAGCGCGCCAGGTCGTTGGTCGACGGTGCCTGGCCGTCCTCGGGCAGGTCGCCGTCGATGATCTGGTCGGCGATGCTGTCGGCGATCTGCAGGAACAGCGGCCGCCCGTCGTCGATCATGCTCGCGTCCTTCGGTTAGTTACTCGACTAACTAACCATGACACCTGGGGGCGATGCTGTCAACGGCAGGTCGTGGGCAGCGCCTATCGGCGGGCCCAGGGCCGGCGCCCTTCGCCGGTCCCTGAGCCCGTCGAAGGGCTCGCAGTATGGAATTCTCAAACAACACATCGCGCCGGGAAATCTCTCCCGACACTGCATTCAGATACGTTCTAGATCTCGCGTGATACGAGAGTTGTTGGCGGACAGCACTTTTGGTGCTGCTGGGACTTCGGATCGTGAAACAGGCGTCGCTGGTACGGACTCAGGCCGCGCCGGGCAACAACGTCAGAGTCCGGCGGGCATTCGACGGAATCGGTTCCCGGAAGCGCTGCGGGTGCTCGGGGTCGGCCGGTGGCACGAACCAGGGGTGGCGGTCGTGGCCGATGAACACCTCCCATCCGCTTTGGTGAATCAGCATGTGGTGACGACGGCACAGCAGCACACCGTTGTCGAGGCAGGTCTGCCCGCCGTGCTCCCAATGGTCCACGTGGTGGCCGTCGCACCAGGACGGCGGTAGCCCGCAGCCGGGGAACGCGCAGCCGCGATCACGGAGGACGAGTGCTTTGCGGATGGCTGGCGTGAACAGTCGCTTCTCGCGGCCGACGTTGAGTGGGGAGCCGTTGTCGTCGAGCAGTGCGATCGCGACCGACGCCTCGCACATGATCACTTCTGCGGTGCGTGCGGAGATCGGTCCGCCGAAGCCGAGCCACGGCACGGCGGTATCGGAACCGGCGAACGGGATCGAAATCGTCTGCCCCGCAACCGAATCGAGCACCTGCCCGTTCATCACCACCGCCGCCGGCACCGACAAGGTCACGTGCGGCAGAACGCCGCCCGATTCCGGCCGTTCGGAGTGTGCGAGGTAGGTCCGCACCACCTGGGTCATCGCGTCGGCTCGTCGCCGCTTAGCGGAGCGCTTGTCGTTCGATCCGTCCGGTTCGGGAACCGGTCGGGTCAGCGGATCCAGCGCGGCGAACAGTTCCTCTGCGGCCACGGTGTCCAGGTCGATCGTCACGGCGACGCGGCCGTCGTCGGTCCGGTCCATCGTCATCTCGTTGAGGTCGTCGCGCTCCGCAACGGGAACCTGTCCGTCGGGGGTCTCGACCGGGGCGAGTTTGATGGCCCACGCGCGGGCCTTCTCCTTCACGCGCGCCGGAGTCGTCTGCACTATCAGCGAATGCACCACGCGCGCGCGGTCCTCGTCGGAGAGGTCGACGACGCGGCCTTCGACGTGGCCGATGCCGGTGACGACCGCGTCGCCCTTCTCGGCGGACACCGCACCGTCGCGGATTCCACGGGTCACCGCCCGGAGGCCTTCGTCGGCGATCGCCCATCCGATGCGGACCGCTCGGTGCGCGACCGCGGGTGCTGCACCGAGTTCGGTGACGATCGCCGCGGCCGACCGCACATGCTTGCGGGCGGGCAGACCGCTCCGTTCGATCGCCGCACAGGCAGCCGCGAGGGAGTAGTCGACCACGTTGCGCAGTCGCAGCAGCGCCGCGGTCACCGCGAGGAGTTCGCGGTCATCGTCGACCGCCCGCGCCCGCGCGAGGAAGTGCGCCAGATTGTCGACGGTGTCGTTGTTGTCGGTGACGTCGTCGACCATGAAGTCGGCGAGTTCGGTCAGACCTGCTGCGTCCACGAGTGGGCACCTCCGGGTAGGAGAACGAGTACAGCGGTGAACCGGTCGAGCTGCGTGACGGTCGGTCGCGGCAGCCACTCGATTCGGCAGACGGGCAGAGGTATCCGCATCGTCTAGCTCCAAGTTACGCCTCATATTGTGCTCGCACAACAGTTCGTCGAAACTTTTTTCGAAAGATTTTGGCGGGCCTTTCACCTGGGCGCATGTCGATCCTATGGGCGGGAACGTAGCGTGGCGGGCGTGAACGACTCGACGAGATGCCCGTGTGGCAGCGGGGAAGTGCTGGCGGCGTGCTGCGGGCGGTACTTGGCCGGCGAGGCTGTCGCGCCCACCGCGCGGGCGCTGATGTGCAGCCGCTTCACCGCCTTCGCGGTGGGGGATGAGGACTACCTGCTCGCCACCTGGCATCCGAGCACCCGCCCCGTCGGGGTGGGGCTGGATCCCGACCGGCGCTGGCTGCACCTGGCCGTCGAGGCGACGGCGGCGGGTGGTCCGTTCGACGACCGCGGCACGGTCGAGTTCACCGCCGTCTATCGCGACGCGAACGGTCGAGGCCGGCTGCACGAACTCAGTCGCTTCGTGCGCGAAGGCGGTCGCTGGTTCTATGTCGACGGCGACCACGACTGACCGCCTCCGGCCGCATTCAACAAAAGTGTTGACAACCCCGGGCGTGGGGGCGTTCACTTGTATTCAACAAAGTTGTTGAGAATGGATCGCGGGAGGTGCCGGCATGAGTGATCAACTCTCCCGCGCGTTCGCCGCGCTCGCCGATCCGACCCGCCGCGACATCGTCGCGCGCCTCACCGACGGTGAAGCCACCGTCAGCGACCTGGCGGCGCCGTACGACATCAGTCTGCAAGCGGTGTCTCGGCACCTGAAGGTGCT
Organism: Gordonia alkaliphila; assembly: GCF_023017165.1. GTDB lineage: Bacteria > Actinomycetota > Actinomycetes > Mycobacteriales > Mycobacteriaceae > Gordonia > Gordonia alkaliphila. Next base: position 2,111,832 of record NZ_JALKBW010000001.1, read on the forward strand.
CGAGGAGGCAGGCCTGGTCAGTCGCAGCCGTGACGCCCAACGACGACCGGTGCGCCTCGAAGCCGAAGTCTTCGACATGATGACCGGCTGGATCGAGCGCTACCGCCGTCGCGCGGAGGAGCGCTACCAGCGCCTGGACGCCGTCCCCGCGCAGGAGTTCGGCCACGAGGAATCGGAACAGCCGGAGCCCGACGAACAGACAGGAAAAGTGTCATGACTGCTACACGTATCGAGAAGGCCACCATCGAGGCCGACCCGAATCTGCCGCTCATCCGCATCACGCGCGACTTCCGCGCGACGCCCGCGCAGCTGCACCGGGCGCACACCGACCCCGAACTCTTCGCGCGCTGGGTGGGGCCGGACGGCCTCGACACCCTGGTGCAGGCCTGGGACGCGCGCGACGGCGGGGAGTGGCGGTACGTCGCTCGCCCGAGCGGTGCGCCGGAGGGCGGCGAGGAGTACGGCTTCCGCGGCTGCTTCCACACCGTGCGCGAGGGCCTGATCGTGCAGACCTTCACCTTCGAAGGCATGCCCGACGACGTCTCCCTGGAAACCCTGCGCTTCGAGGACCTCGGCGACGGGTGGACCCGACTGCATGCGCAGTCGCTGGTCGACTCGCTCGAGGGTCGCGATGCCTGGCTGAAGTCGGGCATGGAAGTCGGCGTGGACCAGGGCTACGCCAAACTGCAGACCCTGGTCGACGGCTTGGGCTAGAACGACGGGTCGCGCCCAGTGAACGACAGCAACCGGTCCGTGGCCGAAGCGTCCGCGGGCGCTTCGAGCGCCGGTCCGAAGACTCCGGGCTGCCGGCTCACCTCATCGGGGATGTGCGTGAACATCTGCTCGGTGAACGCGATGGCCTCCGCGGGGAGTTCCACCTTCTGCCCGGTGGCGGCCGCGAGATCCCAGCCGTGCAGGAACAGATCCACCCCCGGGAACGACAGCCCGTCGCGCACCGATCGCGGACCGGCCGGCGACTCGACCACTCGATCGAGGTCCTCGACGGTCGCCAGGGCGGTGCGCGCTGCGGCGGCCAGGTCGCGCCACCAGGCGGCGGGATCGTCGGGCACCACACTGCCGGGCGGATCGACGGCCTCGTAGGTCATCGGTTTGCCGGAGAGGATCGCGATGCCCATCTCGGTCCCGGCGCCGACGTGGCCGAGGACGTCTCTCCCCGTCCATCCCGCGCACGGGGAGGCGCGGTTCCAACTGTCGACGGGTACCGCGTCGACCACTTCGGAGAAGAAGTCGAGGCCGTGGGTGTACAGGTCCAATGCGTCCCATGCCATGCCGCGATGCTACGCCCGGAAGGGTCGACGATGCAGGCCCTCTGCTGACCCGAACCCCGTCGTGGCGCGGACGGGTAGCGTGGGCGGCGTGCCCTCGGAGACTGTGATCGATACCGCTGCCAATCCCGCTCCCACCGCCGCGACACTTGGCGAACTGCGCGCCAGTGACCATCGCCGGCGCGACGTCCGGGACGAGATCCGCCACAACCTGCTGACCGCGCTGCGCGCAGGCGACGACCCGTGGGAGGGCATCGTCGGCTTCGAGGCGACGGTCATCCCGCAGCTCGAGCGGGCGCTGATCGCCGGGCACGACGTGGTGATGCTGGGCGAGCGCGGCCAGGGCAAGACCCGACTGCTGCGCACCCTGGTGAACCTGCTCGACGAGTGGACCCCGGTGATCGCCGGTTCCGAGCTCGACGAGCACCCGTACGATCCGATCCTGCCCGAATCGCGCCGTCGCGCAACCGAATCAGGCGACGACCTGCCGATCGAATGGCGGCACCGCAGCGAGCGCTACAGCGAGAAGCTGGCGACGCCGGACACCTCGGTGGCCGACCTCGTGGGCGACATCGACCCCATGAAGGTGGCGCAGGGCCGCAGCCTGGGCGACCCGGAGACCATCCACTTCGGGCTCATCCCGCGCGCGCACCGCGGCCTCATCGTGATCAACGAACTGCCCGACCTCGCCGAGCGCATCCAGGTCTCCATGCTCAACGTGATGGAGGAGCGCGACATCCAAGTCCGCGGCTACAACCTGCGGCTGCCGCTCGACGTGCTCGTCATGGCCAGCGCCAACCCGGAGGACTACACCAACCGCGGCCGCATCATCACGCCGCTCAAGGACCGCTTCGGCGCCGAGATCCGCACCCACTATCCGTTGGAGCTCGACGACGAGGTGGACGTGATCGAGCAGGAAGCCGATCTGGTGGCCACGGTGCCGTCGTTCCTGATCGGCATCCTGGCGCGCTTCACGCGCTACCTGCGCGAGCATCCGTCGATCGATCAGCGGTCCGGCGTCTCGGCGCGCTTCTCGATCGCCGGCGCCGAGACCGTCGCCGCGGCCGCCCTGCACCGTGCCACGGTGGTCGGCGAAGAACTCGCGGTGGCCCGCCCGGTGGATCTCGAATCCGTGGTGGAGGTGCTGCGCGGCAAGGTGGAGTTCGAGTCCGGCGAAGAGGGCCGTGAGCTCGAGATCCTCGACTACCTGCTGCGCAAGGCCACCGCCGATGCGGTCCGCGCCGACCTGGGCGGCCTCGACCTGCGCCCGCTGGTGGACCGCTTGGAGAGCGGCGACGCCGTGCTGACCGGCGACCGCGTGCCGGCCGCCGAGGTGATCGCCGCGTTGGGCGAGGACCCGGAGGTCGTCGAGGTGCTCGATCAGCTCGTCGAACGTCTCGAGCTCGAGGAGGCCGAGCGGGCCAGCGGCGTCGAGTTCGCGCTGGAAGGGCTGTACCTGGCCCGTCGCATCGGCAAGGAACCCGACGAGCGCGGTCGCACCGTGTACCGCGTGGAGTCGGTCGACACCGAAATCGACTGATCATGACCACCAACCGGCACCATCGCTCCCGCTACCAGCGGTACACCGGCGGCCCCGATCCGCTGGCGCCGCCGGTGGATCTGCGGGAGGCACTCGCGGCCATCGGCGACGACGTGATGGGTGGAACCTCGCCGGACCGCGCGCTGCGCGAGTTCCTGCGCCGCGGCGGTTCGACGACGCGCGGCCTCGATCGACTCGCCGAGCTGGCGAACCGCCGCCGCCGGGAGCTGCTGAAGTCGCGGAACCTGGACGGGACCTTTGAAGAGATCCGCAAGCTGCTCGACGACGCGGTCCTGGCCGAACGCAAGCAGCTCGCCCGGGACCTGGACGACGACGCCCGCCTGGCCGAGATGCAGATCGGCAGCCTGCCGGCCTCCACCGCCCAGGCCGTCCGGGAGCTGCAGGACTATCAGTGGCGCAGCCAGGAGGCGCGGGAGAAGTACCAGCAGATCTCCGACCTGCTCGGCCGGGAAGCGCTCGACCAGCGCTTCGCGGGCATGAAGAAGGCACTGGAGGGGGCGAGCGACGAAGACCGGCAACAGATCTCGGAGATGCTCGCCGACCTCAACGAGCTGCTCGACGCGCACAATCGCGGCGAGGACACCACCGAGGCCTTCGAACAGTTCATGGACAAACACGGTGAGTTCTTCCCGGAGAATCCGCAGAACACCGAGGAGCTGATCGACGACCTGGCGCGCAGATCCGCTGCGGCGCAACAGTTCTTCAACTCCCTCAGTCCGGAGCAGCAGGCCGAGTTGGCCGCGCTCTCGCAGCAGGCCTTCGGCTCGCCGGCCCTGATGAACCAGCTGTCGCAGATGGACTCCGCCCTGCGCGAAGCGCGCCCGGACCTGAATTGGGATGGGTCGCAGGAGTTCTCCGGCGATCAGTCGATGGGCATGGGTGAGGGCGCCGCCGCGCTGCGCGACATCGGCGAACTGGAGGAGCTGGCCGAACAGCTCTCCCAGGCCTACGCCGGCGCGCAGATGGAAGACCTCGACCTGGACGCCCTCGCGCGGCAGCTCGGCGACGAGGCCGCCGCCGACGCGCGCACCCTCGCCGAGCTCGATCGGGCGCTGCGGGAGCAGGGCTTCTTCCAGCGCGATCCGGACGGCCGGCTGGGCCTGTCGCCGAAGGCGATGCGCCAGCTGGGCGAGTCGATCCTGAAAGACATTGCGGCACAACTGTCGTCGCGCTCGGGGGAGCGGCGCGCGGACACCGCGGGCCGCCTCGGCGAACTGACCGGCGCCACCCGCGAGTGGGCGTACGGGGACACCGAACCCTGGGATGTGACGCGCACACTTTCGAACGCGGTGCTGCGCACGGTGTCGTCGGCACCGCACGGTGCCGACGCCTTGGCCGCCATGGCTTCCGGTGGCGTGCGGATCGAGATGGGCGACGTGGAGGTGACCGACACCGAGGCGCGGCCGCAGGCGGCCGTCGTGCTGCTCGTCGACACGTCGTTCTCGATGGTGATGGAGGGCCGCTGGACGCCGATGAAGCGCACGGCGCTCGCGCTCAATCACTTGATCTCCACGCGTTTCCGATCCGACGAACTCCACCTGATCGAGTTCGGGCGCTATGCGCGGGACACCTCGGTGGGCGAGCTGACCGGCCTGGAACCGCGCATGGAGCAGGGCACCAACCTGCACCACGCCCTGATGCTGGCCCAGCGGCATCTGCGTCGCTTCCCGAACGCGCAGCCGGTGGTGCTGGTGGTGACCGACGGTGAACCCACCGCGCACCTGGAGCCGGACGGCCAGCCGTTCTTCTTCTATCCGCCGCATCCGCAGACCATCGGTCTCACCGTCCGCGAACTCGACCACATCTCGCGGATGGGCGCCCAGGTCACCTTCTTCAAGCTGGGCGATGACCCCGGCCTGGCCCGCTTCGTCGACCAGATCGCCCGCCGCATCGGCGGCCGTGTGGTGAGTCCGGACCTCGACGGTCTGGGCGCCGCGGTAGTCGGCGACTACCTTCGCTCCCGCTGATCCGCGGCGCCGCCCGGTCGCACGCCGCACCCATTAGGGTGGAGCCCGTGACCCAGGAACCGCATGGCGCCAAGTACTTTCCGGTCCCGCTCGGCAACGACGTGCGAGGACAGACGCGGGCCAGCACGGCCGATCGCGAAGAGGCCAACGCCATCCTCGCCGCGGCGATGAGCGTGGGTGCGCTGTCGCCGGAGGAGTTCACCGAGCGCGCGGGTACCGCGTTGGCGGCCGTGACCCTGGCCGAACTCGACGCCCTCTGTGCGGATCTGCCGATGGATCGCCTGGGCGGCGCAGTGGTCAGCGGCAGGCTGGACGAGACGTCGGTGAGCACCTCGGGCGCAGCCCCGGTGACGCGCGTGTCGGGCATCCTGTCCGGCGGCTCGATCGGCGGCGGTGCCGTGGTCGCCGGCCACCTCACGGCCTTCTCGCTGATGGGCGGCGTCGAGATCGACCTGCGCGACGTGGAGTTCACCGCGCCGGTGCTGACCATCGCGTGCCGCGCGATCATGGGCGGCATCCGCATCGTGGTGCCCGAAGACGTGACCGTCGAAGTCCACGGCACCGGCATCATGGGCGGCTTCTCCGGCCGCGGCGCCGGCGCCGGCCGACCGGGCGCGCCGCGCGTGATCGTCACCGGCTTCGCCCTGATGGGCGGTGTAGACACCGAACGCGCGCCCCGCGGCCAGAACCTGGGTCCGCGTCGTCCCAACTGATCCGCCCGCACTTTCCTCGACGTTGCCGTCTGCTGCAGTCAGTATGTGACTGCAGCAGACGGCAACGCTCGTTCTAGGCCAAGACCGCCGCCAGGAGGGCGATGATCGGGATCGAAAGCAGGGTGGTCACCAGCGCGCTGTCGCGGGCCAGGATCTCGCCGCGGCCGTACCGCGTGGCGTAGACCAAGACGTTCTGCGCGGTCGGGAGCGCGGCGATCACCACCTGCGCGAACAGTGCCGGTCCGGTCATGCCGAATCCCCAGCGCGCCAGCACGTAGGCCAGAGCCGGCATCACGGCCATCTTCCCGGCGGCGGCCAACGCGGTGTCCCGGCGCGGACTCGCGCCCTTGGCGAACACCTGCACCCCGGTCAACGACAGCCCGAAGGCGAGCAGCGCCAGCGGCACCGACGCCTGGCCGAGCATGTCCAGCGGCGAGAACACCGGCTCGGGCAGGCGGATACCGGCCAACGACAGTGCGAGACCGATCAGCCCGCCGATCACGATCGGATTGCTCACCGGCGTGGCCACCGTGCGCCACAGCGAGCGCCGGTGCGCGGCGTCGAGCGCCGTGAGATCCAGCGTCACCAGGGCGATGGGGGAGTACAGCATGATCTGGAACAGCAGCAGCGGAGCGATGAACGAGGCATCGTCGAGCACGAAGATGGCGATCGGCAGACCCAGATTCACGCTGTTGACGTACGACGACGACAGCGCGCCGATCACCGCGTCGGGGACCGCGCGGCGCCACACCAGGCGCACCACGGCGAAGTAGAGTGCGCCGGTGGCGACGGCGGTGATCGCGGCGACGGCCAGCGTGGAGGAGAACACCACCGACAAGTCGTTGCTCGACAGCGAGGTGATCATCAGGGCCGGCGTGCAGACGAAGAAGACCATGCGGGCCAGCACGGTGACGGCCTGGTCGCCGAGCACACGCGTGCGCCCGAGGACGTAGCCGATGCCCACCACGATGAAGATGACGGTGAATCCGGAGGCGACGCCTGACACCCCGGTGATGGTAGTGCCCCGACGCCGTTTTGCAGGACCCGGCGCTGACCGGTTAGTCTGTTCAAGTTGCGCGTCGCGTGAAATAGCGGGGCGTGCCTAGCGAGCAATGGTCGCGAGTCGGCCGGATCGGTCTCACCGAACCCCACTCGCGCACGAAAGTAAGCACGTAAGAGAAGGGCTGGAACCATGGCAGTACCGAAGCGCCGGATGTCGCGGGCTAACACCCGCAGTCGTCGTTCGCAGTGGAAGGCGGACAACGCTCCCCTGCAGGAGGAGAAGGTCAACGGTGTGACCCACCGGATCCCGCGTCGCCTGGTCAAGGCTGCGCAGCTGGGCCTGGTCGACCTCGACCGCCGCTGAGCGAACTCAAGCACAAAGAACCGCTACCGACCTCCGGGTCGGTAGCGGTTCTTTTCGTTTCCGGCGTGTGCCGGGTGGTCGCTACTGGGCGAGAGCCTTGTTGACCAGGCGGCTCACGCTGTTCGGAATGAACTTGGCGGCGTTGCTCAGCACGGTGGTCTGCGCGCCCACCGAGTAGCTGGTGCGCCGGGTCAGTCGGTCCACGGCGTTCGGGTGCACCGACTCCCAGATCTTCTCGGCCACGTCGTCGGCGGTCAGCCGGACGCCGAGGGTCTTGGTGGTCTTCGCGTCGGTCTCGGCGAGGGCGGTCTTGGCCCACAGCGGCCAGATCGACACCACGCGGATGTCGTCGCTCTGCCACTCCAGCTCCAATGCCTCGGTGAGGCCGGCGACGAAGAACTTGGTGGCGCTGTAGATCGCGATTCCGGGCTGGCCGTAGATGGCCGACGCCGACGCGATGTTCACCAGGTGTGCGCCCGGGGTGGCGGCCAGGTAGCGGTGCGCGGCCTGCGCGCCGAGTGCGACGCCCAGCGCGTCGATGTCGATCTGCGCCTTCACCGCGGCCGGCGTCAGCTCGGCCAGGTCGCCGGAGACCAGCACGCCGGCGTTGTTGTCGAGCACGTCGAGCTGCCCGCCGGTGTGCGCGGTGAAGTCCGCCAGGGCGGCGTCCCACTGGTCGGCGTCGCGGACGTCGAGGGTGCCGGTGACGAAGTCGGGGTGCTGCTCGCGCACCGCGGCCAGGGCCTCCTCGCTCACGTCGTAGACGCCCACGGTCCAGCCCTCGCGGGCGAAGCGTTCGGCCGTCGCCAGGCCGATACCCGCTGCTCCGCCGGAAATGAAGATCGATCCCATGGTGTCCTCCGCTCGTCCCGCGGCGGACGCGGTCGCGTCCACCCAACCTTACTGCCGAGTAGGTTTCCAGACCCTTTCTACGTGCGCAAGCAGGTGCTACGGTGACAATAAGCGTTGTAACGGTTAGTTGTGTCACAGCCCGAGTGCGACAAGGAGTGGAACACCATGACTGCTGCCATCGAGCGGGATCCGGCCCTGGGAACAGGGGTGGGCGAGACCGCGGTGAGCCGTCCCGATCAGGGGCCCGACGAGGTCGCCGAACGACTCCTCGCGTCGGCCGCCCGGCTGTCCCGCAACGCGATGACCGAGATCGACTGGTCGTTGCCGATGGAGCCGGACAAGTACGGCTGCAGCCCGGAGTGGTCGTCGCTCTACGGCACCGACTACTGGGACGAGCTCACGACCGAGCAGCGCATCGCGCTCACCCGCCACGAGTTCGCGTCGATCATGTGCATCGGGATCTGGTTCGAGATGATCCTGCAGCAGATGGTGATCACCGACCAGTACCTCGGCGAGTACCACAGCCCCGAGTTCCAGTTCGCCCTGATCGAAGTGGCCGACGAATGCCGGCACTCGCTGATGTTCGCGAAGGCCTCGGAGAAGATGGTCGGTCGCTCGTATCACCCGCACCCGAAGATCGGCCGCCTCGGCAAGCTCTTCAAACTGATCGCCAAGGACGAAGTGGCCTACGCCGGGATCCTCGTCGCCGAGGAAGTGCTCGACGTGTTCCAGCGCGGCTGCATGCGCGACGACCGGGTGCTGCCGTTCATCCGGACCATCAACGAGATCCACGTGCTCGAAGAGTCGCGGCACATGAAGTTCGCGCGCGAGGAGGTCCGCGCATCCATGCAGGGCATCAGTGCCAAGCGGCGGCACGCCAGCGCGCTGTCGGTGGCGCTGGGCGCCTCGCTCATCGTCGAGAGCCTGATCCAGCCGCAGGCCTACGCCGACGCGGGGCTCGACGTCGCCCGTGCCCGTCGGGAAGCGGCAGGCAACGCGCACTTCCACTCGATGATCCGCAGCAGTTGCACGCACCTGATGGAGTTCCTCGACGAAGTCGGACTGCTCACCAAGCCGGCCCTGCGGTTCTACCGCAAGGCCCACATGATCTGAGAGGCCCCCGTGGCTTTCGTCATCACCCAGTCCTGCTGCAGCGACGCCGCCTGCGTTTCGGTGTGCCCGGTGAACTGCATCCATCCGACGCCGGAAGAACGCGGCTTCGGCACCTCGGAGATCCTGCACATCGACCCGGTGGCCTGCATCGACTGCGGCGCCTGCGCCGACGCCTGCCCGGTCAACGCGATCTTCCCGATCGAGAACCTCGCGCCGCGGGACCGGGTGTTCGCGGAGGTCAACGCCGACTATTACGCGGCGAACCCGGACATCACCTCGGGCTGGACCGACGTGGTCTACCCCGACATTCCGCGGCTGCCGGACGGTCTGCGGGTGGCCGTGGTCGGGACCGGCCCGTCCGGCGGCTACGCCCTGCGGACCCTGCTCAACCGCACCCGGGCGCGGATCACCGTGTTCGACGCGCTGCCCACGCCGGGCGGACTGGTCCGGGCCGGGGTCGCGCCCGATCATCCGAGCACCAAGGACGTGATGGCCACGTTCGACCGGCTGTACCGCGATCGTGCGGTGACCATGGCGACCAACGTCCGGATCGGCGGCGACGTCGCGGCCGGCGAGGTGACGCCGGCCGAACTCGCCGAGCACTTCGACGCCGTGTTCTACGCGGTCGGCGCCGCGCACCCGAAGGCACTGGGCATTCCGGGGGAGGAGCTGCCCGGATCGACGTCGGCCACCGAGTTGGTGGCCTGGTACAACGCGGTGCCCGGCGCCGACGGTCCGCCGTTGGCCGCCGGCGGCAGCGGCCGCGCGGTGATCGTGGGCACCGGCAACGTCGCCCTCGACGTGGCGCGCATTCTGGTGTCGCCGCCGGAACAGTTGGCGCGCACCGACATCGCCGATCGGGCGCTGGCGCTGCTCGCCGAGCAGAACCTCCACGAGGTGGTGGTGCTGGGACGCCGCGGCCCCGATTCGGCCGCCTACTCGGCCGCCGAATACCGCGCACTCTCGGTGATCGACGGTGTGCAGGTGGTGGTGCACGACGCCGCCGACGGCCCGATCCCGGTCCTGAGCGGCCCGGCCGACCCGGCGCGACGACGCATCGTCTTCCTCTTCCACTCCGCGCCGGTGCGCGCCGAGGGTGCCGGCCGCGTCGAGAACGTCACCGTCGCGACCGCCGGTCGCGAGCACCACGTGGCCGCCGATCTGCTGGTGCGCTCGATCGGGTACCGGTCGTCGCCCATCGCCGGGCTGCCGTTCGATCACGACCGCGGCACGTTTCCGAACGACGAGGGCCGGATGCTCGACGACGCCGGCGCCGTGCTGCAGGGCGTCTACGTGCTCGGCTGGGCCGGTCGCGGCGCGGTCGGCGGCATCGGCGCCAACAAGCTGCACGCCGTCGCGACCGTGGAGAAGTTCCTGGAGGACGCGGCGGCCGGGTCCCTGGACCGGACCGCGGCCACCGCCGACGAGTTCGAGGCGCTGTTGCGCACCCGGCAGCGCGCGGTGGTCGGCTACCGCGGCATCGCGGCGATCGATCGGTCCGAGCGTGAGCGGGGCCGGGAACAGGGGCGCCCGCGCGTGAAGTTCACCGAGCTGTCCGACATGCTCGCCGCGGCCGGGCGTCGTCGTCGCTGACCGCGGATGTGCGGCGCGCCCTCAGTGCGCTCTAAGCCCGGAGGGATAAGACTGTAGGCATGCGCATCCTTGTGGTCGACGACGACCGGGCCGTCCGCGAGTCCCTGCGGCGGTCCCTGACCTTCAACGGGTACACCGTGGAGACGGCGGGCGACGGACTCGAAGCACTCGAGAAGGTGGTGGCCGACCGGCCGGACCTGATCGTGCTCGACGTGATGATGCCGCGCCTGGACGGGCTGGAGGTGTGCCGTCGTCTGCGCGCGGCCGGCGACGACCTCCCGATCCTGGTGCTGACCGCCCGCGACTCGGTGTCCGAGCGGGTCAGCGGCCTGGACGCCGGCGCCGACGACTACCTGCCCAAGCCGTTCGCGATGGAGGAACTGCTGGCCCGGCTGCGCGCGCTGTCCCGGCGCACCACCCGCGACGACGACCTCGACTCCGAGGCGATCACCTTCGAGGACCTGACGCTCGACCCGGTGACCCGGGAGGTGACGCGCGGCGAGCGGCAGATCAGTCTGACCCGCACCGAGTTCGCACTGCTGGAGATGCTGATGGCCAATGCCCGCCGGGTGCTCACGCGCAGCCGGATCCTCGAAGAGGTGTGGGGCTACGACTTCCCGACGTCCGGCAACGCGCTGGAGGTCTACATCGGCTACCTGCGACGCAAGACCGAAGCCGACGGCGAGACCCGACTGATTCACACCGTGCGCGGCGTCGGCTACGTGCTGCGCGAGAACGCGCCGTGAGGCAGGTCGTGCCGGCGTGAGTTCCCGGACTTCCGGTCGCCCCATGCGCAGCCCCCTCGCGCTGACTCGCGGGGTGTCCCTGCGCACCCGGGTGGCCCTGCTCGTCGCGGCCGTGGTGGTGCTGTCGGCCACCCTGATGGCGGGCGCGACCTACGTCTTCGTCTATCGCGCGCTGTACCAGGACGTCGACTCTCAGCTCACCGTGCGCGCCGACGGCATGACGGTGCTGGCCAACACCGGTCAGCTGTCGGAGCCGAGCCGACTCCTGACCGGCACGGTGTTCTCCACCAACATCACCATCGCGCTGGTGCAGCCCAACGGCCGCGTCTTCAGCGTCGGCGAGGTCCCGTTCGAGTCCGTCGAACGCGAGATCGCCACGTCCGACCCCGGGGACAGTCCCGCCCAGAGCCTGCGGACGGTCGGCAACCACCGCGTGCTGGCGCGCAAACTGTCCGACGGCAGCACCCTGGTGCTGGCGCAGAGCCTGGACCGCACCGACGCGATCCTCAACCGACTGGCCTCGGTGCTCTTCGTGGCCGGCGGCATCGGTGTCGCGTTCGCGGCGGCCGCGGGCACCGCGGTGGCCCGCGCCGGACTGCGGCCGGTGACCCGCTTGACCGGCGCCGTCGAACGAATCGCCAAAACCCAGGACCTGCGTCCCATCCCGGTCAGCGGCACCGGCGAACTGGTCCGCCTCACCGAATCGTTCAACGCCATGCTGGCCGCGTTGGCCTCGTCGCGCGATCAGCAGGCGCGGCTGGTCGCCGACGCCGGCCACGAACTGAAGACGCCGCTCACCTCGCTGCGCACCAATCTGGAACTGCTCATCGCCGCCTCCGAGCCGGGGGCCCGTCAGGTCCCGGCCGCCGACATGATCGAACTGCGATCGGACGTGATGGCGCAGATCGAGGAGCTGTCCACCCTCGTCGGCGACCTCGTGGACCTGGCCCGCGACGATTCGTCCACCGCGGTCTTCGAGGAGTGCGAGATCTCCGAGGTGATCGAGGAGGCGCTGGTACGGGTGCGGCGTCGTCGCACCGACGTCGATTTCGAGATGGACACGCAGCCGTGGTTCGTCTTCGGCGAGGCCGCCGGCCTGTCCCGCGCGGTGTTGAACGTCCTGGACAACGCCGCCAAGTGGAGTCCGCCGGGCCGCGCGGTGCAGATCCGTCTGCGTCAGACCGGTCCGGAGATCGCCGAGCTCACGGTGGCCGACGCCGGTCCCGGCATTCCGCCGGAGGATCGCGAGCTGGTCTTCGAGCGCTTCTATCGGGCCGCGGCGACGCGCTCGATGCCCGGGTCCGGCCTGGGCCTGGCGATCGTACGCCAGGTGGTGGTGCGCCTGGGCGGCACCGTTTCGGCCGGCCAGTCGGAGCAGGGCGGCGCTCTGATCCGGATCACGCTGCCGGGCAGTCCGGTGCACACCGAGCCCGACCCGATGCTGGTCCGCCGCTGATCGTCGACCGTGGGGCTCTGGGCGTGTCGGCAGGAACCCTTGAGCACCCTCACAGGAAAACCTTCTAAGGTGAACGCCATGACAGACCGCGGACCCCGCGACGACGATCCGAATCCGTACGCACCCCCCGGCGGGCACCCCGCGCCCGGCGCGAGCGGCATGCCTCCGGTACCCCCGGCACCGCACTACGGCCAGCAGGCCGGGTACGGCGCACCGCCCCCGCGGCAGCCCGCGCCGCACCAGCCGCAACCGACGCTCGCCTACGGTGCGGGCGTCGGTCCCTATGGACCGAACACCGGCGCGCAGCCGGTGGTGCCGCCACCACCCGGATCGCAGCCGCCGGTGCCGCCGCAGCAGGGCGCACCGGACGGGCCGCAGAAGAAGGGTCGCGGGCCGATGTGGGTGGCGATGGTCGCCGTCCTGGCGCTGGCCGCCGGTCTGCTCGGCGGCGTGGTCGGCGTCATCGCGACGCGGGGCGATTCGGGCGCCGATGCACCGGAGGTGCTCGCCGGTTCGCCGAGCACCCGCGTCAGCACCCAGCCGCCGGCCAAGCCCGGTTCGGTGCAGGACGTGGCGGCGCGCGTGCTGCCCTCGGTGGTGTCCATCGGGGTGTCCAACGGTCGGCAGAGCGGGTCCGGCTCGGGCGTGGTGCTGGAAAGCGACGGCACCATTCTGACCAACGCGCACGTGATCCTCGCCGGCGGCGACAAGCCCGCGGAGAACGTGCTGGTGAGCTACAGCGACGGCTCGCGGGCCAAGGCCACCGTCGTCGGCGTCGACGTGACGTCGGACATCGCGGTGATCAAGGCCGACAGCTCCGGTCTCACGCCGATCACGCTCGGTGCGTCCGACAACCTCTCGGTGGGTCAGGACGTCATCGCCATCGGTTCCCCGCTGGGCCTGGAAGGCACGGTCACCACCGGCATCATCAGTGCGCTGAACCGTCCGGTCACCACCGGCGGCGCCGACGGCTCCATCGAATCGGTGATCAACGCGATCCAGACGGACGCCGCGATCAACCCGGGTAATTCCGGTGGCGCCCTGGTTAATTCGTCGGGCGCGCTGATCGGTATCAACACCGCGATCGCCACCGTGGGTGGCGGGCAGGGCGAGGTCGGTTCCATCGGCCTCGGCTTCGCCATCCCGATCGATCAGGCGATGCGCGTGGCCAAGCAGCTGATGGCCGGCCAGAAGGTGACGCGCGCCAATCTCGGCGTCAACGTGCGTCCGGGCCCGGATGCGACCCAGCCCGGCGCGCTCGTCCAGAGCGTGGTCGCGAACGGTCCCGCGGCGGAGGCCCGGATTCCCGAGGGCGCCCTCATTACCGCGGTGAACGACACCAAGATCGTCTCGTCCGAGGCCCTGGTGGCCTCGATCCGCTCGCAGGTTCCGGGTGAGACGGTCAAGATCACCTACACCCACCAGGGCCGCGAACAGACGGTTACCGTGAAACTAGGAGAGTCCTGAGCCGATTTCGGTCGGCTCGGAGCGAGGAGAGGTTCGACATGATCGACGCAGCAGACGCAGAGGCCGACGCCGCCGCCCGTGACCTGATCGACAGCGCGGCCGAGCCCGCGGAGCCGCTGCTTCGCGCACTGGTGGTGGTGGTCGACGACCGCATCGCCGAAGACGGCGACCCGAGTCGGCTGGGTGCCCTCGTCGGAGAGCTGTTGGAAGAGGGACACTTCCACGTCGATGCCACCGTCGCGGTGTTCGGCGACGAAGTGGAGATCCGCAACGCGCTCAACACCGCCGTGATCGGCGGCGTGGACCTCGTGGTCTCGGTGGGCGGTGTCGGCGTGCGTGCGCGCGATGTGACGCCGGAAGCCACCGAACCGCTGCTCGACCGCCGGCTCCGCGGCATCGAGGAGGCGCTGCGTTCGTCCGGGCTGTCCGCCGGAGCCACCGACGGCGGCCTCTCCCGCGGTCTGGCCGGTATCTCCGGGCAGACCCTGGTGGTGAACCTCGCAGATTCTCGGGCGGCCGTCCGCGACGGCATGGCGACCCTCATCCCGCTCTCGCGCTTCATCATCGATCAGGTCAGTGAATTCTAGGGACGACGCCGCGCCGCCGACGGGCGAGAGCGACGTTCCGGCCGAGGCGGAGTGGGAGCGACGGCGTCGTCTCGACGCGGTTTTCGGGGATGTGGTCCCGGAAACGACGGCGGACGCGGGTGAGTCTGCTCACACTGCGCGCGGACGCGATTGGTACGAGCAGAACACCCCGCCGCACCACGGCTAGGCCGTGGCCACCGGCTATCGGGCACGCGGCGTGCTGCCGCTGGTCGCACCTCCTTATCCGTTCATCGAGAACTATTCCTCTGATTGACGGGAATTTCTCAGGCTGATGGTGAGCGGCGTGACACATCGGATACGGTTTCTCTCGACTGGCGTCGCACACCGTCATGCCGTGCGCGCTGCTGACCAGCGAGGAGAATTACCATGCGCAAGCATTTCCTGCGTTCGTCCCTGATCGCCGCGACGATCGGTGCGCTCGGCGCGACCACCCTGCTCACCGGCGCGGGCACCGCGGATGCCGCGAAGCTGCCCAACGGCGTCAAGAAGTCGTCCGGCATCGACGGCCAGGTGGTGACCATCAAGC
Organism: Gordonia alkaliphila; assembly: GCF_023017165.1. GTDB lineage: Bacteria > Actinomycetota > Actinomycetes > Mycobacteriales > Mycobacteriaceae > Gordonia > Gordonia alkaliphila. The sequence goes on from NZ_JALKBW010000001.1 coordinate 2,127,086, forward strand.
GCACCGGTGAGCGCGCCTACCCGATGCCGTCGGTCGCCAACAACGGCGCCGGCCGCGCCGCCGCCGTCTCCGGCACCTACAAGGCCACCCTGAACAAGGGTGTCGGCACCATGAGCGTCGGCTACCTCGTCGGCTGCCAGGTGGACATCGCCGGCCTGCAGGGCGGTCTGTCCGGCGGTCTGACGCTGAGCGGTGCGACGCTCAGCGGCACCCTCTCGATTCCGCTCTCGCCGGGCCAGGTCGCGCTGATCCGCAGCGACAACATGTCTATCACCAAGGGCAAGGCCACCCTGATGGTCGACAGCTTCCACATCGACGTCCAGCAGTGCGGCGGCTACGCGTCGGCCCGCTCGGTGGTCACCGTGATGGCGGCCGACGGCATGTCCACCGCTGACGGCACCCTCTCCGGCAACAGCGGTTTCGTGCAGTCGAGCCTGTACGGCAAGCCCTTCAGCCTCAACTGATCCGCCACTCGCGAAAAGGACCCTGACATGAAGAATCTGACCAAGCGCGTCGTGGCCCCCGTCGCCGTGGCCGGCGCCGCGATGATCGCCCTCACCGGCGTCACCGCGGGTGTGGCCGAGGCCAAGAACCTGCCGGGTGCGACCAAGACCCGCAGCTTCGATGAAGGCAGCGTCACCATCCGCCTGTTCGACGAGTCGGCGCGCATCACCCGCGCGGTGACCAACGTCCCCACCTCCCGCGAGGTGCAGGTCTCCGGCAAGGTCGCCGTCACCACCAAGGGCGGCGTCAAGGGCGGCAACATCAACGTCGGCTACCTCGTCGGCTGCCAGCTGAGCTTCGACGCCGGCGGCGGTGTCAGCGGCGGCGGCACCTATACCTTCAACCCTTCCGGCAATGCGTCCCCCTTTGCTCCGTCCGGCGGCGTCACGGGCACGGCCGCTATCGCACCGGGGCAGGCTGTCTACGTGCCGGTCATCAAGGCCTCCATCGGCGGCAATCCCGTCAACAGCTTCGACTTCAACAATGCTCGCGGTGGCGTCGCCTACAGCCAGGAGCGCTTCGGCGTCGACGGCTGCGCCGGCTACGCCGAAGCCATGGCCAAGGTGACCGTCAAGGTCTCCACCGACACCTTCAAGGGCAACATCACCATGTACGGCAAGCCCTTCAGCCTCGGATAGCAGATGATGATTGCGCGCAAACGCACGCTCGGATTGGTCGCTGCTGCGGCGGTGGTCGGCACGCTGGCCACCGGTGTCGTGACGACCGGCACCGCGGAAGCCGCACCGCTTCCGGGCGCCTCGGGCGCCAAGAAGGTCCCCGGCGGCAGCGTCTCGATCCGCCTGTTCGACGAGAGTTTCACGGTGCAGCGACCGGTCGCCCACGTGCCGACCAGTCGCGAGGTGCATGTCTCGGGCAAGGTCCGCGTCACCACCACCGGCTCACTCAAGGGCGGCACGGTGACCACCGGCTACCTGATCGGCTGCCAGCTCGACTTCGGGGCTAGGTCGAACGGCAACATCGGCCTGACCAGCCTCTCCAAGGACCAGTTCTCCACCTCGGTGCCGGGACCGGATGGAACTCCCATACCGATCGACACGCCGCTCAATAAGGGCTCCGGCGTCGGTGGCGGCTTCACGCTGGCCCCGGGTGCGGCGAAGTTCGTCCCGGTGATCAAGGCGTCGATCAGCGGCCAGCCCGTCGAGAGCTTCACCTTCACCGGCCAGCGCGGCGGTGTGGCCTACAGCCAGGAGCGCTTCGGCGTCGACGGCTGCGCGGGCTTCGCCCAGGCGCGAGCACTGGTGAACGTGAAGGTCGCGAACGCCGAGTTCAAGGGCAACATCACCCTCTACGGGCGTCCGTTCAGCATCGGCTGACCCGCCTGTACCAACAAACACTGCAGCCACGTCCGATCGGGCGTGGCTGCAGTGTTCGGTGGGGAATCGGATCGTCGTGGCAGGATCAGCGGTATGGGATCCACCGTCGACCTCAACCGCTACGACGCCGACCACCGCGGGTGGGTGGCCGAGTCGGTCCGCAGGATTCAGGCCGAGGCCAATCGGTCCGCCGACACCAATCTGATCGCGCTTCCGCTGCCCGCCGAGTGGAACATCGACCTGTATCTGAAGGACGAGTCGACGCACCCGACCGGGTCGCTCAAACATCGGCTCGCGCGATCGCTATTCCTGTACGGACTCTGCAACGGTTGGATCCGGCGGGACGCGCCGGTGATCGAGGCCTCCAGCGGGTCGACGGCGGTGTCCGAGGCCTACTTCGCGAAGCTGATCGGCGTCGGATTCATCGCGGTGATGGCCGAGAGCACCAGCCGGCAGAAGATCGACCTCATCGAACGCGAGGGCGGCGACTGCCACCTCGTCGCCGATCCCAGCCGCGTCTACGAGGTGGCTCAGCAGCTCGCTGCCGAGACCGGCGGGCACTACATGGACCAGTTCACCTTCGCGGAACGGGCCACCGACTGGCGGGGCAACAACAACATCGCCGAGTCGATCTTCGCGCAGCTGTCTCTGGAACGCTTCCCCGAGCCGGAGTGGATCGTGGCCACCGCGGGCACCGGCGGGACGTCGGCCACCATGGCGCGCTATCTGGCCTATACGGGACGGCGCACGGGCGTCTGCGTCGCCGATCCGGAGAACTCGGCCTTCTTTCCCGGCTGGCGCGACCGGGATGCGAGCACCCGGACCGACGTCGGCTCGCGGATCGAAGGCATCGGACGCCAGCGCGTGGAACCCAGCTTTCTACCGACCGCGATCGACCGCATGATGGTGGTGCCCGATGCCGCCACGATCGCCGCACTGCGGCAGTTGGAGGCGACGACGGGCCGACGCGTCGGTGGGTCCACCGGCACGGGCCTGTGGGCCGCCTACCGGATCTGCGCGGAGATGCTCCACGAGGGGCGCAGCGGCAGCGTCGTCGCCCTGCTCTGTGACTCGGGGGACCGGTACCTGGACAAGTACTACTCCGACGAGTGGGTCGTCGGCGAGGGCCTGGACCCGGCGCCGTATGCCGCGCAGCTGGCGGACTTCTTCCGCACCGGGGTCCTGGCCGACTAGTTCGCGGGCAGTTCCAGCTTGCCGGCGAGCTCGGCGAACAGGCCCTGGTTCAGCTGGAACGCCTTGCAGACCTCGTCGACCACGTGCAGACGGTCGGTCTCCGACAGCTCGGCGCCGATGGCGTCGAGGTTGGTGCGGTAGTCGTCCTTGTACGGCTTGTTCTTGCCGATCTCGGCGAAGTCGTAGAAGTCCAGGCCCTTGCCGTCGAGGTCGAAGGCCCGGTTCACCAGAGCGCCGACGGCCTGGCCGCCGGACAGGTCGCCGAGGTAGCGGGTGTAGTGGTGGGCCACGTACAGGCCGGGCCACGACGCCGACTCGGTGATCGCGGCGGCGTAGGCGTCGGCGGCGGGCGACTCGATCGACTGGTCCTCACCGGGCGCCCACTGCTCGAGGTCGGCATCGATCGAGGCGAGGCGATCGAGCCCGGCGTCGAAGATCGGCGCGACGATCGGATCGGCGGCGAGGTCGCGGCCCACGCTCTCCAGCGCGGCGTAGACCGGGCGCAGTGTGCGCAGGTAGGCGAGGTAGCCGGCCTTGCTGACCCGACCGCCGAGCAGCGCGTCCATGAACGCGGACTGCTCCGCCTGCTCGTGTTCGTTCGCCGAGCCCTGCTTCATCGCCGCGGACAGCGGCAGGATGACGAGTTCGGAGGGGGCGAGCGAAGCAACGGTCATGGTGTATCTCCTGAAAGCTGATGTGGTGCGGCGTACACCTGTCGGACTAAGGGTACCCTGCCCATCGAAAAAACCGTCGTCCGCACCCCCGGAAGAGGCGCGGACGACGGTTCGTCGAGCAGGTCGGGTCAGCGCGAGTGGCGCGGTCCGTCGGCCGGCGGGAGGTTGTCCCCGGCCGGGGACGGCAGGCCGCCGCCGAGGCTCGCGGCCGGAGCGGCGTCCGACGCGGCCAGCAGGTCGCGGATCTCGGTGAGCAGACCGACCTCGGTCTCCTCGGCCTCTTCGCCGGCGTCGGCGCCGCGACGCAGCGCGGCCAGCTCGTTGAGCTTGTTGTACGGCACGATGATGATGAAGTAGACCACCGCGGCGACGATCACGAAGTTGATTCCGGCGGCGATGACGGCGCCGAAGTCCATCTTGGTCGCGGCGTCGGCGTCGTTCAGTTGGTAGGAGAGGCCACAGACCTGCACGGCGGCGCTCTGGGCCGTCTCCCCGCCGGTGTCCATCGTCTGACCACAGTCCTGGCCGGTCGGAATAGCGGCCAGCAGCGGGGCGATGATCTTGTCGGTGAATGCGGTGACGATCGCGGTGAAGGCGGCGCCGATGATGACGGCGGTGGCCAGCTCGACGACGTTCCCCCGAAGGATGAATTCCTTGAATCCCTTGAGCACGGGACTGAGTGTAACTCAGTGAAACACCAGCGTCAGTGCATTAACGAGGCCTGCTGCGGCGACGCGTCGCGCGGCCGTCTCGGGGACCGCCAGCAGGATCGGCTCGGCCGGAACAGCGACGACGGCCCCCGCGGCCAGTACGTTCGCGTCCTCGTCGACCACATCCACCACGTCACCGGTGCGCAGCAGACCGGTCACCGCCGGGTCGGCCGGACGAACCGACACCAAGCGGGCGCGCGGGTCGCCGGTGAGCGCGGCGGGCAGCCGGGACGAGAGCAACCGGGTGCCGGTGATCGCCTCGCCCTCGGTCACGGCACCGGACACGGTACTGCCGACGGCGGCGGCGGCCTCGTGCAACGTCCCGGGCAACGCGCTGCCGGCGGGCACCTCGGTGAGGGCCACGTCGCCTGCGGTGAGCACCTGCCCGGGGCGGAGGTCGTGCGCGGCGACGACCACGGCGTCGGTGCGTACCTGGCTGCGATCGACGAGCAGCAGGGCAGTGGCGCACAGCAGCAGGGACACGGCGGCGGCGCGTCGCACCGTGACCGCGCGCAAGTGCCGTGACCGGGGACGACGGCGCTGCCACGGCGGTTGTCTCATGTCCGGAACGTACGGCTCCGGAGCTGGCCTGTGCAGTCTCGTTTCCACAGCCGGGGCCTGTCGATGGAAGGATGTCCACATGGCACCGCTCAAATTCACCGGACGTTTCAAGGGCTGGATCGCCCGCGATGTGAGCGGCGGGATCTTGTTGTTCACCGCCGCCGTGGTTGCTCTGATCTGGGCGAACTCGCCGTGGCGCGACAGCTATGCGTCGCTGCTGGCGATCGAGGTGGGGCCGTCGGCGCTGCACCTGAACCTGTCCCTGTCGCAGTGGGCCGCCGACGGGCTGCTCGCGATCTTCTTCTTCGTGGTCGGCATGGAACTCAAGCACGAGTTCGTGGCGGGCAGTCTCCGTAACCCGCGTCGCGCCGGCGTTCCGGTCGCGGCCGCGGTCGGCGGCATGGTGGTGCCCGCGCTCTTCTATCTGGCGATCGTCGCCCCCACCGCCCCCGATGCCACGCACGGCTGGGCGATCCCCGCGGCCACCGACATCGCGTTCGCCCTGGCGGTCCTCGCGGTCTTCGGGCGCGGCCTGCCGATCGCCCTGCGCGTGTTCCTGATGACCCTGGCGGTGGTCGACGACCTGCTCGGCATCATCGTGATCGCGACGGTCTACACCGAGAGCATCGACTTCGGCATGCTCGCCGCGGGCCTGGGCTGCGTCGTCGTCTTCGGTTTCCTGGTCCGGCAGCGGATCTTCTTCTGGTGGCTGCTGCTGCCGATCGCGCTGGTCGCCTGGGCCTTCGTGCACGCCTCGGGTGTGCACGCGACCGTGGCCGGCGTGCTGCTCGGCTTCACCGTGCCGGCGGTGGCACTGCACGGGGAGATCCTGCCGCGCACCATCACCGGCAGCCGAGTGCTGACGCCGTGGTCGTCGGGCATCGCATTGCCGCTGTTCGCGTTCGCCGCGGCCGGTGTGACGGTGGTCGGCGCCGACGACCTGGTGCAGCCGGTCAGCATCGGCATCGTGGTGGCACTGGTGGTCGGCAAGGTGGCCGGCGTGCTCGGCACCACCTGGGTGGTGACCCGCACGACTCCGCTGCGTCTGCCCGACGCGATCGGCGTGCGCGACCTCGTGCCGATCGGCCTGCTGTGCGGCATCGGCTTCACCGTCGCGCTGCTGATCGCCGAGCTGTCGTTCACCGGCGGCGCGGCGGAGAGTCACACGTCCGCGGCCAAGGTCGGCATCCTGTTCGGCTCGCTGCTGGCGGCGGTGCTGGGCGGGGCCCTGCTGCGGTGGGACGCCAAACACCCGCGACACGCGGACATGAACCGCGACGGCATCGTCGACCGCAACATTCAGCTCATCGAGTAGCCGCGGTCCATCGAACTGCGCGGCTCAGCCGAGCGGAACCTTCTGTTCGCGCGACGGAGGTCCGGTGTACGTCTCCCAGAAGGTGGCGCCCTGGATACCGAGCTCTTGCGGGCGGAAGACCGGATCCACTCCGGCCTTGCGCTGCCGTTCGTAGTCGCGCAGGGCCTTCAGCGCCGGACCCTGGATCACGAAGATACCGAGCAGATTCAGCCACGCCATGGTGCCGACGCCGATGTCGCCGAGCGTCCAGGCGTCCTTCGCGGTGGCGATCGCGCCGTAGACCACCGAGGCCAGGATCACGGCCTGCAGCAGGATCTGCAGATTTTCGCCGACCGTGCTGCGCAGCGGGCGGATGTACAGCTTGGCCTTCTCGCCCAGCATGAAGCGCAGATTCACCTCGGCCATGTAGTAGTAGGCGACGATGGTGGTGAAGCAGAAGAAGGCCAGCGAGATCGCGACGAACGACGCCCCGGCCCCGGCCCAGATGGTGTCGAAACCGTGCTGCACGTAGCCCGATCCCACTTCTTCCTGGCCGGGCACATGGATCGGCAGGCCGCCGCCCTCGGCCATCACGCCGCCGGCCTCGGCCTCGTCGTTGAACACCCGGTAGGCGCCGGTCGCCAGGATCAGGAAGCCGGTGGCCGAGCAGACGAAAAGCGTGTCGATGTAGACGGCGAAGGACTGCACCAGGCCCTGCTTGGCGGGGTGGCTCACCTCGGCCGCCGCGGCGGCGTGCGGCCCGGTGCCCTGACCGGCCTCGTTGGAGTAGATGCCGCGCTTGACGCCCCACATGATGGCCGAGCCGATGATCGCGCCGAAGGCGGCGTCGGCGCCGAACGCGCTGGAGAAGACCAGGCGGATCACTTCGGGGACGTCGCCAGCGTTGATCAGCACCACGATGAGGGCCAGCACGATGTACACCGTCGCCATGGCCGGGACCACGATCGACGCGAAGGCGGCGATGCGCTTGACGCCGCCGATGATGACGAAGCCGAGCAGCGCGGCGGTGATGGTGCCCACCACCCACTTCTCCACGCCCCAGGCGTTGTGCATCGAATCGGAGATGGAGTTGGCCTGGATGTTGGGCATCAGGATGCCGCACGCGATCAGCGTGACGAGGGCGAAGATCCACGCGTAGACCTTGAAGAAGCCGCGGCCGCGCGTGTGGGCCAGTGCCTGACGGAAGTAGAAGGCCGGGCCGCCGCGGTATTCGCCGGTCACCGCGTCGCGCGTCTTGTAGATCTGGCCCAGCGTGCACTCGACGAACGACGTCGAGGCCCCGAGGAAGGCCATACCCCACATCCAGAACAGTGCGCCCGGCCCGCCGAACGCGATCGCCGTGGCCACACCCACGATGTTGCCCGCGCCGACGCGGCCGGCCAACGACACCGCCAGCGCCTGGAACGACGAGATGCCTTGTTCGGAGGAACTACCGCGCCAGATCAGCCGCAGCATGTCCTTGAACAGCCGGATCTGCGCGAATCTGGTCCGGACCGAAAAGAAGATCCCGGCCGCGAGGCACAGGTAGACCAGTGCGTTGCTCCAGATGTAACTGTTCAGGGTCGACAGCGTTTCGGTCATTCCGGTCTCCGAAAGTGGGTTCGGCTCGTAGACCGGTGCCCCGGCCAGGGTGCGAGTGTGACACACCACGTTCGACAATGTGCGGATTGCCCTCGGCTTGGCACTCGGAATGGGGGAGTGCCAGCAGCGGTTACACTGGACGACAGTCTTTGATCCCCCGGAGGTTTTCGTGCCCACTTACAGCTATGCGTGCACTGACTGCGACAACAAGTTCGACATTCAGCAGGCCTTCTCCGACGATGCGCTGACTACCTGCCCGCAGTGCGACGGCAAGCTGCGCAAGCTCTTCAACTCCGTCGGCGTGGTGTTCAAGGGCAGCGGCTTCTACCGCACCGACTCGCGCAAGGGTTCGGTCCCGTCGAGTAGTTCGAGCAGCAGCAGTTCGTCGTCGAGCACGTCGTCCTCGTCGTCGAGCAGCAGCAGCACCACTGCGTCCTAACGGGTACGCCGCCGGGCGGGGTCAGTCGACGGGGCGGAAGCCGCCGGACGGCGTGAGGATCCACTGCCCGCGCACGTCGTACCGGTCCTCGGGCAGTTCGCCGTCGACCACCTCGGTGTCGTGCACCACCACCACGATCTGGCCCGGCATGCCCACCAGCGTGCGGTCGTAGTAGCCGGCACCGCGGCCCAGTCGCACGCCGCGCCGGTCCACCGCGACCGCGGGCACCAGAATCAGCTTGGCCTCCACCAGCGTGTCCGGATCCAACCGAAGTCCTTGCGGCTCAAGGAGATTCCAGCGCCCCTCGGTGAGGGTCTGCTCGTCGCGGTAGACGCCCCACTGCAGACGCTGCGGGTCGCCCTCCGGGACGATCGGCAGCAGCACGCGCAGCCCGCGGTCCACCAGGGCGTCGAGCATGGCGGTTCCGCCCGGCTCGCGGCGCGTGGGCACGTACGCGGCGACGGTGTCTCCGGCGGCCACCTCGATCGGCAGGTTGTACATCCACTCGGCGAGATCGCCGATGGCCTGCGACAGCACGAACGGGCTCATCGCATCGCGGGCTGCCAACAGTTCGGTCCGCAGCGCGTTCTTGTCCGACGTCGTCATCTCGGGGAGTCCCTTCACTCGCGTCCGATCCTGCCAGAGGGCGGCAGTAAGCTGACCGACATGTCGCAGTCGAAGATCCCGCGCACCGCAGTGGTGCCCGCCGCCGGTTTGGGCACTCGTTTCCTGCCTGCCACCAAGACGGTGCCGAAGGAACTGTTGCCCGTCGTGGACACCCCGGGCATCGAGTTGGTCGCCGAGGAAGCCAAATCGGCCGGCGCCGAACGGCTGCTGATCATCACCTCGCCCGGCAAGGACGGCGTCGTCGCGCACTTCGTGCAAGACCTGGTGCTGGAGCACACCCTGGCCGCCCGCGGCAAGGAGTCGATGCTCGCCAAGGTGCGCAATGCGCCGTCGCTGCTCGAAGTGGCCTCGGTGATCCAGGACCAGCCGTTGGGGCTGGGGCACGCGGTGGGCTGCGTGGAAACCGCGCTCGGCGACGACGAGGACGCCATCGCGGTCCTGCTGCCCGACGACCTGGTCCTGCCCGGCGGCGTGCTCAGTGCGATGGCTCGGACTCGGGCCGAGTACGGCGGCAGTGTGCTGTGCGCGATCGAGGTGGACGACGAGAAGATCAGCGCCTACGGCGTTTTCGACGTCGAGGACGCCGACCCCGCCACCCCGCACGTCAAGCGGGTCAAGGGCATGGTGGAGAAGCCTGCGGCGGACGAGGCGCCGTCGAACCTGGCCGCGGCCGGCCGATACATCCTGGATCGGAAGATCTTCGATGCGCTGCGCGAGATCACCACCGGCGCCGGCGGCGAACTGCAGCTGACCGACGCGATCGCGCTCCTCATCGAGAAGGGGGAGCCGGTGCACGTCGTGGTGCATCACGGGACCCGGCACGATCTGGGCAACCCCGGCGGCTACCTCAAGGCCGCCGTCGATTTCGCCCTGGACCGCGACGACTACGGGCCGGAACTGCGGGCCTGGCTGCGCGAGCGTCTCGACCAGTAGCGCGGCGAGCCCGCGCGCCTGCAGGACCAGGCGGCGCACGATGGTTAACCTCGATTCGGAGCCCGCTGCGGACGCCGGTTTTCGCCGGCGGTGAGGAGATGACATGCGCTCGGTGCAGGACCAGTTGAGCCTGGTGGCCGCTTCGGTGGTGGCCCCGCGACCGGTCCAGGTGGCCATCTCCGAGGCGCAGGGTCTGCTGTGCGCCGAAGAAGTGATGACCACCGAGCCGTTGCCCGGTTTCGACCAGGTGGCCGTCGACGGCTACGCGGTGCGTGCGGTGGACGTGGCCCTGGCGGGAACGTCCGCGCCCGCGGAGATGGCCGATCTCGAGGCCGGCGGCCTCGACGTGAGCCGCCCCGACGACAGCGACGATCTGGTGGTGACCCTGCCGGTGGTCGGTGAGGTGGCCGCGGGGTCGCGCACCCCGACGCGGCTGCAGCCCGGGCAGGCCGTCCGGGTCGCGACCGGAGCGCCGATGCCCACGCTCGCCGACGCCGTGGTGCCGCTGCGGTGGACCGACGGAGGCATGCAGCGCGTGATGATCGGGCACGGTGTGGAGAGCGGCGAGTACGTGCGGCGCATCGGCGACGACGTGGTGCCCGGCGACGTCGCCGTCCGGGAAGGTGCGGTGATCGGCCCGGCCCAAGTGGGGCTGCTGGCCGCCGTCGGCCGCTCCCGGGTGCTGGTCCATCCGCGGCCGCGCGTCGCGATCATCACGGTGGGCGACGAACTGGTCGACATCGACCGCGATCCCGGCCCGGGCCAGGTGTACGACGTGAACAGCTACGCGCTGGCGGCCGCTGCGCGCGACGCCGGCGCCGACGTGCACCGCGTGGGTGTGGCCGTCCGCGACAAGGACCGGCTGCGCGAAGTGGTCGAGGCGCAGTTGATCCGTTCGGAGATCGTCGTGCTGTGCGGCTCGGTGGGCGGACAGGCCTCGCAGGAGGTGGTCGAGGCGCTGGCGGATCTGGGCGACATGGAGATCGGTCGGATCGCCATGCATCCGGGTTCGGTGCAGGGTTTCGGACTGCTCGGGCGCGATGAGATCCCCACCTTCTGGCTGCCCGCCAACCCGGTCAGTGCGCTGGTGACCTTCGAGGTGATGGTCCGGCCGTTGATCCGGATCGCCCTCGGCAAGCGTCATCCGCGTCGGCGGACGGTTAGCGCTCGTACCATCGGTCCGATCGCCTCGGTGGCCGGCCGGACCGGCTATCTGCGCGGCCAACTGATGCGCGACGAGCGGTCGGGTGAGTACCTGGTGCAGGTGATCGGCGAATCACCGACGGGCACTTCACATCTGCTCGCCGAACTGGCCGACGCGAACTGTTTGATCGTCGTCGACGAGGACGTCGAGGAGTTGGAGACCGGCGATCGCGTCGAGGTCATGTTCTTGGCCCAACGCGGGTGATCGGCGGCTGCTCGGCGACGATTAGGATCGCCCCATGCTGAGATGGCTGGTCGATTCGCCGAGCAACCCGGGATGGCCGGCGACCCTGGGGCCGCTGCGTGTGAAGGCCGGGGTGGTCACGGTGCGCCCGATCCGCATGCGCGACAGCAAAGAGTGGAGTCGGCTGCGGATCAAGAATCAGAACAGCCTGTTGCCGTGGGAACCCACCGGGGTGGGGCCGTGGAATCGGCGGCATGAGCCGTCGGCGTGGCCGCCGTTGCATTCGGTCCTCAAGTCCGAGGCCAAGCGCGGGAACGTGCTGCCCTTCGTGATCGAGGTGGACGGCCGGTACGCCGGACAGTTGACCGTCGGCAACATCCAGCGCGGCGCCGTGCGCAGCGCGTGGATCGGCTACTGGGTCGACGACGACTTCAGCGGGCAGGGGGTGGCCTCGGCCGCGGTCGCGCTCGGGGTGGACCACTCCTTCGGCCCGGTCGGGCTGCACCGCCTCGACGCCACGGTGCAGCCGACCAACGGCGGTTCCCAGGCAGTGCTGCGCAAGGTCGGCTTCCGCGAGGAAGGCCTGCTCAAGCGGTACATGGACGTCAACAATCGCTGGCGCGATCACCTGCTGTTCGCCATCACCGTCGAAGAGGTGGCCGACAGTGCGGTCGACACACTGGTGCGCGCCGGACGGGCGACCAGGGTCGACGCCTGATGATGATGTGTCCGTTCCTGATGTTCCCGGGAGGCGTGGCCTCGGCAGCGAACTGCGACGACCGCGCCTGAGCTGGCTCAGGGGGTGCGACGGCGCAGCGTCACCGCGCCCAATGCCAGCGCGGCCACCGCGAAGGCCGCGAGAATGCCGACGTCGCGCCACAGCAGGCCGGTCGGTGCGGCGTGGTCGCGGATCTCCTGCAGCGCCTGGACCGCGTAGGTCAGCGGCATCACGTCGGACAGGTACTGCATCCAGTCGGGCATCTGGTTGCGCGGTACGAACAGGCCGCACACGAACAGCTGCGGGAACACGATCGCGGGCATGAACTGCACGGCCTGGAACTCGGTCTGCGCGAAGGCGCTGCACAGCAGGCCCAGCGCGACGCCGAGCACGCCGATCAGAATGCACACGCCGATCACGCCGCCCGCGGAACCGGCGATGGTGAGACCGAAGCCGCCGAACGCCAGCCAGCAGGTCAGGGCCGCCTGCACGGCGGCGAACAGCGCGAAGGCCAGCGTGTAGCCGCCCATCAGCGCGCCCTTACTCATCGGCGTCGCGAGCACGCGCTCCAGAGTTCCGGAGCTGCGCTCGCGCAGCATGGCGATGGAGGTGACCAGGAACATCGCGATGAACGGGATGATGCCGAGCATGGCGGTGGCGACCCGATCGAAGTGGGTGGGCTGGCCGGGCACGTCGGGCATCGCCGCGAACATGTAGTAGAGCAGCACCAGCATTACCAGCGGGATCGCCAACAGCATGGCGATGGTGCGCGGGTCGGCGCGCAACTGCTGGAGCACGCGGACGACGGTGGCCGCCGTGGTGCGCAGATGGTTCACGCCGCCCCCTGCTCGGTGATGATCTTCAGGAAGGCCTCGTCGAGGCTCTCCTCGCCGGTGTCGCTGCGCATCTCGGCGGCGGTGGTGGTGGCGACCAGCTTGCCGTCGCGCAGCAGAATCAGGCCGTCGCAATGGTCGGCCTCGTCCATCACGTGGCTGGACACGAGCAGGGTGGTGCCGGCGTCGGCGAGCGCGCGGAAACGTTGCCACAGGTCGGCGCGCAGCACCGGATCCAGACCCACCGTCGGCTCGTCGAGGATCAGGAGATCCGGGCGGCTGACGAGCGCGCCGGCGATGGAGACGCGCCGGAGCTGGCCGCCGGAGAGGTTCTTGGCGCGCTGGTCGGCGACGTCGAGCAGATCGACGGCGGCGAGCGCCTCGTCGACGTTGGCCGTCGAGTTCTGCAGGCGGGCGAAGTAGACGATGTTCTCGCGCACCGAGAGGTCGGTGTAGACCGACGCGGCCTGGGTGACATAGCCGAGGCGGGAGCGGAGCGCCGCCGAGCCTGCGGGCAGACCGAAGACGGTGACCGTGCCCTGCACGTTGCGCTGGGAGCCGATGACGGCGCGCATCAGTGTCGTCTTGCCGCAACCGGACGGCCCGAGGAGGCCGGTGATGGACGCGCGCGGCACCACCGCGTCGACGTCGTCGATCGCCACGTGTTTGCCCCGCTTGACGGTCACGCCGCGGCACTCGACTGCGTTCTCGGTCACGTTCTCACCGTAGCTCATGAGAATTCGCTGGGGCCTGCGGCGCGCCTGAGCGATCGCGGCGGTGCGCGGACCTAGGTTGAAATGTGGTCGAGTGTCGGCAAATCGGAGCAGAAGCGGAGGTCGTTCGGTGAATTCGTCGGTGTTGTGGATCTTCCTCATCGTGGCCTGGCTGTTCATCCTGCTGCCGATGGTGTTGCGCGGTCGGCCCGAGGTGCGCAAGACCACCGAGGCGGCGGCCAATACGCGCCTGCTGCACCGCGGTGGTCAACGCGCCACGGCCGGTCGTCGTTCCGCCGGACGGCACCCGAGCGACCCCTCCTATGTGCGTAAACCCGCCCGTACCTCGCCCGCCCTCCAGCGACCGGTTCTCGAGGAGACCCCCATGGACGATTCCGCGATCGACGAAACTGCAGTGGAGAAGCCGGCTGTGAAGACGGCCGACGTCGACGATGTCGAGCTCGCCGCCGAGGTGACCGATGTGCTCGACGCCGTGGAGGTCGCCGAGGACGACATCGTGGACGCCGAGACCGTCGAGGAGCCGGCCGAGGCGGAGCTGGACGAGGACCTGGACGACGACGTCGAGGAGGGTCTCGAGGACGAACTCGACGAAGACCTCGAAGACGAGCTCGACGAGGACCTTGACGACGAGCTCGACAAGGACCTTGACGACGAGCTCGACGACGATCTGGACGACGAGTACGAGGACGACCTCGACGACGAGTATGACGACGAGGCCACGGACGAGGACCTCGACGACGAAGACGTTCCCGCGCGCCCGGAGGCCAAGCCCCGGGAGCTGCGTGGACGCGCGTACACGCCGGACGCGATCGCCGAGCGCGACGCCCGCCGGTACCGCGAGCGGCAGCGGATCGTGGCCGGACTCGTCGCGGCAACCGTGCTGGCCATCGCCAGCTGCTTCTTCTGGCAGCCCTACGGCTACCTCGCGACCGGCGTGATGGTGGTCCTGTCCGGCCTGTACCTCTACTTCCTGCGTCGTACGGCGGTGGCCGAGCAGCAGTACCGCGCGCAGCGTGCCGCGCGTCTGCGTCGCCACGCCGCGGAGGACGAGCGTCTGCGCCGCGAGCAGGAGCGGGACCTGGCGGTCCGTCCGGAGATGCCGGCCTCGCCGGTGCGTCGTCGTCCCGGCGGCATGGTGGTGCTGGAACTCGACGACGAGGACCCGTCGTTCGATCACCTGCCGACCTACGACTTCGCCTACGCGAACGACGCGCAGATCGCCGACGACTACCGTCACGCCGTCTAAGGTGGGGGACATGAGCGGATTGACTGGCGATTGGTACTACGACGTCTCCACCGGTGAAGTGAGCCAGGGCAAGGCGACCCACGCCCTCACCCGCATGGGCCCGTACGCCACCGAGGACGACGCGCGTCGCGCACTGGAGATCGCGGCCGAGCGCAACGCTGCGGCCGACGCCGAAGACGACGACTGATTCACACGTCGATCGCCGTGCGGTGATCGACGATCCACTGTCGGCTGGCGCCGACCGCCCGGCACAGCGCTACGCGCTCGCCGAGATAGGCGGCCGGGCCGCCGACCAGTGGCAGCCACATCAGTGAGCTGATCAGGCGCGGTGCCTGCGGTCGTGCGCCGAGCGCCTTGTCGAGGCTGCGCAGCCCCCAGGCGATGTCCCACAGGCCCTTCAGCACGGCCTTGGCGAGCGCCGACCCGTCCTCGGGAAACTCTTGTCGCACAGCGGGTTTCGCGCACGCCGCGGACACCTCGCGCCCGAACAGCACCGACCCCAGCATGGCGATCTGCTCCGCGCGATCGACGACGCCGTATTCGCGTCCCACCGCCAGCACCATCAGGGCCTGGCTCGCGGCGCCGAGGAAGGCGCCGATCGGAACCTTTCGTGTCCACGCACCGAACATGCTGGGGAAGGCGACGGCGACGGTGTTGACCGCGCCGATCCGATCCACCCACCAGTCGGCCCGCTGGTTCATGCTCAGCGCGTCCCAGCCGGCGGTGCCCGGCCAGTCGGCTGCCTGCAGTGCGGCGACCGCGGCGTTGCCGGGGGACAGCGGTAGCCGGTCCAACAAGCGCGCGTGCGTCCGCCGCTTGAGGTCGAACGGATCGCTGTGCGCCAGGACATCCAGAATCGGGTCGGCGACAGCGACGGTGCGGTCGAGAATCGTGACGATCTGCGCGTCGTTCAAGGCCATGCCGTCGACGCTACCTGTCCCCGCGCGGACCCCGATTTTCACCTACCGCGCGCAGCCGGTTAAACTGGTGCACGGTTCATCCGAGGGGCTTCCCGAGGACGAGCACGGGGCTATGGCGCAGTTGGTAGCGCGACTCGTTCGCATCGAGTAGGTCGGGAGTTCGATTCTCCCTAGCTCCACCGAAAACCGCCCTTCCTGGATTCCGGGGAGGGCGGTTCCTGCATCATTGGCGGCACTCTGCCGTCTGGCGCAGTCGCCTGGTGACTGCACCAGACGGCAGTGCTGTCCGGCGCTCTACAAACACTCACGCCGCCGGCCCCGAATGGGGCGGGCGGCGTGAGTGTCCTCCGACAGGTTTGTGGCGCTAGATCAGGCGCCGAAACCGAAGGTGATGGCGATGTGCAGCAGGTCGCCGCCGAAGACGGTGAAGTCGTTGAAGAACTGGGTCAGAGCGGGGAACATTGCGTGTCCTTTCGGAGTTCGGTTCACATCGATCGATGTGCCAAAAGCGTTACACGCCAACCCCTTTCGTGGAAGTTAGGCTACCCTAAATCACACTTCGCGCCGATTGTGGCACGAGTCACGAGTGTCTCTCTCGGGCCCGCCGACCAGCGCTGATCCCATGTCGACGAAGGGTGGGTGCGCGGGGCGGATAGGCCGCGGTCACGCACTGTTTACGCACGACATGCGCCGTTCACTGGCGGAAGTCGACGTCAAGTCTGAAGGCCTTCTTGAGGTCCGGCATACTGAGACGACCCTCGGCGGCCGGTTCGGGGCCAGCGCGTGAGGGAAGTATGAGCAAGCAACGGCAGTTGATCGACCTGAGACGCGTGCGCCGCCTCGGGGTCTTCGCGTGGTCGGTCCTCGGGATGGTCGCGTTGGTCGTGGTAGTCGCACTCGCGATCGGGGCGGTCAGCGGTATCCTGGTGCCCTTGGTGATCGCGGTGATCGTCGGCGTGGTCTTGGAGCCGATGGTCGACTTCCTTGTGCGCCACCGGGTTCCAGCCGCTTTGGCGCCGGTGATCACGCTGCTGACGGCATTGGCCGTGCTCGTGGGCGTCATCGTGATCGTGATCCGCGGTTTCGTCGACCAGTGGCCGGAGATCCAGCGGCAGCTGCAACTCGGCTGGGACAGCATGGCTAAGTGGCTCGAGTCGCTCGACGTGGACGACGCGTTGATCGACGGTGTCCGCGCCACCGTCGAGGACCTCGCGCCCGCGGTGGGACAGGGCGTCCTGGGCGCGGTGTCGTCGACCGTCTACGGTGCGATCTCAGCGATCATGGGTGCCTTCTTCGCGCTCTTCTTCCTGTTCTTCGTCTTGCGCGACGGCCGACGATTCGGCGACTGGCTGGCGGCGTCGACCCGCCTGGACCGGGACACGGTCACCGAGGTCACCGAGATCTCCCGCGCGTCGATCCGCGGCTACTTCCGCGGCACCGCCATCACCGCGCTGCTGACGGCGCCGATCTTCATGGTGCCGCTGGTCCTGCTCGGCGTGCCCCTGGCGATCCCGATCTTCATCCTCTACTTCGTGCTGTCGTTCGTGCCGTTCCTCGGGGCCTGGATCGCCGGCGGCTTCGTGATTCTGATCGCGTTCGGCTCCGGCGGCACCACGGCGGCGCTGATCATGGCCATCACCTTCCTGATCTCCAACGGCACCATTCAGAGCGCCGTCAGCTCGTGGGCGCTCGGCTCATCGCTGCGGCTGCACCCGATCTCGGTGCTGCTGGCGACGATCATCGGCGGCACCGTCGCGGGGTTGCTCGGCATGGTGCTGGGCGCGCCGGTGCTGTCGGCGGTGCTCAAATCCGTCGAGGCGGTGTCGCATCGACGACGGGCGGCCGCCGAGATGGCACCGGAGCCGGGCGACTGACCTACTCGCAGGCGACGCCGTCGCCGTCGCGGTCGAGCTTGCGCGAATAGCCGGGGTCGCCGGCATGCAGCGGTGCCGCACCCGCGGCACGGGCCGCCGAGCAGTTGGCGTAGTAGGCGGAGCCGCCGGAATCGGGAGTTTCGACCAGCGGCTGCGGCCGCGGCTGGGCCGCGGTGCGATCAGTGGTGCGCTCGGACGTGGCCGGTTCCTCGGTGGCCTCCGGCGCATCGCCGCCGCAGTCGGTGAGCAGACGGGTCATCGCGTTCTTCTCGGCCTGGGTCACCCACAGTCGGTAGGCGGCCTTCACCTCGATCTGCCGGGCCACGTAGGTGCAGCGGTAGCTCTTGTTGGGCGGCAGCCACGTCGCGGCGTCGCCGTCGCTCTTGCGCTGATTGGTGGGGCCGTCGACGGCCAGCAGATTCCGCGGATCGTTGGCGAAGTTCGCCCGCTCGTCCGAGGACAGCTGCTGGGCGCCCTTCTGCCAGGCGTCCGACAGCGCGACGACATGATCGATCTGCACCGCGCTGGAGCTGTCCGATCCGCGGACGAACTCGATCGTCTTGCCGGTGTACGGGTCGTTCAGCGTGCCCGACAGCACGACGCAGTCGCGGGTGCCGGCCTTGGTCGCGATCTGGGTCAGGTCGCGCCGCAGGATGTCGTTGCGGGTGTCGCAGCCGTTGTGGCCGTACTCGACGTCGACGTCGTCGCTCCACCGCTGGCCGAACAGGTCGCGCGAGTAGCCGGTCTTGGGTGCGCGTCCCTTCACCGGCAGGTCGGCGAGCGCGGTCAGCGCGGCGGTGGACCGCTCGTCCAGCGGACGGCTGTCGGGAGTGGTCTCCGGGAGGCTCGGGGCAGTGGTCTCCGGCTCGGTGAAGCGCGGCGCCTCGACCGCGGTCGACGTCGAGCTCATGACATCGTCGGCCTGCGCCGAATCGAGCGGCTCACACCCCGCCAACACCACCGTCGCCGCGGCCGCCGCGACTCCCGCAGCGCACCGGCGCAACACCTTCGACATCGAACTCCCACACAGATCCTCGGACAACCACTCCAGTATGTCCGATCTGTCCGACAGTCCGTGCTGCGCTGCTGGTCAGGGCAGATGCAGGAGCGACTTCAGCGACAACTTCAGCGTGAAGCCGATGAGGCCGGGCAGCGGGCCGTGCAGAGTCTGCTCGACGGCGGCCGCCGCGGGCATGTCCGGCGCACGACCGAGGTAGGGCGTGGGCTCGCGCCCGGCCAGCACCGCCGCCAGGTTGCCGAAAGCGGTGGAACCGGGGTCGTCGAGGTAGGCCGCGTGGGCGTCGGTGCCGAACACCAGGCGGCCGTGACGGGCGCCGTCGGTCGAGTAGAACCCGGAATCCATGCGGTGCACGCCGGGTGCGGTGTCCGGGTCGCCGCCGTGCACCATGCCGCCGAGCTTCTGCGCGTAGTGAATCGGATCGCCCGGCGGTGTCATCGAATAGCGGTGCACGTCGGGATTGGCGTTGCGCCAGGGGCCGTCGCCGACGCCGGTTCCGGCCGACGACGCATAGACGACGTTGTCGGCGCGCAACCCGTACTGCTCGGCGGTTCCGACTACCGAACCGCCGTACGAGTGCCCCAGGTAGGTGACCGGGGTGCCCGGTGTCGCGGCGGCGACCTCGTGATCGAGGTCCCGACCGAACGTCACCAACTTCTGGGCGAGCCGGCGCGCGGGACCGGGATCGGCGGCCGAGTCGGTCAGGGCGTCGCGGGGATCGAGCGTGAGCTTCGGGGCGACCTTCTGGGGCAGGTCACCGTCGGCGAAGACGAAGACCGGGGCACCGGAACTGCGCGCCAGATCGAGGGCACGACGCCGCTGGGCTTCGCTGTTGCCGAGATTGGCGCCCGTGCCGGGCACGAACACCCCGACGCCCGGCGACTGGGGCGTCAGTGCGCCGATCTGCTCGATGTACCGGCCGTTGCCGCTGTTGTCGAAAGCGATGAACTGCCGGGGCCCGAGCCGACCGTCGGGGCCCGGCGCCGGGGCGAGGAGTTCCTTGAGATCGGCCACCCGGCCGGGATCGGCCAACAGCGTGTTCAGCATGGCGGTCTCGTAGGCCAAGGCGCGTTGGATGCTGATCCGGTTGGCGGTGATCCGGTCGGTGAAGGCGACGCCGTCGAGGTTGCCGATCACCTGCGGATCGGCGTCGATCAGCACTTGTCTCTCGTTGGGCGACAACGTGTCCCAGAAGTCGCGGCGCGCGTCCTGCGGCAGGGCCTGCAGGGTGGCGATCACCTGGCGCGGCGACGCCCAGCCGCCGAGCGGGTGGGGGATGGACTCCCCGTCGCGGGCGAGGAGGCCGGCCAACTGCGTGAGGCGGAGCCCGAAGGTGCCGTCGAGATCGCGCAGGGTGCTCAGCAACGACCGGATGCGGGTGGCGAGATACCCGGCGTCGGCGGTGCGCGACGACGACGGGTGCGTCACGTCGCCGTCGTCGTGCACCGTGAACCCGGCGCCGCGCGCGGTGTCGACCAACTGCACCAGCAGGGTGCGCGCGGGCACCATCTCCTCCCACGCCTGCCGTCCGGCGGCGGCCGCCGCCTCCACGGTGTGCGCCGTCCGGCGGGTGGTGGCGGTCTGTGCGGTGACACGTCGGGTCACCGCGTCGTGGGTCGCGCCGGTCCAGTCGACGGCGCCGGCCACCGAGTTCTGCACCGCGCTCGCGGCGCCGAGCAGTTCGTCGGCCCCGGCCTCCAGCGCCAACACCACCGCGCCGAGCTGATCCAGCGGCCAGCCGCGGACGGCGGCGATGCCGGTCACGGCGTGCTCGTCGCGAGAATCTTCGCGGCGGCCTCGGCGTCGGCGGACTCGGTCAGGTCGGCGAACTGGTGGACGGCCGCGCCCAAGCCGTCGACGGCGGCACCGTACCGGTCTGTGGCCGCGTCGGCGGCACGTGTGCACGCGAGCAGGCCGGTGACGATCGCGCAGTCGGGCGCGGGTCCGAGGCCGCCGGTGAAGGTCAGCGCGCTGACGGACCGGCCGTGTCGACGCCACTGCGCGGCCAGGGCGCGCAGCTCATCCGGGGTGAGACTGGTCATCGGGGATCCCGTCGTCGCTGATGGAAGTGGTCCCTTCCATTGACGCGCGTACCGGCGGGAGCGGCGCGGCGCTGTCCACAGCGACGACGACGAACGCCCGAGCTGTGCACAGCTCGGGCGTTCGGGTTCGGTGTCAGCGGCGGGTCAGGCGCCCACCGCCGTGCGACGACGCGGCAGCAGCCCGGCGTCGGCGTCGGCGAGCAGATGGTCCACCGTCTCGCGTGAGTCCGTCTTGTTGGTGCCGATGAAACCGGTGGGACCACGCTTGATCCAGCCGGTCACGTACAGGCCCGGTACCGGTTCCTGATCGACGGTGACGCGGCCGGCCACGTTGGCGACGGTGCCGTTGGCATCGTCGAACGGCAGGTCGGGGATCGGGCGACCCCGATAGCCGATCGCGGTGAACACCAGCGACGCGTCCACGTCCACCGTCTCGTCGGTGCCGGTGCGGACGAACCGCACACCGGTCGCCCGCTCCGCGCCGCGCACTTCCTGCGGCGTGAGGCCGAAGGCCAGGCGGATGAACGGTGCGGCGGGCTGCGGGCGGGCGGCGAGCTCGCGCAGCAGCGCCACCTTCTCCGCGTCCTCGCGGCTGTCGAGGGCAGCGACGTCGACGTCCGTCAGATCGGCCGGGTCGACCCACACGCGGGCCGGGCCGTCGGCCAGTCCGATGAGTTCGGGCAGCGTGAACGCACCGTGCTCGGGACCGCGACGCCCCACCACCAGCACTTCGCGCACGGTGGATCCGCGCAGGGCGGCGAGGGCCTCGAGCGCGATGTCGGTGTCCGCCAACCGATTCGGGTCGGCGGTCAGGATCCGAGCCACGTCGAGGGCGACGTTGCCATTGCCGATGACCACGGCACGGTCGCCGGTCAGCGCCGGAGCGGTCTCCCGGAAATCCGGGTGCCCGTTGTACCAACCCACCACCGAGGTGGCGCTCTGCACGCCCGGCAGATCGACGCCGGGGATCTCCAGGCGGCGGTCGGTCGGGGCGCCACCGGCCCACAGCACGGCGTCGTAGTCGGCGCGCAACTGCTCCAGTGTGAGGTCGGTGCCGATGTGCGTGTTCAGCAAGATCTGCAGGCGCGGGTGCGCGGCGATCGTGTTGAACAGGTCCGCCACACTGCGCGTGGCCTTGTGGTCGGGGGCGACGCCGAAGCGGGCCAGACCGAACGGCTCGGACAGGCGCTCGAACATAGTGACCCGGACCTGGGCGTGCTTGAGCAGTTCGTCGGCCGCGTACATGGCCGACGGACCCGAGCCCACGATGGCGATCTCCATCGGATCGGGCAGGCCGTCGAACGCCTTCGGCTTGCTGATCGGCGCCAGCGGCTTGCGCCAGAGAGCGTCGACCGGGAAACGCGGCACGCTCGGCGGCTGATCGCCGTAATGCTCGGCGTTCACGGCGGTGAAGCGTTCCTGACCGTCGGGGATCCGATGGATCGGGGCGATCGCGCCCACCGGGCAGGCGGTGACGCAGGCGCCGCAGTCGACGCAGGTGTCCGGATCGATGTAGAGCATTTCCGCGGTCGCGAAATCGGGCTCGTCCGGCGTGGGATGGATGCAGTTCACCGGGCAGGCGTAGACGCAGGAGGCGTCGCCGCAGCACGGTTGCGTGATGACGTGCGGCATATCAGCGCGCGTTGTACGACGGCTCGCTGCGGTAGCGAGAGGAACGGCCGTCGATGCCCAGCGCCTTCCAGATGCGGCGCGAGACGGGGTTCATCAGCCCGCACTGCTCGGCCAGCATCCGCACGTCGCCGAAGACGTCGCTCAGGAAGTTCCGCGAATCTTCCGACTTCCAGAACATCTCCTTGAAGACCTGGTCGGGCACGTCGAACTCGCGACGGAACTGCACCGGCGGGCGGGCGATGGCGCCGCAGAGCACGCGCATCACGACGGGCATGGCCATCGACAGCACGAAGCGCGTCGGCGCGCTCCGCGAGGGAATGGTGGTGCGCAGGTGGTGGTGCGCGAACGAGATGTGGCGGGCCTCCTCGGCCACGTGCAGCTCCATCACGGCGGCCATCACCGGGTGCACGTTGGCGCCGGCGCGCAGGAAGTCCTTCTGCAGGTGATCGATCGGCTCTTCGCCGGCGAGTACGCCGAAGAAGAAGACCGTCGGCCAGAAGGTGGAGAACAGCGGGATGATCGGGTCGGCGAGGCGCATGCCGCGTGGCATGCCGGGCACGTCCATGCCCACCCGGTTCACCATCTCCTGGAACATCAGCGTGTGCTGGCACTCTTCCTTAGACTCGTGGGTCACGTAGCGGAAGCGCTTGTCGCCGTTCTTCAGCTTCGACGCGTACTGCAGCAGACCGCGAATCAGGATCGACTCGAACTGCAGGCCCACCTTGGCGACGTTGGCCTGCCGCCACATGCCGATCTGGATCTGCTTCTCTTCCGGCAGCGCCTTGTACCAGGGGTGCTTGCCGACCGGATCCACCTCGGGGTCCAGGATCCAGCGCGGATCGTTCGGCACGATGGCCATCTCCGGGGCGTCCCAGGCGATGTGGATGTACGGGTCGAAGTTCCGATGGACCGAGGCGGCCGAGAGGTCCTCGACGACCTGGTCGTAGTCGATGTCGGTGCCGGTCTTGGCGGCAGGCGGCTCGTAGGCGATCGGCCGCGGCTGTGTGCTGGTCATCGTCATTCCCTTTCCTGGTCCGCGCAGGGGGCGCGGAATGAGAACGTGTTCACAGCTAACGTTGACATCGCCCATTGATCTTGTCAACGTTCAATGTCACGGTAGCGGGCGGTGGCGTGTGTGGGATCCGGCTGATTGCGGCGACCGATGCGGTATACGCCACAATGAGTGCCGTGGATGCCGTCGAGATCGCCGCCGTCGCGGTCCTGTGTGTGCTGGCCATCGCGGCGGCGAATACGCTCGCGCCGCGCCTTCGAGTCGCGGCGCCCCTGCTATTGGTGGCCGTCGGCGTCGGCGTCAGCTTCCTGCCGCGGGTGCCGGAGATCCGCGTCGATCCGGAACTGATTCTGGTGGGGCTGCTGCCGCCGCTGCTCTATGCGGCGGCGCGCGCAATGCCGGTGATGGACTTCAAGCGCGACTTCCCGGCGATCGGTGCGCTGTCGATCGTGCTGGTGGTGGTCTCCGCCCTGCTGTTGGGGCTCTTCTTCACCGCGATCCTGCCGAACGTCGACTATGCGCTGGGGGTGGCGCTGGGCGCCATTCTCAGTCCGACGGATGCGGTGGCCACGAGCACGATCAAACGGATGGGTGCGCCCAACCGGATCGTGACCGTGTTGTCCGGGGAGAGTCTGTTCAACGACGCCAGCTCCCTGGTGGTGCTGCGCGCGGCGATCGCCGCCACCGGCGCGAGCATCTCCTTCGCCGGCGTCGCGGTGAACTTCCTGTGGTCCCTGATCGGCGCGGTCGTGGTCGGTGCTGCGGTGGGCTGGCTGTTCAGTCGGCTGCGGGCGCGTATCCCGGTGCCTGCCGTGGCCACCGCGATCTCCTTCACGATCCCGTACGTGGCGTATGTGCCCGCCGAGCTGATCGGGTCGTCGGGCTTGGTCGCCGCCGTGGCCGCGGGCCTGGTGACCGGTCGGACGGCGGTGCGGCACCTGTCGGCCGCGCATCGCCAGTCCGACGTGCAGAACTGGCGGATGATCGAGGTGATCCTGGAGGGCGGCGTATTCCTCCTGATGGGGCTCGAGCTCAACACCCTGCTGGTGGAGGTGCGCGAATCCCACGACACGTGGTTGCACGCACTGTGGCCGGCGGCGGCGGCGCTGGCACTGTCGTTGCTCATCCGGTGGGCGTTCGTGGCGCCGCTGGTGTGGTGGCTCGGTCGTCGTGCGCGGCGCGTCATCGCCCGCGAACCCACGCTCTCGGCGCTGCGGGAAGAGTTGCCCACCGATCAGATCGACGGCGACGCCGTCGGCCAACGACTGCGGCGGCAGCTGGACCGTCGTCTAGCCGACATCGACTACTACCGGGCCGAGGCGATGGGCTCGCGGGAAGGCCTGGTGGTGGTCTGGGGCGGCCTGCGCGGTGCGGTCACGCTCGCGGCCGCGCAGACCCTGCCGATCGATACGCCGTACCGATCCTTGCTGGTACTGGTGGCCTTCTTCGTCGCCGCGCTGTCGCTGACCCTGCAGGGTGGACTGATGGGCCAGGTGCTGCGCATGCTCAAGCTGCCCGATCAGAGCGCCGACATCCGGGCCGAACGCAAGCGGTTGCGCGGGGAGATGCTCGACGTGGCGCAGCGGACGCTGGCCGATCCGGCGGTGATCGGCACCGATCCGACGCTCGCCGAGCAGGCACGAGCGATCCGCGAACTGGAGAATCCCGACGTCGACGAGGACGACTCGGAGATCGACGCACTGGATCGGCGCCTGCAGACCTCGCGTGAGCTGCGCCGCGTACGACGGCGCGTGATCGACGAGCAGCGTCGTATGTTGCTGGCCTTCCGCGACCGCGGCACCTACAGCTCCGGTGCCCTCACCGACGAACTGGTCAAACTCGATGCGCAGGAACTGAGCCTGCAGAGCTAGTCGAGCGTCTCGACGGCAACCGCGTCGTCCGGAGCGGTGACGTGCCCGTCCGGGTTGGTTTCGCGCGCAGGCAGCCACATCGCGAAGGCGACGACCACCACGAGGCCGGTCAGCAGGAAGGCCGGGCCGAAGCCGAAAACGGTGGCGACGGCACCCGCGGCGAGCGGGCCGATCACGGCGCCGAGGTCGGAGGCCATGCCGTAGGCGGCCAGCGCCGAGCCGCCGCGTTGCGACGTGCCGAGGACGTCGCCGAGGGCGGCCTGATGGGTGGGTGCGAACAGGCCCGAGCCGATGCCGGCGATGGTGGTCAGGGCGACGGCCACCGCGAGATTGGGGGAGTAGCCGAGTGTCAGGGTCGACGCCGCGGCGATCGCCAATCCGGGCAGCAGAATCGGGCGACGACCGTAGGTGTCGGAGAGCCGGCCGGCCACCAGGATGGCGATCATGTTGCCGCCGGCGTAGAAGGCCAGGATCACGCCGGCCCAGGCGTCGGATTCGCCGAGGCCCTGGGTGATGAACAGCGGCACCAGGGCGATGCGGACGCCCATCGACGCCCAGCCCTGTGCGAAGTTGGAGGCGAGGACGGCGCGGTAGGCGTTGTCTCGGCAGGCCGTCGCGAAGGTCACCGTCTCGACGGCCTTGTGTGCGCCGCCCGCGCCGTCGACCGCGTGGCCGGGCACCGCGGGCATGAAGAACGCCACGCCGAGCGCCGCGATCACCAGGGCGATGGCGTAGACCACGAACGGGAGTTTGAGGCCGCCGCCGATCAGTGCGGCACCGATCAGCGGGCCGGTGAGATTGCCGATCAGGAACCCGGCGGAGAAGTAGCCGGAGGCGCGGCCGCGGAGCTGCGGCGGGGCGAGCCGGATCAACAAGGCCATCGCCGAGACGGTGAACATCGTGGAACCGATGCCGCCCGCGGCGCGAAAGAGCAGAAGTTGCCAGTACGACGCGGCGAACGCGCACGCCAGCGTGCTGGCGGCGACGATGATCAGACCGGTCAGATAAATACGGCGCTCACCGAGCACCGTGACCAGGCGGCCGGTCGCCGGAGCGAAGGCCAAGCGCATTACGGCGAACGCGGAGATCACCGCCGACACTGCCGTCACCGACACCCCGAAGGTGCTGGCGAAGATCGGCAGTGCCGGCGCGATCAGTCCGTAGCCGAGCGCGATGACGACATTGGCCGCCAGAAGAACCCACAGACCGCGGGGGAGATGCTTCATGCCGCGGAATCAGGCCGAACTCGGGCGGTCAGTGCGACTGCGAACGCACGATCATCACCGGCACCTTGGCGTGGTGCAGCACCTTCTGGCTGCGCGAGCCGAGGAGCAGGCCGGTGAAGCCGCCGCGGCCGCGGCTGCCCATGACGATCAGCGACGCGGTGTCGCCTGCGGTATCCAGGATGGCCTTGCCCGGCTCCTCGGGGATCACCACGCGATTGACCTTCACGTCCGGGTGATCGGTGGAGTAACCGGCCAGGCGCTCGGCCACCGCGCCGACGGCCTGCTCGCTCATCTGCTCGATCTCGTCGGCGCTCAGACCGAAGCCGTGCAGCGCGTCGGCGTCGAGCGGGGTCCAGGTGTGGACCGCGATGAGTTCGGCGTTGCGCAGGTCGGCCTGGCGGTAGGCCTCGGCCACGGCCGGGTCGCTGACCTTGGAGTCGTCGACGCCGACCACCACGGGACCGTCGCCGATGACGGCCTCGGGCGGCACGATGACCACCTTGCTCTTGGCGTGAGCGGAGACGCTGGTGCTGACCGAACCCAGGAACAGGCCCTTCAGGCCACCGAGGCCACGGCTGCCCAGGACCACCATTTCGGCGTCCTCGCTGAAGTCGATCATCACGTGTGCGGCGTCGCCCTCGGCGATGGAGCCGTGGATGGTGATGCCGGGAGCGGCTTCCTCGGCGACCTTGGCCGCATCCTGGACGTACTTGCTGACCTCGCCGCGGATCGCGTCGATCACGTCCTGCGGGATCACCAGGCCGGGCGCGTAATCGCTGGTCGTGGTGGTGTAGGCCGAAACGATTTTGAGGTCGGCGCCTTCGAGTTTCGCTTCCTGCGCCGCCCAGCGCACTGCGTTGACTGCTTCGGCCGATCCGTCGACACCGACAAGAACCACGCTCATCGTGAAACCCACATCCTCGCTCGCTACGGCCCGGACGCACGGAGTGCGCATCCGTAATTTCAAGCCTCATCACTATTCTGTCGTACCGTCCACCCGGATGCACGGCGGGTGGGGACTTTGGGCCCCGGTTTGCTTCGACACACCTCGGCTCGGCCGAAAAACCGTCGGTATCCTGGTTGTTATGAGTATCGAATCGCAGCATGAGCTGCCGCAGCAGTCACCCGGCGGCGAGCTGGAGCCGGAGATGCCGCGCGTCGAACTCCGCCAGACGATTCTGCAGGTGGTGGTCACCGTCGGCATCGCCGCATTGTTCGTGGCCGGGGCCGCCGTGACCAGCGGTGTCTGGTTCAAGGTGCTGATCCTGGGATCGGCGGCGGTGATCTTCCTCGGAGCCGTGGTGCTCGGGGTGCGGGCCTTCCGCAGCCAGCGCAGCGGTGGTCGCTGGCAGGTCTATCAGGGCGGCATGTGGGCCCTGCTCATGATCTTCCTGCTCTGGGTCTTCGGCGCCATCGGCGCTGCGATGGCCTGACAGTCAGAACGGCGGTTCGCCCATCGCCCGTTTCGCCTCGTAGTGGTCCCAGGCCGCGGCTTCTTCGGCGGCCTGCCGTCGTGCCTGGTCGACGGCGCGCTGTTCGTAGTTGGCCTTCCGCTCGGCCCGTCGCCGCGCATGCTTGGCCGCGGTGCGGGTCTGCGATCGTTGCGGGGCCTGCTCGACGGTGCTCGCCGCGGACCCCGCCGCTGCCTGCTGTGCGAGTTGGTGCCGGCACCGCAGGTCGGCGAGTTGCGGGAACAGCACTGGTTGGGTGCGAGGAGTTCGACGGTGATGCCGCCCGGGGTGGTCACCGACGAGTGGTAGTGCCTGTCGTCGTCGATCCAGAGGTCGTCGAGGAAGCCGGTCAGATGGGTTTTCATCAGGTGATGGAAGCGACACTTGGGTAGCAGATTGCACATGCACGTGGGTCCGCCGTTGCTCGGGCAGATGTTGTCGAACTCGGCGACGTGGTCGAGATCGCAGGCGAAGGCCGCGCGCTCGCAGCCGGGGATGGAACAGGTGCCCCAGAGGAAGCGTGCGACGAGGTCGGTGAGCAGGTTCGGCCGGTAGGGGTCGCTCGGCAGCGCGGTTTTCGCGATCAGGAAGCGCGGCGGGGAGACGCCGTCGGCCGCTTGGGTGTCGGATCCGGCGTCGGATGCGCTTGCGGCCGCGCCGTTTTCGTCGATTTCCGGGTCGGGGCGTGGGTCATCGGCCCGGCACTCGTCCGGGCTGTCGGGGCGGGGTCCTTTTCGGTGGACCGTCGCCTCGTCGAGGTCGTCGTCGCCGAGTGGTTCGGGTTCTAGAAGGTCGTTCAGGTCGTGCTGGTGGATCACGGCGTCGTCGCGCTCGGCGATCTGCCGCACGTGATCGCCGGAGATCGGCCCGTAGCCGTCGAGGTAGCCGCACCGGTCGCCGCCCTCGAGGGTGGTGGCGTCGCAGAGGACGTGGACGACGATCCGCGCCGCGCGGGCGTCGAGCTGCACGTCGCTGATCTGCGCGGTGCAGCCGTCGCTGTCGCACTGGCAGTTGAACGGCGTGCGTTGCAGGAGGGCGATGGCGGCGTCGGAGCGTGCTTGGGCCTTGGTGCGGGGATCGTCCGGGCAGAGGCCGGCGATCACGGCGTCGAGCATTTGCCGCACGAGGCGC
Source organism: Gordonia alkaliphila (assembly GCF_023017165.1). Lineage (GTDB taxonomy): Bacteria > Actinomycetota > Actinomycetes > Mycobacteriales > Mycobacteriaceae > Gordonia > Gordonia alkaliphila. The sequence continues at coordinate 2,156,053 of NZ_JALKBW010000001.1, forward strand.
ACGTCTTCGGCGGTCGCGGTGATGGAGATCTGCGCCATCCCGCTGTCGAGGGCCTGGAAACCGACGTTCCGAGACGCCTTGGCGCGGTCGCGGTCGAGCTTCTCGGCGTCGGGGTCGTATTCGGCGACCAGTTTGCGGGCCATGTGGCCGGTTTTGGTGATCGACATCGACGACACCCCGCCGCGCAGGCCCATGATCGCCAGGGCGAGGGTCTGGTCGATCAGGGCCATGATCTCGTCGTCGTGGACCAGCTGGGTTTCGGCGACGATCCGATGGAAGCGGGCGCGGTCGATGAGGCCGAGTCGCATGGTGGAGAACACCGCGGGCAGGCGGTCGCGGGCGCAGACGGCGTCGTCGAGCAACGAGCGGGCGAAGTGGTCGGTGCTGTCCAGACTCATCTGCAACTCGAGCGCGGTCTGCGCTTCCAAGTCCAGGATGGACCGTTGCGTCACCGCCACGTTCTTACTAGCGGCCTGGACGTGATCGAACATCGACAGCGCGAACTGGAACAGCCGCCAGTCGAGAAAGCAGTGGCCGTTCTTGACCGAGTGCACGGCCTCGGCGAGGTCGCCGGTCGACAGTTCCGAGAGAGAAACGGTGGACGAGGGCATGCCGACGGAAGCCAAGTCCGCCTGCGGCCAGGCGGAAGCGGCGAGCTTCGTCATGCTTACTCACCTCCCCAAGCGAGTCAGCCACACCGATTGATCTGGTGTGCTAACTCCACGTTACACCTATCTCTCTAGTAGAACAAGCATTCGAGAAGAAATATTTCGAAGAATTTCTGAAGGCATCGGGAAGCCCTTGACCAGGTCTTTTGCCGGACGAAGGTGGCTGGTCGAGTGGGTGGTCAGGTCCAGCTGGGCAACCAGAGCTGCATGTTCCACAGCTGATTGCTGATCGGGACCCCGGTGAGGATCGGCCAGTGGAAGGCGAAGTTGGTCACCACGAGTCCCACATAGAGCGCCACGCCGAGGACGGCGATCAGCCGCGTCGTCGACAATCGCCCTCTTCCCGCACTGGAGAGGACGTCGCCGCAGACCAGCGCCAAGCCCATCACCAGGAACGGCGCCATCGCGGTGGCGTAGAAGAAGTACATCTGGCGGTCGATCGAGAAGAACCAGGGGAGGATGGCGGCGCCGTAGCCGACGAGGACGGCGGCGTAGCGCCAGTCCCGGCGGAAGATGGTGCGCCAGAGCGCCCACGCCAGCATGGGCAGGGCCAGCCACCACAGCGCGGGCGTGCCGATGAGCATCTGGGCGCGAATGCAGTCGCCGCCGCCGCACTGGTCAGGGCCGTACGAGATCGCGTAGAGCATGGGACGCAGGGCCATCGGCCACGTCCAGGGCTTGGACTCCCACGGGTGTTGATTCCCGGCGGCGTTGGTGAGGCCGGAATGGAACTCGAGAATTCCGGTCTCGTAGTACCAGAACGACCGGATGGCGGCCGGTACCCAGGCGAAGGGGCCGTCGACGCCGACTTCCGTGCCCACCACGTAGCGGTATACCGAGGTCTCCGCGCGGAACCACACCGCGAAGAAGGCGAGGTACATCGTCACGGGCAGCACTGCCAGCGACGCGCCCGACGGGAGCAGATCGCGCGCCAGGACGCCCTTGTACGGCTTGCGCACGTGGTAGGCCTTGCGGGCGGCGAGGTCGAAGCCGAGGGACATCAGGGTGAAGAAGACGACGAAGTACATGCCCGACCACTTGGTGCCGCAGGCCAGACCCAACATCACGCCGGCGGTGAACCGGTACCAGCGGAAGCCCAGCCGGGGTCCGAGCGGGCTCAGGTGCATGCGGCCCTCGACGTAGGCGCGGTGCATACGTGCGCGCATCTGGTCGCGGTCGGCGATGAGGGCGGCGAAGGCGAGCACCACGAAGAGCGCCTGGAAGATGTCGAGCATGCCCATGCGGGACTGCACGAACAGCACGCCGTCGCAGATGGCGAAGATACCGGCCAGCGCTCCGATCAACGTGGATCGGGACATCCGCCGCACCGTCAGATAGATCGCCAGGACGATGATGACGCCGGAGACGGCGGCGGTGAATCGCCAGCCCATCGGCCCGTAGCCGAACATCGCCTCGCCGATCGCCAGCATCCATTTGCCGACGGGCGGGTGCACCACCAGGCCGTACGCGGGATTGTCCTCGATCCAGCCGCCGCCGGTCAGCGCCTGCCAGCCCTGCGGCACGTAATGCTTCTCGTCGAAGACGGGCGTGCCGTCGTCCGTCGGATGGGTGAGGTCCAGAAGCGCGTCACGATCGCGATCAGGGTCAGCACGACGCCGACGATGAAGCCGCGTCGACGGTCGGTCGCGCCGAAGATCGGCTCGGGAATCTCCGGGCCGGGAGCGGTGCCGAGGTCCTCGGTGCGCGCGCGGGGTGCGACGGTGGCGCGATCGAGGACGGCTGGACTCACCTGGCCGATGGTAGAGGAAGGTAGGTTGGCCAGGTGACTGGAGCACTCGTCTTAGCCGGTACTCCGATGGGACAGCCCGGCGACGCCTCCCCGCGACTGCGGGAGGCCTTGGCGTCCGCGGACATCGTGGCCGCCGAGGACACGCGGCGGGCCCGCGGCTTGGCGTCGTCGTTGGACGTGACGATCGGCGGAAAGCTGGTCAGCTACTACGACCACGTCGAAGCCCAGCGCGCGCCGCAATTGGTGGAGGCGATTGCCGACGGCGCCACCGTTCTGCTGATCACCGATGCGGGCATGCCGTCGGTGAGCGACCCCGGTTATCGACTCGTCGCCGCCTGCGCGGCCGCCGACCTGCGCGTGACCTGTCTGCCCGGCCCGTCCGCGGTGACCACCGCGCTGGCGCTGTCGGCGCTGCCTTCGGAGCGGTTCTGCTTCGACGGCTTCGCCCCGCGCAAGCCCGGCGCGCGCCACGACTGGCTGGCGTCGCTGCGCACCGAGCCGCGCACCGTGGTCTTCTTCGAATCTCCGCACCGGCTGGCGCAGACCTTGGCCGACGCCGCGCAGGTGCTGGGCGACGACCGGCCGGCGGCCGTGTGCCGCGAACTGACCAAGACCTACGAGGAGGTCAAGCGCGGCGGTCTCGGCGAGCTGGCTCGGTGGGCCGCCGACGGCGTCAAGGGCGAGATCACGGTGGTCGTCGCCGGCGCTTCGGCGATCGACGACGAAGCGGACCTCGAGTCGGTGGTGGCCGCGGCCGAGAGGCTGGCCGACGCTGGCAGTCGTCTCAAGGATGCGTGCGAGCAGGCGGCGGCGGGGACGCCGTTCAGTCGCCGCGAGGTCTACGAAGCGGTACTGGCCGCCCGCCGCGCGGCCGACAACTGATCGCGCAGTCGTCGGCTCGACTTCCTCGGAACGGATGAAGCCGCGGCTAGCCTGGATCTTTCATCGGTGAATTCGAATCGCCAGGCCTAAAGCATGAAGAAAGGTGCTCTCACCTGCGATAATCGTTCTTGCGACAGCACGATTACGTCAGAGCGAAGGAGCACCTTTCTGGTGAACAACTCTACCGTGTTCTATCCAGGCCACCGGCGACGGCGAGAACCTCGTGTCCCACGCCGGAACTGTCCTGTTGACCCGGACCGTCGAGGCCAGCAGCCTGGCAGCCGAGGTATCGACCGCACTGGCGCCGTGGCGCGCACCGTTGGCGACGCATGATCCGGGCAAGATCATCGCCGACCTCGCCGTCGCGTTGGTCGCCGGCGGCGACTGCCTCGCCGACATCGCGACCATCCGCGAACGCCCCGATACCTTCGGCCACGTCGCCTCGGACCCGACGGTGTCCCGCCTGATCTCCACCCTGGCCAAGTCGCCGATCCAGGCGCTGTCGGCGATCGCCGCCGCGCGAGCGGCGACCCGGGCACGCGTGTGGTCGCTGGCCGGCACCGCCGCGCCGAACCATGCCATGTCAGCGAAGAAGCCACTGGTCATCGACCTCGACGCGACCCTGGTCACCGCGCACTCCGACAAGCAATCGGCTGCAGGAAATTACAAGGGAGGCTACGGATTCCATCCGATGACCGCGTTCATCGACCACGGGCCCGGCGGCGCCGGGGAAGCCGGAACGATCCTGCTACGGCCAGGCAATGCCCGTGGTCGTGCGGCGAGAGAAACCGCATCCGGGTGCGCAACTGCGGATCACCGACCGCAACGGGTGGCGGCTGACCGCATTCGCTACGAACACCAAGCTCGGGCAGCTCGCGGATCTGGAACTGCGGCATCGCCGCCGTGCGCGGTGCGAGGATCGGATCCGGCAGAGCAAGGATTGTGGCCTGCTGAATCTGCCGCTGTTCTCGTTCGCGCAGAACCAGGTATGGACTGCGATCGTCGCGCTGGCATTCGACCTGAACGCGTGGATGCAGATGCTGGCGTTGACCAGCACGAACGCCCGAACCTGGGAGCTGAAGACATTGCGTCTCCGGTTGTTCGCGATCGCGGCCAGGATCGCTCGCCACGCCCGTCAACGACGCCTGCGGTTCGATGCCCACGCCAAGCACACCAGGCTGCTCATCGCTGGGCTTCATCGGCTCGACGCATTCACCAACACCAGCTGACCACCAGTTCCCGCTGGTATCCGAACGACCTGAAAGACACCCTCCGGGCCCGTGAAACCCGGCCGCGATCCGGCGGCATCCGGCCAGCCTGTCGTACCCGACCTGCATAATCTGCTCCGCCGCAATCAATCCGAACCGCTCAGGCCGGGAGAAAACCACGACGAAAGATTGAGGCTAGGAGAACGTGTGGCCTGAGAATATGGCGAAACTTCCCCGTCGCATTTGTCAAATCATCTCCGTGGGTGTCCAATATGCCTCGGGGGAAGAATCCTCCCACTATCGGCAACTCGAAGCCGAGACCACTCCACAGGGAGTATCGGCAGGGTTGGGGGAAGCGTTACATCGGGGGATTGTGGTCCTTCGGTGTCCGCATGGACTACAAGGGGGCTCGTCTCGATGAGGCGTATCACCAGACTTCTACTGCTCCTCGATGGTTCACCGCAGACAACGGTGATCAGTGGTTCTACTAGATTAACTAGGAGAGTTAACCGTGGGATTAGTGCCTAGCGATGATGAGCTACGGACGCTTGAGCGAAGGGGCCTTCTATCGGCGGTGCTCTTTTACGCCGAAAACTTCGGGGCGGTTAGCTCTACCGTTCTTGATGCAAGTAGCCGAGTCGAGGCGGTTGAGAAACTGAAGGAAATGTATGGCTTCAGCGTTGAACAGGCGGATCTAATTCTCGCCACGCAGTTGCAAACGATTCTTCCCGATCGGATCTCGGCAATCAGAGAGGAGCTGGAGTGGATTGATTTAAATTTGAATCGACCGTAAATGGAAATTCCACTATGTGTGGATTCCGGCGGTGGGGCGCCAATGGTTGGTGCGGGGACCTCAACGAGCGGGGCATCGTGGTTCGGTTGCTGACCGAGGGCTGGGCTCGGGCACCTACACCGGACAGATGATGATCGGCATCCTGTTGCTGGTGGCCGAGTGCGAGGTGTCCCTCAAGGCTGAGCGTGCTGAGGCCAAGCGGGAGTTGATCCGCAAGCGGCGATTCGCCGGGCGCAGGTCAACGGCGAGACGGTGGCGGGGTTGGCCAGGGTCGCGGGGTATCGCGACCGACGATCTATCGGATGCTGGAGGGTCAGAAATGAATGCATCGAATGCCCGCGATGGCCGACCAGATGGATGCGGTGGGGGTGAGTGATCCGTCCCGGTGTTTCCGGAGAGTTCACCTTGTGAGTGCCCCCTCCGGATTGGGGGTGGCAATCCGATCGTAGTGGAGTCGCTCGGCGTGGTCGGGGGTGAGGTCGTGGCAGTAGCTGGTCGTTGCCGGTTGTAGAACACGACCCACTCGGCGGTGGCCAGGGAAAGTGGCTCTTCGTATTTCAGAGTGCGTTGACCCTTTCGGCGAGCTGACCGGAGTGCAGTAGGGACCGCAAGATGTAGTGGTCGAGGTTGCGGAAGCCTTGGGCGATTCCGCGGAGGTGTTCGAGGCGTCCGTTGATGGCTTCGACGGGTCCGTTGGAGACGCCGGTGTCGAAGTAGGCCAAGATGTCGGCGCGCCTGTTCCATAGGCTTCGTCCGAGTTGAGCGAGCTCGGTCAGTCCGGCGGGTAGTCCGGTGCGGATCCGTCGCAGGATCTTGTACATGAGTTTCTTGCCCTCGCGGCGGTGTCGGTGTTCGTAGGCGGCGATGAGCTGCTGATACACCTGATGGGTGATCTCCACGGCGGCGTGTGCGTCGTGGCTGGTCAACGACTCGAACAGGCGGATCTTCTGTTTGTCGGTGAGGAGTTCGGTGCGGGTATGCAGGATCCGGCGGATCTTGTAGAGCGGGTCGTCTTTGCGCCCCCGGTGCCCGCAGACCTGCTGCTGGACCCGTTGCCGGCACTGGTCGAGTTTGCTCGCGGCCAGGTGTACGACGTGGAACGGGTCCATCACGACCCGGGCGTCGGGGAGTTCTTCGGTGGTAGCGCTCTTGTAGCCGGTGAATCCGTCCATCGCCACGACCTTGATCCGATCCCGGAACCGTTGGTCCCGGGCGGCCATCCACGTCTTGAGGACCTGCTTGGATCGTCCGCCGATCATATCGAGCAGCCGTGCCGGACCTGTCCCGTCGATGACCGGGGTCAGATCGATCAGGACGGTGACGAAACTCGGATCTCCTTGTCCGCGAACATGTTTCCACTTGTGCTCGTCCACACCGAGGCAGCGGACCCCGTCGAGGTGGTCGCCGTCGTAGACCAGGGTGCGAGCGGCCTCTGTGGCGATCGTATTGACCGTTCTCCAGGCGATACCGAGGTTGGCAGCCACGGCGGCCACGCTCATCTTGTCGACCACGATGCGCTGCAGAATCCAGCGCTGCGTCCTGGTCGTGACCACTGCTCGCGCCCTGGCGATGTGGTCGATCCTCGCGCGGAAGACCGACCTGGAGCAGTCGCTGGTGTGGCACACGAACCGCGGAACCATCACGTGCAGGAGGACTGGATGGCCGGCGACAGGAGTGTCGGTCAGGATCCGTGCGACCCGATCGCGTGGTTGACCTGCAATGTTGCAGTTCGGGCATCGTCGATCGGGGTCGAGGACCTCGCAGAAAAATATGGGTCCGGTCGTCGGCGCCGACGGCCGCGCCGGTGATCGTGACGCCCAACTCGACGGTTCGGCAGATCGTGTCGGCAACATCGGAAGTAAGCTCAGTCATGGGTCCTGTGGTGTGCGTCGAGGGTGTGTAGGAACTTCCATGATCACACCCAGGGCCCGCCTACATGTTGTGGTCGCCCGCGCTCGTCCCGAACCTCACCTACGCACTCTCAGATACGAAGAGATTCCCTAACAGTTGTCAACACCATTGTGAACCGGGACTTGACCGTCACCACTCCGGAAAATTCCGGACCGGAATCGTATTTCTTGCTTCTACCTGCAAGTTCGCAAATGCTCTCCAGTACTGGCTGGCCAACCGGTTTTAGCGTTCTCGCGGGCTCTCAGTCGGGGGCTCACACACGAACACAACGAAACTCGGAGTGATGATGAGACGAGGTTTCACCCTTCTGCTCGCCCTGTTGGGCGCGCTATCGATGACCACACTGCTGGCCGGCGGTCCCGCGGAGGCCAAGACGTACAAGACCCGCGAAGGGTTAACGATCGCCCTGACCGCGGCCCAGCAGTCGGCGCGCGCGGTCCCGCCGCTGGACTCCTCGCCGCTGTCGGGGCAAGCGCTGTTGTCCTCAAATGTGCACGCCAGGATCGGGAACATCGACAACAAGATCGTGCGCGCCACGCTCGAGGTCGGCTACAAGATCGGCTATGCGGTATCGGTCGCTCCCGACGGAGTGAAGGTCACCGCCCACACCCCCGAGTTGAAGCTCACCGGCGGGGTCAACGCCAAGGTCGCCCCGGAAGTCACCATCTCCGGTTCAGGAGGCGGCGCGAAGCTCGGCGACCTCGGAGCCCAAGCGGGCGTGGAAGCGAATGTGATTCCGTCAGCGGACCTGGAGTTCGAGGTCGGGGCCGGCAAGATCACCACCGTCACCCTGGCCGAGATCGCGTTGACCCAGCCCGTAGCCGACATCGTCCTGTCCGACGTGGAGCTCAATGCTACCAACGCGCTCGGCCCGATCAGCGTGCGTCCATTCGCTAAAATCTCGGTCACCACCGATACCGGCGTGTACGTGTACTACGCCCACGGCCAGACCAGCCGTCTGTAGGCGGGGGCTTCACGGATGATAGACAGGAAGATCGATAACAACCGACCGGCGCGGAAGCGGGCATCCAGCGGGATGGGCGCAAGCGTTGCCGCCCTCGCTGTATCCCTCGTGATGGCGTCATCGCTGCTGTCGGCAAATGCGTCGGCCGAAACGCCGGCGGAGCGTTGCAAGAGGGAGACTGCCGCGTACAACTCCGCATGGGCGACGTCTTGGGTGAGAGCTCATCCCGGAACGAAACCGGCTGATGCACCGCCTCCGCCGGTGCCCTACAGGTGCGGCGGGGGCGGCGGGGGCGGCGGCCAGCCTCCCACGTTTAGCCCGGACGAGCCAGCGCCCCCGAGCTCGACGGCAACACCGCCCCCTTCTACCTCCGCTGAGCCGGCAGACGGCAGCAGTGGGCCTTCGCTCCACCCGTCGACAGAGCGCAACGAGCCAGCCAACGGTGTCGACCAGGACCAGAGTCCTGTCGGGGGCGGGGAAAGAGAAGAGTATCCAGATATTCCCGACGACGAACTCCGGAAGCTGATCAACATATCGGTAAGGAACTTCAATACCTCAATCAGGAAGCTACGTAGCGATCTTCAGACGTTCGCCCGCCAGATGTCCCTTCCCTACTCTGAGGTCCTCTCCAGTGCCGAGCGGAATGCTTTTGACGCCGTACAGGTAAGTAATCCCAGCGCCGATTCGACGTGTGGGAAACCTGCGAACCAACCAGTCGGTCAAGCTAGAGGAGAAGGTGACTTCTTCTACTCGGACTCCTGCTTGGGAGGCTACAACCATGGCCACAATGGGATATTCACCTCCCCGTCAGCTACTATGGAAGCGAGCGACGATCAAGGGGTCCACGACGTTGAAAACGCGGCCGCTTCCATGCGAGTGAATCCGCAAAAGTACTATGTCAAGTCTGAGAACGCGACGAACCACCAGAAGCACCTAGCGGCAGAATACGCTCTATCTAAAGACGGTAAGGGGTACAATTCGGCGGGCTTCGCGAACAACAGGAAGGGTGGCCCCGATGTGGGGCATTTCAACTGTTCCCAGTTGGTGTGGGCAGCCTACTATGAGACTTCGAGAATCGACCTCGATAAGGACTCATATGGATCATGGCTCGGCCGGAACGTGTCCCCCAATCCCGGGGTGTATCCGAAGGACCTCACCGGGTCTCCGCTAGTTGTGGCGTACTGATGCGTTTTTGCCGAAGGAGGGGGCGGGGGTCGCCCGTCCGTCTGGTTGTCGGTATCGCGGTGTCGCTTATGGTGGCCGTCACTGTGTCGTGTTCGGACGACGCTCTGCCGGAGACATCAGTTCTGGGGCCCGAAGTCGATCGAATCCCTGAGCGGGCGTACGCCGCAGTGATGGTTGCGCCACCGATGTTCGAGTTCTCGTATAACACCGTTCAGGACAATTCCTGGGTGGTCTTCGTCGATCGAGATATGACACCCCTGGGGTACATGCACCAGAAGGGGATGTTTCGAAGTCAGATCGCACGGTATCGCGACGGAATCGTCTTTGCGGACCACGAGAGATATTTCGTGACCTCCAAAGCCGGTACACGCGTCGAACCCCACGACGCAGGCGGGATGTCACTGCGTGCGTCAACACCGTACGACCTTCAAACGGAAGGCGCTTTCTTATGGCTTGACGACGGTGTAGTGGACGGCCAGTATCGAACTACCGCGATCTCGGTATCGTCGGCCGGCTCAGTTTCGATCCGCAAGATCGACGGACGGATCGTTTCTTTCGGCAGATGCACCGGTATCCCCTATGCCGTTTTCTTCCGCAGTTTCGGGAGCGCCGGGTCGGACAAGGTCCACGAACTAGTTGAGATCGACATGTCCAAGAACCGACCTGATATCCCGAAAGCCCGAGGAATCTTCGACTTCAAGGGCTCCGGTGGCGGGATGCCCTATTCGTGCGACAGTTCAGGACGGGTCTCGACGTACATGTCGGATGGCTACGGGGTTTCCGAAGGCCGGCCGATCAAGTCCGGGTTCTGGACGGCGAGCGTCGATGATGGCCGCGCCGAGTGGTCCCCCGTCCCGCGCGAACAGGCCGAGCGTTCTGCGGAACACGGCGGATTACATACTCAATACCAGGCACCCTTCGGGGCGAAGATCTCATGGCCCAGCCATGACGGCATCCGGTACGTCGATACCGACGGACAAGTGTCGGAGATCAGGTTCGGTCAGGATTTTGCCAGCTATTTATTCGCCATCGCTCCGGACATTCAGGATCGTAGGGTCCACGCGATAGCGGTCGGTTCCGGATCGAACAGTATCGCCTATCTGGAGCGCGTCGAATCGGACGGCTTCATCCTCCTGGGTGACGGCGAGTTTGTTTTCACGGACCTCAACTCTCGTGAAGAGAACCGCCGAATACCGACCCCAGAGTGGTTAGCGAACCTTGTCGCATCGGACCCCTTCACGGTCAGCGATATCGCGCTACTGGACGATCTCATGTAAGAGGGTTCCTCGCCGTCATGCGGAGAGGTATCGATACCGGACCGGAATCTGGCAATCCGAGAATGTATGAACTACATATCCGGCTCTTCGTTTTTCAGAGTGCGTTGACCCTTTCGGCGAGCTGACCGGAGTGGAGTAGGGACCGCAAGATGTAGTGGTCGAGGTTGCGGAAGCCTTGGGCGATTCCGCGGAGGTGTTCGAGGCGTCCGTTGATGGCTTCGACGGGTCCGTTGGAGACGCCGGTGTCGAAGTAGGCCAGGATGTCGGCGCGCCGGTTCCATAGGCTTCGTCCGAGTTGGGCCAGCTCGGCCAGTCCGGCGGGTAGTCCGGTGCGGATACGGCGCAGGATCTTGTACATGAGTTTCTTGCCCTCGCGGCGGTGTCGGTGTTCGTAGGCGGCGATCAGCTGTTGGTAGATCTGGTGGGTGATCTCGACAGCGACATGGTCGTCGTGACTGGTCAGTGACTCGAACAGGCGGATCTTCTGCTTGTCGGTGAGGAGTTCGGTGCGGGTATGCAGGATCCGGCGGATCGTGTAGAGCGGGTCGTCTTTGCGCCCCCGGTGCCCGCATACCTGCTGCTGGACCCGTTGCCGGCACTGGTCGAGTTTGCTCGCGGCCAGGTGTACGACGTGGAACGGATCCATCACCACCCGAGCGGCGGGGAGTTCTTCGGTGGTAGCGCTCTTGTAGCCGGTGAATCCGTCCATCGCCACGACCTTGATCCGACCTGAGTTGGACCTCCTGAGCTGATTTTCGGGGGCGGTTCTTGGATCGGTGCAGGCCAGGGCTGTTCGGGTGGTCAGTTTCGGGCACTAAATGGTCGGGTATGTTCGGTGGGTGCCTCCGTATGTTCGTAAGGTGAAGACGGCTTCGGGGGCGACCGCGGTCCAGATCGCCCAGACCGTTCACGGTCGCCGCAAGATCCTCGAGCACCTCGGGTCGGCCCATTCCGAGGACGAGTTGGCGGCGCTGATCGCTACCGCGAAAACCAAGATCAATTCAGGTCAAGAAGAGATCGGACTGGGTTTCGCGCAGCCAGCGGCCGGTGGCACCGACGCAATTATTGCCGCGCACCGCAGTGAGCTGCTCTGGAATACGCTCACCGACGCCTATGCGCGCCTGGGCTTCGATCAGGTCGGCGACGACACCTTCCGCACTTTGGTGGCAGCGCGGCTCGTGGAACCGACGAGCAAACTCGACACGATCGGCGTCGTTGCCGAGCTAGGCGTGACCGCCCCGCACCTGTCCAGTATCAAACGCGCGCTGGCCCGCTGCGCTGAACGTGACTACCGTTCCCAGATCGCCGCAGCATGCTGGGCGCACGTGACCGCCGACGGCGGCCCTGGTGTCGCGGTCGTTCTCTACGACCTGACCACCCTGTACTTCGAAGCCGAGTACGAAGATCGTCTCCGCAAAGTCGGAATGAGCAAGGAACGCCGGGTCGACCCACAAATCACCGTCGGCCTGCTCGTGGCCCGTGACGGATTCCCCCTAGACGTGCATGTTTTCGAGGGCAACAAGGCCGAGACCACGACACTGATCCCCGTTGTCACAGGCTTCCAGACACGCCACAGCATCAAGAACATGATCGTCGTCGCCGATGCCGGCATGCTGTCGGCGGCCAACCTCAATGCTCTCGAGGACGCCGGCCTGGAGTTCATCGTCGCCTCGCGTACCTCCAAAGCACCCAAAGAACTCGAAGAACACTTCGGCGTCAAGGGCACCCACGTACCCGACGACGGAGTGGTCGAGTTGACCCGACAGATGGGACAGGGACCTCACCAGCGAAACCGCCGAGTGGTGTGGCACTACTCGTTCGAGCGTTACCGCCGCGACAACCGAACCCTCAACGCCCAGGTCGCACGAGCCCAACGCGTCGCCGACAAATCCGAATCATTGAAGAAACAGCGATTCGTCACCGTCTCGGGAAAACAAGTGGGCGTCGATGAGGATCTCGTTGCGCGAGCCCGTGACGCTGCCGGGTTCAAGGGCTACGTCACCAACATCGACCCAGCGACCATGGACGGCCACACCATCGTGGCCGCCTACCGTGACCTCTGGAGAGTCGAGCAATCATTCCGGATGGCCAAATCCGACCTAGCCGCCCGACCAATCTTCCACCGCCGCCGCGACTCCATCGAAGCCCACCTGACCATCGTATTCGCCGCCCTCGCGATCGCCCGCGACCTTCAGAACGCGACCGGCTACTCGATCAAGAAGATCATCCAACACCTACGCCGCATTCACACCGTCGTCGTTGACGTCAACGGCCACCAAATCACCGCCCGCACGCCACTCGACGCCGACGCCACAGCGATCCTCGACGCCCTCAAATCCAGGCACTAAAGAGGTCCAACTCAGGTCCGATCCCGGAACTGCTGGTCTCGGGCGGCCATCCACGTCTTGAGGACGTGTTTGGAGCGTCCGCCGATCATGTCGAGCAGGCGCGCGGGGCCGGTCCCGTCGATGACCGTGGTCAGATCGATCAAGACCGTGACGAAACTCGAATCTCCTTGTCCGCGAACGTGTTTCCATTTGTGTTCGTCCACGCCGAGGCAGCGGACACCGTCGAGGTGGTCGCCGTTGTAGACCAGGGCGCGAGCGGCGTCTGTGGCGATGGTATTGACCGTTCTCCAGGCGATACCGAGGTTGGCGGCGACTGCGGCCACGCTCATCTTGTCGACCACGATGCGCTGCACGATCCAGCGCTTCGTCCTGTTCGTGACCACTGCTCGCGCCCTGGCGATGTGATCGATCCTCGCGTGGAAGACCGACCTGGAGCAGTCGCTGGTGTGGCACACGAACCGCGGAACCGCCACGTGCAAGAGGACTGGATGGCCGGCAGCGGGCGTGTCGGTCAGGACCCGTGCGACCCGATCGCGTGGTTGACCTGCCATATTGCAGTCCGGGCATCGGCGATCGGGGTCGAGGACCTCGCAGAATATGTGGGTCCGGTCCTCGGCGTCGACGGCAGCCCCGGTGATCGTGACGCCGAGTTCGACGGTTCGGCAGATGGTGTCAGCGATGAGGCAAGTAGGCTCGTTCATGGGTCCTGTGGTGGCGAGAAGTTTGTGTCAGAGCCTTCATTCTCACACCCAGGGCCCGCCTACATGTTGTGGTCGCCCGCGCTCGTCCCGAACCTCACCTACGCACTCTCAGATACGAAGAGCCCGTATTCCTGGCGACACCGGTCCGCCTGACGATCGCCTTGATCGGTAGTCCCTCGGCCTTGTGCAGCCGACGGATCTCGGCCCAATCTTCCACAGAAATCACACCCTCCAGAGTGTCGAAGGGGGTCAACATTCACCCGTCGTCTGGGGGTCAGTATTCACGCGTCGTCGACAGCTCTACCTGGAAGCGATCGCCCGCGAGCTCAATGAGCGGCCACGCCAATGCCTGGGCTTCTACACCCCGAGGGAAGCCTTCGAACGCCTACTCAAAGACAACGTTGCTTCCACGATTTGACACCGCCGGTTCTTCACCAGAAAGGTGCTCCTCGTCCTGCGTGTGATTGTCGTGTCGTAACAACGATTATTGCAGGTCAGAGCACCGTTCTTCATGAAATCCGCACGTCGGCCGAATTCAGCGATGAAAGCCCGAGGCTAGTTCGAGCGGGTGTGGGCCAGGATGGCCGCCGCTTTGTCGAGGCATTCCTGCCATTCGGCGGCCGGGTCGGAGTCGTAGGTGATGCCGCCGCCGACCCCGAGGGTCAGCGCGCCGTCCGGGGTGATCGATACGGTGCGGATCGCGACGTTGAGATCGAGGAGGCCGTCCGGGCCGGCGATCCCGACGGCGCCGCAGTAGACACCGCGGGGCTGGGCTTCCCACTCCGAGATGAGTTCGGCGGCACGGATTTTCGGCGTTCCGGTGACCGACGCCGGCGGGAACGCGGCGTCCAGGAGTGCGTCGTTGCCGACGGCGTCGTCGAGCTCGGCGGCGACCGTGGACACCAGATGCCACACGCCGGGGGCGCCGACCACAGTGAGGAGTTCGGGGACGCGCACCGTGCCGGTGCGGGCCACGCGCCCGAGGTCGTTGCGGACCAGGTCGACGATCATCACGTTCTCGGCGATGTCCTTGCCGGACTCGGCCAACACCATCGGGTCCACGTTGCGCGGCACGGTCCCCTTGATCGGCGACGACGTCACGGTGGTGCTGCGCCGGGACAGGAAGGTCTCCGGTGACAGGCTTGCCACCGTGCCCCAATCACCGTGCAGGAAGGCGGCTTTCGCGGGTTTTGTGGCGGCGGCGAGATCGGCGAAGTAGCGGTGTGGTGCGCCGTCGAGACGACCGGTGAAGCGGGTGCAGATGCAGGCTTGGTACACCTCGCCCGCGGCGATCGCCTCCAGACACGAGGAGACGGCGGCCAGGTGCGGTGCGCGTTCCGGGGGCGTCCACGACGTCGACCATGCGGACCGCGGCGCGGGCGCGCCCGCCGACAACGGCGGCAGCCAGTCGGGGAGCGGCGCTCCGACCGGGCTCTCCCACGACCACCGGCCGTCGCGGAGCACGAGGATCCCGTCGGTCAGACCGCCGACCGCCGGCGGGAGCGGGCCCTGCTCGCCGCGCACGGGAAAACCCAAGTAGCCCAACCAGAATCGGTCGGGGCGGTCGGGCGGCCGCAGCCCGGGGACCAGTTCGATCGACGGCGCGATCACCGCCTCGGCATCGCACCAATCGCCGATCAGGGCCGCCGGACCCGGTCGCCCCGCAGCGTCGGCCGCATCGGCGAGGGCGCCGAACAGATCCAGCGCCGACGCCGCGTTCACTCGTCCTTGGCCAACTCGATGCGCGGGAAGACCGGACTCGGCTTGGGCAGCGCGACGCCGGGCTGCAGGCGGTTCCCGGCGGCGGCGAACTCGCGGTCGTCGTCGGACACGGCCAGCAGATCCAGGATGGTTCCGGTGGAGGTCGGCATCACCGGCTGCGCCAGCAGCGTCACGATGCGGATCACCTCGGCGCACACGTACAGGACGGTGCCGGTGCGCTCCAGATCGGTCTTGGCCAGCTTCCACGGCTCCTGCGCGGAGATGTAGCGGTTGGTCGCGGCCAGCGTGGACCACAGCGCTTCCAGGCCGAGGTGGATGGCCTGGGCATCGAAGTGCTGGCGCAGGATCGGCAGCAGGCCGTCGGCGGTGGCCAGCAGTTCCCGGTCGGCGTCGGTGAGCTCGGCGGGCGCCGGGAGGGTGCCGTCGAAGTACTTGCCGATCATGCTCAGCGTGCGCTGGGCCAGGTTGCCGTACTCGTTGGCCAGATCGGCGTTGGTGCGGGCGACGATGGCCTCGGCCGAGTACGAGCCGTCCTGGCCGTAGGACACCTCGCGCAGGAAGAAGAAGCGGACCGGGTCGACGCCGAACTCGTCGAGCAGCACGCCCGGGTCGATCACGTTGCCGAGCGACTTGCTCATCTTCTGCCCGTTGTTGAACAGGAAGCCGTGCGCGAAGACGCGCTTGGGCAGCTCGATGCCCGCGCTCATCAGGAACGCCGGCCAGTACACGCAGTGGAACCGGATGATGTCCTTGCCGATCACATGCAGGTCGGCGGGCCAGAACCGGGCGAAGGTCTCCGGATCGTCGGGGAAACCGGCGCCGGTCAGGTAGTTGGTGAGGGCGTCGACCCACACGTACATCACGTGGCCGTCGCCGTCGGGCACCGGCACACCCCAGTCGAAGGTGGTGCGCGAGACCGACAGGTCCTTGAGGCCGCCGCCCACGAAGCTGGCGACCTCGTTGCGGCGCACGTCCGGGCCGATGAAGTCGGGCTGCGTCTTGTACAGCTCGAGCAGCTTGTCCTGGTAGGCCGAGAGGCGGAAGAAGTAGGTCTCCTCCTCGGTCCAGGTCAGGACGTGGCCGTTCTCGGTGGCCACGCGGTTGCCGTCGTCGTCGACGGTGGTGTCGTCCTCGTTGACGAAGTTCTCGTCACGGACGTCGTACCAACCCGAGTAGGAGTCCAGGTAGATGTCGCCGCGCTCGGACATCCGGCGCCAGATCTCCTCGGAGGCGCGATGGTGGTCGGCGTCGGTGGTGCGGATGAACCGATCGAAGCTGGAGCCCAGGCGCTCCTGCAGTGCCTGGAAACGATCGGAGTTGCGTCGCGCCAACTCGCCGGTGGGGATGCCTTCGGCCTCCGCGGTCTGCTGCATCTTCTGGCCGTGCTCGTCTGTTCCGGTGAGGAACAGGACGTCGTATCCGTCGAGTCGTTTGAAGCGGGCCAGGGTGTCGGCGGAGATGTACTCGTAGGCGTGCCCGATGTGGGGCGCGCCGTTCGGGTAGGCGATGGCCGTGGTGACGTAGAAGGCAGGACGCATAGTGAGTAGAAGGATACCGGTGGTGTCGGGCTCGCTTGCGTGCGCTTCAGCTCGTCCGACGGTAGGGCTCGCACCCGATCGGCGGCAGCGGTGGCGTCTGCTCGGGAATGGGGGCGATCGGCCGGGTCACCGGCGCGTCGCTGAGCGTGAACGGTTCACCGTGATGCGCGAGTTCGATGGGTGGTCCGTCGAGCAGACGGTAGGTCGCGCTGTCGGTGTCGATGGCGACGACGATGCGGGACTCGCGGACCATCATCCGGAACGACATGTAGTTCAGGTGCGACGGCAGCCGCGGTGCGAACGTGATGTGGCCGCCGAAGTCGCGCATGCCGCCGAAGCCGGCGACGCAGTCGGTCCAGGCGCCGCCCAGGGCCGCGATGTGCAGGCCGGAGACGACGTTGCTGTGCAGGTCGTGCAGGTCGGTGAACAGCGACTCGCACATCAGGTCGTAGGCGAGGTCGAGGTAGCCCACCTCGGCGGCCGACACCGATTCGCAGCACGCCGACAGCGACGAGTCGCGCACGGTGATCGGGTAGTAGTAGTCGAAGATCGTGCGCTTCTCGGCCTGCGTGAAGGCATCGCCGAACAGGTAGGTCGCGAAGACCAGGTCGGCCTGCTTCACCACCTGCTTGCGATACAGGTCGAAGTACGGGTAGTTCAGCAGCAGCGGGTAGCGACCCAGGGAGGCGTCGAAGTCCCAGCGATCGAGCAGCGTGAAGGCCTCGCTCTGCTGGTGCACGCCGGCGGCCTCGTCGTACGGGATGGTCATGTTGTCGGCGCACGAGTGCCAGAAGGCCACCTCGTCGTCGGTCACCCCGAGGTCCCGGGCCACGGCCGGCTGTCGTGCCACGGTCCACGCCGCGTCCCGAAGTGTTTGCTGCGCAGCGAGATTGGTGAACAGGTTGTTGTTGATGATGGCGGTGTACTCGTCCGGGCCGGTGACGCCGTCGATACGGAAGTTGCCGTTCACGTCGTGGTGTCCGAAGCCGGCGAAGAAGCGGGCGATCTCCACGAGAAGCTCGGTGCCGCACTCGATCTCGAAGCCCTCGTCGTTGGTGGCGCGGATGTAGCGCGCGGTGGCGTTCGCGATGTCGGCGGAGACGTGCACGCCGGCGGTGCCGGCCGGCCAGTAGCCGGAGCATTCGTCGCCCTCGATGGTGCGCCACGGGAACATCGCGCCCTGCTGGGCGAGTTCGGCCGCGCGCGCCTTGGCCTGGCCGAGTGTGGAGTGGCGCCAGCGCAACTCCTCGCCCGCGGCGCCCGGGACGGTGTAGGTGAGCATCGGCAGGACGAAACTCTCGGTGTCCCAGAAGGTGTGGCCGTCGTAGCCGGGACCGGTGAGGCCCTTGGCCGGGATGGCGCGGGACTGGCCGCGCGCGCCGGCCTGGAGAACGTGGAAGAGCGCGAACCGAATGGCCTGTTGCACCTCCGGATCGCCGTCGACCTCGATGTCGGCGTCGCGCCAGAACTCGTCGAGGTACTCGACCTGTTCGGCTTTCAGTGCCTCCCAACCGGTTTCGGCGGCCATGGCGAGCGCCGCCTCGACCTGCGAGCGCAGCGCGGGCACGCTGCGTCGGGCCGACCACCCGTAGGCGACGTACTTGGTGAGCACCAGGCGGCTGCCCTGCGGGACGTGCGCGGCGACGGTCATCCGGGCGAGATCGCCGTCGGCCCCGATAGTCACGTCGGCGTTTCCCGGGGCGTCGAGCTCGTGGCTCATCGCGGTGGCGACGGTCAGCCCGGAACGCTTGGTGTGGTGCACCAGGACCGCGCTGGTGTCGGTGCTGTCGGCGAGCGCGGAGACCAACGGCTGGTCGAGTGCGGCGGCCAGCCGGGGGTCGTTCCCGGGCAGCGGGACCGGCTCGTTGGCCAGCAGGTCGGACTGCAGCACCAGGCTCATGTCCTCACCGATCGGCTCCACCTCGTACCGGGTGGCCACGATGGTGCGCTTGGTGAAGCTCACCAGCCGCTCGCTGCGGATCCGGACGGTTCGGCCCGTCGGCGAGGTCCACAGGGTGCTGCGACGCAGCGTGCCGGTGCGGAAGTCCAGGACCCGCTCGTGGTCGACGGTGCGGCCGTAGCGCAGATCCATCGGCTCGTCTTCCACCAGCAGGCGGATGATCTTCCCGTCGGTCACGTTCACCACGGTCTGGCCGGCCTCGGGATAGCCGTAGCCGCTCTCGGCGTACGGCAGGGCGCGCTTCTCGTAGAAGCCGCTCAGGTAGGTGCCCGGCTGCTCCACGGGCTCGCCCTCTTCGAAGGTGCCGCGCAGTCCGATGTGCCCGTTCGACAGCGCGAACAGGCTCTCGGTGCGACCGATCTGGTCGATATCCCAACCGCGCCAGCACAATTGCCACGGGTGTACGTCGAAGCCGTGCACCGGATGGACGCCGTGATGGGGCACGTTGGTCGGGTCGGTGTGGCTGGAGGTGTCGCCGTGCGTGGTGTGGGTCAGGTTGCCGTGCAGGTCAGCCATGGAGACTCCTCGTGGTCAGTGGGACAGGAGCGCGTCGAGGTCGGTGACGACCACGTCGGCGCCCGCGGTGGCCATGTTCTCCGCCTGGGGTCCGCCGACGCGATCGATGCCGATCACGTAGCCGAAGTGTCCGGCGGCGCCGGCTTGGACGCCGGAGATCGCGTCTTCGAAGACTGCCGCTTCCGCGGGTGCGACGCCCATCAGTTCGGCGCCACGCAGGTACGAGTCCGGTGCGGGCTTACCCCGCAGCTGCTCCTCGACGATGGTGTTGCCGTCCACCCGGTGTTCGACGAACGACGTCAGGCCGGCGGCCTCGAGGACGGCGGCACCGTTCTTGCTGGAAGTGACCACCGCGATGCGCAGCCCGGCCTCGCGGGCGGCGTTCAAGTAGCGCACCGAGCCGGGGTAGGCGGTGACGCCGTCGCGGGCCAGGGTGGCGAGGAACTCGGTGTTCTTGGCTTCGGCGATCGCTTCCACAGCGGCGTCGTCGACCACGATGCTGCGCGAGGCGAGGAATCCGCGCACGCCGTCGAGGCGGGGGCGGCCGTCCACATGATCGAGATAGTCGCGGTCGGCGAACGGTCGCAGGTCCTCGCCGGGCCCGCCGCCGTCGGCGGCACGCGCCACCAGGAAGGCGTCGAAGGCACGACGCCACGCTTCCGAATGCACGGTCGCGGTCGTGGTGAGGACTCCGTCGAGGTCGAAGAGCGCGACGGTGATCTGGGCAGGCAATCCGAGCACGAGATGAACGCTACCTGTCCTGCCCTATCCTTGCTCCCTGTGAGCGTGCGCAGATTTGTACAGGTGGACGTCTTCGGCACCGGCGTCGCCACCGGGAACCCGGTGGCCGTGGTACTCGACGCCGACGGACTGACCGACGACGACATGGCGCGCTTCGCGCGGTGGACCAATCTGTCCGAGACCACTTTCGTGTGCGCACCCGTCGATGCGGCCGCCGACTACCGACTCCGGATCTTCACGCCGGGCGGCGAACTGCCGTTTGCCGGACATCCGACGCTGGGCTCGGCCCATGCCTGGCTGTCCACCGGTGGGCGGCCCGCCGACGAGGGCCGAATCGTGCAGGAGTGCGGCATCGGCAACGTCGCGGTGACCGTCGACGGTGACGATCGCTTCGCCTTCGTCGCGCCGAACCTGCTGCGCACCGGGGAACCCGACGCCCAGACGCTGGAGCGCGTGCGCGCGGCCTGTGGCCTGCGGCGCAGCGACGTGGTGGCGGCGCAGTGGGTGGACAACGGTCCGCCGTGGCTGGGGCTGCTGCTGACCGACGGGCAGCGGGTGTTGGACGTGACGCCGGACCTGGCGGCCTTCGCACCCGACGACTTCGTCGGCCTGATCGGTCCGTGGCGCGCCGCCGAAGGCAGCCCGGGTCCGGGTGACGCCGACTACGAAGTTCGGGCCTTCGCCCCCGGCACGGGGGTGCCCGAGGATCCGGTCACCGGCAGTCTCAACGCCGGCCTGGCGGTCTGGCTGCGCGGCACCGGTGCTGTGCCCGAGCGGTACGTCGCCGCCCAGGGCACCGCGCTGGGGCGGACCGGTCGGGTGCAGATCGTCGACGACGGCGCGCACATCTGGGTCGGCGGCCGCACCCGCACTGTGATCTCCGGGACGGTGGACCTGTGAACGATCCGGGAACTGTGAACGAATCCGGAACCGACAGCGAGACGTCGGGCCTGTCGGCGAAGGAGATCCGCAAGCGCAAGCGGCGCCAGCCGCCGCCGGACCCGCAGCCGCTGCCCGGCCTGGTCGATGCGCACACCCACCTCGCCGCCTGTGGCGGTCGCACGCGTGAGACGGTGATCGAGATCGTCGATCACGCCGAGCGGGTCGGGGTGGGGCAGGTGGTGACCGTGGCCGACGACATGGTCGACGCCCGGTGGGCGGTGGCGGCGGCGCACTGGGATCCGCGGGTGTTCGCGGCGGTGGGCCTGCATCCCACGCACGCCGCGGACCTGAACGACGAGAACCGTGCCGAACTCGAAGAGATGGTCGCCGACGATCGCGTGGTGGCCGTCGGCGAGACGGGACTGGACTACTACTGGACGGTCCATTCGGACACCTGCGCCGATCCGGCGACGCAGAAGGACGTCTTCGCCTGGCACATCGATCTCGCCAAGCGCAGCGGCAAGCCGCTGATGATCCACAATCGCGAGGCCGATCGGGACCTGCTCGACATCCTCGCCGCCGAAGGCAGCCCGGAAACGGTCATCATGCACTGCTTCTCCGGCGACGCCGCGATCGCTCGCGAATGCATCGACCGCGGCTACCTGTTGAGCTTCGCGGGCACTGTGAGCTTCGTTAATGCCGCGTCCCTGCGGGAGGCGGCGTCACTGGTGCCGCAGGATCAGCTGTTGGTCGAGACCGACGCACCCTTCCTGACCCCGCATCCCTACCGTGGCCAGCCGAATCAGTCGTATTGCCTGCCCTACACGGCGCGGGCGTTGGCGCAGGTGCGTGGCGATTCGGCGGAGCAACTCGCGGTGGCGTTGGGCGCCAATGCACGACGGGCGTACGGCTTACCGTTGCAATAACACACCCCTTTTCGTTACCGTGCTGTGACCCCATCGTTCGGGACGGTAGGGCGGATTTGTGTGCAGGAGCTTCGTTTTGTCTGTTTTTCAGCGTATTAATGCCACGCGCTCGGTGGGCGCTCGCGCCGTCACCGGTGCACTCCTCGTCGCCCTCGCCGGCGGCGGCGTCACCGGCATGGTGATGCACAAGGAACTGACGCTGGCAGTCGACGGACAGACCCGCGAAGTCTCCACGATGGCGTTCTCGGTGGAAGACCTGCTCAACGAGCAGGGCATCGAGCCCGCCTCGGGCGACAAGGTGAGCGCCGCCCTCGACAGCTCCCCGCAGAACGGCCAGGTCCTGAGCATCGACCGCCTCAAGCAGGTGGAGCTCAACCTCGACGGCCAGGTGCAACTGGTGACCACGCACAAGAACTCCGTCGGCGAGATCCTCGCCGAACAGGGCCTCACCTCCGCCGCCGTCACCACCGCGCTCGACCACCAGGTCCCGGTGGCCGGCGCCGACCTCGACGTGACGCTGCCCAAGCCGGTCGTCGTGGTGGACGCGGGCAAGAAGGAGCGCACCGTCGTCGCGGCGAAGACCGTGCGCGAGCTCTTCGAACGCACCGGCAACCCGCTGGCGCCCACCGACAAGGTGTTCCCGGCCGCCGACACCCCGGTCAGCAAGGACATGACCGTCAAGGTCACCCGGATCCGCACCGAGGACAAGACCGTCACCGAGAAGGTCGCCCCGCCGGAGATCACCAAGAAGGACCCCACCCTGGTCCGCGACCGCAAGGTGGTCGAGAAGCCGGGCACCCCGGGCAAGGCTGACGTGACCTACAAGGTGACCACCGTCGACGGCAAGGTCACCAAGCGCGAGAAGCTGGGCGAGAAGGTGCTCGTGGAGCCGAAGCCCGCCACCGTCCGGATCGGCACCAAGCCGGGCGCGCCGCACGTGCCCCACGGCGTGTGGGATGCGCTGGCGCAGTGCGAGGCCACCGGCAACTGGGCCATCAACACCGGCAACGGTTACTACGGCGGCCTGCAGTTCAACCAGAGCACCTGGGAGCGTTGGGGCGGCCTCGAGTACGCGCCGCGCGCCGACCTGGCCACCCGCGAAGAGCAGATCGCCATCGCCAAGAAGACCCAGGCCGCACAGGGCTGGGGCGCCTGGCCGAGCTGCACCTCCCGCCTGGGCCTGCGCTGACGCGCGCCCGCCGCACACGCGGGTTGACGCACCAGGGACAATGACCGGGTGACTGATTCGTCCGACGTGCGCCTCCTCGGTCCGGCCGAGATCCGCGGCCTGGCCGCCGAACTCGGCGTCCGACCCACCAAACAGCTCGGGCAGAACTTTGTGCACGACGCGAACACCGTGCGCCGCATCGTCGCTGTCTCCGGCGTGGGACCCGACGATGTGGTGCTGGAGGTGGGCCCCGGCCTCGGTTCGCTGACCCTGGCACTGCTGCAGACCGCCGGTCGGGTGGTGGCCGTCGAGATCGATCCGGTACTGGCCGCGCGACTGCCGCAGACCATCGAGGAATTCGCTCCGACGCGGCGCGCCGACTTCGACGTGGTGACCGCGGACGCGATGACCGTGCTGCCCGAACAGCTTCCGGTCACGCCGACCGCACTGGTGGCGAACCTGCCCTACAACGTGGCGGTGCCGGTGCTCCTGCACCTGATGGCGCACTTCCCGACCATCAAGACCGCGCTGGTGATGGTGCAGGCCGAGGTGGCCGACCGCCTCGCCGCCGATCCCGGCAGCCGCATCTACGGCGTCCCCAGCGTCAAGGCCCGCTACTTCGGCGCGGTCAAACGCGCCGGCGCCGTGGGCCGCAACGTGTTCTGGCCGGAGCCGAAGATCGAGTCGGGGCTGGTGCGCATCGACCGCCGCGACGAGTTCGGCACCGACGCCGACCATCGGCGCGCCACGTTCACCGCCATTGACGCCGCCTTCGCGCAACGCCGCAAGACCATGCGGTCGGCGCTGTCCGGATGGGCGGGCGGCGCACCGCGCGCCGAGGAACTGCTGCGGGCCGCCGACATCGACCCCGGGATCCGCGGGGAGAAGCTCGACGTCGCCGACTTCGTCCGCCTGGCCGAAGCCGCCGGGACCTCCGTGGCCGGAGGCTCCCGATGATGGGCGGGGCCACGGCGCGCGTGCCGGCCAAGATCAACCTGCACCTGGGCGTGGGGCCGCTGCGCGACGACGGCTACCACGAACTGAGCACGGTCTTCTGTGCCGTCTCGCTGTACGACGACGTGACGGTGCGTGCCGCCGACGAGCTGACGATCTCGGTGACCGGGGAGAGTTCCGGCGAGGTGCCCGCCGATCCGACGAATCTCGCGGCGCGCGGTGTCCTCGCGGTCGCGGAGTACGCCGGACGGTCCGATACCAACGTGGCGATCGAGATCGCCAAGCAGATCCCGGTGGCCGGCGGCATGGCCGGCGGTTCCGCGGATGCCGCGGGCGCGATGCTGGCCGCGGCGCGCCTGTGGCGAGTCGACATCGAACGCGAGGCGCTCGTGGACCTCGCCGCCGAACTCGGCAGTGATGTGCCCTTCGCCCTCCTCGGCGGCGCGGCGCTCGGCACCAACCGCGGTGAGAAGCTGCTGCCGGTGCTGCAGCGCGGGGAACTGCACTGGGTGATGGTGGTGGCCAAGACCGGGCTGTCGACCCCGGCGGTCTATCACGAGCTAGACCGCCTGCGAGCCGGGCGCGGGGAGACGGTGCCGGCACCGGAACGGCCCGACGAGCTGATGGTGGCACTGGCGTCCGGGGACGTGCACGCGGTGGCGCCGTTGCTGCACAACGATTTACAGCCGGCGGCGCTGTCGCTGCAGCCGCTGCTGCGTCGCACGCTGCGGGCCGGCAAGGAAGCCGGGGCACTGGCCGGGATCGTGTCCGGTTCCGGGCCGACGTGCGCCTTCCTCTGCGCCGACGCCGACGCGGCCATCGCGGTGGCCGCCGAACTATCCGGGCTCGGGGTGGCCAAGGCGGTGCGCACCGCGCACGGGCCGGTGCCCGGTGCGCGGTTGATCCCGGCGCACGGCTGACCCCGCCCGAAACTACTGGCAAGAACGAACGGAGAAACATGGCACGGCGTCCGGCGGATGCGGGTACCAACACCTCGCTGGTGATCGTCGAGAAGGTGAGCAAGAGCTTCGGCATCAAGCCGCTACTCGATGAGGTGAGCGTCGGCGTGCACGAAGGTGAACGCATCGGCGTCGTCGGCCTCAACGGCGGCGGCAAGACCACCCTCCTGGAGATCATCGCGGGCATCACCGAGCCGGACTCCGGACGCGTCACGCGTACCGGCGGCCTGGAGATGGTGACCGTCACGCAGCGCGGCGAACTGCCTTCGGGCTCAACGGTTTTCGACGTGGTCCTCGGTGAGGGCACCGCCGAACACGAGTGGGCGGGCGACGCGCGGATCCGCGGGATCCTGGCCGGACTGGGCGTCGACGAGCTCCTTGAGCGCGACGTCTCGGCCCTCTCCGGCGGTCAGCGGCGACGCGTGGCCCTCGCCGCGGCCCTGATCACCGATGCCGATCTGCTGATCCTGGACGAGCCGACCAACCACCTCGACATCGAGGGCGTGTACTGGCTGGCCGAACACCTGACCTCGCGGCGCAGCGCGCTGGTGGTGGTGACCCACGATCGCTGGTTCCTGGACACCGTCGCCGACCGCACCTGGGAGGTGCATTCGGGTCGGGTCGACGCGTACGAGGGCGGCTACAACGACTGGGTCTTCGCCCGGGCCGAACGGTCGCGACTGGCCGACGCCGCCGAGGAACGCCGCCGCAACCTCGCACGCAAGGAACTGGCGTGGCTGCGGCGCGGCCCGCCCGCCCGCACCTCCAAGCCCAAGTACCGGGTGGAGGCCGCCGAGAAGCTGATCTCCGATGTGCCGCCCCCGCGGGACAGCGTCTCGCTGTCGGCCTTCGCCAAGCGCCGACTGGGCCGCGTGGCGATCGAGCTGGAGGACGCCCAGGTGCGCGCACCGGCGGCGGTCGACGGCGCCGAGGGGCGCGTGCTGCTGGAGGACACCACCTGGCGGCTGGCGCCCGGCGAACGCATCGGTCTGGTCGGTGTCAACGGCTCCGGCAAGACCACGCTGCTGCGCGCTCTGGCCGGCGAGGTGCCGGTGGCGCCGGGCCGCCGGATCGTCGGCAAGACGGTGTCGCTGGGCTGGCTGCGGCAGGAGCTCGACGACCTCGACGAGGACCTGCGCCTGCTCGACGCCGTCGAAGAGGTGGCCGGGCACGTGATGGTGGGCGACAAGGAACTCTCCGCCAGCCAGCTGGCCGAACGGCTCGGCTTCTCGCCGGCCCGGCAGCGCACGCCGATCCGGGACCTGTCCGGCGGCGAACGGCGCCGCCTGCAGTTCACGCGCGTCCTGATGGCCGAGCCCAACGTGCTGCTGCTCGACGAGCCGACCAACGACCTGGACATCGACACGCTCCAGCAGTTGGAGGACATCCTCGACGGCTGGGCGGGCACGCTGGTGGTGATCAGTCACGACCGGTACCTGATCGAGCGCATCTGCGACAGCACGTGGGCCCTGTTCGGCGACGGCAAGCTGACGAACCTGCCGCGCGGCATCGACCAGTACCTGGAGCGACGGGCCGACGACGCCAACGCGCAGACCAGCCGGGCCAAGGCGGCGGGTGCGACCAAGGCCGCGGCCGCGCCGGCGAGCACCGGTTTGACGCCGGCCGAACACCAGGCCGCGCGCAAGGCGGTCAGTCGTGCCGAGCGACAGATGGAGAAGCTCGGTAAGCGGGAGGACGAACTGCACGCGGCCATGATCGACGCCGCCGTCGACCCCGACCGCCTGGCCGCCCTGAACGACGAGCTGCAGCAGGTGCTCGCGGACAAGGAAGTCGCCGAACTGGAGTGGATGGCCGCCGCCGAACTGCTCGAGTGACGAGCAGCCGTTAGTATCGGGGGAACTTCGTCCCATTTGGAAGGTTTGTCGATGTCGTCCTCCCTCCCGTTCACCGACAACTATCGCGACTTGTCGAACGGTGACGGCTACCAGTTCGAGTTCCGTTGCGAACGCTGCGGGAACGGCTACCGATCCGCTTTCCGCCGCAGCATGCGCAAGACGGGCGGGGCCCTGCTGCGCGGCGTCGGCGGGTTCCTCGGCGGCCGCGGCAGTTCGCTCGCCTACCAGGCGAGCAACGCGCTCGACCGCGGCACCAACTCGACGGAGAAGGATGCGGCGCTGCGGGCGGCGGTCACCGAGATCTCGCCGATGTTCACCCAGTGCCGCGGATGCGGCGACTGGGTCTGCGAACAGGTCTGCTGGAACGATCAGGTGGGTCAGTGCGCCCGCTGCACGCCGATCCAGTCCGAGGAACTGGCCCAGCTGCAGGCGCAGGCCCGGACCACGCAGTTGCGCGATGCGCTGCGCGAGACGTCGTTGATCGACGGCATCGACGTGGCGCAGCAGTCCATTCCGCGTTGCCCCGGCTGCCAGTCGCAGACCAGCGGCGGCAAGTTCTGCGGGAACTGCGGCCACGCGCTCGCGGCGGTCCGCGCCTGCGGGAGCTGTCAGGCCCAGAACCCGCCCGGCGCGGTCTTCTGCTCCGAATGCGGCAGCTGCCTGCTGTAGGCCGTCGACCTAGCTGATCACGACGGTGCGGGGGAGGTCGACGCGGTCGACGAAACCCTGGTCGTGCGAGACCAGCACCAGGGCACCGGTCCACTCGGACAACGCCGTCACCAGCGCTTCGACGGTGGCGATGTCCAGGTTGTTGGTCGGCTCGTCGAGGATCAGCAGGTGCGGGTCCGGGGTGGCCAGCAGCGCGGCCGCCAGGCCCGCCCGGAGGCGTTCGCCGCCGGACAGATCGGCCAGACGCCGCTGCGAACTCTGGCCGACGAAGCCGAACCGGGCCAGGTGCGCGTGCACCTGTTCGGGCTCGGTGCCCCCGGCCGACTCGTAGGCGGACTCGGCCACGCTGCGGTCCTCGTCGCCGAAGGTGATCACTTGCGGCACAAAGGCATAGGGCACCGCGATCGCGGCGGGGTCGGCGGTCAGCGCGGCCAGTAGCCGGGACTTCCCGGCACCGTTCCCGCCCGCCAGCAGCACCCGCTCTGGGCCGGTGATCGGCAGCCGCGGATCGACGATCACCTGTGTGCCGGTGCCGACGTCCGGGCTGTTCAGTCGCAACGTCGGCGTGTCCGAACGCCGATTGCCGGCGCGCAGCTCGGCCAGGTCGGCCCGCGCACTCGCCACCGAATCCCGTTGTCCCCGTTCGAGTTTGCCCGCGGATACCTGCGCCTTGTTGGCACGCAGACCGGCGACGATCGGCGGCACCCGCTTCTCGGCCTGAGCGCGCTGGGCGGTCCGTCGACGTCGCGCCAGCGCGGTCTGGGCGTCGTCGAACTGGCGCTGTTCGCGGCGCACCTGGGCGGCGGCGGTCGCCACCTGCTCGGCGTGCGTCGCGAGCTCGGCGTCGATCGCCTCGCGATAGTGGGTGTAGTTGCCGCCGAAGGCGCGCACGCGGCCCTCGCGCAGTTCCAGGGTGTGGCCGGCGCGATCGAGCAGTTCCAGATCGTGGCTCACCACGAGCACGCTGCCGCCGAACTCGTCGAGCGCCCGGTGCAGGCGGGCACGCGAGTCGGCGTCGAGGTCGTTGGTGGGTTCGTCGAGTAGCAGCACTCCGGGCTGCGACAGCAGCGCCCGGGCCAGCGCCAGGCTGCGGAACTGGCCGCCGGAGAGCCGGTCTAGCGGGCGGTCGAGGTCGATCGGCAGGCCGAGCCGGTCCAGTTGGGCTACGGCGCGGGCCGCGAGGTCCCAGTCCTCGCCGACGGCTTCGAAGTCGGCCGGGTCCACGCTGCCGCCCTCGATGCGGGCCAGCGCCGCCAGATTGTCCGCGACCCCGAGGGCAGCGGCGATCGTCGACGCCGTCGCCGGGGTCGCCGACTCCTGGCGCACCAGCGCGATGAGGCCCTCGGCGGTAACGGTGCCGCCGTCGGGCGTACGCAGGCCCGCGAGGATCTCCAGCAGGGTGGTCTTGCCTGCGCCGTTGTCGCCGACCAAGGCGGTGAGGCCGGGGCCGAGGGCCAGATCGACGCCGTCGAGGACGGGCGCGCCGTCCGGCCACGCGAAGTGCAGGCCGACGGCGGTCAGAGCAGAAGAAGACATGGTGGGACCGAGGCTACGGCCTCTCCTCTGGTCCCGGCCACCCGTTTTCCGTCCACCAGTGGGGCACTAACGTTGGGGGTATGTCGTATATCCGCACCGCCGTGCACGGCGACGTCGGCGAGATCATCCTCGACCGACCCCGCGCTCTCAACGCCCTCGACCAGACGATGATCGACGACCTCTACGCCACCCTGCTGGCCTGGGCCGACGACGACGCCATCGAGACGGTGCTGGTGACCTCGGCCAGCGAGCGGGCCTTCTGCGCGGGCGGCGACATCCGCGCCATCCGGGAGAGCGCGGTGGACGGCGACGCCGCGGCCATCACGACCTACTTCGCCAGTGAGTACCGGCTCAACCAGCTGATCGCC
Organism: Gordonia alkaliphila; assembly: GCF_023017165.1. Lineage (GTDB taxonomy): Bacteria > Actinomycetota > Actinomycetes > Mycobacteriales > Mycobacteriaceae > Gordonia > Gordonia alkaliphila. The sequence goes on from NZ_JALKBW010000001.1 coordinate 2,185,535, forward strand.
GAATACCCCAAGGCCTACGTGGCGTTGATCGACGGCGCGGCGATGGGCGGCGGCCTCGGCATCAGCGTGCACGGCGAGGTGCGCGTGGTGACCGAACGCGCCGTCATCGCCATGCCGGAGACCGCGATCGGCTTCATCCCGGACGTCGGCTCCACCTACTTCCTGCCGCGGCTGCCGGACGGCGTCGGGCTGTGGCTGGGCCTGACCGGTGCGCGGCTGCGCGGCGCGGACGCGGTCGCGGTGGGGCTGGCCACGCACTTCGTGCCGTCCGACCGGCTCGACGGCGTGGCCGAGGCCATTCGCTCCGGGCTCGGTCTGCGCGCGGCGCTGGAGGACCACCGCGATCCGGTGAGCACCGACCTGCCGCTGACGCAGATCGCCGGCTACTTCGAGATCGGCGCGGACGCGGCCGGCCTCCTCGGCGGCCTGCGCGGCGCCGTCGGCGACGACTGGGCGCAAGAGGCCGCGGACCTGATGGAGGCCGCCTCGCCGACCAGCCTGCAGGTCACCGCCGTGCTACTGGAAGCGGGCGCGTCGTCGTCGCTGGAGGAGTGCCTGGAACGGGAGCTGCGCGCGGCCGAGAAGATCACCGCGACGCACGACTTCATCGAAGGTGTGCGGGCGGTCCTGGTGGACAAGGACCGCAGCCCCGCCTTCGATCCGGCCACGCTCGACGACGTCGACCCGATGGCCGTGGCGCAGATCGTCGGACAGTAGGCGGCACCCCGGCCGACATCGGCCCGGTCAGTGCTTGACCGAGAACCAACCGGACAAGACGGCGGTCGGCGGCGGCGGGACGGTGTCGTCGAGGTTGTAGTCGACGTCGTCGGACGGCGCGAACGGATTCGCGGCGCGCGTCGCCGCGGCCGCACAGTCGAACCGGCCGCTGGCGCCCTCGGCGGTGACCGTGCGCAGCAGGAGCGCGCACTGATCGGCGAAGTAGTACGTGCCGCCGATCGACGCGCCGACGCGCGCGTTGATCGGGTAGTCGAGCGGGCCGACCTTCGGGACGTACCCGTTGCCCAGCGGGGGCAGGACGCCGCCGGTCAACGCGACCGTGTCGAACTCCACTTGGGCGCCTTCGCCGTTCGGGGCGGCGAAGGTGAACAGCAGGGTGTCCGGCGGCACCTGCGGGTCGTCCGCACCGCTCTTGGCGAACTCGACGCACGCCGCGCCCGGACCGGCGTACGGCGTGACGGCGACGTGAATCGATCCGCTGGAGTAGTCCAGGCCGTAGCCGCTGCGCACCACACGACCGGCAGGCGGCGTTTGGCCGCAGGCCTCGAGGCCGCGGCGCTGCGCGGGTGCCGGGGTGCGCGGCGCAGGCTGGGCGGAGGACACCGCGCGGTCGTCGGCGGGCTCGGCGGGCATCTCGCCGGTGTCGGCGCAGCCGGTCAGCAGCACACCGATCACGGCGAGCCCGGGCAGGCCCAAGCGGGTGTGGAGGGCGCGCCGCATCAGTTGTCGGCGGCGGCCACCAGCGGGGCCAGGACGAGGTCGGGGAATTCCTTCTCGATGAACTGCAGCCGCCACTTGTCGCCGAACAGCGCGAGGATCGCGCCGTCGCTGCGGGTGAACACCTCCACGCCGCGCTGGCGATCCAGCTCGGGTGCACTGGCCTCGTCGGTACGTCGCGCGAGCGAGTAGCCGAGCGGCTCCAAGATCGTGTCGACGTTGAACTCCGCCTTCATGCGCGCGGTGACCACCTCGAACTGCATGGGACCCACGGCCGCCAGCACCGGTGCGGCGTCGCCGCGGAGGTCGTTGCGGAGCACCTGCACCACGCCCTCGGCGTCGAGCTGGTCGATCGCCTTGCGGAACTGCTTGTACTTGTCGGCGGTGGTGACGCGCAGCGAGGAGAAATGCTCCGGTGCGAACGACGGGATCGGCGGGTACTGCACCTTCGGCTCGGTGAACAGGGTGTCGCCGGGGGCCAGCGCCATGGCGTTGACCAGGCCCACCACGTCGCCGGGATAGGCGGTGTCGACGGTGGAGCGGTCGCGGCCGAAGACGGCCTGGGCGTACTTGGTGGCGAAGGGCTTGCCGGTCTGGGCGTGCGTGACGACCATGCCGCGCTCGAATTCGCCGGAGACGATCCGCATGTAGGCGAGCCGGTCGCGGTGGCTGGAGTCCATGCCGGCCTGCACCTTGAAGACGACGGCACTGAACGGGTCGGTCACCGTGCGCTCGGCGCCGTCGATGCCCGCGCGGCCCTCGGGGGCCGGGGCGAACTCGACCAGCGCCTCGAGCAGCTGGCGCACGCCGAAGTTCAGCATCGCGGAGGTGAAGATCATCGGCGAGGTCTGACCGGCCAGGAACATCTCCTGGTCGTGGTCCTGACCCATCTCGCCGAGCAGCTCGGATTCCTCGACGGCGGCGATCCACGCATCGCCCTCGGAGTCGAGGGCGGCGTCGGCGCCGACCAGTTCCTCGGGCGCCACCTTCGCGCCGCCGGCGGTCCGGGTGAACTTGATGAAGTCGCCGGTGCGGCGATCCAGCAGCCCGCGGAAATCACCCGCGATGCCGACCGGGACGTACAGCGGGGTGGGGATCAGGCCGATCCGCTCGGTGATCTCGTCGATCAGTTCCAGCGGGGTCTGGCCGGGCCGGTCCCACTTGTTGATCACGGTGATCACCGGGATACCGCGGTGCCGACAGACCTGGAACAGCTTCAGGGTCTGCGGCTCCAGGCCCTTGGCGGCGTCGATCAGCATCACGGCGGCGTCGACCGCGGTGAGCACCCGGTAGGTGTCCTCGGAGAAGTCGGCGTGGCCGGGGGTGTCGACCAGGTTGATCACGTTCGGTTCGTCGCCGCTGTGCTCGCCGTCGTAGGAGAACTGCAGCGCGGTGGAACTGACGGAGATGCCGCGGACCTTCTCCATCTCCATCCAGTCCGAGACGGTGGAGCGGCGCCCGCCCTTGCCGTGCACGGCGCCGGCCTCGCTGATCATCCGGGCGTGCAGGGCCAGCGCCTCGGTCATCGTCGACTTGCCGGCGTCGGGGTGGGAGATGATGGCGAAGGTGCGGCGCCGCTTCACTTCCCGGGCGATGGTGTTAGCTGACGCCCCGGTGCTCGCTGATGACCCTGGAGAATTCACCGGTCCACGGTATCGCCCCTGCCGGTCAGGACAGGCTGCCGCCCTCGCCTTCCCAGGTGTTCAGCTTCATGAACCGTTCGTGGGAGAGGATTCGGCGGACGCCGTAGCCCGCGACACCGTCCTCGGGGACGAAGAGGGCGCCGTTGCGCTCGAGTGCCTCGCGCAGCCGTGCCTTCTTGCCCTTGCCCAGGCTCTTGCCCTTCTCGAAGTCGCGCACCTGTTTGCGGGTCAGGCCGGCGCTGTCGGCGATCACCTGTGCCGACACCTTCGTCAGAGCGCGTGCGGCGCGCGCCAGGTCCGAGGTCAAGAAGACTTCCGGTTCTGTGGCTTCGGGTTCTGGGGCTTCGGGTTCCATGACTTCATCTCTACCCCATATATCGTCCCTAGCCCAGACCTCATCCCGGGCCATCCATCGGTCAGAAGGGCGGGTCTTCGGTGCGGTTCCGGGCGCGCAGCCGCTGCCGGTAGGCGTGCTTCGCTTCGGTGCGGGTGAGCGTGCGGGTCGGTTCGTCGCCGGGCTCGGTAGTCCCGGGTGCGGTGGGCGGTCCGTGGCCGCAGGGGATCAGGCCCAGGTTCGGCAGCAGCCAGGTGTTGAGGGCCCGGGTGCGCACGGTGATGCCGTGCGGCGTGGTGACCTCGGTCCAGAGGGCGCCGTGGGCGTCGACGATCTGGTCGTCGAGCCAGCCGTCGCCGAAGGTCTTCAGCTGATGATGGAAGAGACACTTGGGATTGAGGTTGCAGTAGCAGGTGGGCCCGCCGGCCTCCGGATTCCGGTGGTTGAATTCGGTGACGTGGTCCAGCTGGCAGCGATGGGCGGGGCGGTCGCAGCCCGGCCAGGTGCAGGTGGGGAACAGCCCGCGGATCACGGCGTCGAGGGCGGCCGTCGGGCGGTACGGGTCGGCCTGCTGGGCGGCGCGGCCGGTGAGGTCGGTGAGATTCAGCGGGCGGATCCGGGTGTCCGAGCGCGCGGCGATGTCGCGGACCTGCGAGGCATCGATGGTGCCGTAGCCGCCGAGATGGCCCGGCTGTCGCCGCCCTCCAGGGTGGAGCCGTCGGTGATGACGTGCACCACGAGCTGGGCGCCGGCGCCGGTGACCGGTGCCGGGATCCAGGCCGTGCAGTCGTCGCGATCGCACTGGCAGGTGAACGCGCGGGCACCGAAGTGCGCGGCGGCCGCATCGGCGCGACGCTGCCGGCGTGAGCGCGGATCGTTGGGGCAGACGCCGGCGGCCAGCGCGTCGATCGTGGCCTCTTCGGCGACGACGGTCTCGGCGCTGTCGGTGATCTCCAGGGTGGCCATGCCACCGCGCCGCGAGAACACGGTGACGCCGACGTCGTCCTTGGCCTGCTCGCGGTCGGTGCGGGCGCCCTCGGCGTCGATGAGGGCGACGATGCTGCGCGCCTGCGAGGCGGCGGCATGCGGCGCGACCTGGCCGGAGGCGCGGATGGCGTCGGCGATGCGCTGGTCGATCTCGGCCAGCAGCGCGGCGTCGGTGACGCCGTCGGTCTCGAAGACCAGGCGACCGAAGGCGCGGGGCTCCAGGAGGCCGTCGCGCAGCAACAGGCCGCACTCGGGGATGCGGTGGCGCATCGCCTCGCCCTGATCGAGCAGGGTGTCCGCGCGGAAGCGGCTGATGGACAGCGCGGTCGCCAGCGCCGCGGCCAGTTGCGTGCGCGGCTCCAGCAGCCGGGTGGCCTCGGCGGTGTCGACGGCCGCGGTCGGGTCGGTGTCGCAGCCGTGCTGGACCAGCAGATCGGCGGCGGCATCCAGGCGCAGCCACATCAGGTACGACTCTCCGCGGCACGTCGACAGCACACGCTGAACGCGGTCGAGCTGGGCGTCGCGCAGCTCGCGATAGGTGGGATCCTCGCCGGGATCGAGCTTGGCGCCGAGGTGCAGCGGAGTGAGGTCGGCGTCGCGCCAGCGCCGCGGCTCGGCGGGCCGCCGGCCGGCCGAATCACTCGCCCGTGCACTCATCGCCCCTCCTCGTCCTCGAAGACCGCAACTAGAACGTATGTTCGATTACTACTTCAAACCTACGCCTGATCTGCCGCTATGGCAAGAGGAATTCAGTGCGGATACTGAAGCGTCTGACGCCGGTGTCGAGGGATGGCTACCGGAGTTCGTGCTCTGGCTTGGGCCAGTATTTCTTGCCTTCCATCCAGGCGATGACGTCGAGAATCCTCAGCTCGCTGATCGTCTCTGGAAGTCCGGCTTCCTCCCTCGCCGTGCCTAGGCGACTCCTGAGTCCGAGATCCTCGCGGAGGGTTTCGTGAATAGGTGCGAGATGGGCAGTCCGGGTTTCGAGCACGTCGACGACGACGCTGTCCTAGATCGGGTAGAGACGGGGACGTTTGCGGGCGATCAGCTTGGTCGCCTTCGTCAGTCCTATTCCAGGCAGGCTGCACAGCGCGGTCTCCAAACGCCAGGCCGGCCAGTCTTTGTTGATCGGTTCGCTGACGTCGGCGAGGTCGCGGTCCTCGCCGATCTCCGCCAGGAGCGCGTTGAACCGGTCCGCAACGTCGTGCAATAGAGCGCGTGTGGCTGATGGTCCGGCCTGGACCGAGAGGAACTCGATCGCTATGAGGTCGTCGGCGGTGAATCGGTCTGCATCCGACATCCGGGTGTGGGTGGAGTCCCACTCGTCGAACCAGGCGCCGGAGTACGCGCCGGCGGATAGGAACGGATCACCGTAATACCGCTTCAGACAGACGGCGGCCGCTGGGATCCGGTCATCGGACTCCAGCAGGATCGGCCGACGGATCGTCACTCGAAGGGGATGGGTGGCATGGTGACCACCTGGGCGGCGTAGCTCAGGCCGGCGCCGTAGCCGAGGAGCAGGGCGGTGTCGCCGGGCTTGGCCTCGCCGGTCGAGAGCATCTGCTCCATGGCCAGCGGGATGGAGGCCGCCGAGGTGTTACCCGTGTGTTCGATGTCGTTCGCGATCCGGGTGGTCTCCGGGAAGTGCAGGCTGCGGGCCAGCAACTCGTTGATTCGGCTGTTGGCCTGGTGCGGCACGAAGACGTCGACCTGCGAGGCGTCGACCTTTGCGACGTCCAGGGCGCGCTGGGCGGCCTTGCCCATCTCGAAGGCGGCCCACCGGAAGACCGCAGTGCCCTCCAGGCGCAGGTACGGCCGGTTCTGGTGATCGTCGCCGTCGAGGAAGGTGATCCAGTCGATGTCCTGGCGGATGGCGTCGTACTGGCTGCCGTCGCTGCCCCAGACCACCGGGCCCACCTCCAGGGTGGGCGTGGGGCCGAGAACCACGGCGCCGGCGCCGTCGCCGAAGATGAAGCAGTTGGTGCGATCGGTCATGTCGAGCGCCACCGAGAGCTGCTCGGCGCCGATCACCAGGATGTGGCTGGCGCTGCCGCCGCGCAGCATGTCTCCGGCCAGCGCCATCGCATAGCCGAAGCCGGCGCAGCCGACGGTCACGTCGAAGGCGGGCACGCCGTTGGCGCCCAGCTCGGTGGCGATCTTGGTGGCACCGGCCGGCGTCAGCAGCAGGTGCGTGTTGGTCGCCAGAATCACCGCGTCGATGTCGCTCCCGGAGAGCAGGGCGTTGGCGATCGCCTTGCGGCCGGCCAGCACCCCCATCTCCACGACGTCCTCGTCGCGCCGCGCGAAGCGGCGGGTCTTGATACCGGTGCGGGTGTAGATCCACTCGTCGGACGAGTCGATGTGCTCGCAGATCTCGTCGTTCGTCACGACCCGTTCGGGGCGGTGGGCGCCGATCCCGAGGATGCCGAAGCTCGAGATTCCGGGAGTCTGGGCAAGTTCAACCATGCCTCCAATGTCTCATGCCATGTTAAGGTTGCACAGTGCGTACAGAAATCGCCGCGCCACAACAGGTTTCGACCGGCACTCTGCCGGGCTGGGATCAGGTGGACGCCGAGGTGCTCGCCGCGCATCGGCGGTACGCCGCAGACACCGAGGGCGCCGTCGCCGACTACATCCCGATCCTCGGCCGCGTCGATCCCGAGCTGTTCGGCATCGCGGTCGCCGACACCGCGGGCGGCCGGCACAGCGCGGGCGATGTCGAGGTCGAATTCTCCATCCAGTCCATCTCCAAGGCGCTGGTGTACGCGCACGTCTCGCAGGAACTCGGTCACCGGCTGGTGAGCGAGCGGATCGGCGTCGACAACACCGGTCTGGCCTTCAACTCGGTGATGGCGATCGAGCTCAACGCGGGCAATCCGATGAATCCGATGGTGAATGCCGGCGCGATGGCGACCACCGCGCTGGTTCCGGGAGCCACCGCCGCCGAACAGTGGGAGACGGTGCGCACCGTGCTGTCCGAGTTCGCCGGGCGCCAGCTGGTGCTCGACGGCGAGGTCTACCACTCGGAGATGCAGACGAACTCGCGGAACCGGGCGATCGCCCAGCTGTTGGAGAGCTACGGGCGCATCGAGGGCGACCCGCTCGAGGTGGTCGACGTCTACACCCGCCAGTGCGCGCTGCGGGTCACCGCGCAGGACCTGGCGATCATGGGCGCCACCCTGGCCGACGGCGGCGTGAACCCGGTGACCGGCCGCCGAGTGGTCAGCGAGGAGTCGTGCCGCGACACCTTGGCGGTCCTGGCCGCCACGGGCATGTACGAGCGCTCCGGGCAATGGCTCTTCGAGATCGGGATCCCGGCCAAGTCCGGAGTGGCCGGCGGCATCCTCGCCGTGGCGCCCGGCAAGGGCGGGATCGGCACCTTCGCGCCGCGGCTCGACCCGGCCGGCAACAGCGTCCGCGGTCAGCGCGCGATCAAGTATCTCTCGCGCACCCTCGGCCTCAACCTCTTCGCGTCCGAGCCCGCCGGCCCGGCGCTGCAGACCACCGCCGACCCGGCACCCCGGGCCGCCACCGAACAGGAGACAGCATGACCGAGGATTCCCGGGTGGACGGTAAGTCTTGGCTACCGATGATCGGCCTGTTCTTCGCGCAGGTGCTGATGTCGTTCAACGTCGCCTCGCTGCCGGTGTCGCTGGGCGGGATCTCCGAGACCTTCGACGTCCCGGTCACCACCGCCAGCACCACCATCGTCGTCTACGGCCTGGCCGTGGCGGCGCTGGTCATGGTGGGCGCCAAACTCGGCCAGCGGATCGGCTGGCTGCTGATCTTCCGCGTCGTGCTGGTGGTCTTCGCCGTCTCGTCGCTGATGATGATCCTCTCGCCGTCGGTGGGCTGGGTGATCGGCGGCCAGGCGCTGGCCGGCGCCGCGGCCGCCATCATCGTGCCCTCGCTGGTGGCGCTCATCGCCCAGAACTACTCCGGGGATCAGCAGGCGACGGCGATCGGCTCGCTCGGTTCGGCGCGGGCGATCTCCGGCTTCACGGCGTTCTTCATCGGCGGCGCGCTGGGCACCTGGGTCGGCTGGCGGCCGGTCTTCGTCATCGTGCTGGCCATCGCCGCGCTGGTCTTCGCCCTGAGCTTCACCCTGCGGTCCGAGCCGGGCGACCCGGGAATCGAGATCGACGTCGTCGCCGCCCTGCTCATCGGTATCGCGGTGGTGCTGCTGACCCTCGGCTTCAACAATCTCAACAACTGGGGCGTGCTGTTCGCCGATCCGGGGGCGCCGTTCTCGCTCGCCGGTCTCTCACCGGCCCCGATGATGGTGGTGCTCGGCATCGTCTTCGGGCAGGCCTTCTTCAGCTGGACGCGTCGCCGGATGGCCATCGGCCGGGTGCCGCTGGTGGACCTGTCGATCCTGCACAGCCCGCGCGAACGCTCCGCGGTCTACGCGATGTTCGTCATCGTCGCGATGGAGGCGGCGGTCAACTTCACCATCCCGGTGTACACGCAGATCGTGCAGGGCCGCACGCCGTTCGACACCGCCGTGGCGATGATCCCGTTCAACCTGACGGTGTTCGTCACCGCGACGCTGGTGGTCCGCGTCTACCGCCGGTTCACGCCGCGGCAGATCGGCGTCTTCTCGTTCGTGCTCACCACCGTCGCCCTGGTGTGGCTGGCCTTCGTGGTGAACAACAACTGGGAGTCGATCCCGACGATCCTCGGCCTCATCGTCTTCGGTATCGGCCAGGGCGCCCTGGTGACCCTGGTGTTCAACGTTCTGGTGACCTCGGCGCCCAAGCGGCTGGCCGGCGATGTCGGCTCCATTCGCGGGGCCACGCAGAATCTGGCCTCGGCCATCGGTACCGCGGTGATGGGTGCCCTGCTGGTGCAGATCCTGAGTTTCGGCGTGCTCGCTGCGGTCGACGACCATCCGGAACTGCCCGCCTCGCTGGCGGCGCAGGTAGACCTGGACAACGTCAACTTCACCACCACCGACGACCTGCGGGCGGTGCTGGCGCAGACCGATGCGACGCCCGAACAGGTCGACGCCGCCGTCGCCCTCAACGAGGATGCGCGCCTGCGCACCCTGCGCTACGGATTCTGGATCCTCGCCGGGATCTCGCTGATCGCGATGATCCCGGCGCGGCGCCTGCCGGACTACCGGCCGGACGACGACCGGGCCGACGACCTGGACCGCGACGCCGTCAGCGACGAGGTCTGACGCGGCACCCGCCGAGGCCTCGGCACCGGCCGAGGTCTGCGGCGGGAGCGGGGCTCAGTCGTCGATCATGGCCAGATGCGCGGCCAGCGGGCCGACCGGCTGGTCGGCCAGGGTGTCGAAGCTGGAGACCTTCGGGGCCGGCGGCAGGGTGACGACGGCGCCGGCGTAGCTCAACCCGGCGCCGAAGCCGAGCAGCAGCGCGGTGTCGCCGCCCTTGGCCTTGCCGGTCGCGAGCATCTCCTCCATCGCCAGCGGGATGGAACCGGCCGAGGTGTTGCCGGTCTGCTCGATGTCGTTGGCCATCGGCAGATCCTCGGGGAAGCCGAGATTCTTCTTCATCAGATCGTTGATCCGGGCGTTGGCCTGGTGCGGGATGAAGACGTCGATGTCGTCGACGCTCGCGCCGGACTCGGTGAGCAGCGCGGTGAGCGCCTTGGGCAGGGTGACCGCGGCCCAGCGGAAGACGCGCGGGCCCTCCATGTAGATCACCATGCGGCCGACAGGATCGGTCTCGGGATCCTTGCCCTGGTATTCCACGGCCCGCGCCATGAAGTCGACGGTATTGATGTTCTGGGCGATGGCTTCGGCGTTCTCGCCGTCGCTGCCGGCGACGATCGGCGAGATGCCGTTCTCCTCGGTCGGGCCGACCACCACGGCGCCGGCGCCGTCGCCGAAGATGAAGCCGGTGCTGCGGTCGGTCGGATCCAGGCCCACCGACATGGTCTCGGCGCCGATCACCACCGCGTAGGTGGCGCTGCCGGCGCGGATCGCATCCACGGCGGTGCCGAGCGCATAGCCGAAGCCGCCGCAGCCGGCCGAGACGTCGAACGCGGCGATGCCGTTGAGGCCGATGTCGGCGGCGATGATCGGGGCGCCGTGCGGGGTGTTCGACGGCCAGCTGCTGCTGCCGAAGACCAGCAGGTCGATCTTTTCGCGGTCGATCCCGGAGTTCTCGATGGCGCGCTCGGCGGCCTTGGTCGCGATCAGCCGCATGTCCTCGTCACCGCTGATCCATCGGCGTGCGTGGATGCCGCTGCGCTCGAAGATCCACTCGTCCGAGGAGTCGAGCACCTTGCAGAGTTCCTCGTTGGTGACGAGCCGGGCCGGCCGGTAGGCGCCGATGCCGAGCATCGACACGTTCGGATGGCCCTGGGTGGTGACCAGTTTTGCCACTGAGCAGTCCTGTTCTCTTGGTGGACCGGCGCAGGTGTCACGTCGTCCTGATGATGAGTCTCGTTGTGAAATAGTAATGACCCGCCGAATCGCGCCGCGGGAGGCCTAGGTCCCTAGGTCACCGGGGTCTCGACGATCACGGTCTTCTCGCGGGCGCGCAGGGTGAGCAGACCGCCCAGCACCGACAGCACGGCGGCCATCGCGAACAGCAGCCAGAAGCCGCCGACCGCGGCCACCAGGCCGGCACCGAGCATCGGCCCGATCAGCTGGCCCAGGGACGCGGCGACGTTCACCACGCCCAGGTCGCGGCCGTGGTCCTCCTCGTGCGGCAGCAGATCGGTCGCGAAGGCCAGACCCGTCGTGGAGAAGATGCCGTAGCCGATGCCCATCAGCGCCGCGCCGACCAGCGTCGTGGTGAAGGTGGGGTGCAGGCAGATCACCAAGCCGGAGAGCGCCTGGACCATGGCCGCGACGACGGTCGGGCTGCGCCGGCGGCCGGTGCGGTCGGAGTAGAGGCCACCGGCGACGGACGCGATCACCACGAAGACCGTGTACACCACCACCAGCAGCAACAGATTGTCCTCGGCCGCGGTCTTCTCCTGGTGCAGCCCGTAGAGCAGGAAGAACAGGAACAACGACGTCCCCAGCGCGTTGCCGACGTTGGCCACGAAGCGGCCGACGAGCATCCAGGCGAAGTCGGGGTCGCGCAGTGAGCGCAGCGCATCGTGCTCGCGCTGCGCGGCGCGGCTCTGCCGCTCGCTGACCGGGTCGGGGAGCAGCAGAGCCGCACCCGCGCCGACCACGGCGATCAGCACCGCCAGGAATAGATAGCCGGCCAGCACCGTCAGGCCCAGGGTCACCACCACGCCGACACCGACCACGATGCCCGCGGCCTGCGACGAGCCGACGGCGGCCGAGGCCGCGCCGCGCTGATCGGCCGGCAGTTGATCGGCGATCAGCGCGGTGTAGGCGGCCGAGGCGACCGCTACGCCCACCGAGACCCCGATCCAGGCGGCGCCGACGAGCAGCGGTGTGTGCGCGAAGCCGGTGAGGACCAGGCACACCGCGGTCAGCAGCGAGCCTCCGACGGCCCAGGGGCGCCGGCGACGTCCGCCCGTGCGGTCCGAGAGTGCACCGGCCAGCGGCCCGGCGATCACGCCGGCGATACCGCCGATGCCCAGGATCAGGCCGGAGAAGACGACGCCGCGCACCCAGTGATCCCCGCCCGCGGACAGCTGATCGTCCAGCTGCAGCGGCAGCAGCAGCTGCAGGGGCGTCAGCTGCACCATCCAGATGGTGAGCCATGCCAGGGTGAACAGCAGCAGCCAGCCGCGTCCGACGCGCGCCCTCATGCGCGGGCCTCCGCGGCGGCGGCGATGACCCCGGCGTACCAGTCGTACGAGGCCTTCGGGGTGCGGGTGCCGGTGGCGAAGTCGACATGCGTCAGGCCGAAGCGCTGGGTGTAGCCGTCGGCCCATTCGAAGTTGTCCAGCAGCGACCACACGGTGTACTCGTGCACATCGGCGCCGGCCGCCATCGCCGCGGCGACGGCGCGCAGGTGCCCGTCGAGGTAGGCGATGCGCTCGGTGTCCGTCACCCGGCCCGCGGTGTCCGGTTCGGGGAACGAGGCCCCGTTCTCGCTGACGATCAGCGGCGGCAGGGCGGCGCCGTAGCGGCGGGTGAAGTCGACGAGCAGATCGGTGAGCGCGGACGGCATGATCGGCCACTCCTCGCCGAAGCCGGTGACCGGCACGCCCGGCGTGGGCAGCATGTCGAACGGAATCGGGCTGTCCGGCGCGGCCGCGCCGATGGTGGTCGGGTTGTAGAAGTTGATCGCGTAGAAGTCCTGCTGCGCCGAGATCAGCTCCAGGTCGCCGTCGTGCACCGGCATCTCGTAGCCGCCGAAGGCGCTGAGATCGGGGTAGGCGCCCAGCAGCAGCGGGTCGGCGAAGATCCGGTTGTGCAGGATGTCGTAGGCATCGGCGGCGACGCGGTCGGCGGCCGAGTCGCCCGCGGTGAGGACGAAGGTGTGGTTGTTGGCCACGCCGACGGCCTCGGCGCCGGCGGCGCGCAGCACGGGCGCGGCCAGCCCGTGGGCCAGCAGCTGGTGGTGCACGGTGGGCAGCGCGTCGAAGAGCAGGAACTTCCCCGGCGCCAGGGCGCCGGTCGCATAGCCCTGCAGGGTGGTCATGGCCGGCTCGTTGAGGGTGTACCAGTGCTTTACCCGGTCGCCGAGCCGGTCGGCCACCAGCGCCGCGTAGTCGGCGAACCGGGCCGCGGTGTCGCGGTTCAGCCAGCCGCCGTCGGCTTCGAGACCGACCGGAAGGTCCCAGTGGTAGAGCGTGGGGAACGGGGTGACGCCGGCGGCCAGCAGGTCGTCCACCAGGCGCGAATAGTAGTCCAGGCCGGCGGGCTGCGCCGCGCCGCGCCCGTCGGGTTGCACCCGCACCCAGGAGAGGGAGAAGCGGTACCGGTCCAGGCCGAGACCGGCGGCCAGGGCGACGTCTTCGGCCCAGCGGTGGTAGCTGTCGGGGCCGGGTTCGGCGACGGAGCCGTCGGAGACGCGGCCGGGCTCCTCGACGAAGTCGTCCCAGATGCTGGCGCCGCGGCCGTCTGCGGAGCGGGCGCCTTCGATCTGGAAGGCGGCGGTCGCGGCGGAGAAGCGCAGCCTGCGCAGCTCGTCGAGGGGGAGTGGTTCAGCGTGTGACACGCAGTCAGGCTAGCGCAGACTAGAACAAGTTCTTGTCAGATCCCGTCCCAGAACTGGGGTCACCATGCATGCACGGTGTTCTGCGCGGCCTCCAGGCCCTGCCCGAGCAGCAACTCGGTGGCGTCGATGCCGTTGCGGATCAGCAGGTCCACCTCGGCGCGATCGGCCGACGGGAACGGCTTGAGCACGAAGTCGGCGGGATCCTGCCGGCCGGGCGGGCGCCCGATGCCCAGGCGGACGCGCAGGTAGTCGCGCGAGCCGAGCGCCGCGGTCAGCGACCGCAGGCCGTTGTGCCCGCCCTCGCCGCCGCCGCGCTTGAGCCGCACCTGACCGAAGTCGATGTCGAGCTCGTCGTGCAGCACGATCACGTCCTCGGGCGCGATGCCGTGGTACTTCGCCAGCGGGCCGATCTGGCGGCCCGTGGTGTTCATGTAGGTTCGGGCCTTCGCCACGAGCACCGGCTCGCCGCCGATTCGCACGGTGGCCAGCTCGGCACCGGACTTGCGGTGCACGGTGTACTTCTCGCCGTACGAGAAGACCAGGCCGTCGGCGACCATCGCGCCGATGTTGTGCCTGGTCTTCTCGTAAGCGGGACCGGGATTGCCCAGTCCGACGATCAGTGCGGGAATTACTCCGCAGCCTCCGCGGCGGGAGCCTCGGCGTCGGCGCCTTCGCCCTCGGCGGGCTCAGCGGACTTCTTCTCCTCGTTCACCGAGGTGACCAGCAGGTCGGCCGGCGAGACGAGGGTGACGCCCGCGGGCAGCTCCAGATCGCCGGCGTGGACGTTGCTGACCGGCTCCAGGCCCTCGATCGAGACGACGATGTGCTCGGGGATGTGCAGGGCCTCGGCCTCGATCTCGATGACCGAGGCGTCCTGGACCACCAGGCCGCCGGCCGGGCCGGTCTCGCCCTCGATCACCAGCGGGACCTCGACGATGACCTTCTCGCCGCGGCGGACGATCAGCAGGTCGACGTGCTGGATGTAGTTCTTGATCGGGTGGACGTCGACCTGGCGGGTCAGTGCCAGCTGGCTCTCGCCGTCGATGTCCAGGTCGATGATGGCGTTGACGCCGCTGGCGCGCAGGATGGCGGCGAGCTCCAGGTTCGGGAGCAGCAGGTGCTTGGGATCGCTGCCGTGGCCGTATAGTACGGCCGGCACCTGGCCCTCGCGGCGGGCGCGGCGGGCGGCACCCTTGCCGGTGTCGGTGCGGGTGGTGGTCTGCAGCTTCGCGGTCTGCGTCGACATGAACGTCTCCTCATTACTCGTTGATCGATGGTTTTCGCGGCAGACGACGGCCGGAAGACACCCATCACCCGAGTCGGGGACGAAACTTCTGGTCGCGCCGATCACGGTGGACAGGCCACCCTCGCCGAGACAACGGCGATCACTCTATCATGGGGCGATGACCTCCCAGAAACCCGCTGACCTGGTCACGGACTTCTTCGCGAACCTGGCTTCGGGCCGTGTCGAGCAGGCGCTGGCCGTCGTCGACGAGCAGATCCTCTATCAGAACGTCGGCCTGCCGAGCGTGCGCGGCAAGGCCGCCTTCGGCCGGGCGATGCGCGCGCTCAACGGCGACCGCGTCGGCTTCGACGCCGAGATCCTGGCGATCAGCGCCGACGACGACGGCGTCGTGCTGACCGAGCGCATCGACGAGCTGCGCATCGGACCGGTGCGGATGACCTTCTGGGTGTGCGGCCGCAACGAGGTGCGCGACGGCGTGATCGTCGTGTGGCGCGACTACTTCGACTTCTGGAACTGCGCCCGGGCCTTCGCGCGCGGCGTGGCCGCGCTGGCGATTCCCGCGCTGCGCCGACCGCTGCGCAAGCCGGTCAGCGCGCTGCCGGCCCGCACGGCCTGAGCGGCGCGAGCCGGGTTCGGCGGGCGCCTACAGGATCTCGTCGACGTTCTGGATGGGCCGGGCCAGCCGGGTGCCCTTGTCGGTCACCACGATCGGCCGCTCCACCAGGATCGGGTGGTGCACCATCGCGTCGAGGATCTCGTCGTCGGTGGCCGCGCCGAGGTTGAGCTCGGCGTAGAGCGCCTCGCGCTTGCGGACCGCCTCGCGCGGGGTGAGTCCGGCGTCAGCGAACAGCTGCTGGAGCTGTTCGCGCGTCCACCCGGCATCCAGATACTTGATCACCGTCGGCTCGAGGCCCGCCTCGCGCAGCTTGTCGAGCGTCTTGCGCGAGGTGGAGCAGCGCGGATTGTGGTAGATCGTCGCGTCCATGACCGGCCTCAGGCGTTGCCGTCGAACAGGCTGGTGACCGAGCCGTTCTCGAAGACCTCGCGGATGGTCTGCGCCAGCAGCGGGGCGATCGACAGGACGGTCAGGTTGGCGAACTGCTTGTCCGGGCCGATCGGCAGGGTGTCGGTGGCGATGACCTCCTTGGCGCCGCACGACGACAGCCGCTCGGTGGCCGGGTCGGAGAAGACGCCGTGCGTGGTGGCGATGATGACATCGCCGGCGCCGGCCTCCTTGAGGACCTTCACCGCGCCGGCGATGGTGCCGCCGGTGTCGATCATGTCGTCGATCAGCACGCAGGTCTTGCCGGCCACGTCGCCCACGACGCGGTTGGCCACGATCTGATTGGCGACGTCGGGATCGCGGGTCTTGTGCACGAAGGCCATGGGCGCGCCGTCGAGGGCGTCGGCCCACTTCTCGCCGACCTTGACGCGGCCGGCGTCGGGGGAGACGACGCAGATGTTGTCGGTGCCGTAGTTCTCCCGGACGTACTCGGCCAGCTGGCCCTGCGCGTGCATGTGGTCGACGGGGCCGTCGAAGAAGCCCTGGATCTGATCGGTGTGCAGATCGACGGTGATGATGCGGTCGGCGCCGGCGGTCTTGAGCAGATCGGCGACGAGACGGGCCGAGATGGGCTCGCGGCCGCGGTGCTTCTTGTCCTGGCGGGCGTACGGGTAGAAGGGCAGCACCGCGGTGATGCGCTTGGCCGAGCCGCGCTTGAGGGCGTCGATCATGATGAGCATCTCCATGATCCACTGGTTGGTGGGGTAGGGCATGCCCTGCAGGACGAAGGCGTCGCTGCCGCGGACCGACTCCTCGAAGCGGACGAAGATCTCGCCGTTGGCGAAGTCGCGCGCGGTCTGCGGGGTGATGGTGACGCCGAGTTCCTCGGCCACCGCGGCGGCCAGTTCGGGGTGCGCCCGGCCGGAGAAGAGCATCAGGTTCTTCCGCGCGTCAGTGGTCCACTTCATGAGCTGCTCTCCTCCTGGGATGCCGATTCTCGGGCTGCTTGCGCCGCCTGTGCGGCGGCGCTGGTGGGTCGTTTGGTGAGAACCCAGTCTTCGATGATGCGCTGCGGTCCGGCCGAGACCGCGAGCGCCCCGGACGGAACGTCCTGACGCACGACGGTGCCGGCGCCGGTGTAGACGCCGTCGCCGAGGGTGACCGGGGCGACGAACATGTTGTCCGAGCCGGTGCGGCAGTGCGAGCCGATCACGGTGCGGTGCTTCTTCTCGCCGTCGTAGTTGACGAAGACGCTGGAGGCGCCGATGTTGGTGTACTCGCCGATCTCCGCGTCGCCCACATAGGTCAGGTGCGGGATCTTGGTGCCGGTGCCGATCTGCGCGTTCTTGGTCTCGACGTAGGCGCCGATCTTGCCGGCCTTGCCGAGCCGGGTGCCCGGGCGCAGGAAGGCGAACGGACCGACGGTCGCGCCGGCGCCGACGACGGCCTCGCTGCCGTGGGTGCGGACCACCTGCGCGCCGGCGCCGATCGTCACGTCGGTGAGCGTGGTGTCCGGACCGACGACGGCGTCGTCGCCGATTTCGGTGCGCCCGCGCAGCTGGGTGCCGGGTTCGATGACGGCGTCCCGGCCGATGGTCACGTCGACATCGATCCAGGTGGTGGCCGGATCGACGATGTTCACGCCGGCCAGCTGGTGGCGGCGCACGATGCGCCGGTTCAGCTCGGCGGCGAGCTCGGCCAGCTGGGCGCGGTCGTTGCAGCCGGCGACGACGGCCGGATCGTCGACGATGTGGGCGCGCACCACCCGGCCGGCCTCGCGGGCGATTTGCACCACGTCGGTCAGGTAGAACTCGCCCTGGGCGTTGTCGGTCGACAGGCCGCGCAGCGCCTCGCGCAGGACCGCGGCATCGAAGGCGTAGATGCCGGCGTTCACCTCGTCGATCAGCAGTTGCACCGCGGTGGCGTCCTTGTGCTCGACGATCGCGGTGACCTCGCCGTCGGTGCGCTCGATGCGCCCGTAGCCGGCCGGGTCGGCGACGGTGAAACTGGTCAGCGTCACGGCGGCGGCCGGCTGCGCGGTGTGCGTAGCGATCAGGGCGCGCAGGGTGTCGCCGTCGAGCAGCGGCGCATCGGCCACGGTGATCAGCACGGTGCCGGTGAAGTCGTCGGGCAGGCCGGTCAGGCCCGCGCGGGCGGCGTCGCCGGTGCCCAGCGGCCGGTCCTGGACGGCGACCTTCAGCGTGTCGCCGAGGGGAGCGGCCACCCGCTCGATCTCGGCGGTGACCTTCTCGCGCTCGTGGCTGACGACCGGGATGACGTGCGCGGGTGCCACCTCGTGGGCGGCGGCCAGCGCATGGTGGACCAGGGAGCGCCCGGCGATCCGGTGCAGGATCTTGGGGGTCTTGGACTTCATCCGGGTGCCCGCGCCGGCGGCCAGCACGATCACGGCGAGCTGTTCGTCGTACGCGCTGTCGGGCTCGTACGCGCCGCTGGGCTGTCCGGTCATCCAGGTCCTCCGGGTGTGCGGCGCTCGTCGGCGGCGCCGCAATGTGAAGCTGCGGGAGAAATCCTACGCAACCGAGGTACGGTTCCCGGCATGAGCACGCAGAAAGTAGCCATTGTCACCGGTGCGGCCCGCGGTATCGGTGCCGCCGTCGCCCGCCGTCTCGCCGACGACGGCCTGGCCGTCGCGGTTCTCGACCTGGACGCCGGCGCCTGCGCGGGCGTCGTCGGGGAGATCACCGCCGCCGGTGGCAAGGCCGTCGCCGTCGGTGCGGACGTGTCCAGCGAGGACGACGTGGCCGCGGCGGTCGACAGTGTCGTCGCCGAGCTGGGTGCGCCGACGGTGCTGGTGAACAATGCGGGCGTGCTGCGCGACAACCTGCTGTTCAAGATGAGCGTCTCGGACTGGGACACGGTGATGGCCGTGCACCTGCGCGGGGCCTTCCTGATGAGCCGGGCATGCCAGCGGCACATGATCGAGGCCGGCTGGGGCCGCATCGTGAACCTGTCGAGCACGTCGGCGCTGGGCAATCGCGGGCAGGCCAACTACTCGGCGGCCAAGGCCGGCATGCAGGGCTTCACCAAGACGCTCGCCCTGGAACTGGGCAAGTTCGGTGTCACCGCCAATGCCATCGCCCCGGGGTTCATCGAGACCGACATGACCCGCGCGACCGCCGAGCGGATCGGTGTGCCGTTCGACGACTTCCTCAAGGCCTGCGCGGACGACACCGCGGTGAAGCTGGCCGGCCAGCCCGACGACATCGCGAACGCGGTCTCCTTCTTCGCCGACGAGCGCGCCAGGTACGTCAGCGGCCAGGTGCTGTACGTCGCCGGCGGCCCGAAGGCCTGATTCCCCGGTGACCCGAGGTTCTTTCCGGGGCGACCCGAACGAGGCCGAGCAGGGCACGCTCATCGAACGCGCCCTGCGTGCGGCGTCCGACGGGCCCGCGGTTCGGGCCCCGCGGGAGGACAAGACGCGGATCAAGCTGCTCGACGCGGCGTACGAGCAGTTCTGCGAGACGGGGATCGCCCGGACGTCGATGGAAGAGGTGGCGCGTCGGGCGGGCACCGCGCGCATCACCATCTACCGCAAGTTCGACAGCAAGGACGCGCTGGTCGACGCGGTGATGCTGCGGGAGTTCCAGCGGTACTTCGGGCAGTTCATCGACGAGATGCGGACGGCGGAGACGGTGGCCGACCGGGTGGTGGCCGGCTTCGTCACCTCGCTGTGCACCATCGGCCAGAATCCGTTGATCACCCGGTTGCTGGAGTTGGAGCCGGCGATGGTGCCGGGTCTGGTCGGCGGCGGCGATTCGCGCACCATGTTTCAGGTCCGGGACTTCGTCGCCATGCAGATCGCCCGGGAACAGGAGGCCGGCAACATCTTGCCGGAGGTGTCCACCCGGCTGGCGGCCGACTTGATCGTCCGCATCACGGGCTCGTTCCTCACCTCGCGCAGCGATCTGATCGCGCTCGACGACGAGCCGGCGCTGGTCGCGCTGGCCGAGGAGTTCATCCTGCCGATGCTGCGGCTGTCGTAGCCGGGGCGGTCAGCCGGCGGGGGTGATCTGCAGGCCGGTCAGCATGACGTCGAAGGCCGCGCGTGCGGTGGCGGAGACGGGTGTGGGCGCATCCATGGACAGGGTCACGCTCGGGACGTTTCCGTTCGCGGCCGCGGGCAGCACGACGGTGTGCTGGCTGGTCTGGAGTGCGGTGGCGCCGGTGGTCTCCGAGACGGTGAAGGCGAACATGTCCATCCCGCAGGTCTTGCCGCGGGATTCGTCGCTGATCGGCGTCCCCTTCTGGGCGTAGTAGTTCTGCAGTGACGTGATGGTGGCTTCGAAGTCGTAGTTCGGCGCGGCCTCACCGATCAGGACCTGTACGCGCGTCCCGGTCGTCCCGGGATCGTGCAGCACCGCGCGCAGCGACTTCGGGGGATTGTCCGACGTCGGACCGCCGGTAGTCCACCCTTCCGGGAGCGGCACCTGGACCTCCGGCAGTCCCTCCGGGACGTCGATCTTCAGCAGCGGCGCCTCGGGCGTGCCGCAGGCCGGGTTGACCTTCGCGATGGCCGGCGTCGCGGGAGTTGCGCTCGGGGCGGGCGCGGCCGGCGGGGATTCGCTGGAACAGCCGATGGCGGCGCCGAGGACGGCGGCCAGGGCCAGGGTGGTCAGAGCGGTTCGGCGGTTTCTCGGCGTTCCCATGAACGGACGATACGCCCGCTGACGTCGGGAAACGCCGCCGTTCGGCGATCTGGATCGCGTCCGGAAGTCACTGGATGAAACTCTTTCGGAAAAAGTGTCGCATTTCATATTTGATGTATGTTACGTTTCTCGCGTGGCTGTAACATCGGCCATGTGAGGTCGGGGAACCGCGACATTCGATGCCACCGATCCGCGATCACTGGGTCGTCAGCTCGATGGGGGTCAAGATGACGTTCGAACTGCCCGCAGCCAAAGGGCCGGTGCGTGATCTGGCCGTTGAGGCCGGTCACACCCTCGGGTTCGCATTGCAGGCGATCGGTGCGCTGGTCGTCGCGGTTCTCCGGTTTCGCCTCTCCCTGCGCGAGACCCTCAATCAGACGGTCTTCATCGGCCGGGTCAGCACGGGCCCGTCGCTGCTGCTGATGATCCCGGTCGGCGTCTTCATCGCGGTCTCGGTCGGGGAGCTCGCGGGGCGGATCGGCGCCGGCGGCTACTCGGGCGCGGTCGTCGCCTTCGTCATCGTCGGTCAGGCCGCGGCCCTGGTGTGCGCGCTGATGATGGCCGGCGTCGCGGGTTCGGCCATCTGCACCGACCTCGGCTCGCGCAAGATCCGCGAGGAGATCGACGCCCTGGAGGTGATGGGTGTCAACGTGATCGAGCGGCTGGTGGCGCCGCGGATCGCCGCCGCGATGATCGTCTCGCTGGTGCTGTGCTCGCTGATCACCGTCGTCGGCGTCGGCGCCTGCTACGCCTATCACCTGTACGTCCAGCACCTGCCGGCCGGCGCCTTCATGGCGACGTTCAGTCAATACGGCCGCACCAGCGACTTCGTCATGGCGCTGGTGAAGGCGACGATGTTCGCCCTGCTGGCCACCCTCGTCGCCTGCTTCAAGGGCCTGCATGCGCGCGGCGGCCCCAGCGGGGTGGCCGACGCGGTCAACGAGGCCGTCGTCATCGCCTTCGCGCTGGTCTTCATCTTCAACACCGTGCTCTCCGAGCTGTACTCGGTGATGGTTCCGGCCGTGGGGGCGTACTGATGGTGTCCGTCGACGTCAGCTACCGGATCCGGGACGGCTACCGGCGCCGCGTCGTGCCGGTGGCCGACGGAGTGGTGCGGTTCGGCGAATACGTCACCTTCATCCTCCGGGCCATCGCCGCGGTGCCGTACACGCTGATCCACTACCGCAAGCACGTCGTCCGGCAGATCGCCGAGATGACCTTCGGCACCCGGTCGCTGCTGTCCGGCGGCGGCACGATGGGCATCGTGCTGGCCATGTCGCTCGCCGCGGCCATGATGCTCGGCGTCGAGACCTACCGCGGCCTCCAGCTGGTCGGCATGACCTCGCTGTCGGGCATGCTCGCGGCCATCGCCAACACGCGTGAGCTGGCTCCCGTCGTGGTCGCGATCGCCCTGGCCGCCAAGGTCGGCACCGGTTTCACCGCGCAGATCGGCGCCATGCGGATCTCCGACGAGATCGCGGCGCTGGACGTGATGGCGATCCGGTCGGTGCCGTTCCTGGCGACCACCCGGATGATCGCCGCGATGGTCTGCGTGCTGCCGATCTACATGATCGGCCTGCTGGCCAGCTACATCGCCACCCGCCTGGTGGTGGTGTGGTTCAACGGGGAATCGCCGGGCACCTACGACTACTACTTCCACCTGGCACTGACGCCCACCGACCTGCTCTATTCGGCGATCAAGGCCGTGGTCTTCGCGGCGATCGTGACCCTCGTGCACTGCTCCTACGGCTACTTCGCCTCCGGTGGTCCCGAGGGCGTGGGCCAGGCCGCCGGCCGGGCGCTGCGGACCTCGATTCTCGCGATCGGCATCTTCGACGTGATCTTCACCTTCGGTCTGTGGGGTCTGGTCCCGCAGATCCCGGGATTGGGGTTGTAGCCATGACGGTGATGCTGCCGGGCCAGCCGGTCTCCCGCTGGGCCTATATGGTGCGCGCCTTGATCGCGGGCCTCCTCATCCTCGCCTTTTCGGTCTGGATGGTCGCCCGGAGCACGGGTGTCCTCTCCTCCGATCCCAAGGTGTACGCGGAGATTCCGGTGTCCGCCGGACTGATCCAGACCGGCGCGCCGGTGCGGTACCACGGCGTGAAGGTCGGGGAGATCACCTCGATCGACGCGGGGGCGGACTCCTCGCGCATCGGGTTGACCATCGACGAGGGCGCACTCGATCTGATTCCGGCCACCGTGGTGATCCGCGTGCTGCCGCGCACCTTCTTCGGCGACATCTACCTGCAGCTGGTTCAGCGGCCGGGAGCGCTTGTGCAGCAGGGGAAGTCGCTCACCCCGGGTGCTGAGCTGGCCGTCGACGACGGGCCGGATGCGGTGAACCTCTATGACATCTTCACCAAACTGTCCGACCTGATCGCCGAGGTGGAGCCGGACCAGGTGAACGTGGCGTTGGCGGCGGTCAATCGGGCCGTCGGCGGTCGCGGCCAGGAACTCGGCGTGATGATCGACGACTGGTGGGCGGCCTCGCAGGAGTTGGAGTCGACGGTGCACCGTTTCCTCGACGCCACCCCGGAGTTCCGGCGCGTCGCCGAGTCGCTGCGCCGCGCGACACCCGACGTCATCGAGACTCTGAACTCGGTCACCAACATCTCGCGCGGGATCGTCGAGCACGACGACGAGCTGGCCGCGTTCTTCACCAGCGCGCTCGGATTCGTCAGTGCGACAGGAGAATTCATTGCCGCCGAGCGGAAGAATCTGATCACGGTCCTCGACGCCACCGGCAAGATCCTGGCCACCGTCGCCGAGCAGCCGTCCGGGATCAGCACCACGATCACCGAGGCCGGCAAGTTCGGCGCGGCCGGGACCATCCTGTTCGCCACCGGGCGGTTCAACATCACCGCGGTACCGACCTTCTCCGAGCCGATGCCGTACACCGGGGCCGACTGCCCGACGTACGGGAGCCTGCGCGGCGCCCAGTGCTTCGGCACCGGCTCGCCGAACGGGCGCGGTGCGGTGCGTGCACCGGGGGAGGGCAATTCGACTGTGCTGCAGCGGAAGCCGCGGAACACGCCGGCCGCGTACACCGGGCCCGAAGTGATCGACGGAAAGGCGGAGTCTGCCGCGATGGGCCGTATCCAGTCGGCGGTGGCGCCCGCCTCGGCATCCGGCACGCCGAACGCTGCCACGGTGCTCATGCTCGGGCCGATGGTCCGCGGGAACCAGGTGGAACTGTCATGACCAAGGTCTCGTACCTGACGGTGACCAAGGCGTTCGTCTTCATCCTCGTCGGCATCATCGCCGCGACGCTGACCGTCAACACCCTGCGGGTTCCGGTGCGCGGTGCGGCCGACACCTACGTGCTGATGTTCACCGACGCCGAGGGGCTGGTGGAGGGTAATCCGGTCAAGATGTCCGGGGTGCGCATCGGCCGGGTCTCCGAGGTGAGCCTCGATCCGCAGTCCGGAGGCAAGGCGCTGGCGCGGGTGTCGGTCCAGATCGAAGCCGCGCACCCGGTACCCGAACGGGTGCACGCCGCGGTGCGGTACGGCGACATGCTCGGCGCGCGCTACATCGCGCTGTCGGATGCGGGACCGGATGCGCCGGCCCGCGAGGGCAACCGCGTGTCGGTCGCCGCGACCAGTGCGCCGGTGAATCTCACGGCGCTGATGAACGGCTTCGAGCCGTTGTTCGCCTCGCTCGAACCCGACCAGGTGAACGACCTGGCCCAGGGCTTCGTCGACACGTTCGCCGGTCGCACCAAATCGGTGGATCTGCTGCTGCGGCAGATCGGCAACATGGGCGCGAACCTGTCCGACAACGCCACTGTGTTCGCCCAGCTCGTCACCAACCTGAACACGTTGATGGGCAGCGCCGATGCGCGCAGCGGGCAGCTCACCGAGCTGTTCGCCGGCCTCGGGCAGCTGACCTCGGCCATCGTCGGCGACGACGGAGAGCTGACCCGGCTGCTGGACTCCGGCGACCGGGCACTCGGGTCGCTCGCGCAGATGATGACGACGGCCGGGTCGTCGTTCGCCGACTCGCTGAGCGGGCTGCGTGACGTCACCGGCGCGTGGATCCCGCAGACCCAGCAGTTCGACACCTTCCTAGCTCGGATGCCGGTGCTCGCCGACCGAATCAACCACAGCGGACGCTACGGGGGCTTCATGATGCTGTACCTCTGCAACTTCACCCTCAAGGGTTTCGATCTGGAGGCCAACATCTTCGGCCCGCTGCATTCGCCGGTGTGCAGGTAGGGGCGGGGCATGTTTCTGGTTCGACTCATCGACGTCTTCGTCGGCATCCTGGAGTTCGTCTTCAAGTCCGACAAGCGCGGGCAGGGCGCGTCGCCCGCGGTGCTCGGCACCGCAGGCATCCTCACGCTGGTGGTCCTGGTGCTGGTGGCCATCGGCATCCCGCGGATCTCCTACCACGTGAAGACCTCGCCGTACTCGGCCGAACTGGCCAATGCGGGAGGGCTCATCACGTCTGATCCGGTGCTGGTGGCGGGCGTCCCGGCCGGGCGCATCGAATCCATCGAGCTGGCCGGCGACCGCGTGCGGGTCGGCTTCCGGCTCGACAACGTTCAGCCGCTCGGCGACCAGACTCGGGCGACGGTGCGACTGCGCACCGTCCTGGGCAAGCGGTACTTCGAGGTGATCCCCGCCGGCTCCGGCCAGGTCGGGGAGAACAACACGATTCCGTTGTCGCGCACCGACTCTCCGTACACGCTCGACGACATCTCGTCCGATGCGGTCGACTCGTCGGCGGAAGTGGATCCGCAGGTGGTGCGCTCCATGATGACCACGCTGCGGGCTCTGGTTCCCGACTCCGATGAGCTGTCCGGCGCGATGGACGGGGTCGGCGGGGCGGCCCTGGCCGTCTCCGGCACCGGCGCCCAACTCGATCAGCTGCTCCGAGTGGCCAAGCGGCTGGCGGATGTGACTGCGAGCCAAGCAGATTCGCTGTCGAACGCGATGGGCAGCACGCAGGCGATCGTGCAGACGCTTGTGGTCCGCAAGGTGGTCCTGACGCGCCTCGTCGACAACCTGCGCCTGGTGCTCTCCACCATGGCCGAGACCTTCCCGACCGTTCCGATGGGAGAACTGGTGACGAATGTGGCCGCGGTGACGGGCACGCTCAAGAGCAATGTCGACCAGATCGACCAGCTCCTCAAGAAGCTGCCGCCGGCGATGCGGACCATCACCGACGCGACGGGCAACGGCAACTGGGCTGACGTGTCCTCGCCGTCGGCCGTGATTCCGGACGGCATGCTGTGCGTGCTCGGCGTGATGACGGGGTGCCGCTGATGGCTTTCCGTCAAGTCCGCGAAGTGCGGCAGCGCAAGCGCTACGGCGGCCGGATCTTCCTGGCCCTGCTGGTGGTCACCACCCTGGTGGTGGGCGGCTGGTTCGTTCTGGTGCGCAAGCCCGACGTGCGCACCGTGCACGCCGACTTCTCCTTCGTGAACGGGTTGTTCACCGGTTCCAAGGTGACCGTCCTCGGGGTGCCGGTGGGCCGGATCGACGAGTTGTCGGCGCGCGGCGACCACGTGCGGGTCACGATGACCGTCGACGGTGCCGTCGACCTGCCTGCCGACGTCTCCGCCTACGTGCTGAACCCGTCGGTGATCAGTGAGCGACACCTCGAGTTGGGCCCGGCGTACACCGGCGGCCCGACGCTGGCCGACGGCGCGACCATTCCGCTGAGCCGGACGCACGCGCCGATCGGGTTCGACCAGCTGCTCGGCAGCCTCGGCGCTCTCACCGACATCCTCGGTCCCGGGGAGGGACCGGACACCACGGACCTGGGCACCCTGGTGTCCAAAACCGCGCAGTCGTGGGACGGCCGCGGACCGGAATTTCAGCAGGCCCTCGACCAGTTGGCCTCGGCCAGCGGCATCGTCGGTGCCCGCAGCGAGGACGTGGAAGGCCTGATCACCGGACTCAACCGACTGATGGCGTCGTTCCACGCCAAGCAGGTCTCGTTGGACGGGCTGATCTCCTCGATGGGCGAACTGTCGACGCAGTGGGCGGGGACCGATCAGGACATCGCGACGCCGATCGCCGACCTGCGCGTGGTCTTCGACCAGATCAACGCCTTCGTTCTGCAGCACGGCGACCAGGTCGGCACGGTGGCGGCCAACCTGGAGGAGCTCGGTCGGGTGTTGGTGGCCAACCAGTCCGGCCTGGCCGAGTTCATGGACCTGGCGCCGCTGATGATGCAGAACCTGTCGGGCACCATCGGGCCGGATCGGCGCGGGCGGATCCGCCTCAACGTGTCCACCACGCTCACCCAGTTCAAGACGCTCAAGCCGCTGTGCGACCGCTTCCCCATGCCGATCTGCATCGGGGCCGGCCTCACCAATCCGATCTCGTTCCCGATCTCCGCCTCCGATCCGCTCGGGATCGTGTCGGCGGTGACCGGTGGACAGCTGCCGCCGAAGGAGGGTCCGCGATGATTGCACGTCGGACAGCGAAGCGGGGCCGCCTGGTGGCGGTGAGTCTGGCCGCCACCCTTTCTGCGGTAACGGTGAGCGGCTGCGCCTACGGGCTGCAGGACCTGCCGGTGGCCGGTGTCGCCGAGACCTTCCCGGTGACCGCGGACCTGCGCACCGCCGACGGGGTGGTCAGCGGCGCCGACGTGCGCAGCGGCCAGCAGATCGTCGGTCGCGTCACCGACATCGCCCTGGTCGACGGCCAGGCGCGCCTGACGCTGAGCCTCGACGGCGACACGTCGTTGCCGGCGAATGTGCAGGCCGCCGTGGAACTCCCGTCCGCGCTGGGCACGCCGTTCATCCGGCTCACCGAACCGGATCAGCCCGAAGGACGGCTGACGGCGGGCTCGCGCATCGACGTCTCCGAGACGTCGCTGGGGCCGCAGGTGGAGAGCACGCTCGCGGCACTGGGCAACCTCGTCACCGGTAGCGGTGTGGGGCAGATCCAGTCGGTGATGCAGAGCCTGAACGAGGCCTTCGCGACCCGCTCGGACAAGGTCGGCGACCTGATCGACACCTTGAACCGGCTGCTCAGCAGGTCGTCGACCTACACGGCCGACTTCAACGCGGCGATGCAGGCGGCCGCGGACGTGACCAGTCTGCTGGCCGCGCAGGAGAGCAAGGTCGCCGAGTTCCTCGAGCAGACGCCCGCGGCGGTCAATGTCCTTGCCCGCCAACGAGATCAGATCGCTGGGCTGATGAGCCTCACCAGCGGCCTGGCCGCGAACCTCGACACCATCACGCAGGGTCGTCGCGCCGACCTCAACCAGTTGGTGCCGGACGCACAGAAGCTGGTGGACGCGCTCGCGAGCGTCAACGGCGAGGTGGGAGCGACGCTCGGGCAGATGAACTCGTTCATGGCGAACATGTCGCGCGCGATCCGCGGCGACTACCTCGTCTTCGACGGCGCGCTGGACATCCCGGGCGGTATCGACAAGATCCTCACCGGCGGCCTGCTGCTGTCCGGGCAGCCGCTGCCGACGCCCGGTGAACTCGCCGACCTGCTGTCCGGCGGTCTGGGTGCCCCGAAGAGTTCAGCCCCGAAGAGTTCAGCCCCGAAGAGTTCAGCGCCGAAGAGTTCAGCGCCGAAGAAGAAGACTGCCCCGAAGAAGGCGGACCCCACGGCGAGCAAGGCGCCCGAGAAGTCCAGTGCTCCGACGACCAAGGAGGGATCGCGATGAGGGATCGGTTTCCCACGGGCACGTTCCAGTTTCTGCTCTTCGTGGTGATCTCGGCGCTCGTCATCCCGTTCGGGATCGACTACATCGCCGGGCCGGAAGGATTCGGCGACAAGCTGCGGCTGCACGCGCAGATGGACGACGCCTTCGGCCTCACGCCGGGCACCGGGGTCACCGTGCGCGGCGTCGACGTCGGCACGGTGTCGGAGGTGCAGCTGCGCACCGACGGCCGCGGCGCCGACGTGCAGCTGGTGGTGCGCGGTGACACGCGCATCCCGAGCGACTCGTTCCTGCAGGTCACGATGGCGTCGATGGCCGGCATTCAGAGCGTCGACATCGTGACCGGCCGCGACAACGGTGTGTACCTGCAGGACGGTGCCGCGATCGTCGCCCCCGCCGAGAAGCAGCCGATGCAGATGGACGAGCTGATCGGCGAGGCCGCGAAGGTGCTGGCCACGTTCCGCACCGGTTCGGTCGCCACCGTCAGCACCGAGCTGGCGCAGGCCTTCGGCGGCGACCAGGAGTCGCTCGCCAAGCTCATCACCAACGGCGCGGCCCTGGCGAAGGTGGTGCGCCGCAACGCGCCGATGCTGAAGTCGCTGATGGGCGACTGGCTCGACGTGCTCGGCGCCATGGACGACACGCGCGCGAGTTTCGAGACCGGCATGCGGTCGGTGGCGAGCTTCACCGATCAGCTCGATGCGTCGCAGCCGGTATTCGTCTACCTGCTCGATCAGTCGCCCGAAGGGTTGGCCAAGGCGACGGCGCTGTTCGACGAGTACCGCGGCACCTTCGGCGGTGTGCTGGCGAATCTGGCGACCGTCGAGCCGATCATCTCTGATCGCACGCCGGCGCTGGCCACCGGTCTGCGCACCATCCCGCAGGGCCTGTTGGATCTGCGGTCCATCGTCAAGAACAACCGGGCCGACTTCGCGTTGATCGGCACGCAGGGCCCGGTGTGCCTGTTCTACGACGAGCCGCGGCGCGCCATCGGCGACCTCTCACCGTCGCAGCCGAACCTGACGCGCTACTGCCCGCCCGGCGACGGCCTCGGCCAGCGCGGCTCGGTCAATGCGCCGCGGCCGAACGGGCTGGGCACGCAGAACTGGAAGTCGCCCGGCGGGGCGTCCGGTCCGCCGGCCGTCACTGATCCGCTGTTGGTCCCCAACGGCACCGAACTCATGCAGATGTGGTCCGAACTCCTGGAAAGAGCACGAAATGGCAACTGAAACCATCGACAAGCCCGAACTCGACGACGACACCCTCGCCGAAGAATCTGCAGCAGGGGAATCCGCCGCGGCGAAGCCCCGCCGGGTCGCGCCGGTGCGCTCGGCTCGGGTGTCGTGGCAGATGGTGGCCGCCGGCGTCGCGATCGCCGCGCTGCTCGCCGCGGCCGGCTTCTTCGGCTTCCGATTCTTCGCCGATGACGCCTCGACGAAGTCCGGTGCGTCGTCGGATGCGGCGGTACTGGCCGTCGCCAACGACTACGCGGTGAAGCTGTCCAGCTTCGACTACCGCGACCTGGACAAGAACCGGGCGTCGATCACCGCGATGTCCACGCCGGACTTCGGCAAGAAGTACGGCGAGATGGTGGCCGCACTCACCGAGATCGTCGCGAACGGTCAGGGCGAGGCGACCGCCGAGGTGACGCATTCGGCGGTGGCCTCGCTGGAGGGCGATCAGGCGACGGTGCTGCTGTTCGTCGATCAGACGGCCAAGAACGTCGTCGCCCCGGACGGCCGCAGCCAGCCGTACCGCATGGTCGTGAAGCTCAAGAAGGTCGACGGCACGTGGCTCGTCGACGACGTTCAGACGGTGTAGGAGCACTGAGATGACGAACCTGGAGAACCGAACCGGCAGCAAGTACGCGATGAAGTACCTGCCGAACATCGACGTGGAGCGGCCGGAACTGCGGACCGCGGACACCCGCATCACCATCACCACGCGTAAGCGCCGGGTCACCAGCCTGCGCAAGCCCGCCGTGGTGCAGGAGGCGCTCGACTTCTGGTCGTTCTCGGGCGCCGCGGCCAACGTCGTGATGCAGCTCGGCTGGCCGGAAGTGGCCTACGGGGTGATGGAGTCCAAGGTGGAGTCGGGCGCGCTGATGAAGCACCCGTGGAAGCGGGCGCGCACCACCACGCAGTATCTGGCGGTCGCGATCCTCGGTTCCGAGGAGGAGAAGACGGCGTTCCGCGAGGCGGTGAACTCCGCGCACCGGCACGTGAAGTCCGACGAGCGGAGCCCGGTGAAGTACAACGCCTTCAACCGCGAGCTGCAGTTGTGGGTCGCGGCCTGCCTGTTCGTCGGTATCGAGGACAGCCACCAGCTGCTGCACGGGTTGATGGACGAGGAGGAGGCCGAGGGCTTCTATCAGTCGGCCAAGACGCTCGGCACCACGCTGCAGGTGCCCGAGGACATGTGGCCGGCCACCCGCGCCGAGTTCGATCACTATTGGAACACCGCCTGCCAGCGCATCGTCATCGACGACACCACGTGCGAGTTCCTCAACGACCTCGTCGATCTGAAGATGATCAACCCGTTGATCCGGCTGCCCTTCGTGAACCTGCTGCGGTTCCTCACCATCGGGTCCCTGCCGCCGCTGTTCCACGCGCAGCTGGGTCTGGAATGGACCGACGACGATCGACGCCGCTTCGAGCACCTGTTCACGTTCGTCTCGATCGTCAACAAGTTCCTGCCGCGTTCGATCCGCTTCGGCGGCAGCCGCGTGCTGATGAAGGATCTGCAGCGGCGCATGAAGCACAGCCGGGACATGATCTGAGTCGCGAGGGGACCGGGATGTCCACGAAGTCGCGACCGACCCTGCAGCGAATGCTCGACGAGCCGGTCAGCTATCTGCTCTGGCCGCGCGCGGCGCTGATGCAGCTGGCCCATCCGGCGATCGCCCCGACCGAGGTGGAGAGCGGCGCCTACGGCAACCGCGGCGCGCACCGGTGGCGGGCCACCATCGAGTATCTGCGGCTGGTGGCCTCCGACGACGACGAGTCGGTGCGGCTGCTGATCCGCGAGGTGAACCGCATCCATGCGTCGGTGCGGCAGCCGGTCGATCACGACGTCGACGGACCGCGTCGCCCCGCCTTCGATTCGGCCAATCAGGGCTGGGTGGCGGCCACCTGGTTGCACAGCCTGATCGACGCCTACCGGCTGATGATCTCCGACATCGACGACGACGTCCTCGACCAGCTGGTCGTCGACTTCGAGCGGGTCGGAGGATTGCTGCAGATGACGGTGGACGAGTGGCCGCAGGACTACGCCGCCTTCCTGCGGTACATCGAGGCGGGGGAGCGGACCTTCCCGGCACGGCTGCCGCGCTCGGACTCGCGCGACGCGCCCGAACGGCTCCTGCCCGGCGACGTTGCCGCGCAGGTCTTCTCCACCTATTCGCTGCCGTTCCGCTACGTGCGGATGGCACCGACGGTCCGGCTGCTGACGTGGGGTGCGGCCGGACCGCAGGTGCGGGAGGTCTACGGCGTCGAGTGGTCGCAGGAGCACCAGCAGCTCTTCGACAAGCGGGTGCGACGCTGGCGGCGACGGATGGCGTGGTGGCCTGGCGTGTGGCGGCGCCGCAACGGCCGCAAGCAGCGTCGTCGTTCCGCGGAACGGCTGCGCGAGCACCAGACCTTGGCCTAAACGGAGGTCAAAGCGATCGAACGACGACGATCCCGAACCAAGGAGGACGCGTGAGTGCACCGGTGCGGCGAACCCAGCTGACCGACGAGGTGGCCGATCGGTTGCGAACCCGGATCATCACCGGCGAAGTCCGGCCGGGGGAGTTCATTCGGCTCGACGAAGCCGCCGCCGAGTTCGGCTGCAGCGTCACGCCGGTGCGCGAGGCGCTGGTGACGCTGCGTGGAGAAGGACTGGTGCGTTCGTCGCCGCACCGCGGTTTCATCGTCGACGAACTCGGTCGGGCCGACATCGAGGACATCTTCTGGATGCAGGCCGAACTGTCCGCGCGCCTGGCGACGCACGCGGCGCGCAGCGCGACGTTGGCCGGCGAACTCACCGCGCTGACCGCGATCGTCGACGACCTCGAGCGCAGCGTCCGTGCCGGGGACGCTCTACGCGTCGGTGAGCACGAGTACGAGTTCCATCGCCGCGTGAATCTCGCCGGCGGCAGTAAGAAGCTCGCCTGGTTCCTGTCCGCCGCGACGCGGTACACGCCGCACGGTCTGTATACGAGCGATGTGGAGTGGGGTGAGCAGGCGGTGGCGAGCCACCGTCGACTGATCACGCACCTCGCCGACGGCGATGTCGACGCCATCCGTGCGGAGATCCACTGCCGGTTCGTCGACGCCCGAGAACGCCTGGTCCGGAGCCTGGAAGGGATCGGTTTCTGGGAGGGCGCCGACCACTCGGCCTCTGCGTGAGCGCTCGGCGGACGCTGTGGCACAATCGAACCCGCATTGATCCGCCGTGGTGTAATCGGCAACACTCCTGATTTTGGTTCAGGCATTTCAGGTTCGAGTCCTGGCGGCGGAGCAACGGTATGCAGGGGAAACTACGGGGGGAAACCGAATGAGCATGCGACGAATCGCGACGATCCTGGCCACCGCGGGTGTGGTGGGCTCCGGTCTGCTCGGGGCGACGACGCTCGCCGCCGGCGAGGCCGCCGCCGGACCGCAGATCACGTGCACCGGTGCGATCTGCAAGAACCGCGGCGACGTGATCGGCATCGGCTTCGGTCAGTACCGCTGCCCCAACGGCATCGTCTACCCGTCGATCGCCATCGTTCCGCCCCGTGGCACGGCGGCCGTCTTCCCGGCCAACTGCAGCCCCGCGCCGAACCTCTACTACTGACCCCTGCCCGCCGGCCTGGCGTGTCGCGACCCTGATCCCGGGTCGCGGTCCGAGCCCCGAGCGCGGCGCGGCAACAGGGTCGCGAAGCGCTCGGCGCGCCCTCGCACTACTGAGCGGGTGACGAGCTCTGCCCCGGCGCGGTGTCCTTGGCCGTCAGCCCGGTGATGCACCAGCCCTGGCTTCGGTCCCGCTCCAGGGCTACTTCGTACGACTGCGTCGTCGCTTGCGCGCTGGCCACCTGAACGGCGGCCCGTCCCGAGTCCCCGTTCACCGAAGCCGGCTGTGTCTGAGTCATCGACCCGGCGGTGTAAGGCGAACCATCCAACGACTGCTTGCCGGCGAAGTCCGCTTGAGCTTCCGTGCATACCGTCCGTTCCACGGCGTCGCCGAGGCCGGCTTCGTTGTACGACGACACGAAGTCTTCGACGGTCACCTGTGCCGCCTTCGCTCCGGTGCCCGGACCGCTCCTGTTGTTGGGGTAGTCGCCGCACGCGGTCGCGCCCGCTACAACGGCGGTCCCTACAGCACCGGAAACGAGGGCTCGAAGAAGTCGCCCGCGACGGGGCTGCCTGGTCTGCATGCCACGACGCTACCCGTTTCTGCCTCTGACCAGCCGAGTTGTGTTCCCGTTCGGCCCTGTGTAACTTAGTCCAAGTCGTCAGCGACCAAGTTTCTTCCAGAAATTCGGAATCGCAGGTTGACAAACAGGATCAAGATTGTTTACAGTAGTGATCCTGCCGGTCAGGAAGTCTGGTGCCGGCCTCCTGGTGAGGCTGACCACAGCGAGTTGACCGGGACGGGTTCCGGATGTAGTCTGGAACAGTTGCCCGCGAGACGGACAACAGGCTCTGCTCATTGAAGTTCGCACAGCGAAAGTTGTTGTGTGGTGTTGGTGGGTGTGTGTTTTTTGAGAACTCGATAGTGTGTAAGAGAAATTTTCTTGTGCCAGTTATGTTTTGGCTGGTGTCGAGGATTTTTTGGACAAGAATTTTGTTTTTGTTTTTGATTGTTTTTTGATGCCAGTCAATTCTTTTTTTGAAGGATTATTTTGGTCAGGTCTTTTCTCCTGGTCTAGTGCTCAAACTATGCTGGCCTCTTTGGGGGTTGGTGTGTTTGGTCTAGTTTTGTTGGAGAGTTTGATCCTGGCTCAGGACGAACGCTGGCGGCGTGCTTAACACATGCAAGTCGAACGGAAAGGCCCAGCTTGCTGGGTACTCGAGTGGCGAACGGGTGAGTAACACGTGGGTGATCTGCCTTGCACTCTGGGATAAGCCTGGGAAACTGGGTCTAATACCGGATATGACCTCTGACTGCATGGTTGGGGGTGGAAAGCTTTTGCGGTGTGAGATGGGCCCGCGGCCTATCAGCTTGTTGGTGAGGTTAATGGCTCACCAAGGCGACGACGGGTAGCCGACCTGAGAGGGTGATCGGCCACACTGGGACTGAGACACGGCCCAGACTCCTACGGGAGGCAGCAGTGGGGAATATTGCACAATGGGCGCAAGCCTGATGCAGCGACGCCGCGTGGGGGATGACGGCCTTCGGGTTGTAAACTCCTTTCGCCAGGGACGAAGCGCAAGTGACGGTACCTGGAGAAGAAGCACCGGCCAACTACGTGCCAGCAGCCGCGGTAATACGTAGGGTGCGAGCGTTGTCCGGAATTACTGGGCGTAAAGAGCTCGTAGGCGGTTTGTCACGTCGTCTGTGAAATCCTGCAACTCAATTGTAGGCGTGCAGGCGATACGGGCAGACTTGAGTACTACAGGGGAGACTGGAATTCCTGGTGTAGCGGTGAAATGCGCAGATATCAGGAGGAACACCGGTGGCGAAGGCGGGTCTCTGGGTAGTAACTGACGCTGAGGAGCGAAAGCGTGGGGAGCGAACAGGATTAGATACCCTGGTAGTCCACGCCGTAAACGGTGGGTACTAGGTGTGGGTCTCATTTCACGAGATCTGTGCCGTAGCTAACGCATTAAGTACCCCGCCTGGGGAGTACGGCCGCAAGGCTAAAACTCAAAGGAATTGACGGGGGCCCGCACAAGCGGCGGAGCATGTGGATTAATTCGATGCAACGCGAAGAACCTTACCTGGGTTTGACATACACCAGACGCCGGCAGAGATGTCGGTTCCCTTGTGGTTGGTGTACAGGTGGTGCATGGCTGTCGTCAGCTCGTGTCGTGAGATGTTGGGTTAAGTCCCGCAACGAGCGCAACCCTTGTCCTGTATTGCCAGCACGTAATGGTGGGGACTTGCAGGAGACTGCCGGGGTCAACTCGGAGGAAGGTGGGGATGACGTCAAGTCATCATGCCCCTTATGTCCAGGGCTTCACACATGCTACAATGGCGCGTACAGAGGGCTGCGAGACCGTGAGGTGGAGCGAATCCCTTAAAGCGCGTCTCAGTTCGGATTGGGGTCTGCAACTCGACCCCATGAAGTCGGAGTCGCTAGTAATCGCAGATCAGCAACGCTGCGGTGAATACGTTCCCGGGCCTTGTACACACCGCCCGTCACGTCATGAAAGTCGGTAACACCCGAAGCCGGTGGCCTAACCCTTGTGGAGGGAGCCGTCGAAGGTGGGATCGGCGATTGGGACGAAGTCGTAACAAGGTAGCCGTACCGGAAGGTGCGGCTGGATCACCTCCTTTCTAAGGAGCAAACATTTAATCATTGGTTTCGGTGCCGAATGTGTGCCGGCCATGGTTTGTTCGAGGGTGAAACACAAGAAATCCATGCGTACACGTCACGGTGAATCATCACTGTGACGTTGTGGTGGCCGTGCGAGTGATTGCCGGCCTGGACTTTTGCACACTATCGGGGTTCTGAGAAAACACCGGTCGATGACGGGTTCCTTCGGGGGCTGGTGGTCGGTTCAGAGGTTTTCTTGGTTGCTCACACTTTTCCGCCCATGTCGGCCCTTTCGGGTTGGTGGGTGTTGGGTGGTGTGGGTGTGTGTTGTTTGAGAAGTGCATAGTGGATGCGAGCATCAAAGTCAAGGACTGTTGATTTTACAGGAGATCTTGTTTTTGGTGTTTGTACTGCAATTATTTTGTGTGTCTCTGTAAGAATTTGTAGAAATACTCATGTTGTGGAATGTCCACATTCGTGTCCATGTGAGTGGGTGTGTTTGTGGGTGTTGTTGTAAGTGTTTTAGGGCGTTCGGTGGATGCCTTGGTACCAGGAGCCGATGAAGGACGTGGTAGGCCGCGATAGTCCTCGGGGAGTTGTCAAACGAGCTGTGATCCGAGGGTGTCCGAATGGGGAAACCCAGCACCAGTGATGTGGTGTTACCGTCCGGTGAATGTATAGCCGGTGCGGAGGGAACGTGGGGAAGTGAAACATCTCAGTACCCACAGGAAGAGAAAACAATTGTGATTCCGTGAGTAGCGGCGAGCGAAAGTGGATCAGGCTAAACCATGCGTATGTGATACTCGGCAGGGGTTGTGCGTGTGGTGTTGTGGGAGTGTTGTGGCCCGGTCTGCCGGCTGGGCGGTCAGTGAGAAAACAGGATGTTAGGTGAAGTGGCCTGGAATGGTCTGCCGTAGACGGTGAGAGTCCGGTAACTGAAAATGTTCTGTCTGGCTTCAATATTTTCCCAAGTAGCAGCGGGCTCGTGGAATCTGCTGTGAATCTGCCGGGACCACCCGGTAAGCCTAAATACTTCCTGGTAACCGATAGCGGACTAGTACCGTGAGGGAAAGGTGAAAAGTACCCCGGGAGGGGAGTGAAATAGTACCTGAAACCGGACGCTTACAATCCGTCAGAGCCTGTGCAGTCTTTGGTGGCTGGTGGGTGATGGCGTGCCTTTTGAAGAATGAGCCTGCGAGTTAGTGCTCAGTGGCGAGGTTAACCCGTTGTGGGGTAGCCGTAGCGAAAGCGAGTCTGAATAGGGCGTTTGAGTCGCTGGGTCTAGACCCGAAGCGGAGTGATCTACCCATGGCCAGGGTGAAGCAGCAGTAAGATGCTGTGGAGGCCCGAACCCACTTCAGTTGAAAATGGAGGGGATGAGTTGTGGGTAGGGGTGAAAGGCCAATCAAACTCCGTGATAGCTGGTTCTCCCCGAAATGCATTTAGGTGCAGCGTCGCGTGTTTCTTACCGGAGGTAGAGCTACTGGATGGCTGATGGGCCCTACTAGGTTACTGACGTCAACCAAACTCCGAATGCCGGTAAGTGAGAGCGTGGCAGTGAGACTGCGGGGGATAAGCTTCGTAGTCGAGAGGGAAACAGCCCAGATCGCCGGCTAAGGCCCCTAAGAGTGTACTAAGTGGAAAAGGATGTGGGATTGCTTAGACAACCAGGAGGTTGGCTTAGAAGCAGCCACCCTTGAAAGAGTGCGTAATAGCTCACTGGTCAAGTGGTCCTGCGCCGACAATGTAGCGGGGCTCAAGTACACCGCCGAAGCCGCGGCAATCACACATAGACATCCACCATGATCTGCGGGTTGTGGTGTAGTGGTGTGGTTGGGTAGGGGAGCGTCCTGCATCCGTTGAAGCCATCGAGTGATCGTGTGGTGGAGGGTGTGGGAGTGAGAATGCAGGCATGAGTAGCGAAAGACAAGTGAGAAACTTGTCCGCCGAATGACCAAGGGTTCCTGGGCCAGGTTAATCCGCCCAGGGTGAGTCGGGACCTAAGGCGAGGCCGACAGGCGTAGTCGATGGACAACGGGTTGATATTCCCGTACCCGTGTATCCGCGCCCAATGATGAATCATCTGTACTAACCGCCCAAAAGCTACTTCTCCTTCCTTCGGGTTGGTTTGGTGGTGGCTGCGTGGGACCTTGGGTGTAGTAGTCAAGCGATGGGGTGACGCAGGAAGGTAGCAGGGCCAAGTGATGGATGTCTTGGTGTAAGCCTGTAGGGCGGAACATAGGTAAATCCGTGTTCCATGTAGCCTGAGAGGTGATGCGTAGCCGTTGAGGTGAATTCTGTGATCCTATGCTGCCGAGAAAAGCCTCTAGTGAGTTGGTACACGGCCCGTACCCCAAACCGACACAGGTGGTCAGGTAGAGAATACTAAGGCGATCGAGAGAACTGTGGTTAAGGAACTCGGCAAATTGCCCCCGTAACTTCGGGAGAAGGGGGACCATTTCTGGTGACGACTTTTTCGGTCTGAGCTGGGGGTGGTCGCAGAGACCAGAGAGAAGCGACTGTTTACTAAAAACACAGGTCCGTGCGAAGTCGTAAGACGATGTATACGGACTGACGCCTGCCCGGTGCTGGAAGGTTAAGAGGACCGGTTAGTCAACTTTGTTGGCGAAGCTGAGAATTTAAGCCCCAGTAAACGGCGGTGGTAACTATAACCATCCTAAGGTAGCGAAATTCCTTGTCGGGTAAGTTCCGACCTGCACGAATGGCGTAACGACTTCTCTGCTGTCTCAACCACAGACTCGGCGAAATTGCAGTACGAGTAAAGATGCTCGTTACGCGCGGCAGGACGAAAAGACCCCGGGACCTTCACTATAGCTTGGTATTGGTGTTCGGTACGGTTTGTGTAGGATAGGTGGGAGACTGTGAAGTGGGCACGCTAGTGTTCGTGGAGTCGTTGTTGAAATACCACTCTGATCGTATTGGGCTTCTAACCTCGGACCCTGATCGGGTTCAGGGACAGTGCCTGGTGGGTAGTTTAACTGGGGCGGTTGCCTCCTAAAATGTAACGGAGGCGCCCAAAGGTTCCCTCAGCCTGGATGGCAATCAGGTGTTGAGTGTAAGTGCACAAGGGAGCTTGACTGTGAGACGTACATGTCGAGCAGGGACGAAAGTCGGGACTAGTGATCCGGCACCGGCAAGTGGAAGCGGTGTCGCTCAACGGATAAAAGGTACCCCGGGGATAACAGGCTGATCTTCCCCAAGAGTCCATATCGACGGGATGGTTTGGCACCTCGATGTCGGCTCGTCGCATCCTGGGGCTGGAGTAGGTCCCAAGGGTTGGGCTGTTCGCCCATTAAAGCGGCACGCGAGCTGGGTTTAGAACGTCGTGAGACAGTTCGGTCTCTATCCGCCGCGCGCGTCTAGAAACTTGAGGAAACCTGTCCCTAGTACGAGAGGACCGGGACGGACGAACCTCTGGTGTGCCAGTTGTTCCGCCAGGAGCACTGCTGGTTAGCTACGTTCGGAAGGGATAACCGCTGAAAGCATCTAAGCGGGAAGCCTGTTCCAAGATGAGGTTTCTCACCCACCTTCGGGTGGGGTAAGGCCCCCTACAGACCATGGGGTTGATAGGCCAGAACTGTAAGCACAGTAATGTGTTCAGGTGACTGGTACTAATCGGCCGAGGACTTACTAACAACACCCAAACACCAATGTTTGGTCTCGCATCCACTATGTACTTTCTGAGGCAACACACGTTTTGTGTGTTTGTTTCGCCTTGTTACGGCGGCGATAGCGGTGGGGAAACGCCCGGCTCCATTCCGAACCCGGAAGCTAAGCCCACCAGCGCCGATGGTACTGCACCCTAATCAGTGTGGGAGAGTAGGACACCGCCGAACATTACTTGGAATGGCCCCCGGACCCTTGTGGTTCGGGGGCCATTTCGCATCTGCAGGCTCTGCCAGTGCCGCGGGTACACGCGTGGCCGTCGACCCGCCTTTGCAGCGAGGTGCCGCCTGTGCGTCGTCGTACCCCCTCGGGGGGATGGAGTCGGTGGCAGTCCTGCTTTGGTGTGCGGCGCCGTCGGTGCGTCGTCGTGCCTCGTTGGGGATGGGGTAAGTGGCAACTGTCTGCCGCCGCGGGACTGTGCGCGTGTGGTGGACTCGCGCTCGGCGGGGTGGTCATCGACCGACAATCGCACGCCTAAGGTGGAGATATGGCAGTGAATCGGCCCGGTGACGGCAGTGGCGAAGTGGTGCGCGCACCGCGGGCTCGGATGACGGGCGCGCAGCGTCGACTTCAGCTGATCGAAGTGGCCCGTGGCCTGTTCGCTGAGCGGGGCTTCGAAGGGACCTCGATCGAGGAGATCGCGCAACGCGCCGGTGTTTCCAAGCCCATCGTCTACGAACACTTCGGTGGCAAGGAAGGCCTGTACGCGGTGGTCGTCGACCGCGAGATGGAGACCCTCCTGGAGATGGTCACCAAGTCGCTGACACAGAACCGCTCGCTGTACCGGATCCAGCAGGTGGCGCTCGCATTGCTCACCTACATGGAGGAGCGGACGGACGGCTTCCAGATCCTGGTGCGCGGAGAGTCGATCGTTACCGGAGAAGACGGCGAGAGCACGCGCTACGGGAGCCTGCTCAATGACGCCATCAGCCAGGTGGAACACATCCTTGCCGGCGACTTCGAGCGGCGAGGGTTCGATCCCTCGCTTGCCCCCCTGTA
The DNA here is from genome assembly GCF_023017165.1 of Gordonia alkaliphila. Classification (GTDB taxonomy): domain Bacteria; phylum Actinomycetota; class Actinomycetes; order Mycobacteriales; family Mycobacteriaceae; genus Gordonia; species Gordonia alkaliphila. The sequence goes on from NZ_JALKBW010000001.1 coordinate 2,225,703, forward strand.
CGCGCAGGCGCTCGTCGGCATGGTCTCGGTGACCGCGCAATGGTGGCTCGACGTCCGGGAACCGCCGAAAGAGGTGGTCGCCGCCCACCTGGTGAACCTGTGTTGGAACGGACTGACCCGCTTGGACCCCGATCCAGTGCTCGTCGAGCACGACTATGTCGAACCGGTGCAGGAGTAGCCGTCCGCACAGCTGCGATGGGGGCGGCTCCGACCGCCGGTAGTAGACTGGAGCCATGATCACGCGAGCGAACGGCCTGCTGGCCGGTGCCGTTTCCGTGATCCTCGGTATCGCAGCGCATGGCCTGGCCGGTGGTTATCGGCCGGAAGGGCGTCAGCTGCTGTTGCTCGCAGCCATCGGACTCGGCGTCGCGGCGATCCGCGGTGCGCAGGTCGATCGCGCACAGCAGCATCGGGCCCGCGGCCGCTCGACGTCGGAGTGGCTCGCGGTGACCGGGGTGGTGGCCGGCGGGCAGCTCGCGTCGCACCTGTCGCTCTCTCTGCTCGGGAGGCCGTCCGGGCACCACACCATGAACTCGGCCGCCATGATCGGGTGGCATCTGGCCGCCCTCCCGGCCGCGGTGATCGCACTGTGCGCGATCAGCGCCGTGCTTCGGCTGCTGGTCTCGACCGTCGCCGCGCTTCGCGTCGCGTTGCCTGCGCGACCCGAACTCACGGCGTCGGTGACTCCCGCAGAACCCGCCGTCGCTCTCCATGACCTCACGCCCCGACTGTCCGTAGGGATGCGCGCTCCACCCGTTTTGGGTTGAGTTCCGCCACGACATTCGCACTTCCGGCCCGAGTCCGGAAGTGACTATCCCTACGCCAGAAAAGGCAGTTTCACCATGGCAATTCGCCGTATGCATCGTCCCGCCGTCGCTCTCATCGCCGCCGCGGCTCCCTTGCTCATCCTGACCGGATGCAGCAGCAGCTCCGACAACAGCACGTCGTCGTCGGCTAGCGCCTCGCAGGAACAGAAGAGTGCGCTTGTGATCACCGATCAGTGGGTCAAGGCCTCCGACGAGCACATGACCGCGCTCTTCGGGACCCTGAGCAACAACAGCGACAGCGAGATCCGGATCGTCTCCGGCAGCACGCCCGTCGCCGGGGAAGTTCAGCTGCACGAGACCGTCTCCGAAGGCGGCGTCAACGTGATGAAGGAGAAGAAGGACGGCTACGTCATCCCCGCACACGGCAGCCTCACGCTGAAGCCGGGCGGCGATCACATCATGCTGATGGACCAGAAGGAACCCATCGCGGCCGGCCAGGAAGTGACCGTCGAACTGCGGATGTCCGACGGTTCGACGGTCCCGGTGACCGCGACGGCACGTGACTTCGCGGGCAACCAGGAGAACTACCAGCCGTGACCACCTCGCGCGGATCCGCCCGGATCTCGCGCCGAGGACTCCTCACCGGAATGGCCGGCCTCGCCGGCGTCGGTGTGGGTGCTGCTGCAGTCGGTCTCGGCGTCGAACGTGAATCGTCCGACGCCGAGCCGGCGCGGCAGACCGTGGAGTTCTACGGGCGCCACCAGGCGGGTGTGATCACCGCTCCGGCAGCGTTCGCCAATTACATCGGCGTGGATCTGATCGATCTCAGTTCGCTGTCCGGGGTACTGACCCTATGGACGCAGGACGGGGCACGGTTGACCCAAGGCGTCCCGGCGCTGGCCGACCCGGAACCCGAATTGGCCACAGCGCCGTCGCGCCTCACCGTGACGGTGGGGGTGGGGCCGCGGGTGTTCGACGATCCACGCTTGGCCGGTCGTCGACCGTCGTGGCTGAAGCCGTTGCCCGCGTTCAGCATCGACCGACTGCAAGACCAGTGGGGCCAGACCGACCTGCTGCTGGTGATCGCGGCCGACGACCCGGTGACGCTGGCGCATGCCACGCGGATCCTGACCGCCGAGGTGCGCACCATCGCCCGCGTGCGGTGGGTGCAGCGCGGTTTCCGAACCGCACGCGGCACGCAACCCGAGAGTCAGACGCAGCGCAATCTGTTCGGTCAGGTCGACGGCACCGAGCAGCCGCGCAACAGTCGGTACGACGACCTCATCTGGGACGACGGCGCCGAGCAGCCCTGGCTGGCCGGCGGCACCTCGATGGTGGTGCGGCGCATCGCCATGCACATGGACACCTGGGAGGAGCTCGACCGGGGCAACCGGGAACTGGTGATCGGACGGAACCTGACCAACGGCGCACCGTTGACCGGGACGAACGAGCACGATCCCGTCGATTTCGCCAAGACGGAAGGCGGTCTGCCGGTGATCCCGGCGTCGTCGCACATCGCCCGTGCGCATCGGCGCGCGGACCACGAGCAGTACCTGCGGCGCGCGTACAACTACGACGAGCCGCCTGCGCCTGCATTGCCAGGGCAGGAGCCGGATACGTCGAACACGGGGTTGATCTTCTCCACCGTGCAGCGCGACCCGGTGCGGCAGTTCCTGCCGTCGCAGCAGCGGCTCGCCGAGCACGACGACCTCAACGTGTGGACCACGCCGATCGGCTCGTCGGTGTACGCGATTCTGCCCGGCGCGACCGAGGAGGTTCCGCTGGGAGGTTCGTTGCTGAACGGTCGGTAGCGGGTCACTAGAATGGTTGGAGTGTCGACTTCACCTTCGCTGTCCGGACTGGCCGCCTATGCACTGCGCGACGGCGCCTTCGCCGAACTGGCGCAGAACGCCGACCGGGTCCGCCTGGACCTGACCGCGCCGGACGCCGCGCGGCCGTTCATCGTCGCCACCCTCGCCGCACGGGATGCCGGACCGTTGCTGGTGGTGGCGGCGAACGGCCGCGAGGCCGACGACCTGACCGCCGAGCTCGGCGAGCTGCTCGACGACGGTCCTGCGGTGGTCGCGCAGTTCCCGTCCTGGGAGACGTTGCCGCACGAACGACTGTCGCCGAGCGCGGACACCGTCGGCCAGCGCCTCGCGGTGCTGCACCGGCTGGCCGATCCCGACGCGGCGCCGCTGCGCGTGGTGGTCACCACCGTGCGGTCGCTGATCCAGCCGATGGCGCCGGGTCTGGGTTCCCTGCGGACGGTGACCCTGACCGAGGGCGAGGACTCCGACTTCGACGCCCTGGTGGCCCAGCTGGTGGAGATGGCGTACGAGCGCGTCGACATGGTCGGTCGACGCGGCGAGTTCGCCGTCCGCGGCGGCATCCTCGACGTGTTCCCGACCACCGCGGATTTCCCTGTGCGCGTGGAGTTCTGGGGCGACGAGGTGACCGACATCCGCGCCTTCTCCGTCGCCGACCAGCGCACCCAGCCGGAGATCGAGACGCCCTCAGTGCAGATCCATCCGTGCCGAGAACTGGTGCTCACCGAGCAGGTGCGGGCGCGGGCCGCCGAGCTGGCGGAGACCACCGCCGACGAAGCACTGGCCGAGATGATGACCAAACTGGGCGAGGGCATTCCGGTCGACGGCATGGAGGCGATGATTCCCGCCCTCGTCGAGGGCGAGATGCAACTGCTCACCGAAGTGCTGCCCGAGAACACCCGCGTGCTGGTGCTCGATCCCGAGAAAGTCCGCACGCGCGCAACGGATCTGGCGCGCACCGGCGCGGAGTTCCTGGAGGCGTCGTGGAATGCGGCGGCGCTCGGGGCGGGTGCGCCGGTGCAGGCCGAGAGCGTCGACCTGCAGGCCAGCTCGTATCGGCCGGTGGCCGAGGTGGAGCAGGCCACCGTCGACGCGGGCCGCTCCTGGTGGACGGTGAGCCCGTTGTCGTCCGGCAGCGGCGAGGAACTGGAACTGAACCTGCAGGCCGGGCCGGCCCCGCACGGTGACGACTCGGCGATCGCGGACCTGCTGGTGAGCCTGCGGGCGCAGCTCGCCTCCGGCGGGCGTGCCGCGGTCGTGGCGGCGGGCAAGGGGACGGCGCAGCGGTTCGTCGAACGTCTCGGTGAAGCCGAAGTGCCCGCGCGGTTGATGAGCGACGGCGACGAGCCGCCCGCTGACGCCGTGGCGGTGTACCACGGCACCTTGCGTCACGGACTGCTCGTGGGGACCTTCGTGGTGATCACCGAGGCCGACCTGACCGGCGCCCGCGTGGTGGGCGTGAAGGACGGCCGCAAGCTGCCGGCCAAGCGCCGCAACCAAGTCGACCCGTTGGCGCTCGTCGCCGGCGACATGGTGGTGCACGACCAGCACGGCATCGGGCGGTTCGTCGAGATGATCGAACGCACCATCTCCGGTGCGCGGCGCGAGTACCTGGTGATCGAGTACGCGCCGGGCAAGCGGGGCCAGCCGGGGGACCGGCTGTACGTGCCGATGGACTCGCTCGATCAGCTGTCGCGGTACGTCGGCGGCGAGCAGCCGTCGCTGTCCAAGCTGGGCGGCTCGGACTGGTCGAACACGAAACGCAAGGCGCGCAAGGCCGTTCGCGAGATCGCGGGCGAGCTGGTGCAGCTGTACGCGGCGCGCCATTCGGCACCTGGCTTCGCGTTCAGCCCGGACAGTCCGTGGCAGCGCGAGATGGAGGACGCGTTCGACTTCACCGAGACCGTCGATCAGATGACGGTGATCGCCGAGGTGAAGGGCGACATGGAGAAGCCGGTCCCGATGGACCGGGTGATCGTCGGCGACGTCGGCTACGGCAAGACCGAGATCGCGGTCCGCGCGGCGTTCAAGGCGGTGCAGGACGGCAAGCAGGTCGCGGTCCTGGTGCCCACCACAATCCTTGCCGGACAACACCTTCAGACGTTCACCGAGCGCATGGCCGGGTTCCCGGTCAAGGTGCGCGGGCTGTCGCGCTTCACCGATCCCGCCGAGTCCAAGCAGATCATCGCCGACCTCGCGACCGGCGACGTCGACGTCGTGATCGGCACCCACCGACTGCTGCAGACCGGCGTGGTCTGGAAGGACCTCGGGCTGGTGATCGTCGACGAGGAACAGCGTTTCGGTGTGGAGCACAAGGAGCACATCAAGTCGCTGCGTACGCACGTCGACGTGCTCACCATGTCGGCGACGCCGATTCCGCGAACGCTGGAGATGTCGATGGCCGGCATTCGCGAGATGTCGACCATTCTGACGCCGCCCGAAGAGCGTCATCCGGTCCTCACCTACGTGGGCGCCTACTCCGACAAGCAGGTCGGTGCGGCCATCCGACGCGAGCTGCTGCGCGACGGTCAGGTCTTCTACGTGCACAATCGTGTGTCGTCGATCGACAAGATGGCCAAGGACATCGCGCGCATGGTGCCCGAGGCGCGGGTGGCCGTGGCGCACGGCCAGATGCCCGAGGAGCTGCTGGAGAAGACCGTCGACGCGTTCTGGAACCGCGAGTTCGACGTGCTCGTGTGCACCACGATCATCGAGACCGGTCTGGACATCTCGAACGCCAACACGCTGATCGTCGACCGGGCCGAGAACTTCGGTCTGAGTCAGCTGCACCAGCTGCGCGGGCGCGTCGGGCGCAGTCGTGAGCGTGGCTACGCGTACCTGTTCTACAGCCCAGACAAGCCGCTGACCGAGACCGCCTACGACCGCCTCGCCACCATCGCCCAGAACAACGAGCTGGGCGCGGGAATGGCTGTGGCACTGAAGGATCTGGAGTTGCGCGGCGCCGGCAACGTGCTGGGCGCCGAGCAGTCCGGGCACGTCGCCGGAGTCGGCTTCGACCTCTACGTGCGCCTCGTCGGCGAGGCGGTGGAGGCCTATCGCGCCGCCGCTGACGGCGAGACCGTTTCGCAGGAGGAGACCAAGGAGGTGCGGATCGATCTGCCGGTCGACGCGCACATCCCGGTGGAGTACGTCGAAGCCGACCGGCTCCGGCTGGAGGCGTACCGGAAGCTGGCGTCGGCCGCCTCCGACGCCGACGTCGACGAGGTCCTCAACGAACTCAACGACCGCTACGGTCCGCCGCCGGTGGAGACCGAGCGGTTGGCGTCGATCGCCCGGCTGCGTCTGCGCTGCCGTGAGCGGGGGATCACCGAGGTGACGTTGGCGGGGACGTCGATCCGCTTGGCGCCGATGGTGCTGCTCGACAGCGAGCAGGTTCGCCTGGCGCGCCTGTATTCGTCGGCCAACTACCGGGCGACGACGCACGCGGTGACGCTGCCGATCCCGCGCACCGCGGGCATGGGGTCGCCGCGACTGCGCGACGACGAGCTGATCACGTACCTCGTGACGTTCCTGACCCAGATGCTGCCCGAGCCGCGCTGACCGAACTCGAAAGGACGGTGCGACGTGGCGCTGCCACCGCTCCCGATCTCGCCGAACTATTCGTTCGGCTACCTCGACGACACGCTGTTCGTGCGTGCCGCGGACGGTCCCGGGGAGGAGATCCGGCTGGCGCCGGGGGAGTCGTACGCCTGGGACGACGAGGGCGTGCGCTACTCGCTGACCTTCGTCGAACGCCGCACCGATGAGGAACTGCTGGAACGCTACCGGCGCGGGCCGATGATGGTGGGGCCGTCGCCGCACAGCGGGATCTTCGAGCTCACCGTGGAGCCCGGGGTCAGTGCTCGCGGGCGCGGCGTGCGCGCGGAGGTCCGAACCGTCCAGATCGGCTCCTGACCGCCCTGGTCACGTGGCTACAGCACCCACGTCGCGACGACTTTGTCGGATTCCGTCCATTCCGATCGGTGGAATCACAGTGTGGGTGCGGGCACCGTCGACCCCCACTGAGTATGGTTCTGCCTATCTACTTGCGGAGGTGCCACCATGCCCGTGATCCTGTTGGATCCAGCGCTGCCCGACCTGATTCCGGTGCGCGCGGTGTCTTCGATGACCGGTCATGTCTACGTGACCGAAGACGTGCACCCGTCGTTGCTCTGGAACCTGCCGTCGTACGAGTTCGCCAGCGCGGTGCGGGACCTGCCGTTCGACGCCGTCGTGCTGACCTCCGACCGTAAGCATTCGCTTGTGCAGCAGCAGATTTCGCGCGGCGCCGAGGTGATCGCCGGTGACGGTGTTGCGGGCAAGCGACTGCTCGAGGCCGTCGCCCTGATGGATCAGCTGCGGCGCACCGGACCGTGGGAGCAGCAGCAGACGCACGACTCGCTGCGTCGGTACCTCCTGGAGGAGGTCTACGAGCTGCTCGACGCCTTCGACCAGGGCGACGCGAAGGAGCTGTGCTCGGAGCTGGGTGACCTGCTCCTGCAGGTGCTGTTCCACGCGCGGATCGCCCAGGATTCGGCCGTCGACGCCTTCACCATCGACGACGTGGCGCAGAGCTTCGTGGACAAGGTCTCGTACCGGACGCCGGGCGTGCTGTCCGGCGAGCACTCCGACCTGGAACGGCAAATCCAGGAGTGGGAGGAGCGCAAGGCCGCCGAGCGCAATCGGGGGAGCGTGCTCGACGGTGTGGTGACTCAGCAGCCAGTGCTGTCGTTGACGCAGAAGCTGTTCGAGCGCCTTGCCGGCGCCGACTTCCCGCGCGACGCCATCAGCCCGTCCCTGACGCGGATCGACGTCCCGGTGCGCAAGCACGCCCGCGATAGCGTCGAGGACACCCAACGCCGCCTTGTCCTGCAGCTGATGAACCAGGTACGCGCCGCCGAGAACGCCGCCGGTATCGACGGCATCCACCCCCGCGACGAAAACACCTGGCGCAAGTACCTGGGCATGACCCACGACGACGTTCCTCCCGCCGAACTTCGCCGCCGGTTGAGCCCGCCCCGACGGCTGAGCCGTCCACGCCGGCTGAGCTTCGTCGAAGCCCCGCCCCGCCGGTCGAGCTCGTCGAAGCCCCGCCTCGCCGGCTGAGTTCGTCGAAACCCCCCGGCCCGCGTCGATCCCGTGGCCCGTCGAGCCCGTCTGGCCTGGCGACGACGACCACGAGCACAACAACCCGTGGGCAGCGGAGAGCACCTCCGGCAACGCAACAGCCGGACTCGGCTCGACCGCAGACACCCGACACGACTTCGACTTCGAGCTCGACGCCGAATCATCGGTCTCGGCGCCCACACTTGTCGAGACCACGACCCCGATCCCGGTCACCTCCGGACTGCCGGAGGCGAAGGACTTCCAGTTCGCCGCACCGGTCTGGGGCCAACCGTCTCAGCCGGAGCCCGAGTCAGGATTCCCCGAGGCCGAGGACTTCCCAGGCCCGCCGCCGAAGCATCGCATCGTCGACGCAGACCCGATCGAGGTCACCGAGCGCGACGTCGCCGTGTCCTACAACGTCGACGTCCCCCAGATGGTTGTTCGCAACCAGTGGGATGACGACGAGTAGGAACGCGATCGAACTGTCACTCGCCACGAGAGGTTCGTTTCGTGGTGAACATAGTTTCGGCCGGAATCGCCTGTAGTTAACCACCGTCAGGTGGCGACGGTGGTCACTCTGGGAGTAGGTCCCGTCAGCCGGCGGCCTTGAATTCCGCGAAGCGCTGTTCCAGGCGTTGCTTGTCAGGACGGTCAGCTGTTCGTGGAGGCAGCCAGAGTTGTCGGTGGTCCATTTCCTGAATTCCATGCTTCAGCATGGGGCCGTCAACTTCTTCAAGAACTTCCTGGTTTACGCGGATCTCGTAGTCAGGGGAAATCCCGATAATATTCTGGTCATATGTAGCGTGGTGAATCTTGCAAAGGGCCAGTCCGTTCCGAACGATCGGCTGCCCACCAGGCATCCGATCTGGAATGATGTGAGCGGCGTCGAGAAGGTTTGGCTTCTTGAGGGAGCAGACGGCGCACTTGAGCTCATATGCGCGGAGGACCCGCGAACGGAACTCTGGCTGGTGAAGTCGCTGGCTGATTAGACGTTCGACATAGCTCTTCTGCGGGTCCGGGACGGACGTTGGGTCGATAAATCGAAGGCTTTCGTCCAGTGCCAGAAGAAACCTCTGATTCTCCGGCTCATCCTTCACAACGTAAACCGGCATGATGGGAACAAATCGTGCCGTAGCGACCTTCCTCAACATGATCACAGGTAGTTCCAGTTCCATGGCCGCACGGAGTTTTGCGTTTCTGCCACCCATGGGGTCGCCGCCAGCGCGAGGCTTTTCGTACGAATACCGGTACAGATAGCTGCCGTGGTCTCCATCGTCGTACTCGCTTTTGGGGTCACTCACGATAGTCAGGGTCGCTGCGTAGCCGCGCGGGTTCCAGATCCCGCGGGTGGTGTCTTTGATTCGCTCAGGTCCCCATCCGAAGTCGACGCTTTCTAGCCATTCGGTGGTCAGCACGGCATCTTCCTCAAACTTCCTGGCCAGTGTGGACATGAGGGCTTCGCGCTTCAGCAATTCGAAGTTGAGGTCATGCATGCACTGATCTTATGGTGAGGACTCGCGTCGATGAGGAAACTTCCTGGTGCTGGCTCGGGCACCCTTCAAGCCAGTGGGTTCTTGCAGAGGTCTGCGAGCGCGGCGCCGAGTCGAGCCATGGCGTCGTCGTCGGGCCGCAGTTGCAGATCAAGATAGACGTCCCTGCGGATCTCGATCATGATCGCGGTGACCGAGGGATTGGTGCGGTACTGCTTCAGCGGGACGTAGCAGCCGGCGTATGGCGCGTTCAGTGTGATGTCGTCGAACGTCGCGAAGGCGGTGCGGGCCGCGTCGATGAGCTCGGGAGGAGTGTGGAACTCGTCGACGCCGAGGCAGATCGCCGGGCGGGGGAGTCCGTGGTTTTCGAATGACGACGGCTGCGCGGGATAAGAGTGCACGTCGATCACGACAGTGCGCTCGGTCGCGGCCAACCGCTGGTCGACGAGGTCGGTCAGCTGCTGCGCGTACGGCCTGAAGTATCGAGTCAGCAGTTCGTCGCTGCGGTCCGCGGACAGGTCGCGCAGCGGAGCACCGTCGCAGGTGCGGGTGTACAGCGCTCCCCGACCGTGCGCGTTCATCGCTTCGGTGTCATCGGGGAAGCGCTCGGGGTCGACCACCAGGCGGCTCAATTGATTGATCACCATCGCCGGCCGGGGCGTCGCCTGCTCCCGGGCCAGGCGGGCGATGAGGTCGGTGGCAGTGTCGACGGACTCGTCCAGTTCCCGTTCCAGCGCCGGTCCTTCTATGAGGAAGTCGGCGCGGTCTTCGGCTGGGATGTGCCGTGAGGCGTGCGGCACGTGGAGGATCACCGGCGACGCGGCGTCGGCCGCGAACAGCGTCGTACTGGGCATGGTCATGTGAGGACCGTAGAGGCCGCTGCCGACATCACCTCTGGCTTTGTTCAGTCGTGGTGGGCGTTGTGCGCAGCTCGGCTGACCGTCTCCAAGACGCGGGTGAAGGCCGGGGCGGCGGGGTCGACGATGGTCACGTGGTTGGTGTCCGGAAGCAGCACGAAGTTCTGGATCGGATCCACGGAGGTGTAGCGCTCAGGAACTTCCTCGGGAGTGCCGCCGAGGGCGCGGACGATCCGGTCGTCGCCCAGCTTCACCGCGGTGCGCATGTCGAGCGGGCCGGCCAACGACACGACGCTGGTGGGCCGGTACTTCGGCCTCGCGCCGACCTCGTCGTCCGACGGGCGCGTCGCTTCGCTGTCGGTGACTATTGGTACGTAAGCGTCGGCCAACTCGGCTTCAGCGCTGCGACGAGCCTCGTCAATTTGCCAGTGTCTTAGAGGACGTTGGTTTCGTAGACGAACTTTCAGCGGCCGTCGCCGGAGCCAGAGCGTCGGCGCGCGACGTTGATGGCGGTCGGATTGCGCTCGGGCAGGCGGCTGGAGAACTCGACGAAGACATCCTCGCGGATCTGCGACCTTCGCGCGCCGCCGTGAACCAGTGGTGCGTAGATCATCCGATGGTGTCCTTGCTGTTATCCAGTTCATGGAATGGGTGAATTCCGGACCGGAAACATATTATTCGCCCTCTGCCTGCATCTATGCAAGAACGTTTGGCGCGCGGGCGTCCGTCTGCCTCTAGCGTTCGTTGCGAGCTTCGGGTCGAGGCCGAGGCACTTTGGAGAGCTTGGAGTGTGATGAAACCTCATTCGAGAATGCCCAGGTCATCGGTTGGATCATCGACGACGGTAGCTCCGGCACGGAGCCCTGCACGCTCGCCTGCTGTGGCGGTTGTCGGCAGCCTCGTGGCAGCCGTTGCCGTGATTCTGAGGTCAAGTCCCGAGTAGTGGTGTAGCGCTGCGATCCTTCGTTGGTGCTGGTTAAGCGCTGAGTTCGTGGGTGGTGTCGGCGTTTACCTCGATTCCGGTGGCGGGGACGGGGGTGAGTCGGCTTTTGGCGAGGATGTCCAGGCCGAGGTAGCGGCGGCCTTCTGCCCATTCGTCGGTCTGTTCGGCCAGGACTGCGCCGACCAGACGGACGATCGCGTCACGGTTGGGAAAGATCCCAACGCTGTCGGTGCGGCGTCGGATCTCCCGGTTGAGGCGTTCGTTGGGGTTGTTAGACCAGATCTGCTGCCAGAGTCCTTCGGGGAAACCGGTGAAGGCCAGGATGTCGGCCCGAGCGGTGTCGAGGTGATCGTGCGCGTCAGGCAGTTTGGTGTCGACGTAGTCGAGCAGTCGGTCGAACTGGGCGTTGACCGAGGCGGCGTCGGGCTGGTCGTATACCGAGTGCAGCATCGCTTTGACTGCCGGCCACAGACTTTTCGGGGTGACGCTCATCAGGTTCGCCGCGTAGTGGGTGCGGCAGCGTTGCCATGCTGCCCCGGGCAGGTTCGCTGCGATCGCTTCGACGAGGCCGGCATGAGCATCGCTGGTTACCAGCCGGACTCCGGTCAGGCCGCGGGCGACCAGGTCGGCAAAGAAGCTGTTCCACGCCACTGTGGTTTCCGCGGTGGCTACCTGCAGGCCCAAGACCTCTCGGCGCCCGTCGGCGTTGACCCCGGTCGCGACCAGCACGACCGCGTTGACCACGCGACCACCTTCACGGACCTTCATCGTCAACGCGTCCGCGGCGACGAACGTGAACGGGCCCGCTTCACTCAAGGGGCGGTGCCGGAACTGCTCGACGTGCTCATCGAGATCAGCGGCCATCCGCGAGACCTGGGACTTCGACAGCGAGTTGATCCCCAGTGTCTTGACAAGCTTGTCCATGCGGCGGGTGGACACCCCGGCGAGGTAGCAGTCAGCGACCACGGTGATCAACGCTGCTTCGGAGCGTTTGCGCCGCTCGAGCAGCCATTCCGGGAAATACGTGCCCTGCCGCAGTTTGGGGACAGCGACATCGATCGTTCCGACCCGAGTATCGAGGGCGCGGTGCCGGTATCCGTTGCGCTGGTTGGTGCGCTCAGCTGATCGCTGCCCCCATTCAGCGCCGCATACCGCGTCGGCATCAGCGGAGAGCAGGGCGTTGATCACAGCTTGCAGCAGTTCGCGCATCAAGTCCGGCGACGCATCGCTCAGGGCTTGGCTCAGCAAGCCCGAAGGGTCGACAATGTGTGGTGCGGTCATCGTGATGACTCCGTTCGAGTGGGTTGTAGGAGATTCCTCGAAGGATCACACGGTGACCGCTCCCGCTCCGAGCAACGACACGCTGCTCGTCATGGTCCCGGTCACCGGGCTACATCACTCTATGGGGCACTACTGATTCTGATGGTGACTGTTCCCTCTGGTTCGGCAGGAGCGGAGACGCCCGCCGAACGATGCAAGCGTGAGACGACTACGTACAACTCCGCTTGGAAGAACGCGTGGGCGCAGGCGAACCCAGGGAAGAAGGCAGCCGATGCACCTCCGCCTCCCGTGCCCTACAGATGTGGCGGTGGGGGCGACGGCGCGGAGCCGCCATTGCCGTCGACGGCGCCACCGGCCGGAGCGGTCGGACCTCACGATGAACCATTCAACGATCCTGAGCGTCATGGCGATGACAAGCAGCAACGGCGCGAGGGGAGCGATCTCCCAACTGAGCGGGTGGAGCCTGTGTCAGGGGTGAAGCCCGGACAGCCGCCGATTGACGATTCGTCGATCGGTGCCGGACCTATTGAGCGGGCGCTGATCAGACTCATTTTCGAAGCACGCCGTGAGGTCGACGGTGGCAGTCAATTGATCGCCTACTGCGAGATCAAGGTTCACAACGTGCATCAATCACAAGGCTCTCCTGAGTTCATGGACGTCAAGGCCTCAAAGGACAATAAGAACTGCTGGGGCCCCATCGATCGAATCGTTGTGAGGATAGGCTTCTTCGAGAAGCGTGTACTCCGTCTTCGGCCGGATCAGTGGCATTCAGTGGATCAGAGTTTCGCGATGCGGGTTGTTGAGGATCCATTGGGAAAGGGCAGACGCAGCACCTTCATGTCAAACGGTGACACTCGCTGCACATCGGGGATCTACAAGGGGTACGGCGATGGCTACTTCGTGGTCAACGGGCAACCATATGCCTCGTTCCAACCAGGGTGGGGTCCGGAAAGTGACGTGGTCTGCAAGTGAGTGACTCCATCAACGAGAGGAGCGGGACCGCTATGTACGTCACGCGAGTTCAAGATCGACTGTCGGAACGTGTCGACGCCAACCCGGTGTACTACGTGTACGACTGGTATGGGGACCCCGCGCGGGCGACACTGGCACGAAGTTCGCTGGTGGTCTCAGACGCGTCGAGCGTGGTGGAGGTGATCGACTGGGTTCGGGATCGGCGAAGCGCTCCGGGAGGCCACGACCGGTCAGACCCGACGCTCCACAGCAGCGAGGTCTTCGTGCTCGCGGCGGAGGACAGATCGCTGACTCAAGTCCATCTATGGACGTGCTTCCACCGACCGGCCGCCGCGCTCGTCGACGGCACGCACACCGAAGCCATCTGGCCGCGGGACGAGGACTACGGTGCTGATCCTGCGCCGTGGATCGCGGAGGTCAGCGCTGCGACCGGTGTCGACCATTCGATCGTGAGTACCGCGGCAGTGAAGCTCGCTGCCGAGGAGTACATCGACTGGTCGTCGTCGATGACCGCCGAGCAAGCGGCGAAACTACGCATCGCCGTCACGCGATGGGCCGAGGGCGGCGCGCAGTTGTAGGCACCCTGCCAGCACGGCCGCTGGTTCGTCTACGCGTGGTGGGCGTTGTGCGCGGCGCGGCTGATCGTCTCCAAGACGCGGGTGAAGGCCGGGGCGGCGGGGTCGACGATGGTCACGTGGTTGGTGTCCGGAAGCAGGACGAAGTTCGCGGTGCCGCCGGCTTTGGTTGCGGCGTCGACGTAGTTGCGCGAGACCACCGGCGGCACGACGCGATCCTTGGCGCCGACCATCGCGATTGTCGGCATGGACGGGTCGATGTTCTGGATCGGATCCACGGAGGTGTAGCGCTCGGGGACTTCCTCGGGGGTGCCGCCGAGGGCGCGGACGATCCGGTCGTCGCCCAGCTTCACCGCGGTGCGCATGTCGAGCGGGCCGGCCAACGACACGACGCTGGTGGGCCGGTACTTCGGCTTCGCGCCGACCTCGTCGTCGTCGAGCTTGTGTCGGGTCCCCGCCCACATGGCGAGCTGGCCGCCGGCCGAATGCCCGACGACGACGGCGTTCTTCATGTCGATCGCGGGATTGGCCTTGCCGATCTGCGGCGCGAAGTCGAGGGCGGCGGCCACGTCGGCGAAGGTCTGCGGATACCCGCCGCCGGAACCGAGGCGCCGGTACTCGAGGTTGTAGACCGCGAGCCCGCGCTCGGCGAGCCGCCGGGCGAAGGTGACGAAGGTGTCGGCGCCGATCTGCGACTGCCACGAGCCGCCGTGGATCAACACCACCAACGGCACCGAGCCGTCGGGGTGATCGCCCTTCGGCATGAACAGGTCCACCCAGTTCTGGTCGTGGTCGCTCTCGCCCTCGGCGACCGGATAGACGTAACGTTCGGCGTCGACGTTCGACGACGCGATCACCTGAGCGAACGACTCCGGGGCCTCGCTCGCTGGAATCGGCGCGGGCACGGCACTGCCCTCGGTGTCGGTGGAGCAGCCCGCGACGAGGACTGCGGCGGTCAGGGCGGCGAGCAGGCCGCCGGCGGTGCGGTGCATCGTCGACATCAGCTCATCGCTCCGTTGAGCAGGGACGTCGGGATCAGGCCGTCGGCCAAGCCCCATTTCTCCGCGATCCGTTTGATCTCGCCATCGTCGATCAGGCGTTGAATCGATTGCTGCAGCACCGGTCCGAGGGCGGATCCCTTGGCGACGGCGAAGGCGTACGGCTGGGTGTCGAACGGGGCGTCGGCGGTGCTGAGGGCGGTCGGGTCCTTCTTGACCTCCCACAAGATGGCCGGTGAATCCGCCGACACGGCGTTGATGTCACCCTCGCGCAGCGCGGTCAAGGCCGCGTCGAGGCTGTCGAACCCGACCACCTCGATGGCCTTCTTGCCGGTGTCGGTGCAGGCGTCGTTCTTGGCCGGCAATTCGATGAGGAACTGGATGGTGGCGGTCTCGGCGCCGACCTTCATCCCGCACGCGTCGTTGGGGTCGACGTCGGTGCCGGCCTTGCGCGCCCACTGCGTCCCGGCGCTGAAGTAGGTCACCATGTCGACCTGCTTCTGCCGCGCGACGGTGTCGAAGAGGCCGCGGGCGGCGACGTCGTTATTGCCGTCGGCGACGCTGGACAGCAGCGCCGGGAAGGGAGTCTGGCGGAAGTCGGTCTCGAGACCAAGATTGTCGGCGACGGCGTTGAGCACGTCCACGTCGAAGCCGACCAGCTTGCCGTTCTCGTCGAACTCCATGGGGGCGAACGGGGCGTCGGTGCCGACGGTGAGCTTGCCGGAGTCCCGAATCTGTTGGGGCAGCTCGTTTCTGAGTGCCTGCGTGGCATCATCGGCGTCGTTCGACGACGAACAACCGGCGAGTGCGGCGGCTGACAATAGTAGGGCGCCGGCCAATGCGGCTCCGCGTCGTCCGAGTTTCACCAAGCACTCCTCATGTCCGCCCCCGGTCGCTTGACCTTACTCTTCGGCGAACTCGCGGAGTGTTGGGTGTCACACATACCGTTTCCGCTGAGCGGCTGCGGTCAGGGGGTCTTCCGCAGCGCGCGACGGGCGAAGTCGTCGAGCGCGTCGGTGACGTCGGTGGCGCACCACATCCGGTTGCGCCGAAATCCGGTGAACTCGCGCAGGATCCCCGCGTCGACCAGGGGGCCGATCGCGCGTGCGGCATTGGTCGGGGAGATCCCCAGGGCTTCCGCCGCGCTAGCGCCGTCGACCACCGGCTGGCGCACGAGGACCTCCATCAGGTCCCGGGCGCGGGCGTCCGCACGGAGTTTCACCCGCGAATCCCAGTCGGTGCGGATGGCGCGAATGTCGGCGACGAGGCGACTGCCGTTGACGACCGCGGTCTGCGCGGCCGTCGCGACGGCTTCGATGATGGGGGTGATGTCGCCGTGGCGGTAGGAGTCCAGGGCGCGGAAGTAGCCGTCGGTGTCGGTGAGCAGGCCCGCGGACACCGGGACGGTGACATTGCGGGTGAGCCCGAGGGCCATCAGCATCGCCTGGAGCAGCGCGCGTCCGGTGCGGCCGTTGCCGTCGGGGAACGGGTGAATCGTCTCGAATTGCGCGTGCGCCAGGGCGATCTGAGCCAGCGCCGGCAGATCGGTGCGCGCAGTGAAGCCGATCAGGTCGTCGATCAGTTCGGGCACGTGCGCGGCCTGTGGCGCGACGTAGTCGGCGTCGTGCGGCCCGATACTGCTCCCGCCGATCCACACGGCTTCGGTGCGCCAGCGTCCGGCGATGTCCGGAGCGTGGTGGGACATCAGCGCGTCGTGCATCGCCAAGATCGCGTCGGCGTCGAGGTTGTCGGCGAGCGCCAGCGCGGCGCGCATGGCGGCGACATTGCCGACGATCTCGGTGGCGTTCCGCTTCTCGCGGCTGCCGAGTTCGGCGAGGGCGATCTGTTTGGCGCCCGATGACAGATTCTCGATCTGCGACGACGCGGCCGCTTCGGAACGCAGCAGGACGGTGGCGAACGGGGCGAGCTCGGCGCCGAGTTCTGCATCGAATCGCGTGATCAGCGTGCTCGCGTCGTCGACGAGGCTGTGGAGCTCGGGGGTGAGATACGGGGTGCGGTCGGCGATCGGCGCTACGGCGGCCGCGAGGTACGGTCCGCGATAGCGCGCGCGTTGCGCCCGGGTGAGCAGTTCCGACGGCACGGTGGGGTTCCAGTCGACTTGCTCGAGGTCGACGCTCGGCCAGGTGCTTCCGTCGGGTGACGTCACGGGTCGATCTTATCTTCACTTACGGGGTTAAGTGAAGATAAGAGGCTTCGACAGGCTCAGCCGGCGGGACTGCTCAGCCGGCGGGGACGACTCAGCCGGCGGGACTGCTCAGCTGGCGGAGGCGGGCTGTCAGGAGAAGAGGTGCTGGCCCCAGTATTCGCCGGGCTTGAGGCCGGCGGGCACAGCGAAGTGCGCGGAGCCGTTCGGGATCAGGTACTCGGTCATCGCGTCCTTGCGGGACATGTCGTGCTGCATCGGAATGAACTGCGAGTGCGAGTCGCGGTTGAAGGCGATGAAGAACAGCCCGGCGTCGAGGTGGCCGAAACCGTCGGAGCCGTCGGTGAAGTTGTAGCCGCGCCGGAGGATACGGACGCCGCCGCGATTCTTCGGATTCGTCACGGCCACATGGGAATTGCGCGGAATCACCGGCGCACGACCGCTGGTCACCTGGAAGTCGGGCTCGTCGAATTCGTTGACCTGACCCAATGGTGCGCCGGGCCCCTTGGTGCGTCCGACGATCAGCTCCTGCTCCAGCAGGTTGGCGCGATCCCACGGCTCGATGTCCATCCGGATCCGGCGGGCCACGAGGTAGGTGCCGCCCGTCATCCATTGCGCCGCAGGCGGATTGTCGGCCTCGTCGACCCACACCCACTTGTTCAGGTCGTCGGTCTCGTCAGCCCGGATGTTGGCGGTGCCGTCCTTGAAACCGAACAGATTGCGCGGGGTGTCCTGCGCGCGGGTGGTCGACGCCGTGCGGCCGAAGCCGAGCTGCGACCAGCGCACCGACACCACGCCGACGCCGATCCGCGCGAGATTGCGGATGGCGTGCACGGCGACCTGCGGGTCGTCGGCGCACGCTTGCACGCAGATGTCGCCGTAGCTGCGCTGCGGCTCGATCTTCTCCGCGGCGAAGGCGGGCAGATCGGTGAGCCCGGCCGGCTTGCGCGCGGCCAGCCCGAAGCGATCGGGCCGGTCCGGGTAGGCGGAGCTCGGGCCGAACAGGCCGGGCCCGAAACCGATGGTCAGGGTCAGGTGCGCGGCCGACAGTCCGAGTGCTTCTCCGGTATCGCTGGGCGGCACGTAGTCGCCGAGGCCGACGGCGCCGTCGGGCGTCACCTCGTGGCCGTGGGTCAGCCGCTCGGCCGCCGCCGTCCACTTCTGCAGCATGTCGACGACGTCTTCGCGCTTGTCGGTGATGACGTCGAAGGCGGCGAAGTGCAGGCGGTCCTGGGCCTCGGTGACGATGCCGGCCTGGTGCGGTCCGCGGAACGGGACGACGTGCGAGCGCTCGACGTCGGCGTCGCGGGCGAGGGCGTAGCCCCCGCCGAACCCGACGGCGGCCGCGCCCACGCCGGCGGCACCGATCACCGCGCGACGACTGACCTTGCTCATTCCTGCTTCACCTCGTTCGAATTCCTGCGGCACCGGGTCCGTTGCCGGCCCTACCGGGCGCTCATTCCTGCATCACGATGCCGGGCACCTGGGACAGGGTGGCGCTCAGCGCGTCGATCTTGTCCGACAGTTCGCGGCGCTTGGCCTCGGAGACGGTGTCGTAGGAGACGTAGCCGTCACCCGAGCGGAGTGCGTCGATCTCGCCGCGCACCACACCGAACTGCTCGGTGATCTTGTCCATCAGGGCGGGGTTGCGCGCGGAGATGATCGGCGCCATCTCGGCGATCAGCGTCTCGGCGCCGTCGACGTTGGCCGCGAAGTCCCAGAGGTCGGCGTGGCTGTACCGGTCCTCTTCGCCGCCGACCTTGGTAGCCGCGATCTCGTCGATCAGCGCCTGCGGGCCCTGGACGAACATGCGGGTCTCGAAGTCGAAGTCCGGCTTGTTGACCTCGGCCTGCAGAGTCTTGACGTCGGTGAGCAGGCCGTCGGCGATCTTGTCGATCGACGCCTTGTCGTCGTTCTTGGCGGCGTGTGCGGCGTCGGCCGGCGCCACCTGACCGGGTGCGTCGCCGATCTGCTCGGGCTTGGGCGCCCACAGGTACCTCTCGATGCGGTGGAAACCGGTGAACTCCTGCTGGCCGTCCTCGGTGTCGTCCCAGCGCATGTCGATCTTCGGGTCGAGGTCCTGGAAGCTCTCGGCCACCGGCTCGACGCGTTCGAAGAAGGTGCGGGTCAGGCCGAAATCGGCGCGCGCGGCGTCCAGGTTTCCGGACTTCACCGCGTTGACGAAGATCTCGGTCTGGGCCACCAGGCCGTCGAGCTGCCCGCGCACGTAGGTGAGGTAGCGTTCCTTGGCCTGCTCGACGTCGGCCGGCGCCTGCGACTTCTCCTTGGCCTCACCGGTCACCGTGAGGTCGCTGCGGATGCCGGTGCCGACCATGCCGGGCTTGCAGGCCACCTGGTAGGTGCCCGGCTCGGTGAACCGCACGGTCATCGTGCTCTTGAGCCCGGGGCCGATGTTCTCCACCTCGCCGAGGACGCGGTTGTTCTGGCCGAAGACGTAGAACTCGGTGACCTTGCTGCCGTTGTTGGTGATGGCGAAGCTGACGTCGCCGGTCACCGCCTCGCTGGTGGTCAGATCGCACTTGTCGTCGGTGGAGCTGACCGCGATCGCGTCGGCCGACGACTTCGCTTGGCACGCAGCCAGAGTCAGCGGGACGGTGAGTGCGAGGCCGACGGCGGCCACTCGTCGGACGTTAAACGGATGCGCCATCGGCGACTACCTTTCGAGAGGGGATCCGGCCGCGAAGCAGGAACAGGGGAGTGACGATTCCGACGTACGCGACCCAGGCGATGACCTGCAGCCACGACGGGTTCGCCGAGAAATTGAAGATTCCGGAGAAGATGGCGCCGTACCAGCTGCTGGTGTCGTACCAGGAGCTGATGTCGTAGGCGACGTTGTTCATGCCGGGCAGCCAGCCGTAGACCTGCAGGGCGTGGACGCCGTACGACAGGATGCCGGCGGCCACCACGATCAGGAACAGGCCGGTGTAGGTGAAGAACTTGTTGAAGTCGAGCGAGACGGTGCCGAAGTACAGCAGGGTGGTGAGTCCGGCGGCGATCGCGATGCCGATCAGCAACCCCACCAGCGGCCAGATGCCGCCGGAGACGTTCTCGGCGTAGCCGACCATCAGCAGGGCGGTCTCGAATCCCTCGCGGCCGACGGCGAGGAAGGCCACGCTGAACACGGCGATCCCGCCGATCTCCAACGCCGAGGCCAGCCCCGACTTCAGATCACCGGAGAGGTGGGCGGCCGCCTTGCGCATCCACAGCAGCATGGATGTGACGATCGCCACGGCGACCAGCGAGGCGATTCCGGCGATCAGCTCCGCGGTGAGATTGGAGACGGTCGACGTGCCGAACTGGATGATCAGGAACGTGCCGATGGTCATGGCCAGCGCGGCGATCACACCCGCCCACAGCCAGCGCAGGGCATCCCGGCGACCGGACTTGGCGGCGAAGGCGATCAGAATCATCACGACGATCCCGGCTTCGAGTCCCTCGCGTACACCGATGAGGCCGCTGCCGACCATCTTGGTGACAACGGACGGCGCTGCGTCGGCGAGAACTGTCATGAAAGTGACTTCTTACTGTTTGTCCGTTTCGGGTAGGCAACCCTAAGTTGCCTCGGAAAACACTAACGCGGGCCGTCGGAGCGCACAAAGTCGGACTGCAGAAATCGGGGGTCGGAGCAACCGAATCGGGGTCGGAAGACCTCGTTGCGGGCGGGCGACGTCCGACGTCGGGAACTCCGCGCGAGATTGCGGCGTTACCCCCTTGGTGTGGCATCCTGACCCATCGGTGAAAGGAACGACTGCGATATGACTACTCTGCGACGGCGCCTGGTCGCGCCGCTGCTCCTCGGTAGCGTCGCGTTGGCCGCCTCGGCTTGTGTCTCCATGCCGTGGGATCAGCCGGACATTCCCGAAGGCATCCCGCCCGGCCCGGGTGTGCAGCAGCCGTACATCGACATCAATCAGCCCGGCCGCACTGCCGACAAGATGCGCGAGTGGGCCGAGCCGATCGCCGAGGCCACCGGGATTCCGGTCACCTCGCTCGAGGCCTACGGCAACGCCGCGGAGATCCAGCGGCAGCAGCACCCCGAGTGCGGCCTCGCCTGGACCACGCTGGCCGGTATCGCCGGGGTGGAGAGCAAGCACGGCGAGCATCGCGGCGCGGAAGTGGCCGCCAACGGCGACGTCCGGCCGGAGATCCGCGGCATGGCGCTAGACGGCACCAAGGGCAACTGGGAGATCCGCGACTCCGAGGGCGGCAAGCTCGACGGCGACACGCTCTACGACCGTGCGATGGGCCCGTTCCAGTTCATTCCGGAGACCTGGCAGCGCTTCGGTGTCGACGCCAACGGCGACGGTGTGGCCGACCCGGACAACATCGATGACGCCGCGCTGTCCGCGGCGCGCTACCTGTGCGTGTCCGCCGGCGGCGACATGACGACGCCGGCCGGTTGGGAGAAGGCGGTCCTCACGTACAACAACTCCATGTCGTACGTGATCCGGGTGCGCAACCACGCCAATGCCTACTCCGTCAACGTGCGCTACTGACCTCCATTAGGCTGGACCCCGAACTCGTCGACGCCAACACCGGGCGTCGGCACGACTGGCGAATGGGGCTGGGCAGTGGCAATTATCGAGCAGGTCGGCGCACGGGAGATTCTGGATTCGCGCGGTAACCCGACCGTCGAGGTGGAAGTTCTCCTCGACGACGGCACGTTCTCGCGGGCAGCGGTGCCGTCGGGCGCCTCCACCGGCGAGCACGAGGCCGTGGAACTGCGGGACGGTGGCGACCGCTACCTCGGCAAGGGCGTCACCAAGGCCGTGCAGGCCGTGCTCGACGACCTGGCGCCGGAGGTGGTCGGCTACGACGCCGACGACCAGCGCACCATCGACCAGATCCTGATCGAGACCGACGGCACGCCGGACAAGTCCCGCGTCGGCGCCAACGCCACCCTCGGTGTGTCGCTGGCTGTGGCGCGCGCCGCCGCCGAGTCGGCCGGTCTGCCCATCTACCGCTACGTCGGCGGTGCCAATGCGCACCTGCTGCCGGTCCCGATGATGAACATCATCAACGGTGGCGAGCACGCCGACAACGGCATCGACTTCCAGGAGTTCATGATCGCGCCGATCGGCGCGCCGACCTTCGCCGAGTCGCTCCGCTGGGGCGCCGAGGTGTACCACTCCCTCAAGTCGGTGCTGCACAAGCAGGGTATGAGCACGGCGCTCGGCGACGAGGGCGGCTTCGCCCCGAACCTGCCGAACACCGAGTCGGCCATCGCCGCGATCGCCGAGGCCGTGGAGAAGGCGGGCTACAAGTTCGGCAGTGACATCGCGATCGCGCTGGACTCGGCGTCGACCGAGTTCTTCAGCGGCGGCAAGTACCGCCTCGAGGGCAAGGACCTCTCGGCCGATCAGATGATCGACTTCTACACCAAGCTGGTCGGCGAGTTCCCGATCGTCTCCATCGAGGACGGCCTGGCGGAAGACGACTGGGCCGGCTGGGCGTCGCTCACCGAGGCGCTCGGCGACAAGGTGCAGTTGGTGGGCGACGACCTGTTCGTCACCAACCCGGAGCGCCTGGCCGAAGGCATCGAGAAGGGCGTCGCGAACGCGCTGCTGGTGAAGGTCAACCAGATCGGCACGCTCACCGAGACCCTGGACGCCGTCACCATGGCGCACAACTCGGCGTACGCCACCATGATGAGCCATCGCTCGGGCGAGACCGAGGACACCACCATCGCCGACCTGGCCGTCGCCTGCGGCAGCGGTCAGATCAAGACCGGCGCGCCGGCTCGCTCGGAACGCGTGGCCAAGTACAACCAGCTCCTGCGGATCGAAGAGGGCCTGGGCGACGCGGCACGCTACGCGGGTGCCGAGGCGTTCCCGCGTTTCGGCGCGTGAGCGTGATTAGCTAGAACGATGGCGACGAGCGAGTCCGGGCGAGACGGCCGGGCGCGGGGTTCTGGACGTGCACGCACGTCCAGAGCGGCCGGGCCCGCGGTCCGTCGAACCCGGACTCGCTACCGTCGGGACACCGATGGGTCGACGACGTCGACCGGGTCGGTGGCCGTCGTCGACGCACCGATCATCGACGACGAGGTGTTCGACGACGCACCGGGGTCCGCAGGTCTGCGTCTGCCGGCGATCTTCTCCCGGTTCACCTCGGTGAACTCGCGACGGGTGCTCGGCATGGCGCTGGTGCTCGTACTGCTGGCGGTGACGCTGGCGGTCCCGGTGCGCACCTACTGGTCGCAGCGCGGCGAGTTCAACCGCTTGCAGGCCGCCAACGAACAGTTGGCCCGCGACGTCGAGCACTATCAGCGTCGCGTGACCGAACAGAACGACCCCGCCTACATCGAGGCCGCGGCGCGCGAGCAGCTGCAGTACGTGATGCCGGGGGAGAAGCCGCTGGTGCTGACGTATCCGTCGCGCGAGCAGCAAGAGAAAGCACAGGAGAAGGAACGCAAGTACGCGTCCAATCCCTGGTACCAGAATTTGTGGGACGCGGTGTCCACACCGCCGGAGGACAAGTGAGCATTTCCCAGTCGCAACTCGACGCCATCGCCGACCAGCTGGGTCGGGAACCGCGGGGGGTGCTGGAAGTCAGCTACACCACGCCCGACGGCCGGCCCGCCGTGGTCAAGACCGCGCCGCGGTTGCCCGACGGCACGCCCTTCCCGACGCTCTACTACCTCACCGATCCGCGCCTCACCGGTGCGTGCAGCCGCCTCGAATCCGGCGGCGTGATGCGGGAGATGTCGGCACGACTGCTCGACGACGCCGAGCTCGCCGCCGGGTACCGACGCGCCTACGAGAGCTACCTCGCCGAACGCGACGCGATCGAGTCGCTCGGCACCGACTTCGCCGGCGGCGGCATGCCCGACCGGGTTAAGTGCCTGCACGTGCTGGCCGCGCATTCGCTGGCCAAGGGGCCGGGCGTGAATCCGCTGGGCGACGAGACGGTGGCGCTGCTCGCCGACGTCGAGAAGCTGCGCGGTATCGCGGTG
This sequence comes from Gordonia alkaliphila, assembly GCF_023017165.1. Lineage (GTDB taxonomy): Bacteria > Actinomycetota > Actinomycetes > Mycobacteriales > Mycobacteriaceae > Gordonia > Gordonia alkaliphila. The sequence continues at coordinate 2,249,661 of NZ_JALKBW010000001.1, forward strand.
CCCGCCGACTGGCCGGCCCTGGAAACGCCTTCTGCGGCTTCGGATTCCTGAGCCGATGGCACGCGTAGCCGCCGTCGACTGCGGCACCAATTCCATTCGTCTGCTCATCGCCGACTCCGACGGTGCCGGCGGCCTCGTCGACGTGGTGCGGGACATGGTGATCGTTCGCCTCGGTGAAGGGGTGGACGCCACCGGGCGCTTCCGTGACGACGCCATCGAGCGGACGCGGGTGGCCCTCGCCGGTTACGTCGATGCGATGAGAACCCATGGCGTGCACCGGGTTCGGATGGTCGCGACGTCGGCCACGCGGGACGCGAGTAACCGCGACGCGTTCTTCGCCATGACCGCTGAGCTCCTCGGTCAGGTGGTCCCGGGCGCGGTGGCCGAGGTGATCTCCGGCGACGAGGAAGCGCACCTGAGTTTCCGCGGGGCGGTCGGCGGGCTCGACCCGGCCGAAGGTCCGTTCGTGGTCACCGACCTCGGCGGCGGCAGCACCGAGGTGGTCATGACCGACGCCGCCTACTCGGCGAACATCGGCTGCGTGCGGCTCACCGAACATTCGCTGCACTCGGATCCGCCGACCCCGGCCGAGGTGGAAAGCGCGGAAGCCTTTGTGGCGCAACGTCTTGCGCCGGCCTTCGAGGCGGTTGCGGTGGAGCGGGCGCGGACCTGGGTGGGGGTGGCCGGTACCTTGACGACGATCGCCGCGCTCGACCTGGGCCTGACCGAGTACGATTCGGACGCCATCCATCTGTCCCGCCATGCGTTCACCGACGTGGAGAAGATCTGCCGCGATCTGGTGGCGGACACGCGGGCCGTCCGCGCGGCGATGGGGCCGATGCACCCGGGCCGCGTCGACGTGATCGGTGGCGGAGCGTTGGTGACCATCGCGCTCGCGCAGGAGTTCTCGCGTCGGGCCGGGATCTCCGAGTTGGTGGTGAGCGAGCACGACATCCTCGACGGCATCGCACTGGGCCTGCTGGACTGAGGGATTCCCGGTTAGGCTACGCTCGCCTAACTGGCACCACGAAGGGAATACCTCTCCATGAAGCGATCGATGAAGGCTCTGGCGGCGGGCGCCGCCATGCTGATGGCGGCCGGCCTGCTCACCGCATGCGGTTCGAGCGACGACAGCTCCGACGCCGTCACCCTCTACTCGGGACGCTCGGAAGAGCTCGTCGGCCCCCTGATCACCCGCTATCAGTCCGATGGCATGAACATCCAGGTCTCCTACGACCGCAAGGCCACCCAGATCCTCGAAGAGGGCGAGGCCTCGCCGGCCGACCTGTTCTTCGCGCAGGACGCGGGCGAGCTCGGTCGCCTCTCGGATGCGGGCCTGCTCGCCAAGCTGCCGGCCGACCTGACCGAGGTGGCCGACCCGCAGTACCGGACCGCCGAGGGCAACTGGGCCCCGGTGACCGCGCGCTCGCGCGTGCTGGCCTTCAACCCGGAGAAGATGGCCGCCGCCGACCTGCCCGAGGGCATCGACGGGCTGCTCGATCCCAAGTTCAAGGGCCAGATCGGCTACGCGCCGACCAACGCCTCGTTCAAGTCGTTCGTGACCGCGCTGCGCGTGTTGCGCGGTGAGGACGGCGCCCGCGCCTGGCTCACCGCCTTCCTCGCCAACGATCCGCAGAAGTTCGAGAAGAACGGTCAGATTCTGGACGCCGTGAACGCGGGCACCGTCGCGACCGGCCTGATCAATCACTACTACTGGGCTGCCGCGGTGATGGAGAAGGGTGAGGAGAACGTTCCCGCTCGCCTGCACTTCTTCAAGAACGACGCCGGTGCGCTGGTGAACGTCGCCGGTGTCGGCGTGTTGGAGTCCTCGCCGAACAAGGACGCCGCCTTCGACGTGATCCGCGCCCTGCTGAACGACGATTCGCAGCGCTACTTCGCCGAGGAGACCGGGGAGTACCCGATCGCCGTCGACGTGCCGCTGACCGTCCCGGGCCTGCCCCGACTCAACGAGCTCTCCCCGCCGAAGCTGGACCTCGACGATCTCGCTGATCTGGACGGCACCGAAGCGCTCCTGACTCAGGTCGGTGCGCTGTAAGGAAGGCCGCACTCACACTCATCGTCACCGCGATCTGCCTTTTGGTCGCGGTGCCGTTGGTGTATCTGGTCATTCGCGTGGCCGAGGCCGACGACGTCTGGGGCATCATCTGGCGGGCTCGCACTGCCGAACTGGCCCTGGCCACCGTCGGTCTCGCGCTCACCGTCACGGCTTTCTCGCTGATTCTCGGCGTGGGCCTGGCGGTGGCCGCCGCGCAGGTCAGCGGCGGTCGGTCGTGGATGGTGGGCGTGCTCGCCACCCCGCTGGCCGTGCCGTCGTACCTGACCGGTTTCGCCTGGACCCGGCTGTTCCCCGGGTTCGAAGGCTTCTGGGCCGCGGTGCTGGTGATGACCGTGGCCTGCTACCCGCTGATCCTGCTGCCGGTGGCGGCGGCACTGGCGGGATCGGGCCGCTCCCTGCACGACGTCGCACGCACCCTCGGACGCGGTCCGATGCGCACCTTCACAGCCGTGACGCTGCGTCTGGTCCGCCCGGCCGCCGTCGGCGGCGCGCTCCTGGTGGCGCTCTACGTACTCGGCGACTTCGGCGGCCCCGCGTCGGTGCGCTTCGAGTCGTTCACCGTCGGCATCTACAACGCCTACAACGGCGCGTTCGACCGGGTGCTCCCGGCCGTCTACAGCGTCATCCTGATCGCCGCGGCACTCATTCTGGCCGGCTTGGAGCGTCGTGCCCGTCGTACCGACAGCCGACCGCTGGGCGGGGTGCAGACCGGGTCGCGCAGCGCCGGTCCGTGGGCGCGGACGCTGGCGTGGGTGGCGATGGTCGGCACACTGACGGTGGCCATCGTGATCCCGGTGGTGTCGCTGATTCGGGAGATCACGCAGTCGCGCCGGCTGGCCGGTCGGTCCGTCGGCGAGATCCTGGCCTGGGCCTGGCCCGACGTCGCCGCGACCCTCGGCTACGCCGGGGCGGGCGCGCTGGTGGTCACGGTCCTGGCCCTCCCGATCGCGCTGTACACCGCGAAACCGCCGCGCCGCGGCGCGGGCCTGGTGGAGCAGGTCTCCTACCTCGGCTACACGCTGCCCGGCGTCACCGTCGGTCTCGCCGTCGTGTTCCTGGGCATTCGCCTCGGCCGCGACTTCTACCTCACGCCCGGCCTGCTCATCGCCTGCTACGCCATGCTCTTCCTGCCGATGGCCGTCGCCCCGATCCGCACCGGCTTCGACGCGACCGCCGGGTCGCTGTCGGACGCGGCCCGCACCCTGGGCGCGAGCCCCTGGTCGGTGCTGTGGCGGGTCCGCCTCCCGCTGGTGGCGCCGGGCATCGCCGCCGGTGCCATGCTCGCCGGCCTGGCCATCGCCAAGGAACTGCCGGCCACCCTGTTGCTGCGACCCATCGGGACGTCGACCCTGGCCACCCACATGTGGAGCCTGTCCAACGACGGCGCGTCCGGGGAAGCGGCCGTCCTCGGCCTGATCCTGATGGCCGTGGCCGCGGTGCCCGCGGCGATCCTCTCCACCCTGCTCCTCTCGAACGGAGGCCGACGTTGACCGAGACGATGCTGAACGTGGCGGGGGTGTCGGTGGCCTACGGCAACCGGACCGTCCTCGACGACGTGAACCTCACCGTGCCCGCCGGATCGATCACCGCAGTCCTCGGGCCGTCCGGGTGCGGCAAGACCACGCTGCTGCGCGCCATCGCCGGACTGGAACCGATCACCGCCGGGCAGATCTCGATCGCCGGGGAGGTGGTCTCCGACGATCGCCGCCAGGTGGCGCCGGAACACCGCGATGTGGGCCTGGTGCCTCAGGACGGCGCACTCTTTCCGCACCTGACCGTGCGCCGCAACATCGGCTTCGGCATCCGGAGCCGTGCCGGGCGCGCTGCGCGGGTCGAGGAGATGGTGGAGCTGGTGGGCTTGGGCGACGTCGCCGATCGTCGACCGGCGAAGCTGTCCGGCGGTCAGCGGCAGCGCGTGGCGCTGGCCCGAGCGCTGGCACCGGCGCCGTCGCTGATCGGGCTGGACGAACCGTTCTCGGCGCTCGACGCCGGGCTGCGCACGCGGCTGCGCACCGAGGTGGGGCGACTGCTGCGGCAGTACGGTGCCACCGCGCTGCTGGTGACCCACGATCCGGTGGAAGCACTGGCGTTGGCCGATCAGGTGGTGGTGCTGCTCGACGGCAAGGTCCGGCAGTCGGGCACGCCCGAAGACGTCTACGTGAATCCGGCCGACGCGCGCGTGGGGGAGCTGTTCGGCGACCTGAATCGCGTGGCGCTCGACGGCCAGGTGCACGTGGTCCGTCCGCACGAGGTGCGGTTGGCGCCGGTCAGCGCGTCGCGTGCGGGACAGCAGGCTGTCGGCCGGGTGGCCGCGATCGAGTTCCGCGGTTCGTACCACCTGGTGGTCGTGGAACCGAGCGGCGCCGAATTCGAGGCGGAGACGGTGATCTCCGTGGTGGTGCCGGCAGCAGAGACCGTCCCGTCGCTGGGCGACGAGACGGCCGTCGAGCTGGCTGCGCTGCCTCCGCTTTAGCGGGCGCAGGCCTCGCAGACCGAGTCAGGGATGACCCCGGCGCGCTGCAGATGGCCGAAGACGTAGCAGCCGAGGCAGAAGCCGAAGGCGCATTCGAGGAACGCGGCGACGATCAGCACGCCGACCACGATCTGCGCCGCCAGGCCCAGGCCGACCAGCGAGAGAATCAGCGCGGTGACCGAGAAGGCCACGCCCACGGCCTGCGCGAATCGCTTCGGCGGCCCCGGAACGATCTTCTCCTTCTTGACCACCTTGGGCACGATCACGTGCACGGCGAGACGGCCGAACGGCGAATAGCGCGGACCGCCGGCTACGCGGAGAACGAACCCGACGGCCAGCACGGCGTACAGCCACCACTGGTCGACGGCGATGGCGGCGACCGCGAGGGCGATCACGAGGCCGGCGGTGCTGCGCGCGGCGTAGTCGTTGACGGGGTTCGGGAAGGCGAACCAGGCGCGCGGACCGCTGAGCGGGGTCGCCTCCACCGCGATCGTCGTCTCGACCTTCGTGAACACGTCTGTCACCACTGCCTCCATCGTCGCCGGACTTCCGCCGGACGACTCAGGCTACGTCGCGGGGCAACGGCGGCGACACAATTGAAACCGCCGTGATTTCAACGCCGCCAGCGAACTCTGGGCAACGGGCGTGGGGAGGTCCCGTCGGTACGGCGTCAGCGGAATTCGGTGAGTACTTCGAGGACGGCGTCGCCGTACTTGGCGAGCTTGCCCTGGCCGACGCCGGAGACGTCGAGCAGAGCGTCCAGGTCGACGGGCCGCCGCTGGGCGATCTCCTCGAGGGTGTTGTTGTTGAAGACCGTGTACGGCGGGGCACCGAGTTCGCGGGCCACCGACGTCCGCCAGCTGCGCAGCGCTTCGAACACCTCGCCGTCGCGCTCGGACAGGTCGGTGGCGGCGCGTTTGGCCTGCCGACCGGCCGAGGACCGGACCCGCTTGGCCTCCTCGCGGAAGGTCACCGTGGTGTCGCCGCGGAGCACGCTGCCGGAGGCTTCGGTGAGGGTCAGCACGCCGTACTCGCCGTGCGGGGCGAGGAAGCCCTGGGCGATGAGCTGCCGGATCACGCCGCGCCAGCCGGTCTGATCGAGTTCGGTGCCGATCCCGAAGGTGCTCAGCTGCTCGTGTCCCAGCTGCTGGATGCGGGCGTTGGACTTGCCGAGGAGGATGTCCACCAGGTGCCCGGCGCCGTAGCGCTGGCCGTTGTATTCGCGGTCGAGCCGCCAGACGGTGGAGAGCACCTTCTGCGCCGCGACGGTGCCGTCCCAGGTGGCGGGCGGACTGAGGCAGGTGTCGCAGTTGCCGCACGGCGCGATCTCCTGCCCGAAGTACCGCAGCAGCTGCACGCGGCGGCAGGTGGCCGTCTCGCAGAGGGCGAGCATGGCGTCGAGGAGTCGGCCCTGCGCCATCTTGTGGGTCTGGTCGCCGTCGGACATGTCGATCATGCGACGTTGCTGCACCACGTCGGCCAGGCCGTACGCCATCCAGGCGACCGACGGCAGGCCGTCGCGGCCGGCACGTCCGGTCTCCTGGTAGTAGCCCTCCACGCTCTTGGGCAGATCCACGTGCGCCACGAAGCGGACATCCGGCTTGTCGATGCCCATGCCGAAGGCGATGGTCGCCACCACCACGGTGCCGTCCTCGGCCAGGAACCGTCGCAGGGTGGCCGCGCGCTCCTCGGCGGGGAGCCCGGCGTGATAGGGCATCGCGTCGATCCCGTTGTCGCTCAAGTACTTCGCGTACTTCTCGACGCTCTTGCGGCTGAGCGCGTAGACGATGCCGGTCAGCGGCACGCCGTCGTCGAAGCCCTCGGTCTTGATGAAGTCCAGCAGCTGGCCGGCGACGCGGTCCTTGGCTTCGATGCGGTAGCTGATGTTGGGGCGGTCGAAGCTGGAGACGAACTGCTCTGCGCCGCCGAGGTGGAGGCGGTCGACGATCTCGCGGCGCGTCCGGTCGGTCGCGGTGGCGGTGAGCGCGATGCGGGGGACGTCCGGCCAGATCTCGGCGAGTTCGCCGAGGGCGAGGTAGTCGGGCCTGAAGTCGTGGCCCCACTGGCTGACGCAGTGCGCTTCGTCGATCGCGATCAGCGACAGCTTTCCGCGACTGAGGAATTCGCGCATCTGCGGTTGGCTCAGTCGTTCCGGGGCGATGTAGAGCAGATCCAGCTCGTCGGCGAGGTAGGCTTCTTCGACGGCGATGCGTTCGGGAAAGCTCTGGGTGGAGTTCAGGTACGCCGCGCGGACGCCGAGCTGCTGCAGGGCGCCCACCTGATCGGCCATCAGCGCGATCAGCGGGGACACCACCACGGCGCAGCCGTCGCGCACCAGGGCCGGGACCTGGTAACAGAGACTCTTGCCGCCGCCGGTCGGCATCAGGACCAGGGCGTCGCCGCCGTCGATCACCTGGCGGACGATCTGTTCCTGGTCGCCGCGGAAAGCGTCGTAACCGAAGACGGTGCGCAGCACCTCGTGCGGGTCGGACATCGAGGATCTACTGCGCGTCCTCGTCGGTGGTCTCGGCGCTGCGGGCGGCCTTCGCGGCCTCGCGCATCTCGAAGCCGTCGGTCACCAGGTCGCCGATCTCGCGGGTCACGTCGACGATGGCCGTGGTGATGATCGACGCGATGGTGCCGACGCGGTGGGCGGTGTTCTCGACGATGTCTTGCACCAGGTCCTTGTTACGTTCCAGCTTGCCCACCACGTCGACTCCTTCTCGTCCTTGCCCGTCGGCACCGACGATACCGACCGGGGCCGACGGCGACCCCGACCGCTATGCGGCCTTGGTGGAGCGGGTGGCCTTGGCGGCGTCGCCGCAGCGCTCGATGTTGAGGACGATGTCGTTGTCGTCGCGGGTGAACGAGTTCGGCAGCGACAGCTTGGCGATCTTCTTCCACGTCGAGCCGAGCTGGCGGCTCAGCGAGCCGGTGTTGTACGGCAATCCGTACTTCTCGCAGATCGCGCGGACCTCGACGGCCATCTCCGGGTAGCGGTGGGCCGGGACGTCGGGGAACAGGTGGTGTTCGATCTGGTGGCTGAGGTTGCCGCTCATGATGTGGAACAGTTCGCTGCCCTCGATGTTCGCCGAACCGAGCATCTGCCGGAGGTACCACTCGCCCTTGGTCTCGTCGGCGGTCTCCTCCTGGGTGAAAGTCTGTGCGCCGGTGGGGAAATGGCCGCAGAAGATGATCGAGTAGGTCCAGACGTTCCGGATCAGGTTGGCCCCGGCGTTGCCGATCAGCGTGGACACGAAGAACGGTCCCGTGAGAGCAGGCCAGATCACGTAGTCCTTGGCGACCTGCTTGCTGGCCTTGCGCCACATGCCCTTCACCAGGCCCTTGACGTCGGACCACTTGCGGCGCCCGGCGAGGACGTTCTCGGCTTCGAGGTCGTGGAGCATGACGCCCCACTCGAACAGGAGCATGAGCGCGGTGGCGTAGCCGAGATTGCCGAGGAAGTAGGGGTTCCACTTCTGGTCGCGGGACATGCGCAGGATGCCGTAGCCGATGTCCCGGTCCTCGCCGATCACGTTGGTGAAGGTGTGGTGCAGGTAGTTGTGGCTGTGCTTCCACTGCTCGCCCGGGCACACGGTGTCCCAGTCGAACTCACGCGAGTTGTACGTGTCCTCGCGCATCCAGTCGTACTGGCCGTGCATCACGTTGTGGCCGATCTCCATGTTGTCGAGAATCTTGGCCGCGCCGAGGGCGCCGACACCGGCCAGCCAGATCGGCGGAAGGAACGGGGCGTACATCATGGCGCGGCCCGCGAACTCGAGCTTCCGCTGCGCGCCGATGACCTTGTACAGGTAGTCGCGGTCGGACTGGCCCAGGTCGGCGACGATGCGAGCGCGCAACTCGTCGAGTTCCCGGCCGATCGCCTCGACCTGTTCGGCCGAGAGATTCACTTCGGTGCGGTCGGCTTCGGTCCGCTTCGCGGTGGTGAGGTTGATGGCCATGGCGAATGTCCTTTCGAGAGTGCGAGTGGTCTCAGAGATCGACGACGACGTCGCCGACCGGCGCGTTGACGCAGAGCTGGATGGGCTGGTCGGCTTCGGAGTCGAGTTCGCCGGTGAGGATGTTGCGGGTGCAGCCGGAGGTGCGGACCTTGGTGCATGAGAAGCAGATCCCCATGCGGCAGCCGTACTCGGGATTGAGCCCGGCGGCCTCGGCCTGCTCCAAGAGGGTGCGGCCGTCGTTGTCGGCGGCGGTACCGGAGGCGGCGAACTCGACGGTGCCGGTGATCGGCTGGTTCGGATCCAGCACCGGGGCGGTATTGAGGGTGAACGCTTCGCTGTGCAGGCGATCGGTGAGGCCGCGTTCGTCGTGATACTCGCGCACCGCGTCCATCAACGACGACGGCCCGCACAGGAACACCTGTGCACCGTCGGCGTCGGCGAGGCCGTCGAGATGTGCAGCGGTGAAGCGACCGTCGGCGTCGGTGCGGGTGCAGTGCACCACCACGTCGACGTTGCCCAGCATGTGGGCGATCGACTGCAGCTCGGCCAGGTACGGGACGTCCTGCTCGGACCGTGCGTAGTGCACGAGTGTGACGGGCTTGGAATGACCTTCTGCCACGAGTGTGCGCAACATTGAGAGGACGGGTGTAATACCGGAACCTCCGCTCACCAGGACGGTCCGCTCGGGGCGCCGGGCCGGCAGGACGAAGTCGCCGGCGGGGGCGGAGAGGCCCACCACGTCGCCGATCTCGACGTGCTCGCGCAGGTGTCGGGACACCAGGCCGTCGGCGTGGGCGGTGATGGTCAGTTCCAGGGTGCCGGTGGTCTGGGCGGCATTGGCCGGCGAGAAGAAGCGCCGGTGGCGAACGCCGTCGACGACGGTGCTGACCTCGACATACTGGCCGGGTAGGTGGCCCTTCCACTGGCGGGTCGGGGCCAGGGTGAGGGTCACTGTGCGGTCGGTCTGGCGCGTGCGGCCGACCACCTTGGCGCGGGTCTCGCGCCAGGTCAGCATCGGGTTGACGAACTCCAGGTAGCGATCCACTGGGTACGGAGTGGCGGTCGCTTCGACGAGGTTTTCGAGCAGACCTGCGATTCGAGAAGCCATGGTTCCCTCCTGTTTCAGTGCACGGGTGTACACAAAGAACGATGACACATGCGGCGAGCTTCGGGCAAGTGTCGGGCAGTGTGGCGCCGGTCACCGCTTAGACTGTTCGACGTGGCTTCGTCGAAGGATTCCGGTGGTGGTGGGGACGCGCGTCGTCGTTCCCGGGCGGAGAAGAAGGAAGAGACGCGGCAGGCGCTGCTCGACACGACCATCGAATTAGTGGACGAGCGTTCTTTCGGAAGCCTGTCGTTGCGTGAGGTCTCGCGCGGGGCCGGGATCGTGCCGACCGCCTTCTATCGACACTTCGCCTCGATGGAGGATCTCGGAGTCACCCTGGTGGAGGACTCGATGCGGGTGCTCCGGCGTGCGCTGCGCGAGGGGCGACGAGATCTGGTCAAGAGTGGAATGCCCAGTGCGCGTGAGTCATTGGACATTCTGTTCCGCCATGTTCGCTCGGACGAGGCCAAGTTCCGGTTCCTGATCCGCGAGCAGCACGGCGGTGTGAGCGAGGTTCGGCGCGCGATCAACACCGAGCTGCGGTTGTTCTCCCGTGAGTTGGCCATCGACCTGGCGCGCGTGCCGGCCCTGGTCCGGTGGGAGGCGGACGACCTGGAAACGGCCGCGGACCTGTTCGTCACGATTATGATGACGGCGGTGGCAGACCTGCTCGACGGAGACGGTCGTCCAGGGGCAGCTGATCAGCTGATCCGGCGCGCTGAGAGGCAGCTGGTGATGGTGATTCTCGGAATGGGGCAGTGGAAGACTGATGCCTGATTCGCGCGTGGGGACGGTCTTCGGTCCCTATCGAATCGAAGCACTGATCGGCCGCGGCGGCATGGGTGCGGTGTACCGCGCCTACGACACCGTGCACGACCGCGAAGTGGCGCTGAAACTGTTGGGCGGCACCGGCACCGACGACGGCACGTTCGCCGAGCGCTTCCGCCGCGAATGTCGGCTGGTGGCGAGACTCGGTGAGCCGCACATCATTCCGATCCACGACTTCGGTGCGATCGACGGCACCCTGTACCTGGACATGCGCTTGGTGGAGGGCGAGAACCTACGTCAGGTGCTGCGTCGGGTCGGGCCGCTGCCCGCCGAGGACGCGGTGGCGTTCGCCGAGCAGGTCGGCGAAGCGCTCTCTGCGGCGCACGCTTCCCATCTCGTCCACCGTGACGTGAAACCGGAGAACATCCTGGTGACGCCGACCGGTTTCGCCTACCTCGTGGACTTCGGCATCGCGCACGACGGCACCGACTCCGGGCTGACCAAGGCGGGCACGGCGATCGGGTCGACGGCCTACTTGGCGCCGGAACACTTCGACAACGCTCCCGTCGCGCCGTCGTCGGACGTCTATGCGCTGGCCGCGGTGCTGTTCGAGATGCTTACCGGCCGGCCGCCGTTCGGCGGGGAGACGGTCAGCTCGATCATCAAGGCCGCCGTCCTCCAGGACGCGCCGACGCCCAGTTCCCTGAACCCCGACGTCCCGCCTGCACTGGACGCCGTCCTCGCTCGCGGATTGGCCAAGGACCCGGCGCGCCGTTACGCGTCGGCGGCCGAACTCACCGCGGCCGCCCGCGCCGCGCTGAGCCAGGAATCGGCGACGGAGTTCATTCAGGTCGCGCCGCCGACGCAGCCCTACGCCGGGACCGAGGTGGCGCAGACGCCGGTGTACTCGGAACCGCTCGGCTACGCGGCGACGCAGCAGTCGGGGCCGCTCGGCTACCCGCAGCCGGTCGGCTATCCGTCGTCGCAGGCGACGGATTCGGGTGGTGGCCGCACCACTCAAATGGTTCTGGTCGGCTTCATCGGATTGCTGGTCGCGGCGCTGATCGGCCTGGCCGTCTACTACTTCGGCTTCGCGAACAAGAACGACGACGCCACCGCCGCGTCGCCGTCGACCACCACTCTGACCTCGACCGTTCCCCCGACCGGGCAGCCGACGCAGACGGGCCCGGCGGCGCCGCCGGCCGGGTCGACGCCGTGCAATTCGGCGGTCGGTGTCGGCAGTGGTGTCACCAGCTGCCCGTTCGCCGAGAACGTGCGGTCCGCGTATCTGTCGTCGGGTGCCGATGGCGCAGCGCGAGTGGTCAGCGCCACCAGTCCGGTGACCGGAGAGACCTATCAGATGTCGTGTGTTCCGGAGTCTGGGATCGTCGTCTGCCGCGGCGGCAACAACGCCGTGGTTCACATCTACTGAGTCGAGGGACGTTCATGCGGGGTGGTCGTGCAAGCATGCGTCGAGGCGGCAGCGCGGTGCTCGCGGTGATCCTCGGCTGCGCTCTTGTGGCGTGTTCCGGCGACGACGCGGTGGGCCCGACGGCCACCGAAGTGGTCTACGTGACCGGGAGCCAGTCGGTGAGCGCGAGTGCGTCGGCACCGTCGTCCGCCGGGAAAGCGCCGAGCAAAGCCAAGCTGGCCGCGCGGTTCACGACGCTCAGCGCCGCCCTGGGGCAGCCGGTCGGGGTGTCGATTGCGCCGGTCGGTGGCGGTGAGGTCCTGAGCTTCGGCGATCAGGTGCCGCAGGTCGCCTGGTCGACGATCAAGGTGCCGTTGGCGCTGGCGGCGCAGCGCAAGAACGGCGTGCTCCCCGCTGAGGCGCCGGCCATCGTGGACTCGGACAACGGGTCCGCCGAAGCGCTGTGGGCTTCCCTCGGAACCGCCGAGCAGGCCGCGCAGGCGGTGACCGCGGTGCTGCGCGAGGGCGGCGACCAGAACACGATCGTGCCGTCGGTGAAGTCGCGGCCGGAGTTCACTGTCTTCGGTCAGACGGTGTGGGCACTCGACGACGCGGCGACCTTCACCGCGCACCTGCCCTGCCTGCCCGGCTCCAGCGAGGTGGTGGGATTGATGGGGCGCGTCTCGGCCAACCAGAGCTGGGGCATCGAAGTGATCCCCAACCGCACCACCGCGGTCAAAGGCGGTTGGGGCCCGAGCCCCGACGGCGGCTACGTGGTCCGGCAGATCGGAATCGTGACTCGCAAGGATGGCAAGCAGACCGCCGTCGCACTCAGCACCTATGCGCCCGGTGCGTCGATGGGCAGCGGCATCGCCGCGCTCAACCAGGTGGGTGAGTGGATCGGGGCGAACCTGGCGGCGCTGCCCGGCGGCCGGTGCTGATCGCGCCCGCATAGCCACAGGCCTCCGATAACGGCCAGGCCACGCCGTGGTCTCAGGCGGGCGGCACGGCTTGGCCGTCGTCCGCGGGATCCCTAGTGTTACCTCTGATACTGGTGAGGCGTAAGGGGCTTGTGTGGTTAAGGTGCGGCGGTTTCTGCTCGGGGTGGGCGTCACGATCACGGTGACCTGCGCGACGATGTCGGGGGCGGGGGCCGCCGACGCGTTGGATCTGCCGTTCGGCCTCGGCAACGGGAGTCTCGGCGCGGCGACGGTACCGAAGGCCCAGTTGGACAAGAGCTTTCGTAGTCTCACCAAGTCGATGGCCAAGTCGTTGCCAGGGAAGGTCGGCGTCGCGATCACCCCGGTAGGCGGGGACGTGCCGATCTCGTTCGGCTCGTTGAAGACCGCGCGGGCGTGGTCGACGTTGAAGGTGCCGGTGTCCATCGCGGCGCAGCGCCACGTCGGCGCGGAGGCGCTTCCGCAGGAACTGAAGGCCATCGAGTTCTCCGACAACGCCGCCGCCGAAGACCTGTGGGCCGTGCTCGGCGGCGGCCAGCGGTCCGTGGACGCGGTCACCGCGGTGCTGCGCGAGGGGCATGACCTGATCACCCAGGTGTCGTCCGAGGTGGACCGCCCGCGCAGTTACCCCGGCCATACGCCGTGGGCACTCACCGATCAGTCGATCTTCGCCGCGCACCTGCCGTGCCTGCCCGACAGCGGGCAGGTGCTGAACTACATGAGCCACGTGGCGCCCAACCAGCAGTGGGGCGTCGCGAAGCCCCGCACGCGCGGAGTGCGGGCCGCGGTCAAGGGCGGGTGGGGTCCGTCGTCGGACACCGACGGCCGGGAGGTGGTCCGCCAACTCGCGGTGATCACCACCCCGCGCGGTCAGTACGGCGTGAGTGTGGCGGCCCTACCGCGCAGCGGATCGTTCAGCGACGGCACCGCGATGGTCACGCGGGTGGGCAAGTGGCTGCTGCGCAACCTCGACAAGTTCCCCGCCGGGCGCTGCTAGCCGAAGGCGGCACTCCGCCCCAGAGGAGGCAGCCCAGGCTGCAGCCTGTGGAGCCGACTGCCGCGGATGTGTGGGACTGCCGCCTGTAAGGCGGAGCGGACGCCGCGACGACGGAGACTAGAAGCTGGTCAGCAGGATGGCTTCGGCGAGCGCGGTCCGACGGATCTCCGCCGGGTCGACGCTCTCGTTGGGGGCGTGGATCCGGCACTGCGGTTCCTCCACGCCGAGCAGTGCGATCTCCGCGCGCGGCACCGTCTCGAACAGCACGTTGCACAGGGGGATGGAGCCGCCCTGACCCGAATGCACCACGGTCGCGCCGTCGTACGCCTCGGTCATCGCCGCGGTCAGGGCCGCGTAGCCCGGTCCGTCGGTGCGCGCGGCGAACGGTGAGCCTGCGGCGTCGGAGCTGATCGCGATGGAGCAGTGCCAGGGCACGTGGCGCTCGAGGTGGGCGACCAGCGCGTCGTAGGCCTGGGCCGGCTCGATGCCGGGCGGGATCCGCAGGTTGAGCAGCGCGGCGGCCGACGGGATGATCGCGGCCGCGCACTCGTCGATGCTCGGGGCGTCGACGCCGATGACGGTGACCGCCGGTCGCGCCCAGGCCATGTCGGCTGGGGTACCCGATCCCAGGAGGTCGACGCCGTCCCGCACGCCGGCGTCCGGGCGGAACCGCTCGGGCGGGTACTCGGCGCCGGTCCACCGCTGGTCGGCGGGCAGTCCGTCGATCGTCGTGTTGCCATCGGCGTCGCGGAGGGTGGCGAGCAGAGCGATCAGGGCCGCCATCGCGTCGGGTGCGGGGCCGCCGAACTGGCCGGAGTGCACCGCGGTGTGCAGGGCGTCGATCTGTACGCGGACGTTCACGACGCCGCGCAGGCTGGTGGTGAGCGTCGGGACGCCGACCTCGATGTTCCCGGCGTCGCCGATCACGATGAGGTCGGCGTCGAACAGTTCCGGTCGCGTCCGGACCAGATCCTCCAGGCCCTCGCCGCCGGCCTCCTCCGACCCCTCGATGATGATGCGGACTCCACACGAGGCGTCGGCGCCGACCGCGCGCAACGCAGTCAGGTGGGCCACCAGGTTGCCCTTGCAGTCGGCGGCGCCGCGCCCGTACCAGCGGCCGTCGCGTTCGGTCAGTGCGAAAGGCGGTGTGGTCCAGAGGGATTCGTCGCCCGCGGGCTGCACGTCGTGGTGGCTGTAGAGCGCCACGGTACGACTGCCGGCCGGCCCCGGCCGGTGGCCGACGATCGCCTGCGATCCGTCCGAGGTGTCGACCACCTCGCAGTCGAAGCCGAGCTCGGCGAACTGCGCCGCCACCCACTCGGCGCTGGACCGGTTGGCGTCGACGCGGGTGGCGTCGCCGTGCACCGACGCGAAGCTCACGAGTTCGGCCAGGTCGGTGCGGGCGAGGGGCATCTGGGCGTCGACGTGGTCGGCGAGAGGCGATTGGGTCATACCTCCACTGTCACACGTCGAAGGCCGCGTGCATCTCCCAGTAGACGATTTCCGCGTCGTCGACGGCGGTCACGGTCAGCGGACCGGCGTCGGTGGTGCGCAGCGCGTCGCCCTCGACGATCGGCTCGGCGCCGTTCACCGAGACCTGCCCGCGTGCCACGTACAGGTGGCCGAACGGCGCGGCCGGCAACTCGATGGCCTGCCCGGCGCGCGGCTGGGCCAGGTGCAGCGCGGCGAAGCGGTTGGCGATCTCGATGGCGCCCGAGTCGCGATGCTCGGCCCGACCGGACGCGGCCACCACGGGCTCGCCGGAGGCCAGCGCCGCGGCGAGGTCGCGTTCGGCGTGCGACGGCTCCAGGCCGTCGCTGTGCGGTGCCACCCACATCTGCACCACGCGCAGCTGCTCGCCGCGGTGGCTGGTGTCGGCGTTCTTCTCCGAGTGCGTGATACCGCTACCGGCGCGCATGTAGCCGAGCGTGCCCGGCTGCAGGACCAACTCGTGGCCGCGGGAATCCTTATGTCGCACAGCGCCTTCGAGGACCCAGGTGAGGATCTCCATGTTCTGGTGCTGGTGCGCGTCCAAGCCTTCGCCGGCGGCCACCACGTCGTCGTTGTGCACCACCAGGACGCCGTGCGCATTGCCGAACAGGTCGTAGTTGCCGGTGGCCGGGAAGCTCTGCCAGGACGTGAGCCATTCGTTGGCCCAGTAGTGGCGGTCGGCGGCGGGGCGTAGTTCGACGGACATGCTCTATTCCATTCGGTCGAGAGGTTCAGCGAGCCGGGTCATGATGTCGACCAGCTCCTGACCGTCATTGCGGGAGAGGGGAGTGAAGAACAGGTGGTTCACCAGGTCGCGGTGGCCGCGGGCGGCGGCCTCGAAGGCTGCGCGTCCCTCGTCGGTGAGGATCGCGTAGCTGCCCCGGCCGTCCTCGGGGACCTTTTCGCGGCGCACCCACCCTCGCTTGCACAAACTGTCCACCTGATAGGTCAGACGGGAGGCGGTGAACACCATCCGCTGCGCGATCTCCTTCATCCGAAGGCGCTGGTCGGGCGCCTCGGACAGGATCAGCATCACGTGGAAGTCGGAGAGGGTCATCTCCGATTCGCTGCGGAGTTGCTCGTCGATCGCGGTGGTCAGGCGTGCGCTGGTCTCGATGAACAGGCGCCACGCCCGACTCCGCGGATCGGCGTCGTCGATGGTCAGGTTCATCGCATGACGTGCGGCATCAGCGCGTCGTCGGGGATCACGCCGAGACGGCCGGCCTGGTAGTCCTCGATGGCCTGGACCAACTGCTCGCGGGTGTTCATCACGAACGGTCCGTAGGCGGCGACGGGCTCGCGGATGGGCTGTCCGCCCAGCAGCAGGACCTCCATCGCGGGGCGGTGCGAATCCTGCCCGTGCGCGTCGGCGGCGACGGTGATGCGGTCGCCCTTGCCCAGCACGGCGAGCTGTCCGCCGGTGATCGGGCGCTGCTCGGCGCCGACGGTGCCGTTGCCCGAGAGCACGTAGACGAGCCCGTTGAAGTCCTCGCGCCACGGCACCGACAGCTGAGCGCCCGGTGCGATGGTGGCGTGCGCGAACGCGATCGGCGTGTGGGTGGATCCCGGACCGGCGTGGCCGTCGATGTCGCCGGCGATGACGCGGAGCAGGGCGCCGCCGTCGGACGAGGAGACCAGTGCCGACTGTCCGCCCTCGAGGTTCTGGTACTGCGGCGTGAGGAACTTGTCCTTGGCCGGCAGGTTGACCCACAGCTGAATGCCATGGAACGTGCCGCCGGACTCCACGAGCTCGGCTGGCGGGGTCTCGATGTGCAGGATGCCCGATCCGGCGGTCATCCACTGCGTCGCACCGTCGGTGATCAGGCCACCGCCACCGGCGGAGTCCTGGTGCTGGAACAGGCCGTCGATCATGTAGGTGACGGTCTCGAAACCACGGTGCGGGTGCCAGGAGGTGCCCTTCGGTTCGCCCGGCTCGTACTCCACCTCGCCCATCTGGTCCATATGGATGAACGGGTCGAGGGCGGCCGCCGAGACGCCGGCGAAGGCGCGCACCACGGGGAAGCCTTCGCCTTCGTAGGAGCGCGGCCCGCTGGTCACCGAGACGACGGTGCGCTCGGAGTCGGCAGGGCCGGCCTCGGTCAGGCGGGGCAGGGACAGGGTGTCTGCGGTCACGGCGGGCATGGGGTTCCTCCAGCTAGTTCAGATTTGAAGTATCTCAACCCGTGTAACCGAACGCAACCGAAACCTATTCCCGGCCGGTCATAATCAACGGTATGGCCATCAATCCCATGAATGACCGACCTGCCCGCGAGCGGCAACGACTGCGCAAGCTCGCACAGGCGGCGATGAACGCGGACCAGACGGTGGATCAGGTCGAGGGCATTCTCGGCGACATGGGCCCGGTGCTGGCGGGGCTGACCGGCACCATCGGCGAGCTCGACGGCGCGATCGAGAATCTCGAGACCACCCTGGAACGGCTCAACACCTCCCTGGACAAAGTCGACACGACGGTCAACCGTATGGCCGGTGTGGTGACGCGTCTGGAACGGGTCGTCGGCCAGGTGGAGCAGTTGGTGGCGCTGGGCGAGGTCGCGATGCGCCCGCTCGGGGTGATCGAGTCGGCCGGCCGCGGCGTGGTGGGTCTGCTGGGCTTCGGCGACAAGCCGGACCGGAGCAGGGCTTGACCGTCCGCCGTCCGACGAGGCTTGTCTCCTACGATTGACGAAGAGCATTCATCGATTGAGGAGCCTGTGTGAGTTCTGACTCCAAGCCCGCCAAGTGGTTGGCCGAGGCATTTGGCACGTTCTGGCTGGTATTCGGCGGTTGTGGCAGCGCCATCTTCGCGGCCACCTTCCTGGTCGACAAGGACGGTGCAGTAGGCAAGGTCCAACTCGGCATCGGCTTCCTCGGCGTCTCGCTGGCCTTCGGTCTCTCGGTGCTGACCATGATCTACGCCGTGGGCTGGATCTCCGGCGGCCACTTCAACCCGGCCGTGACCCTGGGCGCCGCGGTCAGCGGGCGCTTCCCCTGGAAGGATCTGCCCGGCTACTGGCTGTCCCAGGTGATCGGCGGACTGCTGGCCGGTGCCGCGCTGTTCCTGATCGCCAACGGCAAGCCCGGTTTCAGTGCGACCGGCAACATGGCGGCAAACGGCTACGGCGACCATTCGCCCGGACTGTACTCCCTAGGGTCGGTGATCGTCGCCGAGGTGATCCTGACCGGATTCTTCGTGCTCATCGTTCTGGGCGCCACCCACGGTCGGGCACCGATCGGTTTCGCGGGTCTGGCGATCGGGTTCGCGCTGACGCTGGTCCACCTCATCTCGATTCCGATCTCCAACACGTCGGTGAATCCGGCACGGTCGACGGCGGTCGCGTTCTTCAACGGCGACGGCGCACTGCCGCAGCTGTGGGTCTTCTGGCTGGCGCCGCTGATCGGCGGTCTGCTGGCCGGAGTGTTGTTCCCGCTGATGTGGGAACGGCTTCCGTTCGCCCGCCCCGACATCGTCGGCGGCCCCGAGCCCACCGCGGCAGAACAGTAAGAAGGAGCAGTCGTATGATTTCCGAAGAGCGTTCGTTGCAGGGGCGTCGCGGACGCACCATCGTCTACGACGTGCATCGCCCGGAGAACGACCCGATCGGCGTCGTCGCGCTGGTGCACGGTCTCGGCGAGCACGCGGGCCGCTACGGCCACGTGATCGACCGGCTGACCGCCGCCGGCTACGTGGTGATCGCCCCCGACCACGCGGGTCACGGGCGCTCGGGCGGCAAGCGACTGGGCGTCAGCGACTTCAGTGACTTCGGCGCCGATCTGGAACGGGTCATCGCGAGCGTGCAGCGCGACGGCCTGCCGCTGTACATGCTCGGCCACAGCATGGGCGGCGCCATCGCGCTCGACTACGCCCTCAACCACCCCGATCAGCTCACCGGGCTGGTCCTGTCCGGGCCCGCCGTGGTCCCGGGCGACGATCTGCCGCCGGTGATGGTGAAGCTCGCGCCGGTGCTGGGCCGACTGCTGCCGGGGCTGCCCGCCACTGCGCTGCCCGCCTCCGGGGTGAGCCGCGATCCGCAGGTGGTCGCCGCGTACGAGGCCGATCCGCTGGTGTGGCACGGCAAGATTCCGGCCGGCCTCGGCGGCGCGCTGGTCGGCGCCATGGCGTCGTTCCCCGAACGTCTGCCCACGCTGAGCGTCCCGACGCTGGCCCTGCACGGCGGCAGCGATGTCCTGGCCAACGCCGACGGCACCCGCCTGATCGGGGAACTCGGCGGCGGCTCCGACGTGACCACCACGATCTACCCGGAGCTCTACCACGAGATCTTCAACGAGCCCGAGCAGGAGCAGGTGCTCGACGACGTGCTGGCCTGGCTCGCGGAGCACTGACCGGGCCGGTCAGCTTCACCGACCGGGTCTACCATCGAAAAAGGTTCGACTCGCTGCGTGCATGGCAGCGAGTCGAAACCCTTTTCTTTACGATCTCGGTGAGATCACTCGAGGTCGAGATTGTTGCTGCTGCTCTGGCTGCTGGTGGTGCCAGACGCGGGCAGTTCGATCGCCGTCGTGGTGTCGGTGTCGGCGTTGGTGTTGGTGTTGATGTTAGTGTCGGCGTTGGTGCCGGTGTCGGTGTCGGTAACCCCGAAACTGAGGGCGTTGCGGCTCGTCGTGTCGCCGCCGGCGAGCTGGGTCGGCGCGGCCGTGTCCTTCTTGCCGAAGTAGTCCGAACTGAACTCGATGCCCTTGTCGCCGCCCAGCGTGACGGTGGCGATGTTGGGCTTCATGCCTTCGATCGGATCCATGCCGAGCAGGGTCGGAATGAGGGCCAGCGGGTTGAACAGGTTCAGCGCCAGGGTGCTCGCGGGGACATTGAGGTTCGCGCCGAGGCCGAGCACGTTGAAGCAACCGGCCCCGCCGGAGGCGACCGCAAAGGTCAGCATTCCAACGCATGCCGAATTCGCCAGCTTCAGGTTGTACTCCGGGATCTCCACGGAAGTCGCAGTTGCTAGACCTCCGAGCGCGAAGGCGAGACTGACCGAGCCCTTGGTGCCGACCGCGCTGGCTCCGCCCGGCCCGAGCGCGATCGCCAGGTCGGTCCCCGCCGGAACGTTGAGGACCTTGCTGGTGTCGTAGGCCTCGCCACCGAGAATGCCGAAGGCCGCGGACAGTTCGGGGGAGGCTTCGACGACGGCGGGTGCTGAAGCCGGCGCTTCCGTGGGCAGGGGTGCCAGCGTGCTGCCGGCGATGATCGCGGCGCCGACGGAGGCGGTGCCGACCGCGGCCGCGGTCTGGCGGAGGGTGGGGCGAAGAGCGTGCATGTGTCTCCAATGCTCAGAAGTTGTTAATGCGCGCTCAGGTTATGTTCAGGGTTGCGGCCGGTCGGTGCGGATACCGAGCGTTTCCCCGTTATGGAGGACACAGGTTCAACCGTTCGAACGACCTCAGAACCAGGCGGGGTCGGCGTCGAGCGTGGTGCGGTCGCCGGCGGCCACCAGGTCGAGCTGCGGGCCGGTCTTCGGGAGCTCGTAGGTGAAGAAGTACCGGGCCGCGGCACGCTTGCCGCTGAAGAAGTCGCCCGCGCGGTCGCCGACGGCCAGCAGCTGCTCCAACCACATCCACGCGATCACGATGTGCCCCGCGGCCTCGAGGTACGCGGTGGCGTTCGCCAGGGCCAGTGCCGGGTCGCCCGACGCCCACGCCGCCGCGGTCACCTCGGCGAGGCGCGCGAGCGACGCGGCGAGAGCGTCGCCGTAGACCGCGGCGTCCCCGCCCGCCTCGGCAGCGCGCGCCACCGTGGCGCCGACGGCGTCGGCCAGCACGGCGAAGCCTTCACCGGAGTTCATGATCACCTTGCGGCCCAGCAGGTCGAGCCCGTGAATCCCGTGTGCGCCTTCATGAATCGGGTTGAGGCGGTTGTCGCGGTAGTACTGCTCCACATCGAACTCGCGGGTGTAGCCGTACCCGCCGTGCACCTGGATCGCGAGGCTGTTGGCCTCCAGGCACCACTGGCTGGGCCAGCTCTTCACGATCGGGGTGAGGACTTCCAGGAGGGTGTGTGCCCGCGCGCGGTCGGCCTCGTCCGGTGCGGTCATCTCGTCGTCGACCAACCGGGACGCGTACAGACCGAGTGCCAGTGCACCTTCGGCGTAGGCCTTCTGCGCCAACAGCATTCGCTTCACGTCGGCGTGCTCGATGATCGGCACCGGTGCCACGTCCGGCCCCTTGGCGTCGACGGGACGGCCCTGCTCGCGGGTCTTCGCGTACTCCACCGACTGCAGGTAGCCGGCGTAACCGAGGGCGGTGGCGAGGAAGCCGACGCCGATCCGGGCCTCGTTCATCATGTTGAACATGTACCGGAGGCCGTTGTGCTCCTCGCCGACCAGATAGCCGACGGCACCGGTGACGCCGTCGACCGGGAAACTACCGTCGCCGAAGTTGAGCAGCGCGTTGGTGGTGCCGCGATTGCCCATCTTGTGGTTGAGGCCGACCAGTGCGACGTCGTTGCGGGTGCCGTCGGTGAGGAACTTGGGGACCACGAACAGCGAGATGCCCTTGGTGCCGGGGCCGCCGCCGGGTGCCTTGGCAAGGACGAGGTGCACGATGTTCTCGGTGATCTCGTGGTCGCCGGCCGAGATCCACATCTTGGTGCCGGTGATCGCGTAGGTGCCGTCGCCCTGGGGGACCGCGCGGGTGGTGATGTCGGCGAGCGACGATCCGGCCTGCGGCTCGGACAGGCACATGGTGCCCGAGAAACGGCCTTCGAGCATGGGGCGCACCCAGGTGTCGATCTGCTCGGGCGAGCCGTACTTGGCCAGCAGGTTCGCGTTGCCGACGGTGAGGAAGCTGTACGACGACGTCGCCGCGTTCGCGGCCTGGAAGTTCACCATCGACGCGCGAGAAACGGTGTGCGGCAACTGCATTCCGCCCAGCTCCTCGTCGAACGAGCCGGCGTTGAGGCCGGCCTCGGCGAACGCGTGCACCGCGGTCGCGATCTCGTCGAGCAGAACCACCTTGCCGTCCGGTCCGATCTGCGGTTCGGTCTGGTCCGACTTCTTGTTGTGCGGCGCGTACAGTTTGGCGGCCATGTCGTGGCTGAGGTCGAGGACCGCGTCGAAGGTCTCGCGCGAGTGCTCGGCGAAGCGCGGCCGTTCGGTGAGTGCGGCGACGTCCAGCCAGTCGTGGAGGAGGAAGTCGAGGTCTGCGCGGGACATGAAGTCGGCCATGCCCGCTAGTGTCTCAGATTCCGGCGCGTCGGATCAGATCGCCCGCCCAGCGGGGCGACACCTCGGCGACGGCGCGCAGGGCCACCGCGTAGCGCGGATAGATCTCGGCCTCGCCGGTCTTCGCCGCCTGCTCGATGCAGCTCGCCGCCTCCTCCGCGGACAGCGCGACGGCGTCGTCGTAGTCGGCGGTGGGAGCGATCATCGGGGTGCGCACCAGGGGAAAGCCCACGTTGCTGACGGTGACGCCGGTGCCGCGGCACTCGTCGTCCAGGCTGCGGCCGAAGGCGGCGAGTGCGGCCTTGGACGCGTGGTAGGCGCTGAACTTGGGCATGGAACCGGCGGCGACGCCCCAGGTCACGACATTGATGATGCGGCCGCGGCCCCGATTCTGCATCGCGGGCAGGAGCGCGGTGGTCAGGGGGACCGCGCCGAAGTAGTTCAGCGCCATGGTGCCCTCGTAGTCGTGAAAGCGGTCGACGGTGTCGAGGACCGAGCGGCGGATGGAACGGCCGGCGTTGTTCACGAGCACCTCCGGGGTACCGAAGCGAGCCTGGATCTGCGCGGCGAGGTCGGCGGCGGCGTCGACGTCGGACAGGTCCGCGGTCATCGGGTGGGCGGTGGCACCGGTCCGAGTGAGCGCATCGCAGACGGCGGTGAGTCGGTCGAGGTCGCGCGCGACGGCGATCACCTCGGCGCCCGCGTCGGCGAATTGATGGGCGGCGGCTTCGTCGATGCCCGAGGAGGCGCCGGTGATCACCACGAGGTGGCCGGTCAGGTCACGGTGCTGGGACGTGAACCGTCGGGAAGGTCGAGTAGGAATCGCGCGGGTCGCAACGCAGCCTGCGCGACGAACCTGGCGCCTGGGATCACTTGTACTTCTTGATGATCTGCAGTGCCTCGTCTCCGGACACGTTCTTCGCGACCAGTTTGCCGTTCTTGATCTTGCGGATCGTGTACAGCTTCGGCTTCTTCGCATCGGCGATGTGCAGGCCGACACTCTTGGCCTTCTTGTTCAGGTTTTCCAGCACGACTGGATGGTAGCGCCTCAAGGTGAACGATTCGGACCGTTCGCCTCAGCGTTGGGTTGAAGACATCAGTGCTGCCACCCGGCATTTCAGGGCCGACCGGGCCAGGCTGTCCGGGCTCGGAGTTGCCAACATCACAGTCGGAATCGAGCTCGCCCGGCGCCGCTGCCCGGTCAGCAGATCTCGGTGCCGACCGCGGTGGAGTGATCCAGTCGCCGCGAGTAGCTGCCGCCGCCGATGCGGGACTTGATGGCGCACGTCTCCGACACCGTGGCGCCGGGGTAGTAGACGGCGTAGATCGGGTTACCGTCCTGGGACTGCTTGAGCGACGCGCAGGCCTGATCGGTGCGCAGGTACGACGCTCCCGGATGCTGCTGCAGTGCCGCGGCGACCTCCTGTGCGTACGCGCCCGGCGTGATCGCGTTGAAGACGAAGGTGACGGTCTCGCCCGTGCAACTCGGCGTGGTGATCGGCGTCGACAGGCCGAGGTCGCCGGTGCCGCGCGTCGACGTCGGGGTGAGCGTGGTCGTCGTCCTGCTCGGTGCGCTGGTTGCGGTGGTCGACGGTTCGTCGGCCGCCGATTCGGTGATCGTGGTGGTCTTCGCCTCGATCGTGGTGGTGACCGATGTGGCGGCGAGGTCTGGATCGTCGTCGTTTCCACTGGGCCACAACGCGATCGCAGTTCCGACGGCGGCGAACACGGCGACCGCGGCGATGCCGGCCAGAACGAGGTTCATCGAGCGGTTCGACCCCTGCGGCGGGACCGGCTGCGGCGAAATCGGCGGCTGCGGCGGCAGCGTACCCAGGGCGCCGACCGGCGCCACCTGGGTCGTCGCGTGCGGGAGGACGGGCGGCCGGCCGTTCAGGGTCTGGCGCGCGGCGGTGGCGAGCGCGCCGGCCGAGGCGAAGCGCTGCGCCGGATCCTTCGCGGTGCCGTGGGCGATCACCGCGTCCAGCGGTCCGCCGGTCGGCGGCAACGGCCGGTGCAGGTGCCCGGCGATGATCTGTTCCATGCTGTCGTCGCCGAACGGCTTCGCTCCGGTGAGGCATTCGTACAGCACGCAGGTGAGCGCGTAGACGTCGGCGGGCGGGCCCACCGGCGCGCCGGTGCCGAAGCGCTCGGGCGCCATGTAGTTGAACGAGCCGATCGCCGAACCGGTGGAGGTCAGCGACGTCTGCCCGGCCGATTGCACGAGCCCGAAGTCGACGAGGTAGGCGAACCCGCGGCGGTCGAGCAGGATGTTCTCCGGCTTCACGTCGCGGTGTGTCAGCCCGGCCTGGTGGGCGGTGTCGAGCGCACCGGCGATCTGCTCGATGATCGCGACCGCCTGGTCGGCGGGCACCGGGCCCTGCCGGATCAGGGCGCGCAGGTCCTGGCCGTCGACGATCCGCATGTCCAGAAACAGCTGGCCGTCGATCTCCCCGAAGTCATGGATCGGGATGACGTGCGGATCGCTGAGGCGCGCCGCGGTCTGCGATTCGCGCAGGAAGCGGGTCCGGTACTCGTCGTCGTGCGCCAGCTGCGGTGGCAGCAGCTTGAGTGCCACAGTGCGGTCTTTGGCGGTGTCGACCGCCTCGTACACCTCGCCCATACCGCCGCGCCCGAGCAGTCGGACGAGGCGGTACGGGCCCAGCATGGTGCCACTGCGATCCCCCGGAACGGTCATGCTGAGTGAGGTTACAGCGGCAGCCCCCGCTCCAGGAGGTCCATGGCCTCCAGGAGCTCGGCGAGGGTCTCCTCGTCGGGGAGGGTGGCACGCTCGACGATGTGCATCAGCACCCCGGAGACGGCGGCGATGAAGACCCGCAGCGACAGGCTCGACTCATCGGTGCCGGTGTATGCGGCGATGAGGGCGATGCCTTCCTGGAGCATGCCGTCCAGGGCGAGCTGGTTGGCCATCCGGAGCGTGGGTTCGCTGCGTAGCAGGTGTGCGCGATCGGGGTTCGCCGCCCACTCGTCGGCCATTCCGATGGCGAACAGCTCGCGCAGGATGTGCCGTAGCAGATCGAAGTGGCTGAGGCCGGCGGGTGCGTTCTCGAAGATCTCCAACCGTGCTTCGACCAGGTCGTCGCTGATCAGCACCTGCTCTTTGGACTCGAAGTAGCGGAACAGGGTGGTATGCGAGACGCCGGCAGCCTCGGCGATCTGCGCCACCGTCGTCGCGTGATAGCCCTGTTTGGTCACCAGGTCGAGGGCGGCGAAACGGATCGCGCTCCGGGTGCGCGCCTTGTTCTGGGCGCGCACCCCGAGCCGGGATTCTCCGGTCATGTCAGGGCGACCTCTTCTTCGGCCGTGGTGCCGACACCGCGGTGGCGGACGGAACTGCCCTCGACGTCGAAGTTGAGGACCAGCTTGTCGAGCCAGCGCGGCAGACCCCAGGCCTTCTCGCCGAGCAGCGAGATCACCGCGGGCACCACGATCATGCGGATGATGAAGGCGTCGAAGAACACGGCGATGGCGAGCGCGAAGCCGAGCATCTTGTTGGTGGTCTCCGGGGACAGCATGAAGGCGGCGAAGACGCTGATCATGATGATCGCGGCCGACGTCACCACGCGACCGCCGTGGCGGTAACCGGCCACGATCGCGTCCTTGGGCGACATGCCGTGCAGGAATTCTTCACGCATACGTGTCACCAGGAACACCTGATAGTCCATGGCGAGGCCGAAGACCACGCCGACCAGGAAGATCGGCAGGAAGCTCAGCAGCGGACGCGGATTCTCGATCAGGCCCAGCCATCCGTCGGTGAACACCGCGGTGGTGATGCCGAACGTGGCCAGCACGGAGAAGACGAATCCGATGGTGCCGATCAGCGGCACCCAGATGGAGCGGAACACGGCGATCATGATCAGGAACGCCAGGCCCACGACCACTGCGATGTACGGGATCAGCGCCTTGTCGAGCTTGGTCGACAGGTCGGACATGATCGCGGTCTGTCCGCCCACGTGCAGCTGCGCGCGCTGCTGCTCCAGAGTCGGGCTCAGTGCGCGAATGGACTCCATCAGGTCGTGCGTTTCGGTGGACGACGGCGAGCTGAGCGGCGTCACCACGATGAGCGCGGTGTTCGCGCCGGCGTTGGGATTGGCCGGGTCGGTGCCGTTGCCCATCCAGGCCACGGACTCGGGCTGGTAGACGTCGGGCAGCTTCTTGATGTCGGCCACGGTGCGCTCGGCGGCAGGTGCCACGTCGGCGTCGTCGTCGGCGGCGACCACCACGAACAGCTGTCCGTTGATGCCCTCGCCGAAGCCCTTCTTGACCAGCTGCTGCGCGGCGATCTCGTCGTCGGCGGTCATATCCAGGCCCAGCTCCATGCCCTTGACCGGGATGGCCGCGGCCACCAGGATCGCGAGGCCCACGACGATGAACGGGATCGGTTTGGCGACGATCGCGCGGCCGAACTTCACGCCGAGGGTGTCGACGTCGTCGGACGGTTCGGCGTGGCGGATCCACGGGATCCGCGGCGTGAACGCGAAGCGTCCGACGGCGCCGAGGATGGCCGGGATCAGCGTGATGGCCGACAGCACAGCCACCAGGACCGCGACGGCGGCGCCCATGCCCATCTGCGTGATCAGCGGAATCCCGATCACCATCAGGGCGACGACCGCGATGATCACGGTGAGGCCGGCGAAGACCACCGCCGTACCGGCGGTACCGACCGCGCGTCCGGCCGCGTCGGCGGGTGAGCCGCCGCGCTGCACCTCATTGCGGAAGCGGGACACGATGAACAGCGCGTAGTCGATCGAGACGGCGATGCCGAGCATCAGGACGATGCCGGTGGCCGCCTGGTTCACAGTCATGAACGACGCGGAGACCATCAGCATCAGCATGGTGAGGCCGACACCGACGATGCCGGTGATCAGCGGGATGAAGGCCGCGATCAGCGCACCGAAGGCGACGATCATCACCACGAAGGCGACGCCGAAGCCCAGTGCTTCAGCGGTACCGCCGCCGCTCATGGCGCCCATGACGCCGCTGGTGGCCTCCACCTGCAGGCCGTTGCCGCTGTTGCGTTCGAGGACGTCGAGCAGGGCCTGTTTGTCGGCGGGTTCGAGCTCCATTAGGTCGATGTCCTGGCCGACACTGATGAGGCCGATCTTGCCGTCGTCGGACAGCACCTGCGAGGCCATCGCCGGATCGGACTGGGCGACGAGGACCGGATCGACGATCTGCTTCGGATCGGTCACCGACGGCAGGGCGGCGAGCTCTGTGGTCAGAGTCTCGATCTGCGCGGTGTGCGCGGCGAGGCCGTCGTCGGCGGCGATGACGACGGTGGTGCGCGCCTTCATCTGCTGTTCGGACAATGCCGGGAACTTCTCCTGCATCTGCTCCATGGCGATGCCGCCGTCGGTGCCGGGCAGTTCGAAGTCTTTGGCGAACTTGGGATTGAGCCCGGCGACCAGGCCACCCATGATGGCGAGCAGCGCCACCCAGGTGCCGATCACCCACCATTTGTGGCGGAACGAGAAGCGGCCGAGCCGAAAGAGTGCAGAGGACATGCCAACAAGTGTTACTGACTAACACTTTTGTCGGCAAGGAGAATTCAGCGTGAGGCCGCGCACACCTCGGCCAGGAAAGCGCGGATCAGTCCGTGGTCCTTGACGCCGGGCGACGACTCGACGCCGCTGGAGACGTCGACGCCCCAGGGGGCGACGGCGGCGATGGCCGCGGCCACGTTGTCCGGTCGCAGGCCGCCGGCGAGGAGCCAGTGGCCGTCCGGTGCGCGGCCGGTGAGCGCGGAGAGGTCCCACTGCTCACCGGAGCCCGGGCGCGGGGCATCGAGCAGTAACGCCTCCTCGCCGTAGGTGCCGACGCGCAGGTCAGGGGAGTGGGCGAGCGACGTGGCACGCCACAGCCGCGGGAAGATCGCAGCGGCCGCGGCGAAGTCCGCTTCGGTGTAGGTGCCGTGCAATTGCAGGATCGACGCGCCGATCTCCTGGGCGAGGCGGGCCGCGTCGGCCGACGGCATGTCGTTCACCACGAGCACGGTGTCCACGGCGCCGTCGGCCGCGGCGATGATGCGCCGGGCCAGGTCCGCGTCCACCGCGCGCGGGCTGGTGCGATTCATCACCACACCGATGGCGTCCGCCCCGGCGCCCACCGCCACCTCGACGTCGTCGACCGCGGTCAGTCCGCACACCTTTGCCAGCATGGGACCGATTCTAATGCCGGTGCCGCGATCCGACAGCGGCCTGTGGCAGCACTACGCTGTCGTCGTGGAGATTCCGGCGGGCCTAGCGAAACAGCGTGCGTTGGGACCGGATTGGGCGGCGTGGCTGGACGGACTCGGACGGCGATGCGACGACCTGGTGGCGGAGTGGGAGCTGACGCCCACCGGCGATCCCATGCAGGGATTCGCGTCGATCGTCGTGCCGGTGCGGGAGTCCGACGGCCGCGCCTCGGTGCTGAAAGTGGGCTTCGACGGCAGCGCCGAGACCGCGCACGAGCATGTGGCACTGCAGCTCTGGGGAGGCGACGGCGCGGTGCGGCTGTATCGCGTCGATCCGGCGCGGCGCGCGATGCTGCTGGAGCGGTTGGGGTCGACGGATTTGAGAGAGGAATGGGACCTGCAGGCGTGCGAGCTCATCGCGGGCTTCTACGGGCGGCTGCACAAGCCTGCGTCGCCGCGGTTTGACCCGTTGAGCGGCTACCTCCAGCGGTGGCTCGACGCGATGGCGGCGGATGTACGGGACATGCCGGTGCCGCGCCGTCTGATCGACCAAGCGCTGAGCCTGGGCCGCGACTTCGTCGTCGACGCCGCCACCGACGGCCGGATCATTCACGGCGACCTGCATTACGAGAACGTCCTGGCCGCCGAGCGTGAGCCCTGGCTGGTGATCGATCCGCAGCCGATGTCGGGGGATCCGCACTACGAGATCGCCCCGCTGCTGTGGAACCGCTGGGACGAGATGGCAGGCTATCTGCGCGAGTCGATCCAGCGGCGATTCTTCACCGCGGTGGAGGCGGCCGGGTTCGACGAGGAGCGCGCCCGCGACTGGGTGATCGTGCGCATGGTGCTCAACGCCCACTGGGCCGTCGAGGACGCGAAGCGGATGCGACGCGACCTCGACAGCTCCGAGCGGGCATGGATCACTCAGTGCATCAGCGTGGCGAAAGCCGTGCAGCCCTAAGGGATTCGGGCAATTGCTGCGACTACTTCTTCTTGGCGGCGATGGCGATCAGGCCACCGGCCATGGCGACGTTCTTGAGGAACTGGACCTGCTGCATGGCCCGCATCTGCGGATCCTCGTGGTTCCAGTAGGCATGGCCGGCGACGGTGGTCGGGACCAGCGACGCGAGCAGCACACCGGCGGAGGCGCGCGGGTAGAGGCCTGCGGTCAGCATGCCGCCGGCCACCGCCTGGGCGGCGCCGTTGAGGCGGACGATGGCTTCGTCGTTCACCGGGACCGGAACGGCGCTTCGCACCGGGGCCAGCATGGCGCCGGCGGCGTCGACGCGCTGTCCGGGCGCGGTCGCCGCACCGTAACCGAGGATGACGTAGGGGATACCGGTCAGCGCACGACTGATGGCCGAGATGATCTTCATGGCGGTTCCTTCTGGCTACACAGCTATCGGTGGAGACTTCAGTATTCGACGGTAGCGTCGCCGCGTCTGGCGCGCTATCGCCAGCTGAGCCGGGTGATGCCCCCAGTCGGACTCGAGCCGACACTGAACGCTGCTCAGCCCGGACCCTGCCGCTTTCGAAAAGTTTTACGTCCTGAAAGGCACCGCTAAGGGGCCTGGCAGGACACAGAACTAGCGCCCATGGCTGAGTTCCGGGTGCGGCTGACTGTGGTCACCCGGGGAAATTCGAGGGGTGTGACCTCGCCGAGTGCTACGCACTCTCAGCTCCGGAGAGTCGGCCGCTACAACCGGCGACGCCGTGCCCCCAGTCGGACTCGAACCGACACTGCGCGGATTTTAAGTCCGCTGCCTCTGCCAATTGGGCTATGGGGGCGCGGGTGTCATCTTGCCAGGACCCCGCGACGAGTTCGGGGAGCGGGCGGTGAGTGGGGGGCTTCGACGAGATCAGCCGACGAGGAGGTTGTCGACGGCGTTCCCCGAGCTTGTCGAAGGGCGGGTTCGGTGGGATGGTTCCATGGAGGGGTGGCGCAGACTGCAGAGGGAGCACGCATGAAGGTCGAGATCTGGTCGGACATCAACTGTCCGTTCTGTTACCTGGGAGTGCACCAGTTTCTCGTCGGGCTCGGCGACTTCGACAAGGCCGATCAGATCGAGGTGATCCACCGGTCCTTCGAGCTCGATCCGAACCAGGAACGCGGCGCGTCGGGCAACGTCGTCGATCATCTGGCGGAGAAGTACGGCTTCTCGCCGGAAGATTCGGCCAACGGTGAACTCCAGCTCGCCGAGAAGGCCAAGGAGTTCGGTCTTCCGTACATCACGTCCGGGCGCGACTTCGGCGACTCCTTCGACATGCACCGCCTGGTGCACTTCGCCGCCGAGAGCGGGCGCGCCGAGGACATGCTCCTCGCGCTGCTGCACGCCAACTTCGGCGATGAACGCCCGCTGTTCGGCAGCCACGAGCGGCTGGTCGAGATCGCCGTCGCCGAAGGCTTCGACGAAGCGCAGGTCCGCGAGGTGCTCGCCGACGAGACCCGCTACGCGCAGGCCGTGCGCGACGACGAGAAGCTCGCCCACGAATTGAACTGCCAGGGCGTGCCGTACTTCGTGCTCAACCGGCACTTCGTGATCTCCGGCGCCCAGCCGGCGGAAGTCTTCACCGACGCCCTCCGCCAGGGCTGGGAGCACTACTCGGGCGCGACGTCCACGTAGTCGGCGAACCCGTACTGATCGTGCGGGCCGATCACCGAGAACTCGAAGAGGCCTTCGCCCTGGTGGACCGTGCCGTCGTCGGACGTGAGTCGGAACGACGCCAGGTAGTCCACCGGGCAGAAGAGCTTCATCGTCGCGTCGAGCTCGGAGATCTTGAGTCGTAGCGACTCCACCTTCTCCTCACCCTGCCACATCCCGTGGCGCCAGTCCTGCTCCAACCCGTAGCCGGTGCCGAAGCCGATGAAGTTGGCCAGCTGCGGCGTGCACTCGACCGTCGTCGTCGCACCCGACGGCTTGATGAATCGCAGTGTGGCGGCACCGGGTTCGCGGCCGCCGGGGATGAAGCTGATGTCGTGCTCGACGCGGCCCAGCCACTCGACGTCGCGGGTCGGGTCGTCCCAGACCAGCCGGGCGTCGCCCATGATGCGCTCGCCCTCGCGGGTCTCCTGCACCACGACGACCACCGCGAAGCCGTCGAAGCGCATCACCGAGTAGATCCAGAAGAAGCTGTTGGATCCGCTCTCGGCCGCACGACGACCGGGCGGCTCCGCCTCGCCCACCGGGCGCACACCCCATGACCGGTCGCGATTGCCGCGCCAGTTCTCGGGTTCGACGACGAACGCGTCGTCGTCGACGGTGAGCGTGCCGGTCCAGTCGCCGGTCTGCACGAAGCGCTGGGTGTCGAACGTGACTCGCTCGAGCTGGCGCTGGAAGTGTCGCGGCTCGAGGACCGCGGGCGCATCGGCGGTGAACTCCAGATCGAACGACACCGCGCCGTGACCCGGCTCCAACGAGATCCGCAGGCGTTGCAGGCCCTCGAGCACCTCGACGCGGAACGGCCCCACCTGCAGGTCGTTGCGGTCGGCGCCGAGTGCGCGCGAACCGCGCACGACGAGATGGTCGTCGCCGCGACGCACCACCACGAAGCAGTCCACCACGCCGAGATTCGGGTACACGCCGAGCCCGAAGATGAACCACGGATCGTCGGATGTGGCTGCAGTGCTGGACAGTCGGCGGTGGCAGTTGAAGTAGTAGCGGTCGTAGAAGTTTCGGTCCGACGTGCCGACGTGCCGGATCACTTCGGGGATCTGGTGGACGGGGTAGTCGTCCATGGGGGAGAGCGTCACTTGATCGACCCCCAGTAGGTGCCGTCGAGCATGGCTTCCAGGGTCCTGCGGTGCATGATCATGTCGTCGGGGTCGTCCGGTGCGGCCGCCTGGCCGAAGTGTATTGCGCGCGTTTGGATTCGGTACATCACGACGGCGTGGATGAGTGCCGCGTACAGCGTGTAGAAGTCGAGGTCGCGGAGCTCGTGACCGGTCGCGGCCTGGTAATCGGCGGCGGCCTGTTCGCGGGTCAGGAAGTCGGTGAGCCCCTCCATCCCGGCCATTTCGGTGAGGTCCTGGAAGAAGCGGTGAAGGAAGATCATCCACGCGACGTCGAGCTCGCGCGGCCCGAGGGCGGCCATCTCCCAGTCGAGCACGGCGGCAGGAGTGAACTCGTCGTAGATCATGTTGCCGATCCGTGCATCGCCCCAGCAGAGGACCGGCTCGGATTCGGCCGGCAGATTCTCCTGCACCCACGCGAAGCCGCGTTCGATGAGCGGTGCGCCTTCGCCGTCGCGGCTGGCCCACGTATAGAAGTCGCGGAGACGACGGATGTGCGCCTGCAGGGCGGTCTCGCCCGGGAGCGGCTGATCCACGGCGGCCCCGTCGGTGGGTGCGGCGTGCACCTGGGCGATCACCGCGACGCTGCGGCGCGCCATCTCCGCGCGCTCTTCGGCGGAGGCCTCGGTGACCCACGAACCGAAGGTGTAGGGCATCACATCCGGGGGAATCCGGCCGTCGACTCGGCTCATCACGAAGAACGGCGCGCCCAGCGGTCCGTCGTCGGGTTCGGACCACCACAGCTTCGGCAGCGGCAGGTCCGTCGTCTCCGCGACGTGGCCGATCAG
Source organism: Gordonia alkaliphila (assembly GCF_023017165.1). Taxonomy (GTDB): domain Bacteria; phylum Actinomycetota; class Actinomycetes; order Mycobacteriales; family Mycobacteriaceae; genus Gordonia; species Gordonia alkaliphila. The sequence goes on from NZ_JALKBW010000001.1 coordinate 2,282,847, forward strand.
TCGGAACTGCCCGTCGAGGTCGTACGACGGGAAGACGGGGTCGCTGGACTCGAGTGGCGCCACTCGGACCACCAGGCTCTCCGGAGCGCCGTCGATCACGGCCTGAACCAGCAGGGTCTCGCTGGACATGCCGTTGGCGGAGGGGAGTTCCACCTCGGTGACGGCGGCGTCGTCTCCGGCCCGGGTCTTGATCCAGGCGTGCAGGCGTTCGCGGAGCCATTCGGGTTCGCGCTGGGACTGGGTGGGCCGCGCGATCTCGCGACCCTCATCGGCATTCGAAGCAACGGCAGACACGATTCCCATGCAAGCACGCCCCTGCGCGCGGGGGACGCGATCGGTAGAACACGTTCCAATTCGGCCGGTGCGTCGGTGGTGTTGAACGAATCTCGTCAAGAGTCGGTAAAGTCGGAACTAAAGTGGCGCGCGGCACGTTGAGTCGGTAAGAAGCGTCAGCATCCATCCAACAAGGAGCTACAACAGTGCGCGAGAGCAGCAACCCGGTTATGCGCGGAGTGATCCGCGATAACCAGCCTGCCCCCTATGCCGGTTTCGGCCAAGCGATTCCGGGCGCCCAGCAGGCCGCTTGGAACGCGGGACAGCAGCAGGCCAACCCGTATCAGCAGGCCCCGTACCAGCAGCAGAGCCAGCAGGACTTCGTCCAGGCTCCCACCACCAGCCGTCAGATCACCATCGACGACGTGGTGATGAAGACCGGCATGACCCTCGCGGTGCTCATCGCCGTGGCCGTCGCGGTGTACGCGGCGATCGCCACCCGCGGCGCCGACCTCGTCGGCACCGCGCAGACCAACGCGCAGGTCGCGCTGGCCATGCCGCTGCTCCTCGTCGGCAGTATCGGCGGCTTGGTCCTGGTGCTGATCGCCAGCTTCGGTCGCAAGCAGGACAACCCGGCTATCGTGCTGGCCTACGCGGCCTTCCAGGGCCTGTTCGTCGGCTCCATCTCGTTCGTGTTCGCGAACCTGGCCGTCGCCGAAGGCACCAGCGCCGGCGCCATGATCGGCCAGGCCGTGCTCGGCACCATCGGCGTCTTCGTCGGCATGCTCATCGTCTACAAGGTCGGCGCCATCCGCGTCACCCCGCGCTTCACCCGCATGCTGATGGCCGGCATGGTCGGCGTCCTGGTCCTCGTGCTGGGCAACCTGGTCCTCGGCCTGTTCGGCGTGGACATGGGTATTCGCAGCGGTGGCCCGATCGCCATCATCTTCTCGCTGGTCTGCATCGCGCTGGCCGCCTTCTCGTTCCTCCTAGACTTCGACGCAGCCGACAAGCTGGTCAAGGCCGGTGCACCGGAGAAGGCCGCTTGGGGCGTCGCGCTCGGCCTGACCGTCACCCTGGTGTGGCTGTACGTCGAGATCCTGCGTCTGCTGAGCTACCTCAACAGCGACTAGATCTCCCGCTCGCCGCCGCCCCCGGCGGCGTCGTAGACACCACTGCCGTCTGCTGCAGTCGTATACCGACTGCACCAGACGGCAGTGTGCATCTGTGGGTCGTCAGGCGGCGCGGAAGGCGTCGCTGAGGCGGGTCACGTCCGGTGAGTGAATCTGGGTTGCAACGAGGAAACCGTCGAGCACCCCGACGGTCTTGTCGATGCACGCCGACTGCATCGAGGCGTACCGCGTCATGCTGCGGAGTTCCTGGTCCACACCGTCGGGCTGGCTCAGTGCGAGGGGCGCGATGACCACCGGGTCGCCGGATTCCGGAATCAGCTTCATGGACAGCGACACGACGACGGGGTTGCCGTTTCCGATCGGATCAGGACCGACGGTGATGACCATGCGATCCACGGACGACGGTTTGACGGTGAAGTCGATGTCGCTGGTCACGGTTTTCGACGGAAGATTGTTGGCGAACGGCTCGAAGGGGATCTTCACCGAGTAGAACGCCGACACCATGGCGCCGCTGCCCTGTGGGTTGCAGGAGATCGTCTTCGCGTCGAGGATCGACGTCTCGATACGGACGATCCGCATCGGCGAGTCGGTGCTGTTCTTCAATGTGATGTCGATCGGCGTCGCGGAATTGGTGATCATGGTGGCGTCTTCGATCGGAATTCCGCTGCCATACGCTTTCGCGTCGACGTCGGTGGGGGTGCCGAAGGTCAGGGCGGCGACCTTGAGTGCTGCGGAATCGCCGTCCGCGGCTCCGCTGAAGGCTTTGACACCGACGAGTGCGAGGACGACGGCCGCGACGGAGACCAGGGTGGCGAGCGTCGCCCAGGCCGGGTGTTTCACGGCGGCCAGAATCCGGGCGCCGGTCGAGTCCTCGGGCACCCAGAACTGCCAGCCGGGCGGCGCCGGGCCCCAGCTCGGGTCCGGGCGCCAATCGGCGGAACGCCGCCACCCGGGGCGGGGCGGCCAGTTCGGGGGCGGGTTGTAGCGCATGCAGGCTCTTTCACCAGGGGCAGATGGTTCGTCCGACATTCTTCCCGGGTCTACGGCCGCGCGTGACGCTTGCATGCAAGTTCAACCAACTGGGGGACGTGCGATGCGAATCGGGCGGCCCGGAGAAGCTCCGGACCGCCCGTCGTCGTTCGTGAATCAGCTGAGGCGCTCGATGATCATCGCCATGCCCTGACCGCCGCCGACGCACATGGTCTCCAGACCGAAGGTCTTGTCGTGCGTGGTGAGGTTGTTCAGCAGGGTGGTGGTGATACGGGCACCGGTCATGCCGAACGGGTGGCCCAGCGCGATCGCGCCGCCCGAGACGTTCAGGCGATCGTGATCCATGCCGAGGACGTCGGCCGAGCCGAGCACCTGCACGGCGAAGGCTTCGTTGATCTCGTACATGTCGATGTCGCTGATCGACATGCCGGCCACGCGCAGCACCTTGCGGACCGCTTCGATCGGGCCCAGGCCCATGATCTCGGGCGACAGGCCGGTGGCCGCGGTGGCGACGATGCGCGCCAGCGGGGTCAGACCCAGCTCCTTGGCCTTGGTGTCGCTCATGATCATCAGGGCGGCGGCGCCGTCGTTCAGCGGGCAGGCGTTGCCGGCGGTGATGGTGCCGTCGGGGCGGAAGACCGGCTGCAGCTGGCTGATCTTCTCGTAGGTGGTGCCGGCGCGCGGGCCGTCGTCGGTGTTGACGATGGTGCCGTCGGGCAGGGTCACGGCGTCGATCTCACGGGCGAAGAAACCGTCGGCGATGGCCTTCTCGGCGCGGTTCTGGCTCAGGACGCCCCAGCGGTCCTGGTCCTCGCGGGAGATGCCGGTGTAGGTCACGACGTTCTCGGCGGTCTGGCCCATCGCGATGTAGACGTCGGGCAGCAGGCCGTCCTCGCGGGGATCGTGCCATGCGCCCGTGCCGCCTTCAGCGGTGGCGACGGTGCGGGCAGCAGCCTCGTCAAAGATCGGGTTCTTGGAGTTGGGGAGACCGTCGGCAGCACCGGCGGTGGCGAAGCTGGAGACGCTCTCCACGCCGCCGGAGATGAAGACGTCGCCTTCGCCGGCCTTGATGGCGTGCATGGCCATACGGGTGGTCTGCAGCGACGACGAGCAGTAGCGGTTCACGGTGACGCCCGGAACGTGGTCCAGGCCCAGCTCGACGGCGACGACGCGCGCGATGTTGTAACCGCCCGCACCGCCCGGCTGGCCGATGCCGAGGTGGATGTCTTCGATGTCGGCGACGTCGAGCTCGGGCACCTTGGCGATCGCGGTGGCGATCATCTGGCGGGCGAGCTCGTCGGGACGAAGATCCTTCAGGGACCCCTTACCGGCACGGCCGATCGGGGAGCGGGCGGTGGAAACAATAACGGCTTCAGGCATGTCGTCAGGGTAACTCACAACCCCGCAATGAACCGACCGGAGGCACAGTGCTTCCCGATGAGTGCAACTATGGGAGGTATGCGCATCGCCAATCACGTCGTCGACCTGGTCGGAAACACCCCGCTCGTCAAGCTCAATTCGGTCACCAAACCGGGTTCGGGTCTTGTCGCGGCGAAGCTCGAATACCTCAACCCCGGGGGCAGTTCGAAGGACCGGATCGCCACCCGAATGATCGACGCCGCCGAGGCCTCGGGGGAACTGAAGCCCGGTGGCACCATCGTCGAGCCGACGTCGGGCAACACCGGCGTGGGACTGGCACTGGTGGCGCAGCAGCGTGGCTACAAGTGCGTCTTCGTGTGCCCGGACAAGGTGGCCGAGGACAAGCGGAACGTGCTGCGTGCCTACGGCGCGCAGGTGGTGGTGTGCCCGACGGCCGTGCCGCCCGAGCATCCGGACAGCTACTACAACGTGTCCGATCGCCTTGTGCGCGAGATCGACGGCGCGTGGAAGCCCAACCAGTACGAGAACCCGGAAGGTCCGCGTAGCCACTACGAGACCACGGGGCCGGAGATCTGGGCCGACACCGACGGCACGATCACCCATTTCGTGGCTGGCGTCGGCACCGGCGGCACCATCACCGGCACCGGCCGCTACCTGAAGGAAGTCTCCGAGGGACGCGTCAAGGTGGTCGGCGTGGATCCCGAGGGCTCGGTGTACTCCGGCGGCTCGGGTCGTCCGTACCTGGTGGAGGGTGTCGGCGAGGACTTCTGGCCGGGCGCCTACGACCCGACGGTGCCCGACGAGATCATCGCCGTGTCCGACGCCGACTCGTTCGAGATGACGCGACGGTTGGCGCGCGAAGAGGGCCTGTTGGTCGGCGGATCGTGCGGCATGGCCGTGGTCGCGGCGCTCCGGGTGGCCGAGCGCGAAGGGCCGGACGCTGTGGTCGTGGTGCTGCTGCCCGACGGCGGGCGCGGCTACCTGTCGAAGATCTTCAACGACGACTGGATGAGCAGCTACGGCTTCCTGCGGACGCCGCTCGAAGGCGAGCAGCCGGAGTCGACGGTGGGCGAGGTGCTGCGCGGCAAGAACGGCGCGCTGCCCGACCTGGTGCACACGCACCCGCAGGAGACGCTTCGCGACGCCATCGAGATCCTGCGCGAGTTCGGCGTCTCGCAGATGCCGGTGGTCGGCGCGGAACCGCCGATCATGGCCGGTGAAATCGCCGGCGCGGTGAACGAGCGGGACCTGCTGTCGGCGGTCTTCGAGGGGCGTGCCACGCTGGCCGACCCGGTGTCGAAGCACATGGGCGAACCCTTCCCGCTGATCGGTGCCGGCGAGCCGGTGTCGTCGGCCATGGAGGCCTTGGGCCAGACCGACGCGCTGATGGTGGTCGACGACGGCAAGCCCGCCGGTGTCATCACCCGACACGACCTCCTGGCGTACGCCAGCACCCATCCGCTTCCGACTCGAGAGGGCGCACTGTGACCGATCAGGGCTTCTCCACCAAGGCAATTCACGCGGGCTGGGATCCCGAAGCCCGCACCGGGGCGGTGAACGTGCCGATCTACGCGAGTTCCACCTTCGCCCAGGACGGCGTCGGCGGCATGCGCGACGGCTTCGAGTACGCGCGCACCGGGAACCCGACTCGTCGGGTGCTGGAAGCGAACCTCGCCGCGATCGAAAACGGTACGTACGGACGGGGTTTCGCGTCAGGCATGGCCGCGACCGACGCCATCCTGCGCGCTGCTCTGCGCCCCGGTGATCACCTGGTGATTCCGAACGACGCCTACGGCGGCACCTTCCGACTCATCGACAAAGTGTTCTCGCAGTGGGGGATCGAGTACTCGGTGGCCCCGGTGGCGGACGTCGACGCCGTCGCCGCGGCCATGACGACGAAGACCAAACTGGTGTGGCTGGAGACGCCGACCAACCCGCTGCTGAACGTCGGCGACATCGCCGCCGTGGCTGATGCCGCACACGCCGGCGGGGCGAAGCTGGTGGTGGACAACACCTTTGCCACGCCCTACCTGCAGCGGCCGTTGGAGCTCGGCGCGGATGTCGTCGTGCACTCGACCACCAAGTACCTCGGCGGGCACTCCGACGTGGTCGGTGGCGCGATGGTGACCGACGACGAGCAGTTCGACGCCGACATCGCTTTCCTGCAGAACGGTGCCGGCGCGGTGCCCGGACCGTTCGACGCGTACCTCACCATGCGCGGGATCAAGACTCTGTCCGTTCGTATGGAGCGGCACTGCGACAACGCCGAGGCGCTGGTGGAACTCCTTGCGGCGCACCCGAAGGTGGCCTCGGTGCTGTATCCGGGCCTCACCGACCATCCCGGCCACGATGCGGCCGCGCGTCAGATGAAGCGCTTCGGCGGCATGATCTCGGTGCGTCTTGCCGGTGGTCGCGAGGCCGCGCTCGACTTCTGCGCGCGGACCAAGATCTTCACGCTGGCCGAGTCGCTCGGTGGCATCGAATCGCTGATCGAGCACCCGGGCGCCATGACGCACGCGTCGACGGCAGGTTCGCTGCTGGAGGTGCCCGACGATCTGGTGCGACTCTCGGTCGGCATCGAGGACGTCGAGGATCTGGTGGCCGACGTCGAGCAGGCGCTGGGCTGACCGCGCTCTGACGCGATCGGCTGTCGGGCTGACTCGGGGCCGTCATGGTCCGCGATCGCCTGGCCTGCTGGCTGTGGGAGGTGCCCGACGAACCCGGTGCAGTAGTGCGGTTCGCCCGGGCACGGAGATTGGCTGAGGTCTTCGTCAACGGCGCGGACGGCGCAGCTGCGCAACAGTGTTCCGCGCTGCGGGGTGCGGCCGTCTCGACGGCGTGCCTCGGCGGCGACCCGCGGTGGGTGTGGGAACCCGATCGCGCGATCGCATGGTCGCGCGAGGCCCTACGTCGAACGGGTTGCCGCACACTGCATCTGGACGTCGAGCCGTGGGCGTTGCCGGAATGGCCCGACGATCCCCGACGGTTGGCCGCGGCCTACGCGGACCTGGTCGAGGCCTGCGCTCACGCCTTGCCCGGCACCGCCGTCGAGATCGACGTGGTGCCCTGGCTGTTCGACGACCTGCCCGTCGAGGCGCGTCGGGCGATGAGTTCGGCGTCGTCGATCACCGTGCTCGCCTATCGCGATCGCGCCGACGCGATTCTGCGATTCGCCCGGCCGGCGATCGAGGCGGCACACGCAGCGCGACGGCCCTATCGGATCGGCGTCGAGACGATGCCGGTCGGGCCGGGCATACCGTCGTCGGCGACGTTCGCCGACGACGGTGCCGCGGTATTGCTGAGGGAGATCGAGCTGCTCGACGATGCGCTGGCCACCGACCGCTGGTTTCGCGGCGTCGCGGTGCACCACTGGGCCGCGTGGCGGACTTTACGCTGACGGGAAGCTCGCGAAGTGCTTGATCGTGTCGGTTTGGACGGTGGAGAACGCGCCGTCGGAGATCGGCTTGGAGAGGAATCCGGGGAGCCCGGCGCCGGCCAGTTCCATGGCGAAGCGCCAGATCAGGCGCGAGCCGTGGGCGGCGGGCGAGACTTCGGTGTACTCGCCGAACTTGCGCAGCCCCGGGATATTGACGCGGACGCCGTGGAAGGCGTGCCGGTAGGTCTGCGTCGCCGAGTCCTCGTCCCAGATGAAGAAGACCTCGTCCATCTTGATGAAGCCCGGCGCCAGGACCACGGACCGCGTGGTGCCGGGCTGGTACGGCTCGGGCGAGGTGTAGGTGACACCGCGCAGGGCCCGGCACCAGTCCAGGGTGTTCTGGCGGGTGAACTCCGCCCAGGCGACGTCCGGGGCCACCGGGATGTTCACGTCGATCTCGTAGCGCATCGGGGCGGTGGCGAAGAAGTCTTCGTCGAAGGATTCGAGTGCATATGCCATGGTCGGGACTCTACTTGGCGCCCGCTCGAAAAAAGTTCCGGAGAATGTGGAACCGAACGGACCTCCGCTGCGTCTAATTAATACGCGTCAATTTCGGTAGCCGGGGGGATGGCGAAATCGGCGCTTGGGGGGAACGTGTTGGAGGCCGGAAGTGGGGGGCCGGCCTCCAACACACCCACGATGACGGGAAGTGGACGCATGACAGATGTGGTTGCGGATGCGGCAGTCTGGCTAGATCGCGCGCGCATGGCCGACGAGGCTGCGCAGGACTTGGATCGCCTTTTAGAGGCGGCTTCAGGCACCGTTCGCAGAAACTACTTCGGCAACGGCTGCGCTGAGGGGATTGCGCTGTTTGAGGAACTGCACAGGATTCTCTCCGCGTGGCAGGCGGACATGGGCAGTTTGACGGTAGGTCTCGCGGCGACCGCTGAGCGTTGCCGAATTGCTGCGGCGCAGTACGAATCTGCTGACCAAGCCAGCGGGCGAATGGTGCGTTAACGTGCGCAAGGTAGGTCGCGCTGGAGTATTCGGCCTCGTGGCGCTGGTCGTGAGTTCCTGCGGTTCAGGAGAGGAGCAGGGCGACATCTCCGCGTTCCGCAGGCCACCTATTATTACGGCTCCTTCAAGTCCATCGGTTGCCCTTCCGTTCTCCTCGACCTTCACAGATCGATGGAACGAGGCAAACAACGGGAGTCAGTACGAGCCATGCACTGCTCTGGTGCCCTCGGAGTTGGGAAGCGTTGGTGTTGATTCTGGTTCGGTGCGCGATGCGGCGGGCACGAATGGGCAGACATTACGCGGATGTACGTGGGACTACCGAGCGACCGCCGATGGGCAGCGTTGGGCGGTGTCACAGACAGTCGCGAACTCCAGCGGGTTAGCCGCATACAAGGAGAAGTACTCGATGGATCATTGGATGGAGGACTTGACCGTTTATGGGCGAGTTGTCGGCGTGACGGACTCTCCCGACCTGGGTGAGTGCATGACTTATGTGCAGTCCGGGCAGGCCGGCATCACCACTTTGGTTATTCACCACCGGCCTCCGCACCCGCCTGTCTCGGAAGTGTGCGACCGAGCCATCGCCTTCACGAAGGCGACGATCGACAAGATGCCGCCGTGATGAGGGAATCGCGGGCACGGAGTCATTCAAACATTTGTTCTTGTCATACCTCGATGGCACCATAGTTCTAGAGGTTGGCGACGGCCTCCGGGGGCGGGTTCCATGAGTCGCTGAGTGGCAGGCCTCGTTGGGTTTCGCCCGTGGCGGCATGCGTGTCGCGGCGGGTGATGGGTGCCGGAACTTCCGTTCCGGCGCGGAGCGTTGTTTGAGAATTTTATATTGGGGCCGGTCGGCCGTCGCCCGTTGGTCGGCGGTTGATCAGTGGTGGGCGGTGCGGGCGGAAATCGGTTCTGGCACAACGGTTTTGGTTGCACATCATGGTGGGCAGACAATTCGTTGTGAATAGAACAGATTGGTTGTGTGCCGTCCAGAGAACGCGGATCCCTCGAGTGGGACACCTACGCCTACTCGTTCGCGCACCGTCTGTTCCTGGTCCGCAAGGAGCGAGGGCTGTCGCAGGAGGAACTGGCGCATCGCTGCGGGATGCATCGCAACGCCGTGTCGAACCTGGAACGCGGCACCAGCAACCGGGCGCCCCACATCTCGGATCCGCAGCTGTCGACCGTCTATCGGCTGGCCCGCGCGCTCGACGTCCCGCCGATGTGGTTGCTGCCGGACGTCGACAAGGTGCTGCCCGCGCGGTCGCGGGAGCAGGCGTCGGCGATGGCGTTGTCTCGGGTGGAGGCGGAGGTCGCCGAGTTGATCGCGGCGGAGAAGGCCGCGGCCGGCGGTGGCGAGCACGACTAGGCCGACCGTCGGACGAACCCGGACTCTGACGCAGGCCCGCTGAACACAGCTGCGGAAACAGAAAACCGGGCCGCAGTTGTCTGCGACCCGGTTTCCGTCGGTGTGTGAACCGAGAAACTCAGTGCTGGTAGGGCTCTGCGCTGACCAAGGTCACGGTGATCTCGGCGCCACTGGGCACGAGGTACGAGCGAGATTCGCCGACCTTCGCGTCGATGATGGCCGAACCCAGCGGGGAGCTGGGGGAGTAGACCTCGACGTCGGTCGCGATGCTCTCTTCGCGGGTGGCGATGAGGAAGGTTTCGGTGTCCTTCTCGTCGGTGCCGAAGTACACGGTCACCACCGAGCCGGGGAGTGCGACGCCGGACTGGGTCGGAGCCTGTCCGATCTTCGCGCTGTTCAGGAGGTCCTGCAGCTGGCGGATACGCGCCTCCTGCTGGCCCTGCTCCTCGCGCGCAGCGTGGTAGCCGCCGTTCTCCTTGAGGTCGCCCTCTTCGCGGCGCTCGTTGATCTCGGCGGCGATGGCATCGCGATTGCCGATCAGTGAGTCGAGTTCCTCTTTGAGCCGCTGGGCAGACTCGGGGGTAAGCCAGGTCACGCCGGTGTCAGTCATAGTGGATCTCCTTAGTGCCGTCCGCGAGTGGACTGCGTGTTCGTTGCCGCTGCACGAATGGTTCTCTATATGCAGCAACACGACCCCTGACGGGGCCGTGTGCTCCCAGGATACCAGTCAGTGTGGCTTGCCGCACACGGCTGACGCCGGTCCGCCGTGGAGAATCGGCGGTCGATCAGGCGGTGGTCTCCGATTGCGCGTACGACGGTTCGGCGCGTTTGAGGTAGCGCACGGCGGCGTAGGTGCCGGGCATGACCACGATCTCGATCAAGGTCTTCCACACGAAACCGATCAGGACGAACGAGGCGAACTGTCCCCAGGTGGTGACCCCGATGACCGGTGCTGCGATCGCGCAGAACACCATCGTGTCGAAGAATTCGCCCGCGACGGTCGAGCCGATCAGGCGCGCCCAGAGGTGACGCTCACCGGTGTGCTCCTTCATCCGCACGAGGACCCACGAGTTGGTGAACTCGCCGATCAGATAGCCGGCCAGGCTGGCCGCGACCAGCTGCGGCACCGCGCCGGCCACCGCCTCGAGGGCGGCCTGGTTCTCGTAGCCGTCGAGCGGTGGCAGAGCGATGGTCACGGTGAACGACAGTGAGGCCAGCAGCAGGATGGCGAAACCGGTCCAGATGGTCCGGCGCATGGCCTTGAATCCGTAGACTTCGCTGATGACGTCGCCGATCACGTAGCTCAGCGGGAAGAGGAAGAAGGCGCCGTCGGTGACGAGTGAGCCGCCGAACAGGCCGACGCCCTTGGTCGCGGCGATGTTGCTGATCAGCATGATGCCGACGAAGACGGCCATCAGCACCGGGTAGTACGGGGAGGAGATCGTTGCGAAGTTCGCTTTTAACGCCGGGGTCGGGGTGCCCGGCCGCCCAGAGTGGGCGGGTGCTTCCTCAGTCATCGGCTGGGCCTCACATATCCGGTTGCAGGTAGTCGGGCACCGACGCGGTGCAGCCGAAGACTTCGCCGATCACGGCGGGGCGCGAGGTGTAGACGATGGTGCGGGCACCGACCTGCACGTCGTTGCCGGCGGGGATCAACACCTCGCGGCGTCCCACTTCGGCGCCGTCGCGGGCGCGGGCGCGAACCACACAGGCGACAGGATCGTCGGGGTTCTGCCGGTTGACGGTGTACTGCACCGCGATCTGATCCGAGCTGAGAACCTCGTGGCCGGTGGCCGATCCCGACACCTCGGGGTCGCCGAACTTCTGGAAACCGATGTAGGCGATGACCAACCCGGCGAGCACGACGCCCACTGACAGGATGAGGAACCAGCGGCGCTTGCTACTGGCCGATTGCTCGACCGGATACGTCGCGCGCGGACCGCTCTGCGGTTTCGGCTGGTCGGAGACCCCATCTGAACTACTCACGCGTCAATACCTACCATGTAGGGGAGTACCGAGCGAAGGTGAGGAAGCGTGACCGATAGCACGGGGCCCCTGCGACTGATGGCGGTGCATGCGCACCCCGACGATGAGTCGAGCAAGGCCGCCGCGACGTTGGCCAAGTACGCAGCAGAAGGTCACGAGGTTCTCGTCGTGACGCTGACCGGCGGCGAGCGCGGTGACATCCTCAATCCCGCCATGGACCGGCCCGGCATCATGGAGAACCTGCCCGAGGTGCGCCGCAAGGAGATGGCTGAGGCCGCCGCGGCGCTGGGCGTGGAACACATGTGGCTGGGATTCGTCGATTCGGGGTTGCCCGAAGGCGATCCGTTGCCACCGCTGCCCGAGGGCTGCTTTGCGCTCGTCCCGCACGACGAGGCGACCGAACCGCTGGTCAAGGCGGTGCGAGAGTTCAAGCCGCACGTGATCATCACGTACGACGAGAACGGCGGCTACCCGCACCCGGACCACATCAAGTGCCACGAGGTCTCCATCGCCGCCTTCGACGCGGCCGGTGACCCGGAGGCATACCCGGATGCGGGCGAACCCTGGACGCCGCTGAAGCTCTATTACACGCACGGTTTCATCCGGGACCGGATCTACCGGTTCTCCGAGGAGCTGGAGAAGGCCGGAATGGAGAACCCGTTCCGGGAGTGGCTCGCGAAGTGGAAGCGTGAGCAGGGCGACATGATGGCGCGCGTCACTACCCAGGTGGAAGCGAGCGAATACTTCCAGCAGCGCGACGACGCACTCCGTGCGCACGCCACCCAGATCGATCCCAACGGGTTCTTCTTCGCGGTCCCGTTGGAATGGCAGCAAAGACTATGGCCGACAGAGGAGTTCGAGCTGGCGCAGACGCGCGTCCAGACGGCGATCCCGGAGAATGACCTCTTCGCCGGAATCGAGGAAGAGTGAACAGCCTGCTGTATTTGGCAGATAGCGCCGTCCTGTTGGCGGCCCCGCAAGACACCAAGGGGCCGGAGTTCGGTAAAGCGTCGCCGATCGGTCTGCTCGTGATCATCGTGCTGCTGGTGGCCACCTTCTTGCTGATCCGGTCGATGAACAAGCAGCTCCGGAAGCTGCCGCCGACCTTCGACGAACAGCATCCGGAGGCCGACCAGGCCTTCGACGAGGGCACTGACACGGTCGACGGCGTGGCCGTCACCAGCCCGGATGTGCCGTCGAACGACGGCACCGCACCGCCGCGGAACGGACCGGACGGCAGCGGCAACGCGATCGACTGACGTCACCGCCGGCCCTGCGGGGCGCAGCCCGACACAGGTAAGGAGCCCGACCGTGAGCAACCTCCTCGCGAGCTCGTCGAGCCCATACCTCCGCCAGCACGCGGAGAACCCGGTGCACTGGCGGGAATGGTCCGACGAGGCCTTCGCGCAAGCGCGACGACGGGACGTGCCGATCCTGCTGTCGGTCGGCTACGCCGCCTGCCACTGGTGCCACGTGATGGCGCACGAGACGTTCGAGGATCCAGCGCTGGCAGCGCAGATGAACGAGGGCTTCGTCTGCGTGAAGGTCGACCGCGAGGAGCGGCCCGACATCGACGCCATCTACATGGCGGCGACGGTGGCGATGACCGGCCAGGGCGGCTGGCCCATGACCTGCTTCCTCACTCCCGACGGTGAACCCTTCTACTGCGGTACCTACTACCCGCCCGAGCCGCGCGGCGGCATGCCCGGCTTCGGCCAGGTTCTACACGCCATCACCAGCACCTGGCAGGACCGGCGCGACGAGGTCCACCAGGCCGCGCAGAGCGTGACCGAGCACCTGCGCACCAACTCCGGTGCCATCCCACCCGGACCCGGGATCGACGGACAGCTCCTGGCCGCCGCGGTGGCGTCCGTTCTCGCCGACGAGGACCACGCGGCCGGCGGGTTCGGCGGCGCGCCCAAGTTCCCGCCGTCGGCCACGCTCGAAGGACTGTTGCGCGCCTACGAACTCGGCGGCGACCCGAACGCTCTGGCCGCGGCCGAACGGGCCTGCTCGGCGATGGCGCGCGGTGGCCTCTACGACCAACTCGCCGGCGGCTTCGCCCGATACACGGTCGACGCCGGATGGGTGGTGCCGCACTTCGAGAAGATGCTCTACGACAACGCGTTGCTGCTGCGCGCGTACGCGCACCTCGCTCGACGCACCGGCGATCCGCTGGCGCTGCGCGTGGTCGACGAGACGGTCGGCTTCCTCGACGACGCGCTGTGGACCGGTCACGGCTATGCGTCGTCGTTGGACGCCGACACCGAGGGCGTCGAGGGCCTCACCTACGTCTGGACCCCCGCGCAGCTCCGCGACGTCCTGGGGGAGGACGACGGCGCCTGGTCCGCAGCCACGTTCACCGTCACCGCGGAAGGCACCTTCGAAGACGGCGCCTCGACGCTGCAACTGCTCAGCGATCCCGACGACCTGAACCGGTTCGCCTCGGTGCGTGCACGACTGCTCGCCGCCCGGGCCCAACGCCCGCAGCCGACGCGCGACGACAAAGTGGTGCTGGCCTGGAATGCGCTCGCGATCACCGCGCTGGCCGAAGCTGGCGCCACCCTGGACCGCCCGGCCTGGATCGAGCGGGCCGCGCAGATCGCGGACACGCTCTGGGCATTGCACCGCGTCGACGGCGACCTGCGCCGGGTGTCGTTGGGCGGGCGGGTCGGTGCACCGCAGGCGGCGCTCGACGATCACGCCGCATTCGTGACGGCCCTGCTGACCCTGCACCAGGTCACCGGCGATCTCCGTTGGCGCGAGAACGCCCTGACCCTGCTCGACGCGGCGATCGACCGGTTCGCTGATCCGGACGCGCCGGGCGCGTACTTCGATGCACCGCCCGGAGCGCTGATCACCCGCCCCCGCGACCCGGTCGACGGCGCCACCCCGGCCGGCGCGTCCCTGCTCGCCGAAGCCCTGCTCACCGCGTCGCTGCTGGCGCCGGACGAGGGCGAGGCCGCCCGATACGCGACGCTGTGCGATCAGTCCTTGGCGCGCGCGGGTCTGATTCTGGAGAAGATGCCGCGGTCGGCCGGACATTGGCTGGCCGTCGCGCTGGCCCGACTCGCGGGTCCGTGGCAGGTGGCCGTCGCCCAGTCGGACAGCAGCGACGGGGAGCTGGCCGCGCAAGTGCGCCGTGTGGTGCCGGGCGGCACCGTGGTGGTGGCCGGCGCCCGCGACAGCCTGCCGCTGCTGCAGGACCGCGGACCGGTCGACGGCGCCGACGCCGCCTACCTCTGTCGCGGCACCGTCTGCGGACTGCCGGTGACCTCGGCGAACGACCTCTCCTTCGACTGAGAAAAGCGCGTTCACCGAGACCTGTGCTAGCGTCGAGCCCGTGATCAACTCTGTGCGCGTCGCCTATTGGCGCTTTATCGAGGCTCCGGGCGAGCCTGCGATGAAGCGCTGACGCGTACTCACAGCACAGATCCCGGAGCCGAGCAGTGACCTGATGGTCGCTGCTTTCGTCGTTTCCGGGACGCAGAACGCCACTCGGGAACCGGAACCGATCATTACAGCCGAAACCCGAAAGGCAGTTTTATGACCATCGCAACCAACCCCGCGGCCGATTCCACATCGACGTCCGACCGTCGGGTCACCGCCTTCTCGCCGATTCCGTCGCCGGACAGCCTGCGCAACGAACTGCCGCTGACCGCTCGTCGCGCCGAGATCGTCGCCCGCGACCGGGACGAGATCGCCGCCATTCTGGCCGGCCGCGACGACCGACTCATCGTCGTGGTGGGCCCGTGCTCGGTGCACGACCCGGTGGCGGCCCTCGACTACGCCCGCCGCCTCGCGCCGCTGGCCGCCGCGTACTCCGACACCCTGAAGATCGTCATGCGTGTCTACTTCGAGAAGCCGCGCACCACCGTCGGCTGGAAGGGTCTGATCAACGACCCGGACATGGACGAGTCGTTCGACGTGGAGAAGGGCCTGCGAATCGCGCGCAAGCTGCTGCTCGACGTGATCGACTTGGGCCTGCCGGTGGGCTGCGAATTCCTCGAGCCCACCAGCCCGCAGTACATCGCCGACGCCGTCGCGTGGGGCGCCATCGGCGCGCGGACCACCGAGTCGCAGGTGCACCGTCAGCTCGCATCGGGCCTGTCGATGCCGATCGGTTTCAAGAACGGCACCGACGGCAACGTGCAGGTGGCGATCGACGGTGCCAAGGCTGCGGCCAGTCGGCACGTCTTCTTCGGCGTCGACGACTTCGGCCGCGGCGCAGTGGTGCAGACCGCGGGCAACGAGGACTGCCACGTGATCCTGCGCGGCGGCACCCCCGGACCGAATTTCGACGAGCAGTCGGTGGCGTCCGCGGTCGAGAGCCTCGCCGCGTCCGGCCTGAGCCCCAAGGTGATGATCGACTGCTCGCACGCGAACTCCGGCAAGGACCACGAGCGGCAGGCCGAGGTGGCGGTCGAGGTCGCCGAGATGGTCGCGGCCGCACGCCGCGCCAAGGTGGAGCCGACGATCAGCGGCGTGATGCTCGAGAGCTTCCTGGAGCCGGGCGCACAGTCGGTGACCGCCGAACCGCTGGTGTACGGCAAGTCGGTCACCGACAAGTGCATGGGGTGGGAGGTCAGCGCCGAGGTGCTCGACGCTCTCGCACGCGCCGGACGCTGACCCCCCCGGGTCGTCAGGCTCGTCGACGTTGCCGCCACAGACCGGCGGCGATGTCGACCACCAGGAACGCGAGCAGCGGCCACCCGAGCAGCGGGATGAACCAGCCGACGGCCACCGCCACTACCGAGATCGCCGCGATCGCGGGCCAAGGCAGCGCGCGGAGCGCCCCGGCGGACGGCGCCCGCCCGGGGCGAGCGCTGCCGCGCGGCCGCCGCTGCCACCACATCCGGAAGCCGAACACGATGATGGCGACGAGAACGGCGGCGACGGCGAACAACGCCACCTGATTGAGCAGTCCGAACAGAATCCCCATGTGGAGCGCGATGCCGAGGTTCGCCAACTGCGCCGCCCGCGGCCAATCGGCGAACCAGTTCACCGCGACCACCCGGTCGTGCGCCGGGTCGACCACCGCGGTGTTCGGTGAGAACTGCCAGGGCGCCCGCACCTCGGTGACGGTGAACGCGACGTCGGGCTCGGCGGGAATCGAGATCTCCACCGCGTCGGCGCGGCCCACCCCCGCGGAGCGCGCCAGTGCCAGCGCGGTGTCGGCGTAGCCGGCGTTCTCGGCGGCGAATGCGGTGCCGTCGGCCCCGGTGGGGGACATGCCGCCGTGGTCGCCGTGTCCGCCGTGCCCGCTTCCGCCGGAGGGGCTCGTGCCGGTCAGACTGGTGTTCGCGACCGGCTGCGTCCAGTGCAGTGCCGCCCTCAGCTCGGTCACGTTCTCGCCGGCGAACCGCGACCAGGTGAGCCCCGTCGCCGACAGGAACACCAGCGCGACGACGATCCATACACCGAGCACGGCGTGCCTACTCATCGTGCGAGCCCGTCCCCGCTGCGTCCGATCGACGGTGAGGAGTCGCGCAGTGCCGTGCGAACGACGCCGTTTCCGGTAGGCGACGAGCCACAGCCCGGTGCCGGCGAGCGCGATCACCCACAGCCATGACGCGGCGAACTCGCTGTAGAGGCGCCCCGGCTCGCCGAGGTGCAGGTCCCGGTGCAGCCCGTCGATCCAGGTGCGGACCGGCAGCGAACCGCTGCTCCCGTAGCTCGGCAGCGCACCGGTGATCCGCAGCGTCGCCGGGTCCACGAAGACGGCCAGCCGCGTCGACTCGGGGAGCGTCGGGTCGTCGAACAGCACCCGGGTGGTGCGGCCGGGCTCGGAGGCGGGACGGATCGCGGACACCGTCAGATCCGGCCGGTGGGCCACCGCGGCGGCGGTCTGCGCGGCGATCGACTGGGCGGGCCCGACCGAATCGGTGTGCAACTGGGTGCGGTAGATCAGCTGCTCCGCGGACGGGGCCAGCGCGTAGAGGCCGCCGCTGACGGCGGCGATGAGCAGGAACGGCGCTACGAGAACACCGGCGTAGAAGTGCAGCCGCCGCAGCAGCCGAGCGGTGGTGCCCGGCGGACGGGCGGGCGCTCCGGACGCCGATGAGGGGGAAGGTGAAGTTGGCGGGGCAGTGGGTAAAGACATGGCGAGATCGCCTTTCGTCGAAGCAGAAGCCACCGGCCCGGCGCGGCACGATGCCGCCGACCCGGGTCGGGTGGAGTGGAATCAGAACTCAGACGAGGGCGGGCGGTCCGCGCGTGCCGACGGTCCCCAGCTGCCGCAGTCGCTGCGGCCGGCGCGGCGGCGTCACCACGACGATGGTGGTGATGCGGTCGATGGTCGGGCGCGAGGTGCACAGAGCGGCCACCCGACGGGCGCGACCGCTCAGCGCGCGCACCAGCGATTCGGCGCTGACGATCAGCCCGAACGCGACGAGCGTGCCGACCGTGTGCACCGCGGCCATCGGCCCGGTGATCAGTTCCTGGTGGTGGCCGGCGAGTGCCAGGAGCAGCAGGTGCACCAGCACTTGGCCACCGGCGAGCAGGGTGAGCAGTCGACCGGGCGCCGTGGACGTCGTGCCGGTGCTGCGACCTCCGGCCAGCACACCCAAACCGACGCCCGCCGCCAGAACGACGAGCAGGCCGCCACCGCCGGGCAGCGCGCCGTGGCCCAGGGTGTGCGCGAGAATGCCGGTGCCCGCACCGGTGCCGCCGACTACGGCCGCGCGCAGGCGCGGCAGTACTCCGGGGGCGGCGTGCGGCGGGATCGGCCGCGCGGTGGTGGGCACGCGCAGAGTTTAGTGCCCCGTGTTGGAAATTGGTGAATGGTTCCCGCGAGTCAGATGGGCGGATGGCAAGGCGGAGGAGGGAGCCGTAGCGGCAGCTACAGCGACCGACGACAACGCCGCCAGGCGTTCATCTGGCCGCGGGATACCGACAATGAATTTCCAACACGGGGCACTAGTGCCCGGCGTTCAGCCGCTGATCACCAGCAGCCACACCGCGATGTAGTGCAGGGTCGCGGCGACCGCGGTGCACGCGTGGAAGACCTCGTGATGGCCGAAGACGCCGGGCCAGGGCTCGGGCCACTTCAGGGCGTACAGCACGCCGCCGACGCTGTAGAAGACGCCGCCCACGGCGAGCATCACGAAGACGGCGACGCCGGCGTTGTGCAGCAGGGCCGGGGCCACCACGACGATCGCCCAGCCGAGGAGGATGTACGCGACGACGCCCAGCCACCGCGGCGAGCCGGGCCAGATCACCTTGAGTGCGACGCCGCCCAGCGCGCCGACCCACACGGTGCCCAACACCCACCAACGCGTCGGGGAGTCCAGACCCATGACGCAGAACGGCGTGTAGCTGGCGGCGATGAACACGAAGATCATCGAGTGGTCCGCACGCTTCATCGCCACCTGATGCGCCGGATTGCGCCAGGGAATGCGGTGGTACACGGTGCTCGTGGTGAACAAGCCGGTGATGCCGACGACGTACACCACCACGGCGGCCACGTCGACCGCCGTCCGCTGCAGTGCGGTACCGGCGATCAGCACGATGCCCACCGACGCGGCGATGAACGCCGAGTACTTGTGGATGACGCCCCGCAGGCGCGGCTTCTCCGCCTCGGTGGGCGGTGTGAGCGTGCTGGTCATGCAACCTACGGTACCGTAGGTTTCGCGCCAGTAGGGTTGCGAGTGAGTAAGATCTGCGCTGTGAAACTGATCCCTGATCGTGTGCGCGGCGGCCTCTATCAGGTCTACGAATCCCGCCTGGTCCAGCTCATGGACCCGGAGAGCATCCCGCGGCACGTCGCGATCATCGCCGACGGGAATCGCCGGTGGGCGCGGGAAGCGGGCTTCGAAGACGTCGCCCACGGCCACCGCGTCGGCGCCAAGCGGATCGCCGACATGGTGGGCTGGTGCTCGGACCTGGGGATCGGCACCGTCACCGTGTACCTGCTCTCGACCGAGAACATGGCGCGCGCTTCCGACGAACTCGACGCCCTGATGGAGATCGTTCCGGACGTGGTCGACGAGATCGCCGACGCGCCGGGCGACTGGCGCGTGCGCATCGTCGGCAACCTCGACGTGCTGCCGGACGCGGTGGCGCAGCGCCTGCGGAATGCGGCCGCGCGCACCGAGGACCGCACGGAGATGACGGTGAACGTCGCGGTGGGTTACGGCGGACGCGAGGAGATCGTCGACGCCGTCCAAGCGCTCCTGCGCGCGAAGCTGGCGGCCGGTGCCACGGCCGAGGAACTGATCGACGCCGTCACGGTCGCCGGGATCGACGCCAACCTCTACACCAGCGGTCAGCCCGATCCCGACCTGGTGATCCGGACGTCGGGGGAGCAGCGACTGTCCGGTTTCCTGCTGTGGCAGAGCGCGTACTCGGAGATGTGGTTCACCGACGCCTACTGGCCGGAGTTCCGCCGCGTGGACTTCCTCCGTGCCCTTCGCGACTTCGCCGCGCGCGGTCGGCGGTACGGCAAGTAGATGGCTGCGACTCCGGCGATCGCGGCCCTGGAGGCCGCAGGCATCGCGCACGAGGTGCACAAGTACACCCACGACCGCAGGCACAGCGACTACGGCGCCGAAGCGGTCGCGGTGATGAGTGAGCGGCTCGGCGTGCAGCCCGGGCAGATCTTCAAGACACTCGTCGTCGACCTGGGGGACCGTCGGTTGGGCGTGGCGGTGCTGCCGGTCCCGCAGCAACTCTCCCTCAAAGCGGCGGCGAAGGCGTTCGGCGTCCCGAAGGTGGTGATGGCGCAGGCCGCGCAGGTCACCCGCACCACCGGTTACATCCTCGGCGGCGTGTCCCCGGTGGGACAGAAGACGCCGCTGCCGACCGTGGTGGACGCCTCCGCAATGCAGTACGAGAGCATTCTCGCCAGCGCGGGCAAACGCGGCCTGGAGATCGAACTGGCGCCAGCCGATCTGATCGCGGTGACCGGTGCGATCGTGGAGACCATCGCGGTCGCCTGATCTGCCGGGTAATCTCACAGGGAAACGTCGTCCGGAGGCCAGCCATGGGGAAGCAGCACTCGCGTGCGGCTGGGGCTGGCGCGGCGTGGCCTTCGGCAAGCTCTGACCAGCAGCGGCCGGGGGACTCGAGGAAGGGGAGCAGCGATGCGCGCGGTGGTGTTGGGGGCCAGCGGAGACATGGGACGCGAGCTCGTCCCGGCGTTGATCGGCCGCGGCGTGGACGTGGTGCCCGCGCATCGCGCCACCGGTGTGGACGCCTACACGGGTACCGGCCTGGACGCGGCCTTCGCCGGTGCCGACGTGGTGGTGGACTCGCTCAGCGTGACGACGCAGAGCGCCGGTCGTGCCCGCGACTTCTTCGGCGTCGCCGCCCGCAACGTGGTCGCGGCCGCCGACCGCGCGGGTATCGAGCGGATCGTGTGCCTGTCGATCATCAACGCCGCGCACCCGTCGGTGAATGCGAAGTTCGGCTACTACCAGGGCAAGGCCGTGCAGGAGAGCGTGTATCGCGAGCTGGCCGGAGATCGGATCACCATGGTCTGGTCGGCGCAGTGGTTCGAGCTGGCGCAGCGACTGATGTCGCAGATGCGGCTGGGGCCGGTAGCCGTGGTGCCGCACATGATGTCGCAGCCGTGCGCGGCGGCCGACGCCGCACAGGTCCTCGCCGACGCGGTGACGACGCCAGGCGGCGACATCCAGGTGGCCGGCCCGGAGACGATGGACCTGTGCAATCTAGCTCGCCGGATCGCAGAGCGCGACGGAGCGCCGCGGTGGGTCATCGGCATCAACTACGGCGGCCCGACCATCCGGCGGGGCGGACTGCTGCCGACCGGCGACGTGATCACCACCCCCACGACGGCACAGGCTTGGCTCGACGCAGCCACGTAGGCTGGAAGTGACGAAGAGGGCGCGAGCCTGTGAAGACTGGAGGAGATCGTCGTGGGTCTGTTTGGGATCGACCGGGACTTGTCGCGAGTGGCTGCGTACGCGCTTCCCGACACCGCGGTGGTGCGGGTCTTCTCGCTGATCCGGCTGCAGGATCCGGAGGGCACCATTCGCTGGGCCGAGTCCGATCCGTCGGTCCTGTCCGCGCTGACCACCTTCCGCGAAGCGTCCGCCGGCACGCCGGTCCGTCGTCGTCCCGCGCAGCCGATGGGCATGGTCGACGCCGAGACCGTCACCTCGCTGCAGACGCTCTTCGCCTCGGACGAGGAACTGAACGTTCTGGTCTGGTCGGGCTACGCCGACTCCGCCCAGCTCGCCGACCGCGACCGCCCGGCCACCGGTGATGCCGCCGCGTTCATCGAACAGGGCGGACTGCTGCAGCTGCGGATTCCGGCCCGCGAACTCGCCGACTTCACCGAGGAGAACGGCCGACACTTCCCGGTGGCGGTGTGGAACGACGACGAATCCATCGCCATCGCGCAGCCGGTGTACCACGACTCGGTGTACGTCAGCGCCGTCGACGGCACCGTCGTCGAAGCGCTGCTGCGTGCACCGACCATCGAGGGACGTCCGATCTCGCCGGTGGCGGACCTCCCGTCGTACCCGGTGAATCTGTCGGAAGTCGAATAGTCAGAGCTTGCGCAGCCGGACCCGGTTGATGGAGTGATCGCGGTCCTTGCGGAGCACGAGCGTGGCCCGCGGGCGGGTCGGCAGGATGTTCTCGATCAGGTTGGGCCGGTTGATCGACGTCCAGATATCCCGGGCCGCGATGGTGGCCTGCTCGTCGGTCAGTGACGCGTAGAAGTGGAAGTGTGACGCCGGGTCGGTGAACGACGTAGTGCGCATCTGCAGGAAGCGCGAGATGTACCAGTCCTCGATGTGCGAGAGATTCGCGTCCACGTAGATGGAGAAGTCGAACAGGTCCGACACGGTCAGCGTCGGACCGGTCTGTAGGACGTTGAGGCCCTCCAGGATCAGGATGTCCGGCTGGTTCACCGTGTGGAAGGCGCCCGGCACGATGTCGTAGGACACGTGCGAATAGACGGGCGCGCGCACCGACTCGATGCCCGACTTCACCTCGGTGACGAACCGCAGCAGGGCCCGGCGGTCGTACGACTCCGGGAAGCCCTTGCGGTGCATCAGGCCGCGGCGCTGCAACTCGGCGGTGGGGTAGAGGAAGCCGTCGGTGGTGACCAGGTCGACCTTCGGGTGCGACTCCCAGCGGGAGAGCAGCTTGGCCAGCACGCGCGCGGTGGTCGATTTCCCGACCGCCACCGACCCGGCGACGCCGATGACGAACGGGACCTGACGGTTGCGCTGGCGCTCGCCGAGGAAGGTCGACGTCGCGGCGAACAGGCGCTGGCGGGCTTCCACCTGCAGGTGAATCAGACGAGACAGGGGGAGGTAGACCTCGGCGACTTCCTTGAGGTCGATCTGCTCGCCGAGACCGACGAGCTCCTCGAGGTCGTGCTCGTCGAGCACCATCGGCATCGACCGCCGGAGTTCGCGCCACTGGCGACGGTCCAACTCGAGGTAGAGACCGGGGTCGCGATCGCTGGAAAGGCGCGCCATGGCTGGCACCTTACAGGGCAGCTGCGCGGTCGGTAGCCTGGGACGTCATGAGCGTCGACACTGCCGAAGACCTGGTGACCGAGTACCTGCGCCTGGGCTTGAGTTTCGACCGCATCGAACCGGGATTCGTCGATGCCTACACCGGTGACCCGGCGCTGCGCGTCGAGGTGGACAACGCTCCCGCGCCCGACCCGGCCGAACTCGCCCGCCGGGCCCGCGACCTGGCGGCCGCGCTGCCCGCCGGACTGCCGGCTGACCGCGCCGAGTTCGTCGGCGCGCACCTGCGGGCGCTGGAGTGCTCGGCGCGCAAGTTCGCGGGGGAGGACATCGGCTTCGTCGACGAGGTGAAGGCCTACTTCGACGTCGACATCGCCCCCGCCGACGAGGGCGCCTATGCGCAGGCGCACACGCGGATCGCCGACGCGCTCGGCGTGCCCGGGGCCACCGGCGCACAGTTGAGTGAGGCCTACGCCGCCCATCGGCGCAGCGAGGAGATCCCGCCGGCCCTGGTCCAGCCGCTGGTCGACGAACTCAGCGGCGCGCTGCGCGAGCGCGTGCGCGGCACCTTCGGGCTGCCTGCCGCCGAGACCATCGAGTTCGAGATCGTCTCGGACAAGCCGTGGTCGGGCTTCAACTACTACCTCGGCGACTACCGCTCCACCGTCGCGATCAACACTGATCTGCCGCAGTACCTGTCTGGGCTGCCGTCGCTGGTGGCGCACGAGGCCTACCCCGGGCACCACACCGAACACTGCCGCAAGGAGCAGCTGCTGGTGGCCGACGGCGCTCAGCGCGAGCAGACGATCTTCCTGGTCAACACCCCGCAGTGCCTCATGGCCGAGGGGCTGGCCGACCACGCGCTCGTCGCGGCGCAGGGCCCGGACTGGCAGTCGTGGGCGGCGGAGATCTACGCCGACTTCGGGCTGCGCTTCGACGCCGAACGCTCGCGCGCCCTGTCGGCGGCCACCGCCGATCTGCTCACGGTGCGCCAGGATGCGGCGTTGGCCCTGCACGACCGCCACGTCGACCCCGACGACGTGGCCCGGTTCCTCCAGAAATGGCTGCTGGTCCCTGCCGATCGCGCGCGCCAGATGCTGCGCTTCCTCGCGTCGCCGCTGTGGCGCGCGTACATCTCCACCTATGTGGAGGGTTACCGACTGCTCGACGGCTGGCTCGACGACGTCGCACCCGGTCAGACCCGACTGGACCGCTTCCGCCGACTCCTCGACGAGCCGTTGACCCCGGCGCTCCTGCGCGCCGAGCTCGGGGCCTAAACTGGTCGCCATGACTCAGTTTTCGCAGTCCCTGGCCGAGCTGGATCCCGATCTCGCTGCGGCGATGAACGGGGAGCTGTCGCGGCAGCGCGACACCCTGGAGATGATCGCGTCGGAGAACTTCGTGCCGCGCGCGGTGCTGCAGGCCCAGGGCAGCGTGCTGACCAACAAGTACGCCGAGGGCTACCCGGGGCGTCGCTACTACGGCGGCTGCGAGTACGTCGACGTCGTCGAGGACATCGCCCGCGACCGCGCGAAGGAACTGTTCGGCGCCGAGTTCGCCAACGTCCAGCCGCACTCGGGCGCGCAGGCCAACGCCGCCGTCCTCATGGCGCTGATGGATCCGGGCGACCGCATGCTGGGCCTCGACCTCGCGCACGGCGGTCACCTCACCCACGGCATGCGCCTGAACTTCTCCGGCAAGCTGTACGAGAACCACTTCTACGGGGTCAGCAAGGAAGACTTCCGGGTCGACATGGACGAGGTGCGCAAGATCGCCCTCGACACCCAGCCGAAGGTGATCGTCGCCGGCTGGTCGGCCTACCCCCGCACCCTCGACTTCGCCGCGTTCCGGGAGATCGCCGACGAAGTGGGCGCCAAGCTCTGGGTCGACATGGCGCACTTCGCCGGTCTCGTCGCCGCCGGACTGCACCCCAACCCGGTGCCCTTCGCCGACGTCGTCTCCACCACGGTCCACAAGACCCTCGGCGGTCCGCGCTCGGGTCTGATCCTGGCCAAGCAGGAGTACGCCAAGAAGCTGAACTCGTCGGTCTTCCCCGGCCAGCAGGGCGGGCCGCTGATGCACGTCATCGCCGCCAAGGCCGCCGCGCTGAAGATCGCCGCGAGCGAGGAGTTCGCCGAGCGTCAGCGTCGCACCGTCTCCGGCGCCCAGATCCTGGCGGAGCGTCTGACCGGCTCCGACGTGGCCGACGCCGGCATCACGGTCCTGACCGGCGGCACCGACGTGCACCTGGTGCTGGTGGACCTGCGCGACTCGGCGCTCGACGGCCAGCAGGGCGAAGACCTCCTGCACGAGGTCGGCATCACCGTGAACCGCAACGCCGTGCCCTTCGACCCGCGCCCGCCGATGGTCACCTCGGGCCTGCGTATCGGCACCCGGCTCTGGCCACCCGCGGCTTCGGCGACGCCGAGTTCACCGAGGTCGCCGACATCATCGCCACCGCACTGGCGGCAGGCAAGGACGCTGACATCGCCGCGCTGCGCGGCCGCGTGTCCAAGCTGGCCCTCGACGTCCCGCTCTACGAGGGTCTCGAGGACTGGGGAATGATGAGCGGACACTGATCGTCGACTAGGGTGTAGCCGTGGCTGTTTTGGAAGAAGACGAACTGATCACCGCTCTGGAAAAGGCTCTCCCGGTCATCGCCGAGGAGCACCAGGCCGGAGCGGCAGCGTGGGATCCGCACGAGTGGGTGCCCTGGAGCAAGGGTCGGAACTTCCGATTCCTCGGCGGTGACGACTTCGAGCCCGGCCAGGAGACTCTGGACGCGGAGACGGCGGCACCGCTGCTGGCGCTGCTGCTGACCAAGGACAACCTCCCGTCCTTCCACCGCGTGCTGGCGATCCACTTCCCGCCGTTCTCCGACTGGCGTCAGCTGATCGGCGTCTGGACCGCGGAAGACAACCGGCACGCCATCGCGCTGCGCGACTACCTCGTCGTGACCCGCGCGATGGATCCGGTGGACGCGGAGAACCGTCGTCGTATCCACGTCGTCGCCGGCTGGAAGCAGAACCCGGAAGCCGTCGCTCAGCTGGGCCCGATGAACGCGCTGGCACTGCTGGCCGTGCACGAGAACCAGTGCACGCAGTTCATCGCCCGCCTCGTCGAGCGCAGCACCGACCCGCAGCTGAACACCATCCTGGAGAAGATCAAGACCGACGACGCCGTGCAGGCCGCGACCTTCCAGGCGTTCCTCATCGCCGGCATGGTCGCCGACCAGGAGGCCACGATCCTCGCGGTCGACAAGGCTCTCGCTGAGATCGAGCACATCGGCTCCGACGTCGCCGACTTCGACGCGCAGCGCACGCTGTTCGCCGACTTCGAGACCGAGCAGACCGACGCTGCGATCGCCGCGAAGCTGGCCGCCGAGCTCAAGCTCGACAGCGCGCAGGAGTTGAGCGCCGACGCCGAGGCCGCCCGGGCGCGGATCCTCGCGCTCGCCGCCAAGGCCTGAGTTCTTCTCGTCGAAACCCACGGCACAACCTCCCGAATCGCGGGAGGGGCGCCGTGGGTTTCGTCGTTTCCGGCCGTCACACAGCGTTCACCGACACGCGACCTCGCGTCCCCCGGGGCCTCGGGCGCGCGGCGTAGCTTGATGGGTGACGGGCCGTGGGGAAGCGGTTCGTTCGGGAGGTTCGATTCGTGAACGACATGACTGTCACGAGAGGGCCGGCCCCGGTCCTCGTCCGCCTCGGATAACCGAGAACGACGGCGAACCGGCCGGCCACAGATCTCGCTCGCGCGGGAGCCGCGCGGGACATCGGAGTCAGCCGTGACTGCACGCACGTACGTTCTCGACACCTCTGTTCTGCTCTCCGATCCGTGGGCGGTGACCCGCTTCGACGAGCACCACGTGGTCCTGCCGCTGGTGGTGATCAGCGAACTCGAGGGCAAACGCCATCACAGCGAGCTGGGCTGGTTCGCGCGGACCGCCCTGCGACTGCTCGACGACCTCCGCATAGAACACGGGCGGCTGGATCAGCCGCTGCCGGTGGGCGAGGACGGCGGGACGCTGCAGGTGGAGCTCAACCACATCGATCCGGCGGTGCTGCCCTCCGGCTTCCGCGACGCCTCCAACGACTCGCGGATCCTGGCCTGCGCCCTCAACCTGCGCGCCGAGGGCGCCGACGTCACGCTGGTCACCAAGGACACGCCGCTGCGGGTCAAGGCCGGCGCGGTCGGCCTGGCCGCCGACGAATACCACGCGCAGGACGTGGTGGTGTCCGGGTGGACCGGGATGGACGAGCTGATGGTGTCCGACGCCGACATCGACGACCTCTTCGCCGAGGGCGTCGTCGACCTCGACGACGGCCGCCAGCTGCCCTGCCACACCGGCGTGAAACTGGTCGGCGCCACCGGCAGTGCGCTGGGCCGGGTCACCGAGACCAAGCAGGTGCAGCTGGTGCGCGGGGATCGGGAGGTGTTCGGTCTGCACGGCCGGTCGGCGGAGCAGCGGGTGGCGCTGGATCTGCTGCTCGATCCGTCGGTCGGCATCGTCTCGCTGGGCGGCAAAGCCGGCACCGGCAAGTCGGCGTTGGCGCTGTGCGCGGGCCTGGAAGCCGTGCTGGAACGACGCACCCAGCGCAAGGTGGTGGTCTTCCGGCCGCTGTACGCCGTCGGCGGCCAGCAGCTCGGCTACCTGCCCGGCGGCGCCGACGAGAAGATGGGGCCGTGGGCGCAGGCCGTCTTCGACACCCTGGAGGGGCTGGTGTCCCCGGAGGTGATCGACGAGGTGCTCTCCCGCGGCATGCTCGAGGTGCTGCCGCTGACCCACATCCGCGGCCGCTCGCTGCACGACTCGTTCGTCATCGTCGACGAGGCGCAGTCGTTGGAGCGCAACGTGCTGCTGACCGTGCTGTCCCGCTTGGGCGCCGGCTCGCGGGTGGTACTCACGCACGACGTCGCCCAGCGTGACAATCTGCGCGTCGGCCGCCACGACGGCGTCGCCGCGGTGATCGAGAAGCTGAAGGGGCACCCGCTGTTCGCGCACATCACGCTGACCCGCAGCGAGCGGTCACCGATCGCCGCGCTGGTCACCGACATGCTCGAGGAGTTCGCGCCCGGTCAGGGCTGAGCGCTCCAGGCTGAGAGCTCAGGCGCGGCGCAGGATCGAGACGGCCCAGTCCGACTCGGGCGTCCACGGGCGGATGTCCCAGGACGCCAGCCGCAGGTCCACGCGCAGGCCGGCTTCGGCGACGGCGTCGTCGAAGTCGGCCAGCGTCAGGTGCCGGTTCGTGTGAAAGCCGACGACCAGCGGCGCGTCGTCGTTCAGGTGCGCGGCCAACCGTCGCAGGACCTGCGCCTCGGTGTCCGGGGCCACGAAGACCAGCACGTTGCCCGCGCAGACGATGGCGTCGAACTTCTCGTCGATGCCGCGGGCGGGGAGGTCGAGTTCGGCGAGGTCGCCGACCAGCCACGTGGGCCCGGGATGGTCGGTCTCGGCGGCGGCGATCAGGGTCGGGTCCACGTCGACGCCGACCACCCGGTGGCCGGCGGCGTGCAGGGCGGCGCCGACGCGGCCGGGTCCGCAGCCCGCGTCGAGGATGCGGGCCCCGCGCGGAACCATGGCATCGATGAAGCGGGCCTCGCCGTCGAGGTCGTCGCCGTCGGCCGCCATCGCGCGGAAGCGTTCGATGTACCACTCGCTGTGACCGGGGTCGGTGTCGGTGATCCAGCGGGGAGGAGTTGTCGCCATGCCGCCCAGGGTAGTCGGCAACATCCGTGTTGCGGTCGGGTGACGATGGTCTCTGAGGGTGGCACTCGCCGGGATCCGCTGTCACACTGGTGTGGTGCTGAAGTTACTGATGAGTCGAATGTGGCAATTGGGACTAGTGGTGTTGGCGGCGGTCGTCGCTCTCGCCGCAGTTCCCGGAACCGCGTCTGCCGAGCCGGCCACCCCGGCGCCGTCGACGCCTGACGTCCAGACGATGATCGAGAACCTCCTGCGCGGCTTCCTGCCGGGCGGCGACACCCCGGGTGCCCCGCTTCCGGGCAACCCGGTGGGCGACACCGGCCAGATGGTCGTGGTGTCGATGCCGTCGGCCACCGCCACCCAGGGCACGCTGACCGCGTTCGAGAAGGACGCGAACGGCCAGTGGAAGCCGGTCATCGGCCCGACCGCGGCCTGGGTCGGCAGCGAGGGCATCGGCAAGTCGCAGGACAACGTCCACCGCACGCCGGAGGGGACCTTCGCGATCGGTCGGGCCTTCGGACGCCAGGACAATCCGGGCACCAAGCTCTCGTACACGAAGGTCGACAACCAGGACTGGTGGGACGGCAACATGAAGTCGCCGACCTATAACCAGATGGTGCGCCAGCCCAGTACTCCGGGCGAGGGCAGCGAGAACCTGTACGACATGGGTCCGGCGTACGACTACGCGGTGGAGGTCAAGCACAACCCCACCAACACTCCGGGTAACGCGTCGGCGATCTTCCTGCACGTCGGCAACGAGCCCACGTGGGGTTGCGTCGCTATCGGTCGCGAGCAGATGGTGGAGATCTTGAAGTGGCTCGACCCGGCCAAGAACCCGAAGATCAGCATCGGGGTGAACACCAAGAGCCCGGCCGACGTGAAGGACGCGCCGTCGCTCGTCGACCCCCAGGGTCAGCCGCTCGGCGATGACGCGCTGAGCCAGATCCTCGGTCAGTTCACCAGCGTGATCCCGGAATTGCTTCAGTCGGTGACCGGCTCGTCCAAGTAGTCGCCGATTTCCCCGCCCGGGGCCGTGTGCAGATCACTGCGCGCGGCCCCGGTGCGCATCTCCGGCTCGGTGCGATCAGTGTCGGAAGCGGTTGATCAGCGCGTCGATCGGCGAGGAGAGCAGGAGCAGGAGGAGCGGCCACGCGTCGGCCTGGGGGACGACGATCGCCACGATCAGGGCGGCGGCGACTGCGATCAGGGTGCCGTAGTCGGAGGGCTGGGCGGCCCAGGCCCGGGTGTCGGCGTCGTCGTCGAGGAGTGCGGGATGGGCGATGCCCCAGCGGGCGATGCCGCGCAGGCTGATGATGGACACCCCGAGCACCGCGATGTAGAAGACGTTCGACCACTGCATGCGCGAGTTGTCGAGCAGCGCCGTCGCGAACGGCAGCACGATGATCGTCGCGAGCCAGACCAGGTGCAGCTTCGCCAGGACGTCGTCGTAGGCGACGAAATGCTCCATGATGCGGTGGTGGTTGCGCCAGAGCACCCAGATCACCGCGAAGCTGATCGCGAAGCTCAGCATGACGGGGTAGTTCTCGGCGACGAACGACGTGAAGCCGGCGTTCTCGGCGCCTTCGTTCGCCAGGTCCGTCAGCGGCAGGACCAGCAGAGTCAGGGCGATCGCGACGACGGCGTCGGCGAAGGTGATGAGCCGCGCGAAGCCCTCGCGCGTCCGGCGCACTCCGATCTCGGCCATGGCCGGACTACCTGCGGGCGGGGAGGTGGGTGTTCGTCATAGCGTGACGGTACTCGGCAAGCCGGTCGCTGCCACAGAGAAGGCCACCTTGGTCATATTGACCAAGGTGGCCTCTCCTGTGCCGGTGAACTCTGCGGTAGCGGTGATCGCGGCTACTGCGGGCGCAGCAGAATGAAGCCAGACGTGTGCTCGGCGGGGAAGCCCTCCTTGGGCGCGGTGCTCCACTCCACCTGGGCGCGGGCCTGGTCGATCACCGGGGTCTGCGGGTCCAGCACCTCGAGGTAGACCTTGTGCTCGGCGAGCGAGGCGACGGCCTTCTCGAGGTAACCGTCGACGTCGACGGCGTGGGTGATCTCCGGGCCGTTGGAGAACAGCCAGGTCGGGGGATCGGCGAGCTCGTCGAAGACCTGCACCACGGCGGCGGCGAACTCGATGTGGTCGCGCTGATTGGGGCGGTCGGGGGCGAACGCGGGGCCGCCGTACAGGGTCAGGATCAGGTCCGGGTCGACGCGGGCGATCACCTCGGCGATCTTGGCGCGCAGTTCGGGCGTGTTGAACACTTCGCTGTCACCGAAGCCCCAGAACTCGACGTCGTCGACGCCGACGATCGCCGCGGAACGACGCTGCTCGTCCTCGCGCAGCGGGCCGGCCTCCGCGGCGGGCATGCCCTCGATCCCCACCTCGCCGCTGGTGGCCAGAGCGTAGGTCACCTTCTTGCCCTCGTCGGTCCACTTGGCGACGGCCGCCGCCATGCCGTATTCGGGGTCGTCCGGGTGGGCGACGAGAACGAGAGCGTTGGACCAGTCGGTGGGAAAGTCAGCGATCGTCATAGCGCCGACCGTACCCGGAGATCGACGGCTGCCGCTGTCGATAGGCCACCAGGTCGCGGTACTCGCCGCTGACGTGTCGGGGCGTCCGGAGTGCGGGGCGCAGGCCGCAGGCAGCGCAATGCTGGGCGGCGATTCGGTCGCCGCGCCACCGGAAGACGCGATAGCCGAGCGCGGTGAGTCGGGCGTCGATGTCGGCGAGTTCGGCGTACCGCCGATCCCTTTCGACGTCATCCAGGTATCGGTCGTCGTGATCGTCGTCGGCCGTGCAGAATCCGGCCACCAGATGGTCGGGCCAGACGAACGACGGCGTCGCGACCACGGCGCCGTCGCGGTCGACGATCTCCACGGCCGATTCCGGCGTGGGGCAGCCGAGTCGCTGCAGCGCCAGGCGGCTGCGCGTCTCGTCGTCGGTGCGGGCCCGCGGGTCGACCCGATCGAGCAGCGCCCGGACTGCGCGCTGGTCCCGCGCGGTCAGAAGTCGGAGTTCGGTGTCCAGGTCGGCGCGGGTGATCGCGCCGTCGCGCAGCAGCCGGTCGCCGAGCAGAATGCCGGTGTCGTCGCGCGGCAGAGCTCGGCACAGATCGATGAAGGTGCGTGCCACCGAGGTGACGGGGACGCCGTCGATGACGACCGGATCGTACGGGCGGCGATCGACCATACAGCGCACCGGCAGCCGCCGGAACTTCTGCGGGGCAGCGCGATGATCCTGCAGGTCGATCGACTCGTCGCGGTAGTAGTCGGTGGACGTGTAGTAGCGGTCGGTGTCGGGCGTGATCGGCACCAAGCGGTGCAGGCGCGCAGCGGTGACGCCGCCGACCACGACGGCACTGTCGGCCGGATCGAGGTGGAGGATCCGCAGCTGCGCGCGGGCGGCTTCGAGGAGCTGACGCTGCTCGTCGGTGTCGAGAATGGGCACGGATCTGGTGGTCATGGGTCCACCGTCGTGCCGGGCGACCCGTCGGCCAATGGCGCGATCAGCGGGCCTGTGGACACCCTCGCAGTGGCGGCTTCCTGTGAAGTCGCACCTTGCGTTTCGCCGTGGGCGCAGATGGGGACACTCCGCGTTTCGGCGGGCTAGGCTGAGGCCATGGAGAGGCCTGGGATCAATCCATGGAACTGGCCGGTGCTGCGTCAGCTGCGGACCGGGGACCGACTCGGCCGCGGACCCGCGGTGGAGTCGGCGAAGACCAAGAACCTCGTGGCCCGCACCGTGACCGCCGATCGCGCGGTCCAGAGTGTGTGCCCGTTCTGCGCCGTGGGCTGCGGCCAGAAGGTGTTCGTCAAGGATGAGCGCGTGATCGGCATCGAGGGCGACCCGGACTCGCCGATCTCCCGCGGACGGCTCTGCCCGAAGGGCGCCTCCAGCGAGCAACTCGTCAACAATCCGTTGCGCCAGACCACGGTTCGCTATCGGGCGCCGTACGCGACGGACTGGCAGGACCTCGACCGCGACACCGCGATCGACATGATCGCCGACCGCTTCCTGCAGGCGCGCCGCGACCACTGGCAGGACACCGACGAGCACGGACGACCGCTGCGCCGCACCCTCGGCGTCGCCTCGCTCGGCGGCGCCACCCTCGACAACGAAGAGAACTATCTGATCAAGAAGCTCTTCACCGCCGCCGGCGCCATCCAGGTGGAGAACCAGGCGCGTATTTGACACTCCGCCACGGTTCCCGGTCTGGGAGCCTCGTTCGGCCGCGGCGGAGCCACGCAGTTCCTCCAGGACATGGCCAATGCGGACTGCATCGTGCTCATGGGCGGCAACATGGCCGAAGCACACCCGGTCGGTTTCCAATGGGTGAGTGAGGCCAAGGCGCGCGGTGCGCGCGTCATCCACGTCGATCCGCGGTTCACGCGGACCTCGGCGGTGGTCGACAAGCACATCTCGATGCGGGCCGGTTCGGACATCGTCCTACTCGGCGGACTCATCAACCACGTCCTCACCGAGGGCAAGCACTTCGGAGAGTTCGTGGCCGCGTACACCAACGCCGCGGAACTGGTGAGCGAGGAGTTCGCGGACACCGAAGACCTGGACGGCCTGTTCTCCGGGTTCGACGAGGCCACCGGCACCTACGACATGTCCACCTGGGCGATGACCGGGGAGCGCGACGAGACGCTGACGCATCCGCGGTCGGTCTTTGCGATCCTCAAGCGGCACTACGCGCGCTACACCCCCGAGATGGTGTCGCAGATGTGCGGCGTGAGCGCGGCCGACTTCGCGTACCTGGCGAACGCGCTGACCGAGAACTCCGGCCGCGAGCGCACCGGCTGCTTCGCCTACGCCACCGGCTGGACCCAGCACACCACGGGCGCGCAGGTGATCCGCACGGCGACGATCCTGCAGTTGCTGCTCGGCAACGTCGGACGTCCCGGCAGCGGCATCATGGCGCTGCGCGGACACGCCAGCATTCAGGGCTCCACCGACATCCCGACCTTGTTCAACCTGCTGCCCGGCTACCTGCCGATGCCGTCGGCGGACAAGCACCCGACGCTCGACGCCTACCTCGCGCAGGTGAAGCCGGCGTCCGGCAAGGGCTACTGGGAGTACGCCGACGCGTACCTGGTGAGCCTGCTCAAGGCGTGGTGGGGCGACGCCGCGACGGCCGAGAACGACTGGGCGTACGACTATCTGCCGCATCTGAACGGTCCGCTCGGGACCTACCAGACCACGGTGCACATGCTCGAGGGCAACGTCGACGGCTACTTCATCGTCGGCCAGAATCCGGCGGTCGGGTCGGCCAACTCCGGTCAGCAGCGCAGGGCGATGTCGAAGCTGAAGTGGCTGGTGGTGCGCGATCTCAACATGATCGAGAGCGCCACCTGGTGGAAGGAGGGCCCGGAGATCTCCTCCGGCGAACTCAAGACCGAAGAGATCGCCACCGAGGTCTTCTACCTGCCCGCGGCCACGCACGTGGAGAAGGCGGGCTCGTTCACCCAGACCCAGCGGATGGTGCAGTGGCGCCATCAGGCGGTCCGTCCGCCGGGTGATGCGCAGAGCGAGTTGGACTTCTATTACCAACTGGGACAACGGATCCGGGAACGCCTGGCCGACTCCGACGATCCGCGCGATCGTCCGCTGCTCGATCTGACGTGGGACTACCCGATGAACGAACACGGGGACGTCGACCCGGCGGCGGTGCTCGCCGAGATCAACGGCAGGCACGTCTCCGGCGACGACGAGGGCAAGATCGTCGACACCTACACCGAGTTGAAGGCCGACGGATCCACCATCTCCGGCTGCTGGATCTACGCGGGCATCTACGCGGGCGGGGTCAACAAGTCGGCCCGGCGCGAGCCGCAGGGCGGTGGCGGAACCACCCAGTCGCAGTGGGGCTGGGTGTGGCCTGCCGACCGTCGTATCCTCTACAACCGCGCCTCGGCCGATCCGGACGGACGCCCGTGGAGCGAGCGTAAGAAGTACGTGTGGTGGGACGCCGACGCCCAACGCTGGACCGGCGAGGACGTCCCGGACTTCCCGGTGGACCGGGCCCCGGGCACGGTGCCCGAGCCGGGTGCGCGCGGCGCCGACGCGATCGGCGGCAACGACGCGTTCATCATGCAGGACGACGGCAAAGGCTGGCTGTTCGCGCCGCACGGACTGGTCGACGGTCCGCTGCCCACGCACTACGAGGCGCAGGAATCGCCGGTGGCCAACGCGCTCTACCCGCAGCAGCAGTCGCCGGCGCGACTGATGTTGCCGCGCAACGACAATCTCGATGCGCCGAGCGCCGGCGAGCCGGGCGTGGACGTGTACCCGTACGTGTTCACCACCTACCGGCTCACCGAGCACCACACGGCGGGCGGCATGAGTCGCTGGTCGCCGTACCTGGCGGAGCTGCAGCCGGAGATGTTCTGCGAGGTGTCACCGGAGTTGGCCGCCGAATGCGGTCTCGAACACGAGGGCTGGGCGACGATCATCTCCCCGCGCGCCGCGATCGAGGCCCGCGTGCTGGTGACCGACCGGCTCAAGCCGCTGCAGATCGACGACCGCACCGTGCACCAGGTGGGCCTGCCGTACCACTGGGGCGTCGGCTCGGACGCGATCGTCACCGGCGACGCCGTGAACGATCTGATCGGTGTGACGATGGATCCGAACGCGCTGATCCAGGAGTCCAAGGTCGGTTCGTGCGCGGTGATCGCGGGTCGTCGACCCACCGGTTCGGGCACCGCCGACCTGGTCCGCGAGTACCAGCAGCGGGCGCAGCTCACCACCGACACCGACAATGTGCGGCTCACGCCGCGAGAGGGACAGTGATGGGGCAGCTCAGCGGACCCACCGATCCGAGTGCCGACGCGCACTGGCCGATCCATGAGCCGCGTCGCGGATTCTTCACCGACACGTCCATCTGCATCG
Source organism: Gordonia alkaliphila (assembly GCF_023017165.1). Classification (GTDB taxonomy): domain Bacteria; phylum Actinomycetota; class Actinomycetes; order Mycobacteriales; family Mycobacteriaceae; genus Gordonia; species Gordonia alkaliphila. The sequence goes on from NZ_JALKBW010000001.1 coordinate 2,318,423, forward strand.
GCTGCAAGGCGTGCGAGGTGGCGTGCAAGGAGTGGAACCACAATCCGCGCGACGGCGATCTGGAGTTCACCGGGATGTCGTACGACAACTCGGTGTCCCTCGGCGCCAGCACGTGGCGGCACGTGGCCTTCATCGAGCAGGACCAGGAGCGGATCGAGCAGGCCCGCACCTCCGGTGCCGCACTGGTGGGGCTGGGCATGCCGTCGATCCGCGGGGCCGAACCGGCCGCCGAACCGGCCGCCGAACCGGTCGACACCACGCCGCCGGACACCCCGGAGTTCCGCTGGCTGATGTCCTCGGACGTGTGCAAGCACTGCACCCACGCCGGCTGCCTGGATGTGTGCCCGACCGGCGCGATGATGCGCACCGAGTTCGGCACCGTCGTGGTGCAGGCCGATGTCTGCAACGGCTGCGGCACGTGCGTCGCGGGCTGCCCGTTCGGGGTGGTGGAACGACGCAGCGACGGCACCGTGGCACCGACGACGGGTGTCGGTGACCGCAAGGGTGAGCAGCCGGAGGTCCCGAACAAGGGCATCGCCCAGAAGTGCACCCTCTGCTACGACCGGCTCCGCGACGACCAGACGCCCGCCTGCGCGCAGACCTGCCCCACCACGTCGATCTCGTTCGGTGAGCGCGAGGACATGGTGGCCAAGGCCCACGAACGCGTGGCCCAGCTGCACGCCGAGGGCATGACCGAGGCACGGCTGTACGGCGCCAATCCGAACGACGGCGTGGGCGGCACCGGCTCGGTGTTCCTGCTGCTCGACGAGCCCGAGGTGTACGGCCTGCCGCCGGACCCGCGCGTGCCGACGGCGGACCTGCCCGAGATGTACAAGCGCGCCGGACTGGCGGTGGCCACCATGGCCGCCGCGGTCGCGGTGTCGTTCGTGGGAGCCTGGAAGGATCGTCGACGGTGACCAGTTCCGAGTACGACCAGTTCCGACCCCCGCGACCGCCGCGAAAGGGCAAGGGCCGCAAGGGTTCCGGCGGGCGACGCCGGGGCGGCGACGACCTGATGGTCCCGCAGGTCGAGGTGGAGCAGCTCGACGCGAGCGGCTACTACGGCCACCCGGTGGTCAAGGCGCCGCCGTGGGAGTGGCCGGTGGGCGCGTACCTGTTCCTCGGCGGTGTGGCCGGCGGCTCGGGTCTGCTGGCAGCCGGCGCGCAACTCAGCGGCCGAAAGACGTTGCGGCGCAACGCTCGCCTGGCCGGGTTGGGCTCGGCCGGTCTGGGCGCGGTGGCACTGCTCGCCGATCTCGGTCGGCCCGAACGCTTCCTGCACATGCTCCGGACCTTCAAGGTGACCTCGCCGATGAGCGTCGGGTCGTGGATCCTGGTGAGCTACAGCGGAACCGTCGGTCTGGCCGCGGTCAACGAGGTGGACCGCATGCTGGGCGACCGCCTGCCGCTCGGACCGCTGCGCCGCGTGCTGCGGGTCGTCGAGGCGCCCGCCGGGCTGGGCGCCGGACTGCTCGGCGCGCCGCTGGCCGCGTACACCGCGGTGCTGCTCAGCGACACCGCGATGCCGACGTGGAACGCCGCGCACCGGGATCTGCCGTTCGTCTTCGTCAGCTCGGCGAGCCTGGCGGCCTGTGGCCTGGCGCTGGTCACCACCGGCGCCGAGCAGGCAGCACCGGCCCGCAACCTGGCGGTGCTGGGCGTGGTCGGCGAAGTGATCGCCACGCGCACCATGCATCGTCGCATGGATCCGGTGGCCGCCGAACCGCTGCACACCGGTACCCCCGGCACATTGATGCGCTGGTCCGAGGGCCTCGCGATCGCCGGCGGCGTGGGCGCGCTGGCGGCGGGTGCCCGTCCCGGACGCGCGCGCCGCGTGCTGGCCGCGCTGTCCGGCGTCGCACTGATGGCGGCGTCGGCCTGCACCCGGTTCGGGGTGTTCCAGGCGGGCCTGAACTCGGCCGCCGATCCGCGCTACACCATCGAGCCGCAGAAGCGGCGGCTCGCGCAGCGTCGTGCCGCCGGCATCACCGGCGACTCGATCACCGGGGCCTGATCAGCCGACGCGGATACCCGGTTCGGCCGTCGTGTGGCCGATCACCGGGTAGCCGGGCACTTCGCCCACCACGAGCAGTCCGCCGGAGGTCTGCGCGTCGGCGAGCAGCAGGAGCTCGTCCTCGTCGATCCCCGGTCCGGACTGCAGGTGCGGGCGCACCCAGTCGAGGTTGCGGCGGGTGCCGCCGGAGACGAAACCGTCGCGCAGGGCTTCCCGGGCGCCGTCGAGCGCCGGGACGGCGGCGGCGTCGAGCACCGCGCCGACGCCCGACGCCCGGCACATCTTGTAGAGGTGGCCGAGCAGTCCGAAACCGGTGACGTCGGTGGCGGCTCGTGCCCCCGCGTCCAGCGCGCCCTGTGCGGCGTCGCGGTTGAGCGCGGTCATCGAGGCGATCGCGTTCTCGAAGCGTTCACCGGTGGCCTTGTGCCGGTTGTTCAGCAGACCCACGCCGATCGGCTTGGTCAGCGTCAGGGGGAGTCCGGCGGCGGCGGCGTCGTTGCGCAGCAGCCGATCCGGATCGGCGATGCCGGTCACCGCCATGCCGTACTTGGGTTCGGGGTCGTCGATCGTGTGGCCGCCGAGCACCGGGCAGTTCGCCTGCGCACCGATGTCCATCCCGCCGCGCAGGACCTCGGTCATCAGTTCCATCGGCAGTACGCCGCGGGGCCAGCCGACCAGGTTGATCGCGACCACCGGGCGGCCGCCCATCGCGTAGATGTCGGAGATCGCGTTGGCCGCGGCGATGGCGCCCCAGGCGTAGGCGTCGTCGACCACCGGGGTGAAGAAGTCGGCGGTGGAGAGCACCGCGAGGCCGTCGGCGATCTGCACCGCGGCGGCATCGTCGCCGTGGTCGAGGCCCACCAGCACGTCGTCGGAGGTGGGGCCGATGAGGCCGCGGACCGCATCCTCGAGTTCGCCGGCCGGAATCTTGCAGGCGCAACCGCCGCCGTGCGCATAGTCGGTCAGCCGCTTGGGAATGCTCACGCGGCCGATGATAGGCGCTATCTTGGTCTGCGGAGGCGTACGGATTCCTGGTGGGTCCCCCGGTCTTCAAAACCGGTGAGACCGAGTAGCTCGGTCTGGCGGGTTCGATTCCCGTCCGCCTCCGCCAATCATCGAGGGGAGGGGTGCGCAGTGGAACAGGTTGCGCCACAAGGGGATGCGCGTCGCGCGATTCCGCGCACGGATGTGCTCCTGGCGCTCCCGGCGGTCGAGGCTGCGCGCACCCGCCTGGCCGAGCACGTGATCGTCGGCGTGATCCGGGACGTGACGGCCCGGGCGCGCCGCGGCGAGCTGGCGGCGGCCGCGGTGGCCGAGGTGGTGACCGCCGCACTGGACGCGGCGGTGCTGTCCGCGCAGACTCCGGTGCTGAATGCGACCGGCGTCGTGGTGCACACCAACCTCGGCCGGGCGCCGCTGAGTGAAGCCGCCGTCGACGCGGTGGTGCAGGCGGCCGGATACGTCGACGTGGAGCTGGACCTCGCCTCCGGAACACGCAGCCGACGCGGCATCGGCGCCCGCGCCGCCCTGCTGGCGGCCTGTCCCGCTGCCGAGGACGCGCTGGCGGTGAACAACGGCGCCGCGGCCCTGGTCCTCGCGACGACGGCTCTGGCCGCGGGCCGCGAGGTGATCGTCTCGCGCGGGGAATTGGTCGAGATCGGCGCGGGCTTCCGTCTGCCCGACCTGATCGCCTCCACCGGCGCGCGACTGCGCGAGGTGGGCACCACCAACCGCACCCACCTGGCCGACTACGCCGACGTAATCGGCCCGGACACCGGCTGCCTGCTGAAGGTGCACCCGAGCAACTTCCGCGTCGAGGGGTTCACCTCCGCGGTCGGGGTGCGCGAACTGTCGTCGCTGGCGGCCGACCGCGATCTTCCGCTGGTGGTGGATCTGGGCAGCGGGCTGCTGGCTCCCGACCCGATCCTGCCCGACGAACCCGACGCGGCCACTGCCCTCGGTCACGGCGCCGACCTGGTGACCGCGAGCGGCGACAAGCTGCTCGGTGGCCCGCAGGCCGGTCTGCTGCTGGGCCGCGCGGACCTGGTGACGCGCCTGAGTAAGCACCCGCTCGCGCGCGCGGTGCGCATGGACAAGCTGGCCCTGGCCGCGCTGGAGGCGACGCTGGCCGGGCCGACCGCGCCCGTCGCCCGGTACCTGCACGCCGATCCCGACCGCCTGCGTGCTCGGACCGAAGCACTCGCCGCGGCCGTCGGCGGTGCCGTGATCGAACACGACGGCCGGGTCGGTGGCGGGGGAGCGCCGGGAGTTCCGTTGCGCGGCTTCGCTGTCCGGCTGCCCGAAGCGGTGGCCCGACCGCTGCGGACGGGCTCGCCCGCGGTGCTGCCGCGCCTGCACGACGGCGCCGCGCTGCTGGACCTGCGCTGCGTCCCGGAGTCGGCTGATGCCGCGCTGACCGCCGCGGTCGTCGCGGCGATGCACGGGATCTGAGCGTGTTCGTCGTCGCCACCGCCGGGCACGTCGACCACGGCAAGTCCACCCTGGCCAAGGCGCTGACCGGCATGGAGCCCGACCGCTGGGCGGCCGAACGCGAGCGCGGCCTCACCATCGACCTGGGCTTCGTCTGGACCGAACTGTCTTCGGGTCGGCAGGTCGGCTTCGTCGACGTGCCCGGCCACCAACGCTTTCTCGGCAACATGCTGGCCGGACTCGGTCCCGCGCCGGTGGTGCTGTTCATCGTCGCCGCCGACGAGGGGTGGATGGCGCAGTCGTCCGATCACCGAGATGCGTTGGCCGCCTTGGGGATCTCCGCCGGCCTGATCGTGGTGACCAGGACCGACCGGGCGACGCCGGAGCGCGTCGCCGAGGTGATCGGGCAGGCCCGGGACGAACTCTCGGGCACCGGGCTCGCGGAGGCGCCCGCGGTGGCCGTCTCGGCGATCACCGGTGACGGCCTCGATGCACTCCGCGCGGAGCTGGACGCACTGCTCGGCGGGCTGCCCGCACCGAGCACCGACGAACGCGTACGACTCTGGGTGGACCGATCCTTCACCATCGCCGGTGCGGGCACCGTGGTGACCGGGACGCTGGCGGCGGGCACGCTGGCGCTGGATCAGCCGCTGGAGGTGGTCGGTCGACACGGCTCGCAGAGCGCGGTGGTGCGCGGCCTGCAGAGCTACGGACGGGAGGTGGATCGAGCGCTGCCGGTCAGTCGCGTGGCGGTGAACCTGCGCGGCATCGCGGCCGACGAGGTGCACCGCGGCGACGCCCTGCTCACCCCCGGCGCGTGGCCGCAGACCGCCGTCGTCGACGTCCGCAGTGCCGCCGGCGAAGTGCCCGAGTGGCTCACCGTGCACCTCGGCACCGCAGCCGTTCCGGCCCGCTCCCGCGCCCTGGACGACGAGCACCTGCGTCTGACGCTGGCCTGGCCGGTGCCGCTGCAGCACGAGGACACGCTCCTGCTGCGCGATCCGAGTGCCGGTCGCATCGTCGGCGGAGCGACCGTTCTCGACGTGGATCCGCCGGTCCTGCGGCGACGCGGCGACGGCGCCCGCCGCGGCAGTGCGCTGTCGCAGCGCGACGTCGAGGGTCGGGTCCTCGAGGAGGTGGCGCGACGCGGCGCGGTGCTCGTCGAGCAGTTGGCCGCAGCCGGTCTCCCGGTGGACGCCGCCCCGGAGGGTGTGCTGGAGCTCGGCCGCTGGTGGGTGGCCGAGCAGACGCTGCACCACTGGCAGGTGCAGCTGCGCGAGGCCGTGGTGCAGGCACACCGCACGGATCCGCTGGCGGCCGGGCTGTCGTTCGGGGCGGCCCGCGATCAGATCGCCCTGCCGGACGCGCAACTGCTGCCGGACGTGATCGCCGGTGCCGGCGTGCAGTCGGCGGCGGGGCTGCTGTTCCTGCCCGAACTGCGGGCCGATCTGGGACCTGCCGAAGCCGGCATCGTCGAACTCGAGAAGCGTCTCGCGGCGGCACCGTTCGCCGCGCCGGAGGCCGACGACCTCGCGCACTTGCGCTTGGGCACAAAGGAATTGGCGGCTGCCGAACGGGCCGGACGCCTCGTCCGGCTGGCGGACGGCGTGGTGCTGGCACCGAAGTCGCCGGCGCTGGCCATGCGCGAGCTGGCGGCCCTGCCGCAGCCGTTCACCACCTCGCAGGCGCGGCAGGCGCTCGGCACATCGCGTCGCGTCGCGATCCCGCTGCTGGAGTTTCTGGATGCGCGCGGCTGGACCCGCCGCGTCGACGGCTCCCACCGCGAAGTGGTGCGCTGACGAGCGCTAGAGTTGCATTCCGACCGTTCGGACACGATCGGCCCCGTTAGCGGTATTCCCGCAGGGAGGACGCAGCCATGACCACGCCGCCGGAAACCGACACCTCGTTCGACCGTGCGCTGGCGCCCCAGCTGGCCACGACGATCATCCTGGCCGTGATCGGCCTCCTGGCGTTCACGGCGCCGTGGGTGCGGGTCGACGAGGACGGCGAGACGCTGGCGTCGAGCACCCTGAGCGGTCGATGGACCGAGTTGCAGTCCGGGTTCACTGCGGTCGGAAGCAGCCCGATGTGGGCGATCGTCCTGGTGGTGCTGCTGGTGGTCCTCGCGGTGATCGTGTGGCGACGGCCGACCGCACATGCCGCGGCGTCGGCCGCGGCGATCGGCGGCTTCGTGACGCTGCTCGTGCTCCTGTCCACCTGGCTCGGGCGGACGATCTGGCTCAACATCGGCGAACTCCCCGCCTCGATGTCGCTGCAGATGGAGTGGGGCTACGACCTCGCCCTGGTCCTGTCGGTGATCCTGATGGCAGTGTCGTCGTACCTGGTGCCCTCGAAGGTGTAAGCCTCAGGCCGTGAGTTCGCGTGGAGTGCACCGCACCCCGAAGGGCACGGCGCCGGCGAAGTCCTGATCGCCCAGCGCTCGTCCTGCGGGCGCATAGTCGCCGTCGACGAGTGTCCACGCGGTGATCGACGGCTCGTCGGGATCGACGATCCAGTAGTGGGCACAGCCCGCCCGCGCGAGACGTTCCTTCTTCAACAGCAGATCGACGCCCCGCGTCGACGGGGACAGCACCTCGACGGCCACGAGCGGCGCACCGCGCAGATCGCGCTCGGTGAACTGATCGATCGGCGCCACGAGGACGTCGGGCTGCAGCACCGTGTCGTCGGCGAGGACGACGTCGAACGGTGCCACCAGCACCTCGAGGTGATCGGGTACCGCTGCGCGCAGGATCGCTGCCAGACGTGTCACCGCGCGCTGATGGCGCAGCTTCGGCGCGGGACTCACGACCAGCGTTCCGTCGATGAGCTCATAGCGGTGCCCGTCGTCGGGCAGGTTCGTCAGATCCGCGCGGGTCAGGGCACGTCCCCGCGGCAGGCCCAGGATCTGCGTGGTCACAACTGTCATGGTACGTGCGCTCCTCCCGCATGTCCCCAGCTCAGCACGGGAGGAACACGCGCACCAGGGCCCGTTGGCGGGCCTGTGGAGTACCGGCTTACCGCTCGCGGTCGAGGTTGGCCATGGCGAGAACGTCGAGGCGACGATCCAGTTCTTCCTCGGTCAGGTTCTCGCCGAGGAGGCCGCGGTCGATCACCGTCTGCCGAATCGTCTTGCCCTCGGCCAGCGCCTGCTTGGCGACGGCGGCCGCCTCCTCGTAGCCGATGGCGCTGTTGAGCGGGGTGACGATCGACGGGCTCGACTCGGCCAGCGTGCGCAGCCGCTCCTCGTTGGCCTCCAGGCCGCGGATGCAGCGGTCGGCGAACAGGCGAGAGACGTTGGCCAGCAGGCTGATCGACTCGAGGACGTTGCGCGCCATCATCGGGATGTAGACGTTGAGCTCGAAGGCGCCGTTGCCGCCACCCCAGGTGACCGCGGCGTCGTTGCCGATCACCTGCGCGGCGACCTGCGTGACCGCCTCGGGCAGCACCGGATTCACCTTGCCCGGCATGATCGAACTGCCCGGCTGCAGGTCGGGGAGGTGGATCTCGCCGAGCCCGGTCAGCGGGCCCGAGCCCATCCAGCGGACGTCGTTGGCGATCTTGGTCAGCGACACGGCGACCGTCTTGAGCTGACCGGACAGCTCCACGAGGCCGTCGCGTGCGGCCTGTGCCTCGAAGTTGTCGGCGGCCAGCGCCAGCTGCTGCACCTGCGTGAGACGACGCAGCTCGTCGACCACCTTGGTGCCGAACCCGGCGGGGGCGTTGAGGCCGGTGCCGACCGCGGTGCCGCCGATCGGCAGCTCGCCGACGCGCGGGAGGGTCGCGGTGACGCGCTCGACGCCGGCCTGGACCTGGCGGGCGTAGCCGCCGAACTCCTGGCCCAGCGTCACCGGCACCGCGTCCATCAGGTGAGTGCGGCCGCTCTTGACCACCTCGCGCCACTGCATCGACTTCTCGGCGAGGGCGTCCTGCAGGTGCTCCAGGGCGGGGATCAGGTCGTTGACCACGGCCTCGGTGGCGGCGACGTGGGTGGCGGTGGGGAAGGTGTCGTTGGAGCTCTGCGACATGTTCACGTCGTCGTTCGGGTGCACGTCGACACCGGCGGCCGCGGCGATCGAGGCGATCACCTCGTTGGCGTTCATGTTGGAGCTGGTGCCCGAGCCGGTCTGGAAGACGTCGATCGGGAACTGGTCGTCGTGCTCACCGGCGGCGATCGCCAGCGCGGCGTCGACGATGGCGGTCGCCTTGGTCTCGTCGAGCAGGCCGAGGTCGGCGTTGACGCGGGCGCACGCGGCCTTGAGCAGGCCCATGGCGCGGACCTGCGTGCGCTCGAGGGGACGGAACGAGATCGGGAAGTTCTCCACGGCCCGCTGCGTCTGCGCACGCCAGAGCGCGTCGACGGGGACCTTGACCTCGCCCATGGTGTCGTGCTCGATGCGGTACTCGGTCATTGCGTCCCTCTTCGTCGGAGAAATTAGGCTTACCTAACACTACCGAAATCCGCAGACTGCCGTCTGGTGCAGTCGGCTGCCGACTGCAGCAGACGGCAGCAGACGGCAGGGGTTGTCCACAAGCGACGGTCGGGGCACTGGCGGTCGGCGTCGACGGCGATGAGGCTGGGGTGATGGGGGAAGATGAGCGCGGTCGGCAGCGAGTGCACGTGACGCCGGAGACGGTGGGCGACGATCTCGCGGCGACGCTCGACCGCCAGCACGGCGTCATCCACCGCGCTCAGGCCGTCGCCTGCGGGGCGACCGACAACGATCTGCGGCGGATGGTGCGCCAGCGGGACCTGACGATCGTGCAGCTCGGCATCTACGTCGACCACACGGGTGCGCTGACCTGGAAGCAGCGGGCGTGGGCGGCCGTGCTCGTCGCCTATCCCGCGGCGCTCAGTCACGAGTCGGTGCTGCACCCGGGGAGTGGGGACACGATTCATATCGCCGTCGACCGGACCCGGAAAGTAGAGGTGATCGCGGGTGTCGCGGTGCACTATCGGACCGATCTCGCGCGCCTGGTCCGGTGGACGGCCAACCCGCCTGCCGTGCGCCTGGAGGAGGCGCTGCTGGACGTGGCGGCGGGAGCGTCGACCACCGCGGCCGCGATCGGTGTCCTGACCGACGGCATCGGTCGACGGACGACGGCGGACCGCGTGCTGCGCACCCTCGCCACCCGAACGAGCCTGCCGCGCAGTGCATTCCTGCGATGTCTGCTGACCGATATCCGCGACGGCACCTGCTCGGCGTTGGAACACGGCTACCTGGACCGGGTCGAACGTCCGCACGGTCTGCCGTGCGGCCGCCGCCAAGCTCCGACGACGGTCGGCCGCCCGGGCTTCCGCGACGTCGACTACGAGCAGTGGGGGCTGGTGGTGGAACTCGACGGGCGCAAAGGGCACGACGACGCCGCTGCGCGCGACCGGGACCTGGAGCGCGACTTGGACGCCGCGATCGGTGCCGATCGGCTGACGCTGCGACTCGGGTTCCGGCAGGTGTTCGGGCGCGCCTGCACCACGGCCGCGAAGGTCGACGCGGTGCTGCGTCGTCGAGGATGGACCGGTCCGTTCGTCCGTTGCGCAGCCTGCCCCGATCCCGCCCCAGAACGCGCGTTGCCGTCTGGTGCAGTCACATACTGACTGCACCAGACGGCAACGACGGGGGTTGAGAGCCTAGCGCTCCTTGGAACGGACGCGGATGCCGGAGATCGGGACGTTCACGGCGCCCGACGGGTCGGTGAAGAAGTCGTTGCCCTTGTCGTCGACGACGATGAACGCGGGGAAGTTCTCCACCTCGATCTTCCAGATCGCCTCCATGCCGAGCTCGGGGTACTCGATCACTTCCTGGCTCTTGATGCAGTCCAGTGCCAGCCGGGCCGCCGGTCCGCCGATGGAGCCGAGGTAGAAGCCGCCGTGGCTGTCGCAGGCCTGCGTGACCTGCTTGGACCGGTTGCCCTTGGCGAGCATCACCATGGAGCCGCCCGCCGCCTGGAACTGCTCGACGTAGCTGTCCATACGGCCGGCAGTGGTGGGGCCGAAGGAACCGGAGGCCATGCCCTCGGGCGTCTTGGCCGGACCCGCGTAGTACACCGGGTGGTTCTTCAGGTAGTCCGGCATCGGCTCACCGGCGTCGAGGCGTTCGGCGATCTTCGCGTGCGCGATGTCGCGGGCCACCACCAGCGGGCCGGTCAGCGACAGCCGCGTCTTGACCGGGTGCTTGCTGAGCTCGGCGAGGATCTCGTCCATCGGCAGATTGAGGTCGATCTCGACCACGGCGCCGCCGTCGATGTCCTCGGCCACCCCGGCGTCGGGCATGTACTGGGCCGGGTCGGTCTCGAGCTGCTCGAGGAACACACCGTCGGCGGTGATCTTGCCCAGCGCCTGGCGGTCGGCCGAACAGGAGACCGCGATGGCCACCGGGCACGACGCGCCGTGCCGCGGCAGACGCACCACGCGGACGTCGTGGCAGAAGTACTTGCCGCCGAACTGCGCACCGATCCCGAACGACTGGGTGAGCTTGAAGACTTCCTCCTCCAGCTCGGTGTCGCGGAAGCCGTGCGCGGACATCGAGCCCTCGGTGGGCAGGTTGTCCAGGTAGTGCGCCGAGGCGTACTTGGCGGTCTTGAGAGCGAACTCGGCGGAGGTGCCGCCGATGACCACGGCCAGGTGGTACGGCGGGCAGGCCGCGGTACCGAGCGAGCGGATCTTCTCGTCCAGGAAGGCGAGCATCTTCTTGGGGCTCAGGATGGCCTTGGTCTCCTGGAACAGGAACGACTTGTTGGCGCTGCCGCCGCCCTTGGCCATGAACAGGAACTTGTACTCCGGACCCTTGGGTCCCTGCTCGGTCGCGTAGATCTCGATCTGCGCGGGCAGGTTGGTGCCGGTGTTCTTTTCCTCGTAGGTGGTCAGCGGTGCCAGCTGCGAGTAGCGCAGATTCAGCTTGGTGTACGCGTCGTACACGCCGCGCGAGATGGTCTCGGCGTCGTCGCTACCGGTGAGGACGCCTTCGCTCTTCTTGCCCATCACGATCGCGGTGCCGGTGTCCTGGCACATCGGCAGCACGCCGCCGGCGGAGATGTTGACGTTCTTGAGCAGGTCGAGCGCGACGAAGCGGTCGTTGCCCGAGGCCTCCGGATCGTCGATGATCTTGCGAAGCTGCTTCAGGTGCGCGGGGCGCAGGTAGTGGCTGATGTCGTGCATCGCCTCGGTGGTGAGTTTCTGAATCGCCTCCGGCTCCACCTGGAGGAAGGTGCGTCCCCCGGCTTCGAACGTCGAGACGCCTTCGGTGGTGATCAGACGGTACGGGGTGTCGTCTTGATCGGCCGGCAGCAGATCCGAGTAGAGGAATTCGGGGGCGGGGGCTGAGTCACTCACAGCTTCCGATGGTACTTCGGACGTGCCCTGACCAGGGAATTAGTGCATCCTAAGTCGATGTGGCCGCATCGTCGCCGGGGCCGCGTACGGTTGGACAATTGTGAACCGTCTCGACGATGCCGTGATGCTGCTGCACCATTCCGGCGAACTCATCGGCACCATCGCTTTCGCCGCCTCCGGCGCCCTGATGGCCGTGCGCCGCAACCTCGACGTGGTGGGCATTCTGCTGCTCGCCGTGGCGACGGCGCTGGGCGGCGGCATCCTGCGCGACGTCACCATTGGCAACACCCCGCCGAACGCGTTCACCGACATGCGCTACCTGATCGCCGCCGTGGTGACCGGAATGGTGATCTTCTCCTGGCGCGTGCCGGCGCGCCTGACGAGGTGGCCGTTGGAGATCACCGACGCGGTGGGCCTGGGCATGTTCGCGGTGGTCGGCACGGTGGTGGCGTACCAGTGGGGCCTGTCGGCGCCGGGCGCCGCGCTACTCGGTCTGATGACGGCGGTCGGCGGCGGCGTGATCCGCGACATGCTCTCCGGGCAGGTGCCGAGCGTGTTGCGTCCCGGCGAGCACCTGTACGCCATCCCGGCTCTCGCGTGCGCCGCCGTGGTGGCGATCCTGTTGCGCTACACCGACTATCAGGCCTGGATGGGGTTGGCGTGCGCGGTTATCGCGATCAGCGTGCGGTTGGCGTCGCTCAAGTTCGGATGGCACGGGCCGCGGCCCTGGTACGCCGACGACCTGCCCGACGAAGCGGCTTAGACGACGAGTCGCCGAGAACGTCGTCCCGCTCAGGAGATGAGGCCGCGTTCGCGCGCGACGGCGACCACCTTGGTGCGGCTGTTGACGTCGAGCTTGCCGAAGATGTGCACCAGGTGCGACTTCACCGTTGCCTCGGAGATGAACAGGCGCTTGGCGATCTCCTTGTTGGCACCGCCCACCGCCAACTGTTCGACGATCTCCAACTCGCGCGCGGTGAGGGCCTGCTCCGGCGCGGACATGCGGTCGAGCAGGCGTGCGGCGATCGCCGGACCCAGGACGGTCTCGCCGGCGGCGGCGCTGCGGATCCCGGCCACCAGCGTCTCCGGTGCGGTGTCCTTGAGGAGGTAGCCCGTCGCCCCGGCGTCCACGGCCCGCAGGATGTCGGCGTCGGAGGCGTACGTGGTCAGCATCAGCACCCGGGGCGGATTCTCCAGCGCCCGGATCTCGGCGGTGGCGACGACGCCGTCGCGCCCGCCGGCCACCGTGCCTTGCAGGCGCAGATCCATCAGCACCACGTCCAGGTCGCCGGCGGCGGCCAGGGCGATGGCCTCGTCGGCGTCGGCGGCTTCGGCGACGACCTCCAGATCGGGGACCGGTTCGAGGACGGCGCGGAGGCCGGCCCGCACCACGGGATGGTCGTCGACCAGCATGATCCGGATCATCGCGCGCCTTCGGTGGGGGTGGGCAGCGGCAGACAGACGCCGATCGTGGTGCCGTCGCCGAGGTCGGTTTCGATGGTAGCGGTCCCGCCGGCCCGCTCGACCCGGGCGAGGAGCGCGGCGAGGCCGAAACCGGTGCCGTGCCCGCCGGTGTGCGACGGATCGAAACCGCGGCCGTCGTCGACGACGTCCAGGTGCACTTCGTCGTCGAGCACCGTCAGCGTGACCACGGCGCGCTTCGCGTGCGCGTGGCGGACCGCATTCGCGAGCGACTCCTGGGCGGTGCGCAGCAGGGTGGCGCGCACCTCGTGGTCGAGTCCGGCGGCGTCGCCGTGCACGTGGAGTTCGGTGGGCAGGCCGAGACGACGGGCCTGTTCGACGGCGGCGCTGAGCCCTTCGAGCAGTTCGTCCGGGGCCACCGTGGGGGTGTCGAGGCTGCGCAGGAAGCCGCGCGTCTGGGCCAGCGCGCTGGTCGCCATGTCGAGTGCGGTGAGCGCTTGGGCGCGCTGCTGCGGCGGGGGAGAGGAGCGGTCGGTGGCCGACTGCAGCAGCATGACGATGCCGGCCAGCGCCTGACCGACGCCGTCGTGGATCTCGCCGCCCATGCGTTCGCGTTCGGCGGCCAGCATTGTCTCGCGTTCGGTTTGGGCCAGGCGCAGCTGCGTGCTGGCCAACTCCTGCAGCAGCGCGTCGCGGGCCGCGGAGGCGTCGATCACCCGGCGCACCGCCTCGGTGACCGCCACGGCGGTGGCGATGCCGATGACCGGGCCGACCACGGCGCCCGCGCCCTCCGGCTCGGTGGCCAGCGAGGCGGCAACGGCCACCGCGGCGATCACCAGCTCCGCCGGAATGGCGAGAGCGCGCGGCAAGAAGTGCCAGGCGAGCATGGCGAGCACGAAGGCCAACCAGATGAAGTCGGGGGCGAAGACGGTCAGCACCGCCCAACCGGCCAGCAACACGAGTGTCCACATCACCGCGATCTGCTTGTGCCGCACCGTGATCGTCATGACGCCGAACAGATACCAGCCGGCGAGGGCGGTGGCGCCGAGAACGGCCGCGAGATTGTTGCTCGCGGTGTCCTGGACCGCGCGCAGCAGGCCGACCGCCATCAGGACGGCGAACAGGAGGTGGCCGCCCCATTGGATGTACCGGTCGACGGTCAGCTGGCGGCGGTCGGTTGTGGGCACGTCACCAGTATCGGGCCCGGGCGCGGTGCGCGCCTCCAACTTTCGATGGAGGCACAACCGGTCTTCTGCGCGATTCCTCGAGACGCGGAAGCTAGCAGGCTGGACTCGAGAGATTTTCAGGCACGGGATCTGGGAGGTGCAGATGTACATCGGATGGCGAGAAATCCGACGGTCGGCGGGAAAGTTCGGCCTCATGGCCGGGGTGATCGCGCTGCTGGCGTTCATGGTGGTGGCGTTGTCGGCGCTGACCGGCGGCTTGCGTGACCAGTCGGTGTCGGCGGTCGAGGACCTGCCGGGCAGCGGTCTGGCCGTGCAGGTCGACGGCTCGGGGGCAGCGGTCGGCCTGGGCGACAGCCGGCTGGATCCGACGGCGGTCCGGGCGATCGAGTCCGCCGACCCCGGTGCCGCGCCGCTGGGCATCACGATGACCAGCGTGGGCTTTCAGGACGTGAACTCGGCGGTGGCGGTCTTCGGTCGCGACAACGCCGGCCCCGGCGTGCGCCTGAACGACGAGACGGCCAAGACGCTCGGCGTGCAGGTCGGTTCGCCGGTCACGATCGGCGGTGTCGAGTCGCGGGTGTCGTCGATCGGTGACACCCAGCAGTTCGCCCATTCGCCGGTCGCCGAAGTGAACCTCGACCTGTGGCGCCAGGCGGCCCACCGCGATGACGTCTCCGCGATGATCACGACCAAGCAGATCAGCGGGATCGACGGCGTCTCCTACGCGCACGGCAACGCTCGACTGAATCTGATTCCCGGGTACTCGTCCGAGCACAATTCGCTGCTGCTGATCCAGGGGCTGCTGCTGGTGATCTCCGCGGTGGTCGTGGGCGCCTTCTTCGCCGTGTGGACCGGACATCGGCTGGCCTCGCTCGCCGTGGTCCGCGCCATGGGCGCCAGCAAGGGTTACCTGGTGCGCGACGGCCTCGGCCAGGCGTCGGTGGTGCTCTTCACGGGCCTCGCCGTCGGTGCGGCGGCCGGCGCCGGAGTCGCCTGGGCGGCCGAGGGCGTGGTCCCCATCGCCATCACCGCCAGCGGTGTGCTGCTGCCGGTGGTCGTCATGGCGGTGCTCGGTCTGGCCGGCGCGGTGCTCGCGCTGCGACCGCTGACGTCCGTCGATCCGCTGACCGCCCTCAACCGATGAACACCCACCGTTCCCACCCGCTACGAGCAGAGGAGATCTGATGAGCCTGCGACTGTCCGACGTGACCCTGACCTATCCGGACGGCGACGACGGCCGTGTCACCGCCGTCGACGGTGCGAGCCTGACGGTGGCCCCGGGCCAAGTGATCGCCCTGACCGGCCCCTCCGGCTGCGGCAAGTCCTCGGTGCTCGCGGTGGCCGGGACCCTGATCCGCCCCGACTCGGGCGTCGTCGAGATCGACGGCACCGCGGTGGGCGAACTCAAGGAGCCCGAGCGGGCGAAGATCCGGCGCGAGGCCGTCGGCTTCGTCTTCCAGAACGACAACCTGCTACCCGACCTGACGGCGCTGGAGCAGATCCTGCTGACGGCGCATGTGCGCGGTGAACGCCCGTCGAAGAACCGGGCGCAGGCCCGCGAGCTGCTCGACGCGGTGGGCCTGTCCGAGCACGAGAACAAGCTGCCCGGCCAGCTCTCCGGCGGTATGCGGCAGCGCGTCAACATCGCTCGCGCGCTGATGGGGCCGCGCAAGGTGCTGCTGATCGACGAGCCGACGTCAGCGCTCGACCAGGCACGTGGCCGCGCGGTGGTGGAGCTGATCGTGCGGCTCAGCCGCGAACGCGAGCTGGCGGCGCTGCTGGTGACGCACGACCTGCAGTCGTTGGAGGTCGGCTCGGCGACGGGTGCGGACGCGCTGGTCCACATGCTCGACGGACGACTGCTCGACAGCGACCTCGTCGACGCCTAGCAACTCCCCGAAACGGCCCCGGCCGCCCTTCCGAACGAAATCGGAAGGGCGGCCGGGGTATTCGGTCCGTGCTGGACTTACGGTTGGGCGGGACTCAGAGGTCCAGGCGTGCGTACTCGCGCAGCTTGGTGGTCTGGTGCACGGCCTCGATGCGGCGGATGGTGCCGGACTTGCTACGCATCACCAGCGAACGGGTGGTGGCGCCGTTCGGGCGGTAGGTGACGCCGCGCAGCATGTCGCCGTTGGTGACGCCGGTGGCGCAGAAGAACGAGTTCTCGCCGCGCACCAGGATCTCGTTGGTGAGGACCATGTCCAGGTCGTGACCGGCGTCGATCGCCTTCTGGCGTTCGGCCTCGTCCTGCGGCCACAGCTTGCCCTGGATCTCGCCGCCCATGCACTTCATGGCGACGGCCGAGATGATGCCCTCGGGGGTGCCGCCGATGCCCATCAGCATGTCGACGGAGTTGTTGTCGTCGGCCGCGGCCACCGCGCCGGCGACGTCGCCGTCGGAGATCAGACGAATCTTGGCGCCGGCCTCGCGGATCTCGCGGATCAGCTCGGCGTGGCGGGGACGGTCGAGCACCACGACGGTCAGGTCGGCGACGTCGATGCCCTTGGCGGCGGCGACGGAGTTGATGTTCCAGGCCACCGGCTGGTTGATGTCGATGGCGCCCTTGGCATCCGGGCCGACGGCGATCTTGTTCATGTAGAACACGGCCGACGGGTCGTACATGGTGCCGCGCTCGGAGACGGCGATGACGGCGATCGAGTTGGGGCGGCCCTCGGCCATCAGCGTGGTGCCGTCGATCGGGTCGACGGCGACGTCGACCTCGGGGCCCTCGCCGTTGCCGACCTCTTCGCCGTTGTACAGCATCGGGGCTTCGTCCTTCTCGCCCTCGCCGATCACGACGGTGCCGCGCATCGAGACGGTGGAGAGGAGTTCGCGCATGGCGTCCACGGCGGCGCCGTCGCCGCTGTTCTTGTCGCCGCGGCCCACCCAGCGGCCGGCAGCGAGCGCTGCGGCTTCGGTGACGCGCACCAGTTCCATGGCGAGGTTACGGTCCGGGGCTTGCTTCGACATGCTGTCGACTCCTTGCGTCGTTGCGTGAGATCCCGTTAATTCTGCCATGACCTGCGATTCGCTTGGGCTCCGGCCCGACTGCGATACTGGGCGGCATGGCGGAAAAGAAACCTCGCATCCTGCAGGACAGCCGAGACATGGTCTGGTCCATCATCCCGCTGCTGCTGATCTGTCTGGTGATCGCCGGCATCGCAGGCAGCTGTGCGTGGGGTTTCGGTGACGCAGCCAACGAGCAGAAGGTGCCGACCTTCAACAGCGAAGCCGCGTTCACCGCGGACGCGCGCAGCATGCCGTTCCCGATCCGCGAGCCCGCGGTGCCCGCGGAGTGGCAGTCCAATTCCGGCTCCACCAACACCGTCGGCACGTCGCTGGCGAGCAACGTCGGGTGGATCACCGAGAACGGCACGTTTGTGCAGCTCACCCAGACGGCCGGTCCGGAGGTTTCGCTGGTCCCGATGTTGGGCGGCGAGGGTGTGATGGGCACCGGCACCACGGAGGTCGCCGGCACCACGTGGGTGACCTACGACAATCCCGAGGGCGATCGCACGGTCTGGGTCACTGATCTCGGCGACGTCCGGATCGGACTGCTGGGCCGCGGGATCGATCCGCCGCTGGCCACGCTGGCCGAAGCCGTGCAGAAGGCGCAGCCGCTGCCCAAGCCGTAAGGGGCACCCATCCGGTTGCGGAACGGTTCCGAATGCCCGGTGTGCAGTGAGAGAGCTCACTGCCATTCAGCAAAGGAGCGATCATGAAGACGACCTCACGTTTTGCCGCTGGAATGCTCATCAGCGGCGCCGCATTCGCGTGTGCCGCGGGCATCGCCGGCGGCGGTGCCGCGAGCGCTGCTCCCCAGGTCTGCGGCGCACTGCCCGGCCAGTCGTCGACGATGGCCCACTGCTCGGCGACCGCGAAAAGCGATGCCATCAGTCTGGCGATCAGCGACAACGGCGGCGTTGCCACCGCGGACGCACGCGGCCTGTCCGGTCCGGCGGCCATCGCGCTCGGCCCCGACTCCTCGGTGACCGCGACCGGATGGAAGCCCGGCCTGGCCATCGGCATCGCCGGGCCCGGTGCGCAGGTGGTGATCGACGGCAAGAACGGCCCGGTGTGCACCGGCAAGGGCTTCGCCTTCGCCGGTGACTTCCAGACGCTGAAGGGCTGCTGGCAGTAGCCGCGCGGCGAGCTCGGGCTTCGGCCAGCGCTGCCGCCTCCGGCGCGCGGATGTGTGCGCGGGTCTAGTCGTCGGCGGCGTCGCCGGACTGTAGCGCCGACTCGATGCGCTCGGACGCGCCCTGCAGCTGCGCCAGGCAGTGCTTGGCCAGTTTCTCGCCGCGCTCCCACAGCGCCAGCGACTCGTCGAGGCCCAGGCCGCCGTGCTCCAGCGTCGATACGACCTGCGCGAGTTCGTCGCGGGCCGCCTCGTAGCCGAGGGTGGTCACATCTGCCGTATCGGTCACGATGCTGTTCCTTCCGAGTCGGGGGTTGCTGCTTCGGTCGAGTCGACGACGGCGCCCACCGCGCCGTCGGCCACCCGGATACGCACCCGCGACCCCGGCGGCAGCTGATCGACGCTGCGGACCGCGTGCGGGGCGGCGTCGTCGATGCGTTGCACCACGGCGTAGCCGCGGGCCAGGGTCTGCGCCGGGCCGAGGGTGGCCAGTCGTGCCGCGAGCTGCGTGTGCCGATGCTGCTCGACGGTGAGGTGATGGTCGACGGCGCGTCGCAGGTCTGCGCGGAAACGGTCGATCACGGTGCGCTGCTCGTCGATCAGCCGCTGCGGCCGGGACAGCACCGGACGGGCCCGCAGGCCTTCGACGGTGCGCAGTTCGCGGGCGACCCAGTTGCGCAGTGCGTGCGCATTCCGGTTCCGCAGGGTCTCGATCGCGGCGGTCTCCGCGGCGACGTCCGGGACCACCCGCTTGGCGGCGTCGGTGGGGGTGGCGGCACGGACGTCGGCGACCAGGTCGAGCAGCGGATTGTCCGGCTCGTGACCGATCGCGCTGACCACCGGGGTGCGGCAGTCGGCCACCGCACGCAGCAGCGTCTCGTCGGAGAACGGCAGCAGGTCCTCCACGCTGCCGCCGCCGCGGGCGATGATGATCACCTCGACCTCGGGGTCGGCGTCGAGCACGGCCAGTCGATCGAGGATGGCGGGCACCGCGGTCGGGCCCTGCACGGGCGCCTCGCCGATGCGGAAGCGGACGCTGCTCCACCGGGCGGTGGCCACGGCGACCACGTCGCGCTGGGCGGCGCTGCTGCGGCCACTGATCAGGCCGACGGTGTGCGGCAGGAACGGCAGGGGGCGCTTGCGCCGGGCGTCGAACAGTCCCTCGGCGGCCAGCAGGCCCTTGATCCGTTCGATCCGCGCCAGCAGCTGCCCGATGCCGACCGGTCGGATGTCGGTGACGCGCAGGGACAGCGTGCCGCGTCCGGTGTAGAAGTTCGGCCGACCGTAGACCACCACGCGCGAGCCTTCGGTGAGCGGAATCTCGCTGCGGCGCAACAGGTTCGGATCGCAGGTCACCGACAGCGACAGGTCTGCGGCCGGGTCGCGCAGCGTCAGGAAGGCCGTGCGCGTGCCGGGGCGGGCGTTGATCTGGGTGAGCTGTCCCTCCACCCAGACCTGGCCGAGACGGTGAATCCAGTCCGCGAGCTTGAGGCTCAGGGTCCGCACCGGCCAGGGGGTGTCCGCGGAGTTCGGTGGGGCTCCCGAAGTCACGGGAGGTCCGTCGGGGTCACGAGTCAGGCGCCGGACTTCTTCTGGTGGCTGGCGATGCGGTTGTCGATCATCGTGGCGAACGGCGCGCGATTGCGGTTGTCGCGCTCGTAGTCGGCGAGCTCGCCGAGCTCGTCGGCGCTCAGACCGCGCAGCTTGGCGCGCAGCTGGGCCAGCGTCAGGGTGTCGTAGTCGAGCAGGATCACCACGTCGGGCTGATCGCCGGTCGCGACCGCCGGTGCCTCGGCTTCGGCCTCGGCGACGACCTCGGCCGGCGGGGTGCTGTAGAGCGCGAAACGACCGGTCGCAGCGGGAGCCTCGGCCTCGACGGCCGGGGCGGCGGCGGGCTTGCGCGCTGCGGCCTTGCGTGCGGGGCCTTGCGGCGGGGGCCTTCTTCGCGGGCGAGGCCTTCGTGGGTGCCCCATTCGCGGTGGTGTCGACCGATTTCGGGGCCACGACCGCCGGTTCGGTCGCCGACACGGCGGGTGGGATGGAGATCACCGGGTCGTCGTCCTCGTCGAACCGCGCCCACTCCGGCTGCTCTTCGGCCTTCTCGCAGTAGGGGGCGAAGAATTCGTCGCCCTTGATCGCCATTTCGGCGATGTTCTGCTGCAACCGCATGCCGGCCTGCAGGCCGCGGCTGACCGCCGTCATCGGGAAAGTGATGATGCGGGTGGGCAGGCGCTTGGTCTCATCGATGGTGGTTACCAAGACTCCGGCGGCCACGAGGGCTGGGTACGGAGGACGTCTCATGCTTTTACTGTGCCACACCCGTACGCTGGGACTTATGTCCAGTACCAAACGCGTCCTGCTCGCGTCACCGCGGGGCTATTGCGCAGGCGTCGATCGAGCGGTGGAAACCGTCGAACGCGCTCTCGCCAAGCACGGTGCCCCGGTGTACGTCCGCAAGGAGATCGTGCACAACCGCCATGTGGTCGACACCCTGACCGAACAGGGCGTCGTCTTCGTCAACGAGACCGACGAGGTGCCCGAGGGGCAGCTCGTGGTCTTCTCCGCCCACGGTGTCTCCCCGGCGGTGCACGCCGACGCGGAGAAGCGGAACCTGCGCACCATCGACGCGACGTGCCCGCTGGTGACCAAGGTGCACCAGGAAGCCAAGCGTTTCGCCCGCGACGACTACGACATTCTGCTGATCGGCCACGTCGGCCACGAAGAGGTGGAAGGCACCGAAGGCGAAGCGCCGCAACACATTCAGGTGGTGGAGGGCCCCGCTCAGGTCGACGACGTGCAGGTGCGCGACGAGTCCAAGCTGGTGTGGCTCTCGCAGACCACGCTGTCGGTGGACGAGACCATGGAGACGGTGCGCCGGCTGCGCGAGCGTTTCCCGCTGCTGAACGATCCGCCGTCGGACGACATCTGCTACGCCACGCAGAACCGACAGAGCGCGGTCAAGGCGATGGCGCCGCAGTGCGACCTGGTGATCGTCGTGGGTTCGCAGAACTCGTCGAACTCGGTCCGTCTCGTGGAGGTGGCGTTGCAGAACGGTGCGCAGGCGTCGTACCTGGTCGACTACGCCCGCGATCGATCCCGCGTGGCTCGACGGCGTGACGTCGGTCGGCGTCACCTCGGGCGCTTCGGTGCCGGAGATCCTGGTGCGCGGAGTGGTGGAGCTGCTCGCCGAACACGGCTTCCACGACGTCGACACCATCACCACCGCGGAGGAGACGCTGACCTTCGCGTTGCCGCGGGAACTGCGTCCGGCGCGCAACCCGCGGTAGCGCGCCCGCGTTCGCGTAAGACCGTGACGTACCCCCGCCCAACGGCGGGGGTACGTCTGTCAGACGGGTGTCAGGAGCAGTACGTTCGTCAGGCCCACGCCGGCGGCGAGGAGCAACGCCGCGATCACGACAGTGAACACCCACGCGGGGATCACGCGGGTGCCGCCGCTGATGGCCAGGCCGATGCAGGCGACCGCGTAGAGCAGTCCGGCGCCGAATCCGATGGGGATGGCCACGGAGACCGCGGCGACCATCGCCCCGGCGACGACCAGCAGGCTCGAAAGAAGGATACGCTGACCGCGCGGCGCGGTCGTCGTCGGACTGTTCATAGTCGACGACGCTAGAGTCCACGCGCGGACGATCGCGGTGAGAGGGTCGCGAATGCCCAGGTCTGGTCCCATTTTCCGGTTCCGGTCCGGAATTTCCACGGCTATTCGCCGGGGGCGTCCGGGCGAATAGCCGGTACAGGGCGGCGGGGCGGCCGCGGAGACTCTCAGCCAGGACGGGTTCTCCGTCGTCGAGCAGCGGTTCCAGGGAGGCTTCATCCGACGGCTGAAGTTGTCCTTGTTGACCGGCTGGCCGATCACCGCCTCGTGCACGCGGACGGCTGACTGCGCCGGCGTCTCGGCGCGAAGGCCGCGGCCAGGACCGCGGCGCCGACAGCCAGGGTGCAGACGACGGTGATCACGGCGCGGTGGTCCGGCCGATCCGGGCGGGGAGCGGCCATTCGAGTGGGCGGCGGTGTGGCCGCGGCGTTCGGAAGGTCCGCGGTGAGCGCGGCGACCGGGTCGACGACGCCGTAACCGGTCGCGGCGTCCTGGTCGGGGCCGCCGCGGGCGGTCCGCACGATGCGATCGATCACTTCGTCGGCGGACAGCTCCGGGAAACGGGCTCGGACCAGGGCGACGACCCCGGAGACGTAGGCGGTGGCGTAGCTGGTGCCGGCCAGGCGGCGCGGTCCGTCCTCGCCGTCGAGCGCGTCGACCAGGCGGCCGCCGGCCACGCTCACCACCTCGGTGCCGGGCGCGGCGACGGTGACCCACGGACCGGCCAAGCTGAAGGGGGTGGGCGCCGCGGTGGTCGCATCCACCGCGCCGACGGTCAGGATCTCGCGACCGAACCGTGCCGGGGAAGCGGTGGAGCGCACCTGGTTCCAGGCGTCTCGCGCCGACGCGGCGGCCGGCGGATTCTGCTCGCGGCAGCCGCCGACGTCGGAGAGGTTTCCTGCGGCGGCGACGACCACCGCGTCCCGGCTGCGCGCGAAGGCGAGAGCGCTGGCGACGGCGTCGTCGTCGACCGCGGTTCCGGCGGGGAGACAGGCGGCCTCGGAGATGTTGATGACCCGCGCGCCGAGTTCGGTAGCGCGCACGATCGCCTTCGCGAGCGTGCTCAGCGGGCCGTACCCCGCGCCCATCGACGGTGCCGACCCGCGACGATCACGGGCCTCGTAGGCGCCGCTGGACTGGCGGATCGCGAGCAGGCGGGCCTCCGGTGCGACGCCCGCGAAGCCGTCAGCCGACGGCCGGGCCGCGATGATCCCGGCCACGAGCGTGCCGTGCAGGTCGCAGTCGGTCAGGCCGTCGCCGGTGCTCACGTAGTCGCCGCCGGCAGTCGGCCGGTTCAAGCGCTGGTGCGGGGTGATCCCGGTGTCGATCACCGCCACCGTGACTCCGGCGCCGCGGCTGAACCGCCAGGCCTGCGCGATGTCGAGAAGACGATGGCCGGCAGGCTCGGCCGCCGGGTCGGCGGTCAGCGGCGCGGGGCGCGCGCACTGGGTGCGCTGCTCGGTCGGTTGCGCGGGGCCGAGGGGTTGCGCGCTGACCGGAACCAGTGCTGCGACAACGGGATCGGGACGGGCGCCGGCCGGTACCGGGACGGCGGCGAGGGCGGCGAGCGCGGCGACCGCGACGAGTCGGGTCGCGGTTGCGGACGCAGCCATCAGAATTCGCGGATGGCGCGGTAGGTGCCGAGGAGCCACAGCAGCAGCGGGATGATCGCCACGATCACCGCGTACTCGGCCAGCTCCAGGGTGCGGCGCTGCAGGGGCGAGAACTCGTGCGCGTCGGCGGTCGTCCCGATCATGAAAGCCGCTGCGGCCACGCCGATTCCGCCGCCCACCATGGCGGGGACCGAATCGCTGCCGGCCAGCGTGGCCAGCAGGCAAGCGGTGCCCGCGGCGATCAGCGCGGCGCTCTGGGTGCGGTCCGCGTGGGTGCGCCCGCGGGCGATCAGCGCGACGGCGATCGTGCCGCACAGCAGCAGTGAGGTGAGGGAACCTCCCCAGCCGGTCGCGACGACCACGGCCGCGGCCGCGGCAATGACGCTGGCGCCCAGCACGATGCCGGTGAGGTAGCCGCCCGCCAACTTCGCCCGACGCGCGAACCGGTCGAGATCCACCAGCGCCAGATCCGCGATGGCCGCGACCGAATCGACGCCCTCGACGACGGCGTTGTCCACCTGCTCCGGCAGCGGGGGAGCGAGGGTCGGCACCGGAGGCAGCGGTAGTCGTGCCGCCGCGATCGCCGTCCGCGGCGCCAGCAGAATCACGTACACGGCGACGACGGCGATCACGGCGGCCGCGCTGCGCAGGTTCCCCGACGTCGCCATCGCGATCAGGCCGGCACCGCCTCCGAGCGCGCAGAGGGTGCTCAAGCCCGCATGCAGCGCCGGGCCGACGCCGGTGCTCCGATGGACGACGAGGGCGGCGACCAGTCCGCAGGCGCCCGCGGTGGCGAGGGCTGGTCCCGCGGTATTCGGTTGCGGCGCAAACGAACCCGCTGTCGCCGCGGTGAGGGTGGCGCACAGCGACAGCGTCGCCGTGCTGCGCGGATCGACGCCCGCGCGGGTGCCGAGAATCGCCGCGGTCAGCAGCACCAGCGCCATCGCGCCGAAGACCGCGGCGCCGACCACCGCCGACACGGGTGCGATACGGCCCGCGGTCACCGCGAACAGGGTGCCGGCGAGGGCGGCACCGTAGCCGAGCATACGAGCGGTTTCCGCGGTCCAGCCGAGTGCGTGCCGACCTGCCAGCTGGGCGAGACCGTCGACCACGTCGTCGACCAACGCCTCGGGCGCGGAGGGTCCGTCGTCGACGATCACGAGCAGTTCGCCGTCGACCACGCCCGCCTCGGCCAGGGTGGCCTCCACCGGGAACGGCGCCGCGCCGATCCGGGCGAGTGTCCAGCGAGGAAGTCGGTCGATCAGGTCGGGATCGTCGACCGGCGGGGCGGGCAGTCGGAGCAGGTCGAGCAGGTCCGGTAGGAGTGCGGCGATCACCGTTCCCGTCGGCAGGGCGACGTCGAGCTGGGTGTCGGCGCCGAGAATGGACAGCCGCACCAGTTCCGGTTCCGCGGCCGTCGTCCCCGATTCGGCCGGTGGCGCATCGTCAATCGTGGTCATTCCGCAAACCCTCCCCCGAGGTTCTTGATACAACCTTCACCATCGCCGTGAGGCGACGATGGTGGTCGACTCTAATCACGGGAGACGACGACCGGCACGCGATTCGGGGGAATCGCGTCGAACACGACTTCGGGGGGAGTCCGATGGGTACGACGGTGGCTTTTGTGCGCCCGCGACGCGTGGCGCAGCCGGTGACGCCGGGCGGCGAACTGGTTCTCACCGGGCCGCCGGAAGTGGCCCGCGGAGTACCGCAGAGCATGTTGGTGCGGCTGTTGCCCGTGGTCATGGTGGTCGCGGTGGTGGGCATGGTCGCGCTGATGATGATGACCGGCGGCCGGGGCGCGCTGTCGAATCCGCTGTTCCTGATGTTCCCGCTGATGATGGTGATGTCGATGGTGGGCATGCTGGCCGGTGGTGGTCGTGGCGGACCTGCGCGCTCGGCGGAACTGAACGAGGATCGCAAGGACTATCTGCGCTACCTGTCCCAGACGCGGGAGAGCGTCGGCGCGACGGTCCGTGACCAGCGGACGTGCGCGGCCTGGTCCCATCCCGCTCCGGAGGCCCTGCCGGTTCTGCTCGGCACGGTGCGGATGTGGGAACGCCGACCGGGCGACGCCGACTTCCTACAGATCCGTCTCGGGGTAGGCACCCAACCGCTCGCCACCGCGCTCGTCCCGCCGGAGGTGGCCCCGGCCGAAGATCTGGAACCGGTGTGCGCCTTGGCATTACGACGCTTCGTCCAGACCCATGCGACGGTGCCGCACCTGGCGAGCGCGGTGTCGCTGCGCGGCTTTCCGGCGATCGGGGTGAGCGGACCGCGCGAGGCGACGCTGGGACTGGTGCGGGCGATGCTCGGCGCACTGGCGGTGCTGCACGGACCGGACCACGTGCTGATCGCGATCGCCGCGGAGGATCCCGGCGCCCCGGACTGGGACTGGACCAAATGGCTGCCGCACGTGGCGCATCCGACGACGCGCGACCGGCTGGGCGCGGCGCGCATGCTCTACGACAGCCTCGACGCGCTGGAGACCGACCTCGCCGACGACCTGGCCGAACGCGGCCGATTCTCGAGGTCGGCGCCGCCGGTCGGGGCCCGGCCGCACCTGATCGTGGTGCTCGACGGCGGGCCGCGCACCGGCGACGAAGAGCTGGCGGTCGGTGCCGGGCGGGAGGGCCTGACGGTGCTCGATCTGCGGCCCGATCCCGAGTCCCTGGCGGCGCGACGAGGACTGAGACTGGTGGTCGAAGCGGGAAGTGTCTCCGCGCAGACGGTCGCCGGGGTCGAACGATTCGCGACCGCGGACACGCTGTCCCTCGGTCGCGCCGAAGCCTTGGCGCGCGGGCTTGCGCGGTTCCGGCCGGCCAGCAGCTTGCCGCTGCCGGGGCTGGACATCTCGCAGGTGGCCGCCGATCCGGGACTGCCTGCGCTGCTGGGGATTTCCGATGCGGGGGCGTTCGATCCGCAGCGCGCGTGGGCGGGCCGATCGGCGCAGCAACGACTCCGCGTGCCCATCGGTTACACCGTCGACGGCACCCCGGTGGACCTCGATCTGAAGGAGAGCGCGCATGGCGGCATGGGGCCGCACGGGTTGTGCATCGGTGCGACGGGCAGCGGGAAGAGCGAATTCCTGCGCACCCTCGTCCTCGCGCTGATCGCCACGCATTCGCCGGACGAACTGAATCTCGTGCTCGTCGACTTCAAGGGCGGTGCCACGTTCTTGGGATTGACCACGCGACACGTGGCGGCGGTGATCACCAACCTGGAGCAGGAACTCGCGATGGTCGACCGCATGGCCGATGCACTCTCCGGGGAGCTCAACCGGCGGCAAGAACTGCTACGCGCGGCGGGCAACTTCGCGAATGTGGGCGAGTACGAGCGGGCACGGGTGGCGGGGGCGCCGCTGGATCCGTTGCCGGCGCTGTTCATCGTCGTCGACGAGTTCTCCGAGTTGCTGGCGCAGAAACCGGAGTTCGCCGAGCTGTTCGTCGCGATCGGTCGCCTCGGGCGGTCGTTGCACATCCATCTGCTGCTGGCGTCGCAGCGTCTGGACGAAGGTCGACTGCGCGGCCTGGACAGCCACCTGTCGTACCGGATCGGCCTGAAGACGTTCTCCGCCAACGAATCTCGCACCGTCCTCGGCGTGCCGGACGCCTACCACCTGCCGAGCACGCCGGGCGCGGCCTATCTCAAGTGCGACTCGGCGGCACCGGTGCGGTTCAACACGTCGTTCGTGTCGGGGCCGTACGAGCCGCCGCTCCACGGGGGCGAGGGCACGCGCGGCTCAGGGCGGGCCACGGGCGACGTGCTGCGCTTCA
Organism: Gordonia alkaliphila; assembly: GCF_023017165.1. Taxonomy (GTDB): domain Bacteria; phylum Actinomycetota; class Actinomycetes; order Mycobacteriales; family Mycobacteriaceae; genus Gordonia; species Gordonia alkaliphila. Next base: position 2,345,943 of record NZ_JALKBW010000001.1, read on the forward strand.
CCGCCGAGCGAGTACCGCTGCCCGACGTCGTCGACGACGCACCGGCGCCGGCGTCGTCGGAGAGGCCGTCGCTGCTGGAGACCCTGGTCGGTCGGGCCGCCGAGCACGGTCGTCGCCCGCACGCGGTGTGGTTGCCGCCGCTGGAGTCCGCGGCGACCCTCGACGCCTTCACCAGCGGGCACACCTCGATCGGGGATCTGCGCATCCCGATGGGCGTGGTCGACCGGCCGTACGACCAGCGGCGCGAGACGCTGTGGCTGGAGCTCGGGGGAGCGGCGGGCAACGTCGCCGTCGTCGGCGGTCCGCAGGCCGGCAAGTCGACCGCGCTGCGCACCCTGATCTGCGCGGCCGCGGCGACGCACACGCCGCAGCAGCTGAGCTTCTACTGCCTGGATTTCGGCGGCGGCACGCTGGCCGCGCTCGCCGGCTTGCCGCACGTCGCCGGGGTCGCCACCAAGGCGCGCCGGGATGCGGTGCGCCGCACCGTCACCGAGGTCCGCACCCTCTTGACGACCAGGGAAGCGCTTTTCGAAGCCGAAGGGCTGGAGTCGATGCGGGAGTACCGGGCGGCGCGCCGGGCGGGCCGGTACACCGACGACCCGCACGGTGACGTCGTTCTCGTGATCGACGGACTGACCACCTTGCGGAGCGATTTCGAGACCCTCGAGGACGACGTCAACGCTCTTGTGGCGCAGGGTCTTTCGTTCGGAATCCACGTAGTGGTGGCGTCGGCGCGGTGGGCCGACGTCCGTCCGGCGATGAAGGACCTCCTCGGCACCCGGCTCGAGCTGCGGCTCGGTGATCCGCTCGATTCGGAGATGAGTCGCAAGGCGGCCGCCACGGTGCCGACGGGGCGGCCGGGTCGCGGCCTCACCGGCGAGGAACTGCACCTGTTGGTGGCGCTCCCACGCACCGACGGAGTGGCCGACGTCGAGACACTGCCGGAGGGGACCGCGGCCTTCGTCGCCGCGACGACCGCGGTCTACGGCGAGTGCGCGGCACCGCGGGTGCGGTTACTGGCCGACGACGTTGCCCTCGGTCCGGTCACCGACGCCGTTGCGGCCCAAGGAGATTCGCCGAGCGCCGGGCAAGCGGTCCTGGGGCTGCGCGAGTCGGACCTCGCTCCGGTGATGACCGACTTCGCGACCGAACCGCACCTGCTGATCGTCGGCGACGTGGAGTCGGGCAAGACGCAGACGCTGCGCACCCTGATCACCGGACTGATGGCGAGCGGGAGCCACGAGGTCTGCAAGCTGGTTGTCGTCGACTATCGGCGCACCCTGCTGGGGCTGGTCGATGCCGATCACCTCGCCGGGTATGCGAGTTCGGCGCAGACGGCCGCGCCGATGATGGTCGAACTCGCCGACTACCTGCGTGCCCGTCTGCCGAGCGAGGACGTGACCGCTGAACAGCTGGCGCGCGGCGACTGGTGGACCGGACCCACGGTCTACCTGGTGATCGACGACTACGATCTGGTCGCCACCGCGATGGGCAACCCGTTGACGCCGATGTTGGAGCTGCTCGGGCATGCGCGCGACATCGGGCTGCGGGTGGTGCTGGCCCGCCGGTCCGGCGGCATCGGGCGCGGGCTCTTCGATCCGCTGGTCGCCGGGCTGCGGGACCTGTCGTGCGAGGTGCTGCTGCTGTCCGGGGACCCGGACGAGGGCTACATCGTGGGACGGCACCGCATGCAGAAGCTCCCGGCCGGGCGTGGCGAGCTGATCTCGCGGTCGCGCCGGGCCGACATGGTGCAGGTGGCCCGGTGACCGCTCCGGCCGTGCCTCGTGCGGTGGCGATCGCGGCCAGCCACAGCGATGCCGCCGCCGAGACATGCCTGGTGATAGAGGAGCTGCTGGTGCCGGGCGAGCCGCCCGGGTGGGGTCCGCCGTTGTGGCGGGCGCAGGTGCTGCACCGGGATGGCGGACGGTGGGAGGTGGTGCGCAGCGCGGCGGACGAACTGACGGTGGGGCTGCCCGACGAACTGCGCGAACTCGGCCGGGCCGCGGACGTGGTGCTGGTCGACGGCCCACGCCCGCGGGAACTTGCGGCCGAGTTGGCGCGGAACCTGCCGGATGCGCGGGTGGCGCGCGTCGACCCGGCGCTGCTGATACGTCACGGCGGTCGACATCTGCCGCGTGCTCCGCTGGACTTCGACTTTCCGCCGCCGCCGGAGCCGTCCCGACGACGCGGCGGGCGCGCACTGCTGGTGGTCGTCATCGCGGCGGTGTTGACGCTCGGGCTGGCGGGGCTGGTGGCGCGCTGGCCGCGGACTGCCGTCGTCGATCTCGGTGCGGCGCGCGTCGGACCGGTGGAGTTGACCGTGCCCGGCGGCTGGCAGCGCACCGAACTGTCCGGGGACCGGCCCGAGGACGGTCGCGGCATCCGTGCGGTCTTCGCCGACGAGGCCGACGGCCGCAGGCTCATCGTGGTGGTGACCGCGCTGCGGGCGGGCGCCGATCGAGCGTCGGTGGCAGCGAGCCTGGCCCAGCGGGTGGCCCAGCGCGGCGACGACGTGGTGGTGGAGTTCGCGGCGTCGAGCACCTACGGCGGGCGGCAGGTGATCAGTTATCGGGAGGCGCCGGTGTCCGGGCCGTCGGTGCGCTGGTACATCGTCGTCGACGGCGGGCTGCAGGTGAGCGTCGGTTGTCAGGAGGGCACCGGTGCCGGCCGGGTCGACGATGCCTGCCGTCGTGCGGTGGGCAGCGTCCGGGTGGCGGGGTGAGCGTCGCTCACGAAGGCGGTGGCGTACATCTCACCGTTCGGCACACGAGTAACGAGGTGTGGGCGGATCTCTCACGTCTTGGGAGTATGCTGGCTTCTATTCTGGTGAGAGCATCAGTCGATGCTGAACTCAACAAAGATCGGGGAGAAATGAAAGGGTCGTTGTCGCGGCAACCGTGACGTTATTGGCTTCGAGTGCGAGCTGGCTCGCTGTCGGCACCGCCGAGGCTTCAACTGGCAGTCCTGTGGTTCAAGTTGCGAACAACTACACCTGGCACGGCCCGCACAGTAATCGGGTGAGTTGCCTTGCCGCGATGAAGTGGGGCGATGGTGCGCCGGGGCTGCATGTGAAGGGCTGCGAGACGCATCGGGACGGCAAATGGTGGTATTACGCCTGATGGTTGCTTGCTGAAGCTGCGGGGTGGTGGCACAGTCATGCCGTCAACACCCGGCAGTCCGGTGAGTGTACAGTCTCACGGGTGCTGTCGGTAGTCTCTTTTGCGTTCGTCGACGCGGTCAACGTTTTGTTGATCGCTGTGCTGGTAACGCTGAGGGTGCTGGCAGGTCAAGAAGCTTACCGCGGAACGGCATTCGCTCTCTTGGCTGGCGATTGGCTGGCCGTACTGGGTCTGTCTATCGTTGTTGCCGTCTTCTTCGGCAGATTCACGTCTCTCGTGACAGCTGTCTTGGAATCTCCCGCCTTTGGGTGGTTGTTCATCGTAATCGGAGGTATCGGTCTGGTTATGGTGATTCGCGGATCAGACATGTATCCGACCGCAAAGCGGGTGGTTGGATATACGACTGGTTCTCGGTGGAATTCATTTCGGGCAGGCCTTGTACTTGGTTTTGTGCAGTCGGTGACTTCGGCTCCATTTTTTGGTGGCCTGATGGTTCTCAATGGTCTGGATTTGGATCCTGCCTATGCCGTTGTGGTGCTGGTTCTATATGCAACCGTGGCGCTCTCCGTGCCCGTCGTCTTTGGTTTTTCCCTCGCCTTTCGATGGTCGAGGGGAAATGGCGCGGCGAGGGCGGAGGAATTACCGGGTTGTGAAGAAGTCGAAGACGCCGAAAATACGGAAGGCGCTGCACGTCGATTCGTGATCGTCTGTACGTGGGGTGCGCCGTTCATGCTGATCGCACTGGGGGCCGTGCACCTCGTTAGCGGTTAACCTCGGTCGTTCATCGGTGATCGAATGGCGAGGTGAGCGTCGCTCACGACAGCCGGTCGGCGTACGCCTCGGCGGCGCGTTCGGCGGCGTCGGCCACGATCTCCAGGCGGGGGACCAGGTACGTGTCGGCGGCCTCGTCGGTCAGCGGGCTGCCGTCGGGCATGGTCGCGGTGCCGAAGGACTCGGTGTAGAAGTCGATGATCTGCTCGATCGCGTCGCTGGTGGCACTGGAGTAGAAGTCGCCCTCGCCGGTGGAGCAGACCACGTCGGCCTCCATGCCGGTGAGCACGAGCCCGCGGTAGGCGGGGGTGAGCGTGGCCGTGGTGTCGTACTCCCTCATGTCCTTGGTGATCTCGACGTCGATCGCGTAGCCGTCGAGCGTGAACTGCGTGAGCTTGGACTGGCACTCCTTGGCCCGCTGCACGTAGGCGGCCGTGTCGGCCTGGGAGTATTGGCCGATCGCGATGGCGACGCCGGTCGCGGTGATCACCGCGCCGAAGATCGCGCCGAGAATGGTGAGAATGAAGCGGCGTCGCGCACTGCGTGGATCGACGTGCTGAAGGTCGGGCACGGCGGCCTCCTTTCCGACGCCGACAGACGGCGGTCTCGGGGCTTCTCTCGTAGGTCGCCGTCGCAGGCCGCGCGCTCAGGCGGCCGGCGCGGTGGCCGAGATGGTCAGGCGCACGTCGTCGGCCACCTTCACCGTCCCCATCATCAACGAGAACGGCTTGATCCCGAAGTCGGTCTGGGTGACTGTTGCTTCGCAGGTGAAGTGGGCACCGTCCTGGCGGACGGTGATCGGGTGCGGGCGGGTGACGCCGTGCACGGTGAGGTCGCCGTCGACCGCGTAGACGTCGCCGTCGCGGGTCACCCCGGTGGAGACGTAGGTGATGGTCGGGTGCTTCTTCACCTCCAGCGACTTGAGGGCGTTGCTGCGGGCGATGCCGGGCTCGGCGCCGGTCCACGGGGCGATGCCGCCTTCGCCCTTGAGGACGGTGAGGGAGTCGACGTCGACGGTGAGGGTCACCGCGACCGGCCGACCGTCGTCCACGGACACCTGGGCCGTCCACTTCTTCATGGCGATCGTCAGCTTGTGGCCGGTGCGCGCGGCGCGGCCGGCTGTCCCGGTGTGCAGGAGGAGCTCGCCGTCGTCGTCGGTCAGTGTCCAGGAATCGCTCATGCCACCACCCTCGCATCCCGGCCCGCGGGTCGCCCCGTTATTCCTCGGTTTTGACCTGCGGCGGCCGGGTCCAGTAGATTAGTCCGCTGGTGCATGACCTCGTCGTCAGCCCCGGGTCTCTACTGGTCGCCGGGAATCAGCTGTGTCAGTGCATTGTGACCGGCAGAAGTACATCAAACAGTGAGGACTACTGTGTCTACCTACAGCCCGAAGGCCGGTGACATCACCCGCACGTGGCATGTCATCGACGCCAGCGATGTGGTGCTCGGCCGCCTCGCCGTGGAGGCAGCGACGCTGCTCCGTGGCAAGCACAAGCCGACGTACGCCCCCCATATGGATACCGGCGACTACGTCATCATCATCAACGCCGAAAAGGTCGCTATCAGCGGCAACAAGGCCACCGATAAGAAGATCTACCACCACTCGGGTCACCCGGGCGGCCTGAAGTCCCGCACCGTGGGTGAGGTCCTCGCGACCCGTCCGGATCGTCTGGTGGAGAAGGCCGTCAAGGGCATGATCCCGAAGAACAAGCTCGGCGATCAGATCGCCTCGAAGCTGAAGGTCTACGCAGGCCCGAACCATCCCCACGCGGCGCAGCACCCCGCGCCCTTCGAGATCAAGCAGGTGGCCCAGTGACCAACGAAGACGTGAACAACGAGGTCGAGGTCGTGGACGAGGAGATCGTCCTGGAAGACGGGACCTACACCACTGAGTCCGACGACGCCGAGGCCACCGAGGTCGTTTCGCGCGGCCCGGTCGTCTTCGACCGCGCCATCCAGACCGTCGGCCGCCGCAAGGAGGCCGTCGTGCGCGTGCGCGTGCTGCCCGGCAACGGCGAGTTCAAGCTGAACGGCCGCACCCTGGAGGAGTACTTCCCCAACAAGGTGCACCAGCAGCTGGTCAAGTCGCCGCTGGTGGCCGTCGAGCGCCCCGATGTCTTCGACATCCAGGCCAACCTCGTCGGTGGCGGCCCCTCGGGCCAGGCCGGCGCCATGCGTCTGGCCATCGCCCGCGCTCTGATCGAGGTCAGCCCCGAGGATCGTCCGACCCTCAAGAAGGCCGGCTTCCTCACCCGTGACGCGCGTGCTGTCGAGCGCAAGAAGTACGGCCTGAAGAAGGCCCGTAAGGCTTCGCAGTACAGCAAGCGCTAAATGGCACGCCTTTTCGGCACCGACGGCGTCCGGGGCCGGGCCAACGATCAGCTCACTGCAGAGCTGGCGTTGGGCCTGGCCTCGGCCGCCGTTTGCGTTCTCGGTGCAGACGCTCTCGCCGCGCCCGGCTCGACCCGCCCCCGCGTGGTGGTCGGTCGTGACCCGCGAGCGTCCGGAGAATTCCTGGAAGCAGCCCTGTGCGCCGGCCTCGCCGCCGCAGGCGCCGACGCGATCCGGGTCGGCGTGGTGCCGACCCCCGCGGTCGCCTTCCTGACCGCCGAATACGCGGCGGACTTCGGCGTGATGATCTCCGCCTCCCACAATCCGATGCCCGACAACGGCATCAAGTTCTTCGCCGCCGGCGGACACAAGCTCGGCGACGACGTCGAGGACGCCATCGAGGCCGCCATGTCGGCCCCGCAGCCGCGTCCCGTCGGCGCCGACGTCGGCCGTCTGGTCGACGCACCCGACGCCGTCGACCGGTACCTGGAACACCTCGTCGCGTCCGGCGGCAGCCACCTCGACGGCCTGACCCTGGTGGTCGACTGCGCGAACGGTGCGGCCTCGCAGGTCGGCCCGCGCGCCTACGAAGCGGCCGGCGCGCGCGTCATCGCGATCCACTCCGATCCCGACGGCCTCAACATCAACGACGACTGCGGTTCCACGCACCTGGGGAACCTGCAGCGCGCGGTGCTCGAACACGGCGCCGACCTGGGCCTGGCGCACGACGGCGACGCCGACCGCTGCCTGGCCGTGGACTCCACCGGCGCGGTGGTCGACGGCGACCAGATCATGGCGATCCTCGCGCTCGCGATGCACGAACGCGGCGCCCTCACCGACGACGTCCTCGTCGCCACCGTGATGAGCAACCTCGGTCTGCACCTGGCGATGAAGGAAGCCGGTATCGGCCTCCGGATCACCGGGGTGGGCGACCGGTACGTCCTCGAAGAGCTGCGCGCCGGCGGCTACGCCCTCGGCGGCGAGCAGTCCGGCCACATCGTGATCCCCGGCTCCGGCACCACCGGCGACGGTGTGCTGACCGGCCTTCTGCTGGCTCGGCGCGTCGCGGAAACGGGTCGTCGTCTGGCCGACCTGGCGTCGGTCATGACGATCCTCCCGCAGGTGCTGATCAACGTGCCGGTGAGCGACAAGCACCAGGTCGCCGTCGACCGCACCGTCGAAGTGGCGGTGGCCGAGGCGGAACTCGAACTCGAAGGCAGCGGCCGGATTCTGCTGCGACCGTCGGGCACCGAGCAGTTGGTGCGCGTGATGGTGGAGGCCACCACGGCCGACGCCGCGCAGGCCATCGCCGAGCGCGTCGCCGCCGTCGTCGCCGCCGTCTGAGTTCGCTCACTTCCTCGTCGCCCCGCCGACCGCGTGGCGAGTCGCGACCCTGTTCACGGGTCGCCGAAGGGGCTCCGCGAGCGACGCGTCAACAGGGTCGCGACACGCGGGGAGGGGCGGATCGGCGTGTCGGGGAACCGGAACGACGGGGCGTGCGTCTAACCAGACATGACCGAAGATGTGCGGCTCGACGCCGCGGGCCTGGACCGACTCATCGCACGACAGCACGCTGTGGCGCAGACCCTGGCCGCGTGCGCGCAGCGGTTGGCGCTGCGGCCCGACTGGGCGCAGTCGCCCGCGCACCGGGAGGCCGCGGCCGCGCTGGACCAGCGGCTGGACCACATCGTCGAGCGCCTGACGGCGGCCAGTGCCGGGGCGGCCGGGCTCGCCGAACGGATCGGCAGCCACGCTGCGGCGGTGGTGCAGGCGGATCGGGAGTCGGTCGGTGAACCCGATTGAGCTGTTCCTGGAGTTGCTGCGCCAGTGGCGCGACCGCGGCGCGGTGACCTTCGACGACGACGCCGTGCACGCCCCGCACGCCGCGGTCAGTGCCTTCGACCTGGACGCCTTCGGGCAGCTGGCCGACACCCTCCGTCGCCAGTCCGGCACCCTCCACGACGCCGTGAGCGCACTGACCGACGTCGGCGCCGAGGTGCCGCAGAGCTGGACCGGCTCGGCGGCCACGGCACTGCAGACGGCGGCGAGCCGACTGGCCGTCGACCTGGTGCCCACCGCGGAGGCGGTCGCGCGCCATGCCGCCTCGGCGACCGCGGCGCGGGACGTGCTGAGCGGAGTGCTCGACGACTACCGGACCACGATGTCCGCGGCGACCGATCCGCTGGCCGCCGGACTGGCCCTGCCGGAGGCGCGTGCCGAGCTGAACGCCCGCCTGGAACTGGCGGCGGAGGCGGGGCGCGCGGCGTCGGCGGCCGTGGACGACAGCATCGCCGTGCTGGGCGACGAATGGCGCTCGGCGTGGGACCTCTCTGGGGGCGAACTGGTGCTGGCGGGTGATCGGTGAGCACGCAGGCCCGATTGGAGGAGATCGGCGCCCGGGCGCGGGCCCAACTGGCCGCGGCCCGGGGCGCGTACCGTCGTTCCGCGCCGCCCGCGTCGCCCGCGCCGGTGGTCGTCGACGAACCCGAATCGCTACCGCGACTGATGGTGCCGGTGGAACTGGATAGGGTAGGACCGTGTTCGGGAAGAAGAAGGTCGTAGCGCCCCCGCCGGACGAGCTGATGAAGCTCCTGGCTCGCCGCGGACCGCACAAGGTCAACCGCGGCGATCTGGGCATCGTCGGACTGGCCGGCCAGGTCTTCGCACCCACCGAGGGCAAGGACCTGCCCGCCGTCGCCTTCGCGCACGGCTGGATGCGCAGCTCCAAGTCGTACCGCGACCTCCTTTTCCACCTCGCTTCCTGGGGCATCGTGGTGGCCGCACCCGATTCCGAGCGCGGTCCGCTGGCCTCCGACATCGAGCTCGCCACCGACCTGCGCGCGGCGCTGACGGTGTGCTCCGGCGTCCAGTTGGGCGCGCCCGGTCGGGTGTCGGTCAGCGCCGAGCGCCTCGGCCTGGTGGGCCACGGCTTCGGCGCGGCGGCGGCCGTGCGCGCTGCCGCCGATCGCACCCTGCTGGGGCGGCCGCCGATCCCGGTGCGCGCCCTGGTGCCGCTGTTCCCGGCGCCGACCGCCGCCGACCTGCGGGTCGACGCGGCGAAGGTCACCGCCCCCGCGTTGCTCGTGGCGGCCGACGATGCGCTCGATTCGATGACCGGCAACGCCGTGGAACTGACCGAACTTCTCGGCGGCGACGTGGTTTTGCGCACACTGGCCGGCGTGAGCGCCAACGACCTGCTGGAGAACCCGACCGTGAAGGGCTTCCTCGGCGTCAACGGTGCCGACCGCAAGGTGCACGCAGCGGTTCGGGCGCAGGTCACCGGCTACCTGCTGTACCGGCTGGCCGGCGAGGAACAGTACGCCGCGTTCGCCGACCCGGAGACCTCGATGGGGGCCGCGCAGGTCCTCGAGGAGAGCAAGGTCCGTCGTGCCGACGCCGATCACTTCGCCCAACTCCTGGGCAACCCCGCCTACAAGCCCGACGACGACGCCAGCAAGCGGAGGCTGCCCGCGCTCGGCAGGTAAACTCGCCCACCATGTGCGGAATCGTCGGATATGTGGGGCAGCGTCAGGCACTGGACGTCGTGGTTGAGGCCCTGCGACGGATGGAATACCGAGGCTACGATTCTGCGGGCGTGGCCATCGTCGACGGCGCCGGACACCTCGCGGTGGAGAAGAAGGCCGGTCGCCTGGAGAACCTGGAGAAGCTGATCGCCGAGGTGGGCCCGGACCAGCTCGCCGGTGCCACCGGTATCGGCCACACCCGGTGGGCCACGCACGGCAAGCCCACCGATCGCAACGCCCACCCGCACCGCAGCCTGGACGGCAAGTTCGCCGTGGTGCACAACGGGATCATCGAGAACTATGCGCCGCTGCGCGCCGAACTCGAGGACGTCGGCGTCGAATTCGAGTCGGACACCGACACCGAGACCGCCGTGCACCTGCTGCAGCGCGAATACGCCTCCGGCACGCACGCCGGCGACTTCGTGGCCAGCGCGTACGCCACCCTCCGACGCCTCGAAGGCGCTTTCACCGTCGTCTTCACCTCGGCCGACGACCCGGGCATCCTGGTGGCCGCCCGCCGGTCGACGCCGCTGGTGGTGGGCGTGGGCGACGGCGAGATGTTCCTCGCCTCGGACGTGACCGCGTTCATCGAGCACACCCGCAACGCCGTCGAACTCGGCCAGGACGAGGTGGTGGTGATCACCGCCGACTCCTACGAGGTGACCGACTTCGACGGCCATCCGACCGGCGGCACCCCGTTCCACATCGACTGGGATCTGGCCGCCGCCGAGAAGGGCGGCTTCGACTACTTCATGCTCAAGGAGATCGCCGAGCAGCCCGAGGCGCTGGCGAACACGCTCCTGGGGCACCTGGAGAACGGACGGATCGTGCTCGACGAGCAGCGCCTGTCCGACCAGGACCTCCGCGACGTCGACAAGGTCTTCGTCGTGGCCTGCGGCACCGCCTACAACGCGGGCATGATCGCCAAATACGCCATCGAGCACTGGACCCGACTGCCCGTCGAGGTGGAGCTGGCCAGCGAGTTCCGCTACCGCGACCCGGTGCTCGACCGGTCGACGCTGGTGGTGGCGATCAGCCAGTCCGGCGAGACCGCCGACACCCTGGAAGCGGTGCGCCACGCCAAGGATCAGAAGGCCCGCGTGCTGGCCATCTGCAACACCAACGGCGCCCAGATCCCGCGCGAGTCCGACGCCGTGCTCTACACGCACGCCGGTCCCGAGATCGGCGTCGCGTCCACCAAGTGCTTCCTCGCCCAGATCGCCGCCTCCTACATGGTGGGACTGGCCTTGGCGCAGGCCGTCGGCACCAAATACCCCGACGAAGTGGTGCGCGAGTTCCGGGCGCTCGAGGAGACCCCGGCCGCCGTCGAGAAGGTTCTCGAGCAGATGGAGCCGGTGCGCGAGCTGGCCCGCCAGTACGCCGCCAGCGACACCGTGCTGTTCCTGGGCCGCCACGTCGGCTACCCGGTGGCCCTCGAGGGCGCGCTCAAGCTCAAGGAACTCGCCTACATCCACGCCGAGGGCTTCGCCGCCGGCGAGCTCAAGCACGGCCCGATCGCCCTCATCGAGGACGGTCTGCCGGTGATCGTCGTGATGCCCTCGCCGGAGGGGCGCGCCGTGCTGCACTCCAAGATGATCAGCAACGTCCGTGAGATCCAGGCCCGCGGTGCTCGCACCATCATGATCGCCGAGCCGGGCGACGAGGCCTCCCGGGCCATCGCCGACCACTTCATTCCGATCCCGCACACCCCGACCCTGCTGCAGCCGCTGGTGTCCACGGTGCCGCTGCAGGTGTTCGCGGCGACGGTGGCGCAGGAGCGCGGCTACGACGTCGACAAGCCGCGCAACCTCGCGAAGTCCGTCACGGTGGAGTAGGGCCGTGCCGGTCTATTACTGCACCGCCGACGAGGTCCGGGCGGCCGAAGCGGCCACCGGTGATCTGCTGACCGGCGGCACCCTGATGGCGCGCGCCGCCCACGGCGTGGCGCAGGCGGTGCTGACCGAGCTGCGCGGCACCGGCGGCTGCTACGGCCGGTCGGTGGGTCTGGTGATCGGCGCGGGCAACAACGGCGGCGACGCCCTGTACGCCGGGGCCGAACTCCGACGCCGCGGCGTCGCGGTGACCGCGGTGCTGCTGGCGCCGGACCAGACGCACGAGGGCGGACTGGCCGCGCTGCGTCGCGCGGGCGGCCGCATCGTCGCGAGCCTGCCCGCCGGGCTCGACGCGGTGGTCGACGGCGTGGTCGGCATCGGCGGACGCGGTCCGCTGCGGCCGGCCGCCACCGCGGTCTTCGCCGCCCTCGACCCGAGCACCACGGTGGTGGCCGTCGACCTGCCGTCCGGCGTGGACGCCGACACCGGTGTGATCCACAGCCCCGCGGTGCGCGCCGACGTCACGGTGACCTTCGGCGTCCTCCGGCGCGCCCACCTGCTGGCCGCCGAGCAGTGCGGACGCGTCACCGTGATCGACATCGGCCTCGGCGCCGCGGGCGACGGCTCGGTGGCCGCGCTCACCGACGCCGACGTGGCCGCGGCCTGGCCCGTGCCCGGTCCGCACGACGACAAGTACACCCAGGGCGTGGTCGGCATCGTGGCCGGCTCGCAGCAGTATCCGGGCGCGGCCGTGCTGTGCACCGGTGGCGCCGTGGCCGCGACCTCCGGCATGACGCGTTTCGTCGGCACCGCCGCACCGCAGGTGGTGGCGCATCGACCCGAGGTGGTGGCCGTCGAGAAGTTCGACGACGCCGGGCGCGTGCAGGCGTGGGTGGTCGGGCCGGGCCTCGGCGTAGACGAGAAGGCCGAGGCCACGGTGGAGCGCGTGGTCGCCGCCGACGTTCCGGTGCTGGTGGACGCGGACGGGCTCACCGTCCTCGCGCGTCGCCCCGACCTGCTGTCCGGGCGCACCGCACCGACGCTGCTGACCCCGCACGCCGGGGAGTTCGCGCGCCTGGCCGGTGCTCCGGTCGGATCCGATCGTTTGACGGCGACGCGGGAGCTCGCCGCACAGCTGGGGGCGACGGTACTGCTCAAGGGCCGGATCACGCTGGTCGCCGACCCGGCCGGGCAGGTGTACGGCAACGATGCGGGCTCGTCGTGGGCGGCCACCGCGGGCGCCGGGGACGTGCTGTCCGGGATCGCCGGTGCGCTGCTGGCGGCCGGGCGCTCGCCGCTGGTGGCCGGTGCGGCCGCCGCGCGCGTGCACGCCCGCGCAGCGCAGACCGCCGCGCGCGGTGTCCCGATCGGCGCCTCCGACCTGCTCGGCGCGGTCCCTACGGCGCTGCGGGACCTGCTGGTGGACGAACGGGGAGCGACGGGAGTGCAACGGACATGACGACCACGGAACTGCCCGCGCTGGCGGCGACCGTCGACCTGGCGGCGATCGGGCACAACGTGCGCGTGGTGACCGAACGCGCCGGCGCCCCGGTGATCGCGGTGGTCAAGGCCGACGGCTACGGCCACGGCGCGGCACCGGTGGCTCGGGCGGCGCTCGCGGCCGGTGCCGCCGAACTGGGCGTCGCGCACCTGACCGAGGCGTTGGCCCTGCGGGCCGCCGGCCTGGATGCGCACATCACTTCTTGGCTGCACACCCCGAGCACCGACTTCGCCGCGGGCATCGCCGCCGATATCGACCTCGCCGTCTCCTCGCCCCGCCAACTGGCGGCGGTGATCGCGGCGGCCCGCGCCGCGGGCGTCACGGCGACGGTGACCACCAAGGTCGACACCGGGCTCAATCGCAGCGGGATCGCCGCGGCCGAGTGGGACGAGACCGCGGACCTGCTGGCGGCGGCGCAAGCCGACGGCGCCGTCCGCCTGCGGGCGATGATGTGCCACTTGGTCTTCGGTGACGAGCCCGAGCATCCGATGAACTCGCTGCAGGCGCAGCGCCTGGACGAGGCCGCGGCAGACCTGAAGCGCCGCAACGTGATTCCCGACGTGCTGCACCTGGCCAACTCGCCGGCCGCGCTCACCCGCCCGGACCTGGCCCGCGACCTGGTGCGGCCCGGCCTCGCCCTGTACGGCTGCTCGCCGATCCCGGACCGCGGCGACTTCGGTCTGGTCCCGGCGATGACCCTCAGCGCCGAGGTGGCGTTGGTGAAGAAAGTCGATGCGGGACAAGGCGTTTCGTACAGCCACACCTGGATCGCACCGCAGGACACGATCGTCGCCGTGCTGCCCGCGGGCTACGCCGACGGCGTGCCGCGCCTGCTGTCGGGCCGCTTCGAGGTGTCGATCAACGGCCGCCGGTTCCCCGGCGTGGGCCGTATCTGCATGGACCAGCTGGTGGTGAACCTCGGCCCGGACGGCGGCGGGGTCGCCGAAGGCGATCGCGCGATCCTGTTCGGTGCCGACGTCCCGGGCGAGCCCGCGATGCCGAAGGCCGTCGACTGGGCCGAACGCATCGACACCATCGACTACGAGATCATCTCCGGTATCCGCGGTCGCGCGCAGCGCCGCTACGTGAACGACCCGAGCGAGGAGGCCAAGTGAGTCGCCCAGACGAGCAGTCGACGGGCTCCGACGATCCGATCGCCGGTGACACGCAGAAGAACCCGGCGACGACGGCCGCCCGCGAGAAGGCGGGCTGGGCGTCCGGTCTGCGCGACGTCGGATCGCTGGGCGCCACGCTCGGCGGCAACGTGCGGCGTACCCGGCGGCGCAAGAAGACCGGCACCGCGGTGGACCCGTACGCCGACGTCGACTTCAAGACCATCTACGACGACGAATCGTCGACGGTCATCGTCGACGACGGCGTCGCCCTCGCCGTGCGCACCCACGTCACCGGACCGGCGAACGGTCTTGCTCCCGAACTGACGGTGATCTTCGTCCACGGCTTCACGCTGCGGATGGCGGGCTGGCACTTCCAGCGCTACCAGCTGGCCCAACGCTGGGCGCAGCGGCGCGTGCGGATGGTCTTCTACGACCAGCGCGGCCACGGCCGCAGCGATCCGTCGTCGGCGGCCAGCTCGTCGATCGCGCAGCTCGGCGAGGACCTCGCCGCGGTGATCCGCGCGGTGGCCCCCACCGGACCGGTGGTGCTGGTGGGCCATTCCATGGGCGGCATGACGATCATGGCGCTGGCGCGGGCGCACCCGGACCTGTTCGGGCACAAGGGCCGGGTCACCGGCGTCGCGCTGGTCTCCACCGCGGCCCGCGGCATCACCGAGGCCGGTCTGGGGGAGGGCCTCAACAATCCGGTGGTCGACGCCCTGCGCGTCTCAGTCCGCTACTTCCCGCGACTGGTGCAGGCCGGTCGCGGCATCACCCGCCAAGCCGTGGAACCTGTGCTGGTGGCTGCGAGCTTCGGTCCGGACTTCTACAGTCCCGCCGCCGGACACGCGGTGGAGTCGATGATCCAGAACACTTCCATCTCGACGATGGTCAACTTCCTGCACGCGCTGGAAAGCCACGACGAGTCCACGGCGCTGCCGGTCCTGGCGCAGGTGCCGTCGGTGGTGATGTGCGGCGACATCGACCGCCTGACGCCGCTGCCGAACTCGCTGCGCATGTTCACCGCGCTCGGCGACGACTCGCGGCTGCGCGTGGGCGAGGGCTGCGGTCACATGCTGCCGATGGAGGCGCCGGATCTGGTCACCGAGGGCATCGACGATCTGGTGCAGCGCTCCCGCCGCGCACCGGCGCGGCCCAAGATGCGCTGGTACTGGGGCGCGCGATGAACGTCGGGGACGCGATGAATATCGGGGCGCGGGGCGACGCCGGCACGCTCGAACTGCCCGAGGTGGCCGACACCGAAGCCTTCGGCGCCGCGTTGGCCACGCTGCTGCGCGCCGGTGACCTGGTGATCCTCGACGGACCGCTCGGCGCGGGCAAGACGGCCCTGACCCGCGGGTTGGCGGCCGGGCTCGGCGTGGGCGGACGCGTGTCGTCGCCGACGTTCATCATCGCCCGCGCCCATCCGCCCGGCGGGCCGGACCGGCCGGGCCTGATCCACGTCGACGCCTACCGGCTCGGCGGGCTCGACGACCTCGACGCCCTCGACCTGGATACCGACCTGGACGAGTCGGTGGTGGTGGTCGAATGGGGCGAAGGTGTGGCCGAACGACTGGTCGACGAATATCTGTTGGTGCGACTGCGCCGCGACGACCTCAGCGAGGTGCGGCAGGTGAGCTGGGAATGGGTGCGCAATGACTGAACCGCAACGACTGGTGCTCGCGCTGGACACCGCCACCCCCGCGGTGGTGGTCGGCGTGGTGGCCGTGACCGACGACGGCCCGGCGACTCTCGCCGAGCAGGTGGTGCACGACCACCGGCGGCACGCCGAGATGCTGACCACCCTGATGCAGCAGGTGCTGGCCGACAGCGGTTGTCGCGGAGCCGATCTCACCGACGTGGTGGTGGGCTGCGGCCCCGGGCCGTTCACCGGGCTGCGGGTCGGCATGGCCACCGCCGCGGCCTACGCCGATGCCTTGAGCATTCCGGCCTACGGGGTCTGCTCGCTCGACGCGATCGCCGCCGCGCATGCCGCGACCCCCTCAGACACGGAAGATCCGACCGAGGCCGATCCGGCCGGCGAGGTGCTGGTGGTGACCGACGCCCGACGCCGCGAGGTGTACTGGGCGCGCTACCGCGACGGGGAGCGTCTCGTCGGCCCCGAGGTGACCGCCCCGGACGCGGTGGACACCGGGGAGGCGACCGTCGTGGCCGGCACGCCGGGATTCACCGACCGGTACGAGCTGCCCGTGTCGTCGGCCACGGTGCCGACGGCGGCGGCGCTGGTGGCCGTCGCCGATCTCGCGGCGCCCCCGGCCGAGCTGACACCGCTCTACCTGCGGCGACCGGACGCCGTGGAGCTCAAGGACCAGCGCCGCAAGTCGCTGCTGTGATCGTCGACGCCCTCACGCCCCGCGACCTGCCGCGGTGCGCCGACCTCGAAGCCGAACTCTTCGCCGGCGACTCGCCGTGGCCGTTGAGCGGCTTCGTCAGCGAGCTCGCGGCGTCGTACAACCACTACTTCGCGCTGCGCACCGAGCCGGACGCCCCGGTGGTGGGCTACGCCGGAATCTCGGTGCTCGGCCCGCCCGGCGGGCACGAATGCGAGGTGCACACCATCGCCGTCGACCCGGACCATCGCGGGCGGGGTTCGGGTCGGGCCCTGCTCGATGCGCTGCTGGAAGTTGCCGATGCCGCGTCCGCGCCGGTATTTCTGGAGGTGCGCACCGACAACGCCGTGGCGATCTCGCTCTACGAACGCAGCGGCTTCGCGGTGGCCGGGGTGCGTCGCAACTACTATCAGCCGTCCGGCGCCGACGCCTACACCATGGTGCGGCCCGCGGCTGCGGAGGTGAACCAGTCGTGATCGTGATGGGCATCGAGAGCTCCTGCGACGAGACCGGCGTCGGCGTCGTCTCCTGGGACGGCGAGGCCGCCACGCTGCTGGCCGACGAAGTGGCCTCCAGTCAGGCCGAGCACGCGCGCTACGGCGGCGTGGTCCCGGAAGTGGCCTCGCGCGCGCACCTGGAGGCGATGGTGCCGACCATGACGCGCGCCCGCGAAGCGGCCGGCATCGACCGGCCCGACGCGATCGCGGTGACCATCGGACCCGGCCTGGCCGGCGCTCTCCTGGTGGGCGTGGCCGCGGCCAAGGCCTACGCGCTGGCCTGGGATGTGCCGCTGTACGCGGTGAACCACCTCGGCGGGCACGTGGCCGTCGACACCCTGGAGCACGGGCCGATGCCGTCGGCGGTGGCGCTGCTGGTCTCCGGCGGCCACACGCACCTGCTCGGCATCGACGCACTGGCCACGCCGATCGACGAACTCGGCACCACCATCGACGACGCCGCCGGCGAGGCCTTCGACAAGGTGGCCCGCCTGCTCGACATGGGCTACCCGGGCGGACCGGCGATCGACGTCGCCGCCCGCGACGGCGACCCGCACGCCATCGCCTTCCCGCGCGGACTGACCGGTCCGCGGGATGCGGCCTACGACTTCTCCTTCTCCGGGCTCAAGACCGCCGTCGCCCGCTACGTGGAGGGCGAGGTCCGGGCCGGCCGCGAGGTGAGCGTCCCCGACGTCGCGGCGTCGTTCCAGGAGGCCGTCGCCGACGTCCTCACCGCCAAGGCCATGCGGGCGGTCGCCGAGCGCGGCGTCGACACGCTGGTGCTCGGCGGCGGCGCCACCGCGAACTCGCGAATCCGTTCGCTCGCGCAGGAGCGTGCCGACGCCGCCGGTGTGCAACTGCGAGTGCCTGCGCCACGCCTGTGCACCGACAACGGCGTCATGGTCGCCACCCTCGGCGCGCACGTGATCGGCGGCGGAGCGCCGCCGTCGCCCCTCACGGTGGCCACCGATCCGGGGATGTCGGTGCAGGTCAGCAAGCTCTGACCGGGTCCCGCGAGGTTCGACGACGGTAAGGGTTGAAGCGCTGGCACTCTCATGGGTAGAGTGCTAGTCGGTACTGGATCACCGCCGCGGCACCCGCGACGACGCGGCAACCGACTCCAGCCGATCACTCTTCAGCAGTTTTACGAGATGAGAAGGACTGACATCGTGGCAGGCGTGAACATCAAGCCGCTTGAGGACAAGATCCTTATTCAGGCCATCGAGGCCGAGACGACCACCCCTTCGGGCCTGGTCATTCCGGATTCGGCCAAGGAGAAGCCCCAGGAGGGCAAGGTCATCGCAGTGGGCCCCGGCCGCTGGGACGAAGACGGCGACAAGCGGATCCCGCTGGACGTCGCTGAGGGCGACACCGTCATCTACAGCAAGTACGGCGGCACCGAGATCAACTACAACGGTCAGGCCTACCTGATCCTGTCGGCGCGCGACATCCTCGCCGTCGTCAGCTGAGCTGACTCAGAAGCTGCGTCAGCTGAGCTGACCTCTTAGACCACTCCGCCCCGGCAGGCCTCTCGGCCCGCCGGGGCGGAGTCGTTGTCGCAGTTGGCTTTTCGGAGTCCCCGGTCGTCAGGAGGCGAGGTATCGGGCCGGCTCCCGGCGGCGGATCAGATTGCGTTCGTGCTCGGACAGTCCGCCCCAGATCCCGTAGATCTCGTCCACCGACAGCGCGTGCGAGCGGCACTGCTCGATCACCGGGCACGCGCCGCAGATCTTCTTGGCCTGTCGTTCGCGTTGGAGTCGGGCATGGCCGCGCTCGCCCTCGGGATGGAAGAACACGGACGAGTCGAGGCCCCGGCACCCGCCTTCGCGCTGCCAATCCCAGAAGTCGGCGTTGGGCCCGGGCAGTCGGTCTGCGGTGATGGTCACGGCTGTTCCTTCTCTCGATACGGCTGGGTGCATCGCTCACGCTAGGGCGGACGTTCCCGGCCCGTCAAACCGCTTGAAAACCCGGGTTGAACTGCATTTTTGCGCCCAGGTGAACAACCGGTGCGGCTCCTGCGGTTTCGTCGCCGCGAAGTAACAGCGGGTAAACATGAGGTGGCCGTAGACCCGGGTGCGACGACGAGAAGTCACCGAGTGTTACCCCTGGGGAAACTGATGAGAAGAGGACGATGAGGCGCGAGCCGACCGGAGTGCAGGCGTGGCAGCACGCCGTCGAACTGGGAGCGCAGGGGCGGGCCGCCGCGGCCCGCCGGGTGCTGGCCACGGTGGTCGACGACCCGCGCACCGCGCCCGCGGTGGTCTCACTCGCGCACAGCACGCGGGCTTCGCTGCTGCGGCAGGCCGGCGGTCACGGGGTGGCGCGGATCGGCGACGGCCGCGCGTGCCTGCTGGCCGTCGACGCGACCGCGGCAGCGAGCGAATCGGAGTGGCTGCACGCCGCGTGGCTCGACGGCCTGATCGGCCTGGCCGCCGACAACCTCGGGCTCGGCGACTTCGCCGCGTCCCGGCGACTGCTGGACCGCGCCGCCGCGCACGCTGCCGCGCAGCCGCGCAACGACGGCGCCGACTGGCGCACCGCGCCCCGCACCGCGCTGCGGTTGTCGTGGGTGCGCTGCGAATGGGGCCTCTACTCCGGGCGGATGGACGTCGCCCGCGCCGCGGCCGCGCGCTCGGCCGACCTGGTCGCCGTCGTCCCGTCGCCCCGCCATCGCATCAAGACCGCGCTGATCGGCGCCGCCGTCGCGGCGGCCGACGGGGACGTCGAGGCTGCCGCGACGGCCGGTCGCGGCGTCTTCGTCGACGCCGGTGAGCATGGATTCTTGCCGTTGCAATGGGCCGCCGCGGCGTTGCTGGCGGGGGTGGACGGAGCCCCGGAATATCAGTCTGAACTGGGAGTTCTCCGCGATCGGCTGGCCCGCCGCGGCATGCCCTTCGCGCCCTTGTCCTCGGACGAGCGGCACGGCCGATAGGGTGGCTTGGTGACCTGTCGAACCGTGCTGCCCGCCGCCGCGCGAGCCCGTCGGATCGACGATGTAACACTTCGACCACGACGTGACGATGAAACTGACAGGTGAGGCGTTGGACCGCATGGTCCGGGAAGCGGTGGCTGGGGACCGCGCGGCGCTGAGCTCAGTGCTCGAGAGCGTGCGGGAACCGGTCCTGCGCTACTGCCGAGCACGGGTAGGTGCCGGCGAACGACACCTATTCTCCGCTGACGACGTTGCGCAGGAGGTGTTGATGGCCGTCATGACCGCCGTACCCAAGTACGAAGACCAGGGACGTCCGTTCATGGCCTTCGTGTACGGCATCGCCTCGCACAAGGTCGCCGACGCCATGCGCTCGGCCTCCCGCGTCAAAGCCGACCCCGTGGACGTCCTTCCGGAGACCGTCGACTTCTCGTCCGGTCCGGAACAGCAAGCGCTCGACAACGACGCCGGTCGCCGCATGGGTGAGCTGCTCGACCAGCTCCCCGAGAAACAGCGCGAGATCCTGGTGCTCCGCCTGGTGGTCGGACTGTCGGCCGAAGAGACCGCCGAGATGATCGGCAGCACGCCCGGAGCAGTGCGCGTGGCCCAGCACCGCGCGCTCACGAAGTTGAAGAAGATCATTGCCGCGGGAGGTGGCCGATGAACGCGCACGACCCGTCGGTCGACATCAGTGCCGTCCACCACGACGACGAATTCCTGCAGGCGCTCATCGAAGGCACCGCGCTGCCCGGCGACGGCCCGGTGGACCCGGCCGAAGCCGAACTCGGCGCCCTGCTGTTCGCGTGGCGCACCGAGGTGCTCGCCGTGCCGATGCCGGCCGAGCCCACGCTCGAGGACGTCGAGCAAGCCGTCGCCGACACCGACAACGACCGCAAGCGTCAAGCCGTGTCGCGGCACCTGCGGATGATCTCCGGTGCCGCCGCCATCACCGCGGTCGCTGCTGCCGGTCTGTTGGTGCTGTCGGAGAACTCGCAGCCCGGCGACCCGCTGTGGAACGTGAAGAAGGTGGTCTTCGCCGACGAGGCCCAGCAGACGCAGGCCGCGTTCGACGTGCAGAACGGCCTCGAGCGGGCCGAGACCGCACTGTCGGAGGGGGAGATCAGCGATGCATCTGATCTCGTCGATCAGGCGGAGCGGGAACTGGAGTCCGTGCAGGACGCGGACACTCGCACGCGCATGCAGCAGTGGATCGCCCGACTTCGCAGCAGTGAGGCTCTCGCCAAGGACCCGGCTCCCAGTACGCCGCGGCCGTCGACCCCGTCGACCGATCCGGCCACCCCGCCCGCGGAGGCGTCGGAATCGACGTCGGTGACCGTTACGGTGACGCCGTCGGTGCCGCCGACCTCGCCGGAGCCGCCGCCCTCGTCGTCGACACCGCCGTCTTCGTCGTCGGCAACGGCCTCGACGACGGCGTCCGGCAGTTCGAGCGTGTCGTCGAGCAGCGTTTCCAGCACGGTCCCGAAGAACTGACCCCGAAGGACTGACTCAAGCCTCAACGCGAACCGGCGCCGACTGTGAAGTCGGCGCCGGTTTCGTCGGTGAGATGAGCGTCAGCGGCGGTCGCGGAAGATCGCGTGCGCGTCGGCGAAGCCGCGGCAGTAGTCCCACGTGACGTAGTCCTCGGGGCGAGGATCCATTGCGGGTTCGTGCGGACGGACCGAGCCGTCGAGCAGCAGTTGGTGCAGGCTGGCGCGCAGCATGTCCCAGTCGTGGAAGTGATCTTCCCGACAGTCCTCGCAGATCACGACGAGCCCGCGGATGCCGCGGGGCGCGAGGAGGCGTTCGTAGACTTCGAGGTCGACCAGATCCTCGCGGACCGCTTCGCGCTCATGATCATCAAGCGGCACAGCGGGTTCGAGCGCATCGAGCGCGGCGGCCGGGTCACTCGGATCGTCGGCGAACGGGTCCGGCGGCATGCCGGGAGGGAAGTGGTCGTGCACGCCTCCACCGTAGCCGATCGGGGCCGGTCGGCGCTCCTTCTGGCGTGGACCCGGTCACCGGCGGGAGCCGTTCGGGAACCCTGTCGATACGATAGAGCGATGACCCCCGTACGCACTGGTGGAGATGATCCCAACAAGGTCGCGATGCTCGGCCTGACCTTCGACGATGTCCTGTTGCTCCCGGCCGCGTCCGACGTGGTCCCGAACAAGGTCGACACGTCCTCGCAACTGACCCGGGAGATCACGCTGCGCGTGCCCCTGGTGAGTTCGGCGATGGACACCGTCACCGAATCCCGGATGGCCATCGCGATGGCCCGCGCCGGCGGCATGGGCGTGCTGCACCGCAACCTGTCGATCGAGGCGCAGGCCGCGTCGGTCGAGACGGTGAAGCGGTCCGAGGCAGGCATGGTGACCGATCCGGTGACCTGCAGCCCCGAGAACACCCTCGCCGAGGTCGACGCCATGTGCGCGCGGTTCCGGATCTCCGGCCTGCCGGTGGTCGACGACGCCGGTGCGCTGATCGGCATCATCACTAACCGCGACATGCGCTTCGAGCACGACCAGTCGCGTCCGGTCTCCGAGGTGATGACCCCGGCGCCGCTGGTCACCGCGCAGGAGGGCGTCTCCGCCGAGGCCGCGCTGGGGCTGCTACGTCGCCACAAGATCGAGAAGCTGCCGATCGTCGACGGCAACGGTCGCCTCACCGGGCTGATCACCGTCAAGGACTTCGTCAAGACCGAGCAGCACCCGGACGCCACCAAGGACGCCGACGGGCGCCTGCTGGTCGGCGCCGCGGTGGGCGCGGGCGACGAGGCGTGGACGCGGGCCATGACCCTGTCCGAGGCCGGCGTCGACGTCCTGGTGGTCGACAGTGCGCACGGCCACTCGCGCGGCGTGCTGGAGATGATCAGCAAGCTCAAGGCCGAGATCGGCGATCGCGTGCAGCTGATCGGCGGCAATGTCGCCACCCGCGGCGGCGCGCAGGCGCTGATCGACGCCGGTGTGGACGCGGTCAAGGTGGGCGTCGGGCCCGGCTCGATCTGCACCACCCGCGTGGTCGCCGGTGTCGGCGCCCCGCAGATCACCGCGATCCTGGAAGCGTGCGCCGCGGCGCAGGCGGCCGGCGTGCCGGTGGTGGCCGACGGCGGCCTGCAGTACTCGGGCGACGTCGCCAAGGCCCTCGCCGCCGGTGCGTCGACCGCCATGCTCGGTTCGCTCCTGGCCGGTACCGCCGAGTCGCCGGGCGAACTGATCCTGGTGAACGGCAAGCAGTTCAAGAGCTACCGCGGCATGGGCTCGCTCGGGGCCATGCAGGGCCGCGGGCAGGGCAAGTCGTACTCCAAGGACCGCTACTTCCAGGACGACGTGCTGGCCGAGGACAAGCTGGTGCCCGAGGGCATCGAGGGACGCGTGCCGTTCCGCGGTCCGCTGAACCAGGTGATCCACCAGCTGACCGGCGGCCTGCGGGCGGCCATGGGCTACACCGGTGCTCAGACGATCGCCGAGCTGCAGCAGGCCCAGTTCGTTCAGATCACCGCGGCCGGACTCAAGGAGTCCCACCCGCACGATGTGACACTCACGGCCGAAGCGCCGAATTACTACACTCGCTAAGCAGCGAAGAAGAAAGGCGCCCCTCGTGCGTGACCTCGTGGAATTCGGCATGGGCCGGACTGCTCGTCGGACCTATGAACTCGACGACATCTCGATCGTTCCGTCCCGGCGGACCCGTTCGTCCAAGGACGTGTCGACGGCCTGGCAGATCGATGCCTACCGGTTCGAAACCCCGATCCTCAACCATCCGACCGATGCCATCGGCTCGCCGGCGACGGTGATCGAGCTCGGGCGCCTGGGTGCGCTCGGCGTGCTCAACGGCGAGGGCCTGTGGGCCCGCCACGACGACGTCGAGGCCAAGCTCGCCGAGTTGCTGGAGATCGCCGACCGCAACGACGACCCGTCGGCCGCGGTGGCCTTCCTGCAGGAGCTGCACCGCGCACCGGTGCGGCCGGAACTGCTCGCGGGCGCCGTCGAGCAGGTGCGGGCCGCCGGTGTCACCACCGCCGTCCGCGTCAGCCCGCAGCACGCGCCCGAGGTGACCCCGGCGCTGCTGGAGGCCGGTGTGGAGATCCTCGTGGTGCACGGCACCATCATCTCCGCCGAGCACGTGACGCTGGTGGACCGCGGAACGGAAGAGGGGCTCGTCGCCGAGCCGCTGAACCTCAAGACCTTCATCTCCGACCTGGACATCCCCGTCATCGCCGGCGGCGTGCAGGATCACCGCACCGCGCTGCACCTCATGCGGACCGGTGCGGCCGGTGTGATCGTCGGCTACGGCTCCGCCGAAGGTGCGACGACCACCAACGAGGTGCTCGGCATCGGCGTGCCGATGGCCACCGCCATCGCCGACGCCGCCGCGGCGCGTCGGGACTACCTGGACGAGACCGGCGGCCGGTACGTGCACGTGATCGCCGACGGCGACCTGCACACCTCCGGCGACATCGCCAAGGCGCTGGCCTGTGGCGCCGACGCGGTCTCGCTCGGCACCCCGCTGGCCGCCGCCGACGAGGCCCCGGGCAAGGGTTGGTACTGGCCGTCGGCGGCCGCCCACCCGGACACCCCGCGCGGCGCGCTGCTGCAGGTGGCGCCGCCGGAAGGCCGGGCCTCGCTCGAGCGCGTCCTGACCGGCCCGTCCGACGACCCGGACGGCCTGCTTAACCTGATCGGCGCCCTGCGTCGTTCCATGGCGAAGGCCGGCTACAGCGACCTCAAGGAGTTCCAGAAGGTGGGCCTCTCCGTCCGCGCCTGATCCGTCCGCACACGCTCCCCGTGCGGTCCGCTCCCTGAACTTGTCGAAGGGTGTGCGACCGGCCCGGGGAGCGTGTGCATTTCGGCTTCTGCCCTTCGACTGGCTCAGGAGGCGAGCAAGGCTAGGGTGAGCGCGTGGAAGAACTGATCGACGAAGCCTTCTCCTGGGTGGCGCTGAGTTTCGAGTTGCTCGGGGCGGTCACGATGGTGGTCGGCGCGATGGTCGCTATCGCGCTCGGTATGCGGGCGGCGCTGCGCGGACAGCCCGGCAGCGATGCGTTCGGCGTGATCCGCCGGACGCTCGGCGGGGCCATCCTGCTGGGCCTGGAGGTGCTCGTCGCCGCCGACCTGGTTCGGACCATCACGTCCAAGCCGTCGATGGAGGACGCGCTGATCCTGGGTCTCATCGTGCTGATTCGGAGCGTCTTGTCGCTGTCCATCCAGATCGAGATCGAGGGCGTGCTGCCGTGGCGTCGCGCCCTGCTGACCAGCGGGGCGAGTGTCGTCGCCCGAGAAGTGCGCCGCGACGCGGAGGCGCCCCCTACCGGCAAGTAAGGGCATGCTTCCTATCTGAAACGTGACAACGGTCATTAGTGTCTTTGCTATGGCCAGCAGCGACTACGACGTCCTCATCATCGGTTCCGGATTCGGCGGCAGCGTCAGCGCGCTGCGCCTGGTGGAGAAGGGGTACCGGGTCGGCGTGATCGAAGCCGGTCGCCGCTTCGAGGACGACCAGTTCGCCAAGACCAGCTGGCGCCTGCACAAGTGGCTGTGGGCGCCCCGCCTGGGCCTCTACGGCATCCAGCGCATCCACGCGCTCAAGGACGTGATGATCCTGGCCGGCGCCGGGGTGGGCGGCGGTTCGCTGAACTACGCCAACACGCTGTACAAGCCGCCGACGCCGTTCTTCACCGACCCGCAGTGGGCGCACATCACCGACTGGGAAGCCGAGCTCACCCCGCACTACGAGCAGGCCCGTCGCATGCTCGGCGTCGTCACCAACCCGACGTTCACCAACTCCGACCGCGTGATGAAGCAGGTCGCCGAGGACATGGGTGTCGGCGACACCTTCGGCTCCACACCGGTCGGCGTGTACTTCGGCGCCAAAACCGGGGGAGAGGGCGCGCCGGGACAGACCGTCGACGACCCGTACTTCGGCGGGGCCGGTCCGCGTCGTACCGCGTGCACCGAATGCGGCGCCTGCATGACCGGCTGCCGCGTCGGCGCCAAGAACACGCTGATGAAGAACTACCTCGGCCTGGCCGAGGCGAACGGTGCGCAGATCATCGACCGCACCACCGTCGACCGTCTCGAGCAGCGCACCGACGGCAGCTGGGTGGTCTCCACCCGCGGCTCGTCGGCGTGGGGCCCATTCGGCGCGCGTCGTCGCCAATTCACCGCCGATCAGGTGATCGTCGCGGCCGGCACGTTCAACACGCAGAAGATCATGTTCGGTGCCAAGGACTCGACGCTGCCCAAGGTGTCCGATTCGCTGGGTGTGCTGACCCGCACCAACTCGGAGTCGATCCTGGGTGCGCAGGCCGTCAAGGTGGATCCGGCCAGCGACTACTCCGAGGGCGTGGCGATCACGTCGTCGTTCTATCCCGAGCCCAACACCCACGTGGAGCCGGTCCGCTACGGCAAGGGCAGCAACGCGATCGCGTACCTGCAGACCCTGATGACCCAGGGCGGCAGCGTGCCGAACCGCCTCGGACAGTTCCTGCGCGAGGTGATCAAGAATCCGCTGCTGCTGGTGCGCCTGCTGTGGGTGCGCAAGTGGAGCGAGCGGACCGTGATCGCCCTGGTGATGCAGAACTCGAACAACTCGCTGACCACGTTCCTGCGTAAGCGCGGTCCGCTGAAGTACGTGACCAGCAAGCAGGGCCACGGCGAGCCCAACCCCACCTGGATTCCGAAGGGCAACGAGGCCAACCAGCGGGCCGCGGACCTCCTGCCCGGCGGCATGGCCGGCGGCACCTGGGGCGACATCTTCAACATGCCGCTCACCGCGCACTACTTGGGCGGCTGCGTGATCTCCGACGATCCGGCCAACGGTGTGATCGATCCGTACCACCGGGTGTGGAACTACCCGACGCTGCATATCACCGACGGGGCGTCGATCTCGGCGAACCTCGGAGTGAACCCGTCGCTGTCGATCTGCGCGCAGGCCGAGCGGGCCGCGTCGCTGTGGCCCAACAAGGGCGATGACGATGCGCGTCCGGCCCAGGGCGACAGCTACCGACGGATGGATCCGATCGCGCCGGTCTCCCCGGTGGTGCCCGCGAGCGCCCCGGGTGCGCTGCGCCTGTCGATCACCCCGGTGCAGAACACCCCTGCGGCGCAGTCGGAGGCAGCCGCCGACCAGGGCTAGAACTGCCCACCGCAGCGGCGGTCCATGCTCCATTGACGGGCTGATTGTGGACCGCAGTGCGTGAATTCGTGACACGTCACCACAGTTGTCACCAGAACGTGAGCGTTCGCTCACTCGGGGCCGATACCCTCTTTCCGAGTCCATTGCGCACTTGACTTCACAGGTTCTCGCGGCGAGCCCTGTGGTGCCGACTCCTGGCCGATGAGGTGTCTCGCAGTGGCGGCGTTCCAAGTTGTGGTGCAGATTCTGCTGTTCTTACTGCCGTTGGTGGTCGGTGCGAAGTACGGCCCGATGGCACTGATCGGCGCGTCGGGCGTGTCGATCTTCATCATGGTCGAAGTGATGCGACTGGTACCCGGGCAGCCGCCGATCTCGGCGATCTTCATCATCCTCGCGGTGATCAGTGCCACGGCGGCGATGACCGCCGCGGGTGGCATGGCCTGGCTGGTGCAGAAGGCCGAGCAGGGCTCCGCAAGCATCCGGGACGAATCCCGGTGGTCGGCCCGCTGCTGGTGTGGCTGTTCGCGATCATGTCCGGCACCGGCAACATCACCTTCGCGCTGGTGCCGGTCCTGTATGAGGTCTCCTACGGCGCCAAGATCCGGCCGGAACGGGTGCTGGCCACCGCCAATGCGGTGTCCCAGCTGGCGCTGATGGCCAGCCCGGTGGCGGCGGTGACCTACGTCTTCATCAACCTGACCGAGGCCGACGGCAACACGCTCGGCAAGACCCTCGCGGTGACGGTGCCGGCCTCGTTGATCGCGACCATCCTGGCCTCGTTGGTGATGTCGCGCTACGGCAAGGACCTGGACGACGATCCCGAGTACCAGCGCCGTCTGGCGGCCGGCGAAATCGAACCGCCGGTGTCGACGTCGCCGGACGGCACGCCGGTCGAGCTGCGCCCGCGCGCAGCGTGGAGCGTCTACTTCTTCATTGCCGGCGTGATCGTCGGCTGTGTCCTCGGCCTGTTCCAGAAGCTCCGCCCGACCTACCCCAAGCAGCTGCCCGACGGCACCTACGCCGACGTCGCGGTCTCGATGTCGTTCATGATCCCGATCGTGATGTTCGCCGTGACCGGTCTGATCATGATCTTCTGCCGCGTCAAGACGCCCACGGTGATCGCCGAACCGATCATCGGTACGGGTTTGATCGCCGCGCTGCTCCTGCTGGCCGTTCCGGTGTTGGCCGGCACCATCGTCAATGCGCACATGGAGTCGATCACCTCCTTCGTGGGCAGCGCCATCGGTGTATCGGTGATGTTGTTCGCGCTGCTGCTGTTCATGTTGGCCTCGCTGATCCAGAGTCAGGTGGCCTCGCTGACGATCCTGGTACCGGCCGCTGCGGCCGCGGGACTGGGTGCGGGACCGATGACCGGCATGCTGGGCGCGGCCAGCGGCAACAACTTGCTGGCTTCGATGGGCGGCCTCGGTCAGGCGTGCATCATCACCGACAAGACCGGCTCCACCAAGCAGGGATCGATCCTCATCAACGGCTCGTTCCTCGTGCCCATGCTGCTGTGCTCGGGATTCGCGATCGCGATCGGCCTGGGCCTGCAACTTCTGATCTTCTAGTGCCCGCCCACACCGTCTGCCCTGTCGAAAGGAAGCCGTCCCGCCATGTCTGCGCTCTCTGAGATCTACCTCGATCTCCACCAGCATCCGGAACTGGCGGGTGCCGAAGTCCGCACCGCCGGCATCGTGTCGGCGGCGTTGACGGCGGCCGGGTACACCGTCACCGAGCGAATCGGTGGCTACGGCGTCGTCGGCGTCTTGACCAACGGCGACGGACCGGTGGTGTGGCTGCGGGCCGATATGGATGCGCTGCCGGTGCGCGAGGAGACGGGGCTGGACTACGCCAGCACGGTGACCGCGGTCGATGCCGACGGCGACACCGTGCCGGTGGCGCACGCCTGCGGCCACGACATGCACGTCACGGCTCTGATCGGTGCGGCACAGCAGTTGGCGGACAGCACGGCCGACTGGAGCGGCACCGTCGTGGCGATCTTCCAGCCCGCCGAGGAGGACCTGTCCGGCGCGCGCGCGATGGTCGACGACGGGTTGCTCGACCGCGTTCCGCGCCCGAGCGTGGTACTCGGTCAGCACGTGGCACCGGGCCCTGCGGGCATGCTCTTCTACCATCCCGGATACACGCTGTCGGCCAGTGACGCCTTGGAAATCACCCTGTTCGGTCGGGGTGGGCACGGTTCGCGGCCGGAGGCCACCGTGGATCCGATCGTGATGGCCGCCGCGGTGATCCTGCGGTTGCAGACCATCGTCGGCCGGGAGGTGGCGGCCACCGATCAGGCCGTGGTGACCGTTGGCGTGGTCGAGGCCGGAACCAAGAACAACATCATTCCCGAGACCGCCACCCTCAAACTGTCGGTCCGCACTTTCGATCCGGTGGTGCGCGAGAAGGTGCTGGCCGCGATCGACCGCATCGTGCGCGCGGAAGCGGCCGCCTCCGGTGCGCCGCGCGAACCGGAGATCGTGACGCTTTACAGCGGGCCGGCTACCTACAACGATGCCGGTGCGCTCGACACGGTGCTGGGCGCCTTCAACAAGCAGTTCGCCGGCCGGGTGATGGAGATCCCCGCGGGTACCGGCTCGGAAGACTTCGGACAGTTCGGGGCGGCCGCGGCAGCTCCGGCGGTCTACTGGTTCCTCGGTGGTGCCGATCCGCAGCTGTTCGCGCCGCCGGCCGACCTGTTCCAGGTGCTCGCCGAGATCCCGTCGAATCATTCGCCCGAATACGCCCCGGTGATCGAGCCGACCCTCACCATGGGCGTCAGCGCACTGGTGACCGCGGCGCGCGCCTGGCTGGCCCCGTAGGGCCGGCCGGCGTCATTCGGCCTGGACGAAGTCCTTGCTGCGGATCAGGAAGAACGCGGCGACACCGCCGACGACCGCGACCACGCCGCTGACCAGGAACAGCTGATTGAGGCCGTCGGTGAAGGCGGTGGCGATCGTGTCGGCCGCGTCGGTGCGCAGCTCGGCGGGTACCTTCTCCACGAGCGCCTTCTGGTCGCCGGCGGTGACCGCCTTGGCGATGCCGTCGACGTCGTCGGCGAGGCGGGTGTGCCCGAGCGATTCGCGCAGACTGTCGACGATCTTCGACGAGAACAGCGTGCCGTAGACGGCGATACCGACGGCGATACCGACCTGGCGGAAGGTGTTGTTGATGCCCGACGCCATGCCGGAGCGGTCGACGGTCACCACGCCCACGGCCGTGGAGGCCAGCGGCGGGTTCACCAGGCCGGCGCCGATACCGGCGAGGACGAAGCCGACAACCAGGTGGGTCCAGGTGCTGTCGTCGTCCAGGCCCATCATGGTGAGCAATCCGACGCCGACCAGCAGCAGACCCGGGCCGATCATCCAGCGGGCGGGCACGCGGTCGGTGAGGCGGCCCGCGATGGTGGCCACCACCATCGTCATCGCGGAGAACACGAGGAGGCGGAGCCCGGCGTCGAAGGCGTTGTAGCCCAACTGGTTCTGCAGGTACAGGACGAAGTAGAGCATCATCGCGAACATGGAGCCGTTCATGCAGAACGCTGCGATGGAGCCGCCGAGGAAGGTCGGCACGCGGAACAGATCCAGGTCGAACATGGGCTCGCGGAGCTTCCATTCGACGATGCCGAAGGCGATCAGCAGCGCGGCGGCGACGCCGAAGCACCAGAGGACGGTGGTGTCGGTCCACGACGTTTCACCGGCTTCGGTGAAGGCGTAGACGAGGGCGAACAGGCCGCCGGTGAAGGTGATCATGCCGGCCCAGTCGATGCGGCGCGCATACGGCGCCTTCGATTCGCTCATCAGGATGAAGGTGAGGACCAAGGCGATCGCGCCGAGCGGGACGTTGACGTAGAAGATGCCGCGCCAGTCGAGCCCGGTGGTGATGGCGCCACCCAGAATGGGGCCCAGGGCCGTGGCGATACCGGTGATCGCACCCCACACGCCGAACGCGATGCCGCGGTCCCGGCCGGAGAAGTTGGCCGCGAGAATGGCCAGCGACGTGGCGAACAGCATGGCGCCGCCGACACCCTGCGCGGCGCGCGATCCGATAAGCATCTCCGGGCTGGTGGCGGCGCCGCACAGGGCCGAGCCTGCGGTGAAGATCGCGAGGCCGATGGCGAAGATGAGCCGTCGACCGAATCGGTCCGACAGCGAACCGGCCGTGAGCAGCAGCGCCGCCAACGACAGTGCGTAGGCGTCGGTGACCCACTGGAGCTGGGAGAACGACGCGCCCAGGTCATGCTCCATGTCCGGCAGGGCCACCATCACGATGGTCACGTCCAGCAGCAGCATGAAGGTGCCGAGGCAGACGATCACCAGCGTCCACCACTTACTCTTCAGCACGGGGTGCACCCGGGCTCCTTCCGGTCGTGGGTTGTACGAAGAGGAGTCAACCACAGGCCCCGCGGAACTCCGCGGGGCCTGTGGTTGAGGGGCAGTTGTTCAGATGTAGAGCGCGGGTTCGGCGTACGGGTCGATCACGTCGGGGCCGGGACGCGACTTGGCGGCCACGCCGATCGCGACGTGACCGGTGGGGACGTCGTGCACCACCACGGCGTTGGCGCCGATCTTCACGTCGTCGCCCAGGGTGATGGGCCCGAGGATCTTGGCGCCGGCGCCGATGAGGACGCGGTCGCCCACGGTGGGGTGCCGCTTGCCCTTGTTCATGCTGGTGCCGCCGAGGGTGGAACCGTGGAACATCAGGACGTCCTCGCCGACCACCGAGGTCTCGCCGATCACCACGCCCATGCCGTGGTCGATGAAGAAGCGTCGACCGATGACCGCGGCCGGGTGGATCTCCACGCCCGTCATGAAACGGGCGAACTGCGACAGGAGGCGCGCGGGCAGGCGCAGCAGACGGTTCTTGTTCCAGAGCGCGTGCGCGATGCGGTACAGCCACAGCGCGTGCACGCCCGGGTAGGCGATCGCCACGAGGAACCTGGAGGTGGCGGCGGGATCACGGTCCCGGGCCGCCTGCAGGTCCTCGCGGAGAAGGAAGAAGAGCCCCGGACGTTCGGGAAGTCCGCGACTGTCGGGCGTCACTAGTCCACGAGTCCTTCGAAGAGCGGAGTCGAGAGGTAGCGCTCGCCGAAGTCGGGGAGCACGACGACGATGGTCTTGCCCGCGAACTCGGGACGCTGGGCGACCTGGACGGCGGCGGCAAGCGCGGCGCCGGACGAGATGCCGACCAGCAGGCCCTCTTCGGTGGCGGCACGACGGGCCCACGCGAGGGAGGTCTCGGCGTTGATGTCGATCACTTCGTCGTAGACGTCGGTGTCGAGCACCTCGGGCACGAAGTTCGCGCCCAGACCCTGGATCTTGTGCGGGCCGGGGGCGCCGCCGTTGAGGATGGGCGACTCTTCCGGCTCGACGGCGAAGACCTTCACGTCGGCGTTCTGGCTCTTGAGGTAGCCGCCGGCACCGGTGATGGTGCCGCCGGTGCCGATTCCGGCGACGAAGGCGGCGACGGTGCCGTCGGTGTCATTCCAGACCTCGGGGCCGGTGGTGGCGCGGTGGATCGCGGCGTTGGCGGGGTTGGCGAACTG
The DNA here is from genome assembly GCF_023017165.1 of Gordonia alkaliphila. Taxonomy (GTDB): domain Bacteria; phylum Actinomycetota; class Actinomycetes; order Mycobacteriales; family Mycobacteriaceae; genus Gordonia; species Gordonia alkaliphila. The sequence goes on from NZ_JALKBW010000001.1 coordinate 2,378,598, forward strand.
GCGGGCCAGCACGGCGCCGGGGCGCTCGGCGGCGATCTCCTCGGAGCGGCGCACGGCACCGGCCATGCCCTCGGCACCCGGGGTGAGGATCAGTTCGGCGCCGAAGGCGCGCAGCAGGGCACGACGTTCCTTCGACATGGTCTCCGGCATGGCCAGCACGACGTTGTAGCCGCGGGCCGCGCCGACCATCGCCAAGGCGATGCCGGTGTTGCCGCTGGTGGCCTCGACGATGGTGCCGCCGGCGGGCAGCGTGCCGTCGGCTTCGGCAGCGTCGATGATGGCGACCGCGATGCGGTCCTTCACCGAGTTGGCGGGGTTGTAGTACTCAAGCTTGGCGAGCACCGTGGCGCCGGCGCCATCGGTGATCCGGTTGAGGCGGACGAGCGGGGTGCGACCGACGGCAGCGGTCACATCATCGAACACATTCGGCACAGCAATTCCTTTGACATCGGTGGGGTGATGCGTATGACAACGAGCCTAGTCCAGCCCCCGGGCGGCCAGAGTGTCGGCGAATCCGTCCGCGGTGTCCAGCGTCGCCAAGATGGCGGGCACGAACAGCACGCGGGGCCCGGGCCGCAGGCCACGGGCTCGCCGAGCCTGGTCGACCTGGGTGAAGACTTCCGCAATGAGCGGTATGGACCGAATTGTCAAGGCTAAAGCCATGGCAATTAAATCCGTCCGCACGCCGAAACGCTCGAGTGGGCGCAGGGCGCCGACGATCGTCGCGAGCAGATCCGAGGTGCGCGTGGTCAGCGTGACGACGGCCGCCAAGCCGATCGACGCCAGCAGGATCGCGGCCACCACCACGGCGCGCTGCCAGTCGGTGATGAAGAGCTGGAAACCGAAGATCAGGGCGACGACGAACAGCGGCCCGCGCATGAGCGGCCACGCGCGTACCGGTCCGATGCCGGCCGCCGCGAAGACCAGGACCGTGGCGCCGACGGCGACCGCCGCCCCGGTCGTCGTGGTCACCAGCACGCTCATCGCGATGATCGCGCCGATCAGGGCTAGCAGTTTGAACCCGGCGGGCAACCGGTGGATGGGGGAACGCCCGGGCACGTACGTGCCGAGCATGCTCACGGCGGCGTCACTGTTTCGCGTGTTCGACGTCGACCATCCAGCTCACGCCGAAACGGTCGACGCACATGCCGAAGCCCGCGGACCAGAACGTCGCGGTGACCGGCATAGACACCGTTCCGCCGTCGGCGAGCGCCGCGTGGACGGTGCGGGCCGCTTCGATGTCCGGGGTGCTGGTGGAGACTGCGAAGCCGGTCTTGGGGCCGTCGTCGCCGGTGGGGTCGTCCGAGCCGAGTAGCAGGCCGCCGTCGGGCAGGGTGAGCGACGCGTGCATCACGAAGTCGCCGCCGCCGGGCATCCGGTCGGCCTCCGGGACGTCGGAGTTGCGCATGATCTGCAGCTCGCCGCCGAGGATCTCGCGGTAGCGCTCGAACGCCTCGGTGCAGTTGTCGCTGAAGAAGAGGTAGGGGGTCACAGCCATGATCGATCACCGTTCCTGTGGTGCGTGTTCTGCGGACACTTCAGTATCTACCCGCTTGCGAGCGGTGACTACTCCATCAGCCCGCGGTAGTACGCGATGGCCGGGGCCGGGGCGTCGTCGGCGACGACGCGGCCGCCGTCGAGCACCAGCACGCGGTCGTAGTTCTCGAGCATGTCGAGGTGGTGGGTCAGGACGATGAGCTGTTCGTCGAGCCCGGCGAGGACCTCGCGCAGCATGTTGGCGTTGCGCAGGTCGAGCATGGTGGTGGGTTCGTCGGCGATCAGGATCGACGGCCCGATCACCATGATCGCGGCGAGCGCGAGGAGCTGCTTCTGCCCGCCGGACAACGTGTGCGACGGCTGGTCGGCGTGGTCGGCGAGGCCGAACTCGGCGAGCGTGGCCATCGCCTGCTCGCGACGCTCGCGCTTGTCCTTGGTGACGCGGGTGAGGGAGAGGTCGATGTCTTCGAGGACGGTCGGCATGATGATCTGCCGATCCGGGTCGGAGAAGATGAAGCCGACCTGCTTGCGGACCTTGCGCTGGTTCTTGGCGACGTTGAGGCCGTTGACGGTGACCGTGCCGGTGTCCGGGCGGACCAGGCCGTTCATCATGCGGGCCAGCGTCGATTTGCCGCTGCCGTTGGCGCCGATGATTCCGATGCGGTGTTCGGTGAGCGTGAGGTTGACGCCGGTGAGAACGGGACGGTCGCCGAAACAGTGGCTGACGTCGTCGAACTCGATGGAGGTCATGGCCGGATCATTCCGCGGCCTGGGTGAACTGGCTGCGCCGGATACGGAGGGGATGGATCAGTCCGGGGCGACCGCGGTGCACGGCGGCCGCGACGAGGGCCGCGAGCACGGCCTTGATGACGTCGCCGGCGACGAAGACGCCGTTCGAGGTGACCGCCGCGGTGAAGGAGATGTCGGTGCGCAGCATGAGGCCGGCGACGCCGCACGCGTAGATCACCAGCACGCCGCCGAGCAGGTTGATTCCGATGCCCAGCCACAGGTTGTAGCGCGGCATCATGAACGCGGTCAGCACGCCGATCACGATCACACCGGGCAGGAAGCCCACGAAGTAACCGGCGGTCGGCGAGCTCAGCGCCATGGTGCCGGTGCGGAAGCCGGCCAGGATCGGTAGGCCCGCGATCGCCAGGACCATGAAGAGGACCACGGCGGCGGTGCCCTTCTTGGGGCCGAGGATGGCGCCGGCCATCATCACGCCCATGGTTTGCAGGGTGATCGGGACGCCGCCGGCGAGGTTGAACTGACCGGGCAGGCCGAGGACCACGATCAGTGCGGCGAAGACCGCGGCCTGCGTGAGGTCGTTGATGGAGAACTTGAGGAAGCCTGGCACGTGAACAGGGTAAGTCGTGCGGTGGTGCCCCGGGCCGGTGGCCCTGCGGGTTCGTGCCAGACTGGGCCGGTGAAACTCGATTCGCGCCTTCCGCATCCGGGTCCCCGAGTTCCGCTGTTGGGGGACGTCTTCGGTGTCGACCGGAACAATCCGACGCAGCACGAGATGACTCTCGCGGAGCGACTCGGGCCGATTTTCGAGCGCAAGCTGCTCGACGTCCGGCTGGTGCTGGTGGCCGGCGGCGAGCTCGCCGGGCAGTGCAACGACGAGGACAACTGGGCGCGGGCGTTGGCCGGTCCCACGCTGAAGTTCCGCGGGATCACCGGCTCCGGGCTGTTCACCGCGAAGACCTCCGATCCGCTGTGGGGCCAGGCGCGGCGGGTGCTGGAGCCGGGCTTCGCGCAGTCGGCGTTGCGGACCTATCACGCGGCCATGCAGTCGGTGGCCGACGATCTGATCGAGTACTGGTCCGGCCGCGAGGTGGTCGACGTGCACACGGCGATGACCAACGCGACGCTGGAAGTGATTGCGCGCGCGGGCTTTTCGCGCAACCTCGGGTTGTTCACGCAGGAGGGCGCCGATCCGCAGGCGCAGACGCTGCTGGTGGCGCTCGACCAGGTGCTGACGTGGGCGTCGGAATCGACTAACGATCTTCCCGTCGTGGGCCAGGTGCGCGGACTGTTCCAGGAGCGGGCCTTCCAGGCGAACCTGGAGAGGACGCGGGCATTCATCGACGGCATCGTCGCCGACCGGGTGAGCGGGAAGGAGCCCGCGAGCGACGACCTGCTCGGGCTGATGCTCGACACCGTCGACCCGGACACCGGCGAGAAGCTGCCGCACCAGAATGTGCGCGACCAGGTGCTGACCTTCCTCGTCGCCGGACACGAGACCACGGCGGCGCTGCTGGAGGTGACGCTCTGGTACCTCGCCGCACGGCCGGGCCTGGCGCAGCAGGTGACCGACGAGGCGCGAACCCGCGGCTTCGACTACTCCGGGGTGGCCGGCATGCGGACCACCCGCAACATCCTGAACGAGTCGCTGCGGCTGTGGCCGCCGGTGCCCGGGATCTTCCGGGTCTCGCGCAAGGACCAGCAGTTGGGCGGGTACGACATCCCCGCAGGCTACGCGGTGTTCGTCCTGACGCTGGCCGCGCAGCGGGACCCCGAGGTGTGGGGTCCGACCGCCGCGGCCTTCGATCCGGAGCGTTGGGAGGCGAAGGCGCTGCGCGAGTACCCCGACCGCTACTTCACGCCGTTCGGCACCGGGCCGCGCAGCTGCATCGGCCGGGCCTTCGCCATGCAGGAGTCGGCGCTGCTGGTGTCGCGGATCTGCGACGCGTTCGAGCTGTCGTTGGCCGAGCCGGCCGCCGGGTCGGATCCGGAGATGACCGAGCGCGGCACCCTGCGCCCGGTCCCGTTCTCGGTGAAGCTCTCCGCCCGCGCTGCCGTGTAGTTCCTCGCGGTGTATTTCTTCTTCATCCGGCCGATGAAGCAGCGCTGCCGCGAAACCGACGCGCTTGGTGTGCTGTGACCATCAAGTGCGTCGGTCTCGCGACCGCCCCCGTCAGGTGAACAGGGCAGTGGCCGCGGCGGAGTCGGCGGCGGCCTGCTGCACGCGGGCGCTCTCGTGGCGGTCGACCTCGGTCTCGACCATCTGCTCGAGGTCGTCGGAGGATTCCAGGCGAGCGCGGTAGCGCTGGTCGCGATGCATGGCCTGCACGCGGTCGACCATCTCCGCGTAGGAAGCCAGCGCGCTGACACGCTCGAGGAGCTGGTCGACGGCCTCGTCGATGAGGTCCGCCTTGCGGACGTAGAGGTCCACCACGTCGGGGTCTTCGCGGAGGTCGCCGCTCGGCGCGGGGCCGAGTTGGGCCTGCTGCGCGTTGAGTGCGCGAGCGCGGGCGCCGATGGCGGTCAGCTCGTCGACCAGGTCGAGGCGGACGGCGTGCTCGTCGAAGAAGTCGTGCTCCCACACCGGTCGCCCGGCGATCCGGTGGACGATCTGCGCCGCCACCCACGGGAACTGCCCGAGGCTGTGGTTCTGCAGCCGGCGCAGCGCGGTCTTGTCCTCGTCGGCGAGGACGTAGTCGTGCGCCAGGCGTGCGGGCAGGGAGTCGTCGGCCGGTCCGTCCTGACTGCTGAACCAGCCGGACGAGCGCACCGGGCGATCGGCGAACTCATTGCCGGTCCACTGATCCCACGCCAGCACCAGATAGCCGTGGGCCTTCTGGGGAGTGTCCTCGCGCGTCCACCGCCGGGCGCGGACGTCGGCAAGCAACTCGTCGCACTGTGCCTGCCGGTCGATGCGTCCGGCGCGGCGGCGGCGCTCCAACTGCGCCAGCGGGTGGGCGTCCTCGGCCCGGCGCCGTCGCCGCGCGATCCGCTGCTGTCGGCGCGCGGTTCCGTGCTGGAACGGAGCGAGGATCAGCGCAGCGAGCATGGCGCACAACGACCACAGGAGCGTCGCGGCAGCGGACACCGCGAAGACGCCCGCGACGAGGACGACGAGGATCAGTCCGAGCTTGACCATGGCGTCAGGAAAGCACGGGCCTACGACATGGCCAACGGATTATGAGTCCGCTGCGCCGCGCAGTCCGCGCCGCCGGCGTCGGGAACGCTCAGAGGTGGTTGGCGCGGAGTTCCTCGGGGGAGAGCGGGGAGAGGAGACCGGGGGCGATGTCGTACACGGTCTTGGCGCCGATGTCGCCGGCCTTGTTCAGGCGCGCGGCGGCGCGGGCGTAGGCCACGAGCACGCTGGCGGTGAACTCCGGATTGGACTCCAGGGTGAGGCTGTACTCGATGACCTGCTTGGTGCCCTCGGAGGTGGTGCCGCTGCGAATCACGAAGCCGCCGTGCGGCATTCCCTGGTGGTCGCGTTCCAGCTCGTCGGCGGTGATGAACTCGACGGTGGTGTCATAGGGCTCGAAGTAGTTCGGCATGTTCACGATCGCCGCGCGCACCGTGTCGGCGTCGGCGCCGTCGGCCAGCACCACGAAGCACTGGCGGGTGTGGCGCTCGCGCGTGGACAGCTCGGGGTTCTCGCCGGCGCGGACGCGCTCGATCGCGGTCTCCGACGGCAGCGTGTACTGCACGCCGCCGGCCACGCCGGGTACGCGGCGCAGCGCGTCGGAATGACCCTGGCTGAGGCCGCGGCCCCAGAACGTGTAGGTGCTGCCCTGGGCGAGCAGTGCCTCGCCGAACACGCGGTTCAGCGAGAACATGCCCGGATCCCAGCCGGTGGAGATCACGGCGGTGGTGCCGGCCGGGCGGGCCGCGGCGTCGACCGCGGCGAAGTGCTCGGGGATCTTCGCGTGGTTGTCGTAGCTGTCGACGATGCAGTACTTGGCCGCGAGCGCCGGGCTCTGCTCGGGCAGGTCGGTGGCCGAGCCGCCGCACAGGACGAGGACGTCGATGTCGTCGCGCCCGGCCTCCAGGTCGCTCATCGCGAAGACCGGCGTCGAATCGCCAACCGTCGCAACGGTTTCCGGGGCGCGGCGGGTGAAGACGCCGACCAGGCTCATGTCCGGGTTGAGTCCGATGGCGGTCTCCACGCCGCGGCCGAGGTTGCCGTAGCCGACGATGCCGACCCGAATCTGCGTAGTCACTGCCTGGACCTCTCGTCGTACTACCCGCCGGACAAACCGGCATAACGGCGTCGAGTCTAGCGGCCGGACTCGACGCCGCCGATCACCGCATCGGCCGGTCAGGCCTCGGTGATCTCCGTTTCGAGGACGAATTCGGCGTTCATCGAATTGGCCACCAGGCACGACGTCTCGGTCTTGGCCAGGAGTTCCTCGAGCTTGGCGCGGTCGGCGCCGGTCGGGACCACCAGGTAAGCCTTTTGGACGACCTTGGTGAAGCGGGTGACACGCTCGACGCGATCCAGTTCGCCGGTGACGTCGACGCGCATGTCGATCCACTCGACACCGTTGTGCGCGGCGATGGCCCGCCACGTGAGGATGAAGCAGTTCGCGACCGCGCCCATCATGAGGGTCTCCGGCGACCACATCCCCTCCGGTCCGCCGAACTCGGGCGGCGTCTCGGTGGTGAGGGCGTCGAGACCGGGCGAGGAGACGGTGATCGCCTCGCCCGGCTCGCTGAGGGCGCAGGCGTCGTAGTGATGCGGTAGTTTCTGCATGCCTCTCACTATACCCTTAGGGGTATTAATCCCGGGTGGGATCGACGACGCCGTCCGCGGTCAGAGCGCCGACGCCACTGGCCAGGCGGTGTGAATGGCGCCCTGGATGTAGTCGACGGCACCGGCGTCGCCCACCACGTGCACCTCGGGGACCAGCGGTCGCAGCTGGTCGGCGAGGGGCGCGGCGGCTGAGACGCCGGAGGCCATGATGACCATCGCGGCGGGCGCGCTCATCGTCTTGGTCTCGGTCACCGTGCCGCGGCGGTCCACCACGTCCATCTCGAAGTCGACGGTGTCGCGGGTGATCCGCGTGACCCGGGTGTTCCGGTGGATGGTGACGCCGGCTTCCTTGGCGTGGCGCACCGCGGTCCACCGGCGGGGCAGCGCCATCGGCAGGCCGAGCTGCTGACCGTCGTGCAAGAGCGTCACGTGGCGGCCGCGTTCGCCGAGGAACTCGGCCAACTCCAGTCCCACCAGCGAGCCGCCGATCACCACCACGTTGCGGCCCACCGGCAGGATGGTGCGGGTGAGCTTGGCGATGCGCGCCGGGGTCTTGGTGAGCCCGGTCAGCTTGCCGAGGCGACCGGCGGCGCGCAGGTACCAGGCCTGACCGGAGGTGTCGCCGACGCCGGTCATCAGAGCGCGCATGGTGTCGCCGGTGTGCACGTGCGACAGGTCGCCGCCCGGCACCGTCGGCCGGTCGCGGACGGCGCCGGTCGCGATCACCACGGCGTCGGGCTTGAGCGCCGTGATCGACGACGCCGTCGCCTCGGTGTTCAGTCGGATGTCGACGCCCAGGCGCGCCGTCTCACCGGAAAGCCATTCCAGCAGTGGGTAATTCGCGGGGGTGGTGAGCGACGAGAACCACAGCGTGCCGCCGAGACGGTCCACCTTGTCGAGCACGGTGACGCGGTGGCCGCGCTGCGCCGCGACGCGCGCGGTCTCCAGCCCGGCGGGGCCGGCGCCGACCACCACGACGTGCTTGGACACGGCGGCTCGGACGCGGGTGAGCGGAGTCTTGTCCTCGTCGCCCAGGGCCGGGTTCACCGCGCAGATCGGGGTGTCGTCCCAGAAGTTCTCCTGCACGCAGACGTAGCAGTTGATGCACGGACGGACGCGCTCGGGCGTGCCGGCGGCGAGCTTGTTCACCAGGTCGGGGTCGGCCAGCAGCTGGCGGCCCATCGCGACGAAATCGGCCTTCCCCTCGGCGAGCGCGCGCTCGCCGACCTCGGGGAGCACCCGGCCGACGGTCATCACCGGAATGGTCACGGCGGCCTTCACCGCGGCGGCGGTGTCGACGAAGGCGCCGATCTTGTCCGGCAGCGGGCCGTCGGTGAAGTTGGAGAACGGATTGCGGCCCCAGCCGGTCACGTCGATCGCGTCGGCGCCGGCGGCCTCGAACAGTTTCGCGGCCATCGTCGCCTCGGGGGTGGTGAGGCAACCCTCCTCGCCGTATTCGCTGCCGGAGACGCGGACCAGGATCGCGAGGTCGTTCCCGACCACGTTCCGAACCGCGGTGATCACCTCGCAGGCGAAGCGGGCCCGATTCTCCATGGAGCCGCCGTACTGGTCGGTGCGGCGGTTGTCGGCGCGGGTGAGGAAGCCGCTGAGGAGATAGCCGTGGGCGCAGTGGATCTCCACGGCATCGGCGCCGGCATCGCGCACACGCCGGGCCGCGTCGGCGAACTGCGCGGTGATCTCGGCGATGTCGTCGAGCGTCACCGCGTGATAGCTGGGCGCCTTGCCGCCGGTCACCGCCGCCATCTTGGCGAGCTCGTCGGGGGTGTTGTCGGCGAGGGCGCTCAGGTCGTATTGGTCGCGGGGTTCGGAGACCACCTGCAGCGGACGGTCCTGAATGGTGTCGATGCGGGCGACCTTGCCGTGGTGCACCATCTGCACGCACAGCTTGGAGCCGGCCGCGTGCACACCGTCGGCCAACGCCTTCAACCCCGGGATGAAGTGGTCCGACGAGAGGCCGGGTTCCTTGGTGCTGGTGCTGCCCGCCGGATAGCCCACCGAGCAGCAGCCGGTGATGATCATGCCGGTGCCGCCGGCTGCGCGGGCGACGAAGTGGTCGACGTCGCCGGGTTCGATCACACCGTCGGTGGACAGGTTCATGTCCATCGCCGACATGACGACGCGGTTGCTCAGCGTCATCGGGCCGATCGTGCCGGGGGCGAGCAGATGTGAATAGGAGTTAGTGGTGGGGGCCATGAGTCCACTGTATGTCCGGCGGCGGGACGTCGACCCGGGTTCTGCGGCGGATCGGCGTGGGCCATGCTGGAGGCATGACGCACACCGGTTCGGCCGACCTCGTCGCCACGCCGCCTCAGGATTCCTGCAGCGCGCCGACGTGGTTCATCGACTCCGACGATCCGCGGATCGTCGACTTCGCGACCGCCACCATCGCCGCCGCGGGCGCGCAGACCGACCGGGAGAAGGCGGTGGCGCTGTTCGACGCCGTGCGCGACGGATGGCGCTACGACCCGTACAGCCTCACCGACGACCCGGCGACCTTCCGTGCCTCCGCGGTACTAGTCGGCGGCCCCAACTGGTGCGTGCCCAAGTCGGTGCTGCTGACCGCGGCCTGTCGTGCAGTGGGGATCCCCGCCGGACTCGGTTTCGCCGACGTGCGCAACCACCTGCAGAGCGAGAAACTGCGCGCCCTGATGGGCACCGACCTGTTCGTCTACCACGGCTACAGCACCCTCTGGGTCGACGGCGAATGGCGCAAGGCGAGCCCCGCGTTCAACCGCGAGATGTGCGAGCGGTTCGGCACCAAGATGCTCGAGTTCGACGGCGCCTCGGACGCACTGATGCACGCGTACGACGTCGCCGGTCGCCGGCACATGGAGTACGTGCGCGACCACGGCCAGTACACCGACCTGCCGTTCGACCAGATGTTGACGGCGATCCTCGCGGCCTACGGTCCGGCGATGACCGGCGGCGTCGACGGTGTGGCCGACGTGGTGGACGAGGCCTTCCACGGCTAGAAGTACTGCGAACCGCCGTCGACGCTGAGGTGTTCGGAGGTCATGAATTTGGCGTCGTCGGAGGCCAGGAAGGCGGCGACGGCGGCGATCTCCTCCGGCTCGGCGTAGGTCTGCTCGGTGAAGGTGGTGGCCATCAGGTTGAGCTTCGGGTTGCTGGCGCCGGTGCGTTCGAGTTCGGCCACCATGTCCCCGCCGCCCATCGGGGTCGCGACGCCGCCGGGGTGAATGCTGTTGACGCGCACGTTGTACTGGCCGAGCTCGGCGGCGAAGGCGCGGGTCATGCCGGTGACCGCATGCTTGCTGGTGGTGTACGGAACCATGAACGGCTGGACCTTCTTGCCGGCGTACGAGCTGATCAGGATGATCGAGCCGCCGCCCGCGTCGATCACGTGCTGCGCCGAGACCATCACCGTGTTCCAGACGCCGCGGACGTTCACGCCGATCACGTCGTCGAACAACTCGGGCGAGGTCTGATCCCAGATCACCGGAATACAGATGCCGGCATTGGCGACGACCGTGGTGAGCTTGCCGAGCTGGGCGACGGCGTCGTCGACGATGGTGCGCAGGGCGTCGAGGTCGCGGACGTCGGCCTGCGCGGTGATGATGGTGCGGCCGGTCTCCTCGACGAGGCGTCGGGTTTCGGCGAGGTCGTCGAGGGTGGCCGACTCGTAGGGGACCGCGTCGGGGAGCGGCGCGGCCAGGTCGACGGCGATGATGTCGGCGCCTTCGGAGGCCATGCGCAGGCAGTGCGCCCGCCCCTGTCCGCGTGCCGCGCCGGTGATCAGTGCTACCTGTCCGTCGAGTCGTCCACCCATGATCTGCTCCTCAATCTCGTTGCGTGCGTATCGCTTTGCAGTCAATCGCTGTTCGACGACGCTGTCCGCCGAATCGGACATGCGGGGACATTGGTCCTGATCGATGTCGGATGCGCCTGCGACCATGCACGCAGAGCGGTCCGCAAGGGGTCCTGCGTAGGAGGGGAGCGACGATGGTTGATTTCAAGAAGTGGCAGTTCTGGCGGATGCTCGACGCCGACGGCGGCCTCGCGTGGGTCGCGGTGTCCCGGCCGGACGCGCACGCTCGGATCGATCGCGTGAAGTTCTGGACCCTGCTGCCCGGGCAGGAACGACTGATCGCCAACTGGTTCATCTCCGCCGACCACCAACTGCCGGAGGGCGAGCGGCAGTGGGAGCACGACTCGATCGACGCCTGGGATTTCTGCGACGCGGCCGCCGCGGTGCCCGAGCCGTCGAAGGACGACGTTGCGCGGATCACCCGACCCGAGCAGGTGCTGACCTTCGACCAGATCGACAGCATTCCGCTCGTCAAGGTCACCGGCAAGCGCGACCTGGAGAAGATCCTGCGCGCCCGCGCGAGCCGGTGACGTCGGGCAGCCGCCATGTCAGGTCGGCGCGAGGCCTGCTGCGGCGAGGCGCTCGAGGACGTAGGTCCACGGGATACGTTCCTGCTCCAAACGGAGGGACGCGGCGCGGACGTCCGCCAGCGCCTGCTGTTCGGTAGCGGTCAGGATCGTCGGTGCTTCGGTCGCCGGCGCGGGCTCAGGAATCGCCAGGTGCGTCCACCGGTGGAACGTCGCCGGGTCCATCAGCAGGCTGCGCACGTGCGGGAGCCGGCGGCGCAGCCGATCCAAGATGACGAAGCCGTGCGTGTCGAGGTCACCCCAGTAGACGACGTCGGCGTCGGCGAGCCAGCCGAAGTGCGCCATGGACGTGACCGCGTTGCCGCCGCCGTGCAGCGCGATGGTGTCGGCGATGGGTGGCAGCGCGTGCACGCCCTCGCGGTTCTCCAAGATCACGACCCGCGACGGGGCCACCGGCAAGGCGGCGAGACTGTCAATGGTGGCGGCGAACACACGGGGCATGCCGGGCAGGATCGCGTCGTCGAGAAGCGCGATCTCGTAGAACGACGGAAGCGTGCGAATACCGAGGTCGGTGGATCCGGTGGCACCGAGGACCAGGCTGTCGACGAGGCCACGATGCGCGGCGAGCCATTTGGTGTCGACGCCTTCGATCGGCAACTGGCGGATCAACAGCCCCGACTCAGGGTGGGCGAGAAGCCAGGACGCCGTCGCGAGAAGTCTCGTGAAGTCGGTGTCGGACAACGACTCCCAACGCTTGACGTTCTTCGCGACGACGGCGGGGAAGTCCTCGGGTGCCGCCAGCGCGGCCAGCGCATCGCGCCGGGTCCGCAGCCGCTGCCAGCGCGCGCCCGCGCCCGCGGAGCGGCAGATCTCCTCGACGCCGGTCAGCCGCAGTCGCACGGGAACGTCCTGGGTGCCGAAGCTCGGCCAGCGTCGGGGCTCCCAGTCGACGACGCCGGGCCCGGTGTAGTTCTGCCACAACCGGACCCACGCGCGGGCGGCATCCGGGTCGACGGCGACGAGTCGTTCTGTCGGCGGGTGCAAGCCGATGCTGACCGAATCCGTCTGTGCCGCAATCGGATCGGTCAGCCACTGGCGGAGTCGGGACCGCACGGCAGTGCCGGCGCGGTCCGCGGTCTGGGCCGGGCTGAGCTGGCGACCCTCGGTGTTAGCCATCGGTCGACCATTCGACGAGGTCGATCTGGGAGTGCTTGCTGTCGCGAATGCTGATGGTGGCGGCGCCGCCGATGTAGTCCTCCAACGTCTGCAGCAGCTTCAGCGGAGTGGCCAGCACCAGGTGGAAGCCGAACTGGTCGAAGACGTCGAGAGCGCGCCGGGTGTAGGTGGCGTCGGCGCGGTCGAAGGCCTCATCCAGGATCACCGTTCCGTAGCGCGGGACGCCGCTGCCGTCAGGGCTCAGCTGGTAGCGCAGGGCGGCGGCCAGACAGAAGAACACGAGCTTCTGGGCCTGGCCGCCGGACAGCCCGGCCGAGGAATCGTGATAGTTGCGGATCTCGCCGTCGTCGTCGAACTCCTCACCGATGAAGCCGACGTGCAGGCGGGTGTCGAGGACCTGGAGCCGCCAGCGTCGGTCAGCGGGTTCCGAGGAACCGAGGCGGTCGAGCAGTTCGGACATCCGGAGGAAACGGGCCTCGGCGTCGGCCTTCGACTCCTGTGCCCAGGAGCCCGTCGAGGTGGCGGTCAGGGCGTCGAGGAACTCGGCGGCCCGCTGCGATCGGCGTTCGCGGACCTGGATGCGCAGCCAGCGGTCGGTGTCGAACGGGGAGGCGCGCAGGGAGTCGTTGACCGGATCGATCCGGTCGCGAATCTCGCCCGGTGCCCGTCGGATGGTCAGCGCGAGCCGACCGAGATTCTGTGTGGACTGCTCCTTGAGCATCTCGAAGAAGCGGTTCTCGTAGTTGGGCAGACCTTCGGCGCGCAGCCGATTCAGCACGGCCAGCGCGTCGTCGGCGAAGTCCGGTTCGGCGCGCAGTTCGCCGGTTCTGGCGGACCATTCACTGAGGTACTTCGCCAGGACGCGGACGATGCCGTCGTTGGCGCGACTGAGCTCTCGGCTCGCGCGCTGCTGCTCCGCGGTGATCGCCTTGCTCACCGTGTGCAACGCGGAATCGACGTTGCCGCTGGTGATGCGGCGGGCGACGGCCCGGTACCGCTCGTCGAGCCGGAGGGCGATCGCGTCGGGCACCGGCTCGTGGTCAGTGGCCGCACCCTTGGCGAGCAGGTCGGTGCGGCGCGTGATCTCGGCGTGGTGTGCCCGCTCCGCAGAGACGGCCGCGACGAGGGCAGCCGCGGACTGTTCGGCGACGGCGGCGGCCTCCTCGTAGCGATGGGTCAGCGCGGAGTGCTCGGGGTTCTCCTGCTGCCACTGCGCGATCCGGGTGTCGAGCGTGTCGAGCTCGGCCTGCGCGCTAGCGAGGTCGATCTCCGGCCACTGGGCGTCGAGCACGGTCTGCGCGGCACGATTCTGGGCCGCGATCTGCTGGTCGGCGCGATCGAGCTGATCCAACCGCGCGGTGAGGGTGGCGGCCTCGGCGTCCAGCTCGTCGATCCGACTGCGCAGGTCGTTCAGCTTGTCCTCGTTGTCGAAGCCGAGTACCCAGCGTCGTCGGTCATCGATGGCACGTCGGTCGTCCTTCTCGTGCCGTTCGGCGGAGTGCTTGACCTGCCCGGCGCGGGTCACGGCGCGGTCGTGGGCGCCGAAGTCCCGGGAGTCGTCGATGCACGCGTAGTCGTACCGGTCGGCGAGGTGCTGTTGGAGCCATTCGGCCATCGGTCCGGGGGCGACGTCGACCTTCCGCACCAGCGAGGCGGGACCGGTTCGGCGCGGTGCCCGGTTGGTGTGCCGCGGGAGTCGTCGATAGACGAGGCGTGCGCCCATCCGGTTCTGGTCCACGGCGGCGGCGACTGCGCGATAGTGCTCGTCGGGCACCAGCAGCGTGCGCCCGAGCGGGCCCAGCACTCGCTCGATGGGGCCGATCCATTCGGACTGGTCGCTCTGGACCTGCAGCAGCTCACCGGCGAACGGGAGCAGATCTTCGGTCAACGATGTTGCTGCGCACAGGATCTCGCGTGCACGCAACAGTTCCGGGTCGAGGTTGGAGCGTCGCCGGGCGAGTGCTTCGCGGTCGGCGACGAGCGTGCGCGACTTCTCCTGCGCCTGAGCGCGTCGCGCGGAGAGTTCGTACAGCTCGCGGTGCCGGTCTTCGTGGCCGCGCGCGGAGTCGGTGAGCTGGTCTTCGAGCTGGCCCTGCAGGCGGGTGAAGGCCTCGATGTCGGACGGGACGCTACCGCCCCACGCGGTCACGGCGCGCTCGAGCTGGGTGCGCCGAGCCGTCACTCGGCGGACCGCCTCCTGCTGCTGCTCGCGCTGATTGTTCAGCACCGTCAAGCGGCCGCTGCCGAGCTGCTCGACGGCGACCTTCGCGTCGAGCACCGCGTCGCGGGCCTGCGTGTCGTCGGCGCGGGCCGCGGCGGTGGCTTCTTCGATGAGCGGGGTCTGCGAGGCGAGCTCGGTGAGTTCACCCCGCAGGATCTCGGCGGTGCGTTGCGCGTGGGCCGCGTCGAGCCAGGTGGCTTCCTCCTCGGTGGCGGTCGCCACGGCCAGCGACTCCTCCCGAGTGCGGGCCAGATCGGTGAGCGGGGCCAAGGCCTCGACTTGACGGCGGGCATCAACTACGACGCGGTGCGCCTCGCGCAGGTCTTGGAATTGCTCGACGGCCCGGTCGGCGAGGCCGAAGGTCTCCGGCGGGTCGAGCATGTAGTCGCGGAACAGCTGGTCGAGGCTGGCCAGGCTCTTGGCCGACAGGGTGCGGTGCAGAAGTCGCTGCGCGGACTCGGTGGAGATGCCGAGCCGGGACCGGAACTTGCGGGCGAACGGGGCGTAGGACGGATTGACGTCGGCTTCCGGCCAGCGCTTGCGGATGGCGCGGCGGTCGATCCCGTCGCTCATGAAGGGGAGGATGTCGGTGAGGTCGAGTTCGTCGTCGATCACGATGTGCAGGTGTGAGACGTCGGCGTTGGTGTTCTTCGCGCGGCCCAGATGCATCAGTTTGAGCAGGGTGACCGGCGGCTGGTCGTCGGCGGTTCGATAGGTGAGGGCGACGGCGCTGCGGGTGGCACCGGTGCGGAGGTAGCTGCTGACCAGCACGTCCGATTCGGCGTCGGTGTCCCGACGCCAGGCACCGCGGATGTAGCTGACGAGGGTGCGGCCGGACCGGTCGGATTCCTGCGCAGCGGCGTTGAACTGGACGCGGTCCCCGGACATCAGAACGGCCGAGATCGCGTCGAGCAGCGTCGACTTGCCGGAGCCGGAATTGCCGGTGATCAGGTAGCCGTCTCGGGAGATCGGGATCTGGTGGTAGCCGTCGAAGGTTCCCCAGTTGTGGATCTGGACGCGGGCCAGGCGGCGCTGTTCGGGCGCGGCGGTCATGACTGCTCCTGCTCGTCGTCGGTCGCGGCGAGAATGCGGTCGAACTCGGCGCCGACGAGTGCTACCTGCTCGGCGTCGAACAGTTGGCGGAGTACCGGGGAGATCTCCATGCGGTCTTCCGAGGTGGTCTTGTTCAGCAGGGAGTATTTGGTGAGCTTGCTCCACGACGAGTCGATCCGCTTGCGGTAGCCGGCCGGGTCGGTGTTGGTGTGGCGGCGGTACACCTCGAGCTGGTCGGCGATTTCGTCGCGATCGATGATCACGCGTTCGCCGGGTTGGGCGCGCAGCAGCAACTGGCGGAGCGCGAGCAGCATCACGGTGTCCATGAAGGTGAGTCGTTCGGTGCGCAGCACGCTCGGGGCGTCGACGGTCTCGCCGGTATCGGCAGGCCGGGTGAAGGCGATCTCGTTCTCCTCGTCGATCACCAGGTCGAGGAAGACGTCCGCGAGGCGGGACCGGAGGAGGCGTTGATCGCTGATCACGGTGCGCCAGATCTCGGCGTGCTTCGTCGACGTGATCAGCGGGCCTTTGAGGAGCTGGATCAGGGCGCGACGGCTCGGCAGGGCCAGTTCGCCGGTGTCACCGGGGTATTGCGCCGTCGTTGCGAGATCATCGGCCGAGGCGTCGTGGTCGGCGTCGGACGGAGGATCGTAGGGGCTCATCGTTGCAGCTCCGGGGCAGTCGGGTCGTACTGGTGGCGGGCGATGACCGCCGAGCGCGGGGTGCCGCGGACCGACGTCCAGGTGATGTGTTCGGTGCCGTCGACGCGACGTCCGTGCCGGGTGGCCAGGACCAGGAGCCCGACGACGCTGGCCAGGCCCTGCGTCGCGGGGTGGTCGGCGAGGACGTCGCCGACGGTGGCGTGGGCCTTGGCAGCGAGAAGGTCGGCGACGTTGGCGGTCAGTTCGTCGAAGTCGATTTCGGACTCGCGGACCAGTGCGCGGAGGGCGGCGAGGTCGGCCACCCCGGACTGGTGCACCACCACCTCGTCGGTGACGCGGTCGTCGGCCGGATTGTGCATGCGCAGCGACGTGATCGATTCGATCGCCATGCCCACCCGAACCAGGTCGAGGTCGAGGACGTCGAACGGTCGTCGAACTTCAGCGACGGCGGTGGCCTTCTGCTGCGCCGATCGGATCAGCTGCTGAATGCGGCGGTGCTCCTCGTAGGCGCGGGACTGCACGAAGTGGCGCAGTGAGCGGGACAGCGACGTCATGATCTCGTGGACCTCGCCGGCGGCGACCTCCATGTCGGTGAGCAGTCGGCGCAGCTTGCGACGCTGGTCGGCGTCGAGCTCGGCGGCGAACGGTCGGTCCAGGACGGCGGTGATCGCATCGTCGATCTCGGCGGAGCGGGCCGGATCGAGGATGGTGTCGTAGAACGCGGCGAAGCTGCGGCCGGAGTCGGACTCGGCGATCAGGTCGACACCGCGGAAGACGTCGCCGAGGGTGTCGCCGCGGTCGTTCTCGTCGTCGAGGATCCGCGCGCGCAGACTGCGGTTCAGTTCGTCGAAATCGGTGCGGACTCGCGCGAAGTCGGCGGGCACCTCGGAAGCGAGGGCGAGGATCTCGCGGGTGCGTTCGAGCGCGCGGGCCCCGCTGAGGACCGGGAAGTCGCCGGACTCGACGGCGGCGATCCGGCGGTCGAGCGCGTCGCGCTCGGCACGGAGTCGGGCGAGTCGGGACTCGGTGTCCGGATCGGAGTCCCGGGCCAGGGCGCTCAGCTGCGTCGACAGCGTCGACAATCGGGATTCGGTGACCGACGTGACGGGGGTGCGCAAGGAGCCGACGAAGTCGAGGGCGGCGAAGGCGCCGTCGGTCGGCTCCAGCGATTCTTCGCGGGCGGCGGCGGCGGAGGAGCGTCGCAGGAGGAACCCGGAGCGGACCCACTCGGCGCAGTAGCCCTGGCCCGTGTTGGGCAGGTCTGCTCCGCTGTCGCGGAGTTCTTCGAGGTCGGCGTCGAGGAGCGCGAACAATTCGGGGGCGGGGAGTCGTCGGACGCCGTCGCCGAAGTGCCGGCCGAGGAGCGCGAGGATCACCGGTGCGTTCTTTGCGCGCAGCAGGGCCCACGCTGCATCGTCGGAACGTAAAGCCGAGATGCGGTACACGTCGCCCACCACGGACATGACTTCCCCTCCGCTCTACCGGTCGACACCGGTTCTGAAGCTATGGAATCACGAGGGTCCGACAGTGGTTCGGAGACCGGCAGCATGGAGGCCTGTGGTGAGCAGGCCTGGTCTTGTGGCTTCCGCAAGGCCCAGCCGCCGTGCGGCAACGTAGGGTCGACGCGGAAGACCGACGCGCACGACGCGAGTAGCTGAGGGGGACACGTGGCGACGAGGGGGAAGACGAGCACAGGCTCGATGCCCACCGAATCGGTGCGGGGAATTCTCGCCACGGACGGCGAACGCGTGCAGTGTCACGAGTGCGGCGGCTGGTATCGCTCGCTGTCGAGCCACCTGCCCGTGCACGACCTCACGTCCGAGCAGTACCGATACGAGTGGGATCTGCCGGCCACCATCCCGCTGGCGGCGGACGCCCATCGGAATCTGGCGCGGGCCAACGCTTTGCAGCGGATCGACCAGGCCGGCGAGATGGAGCTGCCGCGGTTTGTTGCCGCCACCTATCCCGACCGCGGTCCGGTGGGCGCCGAGTACGAGGTGCTGGCGGAGGAACTGTGGTCGAGGAGGCTCGCCGACGCGGGCTGGTCGTCGTGGCAGGCCGCCGTCGACTGGGCCATCGAGCACGACAAGGGGTGGGCGGATATCGCCCGCAAGCTGGACATCACCCACCAGCAGGCGCGTGCGGTCGGGTTGGCCGACGGCGTGGTGCTGCCGCCGCTGTGGAAGCGTCGGGCGCGTGCGGCGGCCGAGCACGCCGAGCGGCACGGCAGTCTGCTGAACACCCGGGGAGCGTTGTCGAGCTGGCTCACCCAGCTGCGCTACGAGAAGGCGGCCGGCACGTTGCCGCGGCGGGCCGTCGCCGAGTTGGATCGGTTGGATCCGGACTGGTCGCTGGACCGGTCCGCCCGCAGCGCCGCCGCCCGCGAACGGAACATCGCTCGTGGCAAACAGCTGTCGTCGTTCGAGGACATGGCCGCGCGGGCGCGCGTGGCGGGTTTCACCGATCCCACCGACCTGCTGGCGCACGGCATCGTCGAACATCTGACGTCGACGGAGCTGGCTGAGCTGGTGCATATCCGCGGTGACTCTTTGCTCAAGCGGATCAGCGTGGCCAATCCGCGGGACCCGTTCGCTGCCACCGCGCACTTGCGCACCAGCGTCGCCGGGACGCTGGCCGATGACGGGCACCGGCTGCAGTGCCACGAGTGCGGATTGTGGTTCGGGTCGTTGACGAGACACCTGACCGGGCACGTCGACGACGACGGTGACCGCCTGACCGAGGACGGGTATCGCACGCGCCACGGGCTCCCGGCGGATCTGCCGCTGCGTAGTCGGGGCAATGTGCGCCGCGCCAAGGAAGACCTGTGGGGGCCGCGGCTGGCTCAGGCCGGATATGCCTCGTGGGAGGAGGCGATCATCGCTGCGGCGGCTGAGCACTTCGGGTTGGCGGAGCTCGGTGAACAGTTGGGTGTGCGCAGCGATGCGCTGCCGACGGTGATCGCGAAATCGATCTCCGGCGACCCGTGGGCGGCCAACAAGCCGTACCGATTGAGCAGGCCCGGAGTGCTGGCGCGGGACGGGGACTACTCCCAGTGCCACGAGTGCGGCCTGTGGTTCCGGCGGATCACGAAGCACATTCCGTCGCACATGGTGGACGGCCGGAAACTGGCGGTGCAGGCCTATCGCGAGCGGCACGGTCTGTCCGACGACCTGTGGGCGGCGGCCACCGCGCGGCCGACCGATCGCGAGCCCAAGGATCTGTGGACGGAGCGGTTGGCGGCGCACGGATACGGATCGTGGGAGGACGCGCTGGCGGATCTGGCGGCGCGGCACCTGAATCTACGTGACTTCGCCGATCAAGTCGGCGTGAAGGATTCGGTGGTGATGACCGAGCTGCTGCGCATGCGCCCGGATGACACCTGGGCGCCGACCGCGCCGTTCCGGCTGAGCCGGTTCGGGGACTTGTTCGACGACGGTGATCGTTCTCAGTGCCACGAATGCGGGCTGTGGTTCGCCAGCCTCGGACGGCACGCTCCCGCCCACCGCGCCGACGACGGCAGCCAACTGTCGTGGGCGCAGTATCAGGAGCGGCACGGCACTACCCGGCCGGCGAACTGGCGCAGGACGTAGTTCGGTGCCTCGGGCCGACCCGGATGGGTGATGCGGGCATGGCTCGTCGACCGGGGGAGGCCGAGCACTCTCACGGTGCAGGGCCTCCCCGGATTTCTCCGGTTGTCGATATGAACTTCTCAAAGAACGCGCACCCTCCCTCGTGGAGGGGAGAGCAGGTAGAGCTGTCGCCCTACTTACAGAGTAAAGCCACAATTAATGGGAACACATGTACGATTTCTACAGAGTTTCGATGGCATCTTTGTAGGGTTTTGAGGGAACCGTTCCGGTCCGTCGCGCTCCGAGCGTCGGTCGTGCCGATCGCTCTCCGCGCGCTGCTCGCCAACCTGGTGACGGGCGCGAACGGAATGCTGATCTCGGCCATCGTGGTGATGGCCGGCTGACGTCCGACCGCACCGTCTCGGTCGGTGGGGTTCACGTTCTCCTCATCCCTACTCATTGGATCAGCATTTCTGCGAGTTGTGCGACGACGTCGTCGGCCATCACGTCGACGTCGACATTATCGGGCAGGTGGTAGGAGAGGTGCTCGACGAATCTGCGGTGGGGCACCAGACCGACGACTCGGACCCCGACGTCGGCGACGCGGACCAGTTCGTCGCGCACTGGATCGCCAGAGAGCATTCCGTCGGACAGGATCACCAGGACGCGAGAAGTGCCGCAGGGGCGAGCCCAGCGGGTGTAGTCGTGCAGCGCCGGGAGTAGCGCGTCCGTCGCGTCGGCGGCGTGGGGCACGGCGATCTGGTCGGGCCCGACCGTTGGCAGCGTGTAGGCAGCGGCGTTGAAGACCCAGGTCTGGACCCGTCCGGTCTGCGTCGGGACGGCACGATCGAGCGCCCACCCGGCGGTGGCGACCCGGTCCATCTGTGCCCGCATCGAGCCGGACGTGTCGACGATCAGCCCGAGATCGATCGGGGCGGACGGTTCGGATCGTGTCAGCGTCCGGTGCCATGGGCTCGCGGTGACGCGCAGCCCGAGATCGTGTTGCGCGGTGGCCCGTACCAGTTCGGCCATGTCGATGGATCCCGGCGGGGCTTGCCACGGGACGGTGACGTCGAGGTCGTCGAGTTCCTGGTTCCCTAGCAGCCGCGACTTCAGTTGTGCGGCAGTGGCGTAGTCGTCGGGAGCCGCCGCCCGCGCGGTGTACGACTCGGCGGGCAGGGGTCGCACGGTGAGCCAGTCGGAGGTGCGGGAGCTTTGGAGGCGCGCCCGCCGCAGCCGAGCATTTCGCGGCCCGTCGTAGAACGACGACGGCGGCCGTAAACGAAGATCCTCGGCGGTGTTCGCGGAGGGGGCGGTGGTCGGGGGCTGATCGTCGGATGCTGCACCGGAGCCGGAGGTGGTTGCTTCGCCGAGGTTGCGGCGCGCGATCGCGTGCACCTGTTCGGCGAGTGCAGCCTGTTGCTCGTGGTCGTCGTCGTTCAAGCCGATGGCTTCGACGGTGAGCGTCCGAAGCAGGGCGGCGTCGTCGTCGGGCAGCAGCACGACGGCGCGAGTGACGCTCTGCCAGGCCGCTGCAGCGTCGAGCGCGCCCGCCAGCATGCGCCCGACGACGCGGATGAAGAGTCGAATCGCGTCGAGCGCGTCGGTCGGTTCCGTGGATTCCAGCAGCGGCCAGCACGGAACGGCACCACGGACGGCGGGGTCGTCGTGGGCGAGTTGGATCCGGTCGATCCGTGGTTCCTCGAGGATCGCCATCCAGTCGGCGACCGGTGAGGGAAAGGCGTGGGGTCGGGTGTGATCGGCATGGCCGGCCGCGCGGGCCAGTGCGCCGCGCACTGCGGGGAACTTCAGCACGGCGGTCGGCCGGGGCGCGAGCTGCGGTCGATCGTCGGGGTGCACCAGTCGCCCGAGGTTGAGGGTGATCACGGAGGTGGCGGGGCAGTAGCGGGCGTCGGTGTCGAGGTGATCGTCGAGCGTGACGACGAGGTCGTGTCGAGGACTGATCCGTGCGATGTGAGCGGTGAGGTGGGCGGCGATCTGTGCGTTGGTGGAGTTCATGGCGAACATCGTCGTCGGTGCCCCGGACGGGCTGCGGCACCTGCCTTCTCGGCGCCCGACGATCCGTTGTCCTCATCGGGGAGCCGAGTGCTTACTGGAGAAAATTGCTGGTCAACGAGTTGCCGCAACCTGGCGGACCCCTTTGAGAGCGTAGGTCCCGACCACGTTTCCTCCACAGAAGGGCAAGACCATGACTCGCAATCCCCTCATCCCGATGGCCGTCGACCAGAACTACAACGAGACGCGCATCGTTTACCGCAACCAGGTCGACGGCGTCTGGACCATGGTTGTGCGGAACACGGGCGGCTGGTACCCGTACGACGAGCCCGAGCGTCCTGTTGTGACGCGCACGTACTCGTCCGGTGTCAACGCCATGCGCGGCCTGATGATCGGCCCCGACTTGCTGATGGGCGACACCTGGCAGGTCGACGATGCCGACACCGCGCTGGGTTCGCACACGGTGGAGCTGTTCCACCTCCCGGCGGCAGTGGATGCCGACGGCACGCTCGCCGACGTCGACTCGGTGCTCGAGTACGTGAAGGTGCAGCCGGGTGTGCACATGTACGCCGAGCGTGCGGCAGCCGAGATCGAGGCCGCCGAGGCGGTGCTGGTGTCCAGCGACTTCGCGGACGCACCCCGCGACGGCGATCCGTCGTCGTTCCGATCGGTGCCGACGGCGACCGGCAGCTATCAGCCCCGCCCACTGTTCGGGATGAGCGACGTGGAGTTCCTGCGCGAGCTCCGGACCGTGCGCGGTCATGCTCGTCTGTCCGGTCCGCCCGGCGCCGGCAAGACCACGGCGGTGCTGGCGGCGTTCAGTGACGACGTGGTGTCGGTCCAGGGGCATCGCGGATTGACGGTGGCTGCGCTGTGCGGACAGTATCTGCCGCACGACGGTGGCTGGCGCTGGTCCGACGGGCCGCTGACGCGTGCCATGCGGGAGGGCAAGGTGCTGCTGTTCGACGAGCTCAATCGTGCGCCGGCCGATGTCGACGATGTGCTGCTGTCCGCGCTGGATCAGCGTCGCGAACTGATTCTTGCGGACCGTCCGGATCTGCCGGCGATCACCGCGCGGGACGGGTTCATGGTGGTCGCCACCTACAACGAGGGAGACGCGAAGGTGCGGCCGCTGGCGGCAGCACTGTTGCGCCGCTTGAACATTCACGTGCGGGTCGACTCCGACTACGGGATCGTCCGGGACATGGGGGTGCGCGCCGATCTGCTGCGGGTGGCCTACAACCTGCGGTCGTCGGCGCATGATTTCGGCAATCGGCACCGGTCGGAGCCGGCGTGGCATCCGCAGACCGCTGATCTGCTGGGCGCGCAGTCGATGGTCCGCTTCGGACCGCAGGCGACGTTCACCGCGCTCACTGCGTCGTGCGCCGACCGCACTCGCCTCGACGAAGCCGCGTCGGTGTTCTCCTCGGTGGTCGGCTTCCCGGTCCGGTCGGTCGCGGTGCTCGGCGAGGACCAGACCCCGGTCTGCGTGGTGCCGGATCGGCGCGTGCGGATCACGATCGACGAGCATGGCGGCGACCGTTGGATCAGCTGGGTGCGCGACGACCGCGACGACCTGTCCGCGGACGGATCGTGGTCCGGAGACCCCGGGTGGATCGAGGCGGCGAAGAACGCGCTGCTGACGCGGTCCGACGTCCTCGTCGCGCAGCCCGGCCTGTACTACCGATTCGGTCCGTTCACCGGCGACCGAATCGTCGAAGACATTGCTGCGGCGATGATCGCCGCAGCGGGTCCGCGGGGCGACTGCGCGGAAGCCATTGCCGAACTGCCGGCCGAGCTGTTCGACGACGACGCCCCCGCCGACGCGATCTATTAGTCCGGACCAGCGGTACCGATCACCACTTCTCTGCCCCGGGCCGGGGGCAGAGAAGTACGGAAGGAAGAGTGATGAACGACGACGCCCCAGACCTCATCGAGCCAGACCTCATCGAGGCAGATCCCTTCGAGGCGGTCACCGATACCCTCGGCGAAGCCGCGATCCTGCGGCTGAGTGCCGAACTGATGACCGCAATCCTCACCAGGATCGAGGCCGAAGGTCTCACGCCCCGCGCCGCCGCCGAGCGGGCTCGGATCACCCTGCCGCACATGCGCGAACTCAGTGCCGGTCGGATCGCCGACTTCTCCCTGGACGCGCTGGTCGAGATCGGGGTGGCCTTCGGCGTGCGCGCCACGGTCGTCTCGCTCTAGGGGAGGCAGCGCGCTAGCCGTAGCTGCTGTTGATGAGCAGCTCGATGACGTAGCCGGGGCCCAGCTCGGGGTGCTGTGTCCAGCGGTGCAGGTAGGGGCGCATGAGTTCGCCGACCTCGTCGGCCGCGAGGAGCTTCTCGTCGAGGATGGTGGCGAGCACAGTTCCCAGGTGTGATCCGTCGACGCCGTTCGCGGCGGCGAGATCGGTGATGATGCGGCTCGGGGTGGACACAGGCAGTCCGTCGACCAGATCCCAGTCGCGCCCGGCCAGACCCGGGTCTCCCGCAACCTCCCACACGATCTTCGGCGTGCGCGGCAGTGGGTGCAGCGCCGTGAGAATGAGGTAATCGGTGGTGATCGTGCCCAGATTTCGGACCATCGCCGCCGACTGGTGGCTGACCACCGACTCGGGGCTGTGCCGCCGCTGCGTGATCGGGGTGTGAAGATCGATGGACAACCATGCCGCTGCCCAGTCTTCGATGCGGAAGATGTCGACGTCTTCGACCACCCATAGCTCGTCGGGTGTCTTCCACACCTGCTCGCGGGCGGCTGCGGCCTCGAGTTGTTCGACGGCGACCCCGTAGCGCGCAGCCTGCTCGGTGCTGACGATGCCGAAGGTCTCTTTCGAGGCCTCGCGGAGGGCTGTCCAGTGTCGGTCGACGGTCATGCGCCGACGCTATCGACCCGCGCCGAACCGCTGCGGCATATCGCGTGCGCCCGTCGGAGAGCCAGGCCCTATCCCCGGAAACTGGCGATGAGCAGGTCCATGACGTAGTGCGGACCTAGTTCAGGTTGGTGGCTCCAGAAGTGCAGGTACGGGCGCATGATTTCGGCAAGCTCGTCGGCAGTGAGGAGTTGTTCGGCGAGGATGTCATAGAGCACCGTGCCCAGATGCGAACCGTCGACACTGCGGGCGGCGGCCAGGTCGGCGACGATCCGGGCGGGGGTGGCCACGGGAAGTCCGTCCACCAACTCCCAATCCACACCTTGCCGGCCCAGTGCACCGACCATCTGACGCACGATCGCCGGCACCCACGGCAGTGGCTGCGCCACGGTCAACATGAAGTCCCGTGTGGTGACGTCGCCGATACTGAGGATCATCGCCGCTGACTGGTGGCTGACGAACGACTCAGGGTTGGCGCGCCGCAGACTGATCGGGGTGTCCAGGTCGATGGCCAGCCATGCGGCCGCCCAGTCCTCGATGCGGAAGATGTCGACGTCTTCGACGATCCACAGCTCGTCGGGCGTCTTCCACACCTCCCCGCGGGCTGCTGCGGCCTCGAGTTGCTCGACAGCGATGCCGTAGCGCGCCGATTGCTCGGTGCTGACGATGCCGAAGGTCTCTTTCGAGGCCTCACGGAGGGCTGTCCAGGGTCGATTGTTGATCATGCGCCGACGCTATCGACCGTCACCGAACCATTGCGGCACACCGCGTGGCGGCCTCGAGGGCCCGGGCACTCGGTCGGTCGCCTACCACCGCTCGATGGTGTCTTCTTCCACCAAGGTGACCTGGCCGTCGTCTTCGGCGACAAGGAATTGGACCTTGCCGAATGGAGTGTTGACGTCTTCGATGAGGAGTTCGCCCTCGACGACGCGGTCCCGGTCGTCAACGCCGAGAGGGACGACTCCGGGAAGGCCGTTGTGCCGGCCGTCGAAGTTCCACAGTCGTGCGCGGACCCGGCCGTTGCTGCCAAGTCGTCGTGGGGTCACCGGATTGCCGTCGTCGTCGATTGCCCACTCGTAGCCGCAGCTGCTGCATGCTCGGTCGGCCATGACCTCGGGGAGACAGCACCCTCCGAACGACACCCATGCCGGGCTGTTCTCGTAGGTCGCCTGGGTGGGCATGCCCCAGAAGAAGTGGGTCACTTCGCCGCTTCCGCACTTCGGGCAGTTGCTGCGCGGCTCGTCGTAGGCGAAGGAGTCGGAGGACTTTGCGGTGGGATCCGGCGGCAACATCATGCGAGCAGTGTGTCACCTGCCTACGACAATTCTGGGCTACCTCCCTGTAGTGAAAACGAGAACCTATCCGCAGGTCAGGTCCATGCGGACCGCCTCGGCAATGGTCGGGTGCAGTGCCACTCGCTTCTCGACGCGGTCCGTAGTGAGCTCGTCGTCGACCACCTTTGCGCCCATCACGATGTCGAACCAGGAGGCTCGGTCGTTGACGAGGCGATACATCTTCTCGTCATGGGTTCCGGCGAGGTAGGGCTCGTAGACGATGATCCTTGCCGATCTGCTCCGCGAGCGCACCGCAACCTCGACTACTCCATCTTGCGGTCCCTACTGCACTGCGACCAGCTCGCCGATGGACTCATCGCAATCTGAAATTGGAAGCACCATCAATCCGCCCCCAGCTCGCGCCCGTTCCTTGTGCGAACCTGCATAATACGCACACAGCCACGTGGGAAGGCATCGCCAAATGCAGCTCTTGTACGTTGTCGATCTCGATGTTGAAGGGGACAGTGCATTCGATCGTGTCATCGCACACCTAGCGCGGTGGCTGGGAAGCGCCGAAGTGCACCTCGCCCCAGAGGATCTCTTGACAAGCGGTGCTAGCGCGCTCGTGCCCGCTCGGACTCCCCATGGGCAATTCGCTCGCCATGGCGAGTGGGAAGTCGTGGAGGTTGTAGGTCACCGTGCGCTGAAGTTCGTTGTGTCGCAGGCGGCTGGTACTGACCTCGAGGTTACGACTCGGATCACAGTCACAGAGATCGATGGCGCTATACACTTCCGTGTCGGTATCGGGCGTGAGACGACACGCCAGAACCTGGTGCCGGTCGGTGCGACCGATATCTACCAGCCTGGCATTCTGCGACTTCTTGATGAGGATGAGCATCTCACCCTTCGAGCCAGAGGTCAGCTTGTCAATCGACGCTATATCCCAGTGAAGACGGTGGGAGAGGCTCAAGCTGTCGCCGAGGTCCTCTCCGGTGAGGAACGGCTGCCGCTGGCTCTCATTCATGTGAGGTCGAAGGAGACATGGGATTTGGCGGGCGAACTCGCCAGGAAGCTGCTGGGGCTCGTCCGCACGGTGACAGTCAACTTCGAGACAGCGAGCGTCATCGCCGGGGCACACGCGGACGCTCGGGTTCCTTTCGGCGGGCTCGCTATCGTCTGGCCCGGTCTGAAAGCTCCGTCGTTGACCGTGTCGGCGGAGCAACTAGCTGACCTCGGGGCTAATAGCGTTCGTCAAAATCTCATGCAACGGCTCGGTGTGCTCGCGGCGCTCGGCAACGGCGAGGACACAGCGTGGCGTCGAGTTCGGGCTGCCGCCGATAGTGCGCGGATCGCAGAGCTTGCTGCCCAGGCGGCTAGTGCCCGTGAGGGCGGCGATACGGAAGGTGAGATCGCTGCGCTGAAGGAGCAGGTCGACGCGTTACAGGCCACCAACGTCGAGTTCGAAGATGTCCTTGAAGGCATGATGCAGGAAGCTGCAGCGAGTCGCGACCGCGTGCGGACGTTGGAATCTGAACGAGACCGGGCGCGCGAGGAAGCGCAGATGTGGCAGGACTCGTACAGGAACCTCTCTGCAGGTAAGTCTGTGGAACCCGCTGAACCGATGGACGTCTGGGCCGCGATCCCAGATCTCGTTCCGCGCACAGCCCCTGAAGCGACGTTCCTCGCGATTTCCGATGCGGCATCGGAACGAATCGTGTTCACTGACCGGGCGCACAAGTCGTGGTCGGACATCGATTATCCGGAACCGGATGACATGACCGCGCAGCTCATAGCGCTCGCACGGGCAGCGGTCGAGCTCTACGACGGCGAGGTGGGGAGCATTCCCCATCTCGACGCGTGGTTCAAGGAGCGCCACGGTCTGAGCATTGCGCTGACTGATCAGACGATCACCAAGTTCAGGAGGAAGGAGATGCGCTGGCTCAACAGCTTCGAGTTCGAAGGCGAAGTTCTCAACGCTACTCCGCATGTCAAGGTGAACGATGCCGTCAGTTTCAACGAGTGCGGACGTATTCATTTCGCGCTCGAAACAGAGAAGCACCGACTCGTCGTCCAGCATGTCGGGATCAAGACCTACAAGTAGAGCGCCAGCCGGTGAGAGCTCCATTCACAGTCATGGCGCACAATTGCGATCGTGTTTTCGTGGTGCGGCAGGGCCCCATAGGGCGCTGGCAAAGAGGGGCGGTGTCATAGCGTCGTAGCAACACTGCAGGCCACCAGGGGTTGCAGGTAGCACGACGGGAGACCCGGGTGGGGCTTGGACGGATGATGCTGACGGTGGCGGATCGAACGGAGATCGCCGTCGGCAGACGGGCGGGGATGACGGTCACCGCGATCGCCGAGCAGATCGGCCGGGACAAGTCGATCGTGTCGCGAGAGATCAAACGCAACGCCACCAATGCCGGCACCTATCGCGTCATACACGCCGACAAGCAAGCGAAGGCACGACGAGCCCGCCCACAGACCAGAACGATCGACACCGACTCGGTACTCGCCGAACGAGTACGATCCGACCTGCGCGCATCGCGGACACCCAGACAGATCGCTGGCCGATTGAAACTCGAGTCCGAAGACTCCACAGTGGACCCCATGACGGGATCACCGAACGCCCACGGACGCCGCATTTCACACGAATCGATCTATCGGTGGATCTACGCTCTCCCGAAGGGAGAGTTGGCTGCTCAGGGCATCCTGCTGCAGTCCAAACGCACCGTGCGCACACCGAGGAAGTCGGCCGGTGAGCGATCAGCGCGGATCGTGGGCATGGTCAGTATCGATGACCGCCCCGAGACAGCATCTGATCGGCGGGTGCCGGGCTGGTGGGAGGGGGATCTGATCGTCGGGAAGGCCGGCCAGTCCGCGGCGGTAACACTGGTGGAACGCACGAGCCGGTACACGCTGATCCTGGGTCTGCCAGACGGGAAGAAAGCGTCGGGTGTTGCCGATGTGCTGATCGATCACCTGCGGGGACTACCGCAGTTCATGCGGAAAGGGCTGACGTGGGATCAAGGCACTGAGATGGCTGAGCATGCCAGCGTCACCGTCGCCGCCGACCTGCCGATCTACTTCGCTCATCCCCGCTCACCATGGGAACGACCTACCAACGAGAACACCAACGGCCTGATCCGCGAGTACCTGCCCAAGGGCACCGAGATCCCGTCCGACCAGCTCTACCTGGAAGCGATCGCCCGCGAGCTCAATGAGCGGCCACGCCAATGCCTGGGCTTCTACACCCCGAGGGAAGCCTTCGAACGCCTACTCAAAGACAACGTTGCTTCCACGATTTGACACCGCCAGGCTCTTCGGATCTAAGAGTGCGTAGGTGAGGTTCGGGACGAGCGCGGGCGACCACAAGATGTAGGCGGGCCCTGGGTGTGATCATGGAAGTTCCTCAACAACCCCGACGCACACCACAGGACCCATGGCTGAGCTTACTTCCGATGTTGCCGACACGATCTGCCGAACCGTCGAGTTGGGCGTGACGATCACCGGTGCGGCCGTCGGCGCCGATGACCGGACCCACATTTTCTGCGAGGTCCTCGACCCCGATCGACGCTGCCCGGACTGCAATATGGCAGGTCAACCACGCGATCGGGTCGTACGGGTCCTGACCGACACGCCCGGGTGAGTCCCCTGGAGTGGTGGGGTTTGGTGGCTCGCTGAGGGCGGTGGACACGCCGGAGAGCTTGGTGTCGCCGTTGGGGTGGGCCATCGCGTGATGATCAGTGAGTTACCTCACAAGTGACTCAACTGAAAGGCAATCACGCGATGACCCACGACCATTCTGCCCTGCTCGAGCAACTGACTGAACTCGGCACACTCCGATCCGACGAACTCGGTCTTGCCGGAGTGCTCCCGGAGATCCTGCGGGCTGGCTTGCAGGCCCTGATCGAGGCCGAGGCGACAGCGGCGATCGGCGCCGGCCGTTACGAGCGCTCGGCGGACCGAACGACGGTCCGAAACGGGCATCGACCCAAGACGATCTCAACGCCGGCCGGTGATGTGCGGGTGAAGATTCCCAAGCTGCGGGCTGGGTCGTTCTTCCCGGTCCTGCTGGAACGACGCCGCCGGATCGACAAGGCCCTCTACGCGGTGATCATGGAGGCCTACGTGCAGGGTATCTCGACCCGCAGTGTCGACGATCTGGTGCGGGCCATGGGCGTGGACTCCGGGGTCTCCAAGAGTGAGGTATCCCGGATCTGTGCAGGTCTCGACGCTGAGATCGCCGAGTTCCGGGAGCGTTCACTGACCCACACCGAGTTCCCGTATGTGTTCTGCGACGCCACGTTCTGCAAGGTCCGTGTCGGCGCGCACGTGGTCTCCCAGGCGCTGATAGTGGCTACCGGTGTGTCGATCACCGGCACCCGCGAGGTCCTGGGTACCGCTGTCGGGCAGAGCGAATCGTACGAGTTCTGGCGCGAGTTCCTGGCAAGCCTGAAGGCCCGTGGGCTGCACGGGGTGCATCTGGTCATCTCTGACGCCCATGCAGGATTGAAAACCGCTGTGGCACAACAGTTTACGGGTGCCACGTGGCAACGGTGCCGCGTCCATTTCATGAGGAACCTGCACGGAGCGGTCGCGGCGAAACAGCAGCCCGTCGTTACCGCCGGAGTGCGGACTATCTTCGCTCACACCGAAGCGAAAGATGTTGCCGCGCAATGGGATCAAGTCGCCAACACCTTCGACGGGCCGTTCCCCAAGGCGGCAGCGATGATGCGGGACGCGAAAACCGACGTGCTGGCATTCTCAGCGTTCCCGAAGCCGCACTGGCAGAAAATCTGGTCGAACAACCCGATCGAGCGACTGAACAAGGAAATCAAACGACGCGCCGACGTCGTAGAGATCTTCCCGAACCCCGCCGCGTTCCTCCGACTCGCGACCGCCGTCGTGATCGACGCACACGACGAATGGCAAGTCACCCGCAGATACATGTCCGAGGTCTCCATGGACGAGCTACGCGAGGTCCTCGCCGAGAAGGACAAGGCCGCCGCACTCCTGGACGCGCAAGCCCACATCGCATAGCGTTCACAACGACTCGTTGATCAGAACGCGTGACTCTACGCCCGATCCGAAGTCCACCACCCCAAGGGGCACTATCACACGCCCGCCGCCGGCTATCCAGTCCTCCTGCACGTGGCGGTTCCGCGGTTCGTCTGCCACACCAGCGACTGCTCCAGGTCGGTCTTCCGCGCGAGGATCGACCACATCGCCCGACCGCGAGCAGTGGTCACGACCAGGACCGAACGCTGGATTTTGCAGCGCATCGTGGTCGACAAGATGAGCGTGGCCGCCGTGGCCGCGAACCTCGCGATCTCGTGGAGCACGGTCAACCAGATCGCTACAGACGCCGCTCGCGCCTTGGTCTACGACGGCGACCACCTCGACGGGGTCCGCTGCCTCGGTGTGGACGAGCACAAGTGGAAACATGTTCGCGGACAAGGGGAACCGAGTTTCGTCACGGTCCTGATCGACCTGACTCCGGTCATCGACGGGACCGGCCCGGCACGGCTGCTCGACATGATCGGCGGACGATCCAAACAGGTCCTCAAGCAGTGGATGCAGGCGCGAGACCAACGGTTCCGGGATCGGATCAAGGTCGTGGCGATGGACGGATTCACCGGCTACAAGAGCGCCACCACCGAAGAACTCCCCACCGCTCGGGTGGTGATGGATCCGTTCCACGTCGTGCATCTGGCCGCGACGAAATTGGACCGGTGCCGGCAACGGATCCAGCAGCAGGTGTGTGGGCACCGGGGCCGTAAAGACGACCCGCTCTACAAGATCCGCCGGATCCTGCATACCCGCACCGAACTCCTCACCGACAAGCAGAAGATCCGACTGTTCGAGTCGTTGACCAGCCACGACGCACACGCCGCCGTGGAGATCACCTATCAGGTGTATCAGCAGCTCATCGCCGCCTACGAACACCGACACCGCCGCGAGGGCAAGAAACTCATGTACAAGATCCTGCGACGGATCCGCACCGGACTACCCGCCGGCCTGACCGAGCTCGCTCAACTCGGACGAAGCCTATGGAACAGGCGCGCCGACATCCTCGCCTACTTCGACACCGGCGTCTCCAACGGACCCGTCGAAGCCATCAACGGACGCCTCGAACACCTCCGCGGAATCGCCCAGGGCTTCCGCAACCTCGACCACTACATCTTGCGGTCCCTACTGCATTCCGGTCAGCTCGCCGAAAGGGTCAACGCACTCTGAAATACGAAGAGCCGGCAAAGGCTGGTGGCAAGCTGGGCTCCTGGTCGGCGACCACGTGGTAGAACCACTTCGCGATGTCGGACCATGAGGTGGGTGTGGCTGAAGAAGTAATCGCTCATCTTCGCGTGGGCACCTTGGTTGTCGGCCACCGTGCGGGCCACGGCGAACTCGAAGTCCGGTGACTCGGTGAACTGCTGGCGGCAGCGATGATGCGGACGCCAAAACCGGCGTGCTGGCAATGGCTGGCCGGAAGAAGCATTCCGCGGAGGACGTCGTCCGCAAGCTGCGCCGCGCAGACGAACTTGCTGACGCGGGTAAACCGGCTCTTCGGATCTGAGAGTGCGTAGGTGAGGTTCGGGACGAGCGCGGGCGACCACAAGATGTAGGTGGGCCCTGGGTGTGATCATGGAAGTTCCTACACGTCCCCGACGCACACCACAGGACCCATGGCTGAGCTTACTTCCGATGTTGCCGACACGATCTGCCGAACCGTCGAGTTGGGCGTGACGATCACCGGTGCGGCCGTCGGCGCCGATGACCGGACCCACATTTTCTGCGAGGTCCTCGACCCCGATCGACGCTGCCCGGACTGCAATATTGCAGGTCAACCACGCGATCGGGTCGTCCGGGTCCTGACTGACACTCCTGCCGCCGGCTATCCGGTACTCCTGCACGTGGCGGTTCCGCGGTTCGTGTGCCACACCAGCGACTGCTCGAGGTCGGTCTTTCGGGCGAGGATCGATCACATCGCCCCGGCACGGTCGGTGGTCACCGCACGGACCGCACGCTGGATTCTGCAGCGCATCGTGGTCGACAAGATGAGCGTGGCCGCAGTCGCCGCCAACCTCGGTATCGCCTGGAGAACCGTCAATACGATCACCACAGAGGCCGCTCGCGGTCAAGTCCCGAGTAGTGGTGTAGCGCTGCGATCCTTCGTTGGTGCTGGTTAAGCGCTGAGTTCGTGGGTGGTGTCGGCGTTTACCTCGATTCCGGTGGCGGGGACGGGGGTGAGTCGGCTTTTGGCGAGGATGTCCAGGCCGAGGTAGCGGCGGCCTTCTGCCCATTCGTCGGTCTGTTCGGCCAGGACTGCGCCGACCAGACGGACGATCGCGTCACGGTTGGGAAAGATCCCAACGCTGTCGGTGCGGCGTCGGATCTCCCGGTTGAGGCGTTCGTTGGGGTTGTTAGACCAGATCTGCTGCCAGAGTCCTTCGGGGAAACCGGTGAAGGCCAGGATGTCGGCTCGAGCGGTGTCGAGGTGATCGTGCGCGTCAGGCAGTTTGGTGTCGACGTAGTCGAGCAGTCGGTCGAACTGGGCGTTGACCGAGGCGGCGTCGGGCTGGTCGTATACCGAGTGCAGCATCGCTTTGACTGCCGGCCACAGACTTTTCGGGGTGACGCTCATCAGGTTCGCCGCGTAGTGGGTGCGGCAGCGTTGCCATGCTGCCCCGGGCAGGTTCGCTGCGATCGCTTCGACGAGGCCGGCATGAGCATCGCTGGTTACCAGCCGGACTCCGGTCAGGCCGCGGGCGACCAGGTCGGCAAAGAAGCTGTTCCACGCCACTGTGGTTTCCGCGGTGGCTACCTGCAGGCCCAAGACCTCTCGGCGCCCGTCGGCGTTGACCCCGGTCGCGACCAGCACGACCGCGTTGACCACGCGACCACCTTCACGGACCTTCATCGTCAACGCGTCCGCGGCGACGAACGTGAACGGGCCCGCTTCACTCAAGGGGCGGTGCCGGAACTGCTCGACGTGCTCATCGAGATCAGCGGCCATCCGCGAGACCTGGGACTTCGACAGCGAGTTGATCCCCAGTGTCTTGACAAGCTTGTCCATGCGGCGGGTGGACACCCCGGCGAGGTAGCAGTCAGCGACCACGGTGATCAACGCTGCTTCGGAGCGTTTGCGCCGCTCGAGCAGCCATTCCGGGAAATACGTGCCCTGCCGCAGTTTGGGGACAGCGACATCGATCGTTCCGACCCGAGTATCGAGGCTCTTCGAAGTTGAGCGGGCACCTCAGCAGTGAATCTGGATGCCTGCCCGCTGTTTGCGGGTGCAGTGGAATCGTATCCGGCGTCGTGAGTTCTCGAGGTTCCGGAAGCCACATGCGGCGCGTTTGACCTGTTTGACGAGCCGGTTGTAGCCCTCTGTGCGGGCGTTGGCGATCGTGGTGCCGATGAATGCCGCCACCGCTGGCTACCACTTCTCGATCGTGGTTGCGAGCTTGACAACTTCTGGCAGATTCACCTGAGCGCATAGGTCCAAGAACTTGTAGAACTGGTAGGCCAGATGGTGGTCGTCGGGTCGGCTACGGGCCAGCGCAAGCAGGCCACGTAGTTCTTCCTTCACGATGTAGGCGGCCAGTATTTCGTTGCCAGGATCTTTGGCGCGCAACGCATTCCACATTTTGGCGTAACTGTGCTCGGAGAGGCGTTCACGGGCGGTGAGTAGGCGGCGCCGGTTCGCCCATTCTGGATCGACTGCCCGGCCACGGCGCCCACGCTGATCCCAAGTGACCCGCCGCCGAACCGCGGTGACCATGTCGTTGGCGAGCTTGATTACATGGAAGTGGTCGACCACCAGCTGCGCATCGGGCAGTGCCTGGGCTGCGGCGGCGGCGTACGCGGCACACGGATCGATCGCAACGTGGGTGATCGAGGACCGAAACTCAGGACTCTGCTTGGCGAGCCATTGGGCCACCGCCATCGAGGTGCGGCCGGTGACCTGCCCGAGTAGGCCCTGATCGCCCGCGAGGTCGACGAATCCAGTGTCCCACGGATCTATCCGATACCAGCGGCCATCAGGGTCGCGTTCCCAGCGTGGCCGGCCCCGACGAGTCTCATCGATCCCGAGGACCCGTACTGGTTGCGGCTGCTGTAGAACGCGGTCGGCGACCTCGCAGAACGCGGCATGGGCGGTCGGCCAGGACACCCCATGCGCGGCGGCAACCTCGATGACCGAACGTGCCGCATCTCCGATCGCCAGGCCCATCTGCTCGCGCAGCCGTCCGGTGGTGCGTCGCCTGGCCGGCACCTGATTGATGGCCTCGGTGAACGTGCTCCGCTCGCATGCCTGGTTTCGGCAACGCCAGCGAATCTTGTTCCAGCGCAACAGGATTGGGTCAGGGCCGTACCCGATATCGCGTGGCGTAGTGATTGTCCTTTCCTTCACCGAGGACGATCGATCCCCGCAGTCAGGGCAACACGCCGCGCCCCCATCTGCGGTGACCACATCGACCACCCTGGTGCGATCTGGCCGTCGCTCGACCCCAACGACCTGCACACCTTCCAGACCCAGCAACAACGACGTAGGCTCGGACACGGCCCCTGCCCCTCTTTCGATTCTTGAATGCTTCGCAACATCCAGAATCACGAAGGTCAGGGGCCTTTCACGTCAACGACACGCGACCGCCCTGACCAGGGACTGCCCGTTCAAGATCGAAGAGCCAGTATCGAGGGCGCGGTGCCGGTATCCGTTGCGCTGGTTGGTGCGCTCAGCTGATCGCTGCCCCCATTCAGCGCCGCATACCGCGTCGGCATCAGCGGAGAGCAGGGCGTTGATCACAGCTTGCAGCAGTTCGCGCATCAAGTCCGGCGACGCATCGCTCAGGGCTTGGCTCAGCAAGCCCGAAGGGTCGACAATGTGTGGTGCGGTCATCGTGATGACTCCGTTCGAGTGGGTTGTAGGAGATTCCTCGAAGGATCACACGGTGACCGCTCCCGCTCCGAGCAACGACACGCTGCTCGTCATGGTCCCGGTCACCGGGCTACACCACTCTATGGGGCACTACTCGAGTCGTTGACCAGCCACGACGCACACGCCGCCGTGGAGATCACCCATCAGGTGTATCAGCAGCTCATCGCCGCCTACGAACACCGACACCGCCGCGAGGGCAAGAAGCTCATGTACAAGATCCTGCGACGGATCCGCACCGGACTACCCGCCGGCCTGACCGAGCTCGCTCAACTCGGACGAAGCCTATGGAACAGGCGCGCCGACATCTTGGCCTACTTCGACACCGGCGTCTCCAACGGACCCGTCGAAGCCATCAACGGACGCCTCGAACACCTCCGCGGAATCGCCCAAGGCTTCCGCAACCTCGACCACTACATCTTGCGGTCCCTACTGCACTCCGGTCAGCTCGCCGAAAGGGTCAACGCACTCTGAAATACGAAGAGCCGGTCAACCTTCAATGCGCTCACACAAGCGATAGCCGCGTGGCGGCCGGGCGTGGGTCAGTAGCTGGTGGCCCTTCAACCGCGAATGGACCTCGCAAGCGATGGCGGATCATGGAACCGACTGAATCGGTAGCAAATGACGAGTCACGGCGTGGTGTCGCTGACCACGAGAGTTGCCTCGTCGTTCTCCGCATTGCTAGGGACTTTCAAGAAGGCGGCGTACGAGGAGCAACCCGAGCTCGAGACAGTCCGCTGACGGGCTGTTCGGAGATGGTCGAGGCTAGTTGGTCAATCTGGATGAGCAGTTCGGCCGGCGGAAGAGCGAGATCCAGAGTGTGGCAGTGGATGGCAACCGCACTGCCGCGCACGATGTGCGTCCTGGTTGGCTCATTGCCCTTGGCATAGACGAGGTGGCCCTCGGACAATCCGAACACGGTGCAGTAGGCGAGCACCTGATAGAGGTCGGCGTTGGGGAAACCCTCGGGGCGTTCTGCTTTGTACTTCGCGTCGACTACGCCGAGGACACGGTTGCCGTCACCGAGCCAGACGAGGTCGGGCTTCATCGTCACTTGGCGGTCGACGTCGAGATGGCTGGTGAATTGGGTGGCAGTCCGATGGCCGCGGTCGCCGAGCTCCTCCCCGAGGGCGGTACCGACGAAGTCCTCGAAGATCCGCCACATATCGAACATGAAGCCGGTGACCGTCAGGTCCCCGACGCGCTGTTCAAAGGATTGGGCGCCGAGCACGATCTCCGCGAGGCGGAGCGCGTCGTGATAGCGCGTGTTCAGTCGCGATGCGTGCCACTCGTCAAGTGGGGCACCGCGAACCGGGGCGGAGACATCGCTGAGCAGACGTCGAAGTCGCAGCAACCGGCGGCGTGCATCGAGCGACAGGCCGGCGACACCTAGGAGCCGCAGGGTCGCAGCCAAAAGCAGACGGTTCTCGGCGATGTCGACGGTGAAGTCGTCGTACTCCACGGCTAGTGGCACCGGTAGGCCGAATCGTCGCGTCATCTGCTCGGTGGCCAGCACGCGCCCGCGTAGCACCGGCAAGGTGTCGGTGACGGTCTGGTAGCCCTGCAGCAGTCCGACGTCGGTCGCGCGGGTGGCCAGCCTCGAGAAGACTTCGGCCAATGCGGGGAACAGCTCGTCGTCGCGCGCCAGCTCGACCGGGTCGTCGCGCCAGACCGGACGGCGGGTGTAGCCGAGCAAGAAGATCAGTCGATTCAGATCGGTGATCTTGGGACGCACCAGAATTTGGAGATCGCCGACGGAGACGGCCCCGATCTTGCTGCCGGGGGCCACCTCGTAGACCCCGGATACGAGAGTCGGGGTGGCGGTGGCAAGGCCCAGCCCGCTGATGGCTTGAAACTCATCGGCGGTCAGCGTCGTTCGCTGTGCGGTCCCGCCCTCCGTCAGGAGAAGTTGACGAGGTGTCGTCATCGTGGGTGTCTCAGACGTCGTTGCCTGGGCCAGTGGAATCGGTGACATCGGTGTCAGGATCCGCGTGCTGCGCAGCTACCGCCTTCCGGATGGCGTCGAGGCCGTACCGAGAAGACACGTCGACGCTGCGGTCGCCGTAATGGAACTCCTCCAGCAGCGGGAGAACCGACGTCTTCCACACACGTTCCAGACCGCCGTCGGTGAAGACCGCCGCTCGCATGAAGTACGACGGCCCGATCTTGAAGTCCTCATCGTCGATCAGCGCATTGAGTTGATCGAGAAGGTCCGCCACCTCCTGCGGGTGGCCCTCCTCGCGCAGCCAGGACCGAAGGATGCCGCTGGTAGGTTCTTCCGCCGGATGCAGCGGCAGGAAAGCGAAGCGCCGGCGCATCGCCGCGTCGACCAGCGCGATGGACCGATCGGCGGTGTTCATGGTGCCGAGCAGAATCACATTGCGCGGCAACATGAACGGCTCGGAATCGGCTGAGCTGTAGAGCAGATCGATGCCCTCGTCGCGGTACTCGAGAAGGAAGTAGAGCTCGCCGAAGATCTTTGCGAGATTGCCCCGGTTGATCTCGTCGATGATCAGGACGAACGTGGCATCGGGACTTTCGTTCGCTTTGTCGACCAGCCGTCGGAGTGGACCCGGGCGCAGCTCGAACCCGACCTGGCCGGCGCCCTTCTGCGCCGGGCGGTAGCCCTCGAAGAAGTCTTCGTAGGAGTACGCCGGGTGGAACTGCACGATCTTGACGTTCGACTCGCCGACCAGGTAGCCGGCGAGTTCTTTGGCCAGATAGGTCTTTCCGGTCCCGGGCGGTCCATAGAAGATCAGCTGCGGTCGATCCCTCAGCAGCGTGACGCACTCCTGTAGCCAGGACGAAGGGACATGCAACCGAGTGGCGAGCTTGTCGTCCGGGTCGGGAATGTTGAGTCCCTTGGCCGGGGTGAAGTCTGGGCGCTGGCCCATCAACTCCCGGATGGTGTCGATATGAGAGGTCAGGTCGACCACCTCGCCCTGGGAGGCCAGGCGCGTCGCGAGGTCTTTCGGCACCTCCTCGTTGCTGATCGGCCGGGTGTTCCAGCTGACGGGTCGGCGCAGATTCGACCGGCCGTCGCTGCTGCGCACGTGTTCAGCCTCGCCGGTCACCGTGCCGATATGGACGCTTCCGCGGCTACTGGTGACGATGAGGTCGCCAGGGTGCATCCGGTTGAGGAACGCGTAGAACTCATCGGCTTTGTCTTGGCGGACTGAGTAGGAGGACGAGCGGTAGTCGTCCTCGACGATCTTGCGCAGTGTGTCCTTGTCGATGCCGGTTTCGACCTCCCGGAGGAACTTGGCCGACAGTGAGACGGTGCCCTTACGCCGCCAGATCGGCACCATGTCCCGGCCGTTGACGCCGGAGCCGTATACCCTCCAGGCGTGCGTCACCTCGTCGGTCGGCTCCGGGTCGGGCGAGGAAGGCGGCTGCCAGATCTCCTTCCACGGGGAGATATAGAAGTCGACCGGACCGCCCTGGGCGTCCACCATCGCGCGGTAGATGTCGTGCAGGTCGACGTCGACGTCGCCGGGCAGACGATCGAGGTAGTCGCCGGCGAAGGCGTCGCGAATAGCGACCCGGTCCTTGCGGGCCACGATAGGCAGGAAGAAGTCCGGGAACGCCAGGTACAGCAGGCTCTGGCGTTGAGCGGGCTGGGATTCCTTAGGAGTGGGGCTGACCAACGCGCGAAAGGCCAACGGGTCGGCCAGAATGCGTTCACGTTCCGCGGCGGGGAGGCTACGAATCTCCAGACCGAGTTCGATCAACACACTGAGCTGCGCCCACCGGTAGGTCTTGAAGGCAACACCGCCGCCGAAGACGCCGCGTGACAGCGCTGCGGCCACCTCGCTGGGAATAGCGACCGAGGGGCGGCACTTGGCTAGCACCTTCTCGATCAGCTGGATCTTCTTGCCCGGGGTGTAGTCGTCCAGCGGCAGCAGGTTGACGGTGAACAACTCGGCGAACAACTGGATTGCGTTCGACGACGCCGAGGCGAGTTGGAGATCGAGCTTGCTGAAGAAGTCAGACGAACCCGCATCGGGTCGGTCGACGAACATCTTCTTGAGCTCCTGGAAATACTCCACCGTCCAGATTCGGCGACCTGGGGTGAATACCGATTCGCCGTCACCGAACCCCTCATCGATGAAGCGACGGCCGATCAGCTCCACCGCCGGTGCGCCCGGCCGGTCCATACTCGCGCCCTCGATGGTCACTCCCCGTCTCCGTTCATTGCCGCTGCCATCGCGTCATAGTTTGCCAGGATGAGCCGTTTGGTGCGGTACTCGCCGAACTCGGCCTCGTCCTTGCGTTTGACGATCGGGAACGTGTCCAAGATGTAGTCCACGTCGTTCCGGTTAATGCCGTACATGTGGAAGAACGCGGCATCGAGTTCTGCGCGAATGTTCTTGCGGGTCGAGTCCGACAGCCCCCCGTCCAGCGCTTCAGTTCGTGCGGAAGTCCACTGATCCAGACTGCTGCCACTCCACCGGTGGATGGTAGTGAACATTGATGGCGGCAGAATGGGGAGTTGCTCCACAGTGCCGAAAGTCATATTCTGGCCACCCAGTTTTTGGCGAGCGACGTAGTCGACGGCGAAGGTGCTCATCATCGTCACCAATAGAGCTGATTGGTGCGCCGTCCGCATGATTGGAAGACTGTTTCCGACGCCAGAACGTGGGAATCGAGATGCGATTAGCGTACGTTCATTCGTCGCATTGCTAATCCAGCGGTAGCCAGCGAAGTAGGTGGCACGGGGGTCTCTCGGGAGTTTCTTGTCCACTGCTAATTCCGCCACCCAGTACCGCGGTATGGCGCCGAAGGAAGGATCGGCCTTTTCGTCAGCAGTGACGAGGCGGGTGGTGCCGTCGGGCTCGTAGGTGGCCCACCGGTGGTCAAAGTGATGGATCATCTTGGCCTCGTAGAGCGGGAGCATTCGTTCGGGCTGTCCGCCGCGATGCCCCTCGAAGACGTTGCCGTTGAGGACCCAGCCGTCGGCTTCGAGTTGCTCGCGGGTGTGGAACAGATGCGAGTCGTTCGACATATCGAACATTCGCATGAACTTAATGCCCCACGGGTTGCCGTTCACCGGGTCGTTCTCGTTTATCAGGACGGGGACTCGTCGATAGATGCCCAAGGTGATCTCTGCGTCGCGGCGTGACCGGAATACCGG
The DNA here is from genome assembly GCF_023017165.1 of Gordonia alkaliphila. GTDB lineage: Bacteria > Actinomycetota > Actinomycetes > Mycobacteriales > Mycobacteriaceae > Gordonia > Gordonia alkaliphila. The sequence continues at coordinate 2,419,871 of NZ_JALKBW010000001.1, forward strand.
GCAGGTGCCGGTGTTCGGGTTCAGCAGGGTGATCTCGTCTGGGGTCAAGGTGAAACAGGTATCCGGCCGTTGCAGATCTGTGGGGTCGTGCGCGAAGAAGGCGAAATCGGCGCGCGGCTCGTGAGTGCTGCGGCCGGCTAGGGTGAGCAGGCAGAATTTGAAACTGCGGTGCACGCCGTCGAACAGCGGGCGCGAGTTCTCGAAGTCGTACAAACTCACGATCGAGCCGCTGGTGACCAGATCCTTGAAGAAGTACTGTGTGGTCGCATCGGTGGCGATTCCGGTCGGGAGGATCACACCGAGGCGGCCTCGTCCGGCCAACAGACTTCGGTCGGCCTCGGCGAATACTGCGTAGGTGTTGATGTCACCGCGGCCGGTCAACGGGTAGCGCCCGGAATTGCGCAGGATGTGGGAGGTCCCTTCGGCTCGTCGCTTCTCGGCGACGAACGACTGGTACAGAGCTGGATTGTTTTCCGGCAGGTGCGCGATCAACCGTTTGCGGGCCGCAGCGTTCGGCGCGGTCGCAATCTCCGGATCTCGGGCGGCGAAGAACTCCTGCTCTTGCAGCTTCACTCGTTCCCACGGGGGATTACCCAGGACCACCGAGAAGCCGCCGGCCCAGCCGGTCTCCTCGTCGACGGCGTCTCCGGGAGCTGCCGTGGTGGGGAACAGGTGCGGGAACTCCAGGTGCCAGTGGAAGAATCGGTACTCGGCGGTTAGCCGCGCGACGTGTTCCGTCTGTCTGGCGTCGAGGTCGTGCCCGGCGCGCAGCGCAATGAGGGTCGCCTGTGTGACAGGGGTAGGGGCTCCCGGATGGAGTGGCCACACGAAGGCGGCGCACCACGCATCGGCGAGCAGTCGAGCTCGTCGATACTCGGTGGAATCGGTGTACGCGCGCATTCGGACTGCCTGGACGTGGACGTCGGACAGCGACAGCGCCTGCGTGCCGATCACGTTCTCCAACTGAGCACCCAGGCCGGTGTTCGCGGTGATCGAGGCGCCCAGGTCGAAAAGACTGCCCTGGTTGCCGCGTTCGGACTTGTTCGCCTTCGCGGTTGCGGTGGCGATCTGCTTGACGTCGCCCTCGATCGGCTTGAATGCGGCGTCGGGCAGATCTTCGGCCAGCAGCCGTGGGGTGGCGCCGATCAGAGCGTTGCCCACCTTGATCTGCGCATCCAGGTAGGTGAGCGGGCGCCCCGGTTCCAAGGCCTCCATCCACAACGACACTTTCGCCAACTCGGCGGCCAGCGGATTGATGTCGACGCCGTAGATGCAGCTCGAGACCACTTCGCGCATGGCCGAGCGCACCTGCTCCGGTGCCGGTTCGGGATCTCCGGTGCGGATCGCCGCGACCCGTTTGGCGATCCTGCGGGCCGCACCGACCAGGAAATGTCCGCTGCCACACGCCGGATCGCACACGGTCACCGCGAGCAACGCTGCCACCGACCCCTGGGCGTCGTCGGCGGAGACGACCGCGGCGTCGAGCACAGGGTCCAGCGCGGTGTCGAGCAGCGACTCCACCAGGGAGGTCGGGGTGTAGTACGAGCCGGTGTCCTTGCGTTGATTGCCCGAGGTGATGTCGAGGGTGTAGCGCTTGGTCGCTGGATCCCACTGGGGAACGAACTCCAGGAGCGCCTCGTAGATGCTGCCCAGCTCCTCCGCACCCAGATTGCGGTAATCCACCACGCGCAGCGCCTGCGACTTGGGTTCGCGCACCAACGACAACGAGCGCACCGCCGCGAGGAGGGCCTCGTTGGACAGCTCACACTCAAGGAGAAGGTTGTCGAGGTCTCCGCGCTCGAACAAGCCGCCGAGACCGGGAAGGCCCAATTCGGGGTGCCCTTGTTCGCGACCCAGGCCTTCCCACACCAGGGTCAGTGCGCGCCAGCGATCGGCGTAGCGGCCGCCGCGGCGCCGCCGGGCTGTCGTGCGCAACCGCGCGGTAGAGAAGTAGTCGGCATACCGCTGCCGGGCCTCGGGTGTCGCCGACGGATCGAGCAGCGCATCGCGGTCTTCGGCCACAAAGGTGAACAGCAGCCGGTAGACGACGCGAAGCAGTGCGTGGTTGACATCGTCCACCGAGAGTTTTCCAGCGGCCAGATTGCCGCGCAGATCGGTGTTGGTCGGGTGGGTCAGAAAGCCGCTGCCCAAGGTGCGGAGCGCATCGACCACACCGTCACGCAGCAGGTTCAACGCACGCGAACCTGATTCGACGGCCTCAGTGCGCCACTGCTCCAGCCGGCACGAGGCCGGGCCGATAGCGTCATCGCGGATCTCCACCCGCGACACCTGGCACAAGGTGTACAGCAGTAGGAAATCGGCGAACAAGTCGCCGTCGAAGATCGCTTCCAAGTCGAACTCGACGTACGCCGAACCCACCAGCGAGGTGGAATCGCGCAGCAGCCGAAGTACCTGTCCGTTCGACAGCATCGCCCACAGGTGATCGTCACTGCGATTGAGTAGTTCCTGCACCATCGACTGTGGCGACGACCCGGCGGCACCGGCCAGCCCCTTGGTGCGGGTGTCCAGCGGAGTGCCCCAACCGAGCAGATGGATCGGAGTGGCTTCCCACAGGTGGGACACCGGGAAGGAGTGTCCATCCACATCGATACCGCCGCGGCCGGTGGTCGGTACGCGGCCGTAACCGAGCTGATCGAGCAGCACCAGCAGGAAGCGCTCGCGGGTCAGCGACGCAGTCGGTGCGTCGACGGGGAGCGCCGCGAGCGCCTCCCGATAACCGGTCCAGACACCCCGCAGGTATGCCCACACCCGGTTGGCGGCGTCGCGCACCGACTCGCCCGTGGCCAGGTGGAAGTCGTTGGCCGACAGCACCTTCCCGGTCGGGTCGAATCCGGCCGCCAGTGTCGATGGCAGATCGGCGGGGAGGAGCCCACCTTGGATTCGGATACCGGCGAAGTCGCCGTCGGACAGCGGTCGTGCACTCACTGCTGTGCCTCCACGATCGGCGGAACAAAGACGAAGGCGCCCAGCACATCGGCGTTCGGTTCGACTTCCACGCGCAGGCCGCGGACGATCTCCGCGGATGCCTGCCGGACACGACGGTGCGCGGCCCGCAGATGATCGGCCAGCGCAGCTCCGGTCTGATCCAGGTGTGCTGACAGGTCCGGCAGGCCGTTGAGCGCACGGGAGATGAACTGCTCGGCCTGGAGAGTCGGGACGTTACCGCTGGGGGTGGCCGCCAGCAGGCCGGCCGCGGTGGCATCGTCGAGCCATCGCGCTTGTGCCGGGGCTCCCTCGAAGGCGAGGGTGGCGACGTCCTCTGCGATCAACTCCCGGGTTCCCGAGCGGGACGGCAGCTCTAAGTGAAATCGGTACCTCACCACCAGCAGGGTGGTGCGGGTACTCACCGTCGCGGTCCGGATCACCGCACACCGGCGTGCCGGGCGCAGGGCGGGGTCGAGGGCCGAGTCGAGGGCCGATTCGAGCACATAATGCGCGATGGCCTCGACGCTGGGGTCGGTCCGGTTCAGCACGGCCTCGCCGCGTCGGACCGGAAGGTCTGCGGAAAACGGGAGTGGATCGTGACGCCCGAGGGGCAAGGCATCCTGAAGCCCGACCGGCAACGGTGCGAGGGTGGCGGTGAAGCCCTCCTCGGTCGGAGTGATCGTCGAATGCAACGCCCGCAAGGCGTGCTCGACACACGTCGCTACGTCCTCGTCAGTGCCCAGAGCGGCGCGCGCCACCGCCACCTCGGCCGAGACCTCTTCCGGCTTGATCGCGTGCTGGGCGTACTTGGTCTGAGCCAGCCGTTCGCGTTCGGCGGTCGACTCCCACTCCCGGTAGAGCGATTCCTGCTTCTCCCGTACCCCCAAGTCGAGGGACAACTGCTCCGCATCCTGGCCTCGCAGCAGCAGCCCCTCCATCAGTGCCTCGAGGACGGCCGAGTTGTTGTCGGGAATAGGCACCGACACGCCCGTCGCCCGACGGATCGCCTCGTGTTTGCGGAGCAACACCTCGAGGACGATGCCGTCGATCTGATTGTCGCGGCCGTACAGAGTGATCGCCCGTACCTGGTCAGCCCGCTGCCCGAACCGATCGACTCGGCCTTCGCGCTGTTCGTGGCGCGTCGGATTCCAAGCCAGGTCGTAGTGGACGACGGCTTGGAAGCTCTCCTGGAGATTCACACCTTCCGACAGGCAATCGGTCGCCACCAGCACGTGACGGCCTTCGCTCGCGGTCAGTTCGTCGATCCGGGCCAGGCGTTCTGCGGGTGGGAGCGTGCCGGTGACCGCTCGCACCGCGACGTTCTTGCCAAGGGCCTTGTCGAGGTGTTCGGCCACATACTCGGCCGTGTCGATGAAGCGGCAGAAGACGATGGGATCACAGCCCTCGGCGAGGAGCGCTTTGACTTCCTTGACGAGTGCGCCGATCTTCTTGTCCGCCTTACCCTCCAACTTCTTGGCGTCGTTGAGGAAACCGCGCAGCCGTCGAGCCGCGGCTCCACCCGGTTCGTCACCGGTGTCGGCGCCAGGGGTGGTGTCGGCTGCTTCCAGCGCTTCGTCGTCAGCTTGATCGAGGACCATCGCGCGGCCGATCGCATCGGCTTCGGCGGGTGAATGGGCGGCCGCCGACGCCGCGCGGGTCCGCAGCGTTTGCGCAGCGGCCCGCGGTGAGGAGGCCAGTGCCCGCAGAAGCGCCAGAGCCGACCACCAGTTGACCCGCTTGGTTAGGTCGCCCTGATCGGTGCGCACGGTCTCTCGCGCGTAGTCGAGGACCTTCTCGAACAGCGCCTGGTATTCGGGCGACAGCGCGTACGGAACCTCCTTGATGAGTCGGTCCTTGGGGAACGGAGTGTCCTCGTCGAGATAACGCCGGATATCGCCGCGACGACGTTGGACAAAGTGTTTGGCCAGTAGTTCGCGGCCGCGCCGATCTTCCAGATCGACTGTGGCCAATGCTGGATCGAGCAACCCGAGGAGGTTCCGGAACGCCTCTTCCTTGCCCGAATGGGGGGTCGCGCTGGCGAAGATCATGTGGCGTTTGCGGTCCGCAGACAGATCTCGGATCAGTTCGTAACGCTGGGTGCGTCCGGCGCCACCTTGGCCGACCGCAGTCACACAGGTGTGAACTTCGTCGACGATCACCAAGTCTGGGCAGGTCCGCAGGAATTCGTGCCGCCGTCGGGCACTCTTGATGAAGTCGGTGGACACCACCGTGATCGGGTAGCGCTCGAAGATGGACTCGGAGCCGATCCGGCCGCGTTCGAGGCGGCGGACCGTCGACGGCAGAACCAGCTCGGCTTCTAGCCCGAACTTCTCGCGCAACTCGGACTGCCACTGCTCGGCCAGCGCCGGGCTGCACAGCACCGACAGTCCGCGCGCGTCGCCGACGGCCAGCAGTTCAGTGGCGATCAACCCGGCCTCGATCGTCTTACCGATACCCACGTCGTCGGCGATGAGCAGACGTACCACGTCTTGACGCAAGGCCATCATCAGTGGCACCAGCTGGTAGGCGCGGGGCTGGACGGCGATGGAGGCCAGTGAGCGGAACGGTCCGGCGGTGGACCGGAAACCGATGCGCAGTGCGTTGGTGAGAAGCTGGGCGCTGAAGTGATCGCCAAGATCGGCGGGCTCGGGCGGGGGAAACGCTGCAGGGGCCACCCCTTCGGTGACGAACACCCCGGCGATGTCGTCGTCGAGTCCGCCGAGGGGGCGCAGCACCAAGAAGTCGTCGGTGCTGTTGGGCAACACCACCCATTCACGACCGCGTGCGGAAACCAGATTGCCCGGAGCGAACCCCATTGCCTACGTCCTTCCTGCGCCGAACACGGATCTGTTCGCACGTACTTCAGTGAGCCAATCGCCGTTCTCGAGGAGTCGAAGAACCGACCAGCCGTGGTCGAGAAACTCATCTTCGGCCGCTGCATCCCGTCCCGGACCGGCCGACATGTCGGCCGAGTCGATCAGGACCGCGGTGCCCGATCCTTCGCCGTAAAAGGCGAAGTCAGCCGATGCCGTGCCCACTGAAAAGTGCACGGCGTCGGGGAGGCGGAACTCGTTGGCCACCAGGAACTCCACGAATCGCCGTTCGGCTTCGGTTCGGCAGCGGGACAGCGCGGCAGCGGCAGCCGCATCCGCGCCGACGGTCTGTGTCTCGGGAGTGGTGCGCGCTGAGGCCAGCGCCAACAGTAGATCCCGGATGGCGTGGCGGTCGATCAGCTGGTGATCCGACTGGTTTCCGTACGACAGTAAGCAGTCGTAGCAGGCCTTTTCGCAGCGCTCCCGCGCGGTGTCGGCGTGGGCCAGATCGTCGCCCGTCCGACTGAAGTGGGCGATCTCCAGTGCCCGCTGAGCCGCCCGCGCCAGTGCGTCGGGCTCCGCGTGCAGCCGCCGCAGGACCCCCGCGCCGCCTTCGGCGGACTCGGTGAACAGCATGCGGGCCCGTTCGGCAGGATCAGGGAGGGCTTCGCTGGACAGCTCGGAGTCCTCGAGCTGGAACTCGGCCTCCATACCGCGCTCCAGCGCGTAGCGCAGCGTGGTGGCGACCGTCTCGTCGACGCTCGCCGACAGTCGCACCACGGCGATGTTGCGGGTGTCCTCCACATAGGGGATCACCTTGGCCTTTGTGGGCGTTTCATCGGCTGCCGGCAGATCGTCGTCCTGCGGTGTGGCATCGGCGGCGGCCTTATCACTGAGCCAATGGCCTTTGACCGTGTCGAGCCAGTAGCCGAGCACGTTGGGATTCTTCCGTCGGCGACGCCCCAGATTGGTTACCCGAACCGTGGCGGTGTCGCCGTAGGTCAGTTCGGCGAGGGGACCGTCGTTGCCGACGACGGCGGCATTCACTCGACCGGATCGCGGGCCGTGCTGGCTGAACCGGAACGACGTCTCCATTTCGAACCCGGCCCGACGACGCTCCTCCTCGTCGGACGAGATGCGTTCGCGGCGACGGGTGAAGACGGTCTGCATGCGCATCAGCTGAGTGCGCGGTGGTGCCAGGCTCGCGCTGCAGTTCTCGCACACGTCCAGCCCTGCCTGCCGCTGATGGTGATAGCCGCACTCCTCACAGCGGCGCGCATCCTGCAAGTCCACAGTCCCGATACCACCGGCTGCCATCGGGATCTGCACTCGCTGGACCTCGTATCGGGCGCCCTCGTGGTAGATGAGCGAACCCGGGCCGAACTCGCTGATTGCGAGGAAGCGGGGACGCTGCAGGTAGTCGCCGCCGTCGCCGCGTCCGGCGGCCGATCGCACGCCGGGAATGTAGGCCGCCAACGGCAGCCGCGGGAAGCTGTACCCGGGTAGGAAACCTTCGGAGGCGAAGTATCGGTAGGTGTAGAAGTCCGAATGGCCGCGGTCGGAGTCTTCGTTTCGCAGCAGGCGGAGCTGCTGTTCGGCCTCACGACGCCGCGACTCGGCGGCCTTTCGGGCTTTGGGTAGCGCTGATGTGTCCAGGACGATCCGGTTCTGCTCATCCTGGTCGGCCATTGCTGCTTGATACAGGTCCCGCCACCGGTTGCATGCGGCGTCGAAGGAACGCGGTGCTGCGCCGATGACCGTGGCCACCCACTGTTCGTGCCACCACGGCGTCCGCTCCAGGTCCTCGCGCAGCGGCAGAGTGATTTGCTCGGCACGAGCGATGGCTCGGGTGATCGCATCCGGATCGCCGATCGCCGTGGCGAGATCGGCGTTGATCGGCTTTCCTGGATCGCCGACGTCCAGTAGCTGCGGCATCCGCGACCGCAAGTCGGCGCCGGTCTCCGACAGCCACAGTGCGTGCAGATGCGAAGCGAGGAGGGCCTCGTTCGTCAGGTCCAGACGCGGCGCAGCCACTGAACCGGCGACCATGTCGCGCGACCGGCGGAAGTAATACTGATCATGGGAATTGCCGGTGGCGCAATAGGTGACGACCAGGGCCGGCTGCCCGGACCGGCCGGCCCGGCCGGATCGCTGCGCGTAGTTAGCCGGGGTCGGCGGCACATTGCGAAGACCGACGGCGTTGAGGCTGGCGATGTCGACGCCCAACTCCATGGTGGGGGAACAGAACATCAATGGCAGTGCGCCGGAACGGAATTCGTCCTCTCGCTCCTGTCGATCGTGCGACTCGACCTGGGCGGTGTGCTCGCGCGCCCGCAGGCCCGCGAGAGAGGCGGCGGTATCCCGGTACAGGTTTTGGAAGAAGGGATTGATCCTCAATCCCTGGTCGGCGGCGGCCGTTCGACGCAGCGGATCCGGCGCGCCGGCAACACCGTTGCCGAGAGCCCAGATGACTGCGGAGGCTTTGAGTCGGTACGTGGGGCCGTCGGCTGGCGTATTCGTGGCCTTGTTCAGAAGTCCGACGCGGGCGAGAACGTCGAGCAGATGCTCGATCACTTCTTGCGCGTCTGCGGTGTCGAGTGCGGTGCCGTCCAGCCGGCGCAGACCGCTGCGGTCCTTGATGTAGCGGCCCAGGGCGGAGCGGCCGGTGAAACGTACTTCCTGGCGGGGGCGGCCGGGGGAGCCGCTGCGGGTGGACACACTGGCCACGATGGGAGCGATGTCGCGGGAGGCGAGCGCCCACAACCCAGTCAGGTGCTGATCTGAGGACCTGCGGAGTCGTTCGTAGCCGTCGAGGGACAGGCATTCGACGTCGATCGCCAACTCCCGTCGGAACTCGTCGAGGACGATGCGACACAGATCTTCGCGCTCGCCGCTGCGCGCTGACGACAATGGGGCCGCGGTGGCCCGCCACAAGTCGGAGTCGCCAGCGATCTCCGGCAGCGACTCGTAGTCGATGCGTAGGAGTCCGGTCTGTTCCAGGTTCGGCATGGTGACCCGCCAGCCGCGCTGCAGATCCGCATACAGGCGGTATTCGATGAACCCGGCGAAGGCGCGCTCGGCCGCCGCTCGTGCACCGTACTGGGCGTCGGGAGTTTGGGCATACGAGTCAAACGGGAGGCCCAGCGCTGCAACGGTCTGCTGCGCCACATCGTCGTGGCGCAGCGAACCGCACTGCGTCAGCGCGCGGTGCAGGGCTCCGCGCAATTGCACCACCTGGACGAAGTCATTGAAATGACCGGCCTGCAGGCTCGCGTCTTGGCGGTTGTCGACAAAGGTGAGGAGCTTGCGGGCGTCGGCGGGCAGGGCGTCGGCAGGCATTTGTTTCAGGGATCGGACGATGGACGCCGACAGGACCGAGACCGCTGAACTACGGCCCTCCGCGTCAAGCGTCGCGAGCTTGGCGAAGTCGCTCCCGCGTGCCTGCTCGTAGGAGATCTTGCAGCGCAGGCAAAAGCGGAAGGGCGACGGGACATACGTCATCGGGAGGCCGTCGTCAGTCTCGGCGCCGTCGAGACCGACGCGCACCGGTCGCGGCCGGTGCTTGCTGAGGCGGTCGACGATCTGACCGTCGGCGATCCACGAGTCCGGGTAACGGCCGTCGGCGATCGGATCGGCCGGCCACGGCTGGTCGGTGGACACATAGAGGTAGCCGTTGGCGTCGTCACCACCACTCGCATCCCGGTCGCGTCGCGGTCGGTAGCGCACGGTGTTGCGCTGTTCGGTGCGCGCCACCACCAGATACTCCTGGCCGCACTCGCGGCAGAAGGCCAACGGCATCAGCGCCTTGTGCGGCTCGCCGGGCACCACGACCTGGTATGTCGACGTGACGTGACGGATGTCCTCGGGCTCGATCGACACGTAGACGGTGTCGCCCTTGGACAGGAACTGGTGCAGTCGGAAGGCGAATAGCGGGCGCCCCGTGGTCGGATGAGGCTGCGCCGATCCCGCCATCAGCGTGGCCCGGATCGCGGTCTCGCATTCGTCCCGGGTTTGGCCAGTCAGGCCGGCGAGCCGGGCGGAGGCATCGTGCACGGTGACGGGTCGTCGACGGACGATCGCGCCAGTGGCATCGTCGATGGCCAGACCGAACTCGGACTCGATCCAGGTCACCAGTGGGGACGCGGCGAGCTGCTGATAGTCGCCGACAGCGCCACCGGCCAGGATCTCGCTGTTGAGGGTCGACTCGTCGGCCGAATCTCCGATCGTCGCCCGCGCCAACGTCTCACCGATCACCCGGTCTGGAGTCACCTCAGTGCCGAAAACCTGACTGGCAACCTGCGCAACGACTGATCGCTGATCGGCTGCGGTGCTGGCGCTGGCCATCGTCGCCGAGGTTCCGACGCACTGCAGATTCGGCGACTGACAAGCATCGCGGACCCTGCGGACCAGCATGGCGACGTCGGCGCCCTGACGCCCCCGGTAGGTGTGCAGTTCATCGAGAACGAGGAAGTGTAGCCCCTGGGCGGCTTGCACCAAGCGGCGCCGCTCCTCGGGCCGAGTGAGCACCAACTCGAGCATCACGTAGTTGGTGAGCAGGATGTCCGGCGGATTCCGGAGAGTGGCCTGCCGTTCCTCCGCGGACTCTTGACCCGTGTAGCGGGCGAAGGTCACCGGTTCGCCACCTTCGCCGAATCCGTAGCGCAGGAACTTCTCCAACTCGCCGACCTGACTGTTGGCGAGCGCATTCATCGGGTACACGATGATCGCCTTCACGCCGGGCGGCTTCGGATCCATCCGTAGGACGCGATCGACGATCGGGATGATGTACGCCAGCGACTTTCCCGAACCGGTGCCGGTGGTCAGCACATAGGACTGTCCCGTACCCGCGGCCTCGATCGCCTCGCGCTGGTGGCGGTGCAGCGTGATCGGTCGACCGCCCGCGTCGTCCGGGCCGGACTTCGGCCGGAAGATCCGTTCGCACTCGGGGTGCAGCAGACCCTCAGTGACGAGTTCGTCGATCGACCCGCCGGAGGCGAACACCGGGTTGAGGGAGAGCCACGGTTCCGGCCACTGTTCATTCGACTCGGCCAAGTCGTCGATGTGTTGGCGAATTGTCGGGTCGAGAACGTCGACCGACGACGACGTGAAGGAGCGATAATCGTCGATCATCTGACCGTGCACTCCGAAGACGTCCATGCTCCCCCCATCTAGGTCGTTCAATACCTGCTTCGACCGCAAGGCATTGCGACCAGCCTCACACTATCGGTGCATGCCGACACTACTTGGCGTCTTCTGCGCACATGCCCCAGGGGCCACACCCGAACCGGTGGCCGCGTGCTGCTACTCCTGCTGGTCAGAACTCTGTGTCGGCTCGGCCGCACCTTGGCTGACGTCGCCGAGGCCTACCGCAATGAAGTGGGGCAAATCCGAAGGGAAGGACGCGCCGCCGCGCCAGTGTTTTAGGTGCGCGGCAGCGCGTCGAGGAAGCCGGTCAGGCCGTCTTGGTCAAACTGCTGAACGGCACGGACGCGACGACAATGCCGAGCCCCGCGGCGAGCCACATCGGTGCGCCGATTGCGGCGGTGAGCAGGAACGTGGGCAGGCCGAGGATCGCGCCCCAAACGACGGCACCGACATACGCCATGCGGGGGAATGCTCCACACAGCGCGAGGATCGCTCCGACGGTGAGAACCGCCGGCCACAAGCCTGCCGTGAGCCAGACGACGAGCCCGAGCATGGAGAGGCCGCCCGCGGGGGCGACGGCGAACTTCGCAGCCGCTGCGACCAGAGGCAACAGAATCAGGGCCATGATGAAGGCGATGGGGATGAACATCGGAGTTCCTTTCGTTGGAGGTGGACGAGCGGAACTAGTGGAACACCGGGGTGTTTTTGGTTGCGGCACTTGTAAACGCGCTGGTCAAGCGATGGAGGGGTGTGCTGGCAACTGGTGAAACCAATCGGTGGCCGCAAGCAAGGGCGGACGCGCAGAGGAGTTGGCGTGCCCTCCCGTGCGACGAGCATGGGTTGCAGGCTGGCGGTAGCACGCCGATCTGAAGCGGTGCGGCAGTCTCAGCGCGGGGCTGGGTAAGAAGGCGACGGCGGGCAACAGCGGCTGAGCGTTCTTCGGGCTGACTCGGGGATCGAGGGCTTGCGCCGATAGACTGACTTCCGTGACGGAATCCTCGGCTGACCACCCGCGCCCTGTCCTCGTCGTCGACTTCGGTGCCCAGTACGCGCAGCTCATTGCGCGACGGGTGCGCGAGGCACGCATCTACTCGGAAGTGATCGCGCACGACGCGCCGCTTTCCGAGTTCTTGGCGAAGGACCCGGCGGCGATCATCCTGTCCGGCGGGCCGTCGTCGGTCTACGCCGACGATGCGCCGTCGATTGATCCGCAGCTCTTCGACCAGGGCATTCCGGTGTTCGGCATCTGCTACGGCTTCCAGAAGATGACCGCTGAGCTGGGCGGCACCGTGGCCAAGACCGGCGTCAGCGAGTTCGGCCGCACCATGATGGACGTCGCCGGCGACGGCGGCGTGCTCCACCACGGCCTCACCGACACCCAGCCGGTGTGGATGAGCCACAACGACGCCGTGCAGTCGGCGCCGGAGGGCTTCACCGTGACGGCCTCGACGCCGGGCGCCCCGGTCGCCGCGTTCGAGTGCCTCGACCGTCGGATGGCCGGCGTGCAGTACCACCCGGAGGTGATGCACTCGCCGCACGGGCAGGAAGTGCTGACCCGCTTCCTGTACGAGGTGGCCGGTCTGAAGCCGACGTGGACCGCGGCCAACATCGCCGAGTCGCTGATCGCCGACATCAAGGCACAGGTGGGCGACGACGGTCTGGCCATCTGCGGCCTGTCCGGCGGCGTGGACTCCGCTGTCGCCGCGGCGCTGGTGCAGCGCGCCATCGGCGACCGCCTCACCTGCGTCTTCGTCGACCACGGCCTGCTGCGGGCGGGCGAGCGCGAGCAGGTGCAGACCGACTTCGTCGCAGCGACCGGTGCGCGCCTGGTGACCGTCGACGCCGAGGAGACCTTCTTGGGCCACCTGGCCGGGGTGTCCGACCCGGAGACCAAGCGCAAGATCATCGGCCGCGAGTTCATCCGCTCCTTCGAGGGCGCGGTGTCCGAGGTGCTCGGCGACAAGGCGTCGGCCGGCCAGACGATCGACTTCCTGGTCCAAGGCACCCTGTACCCGGACGTCGTCGAATCCGGCGGCGGCAGCGGCACCGCGAACATCAAGAGCCACCACAACGTCGGCGGCCTGCCTGAGGACCTCGAGTTCTCGCTCGTGGAGCCGCTGCGCCTGCTGTTCAAGGACGAGGTCCGCGCGGTGGGCCGCGAACTGGGCCTGCCCGAGGAGATCGTCAACCGGCAGCCGTTCCCCGGCCCGGGCCTGGCGATCCGCATTGTCGGCGAAGTGACCGCCGACCGACTGAACCTGCTCCGCAAGGCCGACCTGATCGCCCGCGAGGAACTGACCGCGGCCGGTCTCGACGGTCAGATCTGGCAGTGCCCGGTGGTGCTGTTGGCCGACGTCCGCAGCGTGGGCGTGCAGGGCGACGGACGGACCTACGGTCACCCGATCGTGCTGCGCCCGGTCTCGTCGGAAGACGCGATGACCGCCGACTGGACGCGCGTGCCCTACGAGACGCTGGAGATCATCTCCACCCGCATCACCAACGAGGTGCCGGACGTGAACCGCGTGGTGCTCGACGTGACGAGCAAGCCGCCGGGCACCATCGAGTGGGAGTGAGCCGGGCGCCGCAAGGCGTTTGGCGTCGCGATCATGTGCGACGACTACCAGTGGCGCGCGAACGTCGGCCAGACGCCGCAGCACAAGTGGGCCGATGAGCAGACCAAGTGGGCCGAGTGCATCGCGCAACACACAACCGAGCAGTGTCGCGAGATGCTGAATCCGTAGTCGTTCGCGTTGCATGATGGGAAGCGACCACCCAACGCAGCGTCTGTCCCCGGCATGACCTGCCGCACGGAGGAGCGACGCATTGATCGGTGAGCCTGCGAAACTGTCTGGCGGACACGAGATCTCGCGATCGGATCGGGCCCGTCGACGAGTTGCCGCTGCGGCTGTCGCCGCGATCGGGTTGCTGCCGCTGATGCAGACAGTGGTCGCAGGTCCGGCGAGCGCTGATCGGTCCCGCCCCGCCGCGTGCGTTCCGTTCGGCACCGGGCAGGTGCCGCCGGGGATTCCGTCCACCGGTGATCGGCGCGGCTTCGACACCTTCCCGCGGTACACCGGCACTTCTGCTCCCGCGCGGGTCGATCTGCGGACCGAGCGGACCCAGTTCAACCGGTACTGGGAGTTCACGTTGCTGCCCGGCGGCAAGCTGCTGGCACGGCCGCGGAACGGCAAACAGTGGCGGGTGGTGCCGTTGCCGTCGTGCCTCAAGGGTCAGTTCACCGCGATCTCGCTCGACGACGACGAACTGGTCGCCATCGACAAGAATCGGTGGATCTACACTATGGATCCGGTGAATCAGTCGCCGCTGCTGTGGAATTGGACGTCGAGCTGGGGCGCAATGCTCTGGACCGGTTCGGGTCAGACGCTCCCGGCGGACGCCGTGCGGCCGAATGGCTGGGCGCTGTCGGTGACGTCGCCGTGGGACAACAAGGAGTACCTCGACATCGCCGGCCGCGTGCACCCGAGCGGCGGCGCCAAGATGACCATGGTTCCGTACCTGTACGGCGACGGCAGCCGCATCGGCTACGCCGACCCGTGGCTCCCGAACGACCGCAGCTACGAGATCGGCAGCCCACTTGGTGGTCGGCTTCAGATGGTGGCGCTGTCGGCGTCGGCGTCGACCATCTTCGTGACGAACCGCTACGGCGACATGTTCACGCGCACTTTCGATTTCGACTCCTCCGGCTCGGACTCGGTGTTCTTCCGCTACAGCTGGGACTCGCAGAAGGGTAAGCCGTCGGCCGGCAGCCTGCCGCAGGAGCTGCTGGACCGCTCCACCGCGGCCGTCCAACTGCCCGCACCGGAATGGGAGTCGCAGCCGAAGATCCCCGGCGAGATCACGTCGGCGCTCACCGTCTTCTCGCCCGGCCCCTGCGCGGAGAACCGGGAACTGCGGGTGGAAGGGCGGCGCGACGGCCGAACCGGGTTCTGGCACAAGCGACTTCACGCGCAGCAGTGGCAGTTCACCGAGACCGGAGGCGAACTGCAAGGCGAGTTGTTGGAGAACTCGTCGGTCGATCGTTCTGCCGAGACGCTGTCTGCGCCGGCGCCCTGGAACCTGACCGGTTCGTTGCCGTCGCGCACGGCCTTGGTCGACGGCCAGACGCTGATCGACGTCGGTCTGCCCTACAGCATCGTCGATCCGCGGATGTTGGATCGGATCGGGTTGAAGGCCGACCCGTCCGGCTACACGCTGTCGGTGAAGAACTTCGATCCCGCGGTCACCACCCGGGAGGCGGCGGTGATCACCCCGAGCGGCACCAGGATTCCGGTCCTTCTGCACACGGCGGACGGCATGCGGATGTCGCCGTCGCAGCCCGGGCTGACAGCGAAGCCGCGGCACCTGGTCGGTGCCGTCCAACTGCCCGACGCGGTGTGGGCCAAGCGGAAGACCGACCCGGCGGTCAAGCGGTTCGTGAACGGCTGGATGCGCGGCAAGCAGATCGCCGCGATCACGCTCAGTGCCACCAAGAACGATCTGGTGATCCGCTGACCAGAGCCCGGCACTAGATCGATCCAGCTCCCGACGGCCGTTGGTTGTCGGAGGGGCGATGCACAATCACGCCATGACTGACATCGAGATCGTGCGCGGCGACATCACCGCGATCGCCACCGACGCCGTGGTGAACGCGGCGAACTCGCGCATGCGGGGCGGCGGGGGAGTCGACGGAGCGATCCACCGCGTCGGCGGACCGCTGGTGCTGGAGGACTGCATTCGGCGATTCCCCGACGGGCTGCCCACAGGCCAGGCGGGTTACACGGCGGCCGGGAACCTGCCGGTCGACTGGGTGATCCACACCGTCGGACCGAATTTCGCTGCGGGGCAACGGAATCGGGTCCTGTTGGAGTCGTGCTACCGGAACAGCCTGGCGGTGGCCGACCAGCTCGGCGTGGAGTCGGTCGCGTTCCCGCTGATCTCGGCCGGCGCCTACGGCTGGCCGTTGGAGGACGCGATCGCCGTCGCCATCGACACCATCGCCGCGACGGACACCCGGGTCGAATCGGTGGCAGTGGTGACGCCGGATCAAGGGCTGGCCAAGCGACTGCGCTACTACCTGGGCACGTCGGTGCCGATTCGGCTCCTGGAGGGCATCGAAGATCTGCATCGTCGGGGGTACGAGAACGTGCGAGCGTTGCCGTCGATCAGCCCGTCGGGCTTTCACTGGCGGCTGCAGATCGAGGCCGGCATGACCCGCGACCAGCCGGACGTCCGATTCGAAGTGCCGACGTCGCCGACCATCGTCTACAGCAACAGCGACGTCGAGCAGTTCGCCCGCGGTGTGGTGACCGGCGCGACGCCGCTGCGCGCGGTCGGCGATTTGATCCTTGCCGAGCTCAAGCTGACCGAGAAGCGCTCCGACCCGCGATATGCGGAGTGGTTCCGGCAACTCGTGGAGCTCAGTCGCTCCGGCGACCAGCTCCCGTGGGCGTTCGACGACTACGGTTGGCGTCGGGGAGGATGGTTCGGAAACGACAGACTGCCTGCGCCGCCGCCGGTCGATGCGGGTTCGGCACGTTCGGAGTGAGTGGGGAATCAATGAAGGCTTTCTTCAAGGAGCATTGGCGCATCGCCCTCGCGGTGTTCTGCACGATCGGTGTGTTCGTGATGCCCTTCACCGACGGGAACACCGCCGCCGATCGGGTCGGCGGGACGATCTTCTACTTCGTGGCGGCTGTCGTGTTCTGGTTCCTGTACATCCGACACCGTCGTCGGCCGGCGGCGCCGCAGGTCCATCCGGCGCCTGCTTTCGCACCGGCGACGGGCTACTTTCCGCCGCCACCGCGGATGTCGGCGACGGACGGGTGGGGCCAGTGCTTGGCGATCTGCTACGAGAAGATCCGCGTGTTCGACGAGGTCAGCGCGGCGACTCGGGCGGAGTCGGTCCGTGGCTGGTTGGGCGAGGTCTCTCGAGACCTGCACACGCAGTTGACGCTCGCGGAGGACCTCGCGTCGCTCGGCCGCACGTTGGAGCCGGGCTTCACCGGGGCCGGCAGTCCGCAGACTCAGGCCGCGCAGGAGTCGTGGTCCCGGCTGCAGGTGTTCCGCGACGGTCTCGACGACGCGATCACCAGCGCCGCGCAGATCCGACTGAACGCGTCTCAGCCGGTCACCGACTTCGCGCTGATCCAGAGCCAGTTGGAAATGTTGAAGTCGCAGATCCCGACGTTGGACGTGCTGCGGTAGGTCACCCCAGCGGTGACTCTGACGTTGTGAGTGGGACGGCAGCTGCGAGTACGCGACCATCGACCTTTCGTATTTTTCGAATTACCATGAACTTATGACAGCCTTGATGGAGCAGACGGTGCTTCCCGGCAACCCGGGCGGTGCGGTCGGTCAGCGTCGCTTCGACCACCTCCTGGACGTTCTCAATGCGCCAGGCGGCCTTACCGTCGAGGCGGGCGGCCAATCGGCGGAGCTCCCCGACGAGCTCCGCCAACTCCTCTTGGCTGCGCTCACGACTCTTGCCTCCGGTACCGCGGTCACTCTCACCCCGCAACGGACCCAGCTGACGACGCAGGAGGCCGCCGACATCCTCGGCATCAGTCGACCCACACTCGTCAGGCTGCTCAGCGAGGGCGAAATCCCCAGTACCAGGCCCGGCCGTCACCGCCGCATCCAGTTGGTGGACGTCCTGGCCTATCAGCAGCGAATTCGGGAGCAACGCGAGGACGCGCTGGACCGACTTTCTGCGCCGGAGCCGACCGCACCCGGTCCCGATGGATTCACCGCCACCCGATAGCAGATGGCCTCGTCCTTCCGCGTCGTCCTGGACGCCTGCGTGATGCTGCCGCAGAATCTGAACAACCTGCTCCTGACGCTGGCAGCTCACGACCTGTTTGATCCAGTCTGGACTCCAGACCTGCTTGATGAGGTCGAACGAAACCTGCGGAAGAAGTCGTTCGGGCTCACCGAGGATCAGATCGATCGTCGGATCACGCAAATGCGTCGAGCCTTCCCTCATGCCGAGGATCACGCGGCCGGGTACTCGACGCTCGTGCCATCGATGAAGAACCACCGTAAGGACCGGCACGTCCTGGCCGCTGCCGTTTCTTCTAGTGCTGCACTGATTGTGACTGCCAACGTCAGGGACTTCCCGAAACGGGCGTGCACCCCTAATGATGTCGAAGCCATCACGCCGGACGAGTTTTTGCTCGATCAACTCGATCTGGACCCCGATCTGGTTCTCGGCGCGATGGCAGAACTGGTAGGACGAAACCAGCATCCGCCTCGTTCTGTGCTCGGCCTTGCTGAGTCACTCGGGCCGCTTACTCCTCAGTTCTCCAAAGCGGTGGTCTAGGCGATTCAGCCGGCTGCGGAGGTGCAGATCGTCGGCGACGACCGAGAAGCGCTTTCCTGAGCAGTCGGTCGAAGTGCGAGAACCACGCTTCACCTCGGAGATTGTCGTACCCGCGGCTTAGCCTCACCCCATGAATGACGACTACTTCGATTCCCGCCAGTACGCATTCCTCGTGCTGTCCAATCGGCCATCGAAGCCGCTCGACGCGGCTGTCGAATGCGAACGTCCTGCGGGGCGCCGTGGAGCTGTGTGAGGTACGGGCGCTGGCTCCCGTCAACTGGTCGCTCGCCGAACATGCCCGCCGCTACAGCGAAGCGTCGGCGCAACGATGGCACCAATTCCACGTCGTGCGCGAACAGCTCGGCTTGGTCGTCGAGGAGTCAGGCCGGTGCCGGGAGGAGTGCGGTCCCGGCCGTTGCTGGGGCGACGACTGCGAGTGCGCCGGGTGCGTGTTCGGCTGGGCTCAATGCGCGGTGTGCGGTCAGGCACGGGCAGCTCAGCCGATCCATGGCTTGGATCTGTCGCCGGTGGAGAACGACGTCGAGGTGTTGGCGGCGAAGCAGCGCGAACAGGACCGGCTCGACGAGTTCTACCGGGAATTCGACTCGGCGGTCGCCGAGTGGCAGCGCGCGGTAGGACTCGTCTGAGCTCGGTGGCTCCGGGCAGTCGCTAGCTCAGCAGGCTGCCCGGGACTTCCTGCCAGGGCGTGAGTTCCAGGAGGAGTTCGCCGTCGTCGAGGGGGATCTCGACTGCGGTGGCTTCGGCGAAGCCGGCGGTGACCGCGTCGCAGAAGTTGTAGAGCTCTTCGCCGCGGGGAAGCTGCAGGCCGAGGTGGTGGAACATCATCTCGATTCCGTCGCCCATGAACACTGGGCCGTCCTGGTCGTGCGCGTCGAGGTAGGTGTCGTGCGCGTAGCGGACGATCTTGCCGTCGTCGGATGCGTATCGGACGCGGGCGGCGACGTCGAACCAGCCCATCATGCGCGGCACCGGGCAAATGGCGTCAGAGGTCTTCGTGGTTTCCATGCCGCGCAGAGTAGTGGCGGCGTACGACAAGATCGGCGGTCAGCTGGAATGGCGCAGTCGCCGATCCTGATGCGCGAGATTCGTCGTTAGTCGCCATTCCCCAAAACGAAGTCGGCCAGATGTTCTCAATTGCATGCTGTGCCTGAGATTAGTTGCGAGCGAATCAATTTGTAATTGAATATGCAAGTTAGGTGCGTCTGATGATTTCAAGTCAACTGCCCAGGCTGGCACGAATCATTTTGTCGGTGCCATGAGAGATAGTCCTCTCACCAACATGAGAGGAAGGTGCTGCGGATCATGCGCGGTCAACATTTCGGAGTGTTTCTGACTATCGGCGCTGCTGCTGTTATGGGGCTCAGTGCTTGCTCGGCAGATTCCATCGACAAGACGGCAAGCACGATAGCTGCGGAGAACTTGTCGAGTGAGGACTCGACCCCTGTGACCAGCTATCGCCGAGGTGAACTCACCGGCCCGGACCGGCTGTTTCTTTCGGAGCTGGATGACTACTGGAGGGTCGGCGAGGACGCGGATCTGATCGAGATCGGAGAGGGCGTCTGCCAGCGGCTGCGCGAAGGAGCGTCAAAGACCGACGTTCTCAAGATTTTCGTGGGTGGTGAAGAAGGTGATGACGGAAGTTTGACGGTGGAAACCGGCAACGACTTCAACCGGGGTGTCAACCTCTTCTCTGCGTCGGTGAAGGCTTACTGGCTCTTCGGATCTAAGAGTGCGTAGGTGAGGTTCGGGACGAGCGCGGGCGACCACAAGATGTAGGCGGGCCCTGGGTGTGATCATGGAAGTTCCTCAACAACCCCGACGCACACCACAGGACCCATGGCTGAGCTTACTTCCGATGTTGCCGACACGATCTGCCGAACCGTCGAGTTGGGCGTGACGATCACCGGTGCGGCCGTCGGCGCCGATGACCGGACCCACATTTTCTGCGAGGTCCTCGACCCCGATCGACGCTGCCCGGACTGCAATATGGCAGGTCAACCACGCGATCGGGTCGTACGGGTCCTGACCGACACGCCCGCCGCCGGCTATCCAGTCCTCCTGCACGTGGCGGTTCCGCGGTTCGTCTGCCACACCAGCGACTGCTCCAGGTCGGTCTTCCGCGCGAGGATCGACCACATCGCCCGACCGCGAGCAGTGGTCACGACCAGGACCGAACGCTGGATTTTGCAGCGCATCGTGGTCGACAAGATGAGCGTGGCCGCCGTGGCCGCGAACCTCGCGATCTCGTGGAGCACGGTCAACCAGATCGCTACAGACGCCGCTCGCGCCTTGGTCTACGACGGCGACCACCTCGACGGGGTCCGCTGCCTCGGTGTGGACGAGCACAAGTGGAAACATGTTCGCGGACAAGGGGAACCGAGTTTCGTCACGGTCCTGATCGACCTGACTCCGGTCATCGACGGGACCGGCCCGGCACGGCTGCTCGACATGATCGGCGGACGATCCAAACAGGTCCTCAAGCAGTGGATGCAGGCGCGAGACCAACGGTTCCGGGATCGGATCAAGGTCGTGGCGATGGACGGATTCACCGGCTACAAGAGCGCCACCACCGAAGAACTCCCCACCGCTCGGGGTGGTGATGGATCCGTTCCACGTCGTGCATCTGGCCGCGACGAAATTGGACCGGTGCCGGCAACGGATCCAGCAGCAGGTGTGTGGGCACCGGGGCCGTAAAGACGACCCGCTCTACAAGATCCGCCGGATCCTGCATACCCGCACCGAACTCCTCACCGACAAGCAGAAGATCCGACTGTTCGAGTCGTTGACCAGCCACGACGCACACGCCGCCGTGGAGATCACCTATCAGGTGTATCAGCAGCTCATCGCCGCCTACGAACACCGACACCGCCGCGAGGGCAAGAAACTCATGTACAAGATCCTGCGACGGATCCGCACCGGACTACCCGCCGGCCTGACCGAGCTCGCTCAACTCGGACGAAGCCTATGGAACAGGCGCGCCGACATCCTCGCCTACTTCGACACCGGCGTCTCCAACGGACCCGTCGAAGCCATCAACGGACGCCTCGAACACCTCCGCGGAATCGCCCAGGGCTTCCGCAACCTCGACCACTACATCTTGCGGTCCCTACTGCATTCCGGTCAGCTCGCCGAAAGGGTCAACGCACTCTGAAATACGAAGAGCCGGCTTACTGTCCAGAGTTCTTGACCGGTGTGCGATAACCGCCGATAGAAGCGTGGCTTGGGCGGCGGCGGGATACGACAGGATCGCCATCGATCAGCTCGACGGACGACGCAGACCGCTCGCGATGAGCACCACTCCGGCCACGACGCCGACGCCGATCAGCACCCACGGCAGGATCGTCAGATCCGGCAGGT
Organism: Gordonia alkaliphila; assembly: GCF_023017165.1. Classification (GTDB taxonomy): domain Bacteria; phylum Actinomycetota; class Actinomycetes; order Mycobacteriales; family Mycobacteriaceae; genus Gordonia; species Gordonia alkaliphila. The sequence goes on from NZ_JALKBW010000001.1 coordinate 2,441,471, forward strand.
CGGGGCCGCCGGCGACACCCCACGCGCCGACAGCGATCGCGAGGAGACCGGCGACCGCCAGCCAGGGACTGCGGCGAAGTTCGGGCGCGGCGTGCGGGTCAGCGTTCTGCAGGTCGTCGTTCATTGCTTCATCTCCACATTGCCGATGCCCACGTGGGCGTTGATGGTGAGGATCGGGCTGTCGTCCTTGCCGCCCACGACGTTGGGCGGGCAGGCGAAGTCGCCGACGGTGACGCTGCACTCCGGGCGGACGCGGACGTCGTCGGGCAGCCAGACGACGATCTCGCCGATACCTTGCTCCAGGCTGATCGTTCGGTCAGCGTCGAGGGAGGGCAGCTGCCGCAGGTCCAAGACGGTGGAGCCGACGGTCAGCTCGTAATGGTCACGCAGCTGGGACTGTTCGGTGACGGGCCAATTGCGTTCGCCGATACCGCCTTTGGGCGGATTCCAGCCGGAAGCGTCGACCAGTGCCGAGACGATCACGACGGCGGCGGTCAGGGCGCCGAGCGAGACCAGTCCGGAGCTCGAGGCACCCTCGGGGCGACGCTGCAGGGCGGAGATGAGGAGTCCTCCGCCGATCACCAGCAGGGCGAGGGAGGCGATCCGGCTGACGGTGAACCAGTCCATTCCGGCCGTGTGCGCGGCGGTGCCGCCGGCAACTACGAGCAGGGCCAGGCCCAGCGTGATCGGGGTGACGGGAGAGCGCGGATGTCGGGCTGGGGCCGGCGGTGGGCGCGGGTGAGGGAGATCCCACGCGAAGGGGCTGCTCCGAGCGGGTCCCAGGCGGGTGGGGTGGGTGGGCCTTCGGCGACCGTCGTCGTGGTTGACCCTTCGACAGGCTCAGGGACCGGGACCTGCTCAGCGATCGGGGATGTCGGGCCCGTAGAGGTGGGGACAGGTTCAGGAACGGAAGTGAAGACCCTTCGACAGGCTCAGGGGTCGGGGTGGAGTGGCGGAGGTGCCGGGGGAGGGTGGGGGTGCGTTGGTAGAGGAGCCACCAGCCGAACAGGAGGAGGCCGGTGCTGAGAATGCCGCTGCCGCTCCAGTTGTCGCCGCCGAAGATCGCCGAGAGCACCACCGCGAGGATGACGAGGGGGATCAGCGAGCCCCAGCGGAAGTGGCCGTGGTGCTGTTCGGCGGGACTCTCCGCGCGGGGCGTGCGGTCGGCGGGGAGCACGAAGCAGGCGATCACGTACAGCAGAATCCCGGCGCCGCCGAAGATCGTGGCCACGACGAGCGCGACGCGCACCAACGTCGGATCCACGTTGTACCGCGCACCGAAGCCCGAACAGACGCCGGCCACCTTGTGGCCTTGTCGACGTCGAACGGGACGGGTGGCCCAGAGGTCGGAGAGCGTCGTTGTGTCCATGACTCCATCCTGGTGTCGGCGCCGACGCCGAGGTATCGGGAACCACCCTGAGATGGTCCCTGAACTCTGCCGCGGGGCGCGCTTAAAAGCCTCCGGGCGTGCCAGTATCGAAGGTGATGAGAACCGACGTATCCCGCACGACGACGACGACGCCGACGCTGCACCGGCGCAACGGCGGCAAAGTGGTGGGCGGAGTGGCCGGCGGCCTCGCCGACCACCTCGGTGTCGACGTCTTCCGAGTGCGCGTGGTCTTCGTGGTCCTCACCGCACTGGCCGGCGCGGGCGCGATGGCGTACGCGGGTCTGTGGTTCTTCGTGCCGCTCGGCGAGGACACCCAACGCGCGCCGTCGCGGGAACGACGCCAGGCTTACGGCCTCGTCGCGCTGGGCCTCGTCGCACTGGTAGCCAGCTTCATGCTGGCCTCCAACGCTCCGGCCCAGCAGTTGGTCGCGGTGGGCATCACTCTCGGCGGTGCCGCGCTGGTGTGGCGCGAAGTGGACGTGACCGGCCTCGGCAGCGGCGCCCATCGTTCCGCGTTCACCTGGCTGCGGCTGATCAGCGGCGCGGTGCTGGTGATCGGCGGGTTGGTGGTGATGGTGGTGGCCGGCGGGTCGGCGCTCGGCGGCGTCAATTCGACGGTGCTCGCGGTGCTGGCGACGCTGGTGGGCGTGGTGCTGCTGACGGTGCCGCTGTGGATGCGACTGCTGCGGGCGCTCGACGCCGAACGCGCCGCCCGTATCCGCGACGCCGAACGCGAGGAGATCGCCTCCCACCTGCACGACTCCGTGCTGCAGACCCTCGCCCTGATCCAGAAGCAGGCCGACAACCCGGAGACCGTCGCTCGCCTGGCACGACGGCAGGAACGCGAACTGCGGATCTGGCTTTTCGGCGACCCGGCGCAGCAGCGCGAGTCGTTCGCCGCCGCCATCGCCGCGCTCGGCGCGGAGGTGGAATCGTCGTACGGCACCGAGATCGAAGCGGTGACCGTCGGCGACACCAGCCCGGCCGAACTGCGCGACGAGACGTGGGCGCGGTCGGCCAGCGCCCTGGTCGCGGCCACTCGCGAAGCCATGGTCAACGCCGCCAAGCATTCCGGCGCCGAGAAGATCGACGTGTACGCCGAAGTGCTCGACGAGCACGTGGAAGTCTTCATCCGCGACCGCGGCGTGGGCTTCGACCTCGACGCCGTCGACGACGACCGGCAGGGCATCTCCGGATCCATCACCGGCCGCATGGAACGCGCCGGCGGCAGCGCGACGGTCCGCTCGGCCCCTGGACAAGGCACCAACGTGACGCTGCGCCTGCCGCGTCGCGCAGCACAACAGGAGGTTCGATGACGTACCGGGTGTTCCTGGTCGACGACCACGGCGTCTTCCGCTCCGGCGTCCGCGCCGAGCTGGCGTCGGAGGCGGGGATCGAGGTGATCGGCGACGCCGGGACCGTGCCCGACGCGGTGGCCGGCATCGTGGAGCAGCGGCCCGACGTGGTGCTGCTCGACGTCCACATGCCCGCCGGCGGCGGCGTGGCCGTGCTGCGCGGCGTGGCCGACGCGATCGGCTCGGAGGCACCGGTGTTCCTGGCGCTGTCGGTCTCCGACGCGGCCGCCGACGTGATCGCGACCATCCGGGCCGGGGCCCGCGGCTACGTCACCAAAACCATCAGCGGCAGCGAACTGGCCGACGCCGTGCGCCGGGTGGCCGAGGGCGATGCGGTGTTCAGTCCGCGCCTGGCCGGCTTCGTGCTCGACTCGTTCACCGGCCGCTCGCCGGTGCCCGAGCCCGCGCTGGATCCGGAACTGGACTCGCTCACCCGGCGCGAGATGGAGGTGCTGCGCCTGCTGGCGCGCGGCTACACCTACCGGGAGATCGCCGAGGAACTGTACATCTCGGTGAAGACCGTCGAGACGCACGCCTCCAACGTGCTGCGCAAGACGCAGCAGTCCAACCGCAACGCGCTCACGCGCTGGGCGGTGAACCGGCAGATCGGGTAGCGGGCTCGTCGTCGTCGATCACGACGGTGCGGGCCGGGGCGGGCTTGGCCGGCTTCTTCTCGGTGCCGCGATCGATGCTGACGCGAATGCGCATGCGGATCGGCCGGACCGTCAGGGCAGTGGCGATCGCGAGCAGCGCGAGGATCACCAGCGCGCCGATGGTGAAGCTCAGGACCGGAACGACGAGGAACTCGCGGCCGATCAGTTCCGCGAGATTCTGGGCGCCGATGTCGACCACGAAGTCGCCGATCAGCCACGGCGGATCGACCAGCGCGGTGATCGGGACCGCAGCTGCGGCGAGGGCGGCCGCGGCGGTCAGCCACAGCGCCGGCGCCGTGGCCTTGCGGGCGACAGTGCTCGAACTCAGCAACAGACCGGTGGACAGGATCGCGATGAACGCGGCCGCGACCACCCACCACCCGTACGGATGCGGGCCGATACCTCGTTCGGAGAAGGCGAGGTCAGAAGTCTGGCCGAGGCCGTTCCAGGTGACCTTGGTGCCGAGCATGTCCAGGGACACCCAGGGGAGAAGAGTGGTCGCGATCGCCAGGACGGCGACCACGCCGATCACCGACGCATAGAGACGTCGTTGTTGCTGCTGCATGATGTCCGAATCTACTCGGCTGCCGCCGCGGCTTCCGCAGCCGCGGCGGGCTTCGCCGGGCGAGCAGCCAGGGCGGCGGCGACGCAGACGGCCGCGAGCACCACCAGCACCACGGCCAGGGCGATCAGGGTGGGTTGCGCCAGGACCTCGTCGACGATGTCGGCGTAGTGGTCATCGGTGAGGATCGGGCCGATCCCCATGGCGTCGAACACGCCGCCCAGGAACGTACTCGGGCGCAGCAGCACGACGATCGGGATCACCGCGGCGATCAGCGTGGCAACGGCGGCGATCGGGCGCAGCGGATTGGCCAGCGCGGGCGTCGGGACGGCCATCGCGACGGCGGCCACCAGGGCGATCAGGCAGGCGACGGCGACCCACATGCCCAGCGGCGTCGCCTGGAGGTCGGCGGTCGATCCCTCATCGAGATCGGTGGTCAGGGTCCCGAAGCCGTTCCACTGAAACGGCGTATCGAAAGCGGGGCCGATGTCGGCCCAGGTCAGGGTGGTGAGCCAGCCCGCGACGGTGGCCAGAATGGCGATGACCAGGGCGAATAGGCGCTGCTGCATGCTCTCGATCCCTCTCGTTGACGATTGTCGGACCCCGGGGTTACTGTACGAACAGAAGTTCGAACGACGGTATCTTCCCTGCCGCTGGAGCGAATGGTCGTCTCACGCGAGGGGAAGCGCATGTCCGATCAAAGTGTAGAGAAAGCCGCCACCGTGGCGGCACTGCGGCGAACGCTCGCGCAGATGTCCGGCCGCCCCCATGCGGCCCCGAACGCCGGAAGTGAATCCTCCGGAAGTGAATCCTCTGGGGGCGGTTCGACGATGCTGGCGGTGCCGACGCCGATCGCCGAACTGCTGCCGCGGCGCGGGCTGGCGCCCGGCTCCGTGGTCTCGGTGAGCGGGGCGATGACGCTGCCGGTCGCCTTGCTCGCGGCCGCCAGTGCCGCTGGTGCGACCGCGGCCGTGGTGGGACTCCCGGAACTGAACCTCGCGATGGCGGCGGATCTCGGAGCCGACCTCGGGCGGATCGCGGTGGTGGAGTCGCCGTCGACCCGCGGGAGTGGGGCGTGGGATCGGCTGGAGGTGACGGCGGTGCTGTTGGACGGCATCGATCTGGTGGTGGTCGGAGTGGACCGGGTCACGCCGTCGCGGGCGCGCGTGCTGACCGGTCGGGCACGACGACAAGCGTCGACGCTGCTGGTGGTCGGTCCGCCCGGCGCTTGGCCCGGGGCGTCGGTCCGCTTCTCCGGGGACGTGGCCGGCTATCGCCATCTTCCGTTGCGGCGCAACGGCTACGGCCGCATCGGCGGACTGCAGGTGGACGTCGAGGTGTCCGGCACCGGCATCGCGCCCCGCCGACTGCGCTGCGAACTGGTGACCCCGGGCATCGGGGAACCCGGCAGCCTGCGGCTGGAAGCGGTGGAACCGACCCGTCGCCGGACCGCGGCACCCGCGCGCGCGGGTTGGGCGGTGGCGAATTGACCGCGTCGGAGCGCGTGATGGCGCTGTGGTGTCCGGACTGGCCGGCCGTCGCGGCCGCGCGGGGACTCGGGTTGGTCGGCGGCGAACCGATCGCGGTGCTGGCTGCCGGGCGGGTTGTCGCCTGCTCGCGCAGTGCTCGACGCGCCGGGGTGCGCCGCGGCATGCGTAAACGGCAGGCGCAGTCGACCTGCCCGGAACTGCAGGTGACACCGGCGGATCCGCACCGCGACGGCCGCTTCTTCGATCCGGTCACCACCGCGGTGACCGCCGTGGTCCCGATGACCGAGGTGCTGCGCCCCGGGCTGCTGGTGATGGCCGCCGACCGCGCCGGCCGCTACTTCGGCGGGGAGACCGAACTGGCCGAGGCCGTCGCCGAAGCGGTCGAGGCGGTCGGCGTGATCGGGCGGGTCGGGGTGGCCGACAATCTGTTCACCGCGGTGCTGGCCGCCCGCTCCGGGCGCGTGGTGCCGCCCGGATCCGACGCCGACTTCCTCGCCGACCGGCCCGTCGCCGACCTCGCGATCGAGCCGTCGCTGTCGTCTCCGGAGCGGGACCAACTGGTGAACCTGTTGTGGCGCTTGGGGCTTCGGACGCTCGGCCGATTCGCGGCCCTCGACCCCGCCGACGTGGCGTCGCGCTTCTCGTCCGACGCCGTCCGCGCGCATCGGATGGCGGCGGGGCGGCCGGGTCGTCGTCCGTCGCGGGCACCGATCCCGCCGGACCTCGAGGTGACCTATCAGTGCGATCCGCCGGTGGACCGCATCGACGCGGCGGCCTTCCTCGGTCGACGGCTCGCCGAGGACCTGCACCGTCGGCTCATGTCGGCGGCACTGGCCTGCACCCGGCTTACCGTGCACGCGATCACCGACAGCGGCCAACGCCATTCGCGGACGTGGCGGTGCGCGGAACCGCTGACCCCGGAGGCCACCGCCGACCGCATCCGCTGGCAGTTGGAGGGGTGGCTCACCACGGCGGGCACGGGGTCGGGGCCGGACGGACCCCTGACCCGCCTGATCCTGGAGCCGGTGGAGCTGGTGGATCCGGGTGGCCTGCAGCACGCGCTGACCGGGGCCGGACTGCCGACCGATCCGGGCACCGGGCTGGGCGAGCGGGCACGTCGTTCCCTGGTGCGCGTGCAGGGGCTGCTCGGCGGGGAAGCGGTGCGGGTGCCGGTGCCCAGCGGCGGACGCGGCCCGGCCGAACGCGTCTCGCTGGTGACCTACGGCGACAAGGCCGCCCCGGACCGGCCGGTCGACGCGGCCTGGCCGGATGCCCTCGCGCGCCCGCTGCCCGCGCTGCTGACCGTGGGAGACGCCGAACTGCTCGACGCCGCGGGCGACCCGGTGACCGTCACCGCGCGCGGCGCCTTCAGCGCCGAACCCGTCGAAGTGATGCTAGGGCGCGGCCGTCGACGGGTGCAGTGGTGGGCCGGGCCCTGGCCGTTCGGCATCGACGACGGCGCTCCGGTGACCGACGACGACACGGCGCCGTTCGCGCGGAACACCGCGGTCGCGGCCCGCGCCCAGGTGCTGCTCGACGAGGCCGGACAGTCCGGCACCTCGCGCGCGCTGCTGCTGTGCTTCCGCGGCGCCCGCTGGTCCGTCGAAGGCGTCTACGAATGACGCCCCCGACGAAGCGGCGGTACGAACGGTGCGATGCGGCGGGCGGCTACTCGGCGAAGGCCGCGCGGACCACCTCGGCGATGCGGTCGGCGCCGGCGTCGTCGAGCTCGGTCAAGAACCAGGCGCACGGCATCAGGGTGTCCGGAGCGTCGGGCCCGGGTGCCCGATAGGCCTTCTCGGTGATGCCGACGCTCATCAGGTCGTCGTCCAGGCGGAAGAAGACCAGGACCGGTGCGCTGCGGGCGGTGGCGTAGCCGGGCATGCCGTACCAGAGCCGCGGCTTCAGCTTGGGTCCCGCGGACAGGATGGTGTGGTGCAGTCGACGGGCCACCGAGCGGTACGGCTCGGGCATCGAGTCGATCTTCTCGGTCACCGCCAGCTGATCTTTGCTGACCTTGGGGGAGGGAGACTCAGTCATGACACGGACTTTCTCTCGCGCCGCTCATCGCGGCAGGGACAGGACAACTCGACCGCCGTCGGCGGTCCAGTTGCGCGTTCTCCATTGCGGACATGTCCTGAGCGGGCCCAGTCCTCTCCACGAATGTGTCAGGTGAGCACTTCACCATCGATTGCGCGAGGCGTGGCAGCGACTGCCACGGTTCGAGAATACGCGGTCAGTGGTTCGCGCCGCGAGCGATGATCGGCCAGTGTTCGACGCCGTCGGCCGTCTCGGCGAGGAGCTCGTCGGCCAGGTTCACCGCGGAGCAGACGTGGTTCGGGACCACGCGGACCCGATCACCCAGGGCCGGAACGTCTTTCGCGCCAGTCGGGAACTCTACTGTGGGGAATTCTGCTGGGGGGAACTCGACGACGGCGTGGTGCTCGGACAGGGCGACGATCCGGGCGTCGGGGTGGTCGAGGAGTCGGCCGAAGCCGGACGCCCACGCGGGGCGGTCGGCGCCGAGGGTCTTGCTTCCCGCGTCGAGGACGAGGCGAGGGCTCTCACCCGGGGACGACGAGGCACGGATGACGGTGGCGACGGCGACGAGGGCGATGTCGTCCCAGGTGCAGGAGCCGAGTTCGAGTTGCTGGGCGTCGTTGAACGGGTACACGCCGGGCCGGATCTCGGTGAGGACGCCGGCGTCGGCGAAGGCGATGGTCGGGGTGGAGCCGCCGCTGATCACCGTCGGCTCGATCCCGGTGCGGCGCAACGAGTCCGCGGCCGCGGCGAGGGCGACCGCCTCCTGCCGGGCCGCGTCGGCGCGCGCGGAACCGGGACCGTAGCCGTGGCCGGGGAAGGTGAACACGCCGATCACCGACAGCCCGGCGGCGACGGCGGCCGCCGCCACGGCACCGGCGTCGTCGGGTGCGGCACCGCTGCGGCGCATGCCGGAATCCACCTCGACCAGTACCTCGACCGGAGCGTCCCCGAGCAATTCGGCCATCCGCTGGGCGCCGGCCGCCGAGTCGACGGCGAGCCGGAGCGCGGCGCGCTGGGCCAACGACCGCAGGCGCGCGGCCTTGGACTCGGTGAGCCACAAGGGATACGCGAGGAACAGGTCGGTGAAGCCCGCGTCGGCGAAGGCCTCGGCCTCGCTGATCGTCGCCACCGTGAACCCGACGGCGCCGTCGAGACCGGGCCCAGGATCGCGTTGGCGCGCGGCCACCTGCGCGCACTTGTGCGTCTTCGCATGCGGGCGCACCTGCAGGCCGCTCGCCGCGGCCCGCTCCGCGAGCGCCGCCACGTTGCGGCGGAGGACGGCGTCGTCGACCAGCAGATACGGGGTGTCGGTCATAAGCGCCAGTATTCGCCGGGACCCGCGGAAGCGCTAGCGCGAGGCGGTGCCGAGGGCGGCCTCGGACTCGGCCACCGCCAGGTACTCCTGGTGCATGATCCGGTTGGTGAGGCGCGGCGCGGCCCAGTGGCCGAACTCGGCGACGTCGCCCCAGAACGAGTTGACGCGCTTGGGCCGCTCGACGATGGCCTTGAGGATCCGGTTGGCCGCCTTGTCGACACCCCAGATGCCGCGCCGGGACTCGTAGGCGCGGGTCGGCGCGATCATCCGCGTGCGCGTGATCGGCAGCCGCACGTTGGTGAAAGTGACGTGGTCGGACAGGGTTTCGGCGCCGGTCGCGTCGGCGAACGCCTCCAGCGCGGCCTTCGACGCGGCGTAGGCGCCGAACCGCGGCGCACGACTCTGCACCTCCACCGACGACACGTTCACGATGTGCCCGGACTGCCGCTCGATCATGTGCGGCAGCACCGAGAGCGTCATGTACACGGCGCCGAAGTAGTTCACGGCCATCAGGCGCTGGTAGTCGTGGGCCCGGTCGAGGGCGTTGACCGACGCCCGCCGGATGGAGCGGCCGGCGTTGTTCACCAGGACGTCGATGTGCTCGTGCTCGGCGATGATCGACTTGATCAGCGTGCGCACCGACGCCTCGTCGGTGATGTCGGCGGGATAGGCCGACGCGACGCCCAGCGGGAATCCGGGCTTGGGCAGCTCCGCGTTCAGCTCGTCGACCGTCTCGATCAGCTGGTCGGCCTCGCGGGACACCAGGATCACGTTGGCGCCGCGCGTGATGCACATGCGCGCCGTGGCCTTGCCGATGCCCGACGATCCGCCGGTGATGATGATGTTCTTGCCGACCAGCGGGCCGCGCTCGTCGTCGCGCCGGTGCCGCGCGGGGTCGAGGTGCTCACTCCAGTACGCCCACAGTCGCGGCGCGTAGTCGTCGAGCTCGGGCAGCCGCACACCGAGGTCTTCCAGCGTCGCGGTGCTGGCGTCTGACAGGAAGTACATCGGCACCGGGACGTCGTCGATGGTCTCCGGTGGAATGCCGAGCTGCTGCACGACGAGGTCGCGGCCGGTGCGCAGCGGATTGTGGGCGGTCACCGCGAGCAGCGGGCGGGCCAGCACGCCGGGCACCAGATCGAAACCGCGGGGCGCATCCAGCGCCGGGGCCAGCGCGTTGAACAGTTCGGTGAGGGTGCGGCGCTCGGGATCGGACAGGTGGAACACCCGACCGGATTCGTCGGGCTCATGGCCGATCAGCGCGACCAGGGCGTCGGCCACGTAATCGACCGGGACCACGTTCACGAAGCCCACACCGAAGACCGGCAGCGGCAGGAACGACGGCAGTCTGCCGAGCCCGCGCAGCCACGGGAAGAAGTAGTAGGGGCCGTCGATCCGGTCCATTTCGCCGGTCGTCGAGTCGCCGACGATGGTCGACGGCCGGTAGATCCGCCAGCGCAGGCCTTCGGTCTCGCGCACCAGCTTCTCGGCGTCGAAGGCGGCGCGCTGGGCGGCGGTGGGGAACTCCTGGCCGAGGTCGAAGTCGTCCTCGGAGAAGGCCTCGTCGTGATCACCGGACACCGCGATCGACGACAGGTGGTGCAGCATGGCGTCCCGGGCGACGGCGAACTCGACGAGCTGGGCCGTCTCCTCCGGATCGGGACGGCCGGCGTCGCCGAGGTGAAGAACGTGGTCCACCGCGTCCAGGCTCTCGTCGTCGAGCCGCACGACGGCGGTGATGCGATCCCCGCCGTCGATCTTCTCGCCGATGGCGGCCAGTCGCGGGAGGTCCTCGGTGTCGACCAATGCGGTCACCGATGCGCTCGGGTCGGCGAGCAGTCGCGTGAGCACGCGACGGCCGAGCAGGCCGCAGCTTCCGGTCACGAGAAATCGGTTCACTAGAACAGGTTCTCACACATGGGCGGTCAGAGGACCGTTAGAAACGAAATCATTTCAGTTAGGTTCACTGCATGCACAACCTGTCGACTCTCGAGGCCGCGTGGAAGCACCGATCGCGGCGCAGCGTCGGCGCGGTGATCACCGTCGCCGGCGCCTACCTGCTGATCATGGCCGGGACGACGCTGCCGACGCCGCTGTACCCGATTTACCGCGAGGAGTTCGGCTTCTCGGTCTTCATCGTGACGGTGATCTTCGCAACCTACGTGCTCGGTGTGCTGGTGGCGCTGTTCGGCGTGGGCCGCTGGTCCGACGTCTTCGGCCGGAAACCGATGCTGGTGGCCGCCCTGGGCTCCGCGCTGATCTCCACAGTGCTGTTCCTGGTGGCCGACGACCTGGCGGTCCTGCTGATCGCCCGCTTCTTCGCCGGGCTGTCGTCGGGCATCTTCGTCGGCACGGCGACCGTCCACATGGTGGAGTTGGCGCCGGAGAAGTGGAAGCCGTCGAGTGCCTCCTTCCTGGCCACCGCGGTGAACGTCTTCGGGCTGGGCGTGGGGCCGCTCTTCGGCGGTCTGGTGGTGCAGTTCATCGACTTCGAGCCGTTGCGCACGGTGTTCTGGATCCTGCTGGGTCTGCAGGTACTCGCGGTGCTGGCGATCCTGACGGTGCCGGAGACGGTGACCCGCGAGAAGCCGCTGCGGATCCCGAAGTTCCATCGGTTGACGGTGCCAGTCGCGGCGCGCCCCGCCTTCCGTCGCGCGGTGCTGCCCGGCGTGGTGGGCTTCGCGATGCTGGGCCTGTACGGCGCGGTGGCGCCCAGCCTGCTGAGCGACCCGATGGGCATCGATTCGGTGGCGATCCAGGGTGCCGCGGTCTTCGCGGTGTTCGCCGGGTCGGCGGTGATGCAGCTGGCCACCGGCGCGGTGCCCGAGCGCACGCTGATCCTCATCGGCTGCCTCCTGCTGCTGATCGGCTGCGCGAGCATCTCGGCGGCGATCCTGGGGAACTCGGCGGCGGGCTTCATCATCGCCGGCGTGGTGGGCGGCGCGGGCCAGGGCGCGACGATGTCCAAGGGTGTCGCGCAGGTCGCCACGGCCGCGCCCGCCGATGAGCGCGCCGCCACCACGTCGACCCTGTTCTTCTGCTTCTACCTGGGCCTGGCCTTCCCGGCGATCGGGATCGGTGCGGCCGCCCTGGAGTGGGGCCTGCCGCATACGACGGAGGTCTTCGGGCTGCTCTGCGCGGCCGGGGCCGCGGCGGCGCTGGCCGTCAACTACTTCGGTACGCGGGAGCCTCGTCACCCGATGGCATCTGTCGAACAGTAGTTCTAAAATGGGTCCGTGGGATGGGGTAACGGGCCGCCGAGCTGGGCGGAGATGGAGCGGGTGCTGTCCGGGCGCGCGCCGCTCGCCGCGCCGGGGCATCCGCCGGGCGACGGCGGGGATTCGCCCGCCTGGTCGCGCAAGCGCGGTGAGTTCGTCGCCGACGACGTCGAACCCGCCCCGTCACGGCTGCGCTATGCCGAGCTGCACGCGCACAGCGCCTACAGCTTCCTCGACGGCGCCTGCCTGCCCGAGGAGATGGTCGCCGAGGCCCGCCGCCTGGACCTGACGGGTCTGGCGCTGACCGACCACGACGGCTTCTACGGGGTGGTGCGGTTCGCCGAGGCCGCCCGCGAGTACGGGCTACCGACGGTCTTCGGCGCGGAACTGTCGCTGGAACCGGACTCCGCGCGGGCCGGCGCGGTGGATCCGCCGGGCGACCATCTCCTGGTGCTGGCCCGCGACGCCGAGGGCTATCGCCGACTCTCGCGGGTGATCGCCGACGCGCACATGAGCGGCGGCCGCAAGGGGCTGCTGCGCTACGACGCCGACGCGATCACCGCGGCCGCGGCCGGGCACTGGACCGTGCTCACCGGCTGCCGCAAGGGCGCGGTGCGTCGAGCATTGGCGTCCGGCGGCGCCGCCGAGGCACGAAAAGCGTTGGGGCAGTTGGTAGACCGCTTCTCCCGCGAGTCCGTGGTGGTGGAACTGACCGCCACCGGAACCGGCGACGACGACGAACGCAACGCCGTGCTCGCGCGGTTGGCCGCCGAGTTCGGGCTGACCACCGTCGCGACCACCGGGGCGCACTTCTCCGGTCCGCCGCGTCGTCGACTGGCGACGGCGGTGGCCGCGGTACGGGCGCGCACCGACATGGCGACCATCGGCGCGCACCTGCCGGGGCTCGGCGGCGCGCACCTGCGCAGCGGCGACGAGATGGCGCTGCTGCTGCCCGCACACCTGGACGCCATCGAGAACGCCGCCGGACTGGCCGCCGACTGCGCCTTCTCGCTGGGCCTGATCGCCCCCAAGCTGCCGCCGTTCGACGTCCCGGACGGCCACACCGAGGCCACCTGGCTGCGCGCACTCACCGAACGGGGCGCGGCGGACCGGTACGGCACCCGCGCGCAGCGCCCGGACGCCTACCGGCAGATCGACTACGAGCTGGACATCATCGAGCAGCTGACCTTCCCGGGCTACTTCCTGGTGGTGCACGACATCGTGAGCTTCTGCAAGAACAACGACATCCTGTGCCAGGGGCGGGGGAGCGCCGCCAACTCGGCGGTCTGCTTCGCGCTCGGCATCACCAACGTCGACCCGGTGGGCGCCGGGCTGCTGTTCGAGCGGTTCCTGTCGCCGGCGCGCGACGGTCCGCCGGACATCGACGTCGACATCGAGTCCGACCGCCGCGAGGAGGCGATCCAGTACGTCTACGCCCGGCACGGTCGGGCGTACAGCGCGCAGGTGGCCAACGTGATCACCTACCGCGGTCGGTCGGCGGTGCGCGACATGGCGCGGGCGCTGGGTTACGACCCCGGTCAGCAGGATGCGTGGAGCAAGACGCCCGACTCGGCGCCCGACGACGTGCGCGCCATGGCCGCCGAGATCTCTTCGCTACCAAGGCATCTGGGCATCCACTCGGGCGGCATGGTGATCTGCGACCGGCCGATCGCCGACGTCTGCCCCACCGAGTGGGCGCGGATGGAAGGCCGCAGCGTGCTGCAGTGGGACAAGGACGACTGCGCCGCCATCGGCCTGGTGAAGTTCGACCTGCTGGGCCTGGGCATGCTGTCGGCGCTGCACTACGCGATCGATCTGGTGGCCGCGCACAAGGGCATCGAGGTCGACTTGGCGCGCCTGGATCTGTCCGAGACCGCCGTCTACGACATGCTGTGCCGCGCCGACACCGTCGGCGTCTTCCAGGTGGAGTCGCGCGCCCAGATGGCGACGCTGCCGCGACTGAAGCCGCGCAACTTCTACGACCTGGTGGTGGAGGTGGCGCTGATCCGGCCCGGCCCCATCCAGGGCGGCTCAGTGCACCCGTACATCCGACGACGCAACGGACAGGAGGCGCCCAGCGTGGAGCATCCGTCCATGCACAAGGCGCTCGACCGCACGCTGGGGATCCCGCTGTTCCAGGAACAGCTGATGCAGTTGGCGGTCGACGTCGCCGGTTTCGGTCCGGCCGAAGCCGATCAGCTGCGGCGCGCGATGGGCTCCAAGCGGTCCCCGGAGAAGATGGAGCGCCTGCGCGTGCGCTTCTACGAGGGCATGGAACGGGTCAACCAGATCACCGGTCCCACGGCCGATCGGATCTACGAGAAGCTGGCCGCGTTCGCCAATTTCGGCTTCCCGGAAAGCCATTCGCAGAGTTTCGCCTCGCTGGTGTTCTATTCGGCGTGGTTCAAGCTGCACCATCCGGCGGCATTCTGTGCGGCGCTGCTGCGGGCGCAGCCGATGGGCTTCTACTCGCCGCAGTCGTTGGTGGCCGACGCGCGCCGGCACGGCGTGACGGTGCATCGACCCGACGTGAATTGCTCTGTGGCACATGCGGAATTGGAGAATCGGGGGCTCGACGTCCGGATCGGACTGGCCGCGGTGCGCGGGCTCGGCGACGCGGCGGCGGAGCGGATCGTCGACGATCGGGTGGCGCGCGGGCCGTACGAGAGCATCGCCGACCTGTCGCGGCGGACGGAATTGACTGCGGCGCAACTGGAGTCGTTGGCCACCGCGGGGGCGTTCGAGTCGCTGGGGTTGGATCGTCGAGCTGCCCTGTGGGAGGCCGGGGCGGCCGCGGGCCTGCGTGAAGAGCAGTTGCCGGTGGTCTCGCCGCGGTCGGCGCCCACCCTGCCCGGCATGTCCGACGTGGAACTGGCGGCCGTGGACGCCCTGTCGACGGGGATCACGCCGCACAGCTATCCGACGCAGTATCTGCGGCCGCGGCTGGACGCGATGGGGGTGACCCCGGCCGACCGCCTGCTGGCGGTGCCCGACGGCACGCGCGTCACCGTCGGCGGCGCGGTGACTCATCGGCAGCGGCCGGCCACCGCGGCCGGCGTCACCTTCCTCAATCTCGAGGACGAGACGGGGATGGTGAACGTGGTGTGCTCGGTGGGGCTGTGGACGCGCTACCGGACGCTGGCGCAGACCGCGTCGGCGCTGCTGGTGCGCGGGAAGGTGCAGAACGCCGAGGGGGCGGTCACCGTTGTCGCCGATCGGCTTGCGCACTTGGATCTGCGGGTCGGCACCCGATCGCGGGACTGGCAATAGCGCTGTCGGCACCGGGCGATACTGTGCAGACGAACTTCTCGAACAGGACGAGTGGAAAGCAGGTAGGCGCATGGAGGTCGTGATCACCGATCACCCGGAGCTGGTGGTGGCCGACGCGGTCGCCGAGGCGGTCACCGGCGGTGCCACGACCCTGGGCTTGGCGACCGGCTCGTCACCGCTGCCGACCTACCGGGAGCTGATCCGGCGGCATCGCGACGAGGGACTGTCGTTCGCGGGGGTCACCGCGGTGCTGCTCGACGAGTACGTGGGCCTGCCGGCCGACCACCCGGAGTCGTACACGCGGTTCATCCACGACAACTTCACCGGGCACATCGACATCGGCGACGTCCACCTGCCCGACACCATGGCCGCCGACCCGCGGGCCGCCGCGCGCGACTACGACGAGCTCATCGGACGGGTCGGCCCGGTGGACGTGCAGATCCTCGGCATCGGCAGCAACGGGCACATCGGTTTCAACGAGCCGTCGTCGTCGCTCACCTCGCGGACCCGCCTCAAGACGCTCGCCCACAAGACGCGCATGGACAACGCGCGGTTCTTCGACTCGCTCGACGATGTGCCGCGGCACGCCATCACGCAGGGGCTGGGCACCATCACCGAGGCACGACGGCTCGTGCTCGTGGCCACGGGGGAGGGCAAGGCCGCCGCGATCGCCGCGGCCGTCGAGGGTCCGCTGTCGGCGTCGTGCCCGGCGTCGATCTTGCAGTGGCACGCGCACGCCACGGTGGTGGTGGATCGTGCCGCGGCCATCAAGCTGCGCGACGTCGAGTACTACCTCAACGCCTACGAGAACAAGCTCGCGCCCTGACTCAGGGAGCCCTGGCCCAGGGCGCCCTGACTCAGACGGCGCCGGCGAAGCCCTGCTGGCGCCACGCCTCGTAGAGGGCGACGCTGGTCGCGTTGGCCAGGTTCATGGAACGACGGCCCGCGAGCATCGGAATGCGGAGCTGCGCGGTGATCAGCGGGTGGTTCAGCACCTCGTCGGGCAGCCCGGTGGGTTCCGGGCCGAACAGCAGTACGTCGCCGGGCTGGTACTGCACCTCGGTGAAGAACGTGTCGGCGTGCGCGGTGAAGGCGAAGACGCGCTGGGGTTGCATGGTGGCCCACGCGGTTTCCAGGTCCGGGTGGACCGTCACGTTCGCCATCTCGTGGTAGTCGAGCCCGGCCCGACGGACCTGCTGATCGGTCATCGTGAACCCCAGCGGTTCGATGAGGTGCAGCTCCGCGCCGGTATTGGCCGCGATGCGGATCGCGTTGCCGGTGTTGGGTGGGATGCACGGCTGGTAGTAGACGATCTTCAGCTGGAACTCGGGCTCGGGCACGCTTCCCATTATCGCGCCTTGCGGCGCGCGGGGATCAGCGGGTGCAGACGGCGTAGCGGCCGAGTCCGACTTTCTCCATGATCAGCGAGGCGGGGCACCAGCCGGCGTACGCGTAGAACCCGAGGTTCAGCGCGATGAAGCCGGTGAAGAACAGCCACCACGGGCCGAGGGTGGCCACCAGGGCGATGCTGATGAAGAGCATGAGGGACGCCAGTGCGGGGACCATGCGGTCGACGGTGAGCGTGGAGTTCTTGTAGCGCGAGATCGACATGGTGGCTCCTTGGGTTCGTGTCGGTTCGTGGCCCTTCGAGGGGCGTTGCGCTCCACTGTATACCCCATGGGGTATGAAATCCAGGCGCGACGACCCCGGTGGAGGGTGATCACCGGCGTCCGCGGGGGGCGCCTTGGTCATAGTGGCCACGGCGGGCCGTGGGTGGCAGTCATGCGACTGAATGGCGCCGGGGAGTGTCGGCGGCCGGGCGTAAATTTGGCGAAAGTCCTCTGTTTTACCCGGTAGGGGCTTTCGGAAAATTGCTCGAAAAAAGTTTCGACGAACTGTTGTGCTAATCGAATATGAGGCGTAGCTTGGAGTTAGACGATGCGGATACCTCTGCCCGTCTATCGAATCGAGTGGCTGTGCGACCGACCGTGGCGCAGCTCGACCGGTTCACCGCTGGACCCGTTCTCCTACCCGGAGGTGCTCCAAAGTGGACGCAGCAGGCCTGACCGAACTCGCCGACTTCCTGGTCGACGATGTGACCGACAACGACGACAGCGTCGACAATCTGGCGCGCTTCTTGGCGCGGGTTCGCGCGGTGGACGACGACCGGGAACTGCTCGCGATAGCCGCAGCGGTGCTGCGGTTGCGCAACGTCGTCGATTACTCGGTGGCTGCGGTGTGCGCGGCGATCGAACGGAGCGGGCTGCCGGCGCGGAAGCATGTGCGATCCGCTGCGGCGATCATGACCGAACTGGGCGCGGCCCCGGCTGTGGCCCATCGTGCGGTCCGGGTCGGGTGGGCGATCGCGGATGAGGGCCTGCGGGCGGTGACGCGCGGGATTCGGGATGGCGCGGTGTCGGCGGAGAAGGGCGATGCCGTGGTGACCGGTGTGGGCCATGTGGAAGGCCGGGTGGACCTCTCCGAGGAGGATCGTGCGCGAGTGGTGCATTCGCTGATGGTGCAGACCACGCCTGCCCGGGTGAAGGAGAAGGCGCGCGCGTGGGCGATCAAGCTCGCGCCGGTCGAGGTCGCGGACGGGCAGGTGCCGGTCGCTGAGCGCGATGACCTGAACGAGATGACGATGGACCGCACCGACGACGGACGCGTCGCGGTGACCATCGACCTGGACACCGTGGCCGCGGAAGAACTGTTCGCGGCGCTGGATCCGCTGACCCGGCCGGTGCCGGAACCGGACGGCTCGCACGACAAGCGCTCCGCCAAGCGGCGGCGCGCGGATGCGATGACCCAGGTGGTGCGGACTTATCTCGCGCACTCGGAGCGCCCGGAGTCCGGGGGAGTGCTGCCGCACGTCACGCTGTCTGTGCCGGCGGCCGTGGTGATGAACGGGCAGGTGCTCGATTCCGTTGCGGGACAGACGATTGCGATTCCGTTCGCCGACAGCGACACCCCGGTGCCGTGGCTCGGCTTCGGCGGGCCGGTCTCGGCGCGCACCGCGGAACTGATCATGTGCGAGGCTTCCGTGGCGGTGGCGCTGATGGACGAGCACGGCGTGCCGCTGAGCGTGGGCCGGGAGAAGCGCCTGTTCACCCCGGCGATACGGAAGGCGCTCGTGCTGCGCGACCGCGGCTGCGCGTTCCCCGGGTGCGGTGCGCCGCCGTCGTGGTGCGACGGTCACCACGTCGAGCATTGGGAGCATGGCGGGCAGACGTGCCTCGACAACGGCGTCTTGCTCTGCCGACGCCACCACATGCTGATTCACCACGGTGGGTGGGAAGTGTTCATCGGGCACGACCGCCACCCCTGGTTCGTGCCACCGGCCGATCCGGACCACCCGCAGCGGTTCCGGGAACCGATTCCATCGAACGCGCGGCGCACGCTGACGTTGTTGCCGGGTGCGGCCTGACTCCGCACCTGCGACGCCTGTTTCACGATCTGAAGTCTCTCAGTAGTCCCAAGCACCTTGTGTGCGAATGATTCTCGCCGCGGCGGCGAGACCTAGAACTACCTGTATGCAGTGTCGGGAGCGGGTCCCGGCGCGATGTGTTGTTTGAGAATTCCATTGTGTGAACGACATCCCTCGGCCCTTCCTCAGGCTCCGGGGGCGATGGACGCTGCCCGGAGCCGGTCGGGGGTCGGGGGATGTCGCACGGCGCTGGTAGAACTGGACCATGCGTTGGTCAGGAATGCGCGCGGGGGCGCTGGTCGTCGGGGTGTGCGGAGTGCTGGCGGTCAGCGGGTGCGGATCGTCGTCGGAGCAGCCGGCGACGACGGTCACCGTGACCGAGTCGGTAAGCCGCGCTGCGTCGTCGACCGTCCCGACCGTGAAGGACTCCGACGACACCGGCGGGGCCGCATCGTCGAGCAGTGCCGCGCCCAAGTCGGCGGCCAATGACGCCCAGGGACAACAGAACTCGGCCAAGGGCAAGATGCCCGACGTGGTCTGCATGGACCTGCAGTCGGCGCAGAACAAGATCCAGGAGAACGGCGTCTACTTCTCGCGCAGCGAGGACGCCACCGGGCAGGCCCGCGAGCAGATGTGGGATCGGAACTGGGTGGTCGTCGCGCAGCGTCCCGCGGCTGGCGAGCCGATCGGGGAGGGCGACGCGGTCCTCTCGGTGGTCAAGAAGGGCGAGCCGAACCCCTGCTGATCCGGCCCGCTGATCCGTCCCGCGTCACCTTCCGCGCATGCCGCAATGGGGAATCGGCGCGGTAAATGGAACAATAGGAAACCGTGACGGCGATTCGACTGGACGGCAAGACCACCCGCGACGAGATCTTCACCGACCTCTCCCAACGCGTTGAAGCACTGCGTGCGGCGGGCATCACGCCCGGCCTCGGCACCATCCTGGTGGGCGACGATCCGGGCTCGCATTCGTACGTCAAGGGCAAGCACGCCGACTGCGCGAAGGTCGGCGTCGCGTCGATCCGCCGTGACCTGCCGGCCGACGCGACCACCGAAGAGCTCAACGCGGCGATCGACGAGCTGAACGCCGACCCGGCGTGCACCGGCTACATCGTGCAGCTGCCGCTGCCCAAGCACCTCGACGAGAACGTCGCGCTCGAGCGGATCGCTCCGGAGAAGGACGCCGACGGCCTGCACCCGATCAACCTCGGTCGCCTGGTGATCGGTCGCGACTCCACCCTGCCGTGCACGCCGCGCGGCGTGGTGCACCTGCTCCGTCGCTACAACATCGAGCTCGACGGCGCGCACGTCGTCGTGGTGGGCCGCGGCATCACCATCGGCCGTCCGATCGGCCTGCTGCTGACGCGCCGCAGCGAGAACGCGACCGTGACGCTGTGCCACACCGGCACCCGCGATCTGGCCGCCGAAGTGCGCCGCGCCGACATCGTCATCGCCGCCGCCGGCGTCGCGCACCTGATCACCGCCGACATGGTGAAGCCGGGTGCGGCCGTGATCGACGTCGGCGTGAGCCGCGGACCCGACGGGCTCCTCGGCGACGTGGCCCCGGACGTCTGGGACGTCGCGGGCGCCGTCTCCCCGAACCCGGGCGGTGTGGGTCCGCTGACCCGCGCCTTCCTGCTGGTCAACGTCGTGGAGCGCGCCGAAGCCGACTTGGCGGCCCGCTCGCAGTGACCGCCTACGAGGTCGACTCCCTGCGCCGTGCGCGGCTGTGGCGACGCGTGGTGCGGCAGATTCCGTTCTTCGCGGTCCTGGCCGTGGTCGGGGTAGCCGCGATCCTGGTGCTGTTCGACCGGTGGCGCCGTGGCAGCGTGGCCTTCGGCGCCGCGCTGCTTCTCGGTGCCCTGCTGCGCACCTTGGTGCCCACCGACAAGGTGGGCCTGCTGCAGGTACGCAGCCGACCGTTCGACATCGGCGCTCTCGCGTCGATGGGCCTGCTCGTGATCTGGCTGGCCACCTCCATCGACTCCCTCGGCACCGGCGACCAGCTGTAACTGCCGAACGGCACGCAGCTGCCGCCGCACCATCTGCGGCGGCGCCCGTTCTCTGGACTCACGCCCGGGTCAGCGGTCCGCGGCGCCGGCGATGTTGGCGATCATGCCGGTGAAGATGATGCCGTGGAACGGCACCAGGGCGTACCAGTAGAGCTGGCCGGCGAGCCCCTTCGGAAAGAAGATGGCCCGCTGACGCAGCAGCGTCGTGCCGTCGGGGCGCGGTTCCAATTCCCACTGCAGCCACGCGCCGCCCGGGGTCCGCATCTCCGCGCGCAACCGCAGCAGCCGGGGCCGCTCGATGCGTTCGACCCGCCAGAAGTCCAGGGCCTCGCCGGTGTACAACACGTGCGGGTCGCGGCGCCCCCGCGCCAACCCCACCCCGCCGGTGAGCCGGTCCAGCCAGCCCGCACCGTCCACGCCAGCGGGAACGAGTACCACCCGTGTTCGCCACCGATGCCCTCGACCACCTGCCACACTCGCTCGATCGGGGCGTCGCAGACCAGGGAGCGGTCGTCGGTGTGCACCACGTCGCCGGCCCAGGACGGGTCCGACGGCAGGGGATCGGCCGGAGCGGCGGTCGGTGAGGCGTTGGCCCACGTGGTCTCCACCTCGCCGTTCTCGATGCGCGCCAGCGCCAGCGCCACGGCTTCCCGGTAGCCGGTGGTACCGCCCTCCGGCGGAGAGATGACGTCGTCGATGTCGTGTTCGGTGACGATGGCCTCGGTGCGCAGGGACTCGATCAGGGCCCGCCCCAGCGACGGCGGTATCGGCGTCACCAACCCGATCCACAGCCCGGCCAGCGTCGGCGTCAGGACCGGGAGCACCAGGATCCGGCGGCGGAGCAGCCCCGCCACGTCGGCGTACACCTGCAGCATCTCGCCGTACCGCAGCACATCGGGCCCGCCGATGTCGAAAGTCCGACTGCGCGGCAGCGGCGCCGTGGCCGCCGCCACCAGATAGTGGAGTACGTCGCGGATCGCGATCGGCTGGATGCGGTTATTCACCCACCGCGGAGTGGTCATCACCGGCAGACGGTCGGCCAAGTGACGGATCATCTCGAACGACGCCGACCCCGAACCGATCACCACGCCGGCCTGCAACACCAGGGTGGGTATCCCGGAATCGATCAGGATCTGGCCGACCTGCTGCCGCGACCTCAGGTGCGTCGACAGATGCCCGGTGGCCGGGTGCAGGCCGCCGAGGTAGACGATGCGGCCGACCCCGGCTCGCCGCGCGGCGGCCGCCAGGTTCTTAGCGCCGCGCTGTTCCGCGTCGGCGAAGTCGCCGCCGCCGGCCATCGAGTGGACCAGGTAGTAGACCACATCGACGTCCCGGCAAGCGGCCTCGAGGGAGGCCGGGTCGTTCAGGTCCCCGCGCATCACCTCCACGTCCGCGGCCCACGGCACATCGCTGATCTTGGCCGGATCCCGGGCCAGCGCGCGGACCCGGTGGCCGGCCGCGAGCAGTCGGGGCGCCAAGCGTCCGCCGATGTAGCCGGTGGCACCGGTGACCAGTACCCGCAGCCCGCGCGGTCCGGTATCTGTCATTGCTGCTCCCTGCTGCGAGGTGGGTGGGTCGACAGGTCAGAGGCGGGCCAGTTCGCGACCCATGCTGTGCGCCCCCTTGTCGAGCAGGCGGCGCACGCCCAGTCGCAGCAGCGGCTCGGCCCAGCGCAGGCGGCCCTGGAAGTCGAACTGGACGCGGTAGGTCACCAGCGAGCCGCCCCCGTGCGGGGACACCGTGATGGTGTCGTGGGCGATCAGGGCGTGATTCTCGCCCCGAAGCCGGATCGAGGTGCCGGGGACCAGGTCGATCACCTCGTAGGTCACGTCGCTGGTGCGCCCCAGGAATTCCGAGGTGTTGGCATAGCGGGTACCCACCCCGCCGTCACCTTCGACGCGGACCGTGCGGACGGTGCCGGGGTCCCACTGTTCGGTGGTGCGGAAGTCGGCGAGGTAATCGAAGACCGCTGCCGGCGGTGCCATGGTGGTCACTTCACGCTGCATGTCGATCATGGGAGAGTCCTTTCGGTCGGCCGATTCTCGGCATCGATGATGGTGGTGTCCGTGCGTGGGCCTACCGGGCGAGCCCGGCGGCGACGGCGCACTGGCGCCACACTCGGTGCAGTGCGGCGTCGTCGTACCGGGTGCCGGGCCGGTAGTGGGTGGGGCGCGGGCGGCGGTCGTGCCAGAACAGGCCCGACGGGGGAGTCGGCGCGGTAGCCGACAGCCAGACAGCGGTGTCGGCGGCCTGCTCGGCGGTGCGCAGCAGCGGCCGGGTCAGACGCCGGAAGCCGGGCAGTGCGTCGGCCAGGCCGGGGGTGTCGGCCCACCCGGGATGCATGGCCGCGACCGTCACGCCGCTGCTAGCCCAACGCTGGGCCAGCAGCGGGGTGAGCGCCACCTGGATGCGTTTGCTGCGCGCGTAGGCGGCGGCGCCCCGGTACTCGCCCGAGCGGTACTCCACGTCGCCGTCGGGCAGCGGCTGGGCGTACATGCCGCCCGACGACATCAGCACCACCCTTGGATCCGGGGACGCGGCCAGCGCGGGAAGCAGCAGTTCGGTGAGCAGGATCGGGCCCAGCACATGAGTGGTCAACGACAGTTCGTGCCCGTCCGGGCCCTCGGTGCGCTGCGCGGGGAGCACCCCGGCGTTGTGGATGGCCAGGTCCAGCCGGACGTGCCGGTCGATCAAAGAGTCGGCGAACCGGCGCACCGCGGCGAGATCGGCGACGTCGCACTGCTCCACCACCAGATCCGCGTCCGGCAGCTGCGCCAGGACGTCCCGGCGGGCCGCCTCGCCGCGTTCGCGGTCGCGGACCGTCATCAGCACGGTCGCGCCCAACTCCGCCAGACCCGCGGCGATCGCCTTGCCGATGCCCGAATTGGCGCCGGTGACCAGGGCGGTGCGACCGAGAAGGGCACCGGGAGCCGGATCGTCGTCTGGCCAACAGCGTCGGCGGGCGGCGAAGCCGAACCGGGAGTAGCCCGGTGCGACCGTGCGGTCCAGCACCGCGTCGAAGGCGGCGGCGGCCGTCACCGGGTCGACGCCTCACGTGCGGGCCATGCGTCGGCATCTGCCATGGGGGTGCTCCGTTCGTCGACAGGACGGGTACCCCAGGGATTCGGTGCTGACACCGCGCCGGATGGGTCGCGGCAGCCGCGGCGTCCGGCGGGAACCGGAACGCCCGGCCGGACAGGCCTGGCCGGGAGCGGTCAGGCGCGGGTGTCGTCGCGCCGGCGCCGCGCCAGTTCCAGGGTGCGAGCCAGCAACTCGCCGACCGGCTCGCGTTCGGTGAGGAAGCCGTCGTGGCCAGCGCTGGAGTGCACCACCTGCAGGCCGTCGACGCAGTTGCCCAGCTCCGCGGCGAGCTCGGCCTGCTGGTAGAGCGGGTACAGCCGGTCGGAGTCGATGCCGACGACGATGGTCGGCACCGGGCAGGCGTTGAGCGCGGCGGTCACTCCGCCGCGGCCACGTCCGACATCGTGGCTGTTGAGCACGTCGGTGAGGGCCACATAGCTGCCCGGATCGAAGCGCTGCTTCAGCTTGTCGGCCTGATGCTCCAGGTAGCTGGCGATGGCGTAGCGGCCTTCGAGCAGCGGCTCCTCGTCGCCCTGCGGCTTGTTCTCGAACCGCTCGTCGAGTTCACCGTCGCTGCGGTAGCAGAGGTGCGCGATCCGGCGGGCGATGCCCATGCCGGTCATCGGTGCGCGGCCGGTGCCGTAGTAGTCGCCGCCCTGCCAGTCGGGGTCGGCGGTGATGGCGGCGATCTGCGTGGTCTGGGTGCCGATCTGGTCGGCGGAGGCGCGGGCGCCCACTGCGAGGACCAGGCCGGAGTCGCACCGCTCGGGATGGGTGACGAGCCATTCCAGGGCGCGCGCTCCGCCCATGGAGCCGCCGGTGACCGCGGCGAACCGCGTGATGCCCAACGACTCGAAGGCCTTGGCTTCGGCGGCGACGAGGTCACGCACCGTCAGGCGCGGGAAACGGGCGCCCCACGGCTTGCCGTCCGGCGCGATGCTGCCCGGACCGGTGGACCCGAAGCAGCCGCCGATCGCATTCGGTGCGACGACGCACCATTCGTCGGTGTCGACCACCAGGCCCGGGCCGACCAGTCCGTCCCACCAGCCGACCATCGAGAAGCGATCGTCCGGCGGGCCGGTCACATGGGAGTTGCCGGTCAGGGCGTGCAGCGCGAGGATGATGTTGTCCCGCCGAGCGTTGGGGGTGCCCCACCGCTGGAAGTTGACCGTCACATCCTCGAGCCGCCGCCCCGACTCCAACGCGAGGTCGCCGATCGAGACGTCGATCGACGCCCCGTCCGGACCACTGGTCCAGTCGGGGTCGCTGATCGTCGCTGTCGCGTCGATACTCACCGACACTGTTCAGATTCCGTCCGACGGGCGATTCACGGTTACTTCGGTCCTAGCCCTTCGCGGCTGCGAAGCCCTTGTCGAGATCGGCGAGGATGTCGTCGATGTTCTCGATGCCGACAGCGAGGCGGATCAGGCCCGGGCTGATGCCGGCGGCGGCGAGCTCGTCGTCGCTCAGCTGGCTGTGCGTGGTGGTGGCGGGCTGGATCACCAGGGAGCGGACGTCACCGATGTTGGCGACGTGGCTGTGCAGTTCCAGCGAGTCGACGAACTTGCGGCCCGACTCCTTGCCGCCGACGATCTCGAAGCCGAGCACCGCGCCCTGGCCCTTCGGCATGAGCTTCTGGCCGAGCTCGTAGTACGGCGACGACTCCAGGCCGGCGTAGGTGACCGACTCGACCTGCGGGTGCGCCTCGAGGTAGGCCGCCACCTTCTGCGCGTTGGCGACGTGGCGCTCCACGCGCAGGCTCAGGGTCTCGATGCCCTGGGCCAGCAGGAAGGCGTTGAACGGCGAGATGGCCGAACCGGTGTCGCGCAGCAGCTGCACGCGCGCCTTGAGGGCGTAGGCCGGGGCGCCGAGGTCGGCGTAGACCACGCCGCCGTAGCTGGGATCGGGCTGGGTGAAGCCGGGGAAGAGGCTCTCGCCGTCGCGCTCGACGCGCCAGTCGAAGGTGCCGCCGTCGATGATGACGCCGCCGATGGAGGTGCCGTGGCCGCCGATGTACTTGGTAGCCGAGTGCACGACGATGTCGGCGCCGTGGTCCAACGGGTTGAACAGGTACGGCGTGGCGACGGTGTTGTCGACGATGAACGGCAGCCCGGCCTCGTGGGCCACCTTGCCGATCGCCTCGACGTCGAGGATCTGGTTGTGCGGGTTGGCGATCGACTCACCGAAGACGGCGCGGGTGTTCGGCTGGATCGCGGCGCGCCACGACTCCGGATCGTCCGGGTTCTCGACGAACGACACCTGGATACCGAACTTCGGCAGGGTGTGCGCGAACAGGTTGTAGGTGCCGCCGTAGATACGGGGGCTGGAGACGACGTGGCCGCCGTTCTCGACGATGTTCTGGATCGCGTAGGTGGTGGCGGCCTGGCCCGAGGCCAGCAGCAGCGCGGCGACGCCGCCGCCGAGGGCGGCCAGACGCTGCTCCACCGCGTCCTGCGTCGGGTTCATGATGCGCGTGTAGATGTTGCCCGGCTCGGCCAGGGCGAACAGGTTCGCGGCGTGGTCGGTGTCGTCGAAGACGAACGAGGTGGTCTGGAAGATCGGCAAGGCCCGTGCCTTGGTGTCGCCGACGGTCTGGCCGGCGTGCACCTGAAGGGTCTCGAAGCTCCACTGGTTGGCGTCAGACATAGACGTCAGATCACTTTCTATCGGTCGGCCGGGCACTGCCCGGTGAGGGGTCCGACCCTCGGACCCGCGCTTGTCGTCACGTCGCGTGACGACCAGGTCATCACCCGGAGCACCCCACCGCGGTTGGAGGGTTGCCGTTCAGCGAGCCGGGGCTTGGCGCTGACACTCATGACCTGTGCCTCAGGATATAGCACCACCGACGCGTGCCGGTAACACCAGGCAGGGGCGTGAACTTAACTCTTCGCAGGTCGCGGCACTGTGGTACTGGCGGCGGGCGAAGTCGCCGTCGTTCTGGGCATTCCTCCGAACGGACGATAGCCGTCGGACCGGCGGTGACGGACGCTGGAGGCGAGGGGCGTTCTGCTCCATTTCCGCTGGGCAGGGGGCGATCCATCATGAACGCACGATCGCTGCGGTCGCTGACACGACGCGGCACCGTGGTGGTCGCTGCGGCCGCAGTTCTGGGCGCCGGCGCGCTGCCCGCGGTGGCCGGAGCCGACCCGGTCGACTGCGGCGGCGGGGCGTTGATCGCCGTCGCCGGCACCAACGATGTGGGCGCCAACCATCTCATCGGGGTGAAACAGCGGTACACCGGCAAGATGGCCAACGGGACCGTGAACCCCCACAGCCCGTACCAGGGTGACAACGCCTACCGCGTCATCGCGCCGACCTATCCCACCGAACTGTGGCCGGTCGGCACCGTCGCCTACGACGACGACGTGCGCCGCGGCACCGTGGCCACCGCCCAGGCGATCGCGGAGTACCAGGCCGAATGCCCGGGTAAACCGGTCGTCGTGGCCGGCTACTCGCAGGGCGCGCGTGTGGCGGGCGATGTGCTCAACGCGGTCGGGACGTCGACCTCCACCAAGACCGTCGACGGCGTGACGTACCGCGAAGTGGTCGGCCCGGACGGCGAGTCGTACTGGATCAGCGCCGACGGCCTGACCGGGGAGCTGTACTCCGATCCCCGGCGGGACGGGCCGGAGAGCGGACGCGGCATCGAGCAGACGCTGCTCGGCGTGCTCCCCGGACTCACGATGAGCGGCGCGCGCGCGGGTGGTTTCGGCGACGTCCCGGTGACCAGCTTCTGCGTCGAAGGGGATCCGATCTGCGATCTGCCCGACCCGCTGCACGATCCGATCGGAGCGATCGACGGCCTGGTCGGCTACTTCACCAAGCACGGCTACTACCCGTGGCGGATGTGGCGCCCAGTGACCGACAGCGGGACCTGGCAGTGTGCGGCCGACCCGGCCGTCGTGCAGGCCGGGGCCGGCGTCGGCTACGTGGAGTGCATGATCCCGGCCGGATCGGCGATCAGCGGAGTCCGGCGGGACGCGGTGAACCAGGTGCGCGCAGCCCTCGGCCTGCCGCCGCGCGACGTGATCGACGTCCTCAGCCTGCGGCCGAATCTGAACGGGATCTTCCCGCACGCCAACCTGTCCGACCTCCAGTGGTTGGTGACGCCGGTGTTCACGCTGCTGCCCGAACTGCCGAACCTGGGCTACGGCGGCTACCTGCCCAGCGTGCTCCTGTTCCAGGACCTGCTGAACGGTGTGCGCGATCTGAACCTGCCCGCGGTATTGCAGAGCCTGCAGGGCATCGCGGGCAGCGTGGTGTCGATCGCGGCCATGCCGCTGCGGTTCGTGGAGCACTGGGTGGGGGAGGCGGTCGAGCTGGTGCGCGATGGAACCTCGTCCACCACCGGCACCGAGACACTGCGGTTCGCCTCGGACGCGCCGACCGCATCGTCGGAGGCGCCGACGTTGCTCGTGGAGCCGACGCCGACCACGATCGATCCGCCTGTCGTGACGCCGCAGGTCGACACCCCGTCCGTCGAATCGCCGTCTGTCGAAGTCCCTGCAGTGGAAGCGCCGGCAGGGGAAGTGCCGTCGGAGGACGAGGCTCCGCTCGACGAGATCACGGCGTGACCGCGCAGGGCGGCTAAGCTGCTGGGCTGTGAGCAGCGCATCGATGACCGTCGCCAGTGTCAACGTCAACGGTGTTCGGGCCGCCGTGAAGCAGCGGAACGAACACAACCTCGGCATGCTCCCGTGGCTCACCGCCGCCGCCCCGGACGTGGTGCTGCTGCAGGAGATCCGGGCGTCGGAGAAGATCGCGCGGACCGCGCTCGCCCCGGCCCTGGACGCGGGCTGGCACCTGGCGATGACCGAGTCGTCGGTCGCCGGCCGGTCGGGCGTGGGCATGCTGTCGCGGACCGAGCCGACGGCGGTGCGGATCGGCTACGGCAGCGACGAGTTCGACACCCTCGGCCGCTACCTCGAGGCCGACTTCGGCTCCGGCGCCGACGCGATCACCGTGGCCAGCGTCTACGTGCCGTCGGGGGCCGCGCGCACCGAGAACCCGAAGGACGTCGAGAAGCACGACGAGAAGGTGCGCTTCCTGGACTCCTTCGGCCCCTACCTGGACGATCTCCTCGCCGCCGGCGGCAATGTCGTCGTGGCCGGGGACTGGAACATCGCCCCGGACGAGCGGGACATCAAGAACTGGAAGGGCAACCTGAAGAACGCCGGCTTCCTCCCGCACGAACGCGAGTGGGTGGCCAAGCGGATGGCCTCCGGCTGGGTCGACGTGGCCCGCGCACACCACGGCGACGTCGCCGGTCCGTACGCGTGGTGGTCGTGGCGCGGCAAAGCCTTCGACAACGACGCCGGCTGGCGCATCGACTACCACCTCGCGAGCCCGGCGCTGGCCGCCCGGACCGAGCAGGTGTGGGTGGATCGGGCGGACGCCTACGACTTGCGCTGGTCCGATCACGCACCGGTGACCGCCCGCTTCGCGCGCTGAACCGTTTGAAACAATGGGGGCCATGACCACTCCCACCCCGCGCCCGCGCCGCGTCCTGTCCGGAATCCAGCCGACCAGCGACTCGTTTCACCTCGGTAACTACCTGGGCGCGCTACGACAGTGGGTGGCGCTGCAGGACGACTTCGACGAGGCGTTCTACTTCATCCCGGACATGCACGCGATCACCATGCCGCAGGATCCCGCGCAGCTGCGCGAGCGCACCCTGCGCAGCGTGGCCCAGCTGCTGGCGATCGGTGTGGACCCGCAGCGGTCGACGATCTACGTCCAGTCGCAGATCCCGGAGATCGCGCAGCTGACCTGGGTGCTGCAGTGCCTCACCGGTTTCGGCGAGGCCAGCCGCATGACGCAGTTCAAGGACAAGTCGGCCAAGGGCGGCCTCGAGTCGGCCAGCGTCGGCCTGTTCACCTACCCGATCCTGCAGGCCGCCGACATCGTCGCCTTCGACGTCGACGAGGTGCCGGTCGGCGAGGATCAGCGCCAGCACCTCGAGCTGACCCGCGACCTCGCGCAGCGGTTCAACTCCCGCTACGGCGAGACCTTCGTGGTCCCCAAGGCGCGCATCGTCAGCGAGTACGCGAAGATCTACGACCTGCAGAATCCGACCGCCAAGATGAGCAAGTCGGCCGAGTCCGACGCGGGTCTGATCAACCTGCTCGACGACCCGAAGCGCTCGGCCAAGAAGATCCGCTCGGCGGTCACCGACAGCGGCAGCGAGATCCGCTTCGACCGCGAGGAGAAGCCGGGCGTCTCCAACCTGCTGACCATCCAGGCCGCGCTCACCGGCAGGAGCGTCGACGCTCTGGTCGAGGGCTACGTCGGCAAGCAGTACGGCCACCTCAAGGTGGACACCGCCGACGCCCTCACCGAGTTCGTGACGCCGCTGCGCGGGCGGGTGGAGGAACTGCTCGACGACCGCGACGCGCTGACTGAGGTGCTCGCCGACGGCGCCGCCAAGGCCCGCGCCACCGCGGCCAAGACCCTCGCCGATGTGTACGAGAAGATCGGCTTCGCGCCCGCGACACGGTAGCGTCGGCTTCGATGGGAGCAATCGTCGACCGGATCAAAGCACTCGTGGCCCGAGCCGTCGCGCTCTTCGAAACGCTGAAGACGCGCTGGCCGTGGCTCGGGCACATCCTGGCGACGCTCACCCGCTACGGTGAGCGCCGGGGCAGCACCTATGCCGCGGCCATCGCCTTCAGCGGGATCCTCGCGCTGGTCCCCATCCTGATGGTGAGCTTCTCGATCGCCGGTTTCGTGCTGGCCAGTCGGCCGGACCTGGTCGACACCCTGGTGCGCGAAGTGGTCGAGGCGATGCCGGGCCAGTTGGGCGAGACGGTCGGCGACATCATCACCTCGGCCATCGACTCGCGCGGCGCGGTCGGTCTGATCGGCTTGGTCAGCGCCGCCCTCACCGGCATCGGCTGGATGGGGCTGGTGCGCACCGGCATCACCGACATGTGGGGCGGCCGCACAAGCACCAACGCGATCCTGGCGAAGGTCAAGGACCTGGGCATGTTCGTGGTCCTCGGTCTGGTCTTCGTCCTCACCATCGCGCTGACGGTCATCGCCACCGGGCCGATCGCCCTGAAGGTGACCGAGTGGCTGGGCCTGGGCGACGTCAGCGAACTGCTCAAGCTGGGCTCCCAGCTGATCGCAGTGCTGGGCACCTGGGGGCTGTTCATCGTGGTACTGGCCCGACTGCCGCGCCACCGACTCCCGGTCCGCGTGGTCCTCTGGCCGGCCCTGGCCACCGCGCTGATCTTCACCGCACTCAAAACGCTCGGCGGCCTGTACCTGCAGTCGGTGCTGAACAGCCCGGCGGGCGTCGCCTTCGGTCCGATCCTGGGCATGCTGGCCTTCGCCTTCCTGGCCTCGCAGATCGTGCTGTACGCGTCCGCCTGGATCGCGGCGAACCCGCGCAACGAGCAGTACCAACTGGTGGACTACACGCACGAGGACGATGAGGCCGAGCGCGAACCGGTGGTCCTGGCACCGGTGTACGAGCAGACGGAGGCGCCCACGGCCCGCGCCCTGCTGACCGCGGCCGGGATCGGCGCGGCCGCCGCGGGCCTGTACGGCTGGGTCCGCCGGGACCGCTGAGGCTCGTCGGGCCGGCGGGCTCAGCGTCGTCGACGATGCCGTCGCACGGCCAGCACCACCAGCGAGGCCGCGGTCAACGTCAGCACGCCCACCAGGATCAGCTGCAGCGGGCCCATCGCGGCCGCATCGGTGCCGGAGCCGGCCCACGCGGGCTGGTCCTTGCCGGACGTCTTCTCGGCCCCGGTGTCCAGGCTGCCCACCGCGATCGACGGGTCGGCGGCGAAGCCGTAGTCGAGCATGCGGACCGCCTGATCATGATAGCTGTTGTCGCCCTCGGTGAGCCCGAACAGCTGCACGATCAGCAGCTTCCGGCCGTCCTTCTCGACGGCGCCGACGAAGGTCTTGAGCGCGTCGTCGGTGTAGCCGGTCTTGCCGCCGAGGACGGTCATGCCGGGTACGCCGTCGCGCAGCAGGGTGTTGGAGGTGCCCATCAGGTAGGCGGGATGGTCCTCGTCGCCGGGGACGTCCTTGCGGGCCGGGTAGCCGGGGAACCGATACGACGACAGGCCGATCATGGCGGCGAACTCGTCGTTCTCCATGCCGGCGCGGAAGATCACCGCCAGGTCGTAGGGCGAGGTGGACATGCCGGCCGCGTCGAGACCGGACGGGCTCGCCGCCCGCGTGTCCAGTGCGCCGAGCGCCTTGGCTTTGGCGTTCATCTTGGCCAGCGTCTCGTCGTAGCCGCCGAGTTCACGGGCCAGCATGTTGGCGCAGTCGTTGCCGGACACCACCAGCAGGCCGGTGACGATGTCGCGGGTGGTGTACTGCCCGCCGGGGCCGACGCCGCAGGCATCGCCTTCCATCGACCAGTCGTTGACGGTCGCTTCGATCGGCGTGTTCAGGTCCAGTTCTTCGAGCGCCACCAGGGCCAGCAGCACCTTGATGGTCGACGCCGGGCGGTAGCGCCCGTGCGGATCCAGCGCGGCGATCACCGCGCCCGTGTCCAGATCGGCGATCAGCCAGCCCTGCGAGGTGAGATCCGCCGGGGTGGGTCCGGCGGCCGGGTCGGCGACGATCCGCACTCGCCCAGGCGCTCGCCGCCGACGGCGGGTCGGCACGGCAGGGAGCGGTGGTCGCCGGCGCGACGGTCTCCGATCGTCGACCGCCGGCGGGTGTGGATCTCGTGCGGGCATTCCGGGGGCACGGTGCCGGTGGGCAGCAGGACCGTCGGGGTGGGCGCCGAGCCGGGATCGGCCGACGCCGCAGCGGGAATCAGCGCGCCGCTGACGGCGAGGACGGCGGTGAGTACGACGGGCAGGAACCGGGAAAGTGATGAGGAGCGCATTGCGGGGAAATTGTACCGATCGGTGCGGCGGCGCCGACAACGAAGCCCCCGGTCAGCGGACCGGGGGCTTCGTCGGGGCTGCAGAGTGGACTGTCAGCGCGAGAACATCAGGGCGCGCTTGACCTCTTGGATCGCCTGCGTCACCTGAATGCCACGCGGGCATGCGTCGGTGCAGTTGAAGGTGGTGCGGCAGCGCCACACACCGTCGGCGTCGTTCAGGATGTCCAGACGCTCGATGGTGCCTTCGTCACGGCTGTCGAAGATGAAGCGGTGTGCGTTTACGATCGCGGCCGGGCCGTAGTAGCTGCCCTCGGTCCAGAACACGGGGCAGCTGGTGGTGCAGCACGCGCACAGGATGCACTTGGTGGTGTCATCGAAGCGGGCGCGGTCGGCCTGGCTCTGGATGTACTCGCGGCTGGGCTCGTTGCCGCTGGTGATCAGGAACGGCTTCACGGCGCGGAACGCGTCGAAGAAGGGCTCCATGTCGACCACGAGATCCTTCTCCACCGGGAGACCCTTGATGGGTTCGATGGTGATGGTGATCTCTTTGCTGGTGTCCTTGGGCAGCAGGTCCTTCATCAGGAGCTTGCAGGCCAGCCGGTTGACGCCGTTGATCCGCATGGCATCGCTGCCGCAGATGCCGTGCGCGCAGCTGCGACGGAACGTCAGGGTGCCGTCCAGGTAGCCCTTCACGTAGAGCAGCAGCGACAGCAGGCGGTCCGAGGGGAGCGCCGGGACGCGGAAGCTCTCGAAGCCCTGCGCGTCCGGGTTCTCCGGGTTGAAACGGTAGATCTTCAGCGTCACCATCGTCGCTTCCGGCGGCACCGGAGGCAGGTTGGTGGCGTTGTTTTCGACGGTGACAGTCATCAGTACTTCCGCTCCATCGGCTTGTAACGGGTCTGAACGACGGGCTTGTAGTCGAGCTCGATGTCCGAGATCAGTCCGTCGCCCTTCTTGTAGGCCATCGTGTGAACCATGAAGTTCTCATCGTCGCGATCGGGGTAGTCCTCGCGCGCGTGACCGCCGCGGGTCTCCTTGCGGTTGATCGCGCCGACGACCGTGACCTCGGCCAGTTCGAGCAGGAAGCCCAGCTCGATGGCCTCGAGGAGGTCGGAGTTGAAGCGCTTGCCCTTGTCGGTGACCGTGACGTGCTCGTAGCGCGCCTTGAGGGCCCGCACGTCGGTGAGCGCCCGGTTGAGGGTCTCCTCGGTGCGGAACACCGCGGCGTTGTCGTTCATGGTCTGCTGCAGCTCGGTGCGGATGGTCATGACGTTCTCGTGACCGTGATCGCTGAGCATCTGCGCGACCCACTCCTCGACGCGCGCGGAGGGGTTCTCCTCGAGCTCGGTGAACTCGGTCGCGTTGGCGTACTCGGCGGCGGCGATGCCGGACCGGCGGCCGAAGACGTTGATGTCGAGCAGCGAGTTGGTGCCGAGGCGGTTGGCGCCGTGCACCGAGACGCAGGCGCATTCGCCGGCGGCGTACAGGCCGTGGACCACCTGGGTGTTGTTCGCGAGCACCTGGCCGTTGATGTTGGTCGGGATGCCGCCCATCACGTAGTGGCAGGTCGGGTAGACCGGGACCAGCTCGGTGACCGGGTCGACGCCCAGGTAGGTGCGCGAGAACTCCATGATGTCGGGGAGCTTGGCCATCAGGGTCTCTTCCGGGATGTGCGTGACATCCAGGAGGACGTAGTCCTTGTTGGGGCCGGCGCCGCGGCCTTCGAGGACCTCGAGGACCATCGAACGGGCGACGATGTCGCGCGGGGCGAGGTCCTTGATGGTGGGGGCGTAGCGCTCCATGAAGCGCTCGCCGTCCGCGTTGCGGAGGATGCCGCCCTCGCCGCGGACGCCCTCGGTGATGAGGATGCCCAGGCCGGCGAGACCGGTCGGGTGGAACTGGTGGAATTCCATGTCCTCCAGCGGTAGGCCCTTGCGGAAGATGATGCCCATGCCGTCACCGGTGAGGGTGTGCGCGTTGGAGGTCACCTTGTACATGCGGCCGCTGCCGCCGGTGGCGAAGATGATCGACTTCGCGTGGAAGACGTGGATCTCGCCGGTGGCCAGCTCGTAGGCGACGACGCCGTTGGCGACGGGCTCGCCGTTCTCGTCGGTCGTCATGTTCACGTCGAGCGCGTAGAACTCGTTGTAGAACTCGACGTCGTGCTTCACGCAGTTCTGGTACAGCGTCTGCAGGATCATGTGGCCGGTGCGGTCGGCGGCGTAGCAGGCGCGACGCACCGGAGCCTTGCCGTGATCGCGGGTGTGGCCACCGAAGCGACGCTGGTCGATGCGGCCTTCCGGGGTGCGGTTGAACGGCAGACCCATCTTCTCCAGGTCGAGCACCGCGTCGATGGCCTCCTTGGCCATCAGCTCAGCGGCGTCCTGGTCGACGATGTAGTCGCCGCCCTTGACCGTGTCGAAGGTGTGCCATTCCCAGTTGTCTTCCTCGACGTTCGCAAGGGCGGCGCACATGCCGCCCTGCGCCGCGCCGGTGTGGCTGCGCGTCGGGTAGAGCTTGGTCAGTACCGCGGTGCGGGCGCGCGGAGCGGCCTCGATGGCCGCGCGCATCCCGGCGCCGCCGGCGCCGACGATGACGACGTCATACCGATGTTCCTGCATGAGTTTCTAGTTCTCCTTAGGAGCCGGAGCCGAAGGTGAGGATCGCGTAGGTGCCGAGGACGAGCACCAGGATCCCGGAGATCGCCAGGAGGGCGTTGAGCCAGAAGCGAGTGCGGTCGTTGCGCGAGTAGTCGGAGATGACGGTGCGCAGACCGTTGGCGCCGTGCAGCTGCGCGAGCCACAGCATGGTCAGGTCCCAGACCTGCCAGAAGGGCTCGCGCCAGCGCGCGGCGACGAAGGAGGCGTCGATGCGGTGCACGCCGTCGTCCCAGGCCAGCATGATGAAGACGTGGCCGAGGGCCAGGATCACCAGGAGCATGCCGGAGAAGCGCATGAACAGCCATGCCCACTTCTCGAAGTTGGTGCGGCTCTGCGCGCGCGGTGCGCGCGGTGCGTCCAGGCTGGCCGGCCGGTCGTAATCGGTCGCGATGGTTTTGGCTTCGATAGTCATTACTCTTCGCTCCCTTAGAACGCGTGGCTGATGATCAGCGACAGCAGGCGGACGGCGGCGGCGGTGAAGACCACGGCGAAGACGCCGACGACGGTCCACAGCATCTGACGCTGGTACTTGGGGCCGTTACCCCAGAAGTCGATCAGGATGACGCGGATACCGTTGAGGGCGTGCCACAGGAGGCAGAAGACCAGGCCGATCTCCATCAGACCGATGTACCAGGTCTTGTAGGTGTCGATGATCTCGGTGTACGTGTTCTGGTTCACGCGGATCACCGCGGTGTCCAGTACGTGCACGAACAGGAAGAAGAAGATGGTGACGCCGGTGATCCGCTGAAGCACCCAGGCCCACATGCCGGGATCTCCGCGGTAGAGAGAGCGTTTGCGCACCGGATCCGGTGCGACCTCGGTGGGGGTGCTCATCGCGTTCTACGCCTCCAAAGTGTCGACAAGTGAAGTCGGGCTCGGGTGCTGCGGGCGCAGACCAAAGGCCCAATGACTCCTGACTTTAAACCCATGCTGAGTGTTGTCATAAATCCTTGTAACAATGTGACGGAGACCAGATCCAGGCCTTAGGTTTGCCTTACCTTTTGAATTCCGCGATTCGAGGAGCGAAATTGAGCACCGAAATCCACTTCGACGACCTGCGGGACGCCGCGCGCGACGTGATGACCAGGGCCTACGCTCCTTACTCGGGTTTTCCGGTGGGGGCGGCCGCAATCAGTGGCGAGGGCGGAATGGTGCTCGGTGCCAATGTGGAGAATGTCTCATACGGACTCGGCGTGTGCGCGGAAGTCGCGCTGGTCAGTGCAGCCGTTTCCGCGGGGGTACGACGACTCCGCGCGATCTCGATCTGCGACCGCGACGGCCGGGTGCTGACCCCGTGCGGTCGGTGCCGGCAGGTCCTCCTCGAGTTCGGCGGTCCGGGGCTGCTCGTGGACTCCGTGCACGGACCCCGGGCCTTGGCCGAACTGCTGCCGGATGCCTTCGGCCCCGACGACCTCGCGCGGGCGGCGGAGACCCGATGAGCACCGCTGCGCTCGACCCGGTGAGCGTCATCGGCCGCAAGTGCGACGGCGGTGAGCTGTCGACGCCGCAGATCGACGCCGTGGTGGCCGGCTTCACCGCGGGCACGGTGGCGCCGGAGCAGATGTCCGCCCTGGCGATGGCGATCCTGTGGCGTGGAATGACGCGCCGCGAGATCGCCGACTGGACGGCCGCGATGATCGCCTCGGGGACGCGGATGGATCTGTCCGGCCTGCGCCGCGACGGCCGGGCGCTGGCCACCGTCGACAAGCACTCCACCGGCGGGGTCGGGGACAAGATCACGCTGCCGCTGACTCCGCTGATCGCCTCCTACGGGCTGGCCGTGCCGCAGCTGTCCGGGCGCGGCCTCGGGCACACCGGCGGCACGCTGGACAAGCTCGAGGCGATCCCCGGCTGGTCGGCGGAGGTGAGCCCGGACGCGCTGCGCGAGCAGCTGGAGCGGGTGGGCGCGGTGATCTGCGCGGCGTCGGCCGATCTGGCCCCGGCCGACCGGAAGCTGTACGCGCTGCGCGATGTGACCGGCACAGTCGCCTCGATTCCGATGATCGCGGCGTCGATCATGAGCAAGAAGATCGCCGAGGGCACCGGTGCGCTGGTGCTCGACGTGAAGGTGGGCTCCGGCGCGTTC
Organism: Gordonia alkaliphila; assembly: GCF_023017165.1. GTDB lineage: Bacteria > Actinomycetota > Actinomycetes > Mycobacteriales > Mycobacteriaceae > Gordonia > Gordonia alkaliphila. The sequence continues at coordinate 2,478,887 of NZ_JALKBW010000001.1, forward strand.
ATGACCGAGTACGACGACGCGCACGAGCTCGCGGCGACCATGACCGAGCTCGGCGCCGACGCCGGGGTCGCCACCAGCGCGCTGCTCACCGACATGTCGTCGCCGTTGGGCCGCTCGGCGGGTAACGCGCTGGAGGTGACCGAGGCGCTGGAGGTGCTGGCCGGCGGCGGACCCGCGGATGTGGTGGAGCTGACCCTCGCCTTGGCGCGCGCGATGCTGGCCGCCGTCGGGCGCGACGACGTGGACCCGGCCGAGCACCTGACCGGCGGGCAGGGAATGGACACCTGGCGCGCGATGATCGCCGCGCAGGGCGGCGACCCGGCTGCGCCCCTGCCGCAGGCGGCGCACCGGGAGGTGATCGTCGCCCGTGACTCCGGGTACCTGTCGGGTCTGGACGCGCTGGCCGTCGGACATGCGGCGTGGGAGCTCGGGGCGGGCCGCTCGGTGCCGGGCGCGGCGGTCTCCGCCGGTGCCGGAGTCACCTGGCACGCCGGCATCGGCGATGCGGTGCAGGCTGGTGCTCCGCTGCTGACCCTGCACGCCGACGATCCCGCCCGCTTCGCGGCGGCGCGGGCCCGGCTGGCCGACGCCGTCACGGTGTCGACGGATCGGCCCGCCGTGGCGGCGTCGCGGGTGCTCGGGCGGGTCGGCGCTGCCGGTTAGGCGTGCTGCCGGTCAGGCCGCGATCGGGCGGCCGGTGAGGGCGCGGAAGTAGTACAGCGCGAAGAGCCCGCTCACCGGGAGGGCCACCAGCAGGCCCACCACCAGGGCGAGGATTCCGGCGAGCCCGATGAGCGTGGTGACCACCAGCACGATCAGGGTGGCGGCGGGGTTGCGCATGCTCAGATCGAGGCCCGTGCGCACCGCGCCGGCGGTGGACAGTCGCGCGTCGGCCGCCTGGTACAGCATCCACAGCGTGCCGAAGCTGATCACGAGGGTGACGATCCACGAGGCCCATTCCATGTCCAGGCCGTCGACGAAAAGGACGTCCAGCAGCACCGAGATCACCCCGATGACCACCGAGATCGCCATGATCGGACCCAGCGCCGCGGGGCGGCCGAAGTCGGCCAGCTCGGGGCGTCGTCCGTCGGCGATGACGATCAACGCGTTCAGCCAGCACGACACGGCGATCGCCCCGACCAGGGTGAGGACGATGCCGAGCACCAGCGAGGTGGTCAGCACGGCGACCGTCGGCAACGAGTCGGCGCTCCAGCCGCCGCCGACGGTGAAGACGAAGAGCAGAACCGCGGTGGCGACGATCCAGAGGGCCACCAGGACGGCGACCAGGACCGCGGCCCACAGCGCGGCGGCGCCGACGATGACGCCGGCGTGCGCGGAGAACTTGCGCCACGCCCAGGAGAAGGCCGCCGACAACGACGGGGGCGACGGCACCGGCAGCAGCGGGTGGTGCTGCGGCGGAACACCGTAGGCGTGTGCGGACGGGTCGATGGCGTACGGCTGGGGTGCGTACGGCTGAGACGCGTACGGGTTCTCCTGCTCGGGCACCGCCGGGTCGGGAACGCTCGCCGAGTCGGGCAGGCTCGTCGGATCGGTGTCCTCGGGCGGAACGGGGCGCCACTCGTCGGAATCGCTCATATGAACATCATGCCGGTCGAGGATTTCCCTCCCGCAGGAGCCGCGGCGGCACGGCTACGGTGGGGTACATGGCGTGCACACTCGACGACTTCCGGTTGGCGCCCAAGGTGCTGCTGCACGATCACCTCGACGGCGGACTCCGACCGGCGACGGTGCTCGAGCTGGCGCGCGAGATCGGCTACGACCGACTGCCCGCCGACACCGCCGAGACGCTCGCGCACTGGTTCGCGACGGCCGCCGACGCGGGATCGCTGGAGCGGTACCTGGAGACCTTCGAGCACACCGTCGCGGTGATGCAGACGGCGCAGGCGCTGACCCGGGTGGCGCGCGAGTGCGCCGAGGACCTGGCCGCCGACGGGGTGGTCTACGCCGAGGTGCGGTTCGCGCCGGAACTGCACACCGAACGCGGCCTGTCGCTGGACGAGACGGTGGCGGCGGTGCTGCGCGGCTTCGCCGACGGCGCGGCCGCGGCGGCCGAGCGGGGACAACCGATCATCGTGCGGGGGCTGGTGACCGCGATGCGCCACGCCGCGCGCTCCCGCGAGATCGCCGAACTGGCGGTCCGGTTCCGCGACCGCGGGGTGGTGGGCTTCGACATCGCCGGCGCGGAGGCCGGGAACCCGCCGTCGCGCCACCTGGACGCCTTCGAGTATCTGCGAGATCAGAACTCGCACTTCACGATTCACGCGGGGGAGGCCTTCGGGCTGCCGTCCATCCACGAGGCCGTCGCGTTCTGCGGCACCGACCGGCTGGGCCACGGCGTGCGGATGATCGACGACATCACCCTGCCGCCGGGCAGCGGCCCGGCCGACCACAGCTATCCCGGCGCCCGACTCGGCCGGATCGCCGATTACGTGCGGGACAAGCGGATTCCGCTGGAGCTGTGCCCGAGCAGCAACGTGCAGACCGGCGCGGTGGCGTCGATCGCCGAGCACCCGTTCAATGTGCTTGCGCGCCTGCAGTTCCGGGTCACCGTGAACACCGACAACCGGCTGATGAGCAACACCACGATGAGCCGCGAATTCCTGCTGCTGCACGAGGCCTTCGGGTACGGCTGGGCCGACTTTCAGCGCTTCACCGTGAACGCGATGAAATCATCGTTCCTGCACTTCGACGAGCGGCTCGCGCTCATCGACGAGGTGGTCAAGCCCGGCTACGCCGTGCTGCTCGGCTGAATTGCCGGGCAGGGTTCAGCCGCGACGGACGAGGCGTTCCTCGAAGTCGCTGACCAGCGCGCGCCACGACTCGGACTCGTTGTCGAACGGGCCCGACGGGGCGAGTCGATTCGGGTCCGGCTTCACGGTGTAGTCGACGAACCAGCCCAGCGGGGTGGTGGTGCCCAGGGCCTCGTCCACCGAGTCGAGGTCGGCGAAGTCGGCGGCGTCGGAGAGCAGTTCGACGGCGAGGTCGAGCTGGCGGGAGTCGACGCGGCGCGGGCCGTCGAGGATGTCCTCGTCGATGCCGGGCAGCGCGTAGACGTTCTCCGGGAGCACGTCGTAGGTGAGCTCGCCGGCGTTGGCCATCGCCTGCACTTCGCCGTAGGTCGAGACGCGGGCCAGCGCATGGTCGTTGTGTTCGGCCAGGTAGCGGGTCAGGGCGCGCTCGGACGTGAAGCCGTAGATGGTGCCCTTGGCGCCGAGGAACACGGCGTCGTCGCCGAGGTAGCAGCGCAGCGTCAGGTACTCGCCGGTGTCGGTGTAGATCCGGATCGGATCGATACCGACCTCGCCCCAGAAGCCTTCGTCGACGTCGTCTGCGTCGTCCTCATCGTCATCGTCGTCGCTGTCGGCGTCCGAGTCCTCGTCGAGCGGGTCGACCGGATCGAACTCCGGCTCGTCCTCGTCTTCGGCGGAGGCCGCGGCGTCGAGCTCGCCCTCGGCGATGCTGAGGGCGGCGGCGTCGACGTCGGGCGTGGTCACCACGTCGTCGAGGGCGTCGATGACGTCGTCCCAGTGCTTGGCGATCAGGCGGCCGATCCGCACCCAGAGGTCGACGCCGTCGCGGCCCTGGAAGTTCTCGGTGCCGACGGTCACGGCGCCCAGGATCGGGTTGGCGGTGAAGAACTTGGTGATCGGGGTCAGATCGCAGACCTCACCGATGATGCGGGTGATCTCCAGCGCATCCTCGAGCTCGGCGATGACCTGCCCGCGCGGGTCCTCGGCGGCCAGCTCGGGCACGCCGATCAGGTCGTACGAGTGCTTCTCGTCCGGGATGAGTTCGTCGGCCTGCAGCTCGGTGATCGTCGCCCACTGCGGGTGATCGGCGAGGTCGTTGTCGTCGTCGGTGCGCACGAAGGCGGCCAGGGCGGCGACGGAGTCGAACCCGTACAGGTCGTCCTCCAGACCCAGGAAAGCCTCCCACTCGTCATCGCCCTCGCGCCAGCGAGGAGCCCACAGGGTGAACAGGTTGCCATCGGTCAATCCGAGCTCGATGGGCACGATGTCTCCGGCCATGCCGATGAGCCTACCGGGGGCGGTAGAAGCCCTCGAAACTCTGGTCGGCATTCGTGGTGCGCAGGGCGGTCACCCCGACCGGATCGCCGCCGGTCTCGATCAGCTGACCGTTGCCGATGTACATCGCGACGTGGCCGCTCCACACCGCGAGATCACCCGGTTGCAGCTGCGACTGGCTCACCGGGAAACCGGCCGTGTCCTGGTCCTGGGCCAGGCGCGGCAGCTCCAAGCCGGCCTGCCGGTAGGCCCACTGGGTGAAGCCGCTGCAGTCGAAACCGTCGGTGGTGGTGCCGCCCCACACGTAGGGGACTCCGCGCTGGCTGAGCGCGGCACGCACCGCCGCCGCGGCCCGGGCGTTGGGCGCGTAGGCCACGGAACCGTCGGGCAGGGTGATCGGCACCTTCCCCGGCCCGGGGACGTCGGTGAGTCCGGCCGGACCCGCGGTGCGGACGTGCTCGGGCGCGGTGATCCGGCCCAGCCCCCGGGCGTCGGCGGCGAGCTCGGCCTGCGTCTTGGCGATCACCGCCAGCCCGCGCCCCAGGTAGTCGGCGGCCAGCGGGACCAGCACCGCCAGGGCCGCGGGCGTCACGGTGGGGGCGGCGGCCGAGGCGGCCGCGACGAAGGCGTCGGCCAACCGGTTCAGCTCGGCGTTCGCCTGCTTCACCCGGCCCGCGGCGGTCGCCACCGCGGCCGAGATGTCTGCTCCGTTGCCGCCCTCGACGACGCCCGCCGCCGCGGTGGTGACGGCGCGGTCGGCGGCGGCCGTGCCGCCCGTGCCGAGCCAATCGGTGGTGGCCTGCCGGGCCGCGCCGCGGGTGAGGTCGGCCGCGCCGTCGAGCGCGGTCTGGGAGGCGGCGAGCGTGGTGGTCGGGCCCCCGGTCGGCAGTTCGCCGGTGCCGAGGGCGGCGATCAGCATGCGCAGCGGCGCGATGAGGAACTCGAACATCACGCCGACACCCCCGCCGCGTTCGCGGCATCCGTGCTGCCGTAGCCCGCCGCCGCGGCGACGGTGGCCGTGGCCTGCTGCGTGTGGCTGCCGGCCAACGCGTCGAGCCGCGCGGCCCGGGTGTTCATGGCCGCACCGAGCGCCGCCAGAAACGAGGCGCCGATGAGGCCGAAGGTCGGCGTCAATGCGGCGGTGTCGAGGCGTTCGGCGACGGCCCGTTCGGTGACGATCCCGGCGGCGGCACTCTGCCGCCCGGCGATCTGCGAGAGCGAGGAATCGGTGACTGCGACAGGTTTCATGGTGATTAGACGCAGCGGTGCCCGGTTCGGTTCCACGATGGCGTCCCCGGCGTGGCGATTACGCTGTGCGGACATGAGCACCCACCGTCTGGACTACCGCGTCGTCGACCATCCGCTGGTGCGGTCCCGGCTGACCCGGCTGCGCGACGAAAACACCTCGAGCGCCGAATTCCGTGATCTGCTCACGCAGCTCACCGGGATGCTGATCTACGAGGCGATGGCCGACCAGCCGGTCGACGACGTGGTGGTGCGCACCCCGATCGGCCCGTGCCCCGGCGCGATGCTGACCGACGCGCCCCTCATGGTGCCGGTGCTGCGCGCCGGCCTGGGCATGCTGCACGCGGCGATGGGCGCCGTGCCCGAGGCGCAGATCGGTTTCGTCGGTGTCGCCCGCGACGAGGACACCGCCCTCCCGGCCGAGTATCTGGTGTCGCTGCCGCAGGATCTGTCCGGCCGCCCGGTGTTCGTGCTCGATCCGATGCTCGCGACGGCGGGATCGATGCTGCACACCCTGGATGTGCTGGCGGCCCGCGGCGCCACCGACCTCACCGCGATCTGCGTGGTCGCGGCGCCGGAAGGCATTGCGGCACTGGAGAACTCACGGCACCGACTGCGCCTGATGGTGGGCGGCCTCGACGACGGCCTGAACGACGCATCGTTCATCGTGCCGGGCCTCGGCGACGCAGGCGACCGACTGTTCGGCCCGCGCAACTTCTAACGGGTACTAGCCGACCCAGGCCTCGAGCATCGGCTCGGTGGCCAGCACCCGGCCGTTTTCGGTGATGACCAGCGACTGCGGGGACACGATGTACGAGGTGCTGCCGTTGGTCGCGGTGAACGTGTTGCCCGAGCGGGTGGGGAAGTCCACGTGGCTCGAATTCCCGTCGGCCTTGCCCTTGTAGTAGTAGCGGCCGGTCTGCCGGCCCACCTGACAGACGATCACCTCCGAGCGCTGGGTGTAGCCGATGAAGACCAGCGGATCGGCGGTGTCGTCACAGGTGGGGCCGCCGACGAAACCGTGCGAGGTCGCGCCGTCGATCGGCGGAATCGGCTGCTGAGCGGTCGACGACGACGGCGTCGTGCTCGGCGCCGGGGGCTGCTTGACGCCGGTGTCGGTGTCCGAGCCGGGCGACGGCGGTGCCTGGACGTACTCGGTCACCACCGGCCCGCTGCTCTCCGGCGCGGCGGCCTCGTCGTCGCCCCCGGAGTTCACGAACAGGACGATCACGGCGACCACCGCGGCGAGTGCGACGATCGCCGCGATCACGGCGATGATCTGCGGTCCGCGATTCGGCGGCTGCGGCTGGGGGTATTGCGGCTGGGGGTATTGGGGCTGCGGGTAGTGGGGATCGGGTATTCGGGGTAGGACATGATCGCGGCTCCCTCACGCTTCTCCGGGCAGTTCGGCCAGCACCCGTTCGAGTAGATCGTCGAGCTGGCCCGCGCCGACCTCGGCACCGGGCGGGGTGCTGACCTGCGCATAGTACTTCAGTTTCGGCTCGGTGCCGCTGGGCCGCGCCACCACGCGCACGGCGATGCCCGCGGCGTCGACTCCGGTCAGCTCGACCGCATCGGTGTGCGGGCCGGGGCCGTCGCGGAGCAGGTCGGCGGCGGTGACGTCGATTCCGGCCAGCGTCGACGGCGGGTCGGTGCGCAGCCGGGACATCAGTGCGCCGATCTGCGCGACGTGGTCCACGCGCAGACTGCGCTGCGCCGTCGCGTGCCGTCCGTACCGCTCCTGCAGGTCGTCGAGGACCGCGGCGAGGCTGCCGCGGGCCGCGGCCAGCCGGGCCAGCGCGGCCGCGGCACTGATGCCGTCCTTGTCGCGGACCGCCGCGGGATCGACGCAGTGCCCGAGGGCCTCCTCGTAGGCGTAGACCAGCGGCTCGCCAGCGCGCACCAACCACTTGAAACCGGTGAGCGTGCGCACCGCGCGGGCCCCGCGCGCGGCGGCGATCGTGTGCAGCAGGGTGCCGGAGACGATCGACGACGCGACCACCGGCGGCACGGCGGCGGGCAGGTGCTCGTCGAGCACGGCGTCGCCCAGCAGTGCACCGGTCTCGTCGCCGGTCAGCATCCGCCAGGTCCCGTCCGCGCCCCGGACGCCGACGGCGCACCGGTCGGCGTCCGGATCCAGGGCGAGCGCGAGATCGGCCGAGCACTCCTGCGCCAACGCCAGCAGGAGATCCGTGGCGCCCGGCTCCTCCGGATTCGGGAAGGCGACGGTGGGGAAGTCCGGGTCGGGGGCGAACTGCTCGGCGACCACGTGCACGTCGGTGAACCCGTTGCGCGCCAACGCTTCCCGCGCCAGCATGCCGCCGACACCGTGCATGGCGGTCAGCGCGATGCGGACGCCGTCGGCGACGGGCGGCCCGAACCGGGCGTCGAGGCGGGCCAGGTACTGCTCGGCGATCGCGGCGGCCCGCGGATCCGCCGGCACGGCGCGCCGCGGCACCTGCTCCGCGGGCGGGGCGGCGGTGATGGCGGCCTCGATCTCCCGATCGGCGGGGGAGAGGAGCTGTGCGCCGCCGCGGACGTACACCTTGTAGCCGTTGTCGCCGGCCGGATTGTGCGAGGCGGTGATCATGACGCCGGCCGCCGCGTTCAGCAGGCGGGTGGCGAAGGCGACCAGCGGGGTGGGCCCGGGCGCGGGCAGGGCCACCACGTCGAATCCGGCCGCGGCCAACACCTGCGTGGTGGCGGCGAAGAAGTCCGCCGAGCCGTGCCGGGCGTCCCGGCCGACCACCACCGCCGCGCCGCTGTCCCCCTGTGCGGCCAGCCAATGGACGAGACCGGCGGTGGCCCGGGTGACGGTGCCGACGTTCATGCCGTCCGGTCCCTCGCGCACCGGTCCGCGCAGCCCGGCGGTCCCGAAACGCAGTGTCATCGCTGATCGAGGGCGGCGACGACCTCGGCGAGCAGCGTGCCCATGCGGGTGGCCGAGGCGCGGCCCACCTCCAGCACCTCCGCGTGCGCCAGCGGTTCCCCGGTGATTCCGGCGGCCAGATTGGTCACCAACGACACCCCGAGGACATCCAGCCCGGCCGCGCGGGCGGCGATGGTCTCGTGCACCGTCGACATGCCCACCAGGTCGGCGCCGACGGTACGCAGCATCCGGATCTCGGCCGGCGTCTCGTACTGCGGCCCGGGCAGCCCGGCGTAGACGCCCTCGCGCAACGACGGATCGACGCTGCGGGCCAACTCGCGCAGGGCGGGTGCGTAGGCGTCGACCATGTTCACGAACTGCGCGCCCGGCAGCGGCGAACGGCCGGTCAGATTCAGCTGATCGTTGATCAGGACGGGTTCGCCCACGGTCAGGCCGTCGGCGATCCCGCCTGCCGCGTTGGTCAGCACCACGGTGCGCACCCCGGCCGCGGCGGCGGTCCGGATCGGATGCACCACGCGCGCCAGCTGATGGCCCTCGTAGGCGTGCACCCGGCCGGCCATGATCAGCACGCGGGAGCCGCCGATGCGCACCGACCGCACCGATCCGCTGTGCCCCTGCGCGGACGGAAGGGTGAAGCCGGGGATGTGCGTCATCGGCACCTCGGCGACCGGGCGGCCGAACTCGTCGGCGGCGGGCGCCCAGCCCGAGCCGAGCACCACCGCGACGTCGTGCCGACGGCAATCGGTGTGCGCGGCGAGGAAGGCGGCCGCGGCGACCGCGGCGGCGTCGGCGTCGACGGTGGGATCCATGGTGCCCACCCTAGTGCCGGGCGATAGAGTCATCGCCATGCCCTATTTCTCCCTGCACGACGACGCCGCCGAGGTCTACCTGGGTGCGCCCGGACGCGAGCTCGACGAGACAAACCCGGAGAACCGCTTCACCCTCGGCTGGCTCGACGAGGTGAACCAGGCGCTCGACGAGGCCGTGGCCGCCGGCAAGCCGATCGTGTTGACCGCGACCGGCAAGTACTTCACCAACGGCCTGGACACCGACTTCATCGCGAGCAACTTCGCCGAACTGCCCGGCTACCTGGACCGCATCCACCAGCTGTACGTCCGCGTCCTGACGCTGCCGGTGCCGAGTATCGCCGCGCTCAACGGCCACGCCTTCGGCGGCGGCGCGATGCTCGCGCTGTGCGCCGATCACCGCATCATGCGCACCGAGCGCGGCTTCTGGTCGCTGCCGGAGGCGGCGCTCAACATGCCGTTCACCCGCGGCATGGCGGCGCTGGTGCGCACCCGCACTCCCGACGCCACGGCCACCGAGGCCATGCTGACCAGCCGTCGCTACGGCGCCGACGACGCCGTGGCGGCCGGGATCGTCGAAGAGGCGGTCGACGCCGACGCTCTGCTCGAGCGCGGTCGCGAACTGGCCCGCGAACGCGCGAGCCTGGTGAATGACAACCTGGCGACGATCAAGCGCGGACTGCGGCTGCCGCTGCTGGAGGACCTGAACACCCCCGTGCCGCCGACGCTGCTCTGATGTTCCCGGCGATCAGCGACTGGCTCGACGCGAACCTGGATCAGGTGATCGCCTGGCGCCGCGAGATTCATGCGGCGCCGGAACTGTCGAGGGCGGAGTTCGCCACCACCGCCAAGGTGGTGGAGGTCCTGACCACGGCGGGCCTGTCGCCGGTGGTGCTGCCCAAGGGCACCGGCGTGATCTGTGACTTCGGCCCCGCCGATCGGCCGCGGATCGGCCTGCGTGCCGACCTCGACGCACTGCCGGTGACCGAGCAGACGGGCCTGCCGTTCGCGTCCCAGGTGGCGGGCGTCTCGCATGCCTGCGGGCACGACGCGCACACCGCCATCCTGATGGGCGTGGGCTGCCTGCTGGCCGGGATCGACGATCTGCCGTTCGGCGTGCGCCTGGTGTTCCAGGCCGCCGAAGAGATCATGCCCGGCGGCGCCCTCGACGCGATCGACGCCGGCGCGATGGACGGCCTCGCGAGAATCTTTGCGCTGCACTGTGATCCGCACCTGCAGGTCGGCACCGTCGGCCTGCGCGCGGGTGCGTTGACGTCGGCCGCCGATCGCATCGAGGTGCACCTGCGCGGACCGGGCGGGCACACCTCCCGGCCGCATCTGACCGGCGACCTCGTCTATGCGATGGGCGCGCTGATCACCGGCCTGCCGGGCGTCTTGGCGCGCCGCGTGGATCCCCGTTCGGGCACCGTGATGGGTTGGGGCGCAGCACATTCCGGCGATGCGCCCAACGCCATTCCGCAGGAGGGGCGCCTGCGCGGCACCGTCCGAACCGGCGACCAGGAAGTGTGGGACGAGATGGAGCCCCTGGTGCGCAGCATCGTCGGCGAGCTCGTCGCCCCGCTGGGCGTGAGCTACGACCTGACCTATGTGCGCGGCGTTCCGCCGGTGGTTAACGACGAAGACAGCGTCGGTATGCTGCGGCGTGCCGTCGGCGCGATCGATCCGGCCGCCGAGGTCGACACCCCGCAGTCGGCGGGCGGCGAGGACTTCGCCTGGTACCTGCAGGAAGCGCCGGGCGCGATGGCACGCCTGGGCGTGTGGTCGGGCACGGGACCGCACGGCGACCTGCATCAGCCGGACTTCGACCTCGACGAGCGGGCGATCGCAGTGGGCATCGCCACCCTCGCCGGGGCCGTGCTGCAGGGCGAGCTGGAACCGGAGCCCCCGCTGCTCTAGCACGGGGCACTAGGAGCGCCGACTCAGGGCTGATTGTCCATCGGTTCCTCCGGCCCCGGACCCACGTTACGGGCCTCGTGCAGCCGGAGCCGACGGACATACTCGGCCGGTGCGCCGGCCACTTCGGCCGCGTCGGCGATCATGCCGATGTACCGCGCCGAAGGGAGGCCGCCCTCGTATCCGTCGATCACGTACAGCCACACCATGACCGGGCCGTCGGCGGTGGTGACGCGGGTGCGGATCTTGCGGTGCACGCCGAGTTCGGTGCCCTCCCAGCGGTCGAGGTTGGCCTGATCCTCGGTGGGGACGTCGTACAGCACCACGAAAACCTTGGCCTCCGGGTCGTCGCGGTCCTCGGTGACGGTGGCCAACGAGCCCTCCCAGCCGAGGTCGTCACCGGCGAACGTGAGGCGCCAGCCGTACAGCCAGCCGGTGGATGCCATCGGCGAGTGCGGAGCCCGCTGCAACATCTGAGCGGGGTCCATGTTCGACGCATAGGCGGCATAGAGGGGCACGGCGCACAGCCTATGCCCTCGCCGCGGTGGAGGAAACTGCGCGCCGCCGCGAGGAGGGTAGGTTTGAGAGCGAACAGACCCTGCTGGCAAGGAGATGACTAAGTGGCGCGGATCGTGATCATCGGTGGAGGGCCGGCAGGGTATGAGGCGGCGCAGGCGGGGTCGGCGTACGGTGCCGACATCACGTTGATCGACTCGGACGGCATCGGCGGCGCCTGCGTGCTGTGGGACTGCGTGCCGAGCAAGACGTTCATCGCCACCACCGGTGTGCGCACCGAGGTCCGCAAGGCCGCCGACCTCGGCATCTCGATCGATGTGGGTTCGGCCCCGGTGACGTTGCCGCAGATGAATCAGCGGGTCAAGGACCTGGCGTTCGCGCAGTCCGCGGACATCCGCGCGCGGCTGGTCAGCGAGGGCGTTCGGATCGTGAACGGCACCGGCAAGCTGTCCGAGACGCCGGCCGGCAGCGGCGTGCACGAGGTGATCGCCACCCACGCCGACGGCACCGTGGAGTCGTTCGAGGCCGAGGTGGTGCTGATCGCCACCGGCGCCTCCCCGCGCGAGCTGCCCGACGCCAAGCCCGACGGGGAGCGGATCCTCAACTGGCGCCAGCTGTACGACCTCGACGAGCTGCCCGAACACCTGGTGGTGGTCGGTTCCGGCGTGACCGGCGCGGAGTTCGTGCACGCCTACACCGAGCTCGGTGTGAAGGTGACCCTGGTCTCCAGCCGCGACCGCGTACTGCCGCACGAGGACGAAGACGCGGCGCTGGCCCTGGAGGAGGCGTTCTCCGAGCGCGGCGTCACCCTGATCAAGCATGCGCGCGCCGATCGCGTCGCACGCGTCGACGACGGCGTGCAGGTGCACCTGGCCGACGGCCAGACTGTCACCGGCTCGCACGTGCTGATGACCGTCGGCTCCGTCCCGAACACCGAAGGCCTCGGCCTGGCCGATGTCGGCGTGAGGGTGGACCGCGGCGGCTACATCACCGTGGACCGCGTCTCCCGCACGTCCGTGCCCGGTGTCTACGCCGCGGGCGACTGCACCGGCGTGCTGCCGCTGGCCTCGGTGGCGGCCATGCAGGGCCGCATCGCGATGTACCACTCGCTGGGCGAGGGCGTGAGCCCGATCCGGCTCAAGACCGTCGCCTCGGCCATCTTCACCCGGCCGGAGATCGCCGCCGTCGGCGTCTCGCAGAACGCGATCGACTCCGGGGAGTACCCGGCGCGCACCGTGATGCTGCCGCTGGCCACCAACCCGCGCGGCAAGATGAGCGGTCTGCGCCGCGGCTTCGTGAAGATCTTCTGTCGCCCCGCCACCGGCGTGGTGATCGGCGGCGTGGTGGTCTCGCCGATCGCGTCCGAGCTGATCCTCCCGATCGCCCTCGCCGTGGAGAACAAGCTGCAGGTCTCCGATCTGGCCAACACTTTCTCGGTGTACCCGTCGCTGTCCGGTTCCATCACCGAGGCCGCGCGCCAGCTGGTCCGCCACGATGATCTGGACTAGGGACGATCTGGACTAGAGCGGGGCGGTACCGGCGTGTCCGACGTCGTCGGTGGTTGGCGTGAACTGTTCGGCCCCGAACATCGGGCCCCGGTGGTGGTGTTGGCCGGCGGCATCGGACTGTTCGCGACCAACACCTATGTGACCACCAGTCTGCTGCCGAGTGCGGTGACGCAGATCGGCGGCGGCGAATTCTATGCCTGGACGATGACGGTCTTCGTCGTCGCGTCGGTGGCGTCGTCGATGCTGGTGTCGCGGGCCCTGGACCGGTTCGGCAGCCGGCTGTCGTACCTGGGGGGCTTCGGTGTGTTCGCGCTCGGCACGCTGCTGGCAGCCGTCGCGCCGAGCATGCCGGTGCTGCTGACCGGCCGCGCGGTACAGGGGTTGGCCGCGGGGCTGCTGGCCGGACTGGCCTTCGCGGTGGTGCGCCTGGTGCTGCCCGCGTCGCTGTGGCAGCGCGCGGTGGCGTTGCTGTCGGCGATGTGGGGCGTGGGCAATCTGGCCGGTCCGGTGGTGGGCGGCTTCTTCGCCCAGATCGGCTTCTGGCGCGGAGCCTTCCTGCTGCTGGCGGCGATCGCGGTGGGGTTGGCCGCGGTCGCGGCGCGGGTGCTGCCGGTGCGGAGCGGCACCGGGGGCGACGCCGATCCGGTGCCCTGGACGGCGCTGGTGCTGCTTGCCGCGGCCGCGTTGGCGCTCAGCGTCGCGTCGATCGTGTCGTCGTCGACGGCCACCGGCCTGTGGGTGCTGGGCGCCGTGGCGGCGACGGTGGCGTTCGTGTGGCGCGAACGCGGCGCCGCGCACCGGGTGCTGCCGCGCCTGGTCTACCACGGTGCGTCACCGCTGCGGTGGATCTATCTCGCCATCGGGCTGCTCACCCTGGCGTCGACCATCGAGACCTTCGTGCCGCTGTTCGGGCAGCGGCTGGGCGGCATGTCGCCGCTGGTGGCCGGACTGCTCGGGGCGGCGATCTCCTGGGGCTGGACGGTGGCCTCGCTGATCAGTTCCACGGTCACCTCCGACCGGGTCCGCCGCCGCGTGCAGGTGGCCGGTCCGGTGCTGATCTCGCTCGGTTTCGTGGGCTACGCGGCCCTCCAGGTCGACGGGCCGAGCGGTGCCGTGGTGACCGGCTGGTTCGTCGCGCTGTTCGTCGCCGGCTGCGGTATCGGCATGGCGATGGCGCACTGGCTCACCGCGGGCCTGCGCGTCAGCGACGACCCGCATGAGGCCGCCCACGTCTCGGCGGGCATGAACACCACGCAGCTGATCGCGACCGCCTTCGGTTCGGCGATGGCCGGGCTGCTGGTGGCGGTCGGCGGCCCCGAGATCCTGGGTTCGGCGCGCGTGCTGAGCGTCGGCTACGCCCTCGTCGGAGTGGTCGCGGTGGCCGCGGTCTTCGGTGAGTTCGCGGCCGACCGACGCCACCGCGCACAGCACGCGCGCTGAATCGTTCCGATCAGGGGTCAGCCGGCCAGGAAGGCGTCGATCTGGTTGATGGCGGAACTGGCGCCCTCGATCACGCCCATGTCCAGCACCTGCTGCAGCGACGCGGCATCGGGGTAGACCGAGGTGTACAGCGCGCGCGTGCCGCCGTCGGCCGCTTCGAAACGGTAGACGTTCTTGCTGATCGGCATGCCGGGGGCCGGGTTGAAGTCGGCGTCGCCGAAGCCGTCGTCGAAGGTCAACAGGCTCGGGGCGTCGGCCTCGGTGATGATCCACCAGCCGTAGTACTTCTCGCCGCTGTTCGGATCGGTCATGTAGTACGTGCACTTGGCGCCGGGCGTCAGGTTGTGGTCGACGAAGGTGGCGGGCACCTCCGGCGGGCCCCACACCTTCTCGAGCTGGCGCGGATCGGCGTACAGGGCCCACACGCGCTCGACGGTCGCGTCGAACGCGGCCTCGATGGTGAGGGTGCAGTGGGCGATGTCGGTGGTGACGTCGGTGACAGGCATGGTGACTCCCGGGTGAAAGTGGGTGGGATGGTCAGGGGGAGGGTGGATCGGCGGCGAGGAGGTCGTCGATCCGGGCGATGCGGCCCCGCCAGATCTGTTCGATGCCGGCCAGCATGGCCTGCACCGAGCGGACGGCGGCGACGTCGCCGGAGGCCAGTTGTTGTCGACCGTCACGACGTTTCGTGAGCAGTCCGGCCTTCTCCAGCACGGCGACGTGCTTCTGCACGGCGGCGAAACTCATGTCGTAGTCCGCCGCGAGCGCGGTGACCGAGTGCTCGCCGGCCAATACTCGCCGCAGGATGTCGCGTCGCGTCCGGTCGGAGAGGGCGTGGAACAGGGCGTCCGCCCGATCCTCGTCGACCTCGTTCACCCTTCCCAATATACAACCATTTGGTTGTAGGTCAAGGGTTGCGGCGAGATCAGGCCAGATCGTAGGAGTGGGTGACGGCGCGGTTCCAGCCCGCGAAGAGGCGCTCGCGCTCGCCGTCGTCCATCGACGGCGACCAGCGGCCGCCCTCGGCCCAGTTGTCGCGGATGTCCTGCGCGGACTCCCAGAAGCCGACGGCCAGACCGGCGGCGTAGGCGGCGCCGAGGGCGGTGGTCTCGTTCACCACCGGGCGCACCACCGGGACGGCGAGGATGTCGGACTGGAACTGCATGAGCAGTTCGTTCACCACCATGCCGCCGTCCACCTTGAGGGTGGTCAGGGCGACGCCGGAGTCCGCCTGCATGGCCTCGATCACCTCGCGGGTCTGGTACGCGCTGGCCTCCAGCACCGCGCGCGACAGGTGACGTTTGTCGGCGAACCGGGTCAGGCCCACGATCACCCCGCGCGCATCGGGGCGCCAGCGCGGCGCGAACAGGCCGGAGAAGGCGGGCACGAAGTAGACGCCGCCGTTGTCCTCGGCGGCCGCGGCCAGCGTCTCCACCTCGGGGGCCGAGGCGATCAGGCCCAGGTTGTCGCGCAGCCACTGCACCAGCGAACCGGTCACCGCGATCGAGCCCTCGAGCGCGTAGCGGGCGGGCTCGTCGCCGAGGCGATAGCAGACCGTGGTGAGCAGACCGTGCCGGGAGAAGACCGGTTCGGTGCCGGTGTTCATCAGCAGGAAGTTTCCGGTGCCGTAGGTGTTCTTGGCCTCGCCGGGCTCCAGGCAGGCCTGGCCGAAGGTGGCCGCCTGCTGGTCGCCCAGGATGCCGGCCAGCGGCACATCGGGGTAGGTGCCGCCCAGGGTGAGCGGCGCGATGACCTCGGAGCTGGACCGGATCTGCGGCAGCATCGCGACCGGGATGCCCAGGTCGGCGCAGATGTCCGGGTCCCACGCCAGCGTGCGCAGATCCATGAGCAGGGTGCGCGAGGCGTTGGTGACGTCGGTGACGTGCAGGCCGTCGTGCCGGGCGCCGCCGGTCAGATTCCAGATCAACCAGGTGTCCATGGTGCCGAACAGCAGGTCGCCGTTCTCGGCGCGCTCGCGCGCGCCGTCCACGTGGTCCAGGATCCAGCGGATCTTGGGGCCGGAGAAGTACGTCGACAGCGGCAGTCCGGTGCGCTCGCGGTAGCGGTCGACGCCGGGGTCGCCGAGCGCGTCCGGGGCTGCGGCCAGTTCCTCGCACAGCTCGGCGGTGCGGGTGTCCTGCCAGACGATCGCGTTGTACACCGGCTGCCCGGTGTGGCGATCCCAGACGACGGTGGTCTCGCGCTGGTTGGTGATGCCGCAGGCGGCGATCTCGCCGGGGCCCACCTCGCCGGCGGCGATCACCGCGCCGGCCACCCGCCGGGTGTTGCGCCAGATCTCGATGGGGTCGTGCTCCACCCAGCCCGCCTGCGGGAAGATCTGGCGGTGCTCGGTCTGCTCGCTGGCCACCACCGTTCCGGCGTGATCGAAGAGCATGGCGCGGGTGGACGTGGTGCCCTGGTCGATGGCGGCGACATAGCGGTGGGCGGCGGCGGCAGTGGTCTGGCTCACGGTCGTCAGTCTCTCACGATGCGGGGTTACGCTCCGGTAGAGTTCGGGGCGTGTCCACTGAGAATAGCCAGGATCGACCTGCGGATTTGAGCCCGAGCCAGCGCGAGGAAGCGTGGCGGCGGCTCTCCGAGGAAGAATTCGACCTCGTCGTGATCGGCGGCGGCGTCACCGGTGTGGGCGCGGCCCTGGACGCCGCCACCCGCGGCCTGCGGGTGGCGCTGGTGGAGGCCCGCGACTTCGCGTCCGGCACCTCCAGCCGGTCGTCGAAGATGTTCCACGGCGGCCTGCGCTACCTGGAGCAGTTGGAGTTCGGTCTGGTGCGCGAGGCGCTGCGCGAGCGGGAACTCTCGCTCAGCCTGCTGGCGCCGCACCTGGTGAAGCCGCTGCCGTTCCTGTTCCCGCTGACCAAGCGGGTGTGGGAGCGGCCGTACCTGGCCGCCGGACTGTTCCTGTACGACCGGATGGGCGGCGCCAAGTCGGTGCCCGGCCAGCGGCACGTGACCCGCGCCGGCGCCCTCCGCATCGCGCCGGGCCTCAAGCGCAGCGCTCTGGTCGGCGGCATCCGCTACTACGACACCGTCGTCGACGATGCCCGGCACACCCTCACCCTGGCCCGGACGGCCGCGCAGTACGGCGCGGTGGTGCGCACCTCGACGCAGGCCGTGGGCTTCGTGAAGGAGGGCGACCGGGTGATCGGCGTGAAGCTGCGCGACTCGGAGACCGGCGCCACCACCACCGTGGCCACCCAGTCGGTGATCAACGCCGCGGGCGTGTGGACCGACGAGGTGCAGAAGCTGTCCGGCCAGCGCGGCCACTTCACCGTGCGCGCGTCCAAGGGCGTGCACATCGTGATCCCGCGCGACCGCATCGTCAGCGAGACGGCCATCATTCTGCGCACCCCGACGTCGGTGCTGTTCGTGATCCCGTGGGAGACGCACTGGATCATCGGCACCACCGACACCGACTGGAACCTGGACCTGGCGCACCCGGCGGCGACCCGTGCGGACATCGACTTCATTCTGGAGCGGGTCAACCAGGAACTGGTGACCCAGCTGACCCACGACGACATCGAGGGCGTCTACGCCGGCCTGCGCCCGCTGCTGGCCGGGGAGGACGAGTCCACGTCGGCCCTGTCCCGCGAGCACGCGGTGGCGGTGGTCGCGCCCGGCCTGATCTCGATCGCCGGCGGCAAGTACACCACCTACCGCGTGATGGGCGCCGACGCCGTCGACGCGGCCGCCGACTTCATCCCGGATCGGGTGGGCGAATCGGTGACCGAACGCGTGCCGCTGCTCGGCGCCGACGGCTACTTCGCGCTGATCAACCAGTGCGAGCACCTGGGTCAGCAGTACGGCCTGCATCCGTACCGGGTGCGTCGTCTGCTGAATCGGTACGGCTCGCTGCTCGACGAGGTGTTGGCCGCGGCCGTCGATGATCCGTCGTTGCTGAACCCGCTGGGTGCCGCCCCGCAGTACCTGCGCGTCGAGGTGGTCTACGCGGCGGCCAGCGAGGGTGCGCTGCACCTCGAGGACGTGATGGCCCGTCGCACCCGTATCGCGATCGAGTACAGCCACCGCGGCGTGGACTGCGCTCGCGAGGCCGCCGAACTGATGGCGCCGATCCTGGGGTGGAGCGACGAACGCCGCGAGTGGGAGATCGAGAACTACTGCGCCCGCGTGGCCGCGGAGATCGCGTCGCAGCGCCAGCCCGACGACGAGGCCGCCGATGCGCTGCGCGTGGCGGCGCCCGAGGCCCGTCGGGAGATCCTGGAACCGGTGCCCGCGCCCGAGTGATGATCGCCACGGCGGGACGTAGGGCCCTGGCCCCGCGCTCGCCTGCGGGGCGACTATGGGCGGCATAGGCTGGAAGTTCGAAGCGTCGGGGAAGTGCGAGAGGAAGAGGAGCCATGGAAGAGATCACCGTCCTGGACGAGGCCCAGTGCTGGAATCTGTTGTCCGAGAGCGTGATGGGTCGGTTGGCGCTCAGCGTCGACGGTGAGCCCGAGATCTTCCCGATCAACGCGTACGCGCACGACGGCAAGATTCTCTTCCGCACCGGCGAGGGCACCAAGCTCTCCGAGATCGCGGTGAACGGACGCGTGGCCTTCGAGACCGACGGCTTCACCAGCAAGATCGGTTGGAGCGTCGTGGCCAAGGGCCGCGCCCGCATCCTGACCAGCACGCACGAGATCATGGATGCCGACCAGTTGCCGCTGAAGCCGTGGGTCCCCACGCTGAAGATGAACTACGTCGAGATCGACGTGGAGGAGATCAGCGGCCGCCGCTTCAAGTTCGGCGCGGAGCCCGACCGCTACCCGGTGTGACCGGCTGGCACGCCGGGCAGAAGTAGATCGACCGCTCGGCGGCCGACCCGTCCGTGCCGACACCGAGCACGCCGCGCTGCACCGCCGTGCCGCACCGTCGGCACGGCCGGTGCTCGCGGCCGTAGACCCAGAGTTCGCGTCCCCGTCGGCGATCGCCGGTGGTGGAGCGGACCGCGGCCAGCGCATTCGCGGTCAGCAGCCGGTGGGCGTCGGCGACGAGCGCCGCCGGATCGGCCTCGCGCACCGGCCGGGTGGGATGAACCCCGGCCAGAAAGCACAGTTCGCTGCGGTAGATGTTGCCGATACCGGCGAGGGTGCGCTGGTCGAGCAGCGCCAGGCCGACGGGCCGCTCCGGATCGGCGGCGAGCTGCGCCGCCGCGCGGGCCGGATCCCAATCCGGGCCCAGTAGATCGGGGCCCAGGTGCGCCACGGCCGCGGCCGGATCGCGCGTGATCTCCAGGATCCCCAGGTCGAAGCCGACGGCTTCCACGGCGGCACCGTCGCGGCCGTCGGCCGCCAGCACCACGCGCGCACGGAAGCCGGGCTTGCGCCACTTCTCGCCGCGGCGATACACGTGCCAGACGCCCTCCATCATCAGATGCGAATGGATCGACAGGGTGCGCCCGCCTGCGCCCGACAGGTCGATGAACAGGTGCTTGCCGACCGCCCGGACCCGCTCGACGACGGCGCCGCGCAGGTCGGTGGTCGCCAGCGACGGAATGCGGAAGTCGCTCCGGGACAGGGTCTTTCCGGCGAGCGCCGCATGCAGCCGGTGGGCGGCGCGATAGACGGTGTCGCCCTCAGGCATGGCGCGGGTCGTAGTTCATGCGCAGACCGCGCGGCGTGGTGGCGAAACCCTGTTCGGACAGCAGCGCGCCCAGTGGGGTGCGCAGCGCGGGTTCGGCGTCGATGGTGTCGATGCGAATGCGGGGGAGTCGTCCGCGGCGCACCGCGTCGGTGAGCGCAGCCGCGGCCGCCTCGAGCTGATCGGTGCGGTCGGTGCAGGTCAGGATGCGTTTGCCGCCGCGCTCGACGAAGACGGCGAGGGCGCCGTCGACCAGGACGACGAGGGCGCCGGGTTTGCGTCCCGGTCGGTGGCCGGTGTCGGCGGTGGGCCACGGCAGGGCGGCCCCGTACGGGTTGGCCGGGTCGGTGGCGGCCAGCACGTGCGCGGTGTCCTGCTGTTCGCGGGGCACCACGGCGGCCGCACGCAGGGTGTCGACGGTGTGACCGGCGGCGAACTGGGCGCCGCCGAGGCCGTCGATGAAGTAGCCGCGTCGGGCCTGGCCGGAATCCTCGAAGACGCTGAGCGCCTTGTAGATGCGCGCGAATCCGCCGGGCACCTCCTCGGTGGTGACGGCGCCCTTGGTCACCACGCCGTACCGGTCGAGCAGGATCTCGCAGGTGGCCGCGGCCAGGGTGGTGGGGTCGAGGGCGGCGCGTTCGAGGCGCACCCAGCGGCCGCCGACCAGCGGCGGCACCGGCGGTCCGTCGGTACCGGCGAGGTATCGGCTGGACAGGCGGGCGGCGCGCAGGCGCGGCGGGCGGGCGCCACCGCGCACCCGGTGCGACGGGGTGGAGGTCTGGGCGCCCGACCGGGAGCGACCGGGGGTCAGCAGGGCGCGCAGCGGGGCGAACGAGTCGTTGGCGAGGCGCCCGGACCAGACCAGGTCCCACAGCGCCGCGTGCCGGGCGGGTTCGTCGCCGACGGCGAGCCCGGCGTCGTCGAGGTGGGTGGTCAACTGGGCGTAGCGCAGGGCGCCGCCGTCGACCGCGGCCAGGATCGCGGTGTGCAGGGCGTCGAGCTCGACGGGGTCGGCGGGCCGCAGGGTGAGCGGTGCCGATTCGGCCGGGTGCAGGCTGATCCATCCGTCCGAGGCACCGATCCGGCCGTGGCCGGACCAGACCACCTCGCCCGCGGAGAGCAGTTCGTCGAGCAGGGCCGGGCGATAGTCCTGCAGGCGGGTGGGCAGGATCAGCGATTCCCACGCCGATGCGGGGATCGGTTGCCCGGCAAGCTGTTCGATCACCGACAGCAGCCCGTGCACGCCGTGCAGGCGCGGGTCGCGGCCGCCGGTGGCCAGGGGGGCGCCGACGTGCTGCCAGTCGAGGAGGAAGCGCGCGTAGGTGTCGGCGCTGACCGGCTGCACCTCGGCGCGGCCGGCGGCGAGGGAACCGCGACGCAGCTGACCGAGGACGTCGGCGTGGCACCACTGGGCGCGTTCGGCGTCCTCGCGGGGCACGAACTCGCCTTCGATCACGATGCGGCGGCCAGCCAGCTTGGCCAGCGCCTCGCGCACCACGGCCACGCCCATGCCCAGGTCGGCGGCCACGTCGGCGGCGGTGAACGGCCCGTGGGTGCGGGCGTAGCGGTGCACCAGATCGCCCACCGGGTCGTCGGCGGGGGCGAGGTAGGCGGCCGGAACGCCGAGCGGCGGCGGGATGCCGAGCCCGTCGCGCAGGCGTGCGACGTCGTCGATCGCGGCGAGGTGCTCGAGGCCGCGCAGCAGTACGCCGATCACCCGGCCGGCGGCGACCTCCTCGGCGATCGCCGCGTCGAGATCGACTGTGCCCGCGTACCTTTCGTCGATCTGCGCGCGGGTGAGCGGTCCCAGCCAACGCAGCAGGTCGGTGATGTCCTGGCCGTCCCGGGCCCGGCGTTCCGGCGCGGTCCGCTGCAGACGGGCGACGGTCTCGGCGAGGACCACCGGATCGAGGAGTTCGCGCAGGTCCACCCGGCCGAGCAGCTGCGCGAGGAGAGCGGTGTCCAGGGTGAGGGCGGTGGCGCGGCGTTCGGCGAGCGGGGCGTCGTCGTCGTAGATGAACGACCCGGTGTAGCCGAGCAGCATGGCGGCCGCGAACGGTGACGGGCTCGGCGTCTCCACCTCCAGGAGCCGGACGCGGCGACCGCGGATGCGGGTGAGGACGTCGACGAGCGCGGGCAGGTCGTAGATATCCTCCAGGCACTCGCGGACCGTCTCCAAGATGATCGGGAAGTCGGGGAACTGACTGGCCACCGCGAGCAGTTGCGCGGCGCGCTGGCGCTGCTGCCACAGCGGTGCGCGTTTGCCCGGGTTGCGGCGCGGGAGCAGCAGGGCGCGCGCCGCGCATTCGCGGAACCGGGCGGCGAACATCGACGAATCGGCCAGGGCGCGCGTCGCGATGTCCTCGATCTCGTCGGGGTCGACGTCGAAGACGTCCGCGCCGGGCGGGGTGTCGTCGGTGTCGGGCAGGCGCACGATGATGCCGTCGTCGGTGGCCGTGGTGGCGCCGTCCAGGCCGAGGTTCGCCGACAGTTGCGCGGCGATCGCGCTGGCCCACGGCGCGTGCACGCGCAGGCCGTACGGCGAGTGCAGGATCAGGCGCCAGTCGCCGAGTTCGTCGCGGAACCGTTCCACCACCAGGGTGCGGTCGGTCGGCAGGGCGCCGGTGGCGGCGCGCTGGTCGTCGATCAGGGCGGCCAGATTGGTCCGCGCGGTGGCCGACAACCCGATCGCGTCGGCGTGCGCGGCGAGCTGCTGTTCGGAGGTGCCGACCTCGCCGACGAAGCGGCCCATCGCGGCGCCGAGTTCGGCGGGACGGCCCACGGCGTCGCCGATCCAGAACGGCAGCCGGCCGGGCTGGCCGAACGCCGGGATCACCCGCACCTGGTCGGGGGTGATCTCCACGATGCGCCAGCTGCTGGTGCCGAGGGCGAAGACGTCGCCGACCCGGGACTCGTAGACCATCTCCTCGTCGAGTTCGCCGACGCGGCGCGCGGAGTCGTCGCCCACCAGGAAGACGCCGAACATGCCGCGGTCGGGGATGGTGCCGCCCGAGGTGACCGCGAGGGAGAGGGTGCCGCGGCGGGCGGTGAGGGTGCCGGTGGCGCGGTCGTAGTCGACGCGGGCGGCGAGGCCCGCGAACTCGTCGGACGGGTAGCGGCCGGAGATCAGGTCGAGCACGGCGTCGTAGACGTCGCGGGTCAGCTCGCGGAAGGGCGCCGCCCGGCGCACCGTCTGGTACCACTGATCCACCTCGACGTCGTCGACGGCGACGGCGGCCACGGTCTGCTGGGCGAGGATGTCGAGCGGGTTGCGCGGCACCCGCAGCTCCTCGATCTCGCCGGCGCGCATGCGGGCCACGGTCACCGCGCAGCCGATCAGGTCGGTGCGGTGCTTCGGGAACACGACGCCCGTGCTGATCTCGCCGACCTGGTGCCCGGCGCGCCCGATGCGCTGCAGTCCGGAGGCCACCGAGGGCGGCGTCTCCACCTGGATCACCAGATCCACCGCGCCCATGTCGATGCCGAGTTCCAGGGAACTGGTGGCGACCACCGCGCGCAGGCGTCCGGACTTGAGGGCGTCCTCGATGTCGGCGCGCTGCTCCTTGCTGACCGAGCCGTGGTGGGCGCGGGCCAGGACCGGCGGTGCGCCCGCGGTGGTCACCGCCCCGGTGATGGTGGCCGGGGCGCCGCCGGGCACCATCGGATTGCGGCGCTGCGCGTCGACGTCGAGCCCGGCGCGGTCGGCGGCGATCTCGTTGAGGCGGGCGGTGAGGCGTTCGGCCAGGCGGCGGGAGTTGGCGAAGACGATGGTGGAGCGATGCTGGGAGATCTCGTCGACGATGGCCGCTTCCACGAACGGCCACAGCGAGCCGGCGGTGGGGGAGAAGGCGTCGTCGAGCTCGCTGTCGCCGGGTGGGACCGGCAGGTTCGTCATGTCCTCGACCGGCACCTCGACGCGCAGGTCGAAGGTCTTGCTCGCCGGCGGCGACACGATGGTGCACGCGGCCTCACCGGACAGGAAACCGGCCACCGTCTCGGGCGGCCGGACGGTGGCCGACAGGCCGATCCGCTGCGCGCGTGTGCTGGTCAGCTCGTCGAGTCGTTCCAGGGACAGGGCCAGGTGGCTGCCGCGTTTGGTGGCGGCGAGGGCGTGGATCTCGTCGACGATCACCGTCGTGACGCTGCGCAGCGTTTCGCGTGCCCGTGAGGTGAGCATCAGGTACAGCGACTCGGGGGTGGTGATGAGGATGTCCGGCGGGTGCGCGGCCAGGGTGCGGCGCGCGGCCGCCGGGGTGTCCCCGGAGCGGACCCCGACGCTCACCGCGGGGATCGGCAGCCCGAGGCTCGCGGCGGCGTGCCCGATGCCGACCAGCGGTGCCGACAGGTTGCGTTCGACGTCGACGGCGAGCGCCTTCAGCGGCGAGATGTAGAGGACCCGGACGCCTTCGGTGCGGTCGTCGTCCGGCGGCTCGGCGGCGAGTCGGTCGATGGCCCAGAGGAACGCCGCGAGGGTCTTGCCCGAGCCGGTCGGGGCGATGACCAGCGTGTCGTCGACCTGGGCGATGGACTCCCACGCGTCGGCCTGCGCGGCGGTGGGCGCGCCGAAGGCACCGGTGAACCATTGGCGGGTGGCCGGACCGAAGCCCGCCATCGTGTCCGCGTCGTGGCCCATGGATCCATTCAACCGCACGCCACCGACTCCCCGCGCGGCGCGCGGGGACGACGAGCGGGGATAAAATGCCGCTGACAACTGCATCATCGACACAAGGAGACCCGCGGGGATGTCTTCACCATTAGTGCCGGGGTGGTTCGACGTGCTGTTCATGCTCGTGCCGCTGTTCATCATCGCCATCATCGGTTTCGGCGTCTTCGTCGCCGTCCGCAACTATCGGGCGGCCAAACGCGGCGGCGTCGATCCGTTCGCCGTCGACACCGAGCTCAAGGTCCTGGCGATGGACAGCGCGGCCCTGGCCCCGGCTGCACCGTCGATCGAGGAGCGATTGGCCGAACTGAGCCGACTGCACAGCAGCGGGCTGATCACCGACGAGGAGCTGGCGCAGGCGCGCATGCAGGCGCTCAGCGGCCGATAGCCGCACCGATGGTGTCCAGGAGCGCGGTGTAGCGCCCGGCTTCCGGGTGGCCACCGGGTTTTCCGGTGGAGACGACGGCGGCCGCCAGGTCGCGTTCGGGGTCGGCCCACATCGCGATCTGGGTGAGACCGGTGTGCCCGAAAGCGGCCGGTGCGTCGCGCCCGAAGGGGCTGAAGCGCCGCGAGCCGAGCATGAAGCCGGTGCCCCAGCGCAGCGGGACACCGCCGGTCGCCACATCCGGGCGGAGGCGTCGACGTTGCGCGGTGGCGGCGCGCAGGGTCGACGGCCACAGCACGCGGGTGCCGTCGAGTTCGCCGCCGCGGCGCAGGAGTTCGGCGAAGCGGGACAGCTCGTGCGCGGTGGAGACGGCGTTGGACGAGGGCACCACGCCGGTGAGGAAGGGCGCCTTGTTGGCCATCGGCACGATCTGGGCCATCGATCCGCCGACCACCCTGGTGAACGCGGCGTCGACCGCCCCGGAGTTGGGCGGCCCGGTCACGTAGCTCGGTGCGACGAGTCCGACGTCCTCGGGGGCGACCCCGAAGTTGGTCCACCGAAATCCCAAGGGCGCCAGGATCTCCGCGTCGAGGATGTCTCGAATGCTCGAACCCGTTGCGGCGGCGACGATCTCGCGCACCAGCGGACCCCAGGTCAGGGCGTGGTAGAAGTGCACCGTCCCGGGCGGATAGATCGGCCGCAGGTCGGCGAGCATGGCGCGCGTGTAGTCGCTGTCCTCGCTGCGCCGCAGATCCGGGCGCGGGCCGGTGGGGATCGGCACGCCCGCGCGGTGGGTCAGGACGTGGTCGACGGTGGTGCGCCCCTTGCCGTGCGCGCGGTAGCCGGGCAGCAGGTCGTCGACCCGGGTGTTCAGACTCAGTTCGCCGCGCTCGACGAGTAGGTGCAGCACCGTCGCCGCCATCGCCTTGGCCGCGGAGAACACGCAGACCGGGGTGTCGGTGCGCAGCGGGACCTTCTCGGCGTCGGGGCCGTCGTCGGGTCCGTTCCCGCGCGCGTGCCCGATGGCGCGATCGACCACCACCTCGCCGCGGTGGCGCACGCAGACCGCGATACCCGGCTGGAGTCCGGCCTGATACCAGTGTCGGGCCGCACCCCAGATCTGCTGGGCGGCTGGCCAATACGCCGGCGACGACGCTTCGTCGTCGATATCGGTAATCGCATCGAGGTAGTCGGGCGCAAGACTGTCCGGCGCGTGGATCCGGCCCGGCCACTCCTGGTCTGTCGCTGTCACCCCGATCACGCTACTGTCAGAACCTAAGTAGAACGTGTTCTAGCCCGGAGGTCTGAAGTTGTTCGAGTGGTCTGAAGAAGATCTGATGGTCCGCGACGCGGTGCGCGCCTTCATCGAGAAGGAGGTGCGCCCGCACATCGACGAACTGGAGACCGGCGCGCTGCCGCCCTTCGACATCACCCGAAAGATGCTGGCCGCGTTCGGCATGGACACCATGGCCGCGGAGAACCTGGAGAAGGAGCTCGCCGCCGAAGAGGCCGGGGAGAAGAAATCGGGCGGCGGCTCCACCACCCTCGCCAACCCGATGTTCATGATCCTGAACATGGAGATGGCCGGCGTGAGCCTGGGCCTGATCGCGTCGATGGGCGTCTCGCTGGGTCTCACCGTGTCGACCATCCGCAGCCGCGGCACCCTGGCGCAGAAGCGGCGTTGGCTGCCGCAGCTGGTCACGATGGAGAAGGTCGGTGCCTGGGCGATCACCGAACCCGACAGCGGCAGCGACGCCCTGGGCGGCATGAAGACCACGGTCCGTCGCGACGGCGAGGACTACATCCTCAAGGGCAACAAGACCTTCATCACCAACGGGCCCAACGCCGACACCATCGTCGTCTTCGCCAAGCTCGACGAGGGTGATGGCACGCCCATGCGCGACCGCAAGGTGCTGACCTTCGTCCTCGACACCGGCATGGAAGGCCTCACCCAGGGTCCGGCCTTCAAGAAGATGGGCATGATGAGCTCGCCCACCGGTGAGCTGTTCTTCGAGGACGTCCGCGTGTCCAAGGACCGCCTGCTCGGCGAGACCGAGGACACCGGCGCGGACAAGCGCGGCGGCGACAACGCCAAGGCCGGCTTCACCGCCGAGCGCATCGGCATCGCCGCGCTCAGCCTGGGCATCATCAACGAGTGCCTGCGCCTGTCGCTGGACTACGCCAAGACCCGCACCCTGTGGGGCAACGAGATCGCCAAGTTCCAGCTGATCCAGCTGAAGCTCGCCGAGATGGAGATCGCGCGCCTGAACGTGCAGAACATGCTGTTCACCGCGATCGAGGCCTCGCAGGCGGGCAAGCCGCCGACCCTCGCGCAGGCGTCGGCCATGAAGCTGTACTCCTCGCGCGCCGCCACCGAGGTGGCCATGGAGGCCGTGCAGCTCTTCGGGGGCAACGGCTACATGGCCGAGTACCGCGTGGAGCAGCTGGCCCGCGACGCCAAGTCACTGATGATCTACGCCGGCTCCAACGAGATCCAGGTGACCCACGTCGCCAAGGGCCTGCTGAACGGCTGAACCGCCGCGCCCGTCGTCGTCCCGCGAGACGACCCCGCTCCCGCGAGAGCTTGTCGTTCCCGCGGGCCTTTCCCAGGCCCGCGGGAACGGACACTTCTCGCGGGAGCGGATTGGTTTCGCGGGAGCGGGCGGGTCAGCGGAGCAGGCCGCAGCGGTACATGCGGCGGGTGACGCGGGGGATCATGCGGTCGGCCCGCAGGTCGGGCCAGTCCCAGCGGACGACGTCGAAGCCGAGGTCGCGCAGACCGTTCTCCCGGTTCTTCTCCTTGAGCACGACGTCGGCTTCGGTCTCGCCCTCGCGAAGGTAGTCGTGGTACTTGGCTTCGCCGTCGAACTCGCCGGCGAGTACGTCGTCCCAGCTGAAGTCCGGGAAGGCCTCACCGAGGTCGTCGTCGAGGAGCACACGTCGCTGCAGCACGGGCAGCGGCAGGCCGGCTTCGATCATCTGCGCGCGACTCCATGATTCCCCCGGGTTCGCCGCCCGTCCGTCGGCCATCGCGAGGGCGACGCGGGCGCGGGCGATGCCGCGCCGTCGACGATGAGTGAGCACCGTCGCCAATTCATCGCGGGGCGTGCCGATCCGGAGCGCGGAGTCGAAGACGGTGAGGGCCTGGGCGAAGGTGCCGCCGACGGCGACGTCGACCGCGGTGCGCACCACATTGGTCAGGAGCACGCCGTCGCGCTGGACGGCGGTGTCGTCCAACGGTGTGCAATGCGTGTGGCGCTTCGGTGAGGTCATGCCGCCCTGGCCGAGCCCGGTGGTGAGGTGGACGCGGGTGCGATCGGGTTCGAGCAGCTCCAGGCCGAGGACCGCGGCGGCGGACTGATGGCTCAGGACGCCGCACCGGGTCGGGCCGGTGGCGATCGCCAGACAGCGCAGGCGATAGAGGTCGGCGGTTCGGGTCCGCAGCGGCGCCAGGTCGGCGGCCACGTAGACGCCGCGGACCACGCGGAGCAGCGTCTCATCGGCCAGGAGATCGGCGATGTCCTCGTCGGTGAAACCGAGGTCGAGTGCGCGGGTGCGGCGGATGAGGCCGTTGCTGTCGTGCGGTAGGTCCATGACGTTTGGACGCTCCCGCACCCCGCCCGGTTCCGCCGCCGCGCACGCCCCCTGTGGACAACCCGCCCTGTCCACAGCCCGCACGCCGCGCCGCTCCCGCGAGAGGATTCCGCTCCCGCGAGACGAACCGGTTCCCGCGGGAGTTCTAGTGGCCCGCGGGAACGGAGTCCTCTCGCGGGAGCACAGAGCTCTCGCGGGAGGCGGTGACGGCGGCGTCGAACTCGGCGTCGACTGCCTCGGGATCGGCGCGGCGGGTCAGCAGGCTCACGACGACGATCGCGAGCATGCCGATCAGGAAACCGGGGATGATCTCGTAGGTGTCGGCCACGAAGCTCGCGACGGAGTCGGGCGCGCGGTCGGCCAGGAAGCGGTGGAACGAGTCCTGGCCCCAGACGAAGGCGACCACCGCGCCGGTGATGATGCCGGCGAGTGCGCCCGCCGTGGTGAGACGACGCCAGTACAGCGACAGAATCACCACCGGGCCGAAGGCCGAGCCGAAGCCGGCCCACGCGAAGGCCACCAGACTCAGGATGCTGTTCGACGGGGACAACGCCAGGATCACGGCGACCACCGCGACCGCGAGCACGCCGAGGCGACCCAGCCGCACATAGGTGGCCGGAGCCAGCTCCCGCCAGCCCGACTTCACCGAGATCAGTTTGTACAGGTCCTCGACCAGGGCCGACGAGCACACGATCAGCTGCGACGAGATCGTCGACATAATCGCGGCCAGCACCGCCGCCAGCACGAGACCGGCGATGAACGGATGGAACAGCACCTGCGACAGCGCCAGGAACACGGTCTCGGACTGGTTGTCGGCCTCCAGGGTCGCGCCGTAGTACGCGATGCCGACCAGGGCGGTGCTGACCGCGCCGATACCGCACAGCAGCATCCAGCCGATACCGATGCGCCGGGCCACCGGGGCGTCGGCCGGCGACCGCAGCGCCATGAATCGCACGATGATGTGCGGCTGGCCGAAGTAGCCCAGCCCCCAGGCGACGGCGGAGATGATCGCCAGGGCGCTGCCGCCGGACACCATCGACAGCCGATCCGGGTCGATCGCCTGCACGGCGTCGACCGTCGCGCCGAACCCGCCCAACTCGATGACGCCGATGATCGGCACCGCGAGCAGCGCCACCACCACCAGGACGCCCTGCGCGACGTCGGTCAGCGAGGCGCCGAGGAAGCCGCCGAACAGGGTGTACAGCATGGTGATTCCGGCGACGATCAGCATGCCGACCACGTAGTCGACGTCGAACGACGACTCGAAGAACTTGCCCGAGGCCACCATGCCGCTGGAGACGTAGAAGGTGAAGAACACCAGGATGATCACGCCGCAGGTGATGCGGACGGCGTGCGCCTTGTCGTGCAGGCGTTTGCCGAGGAAGCTCGGGACGGTGATGGCGTCGTCGGCCACCTCGGTGTAGGCGCGCAGCCGCGGGGCGACGAGCTTCCAGTTGAGCCACGCGCCGACGATCAGGCCGATGAAGATCCACGACTCCACCAGGCCGTGCAGATAGATGGCGCCCGGCAGGCCCATCAGCAACCAGCCGGACATGTCCGACGCGCCGGCCGACAGCGCCGCCACCCAGGGTTTGAGCCCGCGATCGGCCAGCATGTAGCTGTCCAGATCGTCCTTGGTCTTGCGGTACGCGTAGTAGCCGATGCTCAGCATGGCCAGGAAATACACGATGACGGCGGCGAGCTGCCAGGCCTCTTCGTTGGACGGTCCCGCCATCGGGTTCTCCTTGATACAGGCCGAGTCGGGGCTCAGGCCGGGTGATGCCGTGACGGCCGGGGCCGGGGGCTCCCGCCCGCTGACGGTAGCAACTCCGCCGCGACCTGCTGCAGGAAACCATCCGGATCGCCGAAGCGGTGCAGCGTGATCGACACCGCCTGTTCGAGCACCCAGTACCGGAGTTCGACGGCGCCGGCAGCGACGACCGGATCGTCGAGCAGCGCCGTGGCCGGGCGGGCGGCGACCGCGGCACGGGTCGCTGCGGAGACCGTGCCGATCACCCGGATGCGTGCGGGGCCCGATGCCGACACCGCGGCGGTGAACCGGTCGTCGGCGGCGTGGACGACGGGGCCGACGTCCAGGTGGGCCCGGGCGGCCCGGAGCACGTCGTCGACCGCGACCGGCACCGGCTCGGCCAGGGAGAGCGCCGGACGGATCCGCGCGCGGGCGGCCGCCGCGAGGACGCGGGCCAGGCGGGCCGGGTCGGCGTCGGTGCCCACCCGGACCGCGGTGTCGGCCCGGCGGTAGCGGAAGATGTTGGCCTCGGCCGCCAGTCCGGTCAGTTCCCGGGCGCGGCCGAACTCGGTGGACCAGGCGTCCTCGTCCGAGCCGGCGGCGGCGCGCAGCCACGCGTGCGACGGCGCGTCGAGCAGGGGTGCGACGGCGTCGACGAAGTCGGCGATCGGACCCGGCGGCAACGCACGGGGAGCCGGGTTTCGGGAGTGCCGGGCGGCGTCGGACCAGGTGCCGAGCTGCCGCAGATAGTTCGGCCCGCCGGCCTTGGCGCCCGAGCCCACCGACGACAGCTTCCAGCCGCCGAACGGCTGGCGACCGACGACGGCGCCGGTGATCCCGCGGTTGACGTACAGGTTCCCGGCCTGCACGCGGTCGAGCCAGGTGCGCACCTCGACCGGATCGCGGGAATGCAGCCCGGCGGTGAGCCCGAAGTCGGTGCCGTTCTGCAGGTCGAGGGCGTCGTCGAGGTCGGTGGCCGCCATCAGCCCGAGCACGGGACCGAAGACCTCGGTGCGGTGGAAGGAGGAGTCGCGGGCGACGCCCACCTTGATGCCGGGGGAGAACAGGCGGCCGGAGTCGTCGAGGGCGCGCGGGCGCAGCAGCCACCGCTCGCCGGGATCGAGGACGGTCAGCGCGCGGGTCAGCTTGGCGCCCGGCGGCTCGGTGAGGGGACCGACGGTGGCCGACAGGTTCGTCGGCCAATCGACGATCAACGACGACGCGGCGTCGACCAGCTGCCGACGGAAGCGTTCGGACGTCGCCATCGAGCCCACCAGGATCGCCAGCGACGCGGCCGAACACTTCTGACCGGCGTGCCCGAACGCGCTGTGCACGAGATCGGCGATCGCCCGGTCCCGGTCCGCCGACGGGGTGATCACCAGCGCGTTCTTGCCCGACGTCTCCGCGGTGAGCGCCAACTCGGGCCGCCACGAGGCGAACAGGGCCGCGGTGTCCGAGGCCCCGGTCAGGATCACCCGGTCCACGCCGGGATGGGCGATCAGGCGGCGCCCCGCCTCGCCTTCGTCGGGGGCCACGGTGGCGCACACCGCCCGCGGCACCCCGGCCTCCCACAGCGCCTCGGCGATCGCCTGCAGACAGCGCGGGGACGGGCCGGCCGGTTTCGCGATCACCGCCGCGCCGACGGCCAGGGCGGCGAGCATGCCGCCGGCGGCGATGGCGTTCGGGAAGTTCCACGGAGGCGTCACCACCACCAGCCGGTCCGGGGTGAACACCGCGTCGTCGGTGGCTACGTGTTCGGGGTCGAGTCGTTCGGGGTCGAGGTCGAGGGCGCGCCGGGCGTAGTAGCGGGCGAAGTCGACGGCCTCGGAGACCTCCGGGTCGCTCTCGCCGATCGTCTTGCCGACCTCGGCGGCGGCCAACGCCACCAGCAGGCCGCGGCGCTGCTCCAGCAGATCCGCGGCCCGGTCCAGCACGCGGGCACGGTCCCGGGCCGGCCGCGCCGCCCATGCGACGGCGGCGGTGCGGGCGCGCGCGACCAGATCGTCGATCGCGGCCGCGGACACCGCCGGCGGGGCGGGAGCGGCGTCGAGCCAGCCCGGCCGCGCGCTCGTTGCAAGCACCTCGCGCGCCCACGCCTGGTTGGCCGGCAGAGCAGGGTCGGTGTCGGGGGTGTGCGTGAACGGCGGCAGTTCCGGCAGGTCGGCGGTGTCGGCGGTGATGCGGCGGCGGTCCTGGCGGCGACGCGGCTCGGGCGGCGACAACGGGCCGCGATCCAGTTCGTCGGCCAGGGCGGCGACCGCGGCGTCGAACCGGTCGGCCTCGCGCCGCGCCCCGGGACTGCCCGGCCGCAGATCCACGGTGGCCGACAGGAAGTTGTCGCTGGAGGCGTTCTCCTCCAAGCGGCGGACCAGGTACGAGATGGCGACGTCGAACTCCTTCGGCGCAACCGTCGGCACGTACAGCAGCAGCGGCCCGACGGTGGCCGCGACCGCACGGGAGTGGGCCGTCGCCATCCCGGCGAGCATCTCGAACTCGACGCGGTCGGCGACGCCGCGACGGTGGGCCAGCAGCTGCGCGAAGGCGACGTCGAACAGGTTGTGCCCCGCCACGCCTACCCGCAGTCCGGTCAGCGTCTCCGGCGTCAGGATCGCGTGCAGCACCCGCTTGTAGTTGACGTCGGTGGCGAGCTTGCTCTCATAGGTGGCCGACGGCCAGCCCGCGAGCTCGGCGTGCACCCGCTCCATCGCCAGGTTCGCGCCCTTGACCAGCCGGACCTTGATCCCGGCGCCGCCGTCGGCGACACGCTGCGCCCCGAACCGCGCCAACTCCTCCATCACGCCGAGCGCATCGGGCAGGTAGGCCTGCAGCACGATGCCGGCCTCGTAGCGGCGGAGTTCGGGCAGGCTCAGCAGCCGGGTGAACACCTCGACGGTCAACCGCAGATCCCGGTACTCCTCCATGTCGAGGTTGAGGAAGGCGGTGCCGGGCGGGGCGGCGGCCGCCTCCCGGTACATCGGGGCGAGTCGGTCGGTGACCGCGGCGGCGGTGGCGTCGAAATCCCACATCGACAGCTGGGAGGTCACCGCGGAGACCTTCACCGAGACGTAGTCGACGTCGTCGCGCCGCAGCAGGCGACGCGCCCCCGACAGCCGTCGCGCCGCCTCGGTCTCGCCGAGTACCGCCTCGCCGAGCGGATTGACGTTGAGGCGGTGGCCGTCCCGGCGCAGGCGCGCCACCTGCCGGGCGAAGCGGCGCGGCCGCGCGTCGACGATCAGGTGCCCGACCATCGACCGCATCCGCAGTCGGGCGGCCGACACCACGAGCCGCGGCAGATGCGGCGCCAACCGGCCGCCCAGCCGCAGTTGCAGGCGATCGACGGCCCGCAGCGACGACGGCAGGTCGGCGGTCAGCTCGGTCAGGGCCAGCGCGGCGGCGCGGATGTCCTCGACGCCGATCACCCGGTCGACGAACCCGACGGTGAACGCCAGCCCCCGCGGGTCGGCCAGCACCGCGACCAACCGGGCCGCCGCCGGATCGGGACGGGTGGCGGAGGCGGCGGTGACGGCCAGCCAGTGCTCGACCAGCGCGCGGCTGTCGGCCGCGAGCTCGTCGAGTTCGGTGCGGACGTCAGACCTTCCGCGCGGCGGCTGCGGGCCCATGCCTCTCAGTACACTCCTGCGCGCGCGTTCTGTCACCGCGTGCGCAGGAGCGGGTCAGCGGGTGACGGCCGACCCGTCGGACCCGAACTGCTCGCGGAGGGTCCGTTTGAGCAGCTTGCCGGTGGCGTTGCGGGGGAGCACGTCGAGGAACTCGATGCGACGCGGGCTCTTGAAGTGCGCGATCCGGTCGCGGCAGTAGGCGAGCAGATCGTCGGCCGAGACCGATGCCTGCGCGCGCAGCGACACCACCGCGGTGACGCCCTCGCCCCACTTCGGGTCGGGCAGCCCGATCACCGCGGCGTCGTCGACGTCCGGGTGACTGAGCAGGACCTGCTCCACCTCGATCGGGTAGACGTTCTCGCCGCCGGTGACGATCATGTCCTTCTTGCGGTCGACGAGGGTGATGAAGCCGTCGGCGTCCATGCGGGCGAGGTCGCCGGTGTGGAACCAGCCGCCGCGCATGTCGTGGGCGGTCACCTCGGGCAGCCCCCAGTAGCCGGCGAAGACGTTGGGTCCGGCCATCAGCAGTTCGCCGACCTCGCCGGTCGCGACGTCCCGGTCGTCGCCGTCGACGATGCGCACGTCGTCGTGGAACACCGGGCGGCCCACCGAACCGGCGTGCGTGCGGACGTACTGCGCTTCCAGGATCATGGCGGCCGGGGCGAGCTCGGTCATGCCGAAGCCCTCCATGAAGGTCAGGCCCTTGCCCTGATAGAAGTCGATCACCGGGAGCGGGCAGGGCGCGCCGCCGCACAGCAGAGTCCGCAGCGACGACAGGTCGTGGTCGTCGAAGTTCGGCACCTTGCGCATCGCATCCCACATCGCCGGAACCATGAAGTGCACGGTGACCTTGTGCGCCTCCAGGAGTTTCAGCGCGGCGGCCGGATCAAAGGCGGGCGCGACGACGATGGTGCCACCGGTGTACAGCAGCGGCAGGACGTAGAGGCTGAGGCCGCCGATGTGGAACAGCGGCGCGACGGCGAGGGTCTTGTCCCGCGGGGTCATGCCCTCGCCGGCCACCAGCATGTTGATCGCGTTCCACTCGAAGTTGCCGTGCGTGAGCATGGCGCCCTTCGGCTTGCCGGTGGTGCCGGAGGTGTACATCAGCATCGCGACGTCGTCGGCGGTCACCGGATCCTCCGGCGCGAAGACCTCCTCGGGTGCCTCGAGCGCGTCCAGGTGCACGAGGTCGACGGCGCGCGGGGCCTGCTCGGCGGCGGTGGCGGCCAGTTCGGCGAACATGTCGTCGTGCAGCAGCAGGGTGGGGGTGGCGTCGGAGATCAGGTAGGCCACTTCGCCGGGGCTGAGCCGGAAGTTGACGGGCACGCTGATCGCGGCGAGGCGGGCGACGGCGAACATGGTGGCCAACTGGGCGGTGGAGTTGAGGCCGATCATCATGACGCGATCGCCGCGTCGGACGCCGCGGGCGCGGAGCGCGGCGGCGCGGCGGGCGCTGTCGGCGGCCAACTGGGCGTAGGTGGTGGTGGCGCCGGTGGTCGCGTCGATGAGGGCGATCGCGTCCGGGGTGCGCTGGGCGCGCCGGGTGATCCAGGTGCTGATACCTGCCATGGTGGTGTCTCCGAGTCCTCGCAGTGGGTGTTACGCGGTGGGTGTCACCGCTGAACCTAGGACAAACCCCGCACCGGGGATGCGGGGTTCGTCAGACGCGTCGGAGAATCGCGCGCGGCTACACGAGGCTGGGTTCGCTGACACGCGCGTAGTGCAGGAACTCGTCGTCGACGGGCCCGCGGCGGATGAGTCGGACGTCGGCGTAGACGCTCATCGACATCTTCCACGGGTCCACGACGCCCTGCTTGGGCAGACCGTCGAGGGCGCGCTGGACGTACCCTGCGCCGAAGTCGAGCAGCGGGCGCAGTTCCATCGCCGGATCCGGGACGGCCTCCACGCTGGTGTAGCCGTTCCGGTCCATGTGGGCCAGCATGCGCACGAAGTACTGGCACAGCATGTCGACCTTGAGCGTCCACGACGAGTTGGTGTAGCCGATGGCCATCGCGAAGTTCGGCAGCCCGGACAGCATCATGCCGCGGTAGGAGACGCTGTCGGTCAGGTCCACGTCGACGCCGTCGCGGGCGAAGGTCATGCCGCCGAACATCTGCAAGTTCAGGCCGGTCGCGGTGACGATGATGTCGGCGGCCAGCTCCGCGCCGCTCTCCAGCAGGATCCCGGTCTCGGTGAACGAGGCGATCCGGTCGGTGACGATCGACGCCGCACCGCGCCGCAGCGCGGTGAACATGTCGCCGTTGGGCACCACGCACAGGCGCTGATCCCACGGGTTGTACGGCGGGTTGAAGTGCGGGTCGAGCGGGAAGTCCTTGCCCAGCATGGCCTTGTTGGTACCGCGGATCACCCGGCGGGCCAGGCGCGGGAAACGCTGGCACAGCTCGAAGACCACGCGCTGCTGCAGGATGTTCTTCTCGCGGCTCAGCCGGTAGCCGCGACGGGGCCCGAGCACCTTCTTCATCGCGTTGGCGATCGCATCCTCGCGGGGCAGCGGGATCACGTAGGTGGGCGTGCGCTGGAGCATCGTGACGTGCTCGGCCTGGTCGGTCATCGACGGCACCAGGGTCACGGCGGTGGCGCCGGAGCCGATCACCACGACGCGCTTGCCGCGGTAGTCCAGGTCCTCCGGCCAGTGCTGCGGGTGCACGATCTGCCCGGTGAACCGCTCCCGGCCGGGGAAGTCGGGGGAGAAGCCCTGCTCGTAGTCGTAGTAGCCGGTGCCGGCGAAGATCCAGCGCGCCTTGATGATCTCCGGCTCGGCGGCGGCGTCGTCGTCGGTGCGGCGCACGGTGACGTGCCAGGCCGCCTCGTCGGTGTGCCAATCGGCGGACACCGCACGACGGTGGTAGGTGATCTTGTCGGCGAGCTGATCGTCGTCGATGGCCTCGTGCAGGTAGTCGAGGATGCGCGGGGCGTCGGCGATGGCCTGCTTGTCGGTCCACGGCTTGAACTCGAAACCGAAGGTGTGCAGATCCGAGTCCGAGCGGATGCCGGGGTACTTGAACAGATCCCAGGTGCCGCCGGCGGTGTGCCGCGACTCGAGGATCGCGAACGTCTTCTCCGGGAGTTCGGTGGTGAGGTAGTGCGCCGCGCCGATACCGGAGATGCCGGCGCCGATGATCAGGACGTCGAGCAGATCGGTGGGGGTCTCGGTGGCCATCGGTACTCCAGATTCGTCGAGCGGTGGGCGAGGGGGATGCGCCGTCGCTATCAATGATCGATGGCATCGCGGTCCCGGGGCAAGGGCATTCTGTACCGGGTTGACGCATTGCGGTGTGCATAATCGACCACATGGCTGCGGGCGGGCACGGTGCGGAGGAACTTGAACGGTCGACGTGGCAGGCGGGTCCGGGGCCGGTGAGTCCGGCCGTCGCGGACCTGATCCGGGCCGGGGTGCAGGTGATCCTCGAGGCGCCGACCGAGTGGACCCAGGCGCTCGACGACAGTGTGCTCGCGGGTGCGGGCATGGGCCTGATCGCCGAGGATCCGGCGCTCACCGAGGTGGTGCTGCGCACCAACGCAGGCAACATCGCGCACTGGGCGGCGATGAACGCCGCGCACCCGGGCGAACGCGTGAGCGTCGCGATCACCGACGAGACCGTGGTGTTCGTCCGCGACGCGGTGCGCCGCGGCTTCGACTCCGGGGTGCTCGACTCCTTCCGCACCGCACAGAACCTGGCGTGGCGCCTGTGGATGGAGATCTGCTTCGGACTCACCGACGATCCGGCGCTCCTGCGCGAACTGTTGGCGGTGACCCTCGATTCGATCGCGCGGTTCGTCGACGACACGGTGTCCGCGCTCGCCGAGATGATCGACGTGGCGCGCGCCGAACTCGCCGGAGACACGCACGCCCAACGCCGCGCGGCGGTCGCCCTGCTGCTGGAGGGCGCGCCGCTGTCGGAGGCCCGTGCGGTGGCGCAGCTCGGCTACCGGCTCGACGGGCCGCAACTGGCGGCGGTGATCTCCGGCGGCCCCGAGTCGGGCGCGGATCGGCTGGAAGCGGTCTGCGAGGCGATCATGACCGCGAGCGGCATCGCGACCCGGCTCACCGTGCTGGCCGGGGCCTCCCAGCTGTGGGTGTGGTTCCCGGCGGTCACCGTGGACGTGGACGCGGTGCCGGCCGACGTCGACGACGTGCGAGTGACCCTCGGGGCGCCCGGCGTGGGTCGAGAAGGCTTCCGGCGCAGCCACTTTCAGGCCCTCGCCGCCTTCCGACTGCTCGGGCGGCTGGGCTCGCAGCGACGCTTCGCGCGCTACGACGAGCTGCGTCTGCTCGAAGTGGTGACCGACGACGATGCGCGCATCGACGAGTTCCTCGCCGCCACCCTGGGCGATCTGCTCGACGCCGAGCCCGAGCTCGCCGAGTGCCTACGCGTCTGGTTCGCGCAGCGGTGCAATGCCGCCGCCACCGCCCAGCAGCTGTACACCCACCGCAACACCGTGGTGCGCCGGCTGGCCAAAGCCGAGTCGCTGCTGCCGGTCTCGCTCGCCGAGTCGGCGATCACCGTGGCCGCGGCCCTGGAGCTGCAGCACTGGCGTCGTCCGGCCTCAGGGTGAGACCGGCGCGTACGGCGTTGCGGGACTGACCGTTTCGCTGTGCTCGATGGGCGTGCCCAGCATCGGAAAGGCGCGCTGGCTGCAGGCCGGGCGCGGACACACCTTGCAGCCCGCGCCGATCGGGACCACGGTGCGCGGCTCGCGCAGATCCACCCCGGTGGCGTAGATCAGTTCCTCGGCGTGCGCCAGATCGCAGCCCAGGCCGACGGCGAAGTTCGACGGCGTCGCGAGGTGCCCCTGCTGCGCCGGATCGGTGGTCCGCGCCAACCAGAAGTAGGTGCGGCCGTCGGGCATCCGGGCGAGCTGCGTGTGGATGCGGCCGGGCATGGAGAAGGCGTCGTGCACCACCCACAGCGGGCAGCTGCCGCCCACCCGGGAGAAGTGAAAAGCGGTGGCGGACTGGCGTTTCGAGATGTTCCCGGCCTTGTCGACCCGGACGAAGATGAACGGCACGCCGCGGTCGCCGGTGCGCTGCAGCGTCGACAGGCGGTGGCACACGGTCTCGAAACCCACCTCGAAGTCGCGGGCCAGCAGGTCGACGTCGTAGCGCAGCCGGCGGGCGGCGGCCGCGAACTGCGTGTACGGCAGCAGCAGGGCGCCGGCGAAGTAGTTCGCCAGCCCGGTGCGGGCGACGGCGACCGAACTCGGGTCGACGTCGTCGATCAGTCGGTCGATCAGGTCGC
Source organism: Gordonia alkaliphila (assembly GCF_023017165.1). Lineage (GTDB taxonomy): Bacteria > Actinomycetota > Actinomycetes > Mycobacteriales > Mycobacteriaceae > Gordonia > Gordonia alkaliphila. Next base: position 2,518,123 of record NZ_JALKBW010000001.1, read on the forward strand.
GCTGGCTCAGCAGCGCCAGCTGGGTGGCGAGTTGGAAGGCACGCTGGCCCGCGGTGAGGCGGCGGGGCAGATACACGGTGGCCGTCGCCGGGTCGTAGCGGCGCTTGGGGAGCTCGCTGTCGTCCCCGGGGTCGACACCGCTGATCTGCACCGCGATGCCGTATTCGGCGTCGAGGAAACGGGCCAATTGCAGGTCGAGGCCGCCGATGGTCAGGCCGGCGCGCGCGAACAGGTCCTCGGCGGCCGCGTCGAGTTCGGGCAGGTGATTGCGGCGGTCGTAGAAGTAGTCGCGGACCTGCTCGAACGGGGTGCCGCCCACCGTCTCGGCGTTGGCGGCGACGGCGCCGAGAGTCCCGCGCATGCTCTCCAGCTCGCTGGTCGCGGCGGTCAGGCGCCGCTGCAGCGCCACCAGCGTCTGGCCGACGCCCGGCATGCGGGCCACCAGTTCGCTGATCTCCGCGGTGGACGGGGTCTGGTCGCCGTGCTCCAGGAGGATGTCGGCGAGGTCGGCGGTGAGGCGGGCGTCGCCGTCGGCCGCGAAGAAGTCCGGCGCCAACTCGAACTCGCGCGTCAGGCGCAGCAGCACCGGGACGGTGATCGGCCGCTGGTCGTTCTCCAGCTGATTGACGTAGCTGGTCGAGAGCTCCAGCCGGCGCGCCAGCGTCGCCTGGCTGACCCCGCGTTCCTCGCGCAACCGGCGCAGTCGCGCGCCCACGTACGTCTTGGCCATGGGGACAGCGTAGTGGCCCCGGCGTCCGCAACCTTCGCAAGGTGTCGGAGAAAAATTTGCAGAAATACGCATTTGCCAGGTCTTTCGCAGTCCTATCGGGTCTGCGTACGGTGCGAACATGATCAATCACGAGGTGTACACCCGTCGCAGTGCCGAGGCCTTCCCGAAGGAAGAGCACCTGGCTTACAAGATCGCGCAGATCGCCGTCGACCCCGTCGAGGTCCCCGAGGAAACGGCCGAGATGATCGTCAACCGGATCATCGACAACGCCGCGGTGAGCGCCGCGTCGGTGGCCCGTCGACCGGTCACCAGTGCCCGCCGGCAGGCGCAGAGCCGGCCGCTGGCCGGCGGCGCGACGGTGTTCGGCATCGACGGCGAGTACGCCCCGGAGTGGGCCGCGTGGGCCAACGGCGTCGCGGTCCGCGAACTCGACTTCCACGACACGTTCCTGGCCGCCGAGTACAGCCACCCGGGCGACAACATCCCCGCCCTGGTCGCCGTCGGCCAGCGCGTGGGCGCCAGCGGCCGCGACCTGATCCGCGGCCTCGCCACCGCCTACGAGGTGCAGGTGGATCTGGTGCGCGGCATCTGCCTGCACGAGCACAAGATCGACCACGTCGCCCACCTCGGCCCGTCGGTGGCCGCCGGCCTGGGCACCATGCTGGGCCTGCCGATCGACACGATCTACCAGGCCGTCGGTCAGGCCCTGCACCTGACCACCGCCACCCGCCAGTCGCGCAAGGGCGAGATCTCCAGTTGGAAGGCGTACGCCCCGGCGCTGGCCGGCAAGGTGGCGGTGGAGGCCGTGGACCGCGCCATGCGCGGTGAGGGTGCGCCGTCGCCGATCTGGGAGGGCGAGGACGGCGTCATCGCCTGGCTGCTCGGCGGCCCGGACGCCCGCTACACGGTGCCGCTGCCCGGACCGGGCGAGGCCAAGCGCGGCATCCTGGACACGTACACCAAGGAACATTCGGCCGAATACCAGAGTCAGGCGCCGATCGACCTGGCCCGTCGGATGCGCGCGCGGATCGCCGACGTCGCCGACATCGAGTCGATCGTGCTGCACACCAGCCACCACACGCACTACGTGATCGGCACCGGCTCGGGTGATCCGCAGAAGTTCGACCCGAATGCCAGCCGGGAGACCCTCGACCACTCGGTGATGTACATCTTCGCCGTGGCCCTGCAGGACGGGGAGTGGGACCACGAGCGCAGCTACGCGCCCGAGCGCGCGCGGCGCGCCGACACCGTGGAGCTGTGGAACAAGATCTCCACCGTCGAGGACCCGGAGTGGACCCGCCGCTACCACTCGACCGATCCGAACGAGAAGGCCTTCGGCGCCCGCGCGGTGATCACCATGGCCGACGGCGAGGTGATCGTCGACGAGCTGGCGGTGGCCGACGCCCACCCGCTGGGCGCGCGGCCGTTCGCGCGGGAGCAGTACCTGGGCAAGTTCGCCGCGATGGCCGACGGCGTGGTCGACGCCGCCGAGCAGGAGCGGTTCGTGGCGGCGGCGACCGGTCTGGCCGACCTCCCGGCCGGTGGGCTGGGCGGCCTGAACGTGCGGGTGCTCGGCGACGTGCTGGCCTCGGCGCCCGCGACCGGCGAGGGCATCCTCTGATGCGCCTGTTCTCCTCGGGCGTCACCGACGCCGACAAGCGGAAGGCACTGCGCGCCGGGCTCGCCTCCGGCGACCTGCAGCGCTGGCCGGGGGCGTTCTCGCCGTTGGTCGCCAAGATCGTCGCCGACGCCGGGTTCGAGGGCGTCTACGTCTCCGGGGCCGCGCTGTCGGCCGACCTGGGTCTGCCCGACATCGGGTTGACGACGCTCACCGAGGTCGCCGCCCGCGGCGGCGCGATCGCCCGCGCCACCGACCTGCCGACGCTGATCGACGCCGACACCGGCTTCGGCGAACCGATGAGTGCCGCGCGCACCGTCGCAGCGCTCGAGGATGCCGGGCTGGCCGGGTGCCACCTGGAAGACCAGGTGAACCCGAAGCGCTGCGGCCACCTCGACGGCAAGGAAGTGGTCCCGACGACGGAGATGGTCCGCCGACTGGGCGCCGCGGTCAGCGCCCGCCGGGACGAGAACTTCGTGATCTGCGCGCGCACCGACGCCCGCGGCGTGGAGGGACTCGACGCCGCGATCGCCCGGGCCACCGAGTACGCGGCCGCCGGTGCCGACCTGATCTTCACCGAGGCACTCGCCGACCTCGACGAGTTCGCACGCTTCCGCGACGCGGTGGACGTGCCGCTGCTGGCCAACATGACCGAGTTCGGCAAGTCCGAACTGCTGACCGCCGACCAACTGCGGTCCATCGGCTACAACGCGGTGATCTACCCGGTCACCACGCTGCGGCTGGCGATGGGCGCCGTCGAATCCGGGCTCGCCGCGATCGCCGCCGACGGCACCCAGGCCGGCGTCGTCGACCGCATGCAGCATCGTGCGCGCCTCTACGAGTTCCTGCAGTACGCCGACTACAACGCCTTCGACTCCGAGATCTTCACCTACAGCCGCCCGGGAGGGACGTCATGACCGACATCGGTGCCACAGAAATCCGGAAGGGCCTCGCGGGCGTGGTGGTGGACACCACCGCCGTGTCCAAGGTGGTCCCCGAGACCAACAGCCTCACCTACCGCGGCTACGCGGCAGCGGACCTCGCGACCACCAAGAGCTTCGAGGAGGTGGCCTACCTGCTCTGGTACGGCGAACTGCCGACGGCGGGGCAGCTGGCGCTGTTCACCCAGCGCGAGCGCGCGAACCGGCGGCTGAACCGGTCGGCGCAGGCGGTGCTGAACCGGATCCCGGAGACCTGCCACCCGATGGACGTGATGCGGACCATGGTGAGCTACCTCGGCAGCGAGGACCCGGACGAGGACGTCCCGACCGCGGCGGCGAACCTGGACAAGGCGCTGCGCCTGCTCGGAGTGCTGCCGACCATCGTCGCCGCCGACTTCCGACGACGCCGCGGGCTGGCGCCGATCGACCCGCACCACGGCCTCAGCTACGCCGAGAACTTCCTGAACATGTGCTTCGGCGAGGTGCCCGACCCTGTCATCGTGGAGGCGTTCAACCAGTCGATGGTGCTGTACGCCGAGCACAGCTTCAACGCCTCGACGTTCGCCGCGCGGGTGGTCACGTCCACGCAGTCGGACCTGTACAGCGCGGTGACCGCCGCGATCGGGGCGCTCAAGGGCTCGCTGCACGGCGGCGCCAACGAGGCCGTGATGGCGGACATGATCGAGATCGGCGCCCCGGAGAACGCCCGCGCCTGGCTCACGGCCAAGCTCGACGCCAAGGACAAGGTGATGGGTTTCGGCCACCGCGTCTACAAGCGCGGCGACTCGCGGGTGCCCACGATGTACGACGCGCTGGTGCAGGTCTCCGCCCACTGTGTGCAGTCAGATCCGAGCGCGGGCCGCTGGCTCGAGATCTACCGCGAACTCGCCGCCGCGATGGACGAGCGTACCGGCATCCAGCCCAACCTGGACTTCCCGACCGGGCCGGCCTACTACCTGATGGGCTTCGACGTCCCGATGTTCACGCCGCTGTTCGTGATGAGCCGGATCACCGGGTGGACCGCGCACATCGTCGAACAGACCCGGTCGAATGCGCTCATCCGGCCGCTCTCCGCGTACGACGGGCCCGTTCAGCGCCCCGTTCCCGCGTAATTCTCTACCGTTTTCCGTAGCGGCCGGCGCGTCGACGTGCGCCGGTGCATCGACAGTGAGGCATGACATGTTCGGCAAAGTCCTGGTGGCCAACCGCGGCGAGATCGCGGTGCGCGCATTCCGCGCCGCGTACGAGCTCGGCATGGGCACGGTGGCGGTCTATCCGGTGGAGGATCGTAACTGCGTGCACCGGGGGAAGGCCGACCAGTCGTATCAGATCGGCGAACCCGGGCATCCCGTCCAGGCGTACCTGTCGGTCGACGAGATCCTGCGGGTGGCCCGGCACTGCGGGGCCGACGCCGTGTACCCCGGCTACGGTTTCGCGTCGGAGAACCCGGAACTGGCCGCCGCCTGTGCCGACGCCGGCATCACCTTCGTGGGGCCCAGCGCCGCGGTGCTGGAGCTGACCGGCGACAAGAAGCGGTCGGTGCAGGCGGCCCGGGAGGCCGGGCTGCCGGTGCTGGCCGGCAGCGAGCCGTCGTCGGACGTCGACGAACTGCTCGCGGCGGCCGCCGACATGTCGTTCCCGATCTTCGTGAAGGCGGTGGCCGGCGGCGGCGGGCGCGGGATGCGTCGGGTCGACGACCCGGCCGAGCTGGCCGAGGCGATCGGGGCCGCGTCCCGCGAGGCGGCGGCGGCCTTCGGCAACCCGACCGTTTTCCTGGAGCAGGCCGTGGTGAACCCGCGGCACATCGAGGTGCAGATCCTCGCCGACGCCCGCGGCGATGTGGTGCACCTGTACGAACGCGACTGCTCGCTGCAGCGGCGGCACCAGAAGGTCATCGAGATCGCGCCCGCACCGAACCTGGATCCGGTTCTGCGGCAACGCATCTGCGACGACGCGGTGCGCTTCGCCCGGCACATCGGCTACTCGTGCGCGGGCACCGTCGAGTTCCTGGTCGACGAGCGCGGCGGCCACTTCTTCATCGAGATGAACCCGCGGATCCAGGTGGAGCACACCGTCACCGAAGAGGTGACCGACGTGGACCTGGTCGCCGCGCAGCTGCGCATCGCCGCAGGGGAGACGCTCGCCGATCTGGGGCTGTCGCAGGACGCGATCGCCCTGCACGGCGCCGCGCTGCAGTGCCGCATCACCACCGAGAACCCGGCCGACGGCTTCCGGCCGGACACCGGACAGATCAACGTCTACCGCGCACCCGGCGGCACCGGCGTCCGCCTGGACGGCGCCGCGGCACTCGGCAGCGAGATCACCGGCTACTTCGACTCGATGCTGGTGAAGCTGACCTGCCGCGGCCGCGACTTCGCCACGGCGGTGACCCGCGCGCAGCGGGCGCTGGCCGAGTTCAAGATCCGCGGCGTGCACACCAACATCGACTACCTCAGCGCGGTGCTGGCCGACCCGGACTTCCAAGCCGGGGCGATCACGACGTCGTTCATCGACGAACGCCCGGAACTGCTTACCGCGGTGCGCTCGTCCGAGCGCGGCTCGCGGCTGCTGAACTACCTGGCCGACGTGACCGTGCACCGCCCGCACGGCCTGGTGCCGACGGCCGTGCACCCGCACACCAAGCTGCCGCCGCTGAGCCCGGAACTGCTTGCCGATCCGCCCGCCGGGTCCAAGCAGCGCTTGGATGCGTTGGGGCCCACCGGTTTCGCGCGGGCCCTGCGCGAGCAGAAGGCGCTCGCGGTGACCGACACGACCTTCCGGGACGCTCACCAGTCGCTGCTCGCCACCCGCGTGCGCACCAGCGGCCTGGTGTCGGTGGCGCCGTATGTGGCCGCCCAGACCCCCGAGTTGCTGTCGGTGGAGTGCTGGGGCGGGGCCACCTTCGACGTGGCGCTGCGCTTCCTCAAGGAGGATCCGTGGGAACGCCTGGAACGGATCCGGGCGGCCCTGCCGAACATCTGCCTGCAGATGCTGCTGCGCGGCAAGAACACCGTCGGCTACACCCCGTACCCGGTGGAGGTGACACAGGCGTTCGTCGAGGAGGCGGCGCGCACCGGTGTGGACATCTTCCGCATCTTCGACGCCCTCAACAGCGTCGACGCCATGCGTCCGGCGATCGACGCGGTACTCGCCACCGGCACCACGGTGGCCGAGGTGGCGTTGAGCTACACCGGCGACCTCGCCGACCCCGCCGAAGACCTGTACACGCTGGACTACTACCTGGCCCTGGCCGAGCAGATCGTCGAGGCCGGCGCGCACGTGCTGGCCATCAAGGACATGGCCGGACTGCTCCGCCCGGCGGCCGCGCGGACCCTGGTGGGTGCGTTGCGTCGCGAGTTCGACCTGCCCATCCACGTGCACACCCACGACACCCCCGGCGGCCAGCTGGCCACCTACCTGGCGGCGTGGGAGGCCGGCGCCGACGCGGTCGACGGTGCGAGCGCACCGCTGTCGGGCACCACCAGCCAGCCGTCGCTGTCGGCGATTGTCGCGGCGGCCGCGCACACCGAGTACGACACCGGGCTGGATCTGGACAAGGTGACGTCGCTGGAGCCGTACTGGGAGACGTTGCGGCGTATGTACGGGACCTTCGAGTCCGGCGTCCCCGCGCCCACCGGGCGCGTGTACGACCACGAGATCCCCGGCGGCCAGCTCTCCAACCTGCGCCAGCAGGCCATCTCGCTCGGCGTGGGCGACCGCTTCGAAGCCGTCGAGAACGCGTACGCCGGCGCCAACCGGCTGCTCGGACGGCCGGTGAAGGTGACGCCGTCGTCGAAGGTGGTCGGCGATCTGGCACTCGCCTTCGTCGCGCAGGGCATCACCGCCGCCGACTTCGCCGCCGACCCCACCGCCTACGACATCCCGGACTCGGTGGTCGGTTTCCTGGCCGGCGAACTCGGGGTGCCCGCCGCGGGCTGGCCGGAGCCGCTGCGCGAGCAGGTGCTGGCCGGACGCAGCGTGCACCAGGCCGAGGAGACGGTCGACGCCGCCGACAGCGCCGCGCTGAAAGTGCCCGGCGATCAGCGGCGCGCCACCCTCAACCGGCTGCTCTTCCCCGGCCCCACCGCGGAGTACCAGGCGCACGTGGCCGAATACGGCGACACCTCGCGACTTGCGGCCTACCAGTTCTTCTACGGGCTGCAGCAGGGACTCGAGCACCGAGTTCGCCTGCGCGACGGCGTCGACCTGCTCATCCGCCTGGAAGCGGTGTCCGAGCCCGACGCCGCGGGCATCCGCACGGTGATGTGCACCTTGAACGGTGAGTTGCGGCCGGTGCCGGTGCTCGACCGCAGCGCCGATGTGTCCACCGAGGTGCGCGAGCGCGCCGACGCCGGCAACCCCGCGCACGTCGGCGCGCCGTTCTCCGGCGTGGTCACGGTGACCGTCGCGGTGGGCGAGCAAGTGGCCCCGGGCGGCGTGATCGGCACCATCGAGGCGATGAAGATGGAGGCCTCGATCACCGCGCCCGCCGGCGGCACGGTCCGCCGGATCACCGTCGGACCGGCCACCGAAGTGGGCGCCGGCGACCTGCTCGTCGAGTTCGAGTAGCCGCTGCCGGGCGCCGGGTGACTGTCCGGTAGCGGCCGGGTGGGGTAGACCCATGGGTATGGAACTGACCCGGGAGCTGGCCGAGCAGCGCCTGTCGGCGTGGGAGCGACGGGCGATCGACGACGCCGCGTTGAAGCCGTCGGCGGTGGCCATCACCGTGGCACCGGTCGACGGCGAGCGCGGCATCTGGGTGGCGCGACGGCCGTCGACGCTGCGCAGCCACGCCAACCAGTTCGCGCTGCCCGGCGGCCGCCTGGACCCCGGGGAGACCCCGGTGCAGGCCGCGCTGCGCGAGCTCGACGAGGAACTCGGGGTCTCGCTCGGCGAGGACTCGGTGGTCGGTCTGCTCGACGACTACGCCACCCGCTCGGGCTATCTGATGACGCCGGTGGTGTGCTGGATCGACGAACCGGTGACCCCGGCGCCCAGCCCGGACGAGGTGGACCAGCTGTTCTACGTCACCCTCGACGAGGTGACCGCCCCGGCGGTGTTCGACACCATCGCGCAGTCACCCCGGCCGGTGATCCGGCTGCCGATCATGAACCGGTGGGTGCACGCGCCCACCGCGGCGGTGATCTACCAGTTCGCGCAGGTGGTGGTCCTCGGGCTCGACACCCGGGTGGACCACCTGGAGCAGCCGGTCTTCGCCTGGCGCTGACGCGCGGGCTTCGACGGGGCTCAGGGAGCGTCGTGCGACGCTCCCTGAGCTTGTCGAAGGGTCAGGCGCGGACGGCCTTGGCGGCGTCGACCATCGCGGTGAGGGCGGCGGTGACCTGCGCGGTGGTGCGGGTCTTGAGGCCGCAGTCCGGGTTCACCCACAGGCGGTCGGCCGGGACGGCGGCCAGCGCCTCGGCCAGCAGCGTCGTCATCTCCTCGGCCGCGGGCACGCGCGGGGAGTGGATGTCGTAGACGCCCGGGCCCACCTCGGCGGCGAAACCGATCGCGTTGAGGTCGTCGAGCACCTCCATGTGCGAGCGGGCCGCCTCGATGGAGGTGACGTCGGCGTCGAGGTCGGCGATCGCGCCGATCACGTCACCGAACTCCGAGTAACACAGGTGGGTGTGGATCTGCGTCTCGTCGTTCACACCCGCGGTGGACAGCTTGAAGGCGTTCACCGCCCACTCCAGGTAGGCGGCGCGTTCGGTGGCGCGCAGCGGCAGCAACTCGCGCAGGGCGGGCTCGTCGACCTGGATGATGCCGATCCCGGCCTCCTGTAGGTCGAGCGTCTCGTCGCGGATCGCGAGGGCCACCTGATCGGCGGTCTGCGCCAGCGGCTGATCGTCGCGCACGAAGCTCCAGGCCAGGATGGTGACCGGTCCGGTGAGCATGCCCTTGACCGGCTTGTCGGTCAGACCCTGCGCGTAGACCGCCCAGTCGACGGTCATCGGCGCGGGACGCTGCACGTCGCCGAACAGGATCGGCGGCCGCACGCAGCGCGAGCCGTACGACTGCACCCAGCCGTTCGCGGTGGCGAAGAAGCCGGTGAGCTGTTCGGCGAAGTACTGCACCATGTCGTTGCGCTCGGGTTCGCCGTGCACCAGCACGTCCAGCCCGATCTGCTCCTGCAGGGCGATCACCGCGGCGATCTCCGCCTCCATCTGGGCGCGGTACTGCTCCGCGTCGAGCGTGCCGGCGCGCAGCCGGGCGCGGGCGGCCCGGATATCGCCGGTCTGCGGGAACGACCCGATGGTGGTGGTCGGCAGTGTGGGCAGCGCCAGGTGGGCGCGGCTGAGCTCCTGCCGTTGCGTGGCCGCGGTGCGGTTGCGGTCGGCGTCGGTCAACCCGGCCAGTCGGGCACGCAGGTCGGCGTCGTGGCGACGCGGATCGTCGGCGCGGGTGGCCAGCGCGGCCCGGGCCGCGTCGAAGGCCGCCGCCTGCGCGTCTCGGCCGTCGGTGAGCGCCCGGGACAGGGCGACGACCTCGTCGAACTTCTCCGCCGCGAACGCGAGCCAGCCGCGCAGGACGTCGTCGAGACCGGTCTCCGGCGCCAACGAGTACGGCACGTGCAGGGTGGAACACGAGGTACTCACCGCCAGCGTGCCGACGTGCGGACGCAGGTCGGTGAGCACGGCGAGCGCGGCGTCCAGGTCGGTGCGCCAGACGTTGTGGCCGTCGACGATGCCGGCGACGACCAGCTTGTCGGCCAGACCGGCCGCCTCCACCGTCGCGACCGAGCCGCGGACCAGGTCGACGCCGACCCCGTCGATGTCGGTGCGTCCCAGCGCGGCCAGCGCGTCGCCGGCATCGCCGAAGTAGGTCTGCACCAGCAGCTTCGGCGCGGACACCGCGCTCAGGCGGGTGTAGACGCGTTCGGCGAGTGCGGCGAGCCCGTCGTGGGCGTCGGTCACGAGGATCGGCTCGTCGATCTGCACCCACTCGGCGCCGGCCGCGGCGAGGTCGGTCAGCAGCTGCTCGTAGAGCGGCAGCAGATCGTCGATCCGGTCGAGCGGCACGAGGTCGTCGACACCCTTGGACAGACCGAGGAACGTGATCGGGCCGATCACCACCGGCCGTGCGGGCACGTCGTCGGCGAGGGCTTCGGCCAGGTCGGCGAGCACCGTCGCGGCGTCGAGACCGAACACCGTGTCCGGACCGATCTCCGGGACCAGGTAGTGGTAGTTGGTGTCGAACCACTTGGTCATCTCCAGCGGCAGCACGTCGGCGGTGCCGCGGGCGGCCGCGAAGTAGCGGTCCAGCGGGTCGGCGATGGCGGCCACGCGCGGCGGCAGGGCGCCGAGCGTTGCGGCCATGTCGAGCATCTGGTCGTAGTACGAGAAGGTGTTGACCGGGATCGAGTCCAGGCCGGCGGCCAGCAGCTGCTGCCGGCCGCTGCGCCGCAGGTCGGCGGCGACGCGGTGCAGCTCCTCCCGGCTCAGCCGCCCGGCCCAATAGCCCTCGACGGCGTGCTTGAGTTCCCGGTCGGCGCCGATGCGCGCGGTGCCGGTGACAGTGGTGTGAAAGCCCATCTTGTGTTCTCCATGCAATACAGAAGCTGACGACGAGGCGCCCTACCGGGAGGCGACAGACGACGAGCCCAGGCATGCACGGGTGCGTCGACGCCGCCCGGTCCACGAGGCGATCCGTCCTCGGATGCGGCGCATCCGAGACAACGGGCAGGTCTTCGGGCTCCTCGGCGAGCGCCGTCGAAAGGCGCACCTACTGGCCGTCGCTTCCCAGACGCACACGCGTGCGTCCAGTGCCGGTGACGGCGGTCGTTCCAAGTTACCGCTGCGGGTCAGCTCCGGAGTCTCACCGGATTCCCTCTCGCGAAAGTCGTTGCCGCAGCAGCGAATTCGCTCGACGTCCGCGCGGTCGCAGGGGCTCCTTGGCGACGGCGCTACGGACGAACCGATTGCGTCTACGACCATAGGCCCGGCGCGCGGACCGTGTCATCCCGCGCGAAGAGCGTGATTCTAATTCCCCCGCGGACTTGCGCGCGGGTGCGGCGGCGGACTCACCCGGCACCGGCCACTGCGGCGAGTATCCTGGGCGAGCATGGTGGCGTTGCAGGATGATCTCGGATCCCGCGACCGGCCCGCGCCGGTCGTCGGGATCGTGCTGGTGGCCCGGGGCGATGAGCGGGAGGCCCCGACCGAGGCGGATGTGCCGCAGCTCGAGCGGCTCGAAGTGCTGCTGGCCGGGTTCGGTGCCGGTGGCTGCGACACGCTGTACGTGGCGCTCGGCAGCCGGGTGATCGCGGCGCCGCGGGACACCTCCACCACCTTCTACCTGCCGTCCTGGTACGACGGACTCGACGCGACGGTGCACGCCGCCCTGACCTACGCCCGCGGGCTCGACCCGATCGCCGGGGTGCTGCTGCAGACCGTCGACAGCGCCGACGTCGGCGGGGTCGGGGTGGCGCGGGTGCTGGCCGCGGCCGGGCGACGCCGCGACGCGGTGGTGCGCGGGGTGCGGCACGGGCACTGGGCGCAGCCGGTGTACGTGGGCGCCGACCTGCTCCCCGACGCGGCCGACCTGCTCGCCGCCTCCGGGGGCGCGATCGGCTTCCTCGGCGACCACGCCGGCGAAGTGACCACCGTCGACTGCTCGGACCTCGCCGGGCCGGACGTGCCCGGCGGACTTCACTGACATATACAGCACCGCCGTGGTCATAGTGACCACGGCGGTGCTGTATTGCCGGTGAACTGCTACTGATCAGCTCTGTTTCGCGGCGATCGCGTTGATCAGGCTGGGGCGGAGGTCGGCGGCGCGGACGATCGCGTCGGCCGAGCCCACCTGCACGGCGCGCTCGATGCTGTGCACCGCGTCGAATTCGGCGGCCACCTCGGCGAGCTTCTCGGCGCGCACCGAGGTGCGGGCCTCCTCGAGTTCGGCGGTCACATCGGCGCGATCGGTGTCCGAGGCGTGCTCCAGGCGCGTGTGCAGGGCCTGCACGCGCGGATCGTTCTCGGTGCGCGTACGGACCTCGCCGGCGAAAACCACGGCCGCCGCCGGGGCGCCGCCGAGCACCGAGGCGAACGAGCCCTCGATGGCCAACACGGTCATGTTCGGGTTCAGGGCCTTGGAGAAGACCACGAACGCGCCGCCGTGGTAGCGGGAGATCACGCAGAAGACGATCGGGCCCTCGAAGTTGATAATGGCCCGGCCGATCTCGGCGCCGTACTCCAGCTGCAACTTGCGCAGCGACTCGGGGGAGCCGTCGAAGCCGGACAGGTTGGCCAGCACCACGACCGGACGGTTGCCGCTGGCCGCGTTGATCGCGCGGGCCGCCTTCTTCGACGACTGCGGGAACAGCGTGCCCGCGCTGAAGGTGTCCGGGCCGTCGGTCGGCAGGAAGCCCCGGCGGGCCACTGGCGTCGACTCGATGCCGATCAGCGTGATCGGGTGACCGCCCAGGTGGGTGTCCTCCACGACGACGGTGTCGGCGTCGGCCATGTCGGCCCAGCGCTCCAGCGCGGGCAGATCCTGGTCGACGACGGCGCGCATCACCGAGCGGATGTCGAACGGCTTCTTACGGTCCGGGTTGGCCTCGGCGGAGAAGATCTCGCCGACCGTGGCGAACTCGCTGCCCTCCAGCTCGTGCGGGTAGTCCGAGACGTCGCGGTTCGCGGGGTCGGTGGTGACCGCCGGGCGCGGACCGGCCTCGCCGGGCACCACATAGGTGTGGTCGTAGTGGCTCATCATCACGCCGATGGCCGCCGTCAGATTCGGCGCCCAGTACTGCGCCTCGCCGTTCGGGCCCATCACGCGGTCGTAGCCGCCGATACCGAAGTTGTCCTCGGCGGAGACACCGCCGGAGAAGTCCAGGGCCTGCTTGCCGGTGAGCACCATCGACGAGTCCGGGGTCATCACCAGGATGCCCTTGGTGTGCATCAGCATGGTGGCCTCGGCGTTCCAGTAGGCCTGGCCGCCGACGTTGATACCGGACACGACGATGTTGATCTCGCCGCCGTCCTGGGTGAACTCGACGATCCGCTTGAGGGCCGCGGCCACCCAGTCGAGGTTCTCGGTGCCCGAGTCCATCTTCACGGCGGCGCCGGAGGAGACGGCGTACCACTCGACGGGCAGCGTGCGCGCCTCGGCGAGGTCGAGGGCCGCGATGTAGCGACGGCACTCGGGCTCGGTGAGCGCACCTAGCGATTTGGTCGGGTCGCCCAGCATCACGACGCGCTCGACACCCTCGGGGTACTTCTCGGTGGGCGTGCTGACGGTGCCGACCACCACGGCCGCGGTGTTGCGGCCCTTGGGGCGGTCCACCGGGACCAGGTCGCCGGCGTCGTTCAGGTCGTACTCGGTGAACGTGCCGAGCAGGGCGGTCAGCTCGTACGGGTACACGGTGTTGCGGCGGGCGGCGCGCAGCACCTTCTGGCGGTACTCGTCGACCGGCTCGATCGGGGTCTCGACGGGCTCGTCGACGGTGATCTGGGTTTCGCCTGCGGCGTCGAGGGTGACGCGCACCGACACCTTGGACAGTTCGCCGGTGTCCTGGTCGCGGTGGCGGGCGATGAGCTCGATCTCCTCGAGCCCGGCGCCGTCGGTGGAGGCGGCGGTGCCCAGGGTGTGGCTCACCACGCGGGCCACCTGCTCGCGGCTCACGTCCAGCGGCGGCCAGATGTACATGACGATGCGGTTGGTGTTGAACCGCTTCGACGACGGACGACGCGCCTGCGCGCGGCGGATGGAGTCGACGCACGCCTCGAAGGTGCGCTCGGCGGTCGGCAGCGTCAGGATGCTGCCGTCCTGTTCGGACACCGCGATCAGGTCGCGGACCTGGGCGAAGGCGATCAGGCGGTCGTCGCCCGGGTTGGCCTTGGCCACCGCGCGGTAGAGGTACACCTCTTCGTCGTCGGACGAGCGCAGGCGGGTCACGTCGAACTTGCGCAGGCGCTCCATCTGCATGCGCTGGGCGATGTACGGGTGCAGCCCGCGGATCAGCCGGTCCTCCGACATGCCGGTGGCCGATGGTCGGAAGGTGACGTGATGGTGCATGGCTTCGTCGCCGAGGCCGGCCACGGTGACCGTGACGCGGTGCACCTGGTTGGGCAGCAGACGTGCGCTGACCACCTCGTGCAGGGCGGCGGCCATCTCGTCGAGGTCCTCGGGCTGGTCGTCCCAGCGCACGTAGACGTCGGCGTCGATCGACGCGGCGCCGTCGACCAGCTCGGCCAGCCCGCAGAGGGCGGTGTCGAGCTTGTCGAAGCTGGTGGCGGCGGAGACCAGCAGCGAGCCGCCGCGCTGGGCCAGCACGAAGGTGCAGCCGCTGGCGCGGTGGGTGGCGACCGCGGACAGGCCCTTGTTGCCGTAGTAGCGGCGGGTCAGCACCTCGAGCATCGCGGAGTTGTCCAGCGAGTCGTCGACCAGGCGACGGCTGAGGACGCGGACCAGCGGCTCGGTGCTCTTGACCATCTCGGCGATGCGCTCGGCGCGATCGGATGCCTTCGGGTGCTCGTCGAGGTAGTTCAGGTCGCTGTCGATGGCGGCGTAGACGCGTTCGCGCTTACGGCGCAGACGCGGCTGGCCGTACCAGGCGTACAGCACACCGCGGGCCAGGTCGGAGATCACCGGGAAACGCAGCTGGGTGGCGGCGACGAGGTGCTCCAGCACGTGGCCGGTGTGCTCGCGCAGCTCGGCCGGGGGCGGCGGCTCCTTCATCCAGCGGCGCAGCAGGGTCGCCATGCCGGGCACCACGTCGTCCAGGCGCTGCAGCGCCAGGAAGATCCGGAAGACGGCGCTCTCCAGCTCGTCGGTGCGTTCCAGGTCGGTGACACCGTAGTGGGCCAGCGCGGCGGCCAGCTTGGTGCGGAACTGCTCGGGCACCGCCGACAGCTCCACGTCCAGGCTCTGCAGGTAGGTGTGCAGGTGCTCGCGGGCGCTGTGCACGCGGTCGTGGGCGTCGTCGTCGGACGGACGACGACGGGCCAGCTCGGCGAGGTCGGCGAAGACGCCGACCAGCTCGAGCTCGGCGCCCAGCGGGCGCTCGTCGGCGTCGATCTCGGCCTGGCGCAGCGCCAGGTAGTCGGCCATGCGTGCGCCCTCGCTGGGCTCGATGTCGAAGCCGAGCATCAGGGCGCGCAGCATCTCGCGTTCGGCGGCGGCGCGGTCGGTGTCGGACACGTCGGTCGGCGTGTCGGGCAGATCGAGCACGGCGTCGTCGGTGCTGTCGGCGGCGTCGTCCTCGCCGTCGGCGATCGGCTCCAGGCGCAGCAGCGGCGCACCGGTCTCCACCTGGGCGCCGACCGAGACCACGCACTCCTTCAAGCGGGCGGCGAACGGTGCGCGCAGCACCGTCTCCATCTTCATCGACTCCAGGACCAGGACCGGATCACCGGCCGCCACCTCGGCGCCCACCTCCAGTGGGGTGGCGATGACCAGCGCGGGAGCGGGGGAGCGGACCACGCCGCCCTCGTCCCGGCTGACCCGGTGGGTCACGCCGTCGACGTCCACCAGGTGGACCGGGCCGTGCGTGTCGGTGAGCACGCGGAAGCGCTCGCCGTTGACGGTGATCCGGCCGGTGTGCTCGTCGTAGCGTTCCACCTCGACGTCGGCGGTCTGCGTCTGCGCGCCGGCCTCGATGGCGACGCTGAAGCGCTGTGCGCCGACGCGGGCGACGCTGACGCGGTACGCGACGCCGCGCAGCTTGAAGTCGACGGGGCGACCGCTCTCGTGCATCACCTGCGGGCGACCGCCGCGGGCGGTGGCGAGCAGGCGGTTGAGCTCGGCCCGCTCCTCCTCCTCGTAGGCGTCGATGGCGGCGGCGGCCAGCGCGATGGACGAGTGCCGGTGCGAGACCAGGCGGCCCTGCTCGCGGACGCGGTCGATCCAGCCGGTGTCGGCGCTGCCGTCGATCACCTCGGGCTGATCGAGCAGGTCGATGATGAAGCTGCTGTTGGTGGCGCCGCCCTCGATCACCACGCGGGTGCGGGACATGGCGCGGCGCAGGCGGGCCAGCGCCTGATCGCGGGTGCTGCCGTAGGCGATGATCTTGGCGATCATCGAGTCGAAGTCGGCGGGGATGGTGTCGCCTTCGCTGACGCCGGTGTCCACGCGGACGCCGGGGCCGCTCGGGAGTTCCAGGCGGGCGATGTAGCCGGGCGACGGCGCGAAGTCGCGGTCGGGATCCTCGGCGTTCAGGCGGGCCTCGACGGCGTGCCCGCGCTCGACGGGGCGTTCACCGTCCAGGCGGCCGCCGGCGGCGACGTGCAGCTGGGCGCGGACCAGGTCGAAGTCGTTGGTGACCTCGGTGATCGGGTGCTCCACCTGCAGGCGGGTGTTGACCTCGAGGAAGGCGAAGAGCTTCTCGCCCGGGTGATACAGGAACTCGACGGTGGCCGCACCGCGGTAGCCGACGCGTACCGCGAGGCGTTCGGCGGCGGCCTTGACCTCGGCGACCTGATCGGGGCCGAGGACCGGGGAGGCCGATTCCTCGATGACCTTCTGGTTGCGGCGCTGCACCGAGCAGTCGCGCACGCCGAGGGCCCACGCGGTCTCGCCGTCGGAGATCACCTGGACCTCGACGTGGCGGGCGCCGGTGACGAGACGTTCGAGGAAGACGACGCCGCTGCCGAAGGCGCGCTCGGCTTCGTCGCGGGTGCGCTGGTAGGCGTCGATCAGCGCCGAGTCGTCGGCGACCATGCGGATGCCGCGACCGCCGCCGCCGGCGGTGGCCTTGAGCATCAGCGGGTAGCCGATCCGCTCGGCGGCCGCGACGGCCTCCTCCTGCGTCTCGACCGGGCCGCGGCTCCACGGAGCCACCGGCACGCCGACCTCTTCGGCGATCAGTTTGGCGCCGATCTTGTCACCGAGCTGGCGCATGGCCTCCGCGGACGGACCGACGAAGGTGACGCCCAGCTTGGTGCAGAGTTCGGCGAACGCCGGATCCTCGGCGACGAATCCCCAGCCGACCCACGCGGCGTCGGCGCCGGTCTCGGTCAGGGCCCGCTCGAGGACCTCGAGGTTGATGTACGGCCGGGCCGCGGCCGGACCCAGGTCGTAGGTGAGGTCGGCCTCGCGCACAAAGGTGGCGCCGGCATCGACGTCGGTGTGTAGAGCGATGGTCTGGACTGATTGTCCGGTCTCGGCATTCAGGTCGCGGACGGCGTTGATGAGCCGCATCGCGGCCTCTCCACGGTTGACGATCGCAATACGACGGAACATGCGCCCTTCTCTGTTCGGGGGTGCCAGGGCTGCTGGCGGGGGTCTCGGCACGACGATGCGCACGCGAAAGGATCGGTCTTGTCTCGATCCGGTTCTTTCACGGTAAGCCGCCGGGGGCCGCGGGGGTAGTACCTACTCTCACGTAACCGCCCGGGAAGCGACCAAGGACACACTTACCGGGCAGTCAACCGATCGGTAGGGGTGTTATGGGGGTTCGGCGATCAATTCGCCCGGACGCAGTCCGAGGGCCTGCTCGGCGTACCGCCGCACCACGGGGAGCACATCGCCGAGGGCCGTAGCGAAGTCGGCGCGGGCGAGGCCGCGCACCGCGGCGGGCCCTTCGGGGACGCCGGACACGCCGACGAGCGCGACCAGTTCGCCGGTCGTCGGCTCGGCGACGGCCCAGACGCAACGAACGCTCTCGTCCGCAGCGCGGACGAGAGCGTCGTCGTCGTTGTCGGCCGTCCCGGCGACGTAACCGGCCGGGTCGGTCAGACCCAGGTCGGTCAACGCCGGGACATCGGAGAGACGGTCGTCGTGCCGCAGGGCGCGCAGATACCACGCACCCGCATTGATCTCGACGGCAGTCACTCGGCAGCGTTCGCGGCCTGCGCCGCGGACTACTTGATTTCCAGCAGGACGGTGCCCTGCGTGACGGCGGCACCGGCGTCGACGGCCAGGCCGGTCACGACGCCGTCCTTGTGCGCGGTCACCGGGTTCTCCATCTTCATGGCTTCCAGGATCACGACCAGATCGCCCTCGGCGACGGTGTCGCCCTCGGCGACGGCCACCTTGACGACGGTGCCCTGCATCGGTGCGGCCACGGCGTCACCGGAGACGGCCTTGCCGCCGCCCTTGGTGCGGGTGCGCGACTTCGGCTTGCGACGCAGGGCGCCGCCGTTGCCGTTGCCGCCGCCGGACAGGTTCAGGTCGCCCGGCAGGGACACCTCGACGCGCCGTCCGCCGACCTCGACGACCACTGCCTGCCGCGGCAGGGCCTCCTCGTCATCGGTGGCGGCGCCCAGGCCGCTGTAGGCCTCGATCGGGTTCTCCCAGTCGGTCTCGATCCACTTGGTGTAGACCTCGAACGATTCGCCGTCGCCGACGAAGGCGGGGTTCTCGACGATGTGGCGGTGGAACGGGATGACGGTCGCGAGGCCGTCGACCTCGAACTCCGCGAGGGCGCGGGCCGAACGCTCCAGCGCCTCCTGGCGGGTGGCGCCGGTGACGATCAGCTTGGCGAGCATGGAGTCGAACTGGCCGCCGATCACGTCGCCCTGACGGACGCCGGAGTCCACGCGCACGCCCGGGCCCGAGGGCTCGCGGTACACGGCGACGGGGCCGGGGGCGGGGAGGAAACCGCGGCCGGCGTCCTCGCCGTTGATGCGGAACTCGAAGGAGTGGCCGCGCGGGGCGGGGTCCTCGGTGAGCTCCAGCTCGCGGCCCTCGGCGATCAGGAACTGCTGGCGCACCAGGTCGATGCCCGCGGTCTCCTCGGTGACCGGGTGCTCCACCTGCAGGCGGGTGTTGACCTCGAGGAAGGAGACGGTGTCGCCCTGCACCAGGTACTCCACGGTGCCCGCGCCGTAGTAGCCGGCCTCGCGGCAGATGGCCTTGGCCGACTCGTGGATCATGGTGCGCTGCGCGTCGGTCAGGAACGGCGCGGGGGCCTCCTCGACGAGCTTCTGGAAACGGCGCTGCAGCGAGCAGTCGCGGGTGCCGGCGACGATGACGTTGCCGTGCTGGTCGGCGATGACCTGCGCTTCGACGTGGCGGGCCTTGTCCAGGTACTGCTCCACGAAGCACTCGCCGCGGCCGAAAGCGGCCACGGCCTCGCGGGTGGCCGAGTCGAACAGCTCGGGGATCTCCTCGACGGTGTGGGCCACCTTCATGCCGCGACCGCCGCCGCCGA
Source organism: Gordonia alkaliphila (assembly GCF_023017165.1). GTDB lineage: Bacteria > Actinomycetota > Actinomycetes > Mycobacteriales > Mycobacteriaceae > Gordonia > Gordonia alkaliphila. The sequence goes on from NZ_JALKBW010000001.1 coordinate 2,537,508, forward strand.
AGGCCGCCTTGATGGCGACCGGGACGCCGTGGGCCTTGGCGAACGCGACGACCTCGTCGGCGCCGGACACCGGGTCCTTGGTGCCCGCGGCCATCGGGGCGTCGGCGCGCTCGGCGATGTGGCGCGCGGTGACCTTGTCACCGAGGGCGCGGATCGCGGCGGGCGGCGGGCCGATCCAGGTGAGACCGGCCTCGATCACGGCCTGGGCGAAGTCGCCGTTCTCGGACAGGAAGCCGTAGCCGGGGTGGATGGCGTCGGCGCCCGAGCGCGCGGCGGCGTCGAGGATCTTGTCGAAGACGAGGTACGACTCGGCCGAGGTCTGGCCGCCGAGTGCGAAGGCCTCGTCGGCCAGCTCGACGAACATTGCGCCGGCGTCGGGCTCGGCGTAGACGGCGACGCTGGCGATGCCCGCATCTCGTGCCGCACGGATCACACGGACCGCGATCTCACCGCGGTTGGCGATGAGTACCTTCTTGATGGTCTTCTGGGGGATCTCGGTGTTGGGCACTGGCTCTCCTGGCTGCGGTGCACCCCGGCCGGCGGGCCCGCGGTGACGGGCCGTTGTCCGGAGAACAACTGATTCTCTGTGTGGGAAGCTCGTTGTGGCGAACTCGTTATGGGTACTGCTGTGCGTCGTCGCAGTGCGCTGGGCGCGGGCGGACGATCGCCACGACGTACCTCACTCTAGGCGTCGCGGTCGGCCGTCCTCATACCAACCCGGCAAGAGTGGTCTCGGCGGGTCGCACAGGACACCCGTCGATATTTACCCGTCGCGCGCGATACTCGCGAGTAGGTCGGCGAAGTCGTCGACAAAACCCTGCAGAATCGCGTCCAGGCCGGGGTCGGCGGCCGGTGCCGGGAAGCGCGCGTGCATGCGCAGACCGCCCGGCGTGCGGTTGACCCAGAGGTAGAACTCGTCGTCGGCGTAGGCGTGCGAGCGCAGCGCCTGGGCGGCGCCCTCGTCGGCTGCCGCGGCCCCCGGGACCGCGCGCGTGTCCATGAACGAGACGACGAACTTGGGCTCGGGCGTGAAGCCGAGAATCTCCGCCAGACGCAGCAGCGGCAGCGCCGCGCCCTCCTTGGCGTGATCGAGGGACACCATGATCCGCTCGAGCGCGGTGGGGAAGTCCGGATCGTCGGAGACGTCGATGGTGACCGGAGCGAGCGCGACGAACCAGCCGAGGGCGCCGTGGAACCGCGCATGGTTGCGCGTGTGCCGCGGCATCAGGGTGGCGAACCGGTCGACGCCGCTGTGCGCGCGGTAGACCTGCGCGGCGGCGGCCAGGATGCCGCCGACCAGGGAGCCGCCGAGGTCGGTGCACCGGCGGGCGAGGGCTTCGGCGGCGTCGTCGTCGAGCAGGCGCTGCGTGCGGGAGCGCTGCGCCGGGGTGCTCGGATCAGCGGGGTCGCTCGGGAGTCCGTCGGCCGCGGGCACCACCGCGAACGGGGGCAACTCGGGCCGGCCGGCCAGGAACTCCTGCCACGCGGCGACCGCGGTGTGCCGATCGTCGGCGGCATCGGCCTCGGTGCGCTCGGCGCCGGAGAAGTCGATGTAGCTGCCCGTCGGTGGCAGGTGCGGCGCGCGCCGGGCCACCGCCGCGGCGTACAGCTCCCGCAGCTCGTATTGGGCGTTGATCAGCGAGTAGCCGTCGACCAGCGAGTGGTCGGCGGCGAAGAGCAGCGTGAAACTGTGGGCGCGGGCGACGGTCGCGAACCGGTAGGCCGGCCAGTGCAGCGGGGTGGTGGCCCGGTCGAAGGAGCCGCCGATCTGCTCCATCAGGAGCTCGGCCCGCTGATACCAGCCGATGCGCGTCATCCGCAGGTGCACGGTGCCGGGGTCGGTGGTGTACCGCGCGGTGTCCTCGCCGACCAGGGTCACGTGGGTGCGCAGTACCTCGTGCCGGTTGATCCACCCGAGGATGGCGGTCCGGATCGCCGCGAGGGAGATCTGCTCGTCGAACTCCACCGCCAGGCCGAGCCAGGCCTCCCGCCCGCCCTCGCGCTGCGTGCGCAGCCGATAGTCGTGGGCCGCGCGCAGATGCTGCTCGTGATTGTGCGACGTGCCGCGCGGATCCCGGTGCCAGCTGCCGAGCCCGCCGGGGACGGCCGGGATCCATTCGGCGAGCCCGCCGGGACGCACCTTCGCGTCCAGAAACTGCGTGAATTCCATTGCGGCGGAACGGCTTCGGGCGGCCGGCTAGGAGGGTGCCGCGGTCTGCTCGGCGACCTGGCGCTGGATGCGCACCAGCATGCCGGTCATCCCGCGCAGGCGCAGCGGCGAGATCACCGAGCCCAGGTGCAGCGCGTTGGCGAAGTCCACCGGCACGGCGGCGATCTCCGCCGCCGAGGCACCGTCGAGCCCGGCGTGCAGGATCGACGCGAAGCCGCGGGTGGTCGGCGCCTCACGCGGCGCGCTGAAGTACAGCCGCACCGCCGCCGGATCGGACGCGTCCACCGACAGGAAGATCGGCGACTGGCATTCCGGCACCGGCTCCATGGACTCGGCGTGCAGATGCTCGGGCAGGTCCGGCAGATCGTTGGCGAACTCCAGCAGCAGCGTGATGCGATCCGGCTGGCCGAGGTCGCCGAAGTCGTCGACGATCTCGGCGAGGGCGGGGGTGAGGCTCATCGGCGGTGCGCTAGCCCTCGAGCGAACCGGGCTCGGCGCCCATGACGATGGGTGCGCGCACCGCGTTGCCCCACTCGGTCCACGAACCGTCGTAGTTGCGGACCGCCTCGAAACCCAGCAGGTAGGTCAGCACGAACCAGGTGTGGCTCGAGCGCTCCCCGATGCGGCAGTAGGCGATGGTCGGCGTCGCCGGATCGAAGTCGGCGTAGATCTCGTCGAGCTCGGGGCGGCTGCGGAAGCGGCCGTCCGGGGCGGCGGCACGCGCCCACGGGATGGACACCGCGGTGGGGATGTGGCCGCCGCGCAGCGCGCCCTCCTCCGGGTAGTCCGGCATGTGGGTGCGCTCGCCGGTGTACTCCTCCGGGGAGCGGACGTCGATCAGCGGCTCGCTGCCGAGCGCGGCGCGGACCTCGTCGGCGAAGGCGCGGATCACGGTGTCGTCGCGCTCGATCACCGGGTAGTCGCTGCGCGGGTATTCGGGCACGTCGAAGGAGGTCTCGCGCTGCTCGTCCATCCACGCGGTGCGGCCGCCGTCGAGCAGGCGCACGTCCTCGTGGCCGAACAGGGTGAAGACCCACATCGCGTACGCGGCCCACCAGTTGTTCTTGTCGCCGTAGACCACGATGGTGTCGGTGCGCTCGATGCCCTTGCTGCGCATCAGCTCGGCGAAGGCCTCGCCGTCGATGTAATCGCGGGTCACCGGGTTGTTCAGGTGCAGGTGCCAGTCCACCTTCTGCGCCGTCGGAATGTGTCCGATGTCGTAGAGCAGCACGTCCTCGTCGGACTCGATGATCTTGAGGCCGGGGGCGCCCAGGTGCGCGGACAGCCACTCGGTGCTGACCAGGCGCTCCGGATGGGCGAAGGCGCCGAACGACGGGTTCGGATCGAATTCCACTGTCACGTTCTACTCCTGATCGGCGCTGCCAATCCGCCGCATGCGGATTGCTCTCGCGCTCAAGCATACGACCGCCGGCCGGCGGCGCATTCGGTGGCGGTCGCCTGCGGCGCGCCGCGCGGCTACGCCCACAGATCGGTGACGTCGATGCCCACCTCGGTGAGCAGATCGCGCGTCAGCGGCAGACTGATGCCGATGACCGACGACGGATCTCCGTCGATACCGTCGAGCAGCCATCCGCCGCGGCCGTCGAGCGTGAACGCGCCGGCCACCTGCAGCGGTTCGCCGGTGGCCACGTAGCGCTCGATGGTGCGGTCCGAGACGTTCGAGAAGGTGATCTCGGTGGCCCTGGTCGCGGCGGCCTCGGCGACCACCGCTCCGCCGCGCAGGCGGGTGACGGCGTGGCCGGTCAGCAGGTGTCCGGTCGTCCCGCGCATCCGACGCCACCGCTCGACGGCGACCTCGGCGGTCAGGGGTTTGCCCGCCAACTCGCCGTCGATCAGCAGCATGGAGTCGCAGGTCAACACCACACCGTCGGCGGCCACCTCGGCGATCTCGCCGTCGGCCGAACCGAGGATGCGTGGCAGCAGCGCCGCCGCCTTGGCCCGCGCCAACTCCGTGACGATCTCGGTCGGCGTCGCACCGTCGGCCCGCAGGCCCTCGACGAGGGCGTCCTCGTCGAGGTCGGCCACCAGCACCAGCGGTGCCAACCCGGCGTCGAGCAGGACGCGCCGCCGGGCCGGCGAGGCGGACCCCAGCAGGACCCGCGTCATCTCAGAAACCGTGCAGGTAGCTGGTCGGCATGCCCCACGAGGGCCGGTGCAGATCGGTGGGGGCGCCCCACTGATCGTTGATCGCCGGGCCAGCCGGAGCCGACGAACCGGCGGCCGCCGACAGCACGACGACCAGCGCGGCCAGTTCCTCGTCGCTCGGGTCGCCCTTCACGACGGACAGGAACGGCTCGGTCGGCTTCGTCTCTGCAGTCACGTCTTCGACACCCTTCTCGCTCGCTGCGCTCACAGGGGGATGTTCCCGTGCTTCTTGGGCGGCAACTGCACGTACTTGCGCTCCAGCAGGCGCAGCGCGTTCGCGATCTGGCCGCGGGTGTGGCTGGGCGGGATCACCGCGTCGACGTAACCGCGTTCGGCGGCCACGTACGGGTTCACCAGGGTGTCCTCGTACTCCTGCTGGAGTTCCAGGCGCAGCGCGTCGACGTCGGTGCCGTTGGCCTCGGCCTCCTTGAGCTGGCCGCGGTAGACGAAGCCCACCGCGCCCGAGGCGCCCATCACCGCGATCTGCGCGGTCGGCCACGCCAGGTTCACGTCGGCGCCCATGTGCTTGGAGCCCATCACATCGTATGCGCCGCCGTAGGCCTTGCGGGTGATGACGGTGATCTTGCCGACGGTGGCCTCGCCGTACGCGTACAGCAGCTTGGCGCCGCGGCGAATGATGCCGTTGTACTCCTGGTCGGTGCCCGGCAGGAAGCCCGGGACGTCGACCAGGGTGATGATCGGGACGTTGAAGGCGTCGCAGGTCCGCACGAAGCGGGCGGCCTTCTCCGAGGCGTCGATGTCCAGGCAGCCGGCGAACTGGGTCGGCTGGTTGGCGACGATGCCGACGCTGCGGCCGTCGACGCGACCGAAGCCGACGATGATGTTCATCGCGCGCTCGGCCTGCACCTCGAGGAACTCGTCGTCGTCGAGCAGACGGCGGATCACCTCGTGCATGTCGTACGGCTGGTTCGGGGAGTCCGGGATCAGCGTGTCCAGCTCGAGGTCTTCCTCGGTGAGGTTGTCCTCGATGGAGCCGACGCGGTCCGGCGCAGGCAGGCGCGGGGCCTCGGCGCGGTTGTTGCTCGGCAGGTAGCTGAGCAGTTCCTTGACGTACTCCAGGGCGTCCATCTCGTCGTCGGCGACGTAGTGGGCCACGCCCGAGCGGGTCATGTGGGTGTGGGCGCCGCCCAGATCCTCCATGGTGACGTCCTCGCCGGTGACCGTCTTGATCACGTCGGGGCCGGTCACGAACATCTGGCTGGTCTTGTCCACCATCACCGTGAAGTCGGTGAGCGCGGGGGAGTAGACGTGGCCGCCGGCGGCGGGGCCCATGATCAGCGAGATCTGCGGGATCACACCGGACGCGCGGACGTTGCGGTGGAAGATCTCACCGTACAGACCGAGCGAGACCACGCCCTCCTGGATGCGGGCGCCCGCGCCCTCGTTGATGCCGATCAGCGGGCGACCGGTCTTCACCGCGAGATCCATGACCTTCACGATCTTCTCGCCGTAGACCTCGCCGAGGCTGCCGCCGAAGACGGTGACGTCCTGGCTGAAGACGCAGACCTCGCGGCCGTCGACGGTGCCGTAGCCGACGACGACGCCGTCGCCGACCGGGCGCTTGTCGGCCAGACCGAAGTTGGTGGCGCGGTGGCGGGCCAGTGCGTCGAGTTCCACGAAGGAGCCCTCGTCGAGCAGGTTGATGATGCGTTCGCGGGCGGTCATCTTGCCCTTGGCATGCACCTTCTCGACGGCGGCCTCGCCGGCGGGATGCTCGGCGTCGGCCAGCCGATTGCGGAGATCGGCCAGCTTGCCGGCCGTGGTGTGGATGTCGGGAGCGGCGGCGTCGTCGCGGCGAGCAGTGGTCATGGGATCTCATGCTAACGAGAGTCGGGCCGCGAGTGTGAACCGCCACAGGTACTGGCCAGTAGAAATGGGCGTCGCATCCGGTGCGCGCACCCGCGAGATTAGGCTCGACGTCGTGAACTCTCCCGTGCTGCCCGACCCCGTCGCCCTCGCCGCCGCGTTGACCGATACCCGTTGGCGGGAGGTCGCGGTGGTCGCCGCGACCGGTTCGACCAACGCCGACCTCGTGGCCCGGGCCGGCGAGGGGGACGCCGCGGTGGACGGCGCGGTGCTGATCGCCGGTGAGCAGACCGCGGGCCGCGGCCGGTACGCGCGGGTGTGGCAGACCCCGCCCGGACAGCTGGCGGTGTCCGCGGCGCTGCGGGTGGAGGCCGAGCAGACGCCCGCGGTGGGGTGGCTGTCGTTGCTGACCGGGCTGGCCGTGCGCGAGGCGGTCGTCGAGGTGACCGGCGTCGCGGTGGACCTCAAATGGCCCAACGACGTCCTGGTGCCCGCCGACGGACGAAAGCTCTCTGGCATCCTGTGCGAATTCGTGCCGTCGCCGAGCGGTGGCGGGGTGGCCGTGATCGGCACCGGGCTCAATCTGGATCTGACGCAGGCGCAGCCGCGGCTGGAGACCGCCGCCTGCCTGCGGGAGCTCACGGGCGGCGCGGTGGATCCCACCGCGCTGGCCGCCGCGTACCTGCGGGCCCTGTCCGGACTGCTGGATCGGTGGCCCGCCGAGCTGCCCGCGCTGGCCGAGCGGTACCGCCGCGCCTCCGCGACGTTGGGCAAACGGGTGCGCCTGATCCTGCCCGGCGACACCGAGGTGGTCGGGACCGCCGTCGACGTCGACGACGAAGGGCGCATCGTGGTGGACGGGGTGGACGGGGAGAAGGGGGAGAACGGCCGCGTGGCGGCCTCGGCCGGCGACGTGACGCACCTGCGCCTCACCTGACCGGGCGGGACAGGTCCGGTCCGGGGCGTTCGCGCCCCGGACTCAGTGACGCTGTTTGCTGCGGTTGCCCATCGTCGGGATCAGGGACAGCACCGGCAGGCCGATGCACACGTGCAGCACGCCGGTCGCGAGGCCGCGCCAGATGTCGCCGTCGGCGGCCAGCGGGACCACGAACGCCGCGATGATCAGCAATCCGACGATCCAGCGGTAGAAGCTGTCCGGCGTCGGGGTGACCAGCTGCAGCAGGTACCAGAGGGCGCCGCCGACGAGGGCGGTGATGAAGCCGGCGAGTGCGAACCAGTACTCGCCGCCCGGCTCCAAGGGATTCCAGGCGCCAAACTGGCCGGTCGCGGTCACCGCGCGGGCGATGAGTCCGATGATCCAGGCGACCAGCCACGCGGCCAGACCGGTCACCACACCGGTCATGAAGACGCCGCCGGCGAACAGCAGGGGATCGACGTCGGGGCGGCGGCTCGGGCGCTGCGGCGCGGGCTGACTCGACTGGGGGTAGCCCGACTGGGTGTAGCCGGACTGGGTCTGGCCGGACTGGGTGGGCGGATAGTTCGGGTATCCGCCCGGGTCGGCGCTGTACGCGCGGGTCGACGGCGACTGCCTGCGGGGGTCACGCGGATCGGAGTAGGTCATCTGGTCCCTGCCTGTGGTCTGCGGTGGTGCCGCTCGCGGGCGGCGCGGACTCCTGGCTCAAGTGTAACGGCGGCGCTGCGTCGGCCGCCGACTACGCTGTGGCCTATGGCATACCCGCGGGACAATCTGGCCCCCGACGAGGTCGTGGTGGTGCACCGGCATCCGCACTGGAAGTCGTTGGTGCCCCCGATTCTGCTGTTCTGGTTGATCACCGCCGTGTGCGGGCTGGGTCTGGGCCTGCTGTGGGGTTCGCAGGACTCCGAGGCGACACAGACCTGGGGGACGGTGGCGATCGCGGTGGTGTGGGGGCTGTGCACCGTCTGGTGGCTGATCCGCCCCCTGCTGACCTGGCGCTTCACCCATTTCGTGGTGACCGATCGGCGGGTGATCTACCGGACCGGCATCCTGACCCGCTCGGGCATCGACATTCCGATCAGCCGGATCAACACCGTCGAGTTCGAGCACGGCCTGATCGATCGTCTGCTGCGCACCGGCTCGCTGCAGATCCAGTCGGCCTCCGAGGATCCGCTGACCTTCGCCGACATTCCGCGCGTCGAAGCGGTGCACGCCCTGCTCTACGAGCAACTGCTCGACGATCCCGACGACGACTGGGGGCGACGGTGACCGGCGGCCGCGCGATACTGCTCGGCGAGGACGATCCGGCGATCGCGCAGCCGCTGGCCCGTGCCCTCAAACGCGAGGGCAACGACTGCACGGTGGTCGAGTCCGGCCCGGCCGCGCTGGCCGCCGCCGTGTCCGGCGCGTACGCGCTGGTGATCCTGGATCTCGGGCTGCCGGGCATGGACGGGCTGGAGGTGTGCCGACGAATCCGCGTCGAACGACCGCAGTTGGCCGTGTTGATGCTGACCGCGCGCACCGACGAAGTGGACTTCGTGGTGGGCCTGGACGCGGGCGCCGACGACTACGTCGGCAAACCCTTCCGACTGGCCGAACTGCTGGCTCGGGTGCGGGCGCTGCTGCGGCGCAGCGCTGGCGCCGACGATGTGGTCCTCGACAGTGGTGACCTCCAGCTCGACGCGCGGGCGCGGCGGGTGGTGATGGACGGCCGCGAACTGACGCTCGCCAACCGCGAATTCGACCTGCTGCGCTGTCTGATGGAGACGCCCGGGCAGGTCCGGACCCGCGACGAGATCATGACCGAGGTCTGGGGTTCGACGGACCTGCGGTCGTCCAAGACGCTCGACATGCACATCTCGTGGGTGCGCAGAAAGCTCGGCGACGACCAGCCGGGCCGACGCAAGCACATCGCGACGGTGCGCGGCGTCGGCTTCCGATTCGACCCGTAGCGCATGCGTCGTCGTCTGCTTCGGGCCATGATCGCCACCATGCTGGCGCTGGCGGTGCTACTCGGCGTGCCGCTGACCACGCTGACGTGGACCGGGATCTCGTTGGCCGCCCACGAGGACCTGGCCGACCGGCTCAAGAGGATCTCCGAGTACGTGCTGACCGAGGAGACCGCGGGTCGGTTGAGCGGACCGGAGGCGCTGGACCTGGACGACTTCCGTCTGTTGGTGCCCGGCAACGGCACGCTGGTGCTGCTCGGCCCCTCCGGGGTGGAGCAGGTGGGCCAACCGGCCGCCGAGCACGAGCTGTCCGAATCGGTGAATCTGGGACCGGGCTACGTGTTGACGCTGTCCATCCCGCGCAACGACGTGCGGTCGCGGCAATGGATCGCGGTGGCGGTGGTGGTGGTGGTGATCCTCGCGATGCTCGCCGTGGGCGTTCTGGTCGCCGTCGTCACGGTGCGACGGATGACGCAACCGCTGGAACAGGTGGCCACCCGCGCCTCGGCGATGGCGCGCGGCGACCTGAGTTCGCCCTGGCCGTACTACGGGATCGACGAACTGGACCGCGTGACCACCGCGCTGTCGGAAGCGAACACCGCGGTGGTGCGTCGCCTGGAACAGGAGGGGCAGGTGATCGGCGATGCCTCCCACCAGCTGCGCAGCCGTCTCACCGCGATTCACCTGCATCTGGACGAGCTGACCCTGCACCCGGATCCGGAGGTGGTCAGCGAGGCCGCCGAGACGGTGGCCCTGGTGGAGAAGCTGACCGCTGAGCTCGACGAGTTCGTCGCCGCCTCACGCTCGACGGGCGGCGAGCGCGCGCTGGTGGACGTGCCCGAGCTGCTTTACGCCCTGGCGGGCGACCACGACGCGATGTTCAGCGCGGAGGGCCGACGGATCGCCGTCGAGGTCGACGGCACGCCGTCGCCGGTGCACGGCGGGCCGGGTCGTCTGCGCGAGGCTCTCAGCGCGTTGCTCGACAATTCGCTCCGCCACGGCGACGGCACCGTCACCCTGCGCGTGGAGGAGTTGGAGTCCGCGGAGGTGGTGCGTATCGCGGTGTCCGACGAGGGGGTGGGCGTGCCCGACGAGTTGGCGCCGGAGGTCTTCCGGCGCGGCTTCTCCGGTGGATCCAGCAGCGGCGTCGGACTGTCGCTGGCGCGGGCGCTCGTCGAGGCCGACGGCGGCCGACTGGACTTGGCGGCACGACGGCCAGCGGTGTTCACGATCGTGCTGCCGACCGGGCCGAGCGGCTCGGGCGGGCCCGGCGGGGGCCTGGTGTCGCCCGAATTCAGGCGTGGCCCAGTTCCTCATCGGTGAGTTCTTCGGGCGTGGGATCGAGGTCGGTGGAACCGCCCTGGCCGCCGGGCAGCTGCTGCTCGGGGAACGCGAAGCGGCGCAGCGCCCAGAAACGGAAGGCCATCTGCAGCAGATTGCCCAGGATGAAGGCGAGCACGAAGTCGACCACCGCCAACTCCACGGCGCCGAGGTTGTGGCGCATGTCGAAGACGTTGTTGCCCAGCCACAGCGGTGCGGCGGCCAGCACCACGCCGATGCCGCTGATCGCGAAGAACAGCAGGGCCTCGTGGTGTCGGGCGCGTCCGCCGCGGTTCTTGAACGCCCATTCGGCGTTGAGGATGTAGCTCAGAATGGTGGCGATCACGCCGGAGATGATCTTCGCGACCACCGGCTTCTCTTCGAGGACGGTGAAGATCAGGCCGTAGTAGATGGCCATGTCCACCACGAAGGTGGTGCCGCCCACGATGGCGAACTTGATGAACTCGGAGTATCGCAGTGCCAAGCGATGCAGGGGGTCGGGCAGCAGGGAGGCAAGCCCGTCGATGGATGGCACAAAGAGTCATTGTAGGGCTCCCGCGGTGCGGGCCGGAATCGTCGGCCCGGTTTGTGAGCCATTCGGTCCCGGGTACCGGGCCGAATCCGTCCGGTGCCCGGGGCCTCGTTGTGCCGATCGGGCGCCGATCGTGCCAGGATTGGCACCGTGAGTACGCCTTCTCCTTCCTCCCGCGCTGCTTCCCCCCGTGCTGCATCCTCCGGGGGCGGTCTGCCGACGGTCACCATGATCGGCGGCGGACAGCTGGCCCGCATGACCCACCAGTCCGCGATCGCGCTGGGCCAGTGCCTGCGCGTGCTCGCCGGGTCGGCGAGCGAGCCGGCCGCGGCGGTGAGCCCGGACGTGGTCCTCGGATCGCACGACGACCTCGACGACCTGTTGCGCGCGGCCGAGGGCGCGGTGGCGCTGACTTTCGATCACGAGGGCGTGCCCGTGGACCATCTGCGGGCGCTGGAGGCGCGCGGCGTGGTGGTCCGGCCGCCGTCCGCGGCCCTGCAGTACGCGCAGGACAAAATGCTCATGCGTGAGCGGCTCGCGAAGCTGGGGCTGCCGGTGCCCGCGTTCGTCGACCTGTCCGGTGACGTCGCCGCGGCCCGCGCCGCGCTGATCGAGTTCGGCGCCGCCCAGGACTGGCAGATCGTGCTGAAGGCGGTGCGCGGCGGGTACGACGGCCGCGGCGTCTGGCTGATCGACGGCGACGAGGCCGCCGCGTTGGCGGCCTTCGACGCCGCTGCGGGCGGCGACACCGTGCTGATGGCCGAGCAGAAGGTGCCGATGGCGCGCGAGCTCTCGGCCATGATCGCCCGGTCCCCGCACGGCCAGGGCGCGGCCTGGCCGGTGGTGGAGACCATCCAGCGCAAGGGCCAGTGCGCCGTCGTGCTGGCGCCTGCGCCCGGATTGGACCCCGAGACCGCCCAGCGCGCCCAGCAGATGGCGCTGGCGCTGGCCGACGAACTCGGCGTGGTCGGCAACATGGCGATGGAGCTGTTCGAGACCGTCGACGGCGACCTCGTCGTCAACGAGCTGGCGATGCGCCCGCACAACAGCGGCCACTGGACCATGGACGGCGCCGTCACGTCGCAGTTCGAGCAGCACCTGCGCGCGGTCCTCGACTACCCGCTCGGGGCCACCGCCGCCACGTCCGACGTCGTGGTGATGGCGAACATCCTCGGCGCCGAGCAGGCGCCGACGATGTCGATGGACGAGCGCCTGCACCACCTGATGGCACGGATGCCCGAGGCCAAGGTGCACCTGTACGGCAAGGACGAGCGGCCCGACCGCAAGGTGGGCCACCTCAACATCGTCGGCCGACCGGGCCAGAGCCTCGACGATGTCCGCGAGCGCGCCGAGCGTGCCGCACACTGGATGAGCCACGGCGTCTGGACCGACGGCTGGGATCCCCACGAAGGAGAGAACTGACATGGCTGAAACCCCGGCAGGCCCCCCGGCCCCGCGCGTCGGACTGATCATGGGCAGCGACTCGGACTGGCCGGTGCTCAAGCCGGCCGCCGAGGCCCTCGCCGAATTCGGCGTGCCCTTCGAGGTCGGCGTGATGTCGGCGCACCGCACCCCGGGCCGCATGCTCGACTACGCGCAGACCGCCGCCGACCGCGGCGTACAGGTGATCATCGCGGGCGCCGGCGGCGCCGCGCACCTGCCCGGCATGGTGGCCGCGGCCACCCCGCTGCCGGTGATCGGCGTGCCGGTGCCGCTGAAGTACCTGGACGGCATGGATTCGCTCCTGTCGATCGTGCAGATGCCCTCCGGTGTGCCGGTCGCGACCGTGTCCATCGGCGGCGGCCGCAACGCCGGTCTGCTGGCGGTCCGCATCCTGGGCGCCACCGACGCGCGACTGCGCGCCGGGATGGCCGAGTTCCAGGCCGACCTGCAGGCCATCGTCCTGGAGAAGGACGAGAAGCTGCGTCGTTCGATCCTCGAAGACTGAGCATGCCGGGCGCGTCCGAGCGCGACGCGGCGCTGGAGGCCGCCTACGCGGTGGTGGCGGGTGAAACCTTCGACACCATCGCGGCCGTGCTGGACCGGTGCGACGATCGCACCGTCAACGCCGTCGTCGCGGAGGTGCCCGGCATGAATTCGGTGTTCGCGCTGGTGACGCACCTGGACGGCGTGATCGCCGACTGGGGCGGCAACCTGGTGGCCGGGGAGAAGATCCCGCGCGACCGGGCCGGAGAGTTCGCCGCGACCGGCACCGTCGAGCAGGCCCGCGCCCTGGTGGATCGGATGCGCGATCGGCTGCCGCGGTACGTTCACCGCGCTTTGGCCGACGGGATCGCCGACCGCTCGGCCATCGGCTCCACCCGCGCCGACGCCGCGGCCGCGACCGGAGAGTTCGTGATCCTGCATCTGCTTCGCGAACTCACCCAGCGCACCGGTCACCTGCAGATCTGCGCCGACCTCGTCGCCGGAGGAGAGGCCGCCGGCGCGAGGTGACCGGGGCCGGTCACCACTGAAAGGTGCCGGTGGCCCGGTTCGCGTCCACGCACACGACCACGTCGTCGCCGGCTTCCCAGGTGGCCTTGTTCGGGTAGGCGAAGTTCAGCGTCTTCTGCGGATTCGCCACACCCTGCAGGCGACTGCATTCGTCGACGGCGATGAAGTACATGTTCGGGAAGGCCGGGTAGGGGATGCCCGGGGTGGTGGCGCCGCCGCCGCGGCGGATCTCCGTTCGGAACGGCCCGGCCGCCAGCACCGGCGCGCTGTCGGGCGTGTCGCAGTCGACCACGGTCAGCGTCGAGACGCCCTGCATGCTGCCCGAGGCGAGCTCGGTGTTGAGGACGCAGTCGCCGACACGGACCTGGCCCAGCGGCGTCGGCCGGGGTGCTGCAGTGGTGCTGGTGGACGACGACGACGGCGCGGCGGCCTCGTCCGCCGTGCCACAGCCGACGACGAGCGTGAGAGCACCGACCACAACGGCGGTCGCGAGAGTCTTCATGCCACGAACCTAGCCGGGCCGGCTCAATCCGTCGGACCCCGGCCGCGGCGGCACCCTCACACAAAGGCGGCAGCCCGCCCCAGAGGCGGCAGTCGGGGCGGCCGCCTCTGGGGCCGCCTGCCGCGGATGGGTGGGACTGACGCCTGTGCGCAGGCGACGGAACGCGGCGGACGTGCGCCGACTAGGCGTTCGGGTTCAGATGTGCGACGACCTCGGCGGCCGACGCTGGCCGGGCGCCGCGCCAGCCGGTGCCCGCCCAGAGGTTGATCACCTGCGGATCGTCGGCCGCGGCCCGGCGCAGCGGCCCGGTCAGGGTGTTGACCTGCGGGTAGACCGGGGGTGCGACGTCGGTGAAGTCGCGGACGAAGTCGTTGACCAGCGCCCGGGCCAGCCGGCCGGAGTAGGCGCGGGTGGTGGCAGTGGCGGTGAAGCGCGGGTCGGCCAGCGCCGCCCGGTGCGCGGCCCGCGTGCCGGCCTCCGGGGTCGGCAGGAACAGGGTGCCGACCTGCGCGGCGACCGCCCCGGCCGCCAGGATCGCGCGGACGTCGTCGACCCCGCCGACCCCGCCCGCACCGATCACCGGTACGCCGAGACCGGCGACGGCCACGATCAGGTCGCCGACGCCGATCTCGCTGTCGTCGGCGAGGATCTCGAACGTGGACCGGTGCCCGCCGGCTTCGATGCCCTGCGCGCACAGCGCGGTACTGCCGGAGGCGACCGCGATGCGGGCCTCGTCAAGGGTGGTCACTGTGGTGACGGTGGCGATGTCGCGGTCGGCGAACGCGGCGTAGACCTTCGGTGCGGGAGCGCCGAACGTGAACGACACGGCGGCGACCCGCTCGTCGAGCAGGACGTCGACCTTGGCCGCGAACGCGTCGTCGGTATAGGCGGGGGCGGTCGGCAGCTCGGCGCCGAACATCCCGGCCAACGGCAGCAGGCGGGCGCGGTACTCGTCGAACGCGGCGGCATCGAACACGAGCTCCTCGGGGACGAAGAGATTCACCCCGAACGGCGCGTCGGTGGCGGCACGCACCGCGGCGATCTCGGCGCGCAGCGCGTCCGGCGACAGGTAGGCGCCCGCCAGGATGCCGAAGCCGCCCGCCGCGCTGATCGCGGCGGTCAGCGCCGGGGTGGACGGACCGCCCGCCATGGGCGCCCCGACGATCGGCACGGCGAGAGTGGACGGATCGAACATGGAAGGCTCCTCACTGTTGCGGGGCACCGGGTCAGCGGGGCACGCGCACGATCTCCAGGGTGACGGTGTTGCGGTGGACAAAGCCCATCGACGCGTAGAGGAGGCGAGCGGGATTGTCCTCGGTGGTGTGCAGGAAGACCTCGTCGCCGCGGTCGCGGATCCCGGCGGCCACCGCCGCGACGATGCGCCGGGCCAGACCGCGGCCGCGGGCGTCCGGGTGCGTGCAGACCGCGCTGATCTCGGTCCAGCCGTCGGGTCGGGCACGCTCGCCGCCCATGGCGAGCAGACGGCCGGTCGCCGGGTCGCGGTAGCCGAGGTAGCGGCCCAGCTCGATGGTGCGCGGCAGGAACGGGCCGGGGTTGGTCAGTTCCACCAGTGCGGTCATCTCGGCGACGTCGGCCGGACCGAGCACTACGAGTTCGTCGTCGGGAACGCCGGGCACGTCGACGCCGGTGTACTGGACCATGCCGAAGGTGCCGGCCACCGTCCACCCGTCCGGCAGCGGCACGTGGCGATCGCGCAGCCCGAGCGTGTGACCCGGTCCGGCCAGGGTCGCGAGGTCGGCGTAGACGGCGTCGGTCAGCGGCTCGGGATGGGCGAAGAAGACCGAGACGTCCGGCTGATAGGCGATCGCGGTGCCGTGGGCGCGGGCGAAGGACCGCTGCCGCCCGCGCAGCGCGTTCCCGAACGGATCGTCGAGCACGGTGACATCGCGGCTCACGCCGACGATCCGAGCTTGGTGACGAAGAAGTCGATCACCTGGTCGAGGGTGTCGCGGGTGGGCTGCCCGGGCTCATCGATCAGGTGCTCGGTCAGCACCGAATGCGGCGGTATCCGGGAGGCGGGGTTCGCGGCGTCGTCGGGCAGTTCGACGCCCACGAACGCGTCGCCCAACTCCTCGCGCAGGAACTCGAAGCGGCTGCCCGGCACCAGCCGGTCGCCCTCGAAGCGGGCACCGAGGACCTGCAGGCCCTTGGCGCAGCGCGCCTTGACGGTGTTCAGGTCGGCGCGGCTGATGTCGATGGTGCGGGCGCGGCCCGGGGTCAGGGCCAGCGGCAGCGACGGCTGGGACAGGACGGGTGCCAGCATGCGGTCGTCGACGGCCATCGCCAGGGCGAAGCCTCCGGTGACGCACATGCCGACCGCGCCGACGCCCGGACCGCCGCACTCGTCGTGCGCGCGGGCGGCCAGCGCCCGCAGCCAGGTCACGACCGGCGAGGACCGACCGGTCGCGAAGAGGGTGAACTCGCGGGAGACACATACCCTGCTGAAGGCCCGGGTGAAGACCGCGCCCACCCGCGCCAGGTCGGTGGCGCCGTCGGGCATCGGGTCGGCGCCGTCGGTGCCGAACAACGACGGCACATACACGGTGAGGCCGGCGGCGGCGACCCGTCGCGCGAACGTGATCACCTTCGGCGTGATGCCCGGGATCTCGGCCAGCACGAGCACCGCGGGGCCGGCGCCGAGCCGGTAGTAGTGGTGCGTGGTGCCGTCGTGGGTGAAGTCGGCGCGGGCGAAGTCGTCGAGCAGGTCGGTCACGACGGCTGCTCGACGATGCGGCCGAACAGCACGCCCTCGAACGGGCGGCCGACGTAGCGGGCCAGGCCGACGATGTCGGGGGAGTCGGGCGGCAGGATGCGCGCGCCCGCGACGTGCACGCGCTCGCCCTCGCGCACCAGGGTGAACTCGCCCGCGGCGAGCACGTTGCGGACCCAGTCCGACTGGGTGCCGTAGGTCAGCGGAATCGACACGCGGCCGTGGTCCACCCAGCACAGCACCGGGTTGGAGTAGGCCTTGCCGGACGTGCGGCCGACGTGCTCGACCACCGCCCACGGCGCGACCCGGGGCGCCCAGATGCCTTGGATCGGATTGGTGACGTACTTGTTGATGCGGGCGACGACCTGGGGGACTCTCATGCCCTCGAACGCTACCGCTACCGGGACGGGATCGGCGTGACGTCGGCGTCGGTCACCAGCAGTGCCTGGTCGTCGGGCAGCATGATCAGCGGCATGCGCGGGGAGTAGCGCGCGTCGATCTCGGCGATGATCTCCGCCGGATACTGGGGGATCTGGCCGTCCGAGTGCGGCACCACCGACGCCTCGAGCAGCCCCAGGCCGCGCAGGTCGGTGAGTCCGGGCGCGGCGGCGACGTCGTCCATCAGCGAGACGGGTTCGGTGCTGGCGCCGGCGAGCACCGATCCGGCGCTGAGGCCGATGTACGGGAGTCCGGCGCGGACCTTGTCGGCCAGCACGACGTCCAGGCCGTGCCGGCGCAGATGATGGAGCAGCACGTAGGTCTCGCCGCCGCAGACGTACAGCGCGTCCAGTGCGTCCAGGCGCGCCGCGAAGGCCTCCGGCGAGGTGTAGTCGCGGGCGGTCACCACCTCGGGGCGGTACCCCAGTTCGGTGAGGCGCGCGGTCTCGATGGCGGTGAACACCGCGTCTCCGTAGGGCAGCGCCGCGTCGTTGAGGTAGCCGAGGCGGACGGCCGAGCGCGGGCCGGGGGCGGCGTCGTCGAGGAAGTCGGTCAGGGCGCCGATGCCCCACGAGAGCAGTAGCAGTCGCATACCGGCAGCGTAGTGCCGGGGAGGAGCCGCCGCCGGGCGCGGTGAATACTGGGGCGCATGGTCACCACCGAGCAGGCGTCGATCGACGCATCCGAGTTCCGGTTGCATGTGGCATCCGAGTCCCTGCGGCTGTTCGCCGAGCGCGGGTACGAGGCGACCACCGTCGATGACATCGCCGCGGCCGCGGGAACGTCCCGCCGCACCCTCTTCCGGCAGTTCGGGTCCAAGGAGGACCTGATCTTCGCCGACCACGAGTCCCTGCTCGATCAGGTCGCCGAGCACCTGGCCTCGGCCGTCGACGACGACGATCCGTGGTGGGTGGTGTGCGAGGGCGCGGAGACGGTGTTCGCCCATTTCGCCGACAACCGCGATCTGGCCGCCCGCCGCTACGCGGTGGTGTCGCAGGTCGCGAACCTGCGCGACCGGGAACTGGTGACCGCACTGCGCTACCAACGGCTCTTCGAGGAGCACCTGCGCCGCACGCGGCCGGATGCGCCGCCGGCTCGGGTCGTCGCCTACGCGGCCGCGGTCACCGCGGTGCACAACTATCTGCTCCGCCAGGTCAGCCGCGGCGATGCGGACGCCACGGCCGCGGTGCTGAACGCCGAGCTGCGACGACTCTGGGAGACGCTCGCCGAACGCTGAGTGTTGACTCACCCCCGCCGTCGTGGTGCACTTGAACCGAACCGGCTGTGGCACTTAGTGCCAGGAGGAGTGTAGACAATGGCATTCGGCAACCCTGATTTCGATCTGTTCCAGCTTCCCGAGGAGCATCAGGCGCTGCGCGAGGCGATCCGTGCCCTCGCGGAGAAGGAGATCGCCCCCTACGCCAAGGAGGTCGACGAGAACGCCCGCTTCCCCGAGGAGGCCCGTAAGGCTCTCGTGGACAACGGCTTCAACGCCATCCACGTCCCGGAGCAGTTCGACGGCCAGGGCGCGGACTCCGTCGCCGCCTGCATCGTGATCGAAGAGGTCGCCCGCGTCGACGTCTCTGCCTCGCTGATCCCCGCCGTCAACAAGCTGGGCACCATGGGTCTGATCCTGGCCGGTTCCGAGGAGCTCAAGGCGCAGGTGCTGCCGTCGATCGCCTCCGGTGAGGCGATGGCCTCCTACGCGCTGTCCGAGCGCGAGGCCGGTTCCGACGCCGCCGCCATGAAGACCCGCGCCCGCCGCGAAGGCGATTCGTGGATCATCAACGGCTCCAAGTGCTGGATCACCAACGGCGGCCAGTCGAGCTGGTACACCGTGATGGCGGTGACCGACCCGGAGAAGGGTGCCAACGGCATCTCGGCGTTCATGGTCCACAAGGACGACGAAGGCTTCACGGTGGGCCCGCTGGAGCACAAGCTCGGCATCAAGGGCAGCCCTACCGCTGAGCTGTACTTCGAGAACTGCACCATCCCGGCGGACCGCATCATCGGCGAGGAGGGCACCGGCTTCAAGACCGCGTTGGCCACCCTCGACCACACCCGCCCGACCATCGGCGCGCAGGCCGTCGGTGTGGCGCAGGGCGCCCTCGACCAGGCCATCGCCTACGTCAAGGAGCGCAAGCAGTTCGGCAAGACCATCAGCCAGTTCCAGGGTGTCGAGTTCATGATCGCCGACATGGCGATGAAGGTTGAAGCCGCTCGCCTCATGGTCTACAGCGCCGCGGCGCGCGCCGAGCGCGGTACCGGCAAGCTGGGCTTCATCAGCGCCGCCTCCAAGTGTCTGGCCTCGGACGTCGCGATGGAGGTCACCACCGACGCCGTGCAGTTGTTCGGCGGTGCCGGCTACACCACCGACTTCCCGGTGGAGCGCATGATGCGCGACGCCAAGATCACTCAGATCTACGAGGGTACCAACCAGATCCAGCGGATGGTGATGGCGCGCGCTCTGCTGCGCTGACACCCCGCCCGATCGGGCAGACCCGGGAAGCGGATCGCGGCCACCATCGGTGGCGGCGGTCCGCTTTTCACGTCAGGGTGAGGTCGGTGTGCGCGGTGTCGGCGATCGCGGCCAGATCCAGGTCCGCGGCCGGATCGGCGTAGACCAGCGCCGCACCGACTGCCATCGGGGCCACCAGGTGGGCGAGGACGTCGTCGGCGGTGCGCCACGGTCGTGTCGACAGCACCCGTGCCCCGGCGGCGATCCCGTCCGCGGCGGCGGACGCGCGGGCGGCGGCGAGCGTCTGGTCGACGCTGCGGCCGAGCATCGCTTCGCCACCGACGCCGCCGGGGGAGAAGTGGTCGCCGTGCGGACGCACGGTGTCGCCGAAGTCGGCGGCGAACGGCGGCAGATCGGGGGTGCGTCCGGCGAACGGATCCAGCGGCAGCACCACCGTCTCCTCGGCGTCCGGGTAGGCGTCGACGCCGGCGAGGTCGGTGAAGACCACGCGCGCCTCGGTGGCGGCGTCGTCGCCGATGTCCACACGCAGACCCGCCCACCAGCTGCCGAGCAGCACGGCCGCGGTCTGCCAGTGCTCGGGCGCCGCCACGCCCACGGCGTCGCCGGGGAACAGGCCGACTTCGTCGCGCAGATAGTTCGCGATCTTGGCCGCCCAGTTCTCCAGGGTCGCACCGGACAGGCCGATGCGCTGGGCCGCCCCGTAGTAGGTCAGCAGGGGGCGTGCGCGGTCGTCGACGGCGGCCAGCAGGGCACCGGTGAGAGTCGGATCGGCCATGTCAGTACACGCAGACCGGGCCGTCGGTGTCGGCCTTGATCGCCGTCGGAGCCTTGGCGGTGGATCCCGGCGCGGCCGGCGAGTTGCCGTCGGCGGCGTTGTCGCCCTGCGGGCCGGTGTTCCAGATGGCGCCGAGACCGGTGTAGGTGTTGGTGAGCACCGCGCGGACGCGGTCGTCGGGCAGCGAGGAGTCCTCGCGGATCTCGATGTTTCCGCCGAGATCCCGGGCGAGCTGGCGGGCGCCGTCGTTGTCGGTGGAGTTCGCGAAGATGATCGAGTCGAACTCGTTCATCGGCTTGCTCGACGTCTCGCCCTCCTTGTAGCCCTTGGCGGTCAGCAGCCCGGCGACGTTGGCGGCCAGACCGTCGACGGTGCCGGCGTTCACCACGTCCACGGTGATCCCGGCGCGGCCGCCGGACTCGCCCTGGGCGGCGGTGCCGAGCTGACGATCGACGAACGTCTTGACCTGTGCGGGATCCACCTCGACGACGCTCTGCGTGCCGTCGTCGCTCCACCCGTGATCGGTGATCACCGGGATGGTGGTGAATTTGACGTCGCCGCCGCTGAGATCCTTGAGCGAGTTCGCGAGGTTCAGGATGTCCCAGCCGTCGTCGATCGCCACCGACCGCGCCACGGCGGTCTCGAGCTCGCCCAACTTGGCCGGGTTGGTGAGGGTCTGGGTCGACAGGATGCGCTGCGCGAGGGAGGCCATGTACACCTGCTGGCGGGTGATGCGGTCGAGGTCGCCGCGCGGCAGATCGTGACGCTGGCGCACGAAGCTGAGCGCCTTGGGGCCGTTGAGGGTCTGTCGTCCGGCGCGGAAGCGGGCGCCGGACAGCGGCTCGCGGACCGCCTGCTTGAGGCAGACCTCGACGCCGCCGACGGCGTCGGTGAGCAGCGCGAAGCCGAGCAGACCCACCTCCGCGTAGTGGTCGACGGTGACGCCGGTGAGGTTCGCGACCGAATCGATCAGCGCCTTGCGGCCGGCTTTGATGCCCTCGTTCTCGGCGGTCTTCTCGTCGGTCCCCGACTCGACGGCGGTACGACGCACCGTCTCGCGGGTGGAGCCGTAGGCCGCGTTGATCTTGCTCATGCCGATGCCGGGGACCTCGACGTAGGAGTCGCGGGGGATGGAGACGGCGGTCGCGGTGCTGCCGTCGTTGGGGATGCGGATCAGCAGGATCGTGTCCGTGGAGGTGGTGATCTCGTCGCCCACCCGCAGCCACTTGAGCTCCTCGTCGCTGAGCGGGTTGCCCTTGGCGTCGAGGCGGGAGTCGGTGCCGACCAGCAGGATGTCCATCGCGCCGTCGGCGCCGCCGCCGAGTCCGAGGCCGCCGACCAACGTCACCGACGAGTTGAGGCTGGAGATCCGGCTCCAGCCGTATCCGGTGACGACGAGGACCACCACGGTCAGCAACGCGACCAGGCCGCGGCCGAAGGGCAGCAGCTCGTGGATGGTGCGGCGGGGTCGCGGCGGCGGAGGCTTGCGCGGTCCGGTCTTGGTGGTGGCCGCGGCACGACGCGGCCGGGTGTGGATCTCCTCCGAGGAGGTGCGCTGGCGTGTCGAGCGGGCCCGCGTGGAGACCGGAGTGGCCTTGCCCGAGCTGCGGGCGGCCTCCTCGGCGGCCCGCATCGGAGGCGTGCGGCGTCCGCGACGTTCCGGCTCGCCGCCGCCGGACGATGCCCGGCCGCCGGCGCGTCGGTCTCGACCTTCGCGGCGTGGTTCCACCCTCGTGCGTCCCCTCGGTGTTGCAGATGTGACAAGTGTGGTTTCACCCTACTGGTTCGCGACGGCTGGACGCGGTGCGCAACGCCGGTGGTGTCGGACACGCACGCGTGGCGCGAGGGCGGGATCGGCGGTGCGGTGCGGCACCATGGCACCCATGTCCACCCGCATTCATCTCGTCGGTGCGGCCGGCCAACTGGGGGCGGCCTTCGCCGCGCGCACGCCGGCCGACGTCGACCTGGTCCGCTACACCTCGACCGACCTGGACGTGACCGACGCCGCGCAGGTGCGGTCGGCATTGGCCGAGCTGCGGCCCGGGGAGACGGTGGTCAACGCCGCCGCCTACACCGATGTCGACGGCGCGCAGGAGGACGCGGCGGGAGCGTATGCGGTCAACGCCGACGGGCCGGGTCACCTCGCCGCCGCCACGGCCGCGGCCGGCGCTCGGCTGGTGCACGTGTCCACCGACTACGTCTTCGCACCGCCGCCCGGGCAGAGCGCGCCGCTGGAGCCCGGCGATCTGGATCCGGCCGCGACCCCGGCGACGGTGTACGGGGCCAGCAAACTGGCGGGGGAGCGCGCGGCCCGCGCCGCCGATCCGTCGACCACCGTGGTGCGCACCGCGTGGGTGTACACCGGCGGCCTCGACTCCCCGGACTTCGTCGGCACCATGCGTCGCCTCGAGGCCGCCCGCCCGGAACTGTCCGTGGTCGACGATCAGCGCGGCTCGCCCACCCATGTCGGTGACCTGGCCGACGGACTGTGGGAACTGGTGGGGCAGGTGGGCGCGGCCGACGACCGCACCGCGGGCGCCGTGCTGCACGCCGCGGGCGGCGGCGAGGCCACGTGGTACGACCTGGCGTGCGCGGTGTTCGCCGAGATCGGCGCCGACCCGGCGCGGGTGCACCCGTGCACCACGGCCGATTTTCCGCGCCCCGCGCCGCGCCCGGCGTTCTCGGTGCTCTCCGGGCGCTCCTGGGCGGCCGCCGGCCTGACCCCGCTGCCGCACTGGCGCGGCGCGCTGTCGGCGGCGCTCGCGCCCGACGCTAGGCTGTTGCGGTGACTTCCCAGCCCGTCCCGCCGGTCGGCGTAGTGACCGTGACGTACTCCTCCGGCGAGTATCTGCACAATTTCCTGCGCACCCTGAAGACCGCGACTACCGCGCCGGTGCAGGTGATCATCGCCGACAACGGCTCCGACGACGGCGCACCGGAGGCGGCCGCGGCCGCCGATCCCGCGGTGACGCTGGTGGACACCGGCGGCAACCTCGGCTACGGCGGCGGCATGAACCGCGGCGTCGCCGCGCTGGACCCGGACGTCGAGTTCATCGTCATCGCCAACCCGGACATCGAATGGTCACCCGGCTCGCTCGACGAGCTGCTCGCCGCGGCGCGCCGCTGGCCGCGCGCCGGCGCCCTCGGCCCGCTGATCACCGAACCCGACGGCACCGTCTACCCGTCGGCCCGCCGCGTGCCCGATCTGGTCTCCGGCACCGGTCACGCCCTGCTCGGCAAGGTGTGGAAGAACAATCCGTGGACGGTGCGCTACCGCAATGAGGACGCCGCACTCGTCGAGCGGCCGGTGGGCTGGCTGAGTGGCTCGTGCCTGCTGGTGCGTCGTGCCGCGTTCGACAGCATCGACGGCTTCGACTCCCGCTACTTCATGTTCATGGAGGACGTGGACCTCGGCGACCGCCTGAGCACGGCGGGCTGGCTGAACGTCTTCGTACCGTCCGCGGTGGCGATGCACGCCAAGAGTCATTCGGTGTCCCGGCATCCCGAACGCATGATCGCCGCGCACCACGACAGCGCCTACCGCTTCCAGGCCGATCGGCACCCGGGCCCCGCGTGGGCGCCGGTGCGCTGGGGCCTGCGCGCCGGACTGGCCGTGCGCGCCAAACTCGAGATCGCCGCCGCGCTGCGCGCGCAGGCCGCCGACTCCGCGTCTACCGAAGAAGAAAGGTGACCCTCGTGGCTACTGACGTTCAGGCCGTGATCCTGGTGGGCGGCAAGGGCACGCGCCTGCGGCCGCTCACCCTGTCGGCCCCGAAGCCGATGCTGCCGACCGCCGGCGTGCCGTTCCTCACGCACCTGATCTCCCGGATCCGGGATGCGGGCGTCACCGACATCGTGCTCGGCACGTCGTACCAGGCGGAGGTCTTCTCCGATTACTACGGCGACGGCGCCGACCTCGGCGTGAAGCTCACCTACGTCACCGAGACCGAGGCCCTCGGCACCGGCGGCGGCATCCGGAACGTCTTCGACGAGCTCACCGCCGACACGGTGCTCGTGTTCAACGGCGACGTCCTCGGCGGCACCGACATCCGCGAGGTCCTCGACACCCACCGCAGCTCCGATGCGGAAGTCACCCTGCACCTGGTCCGCGTCGGCGATCCGCGGGCCTTCGGCTGCGTGCCGACCGACGGCGACGGCCGGGTCACCGCGTTCCTGGAGAAGACTCAGGATCCGCCCACCAACCAGATCAACGCCGGCACGTACGTGTTCCGGCGCGAGGTGATCGCCGAGATCCCGGCCGGACGTCCGGTCTCGGTGGAGCGCGAGGTGTTCCCGCGACTGCTGGCCGCCGGCCGTCACGTGCACGCCTACGTCGACGACGCCTACTGGCGCGACATGGGCACCCCGGAGGACTTCGTCCGCGGCTCGGCCGACCTCGTGCGCGGCATCGCGCCGTCGCCCGCTCTCCGCGGCGCGGGCGGCGAAGCACTGGTCAAGGACGGTGCGCAGGTCGCGCCCGACGCGGTCCTGATCGGCGGCACGGTGATCGGCGCGAACGCGAAGATCGGTTCCGGCGCCCGGCTCGACGGCGCGGTGATCTTCGACGAGGCCGTCGTGGAGGACGGCGCGGTGGTCGAGCGCAGCATCGTGGGCTTCGGCGCCCGCGTGGGTGCCGGCGCTCTGGTTCGCGACACCGTGATCGGCGACCACGCCGTCATCGGCGCGCGCTGCGAACTGCTCCGCGGCGCCCGGGTGTGGCCGGGAGTACAGCTGCCGGAGAGCGGTATCCGCTTCTCCACCGACGTCTGACCGCGGCGGTCAGCGCGCCTTCGCGGCCGCCAGCAGACCCGTGCCCACCGGTACGACGGCCGGCAGCAGCCGGTCGTCGTCGGCGATCAGCTGGGCGGCCTCGCGCGCGGTGAAGGTGCGCGGATCGTCGGACGACGGGTCGGCGATGGTGCCGCCCGCGGACGCGTTGTTCACCACGAGCACGCCGCCCGGCCGCAGGATCCGCACGGCCTCGGTCACGTAGGCGGGGTAGCTCAGCAGCGGACCGTCGATGAACACCACGTCGTAGGTCTCGTCGGCCAGCCGGGTCAGCACGTCCGTCGGCGCGCCGGTGATGAGCCGTGTGCGTCCCGGCGCGATGCCGGCATCGGCGAACGCCTGGCGCGCGGCCCGGTGATGTTCGGGTTCGGGATCGATGGTCGTCAGGATGCCGGTCGGTGGCATGCCGGCCAGCAGCCACAGCCCGCTCACGCCCACCCCGGTGCCGATCTCCACCACGTGCTGGGCGTTCGCGATCCGGGTGAACAACGACAGCAGGGCGCCGGTGGCGGGGGAGACGGCCGTCGCCCCCAGTTCCTGGGCGCGGGCCCGCGCCGACCGCAGTGCATCGTCTTCGATGATGGCGGATTCGGCGTAGGCGGCCAGCGCGGCGGCGGACTTGTCAGTCGTGCCCAGTTCAGTCATGTCCAGTAGGGTGCCACGACCTCGACCGACCTGCGCGAGTGGCGCGCCGGACGTGGGCCGCATCGCACGCCGACTCCCGCCCGGACGCTTCCTCAGCGAACACTCAGGCCGGTAACAGCGATCGCACACCGGAGTACGACAGGCTTTGCTCTGTCGGTTCGGGAATACCGGCCGCACCAGCGGTGTTGGACCGCTCACAGTCACGAAAGGACTCGATCAACACGGTGAAGGCATCACAACGCAGTGAGGCACACGCTTCCTTCGCGGGAACCGCAGGGTTCGACGCGAGCGGCGACCGCACGCTGATGCCGACGTGGGAGGACCTGGTCGCCGAACACGCCGACCGGGTGTACCGCCTCGCTTTCCGGCTCAGCGGCAACCAGCACGACGCCGAGGACCTCACGCAGGAGACGTTCATCCGCGTCTTCCGTTCGCTGAACAAGTACCAGGCCGGCACCTTCGAGGGCTGGCTGCACCGCATCACCACGAACCTGTTCCTGGACATGGTGCGCCGCCGCGCGAAGATCCGCATGGAGGCCCTGGAGACCGGCTACGAGCGGATCAGCGCCGACACGCCCGATCCGCAGCAGGCCTACGCCGACGCCAGCCTGGACCCGGACCTGCAGCAGGCGCTCGACGCGCTGGCGCCGGAGTTCCGCGCCGCCGTCGTCCTGTGCGACATCGAAGGCCTCTCGTACGAGGAGATCGCGGCGACCATGGGCGTCAAGATGGGCACCGTCCGCAGTCGTATCCATCGCGGCCGGCAGGGGATCCGCGAATTCCTCGCGGCGCGCGGGCACACCGACAGTCGTTCGGTGGCCGTCGGCCACGGTGTTTGATCCCTCGGGGTTTGATCCCTCGGTGTTTGATCCCTGGGGGCGTAGTCCTTGTGGGCCTGATCGCTTGGGGCTGGATCCGTCGGCGGCTGAACCCCTCGGCGGGGACGTTCGGTTAGGCTGGATGCATCTCCGCCGCGACCGTGGTGGGAGTCCTGCTGGTGTGAAAGAGGTGCCGCCCGTGGCAGACGACCGAACCTCCCGGACACGGCGCTGGACGTCGGCGGGTGCGACCTTCGCCCCGAATCCGGAGTATCGCGCCGGTCGCGCCTTCGGCTCCACCGATCACCTCGCCGCCGACGCGGTCGTCGCCTACGTCGACGGCGTGCTGCGCGGTACCGCCCGCGGCCGCGCCGAGGAACACCTGCGTCTGTGCCCGGGCTGCGCCGCCGAGGTGTCCGCCCAGACCGACGCGCGGTCCCTGCTGCGCGGCTGCGGCGCGGTCCATGCGCCGTCGAGCCTGATCGGCCAGCTGAGCCAGACCCCACCCGCGATCCCCACCGCGAGATCCCCACCGCGAGATCGATGTGCGCGACGTGCGCCGACGGAGCCGCTGACACGTGAGCACTACTCCCGACTGGGCGACCCGCGACGAGGCCGACCCGCAGCCCGCTCCCGCGCGCCGCGAGCACCCCGCGGTCTCCCCGCAGACCGCCGCGGTCTTCGGTCGACCCGACGGTGTGGCGGGCTCGTTCTCCACCGCGCCCAGCCGCCGCCCGCAACCCGAGCTCGCGCCGCCCGACCCGGTGCTGGCCGAAGCCTTCAGTCGTCCCGCGGGCGCGTCCAGCGCCCTGCAGCGCGACCCCTACGCGACCTACGGCAGCGAGGTCGCCGAGACCGAGCCCGACGATCCGTGGCGCGATCCGGCCAGCGGTGCGCACCTGGAAGGTCCCGCGCTCGCGGAAGCGTCGTCGACCACCGAGCGCCCGGCCGGCCCCAAACTCGGCGTCACCGACCTGCTCTTCGGTCGGCGCGTGCACTGGTGGGCGCTGGCCTCCCTCGCCATCGTGGCCCTCCTGGTCGGCGTGGCCGGCGGTCTGATCGGCCGGTGGACCGCCGAGGCGGTCCCGCCGCTGAACTCCAACTCGGTGAGCCTCGACGTGGACGACTCCGCGGTGGCCTCCACCGACATCGCGAAGGTCGCCAAGGCCGTGGCGCCCTCGGTCGTGATGATCGAGGTCCGCACCGCGGGCAGCGGCGGCTCCGGCTCCGGCTTCGTTGTCGACAAGCTCGGCTACATCGTCACCAACAACCACGTGATCTCGCTCGCCGCCAACGACAAGAGCGCCAAGCTCGAAGTGGTCTTCTCCGACCACTCCCGCGTCCCGGCGCGCATCGTCGGCCGGGACGTGAAGACCGACGTCGCCGTCCTCAAGGTCGACAACGTGGAGAACCTCACCGTCGCCAAGCTCGGCGACTCGGCCAAGCTCGAGATCGGGCAGCCGGTGATCGCCTTCGGTGCGCCGCTGGGCCTGGACCGGACCGTGACCACCGGCATCGTGAGCGCCGTCGACCGTCCCGTGCCGCTGCGCCCGGACGCCTCGTCGGACACCGACGCGGTGATCAACGCGATCCAGACCGACGCCGCCATCAACCCCGGCAACTCCGGCGGCCCGCTGGTCGACGGTCAGGGACGCGTGATCGGCATCAACACCGCGATCGCCGCGGCCGGCGGCGGCTCGATCGGGCTGGGCTTCGCGATCCCCATCAACGAAGTGATCCCGATCACCGAGGCGTTGATCAAGGACGGCTCGATGCGGCACCCGCAGATCGGCGTCACCGCGTCGACGGTCCGCAACGACCAGGTCTTCGGAGCGCGCGTCAAGGACGTGGCGGCCGGCAGCCCCGCGGCGAGCGCCGGGATCAAGGAGAACGACGTCATCACCGAGTTCGACGGCAAGCCCATCGAGGGTGCCGACGAGTTGACCGTCGCCGTGCGAACGTCGACCATCGGTGAAGAGGTGAAGTACACCTACTGGCGAGACGGGCGGACCTTCACCGGCACCATCACGCCGCGCGGCGACTAGAGGCGACAACGATGTTCAGCAGTATCGGATGGGGCGAGGTCCTGATCCTCATCGTCGCGGCCCTGGTGATCCTGGGCCCCGAACGCCTGCCCGGCGCCATCACCTGGGTGATGCAGTCGGTGCGGAAGGCGCGCGACTACGCCACCGGCGCGTCGAAGGACCTGCAGGACCAGATGGGCACCGACTTCGACTCCATCCGCGAACCCCTGCAGCAGCTCAACGAACTGCGCCAGATGACGCCCAAGGCGATCGTCACCAAGCATCTGTTCGACGGCGACTCGTCGTCGATCGACTCCCTGGAGGGTTCGGTCCGCGACTCGCTGAGCCTGTCCGGCCCGGCCCCGGCCAATCCGCACCCGGTCGTGCCCGCGGGCGAGACGACGCCCGCCCCGCCGGTCACCCAGGTGGATCCCGCGCGGCTCAACGCCGACACTCCGCCGCCGCCGCGCGCCGCGCGCGACCACGACGTCACCGACTGGGACGCCACCTAGCCCGCGCGCTCCCGCGAGAGCATTCCGGTCCCGAGAGACGACTCCGCTCCCGCGGGCCTCGTGGAGGCCGCGGGAGCGGAAGGCTCTCGCGGGAAGCGGCGGCGGCGGGCCGCCGAATGGCTCAGTGGCGGACGGTGTCGATGCCCAGGCTCATGCCGGCCAGACCGCGGCGGCGGACGGCGAGCTTGTCGGCGACGGCGCGCAGCGCCGCGCCGGAGGGGGAGTCCGGAGCCGAGAGCACCACGGGGACACCGCTGTCGCCGCCCTCGCGGAGCTGCTGCTCCAGCGGGACCTGACCGAGCAGCTCCACCGGGGCGCCCACCGCGCGCGTGAGGCGCTCGGCGACGGTCGCGCCGCCGCCGGAGCCGAAGGGCTCCATGCGGGTGCCGTCGGGCAGCTGGAGCCACGACATGTTCTCCACCACGCCGAGGATCTTCTGGCGGGTCTGCAGGGCGATCGCACCGGCCCGCTCGGCCACCTCGGCGGCGGCCTGCTGCGGGGTGGTGACCACCAGGATCTCGGCGCCCGGGATGAGCTGCGCGATGGAGATCGCGACGTCGCCGGTGCCCGGCGGCAGGTCCAGGAGCAGCACGTCCAGGTCGCCCCAGTAGACGTCGGCCAGGAACTGCTGCAGCGCGCGGTGCAGCATCGGTCCGCGCCAGGTGACCGGGGTGTTGCCGTCGGTGAACTGGCCGATGGAGATGAACTTCACGCCGTGGCTGATCGGCGGCATGATCATCGACTCCACCTGCGTGGGCTTGGCATCGCTGCCCAGCATGCGGGGGACGCTGTGGCCGTAGATGTCGGCATCCAGCACGCCCACCGACAGGCCGCGGTCGGCGAGCGCCGCCGCGAGGTTCACCGTGACGCTGGATTTGCCGACGCCGCCCTTGCCGGAGGCGATGGCGTACACGCGGGTCAGGTTGCCGGGCTTGGCGAACGGGATCTCCGGCTCGGCGCGGTCGCCGCGCAGCTGCTTGCGCAGGGCGGTGCGCTGCTCGTCGTTCATCACGTCGAGTTCCACGCGGACCTCGCCCACGCCGGGCACGTCGGAGACGGCGTCGCGGACGCTGTCGCTGATCTTGCCCTTCATCGGACAGCCCGAGGTGGTGAGGTAGATGCCGACGTCGACGCTGCCGTCGTCGGCGACGGCGACGGACTTGACCATGTTCAGATCGGTGATCGGTTTGCCGATCTCGGGATCGGCCACCTTGCTCAACGCCGAACGGACAGCGGATTCGGTGGGGGTGCCTGCGGTGCTCACACCGACCACCCTAGTCGGCCTGCGAACGGGGTGTTCAGCGGCCGTTCGCAGGCTTCGGTGCGGGACTGGTGGCCTTGGGCTTGGCAGGTGCGGGCTTCTGCTGCGGAGCGGGGGCGGGCCCGATGCCCGGCGGCAGGCAGATCGCGCCGAGGCAGTTCTGCGGCGGCGTGGTCGGCTTCGGCTTGGGCGTGGTGCTCTTGTCCGTCTTGTCCCCGGGCTGCTTGTCCCCGGGCTTGTCACTGTCCGGCTTGTCCTGGGCCTTCTTGTCCTTGTCGTCCTTCTTCTCGGACTTCTTCTTGTCCTTGTCGTCCGGCGCGGAGTGGCTCATCTCCGGGATGCCGCCGGTCGGGACCACGCCGGTGGCGTAGGCGCCGGCCCAGCCGAGGACGTTGTTGGCGTAGGCCACCGAGCGGTTGTAGCGCAGCACGGCGCCGACGCGGGTGGGCTCGGCCATGATGTCGGTGACGCCCGCGCAGAGGTAGCGGCCGGCCGAGAAGGTGGCGTCGAAGATGTTGTCCGGGTCGGCCTTGCCGTCGCCGTTGGCATCCGAGCCCCAGGAGGCCCAGGTGCTCGGAATGAACTGCATGGGGCCCATGGCGCGATCGTGCTTGCCGTCGCCGTCCCAGCGGCCGCCGTCGGTGTCGGTGATGACCTCGTTGCCGGCCAGTGAACCGTCGAGCACCGGCCCGCGGATCGGGGTGCGGGTGTTGCCGTACTCGTTGACGTTGCCGCCGCCGGCGTGCCCGGACTCGATGCGGCCGATGCCGGCCAGCAGGTACCAGGGCAGCTTGCACTGCGGACTCTCGGCGGCGACGCGGGTGGCGGCCAGCTTGTAGGCCTGCAGCACCACACCGGGGATGCCGAGCGGGCCGTTGGGCAGATCGGCGGCGATACGGAACTGGGTGCGGCGGTCGGCGGCCGCGGCAGGGTGAAACCGTACAGGACGGGGTGGCGGCGGGCACCGACTGCGCGACGGCGACGGACTGTTGCTCGTCGGCGGTCAGGGTGACGCCGGGCGCGGTGACCGGCGGCTGGGCGTCGAGGGTGCTGCTCGCGGAGGTGCCGACCATCAGGGCGGCACCGACGGCGGCGATGCCGGTGGTGACCGCGACGCCGCGCCACGGCATGCCGTGCGAGCGGTGGAAACTCATCCCCATTGTTTCTACTTACTCCAGTCGAGACTTCTGGCCGAGTACGTCTGGCGTCCGATTCCGTCAGTTGTTCCCCCCGGGTGGACGAGACGTGAGTCACCATACCCTGCCCGGATTCCGTGCGATCGGGGTTATCGGTGATCCGGCCCGCCGCGCGCCGGTTCCTCGCTGTCGGCCGCCGGGGCCTGCGCGGCGGCGAGTCGTTCGACGAGGTCGTCGAGCAGGTCGTCCAGTTCCCGGCGCAGATAGTCGCGGGTCACGGTCTCGCCGACGGCCAGGCGGACGGCGGCCAGTTCGCGGGCCAGGAACTCGGTGTCGGCCTTGGTCTGGGCGGCACGACGACGGTCCTCGTCGAGCGAGACCTTGTCGCGGTTCTCCTGACGGTTCTGGGCCAGCAGGATCAGCGGGGCGGCGTAGGCGGCCTGCGTGGAGAACGCGAGGTTGAGCAGGATGAACGGGTACGGATCCCAGCCGAACGTGAAGACGCCGATGTTCAGGAAGATCCAGACGATCACGACGACCGTCTGGATGGCCAGGTAGGAGCCGGTGCCGAGGAAGCGGGCCACCCGTTCGGCGTAGACGCCGATCACATCGGCGTCGATGTTCGCCGAGAAGCGCCGTCGGCCGTCGCTGGGGGTGTCGAGGCGACGTTGGTTCACCGGGCGGCCTCCGGCTCCTGGTCGCGCCAACCGCGGGGGAGCACGGCGTCGAGGAGGTCGTCGACGGCCACCGCGCCCAGCAGGTGCGCGGTCTCGTCGACCACGGGGGCCAGGGCCAGGTTGTAGGTCGCGAAGAAGCGGGTCACCTCTTCCAACGGATCGTCCGGGCTGAGGCGGGGCACGTCGTCGTCGAGGATGCCGGCCACCAGGTTGGCGGGCGGCTCGCGCAGCAGCGCCTGGGTGTGGACGGCGCCGAGGAACTTGCCGGTGGGCGTGCTGGTGGGCGGGCGGACCACCAGCACCATCGTCGCGGTGGCCGAGCCGACGTCGGGGTTGGCCACGCGGGCGAGGGCCTCGGAGACGGTGGTGCCGGCCGAGACGATGATCGGCTCGGGGGTCATCACGCCGCCCGCGGTGTCGGGGGAGTGGCGCAACAGGCGACGGACCGGTTCGGAGTCCTCCGGATCCATCTGGGACAGCAGGGCCTCGGCCTCGGCGGCGGGCAGTTCGCCCATCAGGTCGGCGACGTCGTCGGGATCCATCGCCTCCAGCACGTCGGCGGCGCGGGACGGCTTCATGCTGGCGAGCATGGAGGTCTGCTCGTCGGTGGACATCTCCTGCAGGATGTCGGCCAGCCGTTCGTCGTCGATCGCCCGCGCCAATTCGATGCGGCGGGGCTCGGGCAGCTCACGCAGCGCGTTGGCGACGTCGGCCGGACGCATGCCCTCGAACTGGGTCAGGGCCAGTTCCACGCCGTGGCCCGGGCGGTTCAGATTCAGGAGGGTCAGGCCGTGCACGTGATTCCAGGTCACCACGATCGTCTCGCCGCGCCGCCGGAGCGGCCCCTTGCGCATGGTGCGCAGCGCCACCCGGCCGATCACCCAGTCCAGGGCGCGGGTGCGTTCGATCTCCAGGTCGACGACCGAAAGGTCGGCGTCGGCCAGCCCCGGATGGTCGGGATCGTCGGTCCGTACCCGGCTCTCCATGATCTGGCCCACCGCGAGGGCTTCGTTGGGGCGCAGCGCCAGCTTGCGCATGTTGACGCGCCCGGTGGTCAGGGTGACGGCATCGGCGTCGATGTTGGTCACCCGGCCCATCGGAACGAAGATGCGACGTCGGCTCGCGGCCAGTTCGACGGCCAGGCCGAGTGCGCGGGGTCGCTGCCCCGGCAGATACATCGAGACCACGACGTCGCGGACACGGCCGATCGACTCGCCGTCCGGGCCCAAGACGACCAGACCGACTAATCTGGCGACGAAGACCTTGAGCGTTGGCATCATGGTCACCAGACTAGAAGTACAGCCGTGGAATTGTTTGCCGCCGGACCCGACAGGGGAGATCTATGACCCAGCCCATGCGCCCGACCCCGGGCCTGCCCACCAAGCCGACGGGCTGGCCGGTCGGGTCGTACGACACCTACGAGCGGGCGCAGCGGGCGGTGGACCATCTCGCCGACAACGAGTTTCACGTCGAGAAGCTGACCATCGTCGGCGTCGACCTGATGCAGGTGGAGCGGGTGCTGGGCCGGTTGACCTGGAGCAAGGTGCTCGGCGGCGGACTGGTCTCGGGCGCGTGGTTCGGCCTCTTCGTGGGCCTCATCATCAGTATCTTCGTCACCGGCCAGGACTTCTGGATTCCGATCGTGTTCTGTGTGGTCGCGGGCATGGTCTTCGGCGTGATCAGCGGCGCCATTCCGTACGCCGCGACCCGCGGGCAGCGCGACTTCTCGTCGACCATGCAGTTGGTGGCCGGCCGGTACGACGTCCTGTGCGATCCGGGCAGCGCCGAGCAGGCCCGCGACATGCTCGCCAAGCTCGCAATCTAGCCGCGCCGGGGACCTTCCTGTGTGATGAGTCACTGGTTGCGTTAACCTGACCTCACATCAGGATTCACAGGCGTCCCTCAGGTTCGCTGTGGTCACTGCGAAATGGCGAGGAGGCGGGTCGGCGAGATGGTCCCACGAGAGTCGATGCCCATGCAGTCGGGGCCCATGCAGTCGGGGCCCATACAGTCGGGGCCCATACAGTCGGGGCCCATACAGTCGGGGCCCATACAGTCGGGGCCCGAGCGGTCCGGGCCCGAGGAATCGGTATCCGAACCGGTGACCGGTCGACGACGTCGTCGACCGCTGCGCACCCGGTTGGCGGTGGCCGCGGTCGCCGCGGCCGCGGTGGTGCCGGCACTGGTCGCCTGCGGCGGCGGATACACCGCCGGTGTGCTGAACGTGTACGCCCCGGCCGACGGTGCGGGTGAGATCACCACGCAGGCCGCGCTGTGCACCAAGAACTCGGGCGGCGCCTACGAAGCCAAGGTGACCGTGCTGCCCAAGGACGCCGACGGGCAGCGCCTGCAGCTGGCTCGTCGTCTGGCCGGCAACGACAAGAGCCTCGACGTGATGGCGATGGACGTGGTCTGGACGGCCGAGTTCGCCAACGCCGGATGGCTGGTGCCGGTGCCCGATGCGCACGCAGCCGAGGTGGAGCAGACCAATCTCGCCGGTCCGGTGGAGACCGCGATGTGGAAGCGGCCCGACGACGAGGCCGCGCGCCTGTACGCGCTGCCGATCTGGACCAACACGCAGCTGCTCTGGTTCCGGCCGGACGTGTTGACGGAGTACCTGGGGCGGAAGGCGAAGGCCGCCGCCACCTGGGACCAGATGATCGCCGACGCCACCGCCGTCTATGAGAAGAACAAGCAGGGTCCCACGCAGATCCTGGTGCAGGGCGGCCAGTACGAGGGCCTGATGGTGTGGTTCAACTCGGTGCTGCAGAGCGCCGGCGGGAACATCCTCGATCCGGACGACCCGAGCAAGCAGACCCTGAACGACACGCCCGAGCATCGCGCGGCGACGCTGAAGGCGTTGCAGATCCTCAAGGCGGTCGCGACCTACCCGGGCGCCGATCCGTCGATCACCAACTCCAACGAGGGCACCGCCCGCGACGGCATGGAGAAGGGACAGGCGCTCTACGAGATCAACTGGCCGTTCGTCTTCAAGTCGGCGCGCGACAACGGTTCGGCCGGCGCCATCGACTTCCTGCAGGCGCTGACGCCGTACGCCGACCAGCTCGCCGACACCGAGAATCCGCCGACCGCCAAGGAACTGGTGCCGATCAACCGGATCCTGCGCAAGAGTTTCGACTTCGCGCCTTACCCGGGTGTGAGCGACGCGCTGCCGGCCAAGTCGACCCTCGGTGGTCTGAACATCGCGGTGGCGAGCACTTCGCAGCAGCAGGACCTCGCCGCCGAGCTCGCCGCGTGCCTCACCAGCCGGGACGCGCAGCGCGTGTACGCGCTCGAGGGTGCGCTGCCGCCGACGGTCACCGCGCTCTATGAAGAGCCCGACTTCAAGGTGGCCTACCCGATGGGCGACGACATCCGCCGCCAGCTCGAGTCCGAGCACGTTGCTCCGCGACCGGCCACCCCGCAGTACCAGGCGGTCTCCACGCTGGTCACCGCCACGCTCAGCCCGGTCGGCGCGTGGGATCCGGAGACCATGGTGGACACGCTGGCCGAGCAGGTCCAGAAGGCGATCGACGGGGAAGGGATCATCCCATGACCACCGGTGACGACAACGCCCCCGAGAACACCGAGGGTGCGCAGCCCTCAGAACCCCAGCAGCCCCGGGAATCGCGGGAGCCGGCGGCGCCGGTCCACTCCGACATCTGGGTGCCCCCGGAGGCGGTGATTCTGCCCCCGGATCCGATCCCACCGGTGCGGTCGGGCCCGCTCCCGCCGCTGCCGACGCCGCCGGCGCCCCGGACGCAGCCGGTCGCGGAGCCGGTCCCCGCGGCCGCACCCGCCGCCGTGCCGGTTCCGGCGGCCTCGTCCGCCGGGTCGATCGTCGACCTGCTCGACGAGTCGCCGCCCGCGTCGTCGACCTCGGTGCGCACACCGCGCACCCGCAAGGTCGCCAGCGAACGCACGTCCAACGAACGCAAGCTGGCCTACTGGCTGGTGGCGCCCGCCGCGATCGTGATGCTGCTGGTCACCGGCTATCCGATCCTGTACGCGGTGTGGCTGTCGCTGAACAAGGCGACGCTGACCGCGCCGGACGAGAACGAGTTCATCGGCCTCTCCAACTACGCCACGGTGCTCTCCGACGGCTACTGGTGGCAGTCGCTGTGGGTCACCCTGTTCATCACGGTGATCTCGGTGGCGATCGAGCTGGTGCTCGGCATGATGATCGCCCTGGTGATGCACCGGACCATCTTCGGCAAGGGCACCATCCGCACCGTCGTGCTGATCCCGTACGGCATCGTGACCGTCGCGGCGGCCTTCTCCTGGTACTACGCCTGGACCCCGGGCACCGGCTACCTGGCCAACCTGCTGCCCGACGGCACCGATCCGCTGACCAACCAGTGGTCGTCGCTGTTCATCATCATCCTGGCGGAGGTCTGGAAGACCACCCCGTTCATGGCGCTGCTGCTGCTCGCGGGTCTGGCCCTGGTGCCCGACGACCTGCTCAAGGCCGCGCAGGTCGACGGCGCAGGCGCCTGGACCCGACTGCGGAAGATCATCATTCCGCTG
This sequence comes from Gordonia alkaliphila, assembly GCF_023017165.1. Classification (GTDB taxonomy): domain Bacteria; phylum Actinomycetota; class Actinomycetes; order Mycobacteriales; family Mycobacteriaceae; genus Gordonia; species Gordonia alkaliphila. The sequence continues at coordinate 2,574,176 of NZ_JALKBW010000001.1, forward strand.
ATGAAGCCGGCCATCCTGGTGGCGCTGCTGTTCCGTACGCTCGACGCCTTCCGGATCTTCGACAACATCTACATCCTGACCAAGGGCAACCACGGGACCGGATCGGTGTCGATGCTCGGCTACAACAACCTGTTCAAGGCGTTCAACCTGGGCGTCGGTTCGGCGATCAGCATTCTGATCTTCCTGTGCGTGGCGATCATCGCCTTCATCTTCATCAAGATCTTCGGCGCCGCGGCGCCCGGCTCGGACAACGAGGGGCGGTAACCGGTGAATCATCTCAATCGCCGCGTCGGCTGGACCGTCGCCAATGTGATCGTCATCTTGTACGCCGTGGTTCCGCTGTGGTGGATCATCAGTCTGTCGTTCAAGCCGCCGAGCACGGTGCTCGACGGCAACTTCATCCCGCGGCAGTGGACCATGGACAACTACAAGGCGCTGTTCGCCGACGGCGTCCTCGCCGAGTTGCTGTGGGCGCTGCTCGGCCTGGCCATCGGGGCCGCCCTGCTGGGTGTGCTGCTGTGGCAGCGCAAGCGCGCGGTGGCCGAGCACAACGCGTCGCTGGAACTCGGTCTGCGGATCGGCGCGATCCTGGTGTCGATCGGCCTGGCGGCCGGCGTCATCTGGGGCGTCATCATCCCGCTGACCGACGGCGGCAACTTCGGTAGACCGCTGCTGAACTCGATCGGCGTCGGCCTGATCACCACCGCCATCGCGGTGCTGCTGGGCACCATGGCCGCCTACGCCATCGCCCGACTGGAGTTCCGCGGCAAGAAGCTGCTGGTGGGCGTCGCCCTGCTGATCGCCATGTTCCCGCAGATCTCGCTGGTGACCCCGCTGTTCAACATCGAACGTAGCCTCGGCCTGTTCGACACCTGGACCGGCCTGGTGATCCCGTACGTGGCGTTCGCGCTGCCGCTGGCGATCTACACGCTGTCGGCGTTCTTCCGGGAGATCCCGTGGGATCTGGAGAAGGCCGCCATGATGGACGGCGCCACCTCGGCGCAGGCCTTCCGCCGGGTCATCGTGCCGCTGGCCGCGCCCGGCGTGGTCACCGCCGCGATCCTGGTGTTCATCTTCGCCTGGAACGACCTGCTGCTGGCCCTGTCGCTGACTTCCACCGACCGCGCCCAGACGGCGCCGGTGGCCATCGCGAACTTCACCGGCTCCAGCCAGTTCGAGGAGCCCACCGGCTCCATTTCCGCAGCCGCCGTCGTGATCACCATTCCGATCATCATCTTCGTGCTCTTCTTCCAACGTCGTATCGTGGCCGGTCTGACCTCCGGCGCGGTGAAGGGATAACCCATGGCCGACATCGTTCTGGAGAACCTCTCCAAGCAGTACCCGGACGGCTCGACGGCGGTGCAGGACGTGAACCTGCACATCGCCGACGGCGAGTTCGTCATCCTGGTCGGCCCGTCGGGCTGCGGCAAGTCGACGACGCTCAACATGATCGCCGGCCTCGAGGACATCTCCTCGGGCACGCTGTCGATCGGCGGCACCGTGGTGAACGACGTCGCACCGAAGGACCGCGACATCGCCATGGTCTTCCAGAGCTACGCGCTGTACCCGCACATGACGGTGCGCGAGAACATCGCCTTCCCGCTGACCCTTCAGAAGCTGCCGAAGGCGCAGATCGCCGAGAAGGTGGCCGAGGCCGCCCGCATCCTGGATCTGGAGGAGTTCCTCGACCGTAAGCCGGCGAACCTGTCCGGCGGCCAGCGGCAGCGTGTCGCGATGGGGCGCGCCATCGTGCGTCACCCGAAGGCCTTCCTGATGGACGAGCCGCTGTCGAACCTCGACGCCAAGCTGCGCGTGCAGATGCGGACCGAGATCGCCGAACTGCAGGCCCGGCTGGGTGTCACCACCGTGTACGTGACCCACGACCAGACCGAGGCGATGACCCTCGGCGACCGCGTCGTGGTGATGAAGTCCGGTCTGGTGCAGCAGGTGGGCGCCCCGCAGGAACTGTACGACCGCCCGCGCAACCTGTTCGTGGCCGGCTTCATCGGCTCGCCCGCGATGAACTTCATCCCGGGCAAACTGTCGCACGGGTACGTCGACACCGTCATCGGTCCGATCCAGCTGCCCGACTACGAGCAGGTGGTGGCCAACGCGCAGCAGGTCGGCAGTTCCGGCGAGGTGCTCCTCGGCGTGCGGCCCGAGCACCTGGTGGACGCCACGCTCCTGGAGCCGGGGCAGGGTGACGGCATGGTCGCCTTCGACGCGACCGTGGACATCGTGGAGTCGATGGGCTCGGACAAGTACTACTACTTCACCCTCGGGGACACCGGCCAGAGCGCCGACCTGCTCAATCAGCTCGCCGAGGACCTGGGTTCGACCACCAGCGGCGGGCAGAAGGTGGCCCGCCTGCAGCCGACCACCACCGTGCCGCGTCGCGGGACGCTGCAGCTCGCCCTGGATCCGGCGAACCTGCACGTCTTCGACACTGGTTCGGGTCTCTCGCTGCGCCTGTGAGCTCCATCGTCGAACTCGTCACCGCGCACCTGACCGCCGGGCTCGGACCCGATCCGCAGCGCGCTTCGGTGACTTTCCTGGGCGTCGAGGCGATCGACGTGCTGCGCTTCGCCGACGTCGAGCGCGGCGAGGTGGTCTTCGCCACCGTCGGCTGCGCGCGGCACCCGATGCACGATCCGTCGGACCTCGCGCCGGATCCGCAGCGCGGTCCGCGGGCCGAGCTGATCGTCCGGATGCGGCCGAGCGCGGCCCTGCCGGGGCTGCATCGGTCGCTGGCGACGGTGGCGGCCGCGCCGTCGGTGGAGGGGCTGATCCTGGCCGAGGACTCGCTGATCGATCTGCAGGAGCCGCTCTGGGGCGGGGCGATCTGCTCGGCGTTCCTGCTGACGGCCGAACCGGAGCTGGCGGACTTGCCGCTGCCGGAACCGGCTGAGCCGGTCCGCTTCCTGCGCGCCGTGCCGATCACCGCGAACGAGGCAGCCTGGGTGCGGCTCAAGGGCGCCGACGCGCTGCGGGAGGCGTGGGCCGAGGGCGACGTGGACGTGACCGACCCGACCCGCGGCGGCGTCACACCAGCCTGAGTCCGGACCCGAGCGCCGGCGCTACAGCCAGCGGTTGCGGTGCAGCAGGCGCCAGAGCAGCACGCAGGCGGTGAACAGGATCGCCAGCAGCACCGGATACGACCAGCGCCAGGACAGCTCCGGCATGAACTCGAAGTTCATGCCGTACAGACCGGCGACCATGGTCGGCACCGCCGCGATGGCGGCCCACGACGAGATCTTGCGCATGTCGGTGTTCTGCTGGATGCCGACCTTGGTGGCGGCCGCGTGCAGCAGCGAGGTGAGCCGGTCGTCGTACTCGCCGATGCGCTCGATGACGGTCGTCAGGTGGTCGCGGACGTCGCGGAAGTGCCGGTGCACCTCCTTCTCGTCGAACGATCCGGTGTGCGCGCCGCGCAGGCCGGGCGGGTGCGCGCTGCCGGGGCCGCCCTGCCCGGACAGCCAGGCGAGCGGTTCGGCCAGGGGAGCGACCGCGCGATGCAGTTCCATCACCTCGCGTTTGAACAGGTAGACCACGTCGATGTCGAGATCGGTGGTGGCGACCGCGAAGACGCGTTCCTCCACCTCGTCGACGTCGGGTGCCATCTCGGCGACCACCTCGAGGTAGGTGTCGACCACGTGGTCGGCGACGGCGTGCACCACCGCGGCGGGGCCGAGGGCCAGGGTCTGCGGGCGCGCCTCCATCCGGGCGCGCACCCCGGCGAGCTGCGTGTGTTCGCCGTGGCGGACGGTGATCACGAAGTCGCGGCCGGCCAGCACCATGATCTCGCCGCCGTCGACGATGTCGTTGGCCCGGTCGATGCTGTCGTGCGCCACGTACGACATGGAGCGCAGCACCAGGAAGATGAGCCCGTCGTACAGCTCGAGTTTGGGCCGCTGATGGGCCTCGACCACGTCTTCGACGGCCAGCGGGTGCAGGCCGAAGATCCGGCCCACCTCGTCCATCTGCGCCTCGCCCGGCGCGTGCAGGCCGAGCCAGACGAAACCCGAGCCGGTGGCGCGCACATGCGCGTACGCCGACGCGAAGTCGCGGTAGCCGGGTTCGCGGCGGCCGCCCCGATAGACGGCGCAGTCGACGACGGCGCGATCGGGCGGCACCGACGTGCGCGGCGCCCGAGTACGGCGCGGTCCCGTGGAACCTCGAGATTGCGTGGACACGTCGCGATCGTACCGAGCGCCGTGTGTCGCGGGTGGGTGCCGCGCGGGTGGACTACCGTGGGCTGCGATGACGAACACCAAGCGGGCCCTGACCGCGCTCCTCGTGCTGCTGGCCGGACTCACCGTTCTCACCGCGTGCGGCGACGACAGTGAGGCGGACGCGCCGCTGCTGGTCGGCTCCGGATCGTCGTCGACGATGCGGGCGGCCGCCGCGGTGTACGCGGTGGGGTTGAGCCGTGCCGGCACGCCGGCGACGACGGCGGGTGCGCCGGTGGGCACCGACACCGCGCTGATGGCGGCGATCAGCACCGGCGGGGTGGATCTGTTTCCGGCCTTCACCGGTGACCTGCTGACCCAGCTCTCCACCCGCCCCGAAGCGCTCGGCGGGGAGGAACTGCTGACCGAGGTGGCGCGCGCGTTGCCGCAGGGCGTGGCGATCGGCGACCCGACCGGGGTCAGCGATCGCCCGCAGCTGTTGCTGTCGGCCGGTCTGCGCGACCGCTACGACGTGCCGACGCTCGCCGACTGCGGTCGGCTGCCGGCCGGACTGCCGCTGGTGGTGCTCGACGGTCAGGACGCTGCGGTGCTCGCGGCCTTCGCCGTCTGCCGCCCCGGTGCGGTGGAGCGGGTGCCGGATGCGCGCGCGGTGATCGCCCGCGTCACCGGCGGCGAGGCGCTCGGCGTGCTGCCCGCGTTGGCCACGGCGAGCGCGGGGGAGCTGGGCGACCTTCGCATCCTGGCGTCCGACGGTGCTCCGCGCGCCCAGGATCTGGTGCCGGTGTACCGCAGTGCGGCGCTGGACAAGTCCGCGCTCAAGCAGCTCAGCCGCATCGCGGGGGAGCTGACCACGGACGTGCTCGCCGAACTCGGTGCACGGGTGGAACGCGGTGAGGACCCCGGCGCGGTGGCCGCCGCCTGGCTGGCCACCGGCGCCGTGTCCTGATCGTGCGGTCCTGCAGGTTCAGGACAGGCGGGACATGCCCCACTGGGTGATCTTCGCCGAGATGCCCTGGTAGTACGAGCCCACCAGGCGCACACCGAGGTCGAGCAGCTTCGCATCGGCGCCGACCAGCACGCGCGCGTTCTCCTTCTCCACCGCGCGCAGGATGATGTCGGCGGCCTTGGACGCCGAGGTGTTGGCCAGGTACTTGTCGAAGAACGCCGCCGTCGCGGCCGCGTCGTGGTCCCCGGAGGTGGTGGCGTTGCGCGCGATGGCGGTCTTGATGCCGCCGGGGTGCACGCAGGTCACCGCGACCTGGTGGTCGGAGATCAGCATCTCCTGGCGCAGCGCCTCGGTGAAGCCGCGGACCGCGAACTTCGCCGAGTTGTACGCGGCCTGTCCGGGCTCGGACAGCAGGCCGAACAGCGAGGACACGTTGACGATGGCGCCGTCGCCGGAGGCGATGATGGCCGGCAGGAACGCCTTGGTGCCGTTCACCACGCCCCAGTAGTCGACGTCCATGATGCGTTCGATGTCCTTGAACTCCATGGTCTCCACTTCGCCGTGGTGCGCGATGCCGGCGTTGTTGAAGATGGCGTTCACGGTCCCGAAGTGCTCGACGACGGTGTCGGCGTAGGTGAGGAAGGCCTCCCGTTCGGCGACGTTGAGCAGCTGCGCATGGACTTCGCCGCCGGCCTCGGTCACCAGGCGCTCGGTGGTGGCCAGACCGTCCGGGTCGACATCGGAGATGGCGACCTTCGCGCCGCGGCGAGCGAGTTTGACGGCCAGTTCGCGGCCCATGCCCGAGCCGGCGCCGGTGATCACGACGACCTTGTTGCGGAAATCCTTCATGTGTCTTCTCTTTCGTCGGGAGGTAGGGGAGTCAGGCGGTGACCGGGACGGCGTCGGCCGGGCGGTCGGCGGGGGCCTGGGCGCCCACGGTCACGTCGTAGGCGGCGATGTCGAAGCGACGCGTCGCGTTGCGGAACGCGAAGGTGAAGCCCGGCCACAGGGCGGTGATGTTGCCGTTGTGGTCCTGATACCAGGATTCGCAACCGCCGGTGACCCACACCGAGGTCTTCAGCGTGCGCTGCAGCTTCTCGTTGAAACGGTCCTGTGCCGCCGCGCTGACGTCGGTGCGGACGATGCCCGCCGCGCGGGTCTTGCGCAGGTAGTCGACGAGGTAGTTCAGCTGCGACTCGATCATGTAGACCATCGAGGTGTGGCCGAGGCCGGTCGACGGGCCCACCAGCAGCGCCAGGTTCGGGAAGCCGTGGACGAAGGTGCCCTTGTAGCCCTGCATGCCGGTCTCGTCCCACACCTGCGCCAGACTGCGGCCGCCCGTGCCGACGATGGTGTCGAAGACGGGGGAGTCGGTGACGTGGAAGCCGGTCGCGACGACGATGGCGTCCACCGGGTGCTCCACGCCGTCGGCGGTGACGATCGCATCGGCGGTGATCGATGCGATGCCGGAGGTCACCAGGTCGACGTTCGGCCGATCCAGGGTGGGGTACCACTCGTTGGACTTGAGGATGCGCTTGCAGCCGACGGCGAACGTCGGCGTGACGGCCTCGCGCAGCTTCGGGTCGCGGATGCCGCGGAAGATGTTGGCCTTGCAGAGCGCCTCCACCGGCTTGAGGGCCTTGGGGGCGTAGGTCATGCCGGCGGCGACGGTCTCGTTCGCGGTGTAGATGGTGCCGCGGATCAGTGCCTGCAGTCCGGGGACGTGCTTGAAGGCCCAGTTCTCCACCGGCAGGTACGGGCGCTCGTTGCGCGGGATGATCCACGGTGCGGTGCGCTGGTACACGTCGAGGTGCCCGACGATCTTGCCGAGCTGCGGCACGATCTGAATGGCCGAGGCGCCGGTGCCGATCACGGCGACGCGCTTACCGGTGAAGTCGTAGTCGTGGTCCCAGCGGGCCGAATGGACCAGGGTGCCTTCGAAGCCGTCGATGCCGTCGATGTCGGGCAGGTTCGGCTCGCACAGCGGGCCCACCGCGCCGATCATGTGCTTGGCGCGGACCTGATCGACGTCGCCGTCGCGCTCGATGTCGATGATCCAGCTGAGCGACTCTTCGTCCCACGCCGCGCGGCGGACCTCGGTGCCGAACCACGTCTTCTCGGCGACGCCGTGCTGGGCGGCGACACCGTTGATGTAGCGGTGGATCTCCGGCTGATGCGAGTACGACCGGCTCCACTCGGGGTTGAGCGCGAACGAGAACGAGTACAGGTGCGAGGGGACGTCGCACGCGGCGCCCGGGTAGGTGTTGTCGCGCCAGGTGCCGCCGAAGTCGGCGCCGCGATCGAGGATCAGGTAGTCGTCGAACCCGTTCTCGGCGAGTTTGACGGCTGCGCCGAGCCCGGAGAAGCCGGCCCCGACGATCGCGATCTCTACATCGTGTGTTGTCATGGTTCTCACCATAAGGACGTGTTGACGGCCCGTCAATAGGTTGTTGAATGTTGGTCAATAGTTGTTGAGCGGGTGTCAATAGTGGCTTAGGGTGAGGGCATGACGACCACCGACACCGCGACCGGCGGGTCTGCCGCGCCGCGTCGGACCCGCATGAGTCCGCAGCAACGTCGTCGTCAACTGCTGGACCTGGGCGAAGAGCTGGCCACCGAGCAGCCGCTGGAGACCGTGACCATCGAAGCGGTCGCTGAGCGCGCCGGGGTGTCGCGGGCACTGATCTTCCACTACTTCGAGTCCAAGCAGGACTTCCACCTGGCACTGGTGCAGGAGTGGGCGGAGGAGATGCAGGCGCGCACCCTGCCGCCGGAGGACGTCGACGATCCGCTCGTCATGCTGACCGCGTCGATGACGGCGTATATCGACTACGTGGCCGAGAACGGCGATCAGTTCATCGCGGTGCTCCGCGGTTCACTGAGCACCGATCCGGCGATGCGCAATGTCGCCGAGTCCACCCGTTCGGAGATGACCCGCCGCATCCTGCACCATGCGCCGGTCCTGGGCATCGAGGTGACCGGGGCGGTGGAGATGGCGGTGCGCGGCTGGACCGCGTTCGTCGAGGACGTGATGATCCGCTGGATCACCGACCCGAAGCTCACGCGCGAGCAGGTGCTCGGTGTCCTGGTGGGTTCGCTGCCCGCGCTGGCCGGCGCGGCCTCGCTCGTCGCCGACTGAGCTCGTCCGGGCCCCGGATGCACGAATGCCGCCCCACGTCCGAAGACGTGGAGCGGCACTCGCTCAGATAGGGATCAGTCCATCGAGAACGCCGAGTCGATGATCTCGGCCTGCTCGACGGCGTGCACCTTGGCCGAACCGGACGACGGCGCAGCCATCGCGCGACGCGAGATACGACGCAGCCCGGACAGCATCTCCGGCAGCAGGTCGGGCAGCCACAGACCCAGGAACGGCCACGGACCCTGGTTGGCCGGCTCTTCCTGCACCCACACGAAGTCGGTGGCGTTCGGGTACTGCTCCAGCGTGCGTGCCAGACGACGGTGGGGCACCGGGTACAGCTGCTCCAGGCGGACGATCGCGATGTCCTCGCGCTTCTCCTTGGCCTGCTGGGCGGCGAGCTCGTAGTAGAGCTTGCCCGAGACCAGCAGCACGCGCTTGACCGTGGACCGGTCACCGCCGCCGGAGACGCCGTTGATGTCGTCGGCGAAGTGCGGATCGTCGCGCACCGACAGGAACTTGCCCTCGGTGAACTCCTCGATCGGCGAGACGGCGGCCTTGTTGCGCAGCATGGACTTCGGGGTGAAGACCACCAGCGGGCGGCTGATGCCGTCGTGCACGTGACGACGCAGCAGGTGGAAGTAGCTCGCCGGGGTCGACGGCAGCGCGACGGTCATCGAACCCTCGGCGCACAGCTGCAGGAAGCGCTCGATACGGCCGGAGGTGTGGTCCGGTCCCTGACCCTCATGGCCGTGCGGCAGGAGCAGCACGACGTCGCTGCGCTGGCCCCACTTGGCCTCGCCCGAGCTGATGAACTCGTCGATGATCGACTGCGCGCCGTTGACGAAGTCGCCGAACTGCGCCTCCCAGAGCACCAGTGCGTCCGGGTTGCCGATCGCGTAGCCGTACTCGAAGCCGAGGACGGCGAACTCCGACAGCGGCGAGTCGTACACCATGAAGCGACCCGGGCCGTTCGGCGCCAGGGTGTTCAGCGGGGTGTACTCCGAGCCGTTCTCCCGGTCGATCAGCACCGAGTGGCGCTGGGTGAAGGTGCCGCGACGCGAGTCCTGACCGGACAGGCGCACGGTCTGACCCTCTTCGACAAGGGTGCCCAGCGCGAGGAGCTCGGCGAAGGCCCAGTCCACGCCGCCCTGGGTCGACATCTCGTGGCGACGCTCCAGGACCGGCTTGACGCGCGGGTGCGGGGTGAAGCCCTCGGGCACGTTGACGAAGGCTTCGCCGATCTTGGTCAGCGCGGCCTGCGGCACCGCGGTCACCAGCTTGACCGGCAGCTGCTGGTCCTCGGTGATCGGCGGCGACGGCTCCGGGCGGAAGCGGTCGAGTTCCTTGACCTCCACGAAGACCCGCTCGAGCTGGCCCTGGTAGTCGCGCAGGGCGTCCTCGGCCTCCTTGGTGGAGATGTCACCACGGCCGATGAGCGATTCGGTGTAGCTCTTACGGACGCTGCGCAGGTTGTCGATCACGTCGTACATGGCCGGCTGGGTCATCGAGGGATCGTCGCCCTCGTTGTGGCCGCGGCGGCGGTAACAGACGAGGTCGATCACCACGTCGCGGTTGAACCGCTCGCGGTAGTCGACGGCGAGCTGCGCGGCCCACACGCAGGCCTCCGGGTCGTCGCCGTTGACGTGCAGGACCGGCGCGCTGATCATCTTGGCGATGTCGGTGCAGTACTCGGTGGAGCGCGAGTGCTCGGGTGCGGTGGTGAAGCCGACCTGGTTGTTGACCACGATGTGGACGGTGCCGCCGGTGCGGTAGCCGTTCAGCATGGACAGGTTCAGCGTCTCGGCCACCACGCCCTGGCCGGCGAACGCGGCGTCGCCGTGCAGCATGAGCGGCAGGATGTCGAACTGCTGATCCTCGGGGAGCATGTCCTGCTTGGCGCGGACGATGCCCTCCAGTACCGGGTCGACGGCCTCGAGGTGGCTGGGGTTGGCGGTCAGCGAGACGTTGATCTCGTTGTCGCCGAACATCTGGTAGTACTTGCCCTCGGCGCCGAGGTGGTACTTCACGTCGCCCGAGCCGTGCAGCTGCGTGGTGCCCAGGTTGCCCTCGAACTCGGTGAAGATCTTCGAGTAGGGCTTGCCGACGATGTTGGCCAGCACGTTGAGGCGGCCGCGGTGCGGCATGCCGATGATGACCTCTTGCAGGCTGTGCTCGGCGCTGCGGTCGATCACCGCGTCCATCATCGGGATGACCGACTCGGCGCCTTCCAGCGAGAAGCGCTTCTGGCCGACGTACTTGGTCTGCAGGAAGGTCTCGAAGGCCTCGGCGGCGTTGAGCTTGGATAGGATGTACTTCTGCTCGGCCACCGGCGGCTTGGTGTGCTTCACCTCGACGCGTTCCTGCAGCCACTGCTGCTGCTCGGGATCGAGGATGTGGGTGTACTCCACGCCGATGTGGCGGCAGTAGGCGTCGCGCAGGATCGACAGCACGTCGCGCAGCTTCATCGTGTCCTGGCCGTGGAAGCCGCCGACGTTGAACGTCCGGTCGAGGTCCCACAGGGTCAGGCCGTAGCTGAGGACGTCCAGGTCCGGATGGGCGATCCGGGCCTCCTTGTCCATCATCAGCGGGTCAGTGTCGGCCATCAGGTGGCCGCGGCTGCGGTAGGCGGCGATCAGCTCGAGCACGCGGGTGTTCTTGTCCACCCGGCCCTCGGGCATGTCCCGACGCCAGCGGACCGGCTCGTACGGGATCTGCAGCGCCACGAAGAGCTCGTCCCAGAACGCGTCGTCGAGCAGCATGTTGTGGATCACGCGCAGGAAGTCGCCGGACTCGGCGCCCTGGATGATGCGGTGATCGTAGGTGGAGGTCAGCGTCATCAGCTTGCCGACGCCCATGTCGGCGAGCTGCTCGTCGCTGGAGCCCTGGAACTCGGCGGGGTACTCCATGGCGCCCGCGCCGACGATGGTGCCCTGGCCGGGCATCAGGCGCGGCACCGAATGGACGGTGCCGATGGTGCCCGGGTTGGTCAGCGAGATGGTGACGCCGGCGAAGTCGTCGGCGCCGAGCTTGCCCTGACGGGCGCGGCGGACGATGTCCTCGTAGGCGTCCCAGAATTCGCCGAAGCTCATGGTCTCGCAGCGCTTGATGGCGGCGACGACGAGCGTGCGGTTGCCGTCCTTGCCCACCAGGTCGATGGCGAGACCGAGGTTGGTGTGGGCGGGGGTGACGACGTTGGGCTTGCCGTCGATCTCCGCGAAGTGGCGGTTCATCGCGGGGAACGACTTGAGGGCCTGCACGATGGCGTAGCCGAGGATGTGGGTGAAGCTGACCTTGCCGCCGCGGGTGCGGGCGAGGTGGTTGTTGATGACGACGCGGTTGTCGATCATCAGCTTCACCGGGATGGCCCGGACGCTGGTGGCGGTCGGCACCGTGAGGGAGGCGGACATGTTGCGCACGATGGCGGCGCCGGGACCGCGGATCACCTTGGTCTCGTCGGCGGCCGGCTCGCTCGACGGCTTGGCCGACGACGCGGTGCGGCTGACGCCGGAGGCGGCCTTGGTGGCGGCGGCTTCGCGTGCCGGGGCGACGTTACGGGGAGCGATGCGCTCGGGCTCGGCATCCAGCGTCAGCAGCGGCTTGGCCGACGCGGCGCGGTGATCGGCGCTGCGGCGGCGGCCGGAGCAGCCGGAGTAGCCGGGTGGTCGGGGGCGGCCGGGGGCGCGCCGTTGAGGTCGGTGGGCTTGTAGTTTTTCAGCAGGTCGTGCCAACTCGGATCGACCGAGCTCGGGTCGGTCTGGAATCGCTGGTACATCTCCTCGACCAGCCACTCGTTTTGTCCGTAGTCGGTCTCGGATGGGGAACTACTCACAGCGTCGTCTCGCCTCTTAGGTATATCCGGTCTGGGTCTGCATGTCGGTCGGCCCCGGGAGCGTGGTAACGGGCGGGTCCGACCGACTCTCGATGTTACGCGTTCACACGCGGTCCTCGACCTCTTCTTCTCTGTCGACGGCGCAATCGTTGCGGTAAGTGGTCAGAATCACCCGGTGGCGGTGGCCACAGGGGCCTCCTCGGGGGCGACGCCCGCGGCCCAGAGTCGGGCATATGGGCCATCGGCTGTCAGCAGCTCGGCGTGGGAGCCGAATTCGACGATCGCGCCGGCCTCCACCACGGCGATGCGATCGGCGCGGGCGGCAGTGGCCAACCGGTGGGCGACGATCACGCTGGTGCGTCGCCGGGCGAGGGCCGAGCCTGCCGCCAGCACCTGCGCCTCGGTGGCCTGATCGAGGGTGGCGGTGGCCTCGTCGAGCAGGATCAGTTCCGGCTCGACGAGTTCGGCCCGCGCGAGCGCGATCAGTTGGCGCTGGCCCGAGGACAGGCTGCGCCCGCGTTCGGAGATCGCGAAGTTCATGCCGCCGGGCAGGTCGGCGATCATCTGCGCGGCCCCGACGCGACGTGCGGCCTCGGCGATGGCGGTGCGGTCGGCGTTCGGCCTGCCGTAGGCGATGTTCTCGGCGACGGTGCCGGCGAACAGGTGCGGTTCCTGCGGCACCACGCCCAGCCGGGCGCGGTACCGGTGCAGGTCGAGACTGCGGAGGTCGGCCCCGTTGTAGGTGACGGCGCCGCGGACCGGGTCGTAGAAGCGGGCGAGCAGTTTGACGATGGTGGACTTGCCGGCGCCGGTCGGACCGACCAGGGCCAGCGAGGTACCGGGCGGCAGGTGCAGATCGATCCGGCCCAGGGCGTCGGACTCGGCGCCGGCATAGGCGAAACCGACCTGCTCGAGGCGGACGTCAGCGCGGCCGGGCGGCACCGGCACGTGCGCGTCGCCGGCTTCGACGAGCGAACTGGGGGTGGCCAGCAGGTCCCGGATCCGCCGCAGGCCCACGGCGGCCTGCTGGTAGGCGTCGAAGACGCTGGTCAGTTGCTGGACCGGACCGAAGAGCATGGCGAGATAGAGGACGAAGGCCACCAGCGTGCCCGCGGAGAGTCGGCCCGCGGCGATCTGCGCGGCGCCGAAGCCGATGGCGCCGGCGGCGGCGAGGTCGGCGCAGAACATGATGAACGGGAAGTACGTCGCGACGGCGCGCTGGGACGTCATCCGGGCGGTGACCCAGCGGCTGCACAGTTCGTCGAACTGCGCGCGGGCCACCGCGGTGTGCCGGTAGGCGCGGGTGGTGCCCAGACCGGCGATGTTCTCCTGGAAGTCGGCGTTGACCGCCGAGATCAGTTCGCGGGTGCGGGTGTAGGCGCGCCCGGAGACGCGCCGGAACCACACGGTGGCCACGGCCAGGATCGGGAACAGCGGCAGCACCAGCAGGCCGAGCTGCCAGTCGGTGAGCAGCAGCGCGCCGAACACACCGAACAGGGTGAGCACCGCGACTGCGGCCGAGGTGAGCCCGGTCTGGATGAACCCGGACAGGGCGTCGACGTCGGTGGTCATCCGGGTCATGATGCGGCCGGACAGTTCGCGTTCGTAATAGTCCAGGCCCAGTCGCTGCAAGTGGGCGTAGCTGCGGATACGCAGGCCGTACAGGACGCGTTCGCCGGCGCGGGCGGAGAGCAGCGTGTTGATCGCGGCCACGAGGGCGCCCGCGGCGACCAGTGCCAGGCCGATCCCGAGGGCGGTCCAGAGGAGGTCGGCGCGGCCCGAGGTCCCGGCGTCGAGCACCATGCGGGCCAGCGACGGGAAGCCCAGGCCGATGAGGGTGTCCAGGGCCACCGCGGCCAGGACCAGGGCCAGCAGACCGCGGACCGGGCGCAGGATCTGGCGCAGGGAGAAGTCGCGGCGTTCGCGGCGCTGCTCCGCCACGTCGACGCGGGGATCCTCGGTGGCCGGCGGCAGTGAGTCGACCGCCGCGAGCAGTTCCGGGGTGGCGGCGATGGCGCCGAGGGCGCTGGACATGTTGCCGCCGCCTCCGCCGCCGCGGCCCGGGCCGGGACGCGGCGCCGGGGTCGCGGCGCGGGCAGGTTCCGCGGCCGACGGCGCGTCCGGCCGCCAGAGCTGATCGACGCCGATTGCCTGCTGCCGCGCGACCGCGGCGGCGGCCTGGGCATCCTGCTCGGCGGTGCCGGGCAGCGACATGAGGGCACGGAAGCGCGGGCTGCGCGCTTCGAGTTCGTCGACGGTGCCGGACTCGACGATGCGCCCGTCGTCGAGCACGAGGACCCGGTCGGCGATGGACAGGGTGGAGCGACGGTGCGCGAAGACCACCATCGTGGTGCCGCGCTCGCGCAGGTGGCCGAGGATCTGCGCCTCGGTCACGGCGTCCACCGCGGACGTGGCGTCGTCGAGCACCAGTACGCGCGGTGCGGCGTAGAAGGCGCGGGCCAGGGCGATGCGCTGGCGCTGGCCGCCGGACAGGGTGAGGCCGCGTTCGCCCACGCGCGTGGCGAAGCCGTCCGGGAGGGCGTCGATGAAGGCGGTGGCGGCGGCCTGATCGGTGGCGGCGCGCAGTTCCGGGGCGTGCGGGTCGGGCGCCGGATCGGGACCGAGGGCCACGTTGGCGGCGATGGTGTCGGAGTAGAGGAACGGTTCGTCGAAGGCCACCGACAGGGCCGAGTGCAGGGCGTCGGGGGCGAGGTCGGCGAGGTCGTGGGCCTGCCCGGACTCCGCGACGAGGGCGACGGTGCCGCGGTCCGGGCGGTAACTGCCCTCGAGCAGCGCGGCCAGCGTCGACTTGCCGGATCCGGGGCCGCCGATCACGGCGATGCACTCGCCGGGCGCCGCGACCAGATCCACGTCGGACAGGATGGTGCGCTCGCCGTGCGCGAAGCCGACGCCGGTGAGGGCGACGCCGAGCGGGCCGTCGGGCAGGGTGGCACCGTTGGCCAGTGCCGGGTCGCGCGGATGGTCGACCACCTCGAACACGCGGGTGGCCGAGGCGGCGGCCATCTGGGCGGCGATCACCAGGTTCGTCAGGATGCGGGCCAGCCCGGTCATGGTCGCCAGGTAGGTGGAGAAGGCGAGGAAGGTGCCCGCGGTGATCGAACCCGTGTAGGTGAGCCAGCCGCCGACCACGATCACCGCCACCATGCCGAGTTGCGGGATGGCGGCCATGGTGGGGGTGAAGCGGGCCGAGAGGCGGGCGGCGCGCAGTCGCAGGCGGTACAGGGTGCGTCCGTGGTCGGCGAGTTCGTCGGTGGCGCGTCGTTCCTGGCCGAAGCCCTTGACCACGCGTACGCCGGTGACCGTCTCCTCGACGTGCCCGGCCAGTTCGGCGGCGGCCTGCTGCGCCGACCAGTTGGCGGCGAACAGGCGGCGTCGGCCGCGATAGGCGACGAGGGCGACCAGCGGGATGATCGCGAGGGTGATCACGGTCAGCAGCGGGGACAGCCAGGCCATGATGCCCAAGGCCAGCACCACCTGGACCGCGCCGCCGAGGGCCATCGGCCCCATCGCGAGCAGGCTCTGCACCACCTGGAGGTCGGAGATCGACCGCGAGACCACCTGTCCGGTGCGGATCTGCTCGTGCGAGCGGCCGTCGAGGTGGAGCAGCGTGTCGAGCATGGAGCGGCGCAGACCGTCCTGGACCACGATCGATAGTCTGCCCGCCGCGTAGCGTCGCCCGAACTGGCAGGCGTAGCGGATCACCGCGGCCACCACCAGGGCGATGACCAGCACCGATAGAGCGACCCCGCCGACGGCGGCGCCGGTGGCGTGGTCGATCGCCGAGCGCGCCAGCAGCGGCGTCACGAGGTCGGCGGCGACGGCGCCGAGGGTCACCGCCGCGGTGACCAGCACCAGCCCGCGATGCCGCCAGCAGCGCGCACCCAGCTGCGCGAGCCAGCCCGTCAACGGCGCACGTCCGCCTGCACCACCTGACCGTCGATGTCCCAGAAGCGCGGGGGCGGACCGAAGGCCGTGCGCGCATTGCGGAGGACCAGGGTGCCCAGCGCGCGGTTGCCCGCTCCGCCCACGGCCGCACCGATGCCGCCCGGGATCAGCTTCCCGGCCAGGATGGGTGCGCGCCGCACCGCGAACTTCTTGATGAGCTTGCTGGTCAGCATGCGGTTGAGCGAGGCCAGGTGGCTCGACGACATGCCGCCGCCGGACAGGCGGGCGATCGCATCGGTGCCGCGGGTGCCGGCCACCTTGCCGAGGGCGGCGATGCCCTCCTCGCCGAGGGCCACCGACAGCACCAGGGCGCGGCGGCGCTCCACCTCGTGCGGGGAGATGCCGTACACCTCCGCGGTGGCCAGGGCCAGCAGCGCCGACGCTTCGATGAACAGCGCGGTGTCGACCGAGAGCGCCGAGATCGCGGTGATGGTGCCGACGCCCGGGATGGACGCGGCCGCGCCCACCGCGCCGCCGGAGACGGTGACGGCGTTGAGGTACTGCCGTTCCAAGCGCGCGATCAGCTGTTCGGGGGAGTCATCGGGGTGCTTGGCGCGCATCCGCGCGACGTACTTGGTGACCGCGGGTTCCTGCAGGCGGTGCGCCTTCTCCAGGATCTTGGCGACCATGCCGACGGTGCGGGAGTCGCTGCCGACGGCGGGCGTCGTACCGGCGGCCGGCGTGCCGTCGGCGCCGGACTGCACCGCGACCTCGTTCTTCTTCTTGCGCAACATGTTCGGCTCCCTCCTGTCGCGTGACCCCGATGACGAGGTCGTCGGCTGCGGCGAGTGCGCAACAGCATTCCAACATCGCGGTCGCCGCCGATGATTCCCGATCGCCGACGTGGCGTGCGTCACGCCGGTCGACGATTCTTGCGTCCAGAGTAGGCGTGGATGCCGACGCGGGGGTTCCGGCAGCGATCGGCCCGGCCCGGCCTGACCGGGATTGTCGGTACTCGCTCATACGATCGTCATGACGAGCCGATCGAGAAGGAAAGGGGGCCGACGATGACCGCCTCGCTGTTCGACTTGCCCGATTTCGACGACCACCAGCCGGCCGCGGCTGCCGCTGCGCCGGCCGGGGAGCCCGGCGCCGAGCGGGAAGTCACCTTCCTGCACACCGCCGACTGGCAGCTCGGGATGGGTCGCCACTTCCTTGGCGGTCAGGCGCAGCACACCTACGACGCGGCCCGCGCGGATGCGGTCGTCGCGATCGGCACGCTGGCACAGACCGTGGGCGCGGAGTTCGTCGTGGTCTGCGGCGACGTCTTCGACGATCCGAAGGCCAGTTCCCGGGTCATCCGGCGCACCCTGGATGCGCTCGGCGACTATCCGGTCCCGGTGTACCTGCTGCCCGGCAATCACGATCCGCTCGACTCCACGTCGATCTACCGCAGCGAGACGTTCGTGCGCGCCTGCCCGGACAACGTGCACGTGCTCGACCACGCCGGCGTGGTGCGGGTGCGCGACGGCGTGAGCCTGGTAGCGGCGCCGTGGACCAGCAAGCGTCCGGAGAGCGACCTGATCGCCGACCAGCTGGGGCGCCTGGCGCCCGCCGACGACCTGCGCATCGTGGTGGGACACGGCGGCGTGGACCAGTTCAGTCCGGCCGCCGATCCGGCCACGGTCGCGGTCGGCACGCTGCAGGCCGCCGTCGACACCGGACTCGTCGACTACGTGGCGCTCGGCGACCGCCATTCGGTCACGTCCATCGGCGACTCGGGTCGGATCTGGTACTCGGGTGCGCCGGAGGTGACCGACTTCGATCACGTCGAACACGACTCGGGACAGGTCCTCGCGGTCACACTGCGCCGCGGGCAGGAGTCGGCGGTCAGCGTGGCGCCGCATCAGGTGGGGCAGTGGCGGTTCACCACGATCCGCCGCGACGTCAACGGCGCCGCCGACCTCGCCGCCCTGCGCGAGGAGCTGACGGCGCTGCCGGACAAGTCGCGCACGGTGGTCAAGCTGGCCCTGGTCGGCACGCTCGGCGTGGCCGACGCCGCCGCCTTCGACGAGCTCTTCGCCGAGTTCGGCGAACGTCTTGCAGCGCTGTGGATCTGGGAGCGCCATCACGAACTGACCGTGGTCGCCGATCCTTCCGACGTCGCCGGGCTCGGCCTCAGCGGGTACGCCGCGCAGACCGCCGACGAACTGGTGGCGGCGGCCGGCTCCGACGACGCCGCGGAAGCGGCGGCCGCGCGCAGCGCACTGTCGTTGCTGTTCCGGCTGGCCGGTTCGGGGGTCTCGGCATGAGACTGCATCGACTGCGACTCAAGGACTTTCGCGGGATCGCCGAGCGCGAGGTGGAGTTCGCCGCCTCGGGTGTCACCGTGGTGGAGGGCGCCAACGAGGCGGGCAAGTCGTCGATGATCGAGGCACTCGACCTGCTCCTGCAGACGCAGGCGAGCAGTAAGAGCGCAGCGGTGAAGGCGGTGCAGCCCGCCGGGCGCGACGTCGGCTCCGAGGTGCTCGCCGAGATCAGTTGCGGCGCGTGGCGTTTCGAGTACTTCAAGCGGTTCAACAAGCGCGCCGAGACCGCGCTGACCATCACCGAGCCGCGGCGCGAGCAACTGACCGGCCGCGAAGCCCACGAGCGGGTGGAGCAGATCCTGGGGCAGTCGATGGACGACTCGCTGTACAAGGCGCTGCGCCTGATGCAGTCGGGCGCACCCGACCTGGGGCAGTTGACCGACTCCTCGGCGCTGGCGAAGGCCCTGGACCGCGCCGCCGGACCCACCCCGGACGACGACGCCGAGGACGACGGCGACTCCGGGGCGCTGATCGCCGCGGCCGGTAAGGAGTACCGGCGCTACTTCACGGAGAAGTCCGGGAAACCCGCCGCGGAGCTGGCTGCGGCCCGCGCGGCCGCTGCGGCGGCGCGCGGCGACGTCGACGAGCGGCTCGCGCTGCTGCGTAACGCCGAGCAGGCGACGGCGCAGCTTCCGGACGTCGAACGGGCCTACCGGCAGGCCACCGACAACGAAGTGCACGCCACGGTGGAGTCGGCGAATTGCAGCCAACGGGTCGCGGAGGCCGAGAAGGTCGCGGCCGTCGTCGATCAGGCGCGCGAGCGGGCCGAGCGGCGAGCCATCGCGGTGGACGTGGCCGAGCGCGACGTACGTGACCGGGCAGCCGCCGAAACACGGCTGGCCGAATTGGATCGACAGCAGCTCGCCGATCAGGCGCTGCTCGACGAGGCGCGGGCGACCGCGGCCGCGGCGGACGCGCGGGCGCAGACCGCGGACGCGCAAGCTCGTGCGCTCCATACTGAACTGACGGCCGCGCAGGCCGAGCTCGTGGCTGCGCAGCGCGCGGTACAAGCCGGGGCCGATCGGACGCGTATCGCCGCCATCGAGGCGGCGCTCGCCGAGGCGGCCGACCTGGCCGCGCGGCGCGCTGGGCACGTCGACGCGATCGCCGGCAACCCGGTGACCGACACGCACGTGGCAGCGGCGACGCAGCTCGATCGCGAGATCGTCGCCGCGGCCGCACGCGTCGAGGCCGTCGCCGCGACCGTCGAGGTGGCGCCGACGGGCGAGGTCGAGGTGCTGGTGGACGGCCGACCGGTGACCGGCGCCGCCGAGTTCAGCGCCGTCGGCGAGACGGTGGTCCAGGCGCCGGGTGTGCGCGTGGTGGTACGCGGCGCCGCCGACACGCAGGTGTTGGCCGACCATTTGGCCGACCTGCGTGCGCAGGCCGCCGACCTGGTGGCCGTATGCGGCGTCGACGACTTGTCCGAGGTGGCCGTGCGGGCCGCGGCGCGAAGTTCCGCGCAGCGCGACCTGCAGGACGTCGACCAGGCACGACACCGCGTGCTGGCCGGATCCACCGAGGAGGCGCTGGCGGACGAGCGCGAGCGGCTCGTCGCCGGACTGCCGGAGGAGACGGCCGAGCAGAACCTGCGGCCGACCACGGACCTGCAGGAAGCGGTGGCCGAACTCAACGTGCGACTCCTGCGGTCCCAGCAGCAGGTGTCGGCAGAGCGCGCGGCCGCTTCGGATGCGCGCGCACGCATGGACGTGCTGGCCGCGGGCCTCGAACGCGATGCGGCCGGTGCCCGGCAGCAGCGGGCCACCCTGCTGGAGAAGCGTGCGCAGCACAGCGACGAAGCCCTGCGCGGTGCCCTGGTCTCGGCGCAGGATGCGCACACCGAGGCGCTTGCCGCGGTGGACGCGGCCCGCGCCGCCGCCGATCACCTCGATCTGGCGGGCCTGCAGAACGCCGCCGCCGAGGCGCAGCAACGGCTGGACCGCATCGTCGGCGACGTCGCGCGGCTGCGGGATCAGCGGACGCAGCTGCGCACCGTGCTGGAGATGTGCCGCACCGAGAACCGCCTCGATGATCTGGCGGAGGCCGAGGCGACGGCGAAAGCCGCCGAGAACGAGCTCGCGCGGGTCACCGAGCGGGCCGAGGGGGCCCGCCTGCTGTACACCTCGCTGCAGCGCACCCGGAGCGAGAGCCGCTCGCGGTACGTCGCGCCGTTCACGCGGCGCCTGGAGGAGCTCGCCGCGCCCGTCTTCGGCGACTCGGTGCGGTTCGAGGTGCGCGAGGACTTCACTGTGGCCACCCGCACCCTCGACGGCGTCACGGTGCCCGTCGACGCGCTGTCCGGGGGAGCGCGCGAACAGCTCGGCCTGATCGCGCGGCTGGCGTGCGCCCTGATCGTCGACGAGGACGACGGCGTGCCGGTGATCCTCGACGACACGCTCGGCTACACCGATCCGGAGCGCCTGACGTCGATGGCGCAGGTGCTGGGCGCTGCCGCCGGTGCCGCTCAGATCATCGTGTTGACCTGCACGCCTAAGCGCTACGCCGACGTCGGCCAGGCCACCGTCGTGGCGGTCTGACCGGGCCCGCGCCCCGCCGAACGGGGGCCGGTTTTGGGGCGCTCGCCACCGGTGCGCTAATGTTGCTCACGCCCCAATGAGCCCCCCTAGCTCAGGGGATAGAGCGTCTGCCTCCGGAGCAGAAGGTCGCAGGTTCGAATCCTGCGGGGGGCACAGAGAACACACTGGTCAGGACCGATTTCGGTCCTGACCAGTGGCGTTTGTGCCAGATTTGTGCCCGTCGTGCCACCGTCGCCGACTTACATGTGGTCGAAGAATGGGTGGATATAGCGCAGACAAACGCGCGTGGCCGCGCTGAGAGGAGGCCATGGTCGGGTGAGTCCCCTGGAGTGGTGGGGTTTGGTGGCTCGCTGAGGGCGGTGGACACGCCGGAGAGCTTGGTGTCGCCGTTGGGGTGGGCCATCGCGTGATGATCAGTGAGTTACCTCACAAGTGACTCAACTGAAAGGCAATCACGCGATGACCCACGACCATTCTGCCCTGCTCGAGCAACTGACTGAACTCGGCACACTCCGATCCGACGAACTCGGTCTTGCCGGAGTGCTCCCGGAGATCCTGCGGGCCGGCTTGCAGGCCCTGATCGAGGCCGAGGCGACAGCGGCGATCGGCGCCGGCCGTTACGAGCGCTCGGCGGACCGAACGACGGTCCGAAACGGGCATCGACCCAAGACGATCTCAACGCCGGCCGGTGATGTGCGGGTGAAGATTCCCAAGCTGCGGGCTGGGTCGTTCTTCCCGGTCCTGCTGGAACGACGCCGCCGGATCGACAAGGCCCTCTACGCGGTGATCATGGAGGCCTATGTGCAGGGTATCTCGACCCGCAGTGTCGACGATCTGGTGCGGGCCATGGGCGTGGACTCCGGTGTCTCCAAGAGTGAGGTATCCCGGATCTGTGCAG
Organism: Gordonia alkaliphila; assembly: GCF_023017165.1. Lineage (GTDB taxonomy): Bacteria > Actinomycetota > Actinomycetes > Mycobacteriales > Mycobacteriaceae > Gordonia > Gordonia alkaliphila. The sequence goes on from NZ_JALKBW010000001.1 coordinate 2,595,990, forward strand.
GTCTCGACGCTGAGATCGCCGAGTTCCGGGAGCGTTCACTGACCCACACCGAGTTCCCGTATGTGTTCTGTGACGCCACGTTCTGCAAGGTCCGTGTCGGCGCGCACGTGGTCTCCCAGGCGCTGGTAGTGGCTACCGGTGTGTCGATCACCGGGACCCGCGAGGTCCTGGGTACCGCTGTCGGGCAGAGCGAATCGTACGAGTTCTGGCGCGAGTTCCTGGCAAGCCTGAAGGCCCGTGGGCTGCACGGGGTGCATCTGGTCATCTCTGACGCCCATGCAGGATTGAAAACCGCTGTGGCACAACAGTTTACGGGTGCCACGTGGCAACGGTGCCGCGTCCATTTCATGAGGAACCTGCACGGAGCGGTCGCGGCGAAACAGCAGCCCGTCGTTACCGCCGGAGTGCGGACTATCTTCGCTCACACCGAAGCGAAAGATGTTGCCGCGCAATGGGATCAAGTCGCCAACACCTTCGACGGGCCGTTCCCCAAGGCGGCAGCGATGATGCGGGACGCGAAAACCGACGTGCTGGCATTCTCAGCGTTCCCGAAGCCGCACTGGCAGAAAATCTGGTCGAACAACCCGATCGAGCGACTGAACAAGGAAATCAAACGACGCGCCGACGTCGTGGAGATCTTCCCGAACCCCGCCGCGTTCCTCCGACTCGCGACCGCCGTCGTGATCGACGCACACGACGAATGGCAAGTCACCCGCAGATACATGTCCGAGGTCTCCATGGACGAGCTACGCGAGGTCCTCGCCGAGAAGGACAAGGCCGCCGCACTCCTGGACGCGCAAGCCCAAATCGCATAGCGTTCACAACGACTCGTTGATCAGAACGCGTGACTCTACGCCCGATCCGAAGTCCACCACCCCAAGGGGCACTATCCCATGGTCGCAGTTCTGGGCGTTCTTGAGCGAAGGAGTCAGGTCGGTCTCGAGTCCCCCCAGACAGCGGCGAAAGTCTGGCTTGACCAAGTCACACTCGGCTAGCTGACATCGAGCGGAAGATCGGTTAGGGCACTTGAACATTCGAATCGACCCACAAGGTCGAGCTGCCATGGCTGGGCGGTCGCTACGAATAGTTCGTCCCATGAGCGAGCACCGGGGATCTTCGACGCGCGGTATGCATCTGTCACCACCGTCGCAGCGAGTGTTCCCGTGCGCAGGAGTGCTGGGATGTTCGCGTGCCGGACGTGTGATGGATGTGCGGCTCGCCAGAAATTGCCGGCTGCACCGTGTGCAGCGATCTGGGCTGTGACCTTTCCGAGGGAGATTGCCGAGACCAGCCCATGCGCAGCAAGTAGTAGCTCCGTGCGACGTCGTTGTTGCGGCCAGTCGAGTTCGGCGGTTCCCGTCCTCTGGTAAGCCTTGGCGTGGACATAGGTGCGGATAAGCAGTTCTGTCATGACGACCGTCATACTCGGTGTGGCCAGCCCGCTGCGGACATTCCAGCCGCCACCGGCCTCAAGCCCGCTATAGGAGTGGAGAGCGAACTTCCGAAGGGCTTCGCTATTGCTCTCGTATAGGAGGGACATGCCTGGGATGGGCAAGCTCATCGGGGTGATGACATCAGCCAGAAGATGCTGGCCGAGTCGGAGCGCTGCCTCAGTGAACGGGATGTTTCCCTGGTACGCGCCGTTGACGATGGGGGCTGCTATCCCGTTCTGCCACCGAATCCCGCGGAACTCGCCCGCCATGACTTGACGGATCGCCTCGATTGGGCGGGCAAGATCATGGCCTGCAGCTTTGACGCGGTGCGCACGGCCGCCGAAGCCAGGCCCCATGTAGTCGATCGGGAGACGCTTGCCAGCCGCTTCCCAGCGCTGGACCAATGAAGACTCGGTCAGAGTCCTTAGCCGATCCCTTAGCGCGCGGTCGATCGAGGCGTCGAACCATGTGCATAGGAGCCCGACGAAACCAACCGCACCAACCGCGAGGTAGTCGCCGTGCCTCCACTCCAGGCGGTGCTTGGTCCTCCACAACTCCCATGCGGCGCGCTGCTGGTCGGTCAATACGGCATCGAGGTCGATGTCTGTCCAGTCGCGCTCGTTGCGGAGCGCGTCGTTGTACGCGGTGAGTTCCGTGTATGTCTGGCGTCGAGGGCTCTCCGGAATCTCGATTTCCAGGTCGTCGTCGAGAGCGGCGCTGATGAGCGCGTCGAGATCGGCCAGCCGGCGCGCTTGTGTGTCCAAGTTGCGCTCGATGTCGTCATTCACAGCGGGTAAACTCCGGCAGTCGGTCACGCACCACGGTCAGCGCCGTTTGGGCTGCTTGCGTTTCGACCTTTTCGGACTTCATCGCTTTGATCGTCTCTTTGAGGGCCTTGTTCTCAGCGTCGGCTACAGCCTTCTCCTTCTTGAGTTCAGCGATCTTCTCGGCTAGAAGCTTGGTCCGATCGCTTAGCGCATTGATCGACTCCTGAAGACTCTCGACGACGCGCCTCATCTTCTCATCGCGGTCTGGCGAATCGGCGATGATAACTCGTGCCACGAGGTCGAGCTTGATTGCATCTGCCGTCACTGAGCGCGAAGCCAGTGGACTGTATCGGGTCCCGGTGGCGGCCGCCCCTGCACCAGCAACGCCTCCGATGCCCGAAATGAGGATGGTGCCGCCAGCGACGCCGAATCCGCCAGCGGCGAGTGAACCGCCGCCGATAGTCGCTAAGCCTGCGGACGTCGCGGCGGCACCGGACAGCCCCATGGTGCTACCGATAGCGGTGCCGTGCGTTGCGGTTGCCTGGTGAACGAGCGCGGAGGGCGCAATGGTCAGGACCGATTCTGTCCGGCAGGTAGTGCTTGTGCCAGGTGTCTTCGCAGGTTGTCGACGGAGTCGGGTCTCGGTAGCGTCGGAAGTACCGGTTCGGCCTGCCGCCGGTAGGTCGACGGCCCGGCTATGGCGGCGGCGATGACCACACTCGATGACGACCGATACGCCCGCGCGGCGGAGCTCCTGCGCGAGCGCGCCGCATGCGGCGCAGGCGACGAGCACTGCGACCGCCTGCGGGCCCGGGCGATCGTGCTGTGTCTCCCGCTCGCCGAGCACATCGCGTGCCGCTACAGCGGCCGCGGGGAGCCTTTCGATGACCTGCTTCAGGTGGCGCGCGTCGGCGTCATCCAGGCCGTCGACCGCTTCGATCCCGCCGCGGGCGCGGACCTGCTGTCGTTCGCCGTCCCCACCGTGATGGGCGAAGTGCGGCGGCACTTCCGGGACCGGGTGCCGACCATCCGGGTGCCCCGACGATTGCGGGAGCAGGGTGAGTTGGTGACGGTCGTGTCCCTGGATGCCGCCCGCCCGGACGGGTTCGGCGCACCGGACCCCGGCTACCGGGCGGTTGACGACCGATTGGCTCTGGCCCCGGCACTCCGGGTGCTGGCGTCGACGGACCGGCGCATCCTGCGTCTGCGATTCCGCGACGAAAAGTCGCAGCGGGAGATCGCTGAGACCGTGGGCATCTCGCAGGTGCATGTCTCGCGGCGGTTGCGCACAACGCTTAATGCTCTGCGGTCGGAACTGAATCCCGCATTGTCGTGATGGTGCGGCGATAATATCGCGGAGCATTCTGTGCAGAAGCCGTAATCGGGTGCCATTTCTGTCGGCTCCTGGGTATATAATATGCCCTTACGTAATTCGTTGATTAAATCGAACTTGAGGCAAAATCAGCCGCCATCAAATACGGGAATTGTCGGCACGGTGACGTACCGTATGGGTCGGAGTGATGGGGCTGTGAACAGGCGGAACGAGAGCGTCGATGTGTCGTTGTGCGGCACTAAATTGTCCGAGGCGCGAGGTAGATTATGGCTATGTTAGGGCTGCGGAATGATTCTCTGGGAGTCGGAAAAATGACTTTCCTGGGGCGGAATGAATTGTCGTAGGCGCGCGTTACATTAATGCGAGAAAAGGAAGGAGGGGGTCGCTGTGAGCGGATTCGCGAGTAACGACGCCGGATTCGACGCCACCGGACTGCGGCGCATCCTCTCCGAACTCTCCGTCGCCCAATTGCTGGCGGTCCACGACGAAGCCGAGAAGCGGCTGGCGACCGCGAGCCTGTCGGGAGCGCTGTCCGGCCACGCGGAATCGGAACTGCTCGACGTATTGGAGCTGCGCGAGCAGACCCGTCGGCGGGGCGAGGTCTTCGACGCCGCGCTGTATCTGGAGGTCTCCGACCGCGACGTCGACTCGACCGCCGGATTCATGTCGGTCCACTCGCTGTACGCCCGTGGGGTCCGCCTCGGCGACGGCGAAGCCCGTCGTCGCAAGGTCACCGCCACCGGCATTGCGCGGTTCACCGCGATGACCGGCGAGAAGCTCGAGCCTGCGCTGCCCGATACCGCCGCAGCGGTGGCCGACGGAGAGATCGGCGCCGAACACGTGTCGGTGATCGCGGAGGCGATGGATCGGCTGCCCAGCCGCATCGCGCCCGACGAGCGCGCCCAGGCCGAAACGATGCTGGCCGCGGCGGCCCGGGAACTGGATCCGGGTGCGCTGGTGACGGTCGGCAACCGCATCCTCGCCTGGCTCGACCCCGACGGCACGCTCACCGACGACCGCGAACGTCGCCGTCAACGCGGTTTCCACCTGCAGCCGCAGAACCGGCAGATGATGAGCAAGGTCCGGGCGCTGCTCACTCCGACGCTGCGTGCCAAGCTCGAAGTGGTGCTGCACCAGTGGGCGGCGGCAGGCATGAACAACCCCGACGACCCGGAATCCCCGCGCGGCGCCGCCGATCAGCCCGGCCTGGACCCCGCCGTATTGGCTGCCGCCGCGGCCCGGGACGACCGCACCATCGGTCAACGCCAACACGATGCGCTCGAGGCACTCTGCGAATGGGCGCTCGCGCTGGCCGGTCAGCCCGCGCCCGACCGCATCCCGTCGCAGGTGGTGGTGACGGTGACCGACGAGGATCTGGCCCGGCAGGCCGGGATCGCGTGGACCGCCACCGGCGCGCGCCTGCCGATCTCCGATCTGGTGAAGCTGGCCGCCGACGCCGTACCCCACCTCGCCGTGTTCTCCGCGGCCACCGGGCAGTGCCTGTACCTGGGGCGCGCCCGTCGGTTCGCGAGCCTGGCCCAACGCCTCGCGCTGTTCGCGCGCGACCGCGGCTGCACCGGGCCGGGCTGCTCGGTGCCGTTCGTTCGGACTGAGGCGCACCACATGCCCGACTGGTCCCGCGGCGGACTCACCGACATCGACCACCTCGGCGGCGCCTGCGGCCGTCATAACCGCAGTTCCGGCGACAAGTGGGGCCAGTGGGAGTCGGTCATCCTCGAACGCGGCGCCCGCGCCGGGCGCGTCGCGTGGCGCCCCGCCGGCCGCGGGGGCGCGTGGCAGGTCAACCCCGTGTTCCACCCCGAGCAGTTCGCGCCGCACCGGGCCCGCGCCAGCACCGACGACGATCACGCCGATTCGGTCGACCACAACGGCCACGAGGGCCACTCGAGCACCCCACACCACCCCGCCGCCTGACCACCAGGGTCAGGTGGACGCTGCCCCCTGCGCGTTCGGCGGCAGGCGCGGCGAAGCGGGACCTGTCGTCGAGACGAAAACGGACATTCGCCTTATTTCGTCATTTCCTCGGTATGGTCGCGATACAGCGAAGGCAGGGTGAGCAGTCATGTCGTTCGGTTCGGTCGAACAATGGTCGCATCGAGCGGGGGTGTCCCTCCGGCCCTGGAGCGGGCGCGCCCCCGGGGGCCTGGTGCTGCGGGGTCTGATCAAGTTGGCCGTCGGTGCGGCGATCGTCTGGATCGGATGGCGGCTGCGCAGCGGCGATCTGCTGTCGGACACCGACGCTGCAACGGTGGGATTGGAACCCACCGCACCGACCGGCTGGGGGACGGCGTTGATCGTCGTCGCGATGGTGCCGGTGCTGCTCGGCGCCGCACAGGTGGTGATCGGCGTCCTCGATCTGGTGCTGCGCCGTCGAGTGACCGGGCGCGTGGTGAGCATCCGCGAACGCCGGATGGGCGACGTCCTGCCGGGCATCGTCCAGGAGGCGATCTTCGAGCGCCGCGACTCCGGGCTCGACCGTCGTCGTTCCCGCTACGAACTGGTCTGCCACACGCCGGACGGCCCACAGCGATGGACGATCCGCAGCGCGCGAACCCGCCGGGACCTGGCGGTGGACGCCCATGTGGAACTGCGCGTGAGCCCGATCGTCGGCTACGTCGCCAGCGCGCGGACCATCAACCCGCCCGCGTGAGCCGGGTCGGGTTCGATCGGCGCGGGGCTGGATCCGGTCAGAGTGCCATTGCGGGGAGTGGCAGCGCGACGAGCATGAGGACGAGCAGGAACCAGGCAGTGCCCTCCCAGCCGACCCAGGAACGACGTCGCATATACGTCGACATGCCCAGACCGAGGGCGCCCAGGCCGCCGATCAGGAAGGTGGCCGGTACCGCCACCGCCATGGCGAGCATGCCGTCGAGCAGCGCGAACAGCAGCAGGAAGACCATCGCGATCACCACCACGAGGACCGCGTAGAGCATCGGCCCGCGGTACCCGGCGGGATCGCCCCAGCGCTTCTCGACGTCGCGTTGCCCGGGCGTCATCGGTGGATCGGGGCGCGGGGGATCGGCCGGGGCACGCGCGTTCGGATTCGGGTGGGTGTTGTTGGCAGCCATGTGACCCGGGTACCCCGAAAGCGGTTTCGCTAAACCTGCGCACCCAGGATGGCGGCGACTTCTGGCGAGGCGTAGAACGGCGCGAGGTGCTCGGTGACGACCCTCTCCAGCTCGCCGCTGGCGGCGGCGGCCGCCAGCAGGCGCGGTGCCATCGCCACGGCTCGTTCGACGAGGTCGTCGCGGGTGAGGTCGATGTCTTCGATCAGCACCGCCGCCGGATGATCGGCGTAGGTCGCGAAGAAGCCGTCGACGAAGGCGTCCAGCAGCGCCAGCACCGGGGCGCTCGCGGCGGCGGTGATGGCGAGGTCCTGGCCCAGGCCGGCCACGCGCAGGGCGTCGTCGTAGGGGAGCAGGCGCTCGCCGTGACCGGCGGGGCGGTCGGCGTACAGGTCGAACACCTCGAGGACCGCGGTGCGGGTCTGCGGGTCGTCAAGGGTGGCGATGATGATCTTGTTCAGGCGGCTCATGGCGAACTCGGCGCCCTTGGCGGCGGTGTCGCCGAACAGCTGCTCGAACTGCTCGCCGGTCTTGCCGATCGCCTTGCCCGCCACCGAAGTGCCCAGATTCATCAGGGAACCGACCCCGGGGATGCGCTCGGCCACCGCGCGGTTGCCGGCCAGGACGTCGTTCACGATGCGGCCGACGAAACGCGAAGCCAGTGATGCCACCAGCGGGCTGCTGGTCAGGTCGTCGAGCGCCTTCGCCAGGGTGGGGGTCAGCGCCAGCATCTCGTCGGTGAGGCGTTCGACGTTCTCGCGGTCGATCAGTTCGCGGAGCGTGTACTCGTCGGCGGGGCCGTCGGACAGGATCTGCGCGGCGGTCTCGGCGAGCGTGGTCGCGGCGGAGCTGGCCGGTGCGCGGGTGGCGGCCAGCCGGGCCAGGGTCTTCACTTCCGCGGGGTCGACGAGCTCGCCGATCGTCACCGCGGCGGCGGTGGCCAGGGCATCGTCGACCACGGCGGTCACCAGGACGGGGACTTCGTCGCCGGTCAGGCGCGCGAGCGTCCAGCTCACCTGGGCGTCGAGCAGCTGCTCGGCGATCGTGGGGGAGGTCATCGGATCAGCGCAGCCCGTCGCGACGCTGCTGCTCCTCGAACTGCTGGGCCTGGCTCTCGTGGCCGGGGACCGACGAGATCAACGGCTGACCGCCGAACTCGCGGTACATGGCGAAGCCGATCAGGAGCACGCCGAGGACGCCGCAGGCGTAGGTGCTGCCCGGGACGCCGCCCCAGCCGAGGTTGACGATGTCGGCGATCATCCACACCACGCCCACCACCCCGAGGGCCACCATGACGACGAGAAACCCGCTCACACGCATGCGCCCGATCATGCCACGGCAGATCGTAGGCTCGACGCATGAGTTCATCTGAGTCGTCGCACGCCCGTGTTCTGGATCGCGACACCGTCCTGTGCGTCTCGCTGGCCGCGCGGCCGTCGAACATCGGCACCCGCTTCCACAACTACCTGTACAACGCGCTCGGCCTGAACTACGTCTACAAGGCGTTCGCGCCCACCGACATCGCCGCGGCCGTCGCCGGAATCCGCGGGCTCCCGATCCGCGGCGCCGCCGTCTCCATGCCTTACAAGGAAGCGGTGTTGGAGCTGGTGGATGTGACCGAACCGTCGGCCGCCGCCATCGACTCGGTGAACACCATCGTCAACGAGGCGGGCGTGCTGCACGCCTACAACACCGATTTCCAGGCGGTCGCCGACCTGCTCGCCGACTCCGATTTCGATCGTTCGTGGTCGGTCGCGGTGGCCGGTAGCGGTGGCATGGCCAAGGCGGTGGTCGCCGCGTTGCGGGAGGCGGGTTTCAGCGAGGTGACGGTGGTGGCGCGGAACACGCAGACCGGTACCGACCTGGCCGGCCGCTACGGCTTCGCCTATCGCAGCGCGCTGGCCGACGACGACCGGCCCGACCTGCTCGTGAACGCCACGCCGATGGGCATGAGCGGCGACGCCGCGGAGCAGCTGCCGTTCCCCACGGCGGTGATCGAGGCGGCCCGCGCCGGCTTCGACGTGGTCGCTCTGCCGCCGGACACTCCGCTGGTGCGTGCACTCCGGGCCGCGGGCAAGCCGGTGATCAGCGGCGACGCGGTGATCGCCGGCCAGGCGGCCGCCCAGTTCGCGCTGTACACCGGGATCACGCCGTCGCCGGAACTGGTCGCCGAGGCGTCGGAGTACTCGCGTCGGTCCTGATCGGGCATCCGATTGTCGCCGAGCGGGGGGAAAACAATAGGATGGGGAGCCGTGACTCCCACCGATCTGGCAGCTTTGATCCGCACTGCGACGCTGGCAGTGTTCTCCGCGCGCGAACTGGACGTTTCGCTGATCCCCGACACCGTGGTGGTGGAGCGTCCGCGCAACCCTGAGCACGGCGATTACGCCACCAACATCGCGTTGCAGGTGGGCAAGCGTGCCGGTGTGAATCCGCGCGAACTGGCCGGCTGGCTGGTGGAGGAGCTGCGCGCTTCCGACGGCATCGCCGACGCCGATCTGGCCGGTCCCGGGTTCGTGAACCTGCGCCTGGCCGCGGCCGCGCAGAACGTCACCGTCGCCACCATCCTGGAGCAGGGCGAGGCCTACGGCCGCGGCGACGAACTCTCCGACGCCGTGGTGAACCTGGAGTTCGTCTCGGCCAACCCGACCGGGCCCATCCACCTCGGCGGCACCCGCTGGGCGGCCGTCGGCGACGCACTGGGTCGCGTGCTGGCCGCGCGCGGCGCCGCGGTGACCCGCGAGTACTACTTCAACGACCACGGCGAGCAGATCACCCGCTTCGCTCGGTCCCTGGAGGCGGCGGCCTCCGGTGCGCCGACCCCCGAGGACGGCTACGCCGGCGACTACATCTCCGAGATCGCCGACCAGGTGATCGCCGCGGTGCCGAACGTGCTGGAACTGCCCGAGGGCGAGCGCCTGGAGACCTTCCGGTCGATCGGCGTGGACCTGATGTTCACGCACATCAAGACCACCCTGAGTGACTTCGGCACCGTCTTCGACGTGTACACGCACGAGAACTCGATGTTCGACCGCGGCCTGGTGGAGGCGGCGATCGCCGAGCTCAAGGCCAGCGACAACCTGTACGAGCACGACGGCGCGTGGTGGCTGCGGTCCACCAATTACGGCGACGACAAGGACCGCGTGGTCCTCAAGAGCGACGGCAACGCCGCCTACATCGCCGGCGACATCGCCTACCTCAAGGACAAGCACGACCGCGGGTTCAACCACCTCATCTACATGCTCGGCGCCGATCACCACGGCTACGTGGTGCGCCTCAAGGCCGCGGCCGCCGCGCTCGGCTACGACGCCGACCACGTCGAGGTCCTCATCGGGCAGATGGTGAACCTGGTCCGCGACGGCAAGCCGGTCCGGATGAGCAAGCGTGCGGGCACCGTCATCACCCTCGACGACCTCGTCGAGGCCGTCGGCGTCGACGCCGCCCGCTACGCGCTGATCCGGTCGTCGATCGACGTCAACATCGACATCGACATCGATCTGCTGCGTAAGCAGTCCTCGGACAACCCGGTGTACTACGTGCAGTACGCCCACGCACGGCTGTGCGCGCTGGCCCGCAACGCGGCCGAGCACGGCCTGCAGGCCGATCAGTCGCACCTGGATCTGCTGGTCGAACCGGCCGAGGGCGAGCTGATCCGCACCCTCGGCGACTTCGGCGAAGTGGTGTCCACCGCGGCGGAACTGCGTGAGCCGCACCGGATTCCGCGTTACCTGGAGTCGTTGGCCGGCTCGTACCATCGTTTCTACGCGCACTGCCGCGTGCTGCCGCAGGGCGACGAGGAGGCCACCGACGTGCACTCCGCGCGCCTGGCACTCTGCGCCGCCACCCGCCAGGTCCTCGCCAACGGTATGGAACTGGTCGGCATCACCGCTCCGGAACGGATGTAAGGGAACTCCATGGCACACCCCGCAGGCCCCCGGCACGCCGAGATCCTCGCTGCTCCGCATCTCGCGGAACGGCCGAGCTCTCCCGAGGCGATGGCCGAGATCCCCGCAAATGTCTTCCCGCGCAACGCTTCTCGCAACGCCGACGGCGTTCTCGAGATCGCCGGGGTGACCGTCGATCAGCTCGCGCAGGACTACGGCACCCCGCTGTTCGTGTACGACGAGGCCGACTTCCGCTCGCGCTGCGCCGACATGCAGGCCGCATTCGGTCCGTACGGCCGCGTGCACTACGCGTCGAAGGCCTTCCTCTCGGTGCAGGTCGCCAAGTGGGTGCAGTCCGAGGGGCTGTCCCTGGACGTGTGCACCGGCGACGAACTGGCCATCGCGCTGCACGCCGGCTTCCCGGCCGAGCACATCGCGCTGCACGGCAACAACAAGAGCGAGGCCGAGCTCGACGCGGCGCTGGCCGCCGGCGTCGGCCACATCATCCTCGATTCGATGATCGAGATCGAGCGCCTCGATCGGCTCGCCGGCGAGCGCGGCGTGGTGGCCGAGGTGCTGGTGCGCGTGACGCCCGGCGTCGAGGCGCACACCCACGAGTTCATCTCCACCGCGCACGAGGACCAGAAGTTCGGCTTCGCGCTGGCCGGCGGCGTGGCGATGGACGCGATCCGCGCTGTCTTCGCCACCGAGAACCTGCGCCTGGTGGGTCTGCACAGCCACATCGGCTCGCAGATCTTCGAGATCGACGGCTTCGAGCTGGCCGCGCAGCGGGTGCTGTCGCTGCTGGCCGAGGTGGTCGCCGAGTTCGGCGTCGAGAAGACCAGCCAGATCCGAGTGCTGGATCTCGGCGGGGGACTGGGCATCGCCTACGTCCCGAGCGACGATCCGCCGCCGGTCAAGATCCTCGCCGACGCGCTGGCCGCCATCGTCGAACGCGAATCCACGCGCCTGGGGCTGCCGATGCCGCTGATCGCCGTCGAACCGGGCCGCGCCATCGCCGGACCGGCAGGCATCACCCTGTACCGCGTCGGCACCATCAAGGACGTGGCCCTCGACGGCAAGACCGTGCGCCGTTACGTCTCCGTCGACGGCGGCATGAGCGACAACATCCGCACCGTGCTGTACGACGCCGAGTACGACGTCCGTCTGGCCTCGCGCGAGTCGACGGCCAGCGCCGTGGTCTGCCGCGTGGTGGGCAAGCACTGCGAGAGCGGCGACATCGTGATCCGCGACTGCTGGTTGCCCGAGGACCTGGCGCCCGGCGATCTGCTCGCGGTGGGCGCGACCGGCGCGTATTGCTATTCGATGTCGAGTCGATACAACATGGCGCCGCGACCGGCCGTGGTCGCGGTGAACGAGGGCACCTCGCGCGCGATCCTGCGCCGGGAGAGTGTCGAGGACTTCCTGAGCCTGGAGGTAGGCAATGAGTGACAGCGGCGCACGCCCGATCGGCGTAGCGGTTCTGGGCATGGGCAACGTGGGTGCCGAGGTGGTGCGCATCCTCACCGAGAGTTCCGGCGACATCCGCTCCCGCGTCGGCGCCCCGGTGCAGGTGCGCGGCGTCGCGGTGCGCGACGCGGCCAAGGCGCGTCCGGGTATCGATCCGGCACTGCTGACCACCGATCCGGCGGCCCTGGTGGCCCGCGACGACGTCGACATCGTCGTGGAGCTGGTCGGCGGCATCGAGCCGGCCCGCACGCTGATCCGCGCCGCCCTCGAAGCAGGCAAGTCGGTGATCACCGCCAACAAGGCGCTGATGGCCGTGCACGCCGGGGAACTCTCCGAGGCTGCCGCCCGGCACCGGGTGGACCTGTACTTCGAAGCCGCGGTGGCCGGTGCGATCCCGGTGATCCGCCCGCTCACGCAATCGCTGGCCGGTGATTCGGTGAACCGCGTGGCCGGCATCGTCAACGGCACCACCAACTTCATCCTGTCCGAGATGGCCGAGACCGGCGCCGACTACGACGAGGTGCTCGCCGAGGCCGGACGTCTGGGCTACGCCGAGGCCGATCCGACCGCCGACGTGGAGGGCTACGACGCCGCCGCGAAGGCCGCGATCCTCGCGTCGATCGCCTTCCACACCCGGGTCACGGCCGACGACGTGTACCGCGAGGGCATCACCGCGATCAAGCCCGCCGACCTGGAAGCCGCCGCCCAGTTCGACTGCACCGTCAAGCTGCTCGCCATCTGCGAGCGGATGACCGACGCCGACGGCACCGAGCGGATCTCGGCCCGCGTCTACCCGGCGCTGATCCCGAACGAGCACCCGCTGGCCACCGTCAACGGCGCGTTCAACGCCGTGGTGGTGGAGTCGGCGAACGCCGGCCGCCTGATGTTCTACGGCCAGGGCGCCGGTGGCGCGCCGACCGCCGCCGCCGTGATGGGCGATCTGGTGATGGCCGCGCGCAACCGCGTCAACGGCGGCCGCGGACCGCTGGAATCGACCTACGCCTCGCTGCCGATCGCGTCGATCGACGAGGCGCAGACGCGCTACTACGTGTCGATGCGCGTCGCCGACCGGCCGGGCGTGCTGGCGCAGGTCGCCGGCGAGTTCGCCAAGCAGGGCGTCAGCATCTCGGCCGTGCGCCAGGAGGGCGCCGGCGAAGACGCGCGCCTGATCGTCGTCACGCATCGCGCCACCGACCGCGCACAGTCGGAAACTGTTGCCGCACTTGAAGAAATGGACTCCGTCATCAAGGTGTCCAGCGTGCTCCGCCTGGAGGGAACCAATGACTAAGCAGACCCACGACCCCGTGCACCGCGGCTGGCCCGGCCTCATCGAGGCCTACCGCGATCGAATGCCGGTCGGCGACGACTGGGAGATCGTGACCCTCCTCGAGGGCGGCACCCCGCTGATCCACGCGCCGTACCTGGGCGAACTCACCGGGTGCGAGGTGTACCTGAAGGTGGAGGGCCTCAACCCGACCGGTTCGTTCAAGGACCGCGGCATGACGATGGCGGTCACCACGGCCGTCAACAACGGCAAGCGCGCCGTGCTGTGCGCCTCCACCGGCAACACGTCGGCCTCGGCCGCCGCGTACGCCACCCGCGCGGGCATCACTAGCGCCGTGCTGATCCCCGAGGGCAAGATCGCCATGGGCAAGCTCGCGCAGGCCGTGATGCACGGCGCCAAGGTGATCCAGGTGCAGGGCAACTTCGACGACTGCCTGGAGCTGGCCCGCAAGGTAACCTCCGAGTTCGACGAGATCGAACTGGTGAACTCGGTGAACCCGGCCCGCATCGAGGGCCAGAAGACCGCTTCCTTCGAGATCGTCGACGTCCTGGGCCGCGCCCCCGACGTGCACGCGCTCCCGGTCGGCAACGCGGGCAACATCACCGCGTACTGGAAGGGCTACCGCGAGTACCACGCCGACGGCATCATCGACTCCCTGCCGCGCATGCTCGGCGTGCAGGCCGCCGGTGCCGCCCCGCTGGTCCTCGGCCATCCGGTGAGCGACCCGGAGACCATCGCCACCGCCATCCGCATCGGTGCGCCGGCCAGCTGGAACCAGGCCGTCGCCGCCAAGGAGGAGTCGAACGGCCAGTTCCGCGCCGCCACCGACGAGAAGCTGCTCGAGGCCTACCGTCTGCTCGCGGGCAAGGTCGGCGTCTTCGTGGAGCCGGCTTCGGCCGCCAGCGTCGCCGGTCTGTTGGCCGCGCACGCCGAAGGCTGGGTCAAGCCGGGCTCGCTCGTGGTGTGCACGGTGACCGGCAACGGACTGAAGGACCCGGACACGGCGCTCAAGGACATGCCGCAGGTGCAGGCGATTCAGGTGGATCCGGTCGCCGTCGCCAGCGCCCTCGGTGTGGGGTAGACGCCGCCGATGAGTGCTTCTCCCGCGATCCGGGCCGGCGCACCGGACACCGATCTGGCGTTGGCCGCCGGTCTGCGCGTGCGTGTGCGCGTGCCCGCGTCGTCGGCCAACCTGGGTCCCGGCTTCGACTGTCTCGGTCTGGCCCTGGGCATCTACGACGAGGTCACGGTGGAGACCACCGACGACGGCGTGGTGGTGAACGTGTCCGGTGCGGCGGCCGATCAGGTGCCGCGCGACGGCAGCCACCTGGTGGCCCGGGCCGTGGCGCGCGGACTGGAGTTCGCCGGCGTCTCGGCGGCCGGACTGCACCTGACGTGCGTCAATGTGATTCCCCATTCGCGGGGCCTCGGGTCGTCAGCCGCAGCGGTGGTCGGGGGACTGGCCGCCGCATCGGCACTGATCGCGGCGGATGGACGACGACCCGGACTCACCGACGCAGAACTGGTGCAGCTCTCCGGCGAGTTCGAAGGCCATCCCGACAATGCCGCGGCCAGCGTGCTCGGCGGCGGCGTGGTCACCTGGATGACCGAGGACGGCGGCTACTTCGCGCGTCGGGTCGACACGCATCCCGCGGTGGTGGCGACGGCGTTCGTGCCGGAGTTCGAATCGTCGACGACGGTGACCCGCGGCCTGCTGCCCGACGACGTGCCGCGCGCCGACGCGGTTTTCAACGTCAGCCGCGCGGCCTTGGCCGTGGTGGCGCTCACCGACGATCCGGATCTGCTGTTCGCGGCCACCGAAGACCGCCTCCACCAGGACTATCGCGCTCCGGCCCTGCCGCACACGCATGCGTTGGTCACCGCGCTACGGGCCCGCGGTCATGCCGCGACGGTGTCCGGTGCGGGCCCCGCGGTGCTGGTGCTGGGGACCGCCGAGCTGGATGCCGACGACGCAGCGGTGGCCGCCGAGCACGGGTTCGTCATGACGCCGCTGCTGATCGGCGAGGGTGTGTCGACGCTGCCCTGACGTCGATGGTGCTACACTGGGGCCGTTCCGCCGCGCAGAATTTCGCGCTCGCTTCTTCACGAGTCACCGGCGCGGCCGTCCTTTCTCTCGGAAACACGCCGTTGACGTACGGGACCGGTCGCATCTTCTCGCCGCGGCAGAGCATCGAGAACCTCCATACCACTGCTTCCAGTGGGCCCCGCGGCGTCTGCCGTAGGGAACGAAAGGATATCCGTGACCGATACGGACCTGAGCACCCCCGCCGCCGCCCCGCGTGGTCTGAGCTCCATGCTGCTGCCGCAGCTGCGCGGTCTGGCCGGTGAGCTGGGCATCAAAGGCACCTCGGGCATGCGCAAGGGCGATCTGATTGACGCCATCCGCACCCACCAGAGCGGTGGCGCGGCGCGCAAGGCCGCGGCCCCCGCCGCCGAGCCGCCCAAGGCCGAGGCGCCCAAGACCGAGGCGCCCAAGACCGAGGCGCCCAAGGCTGACGCCCCGAAGGCCGAGGCCCCGCAGGCGGACGCCCCGAAGACCGAGGCCCGCAAGACCGAGGCCCCGCAGGCAGACGCTCCTCAGAGTGATGCACCCAAGAACGACGCACCCAAGAACGATGCACCCAAGAGCGACGCCCCGACCGGCGAGCGTCGCGGCAGGGGCGACGGCGCCGACCAGGGCGAACAGTCCTCCGAGGGCGGCCGCAACCGGCGCAACCGGAACGACCGCAACCAGGGCGACCGCAACCAGGGCGACCGGAACTCGGGTGACAAGAACGCCGGCGACAAGAGCCAGGGCGAGCAGCAGGGCAACCGCAACCGTGGCCAGCAGAATCAGGGCCAGCAGAACCAGGGCGGGCAGCAGCACCAGCAGCGCAACCAGGATCAGCACTCCGACGACGACGGCGAAGGCGGCGGTCGTCGCCGCGGCCGTCGCGTGCGCGAGCGCAACCGTCGCGGCCGCGATCGCGGTGGCGACCAGGGTGAGCCGCAGCTGAACGAGGGCGACGTCGTCGCACCCGTCGCCGGCATCCTCGACGTGCTCGACAACTACGCTTTCGTCCGGACCTCCGGTTACCTGCCCGGACCGAACGACGTCTATGTGTCGATGAACATGGTCCGCCGCTACGGACTGCGCCGCGGCGACGCGATCACCGGTGCGGTGAAGGTGCCGCGCGAGGGCACTGACCAGCAGCAGCAGGGCAACCAGCGGCAGAAGTTCAACCCGATGGTGCGGCTGGACACGGTCAACGGCGGCGAGCCGGACCAGGCCCGCAAGCGCCCGGACTTCGCCAAGCTCACCCCGCTGTACCCGAACGAGCGGCTGCGTCTGGAGACCACGCCGGAGCGTCTGTCGACCCGCGTGATCGACCTGATCATGCCGATCGGCAAGGGGCAGCGCGCGCTGATCGTCTCGCCGCCCAAGGCCGGTAAGACCACCATCCTGCAGGACATCGCCAACGCAATCACCACCAACAATCCCGAATGCCACCTCATGGTGGTGCTGGTGGACGAGCGGCCCGAAGAGGTCACCGACATGCAGCGCTCGGTGAAGGGCGAGGTCATCGCCTCCACCTTCGACCGGCCGCCGTCCGATCACACCACCGTCGCCGAACTGGCCATCGAGCGCGCCAAGCGCCTGGTGGAGCAGGGCAAGGACGTCGTGGTGCTGCTCGACTCGATCACCCGCCTCGGTCGCGCCTACAACAACGCCTCCCCGGCGTCGGGCCGCATCCTGTCCGGCGGTGTGGATTCGACGGCGCTGTACCCGCCGAAGCGTTTCCTGGGCGCCGCCCGCAACATCGAGAACGGCGGGTCGCTGACCATCATCGCCACCGCGATGGTCGAGACCGGCTCCACCGGCGACACGGTGATCTTCGAGGAGTTCAAGGGCACCGGCAACGCCGAGCTCAAGCTCGACCGCAAGATCTCTGAGCGGCGCATCTTCCCGGCCGTCGACGTGAACCCGTCGGGTACGCGTAAGGACGAGCTGCTGCTCTCGCCCGAGGAGTTCTCGATCATGCACAAGCTGCGTCGTCTCCTGAGCGGCCTGGACAGCCAGCAGGCCATCGACCTGCTGCTGTCGCAGCTGAAGAAGACGCGCAACAACGTCGAGTTCCTCATGCAGGTGCAGAAGACCGCACCCGGATCCCTCGATCAGGACTAGTACCGACCAGGACTAGTCCGGTACAGGACTAGTACACGTCCCGAAGATAGCGGCCCTGCGCGCGGAGTTCCTCCAGTCGCGCACGGGCCGCTTCTTCGTGCAGGCCCTCGTTCGCGACGATGATCGCCACCAGTGCGTCGTCGACGCTCTGCGCCATCTCGGTGGCGTCGCCGCACACGTAGAGCACCGCGCCGTCGCGCAGCCAGTGGTAGAGGTCGGCGCCGTGGCCGTCCATCAGGTGCTGGACGTAGACCTTCTCCTCCTGCTCGCGAGAGAAGGCGACGTCCAGGCGGTCGAGCACGCCGTCGGAGTGGAGACTCGAGATCTCCTCGCGGTACAGGAAGTCCTGGTCCCGGTGGCGCGCGCCGTGGAAGAGCCAGTTGCGTCCGCTGCCGCCGTCCTGGGCGCGCTCGTGCAGGAAGCCGCGGAACGGGGCGATCCCGGTGCCCGGCCCGATCATGATGATGTCGGTGTCCGGTTCGGGCAGGCGGAAGTTCTTATTCGGGGTCAGGTACACGCCCACGCTGTCGCCGGGCTGCACGCGGTCGGCGAGGTAGGTGGAGGCGGCTCCGCCGCGGTCGCGGCCGGCGCCCCACTCGTCGGTGGCGTAGTGGCGGACCGTCGCCGGCGTCAGGTGCAGCGTGCCGTCGTGCACGCTGGGCGCCGACGAGATGGAGTAGGTGCGGGCGGTCAACGGCCGCAGTTCGGCCAGCAGCGCCTCCGGGGTGGGGGACCACTCCGGTTCCAGCGCCAGCAGATCCAGCACGTCGCGGCCGCGCGCCCACGCCTCGAGATCGGCGCGGTCGCCGGCCAGCAGCGCCGTGGCGACCTCGTTGTGCAGCGTCGTCGCGAGGTGGTCCAGCAGGTACGGGGAGACCGACGTGATCTCGAAACCGTGGGTCAGGGCGGCGGTCAGGCTCTGGCTGCCCTTGCGGTCGGTGATCTCGGTGTCGGCGGGGACGCCGAGGCGGGCGATGATCGCCGCCACGAGCTCGGGTGCGTTCTGCGGAAGCACCGAGACAGCGTCGCCCGGCTGGTACTCCAGTCCGGCGTCGGCGATGTCGAGGATCAGGTGGCGCACTTCCTTGTCGCTCTCCGGCGCCGTCAGCAGGTTGTTCTCGATCACCCGCGCCGAGTAGGGATTGCGCCGTGACCAGCGAGTCTTGCGGGCGGGGCGGTCGGAACTGCCGCTGGGCGTGGTCATCGGAGGGCGTCTCCCGGGGTCGTCGGCGGGTAAGGGTGCACTACTAGAATAGTCGCGGGCAACCGGTCGAGGCGTTAACGCCGACGGGTGTGATTTAGCACCCGCCGCCGTCCTGTGGAATAATCGACCGGTCAGTCCGGTTCCGGTTCACATCGGCGCTCTGTGCCCGATGACCCGGCGGCCACGAACATTAAGGACCCCATGAAGCAAGGCATTCACCCCCAGTACGAGGCGACCACCGTCGTCTGCGGTTGCGGCAACACCTTCGAGACCCGCAGCACTGCCAAGGACGGCCGGATCAACGTGGAAGTCTGCTCGCAGTGCCACCCGTTCTACACCGGCAAGCAGAAGATCCTCGACACCGGCGGCCGCGTCGCTCGCTTCGAGAAGCGGTACGGCAAGCGCCAGAAGTAGCTTTCCCGCGACGCCCGGCTCACGATCTTCACCGATCGGCGGCCGGGCGTCGTTCGCATCCGGGTGTCGTTCGTCGTCCCGGTACCCCTTTTCGACGTTTCATCCCGCGAGTCGCCGCACCGGCGAGTTCAGGAGCGCAGTACACGTGAGCAGGCAGGCCACCGCGATCGACGACATCCTCGCCGAGTACCAGGGACTGGAGCAGCAGCTCTCGGATCCGTCGCTGCACGACGATCCCGCCACCGCGCGTCGAGTCGGCAAACGGTTCGCCGAGCTGGGCCCGGTGATGACTACGTACACCAAGCTGGCCGCGGCCCGTGAGGATCTGGCGGCCGCGCACGAACTCGCCGAAGCTGATCCGAGCTTCGCGGAGGAGCTGCCGGCGCTGGAGGCCACGGTGGCGGAACTGGACGCAGCGCTGACCGACCTGCTGGCTCCGCGCGATCCGCACGACGGCGACGACGTGGTACTCGAAGTGAAGTCCGGGGCCGGGGGAGAGGAGTCGGCGCTGTTCGCCGCCGACCTGGTCCGGATGTACCTGAGGTACTGCGAGCGCCGCGGCTGGAAGGCCACCGTGCTGGGCGTCACCGAATCCGATCTCGGCGGCTACAAGGACGCGACGCTCTCGATCAAGGCGCGCGAGGCGTCCCGCGACGGCGTCTGGTCCCGCCTGAAGTTCGAGGGCGGCGTGCACCGCGTGCAGCGCGTGCCGGTCACCGAGTCGCAGGGTCGCATCCACACCTCGGCCGCCGGGGTGCTCATCTACCCCGAGCCCGACGAGGTCGCCGAGATCGCGATCGACGACTCCGACCTGCGCGTCGACGTGTACCGCAGCTCCGGCAAGGGCGGACAGGGCGTGAACACCACCGACTCGGCGGTGCGCCTGACGCACCTGCCCACCGGCATCGTCGTGACCTGTCAGAACGAGCGCTCCCAGATCCAGAACAAGGCGCGCGCCATGCAGGTGCTCGCCGCCCGGCTGCAGGCCGCCGCGGATGAGGAGAAGGCCGCCGAGGCCGCCGCCGGCCGCGCCGCGCAGATCCGCACCGTGGACCGCTCCGAACGCATCCGCACCTACAACTTCCCGGAGAACCGCATCTCCGATCACCGCATCGGCTTCAAGGCCAACAACCTCGACGCGGTGCTCTCCGGGGAGATGGAAGCCCTGCTCGACGCGCTGGTGGAGGCCGACAAGCAGGCGCGACTCGAGGAGCAGTGACCTCGCCGTCTGATCGTTCGGGCGCCAACCCTTCTGCCTCGAACCCTTTTGCCTCGAACCCTTCTGCCTCGAACCCTTCTGCGACGGCGCTGCGCGCCCGGGGCGCGGCGGCGCTGGCCACCGCGGGCATCGATGCCGCGGCCACCGACGCCGGCTGGTTGCTGGCCCACGTGCTCGGCATCGAGCCGGGGCGGCTGATCCTGGCCGACGATCCCACCGCCGCGCAGGCTGCCGCGTACGACGCCCTCATCGCCCGCCGCGCGGAGCGAATCCCGTTGCAGCACTTGACCGCCGAGGCCTCGTTCGCCGGCGTGGAACTCGCCGTGGGGCCGGGAGTGTTCGTCCCGCGCCCGGAGACCGAACTGCTCGTCGAGTGGGCCGCCCGCGCGTGCGCCGACGTCGCCGAGCCCGGGGCGGCGGTCCGCGTGGTCGACCTCTGCTCGGGCAGCGGTGCCCTCGCGCTGGCCGTCGCGACCGCGGTGCCGCGCGCGGCGATGGTCGCGGTGGAACGGTCGCCGTCGGCGCTCGACTACCTGCGGCGCAATGCGGCGGCGCAACCGTCGTCGGTGGCCGACCGGGTGCGGGTGGTGGCCGGCGACGTCACCGACCCGGACGTGTGGGCCGAGCTCGGCGTCGTCGACGTGATCGTCTGCAACCCGCCGTACGTGCCCGCCGCCGCGCCGGTGTCCCCGGAGGTGGCGCACGACCCGGCGGAGGCGGTCTTCTCCGGCGAGACCGGCATGGACCTGATCGTCGAACTCGTTCCGCTACTCGCCGAGGGCCTGCGGCCCGGCGGGGTGGTGGCGCTCGAGCACGACGACACCACCGCGGCCGCAACGGTCGACGTCTTCGTCGCCGACGGCCGGTTCACCGAGGTCGTCGGTCACCGCGATCTGGCCGGACGTCCGCGTTATGTCACCGCGCGCCGGGCCGACCCGGCGACCGTGCAAGGATGGAAACCGTGAGCGCCGTCTACGACTGCAGTGACCCGCAAGAACGAGCCGCCGGGCTGCACGCCGCGGTCGGCGCCGCGCGGGCCGGCCGACTGGTGGTTCTGCCCACCGACACCCTGTACGGCCTGGGCTGCGATGCCTTCGACTCCGAAGCCGTGAGCGCGCTGCTCGCCGCCAAACACCGCGGCCGCGACATGCCGGTGCCGGTTCTGGTGGGCTCGTGGCACACCGTCGACGGCCTGGTGCAGCGCGTCAGCCCGCAGGCCCGGGAACTGGTGCAGTCGTTCTGGCCGGGCGGTCTGAGCCTGGTGGTGGAGCAGGCGCCGTCGCTGGCCTGGGACCTCGGCGACACCGACGGCACCGTGATGCTGCGGATGCCGCTGCACCCGGTCGCCATCGAGGTGCTCCGCGAAGTGGGACCGATGGCGGTCTCCAGCGCCAACGTCTCCGGCAGCGCACCGGCCGCCACCGTGGGCGACGCCCGGGCGCAGCTCGGCGACTCGGTCGCCGTCTACCTCGACGGCGGTCCCGCCGATCACGCGGTGGCCTCCACCATCGTCGACCTCACCGGCGCCGATCCCGTGGTGCTGCGCGAGGGCGCGGTGTCCGTGGACGCCATCGCCGACGTGCTCGACGTGGATCCGGCCGACCTGCGGAGACCGCAATGACCGACGCCGACCTGACCGACCACCAGCGGGCGCTGGCCGCCGCCGACCCCGCGATGGCCGAGCTGATCGCCCGCGAACAGCGGCGCCGCGACTCCGGCCTGCAGTTGCTGGCGGCCGAGTCGGTGGCGACCCCCGCTGTGCGGGCCGCCATGGCGTCGGTGCTGTCGGACAAGTACGCCGAGGGCTACCCGGGCCGCCGCTTCCACGGTGGCTGCGCGGTGGTCGACGAGGTCGAGGAGCTCGCCCGCGCCCGCGCCCGCGCGCTGTTCGACGCCGAATACGTAAACGTGCAGCCGCTGTCCTGGGTGCTCGCGAACCTGGCCGTGCTGGCCGCCTTCGCCAAACCGGGCGATCAGCTGCTCTCGTTGAGCCTGCGCCACGGCGGCCACCAGACGCACGGCTCCCGCGCCAACTCGTCCGGACGCTGGTTCAACGTCGTGAACTACGGCGTGCGCCGCGACACCGAGCAGGTGGACTACGAGAAGCTGCACGAGCTCGCGATGATCCATCGCCCGCGCATCCTGGTCGTCGGCGGCACCTCGTACACCCGCCTCTGGGATCTGCCGCGACTGCGCGCCATCGCAGACGAGGCCGAATGCATCCTGTGGGTCGACGCCGCGCACCTGGCGGGTCTCGTCGCCGGCGGTGTGCTGGCCTCCCCGGTTCCGTACGCCGATGTGGTGACCGTCGCGACCAACAAGGTGATCCGCGGACCGCGCGGTGGTCTGCTGCTGGCCCGCGGCGAGCACGCTCAAGCCCTCGATCGCGCAGTCTTCCCGTTCCTGCAGGGTGCCCCGGCGATGCACGCCGTCGGGGCCAAGGCGGTGGCCTTCGCCGAGTCGGCCACCCCGGAGTTCCAGGCCTACGCCGGCGAAGTGGCGGGCACCGCGCGCGACCTCGTGGCCGCGCTCGCCGCGCACGGGCTGCGCCCGGTCGGCGGCGGCACCGACACCCATCTGGGCATCGTCGACGTCAGCTCGCTCGGACTCACCGGCCGCGAGGCCGCGGCCCGCCTGGCGGCCAGCGGCATCATCGTCGACAAGGCGGTGACCCCGTTCGACGCCGCGCCGGTCACCGAGGGCTCGGCGATCCGCTTCGGCACGGCGGCCGCGGTCGCCGAAGGCCTGCGGGCCGCGCAGATTCCGGCCCTCGCCGACCTGATGCGCGTCGCCCTCGACGCGCCCACCGACGATCGCGCCCGACACGACGTCGTGGCGGCCGAACTCGCGGCGCTGCGTGCCGAGTAGCCTGTCTGGCGTGACTGGATCGGGAAGCGGCGTGCAGCTGCTCGCGTTGGACTCCGTCGGCGGGGTCGGCGTTCCGCTGCGCGAGCTGGCGCTGGTCGGGCTGACCGCCGCCGGCATCACGTACCTGATCACCGCGCTGGTCCGCGTCTTCGCGGTCCGTGCCGGGGCGGTCGCCGTCCCGCGTGAACGCGACGTGCACTTGATCCCCACCCCGCGCCTCGGGGGAGTGGGCATGTACCTGGGCGTGGTGTGCGCGATCGCGCTCGCGGCGCAGTTGCCCGCCCTCAACCGCGGGTTCGCCTACACACCCGACATGATCGCGGTGATCACCGCCGGCCTGGTGATCGTGCTGGTCGGCGTGATCGACGATCGGTGGGGGCTGGACGCCCTCACCAAGTTCGTCGGCCAGATCACCGCAGCCGGGGTGCTCGTGGTGTTGGGGGTCAGTTGGTACGTGGTCTACGTGCCGTTCGCGGACATCGGCACCGTGGTGCTCGACCCGCTGCAGGCGGGCCTGCTCACCGTGGTCATCACGGTCACCACGATCAACGCCATCAACTTCGTCGACGGCCTCGACGGCCTGGCCGCGGGTCTCGGGCTGATCGCGTCCATCGCGATCCTCATCTTCTCGCTCGGTCTGCTGCACGATCAGGGCGGCGACGTGAACTACTACTCGCCTGCGCTGATCACCACCGCGCTGGCCGGTGCGTGCCTGGGCTTCCTGCCGCACAATTTCTCCCCGGCACGCATCTTCATGGGCGACTCCGGCGCCATGCTGATCGGCCTGATGCTGGCCGCGGCGTCGACCAGCGCGTCGGGCCGCCCGGCGCTGAGCGCGTACGGCACCGCCGACATGTTCACCCTGCTGTCGCCCCTGATCCTGGTGGCCGCGGTGGTCTTCATCCCGCTGCTCGACATGGTGCTGGCGGTGATCCGCCGCACGCGCGCGGGTGTCAGCTTCGCCACTCCGGACAAGATGCACCTGCACCACAAGCTCCTGGAACTGGGCCACTCCTCGCGTCGCGTGGCACTGCTGATCTACCTGTGGGTGGGGGTGCTGGCGCTGTCGGTGGCCGCGTGCACGCTGTTCTCCCCGCTGGCCGTGGCGCCCTTCTTCTTCGTCGGCTTGCTGATCGCGCTGGCCGCCACCTTCGCTCCTCGGTTGAGTCGCAGGCTCGCCACTCGCTAGCCTTGGCGCGTGTCCACGAATGCCGAGAATCCGAATCTGTCGCCCGACGGGGACGTAGCCGAGACCGTCTACGACTCCCTGGCCCCCCTCAAGAACGGGCTGCGCTACGGCCTGCTCGGGTTGCTCGCGCTGACCCTGATCGGGCTGGTGATCTGGTGGCCGATCGACGGACTGCCGGGGGTCTGGGGCGTCCTCATCGGCGCCGGCGTCGGCGGCAGCTTCATTCTGCTGACCGTCATCTCGATCATGGCCACCGCCAAGATGTCGCCGTCGATCACCATGGCCACGGTCATGGGGTCGTGGTTCCTCAAGATGGTGGTGGTGCTGGTGGTGATGGCGGTACTGGCGAACATGGACTTCTATTCCAAGGGCGCCCTGGTCAGCATGCTGATCGGCGCCATCGTCGCGGTGCTCGGTTCCGAGGTCTGGGGCGTGATGAGCACCAACTCGCCGTACGTCGAGCCGGAAGCCTCCGGCAGCGAGGTCGGCGAAGACTCACCACCGACGGGTAAGTGACGAGTACCATAATTCCGGGTGCTGACCTGCTACTACCTCTGATAGTAGGAGCGGATCGCACCGAGGAACGAGCTCGCCGCGGGGGCCGGATTGGTTTCACCCGGGTTCGCCTTGATAAAGTTCTGCACGCACCACCACTGCGGAAGCAACGCCTCAACGCGCTGCGGCCGCACTGTGCCCGCACCGATAGCCGATCGAACCGAGAGTCCACGGGGCTCCTCGGTCCCGAACACGGGAGAGAACGCTGAGCGTCATCCTGGCCACTGCGACCCAGCTCAATGAGCAGGGTCTGCTCCTCGCCGCCGAAGAGTTCCACACGCCGAGCCTGAACGACTTCTTCCCGCCCGCGGTCCTGTTCGAAGGCACCGTGTTCGAGTTGAACCGCATCACCATCATGCGGGTCGTGATCTCCGTGCTGGTGGCAGCCGGCTTCGCGTTCGCGATGCGCAGCCCCAAGGTGATTCCCCGCGGTGTGCAGAACGTCGCCGAGTCCATGCTCGACTTCGTGCGGATCAACATCGCCGAAGAGATCCTGGGCAAGGAGAACGGCCGCAAGTTCCTGGCCATCATCGCCTCGATCTTCTTCGCCACGATCTTCCTGAACCTCTCGTCGATCGTGCCGTTCCTGAACATCTCCTCGAACGCGCGCATCGGCATGCCGCTGGTGATGGCCGCCGTCGCCTACATCACCTACCTCTGGGTGGGTATCGCCAAGTACGGCTTCTTCGGCTTCATCAAGTCCTCGATCGTGCTGCCCGGCGTCCCGCTGGCCATTCAGCCGCTGCTGATCCCGATCGAGTTCATCTCGACCTTCGTCCTGCGTCCGTTCACGCTGACCATTCGACTCATGGCCAACATGCTGGCCGGTCACATCATGCTGGTGCTGTTCTTCGCAGCCACCCAGTACTTCCTGTTCAGTGGTACCTGGCACGTCGTCTTCGCCCCCTTCGCGTTGCTCGCGGGCGTCGGCTTCACCTTCTTCGAGCTGCTGGTCATCGGCCTGCAGGCCTACATCTTCGCGCTGCTGACCGCGGTCTACATCGACCAGTCGCTGCACGCGGACCAGCACTAAACCTCCCGGAGCCGGTCAACCCCGAGCGGCTCCTCCAAACCCCCAGAACTGACTCACTCGTCCGCCCGGGCGGGGAGCCACCAAGAAAGAAAAGGGAATCGAAAAGATGAGCTACATCGCCCAGACTCTCGCCGACACCACCACCACCTTCGAAGGCTCCGGCTTCGGTGCCATCGGTTACGGCCTGGCCGCCATCGGCCCGGGCATCGGCGTGGGCATCGTGGCCGGCAAGGCCATCGAAGGTATCGCCCGTCAGCCCGAGCTCGCCGGCCAGATCCGCACCACCATGTTCCTGGGTATCGCACTCTCCGAGGCACTGGCGCTGATCGGTATCGTCGTCGGCTTCATCTTCTGATCTGAGACACCGACATGATCAACACCACTGACCTGTATCTCCTCGCGGAGGAGAGCACGGACAATCAGAACCCGCTGTTGCCAGCGTGGTACGACATCATCTGGTCGTTGGTCGCCTTCGCCGTCGTTCTCTTCGTCTTCTGGAAGTACGTGATCCCGCGTTACCAGAAGGTCCTGGACGAGCGTCGCGAGACCATCGAGGGCGGCATCGAGCGCGCCGAGGCCGCACAGGCCGAAGCCAACGCTTCGCTCACGGCGTACCGCGAGCAGCTCGCCGGTGCCCGTGAAGAGGCGGCCGGTATCCGTGATGAGGCGCGCCAGCAGGGCACGCAGATCATCGCCGATATGAAGACCCAGGCCACCGCGGAAAGCGACCGGATCATCGCCAACGGCGCTGCTCAGCTCGCTGCCCAGCGTCAGCAGATCGTTTCCGAACTGCGCGGCGACGTGGGCCGCCTGTCGGTCGACCTCGCTGAGAAGCTGGTCGCGTCCGAGCTGTCCGACGGCACCAAGCAGGCCGGCACCGTCAATCGGTTCCTCGCGGAACTCGACGACGTCGCCGATCAGGCCGCGAAGTAAGAGTTCCGATGATGGCGGAGTCAGGTGCAGGGCGGCGGAGAGATCTTCGCCGTACCTGTGACCGTCTCCGTCGTGCCATGCCACTAGAAGGAATGTAGGTAGATGTACGCAGCGTCAAGCCGCGAAGCCCTCGAAGGCGCCCGCGTCGAGCTGGAAGCCGCCCTGCGCGGTGTTCCGAGCGCGGAGGCGGTCACCATCGGTGACGAGTTGCTCTCGTTCGCCCAGACCGTGTCCGACAATCGTGCGCTGCGTACTGCTCTGGCCGACTCGGCCACGCCGACCGCCGCCCGCGCCGACGTCGCTCGCGACGTGCTGAAGGGCAAGGTCAGCGAGGTCACGCGTACCACGGTGGCTTCGGCCGCCGCGCGCCCCTGGTCCAGCGACAGCGATCTGGCTTCCGCTCTGCAGGAGCTCGGTCGCGAGGCCATGCTGGCTTCGGCCAAGGCCGACGGTCGCCTGGACACGGTCGAGGAAGAGCTGTTCCTGCTCGGCCGGACGGTCAAGGAGAACACCGAACTCGAGCAGGCCCTGTCCGACCGCACGCGGTCGCAGGCCGATCGCGCCGGACTCCTCGACGGATTGATCGCCGGTAAGGTCGACGACGTGACCCGTCGTCTCGCCGTGCAGGCCGTCACCACCAGCGCCGACGCGCCCGGCGACGTCATCGACGAGCTCTCCGGGCTCGCCGCCGGCGCCAACGGCCGCAAGGTCGCCTACGTCACCTCCGCCGGCGAACTGTCCGCGCAGCAGCGGACCGAACTGGCCGACAAGCTGTCGGGCATCTACGGCGCGCCGGTCACCCTGCACGTCGAGATCGACCCCGAGCTTCTCGGTGGCGTCGTGGTCCGCGTGGGCGACGAACGCATCGACGGAAGTATCGCCGGCAAGCTGGCGGCCCTGCGCCGCAGCCTGCGGTGACCACCCAAGCAACAACGATTCCCCAACCCTTTAAGCAAGCCCAGGAAGAGCAGGCAGGAATATGGCCGAGTTGACCATCTCCTCCGATGAGATTCGGAGCGCGATCGCAAATTACACCGAGGAGGTGCGCGGGGAGGCCACTCGTGAAGAGATCGGCCTCGTCACCGACACCGGCGACGGCATCGCTCACGTGAGCGGACTGCCCGGCGCCATGGCGAACGAGCTGCTCGAGTTCCCCGGTGGAATTCGCGGCGTCGCGCTGAACCTCGACCTGGATGCGGTCGGCGCCGTCATCTTGGGTGACTACGAGAACATCGAAGAGGGCCAGGAAGTCAAGCGGACCGGCAACGTGCTGTCGGTGCCGGTCGGCGACAAGTTCCTCGGACGTGTCATCAACCCGCTGGGCCAGCCGATCGACGGTCTCGGCACCATCGAGTCCGACGAAGAGCGCGTCCTCGAACTGCAGGCCGCCTCGGTGCTCGAGCGTCAGCCGGTCGAGGAGTCCCTCGCCACCGGTATCAAGGCCGTCGACGCCATGACCGCCATCGGTCGCGGCCAGCGCCAGCTGATCATCGGCGACCGTAAGACCGGCAAGACCGCGGTCTGCATCGACGCCATCCTGAACCAGAAGGACAACTGGGCGACCGGTGATCCGGAGAAGCAGGTTCGCTGCATCTACGTCGCCGTCGGCCAGAAGGGCTCGACCATCGCCGGCGTCAAGACCGCGCTGGAAGAGGCCGGAGCGATGGAGTACACCACCATCGTCGCCGCCCCCGCGTCCGACTCGGCCGGCTTCAAGTGGCTGGCTCCGTACACCGGTTCGGCCCTCGGTCAGCACTGGATGTACCAGGGCAAGCACGTCCTCATCGTGTTCGACGACCTGTCGAAGCAGGCTGAGGCCTACCGCGCCATCTCGCTGCTGCTGCGTCGCCCGCCGGGCCGCGAGGCATACCCGGGTGACGTCTTCTACCTGCACTCGCGTCTGCTGGAGCGTTGCGCGAAGCTGTCCGACGAGCTCGGCGGCGGTTCGATGACCGGTCTGCCGATCATCGAGACCAAGGCCAACGACGTCTCGGCGTTCATTCCGACCAACGTCATCTCGATCACCGACGGCCAGGTCTTCCTGGAGTCGGACCTGTTCAACAAGGGCGTCCGCCCGGCGATCAACGTCGGTATCTCGGTCTCCCGAGTCGGTGGCGCCGCTCAGACCAAGGGTCTGAAGGACGTCTCCGGTTCGCTGCGTCTGGAACTGGCTCAGTTCCGTGAGCTGGAAGCCTTCTCGGCCTTCGCCTCGGACCTCGACGCCGCGTCGAAGGCTCAGCTCGAGCGCGGCGCCCGCTGGGTAGAGCTGCTCAAGCAGGACCAGTACAGCCCGGTCGCCGTCGAGGACCAGATCGTCTCGCTGTACCTGTGCGGCGAAGGCTTCATGGACTCGGTGCCCGTCGCCGACGTCCGTCGCTTCGAGAGCGAACTGCTCGGCGACCTGCACCACAGTGCGAAGGGCGTCTACGCCAACATCGCCGGCGGCAAGAAGCTGTCCGCCGACGACAAGGCCGCGCTGGCGACGGCCACCGACAACTTCAAGGCCGGCTTCATCGCCTCGGACGGCTCGCGTGTCGTCGAGGTCGCAGCCGATCCCATGGCCGCTGAAGACGTCGAGTCCGAGACGATCCGAGTGACGAAGAAGACGAAGTAGTCATGGCTTCCATTCGGGAACTGCGTTCGCGGATCCGGTCGATCGAGTCGACCAAGAAGATCACGAAGGCGCAGGAGCTGATCGCGACGTCGCGCATCACCAAGGCGCAGGCGCGGGTGGCTGCCGCTCGTCCGTACTCCGAGGAGATCACGGAGGTGGTCACGTCGCTCGCGTCGCGGGCGAACCTGGACCAGATTCCGCTGCTCAACGCACGGCACGATCCGAAGCGCGCCGCGGTCCTGGTCGTGACCAGCGACAGCGGTCAGTGCGGCGGCTACAACTCGAACGTGCTCAAGGAGACCGAAGAGCTGCTGTCGCTGCTCCGCTCCGAGGGCAAGACGCCAGTGCTGTACGTGATGGGCCGCAAGGGCATCGGGTACTACACCTTCCGTGACCGCGAGGTCGCCGGCAGCTGGTCCGGTTTCTCGCAGCAGCCCGTCTTCGCCGACGGCGCCGCCGCGGTGAAGCACCTGGTGGACTCGTTCCTCGCCGGCAGCGGCGAGAACGTGCCCCTGCCGGACGGCAGCGGTGACATCGAGGGCGTCGACGAGTTGCACATCGTCTACACGCGCTTCGTGTCCATGCTGTCGCAGCAGCCGGTGGTGCGCCGCATGGCGCCGATCGACGTCGACTTCGAGCTGGAACAGATGAATCTGGGCCGCGACATGCTCGACGAGTCGCCCGCCGCCGGTGGCGTGCAGGCCGACATCGAGTTCGGCGGCGACGACCCCAACGGTCTGCTCGACGCTCTGCTGCCGAAGTACGTGGCCGCGCGGATCTTTGCCGCGCTGCTCGACTCGGCTGCTTCGGAGAGCGCCGCACGTCGTACCGCCATGAAGGCGGCCACCGACAACGCGACGGAGCTGGAGAAGAACCTGAGCCGTCAGGCCAATGCGGCCCGCCAGGCGCAGATCACCCAGGAAATCAGCGAGATCGTCGGCGGCGTCGAAGCGCTCGCGCACTGACAAGACATATCGAGGAAAGAGAAAAAACCATGACTGCAGCAGTCACCGACCCGACCGCCGCCGCCTCGGCGACCGCGGGTCGCGTCGCCCGGGTCATCGGCCCGGTCGTCGACGTCGAGTTCCCGCGCGGCGCCGTGCCGGCCCTGTTCAATGCTCTCCACGCCGAGGTCACCCTCCCGGCCGTGGCCAAGGTGCTGACCCTCGAGGTCGCCCAGCACCTCGGCGACAACGTGGTGCGCACCGTCTCCATGCAGCCCACCGACGGACTCGTCCGCGGTGCCGCCGTCACCGACTCCGGCAAGCCGATCTCGGTGCCCGTCGGCGACGTCGTCAAGGGTCACGTCTTCAACGCTCTGGGCGACTGCCTGGACGCACCGGGTACCGGTCGCGACGGCGAGCAGTGGGGTATCCACCGCAAGCCCCCGGCCTTCGACCAGCTCGAGGGTAAGACCGAGATCCTGGAAACCGGTATCAAGGTCATCGACCTGCTGACCCCGTACGTCAAGGGCGGCAAGATCGGTCTGTTCGGTGGTGCCGGTGTCGGCAAGACCGTTCTGATCCAGGAGATGATCACCCGTATCGCTCGCGAGTTCTCCGGCACCTCGGTGTTCGCCGGCGTCGGTGAGCGTACCCGTGAGGGCACCGACCTCCACCTGGAAATGGAAGAGATGGGCGTCCTTCAGGACACCGCCCTCGTCTTCGGTCAGATGGATGAGCCCCCAGGCACGCGTATGCGCGTCGCCCTGTCGGCCCTGACCATGGCCGAGTACTTCCGCGACGTGCAGCACCAGGACGTGCTGCTGTTCATCGACAACATCTTCCGGTTCACCCAGGCCGGTTCCGAGGTCTCAACCCTGCTGGGTCGTATGCCTTCGGCCGTGGGTTACCAGCCGACGCTGGCCGACGAGATGGGTGAACTCCAGGAGCGCATCACTTCGACCAAGGGCCGTTCGATCACCTCGCTGCAGGCGATCTACGTCCCCGCCGACGACTACACCGACCCGGCGCCGGCGACGACCTTCGCGCACCTGGATGCGACCACCGAGCTCTCGCGCCCGATCTCGCAGCTGGGTATCTACCCGGCCGTGGATCCGCTGACCTCGACCTCGCGTATCCTCGAGGCCTCGATCGTGGGCGACGAGCACTTCCGCGTCGCCAACGAGGTCAAGCGAATCCTGCAGAAGTACAAGGAACTGCAGGACATCATCGCCATCCTCGGTATGGACGAGCTCTCCGAAGAGGACAAGGTCACGGTGGGCCGCGCCCGTCGTCTCCAGAAGTTCCTCGGCCAGAACTTCCTGGTCGCCGAGAAGTTCACCGGCCAGGTCGGCTCGGTCGTGCCGCTCGCGGACACCATCGACGCCTTCGACCGCGTGTGCAAGGGCGAGTTCGATCACCTGCCCGAGCAGGCGTTCAACAGCTGCGGTGGACTCGACGACGTCGAGGCCGCTGCCGCGAAGATCGCCGGAAAGTAGTCGCGAACCATGGCTGACAAGACCTTCCGAGTGGACGTCGTCTCGCCCGATCAGGTGCTGTACTCCGGGGATGCGACGTTCCTGCGGGCGCAGACCACCGACGGCGAGGTCGGGATCCTGGCCAGCCACGCGCCTCTCTTCTCCGAGCTCGCGCCCGGTGGCTGCGTCGTGGTCACCATGGCCGACGGCAGCAAGCTGGCGATCGCGGCTCAGGGCGGCTTCCTGAACGTGACCGGTACCGACGCGAAGGTGCTGGCCGAGTCCGCACAGCTCGCGGACGAGATCGATCTGGCGGCCGAACGCGCTGCTCTCGAGGCGGCAGAGGAGGGGTCGGCAGCGTACCTGCAGGCTCGTTCTCGGATTCGTGCCGTCGAAGCTGTGAGTTAGCGACCGAGTCTGACATGATTCACGTCATCAGCCGTCCCGCCTGGCGGGGCGGCTGGTGACGTTTTCACTATCTGAAGGGTGCACCGAATGCCGTGGTGGGGTTGGTTGGTCCTGGCGCTGGTCGTCGGTGCGGTGCTGTTGCTGGCCGGTCTGATCTATCGGGTGCGCGAGGTGCGGCGCGCCGGCACCCCGGTGATCCTGCGGGCCCTGCCCGCCGAGAGCGATCGCGGGTGGCGGCACGGGTCGGTGCACTACACCGAATTCGCCCTGGTCTACTACCGGCTGACGGCGCTGCTGCCCGGGCCGACGGCGGCCCTGCCGCGGCGGCACGTGGAGCTGCATGGTCGACGTGCCCCGGAGGGCACCGAACTGGAGATCATGGACCCGGACATGGTGGTGCTCGAACT
The DNA here is from genome assembly GCF_023017165.1 of Gordonia alkaliphila. Taxonomy (GTDB): domain Bacteria; phylum Actinomycetota; class Actinomycetes; order Mycobacteriales; family Mycobacteriaceae; genus Gordonia; species Gordonia alkaliphila. Next base: position 2,628,697 of record NZ_JALKBW010000001.1, read on the forward strand.
GCACGTCACCGGTACCGGTCCCGGTTCCGGCGACTACGAGATCGCCATGTCGCCGATCCTGGTCACGGCGTTCTCGTCCTGGCTGGAATCGCGCCCGCCGCGACGGTCTCGCCGCCGCGGCGGGCGCTGATTCGGTAGGAGTCGGTCAGCGATTCCGGTTCGCGCCCGGAACCCACTTCACATCGCTGGTGCCGGCGCGGACGTTCGCCACGCGGCCGAGGATGAACAGCAGATCCGACAGGCGATTCAGGTACTTCGCGGGGAGCACGCCGGTGTCGTCCGGGAAAGCCTCCACGGCGGTCCACGCCGCACGCTCGGCGCGCCGGGTGATCACCCGGGCCTGGTGCAGCAGCGCCGACAGCGGCGTGCCGCCGGGCAGGATGAACGAGTCCAGCGGGGTCAGTTCCGCACCGAAGCTGTCGCACCAGGCCTCGAGCCCGTCGATGTAGCCCTGCTCGATGCGCAGCGGGGGATACTTCGGGTTCTCCACGATCGGCGTCGACAGGTCGGCGCCCGCGTCGAACAGGTCGTTCTGCACGGTGGCGAGCACCGCGGCGATGTCGGCCGGGACGTCTCCGCCCAGGGTCAGCGCCAGCCCGATGGCGGCGTTCGCCTCGTCGCAGTCGGCGTAGGCGGCGACGCGCGGGTCGTTCTTGGGGACGCGGGAGAAGTCCGAGAGACCGGTGGTGCCGTCGTCTCCGGTGCGGGTATAGATCTTCGTCAAGTGGACAGCCATGGGTCGACGGTACGCCAGGCCGTCCCGAGGAGGTGTTCGCGCGTCGGTCACGCGTGCGTCGGTCCCGTGCTTCCGGGGCGGGAGAGGCGCGTCGGCGTCGTCGATCGGCGGCCTCGGCTCTCGGTGCCCTAAGCTAGCGCCGTGAGTGATCGCTATTTGGTGACCGGGGGAGCCCGCCTTTCCGGCGAGGTGGTTGTGGTCGGTGCAAAGAACAGTGTGCTGAAGCTGATGGCCGCGGCACTGCTGGCGCACGGGCGTACCGTGCTGTCCAACGTGCCGGTGATCGCCGATGTGCCGTTGATGGCGGAGGTCCTGCGCGGTCTCGGAGCACAGGTGGAGATCGACGGCGACACCGTGCTGATCGATTCCCCGGAGCTGCCCGACCATCACGCCGACTTCGATGCCGTGAAGCAGTTCCGGGCGTCGGTCTGCGTGCTGGGCCCGCTGATGGCGCGCTGTAAGCGTGCGGTCGTGGCGCTGCCCGGCGGCGACGCGATCGGCTCGCGGCCGCTGGACATGCACCAGTCGGGTCTGCGGGCGCTCGGCGCGCACAGCACCATCGAGCACGGCTGCGTGGTGGCGGAGGCGGAGGCGCTGACCGGCGCGGCGATCAGCCTGGAGTTCCCGTCGGTGGGCGCCACCGAGAACATTCTGATGGCGGCGGTGCTGGCCGAGGGCGTCACCACCATCGACAATGCGGCCCGCGAGCCGGAGATCGTCGATCTATGCACCATGCTGAACCAGATGGGCGCCCGGGTGGAGGGCATCGGCAGCGGCACCCTCACGGTGACCGGCGTGGCCGAGCTGACCCCCACCACGCATCACGTGGTCGGCGACCGCATCGTGGCCGGCACGTGGGGCATCGCGGCGGCGATGACGCGCGGCGACGTGACGGTGCTCGGAATCGACCCGGCGCACCTGGCGCTGGTGCTCAAGAAGCTCGAGGATGCGGGCGCCCGGGTGGATCGACTGCCGGACGGCTTCCGGGTCCGCCAGGACGACCGGCCGCGCGCGGTGGACACCGCGACCCTGCCGTTCCCGGGCTACCCGACGGACCTGCAGCCGATGGCGATCGGTCTGGCGACGGTGTCCGAGGGACTGTCGCTGATCACCGAGAACGTCTTCGAGGCGCGCTTCCGCTTCGTCGAGGAGATGGTGCGCCTGGGCGCCGACGCCCGCACCGACGGTCACCACGCGGTGGTGCGCGGCGTGGAGCAGCTCTCCAGCGCGCCCGTCTGGTCGAGCGACATCCGGGCCGGCGCCGGTCTGGTGCTGGCCGGGCTGGTGGCCGACGGCGTCACCGAGGTGCACGACATCGAGCACATCGATCGCGGCTACCCGCACTTCGAAGAGCACCTGCGCCGCCTTGGCGGCGTCATCGAGCGCATCAGCGACTAGCTTCTGAGGGCGGTCACCTGTCCGGTCGGACAGGGCCGCCACTGACCGGTGGGACCGACCGGCCGCGCAAGCGGTCAGGGACCCTTGTCGAGGGTGTGACCTGGGCGACAGTCTGGGGATGTCACAAAGACATCCGCCGACGACTGTTCGACAAGGAGACATCCGATGGCAATCGAGCTGAATCAGATCTGGGACTTCCCGATCAAGGAGTTCCACCCGTTCCCGAAGGCGAAACTCGGGGTCGGTGCGCACGACATGATCGGCGTCGAGGCCAAGGACCTCGGCATGACTCGCGTGCTGCTGATGACCACCGGTCTGCGCGGCTCGGGAATCATCGACGAGATCAAGGGCAAGATCGAGTGGCAGGGCGTCGACGTCGTCGTCTTCGACGAGGTGGAGTCCAACCCCAAGGACTACAACTGTATGGACGCGGCGGCGCGCTACCAGTCGGAGAAGTGCGACGGCATCATCTCCGTCGGCGGCGGATCCAGCCACGACGCCGCCAAGGGCGCCCGCATGGTGATCGCCCACGACGGCCGCAACATCAACGAATTCGAAGGCTTCTCCAAGGCCACCAACAAGGAGAACCCGAAGCACATCGCCGTCTCCACCACGGCCGGCACCGGCTCGGAGACCTCGTGGGCGTACGTCATCACCGACACCTCCGACATGGAGAACCCGCACAAGTGGGTGGCCTTCGACGACACCTGCCTGGTGGATCTCGCGATCGACGACCCGCTGCTCTACTACTCGTGCCCCGAGCACTTCACCGCGTTCTGCGGGTTCGACGTGCTGGCGCACTGCAGTGAGCCCTACGTCTCGCGGCTGGACTTCGCGCCGTCGCTCGGCAATGCCAAGTACGCGATCGAACTGATCCGCGACCACCTGCGCACCGCCGTCTACGAGCCGCACAACCTGGAAGCCCGCACCGGCATGATGCACGCGCAGTACATCGCCGCGCAGGCCTTCAACTCCGGCGGTCTGGGCCTGGTCCACTCGCTCTCGCACGCGTTCAGCGCGTTCTACGACAGCCACCACGGTCTGAACAACGCGATCGCGCTGCCGCGCGTGTGGGAGTACAACCTGCCGGCGCGCTACGAACGGTTCGCCGACATCGCCGCGCTGCTGGGCGTGGACACCTCCCGGATGAGCACGGTGCAGGCGGCCGACGCCGCGGTGGAAGAAGCCATCCGCATCTCCAAGGATCTCGGTATTCCGGACAACTTCGGTCAGCTGAACGTCAACAGCTACGAGAAGAACCGGATGAACACCGGCAAGTACGCGGGCAAGGGCGACGGCGTCGACACCTCGGAGGCCCAGATCCGGGCCATCTCCGAGCACATGATGGGTGACTGGTGCACGCCCGGTAATCCGCGCACCTGCACCGTCGAGTCGATGATTCCGATGGTCCGCCACGCAATGGTCGACAGCTACTGACCGACCTGGCCGCGCAGGTGCGGACCGCCGATCCCGCATTCCCCCGACGCGGGGTCGGCGGTCTGCTCCCTTCGTTCGACCCGATCACCGAGGACACACCACACCGAGGGACATGATGACCGACACCGAATTCGCCACCGCCACAGCACTGTCCGCGGCACTCGCCGAGCAGGGCTATCTGATTCCCGACGACCTCGCGGTGGTGGTGCACCTGGCCACGGTGCTCGACCGGCCGCTACTCCTCGAAGGCCCGGCCGGTGTCGGTAAGACCGAACTGGCCAAGGCACTCGCCGCCGCCTCCGGGCGGTCACTGATCCGCCTGCAGTGCTACGAGGGGCTCGACGACTCCCGCGCCCTCTACGAGTGGGACTACGCCCGTCAGCTGCTGCACGTCCAGATGCTGCGCGACCGGATCAGCGCGGAGCTCGCCGCCTACGACTCGCTCGCCGAGGCCAGTGCGGCCCTCGCGCAGACCGAGGTGGGCGTCTACAGCGAAGACTTCCTGGTGCCGCGACCGCTGATGGCGGCGATCATCGCCGAGACGCCGACCGTGCTGCTGGTCGACGAAGTGGACCGCACCGACGAGGCGATGGAAGCGGTGATGCTGGAGGTGCTCGCCGAACGGCAGGTCACCGTGCCCGAACTGGGGACCTTCACCGCGCGCTCGGCGCCGTGGGTGATCCTCACCTCCAACGACACCCGCGAGCTGTCGCCGGCGCTCAAACGCCGCTGCCTGCACTTCCAGGTGGACTATCCGGACGCCGAACGGGAACGCCGCATCGTCGCGGTGCGGGCCCCCGAGGTGGAGGAGTCGGTGGTGGCCGACGTCGTTGATCTGGCCCGGCGGTTGCGCGAGCTGCCGCTGCGTAAGAGCCCGTCGATCGCCGAGGTGATCGACGCGGCCCGCGCCGCGTCGCGCCTGGCCGACGTGGGTGACACGTCGACCGGCGAGCGCATCGGCGGCCAGGATCCGGCGTTGCTGTCGTTGTTGGTGAAGTTCGGCACCGATCTGGACCACGTCCGGCGCGTGCTGGCCGTCGACGCCGCCGAGCAGAACCGGATCGCGGTGGGGGTGGACGGGAGCAGCCCCGGCGGCACCGTCACCGAGCGCGCCTTCGGCGCCGGCCGCGCACGCAGCTCCGCGCGGAGCTGACATGCTCGCCGCGCACGACGTGCAGACGGGGCCGGACCGGCTCCTGGTGCGGTTGGCGGTGGAGTTCGGCCGGGTGCTCCGGCTGTTCTCGGTGCAGGCCAGCCCCGCCGAGGTGATCGAGATCTGCCGGGTGCTCGACCTGGTCGGCGGCGCCGATCTGGAGCAGCTGCGCACCGCGTTGCGCGCGGTCACCGTGAAGTACGGCTACGAGCGCGACGGTTTCGAGGAGGCCTTCGCCCTGTTCTTCCTCGGCCACCACGCCGACGCGGAGGACGACGAGTTGCCGCGGGTCCGCGGCCTGCTGTCGGGCCTGCCCGACGACATCGACTGGGACGAGGAGTTCAGCGGCGGCGGCCGGATGATCGGCGCCGACGAGCACACCGTCGAGATCGGCGACCTGATGGCCGACGATCCGGACGCCCGCGAACGGAACGCGCAGAGCGCCCACCGCGAGGAGAACGACTTCTCGGTCTCCGGCGGCGCCGAGCAACTCCAGGTGGACACCGAGAACTCCAGTGTCTCCGGCGGCGTCACCTACACCGTGGAAGTAGAGCACGCGGACGCCTCCCAGGTCGGGGAGCTGACCGCGGCCGCCACGCGGGTGGAGGGCACCACGCTGAACCTCGCCGACGCGGCGGCGCTGCTGCGTGCCCTGGACGCGAGCGACGGCCGGCACGCCTACGGCGTGGACGGTGCGGCCGGACTCGACGCCGCGGCGATCGCCGAACTCGAGGAGGCGCTCACCCGCTTCGTGGAAGCTCTCACCGACCGGTTGGCCGGTGCCGCGGTGCTGAGCACCGTCGACGATCCGCCCACCCGCGTCCACCGCGACCAGGCCGACATCGACCGCGCCTGCCATCGACTGGTGCAGCGCATGCGCGGCGCCCCGCGCCGGGTCAGCCGGCTCACCACCGCCGGTCGCCTCGACTTCCGGCGCACCATGCGGGCGGCGGTCGCCACCGACGGGGTGCCGCTGGAGCTGTGGCGGCGCCGCACCACTCCCGGTCCGGTGCGGCTGCTGGTCCTGGTCGACGTCTCGATCTCGGTCCGCCCGGTGACCGGCTTCATCCTGCGGCTGGCGCAGACCCTGCACAAATTCGGGGACCGGTGCGAGGTGGTCGCCTTCGTCGACCGCCCGGTCCGGGTGACACCGGCCCTGCGCAGCGCCTCGCCCGACGGCGCGCTGGCGGCCGTACTGGCGGCCGACGGTCTGGATCTCTCGGCGACCAGCGACTACGGGCGGATGTGGCACGAGCTGCTCGACGAGTACGGCGACCTGATCACCTCGCGGACCAGCGTGCTGGTGGTCGGCGACGCGCGGCACAACGCCTTCGATCCGCGGACGGACCTGTTCGACGAAGTAGCCCGCCGCGCCTACCGCGTCGCGTGGCTGACACCGGAACCGGAACGCTATTGGTCCCAGACCGGGTGTGCGTTGGGCGATTACGCGGAACAATGTGCGGCAGTGGTGAGTGCACGCGACGGGGCCGAGGTCCTGGAGCGCTGCGACGAACTCGGGGCCGCGCTGCGATGAGACTTCGGCGGCCCCGGCGGTGAACGCTCGGGGACCAGCGCACAGGAGGTGCACGTCGATGTTGTCTATCCCGCCGCGCGGGCAGGGGCTGCACCGGTTGACCAAGTTCCAGACCCCGGAGATCCTCTTCGGTCCCGGGGCGCTGGCGCAGGCCGCGAACGCGGTCGCCGCGCTCGGCGTCGAACGGCCGCTGGTCGTCGCCGATCGAAATCTTGCCCGGACGCCGTGGCTCGAACGGCTGCTCGACGATCTGCGCCGCCGCGGCCTGCAGCCGGCCGCCTACCTGGATGTGACTCCCAACCCGCGGTCGAGCGAGGTGATCGCCGGTCGCGAGGCCTACGCCGACCACGGCGCGGACGGGCTGGTGGCGCTCGGCGGCGGTTCGGTGATCGATACCGCCAAGGGCGTCGCCGTGCTGGCCGCCAACGGCGGCGAAATTCTGGAGTATGAGGGGATCGATAAGGCCGCGGTGTCGCTGCCGCCGCTGGTCGCGATCCCGTCGACGGCCGGCAGCGGCGCCGATGTCTCGCAGTTCTGCATCATCAACGACACCGAGCGACGCACCAAGGTGACCATCGTCGGTCGCACCCTGGTGCCGAACGTGGCGGTGATCGACCCGGAACTGGTGTCCACCGCACCGCCTGAGGTGATCGCGCAGGCCGGGATGGACGCGCTCACCCACTGCGTGGAGGCGTTCGTCTCGCTTGCCCGCGGGCGGCTCACCGACGCGCTCGCCGTGGATGCGCTCACCGGGGTGTGGACCAATCTGGAACGCCTCGTGCAGAGCCCGGACGACGCCGACGCCGCCTCGGAGATGTCGCTGGCGGCGACGCGGGCCGGCATGGCCTTCACCAATGCGATCCTCGGTGCCGCGCATGCGATGAGCCACCCGGTGGGCGGCTACTGCGATGCGCCGCACGGCACGGTCAACTCGGTGCTGCTGCCGCACGTGGTCCGGTACAACGCCGAGGTGTGCGCCGACGACTTCGCGGTCCTGGCCGGCGCCGTCGGACTCTCCGACACGGGGGGCGACCGCACCGTGGCCGACCGACTGGCCGACGAGATCGGTGGCCTCGCCGAGCGGGTGGGGATGCCGTCGACGCTGAGTCCGCTCGGTGTGCGGGCAGGTGACCTGGAGCTGCTCACCGAGCGCGCGTTGGCCGATTCCTGCATGATGACCAACCCGCGCCGCCCCGAGGCGGTCGGCATCCTGGACGTCTACCGGGCGGCGCTGTAGACGTGAACATTCCGCGCCCCGCACCCCGCGACGAGACCGCCCCCGGCGACGACCTCGCCAGCCTGGTCGGGCTGAGCAGCGTCAAGGGCGGGCACTACGCCCAGTACCGCGGCAGCGAGGCGCGCCTGCACCGCGTGATGGCGGCGCTCGAAGGCATCTCGGGGGCGCTGGCGCAGACCGATCAGGGGCCCGAACGCCTCGTCGTCGACGTGGTCGAGACGGTCCGGGAGCACCTCACCGCGCAGTGGGTGGTCTTCGCCCTGGCCGACGGCCAGCTGGAACAGGCGGCGCCGCGCCACCTCATCGCCGCCCCGGAGCGGGGCATCCTGGCCTTCGAAGGCGTGAGCATCGCGCATGCACCGACCGAACTGCCGGTCGAGGTGCTCAACCGACTGATCGACCTGCTGCGCGGCGAACGGGCCGTGCTCGCCGCACCGATCGTCGACGACCACCACCTGCACGTCCCGATCGCCTATCGCGGCCGACTCGTCGGCGGGCTGTCGGCCTGGACGCCGCCCGAGCGGCAGGTGGACCAGGCCGACCTGCAGGTCCTGCAGATCCTCGCGCGCCAGACGGCGGTGGCGATGGTGAACGCCGAACTCTTCTTCGAGACGCGGCGACGCGCCACCGAGCTCGCCGACCGCAACGCCGAACTCGAGCGCACCCAGCGCGAGTTGTCGGCGGTCCAGCGCACCGCGCTGCTGAACACCGAGCGCAGCCGGATCGCCCGGGAACTGCACGACTCGGTGGGGCAGTCGGTGCTGTCGGCGGGGCTGCAGATCGAGCTGTGCCGCGGCCACGTCGACGCCGAGGTGGCCGACCACCTGGACAAGGCGATGCTGCTCTCGCGGGAAGCGGTCGGTCAGCTCCGCAACGTGATCTACACGCTCAACGACGCGAGCGACCCGTCGGCCAGCATCGCCGAGGCCCTGGATCGACTGTGCGAGCTGCACATGCCCGCGCAGACCGCGGCCACCGTGACGGTGCGCGGCCGGCCGCGGGAACTGCCCGGCGAGATCCAGCACGCGGTGCTGCGCATCGCGGGCGAATCGCTGTTCAACGCCGCCGTGCACGCGGATGCCGGTCACGTCACGGTGAGCCTCGGGTACACCGACGATCGGATTCTGCTGGCGGTGGACGACGACGGCATCGGGGATCCGGGCCGGTTGCGCAGCCTGCTGCGTGCGGCCTCGGCCGGGGACGTCGCCGGCGGTCGTCGTCGGGGCCTGGCCAACATGGCCTCGCGGGCGGGCGAACTGGGCGGCTCGCTGCGTATCCGCCGATCCCGGGCCGGCGGCATCCGCATCGCGGTGGAGATCCCGCTCGGGGACACCGGGATAGGGGTCAGTGAGATCGGGGCCAGGGATATCGGGGAAAGGGGATCGGCATGACCGAAGACGGAACCGAGGCTGTGGCCGGGGCACCGACGATCCGCACCGTGTTGGTCGACGATCACGCCGTCCTCCGCGAGGGTCTGCGCGCGCTGCTCGACCGACACGACGGCATCGCCGTGGTCGGGGAGGCCGGCACCTACGACGGCGCCCTCACCGAGGTGGCGCATGCGCGCCCGGACGTCGTGGTGGTCGATCTGAAACTCACCGCGGGCACCGACTACGAGGGCATGCGCCTGATCGCCGAACTGCACCGGTGGAACCCGGACCTGTCGATCCTGGTGCTGACCACCTTCCTCGACGACGACCTGGTGGTCCGCGCGGTCCGCGCCGGTGCGCGTGGGTACGTGGTCAAGGACGTCGACACCACCGAACTCGTGCGCGCGATCCGGGCCCTCGCCGACGGCGGCAGCGCCTTCGACCCGCGGAGCTCGCTGAGCGTGATGCGCGCGATGGCAGGGGAGCGCGAGGTGGCCGCCGAACTCACCGACCGCGAACGCGAAGTGCTGCGGCTGATGGCCGACGGCTTGTCGAACCCGGCGATCGGGCGCCGGCTCTACATCTCCGAGTCGACGGTGAAGTTCCACATCCGGAACCTGATCCGGAAGCTCGGCGTCTCCAAGCGCACCGACGCGGTCTACGTCGCCAGCAAGCGCGGCCTCATCTGAGGGCCTCGAGCCCGAGAGGCGGTTCGCGTCGAGGGCTCCTGGCCGGGGGCTTCAAGCCCGGGCGACTCCGTCAGCGCGGTTCCAGGACCAGCCAGCCGCCGTGGTCGTCGAAGATCTCGACCGAGCAGTCCGGCCGGTCGGCAGCCCATCGGTGCAGGTCGGCCTCGGTCAACCGCTGCCGGTGTCCGAAGTGCTCGTTCGGCACCTCCTCGTAGGGCACCGCGATCACTACGCGTCGACGCGCCACCCGTACCGCTTCGTCGATCGCGCGCGTCACGTCGGGGCCGTCGAGGTGCTCCAACAGGTGGATCAGCGTCACAGTGTCCGACGAGTCGGTGGCATACGGCAGCGACCGGGCGTCGGCGAGCGACGTCGCCAGCGGAACCCCGAAGTCGGCCGCGGCCGTGTCGAGCAGCTCCAGCGCACCCGGGCAGATGTCGCAGGCACTCACCCGAAGGCCGTCCTGGGCGCACTGCAACGCGAGCAGTCCGAAGCAGGAACCCACCTCGAGCACGGAGTCGCCGACCAGCAGCGAGCGTGCGCGTCGGTGCACGGGACTGAACGCACCGTCCGTACCGCGCAGTTCCCGCACCGAATTGCGGTAGAAGTGCCGCCACGCCGCGGCCGGATCGACGTGGCACGACTGCACCACCTCGGTGAAGACCTGCTCGAACTCGTCCTGTCCGACGATCAGACCCTCGTCGACGAGACCGCACAGGCCGGCGACCACCGTCTGGTCGCTGATCGTGTCCGCAGTGAGTGGGTGATGCAGGCGCAGCGACTCGGGCGTGGAGCGGACACGGAAGCGGTCGGCACCCGTGTGCACCTGGACGTCGCGTTCGGCGCTGTACCGCCGCACCACGTCGCGGCTGTGCACGAGCTCGGAGTCCGTCACCGGCGACACGTCGGCCTCGGTGAGCGCGGTGCTGGTCGGAGTCGGTCCGTTCATGCACAAACGCTAAGTCCAGGGCAGGGCGGTCGGGAACTGTCCGATCAGGCGCGGTGACTGACCGATAGGACAGGTCATGCCACCGAAACCGCCCTGACCAGTCGAGTTGTGTTCCCGTTCGGCCCTGTGTAACTTAGTCCAAGTCGTCAGCGACCAAGTTTCTTCTAGAAATTCGGAATCGCGGTATGACAATCTGGACCCGCGTCTGATTAGCTAGTTGGTAAGGTAATGGCTTACCAAGGCGACGATCAGTAGCCGACCTGAGAGGTGATCGGCCACATTGGAACTGAGACACGGTCCAAACTCCTACGGGAGGCAGCAGTGGGGAATATTCCGCGCACAATGGGCGAAAGCCTGATGCAGCAACGCCGCGTGAGTGATGAAGGCCTTCGGGTCGTAAAACTCTGTCCTCAAGGAAGATAATGACGGTACTTGAGGAGGAAGCCCGGCTAACTACGTGCCAGCAGCCGCGGTAATACGTAGGGGGCTAGCGTTATTCCGGATTTACTGGGCGTAAAGGGTGCGTAGGTGGTTTTTTAAGTCAGGAGTGAAAGGCTACGGCTCAACCGTAGTAAGCTCTTGAAACTGGAAAACTTGAGTGCAGGAGAGGAAAGTGGAATTCCGAGTGTAGCGGTGAAATGCGTAGATATTAGGAGGAACACCAGTAGCGAAGGCGGCTTTCTGGACTGTAACTGACACTGAGGCACGAAAGCGTGGGGAGCAAACAGGATCAGATACCCTGGTAGTCCACGCCGTAAACGATGAGTACTAGGTGTCGGGGTTACCCCCTCGGTGCCGCAGCTAACGCATTAAGTACTCCGCCTGGGAGTACGCTCGCAAGAGTGAAACTCAAAGGAATTGACGGGGACCGCACAAGTAGCGGAGCATGTGGTTTAATTCGAAGCAACGCGAAGAACCTTACCTAAGCTTGACATCCTTTTGACCGATGCCTAATCGCATTTTTCCCTTCGGGACAGAAGTGACAGGTGGTGCATGGTTGTCGTCAGCTCGTGTCGTGAGATGTTGGGTTAAGTCCGCAACGAGCGCAACCCTTGCCTTTAGTTGCCAGCATTAAGTTGGGCACTCTAGAGGGACTGCCAGGGATAACCTGGAGGAAGGTGGGGATGACGTCAAATCATCATGCCCCTTATGCTTAGGGCTACACACGTGCTACAATGGGTGGTACAGAGGGCAGCCAAGTCGTGAGGCCGAGCTAATCCCTTAAAGCCATTCTCAGTTCGGATTGTAGGCTGAAACTCGCCTACATGAAGCTGGAGTTACTAGTAATCGCAGATCAGAATGCTGCGGTGAATGCGTTCCGGGTCTTGTACACACCGCCCGTCACACCACGGAAGTTGGGTGCCGAAGCCACTTAGCTAACCCTTTTGGGAAGCGAGTGTCGAAGGTGAAATCAATAACTGGGGTGAAGTCGTAACAAGGTAGCCGTATCGGAAGGTGCGGCTGGATCACCTCCTTTTCAGGGAGAATTAACCTACTGTTTAAATTTTAAGGATCGACAAAGTGATTATAATATATTTTGTTGAAAAAACATATGGGGGTATAGCTCAGCTGGAGACACCTGCCTTGCACGCAGGGGTCAACGGTTGATCCGTTTATCTCCACCATTTGTACTTACTTGTTAAGTACTAGTACTTTGAAAACTGCATAACATTTAGTGATATGACATTATATAAAGAAGAAGATAAACTCTTTAAAAAATATATCATATAAAGAAGATGAGCAATGGGATTTTGAATGTATATGAAGACAAAGACATTGGCGAAGCATTTTAATAACTGGTCAAGTTATTAAGGGTGTAGGGCGAATGCCTTGGCACTAGGAGCCGATGAAGGACGCGATAAGCTGCGATAAGCTTGGGGGAGTTGCACGTAAACTGTGATCCCAAGATTTCCGAATGAGGAAACTCACTTAGAGTAATGTCTAAGTATCGTATAGTGAATACATAGCTATGCGAGGGGAACCCGGGGAACTGAAACATCTAAGTACCCGGAGGAAGAGAAAGAAATTCGATTCCGTAAGTAGCGGCGAGCGAACGCGGAACAGGCCAAACCAGTGAAGTTTTCTTCACTGGGGTTGCGGACATATCATAAGGAAGAGGCTATTGTAGAGTGAAGAGAGTTGGAAAGCTCCGCTATAAAGTGTAAAAGCCACGTAGCTCAAAAAAGAAATCTCAGATATGATCCAGAGTACCACGGGACACGTGAAACCCTGTGGGAAGCAGGAGGGACCATCCTCCAAGCCTAAATACTACCTAGTGACCGATAGCGTATAGTACCGTGAGGGAAAGGTGAAAGAACCCAGGAGGGAGTGAAATAGAACCTGAAACCCTACACTTACAAGCTGTAGGAGCACATTATTTGTGTGACTGCGTACTTTTGTAGAACGGGCCAACGAGTTACGTTACCTAGCAAGGTTAAGCACTAAGGTGTGGAGCCGCAGCGAAAGCGAGTCTTAACTGGGCGTATAGTTAGTTGACGTAGACCCGAAACCGGGCGACCTATCCATGGGCAGGTTGAAGCGAAAGTAAAATTTTCGTGGAGGACCGAACCCACGAGCGTTGAAAAGCTCGGGGATGACCTGTGGATAGCGGTGAAATTCCAATCGAGCCCGGAGATAGCTGGTTCTCTCCGAAATAGCTTTAGGGCTAGCCTCAAGATTTTTAGAGAAACGGGGTAGAGCACTGAATGTCCTCAGGGGTATTGCACTTACCGAAGACTATCAAACTCCGAATACCGTATTCTTATGCTTGGGAGTCAGACTGTGGGTGATAAGATTCATAGTCAAAAGGGCAACAGCCCAGATCGTCAGCTAAGGTCCCTAAATGTACGTTAAGTGGTAAAGGATGTGGGATTGCACAGACAACCAGGATGTTGGCTTAGAAGCAGCCACTCATTTAAAGAGTGCGTAATAGCTCACTGGTCGAGTGATCCTGCGCCGAAAATTTCCGGGGCTAAAACGTACTACCGAAGCTACGGCATCATTTATGATGGGTAGGAGAGCTTTCTATACGGATTGAAGCATTACCGTAAGGAGTGATGTGGACTGTATAGAAGTGAGAATGTTGGCATGAGTAGCGAGATGTGGTGAGAATCCACAGGCCGTAAACCCAAGGTTTCCAGGGGAAGGTTCGTCCGCCTGGGTTAGTCAGGACCTAAGCCGAGGCCGAAAGGCGTAGGTGATGGACAACAGGTTGATATTCCTGTACCACCAATAACCGTTTGAGAAATGGGATGACACAGTAGGATAAGCTGCACCGCACTGTTGGTTATGTGCGGGCAAGTATGAGGCAGTTCAGGTAGGCAAATCCGTTAGAATAATGCTGGGGGTACGATGCGGAGCGAAATTTAGTAGTAGCGAAGTAGCTGATTTCACACTGTCGAGAAAAGTCTCTATCGAGGTTAAAGGTGCCTGTACCGCAAACCGACACAGGTGGGTGAGGAGAGTATCCTAAGGCCAGCCAGAGAACTGTTGTTAAGGAACTCGGCAAAATGACCCGTAACTTAGGGAGAAGGGTGCCATGAAACATGGCCGCAGAGATAGGCCCAAGCGACTGTTTACCAAAACATAGGTTTCTGCTAAGTCGCAAGACGATGTATAGGAGCTGACGCCTGCCCGGTGCTGGAAGGTTAAGGGATCTGTTAGGTAACCGAAGCAGTGAACTTAAGCCCCAGTAAACGGCGGCCGTAACTATAACGGTCCTAAGGTAGCGAAATTCCTTGTCGGGTAAGTTCCGAACCCGCACGAAAGGCGTAACGATTTGGGCACTGTCTCAACAACAGACTGGGTGAAATTGTAATACCGGTGAAGATGCCGGTTACCTGCGACAGGACGAAAGACCCCATGGAGCTTTACTGTAGCTTGACATTGAGTCTCGGTGCTACATGTACAGGATAGGTGGGAGGCTATGAAGCATGGACGTCAGTCTGTGTGGAGCCATCCTTGGGATACCACCCTTGTAGTACTGGGATTCTAACCAGCTGCCTTGAATCAGGTAGTGGGACACTGTCAGGTGGACAGTTGACTGGGGCGGTCGCCTCCTAAAGAGTAACGGAGGCGCTCAAAGGTTCTCTCAGTACGGTCGGAAATCGTACGTAGAGTGTAAAGGCAGAAGAGAGCTTGATTGCAAGACATACAGGTCGAGCAAGGACGAAAGTCGGACTTAGTGATCCGGTGGTACCGCATGGAAGGGCCATCGCTCAACGGATAAAAGCTACCCTGGGATAACAGGCTGATCTCCCCAAGAGTCCACATCGACGGGGAGGTTTGGCACCTCGATGTCGGCTCATCACATCCTGGGGCTGTAGTAGGTCCCAAGGGTTGGGCTGTTCGCCCATTAAAGTGGTACGCGAGCTGGGTTCAGAACGTCGTGAGACAGTTCGGTCCCTATCCGTCGCAGGCGTAGGAAATTGAGGAGACCTGTCCTTAGTACGAGAGGACCGGGATGGACGTACCGCTGGTGTACCAGTTGTTCTGCCAAGGGCATAGCTGGGTAGCTGAAGTACGGAAAGGATAAGCGCTGAAAGCATCTAAGCGCGAAGCCTAGCATCGTGTGCAGGCTCTACCGACACAGCGGGTACACCCCGGTCGTCGACGGTAAAGGCGGCAGTACCCAACAGTGGCGGCAGCCAGCACCAGAAGCGGCCGCCGGGGCGTCTCCTCTGGTGTGGACTGCCGCCTTTGGTGCGGGTGCCGCCTGTGCGTCGTCGTGCCGCGCATGTGGCGCGGCGGCGCCGTTCCGAGTGCGGAGTGACTGTGGCCGCGGAGAGGGCAGGTGCGTGGGGACGCCGCGGCAGGGCCGTGGCGCACCGGGGAGGCTCCCGCGGGCGCAGGGGCGGGCGTTAGGCTGTCTGGCGTGCGCCTCGTGATTGCTGAATGCCAGGTCGACTATGTCGGCCGATTGACCGCTCATCTGCCGATGGCCCGCCGGCTGCTGCTGATCAAGTCCGACGGTTCGGTCAGCGTGCACGCGGACGACCGCGCCTACAAGCCGCTGAACTGGATGAGCCCGCCCTGCTGGCTCACCGAGGAGCCGGCGCCCGACGGCAGTGACGCACAGGCCGTCTGGGTGGTGGAGAACAAGGCCGGGGAGCAACTGCGGATCACCGTGAACGCGATCGAGCACGACTCGTCGCACGAACTCGGCATCGATCCCGGTCTGGTCAAGGACGGCGTGGAAGCGCACCTGCAGGAACTGCTGGCCGAGCACGTGCAGACCCTGGGCGACGGCTACACGTTGATCCGCCGCGAGTACATGACCGCCATCGGGCCGGTGGACATCCTGTGCCGGGATGGCGACGGGCAGACCGTCGCGGTGGAGATCAAGCGACGCGGCGAGATCGACGGCGTCGAGCAGCTCACCCGCTACCTGGAACTGCTCAATCGCGATGCGACGCTGGCCCCGGTGTCCGGCATCTTCGCCGCTCAGCAGATCAAGCCGCAGGCGAAAACGCTGGCCACCGATCGTGGCATCCGCTGCGTGACCCTCGACTACGACCGTCTCCGCGGCACGGAGAGCACCGAGTTCCGGCTCTTCTGAGCCCACCTGTGCGGCGTCGACCCGGTCACCGGGCACCGACACGCGAACGCCCTCCCAGACCGAAGATCCGGGAGGGCGTTGGCGTGTCAGGGGAGAGGGCAGCTGTCTGCCCGGGTGGGCGGATCAGGCGGTGGCGCGAGTGGGTCCGTCGTCCTTGCCGGAGGTGAAGTCGGCGAGAAGGTCGCGATCGTCGTACTCGGCGTCCCCGTACTTGCTGTCGCCGTACTCGCGGTCCCCGTAGCCGATCTCGTCGTACGCGCTGTCGACGGCGTCGAGGACATCGGTGCTCTCCACACCCGGGACCAGGGCGTCGGCCTCGAATCGATCGCGGCCCACCAGGGTGCGGTTGAGCAGCTCGAGGTCGTCGGCGTCGGTGGTCGCCACCAGGGCCTGCTCGTCCTCGGACAGGTCGAGGGCGCCGGGGAGCGCGGCGATGTGCTCGCCGAGAGCACCGAGGTGCTCCAGGATCTGGGTGTGCGCGTCGTTGGCGGCCCGGGCCAGGTCGCGGGAGCGGGCCAGACGGGCGGCGGCGACGTGGTGCGCGGCACCGCGGAGACCGGCGGCGTCGTCTTCGGCGGCGGCGACGAGTGCGGCGGCGCGGTCCTTGGCGGTGGCGAGCATTTCGGCGATCTGACGTTCGGCCTCGGCGCGGTCCCGTGCGGAGAACTCGCGCACCTTCTCGGCGTTGGCATCGATCTCGGCGGCGCGCGCTTCGGCGTCGGTGACGGTCTTGTCGGCCTGCTGGCCGGCTAGCTCTATCGTGCGCGCCGCATCGCTGGACGCATCGCTGCGAAGGTCGGCCGCCTGCTGGCGGGCCACCGAGACCATCTCGGCGGCCTCGTCGCGGGCGGTGGAGCGGATCTCCTCAGCCTCCTCGGTGGCGAGGGTCAGCATGCGGGAGAGGCGCTCGCTCATGCCGGTGACCGTGGTCGGCGGCGCGGACAGCGCGTCGACGTCGTTCTGCAGACTGCGGACGCGTCCGCGGGCCTGCTCGAGATGACCGAGGAGTTCATCGGCATGGGCGTGTGCCGAATCGCGGTCGGAGGCCATCATCGCCAGATCTGCTTCGAGCTGGCGGATGTGGTCGGTGACCTGATCGCGGTCGTAGCCGCGCATGACGATGGGGAAGGGGCTTTGACGCTGACCGGGAGCTGACATGTGGGCAACATTAGGCCCGCCACACCGTCACCGGGTGTATCACGCGCGGCGTGTTGTGCTGCGTTTTGGTAACGGTGTGGCTGGTGTGACTCGACTCCGGAGCCCGCCGGAGCCGGTTCGGGTCAGTGTCCGGCGGCCGGCTCGACGAGTTCCAGGAGCACGCCGCCGGCGTCCTTCGGGTGCACGAAGTTGATCCGCGAGTCGGCGGTGCCGCGCTTGGGTGCCGGGTACAGCAGGCGCGCGCCGTTGCCGGTGAGGACCGCGGTGACGGCGTCGAGGTCGGTCACCCGGACGGCCATCTGCTGCAGGCCCGGACCGCTGCGGTCGAGGAACTTGGCGATCGTCGACTGCTCGTTGAGGGGTGCCAGCAACTGGATCAGCGCACCCGTGGCGCCGGCCGGTCCGACCATGGCCTCGCGCACGCCCTGCTCCTCGTTGACCTCCTCGTGGAGGTTCTCGAAGCCCAGGTTGGTGCGGTACCACTCGAGCGCGACATCCAGGTCGGGCACGGCGATCCCGACGTGGTCGATACCGACCACCAGGTCGGCCACATTCGCCAGTGCACCAGTGGTGCGGTTCACGTCTTCCGATGCTGAATTGCTCATGCGATCACGGTAGCGTTGACCCCAAAGTGCCCTGTCACGAGGTCCTTGTCACAGGGTGTGTAGAGTCCCACCTTTTTCAGGAGTCCCCTCATGTCCGATAACACCACCGTCATCGTCTCGGGCGCACGTACGCCGTTCGGTCGTCTGATGGGTTCGCTCAAGAACTTCTCCGCCGTCGACCTCGGCGCGATCGCGATCAAGGGTGCGCTGGAGCGCTCCGGCGTCCCGGCCTCCGCGGTCGACTACGTGATCATGGGCCAGGTTCTCACCGCCGGCGCCGGCCAGATGCCCGCGCGGCAGACCGCCGTCAAGGCCGGTATCGGCTGGGACGTGCCCGCGCTGAGCATCAACAAGATGTGCCTCTCGGGCATCGACGCCATCGCACTGGCCGATCAGCTGATCCGCGCCGGCGAGTTCGAGTGCGTGGTGGCCGGTGGCCAGGAGTCGATGACCCAGGCCCCGCACCTGCTGCCCGGCAGCCGCGGCGGCTTCAAGTACGGCAACACCGAGCTCGTCGACCACATGGCGTTCGACGGTCTGCACGACGCCTTCACCGATCAGCCGATGGGCGGCCTGACCGAGGACTTCAACGACACCGACGGCTTCACTCGCGAGCAGCAGGACGAGATCGCCGCACGCAGCCACCGCCTGGCCGCGGCCGGTGCGGCCAGCGGTGCCTTCGCCGACGAGATCGTGCCCGTCGAGATCCCGCAGCGTGGCGGCGACCCCGTCTCCTTCGCGGTGGACGAGGGCGTGCGCGCCAGCACCACTGTCGAGTCGCTCGGCGGCCTGCGCCCGGCATTCCGCAAGGGCGGCACCATCACCGCGGGCAACGCCTCGCAGATCTCCGACGGCGCCTGCGCCGTCGTGGTGATGAGCAAGGCCAAGGCGGAGGAGCTGGGCCTGGAGTGGCTGGCCGAGATCGGCGCGCACGGCGTCGTCGCCGGCCCGGACTCCTCCCTGCAGGAGCAGCCCGCAAACGCCATCGCCAAGGCCTGCGACCGCGAGGGCATCGCTCCGACTGATCTGGACCTGCTGGAGATCAACGAAGCCTTCGCGGCCGTCGGCCTGGCGTCGACCCGCAAGCTCGGCGTGGATCCGGAGCTCGTGAACGTCAACGGCGGCGCGATCGCGCTGGGTCACCCGATCGGCGTCTCCGGCGCCCGCATCGTGCTGCACCTGGCCAATGAACTGAAGCGTCGCGGCGGCGGCGTCGGCGCGGCCGCGCTGTGCGGCGCAGGCGGCCAGGGCGACGCCCTGATCGTGCGCGTGCCCAAGGCCTGATCCCGTCCCCGGCGACGGGAACCTCCGCTGCAACACTGAGCAACACCGATACACAACGATGGATGACGCATACATGAGCACTTCCCCCGAGACCACGACCCCCGAGACCACGACCACCGAGGACAACGCCAGTTGGGCCAGCCGCTGGCTGGACCTGACGCATCCCGCGTCGCGCTTCCGACTGATCGCGCTGATCGAGGCGATCACCTGGGGCCTGCTGATCATCGGCATGGGCGTCAAGTACGGCGCCGGTATCGACGCGGCCACCATGGTGCCGGGCATGCTGCACGGCATCGCGTTCGTCGCCTTCGTGGCCATCGCGTTCTGGACCGCGGTGGAGCTGGAATGGAACTGGAAGGTCACCGTGCTCGCACTGCTGTCGGCCATCCCGCCGTTCTTCACGCTGATCTTCGAGTGGTGGGCCCAGCGTGCGGGTCACCTGCACGAGAACGCCGCCGCGGCGACCGGGATCGACGATGTCGAAGGCGGGCATGAAAGAGTGACGGTGTGACGAATCCCAGGAATCGCCAGGCGGCGGGTATGCAGGCTGCGGCGGCCATGTCCGGCGCCGTGGACCTGAGCGCGTTGGCCGCCAAGGCCGACGCCGGTCGGGCCGGTGGCGGCGCGTCCGCCCCCGCAGCGGGCGGTGGCGCAGTGGTCGACGTGGTGGATGCCACCTTCGAGTCCGAGGTCATCAACCGCTCGGCGCGTCAGCTCGTGATCGTGGAGCTGTGGGCGGGCTGGTCGCCTGAGTCGGCGCAGCTGTCGCCCCTGCTGGCCGCGATGGCGCAGCGTGCCGGCGGACAGTGGACGCTGGCCCGGGTCGACGTGGATGCCAGCCCCGGCATCGCGCAGGCCTTCGGCGCGCAGTCGGTACCGATGGTGGTGGCTCTGGCCGGTGGACAGCCGGTGTCGGCGTTCAACGGCCTGCAGCCGGAATCGCAGATCCAGGGCTGGATCGACGAGATCCTGAGCAAGGTGGGCGGCGGAGCCCCGGCGGACGCCGCGGCCGAGCCCGACGATCCGCGCATGGTCGCGGCCGAGCAGCTGATGAACGACGGCGACGTCGACGGCGCGCTCGCGGTGTACCGCACCATCCTGGAGTCCGAACCGAATCATCCCGAGGCCCGCGCCACCGTGCGCAACCTCGAGTTCATTCTGCGGGCGCAGGCGCACGACCCGAGCATCGTCGACCTGGCGGCGCCCGGCGACCTCGACGCCCAGTTCGCGGCGGCCGACGTACTGCTGCTCAGTCAGCAGAACGAGGCGGCGTTCGAGCGGATCCTCGCGGTGGTTCGCAGTACCTTCGGCGACGACAAGGACCGCGCGCGGACCCGGCTGCTGGAGCTGTTCGAGCTCTTCGACCCGGCCGACCCGCTGGTGGTGGCCGCACGCCGCAAGCTCGCGGCAGCGCTCTACTGATCGACGGCCAGTAACGACGACCGGCAGTATCAAACGACTCGGGCCGACGTGGCGACACGTCGGCCCGAGTCGTTGGGCACTGATTCACTCCGGGGTGAAGAAGACCGCGGACTCGGCGGGCAGGGTGAAGCGTGCGCTCACCGGGCGGCCGTGGCTCGGCACCGGTTCGGTGTGCACCGCGCCGAGATTGCCGACGCCGCGACCGGCGTAATCGAGGGCCCCGGTGTTGCAGATCTCGCGCCAGCGGCCGGTGCGGGGGAGCCCGAGCCGGTAGTCGTGCAGATCGCGGTCGGAGAAGTTGAAGACGCAGGCCACCGTCTGACCGGGGGCGGTCGGCTGCGCGCCCAGGCGTAGGAAGCCGATCACGCTGTTGGTGGTGTCGGTCGCGTCGAGCCAGGAGAAGCCGTCGGCGTCGTTGTCCCGGGCGTGCAGCGCGGGGTACTCGCGATAGAGCCGATTGAGGTCGGCGACGACCTGTGCGATGCCGGCGTGCTGCGGATCGTCGAGCAGCCCCCAGGCGGGGCCGTCGACGTCGGACCATTCGCCCCTCTGCCCGAACTCCTGCCCCATGAACAGCAGCTTGGCTCCGGGGTGCGTCCACTGGTACGCGAGCAGAGCGCGGACGCCGGCGGCCCGATCGGACCCCTCCGGCAGTCGCGACCACAGCGTGCCCTTGCCGTGCACCACCTCGTCGTGGCTGAGCGGCAGGACGAAGCGCTCGGCGGTCGCGTAGGTGAGCGAGAAGACCAGGCGTTCCTGTGCTCGACGACGCTCGGCGTGCGGGCGGGAGACGAAGTCGAGGACGTCGTTCATCCAGCCGAGATTCCACTTGTAGTCGAAGCCGAGGCCGCCGCGGGCGGTGGGCGCGGTGACCCCCGGCCATGCCGTCGACTCCTCGGCGATCATCACCGCGCCGCCGGCCGTGCGGTGCACGGCGTCGTTCAGCGCGCGCAGGAAGTCGACGGCCTCGTCGTTCTCGTGGGTGCCGCGCGCGTTGGGCCGCCACTGGCCGGGTTCGCGGGAGTAGTCCAGGTAGAGCATGGCGGCGACGGCGTCCACGCGCAGACCGTCGAGATGGAACTCGGTGCACCAGTAGACGGCGCTGGCGATCAGGAACTCGCGGATCTCGGCGCGGCCCAGATTGAACGCGTAGGTGCCCCAGTCGGGTTGTTCGCGGCGCAGCGGGTCGGCGTGCTCGTAGAGCGGGGTGCCGTCGAAGCGGCCGAGCGCGAACGGATCCTTCGGGAAGTGGGCGGGCACCCAGTCGAGCAGCACACTCAGACCGCGGCCGTGCAGATGGTCCACCAGGAATCGGAAGTCGTCCGGCGTCCCCAGCCGCGCGGTCGGGGCGAAGAACGAACCGACCTGATAGCCCCACGAGCCGCCGAAGGGATGCTCGGTGATCGGCATCAACTGGACGTGGGTGAAGCCGTGGGCCACCGCGTGGTCGGCCAGGTCGACGGCGACCTCGCGATACCCCAGGCCGGGCCGCCACGACGGCAGGTGCACCTCGTAGACCGACATCGGTGCGGCCGCGTGGTCGACGGACGCGCGGTGGTCCAGCCAGGCGTCGTCGTGCCAGACGTACGACGACGGGGCGGTGACCACCGAGGCGGTCTCCGGCGGGCACTGCGCCGCGCGGGCCAGCGGATCGGCCTTGTCGCGGACCACCCCGTCGGCGCCGGTGATGCGGTACTTGTACTGCGTTCCGGGGCCGGCGTCGGTGACGGTGGCCGACCACACGCCGTCGGCGTCGCGGGTCATCGGATGGTCGACGCCCCGCCAGTCGTCGAAGTCGCCGAAGACGGTCACCGCGCGGGCATTGGGCGCCCACACGGCGAAATCGGTGCCGTCGCCCTCGGACCGGGGAAAGGATCCCTGTCGTTCCCAGATCGGCGCGCGATCGCTCACGATCGCGGGGTGCCCGCGGCGAGCCGACGCAGGGCGGCGCGGACCGGCGCGGGGTCGGTGGTGCGCCAGAACGGCGGCAGCCCGGCCACGAGGTAGCCGCCGTAGCGGGCGGTGGCGAGCCGGGAGTCGAGCACGGCCACCACGCCGCGATCACCGTCGGACCGCAGCAGTCGGCCCGCACCCTGCGCGAGCAGCAGCGCGGCGTGATTGGCGGAGACGGCCAGGAAGCCGTTGCCGCCGTGCGCATCGATGTCGCGTTGCCGTGCGGCCAGCAGCGGGTCGTCGGGCCGCGGGAACGGGATGCGGTCGATCATCACCAGGCGCAGCGACGGGCCGGGGACGTCGACGCCCTGCCACAGCGACAGCGTGCCGAACAGGCAGGTGGGCTCGTCGGCCGCGAATTTCTCGATCAGCGTCGACGTGGTGTCCTCGCCCTGGCAGAGGATGGGGAAGGGCACGCGCTCGCGCAGCGCCTCGGCGGCCTGGGTGGCCGCGCGCATCGAGGAGAACAGCCCCAGGGTGCGTCCGCCTGCCGCGGTAATGAGCTCGACCATCTCGTCGAGGGTGGCCGGAGCCGGGCCGTCGCGGCCGGGCGGGGCGAGCTTGCGGGCCACGTAGAGGATGGCGGCGCGCGGATAGTCGAACGGGGAACCGACGTCGAGGCCGTGCCAGATCTTCTGACTCGCGCCCGCGAACTCGGCGACCTTGTCCTTACCCTCGGCCGTCTGGCCGCCGGTGCTCTTGGCTCCCGAGCCCTTCACAGCGGCGGTTTCGTCGGGGTTCTCGTGCGGCGGCAGCCCCCAGGTGCGGGCCAACGCGTTGAAGTTGCCGCCGATGGTCAGCGTCGCCGACGTGAGGATCACGGTGGAGTCGGTGAACAGCGACGTGCGCAGCAGCCCGGCCACCGACAGCGGTGCGATGTACAACGAGCGACGGGTGTCGCCGCCGCGCAGCCGTTCCTCCGCCACCCACACCACGTCGCGCCGTTTGGTCACGTCGGCTTCGGCGAAGACGCCGAGGATCCGGACGGCGGTGTCGTGCAGGTTCTCGATCGCGCTGATCGCCATCTGGCGGGCCGCGGCGGCGTCCGGGTCGCCGGCGGACGCACCAGCGCCGCCGGAGCTCGGGGCGATCTCGGTGCGCGCCTCCCAGAGTCGGTCGCGTAGACCGGCGAGCAGTTCCGCGGCCCCGCCGGGCAGTCGGGTCCACTCGCCGACCCGCGCCTCGTCGAGCAGGATCTCGAGCTGCTCGGCCACGCCGGCGAGTGTCTCGGCGGTCTCGGTGGAGAGGAGTTTGCCCGCGCGGCGACTCACATAGGTGAGGCCGACGCCGGAGATCTCCTCGGTCGAGACCGACGTGATGCGGTCGACCAGCTCGTGGGCCTCGTCGATCACCACTACTCGGTGCTCGGGGAGGATGGTGGCCGGGCTCATCGCGTCGATGGCGAGCATGGCGTGGTTGGTCACCACCACGTCGGCCTCCGCGGCACGACGGCGGGCGGCCTCGGCGAAGCAGTCCTCGCCGAACTGGCAGGCGACGGCGCCGATGCACTCGCGGGAGCTCACGCTGACCTGGCGCCAGGACCGATTGTCGACGCCGGGGCTCAGGTCGTCCCGGTCCCCGGTCTCGGTGTCCGACGACCATTCCCGCAGCCGCGTGATGTCGCGGCCCATGCGCGACAGTTCGAAGGCGTCGAACAGCTCGGTCTCCGGTTCCTCGGCGGCGCCGGAGTGAATCTTGTTGAGGCATAGGTAGTTCGCGCGCCCCTTCAAGATGGCGAAGGCGGGCGTGCGGCCCAGCGGACCGGTCACCGCGTCGCTGAGGCGAGGCAGGTCGCGGTCGGTCAGCTGGCGCTGCAGAGCGATGGTCGCGGTGGAGACCACCACGGTCTCGCCGGTGTCGACGGCGTGCCGGAGGGCCGGTACCAGGTAGGCCAGCGACTTACCGGTGCCGGTGCCCGCCTGCACGGCCAGGTGGTGGCCGTCGTCGATGGCCTCGGCCACCGCGGTGGCCATCGCGATCTGTCCGGCGCGCTCGGCACCGCCGAGCGCGGTCACCGCGGAGGCCAGGAGGGAGGGGACGTCGGGGAGGGAGCTCACTCGCTGTCGGCGCCCGTGTACAGCAGCTCGCCGTCGAACTCGACGCCCGCGGCGCGCAGCTCGTCCTCGGCGCGCGCCCACGTGGTCGGCGAGATCGCGGCGGTGAAGTTGAGCAACACGCGCGTGGTCAGGCCCGCGCGTGCGGCGTCGAGGGCGGTGGCGCGCACGCAGTGGTCGGCGGCGAGGCCCACCACGTCGACCGCGGTGATGCGGTGCCGGCGCAGCCAGTCGGCCAGCGACGTGCCGTCGGCGTCGGCACCCTCGAAGCCGGAGTAGGCGGCGCTGTAGGCGCCCTTGGAGAAGACCGCGGCGAAGGGCTCGGTGTCGAGCTCCGGGTGAAAACCCACCCCGTCGGTGTGGGCCACGCAGTGCGGCGGCCAGGAGTCGACGAAGTCGGGGGTGGCGGAGAAGTGCTCGCCCGGATCGATGTGATAGTCGCGGGTGGCGACCACCGTCGAGTACTCGGGCATCAGCTGCGTGCAGGCGCCGGCGACGGCGCCGCCGCCGCGCACGGCCAGGGAGCCGCCCTCGCAGAAGTCGTTCTGGACGTCGACGACGATCAGCGCGCGGTGCGCAGCGTGACTCATGGGGCCTCCGGTGGGTTGAGGTAGCGCGTGCCGATCGCCGGATCGCCGTGACTGAGACCGAGCCCCTCCCACGGCAGACTCACCAGGCCGCGCGCCAGGTGGCTGCGCGCCTCGCTGAGCGTGGGAACGTCGGCCGCCCGATCGCCGCCGCGGACCAGCGGGATCTGCAGTGCACGCGTATTCAGGCTACCCGCGACCGAGTCGGGGAGTTCGGTGCCGTCGCGGTACAGGATCTCCTCGACCACGGTGCCGGTGTCGCGGGCGGTACGCACCGCGCGCTTGGCGCCGCCCTGGCTCTGCTTGTTGCTGGAGCGTTTGGCGACGGGCACGCCGTCGACCTCGACCAGTTTGTAGACCATGCCCGCGGTCGGGGCGCCGCTGCCGGTCACCAGGGACGTGCCGACGCCGTAGACGTCGACGGGCTCGGCGCGCAGCGAGGCGATCGCGTACTCGTCGAGGTCGCCGGAGACCACGATCTTGGTCGACGTGGCGCCCAAGTCGTCGAGTTGCTGACGTACCTGCCGGGCCAGCACGCCGAGATCGCCGGAGTCGATGCGCACCGCGTACAGGTCGGGCCCGGCCACCTCGATGGCATTGCGCACACCGGCGGTGATGTCGTACGTGTCCACCAGCAGCGTGGTGTCGGTGCCGTACTGCGCGATCTGGGCGGCGAAGGCGGCGCGCTCGTCGGGGCCGTCGGCGTCGGCGAACAGCAGCGTCCAGGCGTGCGCCGCGGTGCCCGCGCTCGGCACGCGGTAGGTGCGGGCGGCCTCCATGTTGCTGGTGGCGGTGAGGCCGGCCAGGTAGGCGGCGCGCGAGGCGGAGACGGCCGCGCGCTCGTGGGTGCGGCGCGAGCCCATCTCGATGATCGGCCGGCCGGCGGCGGCCGAGACCATGCGCGCCGCGGCCGAGGCGATCGCGCTGTCGTGGTTGAGGATCGACAGGGTGAGGGTCTCCAGGATCACGGCCTCGGCGAAGCCGCCGCGCACGGTCAGCACGGGGGAGCCGGGGAAGTACAGCTCGCCCTCGGCGTAGCCGTCGATGTCGCCGGTGAAGCGGTAGTCCGTCAACCAGTCGAGGGTGCGCTCGTCGACCACGTCGCGGACGGCGTCGCGCTCGGCCGGGCCGAAGCGGAAGTCGGCGAGCGCGTCGAGGAGTCGTTCGGTGCCGGCCACCACGCCGTAGCGGCGGCCGTCCGGCAGTCGTCGGGCGAAGACCTCGAAGACGCACCGTCGGTCCGCGGTCCCGGCGGCCAGCGCCGCGGAGACCATGGTGAGCTCGTACTGATCGGTCAGCAGCGCGGTACTGGTCACGTTCGCTACCCTATAACTCATGGCGCTTGAAGAAGCGGCACCCGGTACCGGCACCGGTACGGCGGTCGCCGAACCCGTAGCCGTAGTGGATCGCCCCTGGGTGACGATCGTCTGGGACGATCCGGTTAATCTGATGAACTACGTCTCCTACGTCTTCCAGAAGGTCTTCGGCTATTCCGAGCCGAAGGCGAATCAGCTGATGCTGCAGGTGCATCACGAGGGCAAGGCCGTGGTCTCCGCCGGGGACCGCGCGCAGATGGAAGGCGACGTCCGCAAGCTGCATGCGGCCGGTCTGTGGGCGACGATGCAGCACGATTCCTGATGCGGACGTGGTCCCGCCGGGGCAGCGGCGACGAACTGCGGATCTGCTCCAACCTGGAGACCTACGAGTGTCAGCTGATCGCCTCGATGGTGCATTCGACCACGGAGATCCTCACCGAACGGGACACGTCGGCCCCGCAGGACGCGCTGAGTGAGCTCACCGGCATCCGGACCGGGCACACCACCGCGCCGCGCGATCTGACGCTGGGCCGTCTGCTGCCGGACTTTCACCGTCCCGACCAGGACGAGCTGTGGGCGGTCGGCACCGTGGTGGCCGACGTCAACGGCGCCCTGCGCAGCCTCAACGAGCCGCAGATCATCGCCGCCAAACTCGAAGCCGGGCGCGTGGTGCTCGACACGCTGCCCGACGGCGGCGGCGATGTGGCCCTCACCTGCGACGAGGCGCACGAGTGGCTCACCGCGCTGAACGACGTGCGGCTGGCCCTGGGGGCGATGCTCGGCATCACCGACGACTACCAGTGTCCCGACCCGGAGGATCCGCACGCCGGACACTTCGACGTCTACCAGTGGCTGACCGTGGTGCAGGAACTGCTCGTCGAAGCCCTGATGGCGCCGTGACCGCCGCGGGAGTGCCGTCGCGCCCGGGAGATCGCCTCTCCGACGTGGCCGGGATGACGGTGGGCCACTGGCAGCGACTCGACGCCGAGGTGACGATCGGCACGCTCACTGAGGCCGGGGCCGGCTGGGCCACCGGGACCACGGTGGTGGCGGTACCCGACGGCGCGACCACCGCGGTCGACGTCCGCGGCGGCGGTCCGGGGACCCGCGAGACCGACCTGCTCGATCCGGTGAACACCGTGCTCGGCGCCCACGCGATCGTTCTCACCGGCGGCAGCGCCTACGGGCTGGCCGCCGCCGAAGGCGTGATGGAGGCGTTGGAGAAAGCCGGTCGCGGGCTGCCGATGGATCTGCTGGGCCACGTGGTGCCGATCGTGCCGGCCGCGGTGATCTTCGACCTGCCGGTCGGCGGCTGGGCGCAACGCCCGGGCGCGGGCGCCGGTGCGTATGCGCTGGGCGCGGCGACCGCGGACTTCGCGATCGGCACCGTCGGCGCCGGAACCGGCGCGCGGGCCGGTGCGCTCAAGGGCGGCGTGGGCACCGCGTCGTCGACCCTCGACGAGGGCCCCGCCCGCGGCATGACCGTCGGCGCGCTGGTGGTGGCCAACCCGGTCGGCGCGGTGATCGACCCGGACACCGGCCTGCCCTGGGGACGCGACGACCTGGTCCACCACGGACTCGTCGACCCCGATCCGGCCGAGGTGGCCGCGCACGCGGCGCTGCTGGCCAAGGGCACCGTCCTGAACACGACGATCGGGGTGATCGCGACCGACGCACGGCTGTCGGTGGCCGACACCCGCCGCCTGGCGATGTCCGGGCACGACGGCCTGGCCCGGGCGATCCGGCCGGCGCACTCGCCGATGGACGGCGACACGCTGTTCGCGGTGGCCACCGGGACGGCGACCGCCGATCCGGAGTCGGCCGTGCCGATGCCGCCGGGGATGAGCGCGGACGCACCCGTCGTCGCGGCACTGTGCGCGGCGGCCGCGACGGTGACCCAGCGCGCGGTGGTGTCCGCGGTGCTCGCCGCCACCGCGGTCGGCACCGTACCGGCCTACCGGGACGTGCTCGGCTCGGCGCTGCGCGAGACCCCCTCGCGCCAGACACCCCCGCGCGAGACACCATGACCGACACCGCGCCCGCACCTGCGGCGTGGCCCCGGTGGCAGCGCAACGCGGTGATCATGGCGGTGATCGTCGTCGGCCTGTTCGTCGTCGAAGCCTTCGACGCCGCCCTGAACTATTCGCTCGATCAGGACGGCATCGTGCCGCGGACGGTGTCGGCCTACCCGGCATCCTGTGGGCGCCGTTCCTGCACGTCGATTTCGCACACTTGATCGCCAACGTGCTTCCCGGCGCGATCCTGGGCTTCATCCTGCTCATGGCGGGCCGCTTCCTGGCGGTGACCGCGGTGGTCTGGCTGGTATCCGGGTTCGGGGTGTGGCTGATCGCGCCCGCCGGGACCGTCACCGTGGGCGCCTCCGGCATCATCTTCGGCTGGCTCACCTATCTGATCGTGCGCGGGCTGTTCAACCGGCGCTTCCTGCAGGTGCTCGGCGGGCTCGCGCTGCTCGTCGTCTACGGCGGGACCCTGTGGGGAGTGCTGCCGCAGGGCGGCTCGGTGAGCTGGCAGGGGCACCTGTTCGGCGCCATCGGCGGCGTGCTGGCCGCCTGGATGCTGGCCTCCGCAGACCGTCGCGCACCGCGCGGGCAGCTCGAGCAGGTGACGACCGGGGCGCGGTGACCCACCGGGTACGCTGGAAAACATGACGTTGCCCAGGGCCTTTGCTCCCGAAGACTTCACCGTTTTCGCCTTGACCGGCTACGACGCCGCCGACGGTCGGATCGAAACCCACTACGCGCTCGAGGGGCCGAACGCCGAGCCGATCGTCTTCACCGAGGTCTTCGACTTCACCGACACCGGCGCCACCGGTGCGCCGAATCCGTCGCTCATGCGTCTGCTCGCGCTGTCGGCGTGCGTGAGCTACTACAAAACGGCGGCACCGTCGACGGTCGAGATCCGCTTCCCGGTGGCGCAGTTCGAGGTGGACTACCTGGCCGCGGTGATCCGCGGCGGGCTCGGCGAGTTCGCCTATGAGAACGATCTGCCCGACGCCCTGGTGCCGACTCTCGTCGCCGAGCAGGTGACCGATCGGGTGATCGAGTCCGCGCCCCGCGCGTGGGACATCGGCGCGGCGCCGCTGGTCGCGGTCGGCGGCGGCAAGGACTCCATCGTCACCATCGAGGCGCTCAAGGCCGGCGGCTTCGAGCCAGTGCTGTTCAGCGTCAACCAGTACCAGCCGATCGACGACACCATCGGCGTGAGCGGTCTGCGGGCGGTGCGCATGCGCCGTCGCCTGGACCCCAAGATCGGTGAGCTCAACGCCGCGGGCGCCTACAACGGGCACATCCCGGTCACCGCGATCAACAGCGTGGTGGGCCTGATCGCCGCGGACCTGATGGGGCTGGGCTCGGTGATCTTCTCCAACGAGCAGTCCGCCGACATCGAGAACCTGGTGTGGCACGGCTTCGACATCAACCACCAGTGGTCCAAGAGCATCGTCTACGAAACGCTGCTGCGGAAGACGCTGGCCGAGTACGGGATGTCGTCGGACCGCTACTTCTCCCTGCTGCGGGCGCTGCCCGAGTCGGAGATCGCCGCGCGGTTCGCCGATCACCCCGAGTACTTCGACGTGTTCATCAGCTGCAACCGCTCCTTCGCGCTGGACCCGACGCGGCGTCGTGCGCGCTGGTGCGGCGAATGCGCCAAGTGCCTGTTCGTGTTCGTGATCCTGGCGCCGCGCATCGACAAGGCGCGGCTCACCGAGATCTTCGCCGTCGACCCGCTCGATCATGCGACGAACCTCGGTCTCTACCGCGAGCTGGCCGGACTGGACAAGCACAAGCCGTTCGAGTGCGTCGGCGACTACGCGGAGGTCGCCGAGGCCTTCGTCGAGTTGATGGACGACGACGCCTGGCGCGGCGACGACGTGGTGTCCGAGCTGTCCGGGCTGCGTTCGCGGCTCGACGAGATCGCCGCGAACAAGGCGCCGATCGTCGGCGCGGGCAACGTCCCCGCCCACTACTCGCCGGTGTTCGATGCGCTCGTATCGCACTGAGCTCGGCGGCGCCCGCGTCGGCGTCTGGGGCTTCGGCCGGGAAGGTCGTGCGGTAGCGCAGACGGCCGTCGCCAGCGGTGCCGACGAGGTGATCGTCGTCGACTCCGTGCTACCCGCCGATGCCGCCGACTTCGGGCCGCCGATCCGGTTGCTCTCCGGAGACGAGAACCTGGCGGCGCTGCGCGCCTGCGACCGCGTCTTCGTCAGCCCCGGGGTGCCCTGGTTCCATCCGGTCGCGGTGGAACTGCGCGCGTCGACGACGCCGATGTCGTCGGCCACCGACCTGTTCCTGTCGGCCGCGGCCGACACGGTGATCGGCGTGACCGGGACCAAGGGCAAGAGCACCACGGTCTCCTTCGCCGCCCACGTGCTGAACCGGGTCGGCGGGTCGGCCGTGGCCGCGGGCAACATCGGGCTGCCGCTGCTGGACGTGCCGGACGATCCGGATCTGACGGTGGTGGCGGAGATCTCCAGCCAGCAGTGCGCGGCGATCGCGCGGTCGCCGCGGATCGCGGTGGTCACCAACCTGGGCGAGGACCATCTCGACTTCCACGGCGGCGTCGAGGAGTACGTGCGCGCCAAGGCCCGCATCTTCGATCGGGGAGCGCAGACGCTGATCTGCGAACACGAGGCGCTGGCCCAGCTCCGCGCATTGTCCGGTCCCGCAGTGGATTACCCGCCGGTGATCCTCACCGAGGAGGCGATCGCCGACCGGTGGCCGGCGATCGAGACCATCGATCCGCGGTCGACGATGCGGTATCCGCACAATCAGCCCAACGGCCAGTTGGCGGTGCTCGCCGTCGAAGCCTCGCTGGGGCGGCAGCTGACCGCGGCGGAGATCTCCGACGCGCTCGACTCGTTCACCGCGTTGCCGCATCGCCTCGAGGTGGTGCGCACCGTCGGCGGGAAACGCTGGATCGACGACACCTTGGCGACCACTGCGGAGAGCGTGGTGGTGGCGCTGACCGCGATGCCGGCGCAGCAGCGGGTGGCGGTGATCGTCGGCGGTCTGGACCGGGGCATCTCCTATCGCGAGCTCGACGACTTCCTGCTGTCCGGAGCACGCGCGGTGGACCTGATTCAGATCCCGTCCAACGGCGCCGAGATCGGGCGGGACTATGCGGCCGCGCAGCCCGACCGCGTGCATGCGGCCGCAGATCTGACGGCCGCCGTGCAGACGGCGGCCGCGCTCGACGTCGACGCGGTGCTGCTGTCTCCGGGCGCCCCGAGCTACGACGCCTACGTGAACTTCGAGGCCAAGGCCGCCGCGTTCATCGCCGCTGTCGACCAGCTGTGACCCGCAGCCGCGGGATCGGGGAGCGACCCCATTTGAGGAAGGCCCGGGGTTTGGCGCGGCGCGGCTGCGGCGGCGTGGCAGAGTGGAGCCCATGCGATTGACGGTCCTGGGGTGCTCCGGCAGTGTGAACGGGCCCGGCGCGGCCTGCTCGGGCTATCTGCTGCAGGCCGAAGGTCACGATCCCGTGCTGATCGATTGCGGGCACGGCGTGTTCGGGGAATTGCTGGAGCACGCCGACCCCAACAAGGTGTCGGTGCTGCTGTCGCACCTGCACGCCGATCACTGCCTGGATCTGCCGGCCATGCTGGTGTGGCGGCGCTGGGCGCCGACTCCCGCGGCCGAACGCTCGCACCTGTACGGCCCGCCCGGCACCGCCCTGCGGATCGGCGCCGCCTCCTCCGAGTATCCGGGAGAGATCGACGACATCACCGACACCTACGACGTCCACGAATGGGTGGATCGATCGCCGGTGACGCTGAACGGCCTGCACATCGAACCGTTCCAGGTCAACCATCCGCCGTGCACGTTCGGCCTGCGGGTGACCGGTCCGGATGGGGAGGTCTTCGCCTACAGCGGCGACACCGGCTACTCCGACATCGTCGTCGACCTGGCCGGGGACGCGGACCTGTTCCTGTGCGAAGCCTCCTGGACGCATGAGCCGACGGTCCGCCCCCCGGACATGCACCTGTCGGGGGTGGAGGCCGGAATGCTCGCGACCCGCGCGCGGGCGCGGTCGCTGGCCCTGACTCACATCGTGCCGTG
This sequence comes from Gordonia alkaliphila, assembly GCF_023017165.1. GTDB lineage: Bacteria > Actinomycetota > Actinomycetes > Mycobacteriales > Mycobacteriaceae > Gordonia > Gordonia alkaliphila. The sequence continues at coordinate 2,661,213 of NZ_JALKBW010000001.1, forward strand.
GACCGACGTCGACACCATCCTCGACGAGGCCAGCGCCAACTATCAGGGCCCGCTGCAGGTGGTCCACCAGGGGCAGGTCATCGAAGTGCGCCCGCCCTTCCCCGGCTGAGGCGGCACGCTCCCGGCGCCCCCGGTGCGTGCCGCGGGCTCACGATAGGATCGACGACGTGAGCACACGAGCAGACGGCCGCGCCGACAACGAGCTGCGGCCCATCAGTTTCACCCGAGGTTTCACCAGCAATCCGGCGGGATCGGTTCTCGTCGCCTTCGGCAACACCCGCGTGCTGTGCACGGCGTCGGTCACCGAGGGCGTGCCGCGCTGGCGCAAGGGTTCCGGGGAGGGCTGGCTCACCGCCGAATACGCCATGCTGCCCGGCGCGACCCACGAGCGGTCGAGCCGAGAGTCGGTGCGCGGCAAGGTCGGTGGGCGCACCCATGAGATCAGCCGCCTGATCGGTCGCTCGCTGCGCGCGTGCATCGATCTCGCCGCCCTCGGTGAGAACACCATCGCCATCGACTGCGACGTGCTGCAGGCCGACGGCGGCACCCGCACCGCCGCCATCACCGGCGCCTACGTGGCGCTGGCCGACGCCGTCACCTGGCTCGGGGCGGCCGGCAAGCTGACCGACCCGCAGCCGCTGAGCTGCATCATCGCCGCCGTCAGCGTGGGCGTGGTGGACGGGCGCGTGCGCCTGGACCTGCCCTACGAGGAGGACTCTCGCGCCGAGGTCGACATGAACGTGGTGGCCACCGACGCCGGCACCTTCGTGGAGATCCAGGGCACCGGCGAGGGGGCCACCTTCCCGCGCGGCACCCTCGACAAGCTGCTCGACGTCGCCATGGAAGGCGTGGATCGGCTCGTCGTCGCGCAGCGCGAGGCGCTGGCCCTGCCGTACCCCGGCGAGCTTCCGTCCGCCGAGTGACCCTGCGATGACCAAGGTCCTGCTGGCCAGCAACAATGCCAAGAAGCTGGCCGAGCTGCGCCGCGTGGTGGAGGCGGCCGGTATCACCGGTCTGACGGTGCTCGGGCTGAGCGACGTCGACGCCTACCCGGAGCCGGTCGAGGACGGTGCGAGCTTCGAGGAGAACGCACTGATCAAGGCCCGCGCCGGGGTCGCGGCAACCGGCCTGCCGACGCTGGCCGACGATTCCGGACTCACCGTCGACGCGCTCAACGGCATGCCCGGCGTGTTGTCGGCGCGGTGGAGCGGCGGCCGCGGCGATGCGGCGAACAACGACCTGCTCCTCGCGCAGCTGCGCGAGCAGCCCGCGGAACGCCGCGGCGCGGCCTTCGTCTCGGTGTGCGCGCTGGTGCACCCGGCGGGGGAGACGGCGGTGGCGCGCGGAGAGTGGCGCGGCCGCCTCGTCACCGAGCTCCACGGAGCGGGCGGCTTCGGCTACGACCCGCTGTTCGTCCCCGACGACCACCTCGCGGCCGGGCGCACGTCCGCGGAACTGACTGCGGCGGAGAAGGATTCGCTCAGCCACCGCGGCAAGGCGCTGGCCGAGCTGGTGCCGGTGCTGCGGGCCCTGGCGAGCGAGCCCGACAGCCCCGACGTCCCCGACAGCGCGGGCGGGTGAGGGTGTGACAGCCGACGATCCGATCGCCGCCGCGCGCGCCAACTGGGAACGCGCGGGCTGGACCGACGCCGCCGTCGGGATGACCGCGGTGACCTCGGTGATGCGCGCACATCAGATTCTGCTGGCACGCGTGGAAGCAGCGCTGCGCCCCTTCGATCTGAGCTTCTCCCGCTTCGAGCTGCTGCGGTTGCTGGCCTTCTCGCGTTCGGGTTCGTTGCCGATCACCAAGGCCAGCGACCGACTGCAGGTGCACGTGAGCAGCGTGACGCACGGCATCCGACGTCTCGAAGACGCCGGGCTGGTGCGCCGCGAACCCCACCCCAGCGACGGTCGGGTGACCCTGGTGGAGATCACCGATGCCGGGCGCGAGCTCGTGGAGCGCGCCTCCGTGGTGCTCAACGACGAGGTCTTCGCGCGGCCCGGCATGGACGATGCCGAAGTGCACGCGCTGATCGGCGCGATCGACTCGCTGCGCCGCGACGCCGGCGACTACTGAAGCAGCAGTCGCCGGCGTCGCGGAGCGAAATCAGCGCAGGGTGTTGATCACGGCGCTGAAGTCCAGGTTCGGGAAGCGGTCGGAGAAGACGCGGTAGATCTGCGCCGCGTGCTCGCCGAGCGGTGCCCGAGCTCCGGTGGAGACCACGGCGTCCATCGCCAGACCGAGGTCCTTGTTCATCAGCGCGGCCGCGAAACCGGGAGCGAAATCGTTGTTCGCCGGGGACGCGGGTGCCGGGCCGGGCACCGGGCAGTTGCTCTCGATGGCCCAGCAGTTGCCGGTGGCGCCGGTGATCACGTCGTAGAGCGCCTGATCGGCCAGACCGAGCTTTTCGGCGAGCGTGAAGGCCTCGGCGACCGCGATCTGCTGGACGGCCAGCAGCATGTTGTTGCACAGCTTGGCGGCCTGGCCGGCACCGGAGCCGCCGCAGTGGATGATCTTCCCGGCCATCGGGTCCAGAACCGAGCGGGCCGCGCTGACGGCCTCGTCGGTGCCGCCGATCATGAAGGCGAGCGTGCCCGCCGTCGCACCCTTGACGCCGCCCGAGACGGGGGCGTCGATCTGCTCCAGACCGCGTTCGGCGGCCAGGGTGTGCAGGCCGCGCGCATCGTCGACCGAGATGGTCGACGAGTCGATCAGCAGGGCACCCGTCGGCACGAAGGGCAGCAGCTCTTCGTAGCAGCTCCGCACGATGGCGCCGTTGGGCAGCATGGTGATGATGGTGTCCGCGGTGGAGACCGCGTCGGGGATGGCCTCGACCACCACGACACCGTGCTCGGCGGCGGTGGCGCGGGCCGCCGGCGAGAGGTCGAAGCCGATCACGTCGTGGCCGGCCTTCACCAGGTTGGCCGCCATCGGGCCGCCCATATTGCCGAGCCCGAGAAATGCAATGGTCATGTGCTGCTCCGTCATCGTCGTGTGGTGTGGTGGCGATCGGCGATGGCGCGCCCGATCACCACCTTCATGATTTCGTTGGTGCCCTCCAGAATGCGGTGCACGCGCAGATCTCGCACGATTTTCTCCACGCCGTACTCGTGGAGATAGCCGTACCCGCCGTGCAACTGCAGCGCCTGATCGGCCACCCGGTGGCAGTTCTCGGTCACGTGGAGCTTGGCCATCGCGCAGCGCTCCACCTTGTCCGGCTCGCCGTCGTCGAGCGACTGCGCGGCGCGCGCCAGCAGCAGCCGGGCGGCCGCCTGCGCGGTCGCCATCTCGGCGAGCGTGAACCGGATGGTGGGCTCGTCCAGGAGCGCGTTGCCGAAGGCCTTGCGGTCGGCGACGTACGACGCCGCTTTGTCGAACGCGGCCTGCGCGCCGCCCAGCGAGCAGGCGGCGATGTTCAGACGTCCGCCGTTGAGGCCGTTCATCGCGATACCGAAGCCGCGACCCTCCTCGGCGCCGAGCAGGTTCGACGCCGGGACGCGCACCTGCTCCATGATCACCTGGGCGGTGGGCTGGGCGTGCCAGCCCATCTTGACCTCGGACGGGCCGAAGCTCAGGCCGGGACTGTCGGCCTCCACCAGGAAGGTGGAGATGCCCTTCGGTCCGGCCTCACCGGTGCGAGCCATCACCACGTACAGGTCCGACCGGCCGCCGCCGGAGATGAACTGCTTCACCCCGTCGAGGACGTAGTCGTCCCCGTCGCGACGAGCGCGGGTGGTCAGCGCCGCCGCATCCGAGCCCGCGCCGGGCTCGGTGAGGCAGTAGCTGGCAATGGTGTCGAGCGTGGCCAGGCGTGGAATCCACTGTGCGCGTTGGGCATCGGTGCCGTAGGCGTCGACCATCCAGGCGCACATGTTGTGGATCGAGAGGAAGGCCGCCACCGCCGGATCGGCGTAGGCGAGCTGCTCGAAGATCCGTACGCCGTCGAGACGACGGAGGCCGGAGCCGCCGTGCTCGACGTCGCAGTAGATCGCGCCCATGCCGAGCTGCCCGGCCTGGCGCAGCTCGTCGACGGGGAAGTGGGACTCGGCATCCCACTTCAGGGCGTGGGGCGCGATCTTGCGGTCCGCGAAATCGGCTGCGGCAGCAACGATCTCCCGATCGTCGGCGGAGAGGTCGGCGTCGGTGTATCCGTGCATCGTCGGCTACTTCATCGTCGGGATGACGAACTCGGCACCCTCGGAAGCGCTGACCTGACCGGTGCGCACCGCCGACGACGGGAAGCGCGAGGTGATGGTCTTGGTCTTGGTGTAGAACTGGATCGACGTCGGACCGTGCTGGTTGAGGTCGCCGAAGCCGGAACGCTTCCAGCCGCCGAAGGTGTGGTAGGCCACCGGCACCGGGATCGGCACGTTGACGCCGACCATGCCGACCTCGACGCGCGCGGCGAAGTCGCGGGCGGCGTCACCGTCGTTGGTGAAGATCGCGACGCCGTTGCCGTACTGGTGGTCGTTGGCCAGGGCCAGCGCCTCTTCGTAGTCGTCGGCGCGGGCGATCACCAGTACCGGTCCGAAGATCTCGTCGGTGTAGACGGCCATGTCGCGGGTGACGTGGTCGAACAGGCTCGGTCCGACGAAGAAGCCCTTGGTGAGGTCGGTGCCCTCGAAGTCGGCGTCGGCGGCACCGGTGCCGCGGCCGTCGATCACGAGGTCGGCGCCTTCCTGCACGCCGAGGTCGAGGTAGTGGTTGACGCGGTCGAGCGCGGACTGCGCGACCAGCGGGCCGTAGTCCGAGCGCGGGTCGAGGCTGTGGCCGACGTGCAGGCCGGCGATGCGCTCGATCATCTTCTCGCGCAGGCGGTCTGCGGTCTCGGCGCCGACCGGAACGGCCACCGACAGGGCCATGCAGCGCTCGCCGGCGCTGCCGTAGGCCGCACCGAGCAGCGCGTCGGCGACCATGTCGAGGTCGGCGTCGGGCAGCACGATGGCGTGGTTCTTGGCGCCGCCGAAGCACTGCGAGCGCTTACCCTGCGCGGCTGCGCCGGTGTAGATGTACTGGGCGATGTCGGAGCTGCCGACGAAGCCGAGGGCCTTGACGTCGGGGTGCTCGATGAGGGCGTCGACCGACTCCTTGTCGCCGTGCACCACCTGGAAGACGCCGTCGGGCAGACCGGCCTCGGTGAACAGTTCGGCCAGGCGGACAGGGACCGACGGATCGCGCTCGCTGGGCTTGAGGATGAAGGCGTTGCCGCAGGCCAGGGCCGGGCCGGCCTTCCACAGCGGGATCATGGCCGGGAAGTTGAACGGGGTGATGCCGGCGACCACGCCGAGCGGCTGGCGGACCGAGTGCACGTCGATGCCGGAGCCGGCGCCCTCGGTGTACTCGCCCTTGATCAGGTGCGGGATGCCGATCGCGAACTCGATCACCTCGAGGCCGCGCTGGATGTCGCCGCGGGCGTCGGCGAGGGTCTTGCCGTGCTCCAGCGACAGGGTGGTGGCCAGTTCGTCGATCTCGGCGTTCACCAGATCCACGAAGCGCATCAGGACGCGGGCGCGGCGCTGCGGGTTCCAGCTCGCCCATTCGCGCTGGGCCTTGGCGGCCGAGTCGACGGCGGCGGCGACGTCGGCGGTGGAGGCCAGCGGCACGGTCGCCACGACGGTGCCGGAGTTCGGATCGTAGACATCGGCCTGTCGGGCGTCGGGAGCGTCGACGCGGGTGCCGTTGAGGAAGTGGGGAATGGAACGAAGATCAGCCATGCGAGGAAATATACTAGGACATCCAAGTAAATGGAAGGGGGACGTTCGAGTACATGGAAGGAAGGCGTCCGGGTAAACGACAAGCGGGGCGCCCACCGCAGTGGACGCCCCGCAGTCGACGGGCTCGAAGAGCAGGTCAGGACAGGAAGCGGTCCCGCACCTCGATGTTGCGGATGTGCTCGACCCAGAACGACAGCAGCGGAACGGTGCCGGCGAGGACGGTCAGGAAGGTCTTCCACACCGACCAGCGGACCTTCATCGCCAGGTCCAGGGTCATCAGGAAGTACAGGAAGTAGATGGCGCCGTGCACCGGGCCGATCCACTCGAGGCCCTCCACGCCGAAGCCGTACTTGGCGATCATCTCGGCCACCAGCACCAGCAGCCAGACGCCGGTGATGTACGCCATCACGCGGAAGCGCTGCAGGGACGTCCGGATCGACGCCGCCGACGCGGTCACGCGCGGCTGGTCGGTGGACCCGGTGGCGGGCGCGGTGCTGGTTTCGGGCGTGTCGGTCACTCTTGATCCTTTTCGAGCGGGCGGGCGTCGGACTCGCCGCCGAATCCGGCGAGATAGCGGTTGTAGTCGGAGCGCGCGTGATCGTCAGCGTCGTCGTCGAGCGCCGCGACCGACGGGTCGGCGGCGGTCGGCCGCTCCGGCAGGATCCCGGCGGGGATCTCGGTGGGGCCGCTGCGGCTGCGTTCGGTTTCGACGGAGTCGGGGTCGGCTTCGAGCATGACGAACCGGCGGTAGGCCCACACGAAGGCGATCGCGAAGACCGGCCACTGCAGTGCGTAACCGAGGTTCTGCGCGGTGCCGGAGGCGGACTCGAAGCGATCGAGCTGCCACCAACCCATGCCGACGCACACCAGCGCGGCCACCACCACGAGCGCGATCAGCGCCGGGCGGTGCCGCTTCTTCGGCTTCTGGGGGGTGTTCTCCACACCCTCGACGGTACCTGTTGCATGCGTGTGACCTGTTCCGCGGCGAGTCCGCCGTCGCCGTGCGCGGTCGGTAGGGTGGCGCCCAGCGACCGGCGGGGAGAAGGAGAGCACGCGATGGCCAGCGATGCGGAGCGCACGGTGCTGCGTCGGGCGCGACCGGCGTTCGCGCTGTCCGGACTCATTGCGCTGGTGCTCGCAGGCCTGACCGTGCTGCCGCTGGTGCTGTTCGCCGACCTCGCGCGGGACCTGATCGACGGCGCCGGCCGCGACCGTCTGGTGCGGTTGGCGTCGGTCGGGGCCGGGGTGCTGGTGGTCGGTGTGGCAGCGGGTGCGATCTTGCTCACCCTGCTCCATTTCTACGACCAATACTTCGCCGCGGCGCTGCGCCGCACGATTCTCGACAAGCTGGTGCGGCTGCCGCTGGCCTGGTTTCTGTCGCGCCGCCGTGTCCGGCTGCGCACCCTAGTGCACGACGATGTGAACGCGTTGCACTACCTCGTCACGCACGCGGTGGTCGACGTGGTGGTCACGGTGGTGACGCCGCTGGCGATGCTCGGCTACCTCTTCACGGTGAACTGGACGCTGACCCTGGTGCTGCTGATCCCGGTGGGCGGCTATCTGGTGGCGATGATGGTGTTGGCCTTCCGGGATCAGTCGCGGCTGACCGAGATGCTGGAGTGGGACCGGAAGCTCCCGGAGGTCACCGAGGAGTACATCCGCGCGCAGCCGGTGAGCCGGATCTACGGCGACGACGCCGTGGTGGATCTGCCCGGCGAGCTGTCGCAGATGTCCCGCTTTCTGAAGACCTGGCAGAGCGGGACCTTGGGCAGCAAGGCGATCCTGCTGCAACTGAATCGCCCGATGACGGCGATGGTGCTGGTGGTGGTGGTCGGCACCGGTCTGATCGTGACGGGGTGGATGTCCGCGGCGGCGATCGTGCCCTTCCTGATCCTCGGCACCTCGTTCGGCGATCGGATCCTGGCGGCGGCGTACGCGCCCAACGGTCTGCGGGAGGGCCGCGATGCGGCCGCCCGGCTGGACCGCTTCTTGGCGACGGAGGAACTGGCGCGGGCCGCGCGCCCGGTGGAGCTGCCGCCCGCGGACTGCCCGGCCGTGGTGACCTTGCACGACGTGGTGGTGTCGACCGGGGAGGCCGGCGGCCTCGATCACGTGAGCCTGGCCTGCGTGCCCGGCGGTGTGACGGCGATCGTCGGCCCCGCCGACGGCGGCCGCGAAGCGCTGGCCGCGGTGGCCGCGCGCTGGCGCGACCCGGACGCGGGCGCCGTGGTGCTCGACGGCTCCGATGTGCGCGACTACGACGAATCCGAACTGCGCCGACAGATCGGCGTCCTGCACCGCAGTGTGCGCGTGGTGCCCGGCACCGTCGCCGACAATCTCGCGGTGAGCAGGCCCGAAGCCACGCGCGCGGAGATCGCCGAGGCGGCGCGCGGCGCGCACCTGACCGAACTCATCGACCGACTGCCGGACGGCTTCGACACGGTGGTGGTGCCGGACCGGTTGTCGGCCGGGGCGCGGCAGCGACTGGCACTGGCACGCGTGCTGCTGGCCGACCCGCGCCTGCTGATCCTCGACGAGGCGGTGACGGCCGCGGATCCGGACTCGACGTGGGAGGTGCGGGAGGGCATCTCGCGGCTCGTCGTCGGACGCACCGTGCTGGTGTTGGCCGACCGGCTGCGCCCGACGGTCGGGGCCGACCTGATCGTCGTCCTGGCCGGCGGCCGCATCATGGAGCAGGGCAGCCATGCCGAACTCCTGGCCGCCGACGGGGAGTACGCGCGTCGGTACCGCAGCGAAGTGGGGGAGCTCGCGTGATCTACTCCGACATCGCCGCCGTCACCGGACCCGCCGGACGCCGGGACCGGGTGGCCTTCGTGGGGTTGACCCTGCTGTCGGCGCTCCTGCAGGCGTCGTCGGTGATGACGCTGATTCCGGTCCTGCACGCGCTGTTCGGCGCCGCGCCGTCGCAGGCCTGGCCGTGGGTCGGGCTGCTGGTGGGGCAGTTGGTGGCGACCTGGCTGGCCGACAATGCGGCGGCGCGGTTCGGGCTGCGCGTCGGCTTCGGGCTGATCGATGCGATCGAGACCGCGGGGCCGGCGGCGATTCGCCGCCTGGGCGTGGACGAGTTGGCCGGCACGCGGGCCGCGCGCCTGCGGGAACTGTTGGCCACGGCGGTACCGGAATCGGTGACGGCCGTGGTCCTGCTGGGCTCGCCGCTGCTGCACGCGCTGGCCCTGACGCCGCTGCTGTCCCTGATGCTGTTGGCCGTCGCGTGGCAATTGTCGCTGGTCGCGCTGGTCGGCGGTCTGGCGCTGGCCGGTGCGGTCGCGGCGACCAGTCGTGCGCTGGCTGCCGCCGAGTCGGCCTTCACCGACGTCGACGACCCGGTGCTCGAGTTCGCGTGGACCCAACCCGCCCGCCGCGGCGACCAATCCGGCCCGCGCGCGACGGCCGCGGTGGTCAAGGCCTCGCGCCGCCGCAGCCTGCACCTGCTGGCCTGGCAGCTGCCCAGTCACCTGGTGCTGTCGTCGGTGTTGATCGTGGTCCTGCTGGTCTTCGGCGCGGTGGTGAGTGGGCTGTACCTGTCCGGATCGATGTCCGGGGTCACCGCGGCGGCGATGGCCGTGGTGCTGTTCCGGGTGGTGGAGACCACCGGCGCACTGTCGTTGTTGAGTGCGCCGTTGGCGTCGGCGACGAGCATGCTGGCGCAGCTGCGCGCGCTGGTGGAGGCCGAGCGGGCCGAGGCCGTCCTCGCCCCGATCCCGGCGCCGGAACGCCCGTGCGCGGTGACGCTGTCGCAGCTGCGGTTCGCCTACCCCGGCCGCCCGCCGGCGCTCGACGGGATCGACCTGGAACTGCCCGCCGGCAGTGTCACCGCGGTGGTCGGCGGCTCCGGATCGGGTAAGTCGACGCTGCTGGAGGTGCTGTCCGGACTGCGCCGCCAGAGCGCGGGCACGGTGCTCTTCGACGGCGAGCCCGCGCTCCTGGCCGAGCGTCGCGCCCGGACCGCGGTGGCGTTCGCGGACCTCGGTCGGGACCGCGTGCTGGGCAAACCCGCCGGCCTGCTGCTGGTCGACGACGCCGCCGACCCCGCACTGGTCGCGGAAGTGGGACGGCTGCGGGGCACGCGGACCGTCGTGCTGGTGACGCGTCGGCCCGCGGTGCTCGCGACCGTCGATCAGGTGGTGGTGCTCGACGCCGGGCGCGTCGTCGAGACCGGGACGTTCGCCGAGCTGTGGGCCCGCGGCGGTCTGCTGGCCGACCTCGCGCAGCGGTGGGAACAGGCCGAGAACTGGCAGCTGTAGGCGCCCGCGTACGCTGGACCGGCAAGCGTGAGTGGCGGAATTGGCAGACGCGCTGGATTTAGGTTCCAGTGTCTTCGGACGTGAGGGTTCAAGTCCCTTCTCGCGCACCAGAAGCCCCGTCGGCCACCTTCCCGCGAGACGATTCGGTTCCCGCGGCCCGGCGGGGCGCCCGCGGGAACCAGAACCTTTCGCGGGAACGGCGGCCTCTCGCGGAAGTGCGTGCCTCTGCGAGGATGGGGGCGTGGAGAAGGTTGAGCCCGTCAGTGACCAGGTGCGTACCGTCCGCGCCGCCGCCGTCCAGTTCCAGGGCGTGGTCGGCGACGTCCGGGAGAACCTGCGGCGCCTGGAGACGCTGATCGCGGAGGCGCTGGATCGGGGCGCGGAGTGGATCGCGATCCCGGAGTTCGCGACGTCGCCGCTGCCGTTCCTGCCCGACGCCCACCGCAGCGTGCTGCCGCCGGAGAACCCGGCCGTCGACCTGCTGGTACGCACCGCGACGCAGCACGGGGTGCGGATCGGCGGCTCCCTGCTGATCGCCGACGGCGACGAGATCTACAACCGCTACCACTTCGTCGAACCCGACGGCACCGTGCACCGGCACGACAAGGATCTGCCGACGATGTGGGAGAACGCCTTCTACGGACCCGGGCACGACGACGGCCGTTTCGCCACCGCCGACGGCGCGGTCGGGGCGGCGGTGTGCTGGGAACTGATTCGCAATCAAACCGCGCGACGTCTGCGCGGCGTCGACGTGGTGATGACCGGCACGCACTGGTGGAGCGTGCCGGAGAACTGGGGCGGCGCGGTGGACCGCACCTTCGGGCCGCTCGCGCAGTACAACCGCTACCTGTCGGAGAACGCGCCGAGCGAGTTCGCCCGCCGCGTGGGCGCGCCCGTGCTGCAGGCCTCGCACTGCGGCGAGTTCGCCACCGACTTCCTGCTGGTGCCGGGAATGGCCCGGACCGCGCCGTACACGACCCGCTATGTAGGTGCCACGCAGATCGTCGCGGCCGACGGCACCGTGCTGACCGCCCGCAACACCGCCGAGGGACCAGGCGTGGTGGTGGCCGACGTCGAGCTCGGCGCGCAGCAGCCGCGCCTGCCCATCGACGACGACTTCTGGACCCCGCGGCTCCCGCTGGCGCTGCGGCTCTACTGGCACCAGCAGAACGCCTGCGCCACGCGCTACTACCGCGACCGCGGGCGCGCGTTCGGGCTAGCGGCGGCGGGCCGCGTGTAGCGGTTCACCCCACCAGCGGCGCGAACTGTTCGCAGGTTCGGGCCGCTGGTGTCGGCGTCAGCGGCCGACGGTCTGCCGCCGGGGCGCGGTGGACGATGCGGTCGACGGCGCTGCGGGATCCCGCTTGTCCTTCTCCGCTCCGAGGCCGGTGCCGGTGGTGTCGTCTTCGCGCAGGCACATCGACCGCACCACGTCGTGGTAGGTCACCAGGCCGTAGACCAGCGGCACGTTCAGGGCGTTGCCGATGATCCGGAACGGCGAGATCAGCAGCGCGTCGCCCGCCCGGATCGGGTCGACCAGCGCCGAGCCGATTTCGGTGAACAGGTGCACCGACAGGTAGTAGGTGAAGTACGTGGCGGTGAGCGACTTGGTGACCGTCAGCTCGGTCATCGGCACCGTCGCGCCCAGGTCGGCGCCCGTACCGAGGTTGTGGCCGAGGCCGATCAGGATGTCCAGCGGCGCCCCGCCCACGTAGGGGATCGCGCCGCCGATGTAGGAGCCCATCGTTTCGACGGTGGACCAGTCCGCCGGATCGGCCGGAATCAGGTTGTGCGGGATGCGCACCGACTTCATCTGCCGCAGCACCTGCTTGGTCTGCGCCTGGATCCGCCGCTTTGCCGCCGCATCGGGGGCCTGCTGCTGTGCGGCATCGCTGACGCGGCCGACGATGCGGGCCAGCGTCAGGTCGCCGATCGGCGTGCACGTCTCCGAATCGGCGAGCGCGAGCTGGTCGGCGATGCCGGCGATGATCGGATGGATCGGGATGTCGTAGACCACGTCCTCGCTGGGTTTACCGGCGAGGGCCTTCTGCTCGGGCGTCACGCGGGCCATGCAGTTGTCCAGAATCGACTCGCTGATGGCCGAGTACAGCTGGGTCAGCCCCAGCCGGAACACGGCGAAACCGATGGTCAGCAGCATGCTGTACGACGGGAAGCCGAGCTCCGGGATCACCGCGCCGCTCAGATCGAAGACGTTGGGCGCCATCTCCACGCCGATGCGGGCCGGCGCCAGCACGCCGAGGAAGAAGTACAGCCACGCCGACTCCACCGCCTGCGACAGGGTGATGTTGGCGACCGGGATGGCCTCGTTCTGCTTGCCGTCGCGGATCTTGAGCAGCCCCGAGACGATCGCCTGCGACTGCGGCGAACGGTACTTGGTCGACGGGTCGTCGGCGCTCGCCCCGAGCGTCCGCGGATGCTCGGACAGGGCGAGCGTGGAGACGGTGATCCGTTCCATCTCGGACTTGATCTGCGGGTGCTGCGCGAGGACGGTGCTGCGCACCTGCGGCGGCAGGCCGGGCAGCGCGGACTGCACGATCGACTCGTAGATCACGCCGAGGGTGGCGAATTCGCCACTGACACAGATGGTTTCGGTCGACTCGGACGGTCGGGACGGCTGGGTCGGCGACGACGGCGACGAGGGGGCCGAGTGCGGCGCACGATCCGGGCGGGAGCAGGGCGAGACCGGGGTCGGAAGAACGGCGTCTTCTGCCGGGCGATCCGGTCCTGGCGCTCCTGGTAACTCTCCGGTATGGGCGGAATATTCGGTGAATCTGCGGTGGCCGGTAGGCTCGGGCCGGTGACCTCGCTTCCGCTCCGTGACCAGTCCGTCGTGCAGGCCCTCGGGACCGCGCTCCGCGAGCGCGACTTCACCGCCGCCGGCATTGCCGATCTGCTCGGTGAGCAGGCGGGTGCGGCGCTGACCGTCGGCACGTGGTGGCCGGCCCTGCGCGCGACCGAGCGCGCCGACGAGGCTCGTCGCCCGTTGGCCACGCTGATCCGGCTGTTCCTGCTGGGCGGCCTGGAACCCGAGGCGCACGTGCGCGCGGCCTTCGCGCCGATCGCCCCGGCGATCCTGGTGGAACAGGGCGTCCTCGCCGCCGCCGACGGCGGCTTCCGCGCGGTCCTCGACATCCGGCCGCACGGCAGCGACGATCACGAATACCTGGTGGTCAGCGATCAGGACGCGCTCCTGAGCGCGGCCACCCTGGCGCACGACCACGTCCTCGGGATCGGGGGCGCGTCGATGTCGTTGGCGCACGCGGTGGTGCGCACCCCGGCCGCGCGCGCCCTGGACCTCGGCACCGGCTGCGTCATTCAGGCGCTGCACCTGGACTCGCACGCCGAGACCGTCGTCGCCACCGACACCAATCCGCGGGCACTGGCCCTCGCGCGGGTCACCGCGGAGCTCAACGGCATGTCCTGGGATCTGCGCGGAGGCAGCCTCTTCGAGCCGGTGGCCGGCGAGCGATTCGATCTGATCGTCGCCAACCCGCCGTTCGTGGTGGGCGCGGGCGGCCAGGATTACATCTATCGCGACTCCGGCATCGCCGGCGACGGCATCAGCCGCCGGCTGATCGAGCAGGTCGCCGACCACCTCGCGCCCGGCGGCGTGGCCCAGCTGCTCGCGAACTGGGTGGTGCACGACGTCGACGACTGGCAGGCCCGCATCGGGGAGTGGGTGCGGGCCAGCGGCCTCGACGCCTGGGTGGTGCAGCGCGAGCTGGCCGATCCGATCAGCTACATCTCGCTGTGGATCGCCGACGCGGGCGAGACCCCGGAGGCTGCCGCCGAACGCGGCGCGCTCTGGCTCGACTGGTTCGAACGTGAACAGATCGTCGGCATCGGGATGGGGCTGGTGACGCTGCGCAAGCCCGATACCGACCGCGAACCGGACGTGGTGATCGAGGAGATCACCGCGGCCGGCCAGGAAGTGACCGGCTTCGAAGTACAGGCCTGGTGGGCGCGGCGGGACTTCCTGCGCACCACGTCCGACGACGACCTGCTGGCCGCTTCGCTCAGCACCTCGCCGGTCTTCCTCGAAGCGCAGTCGCTGCCCGGATCGGACGGTTGGCAGGAGATCTCGGCGGCGGTGACCCGCCCCGGCGGTCCCGGGGCCGTGCTGCCCGTCGACGAGGTGATGACCGCCCTGCTGGCCGGCTGCCGCGGTGAAGTGCCGCTGAGCGCGCTGATCGGACTGCTCGCGGACTTCCACGGGGTCGACGCCGACGCGCTCGCCGAGGTGACCCTGCCGGTGGTGCGCGAGGCGATCACCCGCGGCATCCTGTTCGTCGCCGGATAGCCGTCGCGCCCGCCGGTTGGAAGGGCGCTCAGGCCGGGCCCACGACGGCGTCGAGGGCCGCGGCGAGGTCGGCGCGGAGGTCGTCGACGTCCTCCAAACCGACCGAGAAGCGCAGGTGGCCCAGCGTGCGGAAGCCCTCGGGGTAGGCGGCCACGCGCGGCCCGGAGGTGCCCACGTGGACGATGAGCGACTCGTCGTGTCCCACCGAGACCGCCGAGGTGATCACCCGGAGTTCGTCGACGAACCGGTTCTGCAGGTCGGGGCCGCCGTCGAGCGCGAAGGCCAGGATCCCGCCGAAGCCCCGGCCGTCGAACAATCGCTGCGCCGTCGCGTGCTGCGGGTGGCTCTCGAGTCCGGGATAGGCGACGTAGGCGATCCGATCGTCGGCCTCCAGGAACCGGGCCAGCGTCAGTGCCGACTCCTGGTGGCGGGCCAGACGCAGCGGCAGCGTCACCGAACCGCGGACGATCAGCCAGGCGTTGAACGGTGACAGCACGCCGCCGACGTCGACCATGGCCTCGGCCCGGATCGGCTCGATGAGTTCGGCGCGGCCGATCACCGCGCCGCCCATGGCGTCACCGTGGCCGTTGATGTACTTGGTGAGGGAATGCACCACCAGGTCGGCGCCGGCCTCGAGCGGGCGCAGCAGCGGCGGCGGGGTGAAGGTGGAGTCGACCATCAGCAGCACGTCGCGGCTGTGCGCCAACGCGGCGAGCGCCGGGATGTCGGCGACCTTGGTGGTGGGGTTGGCGATCACTTCGCACGCGATGAGTCGGGTGGTGGGGCGGATCGCGGCGGCGACCGCGTCGAGATCGGTGATGTCGACGAAGGTCGCCTCGATGCCGTACTTGCGCGGCAGCAGCGTGGTCCAGAGCTTGTAGGTGGCCTCGTAGGTGGTGTCGGAGACCACCACGTGATCGCCGGTGCGCAGGTGTGTGAAGAACACCGCGTGCAGCGCCGCCACCCCGGACGCCAGAGCGAGCGCATCCTCGCCGTGTTCCATCGCGGCCAATTTCCGTTGCAGCGCAACCTGATTGACACCGGTGTTGCGCGTGTAGACCAGGTGATCGGGATCCGACCAGTCCATGGTCGACGGGTCGTAGGGCAGCCGATAGGAGTTGGCCATGGTGATCGGCACCCGGATGGCCTCGCCCTCGCCGTGGACGTGGTTCCCGCCGTGCACGCTCAGCGTGTCGTCGGCGAGGGTGGCCGGAACGGACCGGTCCGGACGGGGCGTGTGCGGGCGCTGCGGGGACATGGCGAACTCCTTCTCGGGTGGATCAGGCCCGCACGAGAGTCGCCCCTCGCTGCGGGGTCGCGGCGGCGTCGGCCAGGATCGCCGGCAGGCGATGCAGTTTGTCCACACCCCGGTGTCGGCGGAACTCCGCCCAACCCCAGCAGGTGGCGAAGACCGCCAGGACGATCAGCGTCGACAGGCCCGCACCCCAGGGACGGGGTGCGAACAGGGTCGGGAGGGCCAGGAGGGCGACGGCCTGGATCACGTAAGCGTCCAGGCTGCGCGTCCCGACCGAGACCAGCGGCCGCAACCAGTCGCGACGCATCCACTGTAGAAGGCGGCCGAAGACGGCGTACACGCACGCCACCACCAGCCACGACGCGAGCGCGCGCAGCGGGCCCAGCTCCACCTTGCCGAGGAGCTCGGGCGCCTGCCACAGCCAGCGCTCGATCCATAGGCCGTGCGCCAGCAGCACGCCGACCAGCACGGTCAACGCCGTCAGGCGGGGGAGCGCAGCGTCGAGACGGCGGCGCACCTGCCACTGCTCCCACTGCCAGCCGACCACCATCGCCGGGATGAACAACACCTGCCATGCGGCCCAGTTCTGGATCGGCCCGCCGTCCGGGGCCGCATTGAGATACATCCACCAGGCCGGTGCGACCTGGCTGACCACGTACAGCGCGCCGGACGCCGCGAGCACCCAGGTCCACCGGCCGCGCATCAGCAACGGCACCACGGCGAAGGCGAACGTCATCAGCACCAGGTAGACCACCAGGATGTTGCCGCCGCCGGGCAGGAAGCGCAGCGTCAGCGCCCACCAGAGCTGCTGGAAGAACGGCGCGTCGCCGGGGAGACGCGCGACCAGGAAGTACTCCCGGCCGGATAGCAGGGTGGCCGTCGCCACCGCCGCCAGCGAGATGACGACCTGTGCGACGTAGAGGACCAGCAGGCGTTGCGCCAGCCGCTGATAGGCGAACTGCAGGCCGTGGCGCTGCGTCCATCCGCGGTACACCAGGCCCAGCACCAGGCCGGAGAGCAGCACGAAAGCGCTCATACCGTCGACCAGGGGGAAGGCGTGGGTCGGCAGGGCGATCAGCATGCCGTTGGCGAAGTGGAGGCTGATCATGCTCCAGATCGCCAGGCCGCGGGTGGCATCGATGGCCAGATCTCGACTCATGGTGGCCCGACGGTAACGGCGCGCCGCCCCGGTGACCGGGACGACGCGCCGTTACTGGTGTGGCTCGTGTTGCAGTTGTTACTTATGTGGCCCGATGGCTACGAGTACAGGTTCGCGATCGCGACCTTGTAGCTGTCGTGGATCACATTGCGCTTGAGCTTCATCGTCGGCGTCAGTTCACCGGAGTCGATGGTGAAGTCGGTGGCGAGGACGTCGAACTTCTTGATCTGCTCGGCGGCGGAGACCTTGGCATTAGCCTCGGCCACCGCGGTCTCGAACTCGGCGCGCAGGTTCGGGTTCTTGGCCAGTTCCTCCATCGAGGTATCGGCGGGCAGGCCGTTGCGCTCGAGCCAGCCGGGGGCGGCCTCCGGGTCGATGGTGAGCAGCGCGCCGATGAACGGCTTCTGGTCGCCCACCACGAGGCACTGGCTGACCATCGGGTGCGCCCGGATGGTGTCCTCCAGCTGCGCGGGGGAGACGTTCTTGCCGCCGGCGGTGACGATCAGTTCCTTCTTGCGGCCGGTGATGAAGAGGTAGCCGTCTTCCAGTCGGCCGATATCGCCGGTGTGGAACCAGCCGTCGCGGATGGCGTCGGCGGTGGCGGCCTCGTTCTGCCAGTAGCCGGTGAAGACCACCGGTCCGCGGAGCAGCACCTCGCCGTCCTCGGCGATGCCGATGGACACGCCCGGCACCGGGCGGCCCACCGAGCCGATGCGGCTGTGCTCGACGTTGTTGGCGGTGACCGCCGCGGTGGTCTCACTGAGGCCGTAGCCCTCGAAGACCGGGATGCCGACGCCGCGGAAGTAGTGGCCGAGGCGCTCACCCATCGGGGCGCCGCCGGAGACCGCCGCTTCGCACTGTCCGCCGAGGGCGGCGCGCAGCTTGCCGTAGACCAGCTTGTCGAAGAGCGTGTGCTTCAGGCGCAGCATCAGGCCGGGGCCGCCGGAGTCGAGGGAGCGGCTGTACGCGATGGCCGTGTCGGTGGCCTTGTCGAAGATGTTGCCCTTGCCTCCGTCGACGGCCTTCTGGTGCGCCGAGTTGTAGACCTTCTCGAAGACGCGCGGCACCGACAGCACGTAGTGCGGCTTGAAGACGCCGAGGTGTTCGACGAGGTTGGGCAGGTCGCTGGTGTGCCCCAGCACCACGCCGTTCTCCATGCAGCCGACCGCGATGACGCGGGCGAAGACGTGCGCGAGGGGCAGGAAGAGCAGGGTGGACTTGCCCTCGGCGAGGCCCGGGCCCACCGAGTCGCGCACCGCTGCGGCCTCGGCGATGAAGTTGGCGTGCGTGAGGACCACGCCCTTCGGGCGGCCGGTGGTGCCCGAGGTGTAGATCAGGGTGGCCGCGTCGCTGGACTTGGCGGCCTCCTCGCACGCGTCGAGGATCGAGTCGGGAATGTCGGCGCCGCGCTTGTACAGCTCGGCGATGGCACCGCCGTCGATCACCAGGGTCTCGTTCAGCGCGTCCGCGGCCGCGATCACGGCCCCGTGGCGGGTCTGCTGATCGGCATCCTCGACGATCAGCAGCTTGGTGCCCGAGTCGGTGAGGATCCATTCCACCTGGTCCGGGGCGGAGGTCTCGTAGATCGCCACGGTGGTGGCGCCGGCACGCCAGATGGCGTAATCGATGAGGCTCCACTCGTAGCGGGTCGAGCTCAGCAGCGCGACCCGGTCGCCGGGGGTGACGCCCGAGGCGATCAGGCCCTTCGCCACCGCGTCGACTTCCTCGGCGAACTGCTGCGCCGTGACCGTGAGCCAGTGGCCGGAGTCGCCGAGGCGGCGAAACACCGGCATGGCCGGATTGGTGCGGCGGAGCTGCTGAATCCGCGTGATGGTGGTGACGTCGTCGCCGACGGTCAGCGTGGAGGGAGTGGTGTACTCCTGCATGGCGTGCGATCCCCTCAAAGAGATGTGATGGTGCGTGTGCAGTGCTCGGTTCGGGCGAACCTCGTGAAGGGAACCCTACCAGCGAGTCAAGTGGTGCATGTCACAGGGCATTCGGGGGGTAGAATCAGCAAACGATGACTACTTATGAGCGCGCATGAGCGGCGCCGACAACACCAGTTCAGCGACCGGCTCGTTCGACGACTTCGACATCGACGAGCGGGTACGGGCGGCCCTCGACGAGGTCGGCTACGAAACGCCCTCGCCCATCCAGGCGGCCACCATCCCGCCCCTGCTGGCCGGGCGCGACGTCGTCGGCCTCGCCCAGACCGGCACCGGTAAGACCGCGGCCTTCGCCATCCCGGTCCTGTCCCGACTCGACACATCCGCGCGGAAGCCGCAGGCACTGGTGCTCGCACCGACCCGCGAGCTGGCCCTGCAGGTGTCCGAGGCCTTCGGACGCTACTCGTCGAAGATGCCCGAGGTGAAGGTCCTGCCGATCTACGGCGGCCAGAGCTACGGGATCCAGCTGTCCGGCCTGCGCCGCGGCGCGCAGGTGATCGTCGGCACCCCCGGGCGCGTGATCGATCACCTGGACAAGGGCACGCTCGATCTGTCCGAGCTGTCGTACCTGGTGCTCGACGAGGCCGACGAGATGCTCAGCATGGGCTTCGCCGAGGACATCGAGCGGATCCTGGCCGACACCCCCGACCAGAAGCAGGTGGCGCTGTTCTCGGCCACCATGCCGCCGACCATCGGTCGCCTGGCCCGCAAGTACCTCAACGATCCGCAGGAAGTGAAGGTCAAGGCGCAGACGAGCACCGCGTCGAACATCAGCCAGCGGTATCTGCAGGTCTCGCACCAGCGCAAGCTCGACGCCCTGACCCGCGTCCTCGAGGTGGAGACGTTCGACGGCATGATCGTCTTCGTCCGCACCAAGTCGGCCACCGAAGAACTGGCCGAGAAGCTGCGCGCCCGCGGCCTGTCCGCACAGGCGATCAACGGCGACATGGTGCAGGCGCAGCGCGAGCGCACCATCAACCAGCTCAAGGACGGCACCCTCGACATCCTGGTCGCCACCGACGTCGCCGCACGCGGCCTCGACGTGGACCGGATCTCGCACGTGGTCAACTACGACATCCCGCACGACACCGAGTCGTACGTGCACCGGATCGGCCGCACCGGCCGCGCCGGCCGTTCGGGCAACGCACTGCTGTTCGTCTCGCCCCGGGAGCGTCACCTGCTGCGCGCCATCGAACGCGCCACCCGTCAGGAACTGACCGAGATCGACTTGCCGTCGGTGGAGGACGTCAACGCCCAGCGCGTGGTGAAGTTCGGCGAGTCGATCACCCGGAACCTGGAGTCCGACGACCTGGACATGTTCCGCGGTCTGATCGAGGCCTATGCCCGGGAGAACGACGTGGCCCTCGGTGACATCGCCGCGGCGCTGGCGCTCGAGACCCGCGACGGCGGCTTCCTGATGACGCCGGACCCGCCCGGCGGCGACCGTCGCGATCGCGGCGACCGTCGGGAGCGTGCACCCAAGGGCGGCGGCAACTTCGCGACCTACCGCATCGCCGTGGGCCGCAAGCACAAGGTGTCGCCGGGCGCGATCGTCGGTGCCATCGCCAACGAGGGCGGCCTCACCCGCGGCGACTTCGGCAACATCAGCATCCGCGACGACTTCAGTCTGGTGGAGCTGCCGGAGGACCTCGACAACGAGACGCTGGGGATGCTCAAGCACACCCGGATCGGCAAGCACCCGATCGATATCCGCAAGGACATGGGCGCCCCGCGTCAGCGCGGCGGTAACAAGGGCGGCTACGGCAAGGGCGGCAAGAAGGACCACTGGGGCAAGCGTCCCCCGCGTGTCGCCGGCCGCGGTCGCGGCTGAGCGGGTCCGGACCCCTCGTACACGGGCCCGGGCGGACATCGTCAATCGATGACCGCCCGGGCCCGTGTCTGTCGTCGGCCCGAATCGCGTCGTCCGGTGTGCACGACGCCAGCGGCCTGAACCGTCAGGCGAACAGGAGGGGGAGTCCCTCGGCCGCGGTGGTCTTGATCCGCAGGTTCACCCGGGTGAGCTCGGAGGCCTCCGGATTCACCTCGATCACCTGGACGCCTCGCAGGGCGGCGGTCTCCGGGAGCGAGGCCGCCGGATGGACGACGCCGCTGGTGCCGACCACCACGACGAGATCGGCGGTGTCGAAGGCGGCTTCGGCGTAGTCCCACGCGTGGATGGGCAGGGCCTCGCCGAACCAGACGACCCCCGGTCGCACCCGCCCCGGACACGCCGGACACGCGCTGAGCTCGGCGCGCAGGGCCGCGTCGAGGGCGGCGGGGCGGCTGCATTGATCGCAGCGGGGTGCGAAGAGGCTGCCGTGCAGGTGGCACACTTCGTCCAGGCCTGCGCGTTCGTGCAGATCGTCGACGTTCTGCGTCACCACCCGCACCGATCCGCCGGCGGCGCGGCGGTCCCGGGCGAGCGCGGCGATCGCGTGGTGTCCCGAGTTGGGTTCGGTGGCGCGCACGCCCGCGGCGCGTTCGGCGTACCAGCGCCACACCAACTCGCTGTCGTGCGCCCAGGCCTGCGGCGTCGCCAACTGGCTGACGTCGAACTGCGCCCACAAGCCGGTGCCGGCGTCGCGGAAGGTCGGCACACCGCTCTCCGCCGACATACCGGCACCGGTGAAGACGACGATGTGCTGGGCCTGCGCGATCAGGCGTCGCCCGATGTCCAGGGGGCTCATCGCGCGCTCGGTTCGGCGGGACCGGCGTCGTCCAGCGCCGCACGCAGAACGGCCGCCGTCGCGGCGAGGTCACCGGCTCGGCGAGTGAGGAATCCGGTCACGAAGCGAGCCTTGTCTCCGCGATGGCGCGGGACCACGTGCAGGTGGGAGTGGAAGACGGTCTGGAAGGCCGCCGCCCCGTCGTTCAACGCCAGGTTCACGCCGTCGGCGGCCAGCGCCGAGGAGCGCATGGCGATGCCGACGCGTTGGCCGGCCTGAAAGAGCCGCCCGCCTGTCTCCGGCGGAAGATCGACCAGGCCGTCGGCGTGTGCGCGCGGAACCAGCAGGGTGTGCCCGGGACGCACGGGGGCGATGTCGAGGAAGCCGAGGACGTGCTCATCCTCGTAGACGAGGTGCGCGGGCGCGGTACCGGCCACGATCTGACAGAAGATGCAGTGGGTCATAGTGCTTTCGGCGTGAGGTGCTTTTCGGCTCGGCGAGGGGCCCCTCGCCGAACGTGTCGCGGGCGAAACGCGGACGGCACCCGGAAGAGCGCATTGCCTTCCGGGTGCCGTTCGCGGGTCCGTCGGCGCGACTAGGCGGAGTGGCCCGAGGTGCACAGCCAGTCGTAGATGTAGCCGCCGCCCGAGTAGTACAGGGCGTACGACTGTGCCGTGTAGAGGTCGTCGGCGGCACCGTAACCCCAATAGGCGTCACCGCGGGCGATGGCGCCGCAGCCGTTCACGAAGGCCGCCACCACCTTGCAGTCGGAGTAGCCGCAGGCCGAGCGGGCGGCGTTGCGGGCGCTCGTGGTGTCGCTGTAGTCCCACGCGCGGCCGGTGGCGCCGGTCGACGGGGAGAGCGCGAGAGCGCCGTAGTAGTTGGCCGCCTGCGCGGGCGCGGGTTCGATGGCCGACGAGACCGCCAGCACCGAGGCCGCACCGAGTACGGCGAGACCGGCACCGGTGAGTCGTGCGCGAAGATTCATGTCGTTCTCCTTGGATGAGGCGGCTGAATCAGCCGTCGACCTTGTCGGTGGTGGGCTGGTCGGAGGCCGGGGGAGTCGAGGGCTTGGCGCTCGGGGTCGCGATCGGGCTCGGAGCCTTGACCTCGCTGGTGGTGTTCCATTTGGAGACGTCGACGGTCAGCTTCAGTTCGTTCGTGGGGGCCACGATGACGCGGGCGACCTGGTTGTCCTCGGTGATCCACACGGTGGTGTCCACGGCGTCGGTGGAGTCCTTGGCGCTTTCGCCGGTGGCGCCGGTCAGGCCGGCGATGGCCTTGGCGGGCACGGTGCCGGTGACCTTGGTGGTGGCCACACCGTCGACCTGCTCGTCGCCCGCGGTGGCGGCGCCCTCCATGGAGCGCAGCACGTTGGGGATGCCGGTGTCGGGGTTCAGCAGCAGCGCGACGTCGTAGATGGATCGGCCGTCGCCGTAGTTGATCCAGCCCTTGTTGTCGACGTTGGCGTAGAAGTTGTCGTTCAGGTAGACGAACGGCGCCTGCACCGAGGTGCCGCCCATGTTCAGGGTGGCGGTGCCCTTGCCCGCGAGGGGCTTGGTGTTGACGTCGGCTTCCACCGCAGTGGCGTTCATGCTCTGGAAGGAGCCGTCGACGGCCATCGTCACATGGGCGCCGGTGAGGGCGGCGGTGGCGTCGGCTGCGGAGTTCAGCAACTCGGTCGCCGCGGGGTCCGACGAGGCCGGAGCGGGCTGGGAGTCATCGGAATCGGAACTGCAGGCGGTGAGGGTCAGGGCGGCGGCTGCGCCGAGCGCCACGACCGCTCCGAGGAGGCGGCGACGTTTCATGGAGAGCTCCTATTCGTCAGGTGGTAGCCATTGAATGTAGCAACTGCTAGTGCAATTTCGAGGGTGTGTACGGTTTTTGGCATCGAGTGCCGGGCACGCCGCACAGATAACGAAATGGTAACGATTTCTGGAGGGTGAAAATCCCTGGTAATGGCGCTTACTCGCCGTTCTACCAGTGGGTATACGCCCGGGTCGGGCCTAAACATGAGGGAAGCCTCATATTTGGCTGCCATCATTGACCGTGTTCAGCGAGTCCTCGCTGCCGCCCGCCCGCGCACCCTTTCAGGAGAGCCTGTGACCCTCGATCAGTTCCGTTCCCGTTCGCGTAACGACCGAAGCTCCGCACCGGAACCGAGTCTGCTCGACCGTCTCACCGCGCGGGTGAGGCCTATGCCGTGAGCTTCGGCGGACAGGGCGGCGGTTGGCTGCCGTCCTTCGCCGAAGTGGTGATCGACGCCGACCTCGAAGCGGCCATGGCCGCGATCGTCGAGGACGCGAGCCGCCTGCTGGCGCCGGTCGCGGAGGACCTGGCGCGCGCCGGGACGCGCTCCTTCGACCCGATCGCCTGGATGCATGCGATCGACGAGGACCCGCAGGCCTTCGCCGACGCCGATCTCGCCGAGGCCGCGGTCTCGCTGCCCGGCGTGCTGCTGAGCCAGCTCGCCACCATCGCTTCGCTCGCCAAGCAGGGACTGGACACCGTCGCGGTGCCGCCGATCGCCGTCGTCGGCCACTCGCAGGGCGTCCTGGCCACCGAGGCGCTCAACGTCGACGGCTCCGACCGGGACGCCGACGATGCCCAGCTGCTGGCGCTGGCCCAGCTGATCGGTGCGGCCGCCGCGCTCACCGCACGCCGTCGCGGTCTGGCCGGCAACGCCGACACCTCGCCGATGCTGTCGGTGTCGCAGGTGGTGCCCAAGGACATCGAGGTCCTGCTGGCGCAGTACGTGTCGAACCTGCCCGCCGACCAGCGCCTCGGCGCCCCGGCCATCGCCGTGAAGAACACCCGCCGCGCGCTGGTGCTCTCCGGCGCCCCGCGCCACCTCGCCGCCTTCCAGGTGCTGTGCGAGGAAGAGGCCGCCCGCTCGGCCGACGAGCACAAGCGCAAGCTGACCGGCGGCTCGCCGTTCGCGCCGGTCTTCGAGAACGTGATGACCACGGTGCCCTTCCACCACCCGGACATGACCGACGGCATCGCGCTGGTCACCGAGTGGGCGCAGCGTTGCGGGCTCGACCCCGCACTGGCGCACCGGTACGCCGACTCCGTGCTCGTGGAGCACGTCGACTGGGTGGCCCAGATCGGTGAAGTGGTCGCCAGCGGCGCACGATGGCTGCTCGACTTCGGTCCCGCCGACCTGGCGACCCGCCTGGCGTCGTCGCTGGTGCGCGGTCAGGGCCTGGGCGCCGTGCCCGTCGCCACCCGCGGCGGCCAGCGCAACCTCTTCGTCCCGGGCAACGTCCCGGAGATCTCGGCGCCGTGGGCGCTGTACGCGCCGCGCCTCGCGCAGCTGCCCGACGGCCGCACCGTCGTCGACACCCCGTTCACCCGCCTCACCGGCCGGTCGCCGATGCTGCTGGCCGGCATGACGCCGACCACCGTCGACCCCGCGATCGTCGCGGCGGCCGCCAACGCGGGCCACTGGTCCGAGCTGGCCGGCGGCGGTCAGGTGACCGAAGCCATCTTCGCCGACAACGTCGCGCGCCTCACCGACCTGCTGGAGCCGGGCCGCGAGGTTCAGTTCAACTCGCTGTTCCTGGATCCGTACCTGTGGAAGCTGCAGCTCGGCGGCAAGCGCCTGGTGCAGAAGGCGCGCGCCACCGGTGCGCCGATCGACGGCGTCATCATCACCGCGGGCATCCCCGAACTGGAGGAGGCCGTCGACCTGGTGCACGAGCTGAACGACGCTGCGCTGCACTACGTCGCGTTCAAGCCGGGCACCGTCGAGCAGATCCGCGCCGTGGTGCGCATCGCCAACGAAGTGCCCGCTTTCCCGATCATCGTGCAGGTCGAGGGCGGCCGCGCCGGCGGTCACCACTCGTGGGAGGACCTCGACGATCTGCTGCTGGCCACCTACGGCGAGCTGCGTGACCGCCCGAACGTGGTGGTCTGCGTCGGCGGCGGCATCGGTACGCCCGAGCGGGCCGCCGACTACCTCACCGGTGAGTGGTCCACGCGGCACGGTTACCCCCTGATGCCGCTGGACGGCATCCTGATCGGCACCGCCGCCATGGCGACGCTGGAGGCGACCACCGCGCCCGAGGTGAAGCAGCTGCTGGCCGACACCCGCGGCTGCGACGCCTGGATCGGCGCCGGCCACAGCGAGGCCGGCATGGCCTCCGGCCGCAGCCAGCTCGGCGCGGACATCCACGAGATCGACAACACCGCCTCGCGCTGCGGTCGCCTGCTCGACGAGGTGGCCGGCGACGCCGACGCCGTCGCCGAACGCCGCGACGAGATCATCGCCGCGATGGCCGGCACCGCCAAGCCGTACTTCGGCGACGTGGCGACCATGACCTACCGCGAGTGGCTCGGCCGGTACGCCGACCTCGCCGTCGGCCCCGACACCGCCGAGGCCCTGCCGTGGGCCGACGTGACCTGGGCGCAGCGCTTCACCGACATGCTGCACCGCACCGAGGCGCGCATGCACCACCTCGACTCGGGCGAGTTCGACTCGCTCTTCGACGGTGACGTCGACAACCCGCACACCGCGATCGCGGAGCTGGCGCAGGCCTACCCGGCGATCGAGGCCGACGTGCTGCACCCGGCCGATGTGGCCTTCTTCCTGGAGCTGTGCCGCACCCCGGGCAAGCCGGTGAACTTCGTGCCGGTGGTCGACAAGGACGTGCGCCGCTGGTGGCGCAGCGACTCGCTGTGGCAGGCTCACGACGCCCGCTACGGCGCCGACGAGGTCTGCATCATCCCGGGCCCGGTGGCCGTGGCCGGCATCACCGAGGTCGACGAGCCGGTCGGCGACCTTCTGAACCGCTTCGAAGCGCACGTCGTCGACGTCCTGCGCGCGGGCGGCGAGCACTCGTGGCCCGCGGATGCGCGTCGTCGTACCGGCGCGGTGCCCTCGGCCGGGCCCATCACCATGCTGCTGGAATCGGCCGACGTCTCGTGGGCCGGTCGCATCGTGGCCAACCCGATCGCGCTGCTGGGCGACCTCGCGGGCTGGGAGGTGTACGACGGCCAGGTGGCCGACCACCTCCCGACCGGCGCCCGCCTGGTGCAGGTGTCCGACGTCGACGAGTACCCGGCGGTCTTCGAGCTGTCGGTCCCGGTGGCCGGCACCGCCGTGCGGATCCCGCTGACGGTGGACGCGGGCTGCCTCGACGGCGCCGTGCCGAGCGTCGGCATCGCCGCCGCCGCCGGCGCCATGCGCGAACTGCTCACCGTGGCCGCGGGCGGGTCGCTGACCCCCGTCGCCGACGGCGTCGCGACCACCACCATCGCCTGGCACGCCGACTCGGTGGCCGACCACAGCGGCGTCACCGCCGCCACCCTGCCGCGTCGGTACGCGCCGGTCACCCCGGCCGAGCCGCTCGGCTTCGCCGTGCCCGACACCCTCGTGACGGCCTGCTGGCCTGCCGTGTTCAGCGTCCTCGGCGCCGCCACCACCGAGGCCGGCGTGCCCGTGGTGGAAGGTCTGCTCGACCTCGTGCACCTCGACCACGCCACCGCGCTGGCCGGTGCCGTTCCCGCCGCGGACACCGACCTGACCGTCGTCGCCCGCCTCGCCGACGTCTACGACAGCTCGGCCGGTCGCGTGGTGGAGGTCGACGTCGAACTGACCGACGCCGACGGCACCCCGGTCGCCACCCTCGCCGAGCGCTTCGCCATCCGCGGACGCAGCGGTGCGGCCGACCTGACCGACCCCCGGCGCGCCGGCGGCGCACCGACCGACGAGGTCAGCGCCGTCCGCAAGCACGTGCGCACCACCACGATCGTGGCCCCGGCCGACATGACCGGTTTCGCCGTGGTCTCCGGTGACCGCAACCCGATCCACACCGATGCGCTGGCCGCGAAGCTGGCCGGCCTCGGTGAGCCGATCGTGCACGGCATGTGGCTGTCGGCCGCCGCCCAGCAGGTGGTCACCGCCGCCGACCTGGACAACCCGGTGCCCTCGCCGCGCGCCATCCGCGGCTGGACCGCCCGCTTCCTCGGCATGGTCCGCCTCGGCGACACCATCACCGTGCGCGCCGACCGCGTCGGCATGGACGCCGGCCGCGACGTCATCGAGGTGACCGCGAAGGTCGGCGACGACCTGGTGATGGCCGCGACCGCGCTGCTCGACGCACCGCGCACCGTGTATGCCTTCCCGGGCCAGGGCATCCAGAGCAAGGGCATGGGTCTGGCCGCGCGCTCGCGCAGCAAGGCCGCCCGCGCCGTCTGGGACCGCGCCGACGCGCACACCCGCGAGGCGCTCGGCTTCTCGATCCTGGCCGTGGTGCGCGACAACCCGACCACCCTCGTCGCCCACGGCGAGACCTACCACCACCCGGACGGCGTGCTGTTCCTGACGCAGTTCACCCAGGTCGCCATGGCGACGCTGGGCGTGGCGCAGGTCGCCGAACTGCGCGAAGCCGGCGGCTTCGTCGACGGTGCGATCACCTGCGGCCACTCGGTCGGCGAGTACAACGCCCTCGCGGCGTGCGCCGGGGTGTTGCCGCTCGAGGCCGTCCTCGAGGTGGTCTTCCAGCGCGGCTCGGCCATGCATCACCTGGTCCCGCGCGATGAGCAGGGCCGCAGCGACTACCGCATGGCGGCCATTCGCCCCAGCCAGTTCGGGCTCGACGACGCGCAGGTCATCGGCTTCGTCTCCGGTCTGGGCGAGCAGGTGGGCGAGTACCTGGAGGTGGTGAACCTCAACCTGCTGGGCTCGCAGTACGCGATCGCCGGCACCGTCCGCGGCCTGGAACTGCTCCAGGAGGAGGTGGAGCGTCGCGTCGCCGAGCACGGCGGCAAGCGTGCCTTCATCCTGGTGCCCGGGATCGACGTCCCGTTCCACTCCACCGTGCTGCGCGCCGGTGTGCCGGAGTTCCGCGGCAAGCTCGACGAGCTGCTGCCCGCGCACATCGACCCGGCCATCCTGGTGGGCCGGTACATCCCGAACCTGGTGCCGCGCCTGTTCAACCTGGAGCGCGAGTTCATCGCCGAGATCGCCGATCTGGTGCCGTCCGAGCCGCTCGACGCGGTGCTCGCGGACTGGTCGTCGTGGTCGTCCCGCCCGGCCGAGCTGACCCGCGTGGTCCTCATCGAGCTCCTGGCCTGGCAGTTCGCCAGCCCGGTGCGGTGGATCGAGACGCAGGATCTGCTGTTCTCGGCCCCCGAGCAGGGTGGTCTGGGCACGCAGCGCTTCGTCGAGGTCGGCGTCGCCACCGCGCCCACGCTGAGCGGCCTGGCGCGCAACACGCTGAAGCTGCCCGACTACGCCACCGCGGCCACCGAGGTGGTCAACGCCGAGTCCGATGCCGCGCTGCTCACCGCCCAGGATGCGGGCGCCGAGCCGGAGGCGGAGGAGCTCGACGAGCCCGCCGCTCCCGCCGCCGAAGCTGCCGCACCGGCCGCCCCCGCCGCTGCCGCCGCACCCGTGGCGACCGCCGCCGCGACCGGCCCGCGCCCGGACGACATCGCGTTCGGTCCCACCGACGCGGTCCGCGCCGTGATCGCGCTCTGGACCAAGATGCGGACCGACCAGATCGGTGCCGCCGACACCATCGAGGCCCTGTGCGACGGCGTGTCCTCGCGCCGCAACCAGCTGCTGCTGGACGTCGGTGCCGAGCTCGGCCTCGGAGCCATCGACGGCGCGGCCGAAGCCGACATGACGGCCCTGTCGACCACGGTGAACTCGCTGGCCCGCGGCTACCGCCCGCTGGGCGATGTCCTCACCGATGCCGTCGGTGATCAGTTCCGCAAGATCGCCGGCCCGGTCGGCAAGCGCCAGTCGCACGTCATCGACCGCGTCACCGGCACCTGGCAGCTGGGCCCGGGCTGGGCGCAGCACGCGCTCGTGGCCCTCGCCCTGGGCACCCGCGACGGCGCTAGCGTGCGCGGCGGCGACCTCGGTGACCTGCTCGACGGCCCGGTCGGCAACGTCGATGCCCTCGACGCCGTGATCGACCGCGCCGTGCGCAGCGTCGGCGCCGCCCGCGGCACCGCCGTGGAGATCCCGGCCGCCGCCGGTGGCGGCGGGGCAGCGGTGGACGCCGCGGCCCTCGGCGAGTTCGCCGAGCAGATCACCGGCCCGGATGGTGTGCTGGCCGCGGCCGCGCAGACCGTGCTGGCCAAGCTGGGTCTGACCGACGCCGCGTCGGCGCCGGAGTCGGACACCGAGGCCGCCGAACTGGCCGATCGCGTCAGCGCCGAGCTGGGGGCGGACTGGCAGCGCGCCGTCGCTCCCGTCTTCGACGCCGAGCGCGCCGTGCTGATCGACGACCGCTGGGCCACCGCCCGCGAGGACCTCGCGCGGCTGTGGCTGACCGAGGTCGACGCGACCGTCGTCGACCGTTTCGCGGACGCCGGCGAGACCGTCGCCGAGCACGCGACCTGGTGGGCCGGCAAGGCCCGCGCCGAGGGACGCGCGGCGCACGCCGACGTCTACGCGGGCATCGCCGAGGCCGCTCGCCGCACCGTGGTCGGCGAGTTCGCCGACGACATCGCGGTGGTGACCGGCGCTTCGGCCGGCTCGATCGCGGCCGCCGTCGTCGGCCGACTCCTGGCCGGCGGCGCCACCGTGGTGGCCACCACCTCGCGCCTGAACGGCGAGCGCCTGGACTTCTACAAGAAGCTCTACCGCGAGCACGCCGCCACCGGCGCCGCACTGTGGGTGGTACCGGCGAACATGGCGTCATACACCGACGTCGACGCGCTGACCGAATGGCTCGGCTCCGAGCAGACCGAGAACCTCGGTGCCAGCACCGCGGTGGTCAAGCCGGTCCTGCGGCCGAGCCTGCTGTTCCCGTTCGCCGCACCGCGCGTGGCCGGTGACCTCACCGATGCCGGCGCCCGCGCCGAGCTGGAGATGAAGGTGCTGCTGTGGTCGGTGGAGCGGCTGATCGGTGGTCTGTCGGCCATCGGCGCCGATCACGACATCAACGGTCGCCTGCACGTGGTCCTGCCGGGCTCGCCCAACCGCGGCATGTTCGGCGGCGACGGTGCCTACGGCGAGAGCAAGGCCGCCCTGGACGCGCTCGTCACCCGCTGGGGTGCCGAGGACTCGTGGAACGGCCGCACCAGCCTGGCGCACGCGCTGATCGGGTGGGTGCGCGGCACCGGCCTGATGGGCGGCAATGACGTGATGGTCGACGCCGTCGAGGCCGCCGGCGTGCGCACCTGGAGCACCGAGGAGATGGCCGCCAACCTGGTGGACCTGTGCACTCGGGCGGCCCGCACCCAGGCGCAGACCGCGCCGCTGCTGGCCGACTTCACCGCGGGCCTGGACGGGGCTTCGCTGGACATGAAGGCGCTGGCCGAGCAGGCCCAGGCCGCCGCGGACCGCGTCGACGAGGCGCCCGCGGAGGCCGAGGTCACGCAGGTCGCCGCACTGTCGGCACCGGCGCGCGCCGAGCTGGGCCACCGCATCGACTGGGCCGAGCTGGACACCCGCCCCGAGGACCTGGTGGTCATCGTCGGCGCCGGCGAGGTGGGCCCGTACGGTTCGGCCCGCACCCGCTTCGAGATGGAGGTGGACGAGAAGCTGTCCGCCGCCGGTGTGCTGGAGCTGGCGTGGAGCATTGGCCTGGTGCAATGGGACACCGCGCCCAAGCCCGGCTGGTACGACGTCGAGTCCGGTGACCCGGTCGCCGAGTCCGACATCGCCGAGCGCTACCACGACGCCGTGCTCGAGCGCTGCGGCATCCGCCGCTACGCCGACGACGGGGCGATGGTCGACAACGCCGCGCCGCTGCTCGAGTCGGTCTTCCTGGACCAGGACCTGAGCTTCTCGGTGCCGTCGGAGGCACAGGCTCGCGCCTTCGCCGCCGCCGACCCCGAGCGCACCCGGATCACTCCGGCCGGCGACACCGGCGACTGGACGGTGACCCGCCTGGCGGGCACCGAGATCCGCGTGCCGCGTCAGTTCGAGCTCTCGCGCACCGTGGGCGGCCAGATCCCCACCGGCTTCGACCCGGTTCGCTGGGGCGTCTCGCCGGACATGGCCGAGTCGGTCGACCGCGTGGCCCTGTGGAACCTCGTCGCCACCGTCGACGCGTTCATCACCGCGGGCTTCTCGCCGTCCGAGCTCATGCGCTGGGTGCACCCGAGCCTGGTGGCCAACACGCAGGGCACCGGCATGGGTGGCATGACCTCGATGAGGTCGCTGTACATCGACACGCTGCTGGGTGAGGCCAAGGCCAACGACATCCTGCAGGAGGCGCTGCCGAACGTGGTGGCCGCGCACGTGGTCCAGTCGTACATCGGCTCCTACGGCGCCATGATCCACCCGGTCGCCGCGTGCGCCACCGCCGCCGTCTCGGTGGAGGAGGGCGTCGACAAGATCCGCCTCGGCAAGGCGCTGTTCGCCGTCGCCGGCGGGTTCGACGACATCGGTATCGAGGGCATCGTCGGCTTCGGCGACATGTCGGCCACCGCCGACTCGGCCAAGATGACCGCCCGCGGCATCGAGGAGCGTCGTTTCTCGCGCGCCAATGATCGACGACGCGGCGGCTTCGTGGAGTCCGCCGGCGGCGGCACCGTGCTGCTGGCCCGCGGCGACGTCGCGGCCCAGATGGGTCTGCCGGTCCTCGGTGTGGTGGCGTGGGCGCAGAGCTTCGGCGACGGTGTCCACACCTCCATCCCGGCGCCGGGTCTGGGCGCCCTGGGCGCCGCGCGCGGCGGGGTCGACTCGCCGCTGGCCGCGTCGCTGGCCGCGCTGGGCGTGACCCCGGACGAGGTCGCCGTCGTCTCCAAGCACGACACCTCGACCCGGGCCAACGACCCGAACGAGTCGGAACTGCACGAGCGTCTGGCGTCGGCCATCGGCCGCACCGAGGGGGCGCCGCTGTTCGTGGTCTCGCAGAAATCGCTGACCGGTCACGCCAAGGGCGGCGCCGCCGCCTTCCAGCTGATCGGTCTGTGCCAGGTCCTGCGCGACGGCGTCATTCCGCCCAACCGCAGCCTGGACTGCGTCGACGAGAAGATGGCCGAGTACCCGCACCTGGTCTGGCCGCGCACGCCGATCGCGATGGGCGAGCGCTTCGGGCTCAAGGCCGGTCTGCTGACCAGCCTCGGTTTCGGACACGTCTCCGGACTGATCGCCGTCGTCCATCCCGAGGCCTTCCTGGCGAGCCTGCCCGCCGAGCAGCGCGAGCAGTACCGCGCGCAGTCCGCCGAGCGTCTGCGCGCCGGTCGCCAGCGTCTGCTGGAGGCCATGTGCGGTGGTGACGCGGCGTACGTGCGTCCGCCGAACCGTCGGTTCGACGACGCCGTCGACGAGCACGACGCCGAGGCCGCGCTGCTGCTGGATCCGCAGGTCCGCCTCGATCAGGCCGGGTCGTACCGATGAGCGTGGTGGGCGTCGGGATCGACGTGGTCAGTGTGCCCGGCTTCGCCGAGCAGTTGGAGCAGCCGGGTTCGACGATGCTGATGAGCTTCCGCGTCGGTGAACGACGGGACGCGGCCGCCGGCAGCGGTGCGGATGCGCAGCACCTCGCCGCCCGGTGGGCGGCGAGGGAAGCGGTCATCAAGGCGTGGTCGTCGAGCCGGTACGCGCAGACGCCGGTGCTGCCGGAGACGGCGGTCAACGACGTCGAGATCGTCTCGGACAACTGGGGTCGCCCCAAGGTGCGCCTGCACGGCGACCTGGCGCGCTACCTCGCCGACGTGACGATTCACATCTCGCTGACGCACGACGGCGACACCGCCGCCGCCGTCGCGATCCTGGAGGCCTGAGCCTCGACGAATCGCTAGCCGCCGGCTGTCTCCTCCAAGAGGAGATAGCCGGCGAGCATGCGTTTGAGCTCCTGCACGGTCAGTTCGTGATCGTGGCCGTCCTGCACCGAGAAGCTCAGCAGCGAGTACGCGGTGTGCACCAGCACCTGCGCCATCATCTCGCGGCGTGCGCGCTGCGACGGCGTGAGCGGCGCCAGGATCCGGGCCACCTGCTCGGCCAGGATCTGCTCGTTCAACGACGCGGTGAGGCGGGTGGCCGGGGTCGACTGCACCGCCAGCCACACCGCCCGCCGGGACGGGTCGTTGCGCCACAGCGCGGCCAGGTGGTCGAGGAACTTCTCCAGCAGCGCCGGCCATTCCAGCGACGGGATCGCGCCGGCGAACTCGGTCAGCTCGTCGCGCACGGACGCGGTGTCGACGCGATCGAGCTCGCACACGATCACGTACTTGTTCGCGAAGTACTGGTACAGCGTGCCGATCGGCACGTCGGCGCGCGTCGCGATCTGCTCGCAGGTGAGCGAGTCGAAACCGTCGTCGATCAGCACCTCGCGGGCGGCGGTGAGGATGTCCTCGAACTTGCGTCGGCTGCGCTCCTGCGCGGGCCGCTTGCGGGGGACCAGCGGTTGCGCCGCGGCATCAGCGGTCATGGCGGGCGGCTACAGGGACAGGTCGCGACGGATCTTCGCGACGTGCCCGGTGGCGCGCACGTTGTACATCGCCGCGGCGATGCGGCCCTCTTCGTCGATCAGGAAGGTGGAGCGGATCACGCCGGTCACCACCTTGCCGTACAGCTTCTTCTCGCCGAACGCGCCGTACGCGGTGAGGACTTCCTTCTCCGGATCCGACAGCAGCGGAAAGTTCAGTTCGTCGCGCTCGACGAACTTGGCGAGCTTGGCAGGCTTGTCCGGGGAGATACCGACGACGGCGACGCCCGACTCGTTCAGCTCGGCCAGATTGTCGCGGAAGTCGCAGGCCTGCTTGGTGCATCCCGGGGTCATCGCGGCGGGGTAGAAGTACACCAGCACCTTGCGTCCGGCGTAGTCGGACAGCGAGACGGGGTTGCCGTCGGCATCGGGCAAAGTGAACTGGGGGGCGAGGTCGCCGACTTCGAGTCGTCCATTGGCTGCCATGCATCAACCCTAACCGGACCGACGGGCCGACCGAACGCGAGCGTGTCAACTGCTCTTTCGCGGCGGGTGGGTAGGCTTCTGCTCATGCGGGTGAGATCCCCGTGCGAACATCCGACCCATCTTTTGGAGGACCGCGTGGCCGACGAGACCCAACGTATCGAGCAGGAGATCGCGCGGGCGCGCGAAGAGCTGGCGACGACCCTGGACCAGCTGGCCGAGCGGGCCAACCCGCAGCGACTGGCCGACGACTTCAAGACCAAGGCGCTGACCTTTCTGGCCAGCCCGCCGGTCAAGTTCTCGCTGATCGGCGCCGGCGCCCTCACCGTGGTGATCGTGGTCCGCAAGATCGTCAAGAACTGACGATCCGCGCGAAGAGGCCCCCGCAGCGCAGCGCGAGAAACCGTCTCTGACCAGGCGATTTCATATTCCGGCAGATGTGCTGTTAATGTTTCTTCTCGCAAGGCCAAGCGCCATTAGCTCAATTGGCAGAGCAGCTGACTCTTAATCAGCGGGTTCGGGGTTCGAGTCCCTGATGGCGCACAGTGAATCCCCTCCCACCAGTCGGTGGGAGGGGATTTTCGCATGTCGCGACCCTGTTCGCGGGTCGCGGTCGGGGCTCGGGTCGCGCGGCGGCAGACGGGTCGCGACACGCCAGCCAGGGACGTGGGCGCGTGGGGCGGGTGTGAAAACGGGGTGCGGCGGCGAATTACCCGCGTGTGATTCGGCCGACTTCCGCGTGGCGGGGCGGGCGCGGAGAGTGTACTCTGAGCGCCGTGCGATGCGGGTGTGATGCCCGCGCGCGGGAATGCGTCAGCGTCGATGGTTCCCTACAATGGCAATATCCGGGTGACCGGTCCGTTTAGTCGGGGCCTAGACGTGCTGCGTCCGGGGCGATTTCAGGTTGGAGCAAAATGGGGATCAGTCGTCTGCGTCATCGCCGCGCCCGCAGAGGGGCGATGGCGGTCAGCACGCTCGTGGCGGCCGCGGTGGTGCTCACCGCGTGCGGCAGCCAGTACAGCGACGTGGTTCACGCCTCGGGTGAGTTCACCGACATGGTCAAGCCGGCCATCTCGGTGACTGATGAAGCGGGCAAGCCGCTCGACAAGGACGCCGTCGGCGTCCAGCCGGGCAAGCCGATCGTGGTCAAGGCCTCCGAGGGCGCGCTGTCGAACGTCACCATCCCCAAGGCCGACGGTAAGCCGCTCAAGGGCAGCTTCAGCGACGACAACGCCACCTGGACCAGCACCGAACCCTTCGGCTACGGCCGCGAGTACACGGTGACCGCGGACGCGGTGGGCGTCGGCGGGCAGACCACGTCGAGCCAGTCGTTCACCACGCAGGCGCCGAACAACCTGACCCAGGCGTACATCCTCCCGGGCAAGGGTGAGGACGTCGGCATCGCGCAGACCGTCGGCGTGCGCTTCGACGAGGCGATCCCGGACCGCAAGGCCGCGCAGGATGCCATCAAGGTCACCACGACTCCCGAGGTCAAGGGCGCCTTCTACTGGATCAGCGACCGGGAGGTCCGCTGGCGTCCGGAGCACTTCTTCGCGCCCGGCACCAAGGTCGACATCGCGGTGAACACCTACGGCGTCGACCTCGGCGACGGCATGTTCGGCCAGGAGAACGTGAAGTCGAACTTCACGGTCAAGCGCGCCATGGAGCTGTTCGCCGACGACCGGACCAAGACCGTCGTCATCAAGAAGGACGGCAAGGTCGTCCGCACCATGCCGACGTCGTTCGGCAAGCCCGGGCACGACACCCCCAACGGCATTTACATGATCGGCGATCGCGTCGACCACATCATCATGGACTCGTCGACCTACGGCGTTCCGACGTCGGCGGCGGAGGGCTACCGCACCCCGGTCGACTGGGCGGTCCAGATGTCCTACAGCGGCATCTACCTGCACGGTGCGCCGTGGTCGGTCTGGGCACAGGGCAACACGAACACCAGCCACGGTTGCCTGAATCTGAGCCCGGAGGACGCGCAGTGGCTCGTCCGCAACACCCTGCGCGGTGACCCCGTCACGGTCCGCTACACTGGCGGCGAGACGCTGTCCGGCTTCGACGGCCTCGGCGACTGGAACGTGCCCTGGTCCACCTGGCTCAAGGGCAACGCGACCGACAACAGCTGACCTCGCGCGGAACCACCCGCTCTACGTTTTTCGGCCGATCCTCCGCCTGGAGGGTCGGCCGAATTCGTCGGGTGGGCCGACTGCAACGTTGACAACGGTCGTTGGTTAGGATTCCGAAGGAGTTTCACCCGAGACATCATTCACCGAGTTCTAGTTAGGCAGGCAAGACATGGGCAAGCCCTCCTGGGAGACCGAGGAACTGACGGCGCTGCGCGAGATGGCGCGCGCGTTCTGCGAGAAGGAGATCGCTCCGAACAGCGAGCGGTACCTTGAGCAGCATCACGTCGATCGGGACCTGTGGACCAAGGCCGGTGAACTCGGCCTGCTGTGCATGTCCATCCCGGAGGAGTACGGCGGCGGTGGCGGCACCTTCGCGCACGAAGCGGTGCTCATCGAGGAGCAGGCGCGGGTCGTCGACTCGTCGTGGGGCCAGAGCCTGCACAACGGCATCATCGCGCACTACATCCTCGCCTACGGTTCCGAGGAGCAGAAGAAGCACTGGCTGCCCAAGCTCGCCTCCGGCGAAGTGGTCGGCGCCATCGCGATGACCGAGCCCGGCACCGGCTCGGACCTGCAGAACGTCAAGACCAAGGCGGTCAAGGACGGCGATGACTACGTGATCGACGGCAACAAGACCTTCATCACCAACGGCGGCCAGGCCGACCTGGTGATCACCGTGGTCAAGACCGACACCGGTGAGGGTGCCAAGGGCATCTCGCTGGTGCTGGTGGAGACCGACCGGGAGGGCTTCAGCCGCGGCCGCATCCTCGACAAGGTCGGCATGAAGGGCCAGGACACCGCCGAGCTGAACTACACCGGCGTCCGGGTGCCGCAGTCGAACCTGCTCGGCGACCAGGAGGGCCTCGGCTTCATCCAGCTCATGACCCAGCTGCCGCAGGAACGCCTGATCATCGCCGTCGCAGCGGTGGCCGGCATGGAGGTCGCACTCGCCAAGACCATCGAATACACCAAGGACCGCACCGCCTTCGGCAAACCGGTCTTCGCCTTCCAGAACACCAAGTTCAAGCTGGCCGAGGTCGCCACCGAGGCGCACGTGGCTCGCGTCTTCCTCGACGACTGCATGGAGAAGCACCTGCGCGGCGAGCTGGACATTCCGACGGTCGCCATGGCCAAGTGGTGGACCACCGACCGTGCGATGGCGGCCGCCGACACCTGCCTGCAGCTGTTCGGCGGCTACGGCTACATGAACGAGTACCCGATCGCCCGCCTGTGGGCCGACAACCGCGTGCAGCTGATCTACGGCGGCACCAACGAGATCATGAAGGAGATCATCTCGCGCTCGCTGTAGTGCCATCCCGGCGCGCCGGAATGGGGAAGAATGGGCACGTCGAGCCGCGGGGCGCGGCCGACGACTCGTTCGAAGGGGAGTGCGCGTGGTGGAAGCGATCGTGTTGGCGGACGTGCGAACGGACGCTGAGCAGGCGGTGATCGCCGATTGGGCGGCCATCAATCATCCGGACGCGCGGGTGTCGACGCTGGAGCAGATCGACTTCGCTGCGCAACCGGACTCCACCGAGCTGATCCCGGTGCGCGTGGTCTGGCTGCCTCCGGTCCGGCGCGGCGAACGCCGCGTGTCTCTCGCCGACGCGGTGGTGCTGTCGAATCCGCGGAAGCCGCCGGCCTGGCGGCAGCCGAGCATTCGACGGCGCCACCCCGACCGGGTGCGCGTCGTCGAAGGCGCGTCGGCCACGATCGCCGAACTCGACGAGGCCTATCAGCGGCAGCAGGCTGAAGGGGAGTCGTTCGCGGCCTTCGTCGGCATGCGGGCGGCGCTCTCGGCCGAGCGTTCCGAGTTGGCACTGGTCGGCGATCGCTACAAGGTGCCGCGGCTGGTGGCCGAGCAGATCTCCTCGTCCGCACGGTTCCAGGCGTCCATCGCCGAGCTCGCCGCCGAGTTGGGCCGACCGGCCTCGTCGGTCGCCCGTGAGGCGACCGACAAGATGAGCACCTTCGTCGCGACCCAGAGTCGCCTGATGCGCGACGTCTTCAACTCCACCTTCCGCGGCCTCTACGAGCGGGCCTGGACGGTGTCGGTGGACCTGGACACGCTGGGCCGCCTCCGCACGCTGAACAAGTCCACGTCGCTCGTCTTCCTGCCGTCGCACCGCTCCTACGTGGACCCGCTGGTGCTCAGCGGCGCTCTGGATCAGCACGACTTCCCGCCCAACCTGGTGCTCGGCGGCAACAACCTGGCGTTCTGGCCGATGGGACCCATCGCCCAGCGCGCGGGCACCATCTTCATCCGCCGCCAGTTCGGCTCCGATCCCGTCTACAAGCTGGCGATGCGGTCGTACCTGTCGTTCATCGTGGAGAAGCGCTTCAACCTGGAGTGGTACATCGAAGGCGGGCGCAGTCGGACCGGGAAGCTGCGTCCCCCGATGCTGGGCCTGCTGTCGTACGTGGCCGAGGCCGTCGAATCGCTCGACGACGCCGACGTGACCGTGGTGCCCACCTCCATCGTCTACGACCAGTTGCCCGAGATCACCGCGATGGCGCAGGAGGCGGCGGGCGGCACCAAGCGGCCCGAGGACCTCAAGTGGCTGCTGCGCTATGCGCGCGGTCAACGCGTGCACCGCGGTGAGGCCCGGGTCCGGTTCGGCGAGCCGTTCTCGCTGCGCGAGCAGCTGGCCGCTTCCGGCCAGGGGCGGGCGCGCCTGGAGAAGGTGGCGTTCCGGGTGATGGACGAGATCAACACCGCCACGCCCATTTCGTCGACGTCGCTGGCCGGTTTCGCGGCGCTCGGAGCGGCCGACCGCGCGTATACGGCGGCCGAGATCGAGGTGATCCTGGCGCCGCTGCTGACTTACATCGCCGATCGTGGCCTGCCCGGGCCGGATCCGTCCCGCTGTCGTGGGCTGGGCCTGCTGGTGACGCTCGGCGAGCTGACCGAGGCCGGCGTGCTCTCCACCTACGACGGCGGTCCCGAGAAGGTATGGGGCATCGCTCCCGACAACCACGCGATCACCGCGTACTACCGCAACGGTGCGCTGCATCACTTCGTCGACCGGGCGATCGTGGAGGTGGCCATGCTGGCCGTCGCCGACGGCACGGTGAGCCCCGCGAGCTCGGACGACATGCTGGCCGTCTCGCAGGCCGAGGCGTTGCGTATCCGCGATCTCCTCAAGTTCGAGTTCTTCTTCCCGCCGAAGAAGGAGTTCCTGCATCGCCTCGGCGCCGAACTCGACCTGCTCGCACCGGGGTGGCGGACCACGGTTCCCACGCAGCAGTGGGTGCACCAGTCGCTGCTGGCCAATGCGGGCAAACTGTTCGCGCGCCGGACCCTGCAGACCTTCTTCGACGCCCAGCTGGTGGTGGCCACGCTGCTGGCCGACCGCGGCAACGCACCCATCGACAAGGCCGAGTTCTTGATGGAATGCCTCGGGCTGGGGCGGCAACTGTCGCTGCAGGGCGTGGTGCAGAGCAAGGATTCGGTCTCGCGCGAACTGTACGACGCCGCGTTCCGGCAGGCGGAGAACATGGGCGCCATCGGCGGCGCCGAGGACGAGCAGGAGCGCATCCGCGCCGAGTGGCTCGCGGAAGTACACGAACTGCGTGACCGGTTGGCGCGCATCGCTGCGATCGAGGCCGAACAGGCCGCCGCGGCGGGACAGGAGGAAGATCGATGAGCGCGCTCGCCGACCGTCTACAGGAGATCAAGGATGCGCCCGCCGGCGACCGGGTCTGCGCGTTCTTCGACTACGACGGCACGCTGATCGAGGGCTTCTCGGCGACGGCCATCCTCCGGGCCCGCCTGCGCAGCCTGGAGTTCACCACCGAAGAGGTGACCGACGCCCTGCTCATCGCGCTGCGCGGCTGCACGTCCGAACAGGACTACGCCGAGGTGCTGGCCGCGACCCGACCGGCCTTCGCGGGCAAGACCTACGACGAGCTGCTGGCCTTCGGGGAGACGCTGTTCAAGACCGAGACCGCGGCCAAGCTGCGGCCGCAGATGTGGCAGGTGATCCGCGCGCACCGCGAGCGGGGGCACCGGATCGTCATCGCCTCGTCGGCCACCCGGTTCCAGATCGAGCCGATCGCCAAGGAGATCGGCGCCGACCGCGCCCTCGCCACCGACGTGGAAGTGGTCGACGGGATCGTCACCGGTGAGATCAAGGGCCGACCGCTGTGGGGCCCGGGCAAGGCCGCCGCCGTCCGCAGGCTGGCCCGCGAATGGGACCTGGACCTGGACGCATCGTTCGCCTACAGCGACGGCAACGAGGACGTCCCCTACCTCGAAGCGGTGGGACACCCGGCCGCGGTCTCGCCGCAGCGCGGGCTGCGCGGGGTGGCGGAAGCGCGCGGCTGGCCGATCCTGGACCTGCGCAATCCGTCGGCCAATCCGCTAGCGATGGCGGTGCGGACCGGCGCCTTCTACGGCACCTTCCTGGGTTCGGCGGCCGTCGGGTTCGCGAGCGGCCTGCTGGGCCGCGACCGTACCGAGGCCATGCAGGGTGCCGTCGCGAGCGGCCTTGACGCCGGGCTGGCGCTGGCCGGGGTCGACGTCGCGGTGCTCGACGGTGAGCAGTACCTGACCTCGGACCGACCGTGCGTATTCGTCTTCAATCACCAGTCCAAACTCGATCTGCCGGTGCTGATCCACCTGGTGCGCGGGCAGGCGACGGGGGTGGCGAAGAAGGAGATCCGCGACCTGCCGCTGTTCGGCTCCATCCTGTCGGCCGGCGGCGTGGTCTTCATCGACCGCGGCGACGCGGGTAAGGCGATCGAACAGCTGGAGCCGGTGGTCCGCAAGATTCAGGACGAGAAGTTCTCGCTGGTCGTCGCCCCGGAAGGCACCCGCTCGGCCACGCCGCGGATCGGCCCGTTCAAGAAGGGGCCCTTCCACATCGCCATGCAGGCCGGCGTCCCGGTGGTGCCGGTGGTGCTCCGCAACGCGGGCGAGATCATGTGGCGCGGTTCGCAATTGATCAAACCGGGCACCGTCGAGGTGCAGGTGCTGCCGCCGATCGACACCTCGGTTTGGCGCCCGGAGACGGTCGACGAGCACGCCGAGGAAGTGCGCCAGCAGTTCATCTCCACGCTCACCGACTGGCCGGTCACGGCCTTCGACGACGGGCGGATGACCAGAACGATGGGGATCTTCGAGTGGCGGGACAATTCCGATGACCAGTGAGGAGACGGCCGTGGCCCACACCGACGACACGGTGGACAAGCCGATCGCATGGGGCGAAGCGACTGAGATGAGCCCGGTCGACACGGTGATGTGGCGCGGTGACGCCGATCGTCGCCTGCGTTCGACCATCTGCATGCTCGAGATCTACGACACCGCACCGGGCTGGGACCGGCTGGTCGCCGCGCACGAGTGGGGCAGCCGCATGGCCCCGCGCTTCCGCGAGCGGGTGATCGAGTCGCCGCTGCGCACCGGTACCCCGAGCTGGGCCGTCGACCCCGACTTCGACCTGCATTATCACGTCCGACGGCTCCGGCTGGGCGGGGACAACAGCATGCGGGAACTGCTGAGCACCTGCGAGCAACTCGGCATGACGCCGCTGGATCCGGCCCGTCCGCCGTGGGAGGGCTACCTGATCGAGGGCCTGCCCGGCGGTCAGGCCGCCTA
The DNA here is from genome assembly GCF_023017165.1 of Gordonia alkaliphila. GTDB lineage: Bacteria > Actinomycetota > Actinomycetes > Mycobacteriales > Mycobacteriaceae > Gordonia > Gordonia alkaliphila. The sequence continues at coordinate 2,703,098 of NZ_JALKBW010000001.1, forward strand.
CTTCCTGAAGGCGCACCACGCGCTCACCGACGGCTTGGGTGCGATCCTGGCGCTGGCGCAGCTGCATTCGACCAGTCGCGATCCCATCCCGGGCAAGCCGCAGCCGCCGGCCCCGCCGATCGTCGAACCGACCGCGCTGGAGGTGCTGCGGCGTCAGCTCGGCGAGGAGGCGCGACGTGTGCCGCGGCTGGCCGAGATGGCGGTCGACGGGGCGCTGGCCCTCACCTCGCCGCGTCGCGCGCTCAGCAGGGTGCTGCGGTACGGGCGCTCGGTGCCGCGGGTGGCCGGGATGATCAGCCCGCCCGGATCGCCGCTGCTCGCCGAGCGCGGGGTGGCGCGCCGCTTCAGCGCCTTCGAGGTGCCGTTCACCGCGCTCAAAGCCGCGGCTGATGCCACCCGCGCCTCTATCAACGACGTCTACCTGGCCGGTCTGATCGGCGGCTTCCGCCGCTACCACGAGCAGATGGGCACCATGGTGGAGGCCATTCCGATGGCGATCCCGATCTCGGTGCGGCAGCCCGACGACCCGGCCGGCGGCAACCGCATCGCGGTGGGTCGCCTGGCCGGCCCGGTCGGCATCGACGATCCGTTCGAGCGGGTGCTGACCATTCGCGAGCAGGTGCGGGCCGCCCGCAACGAGCCCGCGGTGGACATCTTCAACACCGCTGGACCGCTGCTGGCGTGGCTGCCCGGGCCGGTGCTGGCCCAGTTCAGCGGCACCACGGCGCAGAACGATCTGCAGGCGAGCAACGTGCCGGGCATTCCGTGGGAGACGTTCGTGGCCGGGGCGCGCGTGGAGCGGATGTTCCCCTTCGGTCCGCTGCCGGGCTGCGCGGTGATGGCCACCATGATCACCCACAACGGCGTCGCCTGCCTCGGGCTGAACTCGGACGCGGCGGCGATCGTCGATCTCGATCTGTTCGCGCAGTGCCTGGTGGAGGGCTTCAACGAGGTGATCGACCTGGCCGTCGACCCGGACGATCCGGACGTCGAGCCGCTGCCGCGGATGACCCGGTTCGGCTGAGCCCGCTCGTACGCGCCGGTACGACGACGCGGCTCAGGGGTTGGCGTACGACGCGAGGAACTCGGTCAGCATCTTCGCGGTGACCGGGCGCGGCAGCAGTTCGATGGCCGCGATGATCGCCGGCAGGTCGAGCGCGTCGCCCGCGACGGCGGGATCGGTGTGCGGATCGATACCGGCCGCCACCAGCGCAGCTTCGGTGGACGCCGAGTCGAGGGCGAGTGCATCGTCGACGGTGAGGGCGCCGGCGTCGAAGGCCTGCGCCAGCCCGGCGAGCGCTTCGGGAGCGGCGGCGCGGTCCTGACCGCGGGCCTGCGCGGCGCCGTCGGTCAGGGCGGCGATCAAGTCGTCGAGCACTGCCGCGGTCACCGGGGTCACCGTCAGGTGCGTGCTGGCCGGCAGTACGGTGCCGTCGTTCTGGGTGTAGCTCGGCTGTTCCTGCAGGGTGAAACCGTGGTCGGCCACCGCGGCCGACCAGCGGTGCGGGTCGATCGGTGCGGCCGACGTCGGATCGGCCACCACCGCGAAGACCGGTCCGTCCGGAGCTCCGACCACCACGAGACCGTCGATGGCATCGACGGCGGCGCGCAGGGAAGCGGTGGCCCGAGCGATGGGCGCGACCAGTGCGGCGAAACCGTCGGGGCCGAGGTAGTCGGTGATGGCCCATGCGGACGCGAGTCCGGCCGCCGACCGCGATCCGAGCAGCGTCGGATTCACGATCGGATAGCCCGGCCACTCGGTGGTGGCGAAGAAGCCGGCGCGGTGCCGGTCGCGGTCGGTGTGCAGGATCACCGACGCACCCTTGGGGGCGTAGCCGTACTTGTGGAAGTCGGCCGAGATACTGGTGACCCCCGGAACGCGGAAGTCCCAGGCGGGCAACGGCTCCGGCCACCAGGCGAGAGCGAAGCCGCCCAGACAGGCGTCCACGTGCAGCGGCAGGTCGCGGGCCCGGGCCAGGTCGGCGATCTCGGCGATCGGATCCAGGGCGCCGGTCGGGTAGTTGGGGGCCGACGCGATCAGCAGGAAGGTGTCGTCGTCGATCGCCGCAGCCAGATCGGCGGGGCGCACGCGCGTGGTGGCCGGGTCGACGGGGACTCGCACGGCGCGGACGCCGAGGAGGCGGGCCGCCTTGTCGAAGGCGGCATGCGCGGTCGCGGGGAGCACGATGGATCCGGTGCCGGGGGTCGGGCCGGCGTGGTCGCGGGCCGCCTTCACGGCCAGCACGCAGCTCTCGGTGCCGCCGGAGGTCACCGAGCCGACGGCATCGGGACCGTGAAAGGCGGTGCGCGCGAACGCGATCAGGTCGCGTTCCATGGTGGCCACCGACCCGAAGACGGTGGGGTCGAGGCCGTTGACCGGCTGCACCAGTTTCGCGGCGGCGCCGGCGAGATCGTCGAGTTCGGCCAGCCCGGAGTCGTACACGTACGACAGGACGCGGCCGCCGTGGGTCGGTGCGTCGGTGGCGCGACGTCGAGCCAGCTCGGCGAGGGTGCGATGGTACTGCTCGGAATGGGTGCTCATGCGGGCTGCTCCGATCGGCGGTAGCGGGACAGGATCACCAGGCTCACCGCGATCAGGGCGGCGGGGACGAGGGCGAACCCGACGGTGATGCCGGTGAGAGCACCGTCGGTCTGGACCACCACTTCGTCGCCGGTGGAGGAGCGGAAGCCGGCGGCCGCTAGGACCAGCAGGTACAGGCCGGGTCCGATCGCCAGCCCCATCGTCTCCGACGCGGTCCACAGCCCGGAGAGGGCGCCGCCCTGATCGCGGCCCACAGCGGCGGACTGCTCGTCGATCACGTCCGGCAGCATGGCCAGCGGGAAGGTCTGCATGCCCGCGTAACCGATGCCGGCCACCGCGACCGAGGCGTAGATCCAGACACCGGGCGTCACGATGGCCGCGCCGAGTGAGGCGGCGGCGAGCATGAACAGGACCGACGCGGCAGCCAGTGCGCGCTGCTTGCCGAAGCGGCCGCCGATCCGCACCCACAGCGGCATGATCAGGATCGCGGGGGCCACCAGCGCGATGAACAGCGGTGTCAGTGCGTCCTTGTCCTCGAGGATGTACGTCGCGACGTACTGCGCGCCGGCCAGCATCACGGCGGTCGCCAACGCCTGCATCACGTAGACCAGCAACAGGATTCGGTAGTGGTGGTTGTGCTTGAGCGCCTCGAAACCGTCCCGGGTGCGCGAGGTGGCGAGGGGGATCGTCGGGTCCACCGCGGTGGCGCCGGCGCGGCCGGCCCAGTGCGTCGCGGCCGCCATGCCGAGCGCCATCAGCGCGGTGGTGGCCACCGCCATGGCGAGGTAGCCGCGGAAGCCGCCGTCGAACGCGTTGCGGATGGCGGGTGCGCCGGCACCGACCACCAGAATGGTGAGCGCGAGGACCACGATGCGGTCGGAGATCAGCTTGGTGCGTCCGTGATAGTCCGTGGTCAGGTCGGCCGGAAGCGCGATGTAGGGGACCTGGAACAGCGCGTAGGCCACCGCGGTCAGGGAGAAGAAGATCAGCACCCACAGTGCCGCGCCGCCGGACGACAGGCTGGTGGGGGTGGCGAAGGTGGCGATGAACAGCGGGACGATGGTGATCGCGCCCCACCACATCAGGCGGGTGCGGCGGCCGGTGGTGCCGAAGTCACGGTCGCTGCGGGCGCCGACCATCGGGTTGATCATCACGTCGATGATCTTGGGGAAGACCACCACGAACGACGCGAGTAACGGGCCCACGCCGAGAGTGTCGGTCAGGTAGTACGCCAGCACCAGACCCGGCAGGACGCCGAAGGTGCCGGTGCCGACGCTCCCGGCGGCGTACCCGAGGGACGTGCCGCGCGAGAGCGTCGGAGCGGTCATCGCTGATAGGACTCCACGGTCGCCCACTGATCCACCTTGCTGTTCGCGGCCCGGTACATGTCGGCCACCAGTGTGTCACCCTGCGCGCCGGCTTCCAGACGCATGCTCTGGATCCAGTCGGGGATCAGCCCGTAGTGGGCGTTGCCGTCGACGTTGACGTCGAACGACTTGGTGCCGGAGACCTGCCGGTACATCAGCGTGCCGTTCTCCGAGCGGTACGGGTAGCGGACCGGGTCGGCCGCGGCGTTCTCGCGCGGGGAGCCCTGGGTGCCCAGGCCGTTGGTGTCGGCGCCGAACGACAGTCCGAGGGGCGCGGCGCCCGACTTCAGGTGGCTGCGGAGGGTCCGCCAGTCCTGCACGAAATCCTCGGGTGCGCCGCCGTACAGTCCGACGGTGCCGCCGAGTGCGAGGATCCGGTTGTACACCGACTTGTCGGTCCACGAGTGGGTGCTCGTGACGCCCGGGTACTTGTGGGCCTCGGCGATCTGCAGGACCCGGTTGAGCGACTTCACCGACAGGTGGTCGACGTCGATCATCATGTTCCGCTTGATGGCGCCTTCCACGGCGTACGCGCCGAGAGCGGTCAGGCCCATCGCGTTGCAGCGATCGGGGCCGTCGAGCGGCGCCTGGTTGTCGCGCAGCGGGGTGCGGCAGGGTTCGGTCTGCCACGGGACGGCGGTGGCCAGCACCTGGCCGATGCCCACGGCGGCGCCGGTGAGATCGCTGTCGATGCGGGAACCGCCGAGCGCGTTGTCGAACTTGTGGGTGAGGATCATCTGCCGCACGCCCATCGCCTTGAGCTCGTCCATGCCGCGGTCGATGTCACCCTTGTCGCACTGTGGGACGTTGTTGATGATGCGGCAGCCGAAGGGCTCGGAGATCTCGATGCCCAGCGACACGGCGAGCTTGCCGGAGGCGATCACCGCGCGCGCCTCGGCGGCGCTGCGCACGATCCGCATGAAGCCCTTGCCGGGTCCGCCGGCCTGGGCGTCGATGTAGTCGATGAGCTTGTTGAGGCGACGGTGCTGCACGCGCACCGACTCCATCTCATCGCACGTCTCGTCGCCGAGCGGGTACAGCTCGCAGAGCACCCGGTTCTGGACGTAGTAGTTGTTGATCAGCCGCACGCCGCCGCGCCACGCGCGCTCGACCCACCGGTAGTAGGTCTGCTCGTGGGTCAGCGAGTACCACTTGGGCCAGCCCTCGAAGGTCGGCCAGCCGTCGCTGCTGTGCGGGCCCGGCGTGGACAGGACGTGCTCGAGCAGGGCGGGCATGCCGTCGGTGCCGTGGTCGGCGCAGTCCTTCAGTGCCACCGTGATGCCCAGCGGGCTGTACGGCTTGCCGCAGTGGATGCCGCCGCCGAGGAACTGCTCGGCCATCAGGTGGGCGTGGCCGTCGACGAAGCCGGTCAGCTCGCCCTGTGCGTTCACGCCGGGCGTCGGGCCGCCGTCGACGTTCAGCTGCGCCTCGGGGAAGGTGCGGCAGCCCTGCGCGGGGGTCAGCGCGACGGTGCGGGCGGTGGACCGCTGCGTCGTCGACGTCATCCGGTAGCCGTCGCCGGTTGCGCGCACCGACCAGATCGCGTCGTTGGACAGCTGGTGCTGCGCGGCGACGGTCTTGCCCGCGGCGGTCAGCACGCGTCCGGCGGTGTCGTAGAAGAGGAATTGGCCCAGGTCCGCGGCCTTGGCGTAGTACTTGCCCGCGGGCACCTTGGGGCCGGTCAGCTGGTAGCACTTGCCGGCCAGCGAGTAGGCGGGTGACCCGGTGGGCTCGGCCTGGGCCGGGCCGGTGAGAGCGCCCGGCACGGACGCGGCGACCAGCACCGTGATGACGCTTACCAAGAGGATACGAAGGTGTCGCGCCACTCCCCGAGATTCATTCATATGCAAGAACCTACTAGAACGCGTTCTAGTCAGATGGGAGGGTCCGTTCGTCGGAATGTCCGCGGTTTCCCCGCGCGGGGAGATAGCGTGCGGTAGTGACCGATTCCCTGGCCGAACGAGTGGCGAATCTCGAGGCGATAGAACAGATCAAGGCCCTGAAGTACCGGTATTGGCGAGCGTGTGACGGTAAGGATCCCGCCGGATTCTCCGCCTGCTTCGTGTCAGAAGACGCGGTGATCGACTACGGCCGGATGGGTTCCTTTACCGATGCGGCGCCGATGGTGGACGTCTTTCGGCGGTTCGCCTGCGCGGAGGTCGACGAGCAGTACGTGGTGCTCGACATGCACCACGGCACGCACCCCGACATCGAGATCACCGGGGACGGCACCGCGCGCGGCCGGTGGTCGCTGCAGTTCCGCCAGATCAACGTGATGAACCGCACCGAGACGTTGGCCGTCGGCGAGTACGTCGACGAGTACGTGCGCGTGGACGGTCGCTGGCTGATGTCGGTCTGCCGCTTCACCGAACAGTGGTGGCACGTCCGCGCGCTCGGCGAGGATGAGAAGGTCATGCAAGGCCAGGTTTCGGTGAACTAGGCGTACCCATGAGCGTCGCGCCGAAGACCTTCGATGCGCACATGCACATCATCGACGCGGCGCACCCGCTGGTGGAGAACAACGGCTATCTGCCCGACGAGTTCACCGTCGCGGACTACCGCGCGCGCATCGACGGACTGGGCGTGACCGGCGGAGCGGTGGTCTCCGGGTCGTTTCAGGCCTTCGACCAGGGCTACCTCATCGACGCGCTGGACGAGCTCGGCCCGAGTTACGTGGGCGTCACGCAGATTCCCGTCGACACCGACGATGCGCGGATCCGGGCTCTGCACGACGCCGGGTTCCGCGCGGTGCGGTTCAACGTCGCGCGCGGCGGCTCGGCCGATCTCGACGATCTGGAACTGCTCGCCCGCCGGGTCCATGCCCTCGCCGGCTGGCACGCCGAGTTCTACATCGACGCCGCCACCGTCGACGACGACCTGGCCGAGCGCATCGCGGGCCTGCCCGCGGCGAGCATCGACCACCTCGGCATGCGCGCCGAGGGCCTGCCGCGGCTGCTGCGGCTGGTGGAGCGTGGGGTCAAGGTGAAGGCCACCGGGTTCGGCCAGATCGAGCTCGACCCGGCGGCGGCGATCGCGGCGATCCTGGCCGTCGACCCCACCGCGCTCATGGTCGGCACCGATCTGCCGTCCACACGGGCCCGTCGCCCGTTCCGCGACGACGACTTCGACCGCATCGCGCAGGCGGTCGGGTCCGGGCACCTCGACGACGTCTTCTGGAACAACGCTGCGGCCTTCTACCTGGGTGAATAGGCGAGGGAATGAACCGGACCGCGGTTCGGTTAGTTCGAATATGAAGAAGATTGGCTTTCTGTCCTTCGGTCACTGGCCCGACTCGCCGGGGTTGCAGACCCGTTCCGCCTCCGATACGCTGCTGCAGTCCATCGACTTGGCGGTCGCCGCCGAGGAGTTGGGCGCCGACGGCGCCTACTTCCGCGTGCACCACTTCGCGCAGCAGCTCGGTTCGCCGTTCCCGCTGCTGTCGGCGATCGGCGCCAAGACGTCGAACATCGAGATCGGCACCGGCGTGATCGACATGCGTTAGCGCATGTCTGAGTTATGGCGTTGGACGGAACACCTATTGCTTGCGGGCACGCGCAGCCCGCAGTCCGTTGGCGATGACGACGACTTCGGCGACCTCGTGCACGAGGACGACCGCTGCCAGGCCGAGCACGCCGGTGATCGCCAGCGGCAGCAGCACAGTGATGATCGCCAAGGACAGCACGATGTTCTGGTTGATGATCCTGCCGCCGCGGCGGGCGTGGCGCAGAGCCTGCGGGATGAGGCCGAGGTCGTGGCCGGTGAAGGCGACGTCGGCGGACTCGATCGCGGCGTCGGAGCCGGTCGCGCCCATCGCGATGCCCACGGTCGCCCCGGCCAGGGCGGGCGCGTCGTTGATGCCGTCGCCGATCATCGCGGTCGGCGACGTCTCCGAGAACCCGGCGACGATGCGAGCCTTGTCCTCGGGACGCAGCTCGGCGTGCACGTCGCCGATCCCGGCCAGCTTCGCCAGCGCAGCAGCGGTGCGGGAGTTGTCGCCGGTGAGCATGCTCACCTCGACGCCCTGGTCGCGCAGGGTCCGCACGACCTCGGGGACCTCGGGGCGCAGCTCGTCGCGGACGCCGATCGCCCCGGCCAGGAAGCCGTCGACGGTGACGAGCACGCAGGTCTGCCCCTCGGCCTCCAGGTCCTCGACCCGGGCCTTGAGCGGACCGGCGTCGATCCAGCGCGGACTGCCCACCGCCACCCTGCGGCCGTCGACCAGGCCACCGATGCCGTGCCCGGCCTCCTCGGCCACGTCCTGCGCGGCGGGGGTTCCCCGGCCCGCGGCGGCGATGGCGGCGGCGAGTGGGTGCGTCGAGTGCTGCTCCACGGCGGCAGCCCAAGCAAGCACCTGCGCATCGTCGAACCCATGGGCGGCGACGATGGCGGTTACCTCGGGCCGGTTGCGGGTCAGAGTGCCGGTCTTGTCCACGGCCAGGTGCCGGATGCCGCCGAGGCGCTCGAAGGCGGCCCCGCTCTTGATGACGACGCCGAACTTGGTCGCCGCGCCGATCGCGGAGACCACGGTGACGGGCACCGCGATCGCCAGCGCGCAGGGGCTGGCCGCGACGAGGACGACCAGGGCGCGGGTGATCCAGGTCTCCGGGTCGCCGAGCAGGGACCCGAGCACGCCGACGAGGACGGCGAGGACCATCACGCCGGGCACCAGCGGGCGGGCGATCCGGTCAGCGATCCGGGCTCGGTCGCCCTTCTCGGCCTGGGCCTGCTCTACCAGCTCCACGATCGTGGTCAGCGAGTTGTCGGTGCCCGCGGCGGTCGCCTCGACCTCCAGCACGCCGGCGCTGTTGATCGCGCCCGCCGACACCGCTTCTCCGGGCGCGACCTCGACCGGGATCGATTCACCGGTGATCGCCGAAGTGTCCAGGCTCGACCGGCCCGAGCGGACCAGCCCATCGGTCGCGACCCGCTCGCCAGGGCGGACCAGCAGCACGTCGCCGACGGCGATCTCCCTGGCCGGGACCGAGGCGGAGGTCCCGTCGCGCAGCACGGTCGCGGTCTCCGGCACGAGCTTCAGCAGCGCGCGCAGCCCGCCGCGGGCGCGGTCCATCGCCTTGTCCTCCAGGGCCTCGGCGATCGAGTAGAGGAACGCCAGCGCGGCCGCCTCCTCGACGTAGCCGAGGATCACCGCGCCCACGGCGCTGATCGTCATCAGCAGCGCGATCCCGAGCTTGCGCTTCACAACGAGATTCCGGATCGCACCGGGCACGAACGTATACGCGCCCAGCAGCAGGCCCGCCCAGAACGCGACCAGCGCCGCGATGTGCAGCCCCGACCACTCCAGCGCCAGGCCGGTGCCGAACGCGACGCCGGAGAGGATCGGCACGACCAGGCCGGGATCACGCCACCACGGGCGCTCTGCCTCCTCTGCCTCGTCCGCGGGGCTGGTCGTCGGCTCGTCGCAGCCGCAGGCGGCGCTCACGAGGCGTCCCCCGAACTGCTCGCGGCGCAGCAGCCCGGCACCGAGCAGGCCGGGTCGATGCACGGCGCGCTCTCGTCCACGGCGAGGGTCACATCGACCAGTGCCGTCAGCGCCGCGGCCAGGTGCGGGTCGGCGATCTCGTAGCGAGTCTGGCGGCCCTCGGGCTCGGCGACCACGATCCCGCAGTCGCGCAGGCAGGTCAGGTGGTTGGACACGTTCGAGCGGGTCAGCCCCAGCTCGCGCGAGAGCACCGCGGGGTGGCTCGGGCTGTCGAGCAGGGACATCAGGATGCGGGAGCGCGTCGGGTCGGCCATGGCCCGGCCGAGCCGGTTCATGACGTCAAGACGCGAAGCAATGGTCAGCATGCACTGAACTATACAGCAGCCGCTGACCTAACGTTCAGTTGTCGCGGCTGCCGCACGCGCTGCGCGCGCTTGCCCTCGTGAGGCGTGATCACCTCTTGCGCCAGCGGGGCCACTTCGGCATCCCGCGGCCCTTCCAGGTCTCCACGAGACCCGCAACCCAGCGGACGGACGCGAAGAGCCCGTAGCCGGCCCCGGCGAGGCCAGCGCCGACCACGAGCCACCGGCCGATGCCGAGCCATACGCTCCCGTCCACGTCCAGCGCCCACTGAACACCCGTGATGAGCCCGGCGATGCCCATCCAGAGACCGGCGACGACCACGGCCACCGGCAGTAGAACGAGGCACATCGCGGCGGCGGCGGACCAGAGCTGTCGCGCCTCCAGCTTCGCCGTCGCGGCGATGATCCGCTCCGCCCGCGCGTTCGAGGCGTCGAGGCTCGCGGTCATCGTGGCCGAAGCCTCCCCGGCGACCTGCTCGACAGCCTTCTCGACCCGTTCCTCGGTGCGCTTCTCGATCCGCTGGACCGCGCCGCCGACCTGGCTCACGAGCTTCTGGTTCGCTGTGACCTGCGCCTTCAGACCCTCAATCGCCGAGGCCGTAGCCGCGCGATTCTTCTGCGCCTCCGCGACCAAGCTCCGCGACGCGGCGTTCAAGCTCTCGCCGTTGAGACTCTGCGCGAACTCGCCGAGCGTGCTCGCGATCTCGTTCTGCCTGCTCTCGATACTCGCGATCCTCGCGGACACGTCGCTGGAGGGCGAGGAGGTCGACGCCGGGGCCGTGATCCGCTCCAGCCGCCTCGTCGTCTCCTCGTCCATGACCTTCACGAACCCCGCGAGCTTCTTCTGCTGTTCGGTCAGCGTGGCGATCCTCGTGTTCTGCGCCTCGACGGCGGCGAGGATCGAGGTCAACAGCTCCATCGTCTCCGGACTGCCGAGCTGCTGCTGCGACTGCTCGGGCTCGTTCTGCTGCTTCAGCCTGTCGAGCGCTGCGCTCATGTTCCTTCTCCTTCTGCTGCTGGTGGTAGTCGAAGAACGCCTGCGCGCCCTCCGGGGTGAAGTCCGCCGAGAGGGCGCTCGCGCGCTTGCGGCGCTCGGCGCGGCCGGACTCGCCGCGGCGATCCTCGATGTAGAGCGTCCAGGTCTCTTGCCCGGCGCGCTTGCCCTTCTTGCTGACGGGGCTGTGCAACCGCATCCGCGGCACCCGCTCCCCGTCATCGCCGAGCCGCTGGTTCTGCTCCTCGATCACCGAGACCAGACCGGCCTTGTCCACCGCCCGGGGATCGGCCAGCGCCGCGCTCATCCGGTCGCCCATCTCGCGGTCGAGCGATCCCTCGGCGAAGTCCTCGCGGCGCAGCTCCCAGTCCTTCGGTGCGTGCTCCAGCCGCTTCACGACCGAGAGCCCGTGTTCTCGCATCAGCTGGTCGTTCGCCGACTGGACGCCCCGCTGATTCCCGGCCTTGCGGTCGTGGAACGTGCGATAGTCCGAGAGCGCCTTCCCCGTCCGGTTGTTGTGGTTGATGACCAAGATGTGGTTGTGCGGCTTCTTGCCCCGCCCATCCACATGACTGACTACGAGGCAGTCGGAATCCGGGTGCATCTTCTTCGCGAGCTGATAACCGAGATCGTTCACCCGCTGCACGTCCTCCGGACTCTTCGGGTCGAACTCCTCGTCGCTGAACGACTGGCGGTAATGCACCGCCTCGACCTCGCGCGTCGTGTTCTGCGTGAGCGACCGAGCGCGCGCCGAGAACGCGCCGGGGCCTCCCGGCACATCGCACGTGATCGCGATGCCCCGCTCGTCCTCCTTGCCACGGATATCGCGCTCCGTGTCGGCGGCGCTGGCGCTCGGGCTGTAGTGCGTGGTGCTCATGAGGCCGCCCGATCCCCGAGCAGGGCGCGGACCTCGCGCAGCAACTCGATCAGCTCGGGCACCTCCGCCGACAGCGCCACTGACTCACCAGCCCGCGCCCGGCGGTCGAGGTCGTTGACGTTGATCGCCAGCGGGCGAATCTGCGCGGCCAGCTCGCGAGCATCCGCCGACGCCTGCACCCGCGCCTCGACCCCGAGCAGGTGCGCGGCCACGGCGGCGTCCAACTCCTCGCTCCGAGAGGCGTGGAGGGCATCCCGGACGACGGTCCGCACCCACGTGCTCGGAGCCAGCCCGAGCCGCTTCGCACGAGTGCGAAGCGCCGCGAGCGTCTCCTCTCCGAAGTCGGTATCGAGCTTCGCGCGGCCCCCACGACGACGCTTCGCGCCGCCGTGACTCTGACGCACAGCCTCCGCATCAGCCCGACCGCTGTTCACCTGGGAGTCGGTCTGCTGCTCCACCTGTACGCCAGAGTGGCAAGCAGTAGCCGTGTCGGACATTTCGCTGGCGCTCATGTCCTCCCCGGCTGCTTGCGAGGGGCCTCCGGCCCCCTCGACCCCCTGGAAGAGCGCATCGCGTTCGGTGCTCATGCGGCACCTCCGATCAGCGCCTGCGGCACGTCAGGGCTCCGCACCGCGAGCCCGCCCAGCAGCTCAGCAACCGCGCCCTCAGCGTCATGTTCCGCCGAGGTCTCCGGACCGTAGGTCAGTTCCCGCGACCCGACGTTCTGGTGATACGCGTTGCCGTACATGCCGGGCGTGTGTGCGGCGGTCGGGATGCTGCACTGGTGCCACTCGTAGGGCTCGATCTTCCCAATGTGCTGCACGAGGTAACGATTGATGTCGTCGGCACGATAGACCTTCACGACCGAGGCCAAGCGGCGGAAGAACTGGTCCAACGCCTCGTCCACGTTGCCCTTCTGGCGGGCGTAGTAGAAGAACTCGACAGGCTCGATCGTCGCCGTGATGACGATAAGGCGCGGGGCCACCTCGCCCTTGTTCTTGTACCGAGCCTTCGCAGGCGAGGCGTTGTACGGATCAAGCAGCAGCAGCCAGTCGTTCGCATCCATCGCCGAGGCCCGCAGATCGTCCAGCAGCAGCAGCACCTCCTCGCCTCGCCAGTCATCAAGCGGGTTCCCCGTCGCGGCCCGGTAGACCTGCCACCGCTCGCCGGGTGTTGCAACCGCTACATGCGCTACGAGAATCCGCCGGCGGCCGGCTGCAGCTGGGCATCTCGCGGGGATCGCCCGAGCAGGTGGTGGAGGGTTACAAGTACTTCGGCTACGTACCCGGCGAGGGGGAGACCGACGCCGATCTCGCGCGCCAGCACACGTCCGTGTTCCTCGACGTGGTGTCGGGGCGCAAGTTCGCCCAGCCGAGTCCTCGGCCGATGTTCCCCAACCCGCCCGGTCTGCTGCGCGTGGAGCCGTACTCGCACGGACTGCGGGAGCGGATCTGGTGGGGTTCGGCCTCGCGCGCCACGGCCAAGTGGACCGCGGAGCAGGGCATGAACATGATGTCGTCGACGCTGCTCACCGAGGACACCGGCGTGCCGTTCCATCAGCTGCAGGCCGAGCAGATCCAAGTCTTCCGCGATGAGTGGGCGCAGCAGGATCACGGTTTCGAGCCGCGAGTCTCGGTGAGCCGCAGCATCTTCGCGCTCGTCGACGACCGGGACCGCGCCTACTTCGGTCCTCGCGGCGACGATCAGGACCAGATCGGGTACATCGAGGGCGACGTCGCGCGCTTCGGCAAGTCGTACGCGGCCGAGCCGGACGTGCTGATCGAGCAGTTGCGGGAGGACGAGGCGATCGCCGCGGCCGACACGCTGCTGCTGACCGTTCCGAACCAGTTGGGCGTGGAGTACAACGCCCACGTGATCGAGTCGATCCTGACCCACGTCGCGCCCGCCCTCGGCTGGCGCTAGTACGCGGGACTCGGCCGATCAGCCGCGGTCGGCGAGAAAGGCGGTGATCCACGCGTGGATCACCGCCTTCTCGCGTTCCGGGCGGTCGCGCAGGACTGCGCCGATGGCGAGGCCGCGGAGCAGACTCAGCAGACCGTCGACGAAGACGTCGCGGTTGTCGTCGGACAGGTCGCTGGTCAGTGGGCCGAGGATCTCGCGGATCTGCTCGAGGAGTCGATGGGCGCCGGGTCGCAGGGCGTCGCGCAGTTCGGGCTGAGTGCGCGCGGCGGTCCACAGTTGCAGGCCGGCGATGAACGTCGGTCGGCGGGTGATCTGGTGGATCACCTCGACGGCGCTGTCGAGGGACTGGCCGGGGGTCAGCGCGGCGCGGACTTCGGCGGCCTGCGTGTCGGCCAGATGGTCGACGGCCGCCACCGCGATCGCCGACATGGAACCGAAGTGGTGGGTCAGCGCGCCCCGGGTGACGCCGGCCGCGGTCTGCACCCGCTGCATCGTCATCCCCGCGTAACCGTGGTCCACCAGCACGTTGACGGCGCCGAGCACGATCGCTTCGCGGGTGCGCAGCGCTCGCTCTTGACGGGGTGGGGTGGTCACGGCAGAATCATGTCACAAGCAAAACAGACCAAATGATCTGTTTTGAATCCGGAGAGATGAGGACTGACGCAATGGCGATGGCAGTGACCCATATCCGCAGGGGAGCGGCGGCGCACGCCGACCGCACCGCGGTGTACTTCGGCGACGACGCATTGACCTTCCGCGAGGTCAACGACCGCGCCAACCTGATCGCCCATCACCTGCTGGCGGCCGGTGTCGCGAAGGGCGCGCACGTCGCGCTGCTGGTGAACAACGGTCTGGACTCGATTCCGATGGACTTCGCGGCCATCAAGACCGGTGTGGTCCGCGTCCCGCTGAACGCGCGGCTGTCGCTCGACGAGCACGCCGCGATGCTGGAAGGCTCGCGTGCGACCGTCGTCGTCGCCGATGCCTCGCTGATCGACCGGGCCGAGGAACTGCGCGAGCGGTTCCCGGAGCTGACGGTGCTCGGGCTCGGTGTCGTTGCGCCGGCTTCCGGGGTGGATCTGCTCGCGCCGACGTCGGAACCGGTGGGCGAACCGGACGTCGAGTTGGTTCCCGAGGATCCGACGCTCATGCTCTACACCTCCGGGACCACCGGCAAGCTCAAGGCCGTGATCCACACCCAGGCGTCCTACGGTGCGGTCGGTGCCAACATTCTGGCCAACCTGCTCGATCCCAAGCACGACTCGGTGATGCTGCACGCGGCCTCATTGATCCACGCCAGCGGCACCTTCGTGCTCCCGTACTGGATTCGCGGCGGTGCCTCGGCCATCCTCCCGGCCTTCGATCCGGCCGCGTTCGCCGCGGCCGTCGGCCGGTATCGCGTCACCGAGCTGAACCTGGTGCCCACCATGTTCGCGATGCTCCTGAGTACCGGCGTGCTCGACGACGCCGATCTGAGTTCGCTGCGCAAGGTGATCTACGGTGCGAGTCCGATGCCCGCACCGGTGCTGGAGCGGTCGATCGCCGCGTTCGGCCCGATCCTGGCGCAGTACTACGGCCAGACCGAAGCGCCGCTGGTGATCGCCGCGCTGAGCGAAGAAGATCACGCGGATCGCTCGCTGTGGGGCGCCTGCGGCATTCCGTCCGCCGACCTGGAACTGAAGCTCCTCGACGAAGACGGCAACGAGGTGGCGCCCGGCGAGATCGGCGAGATCACGCTGCGGGCACCGTTCCAGATGGCCGGCTACTACGACGCCGATGAGCTCAACGCGGCCACCTTCACGGCGGACGGCTGGATCAAGACCCGTGACCTCGCCCGCTTCAACGAGCGCGGCTACCTGGTGTTGGTCGACCGCACCAGCGACATGATCATCACCGGTGGTTACAACGTGTATCCGCGCGAGGTGGAGGACGCCCTCGCCAGCCATCCGGCCGTCGCCGAATGTGCCGTCGTCGGCGCCCCGGACGCCACCTGGGTGGAGGCCGTGACCGCGTTCGTCGCCGTCAACCCCGGCGCCGAAGTCACCGAGGCCGAGCTGATCGCGCACGTCCGCGACCAGATCGCCGCGCACAAGGCGCCCAAGAGCGTGCACTTCGTCGACGCGATCCCGAAGTCGGCGGTGGGCAAGATTCTGCGCCGCGCGCTGCGCGAGCCGCTGTGGGAGGACGCCCGATGAACGACGTGCGGATCGAACGCGACGGCGACGTATTCCTGGTGATCATGGCGCGGCCGGAACGGCACAACGCCGTCGACGGTCCGATGGCCGCCGAACTGGCTGCGGCCTTCCGCGAGTTCGACGACTCCGACGCGAAGGTCGCGGTGCTGGCCGGCGACGGCCCGTCGTTCTGCGCGGGCGCCGACCTCAAGGGGGTGGGCACCGAACGCAGCAACGTGGTGGCCGTCGACGGCGACGGCCCGATGGGCCCCACCCGGCTGGACCTGGACAAGCCGGTGATCGCGGCGATCCACGGCAACGCGGTGGCCGGCGGTCTGGAACTGGCGATCTGGTGCGATCTGCGCGTGGCCGACGACGACGTGACGCTCGGCGTGTTCTGTCGTCGCTGGGGCGTGCCGCTGATCGACGGCGGCACCATCCGCCTGCCGCGCCTGATCGGGCACAGCCGCGCGATGGACCTGATCCTCACGGGCCGCCCGGTGGACGCCGCCGAGGCGCTGTCGTTCGGCCTGGTCAATCGCGTGGTTCCGGCCGGTACGGCGCGGGAGGCCGCAGTGGCCCTGGCCCACGAGATCGCCCGGATGCCGCAGACCTGCATGCGTGGGGATCGTCGGTCGGCGCGGGAGCAGTGGTCGCTCGACGAGCCGGCCGCCCTCGAGCGCGAGTACCACCAGGGCGTCGCGTCGCTGACTGCCGACGGGCTCACCGGTGCCGGTCGCTTCGCGTCGGGCAAGGGCCGCGGCGGCGACTTCACCGATATCTGACCGCGCCGTTCGCGGCAGTGCCGCACACGGGCGGCTCCCCACCCCACAGGCGGCAGCCGGGGGAGCCGCCTGGGGGGTCGGGTGCCGCCTTCGTGTCCGGGTGACGCCTTTGCGTCGCGGTGGCACTAGGGCTGCAGCTGCAGGTGGAGGATCGGGTAGGGGCGGCCGTCGCCGTCGAGGTCGTCGCGCCCGACCTGGGTGAAGCCGTGGTGGAGATAGAAGCCGAGCGCGCCGGGGTTCTGTTCGTTCACGTCGACGGCGCGGACGCCGAGGTCGGCGATCGTCGCGCGCAGCAGCGCGGTACCGACGCCGGTGCCGCGGGCGTCGTCGGTCACGAAGAGCATTTCGAGATTGCCGTCGGCCACTCCGGCGAAGCCGACGGGCGTGCCGCGCCGTTCGGCCACGAGCAGGGTCACGGCGGGGAAGTACAGCGCGGCGAGACTGCCCTCGATGCGTGCGAAGTCGGACTCGGCGAGGAAGTCGTGCGTCGCACGCACCGCACTGCGCCAGATGTCGACGAGGGCCGGGTACTCCTCGGTGCCTCGGGAAGCGCGAATCTCGGTGTCGTGCGGGTTCGGCATGGAAGGCTTCCTTGTCGTCCGAGTCGACAGCGCGAGACTGGTCGGCAGCTCATGACCGGTCAGCAGAATGTCGTGTTGTGGTTGTCAGAGCCCCACAACCCTACACTCTGTGACCGACTGGACGCGGCGCTCGTAGGGCAAAAGCGCTGGTAGTGGGCTTTGGAAAACTATTCGAAAAAAGTTTCGACGAACGGTTGTGCTAATCGAATATGAGGCGTAACTTGGAGTTAGACGATGCGGATACCTCTGCCTGTCTGCCGAATCGAGTGGCTGCTCTGACCGACCGTCACCGCAGCTCGACCGGTTCATCGCTGTAACTACTCTCCGACCCGGAGGTGTCCCAGGTGGACGCAGCAGGCTTGACCGAACTCGCCGACTTCATGGTCGACGACGTCACCGACAACGACGACACCGTCGACAATCTCGCACGCTTCTTGGCGCGGGTTCGCGCGGTGGACGACGACCGGGAACTCCTCGCGGTGGCCGCAGCCGTGTTGCGGCTGCGCAACGTGGTCGATTACTCGCTGGCTGCGGTGTGCGCGGCGATCGAGCGGAGTGGCCTGCCCGCCCGCAAGCACGTACGGTCCGCCGCGTCGATCGTGACCGAGCTCGGTGCGGCACCAGCGGTTGCGTACCGGGCGGCCCGCATCGCATGGGCGATCGCTGATGAGGGCCTACGCGCGGTGACCCGTGGGATCCGCGACGGTGCGGTGTCGGCGGAGAAGGGCGATGCCGTCGTGACCGGTGTGGGTCACGTGGAAGGTCGCGTCGTGGATCTCTCCGAGGAGGATCGTGCGCGGGTGGTGCACTCGCTGATGGTGCAGACCACCCCGGCGCGGGTGAAGGAGAAGGCGCGCGCGTGGGCGATCAAGCTCGCGCCGGTCGAGCTCGGTGAAGGTCAGGTGCCGCTCGCTGAGCGCGACGATCTCAACGAGATGACCATGGATCGGACCGACGATGGACGCGTGGCCGTGACCATCGATCTGGACACCGTGGCGGCCGAGGAGTTGTTCGCGGCGCTGGATCCGTTGACGCGGCCTGTTCCCGAGCCGGACGGCTCGAATGACAAGCGGTCCGCCAAGCGGCGCCGAGCCGACGCGATGACCCAGGTGGTCCGCACCTATCTCGCGCACTCCGAACGCCCGGAGAGCGGGGGAGTGCTGCCGCACGTGACCCTGTCGGTGCCGGCGGCGGTGGTGATGAACGGTCAAGTGCTCGATTCGGTTGCCGGACAGACGATCTCGATCCCGTTCGCGGATTCCGACACCTCGGTGCCGTGGCTCGGGTTCGGTGGGCCGATCTCCGCGCGCACCGCGGAACTGATCATGTGCGAGGCGTCGGTGGCGATCGCGCTGCTCGATGACAACGGTGCGCCCCTGAACGTGGGCCGTGAGAAGCGACTGTTCACGCCGGCCATCCGCAAAGCGCTGGTGCTCCGTGATCGCGAGTGCGCGTTCCCTGGTTGCGGGTTGCCGCCGTCGTGGTGCGACGGCCACCACGTCGAGCATTGGGAGCACGGCGGGCAGACCTGCCTGGATAACGGCGTCCTGCTCTGCCGTCGCCACCACATGCTGATCCATCAGAGCGGGTGGGAGGTGTTCATCGGGCACGACCGGCACCCGTGGTTCGTGCCGCCGGCCGATCCGGAGCATCCGAAGCGCTTCCGGGAACCGATCCCATCCAACGCCCGGCGCACGCTGACGTTATTGCCCGGCGCGGCCTGAGCCCGCGCTGCGCCGCCTGTTTCCTGAACTGAAGTCCCAACAGCCACACGAACGCTGTCCACCAACGACTCTCGCCTCGAGCGAGATCTAGAACATTCCAGAATGCAGTGTCGGGAGCGGGTCCCGGTGCGATGTGTTGTTTGAGAATTCCATAGAGAGTGGGTTGCCCCGGCGTCGTCAGGTCAGGAACGACGACGCCGAGGCAGCCAGGTCGAGGAGCGGCTGGGGGAAGACGCCGAGCACCATGGTCACCGCGACGCCGATGGCGATCGGCACCGAAGTCAGTGGGCTCGGCGTCACCACCAGCGGCGCGTCGTCGCGTGCCGGGCGGAAGAACATGGACACGATCACCTGCACGTAGAAGTAGGCGGCGATCGCGCTGCACAGCACGCCCACGATCACCAGCGCCCATGCGCCGGTGGCGCCGGCGGCGGCGAAGACGACGAACTTGCCGAGGAAGCCGCTGGTGAGCGGAATGCCCGCGAACGACAGCAACAGCAGAGACATCAGCACGCCCACCAGGGGCCGTCGTCGACCCAACCCGGCCCACGCGTCGAGCGCGGCTTCTTCGCGCCCAGCCTCGTCGCGCACCACCGCCAGCAACGCGAAGGCGGCGAACGCGGCGAAGGCGTACGCGGTCAGATAGAAGAGGGTGCTGCTCACGCCGTCCTCGGTGAGGGTGATGACGCCGACCAGCGCGAAGCCGACGTGACTGACCGACGAATAGGCCAGCATGCGCTTGATGTCCTGCTGCGTCACCGCCATGATCGTCGCGAGCACCATGGTGGCGATGGCGATGGTCCACAGCGCCGGCCGCCAGTCGTCCTGCAGGCCGGGGAAGGCCACGTGCAGCACGCGCAGCAGCGCGCCGAAGGCGGCGACCTTGGTGGCCGACGCCATCAGCGCGGTCACCGGGGTCGGGGCGCCCTGATAGACGTCGGGCACCCACGACCCGAACGGCACGGCGCCGACCTTGAACAGCAGCCCCACTGTCACCATCACCACCGCGATCAACGCGAGGGTGTGGTCGGCGGTGCCGTCGGCGACGGCCCGCCCGATCCGGTGCAGCGACAGCGAGCCGGTCGCCCCGTAGGCGAAGGCGGTGCCGAACAGGAAGATCGCCGACGCGAACGCGCCCAGCAGGAAGTACTTGAGCGACGCCTCCTGCGACAGCAGTCGACGACGCCGCGCCAACGCGCACAGCAGATACAACGGCAGCGACAGCACCTCGAGGGCGATGAACATGGTCAGCAGGTCGCCGCTCGCGCCGAACAGCATCATGCCGCCGACGGCGAACAGCGCGAGCGGGTACACCTCGGTGGTGTACCAGCGGGCCCGTCCGGCCCGCAGTTCGTCGACCGAGCCGGGCACGGTGGAGCCGGCCGGGGTGAACGCATCGGCCGGCAGCTCCCGGTCGTCGGTGTCGTCGGCGCCGGAACCGACTTCCGCGCCGGGCCCGCCGCCCACAGCGATGCGCGCGCCCGCGGCCGACTGCACCTGCGCCGACGCCCAGACCCGGTCCAGACGACGTTCGCCCATGAACGCCACCGACGCGGCCGCGACCAGCAGGATCACCCCCTGCAGGAAGAGAGCGGGGCCGTCGATGATCACCGCCCCGGCCATCGTCACGTGCGGCTGCGACCCGTCGACGACGGCCACCGCCACGGTCATGCCGAACGCGGCGAGCAGCCCGCCCAGGCCGAGGCCCAGTTGCGTGCGGTAACGCGCGGCGACGTCGGGCAGCAGTGCTTCGACGAGGACCCCGAGCACCGCGACACCGAACACGATCAGCATCGGGGAGAGGCGGAAGTAGTCGATGCTGGGCGCGTCGACGGCGAGGGTGACGGTGTTCCGTGCGAAAGAGCTCATCGCGTGACCTCCGTGCTGACGGTGGCCTCGACGGCCGGATCGACGAAGTCGAGCACCAGGCCGGGGAAGAAGCCGAGCACCAGCAGCGCCGCCACCAGCGGGGCGAGAACCGACTTCTGCCGCAGCGTCAGGTCGCGCAGCGGACCCGGCTGCCGCACCGCGCCGCCGAACATCCGCTGGTACGTCCACAGGATGTACAGCGCCGACAGCACCAGGGCGAGCGCCGCGAGGATCGCCGCCGCCGGATAACGCAGGTAGGTGCCGATCAGGACCAGGAACTCACTGACGAACGGCGCGAGCCCCGGCAACGACAGCGTCGCCAGCCCGGCCACCAGGAAGGTGCCGGCCAGCACCGGCGCCACCTTCGCCACACCGCCGTAGTCGGCGATGAGCCGACTGCCGCGCTGGGTCACCAGGAACCCGGCCACCAGGAACAGCGCGGCCGTGGAGATGCCGTGGTTCACCATGTACAGCGTCGACCCGCTCTGGCCCTGCGCGGTCAGCGCGAAGATCCCCAGCACGATGAACCCGAAGTGGGAGATCGACGTGTAGGCGATCAACCGCATGAGGTCGGTCTGGCCGATCGCCAGCACCGCGCCGTAGAGGATCGAGATCACCGCGAGCACCGACACCAGCGGCGCGAAGGTCTCCGCCGACTCGGGGAACAGGCCGAGGCAGAAGCGCAGCATGGCGAAGGTGCCGACCTTGTCCATCACCGCCATCATCATCACCGCGCTCGCCGGGGTGGCCGACACGGCGGCGTCGGGCAGCCAGCCGTGCAGCGGCCACAGCGGTGCCTTGACCGCGAAGGCGAACAGGAAACCCAGGAACAGCCAGTTCAACGTCGTCGACGAGGCATCCAACCCCTCGCCGGCCGCCAGCTCGCTGAGGGCCGTGAACGAGAACGTCCCGTCGCCGCTGCGGGTGGTCACCACGTAGAGGCCGATTAGGGCGGCCAGCATGATCAGGCCGCCGAGCAGGTTGTACAGCAGGAACCGCACCGCGGCGCGGGACCCGAAGGTGTCCGACGGCCCGTCGTGCCCGCGGTGGGGACGGTCGGCGCCGTAGCTGCCGATGAGGAAGTACATCGGGATGAGCATGGCCTCGAAGACGAGGTAGAACAGCAGCAGATCGACGGCGACGAAGCTCATCAGCACCATCGACTCGACGGCCAACAGCAGCGCGACGTAGGCGTGCACGCTGCGCGCGGACCGCCCGCCGTCGTGCCAGCCGGCCAGCAGCAGCAGGGGAGCCAGGCACGCGGTCAACAGCACCAGCGCCAACCCGATGCCGTCCAGGGCCAGCGAGTAGCGCGCACCGATCGCCGGGATCCAGCTGACGTCCTCGGTCAGTTGGAAGCGATCGCCGCCGGCGTCGAAGGCGACGGCCAGACCGATCGCCCACCCGGCGGTGATCAGTGCCGCGCCGATCCCGACCTGCTTGGCCGCGGTGGCACGCGCGGACGGCAGGAACAGCACGACGACGGAGGCGACGGCCGGAAGCAGCCAGAGCACGGTGAGCCAGGGCATCGTCACAGCGCGCTCACCACCCAGGTCACGACACCGATCACGGCCGTGCCGACCAGGATCGACGCCGCATACGACCGCACGAAACCGGTCTGCAGCCCGCGGCTGAGCCGGGACAGCCCGGTCACGCCCGCACCCACCCCGTCCGGAATTCGCGCCAGCACCTCGTCCTCCACCAGCACCGCCGTCGCGGTGAGCGCCCGACCGGAGCCCTCGAAGACCGCCTCGTTCACGGCGTCGCCGTACAGGTCGCGCCGCGCGGCGGCGGTGAGCACGCCGACGTCCTGCGGCGCGACGGTCGGCACCGGCCGCATGCCGTACTGCCGCCAGGCCAGCGCGATGCCGGCGCCGACCACCACCAGCACGATGACGGTCACCGCCACCGCCGACAACGGCGACTCGTGGTGCTCGGGTGTCCCGACCACCGGCGCCAGCCAGTCGGCGAGGGTGCCGCCGATCACCAGCAGTCCGCCCGCGAGCAGCGAACCGATCGCCAGCACCACCATCGGCGCGGTCATCACCGCGGGCGACTCGTGCGGGGTCGGGGCGTCGGGGGCGTCGGCCCACCGTCGCTCGCCGAAGAAGGTCATCGCCATCACCCGGGTCATGTAGTACGCGGTCAGTCCGGCGCCGAGCACGGCCACGGTGAACAGCAGCGGGCCACGGATCCCGCCCGCGGCCAGCGCGGTCTCGATGATGCCGTCCTTGGTGAAGAAGCCGGAGAACGGCGGAATGCCGATCAGTGCGAGATAGCCGAACCCGAAGGTGACGAAGGTGATCGGCATGAGGCGCGCCAGCCCGCCGTAGCGGCGCATGTCGGTCTGCTCGTTCATCGCGTGCATCACCGAACCGGCGCCCAGGAACAGGCCGGCCTTGAAGAAGCCGTGCCCGATCAGGTGCGCGATGGCCAGCGCGTAGCCGGCCGGTCCCAGTCCGGCGGCCAGCACCATGTAGCCGATCTGACTCATGGTCGACGCCGCGAGCGCCTTCTTGATGTCGTCCTTGGCGCAGCCGATGATCGCGCCGAACAGCAGGGTCACCGCCCCGACGACGAGCACCGCGGTCTGGGCGCCCGGCGCCGCCTCGAACAGCGGCCCCGATCGGGTGATCAGGTAGACGCCCGCGGTGACCATGGTGGCCGCGTGAATCAGCGCCGACACCGGGGTGGGGCCCTCCATCGCGTCCAGCAGCCACGACTGCAGCGGTACCTGCGCCGACTTGGCGCACGCCGCCAGCAGCAGGCACAGGCCGATCCAGGTGAGCGTCGACTCGCTCGTGGCGTCGACGCCGCCCAGTACGTCGCCGAAGCCGACCGAACCGAAGGTCGCGAACATGATCATCAGCGCGATGACGAAGCCGATGTCGCCGACGCGGTTCACCACGAACGCCTTCTTGGCGGCGGTCGCCGCGGTCGGCTTGTGCTGCCAGAAGCCGATCAGCAGGTACGACGCCAGACCGACGCCCTCCCAGCCCAGGTAGATGCCCAGGTAGCCGTCGGCCAACACCAGCACGAGCATCGCGGCGAGGAACAGGTTGAGGTAGGCGAAGAAGCGACGACGGTTCGGGTCGTCGGCCATGTACCCGATCGAATAGACGTGGATCAGCGTGCCGACCACCGTGATCAGCAGGACGAAGCACACCGACAGCTGGTCCAGTCGCAGCGCCGCGTCGACCTGGAAACCGCCGGAGTCGATCACCTGCCAGCCGGTGGAGACCACGGTGCGCGTGGCCTGGTCGCGGGTGATCATCGCCGCGACGGACGCGATCCCGGCGATCGCGGCCATCCCCGAGAGGGCGGTCGCCAGCAGGTGGCCCCACGTGTCGGTGCGTCGACCGCCGAGCAGCAGCACGGCCGCGCCGACCGCGGGCAGGCCGGGAATCCACCACAGCAGCGCGGCCCAGAATCCGCTCGTCACCTGCTCACCGCCTCAACAGATCGGCGTCGTCGACGGACGCGGAACGACGGGTCCGGAAGATCATCATGATGATCGCCAGGCCCACCACCACTTCGGCGGCGGCCACCACCATCGTGAAGAACGCGATGACCTGCCCGTCCAGACTCGAATGCATGCGCGCGAAGGTGACGAACGCCAGGTTCGCCGCGTTGAGCATCAGCTCCACGCACATGAACACCACCAGCGCGTTGCGGCGCAGCAGCACCCCGGACGCGCCGATCGCGAACAGGATCGCCGCCAGGTACAGGTAGTTGGCCGGGTTCACGCGTCCTCCTCCGATCCCGGCGTCAGCCGCGGCGACTCGTCGAGCAGATGCGGCAGCGATCGCGGGGTGAGCATCGCGTTCACCGACGCCCGCGACGGGCGGCCGTCCGGCTCGCGCGCCGGGACGTCCACCGCGTTGTGCCGGGCGAAGACGCCGGGCGGCGGCAGCGGGGTCACCTGGCGACCGGCCCGCACCCGCGCGATCGACAGTTCACGCTGCCCGCGGCGCGGGCCGAGTTGCTGCCGGTGCGCCAGCACCATCGCGCCGAGCGTGGCGGTGATCAGCAGCGCACCGGTGAGCTCGAACGCCCACAGATAGTCGACGAAGATCAGCTCGGCCAGCGCCCGGATGTTCGCGTTGCCGCCGCCCGGCTCGGTGCCGCCGCTGAAGTCGGGGGCGCCGCGGAACGGCGCCAGGGTGGCGGTGCCGATGGCCGCGACCAGCAGGATCGCGAAACCGACGCCCAGTCCGGCGCCCAGCCAGCGCTGCCCCCGGATGGTCTCGGTGAGCGACTCCGACGAGTCCACGCCGATCAGCATGAGGACGAACAGGAACAGCATCATCACCGCGCCGGTGTAGACCACCACCTGCACCACCCCGAGGAACAGTGCGCCCTGCAGCACGTAGAACACCGCGAGAATGATCATCGTCATCGCGAGGAAGACCGCCGAGTAGACGGCGCGGGGGCTGAGCACCACGCCGAGTGCGCCGATCACCACGATCACCGCCAACACCCAGAAGGTGACCGCCTCGCCGGTGCCGGTGCGCGTGAGCTCGGCGGCCGCGAGCAGTGCCGACGTCATTGCGGCCCCACTTCGCCGCGATAGTAGTTCTCCGGCCGGGTGCCCGGCGCCATCGGATGCGGCGGCGCGTCCATGCCGTCGGAGAGCGGCGCGAGGAGCTGGTCCTTCTCGTAGATCATTCCGGCCCGGCTGGGGCCGGTCATCTCGTAGTCGTCGGTCATCGTCAGCGCGCGGGTGGGGCACGCCTCCACGCACAGCCCGCAGCCGATGCACCGCAGGTAGTTGATCTGGTAGACGCGGCCGTACCGTTCGCCCGGCGAATAGCGCTCGGCCTCGGTGTTCTCCGCGCCCTCGACGAGGATCGCGTCGGCGGGGCACGCCCACGCGCACAGTTCGCAGCCGATGCACTTCTCCAGGCCGTCGTCGTACCGATTGAGTTGGTGGCGGCCGTGATAGCGGGCCGCGGTCGGCGTCTTCTGCTCCGGGTACTCCTCGGTGATCGGCTCGTGGAACATGGAACCGAAGGTGAGACCGAAACCGGCGACACTCTTGGGCAGTCGTGAGCTCTTCGGCGAGTCAGACATCGGTGGCCTCCTTCGCTGGCGGCAGGACCTGTCCGGGGAGCGGCGGCACCGGGAAGCCGCCGGCGAACGGATCGAACGGGGCGGTCGGGTCGGGCGGCACCGGACCGGGGACCGTCGACGATGTGGCGCCGACGACGCGGCCGATGGCCACCACCATCAGTGCGGTCACCACCAGGCCGACCCCGCCGAAGATCAGCCCAGACGTCCACGCGGCCATGCCGCGGGTGGCCTCGGCGATCACCGCGACCACCATCACCCACCCGAGGGCGAACGGGATCAGCACCTTCCAGCCCAGCTTCATGAACTGGTCGTAGCGCAGCCGCGGCAGCGTGGTGCGCAGCCAGATGAAGACGAACAGGAAGGCCCACATCTTGATGACGAACCACAGCAGCGGCCACCACCCGGAGTTGAGGCCGCCGATCAGGCTCAGCGGCCACGGGATCTGCCAGCCGCCCAGGAACAGGGTGGTGGCCAGCGCCGACACCGTCGCCATGTTGATGTACTCGGCGAGCATGAACATGGCGAATTTGAGCGACGAGTACTCGGTGTGGAAGCCGCCGACCAGCTCGCCCTCGGCTTCGGGCAGGTCGAAGGGCGCGCGGTTGGTCTCGCCGACCATCGAGATCGCGTAGATCACGAACGACGGCAACAGCACCAGCACGTACCAGCGACCGGCCTGCCCGGCGACGATGCCCGACGTCGACATGGTGGCCGAGAGCAGGAAGACCGCGGCGAAGCTCAACCCCATCGCGATCTCGTAGGAGATCACCTGGGCGGTGGACCGTAGCCCGCCGAGCAGCGGATAGGTGGAGCCCGACGACCAGCCGGCCAGCACGATGCCGTACACCCCGATGGACGTGATGGCCAGGACGTACAGCACGGCGACCGGCAGATCGGTCAACTGCAGCGGCGTGTGGTGGCCGAAGACCGACACCGACGGCCCCATCGGGATCACCGCGAACGCCATGAACGCGGGCACCACCGCGATGACCGGGGCCAGCAGATACAGCACCTTGTCCACGCCGAACGGCGTCATGCCCTCCTTGAGGGCCAGCTTCACGCCGTCGGCCAGGCTCTGCAGGATCCCGTGCCAGCCGACCCGGTTCGGGCCGAGGCGTTTCTGCATGCGCGCCATGATCTTGCGTTCGGCGAGGATCGCGATCAGCACGGTGAGCACCAGGAAGGCGAAGATACCGATCGCCTTGGCCGCCATCAGCCACCAGGGATCGCGGCCGAAGTCGGCCAGGTCGGGGAACTCGGCGGCGTAGGTCATCGCGCCGCCCGCACCTGTACGTCGATCCCGGCGCGACCGCCGAGTCGGGTGGGCACGGTGGCACCGGGGGCGTTCATCGGCAGCCACACCGCGCGGTCGGGCATGTCGGTGATCGCCAACGGCAGGGTCACCTCGCCGCGGTCGGTGGAGCAGGTCACGGCGTCGCCGTCGCGCAGCTCGAGGGCGGCCGCGGCGGCGGGGGACAGACGCACGACGGGACGCCGCGCCGTCCCGGCCAGGTGCGGTTCGTTCTCCTGCAGCCGCCCCGCGCCGAGCAGCATCCGCCACGTGGCCAGCACGAAGGTGCCGGTGCGGCGCGGGGCGGTATCGGACGATTCTGCCGCGGCCACCGGCGCCGGGACCACCCGCTCGCCCTCCCACGGCCCGATGGCCGCGAACTCGCGGTGGATGTCCGCCGCGCTGTCGCAATGCAGGTCCACGTCGACCGCGGCGGCTAGCGCGTGCAGCACCCGATGATCGGAGAGTGTCGCGCGACCGTCGGCCGCGGCCGACAGCGCCGCCTCGAAGCCCCGCGGGCGGCCTTCCCAGTCGACGAAGGTGCCCGCCTTCTCGGCGACGACGGCCACCGGGAACACCACGTCGGCGAACTCGGTGACCGACGACGGCCGCTGCTCCAGCGACACGACGAAGGCGTCGCGCAGTGCACGACGACCCGCTTTCGGATCGGGCAAATCGTCCAGATCCACGGCGCCGGTGACCACCGCGGTCAGCTCGCCGACGGCCAGGGCGTCCAGAATCTGCGCGGTGTCCCGGCCGGGCTCGGCCGGTGGCACGACGCCCCAGACGGCGGCCAGGTCGCGGCGGGCCCGCTCGGAGACCACCGGCCGTCCGGCGGGCAACAGATTCGGTGCGACGCCGACGTCCAGCGCGCCCCGCTCACCGGCGCGCCGCGGCACCCAGGCGAAGCCCGCGCCGGTCGCGGCCGCCGCGTCGATCGCGGCGGTCAGCGCGCCGGGCGCATCGGCGAGTCGTTCGCCGACCAGCAGCACCGCGCCCGGAACGGCGAGCTGTGCGCGCACGTGCTCCGAGGCCAGCAGTGCCGTCTCCTCGCCCGGCAGGCACGGCAGCACCGTGGCTGCGGTCTTGTCCGCACCGGGCGTCCGCCACGGTGCCAGCGCGATCACCGCCATCCCGTTGCGGCGCACCGACTTTCGGAGGCGCAGATACAGGATCGGGCATTCCTCCTCCGGTTCCAGCCCGGCCAGGACCACCACCGGCGCGGCCTGGAGCTGCGCGTAGGTGACGCCGATGCCGGTGCCCGCGACGTGCGCCGCGAGGAAATCGGTCTCCTCCGCGCTGTGGCTGCGGATCCGGACGTCGACGTCGTTGGTGTGCAGCACCGTGCGGGCGAACTTGCCGTAGGCGTAGGCGTCCTCGACGGTGGCCCGACCGCCCACCAGCGCCGCGGCCCGCGCGCCGCCACCGGTCAGTCCGCGGGCCGCCGTGGCCAGCGCGTGCGACCAGGATGCGGGCGCCAGCGCGCCGTCCTCGCCTCGCACCAGCGGCACTCGCAGCCGGTCGGGTGCGTCGGTGTAGGTGAACGCCCAGCGTCCCTTGTCGCAGTTCCACTCCTCGTTGACCTCGGGGTCGTCGCCGGCCTGCCTGCGCAGGACGGTGCCGCGGCGATGATCGGTGCGCTGCGCGCAGCCGGCGGCGCAGTGCTCGCACACGCTCGGGGTGGAGACCAGGTCGAAGGGCCGGGCCCGGAATCGGTACGCGGTGCCGGTGAGCGCCCCGACCGGGCAGATCTGCACGGTGTTGCCGGAGAAGTACGAGTCGAAGGGCTCGTCGGCGTAGGCGCTGACCTGTTCCAGCGCGCTGCGGTCGGCGAGCTCGATCAGCGGGTCGCCGGCGATCTCGTCGGCGAAGCGGGTGCAGCGCGCGCAGAGCACGCAGCGTTCCCGGTCGAGCAGGATCGCCGACGACAGCGGGACCGGCTTGGTGTAGATCCGCTTGGTGCCGGTGAATCGGGACTGCGGTCGCCCGGCCGACACGGCCTGATTCTGCAGCGGGCATTCGCCGCCCTTGTCGCAGGTGGGGCAGTCCAGCGGATGGTTGATCAGGAGCAGTTCCATCACGCCGCTCTGCGCGCGTTCCGCCTCGGCGGAGGTGTGCTGGGTGCGCACCACCATGTCCTGCGCCACCGGGATGGTGCAGGAGGCCATCGGCTTGCGCTGCCCGCTGATCTCCACCAGGCACTGGCGGCACGCGCCGACCGGCGCCATCAGCGGGTGGTCGCAGAAGCGCGGGATCTCGATGCCGGCCAGCTCCGCGGCGCGGATCACCAGGGTGCCCGCGGGCACGGTGACCTCCACGTCGTCGATGGTCAGGGTGACCAGGTCCGGGCCGGTCACCGCGCGCCGCCGTCGGCGAAGGCGGTGGCGCGGGCCGGATCGAACGGGCAGCCGCCGGGGAAGTGGGCGAGGTACTCGTCGCGGAAGTACTCGAGCGAGCTCATGATCGGCGCGCCGGCCGCGTCGCCGAGCGCGCAGAAGGCTTTGCCGACGATGGATTCGGTGATGTCGACCAACGTCGTCAGATCCGCTTCGCCGGCCTCGCCCGACTCCAGGCGGCGCATCATCTGCACCAGCCAATAGGTGCCCTCGCGGCAGGGCGTGCACTTGCCGCACGACTCGTGCGCGTAGAACTCGGTCCACCGCGTCACCGCCCGCACCACGCAGACGGTCTCGTCGAAGATCTGCAGCGCCTTGGTGCCGAGCATGGAACCGGCCTCGCCGACACCCTCGTAGTCGAGGGGCACGTCCAGGTGTTCGGCGGTGAACATGGGGGTCGACGATCCGCCCGGCGTCCAGAACTTGAGGGTGTGCCCGGCGCGGACGCCGCCCGCGCGCTCGAGGAGCTCGCGCAGCGTCACGCCGAGCGGGGCCTCGTACTGCCCGGGGCGCGCCACGTGCCCGGACAGCGAATACAGGGTGAAGCCGGGGGAGCGCTCGGTACCCATCGAGCGGAACCAGTCGGTGCCGTTGCGCAGGATCGCCGGGACGCTCGCGATGGATTCGACGTTGTTGACCACGGTGGGGCTCGCGTACAGACCGGCGGTCGCCGGAAACGGCGGCCGCAGCCGCGGCTGCCCGCGCCGGCCCTCCAGCGAGTCGAGCAGTGCGGTCTCCTCGCCGCAGATGTAGGCGCCCGCGCCGGCGTGGATCACCAGCTCCAGATCCAGGCCCGAGCCCAGCACCTGGCGGCCCAGCAGCCCGGCGTCGTAGGCCTCGGCCACCGCGGCGCGCAGCCGCCGCACCACCGACGCCACCTCGCCGCGGACGTAGACGAAGGCGTGCCGGGCGCGGATGGCGTACGCGGCGATCGCGATGCCCTCGATCAGCATGTGCGGGGACGCCAGCATCAGCGGCATGTCCTTGCAGGTGCCCGGCTCGGACTCGTCGGCGTTGACCACCAGGTAGTGCGGGGCCGGGGTGTCCTGCGGAATGAACGACCATTTGGTGCCGACCGGGAAACCGGCGCCGCCGCGGCCGCGCAACCCGGAGGTCTTCACCAGTTCGATCACCTCGTCCGGACGCATCCGCAGCGCCGCCTTGAGGCCCTGATAGCCGTTGCGGCGCACGTAGTTCGGCAGCGTCCAGGACTGCTCGTCGTCCCAGTGCCGGCTGAGCACGGGCGGCTCGGCGGGTTCGGGGACGCTCGACGGCAGGTCGACGGTGATCATCGCTGCTCCTGTTCCGGCACCCCGGCCAGCAGACGCGCGGCCTGGCGGAACGTGCACAGCGACGGCGCCCCGCGGCTGGGCGCCACCGGGTTCCCGTCCCGCAGGTCCTGGACCAGCTGCTGCGCGGACTCGGGCGTCTGATTGTCGAAGAACTCCCAGTTGACCATCACCACCGGCGCGAAGTCGCAGGCCGCGTTGCACTCCACGCGCTCCAGGGTCACCGCCCCGTCGTCGGTGGTCTCGCCGACGGCGATGCCCAGGCGGTCGGTCAGCTCCGCCAGGATCGCGTCGCCGCCGAGCACCGCGCACAGGGTGGTGGTGCAGACCCCGACGAGGTGCGTGCCGGTCTCCTCGCGCCGATACATCGTGTAGAAGGTGGCGACACCGGCCACCTGCGCGTGGGTCAATTCCAGTGTGCGAGCACAGAAGTCGATCCCGGCGCGGGTCACGTAGCCGTCGTGGCTCTGCACCAGGTGCAGCAGCGGCAGCAGCGCCGACCGGGACTGCGGATAGCGGGCGACGATCGGACCGGCCTCGGCGGACAGGGCGGCGGTCACGTCGTCGTCGTACCGCTCCGGCCCGCCGAACGCGATGGGCGGCTCCGCGGGCGCGGTGGAGAACGTCGGGGTCACCGTCAGGGGGATCCGGGACAGGCGAATCGGGTCGCTCATCGGTCGACGCCTCCCATCACCGGATCGATACTGGCGACGGCGGTGATCACGTCGGCCACCAGACCGCCCTCGCACATCGCGGCCACCGCCTGCAGGTTGGTGAACGACGGATCGCGGAAGTGCACGCGGTAGGGCCGGGTGCCGCCGTCGGAGACCACGTGCACGCCGAGTTCGCCGCGCGGCGCCTCCAGCGCCACGAAGCACTGCCCGGCCGGGACGCGGATGCCCTCGGTGACCAGTTTGAAATGGTGGATGAGCGACTCCATCGAGCCACCCATGATCTCGGCGATGTGTTCCGGCGAATTGCCCAGGCCGTCGGGTCCGACGGTCAGGTCGGCCGGCCAGGCCAGCTTGCCGTCGTCCACCATCACCGGACCGGGCTCGAGCGCGGCCAGCGCCTGCCGCGCGATCGTGATCGACTCGTACATCTCCTGCACGCGGATCAGGTAGCGGCCGTAGGAGTCGCACGCCGTGTCGGTGACGACGTCGAACGCGTAGTTCTCGTAGCCGCAGTAGGGGGCGGCCTTGCGCAGATCGTGCGGCAGCCCGGTCGACCGCAGCACCGGCCCGGTGATGCCGAGCGCCATCGCGCCGGTCAGGTCGAGGTAGCCGACGCCGCGGGTGCGCGCCTTCCAGATCGGATTGTGGGTGAGGAGCGCTTCCACCTCGGCGATCTGGGCGGGTAGCGCGTCGAGCACCGCGCCGATGGACTCGGTCGCGCCGTCGGGCAGATCCGCGGCCAGACCGCCGGGGCGGATGAAGGCGTGATTCATGCGGAGGCCGGTGATCTCCTCGAACAGGTCGAGGATGGTTTCGCGGGCGCCGAAGCCGAGGAACATCGGGGTCACCGCGCCCAGCTCCATGCCGCCGGTGGCCAGGGCGACCAGGTGCGAGCTGATCCGGTTGAGCTCCATCAGCAGGACCCGGACGGCGGTGGCGCGGGGCGGGATGTGGTCGGTGATGCCCAGCAGCTTCTCCACGCCCAGGCAGTAGGCGGTCTCGCTGAAGAACGGTGCGAGATAGTCCATGCGCGTCACGAAGGTGACGCCCTGGGTCCAGTTCCGGTACTCCAGGTTCTTCTCGATGCCGGTGTGCAGATAACCGATGCCGCACCGCGCCTCGGTGACCGTCTCGCCCTCGATCTCCAGGATCAGCCGCAGCACGCCGTGCGTGGACGGGTGCTGCGGGCCCATGTTGACCACGATGCGTTCGTCGGCCACCTCGCGGTCGGCGAGGGCGTCGACCAGGTCCGTCCAGTCTCGGCCGCTGACGGTGTAGTTCTGCGGGGTCACCGGTACGACCTCCGCTGGTCCGGCGGCGGCACGGTGGCGCCCTTGTACTCCACCGGGATGCCGCCGAGCGGGTAGTCCTTGCGCTGCGGATGCCCTTCCCAGTCGTCGGGCATCTCGATCCGCGTGAGCGACGGATGGCCGACGAAGACGATGCCGAAGAAGTCGTAGGTCTCGCGCTCGTGCCAGTCGTTGGTGGGGTAGACGGCCACCAGACTCGGAACGCGCGGGTCGGCGTCCGGCGCCGACGTCTCCACCCGCAGCAGCCGGTTGTGCGTGATCGACCGCAGCGGATACACCGCGGCCAGTTCGCGGTGCGGCCGCTCCGGATAGTGCACGCCGTTCACGCCGAGGCACAGTTCGAAACGCAGCAGCGGTTCGTCCCGCAGCGTCGCGGCCACGGCGGGCAGGTGGCGGCGGGCCACCACCAGCGTCAGCTCGTCCCGGTCGATCACCACCTGTTCCAGCGCGGTCTCCGCGTCCACGTCGCGGGCGCGGAGTCCGGTGATCAGCTCGTCGACCACCTCGTCGAACCAGCCGCCGTACGGGCGCTCCGCCGTGCGCGGCAGCGCGACCGTGGTGCGCAGTCCGCCGAAGCCCGAGGTGTCGCCGGTGCCGGGCGGCCCGAACAGCCCGCTCACCGGAGCAGCCCCTTCAACTCCAGCGTGGTCGGGGCGGACAGCGCGGCGCGTTCGGCGGCCCGGGCGGCCTGCTCGCGGTGCACGCCGAGCGGTTCGGCGGCGATCTGCTCATGCAGGGCGAGGATGGCGTTCAGCAGCATCTCCGGCCGCGGCGGGCAGCCCGGCAGGTAGATGTCGACGGGCACCACGTGGTCCACGCCCTGCACGATCGCGTAGTTGTTGAACATGCCGCCGGAGGAGGCGCACACGCCCATCGCGAGGACCCACTTCGGCTCGGCCATCTGGTCGTAGATCTGCCGGAGCACCGGCGCCATCTTCTGGCTCACCCGGCCGGCGACGATCATCAGATCGGCTTGGCGCGGGGAGGCGCGAAAGGCCTCCATGCCGAAGCGCGCCAGGTCGTACTTGCCGGACGTGGTGGCCATCATCTCGATCGCGCAGCAGGCCAGTCCGAAGGTGGCCGGCCACAGCGAGCCCTTGCGCATGTAGCCGGCGAGCTTCTCGACAGTGGTCAGCAGGAAGCCGCCGGGCAGTTGTTCTTCGATTCCCATCGGTTCGGTCCCTCTCCGCTCAATCCCACCGCAGTCCGCCGCGCCGCCATTCGTAGGCGTAGGCGACGGAGACGTTGACCAGGAACAGGCCGACGGCGAGAAGGCCGAACCAGCCGAGACTGTCGGCGGCCACCGCCCACGGATAGAGGAAGACGATCTCGATGTCGAAGATGATGAACAGCATGGCGGTGAGGTAGTACTTCACCGGAAATCGCTGGACCATCCCGGCCGTCGGCGGCAGCGGTTCGATGCCGCATTCGTAGGCTTCCAGCTTGGCGCGGTTGTGGCGGCGCGGGCCGACGATCGCGGCGAGAACCACCGAGACCAGGGCGAAGGCGAGAGCGACGCCGCCGAGCATCAGGATCGGTGCGTACACATTCATCGCTGGATCAACCCTCCTTGTGCCGCAACCGATTTCACCGAATCGGTGTGATCAGGACCACGCCTGTGACTTGTCACACACACTAGTCACGGTCGGGCGGTTCGGGGGGAGGAAACGCTCACCCGCGGGCGGTGCCGCGACGCAGCAGCGCGGTGACCTCGCGCGAGAGCGCGATCGGATCCACCGGAAGCGTCGCGCTCGCGTCGGCGCGGGACCAGTCGGCGAGCCAACGGTCGGCCGTGCGGGCGATCAACACGAGCAGCGGCGGGCACGGCTCGTACTCGTCGCGCAGCTGCTTGGCCAGGCCGAGTCCGCCGAACGGCGCGGCCTCGCCGTCGAGGATCACCAGATCCACCGTGCCGGTGTCGAGCTCGGCGAGCACGATGGGGGCGGTGGCCACCTCCAGGAACTCCAGCTCCGGCAGGTCCGGATCCACCCGCGGGCCCAGCGCGCCGCGCACCTGCGCGCGGGTGCGGTGGTCGTCGGAGTAGATCAGGACGCGGAGGACCACCCCGTCGCCGGTAGGCCGTGTCATGTGGCCGACCCTACTGCGGCGATGTCCGCGGGCGGGGGCTTAGGCTGGAATCAACGGGTCGGTCCGGTATCGGCCCCCGACAGAAGAGGAGACGGCCGATGACGGCTGCGCTGCGCACGCTGGAGCGAGCGGATCTGCCCTTCGTTCACGGGCTGTTCAACGACCCGGAGGTGATGCGCTACTGGTTCGTCGAACCGACCTATTCGCTGGCGGCGATGGAGGACCGGTACAACCAGCGTCTGCACGACGAGACCGAACGGCGCTTCGTGATCGACGACGGCGGCCGCCGCTGCGGGATCGTCGAACTGGTGAACATCGATGTGCGCCACCGCAATTGCGAGTTCCAGATCATCGTGGCCCCGGACAGCCAGGGCAACGGCTACGCCGGCGCCGCCACCCGGTCGGTGCTGCACTACGCGTTCGCGATCCTGAATATGCACAAGGTCTACCTGCTGGTGGACAACGCCAATGCGGCGGCGATCCACGTCTACGAGAAGGTCGGCTTCGTCAGCGAGGGCGTGCTCCGCGAGGAGTACTTCGCCGACGGCGCCTACCAGGACGTCACGCGGATGGCGATCTTCCAGCGGGACTTCCTCGCCGACTGAGTCGGTGACGCGTCCGACCGCCCCCGTGACGCGTCTGATTCAGCCCACCGCGGCCGCGTTCGCGTCGTACCGATCCCAGAACCGGGTCCGGAGGCGATAGCGCGCCTGCTCGGGGAGGTCGTAGACGTCGACCGCCTCGCAGGCGTCGAGCAGCAGGGCGCGGTCGATGTCCCGCGGGATCGACGGCGGGACAGCGCCAGCGCCGCCTTGGCCTTCTCGTCGGAACTGGTCAGGAACGACGTGAGCACCCGATCGGCGATCTGATCCACCAGCTCCGCGGTGAGGGCTTCGGCGGCCTCGTCGCACGGCGTCGCGTCGTATTCGGCGGCCACGTAACTGGTGGTGCCGGTCGCGGAGGTGTACGCCAGGATCGGTGCGGGCGCCTTGGCCGGTGCCGGAATGGGGCGGGAGGTCGCCAGGTCGCGCGGTGACGGACCGGGCTTGGGTGCCGGTGTGGCCTCCGCCGCCGGCGCGGGTTCGGCGGTCACCACCGGGGCGGCCTCGAGTTCCACCTTGAGGGCGGCGTCGTCGATGATCGCGCCGTCGATCACGTGCAGATCGTCGACCGCGCGAATCAGATGGCGGTTCACGCCGTGCGGTCGAGTGCCGTTCACCGGTACGGCGAACAGGACCACCTGCACGCCGTGCGCCTGCGCCTCCTCGACGGCTTCGGTCAGATCGTCGTCGCCGCTGACCAGGAAGAACACATCGGAGGTCTTGTTGCGCGCGTGCGTCACCAGGTCCAGGCCGATCCGCAGATCGACGCCCTTCTGGACGCCCTCGTAACCGAAGCGTCCGAGCCGCAGCTTCACCTTCGCGAGTTCGCCGATGCGCTGCTGCTGCGCGTCCGGCACCCCGTTGTGCGCCGAGTCGTACCAGTGCACGCGGAGCAGCGGCAGGCCCGAGTGGTCCTGCGCCAACGCCACCAGGGAATCGATGAGCCGGCGGTACTCCACGTGGATGCCGCTGCGCAGCGACGTACCGGTGACCCGGGTGGCGGCCGAGGCCAGGAGGTAGCCGGTGTCGATGTACACGGAGCAGGTCGATCGCATGCCGCCCACTATGTCAGCGGGGTCCGACGCGGACCGGATTCGGTGAGCGCCGCCAGCGCCTGCCGGGCCTCCTCGAGCTCACGACTGAGGGCGTCCACCCGCTGCCGCGCCTCCTCCCGGGCCGCGTGCAACAGCGTGGTGACGGCCTCGAGCGACGATGGATCGCCGAGGCCGGCGACCGCCGCCTCCACCGCATCCGGGGACACCGGCCGGGCGCGCTGGGGCTTGCGGGCGCCGCGCGCGACGGCCACCGACCAGGTGTTGTCCGGAGCGCCGTGCAGCGTCACGGTCACCGACGTGGGTGCGCCCGACTTGGCCGATGCGCGCTTGGCCGGGGCACTCTTGGTCGGGGCACTCTGCGTCGGGGCGGGCCGTACCGGTGCGGGTGCGGGCGTCGGCGCTGCGGACGGCGACGCAGGAGATGGCGGGGGCGCCCGTCGTCGTGGTCGCAGTCTGCTGAAGCGCCTTCTTCGCGGGGCCTTCTTCGCGGGCGCCGTCTTCTTCGGGGCGGGGGCGGGCGGCGGATTCTTGCTGCGCCGGAGTTCGTCGGCCTCGAAGGGCAGTTCGTCGTCGACGCCGCGGGGCGGACCACCACGGTCTGACCGTCCACGGAGATCACCCGCGCGGAACTGCCCGGTTCCAACCCGAGACTCGGGGTGCCCTCCACCAGGTACACCGTGGCACGCCGTCCTTCGGCGACGGCGGCAGCGAGGACCGCGAGGTCTTCGGTGGTCAGCGATCCGGTGTTCGCAGATCGGCGGCGGGGCGGCATGAGGCGGCCTCTCTTCTCGGGACGGCACCACTGGTGGGAACCGGGGACTGTCTCAACTGTTGCACACGGCGACGACGTCAGGGGGCCAGCAGCGCGGCGAGATCGGATTCGCCGCGGGCGAGCAGCGCCGCCCGCAGTTCGTCGGTCGACGCGTCCTCGGGCAGCCCGACGGCGACGGCCAGAATCGTCGAGGCCGTCGCGGGATCGGCGTCCGCCGCGCCCACGGCGGCGAGCAGTCGGTCGGTCGGGTCTTCCCCGTCGAGCACCACGGGTTCGACGTCGAACGCGCCGTCGTCGGTGAAGACGAAGAAGGCCTCGCCGGGCGGATCGTCGCCCGCGTCGGCGAAGAACCGGCGGATGCTGCCGAGATTGGGCTGCAGCGAGGTCCACGACACCGGCTGGTCCCCGCGCGCCGAGGACAGCTGGCGCGTCTGTCCGTGCTCCAACGCCAATGCGGTGGTCAGGGCGATCGGCAGGGGGGATCCGCTGCCGCGCAGGTGCTCGGCGTTGACGGCGACCCGCAGCTTCCACGCCCGCCCGACGCGGTAGAGGTGGCGCGTCTGGGCGGGGGACTTCCGCGGCTGCGGAGCGTCGTCGGCGCGGGTCACGACGCCGTCGTCGGTGCGATACGGCGGGGCCGCGGCATAGGCCACGACGCTCGCCGGCTTCACGTCGAAGCGCGGAGCGAGCTGGTCGACGAGCTCCTCCAGCGGTGCGCTGCCGCCGAGGTCGTCGAGCAGGTCGCCGATGGCCGCTCGGATGGTGGCGTATTCCCGACCGCCCCACGCGCGCAGGCCCCACTGGCTGCGGCTGACCCGGATGAAGCGCTCGTCCCCGGTCATCTGGTTGACCATCGACCGGGCCGAGCGCTGCACGTGGAACGCCGCCACCAACTCCTCGGGGGTCATCGGCTCGCCGTGAATCGACAGCAGGGCCGCGGCGTAGTCCTCGATGGTGCCGGTGCGGGTCAGGATCCGGTCGCGGTAGACCACCGCACCGACCTCGGCCGCCCAGTCGGTCCGCCAGTGCGGGGTCTCGTCGGGCAGGGCGGCGCGGGTCAGGTCGGCGAACACCGCCGGATCCACCACGCCGTACTCGTCGGCGTGGCCGTCGAGCAGCGCGGTGGTCTGTTCGCGGGCGGCGGCCAGCGTGGGGGAGGCCGCCCAGACACCGTCGACCTCGAACGGAGCTCCGATACCGACCAGGACCCGCCACAGCGGTCGCCCCACCGCGGCCACCTCCTCGCCGATCGCGGGCAGCGCGGCGAGCAGGTCGTCGAGCGGCCGGACCGTGTCGGTGATCGCCACCGCCGACTCGATGAGGAACTGTGCGTCGGAGCTGCCCTCCAGCCAGGCGTACAGGTCGTCGAGGCCGCGGGCCTCGTACTGTCGTACGCGTTCGCGGGAGACGCCGAAGCGTTCGCCGATCGCCTCGAGCGGCGTCCGATCGTCGGTGAGCCGACGTTCGACGAAGACCTCGCGGTCACGGTCGGCGAGCGCGGCCAGTCGTTCGCTGAGCTGGTCGGCGACGTTCGCGGCGGCCGCCGCGGCGACCAGCGGACCGGCCGCGGTGAGCGCGTGAAGTCGACGGTGCGCGTCATGGGCCACCGACGGCGCGGCGTCCGGCAGGGGGTCGAGCAGCGGCGTGGTCTCGTCCCCGGTCGCGTACCGCCAGCGGGCGATGATCTCCAGATCGCGCACCACGTCGTCGACGGCCCGGCGGCGGGCATCGGAATGGTCGCCGCCCACCCGATCGGCGTGCGTGGACAGCTTCACCAGGCGGCTCAGCAGCGGCAGCACCGACCCCATGCCCATGCCACGGCTGGCGAGAATCGCCGAGGTCGTCACGTCGCGGATGCGGTCGGTGGTGAACGTGGAGGAGGCCAGCAGCCAGTTCGCGGTGCGGGTGGGCAGGTTCGGATCCGGGATGAGATCGACGCCGCCGGGCAGCAGCGGCAGCAGCTCGCCGATCGGGGTGGAGGCCTGCGTCTCCACCACGAGGACCGCGATCAGGTCGCAGTGCGCGCGGGCCACCTCCGGATCGGTGTCGGCCGGATGGTCGTCGAGCCAGAAGAACTCCGGATCGCTGCGCAACTCATCGAGCCACGGCGCTGCGTCGAGCCACGAGAGGGCGGTGTCGTCGGCGGGTTCGGGTGAATCCGGACTCATGGCCTCCAGTCTTACCCACCGCGGGCGCTGCCGGGCGGACCGGGGGATGTTCAGGCGCGCCGACCGCCGTCGGTACAGCCGCGGCGACGCGGCGAGGTGGTTATGGTGGGGAGGATGAGCACCGATCCGCGTCCATTGTCCGAAGCCGAGGCCGCCGAGCAGCTCCCGCCGGGGTGGCGCGTCGAGGACGCCCACCTGCGCGCCGACTATCGCACCGGGTCGATGGTGCGGGGGCTGGCCTTCGTCGCCGACATCGTGGCGGCCGCCGAGGCCCTCAACCATCACCCGGACCTGGACTTCCGGTACGGCACCGTCGGTCTGTCGCTGACCACGCACGACGTCGGCGGTCTCACCGAGGCCGATGTGCGCCTGGCCCGCCAGATCGCCGACCTCGCGAGCGTCCAGGATCTGTCCGCCGAGTAGGACGTCCAGCTGTCCGTTCAGCCCAGCAGCACGGCCCCGTAGGCGGCGAACACCAGCAGGTGCGCCGCGCCGTGCCAGGCGGTGAGGCGGCGGGCGGTGAAGGTCACGACCGACAGCGCCAGCGACACGCCGAGCACGATCAGGTTCGCCGTCGACTCGGCGAGTACCACCGTCTGCCCGGTGACGAGGCCGATCACCAGCACCGCCGGAATGGTGAGGCCGACGGTGGAGACCAGTGCGCCGTGGCACAGATTGCTCACCCGCTGCATCTCGCCGGCCGCACCTGCGCGGATCGCGGTCAACGACTCCGGCAGGAAGACGATGGCCGCGATCAGCAGGCCGGCCAGCGGGGCGGGCGCGCCGAGCCGGCCGAGGCCGTCGTCGAGCAGGCTCGCCATGTCGTGGGACAGCAGCACGATGGGGATCGCGGTGACCACCAGGACGGTGATCCGGGTGAGGATCTCGCGGCGATTCGCGGCCCACACGTCGCTGATCGGCGGATGCGTGGGCGCCGCCGCGGCCGCCGGTTCACGGAAGGCGTCGGCGTCCGGTCCGGTCTGGCGGTACAGGAAGAAGGCATACAGCCCGAGGGTGCCGACCGCGACCACAATCGCCTGCGACGTCGAGTAGGCGCCGTCGTCGCCGATCGCCTTCGGTAGCGCGAAGGCCACCGCGGTGAGCGCCACCAGCAGGCCGAGGTAGACGCCGATGCCGCGCCGATTCGCGGTGAGGCGGCCGTGCTGTCGGACGCCGCCGACCACCAGCGCGGCGCCGACGACGAGGTTCAGGATGATCATCGACACGGCCATCACCGAGTCCCGGGCGATCGTGGGATGCTCGCCCGGCCCCAGGAGGATCGCCGAGATCAGTACCACCTCGATCAGCACGATGGACAGGGTGAGGATCAGCGTGCCGTAGGGATCGCCGAGCCGGTGGGCGAGCGCCTCGGCCTGGGTCACCACGCCGAAGGCGGCGACCACGATGACGGCGACGATGGCGATCAGGGCGGTGATCAGGATCGGTGCGGGCGTCGGCGTGGCGAGGAGATCGCCGGAGAGCGCGAGCGCGACGAAGGCGCCCCAGCCGAGCACGATGCGTGCGAGGTCTTTCACGAGTGGGTCCACTCCGGGCGGGGTCGTCCCCGCGAGGAAGGAGGCGGCCGGGTCGTCCCGGTCGGCGTGCGCGCTGCGAACGCCCCGCCAGCTTAGGGCTTGGAGCGCGGATTATCGAACGTGACCTCGATGGTCTCGAAGCCCTTCTGCCGCTGGGCCTGTGCGAGTTGCCGGTAGGCCTTCTCGTCGCCCTCGGTCAGGTCGACGTTGTCGGTGAACGGCGTGAGCAGGGCGCGCGGGTACAGCTTGTCCACGCGGACGGCGTTGACCTCCAGGCAGATCACCACCAGCGCGGCGGCCAGATAGATGAAGGCGATGAGCCCGAGGACCATCGCGAAGACGCCGTTGATCTTCTCGGTGCGGGCGATCACGTGCTCGATGTAGTAGCCGCCGAAGTGCTCGAGCAGCTGCCAGCCTGCGGCGGCGATCACGGCGCCGGGCAGCACGTCGAGCACGCCGACCTTGCGCGCCGTGCCGAAGATGAAGGCGAAGACGAAGACTACGAGGGCCAGCGTGAACGTGCCGACGCGGGTGAACAGGTCGCCGAGGCCGGTCACGTCGAACGACGCGGCCACGATGCTGATCGCGACGAGGGCGACCATCGACAGCCCCACGGTGAACAGCAGGACCAGTCCCCGCAGGCGGACCTTGATCGGGTTGGGTCGGCTGTTGCGCGGGACGTCCCAGACGGCGTTCATCGCGTTCTGCGAAGCGACGGCGACGCCGAGGCCACCGTAGAGCGCGCCGATCAGGCCGATGAGGACCGCGGTGGTGCCGCCGCTGAGGGCCGCCGGGTCGTTCAGCTGCCCGCCGATCACCGGGATCTCGCTCATCGTCGAGCTCACGATCTGGTCGCGCAGGCCGGGATTGTTCTCCAGGAGGAAGCCCAGAATCGTGGTGAACAGCAGCAGCAGCGGAAACAACGACACGAAGCCGTAGTAGGTGATCAATGCTGCGAGGTAGCCGCCCTGATCGTCGAAGAACTTGTAGGCGACCGCGAGCGGGAACCCGGTCTTGGGGTAGCGCCGGTGAAAGCGGTCCAGACGTTCGACGACGGACAACAGACCTCCTCGGCACACCGATGCGAGTGAGGCCCCGAGCTGCCGGACGGCAGGCTCAGGGCCTCATTTCGGGGTGAGTGACGGGACTCGAACCCGCGACAGCCAGGATCACAACCTGGTGCTCTACCAACTGAACTACACTCACCATCGGGATCTTCGGCTTCGCTTGCGCGTTGCTTGCCGATCCAGGGCCTTACTCTAGCCGCAAACTCCGGTGAACTCCAATTGACTTACCTCGGTGTTGTTTACGCAGGTCCGAGGTCTGCGACGGCGGCGGTCAGTGCGTCGGCGTCCGGTCCGGGCTCCGGCACGAAGGCCACTTTCCGGTAGTAGCGGAGCTCGCGGATCGACTCACGGATGTCGGCGAGGGCGCGATGCGCCAGCCCCTTCTCCGGCTGGCCGAAGTAGATCGCCGGGAACCACCGCCGGCACAGCTCCTTGATGGAGCTGACGTCGATCATCCGGTAGTGCAGGAAGTTGTTCAGTTCCGGCATGTCGCGGGCCAGGAAGGCGCGGTCGGTGGCGATCGAGTTGCCGGCCAGCGGCACCCCGCCGCCGGGGACGTGTTCCCGCAGGTATGCCAGCACCATCTGTTCGGCTTCGGCCACGGTGACCGTCGAACGACGCACTTCCTCGGTGAGACCGGACGCGGCGTGCATCTTGACCACCACCGGCGGCATGGCCGCAAGGGCGGCGTCGCCTGCGTGGATCACCACGTCGACGCCGTCGCCGAGGATGTTCAAGTCGCTGTCGGTCACCAGGGCGGCGATTTCGATGAGTTTGTCGGTGCCGGTGTCCAGCCCGGTCATCTCGCAGTCGATCCAGACCAGTTTGTCTTCCACGGTTCTCGACTGTATCCCTCGGCGACTACTCGGCGTCGCCCAGCTTCGCGTAGAAGGTGCCGACGATGGGCGCGACGATGGCGCGCGGGCTGTAGCCGCCGGCCACCGACATGGCCTTCGACAGTGCGCCGGGGACGACGCGCATCTTGTTGCGCGCCAACGCATCCAGGCTCATCTCGGCGACGCGCTGGGAGGAGTGCCACAGGAAGTCGGGGACCATCTTGTCGACGATGGATTCCTCGTCCGCGCTCGGCGTCTGGGTGCGCACCGGGCCGGGCGCCAGCAACGTCACGTGCACGCCGGTGCCGGCGAGCTCGCCGCGCAGCGACTCGCTGAAGGTGTTCACGAACGCCTTGGTGGCGGCGTAGGTGGCGTTGTTCGGGATCGGCATGTTGCCGGCCGCGGAGCCGACCATCAGGATGCCGCCCGCGCCGCGCGCCACCATCTGCGGCAGTACGGCGAGCGTGAGGTCGTGCACGGCGTTGACGTTGAGCAGCACCTGTGCCTGCTCGTAGTCCGGGTCCAGGTCGACGAGGGCGCCGAAGGTGGCGATGCCGGCGTTGTTGCACAGGACGGAGACTTCGCGCGTCTTCAGGTCCTCGCACAGGGCTGCGGTCGCGGCGGCGTCGGACAGGTCGGTGGCGCGCACCTCCACCTCGACCCCGCAGCGCCGACGCAGTTCGCCGGCCAGCTCGTCGAGGATCTCGCCGCGGCGGGCGACCAGGATCAGCGAGTGTCCGCGGTCGGCGAGCACGCAGGCCAATGCCATGCCGATGCCGGAGGAGGCGCCGGTGACGACGGCGCGAGCGGAGGGGGTCGGTGCGGGAAGAGCCATGCGCCAGATCCTAATGGCTGGTCGGCGTTCCTCGACGATCGAGCAGTTCCACCGGCCCGGAGAGCAGGTCGGCGGCGGCCGGTCGGCCGGCGAGCGCCAGCAGCAGGTGCGTCATCCTTCCGGTGACGAGTTCGCCCGCGCCCCACGACCATTCGGTGTCGACGGCGACCAGGTGCACGCCGCGCGGCGGTGGACGCAGCCGCACCACCGGCCGCTGGTTGAGTGCCAGCACCCGGTTGGCCGCCGCCGCGGCGGCTCTTGCGCGGGAGCCGGAGGTCGCCGTCGGCGTCGGTTCCGGGAGTTCGCGCCCGAGGGGTAGGCAGATGTCCTGGGTGTGGACGAGGACGTCGATCAGCGGCTCCCGGATCGACACGAACGGCGCGGTCCGCCGACTGCCGACCATGCCGCGCAAGCGGGCGACGATCTCGGTGTGATCGGCGGGCAGCGCGATCGCCGACTCGCGGATCGACGCGTTGAACGAGAAGCGGGTCTTCAGTAGCCACGGCATGAGGTCGCGCAGGCGTGCATGCGCCATCGTGAGGTGGGCGGCGACGTCGCGCACCCGCCATCCGGCGCACAG
This sequence comes from Gordonia alkaliphila, assembly GCF_023017165.1. Taxonomy (GTDB): domain Bacteria; phylum Actinomycetota; class Actinomycetes; order Mycobacteriales; family Mycobacteriaceae; genus Gordonia; species Gordonia alkaliphila. The sequence continues at coordinate 2,747,307 of NZ_JALKBW010000001.1, forward strand.
CGAGTCGGTGTTCCAGGAGTCGTCGTCGAGGTCGGCGAGGAAGTCGGCCAACATCGCGCGTTCGGCGTCGATGTGCCACCAGATCTGATCGGCGGTGAAGGCGGTGTCAGTATTCATGACGACCTCGAATCCGGTCGGTGCTCCTGACTGAATTCTACCGCCGTGGGTGCATGCCGCGGCGCCCGCTGACCGATCCGTTCGGGTCGGTCAAGCGGGCGCGCCGGGAGCGGGTCGGATCAGGGGAGTCCGGCGGCCACTTCGGTGCCCTGACGGATGGCCCGCTTGGCGTCGAGCTCGGAGGCCAGGTCGGCGCCGCCGATCACGTGGGTGGTGACGCCCGCGAGGGTCAGCGGATCGACGAGGTCGCGCACCGACTCCTGTCCGGCGCAGACCACCACGTTGTCCACCTCGAGGATCCGCTTGCCGGTCTCGTTGCCCTCCTTGTCGTGCAGGGTCAGGTGCAGGCCGGCGTCGTCGATCTTGTCGTAGACGGCGCCCGAGATCTGCTCGACGCCCTTCATCTTCACGGTGGCGCGGTGCACCCAGCCGGAGGTCTTGCCGAGCGTCTTGCCCTGACCGCCGGGCTTGCGCTGGACCATGTAGACCTGACGAACGGCAGGCAGCGGACGCGGCTTGGTGACGAAGCCGGGGGTGTCGAGGTCGTCGGTGACGCCCCACTCCTGCTCCCATTCCTTCAGGTTCAGGGTGGGGGAGTCGTCGACGGTGAGGAACTCGGTGACGTCGAAGCCGATGCCGCCGGCACCCATGACGGCGACGCGCTTACCCACCTCGCGGCGACCGAGCACGGCGTCGGCGTACGACATCACCATCGGATGATCGATACCGTCGATGTCCGGCACACGCGGGGTCACACCGGTCGCGATGATCACCTGGTCGAAGCCGCCCGCGATGATCTCGTCGGCGGTGACGCGGGTGCCCAGGTGCACGGTCACCTGATTGATCTCGAGCTGCCGGTTGTAGTACCGGATGGTCTCGTTGAACTCCTCCTTGCCGGGGATGCGTGCGGCGATGGAGAACTGGCCGCCGATCGCGTCGCCGGCCTCGTACAGGTCCACGCGATGTCCGCGCTGGGCGGCCGAGACCGCGGCCGACAGCCCGGCCGGTCCGGCGCCGATCACGGCGACGCGCTTGGCGTGGCGCGTCTGGCCCAGCGTCAGCACCGTCTCGCGGCCGGCGCGCGGGTTCAGTAGGCAGGAGACCTTCTTGCCCACGAACGCGTGGTCCAGGCAGGCCTGGTTGCAGCCGATGCAGGTGTTGATCTCGTCCGCGCGGCCCTGTTCGGCCTTGTTGACGAAGTCCGGGTCGGCCAGCAGCGGGCGGGCCATCGACACGGCGTCGACCTTGCCGTTCTCCAGGATCTCCTCCGCGAACTCGGGGGTGTTGATCCGGTTCGAGGCGATCAGCGGGATATCGACGACGTCGCGCAGCCGCTCGGTGAACTTCACGAAGGCGCCGCGCGGCACCGAGGTGACGATGGTCGGGACCTGCGCCTCGTGCCAGCCGATGTCGGTGTTGATGGCGTCGACGCCGAGTTCCTCGACCCGCTGGGCGAGCAGGGCGATCTCGTCGAACGTCTGGCCGCCGGTGACGAAGTCGGCCACCGACTGGCGCAGGATCACCGGGAAATCGCGCGGGGTCTGCTTGCGCACCTCCTTGACGATCTCGATCAGGAAGCGCTGGCGGTTCTCGGTGGAGCCGCCCCAGCGGTCGGTGCGGTCGTTGGTGCGCGGGCACAGGAACTGGTTGATCAGATAGCCCTCGCCGCCCATCAGCTCGACGGCGTCGTAGCCGGCGCGGCGGGCCAGCTTGGCGGCCTCGCCGAAGGTGCGGATGACGTGCTTGATCATCTGATCGGTCATCTTCATGTGCTTGAACGGGTGGATCGGCGACGGCTCGCTGCCGGCCGCCACCTTGATCGGGGTGTAGCCGTAGCGGCCCGCGTGGATGATCTGCAGGGCGATCTTGCCCCCCTCGGCGTGCACGGCCTTGGTGAACTCGCGGTGGCGCAGCACGTCGGCGTGGTTGGTCATCTTGCCGGCGAACGGCAGCAGCAGGCCGGTGCGCGTCGGGGAGAAGCCGCCGGTGATGATCAGGCCCACGCCGCCGCGGGCGCGTTCGGCGTAGTAGGCCGCGAGCTTCGGGGTGTCCCAGATGCGGTCTTCCAGGCCGGTGTGCATCGAACCCATGACGACGCGGTTCGGCAGGGTCATACCGCCGATCTGCAGCGGCTCGAAGAGCTTGGGGTAGTGGGCGTTAGGGGCGCTGGTCGGGGCTGACATGGCGACCTTTCTTGATCGGGGCGGACACCTCGGGCGAGGCGCTCGCTGGGCTGGGGTCGGGGTGCGCGGGGCGCGGGTCAGTGCTCGTTGTCGAGTTCGCGTTGCAGACCGGCGATGGTCTCGTCGCACCAGTCGACGGTGGCTTGCGAGGCGCGGACTCCGCCGCGCAGCACCAGGTACTGGTGCAGTTTGCGGCCGGTCAGGGCATCCGGGTCCGGGTAGTAGTCCCGTTCGAAGCCGCGGTACAGCTGGAGCTGGGCGTCCGCCTCGTCCCGGTGCGCCTTGAGTTCGCCGAGGATGCGGGCGAGGTCGCCGAATTCGGCGGCCCGGAGCTTCACTCCGAGGTCGCTGCGGAGCGGGACCAACGCGGTGGGGCTCTCGACCCACGACGTCAGCAGGGCCCGTCCAGCGTCGGACAGCGTGTAGACCTTCTTGTCCGGGCGGCCGTCCTGCACCACCGATTCGAAGGTCACCAGGCCGTCGGCGTCGAGCTTCTTGAGGGTCCGGTAGATCTGCTGGTGGGTGGCCGACCAGAAGTAACCGATCGAACGCTGGAACTGCTGTCCGATCTCGTATCCCGTCCCGGGGCGCTCGGCCAACGACACCAGGATGGCGTGTTCAAGTGCCATGCCTGAAATCTACGCCTGCACCTACGCACTATGCAACAGTGACACTATGAATCAAGGTGAATAGGCACCAGGGTTCGTATCGTCGACCGAACAGGACCAACGGCCCGAGCGAGCGCAGGCCGATCCTGATATGACTGACACCGTGACTTCTTTTCGCCGCATCGCCCTCCCCGGAAACGGCCCCGAGGACGTGGTCTGTCTGCCGGACGGACGCGTGGCAGCCGGCCTGGACGACGGTCGGCTCGTCGCCGTGACTCCCGCGACCGGCGCGGTCGAGGTGCTCGCCGACACCGCCGGGCACCTCCTCGGTCTGGAAGTACTGCCCGACGGTTCGCTCCTGCTCTGCGATCACGACTTCGGGCTCATGCATCTGGAGGGCGGCCGCGGTCGGCCCTCGGTGCTGGTCGACACCGTCGACGATCGGCCGCTGCACTTCGCCAGCAACGTGGTCTCCGCGGCTGACGGCACCGCCTACTTCACCGCGTCGTCGCAGCGCTTCCGGATCGATCAGTGGCGCAGCGACATCATCGAGCACAGCGGCAGCGGCCGGTTGATCCGACGCACCCCGGATGGCGAGGTGGTGGTGCTGCTCGACGACCTCCAGTTCGCCAACGGCGTGGTCCTGGCGCCGGACGAGTCGTACCTGCTGGTCGCCGAGACGGGGGCCTCGCGGATCACCCGCTATCACCTGACCGGCGAGCAGGCCGGTGAGGTGGACGTCCTGCTCGACGATCTGCCCGGCTACCCGGACAACCTGTCGATCGGCTCCGACGGGCTGGTCTGGTGTGCCCTGGCGTCGCCGCGAAATCCCTTGCTGGAGAAGATCTTCCGCCTCCCGCCGCGGGCACGACGGGTGCTGGCGCGGGTACCCGAGGGGCTCGGCCCCTCGCCCGAGGACGTGGTGTGGGTGATCGCCTTCGACTTCGACGGCACCGTGGTGCACGACGTGAAGCCGGCCGACGTCGACTACACCTTCGTGACCAGCGTCGCCGAGCGCGACGGCGTGCTGTACTTCGGCACCATCGTCGACAACGCGATCGGCGTCTACGCGCTCAACTGAGCCGGTCGGTCGGCGATCAGGGGCGGCAGGCGTCGACCCAGGCGGTGTCGCCGTCGACGTAGCTCTCGAACTTCCAGATCGGGACCTGGGTCTTGATCTCGTCGATCACCCGCGAGCAGACCGCGAAGGCGGCGCCGCGATGCGGGGCGGCCACGGCCACCACCACGGCGAGGTCGCCGATCGCGAGGTCGCCGATGCGGTGCTGGGCGGCGATCCGGACGTCATCGGTGCGGTGGCGTGCGAGGAGTTCCTGCAGGAACCGGTCCGCCCGCGGGTGGGCCTCATATCGCAGCGCGCGCACGGCCCGGCCGCCGTGGTGATCGCGGACGACGCCGGTGAAGGTCACCAGGGCGCCGTCGGCGTCGGTCCGTACGCGGTTCTCGCAGACGCGCGGATCGAGCGGATGCTCGACGATGTCGGATTCAGTCGCCATGTCCTGCGCCTTTCGCCAGGTCCACCAGGTGGTGCAGGAGCGGTGTGAGCACCTCCAGGCCGTCAGCCACGCCGCCCGGTGAGCCGGGCAGGTTCACCACGAAGGTGCCGCCCGCCAGCCCTGCGCGCCCACGACTGAGCGCGGCCAACGGCGTGGCCGCCCGGCCCCTGTCGCGGATCGCCTCGGCGATGCCGGGCAGTTCGGTGGTCAGCGTCGCCGCGGTGCCCTCGGGCACCAGGTCGTCGGCCGTCGGGCCGGTGCCGCCGGTGGTGATCACGACGGCCGGGGCGGTGGTGAGCACGCTGCGCAGCGCGCCGGCGAAGTCGACGTCGGCCACCACGACCACCGGATCGGGGGTGAAGCCCTGCTCGATGAGCCATTCCGCGATCCGCCCGCCGGTCCGATCGGTGCGTTCGCCGGCGGCGACGCCGGTGGAGGCGACGATGACGACGGCGCGGTCGGTGGGGTGCAGTGCGACGCGGCCCGGCGGCGGCGGGGGCGTGGCCTGTGCGGAGTGGGTGGCACGGGTCCAGCGTCCGTGCCGTCCACCGGTCTTCTCCACGAGGGCGACGTCGGTGAGCGTGGCTGCCGGGTCGAGGGCTTTGACCATGTCGTGCAGGGTGAGGCCGGCGACGGCGACCGCGGTCAGCGCCTCCATCTCGACGCCCGTCTTGCCGGTGGTGGTGGCGGTGGCGCTGATGACGATGTGGTCGCCTTCCAGCGCGAAGTCGACGGCCACCTTGGACAGCGGCAGCGGATGGCACAGCGGAATGAGGTCCGAGGTGCGCTTGGCGCCCTGAATGCCCGCGATGCGGGCGGTGGCCAGGACGTCGCCCTTGGCCACGCCGCCGCCGCGGATCGCATCGATCACCAGCGCGGTGGTGGCGAAGGTGCCGCGCGCCAGGGCGGTGCGCTTGGTGACGGCCTTGTCCGAGACGTCGACCATCGCGGCCGTGCCGTCGGCGCGCAGGTGCGTCAGGCCGCCCGGATGGGGCGGTTCAGGTGTCGCGTCGGGTGCGGTCAGGTCAGCGGCCACGTAGTCACCTCCGTGCCTGCGGCCAGTTCGGTCGCGTCGGTCTCGATCTCGATGAGCAGGTCCGCGGCGGCCGCGGTGACCGCCAGATGACTGCCCGGTCCGCCGACGGGGGAGACGGTGCCGTCGGGGTTGCGCACGCCCCGCAGGAACTGGGTCTTGCCCGGCGCCGAGGCCACCTTGCGTGCCAGAGGCGCGGTGCTCGGCTCGACCGGGGGGAGCCCGGTGACCGCGCGGAGCGCGTCGCGGAGCAGCACTTCGAAGGACACCAGGATGCTGACCGGGTTGCCGGGGAAGCAGCAGACCGGCGTGTCCTTCCAGGTGGCCAGACCCTGCGGGCCGCCCGGCTGCATCGCGATCGGCCCGAACCAGCCGTGGTCGCCGAGCAACTGCCGGACCGGCTCCCGCTCGCCCATCGAGACGCCCCCGGAGGTCAGGACGAGGTCGGCGTCGATGCACGCGGCGGTGAGGATGGTTTCGAAGTCGCCGTCGTCGCGCGCTGCGGCCACGAAGGTCACCTGCGCGCCGTGCTTCGCCGACAACGACTGCAGCACAAGGGAATTGGACTCGAAGATCTGTCCGGGCTCGGGCTTCTGGCCGGGGCGGATCAGTTCACTGCCGGTGGAGATCACCGCGACCGTCGGTCGACGATGCACCTCGATCGTCGGCACGCCGCTGGCGGCCAGCGCACCGAGGTGGCGCGGTCCGAGGCGGGTGCCGGCGGCGACCACCAGGTCGCCGACGGCCACATCGTCGCCCGCTCGGCGGACGAAGGCGCCGGGCTCGGGACGGTGCTGAAAGCGGACTGCGCCGTCGGCCTCGTCGGACTGCTCCACCGGGATCACCGCGTCGGCGCGGCGCGGCAGCGGCGCGCCGGTCATGATGGCCATCGCGGTGCCGCCCTGCAGCGTGCGGGATTTGGCGTCGCCGGCGAAGATCCGTCCCCGGACGGGCAGCGGCTGGCCGACGGTCACGTCGGCGGCGCGGACGGCGAACCCGTCCATCGCGGAATTGTCGAACAGCGGCAGCGTGTACGGGGCGCGGACGATGCGGCTGGTCACTCGATCGAGCCCGGAGGTCACCGGGATGGTCTCGGTGCGGGCCAGTCCGGCCACGTGGGCCGCCACCTCGGTGCGGTGGTCGGCGATAGGTCTGCGCTTCACAGGCCTAACCCTAGTGTCAACCCCCAATCGTCGAGGCGGTAGACACGGAAGGCGGCACCCCCACCCATCGGCGGCCCTCCCCACCGAAGGCGGCATTCCCGGCGGCCGCCTTCGGGGCGGACTGCCGCCTGTGTGGGCCGGTGCCGCCTCCATGAGTGGGCTCGTCGTGCTCGGCGTCGGGACCCCTTCGACGAGCGCAGGAACCGGCGACCCGACGACTGCTAGCCTCGCAACTATGACCGGGTTGCAGCCGCAGACCTCAGCCGTCCTGGTGGACGGGCTGGGCAGGCGGGCACGCGATCTGCGGATTTCGCTGACCCAGGCCTGCAATCTGCGGTGCCGGTACTGCATGCCCGAGCAGGGGCTGCCGATCATGCCGCGCGAGGAACTGCTCTCGGCCGACGAAGTGATCCGGCTGGTCGGCGTGGCCGTCGACGACCTGGGCATCGGTGAAGTCCGGCTGACCGGTGGCGAACCGCTCATCCGCCGGGACCTGGAGCACCTCATCGAGGGGATTCGCACCCGCCATCCGGAGCTCCCGGTCGCCCTGACCACCAACGGGCTCGGCCTGGAGCATCGCGCGCACGCGCTTGCGGCAGCGGGACTGTCGCGGATCAACGTCTCCCTGGACACCGTCGACCGGGAACTGTTCGCGACCATCACCCGCCGCGACCGTCTGCCCGACGTGATCGCCGGGATCGACGCGGCCGTCGCCGCGGGGCTGGCGCCGGTCAAGATCAACGCCGTGGCCCTCCGCGAGAACCTGCCGCACGCCGCCGATCTGCTGCAGTGGTGCCTGGACCGCGGGCTGCAACTGCGCTTCATCGAATCCATGCCGCTCGACGCCGAAGGCACCTGGCGCCGCGACGAGTACGTGACCGCGGCCGAGATGCTGGCGGTGCTCGGCGAACGCTTCGACCTGACCGCCATCGACCGCGAAGACGTCGGGGCGCCGGCCGAACGATGGCGCGTCGGCGACGGTCCGGGCACGGTCGGGGTGATCGCCTCGATGACCCGCTCGTTCTGCGGCGCCTGCGACCGCACCCGCATCACCGCCGAGGGACGCGTGCGCCCGTGCCTGTTCTCCGACGACGAGATCGACTTGCGTGCCATTCTGCGCGGCGGGGGCGACGACGCCGACCTGGCCGCAGCCTGGCGGGAGGTCACCTGGCGCAAGTCGCCCGGGCACCTGCCCGCCGACGTCCTGACCCACCCGCGTCGCCCGATGGGAGCTATCGGTGGCTGAGACCATCACCGTCAACTACTTCGCCGGTCTCGTGGACCGCACCGGCTGTGCGCGCGAGCAGTTCGCACTCGACACGCTGACCGTCGGCGCGCTGCGCGCGGCGGTCGCCGAGCGTCACGGCAGCGCGACCGGGGAACTCGTCGACCACTGCTCGGTGCTCGACGGCGACGACCTCCTGCGCGACGATGCCGCGGCGATCGGCACCGAGGTGGATCTGCTTCCGCCGTTCGCCGGTGGCTAACCGCTCGACCTCTCGGGAGGAACGAAAGATGCAGCTGTCCAACCGCTTTCGAGCCACCAGCGTTCGACCCCGGAGATTTCGGCGGGGGATGGTGGTGCTGGCGGCGGCGGTGCTGGGGTTGACGGCGCTCGCCGGCTGCTCGAGCGACGACCCCGGACAGATCCGGGTGGTGGCCGCGGCCTCGCTGGTGGACGTGATGGAACCGCTGTCGGCCGCCTACAGCGACGAGCACGACGGCGCGCAGGTGCAGGTGGACGCGGCCGCCTCGTCGGCACTGGTGCAACGACTCCGCTCGGGCGCCGACGCCGACGTGCTGATCACCGCCGACACCGCCACCATGGATCGCGCCGTGGACGACGGCCTCGCCACCGACCCGGTGGTGGTCGCCACCAACAAACTCGTGATCGTGGTGCCCGCCGGCAATCCCGGTGAGGTGACCGGTCTGGAGGCCTTCACGCAGGCCGGCACGCGCACGGTGATCTGCGCCGCCGAGGTGCCCTGCGGCCGGGCCGCGGAGAAGGCCCTCGGCGCGATCGGCGGCACCCCGCAGCCGATGACCCGCGCCGTGGACGTCCGCGCCGCCCTGGGGGCAGTGACCAGCGGGGAGGCGAACGCCGCGCTGGTCTACGAGACCGACGCGCGCTCGGCCGGCGACAAGGTCGACGTGGTGGAGTTCCCGAATGCCCCGGTCAATCAGTACCCGGCCGCCGCGGTGACCGACGAGGGGCAGGAGTTCGTCGACCTCCTGGTCTCGCCTCGCGGCCGGGAGATCCTCGCGGACGCGGGCTTCGGCCTGCCGTGAGTGCGCCACGCTCCGAGGGATCGACGCCGGGTCGCCCGGCGTCGGGCGGCACGCTGCCGCGCGCGATCTCCGGAGTCGGGGTGCTGGGACTGGTGGTCCTGGTAGGACCGCTGATCGCGCTGGCCTGGGCCGCGCCGTGGAGCCGTATGTGGACGCTGCTCACCGAACCCGCGGCGCTGCAAGCCCTCGGTCTCTCGGTGGCCGGTGCGTCGTTGGCGACCCTGTTGGCGCTGGCCCTGGGGGTGCCGTTGGCCGCGGTCCTGGCCTCCGGCGTGATCCGCCCGGTCCGGCTGGTACGACTGCTGGTGGTGGTCCCGATGGTGATGCCGCCGGTGGTGATCGGCGTGGCGCTGCTGACGCTGCTGGGCCGGCGCGGGCTGGTGGGGCAGTACCTCGACGACTGGTTCGACTGGACGCCCACCTACACCTTCGCGGCGGTGGTGATCGCCCAGCTCGTCGTCGCGATGCCGTTTCTGGTGGTGAGCGTGGAGGCGGCGCTGCGCAGCCGCAACCTCGACGCCGAGGAAGCGGCGTACACCCTCGGTGCGAGCCGGATGACCACCTTCTGGTGGATCACGGTGCCGGAGATCCGGGCCGGGATCGGCGCGGGCGCCATCATGTGCTTCGCCCGCGCGCTCGGTGAATTCGGCGCCACCGTGACCTTCGCGGGGAACGTCGAAGGGGTCACGCAGACGATGCCGCTGGCCATCTATCTGTCGCTGCAGCGCGACGACGAGTCGGCCATCGCCATGGCCGTCGGCCTGGTGGTGCTCAGCCTGCTGGTGCTGATCGGCATGCGCGGGCGCTGGCTGCCCGCCCTGAACTGAACCGTACTGCTGAGCCGTTCTCACAGGCGCCCGCCGCCCGGCGAGAGAACCTGATTACCGGGCGGAGACCCACCCGGCACGCCCCGGGAAAGTTCGGTTCGTACGCTCGCAGGAGCCTGACAGGGGTCAGCGCGGTAGGGCGAGGAGAATACGTTGGTGCACAAGAGATCTCACACGATCACCGACTGGGATCCGGAGGACCTCGAGGCGTGGGAGGCCGGGGGAGCGCGGGTGGCCCGCCGGAACCTGATCTGGTCCGTGGTGGCCGAGCACGTCGGCTTCTCCGTCTGGTCGCTGTGGTCGGTGATGGTGCTGTTCATGCCGACCGACGTCTACGGCATCACCCTCGGCGACAAGTTCCTGATCGGCGCCGTCGCGACGCTCAGCGGCGCCCTGCTGCGGCTCCCGTACACCATGGCCACCACCCGATTCGGCGGCCGCAACTGGACGGTCTTCTCCGCCTTCGTGCTGCTGATCCCGGTCGCGGCCACCATCGTGCTGCTGGCGAATCCGGGCCAGCCGCTGTGGATGTACCTGCTGTGCGCGGCGCTGACCGGCCTGGGCGGCGGCAACTTCGCATCGTCGATGACCAACATCAACGCCTTCTACCCGCAGCGACTCAAGGGGTGGGCGCTCGGCCTCAACGCCGGCGGCGGCAACCTCGGGGTGCCCGCGGTGCAGCTGCTCGGGCTGCTGGTGATCGCCTGGGCCGGCGACCGCCAGCCGTACTGGGTGTGTGCGTTCTATCTGGTGGCGCTGGTGATCGCCGGTATCGGGGCGGCGCTGTTCATGGACAATCTCGACGGCCCCGGCGTGGACCTGGCCGCCATGCGCGCGGCCGTGCGCAACCGGCACACCTGGACCATCTCGCTGCTGTACATCGGCACCTTCGGTTCGTTCATCGGCTTCTCGTTCGCCTTCGGCCAGATGTTGGCGCTCAACTTCGCCGCCGACGGCCAGTCGGTCGCGGAGGCGTCGCTGCACGCCGCTCAGATCGCCTTCGTCGGACCGCTGCTCGGTTCGCTCAGCCGAGTCTGGGGCGGCCGCCTCGCCGACCGCTTCGGCGGCAGCGCCGTGACCCTCGTGGTCTTCGTCGGGATGATCGCTGGCGCCGCTGTGCTGATCGCCGGCGGCACCTCCATCGCCGCCTGCGCGGTCGGCTTCGTGGTGCTGTTCGTGCTCTCCGGGATGGGCAACGGATCGGTGTACAAGATCATCCCGTCGGTGTTCGACGCCGCAGCCCGCGCGCTGCCGCTCGACGAAGCGGGCAAGGCCGCCTACTCGCGTTCGATGTCCGGTGCGGTGATCGGTATCGCCGGCGCCGTCGGCGGCCTCGGCGGCGTCGGGATCAACCTGGTGCTGCGCCAGTCCTACGCGGCCACCGGCGCGGCGACCTGGGCCTTTGTGATCTTCGCCGTGTTCTACGCGGTGGCCGCGGTGATCACCTGGCGGGTGTACCTGGCCGTCCCGCGTGAGCGCGGCGGCGCACCGGAGGCCGCCCCGACGTCTGCGACACTTGCTTCATGACCAACTCAGAGCAGCCGTTGACCGGCTTCACGGTGGCCGTCACCGCAGCGCGCCGCGCCGAAGAGTTCACCGCTCTTCTGGCGCGGCGCGGCGCGCGTGTGGTCGGCGCCGCCGCGATCACGATGGTCCCGCTGCCCGACGACGCGGCGCTGCGCGCGTCGACCGAAGAACTGCTGGCGCAGCCGCCGGACATGCTGATCGCCACCACCGGCATCGGTTTCCGCGGCTGGATCGAGGCGGCCGACGGGTGGGGACTGGCCGAGGACCTGCTGGCCGTCCTCGCGCGCGCCCGGGTGATCTCCCGCGGCCCCAAACCCACCGGCGCGCTGCGGGCGGCCGGGCTCCGCGAGGAGTGGTCACCGGAGTCGGAATCCTCCGCCGAAGTCCTCGACCACCTGCGCGGCGAGGACCTGACCGGACTGCGGGTCGCGGTGCAACTGCACGGCGCCTCCGACGACTGGGACCCGAATCCCGAGTTCCTGCCCGGCCTGGCCGCGCTCGGCGCCGACGTGGTGGGGGTTCCGGTGTACCGCTGGAAGACGCCCGACGATCCGACCGCACTCGACGCGCTGATCTCCGACATCGCCACCGGCGCGGTGGACGCGGTGACCTTCACCTCGGCCCCGGCCGTGGCCTCGATGCTCGGGCGCGCCGACGAGCTGGGACTCACGCCATCGCTGCGGCAGGCGCTGCTCACGCGCGTCGAGGTCTACTGCGTCGGTCCGGTGACGGCGGCGCCGCTCGTCCGCATCGGGGTGCCGTCGGTGGCTCCCGAGCGCATGCGACTGGGCGCCCTGGCCCGTCTGGTGGCCGACGATCTGCCCGTCCGTCGTCCGGAACTGCAGGTCGCCGGACACACGCTCGGCGTCCGGGCCGCGAGTGCGGTGGTCGACGGCGAGGCGTGCGAGGTCTCGGCCACCGGCCTGGCGCTGCTCAAGGCGTTGGCGGCGCAGCCCGGTCAGGTGCGCTCGCGCGAGGAGCTGCTGGCTCTGCTGCCGGCAGCGGGCGATGACGCCCACGCGGTGGAGGTGGCCATCGGCCGCCTGCGCTCCGCGTTGGGCGTCCGCGAACTGATCGCGACCGTCGTCAAGCGGGGATATCGACTCGCGCTCTGACCGCGCGCACGCGATCGCAGGCGAGACCGACGACGCGGGGATGCAGGCCCAACGGGGCCGCGACCACCTCCGCGTCGGTCTGCGCCAGGCGCTGCTGAAACAGCCCCGGCGCCAACAGATACGACGCCACCGCCACCCGTCGGCCGCGGCCCCGCGCGGCCCGAACGGCTTCGGCCACGCCGGGGTGCGCCGCCCCGTCGGCGGGCGGCGCGGCGAAACCCACCGTCACGTCGGCGCCCAGGATCTCGCCCAGGTGCCCCGCGGTGCGGTCCACGTCGGCGACGGCCAGCGGGTCCGAGGAGCCGGCCGCGGCGAGCACGATCGCGTCGTCTTCTCGCGCGCCGGCCGCTCGCAGACGCAGGGCGAGCACGGCCGCGAGATCGGGCGACGGCCCCAGCGCCGGCGTGAGCGCGGCCGCCGGATGGCCTGCGGCGTCCACGTGCGCGGGCAGGTCGACGCGGACGTGATAGCCGCGCGCCAGGAAGGCCGGCACCACCGTCACCGGTGCCGCGCCGGACTCCGCGTGCTCGTCGTCGAGCCGTCGGAGCACCTCCGTCGGCGACGGACCGAGCACGTCGACGAAGGCCGCGTGCACCGGCTCGTGCAGGCGCGCGGACATCGCCGCCGCGAGGTCGCCGATGAGGGCGACCCCGCGCGGATTGCGGGTGCCGTGGGCCACCAGGACGGTGGTCATCGGAGCGTCCGATCGCGCAGCGCCTGCTCCGGTCGTTCGTCGTCGGCGTCGGCCACGACGGGCACCGGCCGATAGGCGAAGCGCACCTCGGGGGAGTTCGCGACGAAGACCGTGCCGTCGAGCCCGATGCGCGTGCCGTACACCGGCACCGAGACGCCCTCGGCGTCCAGACACCGGCCGTCGATCAGGCTGAAGGCCTGCTTCTTGAGCGGGGAGTGCACCACCGGGAAACCGTTGCGGTCGCCGACGATGCCGCGCGACAGCACCGCCGCCCGACCCAGCGGATCGATGTTCCCGACGGCTTTGAGTCGGTCGTCGGCCAGCCGGAACAGCGCCACCTGGGCGCCGTCGGGCAGCAGCACGGCCACGCCGCGCAGCGGCTCGAGGGCCTCCAGCGGGCAGGCCGCCGTCCAGTCACGACTCCACCGGTGCAGATCGAAGGCGAGCGACATGATCAGACTCCCTTCTCAGAAGCAGGCAGGGGGCGAACGGTCGGCTGGCCGAGCAGCACCGGCACCTTACGGCCGTGGTTCTCACCGAAGCTCACCGTCGGGTCGGGCGCCTCGGGGGCGTTCACGAAGGACACGAAGCGGGCCAGCTTCGCCGGATCGTCGAGCACGCCCTTCCACTCGCACGAGTAGCTGTCGACGTGCCGGGCCATCGCCGCCTCGAAGTCGGCGGCCAGCCCGAGGGCGTCGTCGACCACTACCTCGCGCAGGCGATCGAGCCCGCCGTCGAGCTCGTCGAGCCACGGCGCGGTGCGCTGCAGTCGGTCCGCGGTGCGGATGTAGTACATGAGGAAGCGGTCGATGTACCGGATCAGGGTGGCGGTGTCCAGGTCGCCGGCCAGCAGCTGCGCGTGCTTGGGGGTCATGCCGCCGTTGCCGCAGACGTACAGGTTCCAGCCGGCCTCGGTGGCGATGACCCCGACGTCCTTGCCGCGGGCCTCGGCGCATTCGCGCGCGCACCCGGAGACGCCCATCTTCAACTTGTGCGGCGACCGCAGCCCGCGGTAACGCAGTTCCAGGTCGACGGCCAGCTGCACCGAGTCCTGCTGACCGTAGCGGCACCAGTCCGAGCCGACGCAGCTCTTCACGGTGCGCAGCGACTTGCCGTAGGCCTGTCCGGATTCCATGCCGCCGTCGACCAGTCGCCGCCAGATCAGCGGCAGCTGCTCCACGCGGGCGCCGAACAGGTCGATGCGCTGGCCGCCGGTGATCTTGGTGTACAGGTCGAAGTCGCGGGCGATCTCGCCGATCAGGATCAGCTGTTCGGCGGTGATGTCGCCGCCGGGCACCCGCGGCACCACCGAGTAGGTGCCGTTGCGCTGGATGTTCGCCAGGAAGGCGTCGTTGGTGTCCTGCAGGGTGGCCTGCTCGCCGCCGAGGATGTGGTCGGAGCCGGTCGACGCCAGGATCGACGCGACCGTCGGCTTGCAGATGTCGCAGCCGGTGCCGGTGCCGAACCGGCCGATGAGCCCGGAGAAGGTCCGCACGTCGCTGGCCAGGACCAGCTCGAACAGTTCGGCGCGGGACGCGGTGAAGTGCTCGCACAGCGACCGCGACTGCACCACGCCCGACTCGTCGAGGATCTTCGACAGCAGCGGCACGCACGAACCGCACGACGTTCCGGCGCCCGTGCACTTCTTCAGATCGGCCACCGTGCACGCGCCGTCGGCGACGGCCGCGCACAGGGCGCCCTTGCTGACGTCGTTGCAGGAGCAGATCTGGGCGTCGTCGCCGAGCGCCGAAAGACCCAGCGCCCCCGCCGAATCCGAGGTGGGCGAGATGAGGCTCACCGGATCGCCGGGCACGGTGGAGCCGACCAGCGGGCGCAGCATGCCGTAGGCGCTCGCGTCGCCGACCAGCACGCCGCCGAGCAGGATGCCGGCGTCGTCCGACAGCACCAGCTTGGCGTAGGTGCCGCCCACCGGGTCGGAGACCACCACGCTGAGGGCGCCCGGTGAGGTGCCGAGGGCGTCGCCGAAGCTCGCGACTTCGACGCCGAGCAGCTTGAGCTTGGTCGACAGGTCCGCGCCGGGGAAGGTCGCGTCGCCGCCGACGAGACGATCGGCCACCACCTCGGCGGTGGCGTAGCCGGGGCCGACGAGTCCGTAGCAGCGGCCGTCGATCGCGGCGACCTCGCCGATCGCGTAGATCGACGGGTCGCTGGTGACGCCGGTGCCGTCGGTGCGGACGCCGCCGCGTTCGGCCACGACCAGCCCCGCCGCGCGAGCCAGCTCGTCGCGGGGGCGGACGCCGGCGGCGAAGACCACCAGTCCGGCGTCCACCGCGGTGCCGTCGGACAGTGCGACGCGCACCCCGCCGTCGTCGCGGGTCTCGATGCTCTCGGTGGCCACGCCCAGGCTCAGCGTGATGCCGAGCTCGCCGATCATCCGCGCCAGGTGCTCGCCGCCGCCGGCGTCCACCTGGTTCGGCATGAGACGCGGGTTGTATTCGACGACGTGCGGGGTGAGGCCGAGCCGGCGCAGAGCGTCGGCCGCCTCGAGGCCGAGGAGGCCGCCGCCGATCACCACGCCGACCGCCGCGCTGTCGCGGGCCAGCGCCGCAGCGGCGTCGGCGGCGAGGTCGTCGAGGTCGTCGAGGGTGCGGTACACGTGGCGGTGCGGCCCGGAGTGGCCGGGGACCGGCGGTACGAAGGCCGATGATCCGGTGGCGAGCACCAGGGTGTCGTAGGCCAGCTGCTCGCCGTCCTCGGTGACGACGCGGCGGGCCTGCCGGTCGATGGCGGCCACGCGGGTCCCGACGTGCAGTGCCACGCCGGGGTCGTCGCCGAATCGGTTGTCCGGCAAGGCGAGTGCGGCGCGGTCCCAGGTGCCGACATAGCTCGAGAGCGCCACGCGGTCGTACGCGGGATCGCTCTCCTCACCGGCGATCACCACCCGGAACCGCTGCTCCGGGTCGCGGGTGCGCAGCGCCTGAACGAAGCGGTGACCGACCATTCCGTGGCCCACCACGAGGACTGTTCGTTGCATGAGATCTGCCTTTCCTGGCCGTGTGGAATCACGGTAGGAACGGCGTGTTGCCCGGATTCTGCTGCGATGTGGCCGCCCGATCACATCGAACGCACAACCGGGGCTACGGCGGTGTGCGCAGGGGGTGTGCGCGGGGGTGTGCGCAGGGGGTGTGCGCAGGCGGTGCGCCCGGTCAGGACAGGCGCTGCACGCCCGCGGCGGACTGGTGGGCGGATCAGCGCGAGGCCGCGGTGACCGATGGCCGACGCGAGGTGACCGGTGCCGCGACCGGCGGTGGCCACCCAGCGGCCGGCGCCGTCCGGCTCCACCGGGAGCACCCGCCACCGGGTCGCGCACGCGCAACTCGTCGGACGCGGTCAGGTCCAGGACCTCGGGCGGGCGGGCGCGCGGGCCAGCAGGGCGTCGGTGATCGCGGGCACCAGCACGGCGGTCCCGGCCACCGCGGCGAGCGGATTGCCGCCCAGGCCCAGAAGCACTGTGCCGCTGGGCATTCGAGCCACGAGGAGGGAACCGCCCGGCCGCAGGCGGATGCCGTCGACCAGCAGTTCGGCGTCCTCGGCGGCCAGTGCCGCGCGGAGGTGATCGGCCACCCCGTGCCCGGTCGCACCGATCACCACGATCAGGTCGGCGGGCGCGGTGAGCGCGGCGCGGAAGGCGCCGACGGTGTCGGCGAGGTGGCCGCCCGCGGTGGTCTCGACCCCGGCGTCGTGCAGCAGTGCGGTGACCGGACCGGATGCGGCGTCGGCGATGGTGCCGTAGGGCAGCGGCTGCGCGCCCGAGCAGTCGGCGACGATCTCGTCGCCGGAGGTGTGCAGGCGGGCGCACACCGGCCCCCGGACCGTCAGCTCCAGCACGCGGGCCGCGCGGGCCACCGACCGGACGGCGGCGTCGGCGTCGTACCCGGCCGGGGCCAGAGCGGCGCCGGCAGGCCACGCGCTGCCCGCGCGCCGGGTGTCGTCCCGGCCCGCCGAGGTCTCGGTGAGCCGGTCGCCGTCGAGGACGGTCTCCTCGTGGCGGAGTGCGCGGGCGGCCCCGGCAGGCAGGGCGGCGCCGGTGGCGATCCGCGCGGCCTGTCCGTCGGCCAACGCCGCGGTGTCGATGTGGCCGGCCGCGCGCGGAGCATCGATCAGTCGCCAGGGGCCGGGCCCGGCCACCGCGAAGCCGTCCATGGCGGAGGCGTCGAACGGCGGGAAGGGTTCGGCGGCGAGCAGCGGCGCCGCGAGCACCGTGCCCGCGGTGTCCTCGGCGGCCTTGACCACGGCCGGTAGCGGCGGCAGCGCGCTGCGGACGATGGCGCGCGCGGCGATCGGGTCGGGGCCGACGGCCGCGCGGCGACGCGCGTGATCCAGCTCGGCGGGCGTGTCGATGTCCGCGGTGCCGGCGATCGCCCGGAAGACGGCCCCGGCCGGGAGGAGACTGCGCACCGAGGCGCCGGGCGCCGCCGCGCGGACGGCCGCCAGGGCGCGAGAAGTCCACGCGCCCAACAGATATTGCGCATGCCCGCCTTCGTCGGTGGCGAACACGGCCGGGGCCTCGTCCGCATCGAGGGCGCCCAGCAACTCGCCGACCTGACCGGCCGTGGCCTCCGGCAGGTCGCTCGCCAGCACCACGACGGGCACGTCGGTGCGGCCCGCGGCGTCGAGGGCGGCGAGGCCGGCCGCGATCGCCGCGACCGGTCCGGCGTACGGCGGCTCTTCGCGCGCGGTGAGCACCTGCGGGGGCAGCCGCCGGTCCGGTCCCACCACCACGATGTTGCGGGCGCCGGTGACGGCGTCGAGCGCGATGTCGATCAGGCGGCGGCCGCCGACCGATGCGGCGGGTTGTCGGCACCGGCCAGGCGGCGGGCCCGGCCGCCGGCCAGGACGATGGCGTCGAACACGGGCTGCGTCACGGTCACCGCCCGACCATACGACGCCGGTGGGCTCGGTCAGTAGACATCGCGCACGTAGCGCTTCTCGGCGCCGAGCGCGGTGACGAAGGCATCGGCGGCGGCCGGGGCCAGTCGGCCCTGCTCGGCGACGATGCGGCGCAGGGCCACGTCCACGTCGCGGGCCATGCGGGTCGCGTCGCCGCACACGTAGACGTACGCGCCGCGCTGCAGCCACGACCAGACGTGCCCGGCGTTCGCGAGAAGTATGTCCTGCACGTAGATCTTCTCGGCCTGGTCGCGGGAGAACGCGGTGTCCAGCCGGGTCAGCAGGTCCGACTCGAGGAAGCCGGTGAGCTCGTCGCGGTAGTAGAAGTCGGTGGCGCGGTGCTGTTCGCCGAAGAGCAGCCAGTTGTCCCCGGACGCGCCGGTCGCCGCCCGATGCTGCAGGAACCCGCGGAACGGTGCGACGCCGGTACCCGGGCCGATCATCAGCATCGGCGCCGCGGTCTCCGTCGGCGGCGCGAAGCTGCGGTTGGGGGCCACGAAGATCGAGTACTCGGCCGCACCCGGGACGCCTGCGGCGAGGTACGACGAACAGACACCCGCGCGCCGCCCGTGTACGCCGTCGAACCCGACCACCGAGACGGTCGTCTCCACCCGCCCCGGATCCACCGCCGGACTCGACGAGATCGAGTACAGGCGCGGCGCCAGCCGACGCAGCACGGCCAGCCAGTCGGCGACCGACGCGGTGATCGGGTAGTCGGCGAGCAGGTCGACGGCCTGCCGGTTCCACGACCAGTCGGCGAGGCGAGCCGGGTGCTCGACCAGGTCGGCCAGCGCGGCGTCGGGGTGGCGGGCGTTGATCATGCGCACGAGGTCGACGGTGATCCGGGTGATGTCGTAGTGCTCGATGAGCGCCTGCGTCAACGAGACCTCGGCGCCGTCGATCTCGACGAGCGTCGTCCCGTCTTGCGTGACCCTGTCGAGCCCGGTTGCTGCCAGCCACTGCGCCACGGTGTCGGCGCTGTTGCGCGGCCACACGCCCAGCGCGTCCCCCGGCTCGTAGGTCAGGGTGTGGGGCGGTAGCTCGAAAGCGAAGCGGCGCACCTGTTTCGCCGATCCGGGCGCCGACAGCAGGTCGTTGGCGACGAGGCGGGCGCGCAGGGGAGCGGCCCGCGAGTAGGTCCCGGCGGCGGCCGGCGGCGCGGGCGTCGCGGTGAGTCGCTCGGTGCTGACCCCGAACGCCGCGCGCACGGCGGCCAGCCACGTGTCGGCGGGCGCGGTGGAGTCGGGTTCGCACGAGAGCCGCCGGGTGAGACGCTGCGCCTGCAGGTGGGCGAGACGTCCGTCGAGCTTGCGGGCGAAGCCGCAGAAGTCGGCGTACGACGAGTCGCCGAAGCCGAGCACCGCGTACCGCAGGTCGATCACCTGCTCGGCGGTGGCCGCGCCCAACGCATCCCAGAGCGCGAGCGCGTCGTCGGGCGCATCGCCGTCGCCGGTGGTGGCCACCACGAACAGCACGTCGCCCCACAGGTCGTCGAGACCGATGCGGTCGGCGCAGGCCAGTACCACCGGGCGAGGGTCGGCGCGCAGCGTCTGCGCGCAGTGCTCGGCGTAGGCCTGGGCGGTGCCGGTGGTCGACGACCACACCACGAGCACCCGATCGGCGGGCGGTGATGCGTCGTCCGGTGCCGATGTCGCGGTCTCCGCCGGCACGGCGACCGGGGCCGCGTCGATCGGGGCCGCGCTGACCGAGACCGCGCAGAGCTTGAACTCGGGCTGCAGGGAGTCGGCGTCGACGGCATCGCTGGTGACGGCGTTGATCGCCTGCAGCTCGCCGCTCCAGTGCATCGGGACGAAGCACAGTCCGGGGGAGATCGCGTCGGTGAGCTGGGCGGGCAGGCGCACGGCGCCGCGGCGGGAGGCGACGTCGACTGGTGCGCCGGGCCCGATGCCCAGTGCCGCGGCGTCGTCGGGGTGCAGCTGCACGAACGGGTGCGGATTCAGCTTCTCCAGCTTCGGCACACGCGCGGTTTTGGTGCGCGTGTGCCACTGGTGTGCGAGCCGTCCGGTGGTCAGCAGCAGCGGGTAGTCGTCGTCGGGCGCCTGCGTCGCAGGCAGATCGGGGCGCGCGAGGAACCGCGCCCGCCCGGACGAGGTGGGGAAGACCGGGCGCACCGTGCCGTCGTCGCCCGGGTGCAGATAGCGGATCGGGTTGCGGTCCGCGCCGCCGGGCGCGACCGGCCACTGCACGGGTCCGTCGGCCAACCGCGCGTGGTCGGCCCCGCGCACATCCCACCCGGTGCGCGGGTTGACGAAGCCGGCGAGTTCGTCGAAGACCGCGGCGGCGTCGTCGAAGGCGAAGGCATCGCCGAAGCCCATCGCGGTGGCCACCCCGGCGATGAGCTGCCAGTCCGGCCGCGCCTGACCCGGGGCGGGCACCGCGGGCGCGCAGAGGCTGAGCGAGCGCTCGGAGTTCACCATCACGCCGGCCGCCTCGGTCCACAGCGCGGCCGGGAGCACCGCGTCGGCGTAGGCCGCCGTCTCCACATCGGTGTAGACGTCTTGCACCACCACGAATTCGGCCTGCTCCAGGGCGCGGATCACCGTGTCCCGGTTGGCCACCGACACCACCGGGTTGGTGCAGATGATCCACACCGCCTTCACGACACCCGCGGCCAACTGCTCGAACAGGTCGACGGTGCCGCCGCCGGCGACGTCCGGAATCGTGTCGGCGGGCAGCCCCCAAAGTGCCTCGACGTCGGCGCGGTCGCGGGCATCGAGCGCGGAACGCTGGCCCGGCAGGCCCGGTCCCAAATAGCCCATCTCGCGTCCGCCCATCGCGTTCGGCTGACCGGTCAGCGAGAACGGGCCGCTGCCGGTGCGGCAGATCGCCCCCGTCGCCAGATGCAGATTGCAGAGGGCGTTGGTGTGCCAGGTGCCGCGCACCGACTGGTTCAGGCCCATGGTCCACAGGCTCGTCCAGTCGCCGGCTTCGGCGATCATCGTCGCGGCCCGCTCCAGGTCGGCCACCGACAGACCGGTGCGGGCGGCCACCCTCTCGACCGGATAGTCGCCCAGCAGCGCGAGTAGTTCCGGCCAGCCCTCGGTGTGCGCGGCGATGAAGTCGTCGTCGACGGCACCGGCCTCCACCAGCAGCCGCAGCAGACCGTTCAGTAGCGCCAGATCGGTGCCCGGCCGGACCGCCAGGTGCAGGTCGGCCTTGGCGGCCGTCGCGGTCCGTCGCGGATCCACCACGATGAGCGTCGCCCCGGCCTTGACCCGGTCCATCATCCGCAGGAACAGGATCGGGTGGCAGTCGGCCATGTTGGCGCCGATCACCAGGAACAGGTCGGCGTGGTCGAGGTCGTCGTAGCTGCCCGGCGGCCCGTCGGCGCCCAGCGACTGCTTGTATCCGGTCGCCGCACTGGCCATGCACAGCCGGGAGTTCGACTCGATCAACGGCGTCCGCAGATAGCCCTTGGCCAGCTTGTTCGCCAGGTACTGCGCTTCGATCGACATCTGCCCGGACACGTACAGCGCCACCGCGTCGGGGCCGTGGGCGGCGCGGAGCTCGGTGAACCGACGGGCCACGCGGACGATCTCGTCGTCCACGTCGACCGGCGTCAGCGGATCGGCCCGGTTCGACCGGGACCATGCGGTCCTCAGTCGGCCGGGGGCCCGCAGCAGGTCCACGGTGGTCGCGCCCTTGGTGCACAGCCGACCGCGGTTGGCCGGATGGGTCGGGGTGCCCGTCGACGCGGTCACGGCGTCGTCGACGACGGTCAGCGTGAGACCGCAGCCGACGCCGCAGTACCCGCAGACCGTCGCCACGGTGCGCTCCTCGGTGCTCGTCATGGCACCAGGCTGTCGCGGCGGTGTTACGCATCGGCGGGCCCGGCCGTTACCCGCCGATCACGGCGACCTCACCGTCGCTCGCGGCGGTGTGTGCGGACGCGACCTCGACGGTCGGCGGGCCGGTGACGGGTGCCACAATGGCGATCATGAGAGATGCAGTCATCGTAGAAGCCGTCCGCACCCCGATCGGCAAGCGCAACGGCGCGCTGTCCGGCGTCCACCCGGCGACCTCACGGCGCACGTCCTCACACAGGTCGCCGAGCGCACCGGGCTGGATCCGGCCCTGGTCGACGACGTGATCTGGGGCTGCGTCAGCCAGGTCGGTGATCAGGCAGGCAGCGTCGGGCGCGTCGGCGTCCTCGCGGCCGGGTGGCCCGAGTCGGTGCCGGCCACCGTGGTGGACCGCCGGTGCGGTTCGGCGCAGCAGGCCGTGCACTTCGCCGCGGCGGGCGTCATCGCCGGCCAGTACGACATCGCGATCGCCGGCGGCGTCGAGTCGATGTCGCGGGTGCCGATGGGTTCGGCACGCGGCGACGGTCGGCCCTACCCGCCGTCGGTGCTCGACCGCTACGGCGTGGACGGCTTCAACCAGGGGCTGGGCGCGGAGATGATGGCCGCCAAGTGGGGCCTGACCCGGACGCAGCTCGACGAGTACTCGGCGCGGTCGCACGAGCGCACCGCCGCCGCCATCGACGCCGGTGCGTTCGCCGGGCAGCTGGCGCCGATCGCCGGACTGGAGAACGACGAGGGCCTGCGCCGCGGCACCACCGTCGAATCGTTGGCCACGCTCAAGACGCCGTTCGACGCCGACGGCGTGGTCACCGCGGGCAACGCTTCGCAGATCTCCGACGGTGCGGCCGCACTGCTGGTGACCACCACCGAGATCGCGCTGGCCAACGGCTGGCAGCCGATCGCCCGCGTGCACACCGCCGTCCTCGCCGGCGACGACCCGGTGATCATGCTGACCGCCCCGATCGCGGCGACCGCCAAGGCGCTCAGCCGCTCCGGCCTGTCGGTGTCCGACATCGGCGTCTTCGAGGTGAACGAGGCCTTCGCGCCGGTGCCGCTGGCCTGGCAGGCCGAGATCGGCGCCTCCGACGACGTGCTGAACCCGCTGGGCGGCGCCATCGCCGTGGGTCACCCGCTCGGCGGGTCCGGCGCGATCCTGATGACTCGCATGGTGCATCACATGCGCGACAACGGCATCCGCTACGGCCTGCAGACCATGTGCGAAGCCGGCGGCATGGCCAACGCCACCATCCTGGAACTGCTCTGATGGGTACCCACAGCGTGGAAACCGACAGCGCGGGGGCCGATCCGCTGCTGATCGAGCGCGACGGCGACGTGGTGGTCTGGACGCTGAACCAGCCGGAGACCCGCAACGCGATCTCCGACGAAGCCGTCATCGACGCGCTGGTCGGCGCGGTCGACGCCGTCAACCGCGACCCGAGCGTGCGGGTGGTGATCCTCACCGGTGCCGGCAGCGCGTTCTCCGCGGGCGGCAATGTGAAGGACATGGCGGCCCGCACCGGGCTGTTCGGCGGCGGTCCGCACGAGCAGCGGGTGGGCTACCAGCTCGGCATCCAGCGCATTCCGCGCGCCATGGACACCCTCGAGGTGCCGATCATCGCCGCCGTCAACGGCCCCGCGGTGGGGGCGGGCTGCGACCTGTCGCTGATGTGCGATCTGCGGATCGCGTCGTCGAACGCCTTCTTCGCGGAGAGCTTCGTGAAGCTCGGCCTGATTCCGGGCGACGGCGGGGCCTGGTTCCTGCCGCGCGCGGTGGGGCAGGCGCGGGCCGCCGAGATGGCGCTGACCGGCGATCGGGTGGATGCGGCCACCGCGCTGGAGTGGGCTCTGGTCTCGCGGGTCACCGAGCCCGAGGATCTGCTGCCGCAGGCGCATGCGCTGGCCGCGCGTATCGCGGCGAATCCGCCGGTGACGGTGCGGATGACGAAGAAGCTGTTGCGCGAGTCGTCGCGGCAGAGCCTGGATCAGCTGCTGGAACTGTCGGCCGCGATGCAGGCCGTCGTGCACCAGACCGCCGATCACCATGAGGCGGTCGCGGCGTTCCTGGAGAAGCGGCCCGGTCGGTTCACCGGCGAATAGCACACCGGTCGGCCGCGTACGGGTATGAGTTCACTCACCTGCACGCGGCCGACCGGGACGGTGCCCCCGGCAGGACTCGAACCTGCGACCTCGGGATTAGAAGGCCCTTGCTCTATCCACCTGAGCTACGGAGGCGGGTAGCCGACAGCGAGGGTCACTATATCGCGACCTACAGTGGATCTCATGAGTACGACGACCGCGCGGCCGGACGCGACCCATGATCGGGACAGTTTGCGAGACCCGTCGAGCATGCGTCGACTGCTGATCGCCGGCCTGCTCGTCGTCGGTGCCGTCGCCGCGGTGATCGTGACGGCGGTCAGTGCGGCCACCGCGTTGAAGCTGACCGGTGTGCCGGATCCGGGCTGGGTGCCCACCTATGGGCTGCCGGTGGTCACCGTGATCGGCCAGTTGCTGGCCGCCATCGGTTTCGGCAGCGCGATCTTCGCCGCCTTCTTCGTACCGCCGCAGGCCGGCGGCGAACTCGACATCGGCGGCTATCGCGCGCTGCGCTGGTCGTCGGCGGCCTTCTTCGGCTGGAGCCTGGCGGCGTTGGCGCTGATCCCGCTGTCGGTGGCCAACGCCAGCGGCAGCCCACTGGGAACCACCCTCTCCGAGTGCTTCGGGAGCATCGGGCAGGGCGGCATCCTGGGCGCGTGCGGGCAGGTCGCCGAGACGCGCTACTGGCTGTGGACGGCGATCTTCGCGATCTTCGCGGCGGTGCTGGCCAAGGCCGCGATGCGGTGGGGTTGGACCATCCTGGTGATCGGCCTGGGCTTCCTGTCGCTGATGCCGTCGGCGCTGGCCGGGCACTCGTCCGCAGGCGGCAACCACGACCTCGGTACCAACAGCCTGATCCTGCACATCGTCGCCGCCGCGGCCTGGACCGGCGGACTCGTGGTGGTGCTGGCCTACGGTTTCGGCAACGGACGCTGGCGCACCCTGGCGGTGCGCCGCTACTCGCGGATGGCGTTCTGGTGCCTGATCGTGGTGGCCGCCAGCGGCGTGATCAATGCACTGGTGCGGATGACGTTCGCTGAACTCTTCACCACCACCTACGGATTGGTGGTGCTGGCGAAATTCGCCGCCCTGCTGGTGGCGGGCGCCTTCGGCGCCGTGCACCGCTGGTTCACCATCGCCGCACTGGAGAAGACCGACGCCCCGCAGACGTCGCTGTTCGTGCGGCTGGCCGCGGTCGAGACGATGGTCTTCGCGGTCGCCTTCGGCCTCGGCTCGGGCCTGTCCCGGACGCCGCCGCCGGTCTTGGAGACCGCCGACGTGTCGCCGGTGGAACTGAAGATCGGCTATCGCCTCGACAGCCCGCCGAGCTTCAAGACCCTGGCCCTGGACTGGCGCTTCGACCTGATCTTCGGCACCGCGGCCATCGTCCTCGCCATCGTGTACCTCATCGGCGTGCAGCGGATGCGCCGGCGCGGCGACACCTGGCCGATCGGGCGGACCGTCGCCTGGCTGCTGGGCTGCCTCGCGCTGCTGGTAGCTACGTCGTCGGGCCTGGGCCGCTACTCACCGGCCGTCTTCAGCGTCCACATGATGAGCCACATGATCATGTCGATGCTGGTGCCGGTGCTGCTGGTACTCGGTGCGCCGATGACGCTGGCATTGCGGGCCATCGCGCCGGCCGGTCGCGGCCAGCCGCCGGGTCCACGCGAGTGGATTCTGACCGGGATTCACAGCAAGTACTCGCGCTTCATCACGCACCCGCTGATCGCCATCGCGGTCTTCGTCGGCAGCTTCTACGTTCTGTATCTGGGTGGGCTGTTCGAGAACATCGTGGACAACCATTCCGCGCACCTCGCGATGAACCTGCACTTCCTGATCTCCGGGTACATCTTCTACTGGGTGGTGATCGGCATCGATCCGGCGCCGCGCCAGGTCACCCCGGTCGCCAAGCTCGGCATCGTGTGGGGCTCGCTGCCCTTCCACGCGTTCTTCGGCGTCGCCCTCATGTTGACCACCGCGGTGATCGCCGAGGACTGGTACAAATCGCTGGTGCTGCCCTGGCAGAACGACCTGGGCGGGGATCAGCAGACCGGTGGCGGCATCGCCTGGGCCACCGGCGAATTCCCGCTCATGCTGGTGATGATCGCGCTGCTGGTGCAGTGGCAGCGGCAGGATCGACGGCAGGCGCGGAACTTCGACCGCAAGGCGGCGCGCGACCACGACGCGGAACTGGACAGCTACAACGCCATGCTCGCCCAGATGCACACGCCGGACGCCGGCTCGCCGCGCGGATCGGAGGGCTCGGAGACGGTGCAGGATACTGCCGCCGACGACACCGCGGATGTCTCGGCCGACGAGCCTGTGGAGAAGTCGCCGCCGGTCACCTAGCTGCCCACAGCGTCGATCCGCGGTGTTCCGCGGCGGGTCGTCGTTCGTCATCCTCGAATCGGGGAGTCCGCCACGGACTCATCGCGACACGAGACGAGGAGTGGGCGAGATGTTCGAGACCTATGCGACGGTCACCGGCCGGGTGATCACCGAACCGCGGCGGGCACAGACCAACGGACACGGCGACGTGGTGACCTTCCGGATGGCCTGCAATTCCCGGCGCCTGGACCGCGAGTCCGGTCAGTGGAGCGACGGGCCGTCGCTGTTCCTGTCGGTGAAGTGCTGGAACCGACTCGCCACGACGGTGCCCGACGCCGTGCAGCGGGGTGCGCTGATCATCGCGCACGGGGCGCTCTACACCGACGAATACGTCGGCAACGACGGCATCAAGCGGTCCTCGCTGGAGATGAAGGCGGTGTCGCTGGGACTCGACCTCGCCCAGCCGGGGGCGCGTGAGAAAACGATCGAGGCCCCGCGCAGTGGCGGGGCCCCGATCGAGGGAGAGTGGGTCGGGCTGCCGAATTAGGCGTGCACCGGGCGCGGCGAGATGCGGGTGTACGCGGTCCGCGCGTGGGTCAGCATGGTCCGGCGGTGGTACGCCAGGTTGGTGCCGACCACGGTGCGAGTGCGCTCGACGACCGCGTTCGACAGGGCACCGGCGCGGTGCAGCTGACGGCGGATGAACGACGTCGCGCGGTGGGCCCAGGCGAACTCGGTGGACAGCACGGCCAGACCGAGGAACAGGGTCACCCAGCCGGGGCCGGGGATGGGCAGCGGAATCATCACCAGGCCCGCGAGCATCATGACGGTGCCCACGACGCCGACCACCAACCGATAGATCTGATTGAGGACCGGCCGCTGTCGAATGACGAAGCGCTGTTTCCGGTGCCAGATCTTCAGCCGCAGTCGCATGCGAGGGCCTCCCGAGTGTCGATGGGGTGGGGACTTTCCCTGAACCAAACTACGGGGAAATCCACGAAAAGCCAGGGGGCGAGCCGGATTGGCAGCCGATTCTCAGGAACTGTTCGGTGGTGGTTCCGGCTCCCGGCCACCGGTGCCGATGTGCGCATCTCGGGCAGAGCACTACACTGGAGGGCTGTTGTGACCATGTGCGGTTGAGAAGAGGTAAGGCGTGGCTGGCGAGTTCATTTACACCATGTAAATAAACTTGTAGGCACAATTTGAAGCGAAAAGTCAAACGGCCAGATCAGAGCAGGTAATAGCAGAGAACCGAGTATCTGACTTGTACTCGGAGCCTGGAATAACTTGTACAGGTCTTGTACTGTTAGCCTATGAGCGTTCAGCGGTTGAAGTTGCCGAGTGGCCGGGTAAGGTGGCGCGCTCGTGTCTACGACAAGCGAACTGGCGATCAGACCACGCGCTCGTTCGACACCAAAGCGCAAGCTCTCCTGTGGGAACGGCAACAGCGCGTGGCGCTCGATGGTGAGTTGGGGATCATCTACACGCCCGAGGTACGCGAGGCGATCAAGGACGAGGCACTCGCAGAGTCAAGTGCGAAGAACGACGCGATCCTGTCCACCCTTCGTGACGAAATGCTTGCCAAGGGACCAGAGGGAGCGCCTGACCAGGAAGCACTCAAAGTCGTTCAACTGCGAACCCATGCTGGGACCAGACGGCAGTTGATCGTGCGCGACTTCCTCACTGACTGGAAGGATGACGCAGAAACGGAGGGCACGAAGCGACTACGGGAGAACCTGGTGCGTCAGACGGTGCCGCTGGCCGACCTCATGCTGAACGAGGTGACTGGTTCGGCTATCGCTGAATGGCAGCGGCAGTTGAGGAAGTCTTCGTTCATCTCTGGTGAGCCGCTCTCGACAGGATCGGTTCGGATGATGACGAGAATGCTCAACAGTGCGTTCGAGGTTGCGGTCAAGCGCGATCTGATCGAGGTCAATCCATGCTCGCAGATCGAGAAGGGGCGCAAGGGAACTGGTGTGTCGAAACCCATGCCCACCGACGTGATGAGTGTCAACCAGGTGCACGACCTCATCGCACGACTGCGGTCTTCGAGTGCCGCTCTCGGTGTCATGGCTGAGGTGGCGAGTAAGACGGGATTGCGTATCGGGGAACTCGCTGGTCTAAGGATCGGTTCGCTCAACACCGTGACGCAGGAACTCTCGATCACTGAACAGGCTGCTGGTGGAAGAACTGCGGCGTGGAAGCCCTTGAAGTCCTCAACCAGCAAACGGCGGCTGAAGGTGATCGATTCGGCGTTCAAGGCTTTGACCGGGTACATCGCTCAGTACCGGGGTGGTGAGCCGCTCACTGCTCCCTTGTTTGTGACCGAAGGTGGATCGCAGTACAACGCCAGTCATGCGGGAAAGAAGCTCCGGGACTTGAACGTGGGGCACACTTGGCATGACTTCCGTCACTTCTACGCCTCACAGTTGATTGCCGCTGGTGCTGATCTTCCATCGGTGAGCAAGGCGCTCGGGCACGCCTCCACATCGGTAACGCTCGACGTGTACGTACACCTGCTCCCCGGTGCCGAGGACCGTGTTCACAGTGCGATTGCTTCGGCCTTCGGTGAGGAAGTATCTGACGGAGAGAGCAAGAACTCTCCCGAGGGGGAGTCTGACTCGGGATAGAACTCTCGAAGGTCAGGGCTGAGAGCAAATCGCCTGAGTTTGCTGCGCGTCTTGCGTCCTTCACCTTCGAGTACTCATCCCACCCCAGGAACTTCTTGGCGCGCTGGTCTGAGCATTCTGGCAGGGACCGAGGTTGTCGCGCTACCCCCGCCATCACAGTAATACCGTTTCGTTTCAACGTGCTGATCTTGGCGAGTGGAGAATGGATCGTCTCAAACCACTCGGTCAACAACTCCCCGAGGTACGCCCTCGAAGGATCGTCATGAAAGTGTGAGGCAAGCACAAGAAGTTCTTTCGGATAGACGCTGGTAGCGGGGTCGAGTACCTGCTGTAATGAGGTGCGACAACCTGTAAGCGACTTGACGAGGTAGTTGATCCCACGTTCTCGATCCTCTACGGTCACCAATTCCTGATAGTCAACATCGACGTGAGTGTTTGACCAGGGAGCGGGAACCTCACTGCTCGATGGTGACCAAATGATCGCGTGCAAATTCGGCCACCAACGTGCTGTGGTCTCACTGTGGATGAACTTCACTGGTGTTTCTAAACAGTGCCCGAGATAGCGTGAACCACCATAACAATCGAGAACCTCGTGCAAACCTGTGTAGGTGAGATTTATCATGGATCGCAAATCTGTCTGCTCAATGGGGGCGATGGTGACGAGAATTACTCGACCTTCGCCTAGCGAATCCACCAGGGAGCGAACTCCATCGGCCAAACGCTGACCTATCTCGTAGGCGTTTACTGGACACGTCACTTGGCGGCATGAGTGAAACTTCGTAAGTGCGGCGCTCTTATGGATAAGTGGACCTGGGCCAATATCAACCATCACGGGAGACTCCGCTTTACAAGAGATGATGTTGAGTAGCGCGCTAAGATTGTTCTCTTTGAGCCTGTGTCCCGCACCACGGGCTATATCGCGTTCGCTCCATAGGTCGTTGAACGTCTCGAAGTGATGACCGTAGAGGTGGTGAGCGATGATACTTGCACCACGTTCGCGTACACGGGTGCTTGACGGTCCTGATGGTATCGCAGGATATGACTGTTGCATGACTGAGCATTTCCTTTGTGGGGTGAGAGTCATGCTTGAATGAATTGCGAACAGACAAACCTGACTCATTGGTCACAAGGGAATATAGGCACGTCAAAATCGAGCATTGATTCTTCAGTGTGATCGAAGAAATTGAAGCCGTTGGTGGCGAGTTATCGATCATGTTGGCTATACTGTTAGGTGCGAACAGACGGACGGTGGAGCGCGAAACCTCCACGTCATCACAACAGGCCACGCGGAGTTATGAGCATTTCCCCGCGTGGCCTGTTCTTTGTCTGGGTAGAGGTTTAAGTATTAAGTATTAACTGTGCACCTCAATATCAATCGCCCCTCAGAATATCTCTTCATCTCCTGCTGTGAACCATTCTTCGGTGGATATGCCTGGATCGTACGACTATTCTTAACGGTGTGGAAATGCTCTCCGTCCCTCTGGGTTTGTCTCGGTGACTGTGGCTTTCCGGTAGATATACGAACGCTTGGAGAGAAGATGATCGTGAATTATTCAAAAGCACCAATGGCACTTCTTTCAGTTGGAGTGATCCCATGACTAGAACCGAGTGGTGTGTCCTGAAGGAGGGTGGTCTGCCCGTCCTGGTCGAGTCGCTACCGAGGGGAGCGTGGGTCGTGGACTACTGTTTGACCGTGGATCGAGAGAGGCGGGGCACCTGGTGAGCAAGCACAGTGGAGCACTAGAGCTGACCTGGACAGACAAGGACAAGGCGCTGCTGAGCGTCGGGGATGGGAAGTACGACTACACGTTCATTGACCCTGGGGACTACCGGGTGGCCGAGGTTCGGTTGCTGGACGAGGTTGGCTCGTACGAGGCTGACACTCCCGAGGAACGTCCTGACGACCTGCCTACCCCCACCACAGACAACCTCTTGGTGACGGGCGACGCTATGCACGTTCTTGATTCGCTGGCGAAGATTCCCGAGTACGCGGACAAATACCTTGGTCAAGTGAAGCTTGTCTATATCGATCCACCATTTAATACGAAGAAGACATTCTCGTTCTATGAGGACAATCTCGCACATTCGATCTGGCTCACTATGTTGAGGGATCGCCTCAATCAGATCAAGGTGCTTTTGAGTGAAGATGGTTCGGTCTGGGTTCATCTTGATGACAGTGAAGTTCATCGTTGTCGTGTAGTGATGGATGAGGTTCTTGGTGAAGACAACTTCGTCGGAGAGGTAGTCTGGCAGAAGGCCGATTCTCCCCGCTCTGACGCTGGCATATCTGATGATCACGACACAATCCTTGTGTACCGCAAGGCGGATAGTTTCGAGACAAATCGCTTACCGCGCACGGCAAAAGACAATATCCGGTTTTCAAACCCGGATGATGATCCGAGGGGACCGTGGTGGGACGACAATCCCACTGCTCCGGGTACGAAGCCGGGGAAGCGTCAACACCCGAGTGTGTTTGGGATACAGCACCCGGTAACAGGAGAGATGATCTACCCCGCGCCTGGTCGCTGCTGGGCTACCGCCCAAGACGTGGTGTTTGAAGCTATGTCGGGTTGGGCACCGTATCGATTGATTACCGCTGACGGGGCAGCACGCCGCGAGCGATTGAAACGACTACGGCTATCGGATGACCAGTTCCGAGAGGACATTCCTGATCTCGTTCTCGACGTACCATTGGAGGTTGCGCGCGAAGAGGTGCGTAAAAAGTACGAGTCTGGAAATTGGCCCCAATATATTCTGCGTGGCGAGAACTGCTCAGGTGGGCTGGGGTTCAAGTCGTACATTCCTACAAGGGGTAATGTTCCGAGAACGTGGTGGTCTAACGATCAAGTCAGTCATAATAGAGGCGCGAAGTCTGAGATGACCGCGCTCTTTCCCGGGCAAGAACCATTTCCTACGCCGAAGCCTGAGCGGCTCTTGGAACGAATCATCCACATTTCTACTAATCCTGGCGATATAGTTCTCGATTGTTATGGTGGTTCGGGAACGACTGCTGCTGTCGCTCACAAAATGGGCAGGCGATGGGTTACCAGTGAGTTGTTACCCGAAACTGTCGAACGCTGTACTCTCCCGCGCCTGCAAAAGGTCGTTGATGGTGATGATCCCGGTGGAGTTACAACTACCTCTGTCCGAGTCGTAGCTGATGGCGTAACACTACCTAAAGGGGTGACGCCCGAGCCGGCTCGGGAGTTTGCGTCTCTAGTCAAGAAGTTTGGTGACCAGTCGGAACTTCCCATCGACCTTTTCAAGAAGACTGCACAGGTAGTTCGCTCACAGGGAAAGAGTGAGACTCCTGCGCTCGATCCTGAAGAGCAAAAGACGCTGCTGCGATTGCTCAACAAGGTCGGCAAGGCTGCGGCAGAGAACCCTGATGAAGAGACAACCATTGACCTCATGCCCGAGGCGATGAAAGTCCTACGCGCTGCTGCCAAGACGAAGGATGAGGTGACCGTCAACTGGCATGGGGGAGGTGGATTCAAGCACCTCGTGGTTCGAGAATCCATGTTCACCGAGTGCGAGGGTCGAGTCTTCCTCGCTGACTGGGCGTGCAATGGTGCTCTCACTGAGGCTATGTGTGCTCAGTTGGGAGTCCGGTATCAACCCGATGGAATCTTCGCTGGCCGTCAAGGTCGTACTCAATATGTGGTCGTGGATGGTCTCGTTCGTGCTAGCACTATCGGCTCGATCATTGACCTGCTACCCGAGAACGCGATTGTCAGTGTGTGGGCTACGCAGGTTGACCCTGAAGCCCACGAGGCTCTCAGAGTTGCTCGGAAGGGTTCGACCTTGGGCACGATCCCGGCTTCGGTTCTGGACCGCTACCGACGTGATCAGGCCACTACTTCACCTTTCCGGCGTGACTCTGTGATCGCCACACTTCCTGATACTGAAGGAGACGATCAATGACTTACCCAACACTGGCTGACTTAGACCTGATTGAAACGATCAGTGCGAGGCTCGATCTTCGAGAGCCGAACCGCGAGGCGCTGACTTCTGTGGCTCTGGCAACGTCCCAACATTTCGACGTGGACCATGAACCTCCACCTTTCGAGTGTGTGGTGGATAGTGCCACTGGTGTTGGAAAAACCTACGTCATGGCTGCGCTGATCGAGTACTTCTCGCAGATTGAAACCCCGGCCCGGAACTTCCTTCTTCTTGCACCTGGGCGAACGATTCGTGACAAGTCGATTGCGAACTTCACACCTGGTCACCGCAAATCCTTGACTGGAAGTATGGTGTCGCGCCCGTATGTAGTGACAAGTGAGAATTTCAAGACTCCGGCAACGGTGGCTGCTCTTCGTGACACGAGTCTCACCAAATTGTTCATCTTCACCGTTCAGGCGCTCACCTCGAAAACGGGGGATGGTCGCTCAACCCATGAGTTCCAAGAGACTCTCGGAGGGTCGCTCTACGGGTGGCTGAAGGACTTGGAAGACTTGGTGATTCTGGCTGATGAGTCCCATTGCTATCGGTCACCTGCCTTCTCCAAGACGATCAAAGAACTTGTGCCTGAAGTGGTAATCGGGATGACTGCTACACCACTTCCTTCTGAGGTCGATCAGATCGTGTACCGCTACCCTTTGGCGCGAGCTATCGCTGACGAGTATGTGAAGACACCTGTTCTTGTGGCGCGCAAGGATGAGCGAAAGGATACTCACACCAAGTTGCTTGATGGTGTGACTCTGTTGAAGTGTAAGGCCGAAGTTGCGGGATCGTATTGCGAAGAGCATGGTCTCGCTCGTGTGAATCCTGTCATGCTGGTGATCGCTGAAGACACGAAAGCTGCCGATGAGTTCCGAGACATTCTTGATAGCGAGAGTTTCGATAATGGAGCCTGGATCGGTAAGACTCTGTTAGTCCACTCGCAACTGACAGGTGATGACAAGGAGAAGGCTCTAGCGGACCTGGATGATGTTGAGTCTCCTGATTCCCCTGTGCGAATCATCATCTCAGTGGGAATGCTCAAAGAGGGCTGGGACGTGAAGAACGTATGGGTCATCGCCTCTATGCGACCAAGTATCTCTGAAGTGCTGACTGAGCAGACATTGGGAAGAGGTATGCGGCTGCCGTTCGGCTCGTACACTGACGTTCCTTTCCTCAACTCTTTAGAGGTGCTGGCGCACGAGAGGTACGAGGACATTCTGAAAAAGCGTGAGTCTCTGAATGAGAAGTTCGTTGACTACGCGGTGTGGATGGAGGCTCGTACCGACGCTGACGGTAACGAGGTGATAGTCAAAGAAGAGACCGAAAGTTCCACCCCTGCTGTGTTCCCCACTGGTGGAGAGGAAGGCTCCACGGGATCGGGGAGTACTCCCGAAGGGACGGGAACAATCAGTTGCTTTGGTGGTCAGACAACGGGATCGGGAATTGGTATCGGCTCGTTGGAGGACGTAACCGAGGCTGCGAGGCGGCAAGCGAACGAGGCAGCGGAGAAGAGAGCGCGCACTCACGAGGTGATTCCTAACCGGGTTGCGATTGTTCTTCCTTACGTTGACCAGGTGCCGACTAGAGCCGATGTGAGTCTGAATCAGATCACTGACTTGGATAGATTCACTGCGCTTGGGCGTGCAATTGGTGTGAATGCTGATGAGGACTTGAAACGAGTGCGACTGACCAGCGTGGACGGCAAGGTTGATGGTGTCGTGGACGACTCGTATCAAGTTCGAGCGGGACGGCTGGACCTTCCGATAGAAGTCACACGCGACGGTCTCATAAACGCGATCTTGAATACACCTGGTGTGCCCCGGCGACCCAACGAGTTGAACGCCGCAAAGAAGATTGCTGATTCGGTTATTAGAGGTATGGGGGACCAAGCTCCGGTAATTCTGAGTGCGTTCACTGATAGCACCATGCGTAGAACGTCTCGGCTTGTTCAAGAGTTGTTGACGAGTAGTGCAACGGGTGTGAGCTACTCCGACGAGGTACGTCTCACCCCCCTCACGAAACCGCGAGTGTTCAAGAAGAAGCATGTGCCATCCTCAGTGGAGTCCTTCGACAGGTCATGTGCGTACGAGGGATGGAAGAAGTGCTTGTATCCGGCTTCGACGTTCGATTCACGACCGGAGTTCAGAGTGGCGAAGACCGTCGATAACACTGATGACGTGCTGGTGTGGTCCCGCTTGGCTATCAATGACTTGCCGATCACCTGGACAATCTCGGGGCGTAGGTACAATCCTGATTTCGCTGTCATCGAGAGGGGCGATGATCAGGATCGTGGATGGATTGTTGAGGTTAAGTCTGACAAGGACTCACAATCGGATGAGGTGCTGGCGAAGAAGAAGGCTGCGAAGACCTGGGCCAACATCGTCAACAACGCGGAGGCTACCGATGTTGAGTGGTCCTACTTGTTGCTCACCGAGTCTGACATTGAGGCGGCGCATGAGTCGTGGGAACGGATGAAGTCGCTCGGATCGTAGTCCTCAACTATGCGAGTATCATCAAGTCTTACAGGCAAGGTAACTATAATCAAAGCATAGGATTAACACTCGCTATTCTCAATACTCTCACATAATCCCACGCAAACTAATAGTGTCCCCTCCCGATAACATTACAATTGGGAGGGGATACTTATGATCAAGGGCCAACCAAATAGTAATCGCTATACACAA
Organism: Gordonia alkaliphila; assembly: GCF_023017165.1. Lineage (GTDB taxonomy): Bacteria > Actinomycetota > Actinomycetes > Mycobacteriales > Mycobacteriaceae > Gordonia > Gordonia alkaliphila. The sequence goes on from NZ_JALKBW010000001.1 coordinate 2,782,790, forward strand.
ATTATGCACAAGGTTATTAACAAGGAGAGAAACTAGAAGAATAACATAGAAGAAAACTAATCCTCACAAGCCTCTAGTCAACGCTCTCTAGTCAAACCTAGGTTTCACTTAATCACTGTTTTCGTAATTTTCTGTGGATACCTTGTGGAATAAATTAAATCCAAAAAGCATTAAAGCCCTGACCTGCACAAACGCTAACCGAGTCTCAAATAGTGGGAAAATCGGCCCAGAAATCACCTCGGTAAAACCTAGGTTTGACCTTTCAACGCGAAAAAACCTTAGCGACACCTAATCTTCCAATTAGAGTATCTTAGATTATACTAACGATGATTCTCCGTTCGTTCCTCTCTATGATTCCTCTTATAGTATAGTCTAAGCCACTCCTGCATAATTGGATACCTCCGGTACCGATCCCCTAGGTGTCGCTCTCCCGAGGGGTAGGGAATCGAGAAGCTAAAAGTTCCGGCTTCGCTACGCTCTCCGTCGAGAAAGATATCCTTCTCGATTCGATTCTCTCTTCGAGAAGGATATCTTTCTCGACTCCGAGCACCGCTTCGCCTCCACTTTTAGCTTCTCTCTTAGATTTTCTACTACTCTTTCTCGATACTATTACAACACTAAGGTACAGGGTCTCCTTAGTGTTGTAATAGTATCGAGAAAGAGTAGTTCTATATGGGAGGGGTGTGGGGAGGGCAGCGCGCGGGGAGAGGCGAACCGGGGTGGTTGGTCAGAACTCTGTCACTCGTTGTCGGTGGTTGTGGCTAGGCTCGTGGTCGCTCGTAGTAATGAGAACCGAGGGGATGACGACCAATGGCGAAGAGTGCAAAGGCGCGCAAGGCCAAGCGGATTCGAGAGCACAAGGCTCGTGAGAAGACGAGACGTGAGACTCGGCGTGATGGTGCGCGCAAGGTTGATGGTCTCGCAGAAGCTCGTGCCGTTCTGACTCGCGCGTTGGTTCCGTCTCGTGAGCGCATAGACGTACGCATTGAAGAGGCGCGGGCGTTTGAGCGTTGGAGGGTTGATCCTTCGCCTCCCGAGGATGGTTCGTCCATCGCGCTCGATGACTCGGGTGAGTGGCAGGGCGAACTACGTGAGTTGGTGTCTGACTCCCTGGTGTTCGACCACGCGCTGTTCCCGGCGATGGCTGCGGCTGACAACCTGACCACGGTGGTTGCTGCGGTTGATGAGTGGGATGGGACTGGTGTCACGCGGAGTATCTCGGTGATCGCGCTGTGTCGTGCGGTGATGGAAGCGGCCTCTCGCACCATCTGGGTTCTGTCTAGCGAGGATCGAGACGAGAGGCGTGATCGTGCCTTGCGGATCACCAAGGACGAGGTTCTCCGGCAGAAGAAGTTTGCTGAGGCGTTGTCTGTGGGTGAGGGCACCGAGGGGTGTGACGACGGCCTGGCGAGGTGCAAGAAGGTTCTCGATGAGTTGGACAATGCGAGTGTTCGTGGCGCGCAGACAATGGAGCAGATGATCGTGCTCGCGGCGGGGTGGGTAGATGAGAACGCGCCGAACCGGGATAACCGTCCGATGGGGGAGCATGTTCTTGCGATGTACTCGATCACGTCGGGAGTCGCGCACGGTCACACCTGGCCGACTCGCTACCTGACTGATCCCAACTCGCTGTTCTCTGTGATCGCGGATTCACTCTATGTTGCTGTGACGTTGCTCGGTGCTGCTGTGGTGCTCTACGAGGCGCAGGCTACCGCGACGGGGAACATTGGCTCGAAGTGTCCGGCCACGCTGCGGGACGCGGCACGCCTCATGTACCCGAGGTATGCGCCCGGTGCGAGTGGGCTGACCCCGTTTCGTAGGTCCAGTCGTTATGAGAGTCGTCCTGTTGCCCGCGGTCGCGGGCAGGGAGACTGGTCAGATCATGACGAACAGCAGGAAGCGTCACACCCCGGAGCAGGTCGTCCGTAAGCTCGGGCAGGCCGACAGGATGCTCACCGATGGTCAGGACGTCGCGGCGGTGTGCCGGGAGCTGGGGGTGTCCGAGCAGACGTACTACCGGTGGCGGAACCAGTACGGCGGCCTCAAGGCCGACGACGCAAAGCGCCTGAAGGAGTTGGAGAAGCAGAACGCGACCCTGAAGCGTCTGCTCGCGGAAGCGGAGCTGGAGAAGGCCGCGCTCAAGGAGCTGGCTGAGGGAAACTTCTAAGCCCGGACAGGCGCCGCGCCGCCGTCGATCACCTCAAGCGCAAGTTGCGGGTGAGCGAACGGATGGCGTGCCGTCTGGTCGGGCTGAGCCGCTCCGCGTACCGGCGACCGCTCAAGGGCGACACGGTCACGGACCCGGATCGGGCGCTCAGGGAGTGGCTGCGCGCCTGGGCGAAGGACCATCCCCGCTACGGGTATCGGCGGGCGTATCACGACGCCCGCGCCGAGGGGTGGGTGGTGAACCACAAGAAGATCCAACGCCTGTGGCGTGACGAAGGGCTCCGGGTCCCGCAGCGGCGTCGACGCAAGCGCGTCGGGTCCTCGACCGTCGACGCGCCGACGGCGGACGCGCCGAACGTGGTGTGGGCCGTGGACTTCCAGTTCGACGCCGACGAGCACGGACGATTGATCAAGATCTGCTCGATCGTCGACGAACACACCCGGGAGTGCATCGGCGGCCTCGTGGAGCGCTCGATTACCGCCGACCGACTCACCGCCCACCTCGAGGACCTCGTCGCCGCCCGGGGCGCCCCGGCGGTGCTCAGGTCGGACAACGGGCCGGAGTTCATCAGCGAGGCGATGGCCGACTGGGCCGGCACCCGCACCGGCCTGTCCTACATCCCTCCGGGCTCGCCGTGGCGCAACGGGTACGTCGAGTCGTTCAACAGCCGGATCCGCGACGAGTGCCTCAACATCAACAGCTTCTACTCGCTGCTGCACGCACAGGTCATCATCGGCGACTGGAAGGACGAGTACAACCACCACCGCCGGCACTCCTCGCTCGGCTACCTAACCCCAGCCGAGTACGCTCGGCAGTGCACCCATCAAATGGAAACCGACGACTCACAGAACGTCCGGACCGAATGAAGGGGGCGGCTCACGAGTGATGGGGAGAAGTGACTGTGGCTACGCTGGTGTCATGCGATCTGCGACGAGTCCTAGCAGCCTGCCGGTTGCCGACTTGTACACGCGCATGTACTCGACTTGTACACATGACCCGCTCGGTGGAATGTTTCCCGAGGTAGAAAGGTTTTAGCTTTGGCTGAGTTCATTTACACCATGAAGAAGGTCCGTAAGGCGCACGGTGACAAGGTCATCCTCGATGACGTCACGATGTCCTTCTACCCGGGCGCCAAGATCGGCGTCGTGGGCCCGAACGGCGCCGGCAAGTCGTCGATCCTGAAGATCATGGCGGGCCTGGATCAGCCGAGCAACGGCGAGGCCTTCCTCGATCCGGAGGCGACCGTCGGCATCCTGCTGCAGGAGCCCCCTCTCAACGAGGAGAAGACGGTCAAGGAGAACGTCGAAGAGGGCATGGGCGAGATCGGCGTCAAGCTCGCGCGCTTCAACGAGATCGCCGAACTCATGGCCACCGACTACTCCGACGAACTGATGGAGGAGATGGGTAAGCTCCAGGAAGACCTGGACAACGCCGATGCGTGGGATCTCGACAGCCAGATCGAGCAGGCGATGGACGCGCTGCGCTGCCCGCCGGGGGATTCTCCGGTTACCCACCTCTCCGGTGGTGAACGACGCCGCGTGGCCCTGTGCAAGCTGCTGCTGAGCAGCCCCGACCTGCTGCTCCTCGATGAGCCCACCAACCACCTCGACGCCGAGTCGGTGCTGTGGCTGGAGCAGTTCCTGGCCAATTACCCGGGCGCCGTTCTGGCCGTGACGCACGACCGGTACTTCCTCGATCACGTCGCGCAGTGGATCTGCGAGGTGGACCGCGGCAAGCTGCACCCGTACGAGGGCAACTACTCCACCTACCTGGAGAAGAAGGCCGAGCGTCTGGAGGTTCAGGGCAAGAAGGACCAGAAGCTGCAGAAGCGACTGAAGGAAGAGCTCGCCTGGGTGCGTTCGGGCTCCAAGGCCCGCCAGACCAAGAACAAGGCGCGTCTGGCCCGCTACGACGAGATGGTGACCGAGGCCGAGAAGCAGCGGAAGCTCGACTTCGAAGAGATCCAGATCCCCACGCCGCCCCGCCTGGGCAGCGTGGTGGTCGAGGTGAAGAACCTGGACAAGGGCTTCGACGGACGCGTGCTGATCAAGGACCTGTCGTTCACCCTGCCGCGCAACGGCATCGTCGGCGTGATCGGCCCGAACGGCGTCGGCAAGACCACCCTGTTCAAGACCATCGTCGGGCTCGAGGAGCCGGACTCGGGCACCGTCAAGGTGGGCGAGACGGTCAAGCTCAGCTACGTGGACCAGACCCGCGCCAACATCGATCCGAAGAAGACGGTGTGGGAAGTGGTGTCCGACGGCCTCGACTACATCGAGGTGGGCCAGAACGAGATGCCCTCGCGCGCGTACCTGAGTGCGTTCGGCTTCAAGGGTGGCGATCAGCAGAAGCCGTCGGAGGTGCTCTCCGGTGGTGAGCGCAACCGACTGAACCTGGCGCTGACCCTGAAAGAGGGCGGCAACCTGATCCTGCTCGACGAGCCGACCAACGACCTGGACGTGGAGACCCTGAGCTCGCTGGAGAACGCGCTTGAGCAGTTCCCCGGCTGCGCCGTGGTGATCTCGCACGACCGCTGGTTCCTGGACCGGACCTGTACCCACATCCTGGCGTGGGAGGGCAACGTCGAGGAAGGCACGTGGTTCTGGTTCGAAGGAAACTTCGAAGCCTACGAGGAGAACAAGGTGGAGCGTCTCGGCGCCGAGGCGGCGCGCCCGCACCGGGTGACGCACCGCAAACTCACCCGTGACTGAGGCGGTAGTTGCATTTTTCGTGTGCAAATGAGACATTCTCCCCGAATGAGGGGCGTGACCGGAAAGCAGCGGAGATAGAGTGCACACTGGTTCGACGTCGGAAACGCGGCCGGCAGCCACCACCGGCCTGGCGCCGACCGCGATTCAGACGTGGCAGACGACGATCGGCGCCGAGCATCCGCTCGGTGCCGATCCCACGCGCTACCTGCATCGCGTGGGGCAGCAGGGCCTCGACAGTCAGATGGAGACCTTCGCGGTCACGGCCGACGATCCCGCGGGGTTCGAGGAATACCTGTACTGGCGTCCGCTGACGCACCTGATGGCCTTCTCGCTGCTGCGGACCCCGTGCACCACGGCCCGCACCCCGGAAGGGTGAAGCAGTACCGGTCCGACTTCGTGCTCATCGGCACCCAGCAGCTGGTCGGCGGCGGCACGGTGTCGGCCGGTGAGCACACGCGTACCTACAGCCATCCGCGGCAACTGGTGGCCGTCGACAACGGCGCGCCGTTCGTGCACTCGTCGCGCGCGGTCGCCGATCTCGCGGGCATCTGGGTGCCCACCGAACTCCTCGGGCCGCGGCCGGTCGGCGGCTGGTCGATGGCGCCCCTGGTCGACGACTCGCCGCTGGCGCGCGCGACCGCAGCCTTCGTCACGCGTTTCGCCAACGATGTGGCCGTGCGGCAGTCGCCGATCGATCCGGGCGCCGAACTCGCCGTCGCCGAACTGATCCGGCGGCCCTCGCCCCACACCGGGCGGACAGTTTCCGGGCCGCAGACAGCGAGTTGTACGTCCGGGAAGTGACCGCGCAGCTCATCGAGCAGCACTACCGCGATCCCGGCTTCGACGGGGACGCCGTCGCCCGCATGCTGTATCTGAGCAGACGACACATGTACCGCTTCTTCGCCGACACCGAGGACACGCCCGCCGTGCTGATCGCGCGTCGACGACTGGCGCACGCGCGCGAGCTGCTCGTCCGGCAACCGCGGATGAGTCTGCGAGAAGTGGCAGCGGCGTCCGGCTTCACCTCCGCGGGCACGCTGTCCAAACGCTTCAGTGCCGAGTTCGGACTCACCCCGAGCCAGTTCCGACAGGCTGTGCGGGAGGGCGGCGCCGATGCGGGCGACTGACGCACCGGTGCGGCTGTCCGGTGCCGTCGGGCTCACCGGACATCCCGCCTTCGGGTCGATCACGGCCGCCGCGCCGGATGCCTTCCGCGCGACGGTTCGGCGGGCCGAAGGTCGCCTGGTGGCCACCGAGCTGACGCGGCTGACGCCCTGTCGGCTGGAGCAGATCGGGGACCCCGTCGATCCGGGCCCCGCGGACGAGAAGCTGCACGCGGCGGTGGCCGACACCGCGTCGACCCTGCGTCTCTGCGGCGGCGCGGTGCAGATCGAGTGCGCCGCCGGGCACCTCGTGCTGTTCTCGCCGCACCGGGAACTCGAGTGGACCTTCACTGAGCCGACCCGTTTGGCTGTGCTGTCGGCACCCGCGCGGCTGGTGGACCAGCGCGGCGAGGGCCTTCGACGAACCGGCGCCACGGTGCTGGACACGCCGTTCAGTGCGGCGGCCGCCGAGTTCGTCACGCAATTCGTGCTGGACACCACCGGCGGCAGTCGCCGGATCGGCGTCGCGGAACAGCGGGCCGTGGTCGACGTCATCGGCGGTGCCCTCGCCCAACAGCGGCCGGCGGACGATTACGTCCTCGACGCGGTGCGCGAGCGGATCGACCGGGATTTCGCCTGTCCGGATCTGTCGGCGTCGACGATCGCCAAGGGGCTGAGCATGAGTCTCCGCCAGCTGTACCGGTACTTCACCGATACGGGGATCACCGTCGCCGGTCTGATCACCGAGCGGCGTCTCGACTGCGCGCGGACTCTGCTGCAGGCGCCGGAGACGGTCCGGGTGGCCGAGATCGCCGCAGCGTGCGGTTTCCGGTCCGTCGGCACCTTCCGTCGTCGTTTCGAGGCGGTGGTCGGACAGACCCCCAGCGCCTATCGCGAGGAGGCGCTCGCGCGGCGGCGGCTGGATCCGGATTTCGGACGGGTACTCGTCGAACCGCCGGTGCACGGACCGCGCCGCCCGGGCCGGCCGGTGACGGCCGCCTACGACTATGTGTGACCGGCCGCGATGACACGAGGGCGCGGCTAGCCTCCTGAACATGGGAGGTTCCATGACCGACGATCAGTTCCCCGACGTTCCGCCCGCTGCGAAGGTCCGGTCGCCCGGCACTTCGGTGGTCGCGATCATCGACTCCGACGACGCGACGGTGGAGATCGCGGTGGTCGTCGCCGACACACCTCTGCTGGTGGAATCGGTGCTCACCGCGGTGGAGGCCTTCGGACTGTCGGTAGCCGGGATCGAACACCCGATCCTGCCGGTCCTGCGCGCCGACGACGGGCGGCTGCTGGCGTTCGGGGATGACCTCGGGGGACATGATGCGGCGGCGGCCGTCGACGAATCCTGGATCAGCGTCCGCGTCTTCCGCTCCGCCGACCTCGACGCGGACCGACTGCACGCCGCCGTGTCACGTGCGGTGGAGCTGGTGGGTGCGCTGGCCCGGGATGCCGACGCGATCGCCGCCCGGCTGACGGCGCTCGGTGATGTGCTCGTGGCGCCCGATGACGAACGTGACGAGTATCGCGCGCTGATCGAGTGGATCGCCGACGGCGTGAACTTCCACATCGTCGGGTATGCGCGCGGAGAGGGCGGCGCCGGTCTGGGCGTCTGGTCCGATCCGGCGACGGCGCGGGTCGCGCCGCTCGAGGGCGAGCACGCCGCGTCGGTACGCAGGCGCCCGGTGATCGATCGCGGCTACCTCGCCACCGGGGTGCTGCGGACGCGCTACCCGGTGATCCTGCGGTTCTTCGACGGTGCCGTGGAGCACCAGTTCGTCGGCGCGTTCAGCTCGATCGGCATCTACCAGTCCGTTCGGGACATTCCGGTGGTGCGTCGGAAGGTGGCCGAGGTGCTGCGGGCACGCGGCTACGACGAGGACTCCTTCAACGGCCTCGCGGCGGTCGAACTGCTGCAGACCTACCCGCTGTTCGCATTGTTCTCCGGCGGCGTCGACGAGATCGCGCACCGCCTCGACGAGCTGCTCGCGGCCAATGTGGATCGATCGGTGCGGCTGTTCGCGCGTCGCTGCCATGACGACCGGGCGCTCAGCGTGCTCGCGTTCCTGCCGCGGGATCGGTACTCGTCGGAGGTGCGGGCGGCGATCATCGGCGGCCTGGAGCGGGAACTCGGCGGATCGCGGTCGGAGTTCGCCACCCGACTGGGCGACGGACCGCTCGCGCAGTTGCAGGTGATGATGCGCGTGGACGCCGGTGTCGGCTCCGAGGACGTGCGCATCGGGTCGCCCGCGCGGCAGCGCCTGGAACAGTTGGTGACGCAGGCGGCGGCGAGCTGGGAGGACGAGGTCCGGGCGCTGCTCGTGCCGGGCGGTGCGGCGACGGATCTGCTGACCGCGGTGTCCACCCGCTACCGGGAGGAGCGCGCGCCGGCCGCCGCCGCCCGCGACCTGCCCCTCGTCGTCGGCCTGGTCCCGGGCGACGTGCACGTGGATCTGCGCACCGCCCACGACGGGCCGTGGACCTTCGCGCTGTACCTCGCGGACCGGGATGCCGCCCTCACCGAACTGCTCCCCATGCTGGCCAGTCTGGGGCTCACCGTGCTCGACGAACACCCGTATCGCGTGGACCGGGCCGACGGTGTCGGCGTCCGAATCTACGAGTTCACGGTGCGGCCCGCGAGTCACGTGCAGGTGGCCGATCCGGCGGGCGCGGCCGTGCGCTCGGCCGAGGCCTTCCGTCGAATGTGGTTGGGACACACCGACATCGACGCGCTCAACGAGCTTGTCTTGCGCGCGGGCATGAGCAGCGCGGAGATCGCGGTGCTGCGCACCTACGTCCGGTACCTCCAGCAGTGCGGGCTCGGCAACAGCGTCGCCCACTGCGCCGGGGTCCTCGGCGACTACCGGGCCGCGGCGCGCGGACTCATCGATCTGTTCGGTGCCCGGTTCGATCCGTCGATCGGCGACGCGGAGCGCGCCGACCGCATCGCCGTCGCCGAGCAGGCCCTCGACGCGGAGCTGGCCGCCATTCTCAGTCTGGAGGCCGACCGGGTGCTCAGCGCGATCGCGGCCGCGATCGCCGTCACGTTGCGCACCAACTACTTCCGCGCCGACGACCCGGAATGCCGCCGGATCGACGACGGATACGCGCCCACGCTGGCGATCAAGCTGGCGACCGCACAGCTGGCGCCGGCGCCGGCGCCCCGCCCGGAGTTCGAGATCTTCGTGCACTCGCCGCGCGTGGAGGGCGTGCACCTGCGGTTCGGCGCCGTCGCGCGCGGCGGCTGCCGGTGGTCCGAGCGGCGCGAGGACTTCCGCACCGAGGTACTCGGGCTGGTGAAGGCGCAGGCGGTGAAGAACGCCGTGATCGTGCCGGCCGGCGCCAAGGGCGGCTTCGTGGTGCGGCGGGCCCCGCTGGCCACCGGGGACGTCGCCGCCGATCGAGCCGCGCTCCGCGAGGAAGGCATCGCGTGCTATCGCGCCTTCGTCGCCGCGCTGATCACGCTCACCGACAATCGGGTCGACGGCGCGATCGTCCCGCCGCGCGCGGTGGCGCGCCGCGACGGCGATGATCCGTACCTGGTGATGGCCGCCGACAAGGGCACCGCGAGTTTCTCCGACATCGCCAACGCGGTGGCCGCCGACTACGGTTTCTGGCTCGGCGATGCGTTCGCCTCCGGGGGGTCGGTGGGCTACGACCACAAGGCCATGGGCATCACCGCCCGCGGAGCCTGGGAGGCGGTGAAGCGGCACTTCCGGGAAATGGACGTCGACGTCGGGTCCGAGGAGTTCACTGCGGTCGGGATCGGCGACATGAGCGGCGACGTCTTCGGCAACGGCATGCTCGCCTCCCGCCACACCCGGCTGGTGGCGGCCTTCGACCACCGGCAGATCTTCCTCGACCCGAACCCGGAGGCGGCCGCGTCCTACGCCGAACGCGCGCGGCTGTTCGCGCTGCCGCGCTCGTCGTGGGGCGACTATCGCACCGACCTGATCAGCGCGGGCGGTGGCGTCTACGCCCGCGAGGTCAAGTCGATTCCGGTCAGCGGCCAGGTGCGGGCCGCTCTGGGCCTGGCTGAGACGGTGACCGCGCTGTCGCCGCCGGAACTGATCCGCGCGATCCTGCGGTCACCGGTCGATCTGCTCTTCAACGGCGGGATCGGCACCTACCTGCGGGCAAGCGACGAGTCCGATGCGCAGGTGGGGGACAAGGCCAACGACGCGGTCCGCGTCAGCGCGGATCAGTTGCGCGTCAAGGTGGTCGGCGAGGGCGGCAACCTGGGCGTCACCGAACGCGGGCGGGTGGAGGCGGACCTGTGCGGGGTGCGGATCAACACCGATGCCCTCGACAATTCGGCGGGCGTCGACTGCTCCGATCACGAAGTCAACATCAAGATCTTGCTCGACGCGCAGATCACCGCCGGCACTCTGGCGCCGGGTGACCGCGACGGCCTGCTGGAGTCGATGACCGACGAGGTGGCGACGCTCGTGTTGGCCGACAACATCAGCCAGAACGCGGAGCTGGGCTGCGCGCGGCGGCGCGCCGACGACGAGGCCGACCTCTACGCCCGGCTGCTCGCCGAGCTGGCCGAGCACGGAGTGGACCTCGCCCTGGAGACGTTGCCGACGCCGGAGGCGCTGCTGGCACGCCGCGCCGGGGACCTCGGTCGGGGGCTCACCAGCCCCGAACTGGCCACGGTGATGGCGCACGTCAAACTGCAGGCCAAGGCCCAACTCGTGGCGTCACCGCTGCTCGACGGCGACGTGTTCAGTCCGCTGGTGCGGGACTACTTCCCGGTGCCCCTGCGGGAACGTTTCGCCGCGGGCATCGACGGCCACAGCCTCCGGCGCCAGCTGGCGGCCACCATGCTGGTCAATCAGATCGTCGACGACGGCGGGATCACGCACCTGTTCCGCATCGAGGAGGCCACCACCGCGACGGTCACCGAGATCGCCCGCGCGTTCACGGCGGTCACCGAAGTCTTCGGATTCAGTGCGCAGATCGCCGTGCTCCGCGCCGCCGGCCTCGACGCCGCGGTGCTCGACGCCATGACGCAACGAGCCCGCATGCTGCTCTCCCGGGCCAGCCGCTGGTTCCTCGAACATCGGCCGCAGCCGCTGGCCATCGCCGCCGAGGTGCGTCGCTACCGGGACGTCGCGCACCTGACCGACCAGATCGACGGGTGGGCGCGGCCGACGATCGCCGCGGACCTGGAGGCGGTCAGCGTCGACTTCGTCGCCCGCGGCGCCGATCCCGACCTGGCTCGGGCCGTGGCCCGCGCACCGTACCGCGTGCACCTGCTCGACATCGCTGATCTGGCCGAGATCACCGACCGGGCCGTGGCCGAGGTCGGCGACCTCGCCTTCGCAGTCCTCGAGCACTTCGCCATCGACGAGTTGCTGGTGGCCGTCGAGCAGCAGGAACGCCGGGACCACTGGCACCTGCTGGCCCGCCTCGCGCTGCGCGACGACCTGCACGCCCTGGTCCGCTCGATCACCTCCGCGATTCTGGCGCTGTCGGATCCGGGGGAGAGCGCCGAGGACAAGATCGCAGACTGGGAACAGGCGCACAGCGCCACCCTGGCGCGCGTGCTGGCCACCGTCGACGAGGTGAAGAACGCGTCCGAGCCGGGCGTCGCCGGACTGGCCGTGGCCGTGCGCGCCCTGCGCAGCGTGGTGTGACCGCGCGGGGCGTCGCCGTAGGGTGGAGTGACGAGGAGGTGGCACCGTGCCGCACGACGCAACCGAGATCGACCCGGGCAGAAGACTTTTCGAGGACAACGGACACCGGACGCCGGACGGCTACGTCGTCCAGGTGCCGGTGCGGTGGTCGGACATGGACGTCTTCGCCCACATCAACCACGCTCGGATGGTGACCTGCTGGAGGAAGCCCGGATTCCGTGGCTCTTCTACGACGACAAGCCCACGCATCCGATGCGCAAGGGCTGCCTGGTGGCCGATCTGCACGTCAAGTACCAGGGCCAGATCCGACACGACGAGTCGCCGATCGCGGTGACCATGTTCGTCGAACGCGTCCGCGCGGTCGACTTCACCGTCGGCTACGAGGTGCGCCCGCACGGTGCCGCACCCGACAGCAAACCCGCCGTCGTCGCCAGCACCCAGCTGGTGTCCTTCGACATCGACACGCAGCGTCCGCGCCGGATCCCCGCGGAGGAAAAGGAATACCTGCAGTCGTTCCTGCGCGATCCGGCCGCGCCATGACCGAATCTGCCGGTGTACCACGGGGTTTGACGCTCGCCTCGCCCGAAGACCGCGGCGACACCGCGGCCTTCGTCGCGCGCGCGGTGCGCGTCGACGACTCCGGGGTGCTGCGTCTGCGGCGCCGCGACGACGGACTGGTGGGCCTGTGGGTGCGCACCGGCTTCGACGTCCTGGCCACCCGCGCGGTGTTCGGCTCGTTGGAACCGACCGACGTGGTGGCCGACGCCGGCGCGGTGTCCGCCTCGCTGGCCGCCGGCGACGACGTGGTGGCGCTGGGTTTCGCTCTGCCTGCGGCCTGGCGCGGTGCGCTGCCCGGGAGCGACGGCTTCGTGCACGTGGACGACATCCCGGCCCGCGAGCTGATCGCGTTGGCGCGCAAGGGTTCTCAGGTAGCGCGGGAGGAGTCCGGAGCATTGGGGCCTGCCTCGTCGCTGCTGGATCAGACGGTCCTCACGGTGAGTCGCGACGAGGCGCCGGACGAGCGCGCCGAGATCACCATGCGCGCGGTGTTCGCGTTGACCTCGATGGGCTTCGTGCGCGACGGCGACGGTCGCGAGATCACCGAGGACTCGCCGCTGACGGCCATCGCCGAGGGCGAACCCGTCCGGGTCCGGATGAGCCCGGCCTGGATCCGCGTGGACGCACGCTACGGCTCGGTGTACCAGCGCCGCGCCCGGCTGGGTCTGTCTCTCCTGTAGTCAGACCAGCCAGGCGGCCGAGTTGGGTGCGAGCATGCCGTCGACCAGCGGGAGGCTGACCAGAAGGATCTCGCCGTGTGGCAGGGGGACGGGCGTCTGCGTGGCGTTGAGCGCGCAGATCGCGCCGCCCGGTCGCCGGAAGGCCAGACAGCCGTCGGGCGCGCCGTACCAGTCCACGCGGGGGCCGCTGAACTCCGGTCGGTCGTAGCGCAGTTCGATGGCCTGTCGGTACAGCGACAGCGTGGAGTAGACGTCCTCCAGTTGCTTCTCGACGGTGAACCGGTCCCAGTCCGCGGGCATCGGCAGCCACGTGTTCGGGTTGGTGCTGAAGCCGAACGGTGCCTCCTCGCCTTCCCAGGGGAGCGGCACCCGGCAGCCGTCGCGACCGCGCTCGGTGCGGCCGGACCGCTCCCAGACCGGGTCGACGAGCGCCTCGTCGGGCAGCTCCACGTTCGGGAGGCCGAGTTCGGCACCGTTGTAGAGGAAGACCGAGCCGGGCAACGCCAGCTCGACCATCGCCATCGCGCGGGCCCGGGCGATCCCGATGCCCAGCGCGTTCTCCTCCGCGCGGAGCGCGTCGTCGTCGTTGTCGGTGGCCGGGACGGGCGGTGCGTAGCGGCTCGTCTCACGCTCGACGTCGTGATTGGACAGCGTCCACGTGGGCGTCGCACCGACCGCGGACACCGCGGCCAGCGACTCCTCGATGGCCTCGCGGATGGCGGTCGACTCGAAGTCGACGGTGGCGAGCCGGAAGTTGAAGCCGAGGTGCAGTTCGTCGGGGCGCACGTACGCGGCGAACTGTTCGTTGGCGTCGACCCACACCTCGCCGACGTTCGCGGTGCCCGGGTACTGATCCATCACGGCGCGGATGCGGCGGTGGATCTCGTGCACGGCCTCGTTGTTGAACCGCGGGTCGTCGTCGGTGTGCTTGAGCACCACCGCGGGCTCGATCATGTCCGGCAGACCCGGCGCCTTGGCCATACCGTGCGCCACGTCGATCCGGAAACCGTCGACGCCGCGATCGAGCCAGAACCGCATGGTGGTCTCCAGGTCGGCCATCACCTCGGGGTTGTCCCAGTTGAGGTCGGGCTGCTCGGGCGCGAACAGGTGCAGGTACCACTCGCCGAGCTCGCCGTCGGCCTCGCGCACGCGGCTCCACGCCGGGCCGCCGAAGACGCTCGTCCAGTTGTTGGGCGGCAGTTCGCCGGTCTCGCCGCGTCCGGGCAGGAAGTGGTAGCGGGCGCGCTCGGGGCTGGCGGGGCCGGCCCCGAGGGCGGCCGCGAACCACGCGTGCTGGTCGCTGGTGTGGTTGGGCACCAGGTCCATCGTCACGCGGATGTCGCGGTCGTGGGCTTCGGCGATCAGCGCATCGAAGTCGGCGAGCGTGCCGAAGGTCGGGTCGATGTCGCGGGGATCGGAGACGTCGTAACCGTGGTCGGCCATGGGGGAGCGCATCACCGGGGACAGCCAGATGGCGTCGACGCCGAGCAACTCGAGGTAGCCGAGCTTGTCGACGATGCCGGCCAGGTCGCCGATGCCGTCGCCGCCCAGGTCGGAGAACGACCGCGGGTAGATCTGGTAGACCACTGCGTCGGTCCACCAGTCTCCGCCGCCGGGCTGGGCCGCGAGCGGCGGCAGGGGCAGAACCTCGGTGGGATAGTCGGAAGTCACGCGGTGAATCCTGTCATACGGGGCTGTTCATCAGGGATTGCGCGGCCGCACGCAGATACTCCTGCAGTCGGGCGCGGTGCTCGTCGTCGAGCACGTCGGGCCCGATCGAGGCGACGGCGACGTCCATGCACCGCAGCCAGGCATCCCGCTGCGCTGGGCCGATGGTGTACGGCACGTGCCGCATGCGCAGGCGCGGATGGCCGCGTTCGTCGGAGTACGTGTGCGGTCCGCCCCAGTACTGCATGAGGAACAGGCGCAGGCGCCGCTCGGCGCCGCTCAAGTCCTCCTCCGGGTACATCGGCAGCAGAATCTCGTCGTGGGCCACCTCGGCGTAGAACCGTTCGGTGATCGCTCGAAACGTCTCTTCGCCACCGATTTGCTCGTAAAAGGTCGTCACGACCCCCATTGTCCATGACTCTGTGCGCGAGCCTCGGGAACCGTCTACGACGCGCTGTAGGCCCTCCGCGCACGCAACGGGCCGGGGTGGGTTAAATTAGACAGCGAAAGACGGTCCGCAGCCCGCGGACTGGACGCGTCCGACAGCGGACGCTCGTCGAAAGGCTGACAGTGGAAGACTTTGTCGTACCCATCGGGTTGACAGTGATCGTGCTGGTTCTGCTCGCCGTGGCCCTGTGTGTGGTGTCGATGCTGTTCTCCTCGGGGATCACGCGTCCGCGCATTCCCGAGTACACGCTGGACAAGAAGTGGGACCGCGCCCCGGCGTTGTTCAGTGCAACAGAAATCGAACCCATGGCACTGCCTCGTCATTTCGAGCCTGCCGACATCGAGGGAGGGTACGCAAGTGGCAAGTGGTGAAATCGTTTCGCAGACCGCCGGAGTCGTCGACCTGGCCGGTCATTCCAACGCCGAGGGTCTGCCCCTCGGTGCCGCGACCACGGCCAGCGGCCGTATCTCGGCGGCGCTGTTCCCCGGCGCCACCTTCGACACGCCCCCGTTCTCGCGTGACGAACTGATCGCGCTCGACGAGGCGTTGCGCGACGCCAGCAACCTCGCCGAGGTGCGCTTTTCGGTGTACATCGGCGACCTGGGCGCCGACGTCCTGGCGGATGCCCGCGCGGTCCTCGCGCAGGCGCCGGAGCCGGCCTACGGCACCCTGATCGCCGTCTCCCCGAACACCCGCGACATCGTCGTGGTCTCGGGCGCCGAGGTGGCCGGTCGTGTCAACGACCGCGTCGCCGAACTGGGTGTGACCGCAGCGGTCTCCGCGTTCCGCGAGAACCAGCTGATCGACGGACTGGTCTCCGCGCTGCGCGTGATGGCCACCGCTGTCGCTCGCCCGTAATACCCGCACCACCACACGAACCGCCCCGCACCTTTCGCCAAGGTGCGGGGCGGTTCTTGTTCGGTCGGTCAGCCCGCGTCGACGGTGCGGGCCCGTAGCGAACGCTCCACGCCCGCGCGGCCCTCGACGATCAATCGGGCCAGCGCCGGCGGCAGCTCCTGCGTCAGGAAGGCGTCGGCGGCCGCCAGCCCCTCCGCACTGATGTCCCACGTCGGGTACAGACCCACGACGACGGTCTGGGCCACCTCGCTGGAGCGACGCACCCACAGCTGCGCGACCTCGGCGAAGTAGCGCTGCGTGTACGGCGTCAACAGCTCGGACTGACCGGGGGCGACGATGCCCTCGACCATGGCACGCACCGTGACGTTGGCGACGGAATCGTCGTCGAACGCGGTGGTCCACGCCTGCTCCTTGGCCTCGGCCAGGGGACGGGCCGAACGGGCCGCGGCGGCATGTCGGGCACCGGCGGCGGTGTTGTCGCGCGCGGCCTCGGCGTCGATGGCGGCCGCGTCGATCGCACCGGCGGCGGCGAGCGACTTGATCAGCTTCCACCGCAGTTCGGCGTCCACCGTCAGGCCGGGCAGGCCCACCGACGCCGGGTCGGCGTCGTCGAGCAGCGCGCGCAGGACCGACTGCTCTTCGGGGCGCGACACCGCGCCGCAGAGCGCAGACAGGAACGCGAGCTGATGATCCGAGCCGGCCTCGGCGTCGCGCGCCAGCTCCAGCAGGCGGGCGGCGAAGGCGGGCCGACCGGTGGCGGCGGCCCACCCCGGTTCGCTGTAGGCCTCCAACGCGGTGGCGGCCTGCAGCAGCACGCGCTGGACCACGCCGACCTCGGTCTCGGCACCGATGCCGGCGCTCACCAGGGCGACGAAGTCGCGCGCCCGCATCTCGGCCTGGCGGGTCATCTCCCACGCCGCCGACCACACCAGCGTGCGCGGCATCGGTTCGACGATGTCGGCGACCCGCGAGGTGGCAGTGGCCAGTGATCCCGGATCGAGGCGCACCGCGGCGTAGGTCAGGTCGTCGTCGTTAAGCAGGACCAGCGCGCCGCGGTGCACGCCGACCAGTTCGGGGACCTCGGTGCGCGGACCGTCCACGTCGATCTCCACCACGTGGGTCCGGGCGAGTCGGCCGTTGGCGTCGTCGTCGTAGATGCCGATGCGCATGCGGTGCACGCGGGTCTCGCCGCCGCCGGGCGCCGCGCCCTCCTGCAGCACGGCGAAGGCGGTGAACCGGCCGTCGTCGTCGAGGGTGAAGTCCGGACGCAGCACGTTGATGCCGGTGGTCTTGAGCCACTGGTCGCCCCAACCGGACAGGTCGCGGCCGGAAGCGCGCTCCAGTGCGCCGACCAGATCGGCGAAGGTGGCGTTGGCGAAGCGGTGGTCGTCGAAGTACTCGCGGAGTCCGGCCAGGAACGGCTCCAGACCCACGTAGGCCACCAGCTGCTTGAGGACCGAGGCGCCCTTGGCGTAGGTGATGCCGTCGAAGTTCACTTCCACGGCCGCGATGTCGGGGATGTCCGCGGCGATCGGGTGCGTGGACGGCAGCTGATCCTGGCGGTACGCCCAGCTCTTCTCGACGTTGGCGAAGGTGGTCCACGCGTTGGTGTACTCGGTGGCCTCCACCTGCGACAGCACCGAGGCGAAGGTCGCGAAGGACTCGTTGAGCCACAGGTCGTCCCACCAGGTCATGGTGACCAGGTCGCCGAACCACATGTGCGCCATCTCGTGCAGGATCGTCTCGGCGCGGCGCTCGTACAGGTAGCGGGTCACGCGGGAGCGGAAGACGTAGTCCTCCAGGAAGGTCACCGCGCCGGCGTTCTCCATCGCGCCGGCGTTGAACTCGGGGACGAACAGCTGGTCGTACTTGCCGAAGGCGTACGGGATCCCGAAGGTGCGGTGGTAGAAGCCGAAGCCCTGCTTGGTCTCGGTGAACAGGCGCTCGGCGTCCATGAACTCGGCGAGCGACGCGCGGCAGAACAGGCGCAATGGAATGGTGCCGTGCTCGTCGACGTACTCGTCGGACCACACCGCGTACGGACCGGCGATCAACGCGACCAGGTAGGTGCTCATGATCTCGGTGGTCGCGAAGACGTGCTCGACGGCGCCGCCGGCGGCGGGGGTGGTCTCGACGGTCGCGCCGTTGGAGATCACCTGCCAGTCGGCGGGCGCCAGCACCTTCACCGAGTACGTCGCCTTCAGATCGGGCTGATCGAAGCAGGCGAACATGCGCTTGGCATCGGCGGTCTCGAACTGCGAGTACAGGTACACGGCGTCGTCGGCCGGATCGACGAAACGATGCAGGCCTTCACCGGTGTTGGAGTAGGCGCAGTGCGCGACCACGGACAGGACGTTCTCCTGCGCGAGGTCCGGGAGGGTGAGCCCCACCGACTCGTCGTAGTCGGCGACGTCGAGGTCGTTTCCGTTGAGATTGGCCGAAACGAGTTGCGGGGCAACCAGATCGATGAACGTTCGGCCGCCTTCCTCGGCGGTGAAGGTCACCACCGTGTGGGAGACGAAGGTGTCCGGACCGGAGGTCAGGTCGAGGGTGATCCGGTAGTTCTGGACGTCGATGGTCGCCGCGCGCTCAGCGGCCGCAGCGCGAGTCAAATTGGGTGCAGTCACCTGTCCGACTGTAGTCCCGCGCGCGGGTGGTGGGGCGCAGCTCAGGGCGCGATGAAACCGCCCGCGCCCGGGAGCGACGGCTGGGCTGCATTGGGGTAGGCCCGCGAGCCGATCAGGTGGGTGCTGAGCACCACCTGGCCGGATCCGGTGGCCACGTCCCGGTGGTGCGGCGTCGGGTCCAGGAAGTTGGGGCACGGCTTCACGGTGGCGTTGCCGCTGCGGCCGTTGGTCACGTTGAGCCAGTTGATCGACACGAGTGCACCGCCGCCGCTGGCCGAGCAGGTGGTGGCGGGGAACGGGGCCGCCAGTCGGGTGATTCCGCGCTGGCCGGTGGTGGCCGCGGTGACGTTGCCGAGCGCCGGCATCGGCACCACGAGGCCGCTGAACTGGAGGCCGACGGCGGGCCACTGCACCACGGAGATCGGCGCGGAGGCGATGGTGACGGCGCCGGGCGGTGCCGCCTGGGCGGGTGCGGCGGCGAGGCCCGCCGCCGCTGCGGTGGCCACGACGGCGCCGACGACGAACGCGGCGCGGGTGGCGGTGGTCCTGGTACTTGTGGTCTTAGTCCTTGCTCGCGATGTAGTCATCGTGGGAGTCCTTCGACGGTTGCGGTCCCCCGACCTGTAACCCAACGTAACGGTGATCACGATCTCCTGGCAACCGCACCGGAAGCCGAAGTGCTTGAATGGCCCTATGGCTGATCGCGATCGTGTGGATTTCTGGTTCGACCCGCTGTGCCCGTGGTGCTGGATCACCTCGCGCTGGATTCTGGAGGCCGCGCAGGTGCGGCCCATCGACGTGCACTTCCATCTGATGAGCCTGGTGGTCCTCAACGAGGGCAAGGACATCTCGGACTCGCACCGCGAACTGCTGGCCGACGGGATGGGGCCGGTGCGCGTGCTGGCCGCCGCGGCCGACCGGCACGGCGACGCGGTGCTCGGCCGCCTGTACGCGGCGATGGGCACCGAACGACACAACCGCGGTAACACCGACGCCTCGATGATCCCCGCGGCCCTGGCCGCCGCCGGGCTGGACGCCGACCTCGCCGCGGCCGCCGACTCCACCGAGTTCGACGCCGCGATCCGCACCAGCCACCACGCCGGCATCGACAAGGTGGGCGACGACGTCGGGGCCCCGACCATCCACGTGAACGACGTCGCCTTCTTCGGCCCGGTGCTGTCCCGGATCCCGCGCGGCGAAGAGGCCGGACGCGTGTGGGACGGCGTGGTGGCGCTGGCCGGCTACCCGCACTTCTTCGAACTCAAGCGCACCCGCACCGAAGATCCCGCGTTCGACTAGTCAGCGCCCCGGCGGGTTCAGAATTTGGGCGGGTTCGCCAACTCGTTGGGCAGACTGCCCGGCGCCGGTCGGGCCGACGACAGCGGTTCGTCGATCGGCAGGGTGTGTCCGCTGCCGATACCGCGGGTGGCCTGGCGCGGGCGCAGCACGATCGCACCGGCCCGGGTGCGGTCGCGCAGCGCGGCGGCTCGCCAGGTCAGCACCGGGTGGGTGGACAGCAGATTGACCAGCGTGACGAAGAAGCCCTTCTCCAGCACGGCCCGGTCGGCGAACTGGTCGAAATCCACCGCGCCCAGCATGTACTTGCCCGCGGCCATCAGGCCGATCGCGCCGGGCGCACCGGACGGGCGGGTGTAGTAGCCGTAGTTGTCGGCCGTGTACTCCTGGGCGCGGGAGAGCGTGGTGCCCAGGATCGGAATCGACATCACCGTGCCGGTGAGCAACTGCCGCCAATACGAAGTGTGGCCCGCGGCGATGTGGCCCACCTCGTGGGCGATGACGAACTCCAGCGCCTCCGGGCTGCGGGCCGCGCCGCCCACCTCGAACAGGTCCGAATAGATCACGATGTAGCGCCGAAAACCGTGGCCGGAGGCGAAGGCGTTGATCGCGCCGTTGCCGTTCACCACGTAGCCGTCGGGCACATAGCGCAACCCGTAGCGCGCGGCGGCCTCGACCATCATCCGGTAGCCCTCGGGGAACTGCGTCGGCGTCATCTGCACCGCCCCGACTCGCTGCTGCGCGAACAGCACGCCGCGGGCGAACAGCACCAGGACCGGCAGCGCCAGCACCAACAGGAAGTAGTCGCTGATCTCCCCGGTCGCTACCAGCGCCAGGACGGTCGCGTACCCGCCGAGGCTCAGCAGCACCACGAGAACGAGCATCGGCAGCTCCCACGGATGGAAGCGAGGCCTGCTCGAGTACACCGCGGGCGGTCGCCAGAGGGCGTCCGGACCGGGGACGTGGGGCGGCGGAACCACGACGGCGCGGTCGACGATGCCGGGGACCGAGGGGATGGGCGCGTGCGTGTTCACGACCAAACTATAGTGGCAGCATGCGGATCTACCTGGGTGCTGACCATGCCGGTTTCGAACGAAAGAACGAGATCGCCGACCATCTTCGCGCTGCCGGTCACGAAGTGATCGACTGCGGTGCGCACGAGTACGACGCCGTCGACGACTACCCGCCGTTCTGCCTCGACGCCGCCGAGCGCGTCGTCGCCGATCCGGGCAGCCTGGGCATCGTGCTCGGCGGCAGCGGCAACGGCGAGCAGATCGCGGCCAACAAGGTCAAGGGTGCCCGCTGCGCACTCGCGTGGAGTGTGGAGACCGCGCAGCTCGCGCGCCAGCACAACAACGCGCAGCTGATCGGCCTCGGCGGCCGCATGCACTCGAAGGAGGAAGCGCTGGCCATCGTCGACGCGTTCGTGGCGACCCCGTGGTCGGACGAGCCACGGCACCAGCGTCGCCTGGATCTGATCGGCGAGTACGAGACCACCGGCGAGAAGAACCTCCCGCAGGCCTGAGCCCGCATGCCCGAAGGTCACGCGCTGCACCGGTTGGCCCGGCGGCAGCAGCGGCAGTTCGGTGGCCAGCGGGTGCAGGTCCAGAGCCCGCAGGGCCGGTTCGGGCCGGAGGCGGCCCTGCTCGACGGCATGCGGTTCGCCACGGCGGAGGCGTGGGGAAAACACCTCGTCTACACCTTCGACGACGGCCCGGAGGCCGCGTCGAGCGCCCGTATGGTCCACATCCACCTCGGGATCTACGGCGCGTTCACCGAGGAAGACCTACCGATGCCCGACCCGGTGGGCCAGGTCCGGATGCGGATGATCGGCACCGACCTCGGTGTGGACCTGCGCGGCCCCAACGCCTGCGAGCTCTACACCCCGCCCGACCTCGACGCGCTGCTGGCGCGGCTGGGTCCGGATCCGTTGCGGGCCGACGCCGATCCGGCGCAGGCGGCTGCCGCGATCGCGCGGTCCCGGCGCGCCATCGGCTCGCTGCTGATGGATCAGAAGGTCATCGCCGGGGTCGGCAACATCTACCGCGCCGAGGTGCTCTTCCGCGCCGGTATCGACCCGCTGCGTCCGGGCACGTCCCTCACGGCCGAGGAGTTCGCCGAGATCTGGGCCGACCTGGTGGCCCTGATGGCGGTGGGCGCCGAGCGCGGGCGCATCCACGTCGTCCGGCCCGACCACGACCACGGCGCACCCGCCTACGCGGCGAACCGTCCCCGCACCTACGTCTACCGGCGGGCCGGGGAGCCCTGCCGGCTGTGCGGCACTCCGATCGCCTGGCAGGAGCTGGAGGGTCGCAACCTCTTCTGGTGCCCGTCCTGCCAGAGCTGAACCCGGTTCGCAGACTATCAGCGACTCCTCAGGTGCCGGCCGGGTGCCCGCTCAGCCGGACCCGGCACAGTGGGTGCCATGCTCACCGGTCCGCGCGCTCAGCCCGTCACGGTGCTCGCCGTGGGCGGCACCGGGGAATCCTGGGTCGACGACCACCGCACCGATCCGGCCGGCATGCTCGCCGCCGTCACCGAGGCCCTCGACGACCGGTTCGTCGCGCGCTGGGTGCCGTACCCGGCCAGCTACGGGCCGAGTCCACGGCTGGCCGGCGACGACTACCAGACGAGCGTGGCCGCGGGCGTGGCGGCGCTGTCGGCCGCGATCGACACCGAGCTCGCCGCCGATCCGGCCGCCACCGTGATGTTGATCGGCTATTCGCAGGGGGCCGTCGTGATTCGGCACCTCCTTGCGCAACAACACATTCCGGCGGTGGCTGCGGTCGGTTTCGTCGCCGACCCGCACCAGCCGCCGGGCGTCGTGGCCGGCTGCTCCGGATGGGGCGTGGCCGGACCGGGGCCCGACCTGCCGTCGTCGGTGCCTGCGTACTGGGTGGGCACGTCCGACGACGTGATCTGCAATGCGAGCCCGGACTCGCTGATTCGCGACGTCGCCGATCTGTCCGAGGGCTTCTCGGTCCGCACGCTCGGGCGCTGGGCCGGGCAGGCGTGGAACCGTGTCCGTGCGGCGGACCTGCAGAACGCCGCGGCGACCGCGGTGCGGCCGAGTCAGTGGCGCAAGGACATCGGTCGGCTGGCCGTGGCGGCCCGCGAGGTGCGGGGTTACCTGCCGTCGCAGCTGTCGTTGCGCGGGCTGGCCTGGGCCAATCCGCTCGGCGGCCGGCACGTCAGCTACGACAGCGAGCCGTATCGTCGTGCCCCGCTGACCGACCCGGACACCACCGGCTGCGAGAACCTCGCGCACTGGCTGCAGGTGCAGGTGACGCTGGGCGCGCCCGACCCCACCGGCACCGCGGCGTAACCACGAGCCTCCCGATGCGCAACGCGGCCTTCCCGAGTCCGGGAGGGCCGCGTTGTCAGATCACCGCGTTGTCTAGATCACGGGGTCGATCAGCCGTTGTACTGGCCGCCGACGGTGCCGCGCACCACGATCGGGGTGCCGGTCTCGATGTTCTCGTAGACCCAGCGACCGTTCTCGGTGCTCACGTTGATGCAGCCGTGGCTCACGTTGGTGTTGCCCTGCTGGTTCACCGACCACGGAGCGGCGTGGATGAAGATGCCCGAGTTGGACATGCGGGTGGCGTACTCGACGTAGGTGCGGTAGCCGTCCGGGGAATCGACCGGGACACCGTACGTGGAGCTGTCCATGTACATGTCGCGGTACTTCTCCATCGTGTGGTACACGCCGTTGTCGGTGGGGAAGCGGTCCGAGCCCATGGAGATCGGCATCTGCTTGATGTACCGGCCGTCCTTCCACCAGTAGATGGTGTGGGTGGCGTCGTCGGCGAGTGCGACGTAACCGGTCTTGGTCTTCACGTTCGGCATCGCGGGCACGCCGGGAACGGCGGGCTCGGTGGACTGCGGCTTCGGCGTGGTCTTCTCCGGCGGCGTCGGCAGACCCGGGATCTCCGGGATCTCGACGGTCGGGCCACCCGGGAAGATGGTGACCTTGTCGACCGGATTCGCGTCGGCGACAGCGGGCACTGCGAGCGACAGGGCCGCCGCACCCACGGCGACGGCGACGAGTCGGGCAGCCAGGCTGTTACGTCGGCCCGAAGTCTTGGCGTTAAGCAATGGTCAGACTTTCGTTCGATGTCATGGAAGACGTCCCCCCGAGAGACGTACAGAGAGCATCGTTACACAACCGTTGCGATCCTGCCATGTCGATCCGGCCGACCGCGTGCCGTTTCGCGGTGCCGTCGCGGTTCGAACCGGCCGGTGAGCAGCGCAGATGCGGCGATTGGCGGTCGCGGTGGCTTGTGTCACGATTAGTGCGAGACGGCGACGATCCGCCCGCGCACGGTCCGAAACCAGCCGGAAAGGCAAGGGCCGACCGGTGCGAACACCGGTCGGCCGGACCGAAACGAGCGGGTGACGGGAATCGAACCCGCGTAGCTAGTTTGGAAGACTAGGGCTCTACCATTGAGCTACACCCGCGTGGCACGACGGTTTCGGAGCGATCCGAAGCGACCTGCGTCCGGAACATTACTCGAGGGTGTTCCGGATCGACAAAACACCTCCCGCATGTGGGGGTGCGGCGGGTCGCCACGTACTATGTGCGTTTGGCCGTGCCGACCTCTGTCGCGGCCGCCGGGATGTGGCGCAGCTTGGTAGCGCATCCGCTTTGGGAGCGGAGGGTCGCAGGTTCAAATCCTGTCATCCCGACCAATCGAAGTCACCGACGAGCACAGGTAACAAAAAGGAGCACCAACGTCGTGAAGAGCACCGTCGAGCAGCTGAGCCCGACCCGAGTCAAGCTGAATGTCGAGGTTCCGTTCGAGGAGCTGTCCGGCGACTTCGACCGGGCGTACCAGGCGCTGGCCCAGCAGATCCGTATCCCCGGCTTCCGCCCGGGCAAGGCCCCGGCCAAGATCATCGAGGCCCGCGTCGGTCGCGAGGCCGTCCTCGAGCAGGTCGTCAACGACGCCCTGCCGGCCAAGTACAGCCAGGCCCTGGCCGAGACCGAGACCAACGCCATCAGCCAGCCCGAGATCGAACTCGGCGACCTGGTCCACGGCGAGCCCCTGACCTTCACCGCCGTCGTCGACGTGCGTCCGGAGATCACCCTCCCCGAGTTCGCTGCACTGTCGGTGCAGGTGGATCCGATCGAGATCAGCGACGCCGACGTCGAGGAGCAGCTCGAGTCGCTGCGTTCGCGCTTCGGCACCCTGGTCGCCGTGGAGCGCGGCGCCGAGACCGGCGACTTCCTGACGCTGGATCTGTCGGCCACCGTCGACGGTGAAGACGTGCCCGACGCCAGCACCGAGGGCCTCTCACACGAGCTGGGCAACGGCGACCTGATCGACGGCCTGGACGAGGCCATCACCGGTCTGAAGGCCGGCGAGACCGCCACCTTCACCACCACCCTGATCGCCGGCGAGCACGCCGACTCCGAGGCCGAGGTCACCGCGACCGTGCAGTCGGTCAAGGTTCGCGAGCTGCCCGAGCTGGACGAGGATTTCGTCCAGATGGCCAGCGAGTTCGACACCGTCGACGAGCTGCGCGAGGACGTCCGCCGTCAGGTGGCCGACTCCAAGAAGTACGAGCAGGCCGGCGCCATCCGCGACGCCGTGCTCGACCAGCTGCTCGAAGAGGTCGAGTTCCCGCTGCCGGAGAAGGTCGTCGACGACGAGCTCGAGGCCACCCAGCACCAGCTGATCCACGCCCTCGGTCACGACGACGAGCAGGTCGCCCGCTTCCTCGAGGCGCAGGGCAAGACCCGCGAGGACTGGGACGCCGAGTCGAAGGTGGAGGCCGAGAAGTCGGTGCGCACCCAGCTGCTGCTGGACGCCATCGCCGACGCCGCCGAGACCGAGGTGGACCAGAACGAGCTGACCCAGCAGATCATGCTGCAGGCGCAGCGCTACGGCATGCCGCCGCAGGAGTTCATCCAGCAGCTGCAGGGTGCCAACCAGATCGGCGCGCTGTACGCCGACGTCCGCCGCAACAAGGCGCTCGCCGGTGTGATCGGCGACGTGACCGTCACCGACACCAACGGCGACGTGATCGACACGAGACCTTCTTCGGTAACGCGAGCGACGACGAGGACGCCGACGACGCCGAGGCGTGATCGACACCCCGTAAGAACGCCGCACGCGGCCGGGACCGGACATTCCGGTCCCGGCCGCCTGCATCCGCGGGGTCCCCGCTCGGGAGGTCGCGGGTCCGTCGGCCCCAGGTCGGTTCCGCTGTCAGCGAATCGACGGGGTGTGCGGAACAACTGGGGGCCCAGAAGTGATTAATCTCGGTGACAGCTTTCAACCGGGCTCGGGCCTTCGACTGTGATGGCCGCCAAGAGGAGATGGGACTTTCTACTGTGAGCAACCTGTACACGCCGCCCGCTATGAGCTCGGGGGTCGCCGGCCTGAACCTGACCGACTCGGTCTTCGAGCGCCTGCTGCGTGAGCGCATCATCTTCCTGGGCACCCAGGTGGACGACGACATCGCCAACCGCCTCTGCGCGCAGATCCTGCTGCTCGCTGCGGAGGACCCGGAACGGGACATCAGCCTGTACATCAACTCGCCGGGCGGCAGCGTCACGGCGGGCATGGCGATCTTCGACACCATGCAGCTGGCGCCGTGTGACGTCGCCACCTACGCGATGGGCATGGCCGCTTCGATGGGCCAGTTCCTGCTCGCCGCAGGCGCCAAGGGCAAGCGCCACGCACTGCCGCACGCCCGCATCATGATGCACCAGCCGTCGGCGGGCATCGGCGGCACGGCGGCTGACATCGCCATTCAGGCCGAGCAGTTCGCGGCCACCAAGAAGGAGATGAACCGGCTGAACGCGCAGTTCACCGGTCAGCCGCTGGAGAAGATCGAGGCCGACGCCGATCGCGACAAGTGGTTCACCGCCGACGAAGCCAAGGACTACGGCATCGTCGACCACGTGGTCACCAGCGTCGCCCGCCCGGGCGCATGATCTCGGCCGTCCGCCCGACCCACCACCTCATCGGAGAACCCATGTACAACGACCTTCCGGCCGACGTCCGCGCCGGCATTCCCGATTCGGCCCTCGCGCTCAAGCAGATCCAGGCGCGCTACATCCTGCCGTCGTTCATCGAGAACACCCCGAACGGCCAGCGCCAGTACGACCCGTACGCCAAGCTCTTCGAAGAGCGCATCGTCTTCGTCGGCACGCCGATCGACCAGACGGTGGCCAACGACGTGATGGCGCAGCTGCTGGTCCTGGAGAGCCAGGACCCCGACCGCGACATCACCATGTACATCAACTCGCCGGGCGGCAGCGTGCCGGACATGCTGGCGATCTACGACACCATGCAGTACGTGCACTGCGACATCGTCACCGTGTGCCTGGGTGAGGCGGCCTCGGCCGCGGCGATCCTGCTGGCCGGCGGCACCCCGGGCAAGCGCGCCGCGCTGCCCAACGCCACCATCCTGATCCACCAGCCGCGCACCGGCGGCGCGTTCCAGGGCCAGGTCTCTGACCTCGAGATCCAGGCCGCCGAGATCGAGCGGATCCGCAACCGGCTCGACGAGATCCTGGCCCGGCACACCGGCCAGGAGCCGGCCACGATCCGTCGGGACACCGATCGCGACAACATCCTCACCGCCGAGCAGGCCAAGGAATACGGGATCGTCGACGAGGTCTTCGAGTACCGCAAGAAGTCCGCGCGGGCCTAGTCCGGCGGCGCAGCGAGCCGAAGGGCTCGGGTGTCGACACGCCGGGCGATTTCGCCCCGGCAGTGCGTGCCCGAGCCCGTAGGCTCGGAGGTCATCGAGCGGGCGCGGCACGCACAAATCAGTAAGACGAGTAACCAGCGCAGGTACCGTTGAGGTACGCGCCGATCAGGAAGTGGTGGTGGCCCAATGGCACGTATCGGAGATGGCGGCGACCTGCTGAAATGCTCGTTCTGCGGTAAGAGTCAGAAGCAGGTCAAGAAGCTCATCGCGGGTCCCGGGGTGTACATCTGCGACGAGTGCATCGATCTCTGCAACGAGATCATCGAAGAGGAGCTCGCCGAGACCAGCGACGTGAAGCTCGACGAGCTGCCCAAGCCCGCCGAGATCCGCGAATTCCTCGACACCTACGTGGTGGGGCAGGACACGGCCAAGCGGACGCTCGCCGTGGCCGTCTACAACCACTACAAGCGCATTCAGGCCGGGGAGAAGAAGGACGCGCGCGGCACCGAGTCGGTGGAGCTCGCCAAGTCGAACATCCTGATGCTCGGCCCCACCGGCTGCGGCAAGACCTACCTCGCCCAGACGCTGGCCAAGATGCTGAACGTGCCGTTCGCCATCGCCGACGCCACCGCGCTGACCGAGGCCGGCTACGTCGGTGAGGATGTGGAGAACATCCTGCTGAAGCTGATCCAGGCCGCCGACTACGACGTCAAGCGCGCCGAGACCGGCATCATCTACATCGACGAGGTCGACAAGGTGGCGCGCAAGAGCGAGAACCCGTCGATCACCCGCGACGTGTCCGGTGAAGGCGTGCAGCAGGCGCTGCTGAAGATCCTGGAGGGCACGCAGGCATCGGTGCCGCCGCAGGGCGGCCGCAAGCACCCGCACCAGGAGTTCATCCAGATCGACACCACTAACGTGCTGTTCATCGTGGCCGGCGCCTTCGCGGGCCTGGACAAGATCGTCGGCGAGCGTGTCGGCAAGCGCGGCATCGGTTTCGGCAACGAGGTGACCAGCAAGAACGAGATCGACACCTCCGATCACTTCGCCGAGGTGATGCCCGAGGACCTGATCAAGTTCGGGCTGATCCCGGAGTTCATCGGCCGCCTGCCGATGATCGCCTCGGTGACCAACCTCGACAAGGACGCGCTGGTCTCGATCCTGTCCGAGCCGAAGAACGCACTGGTCAAGCAGTACTGCAAGCTCTTCGACATGGACAACGTGGAGTTGGAGTTCACCCCGGACGCGCTGGAGGCGGTCGCCGATCAGGCCATCCACCGCGGCACCGGCGCCCGCGGACTCCGCGCCATCATGGAGGAGGTGCTGCTCCCGGTGATGTACGACATCCCCAGCCGCACCGACGTCGCCAAGGTGGTCGTCACCGGGGAGACCGTGCGGGACAACGTCCTGCCCACCGTGGTGCCGCACAAGAAGCGCGAGCCCCGCGAGAAGTCGGCCTGACCCGACGTCGCCGCCAGCACTCGATCGCCCGGACCGCACACGGTCCGGGCGTTCGTTTTTCGCTACCGTGTGACCCATGGGTATCTCACGACGATCCACTGTCCGCCGCAACGCCGCTCGGGGCGCGGGAGGTCTGCTCGTGGCGGTGGCCGCCGCCGCGACGCTCACCGCCTGCGGTGATTCGGGCGACGACGCCGACGAGCTGACGGTGCCGGTGAAGAACGCCGCGGGCGAGGAGATCGCCACGGCCGAGTTCGAGTTCGCGAACGGCTACGTGACCGTCGAGGTCAAGACCACCCAGCCGGGCAAGTTGACGCCGGGCTTCCACGGCCTGCACGTGCACTCGGTGGGCCTGTGCCAGCCGAACTCGACGGCCCCCGACGGCGGCGAGCCGGGTGACTTCCTGTCGGCGGGCGGCCACTTCCAGGCGCCCGGTCACACCGGCCATCCGTCCAGCGGCGACCTGTCGTCGCTGCAGGTCCGCAACGACGGCTCTGCGCTGCTGGAGACCACCACCAGTTCCTTCACCCGCGCCGACCTGGAAGCCGGCACGGGGACGTCGATCATGATCCATTCCGGCAGCGACAACTTCGCGAACATCCCGGCCGAGCGGTACAAGCAGAACGACGGTACGCCCGGCCCCGACGCCAAGACCATGGCGACCGGCGACGCGGGTTCGCGGGTGGCGTGCGGCGTGATCTCGGCGGGCGCGCAGCAGTAGCGCCGATCCCGGCGATCGCCCTTGCCGCGACCGCCCGTGCAGGACAATGGCGAGCATGACTGAGCAGACGCAGCACGGACTGGCCGGAATCATCCTCGCGGGCGGTCGTTCCCGCCGCATGGGGCAAGACAAGGCGGCCCTGGAATGGGACGGCCGCCCCATGCTGAACGTCATCGCCGACGCCATCGGCGCCCGCTGCCGCCCGGTGCTCGTGGCGGCGGCGGAGTCGTCGCAGGCCTACGCGGAGCTGGGCGCGGACTCCGATCTCACCTGGATCACCGACGAGCAGGTCGGCGCCGGACCGCTCGGCGGCATCGTCGCGGCCCTCACCGCGGCGAAGGAAGCCGGTGCGGCGGCGGCCTTCGTCTGCGCCACCGACATGCCGCTGGTCGGCGCCGAGCTCGTCGACGAACTGCTGCGCGCGCTGACCAGCTCGCCCGACGTGGTGATCGCCCACGAGGGCGGCCGCGATCATCCGATGGCCGGGATCTACCGGGTGCGGGCGCTCCCGGTCTTCGAGGAACTGGTGGAGCAGGGCGAACTGCTGATGACCAATGCGCTCGACGCGGTCCTCACGCATCGCGTCGGTGTCAGCGATCCGCGTTGGCTCACCAACATCGACGCCCCCGAAGACCTGCACCGCCTGCGCGCCGGCGCCTGATCCACAGCGTCTGCCGTCTGCTGCAGTCACCATGCGACTGCAGCAGACGGCAGATCGCATCCGGGGCGGTAACGCTGGGGTGTGGCAGTGCGAAGTAGTGGGTACAGCACTCCGGCTGTCACCGACGGGAGGTCGGCCATGTCGATCATCAGCAAGCGAATCATCGCGGCAGCCGGAGCGGGGGTGGCGGCGCTCGCAGCGGGCACGCTGGCCGCGGCGCCCGCTGCGGCCGCACCGCTTCCCGTGCAGCAGGTCCCGGCTCAGGGGATCCTGTCCATGGGGCTCGGCAACTGGAGCGGGTACGCGGCGTCGATCCGGATCGAGACCACCGGCAGGCCCGGGCAGGTGGCACTGAGCGCACCCGGCGGCGCCGCCTGCGGGCGCGGGGCGGCCGGCACGCTGGTGCGGTTCGACTACACCAACCTGACCACCGGTCGCGCCGGCTCGGGCACGGTGCGCCCGTGCACGGGACCGTTCAGCGGCCCGTTGAAGACCACCCTGCACACGGGCGCGGGACAGATCGTCGGCGCCATCAACATCGTCGGCAGCGGTGGGCCCTGGCAGATCCCGGGCGGCGCGACATTCGGCGTTCCGCGCTGAGATCTGCGGCCGGTCGCAGGTGGCGTCGCTGCCCGTGACAGCGGGCTCGGCGGCATTGCCTAGAATGGCGGTGTGAGCACCCCTGACGCGAGCAACTCGCTTCCCGCTGCCTGGAATCCCGCTGAACACGAGGAATCGCTGTACGACGGCTGGGTAGCGGCCGGGTACTTCACCGCCGACCCGACCAGCGACAAGCCCGGCTATTCGATCGTGCTGCCGCCGCCGAATGTGACCGGCTCGCTGCACATGGGCCACGCACTGGACCACACCCTGATGGACACCCTCACGCGCCGCAAGCGCATGCAGGGCTTCGAGGTGCTGTGGCTGCCCGGCATGGACCACGCGGGTATCGCGACGCAGAACATCGTCGCGCGCCAGCTCGCCGAGGCCGGGACCAGTAGGGAAGAGCTCGGCCGGGAAGCCTTCATCGAGAAGGTCTGGGAGTGGAAGGCCCAGTCCGGCGGCACCATCGCCGGCCAGATGCGTCGCATCGGCGACGGCGTCGACTGGAGCCGCGACCGGTTCACCATGGACGAGGGCCTCTCGCGCGCGGTGCAGATCATCTTCAAGAAGATGTACGACGACGGCCTGATCTACCGCGCCGAGCGCCTGGTCAACTGGTCGCCGGTGCTGCAGACCGCGATCAGCGACATCGAGGTGAAGTTCGAGGAGGTGGAAGGCGAACTCGTCTCCTTCCGCTACGGCTCGATGAACGACGACGAGCCGCACATCGTGGTGGCCACCACCCGGATGGAGACGATGCTCGGCGACACCGCGATCGCCGTGCACCCCGACGACGAGCGCTACCGCCACCTGGTCGGCACCGAACTCCCGCACCCGTTCCTGGATCGCCTGATCCCGGTGATCGCCGACGACTACGTCGACCCCGAATTCGGTTCCGGCGCCGTGAAGATCACGCCGGCGCACGACCCGAACGACTTCGAGATGGGCCTGCGGCACTCGCTGCCGATGCCGACCATCATGGACAAGGCCGGTCGCCTGGCCGACACCGGCACGCAGTTCGACGGCATGGACCGGTTCGAGGCGCGGGTCAAGGTGCGCGAGGCGCTCGCCGAGCAGGGCCGCATCGTCAAGGAGGTACGGCCGTACCTGCACAGCGTCGGACATTCCGAGCGCTCCGGCGAGAGCATCGAGCCGCGCCTGTCGCTGCAGTGGTGGGTCAAGGTCGACGCGCTCGCCAAGGCCGCCGGGGACGCGGTCCGCAACGGCGAGACCGTGATCCACCCCAAGAGCCAGGAACCGCGCTGGTTCGACTGGGTCGACAACATGCATGACTGGACCATCTCGCGCCAGCTGTGGTGGGGCCATCGCATCCCGATCTGGTACGGCCCGGACGGTGAAGTGGGCTGCTTCGGCCCCGACGAGCAGGCACCCGAGGGCTGGGTGCAGGACCCGGACGTCCTGGACACCTGGTTCTCGTCCGGCCTGTGGCCGTTCTCCACCATGGGCTGGCCCGAGCGCACCGACGAACTCGACAAGTTCTATCCCACGTCGGTGCTGGTCACCGGCTACGACATCCTGTTCTTCTGGGTGGCCCGGATGATGATGTTCGGCACCTACGTGGGCGGGCTCGACGACGCCGGTCTCGCCGGGCGCACGGCCGCCGTGCCGTTCGAGAACGTCTTCCTGCACGGCCTGGTGCGTGACGAGCACGGCAGCAAGATGAGCAAGTCCAAGGGCAACGGCATCGACCCGCTCGACTGGGTGGACCGCTTCGGCGCGGACGCGCTGCGCTTCACGCTGGCCCGCGGCGCCAACCCGGGCAGC
The DNA here is from genome assembly GCF_023017165.1 of Gordonia alkaliphila. GTDB lineage: Bacteria > Actinomycetota > Actinomycetes > Mycobacteriales > Mycobacteriaceae > Gordonia > Gordonia alkaliphila. Next base: position 2,815,456 of record NZ_JALKBW010000001.1, read on the forward strand.
GACATTTCGGTGGGCGAGTCCAACGCGCAGAGCGCCCGCAACTTCGCCACCAAGCTGTACAACGCCACCAAGTTCGCCATGATGAACGGCGCGCGCCTCGGGGACCTGCCGCCGCGCGAGGACCTCAGCGTGGCCGACCGCTGGATCCTCACCCGCCTCGACGAGGTGCTGGCTCAGGTCGACGAGGGCCTGGACGCCTACGAGTTCTCCAAGGCCTGCGAGGCGCTGTACCACTTCGCGTGGGACGAGGTCTGCGACTGGTACCTGGAGTTGGCCAAGGTGCAGATCCAGTCCGGGCCGGCCGGCGCCGACACCACAGCCGTGGTCCTCGGCACCGTCCTGGACGCACTGCTGCGCGCCCTCTCGCCGGTGATGCCGTTCGTCACCGAGGTGCTGTGGAAGGCGCTGACCGGCGGGGAGTCCGTCGTCGTCGCCGCGTGGCCGCAGCCGTCCGGTGCCCCGCGGGACGACGCCGCCGCCACCGCGATCGACGACCTGCAGAAGCTGATCACCGAGATCCGCCGGTTCCGCAGCGACCAGGGCCTCAACCCGGGTCAGCGCGTGGCCGCACAGGTCACCGGACTCTCCACCGAGCTCGACGGCACCCGGGCCTACCTGAACGCTCTCGCCAAGCTGACGCCCGCCGACGACGACTTCACGGCCACCGCCACCGTCGAGGTGCGGCTGTCGGACTCGATGCCGACCGTGGCGATCGACACCTCCGGACAGGTCGACGTGGCCGCCGAACGCAAGCGCGCCGCCAAGGACCTGGCCGCGGCCGAGAAGGAACTGGCCGGCACCACCGCCAAGCTCGGCAACGAGCAGTTCCTGTCCAAGGCACCCGACGCCGTGGTCGCCAAGATCACCGCGCGCAAGGAGCTCGCCGAGGCCGAGGTGGCCCGACTGACCGCCAAGCTCGCGGAGTTGGAGGCGCGGTGACCTCCGGCGATCAGGCAGCCGAGCTCGCCGAACTGGCGGCGGTCGAGGCCGAACTCGACACCCGCTGGCCGGAGACCAAGATTGAGCCGTCGCTCGCGCGGATCACGGCGCTCATGGAACTGCTGGGCAAACCGCAGCACGCCTACCCGTCGATCCACATCGCCGGCACCAACGGCAAGACGTCGGTCACCCGGATGATCGACTCGCTGCTGCGCGCCTTCAGTCGTCGCACCGGTCGGGTCACCAGCCCGCACCTGCAGTCGGTGACCGAGCGCATCGCGATCGACGGCGAGCCGATCAGCGCCGCCGCCTACGTGGAGACCTATCGGGACATCGAGCCGTACCTGACCATGGTCGACGACTCGTCGACCGCCACCGGCGGCCCGCGGATGAGCAAGTTCGAGGTGCTCACCGCGATGGCCTACGCGGCCTTCGCCGAGGCGCCGGTGGAAGTGGCCGTGGTGGAGACCGGCATGGGCGGACGCTGGGACGCGACCAACGTGATCGACGCCAAGGTCTCGGTCCTCACTCCGATCGCCCTCGACCACGCCGACTACCTCGGCGACACCCTCACCGCGATCGCGGGGGAGAAGGCCGGGATCATCTCGTCCGGCGATCCCGACGCGGTGGTGCCCGACGACCCGGTGACGATCATCGGCGTGCAGCAGCCGGAGGCGATGGAGGTGCTGCTGCGCGCCGCGGTCGACGCGGAAACCATTGTGGCGCGGCAGAATTCAGAGTTCGCCGTGCTCGACGCCGCTACCGCGGTGGGTGGCCAGCTGCTGCGCATCCAGGGGCTCGGCGGCGTCTACGAGGACGTCTTCCTGCCGCTGCACGGGGCGCACCAGGCCGAGAACGCGGCCCTCGCGCTGGCTGCCGTGGAAGCCTTCTTCGGTGCGGGCGCGGACCGGCAGCTCGACGCCGACACCGTGCGCGCCGGCTTCGCCGCGGTGAGCAGCCCCGGTCGTCTGGAGCGGGTCCGCAGTGCGCCGAGCGTCTTCGTCGACGCCGCGCACAACCCGCACGGCGGCGCCGCCCTGGCGCGGTCGCTGACCGAGGAGTTCGACTTCCGGCGGCTGATCGGCGTGATCAGCATGCTCGGCGACAAGGACGCCCGCGGCTTCCTCGGTGAACTCGAGCCGGTCCTGGGCACCGTCGTGATCACCAACAACGGATCACCGCGCGCGGTCGACACCGATCGGCTCGCCGAGATCGCCGAGGAGATCTTCGGCGAGGAACGCGTGGTGATCGAACCCTTCCTGCCCGACGCGGTGGCCGCGGCCATCGGGTTGGCCGAGGAAGGCGAAGACGAGAATCTGTCCGGCGCGGGCGTGGTGATCACCGGATCGGTGGTGACCGCCGGCGCCGGCCGCACCCTGTTCGGCAAGGAGCCCGCATGAGCACCACCCCCGAGTTCTCCGATCCGGTCACCGATCCGTGGAAGGGATTCCGCGGCATCATGGCCGCGGTCCTGATCCTGGAGGCGATCGTGGTGGGCCTGACCTTCCCGGTGGTGGGCACCCTGGCCGGCGGCGTCTCGTGGAATTCCGGGCTCTACCTGGGCTTCGTGTGCCTGATCCTGGTGGTGCTCTCCGGCATGCAGCGGCGGCCGTACGCGCTGCAGATGAATCTGGCCGTGCAGGCGCTGGTGATCTGCGGCGGACTGTTCCACTGGTCCATCGCCGTGGTCGGCGTGGTCTTCAGCTGCGTGTGGGCGTACATCGTCTACATCAAGCGCGACGTGCAGCAGCGCATCGAACACGGCAAGCTGCCCGGTCAGCAACGACTCTGACGTCGACTACACTCGGCGGCAATGATCAATGAGCGTCGGGTGAGTGCGATGGGTGGCAACGTGGCGGTAGCACGCTGGTTCACGGGTGTTCTGGTGGCTGCGGCAGCGGCGACCAGTCTGGCGGCGTCTCCGGCGCTGGCCGCCCCCGACCCGGTGGCACCGACCGCGCCGATGATCGCCGACACCGACGACACCGTGGAGCCCGCCGCGCCGATGCCGGTGCCCACCGGCGCCTTCGGCTACCTGGCGACGCGCAGCGCCACGCTGTGGCTGGCCGACCGTCATCCGGACGACGTCGTCCGCTCCCTGCCGGTGCCGCCGGCCCTCCGGCCGTCGAACGACGCCCTTGCCGCGCAGTTCGAACGCGAACTGGATGCGGCCGTCCGCACCCCGGGTGCATGCGTGCAGATCATCATCGATCCGCAGGCCGGGAGCGGCAATCTGTTCGACTACGGCATCTGGTCGGTGGAGAAGCAGTACTGTCCCGCCTCCTGATCGCGACGGCGGGGCAGCGGAGCATTAGACTGGTGCCTCGTGACTGAACAGACTCTCGTCCTCATCAAGCCCGACGGCGTCGAACGCGGCCTGATCGGCGACGTCATCGCCCGTATCGAGCGCAAGGGCCTGCGCATCGCCGCGCTGGAACTGCGCCAGGTGACCACCGAGGTGGCCTCCGAGCACTACGCCGAGCACGCCGAGCGTCCCTTCTTCAACGACCTGCTGGAGTTCATCACCTCCGCTCCGGTCGTGGCCCTCGTGGCCGAGGGCGAGCGCGCCATCCCCGCGTTCCGTCAGCTGGCCGGCGGCACCGATCCCGTCGAGAAGGCCGCGCCGGGCACCATCCGGGGCGACTTCGGTCTCGAGACCCAGTTCAACATCGTGCACGGCTCGGATTCCCCGGAGTCCGCCGCGCGCGAGATCGCACTCTGGTTTCCCCACCTGAATTCCTGACAGATCACCTGATCAACCTCCCTTCCAGCCTCTGCGACGACGCGGCGGCGCGGGGCGCCGATATCGCGTCGGGTGCGGAATTCGGGTGAACGTGTGGGATACTTGTCCGGTCGGGCCTGTCACACTTTGGCATCCCCGACTCGACAGCGAAGCGCAGTGGCCGTCAACCGGCCGCCGACGTGGACTGTTGTCGAGACAAGCAAGGCGTCTTCCTGGACGCAAAGACCACACAACACCCGGCCGCTCGCGGCCGCACACATATCGCAGGCCCTCGCGTGGCCGCGTCGTCGTTTTCGATGGTGACGCGCCCGGGGGTCTCAAGGAGACCACGTGACTGACAACGGTCGTCGACCGACGCAAACGCGTCGGATACCTCGGCGGAAGCTTTCCCCCCTCGACTCCGCGTGCACGCACTCGCCCGCATGCTGGAAGTGACCAGCCGGGAAGTGCTCGCGCATCTGCAAGAACTGGGCGTGACCGCACGCTCAGCCTCCTCGTCCATCAGCGGCGAGCAGGCCCAATCCGTCGCCGACCGACTGGCGGCGCCAGAAGCACCCGCTGCCGACGAGCAGCCCGTCGCCGACGAATCGGCGCCGGAGGCTCCCGCCCCCGCGGCGGACGTCGCCGTGACCGAATCGCTCTTCTCCGCGATCGTGGTGGAGGAGCCGACGACGGCCGCTGCGGGTGTCGCCGAGACCGCTCCGCTGTTCCTGCCGCCCACCGCGCCGGTGGAGCCGACCCAGCCCAAGAGCCCCGAGCCCCAGAGCACCGAGGCCAAGAGCACCGAGGCCAAGAGCACCGAGGCCAAGAGCACCGAGCCCAAGGCCGAAACGCCCGAGGCCGACACGGCTGCGTCCGAGGACAAGCCCGCCGAAGCCGCCGCCGACGAAGCGCAGACCGACGAAGCGCAGACCGACGAGAGCGCCGAGTCCGACAGCGACAACGGCGAGAACGGTGAGGGCGAGGCCAGCGGTTCGCAGCGCGCCCGCCGTCGTCGTCGTGGACGTCGTGGACGCGGTCGTGGCCGCGGCGACGCTGCCGAGACCGACGGGGACGACAACGACGACGCGACCGCCGACAAGGCCGACGCCGGCGCCGGGGAGTCCGCCGCGGCCGCGGCCGCCGCCGACCAGCCCGAGGCCGAGCAGACCGAGTCTGAGAAGACCGAGTCCGCGGAGACCGGCAGCGGCGAATCCTCGGCCGACGAGTCCGCCGAGGACACGAAGGACGACGAGAACGGCGACAGCGCCACCGACGACGCCACTCAGGACGACGAGTCCGAGGACGGCGACGACTCCACCACCCCGAGCAGCAAGCGTCGTCGGCGTCGCCGACGTCGTCGCAGCGGCTCGGACAGCGGCAGCGAGGACGAGGCCGCCTCCGACGACCCGCCCAACACCGTGGTGCACGAGCGCGAGCCGCGTGCCCGTCGCCAGCGCGACGAGGTGCAGGGCATCTCCGGTTCCACGCGCCTGGAAGCCAAGCGTCAGCGCCGCCGGGACGGCCGCGATGCCGGTCGTCGTCGTCCGCCGATCCTGTCGGAGTCGGAGTTCCTGGCCCGCCGCGAATCCGTCGAACGCGTGATGGTGGTCCGCGAGCGCAAGGTGGATCCGGCCGCGGCCGCCGCCGATCCGCACCTGCCCGCCAAGGACTACACACAGGTCGCCGTGCTCGAGGACGGCGTGCTGGTGGAGCACTTCGTGACCACCGAGACCTCGCAGTCGATGGTCGGCAACATCTACCTCGGCCGCGTGCAGAACGTACTGCCCGGCATGGAGGCGGCCTTCGTCGACATCGGGCGCGGCCGCAACGGCGTGCTGTACGCCGGTGAGGTCAACTGGGAGGCGGCCGGTCTCAACGGCGGCGCCCGCAAGATCGAGCAGGCTCTCAAGCCCGGCGACTCGGTGCTGGTGCAGGTCAGCAAGGATCCGGTGGGCCACAAGGGTGCGCGCCTGACCACGCAGATCTCGCTCGCCGGCCGCTACCTGGTGTACGTGCCCGGCGGCACGTCGACCGGCATCAGCCGCAAGCTCCCCGACACCGAGCGCAGGCGCCTCAAGTCGATCCTGACCAAGCTGGTGCCCGACGAGGCCGGCGTGATCATCCGCACCGCCTCCGAGGGCGTCAGCGCCGAGGAGCTCGGCGCCGACATCACCCGCCTGGAAGAGCAGTGGAAGGGCATCGAGGCGGCGGCCGCCGAACACCAGGCCAAGGCCTCGGGCACCACTCGTGCGATGTACGAGGAGCCCGACCTGCTGGTCCGCGTGGTCCGCGACCTGTTCAACGAGGACTTCACCAAGCTCGTCGTCGAAGGCGACCGGGCGTGGGATCAGGTCTCCGGGTACGTGGGTCGAGTCGCGCCGGATCTGTCCGAGCGCGTCTCGCAGTTCACCAAGGACACCCCGACGGCGGCCGACTCGTTCGGCGTCTACCGGATCGACGAGCAGCTGGCCAAGGCGCTCGACCGCAAGGTCTGGCTGCCCTCGGGCGGCACGCTGATCATCGAGCACACCGAGGCCATGACCGTGGTCGACGTCAACACCGGCAAGTTCACCGGTGCCGGCGGCAACCTCGAAGAGACCGTGACCCGCAACAACTTGGAAGCGGCCGAGGAGATCGTCCGCCAGATGCGTCTGCGCGACATCGGCGGCATGATCATCGTCGACTTCATCGACATGGTCCTCGAGTCCAACCGCGACCTGGTGCTGCGTCGTCTCACCGAGGCGCTGGCCCGGGACCGCACCCGCCATCAGGTGTCCGAAGTGACGTCGCTGGGTCTGGTGCAGATGACGCGTAAGCGTCTGGGCACCGGCCTGCTCGAAGCCTTCTCCACCACCTGCACCACGTGCCACGGGCGGGGTCTGATCGTGCATACCAATCCGGTGGAGGTGCGGACCGGGGGCGACGACTCCACGCGCGGCGACGCCGGTGGCAGCAAGCGGTCCCGGCGCAGCAAGCGTCGCTCGGACAAGCCGGACACTCCCGGCGAGGGCGGGGCGTCGGAAGCCAAGGCGCCCGAGGCGAAGGCGCCGCACAAGCCGGCCGCCGAGCACCCGATGTTCAAGTCGATGGCCCATCACGACGAGGACGAGGCCGCGGACGCCGCCGAGAACTCGGTCGTGGCGGACACGCCCGTCGCTGACCAGCAGGTCGACGACAAGCCCGCACAGGCCGAGCGGACCGAGAGCAAGCGCCCCGAGCGTCAGCGCACCGACAGTACGCGCGCCGAGAGCGCGCCCGTCGCGCAGCAGGTCGTCGAACCGGCTGTCGTCGCGGAGCCCGTCGTCGAGGACGCACCGTCCGAGCCGGCGGGTCCGGTGGTGACTCGACGTCGTCGGGTCCGTCGTGCCGTGGCGCCGAGCGCTCCGGCCGAGCCCGTGGTGATCACCACCGAAGCGCCGGTCACCACCGGGGCGGCGGCGCCGACCACCGAACCGGTGGTCGAGATCACGCGCCGGCCGCGTCGACGCGGTGGCCGACGGTCGGCGGGGGCGTCGACGCAGGAATAGTCGGCGTGGCGGGTTTGACCTGCTCGAGCTTCCTGCCGTAACCTTGGCAGGTCGCCTCCGATCGGCGAGCGCGCTTGTGCGCGCAGCGATCGGGGGATCTCCGGATGGAGCCGGAGGCGCAAGAACAATGAGGTAACGCCGGACGCAGACCCTGCGCCCCGGCCCGATAGACGAGTTAAGAGGACAGCGGGAATGGCAACCTACGCCATCGTCAAGACCGGCGGTAAGCAGTACAAGGTCGCCGAGGGCGACATCGTGAAGGTCGAGAAGATCGAGGTCGAGCCCGGTGGCTCGGTGACCCTGCCGGTGGTGCTCGTCGTCGACGGCGCGAACATGACCACCGACGCCGACGCGCTGGCCAAGATCTCGGCTACCGCCGAGGTCGTCGAGCACGTCAAGGGCCCGAAGATCCGGATCCACAAGTTCAAGAACAAGACCGGGTACCACAAGCGCCAGGGTCACCGTCAGCCGCTGACGGTCATCAAGGTCACCGGCATCAACTGACACCCAGTCGTAGAAGATCTTTAGGAGGTCTGAACAATGGCAAGTAAGAAGGGCGCGTCCAGCACGCGCAACGGTCGCGATTCCAACGCCCAGCGACTGGGCGTGAAGCGCTTCGGTGGCCAGCAGGTCAGCGCGGGCGAGATCCTGGTCCGCCAGCGCGGCACCAAGTTCCACCCGGGCGTCAACGTGGGTCGCGGTGGCGACGACACGCTGTTCGCTCTGGCTGCCGGCGCCGTGGAGTTCGGCTCCAAGCGCGGCCGCAAGACCGTGAACATCGTCCCGGAACCGGCTGCGGTCTGATTCTGCGACGTCACGCATAAGCTCGAAGCCGAGAGGGCGGGGCAGGGTCTACTCAAGATCCCTGACCCGCCCTGTCGCATTTCTTACCTAGTTTTCTTGTCCAGGAGGGCAGCGTCATGTCGAGGTTCATCGACCGGGTGACCATCGATGCGGTGGCCGGCAACGGCGGGCACGGTTGTTCCTCGGTGCACCGTGAGAAGTTCAAGCCGCTCGGTGGCCCCGACGGCGGCAACGGCGGCAGCGGCGGCGACGTCGTGCTGGTCGTCGATCCGCAGGTGCACACCCTGCTGGACTTCCACTTCCGCCCGCACGCCCGCGCCGGCAACGGTCGCCCGGGTGAGGGCGGCAATCGCAGCGGCGCCAACGGCGAGGGCCTGCGGCTGCATGTGCCCGACGGCACCGTGGTCCTGGACACCGACGGCAACATCCTGGCCGACTTGGTCGGGGAGGGCACCGAATTCATCGCAGGCAAGGGCGGCCGCGGCGGTCTGGGCAACGCGGCACTCGCGTCCCGCGCCCGCAAGGCGCCCGGCTTCGCCCTGCTCGGCGAGCCCGGCGAAGAACGCGAACTGGTCCTCGAACTCAAGTCGGTGGCCGACGTCGGCCTCGTCGGCTTCCCGTCGGCGGGCAAGTCGTCGTTGGTGTCGGTCCTCTCGGCCGCCAAGCCGAAGATCGCCGACTATCCGTTCACCACGCTCGCGCCGAATCTCGGCGTCGTGACGGCGGGGGAGGACACCTTCACCGTCGCCGACGTCCCCGGACTGATCCCGGGCGCCTCGCAGGGCCGCGGGCTGGGCCTGGACTTCCTGCGCCACCTCGAGCGCTGCGCCGTGCTGGCCCACGTCGTCGACTGCGCGACCCTGGAACCCGGTCGCGACCCGATCTCCGACATCGACGCCCTCGAAGCCGAACTGGCCGCGTACCAGCCGGTGCTCGCCGAGGACCATTCGCTCGGCGACCTCGCGAGCCGTCCGCGCATCGTGGTGCTGAACAAGGTGGACATCCCCGAGGCCGACGAACTCGCCGACCTCGTGGAAGCCGACATCGCCGAGCGCGGCTGGCCGGTCTTCCGCGTCTCCGCGGTGGCCCAGAAGGGTCTGTCCGAACTGAAGTACGCGCTCGCCGCGATGGTCCGCGAGTACCGACGCGCCCACGCCGAGCCGGTCGCCAAGCGCGCCGTGATCCGTCCGAAGCCGGTCGACCGTGCCGAGTTCACCATCGTCGACGATCCCGAGATCCCGGGCGGCTTCATCGTCCGCGGCGAACGCCCGGAGCGCTGGATCCGGCAGACGCAGTTCGAGAACGACGAGGCGGTGGGCTACCTGGCCGACCGTTTGAACCGACTCGGGGTGGAAGATGCTCTGGTCAAGCGCGGTGCCAAGACCGGCGCCGCGGTGACCATCGCCGGAGTGACCTTCGACTGGGAGCCGTCGGTGCCGATGGCCGACGACGTGCCGCTCACCGGACGCGGCACCGACATCCGCCTCGAGCGCAACGAGCGTATCGGCGCCGCCGAGCGCAAGGCCGCCCGCAAGCTGCGCCGCCAGCGCGCCGACGAGGCCGACGGCGAGAGCCTGGGCTGGTCCGACGAGGACGACGACCTCGATGAGTGAGGTGCGCGCAGCCATCGCGCAGGCGCGCACCATCGTGGTCAAGATCGGCTCGTCGGCCATCACCGACCTGGACACCGGCATCGACCACGCCCGTCTCGATTCGCTGGTCGACGCACTGGAAGCGCGGATGCGCGCGGGCAGTGACGTGGTGGTCGTCTCCTCGGGCGCCGTGGGTGCCGGGATCGCGCCGCTGGGTTTGAAGAAGCGGCCGACCGATCTGGCCACCAAGCAGGCCGCCGCCAGCGTCGGCCAGTTGAAGCTCGCGCAGGCCTGGGATGCGTCCTTCGCCCGCTACGACCGCACCGTGGGGCAGGTCCTGCTGACAGCCGACGACGTGTCGAACCGGGCGCACCACGCCAACGCCCAGCGCACCCTGGATCGTCTGCGCGCCCTGCACGCGGTGGCCGTGGTCAACGAGAACGACACCGTCGCCACCAACGAACTGCGCTTCGGCGACAACGATCGCCTCGGTGCGCTGGTCGCGCACCTGACGGTCGCCGACGCGCTCGTGCTGCTCTCCGACGTCGACGGGCTGTACACCGGGGATCCGCGCAAGCCGGGTCCGGACGGGCAGCCCGCACGGCTGATCGCCGAGGTGTCCGGTCCGGAGGATCTGGACGGGGTGATCGCCGGCAGCGGCGGCGCCCTCGGGACCGGCGGCATGGCCTCCAAACTGTCCGCCGCCCGTCTGGCCGCCGACTCCGGTGTCCCGGTGCTGCTCGCCGCCGCGGCCGATGCGAATCATGCGCTGGCGGATGCCTCCGTCGGCACGGTCTTCGCGGCCCGCCCGCAGCGACTGTCGGCCCGGCGATTCTGGGTCCGTCACGCGGCAGAAGCCTTGGGCCGCTTGACGATCGACGCCGGAGCGGTCGAGGCCGTCGTCGGTCGACGTCGTTCCCTCCTGGCCGCCGGGGTGACCGGCGTGAGCGGTGGCTTCTCCAGCGGCGACGTGGTGGAACTGGCCGGCCCGGACGGGACGGTGTGTGCGCGCGGTGTGGTGTCCTTCGACGCCGACGACATCGCGACCATGGCCGGCAAGTCCACCGACGACCTCCCGTCGGACCTGAGCCGACCGGTGATCCACGCCGACCAGCTGGTGCGCACCTAGAACGGCGGTACGTACCTAGAACGGTGGTGCGTCGCAGGCTTCGGAGGCACGACGGCGTGCGTTACGGAGGCGAGCTCGGGTGGCGCGGCGCCAGGCGTGCTTGTACGCGGTAGCGGCTCTACGGCCGCCCCCGGAAGTGCACGCATCGGCCGGAGCCCGCGCAGTGAACGCGTCGCCGGGATCGGCCGGTTCGGGCGGAGCCTGGGCCAGGTGATCGCAGCGCAGTTCCGCCAGTTGCGGCACCAGCCACTGGTTGGGTGCGGCGGTGTCCACGCCGATCCCGCACCGAAGAGTCATGGACGTCCACACCGTGCCGTCCTCGGCCACCCACAGGTCGTCGACCCATCCCTCTTCTGGATTACGTTCGCCCAGAAAAGTCTTCAGCAGATGATGGGTCTTGCACTTGGGGCCGATATTGCAGAGACACGTCGGCCCGCCGGAAGCCGGGCAGACGTGATCGAATTCTTCGATGTGGTCGAGTTCGCAGTTCCAGGCCGGTCGTTCGCAGCCGGGGACGGTGCAGGTGGCGAACAGGCCGCGCACCAGATTGTCCAGGGCGGCGGTGGGCCGGTAGGGGTCGGCCGGTTGGCTGGTGTGGACGATCCGCGCGGGGCGAGGACGGTCCGGGTCCGGAGCTTGTTCGGTCAGGTCGTCCAGATCCAGGTCGCGCACGGTGGCGTCGTCGCGGCGGGCCAGATCGCGGGCGTGATCGGCGCTGATGGGACCGTAGCCGTCGAGGTAGGCGGGCTCGTCGTCGGCGCCGTCGAGCGTGGACTTCTGGCAGACCGCGTGGATGACGATCCGCGCCTGCCGGTCCGAGATCTCCTGCTCGCCCAAGGTGCTCACGCAGGTCGACGAGTCCGGGCACTCGCAGCGGAACGCCAGGCCGCGTAGGCGCGCGATCGCCGCGGCGGAGCGCCGCTGCCCCACGGTGCGCGGATCATGCGGGCAGACACCCTCGGCGAGGGCGTTGACGGCCGCCAGGGCGAGCTGGATCTCCTCCGCATCGGCGGTCACGTGGAGGCCGCCCAGCCCGTCCGGGTAGTCGCGGCCGGTGACATTCTTCCGTTTCTGTGCCTTCTCCCGGCGCCGCCGCACGGCGTCACCGTCGTGCCGGGTGACGATCCGGTCCGCGATCCTGCGGGCACTGGCGTCGGAGATGTGTCCGGCGCCGGCGATGGCTTGGCAGAGGTCGGCATCGACCGCGGCGACCAACGCGGGATCGTCGACGATGTCGGTCCGGTCGACGACGGTGTCGAACATCGTCCGACTGACGATGCCCTCGCGAAGTAGCTGCGCCGTCTTCGGCAGACGCTCGGACATCGTGACGGCGCGACCGACCAGCGATCGTGCCTCCGAGTCGCGGACGGCGAACAGGACGGCGACTTCGGCGGTCGCGACGGTGTAGGGGTCGAACAGGTCCTTCTGCTCGCCGCCGCCGCGCACGGCATCGTCGAGCTTGGCCAACGCGATGTCGAGGAACTCACCGATCGCGGTCAGTTGCGCCCAATACAGATAGGACTGGCCACGATGCGCATTGGCGGCGAACAGCAACCAGTCGTGGCATTGCGTGCGCTCATCGTCGTCGGGCTCCGGTGGGACCATCCCCGCGGGGGAGAGGTCCACGCGATTCCACGGCGAGCTGCGATCGATGTGAACCATGTCGACCCCCTGCCGTATCGGATCACGCGCATCGGCTCATCTGTTCGATGGCTCTGTGGTCCACTTTACCGCACATCTCGGTGTGCGCAAGGGATTTATCGAACTAATTTTCGACACTTTCCTGGAGCAGTTCGGTGGCTGCGGGGAGCACGATTTCGCAGCGATGGTCGATCTTGAGGGTGGCGAGGTCGTCGCCGCGGGTGCCGCCGCGATTGACGATCACGACGGGTTTGCCGTGCTTGGCGGCGTATCGAACGAAGCGCAGCCCGGACATCACGGTGAGTGAACTGCCTGCCACCAGGAGTGCATCGGCGTCGTCGACCATCGAGAAGGCTTGCGTCACAACGTCTTTCGGCGCCACCTCGCCGAAGTAGACGATGTCCGGCTTCAGCGTGCCGCCGCAGACGGGGCAGCCCACGGTGACGAAGTCGGCGGTGTCGTCGAGGACGGCGTCGGCGTCGGGCGCCACCTCGATGGTGCCGCGTCCGACGACGCGCTCACGGAATCCCGGGTTGGCCGCCTCGAGCGCCTCGTCGAGCCGGTGGCGCGACATCCGGTGCCCGCACTGCAGGCACACCACTCGGCCGTACGAACCGTGCAAGTCGAGCACGCGCCGTGAGCCGGCCTTGAGGTGGAGCATGTCGACGTTCTGGGTGAGGACGCCGGTGATCAGGCCCGCGTCCTCCAATTCGGCGAGGGCACGGTGGGCGGCGTTGGGCTCGCTGGCATCCATGTGCCGCCAGCCCAGGTGATTACGCGCCCAGTAGTGACGCTGGAAATCCGCCGAGCTCAGGAACATGTCGATGGTCATCGGCGTGCGGGCCGGTGACCCGGGGCTGCGGTAGTCGGGAATGCCCGACGGGGTGGACAGGCCGGCTCCGGTCAGCGCGAGTGTGCGCCGACCGGCCAGCAACTGTGCCAGCTCGCGACTGCGCCCGACCGGATCGGGGTCGGGCGCAGTCGGTGGGGCGGGGGTCCAGGCCGCGACGGAGCGCATGCTCCCATGGTGGCACAGGACCGGTGCACAGGGGTCAGGCGTCCATGCTGACCAGCGGATACACGCCGTTCTCGTCGTGCACCTCGGTGCCGACCACCGGCGGGTTGAAGACGCACAGCATCCGCATCGGGATGCCCTGGTCCACGGTCACCGTGTGCCGCTCGTGGCCGTCGAGCAGGTACATGGTGCCCGGCGCCAGGGGGTAGTCGACGCCGGTCTCCCGGTCGGTCAGGGTGCCGGTGCCTTCGATCAGCCAGACGGCCTCGACGTGGTTGGCGTAGTGGAACTCGTTGACCGAGCCGGGCTCGATCGTGGTCTCGTGGAACGAGAAACCCACTCGGTCGCCGCCGAGCACGATGCGCTTGGAGCGCCAGTGCCCGGCTGCGACGTCCCGGTCGGTCCCGGTGATCTCCTCGGTGGTGCGCACGATCATGCGGTCACCGCCTTCGGCGCCGGGTTCACCACGGCGACGGCCTCGCGCAGGATTGACAGTCCGTGGATCAGGTCGTCCTCGTCGATGGTCAGCGGCGGCAGCAGCTTGATCACCTCGTCGTTGGGACCGGAGGTCTCGGCCAGCAGGCCCGATTCGTAGGCGATCGCGCATGCCTCGGCGGCCAGGGAGGCCTCCTCGAACACCAGGCCGGCCACCATGCCGCGGCCGCGGTGGGACATGCCCGGGTGACGCGTGCAGATCTCGTCGAAGGCCTCGGCGATGATCGCGCCCTTGCGAGCGACGTCGCGGGTCAGTAGGTCGTCGGCCCAGAACTTGTTGAGCGCGGCGGTGGCGGTGACGAACGCCGGGTTGTTGCCGCGGAAGGTGCCGTTGTGTTCGCCCGGCGACCACACGTCCAGTTCCGGCTTCATCAGGGTCAGTGCCAGCGGGAGGCCGTAGCCGCCGATCGACTTCGACAGCGTGACGATGTCCGGGGTGATGCCGGCGAACTCGAAGGAGAAGAACTCGCCGGTGCGGCCGCAGCCCATCTGCACGTCGTCGACGATCAGCAGGATCTCGCGGTCGTAGCAGAGCTCGGCGAGCGCACGCAGCCACTCGGCGCGCGCCACGTTGACGCCGCCCTCGCCCTGCACGGTCTCCACGATCACCGCGGCGGGACGGTTCAAGCCGGAGCCCTGGTCGTCGAGCACGCGCTCGAACCAGCCGAAGTCCTCGACGGTGCCGTCGAAGTAGTTGTCGAAGGGCATCGGGGTGCTGTGCACCAGCGGGACGCCGGCGCCGGCGCGCTTGTTCGCGTTGCCGGTGACCGACAGCGAGCCGAGCGTCATGCCGTGGAAGGCGTTGGTGAAGCTGATGATCGACTCGCGACCGGTCACCTTGCGGGCGAGCTTCAGCGCCGATTCGACGGCGTTGGTGCCGGTGGGACCGGGGAACTGCACCTTGTAGTCCAGCTTGCGCGGCGCCAGGATCCGGTCCTGGAAGGTCTGCAGGAACTCACCCTTGGCGCGGGTCGACATGTCCAGGCCGTGCGTGATGCCGTCGCGCACCACGTAGTCGATCAGGGCGTCCTTGAGCGTCGGGTCGTTGTGCCCGTAATTGAGCGCACCGGCGCCGGCGAAGAAGTCGAGATACTGCTTGCCGTCGACATCGGTGATCCACGATCCGCTGGCGGTGTCGAACAGGGCCGGCCAGTTCCGGCAGTAGGTGCGGACTTCGGATTCGTATTTACTGAAAGTGGTGTCGTCCACGTGCGTTTCGAGTGTTGTCATCGTTCTATTCCCCTTTATGGAGTTGTCGTCCTGCATGAGCTCTGCGAGCCCGTAGAATTCCCCGGCCGGTGATTTCTAGCCTCGGGACAGGATGTACAAATCCTCTGGTTGGTGGGCATCCGGAAAGACGTCGGCGTCGAACAACGACTCCGATCGGATGTCGAGGCCGAGCTGCTCGGCGGCCGCGGCGAAGAGTCGCTGCGAGCCGACGTTGTCGGGACTGATGGTGGTGTGCAGGCAGGTCACCCCGGCCGTCTGGGCGCGGGTGAACAGGTCGGTCAGCATGCGGGCGGCGATTCCTGCGCCGCGTTGATCCGCATCGACGGCCACTTGCCAGACCATCAGCACGTTCGGCTGATCAGGTCGGCGATAGCCCGTCACGAAACCCACCGGATTTCCGGCGGATTCGGCCACGATCGACGTCTCGGCGAAATCGTGACACCAGAGCACATAGGCGTAGCTGGAATTCACGTCGAGCACGTGCGTGTCGCGAGCGATCTCCCACAATCTGATTCCGTCGTCGACCACCGGTTTCCGAAATTTCACTTCGGAGTCGCGGTGCTGCCTTGATTTCGGTATATCCGGATTCATGACGTTCCCGACGTTAACGAGAACCGGGACCAATGTCAGGTGTGTCCCCGGAATGGGTGACAGATCGGCCGGTTCGTTACTGCTCAGCGGGTAAATGTGGGGTAAGTCACAATGGGTCCGGTCGGGCTTGTCGTCGGGGGCTTAGGATGGGTGCATCATGCCTCGAATCATCGCCGGATCGTTCCGTGGTCGCCGACTGGCGGCACCCGCTCAGAGCACCCGTCCAACCTCCGATCGCGTCCGCGAGGCGATCGCCTCGATGCTCGGTTCGCGGACCGATATCGCCGATGCGCGGGTGCTCGACCTCTACGCCGGCACCGGGGCCCTGGCGCTGGAGACACTGTCCCGCGGCGCCGGGCAGGCCGTGCTCGTCGAAGCCGACCGCAAAGCCGCCACGGTGGCGCGCGAGAACATCGCCCACTGCGGGGCCGGTGACCGGGCGCGCGTCGTGCAGCGCACCGCCGAGTCGTTCCTGGCCGCACCGTCGTCGGTGTTCGATCTGGTATTCCTCGATCCGCCGTACGCGCTCAGCGCCGACGCGGTGACCGCGGTGCTGGCGGCACTGCCACCGCACCTGGCGCCGGGGGCGTGGGTGGTCCTCGAACGCGCGAGTCGCGACGAGGATCCACGGTGGCCGGACGCGCTGGAAGAAGTCGCGCGCAAGGACTACGGCGACACCACCGTCACGCTCGCCCAGTTGGTGTAGCCCCAGTCGGTGTCGCCCCAGTCGGCATTGCAGCAGGTGGGTAAGGTCTGGGCTCATGAGTGCAGCTGTGTGCCCCGGCTCCTACGATCCCTTCACCCGCGGACATCGTTTCGTGGTGGAGAAGGCCGCTCAGCGGTTCGACCGCGTCATCGTCGCCGTGGTGGTGAACCCGAACAAGCGCGGCATGTTCACCGTCGACGAGCGCATCGCGCTGATTGAAGCCGACTGCGCCGATCTGCCCAACGTCGAGGTGCGGAGCTGGACCGGCCTGCTGGTGGATCTGGTCCGCGAGGAGGACGCCACCACCATCGTCAAGGGCCTGCGGTCGGAGACCGACTTCGCCTACGAGGTGCCGATGGCCCAGATGAATCGCGAGCTCTCCGGCGCCGAGACCTTCTTCATGGTGACCGATCCGAAGTTCGCGCACGTCTCCAGTTCGCTGGTCAAGGAAGTGGCCAAGCTGGGTGGGGAGACCTCGCCGTACCTGTCGCCGGCCATTCACGCGGCGCTGATGGATCGCATCGAGGACGTCCGCTCGGTCTAAGGGGCGAATCGCGACACGCCCACGCGCCTCCCCAGTCACACGAACAACATTCGGCACAATGGCCTCAGAATTAACGACCAGGCCAGACTTTCGCTGCTGCGCCGGATTGGGGTAACCGTGTACCGCTGCTTCGAGGCAATGGAAGAACTGATCGCGATCGTCGAGGAGGCACGTAGCGTCCCGATGTCCGCGAATTGCGTCGTCCCGCGCGAGGCCGTGCGGGAGCTGCTCGCCGATCTGCGCGAGGCGCTGCCCATCGAGCTCGACGATGCGCAGGACGTGCTCGACGAGCGCGACTCGCTGATCGACAATGCCCGCGAGAGCGCCGACACCATGGTCACTACGGCCGAGCAGGACAGCCAGGCCATGATGGCGCAGGCCCGCGCCGAGTCCGACCGCACGCTGTCCGAGGCCAAGAGTCGTGCCGACCGCATGGTCGACGAGGCCACCGCCCACGCCGCGTCGATCCAGCAGAACGCCGCCGACGAAGCACAGCGCCTGCAGCACAGTGCCCAGCGCGAGCACGAGGCCGTCACCGGCCGCGCCCGTTCCGAGGCCGCCCGCGTGATCGAGGCCGGCAACGCGAACTACGAGAAGTCGGTGTCCGACGGCATCGCCGAGCAGCAGCGCCTGGTCTCCGAGGCCGAAGTGGTGATCGCCGCCAAGAGCGAGGCCGACCGCATCGTCGACTCCGCGTACGCCGAGTCCGATCGCCTGCGCGGCGAATGCGACGTCTACGTCGACGAGAAGCTGGCCGGCTTCGAAGAGGTGCTGACCGGCACGCTGCGTTCGGTGAACCGCGGTCGCCAGCAGCTGCGCACCGGTGCGGCCATGCACGACTACGTCGAGTACCCGCACCAGTACGAGCAGGGGCCGCGCGCAGCCGCCCCGATGGCCGGCTGATCGGAATTTGGCGCGCACGCTAAAATGTGCGGCGTGAGCGCCTTGCCTAGCACCAGTCCCTATGTGATCGATGTGCGGAGTCTGCCGCGCCGCCCCGGCTCGATGATCGAGGTGGAGCGCACCGTCGTCGTTCCCGAGCGGATCGGCGCCGAGATGATCGGCATCGAGGCGGGCTCGGAGATCGACCTGACCCTGCGACTGGAGTCGGTGTCCGAGGGCGTGCTGGTCAGCGGCACCGCGAGCGCCGACCTCGAAGGCCAGTGCGGTCGTTGCCTGGAGCCGCTGTCCGACGGCGTCACGGTGTACATCACCGAACTGTTCGCCTACCCGGACAGCGTCACCGAGCAGACCACCGACGAAGAGGACGTGTCCCGGCTCGTCGACGACGAGGTGGACCTGGAACAGCTGATCATCGACCTGGTCGGCACTGAGCTGCCGCTGAGCCCGGTGTGCTCGGACGACTGCCCGGGCCTGTGTGCCGAGTGCGGTGTCCGCCTCGCCGACGCCGAGCCCGACCACGGACACGAGCAGATCGATCCGAGGTGGGCCGGCCTGGCCGGCCGGTTCGGTTCCGACTCGGGCGATGCGCCCGGGGACTCGTCGACGGACTCGGTGGAGGGCCGGTAAGTCATGGCGCGTGTAGCCGACCCGACCGCGCTGACCGCCGCCCTCGGGGTGGAGATCGGTGCCGAACTCCTCACCATGGCGCTGACGCACCGCTCGTACGCGTACGAGAACGGCGGACTGCCCACCAACGAGCGGCTGGAGTTCCTCGGGGACTCGGTCCTCGGCGTGGTCGTCACCGAACGTCTCTACCTGGGCTTTCCCGATCGCCCCGAAGGTGAACTCGCCAAGATCCGCGCGAGCGTGGTGAACATGCACGCCCTCGCCGAGGTGGCCCGCGAGCTGGGCCCCGGCGGTCTGGGTGCGCACCTGTATCTCGGGCGCGGCGAAGAGCTGACCGGCGGCCGCGACAAGGCCAGCATTCTGGCCGACGGCCTGGAGTCGTTGCTGGGTGCGGTGTTTTTGGAGCACGGCATCGCGGTGGCCAAAGAGGTGGTGCTCCGGCTGTTCGAGCCGGTGATCGCCCGCTCCGGCGAGCTCGGTGCCGGCCTGGACTGGAAGACCTCGCTGCAGGAACTGACTGCGGCGCGCAATCTCGGTGTGCCGCAGTACCAGATCACCTCCACCGGGCCCGACCACGACAAGGAGTTCACCGCCGCTGCCGTGGTGAACGGCAAGGCGCGCGGATCGGGGACCGGTCGTACCAAGAAGGAAGCCGAGCAGAAGGCTGCCGCGTTGGCCTGGCGGTCCCTGAACGACGGCGCCGATCCTGCCGACTCCGGCGCGGCGGACGCGGGGGAGACGGGCGCGGGTGCCTGAACTTCCCGAGGTGGAGACCATCCGCCGCGGGCTGCACACGCACCTCGTCGGACGGCGGGTCACCGGGGTGCAGGTGCGGCACCCGCGCGCGGTGCGCCGTCACCTGCCCGGCGGACAGGATCTGGCAGATCGGTTGCGCGGCAAGCGATTCGACGACGTCGCACGTCGCGGCAAGTACCTCTGGCTGGACGCCGCCGACGCGGCCGACGACGTCGCGGTGGTGGTGCACCTGGGCATGAGCGGGCAGATGCTGCTCGCCGAGGCCGGTGCGCCGGACCCCGTCCATCTGCGGATCCGGGCCGAGCTCGACGACGGCAACGAACTGCGTTTCGTGGATCAGCGGACGTTCGGCGGGTGGCACCTGGACGAGTACACCCCGGAGGCCGAGGGCGGGCTGCCGGTGTCGATCGCGCACATCGCCGCCGACCCGTTCGACCCCGCCTATGACCCCGCTGCGGTGATAGAAGTGTTGCGCCGCAAGGACACTGAGATCAAGCGGGCGCTGCTGGACCAGACGGTGGTCTCCGGCGTGGGGAACATCTACGCCGACGAAGCCCTGTGGCGGGCGCAGTTGCATGGGCGTCGTCGTACCAAGGGCATTCCGCGCGCCGGCTTACTGTCGTTGTTGGATCAGGCCCGGATCGTGATGGCCGAGGCGATCACCGTGGGCGGCACGTCGTTCGACGAGCTGTACGTGAACGTCAACGGCGAATCGGGATACTTCGACCGGTCGTTGAACGCGTACGGACGGGAGGGCGAGGAATGCCCGCGCTGCGGGACCCCGATGGTCCGCGAGTCGTTCATGAACCGCAGCTCGTTCTTCTGTCCCCAGTGCCAGCGGCCTCCGCGCCGCCGATGATCGATCGCGAGAAAGAAGCGGCAGTGGGAAGTGCATCGAACCCGCACTATCTCGACATCGACGGGGAGGGGCCGTCGCCGACGACCAGCCACCCGAATTATGTTGCGGCGGTTCCGGATTGGTTTTGGAGCGAGGACGACCCGCGTGCGCCGTTCGGCACCGATGACGGGCACGACACGTTCAGCGCGCTGCAGACGTACTTCGCTGACGGCGGCCGCGATCGAGATGTTCCCGGTTTCGTCGCGCGCCCGATCTCGGGCTGGGATCTGGTCTCGGACGCTATTTGGGACGGCGCAACGGGAGCGGTCATCGCCTGGCTCGACGCCGATGCGGTCCACGCCCGTTTCCTCCACGGTCAGATCGACGCGTACGTCGCGGCGGCATGTGGTCAGTTCAAGATCTCGGGTGGGATCCACCCGTCGCTGCGATCTTCGGCCGAGCGTGCCTTGACGCTCATGGAGCTTGCTCTGGTTCCGTGGGCGCAGAAGACCGTCGGCTCGGAGACCGACTGTTACGACGAGAAGGTCGCTGGCACTCGTGCGGTCCTCGCGGCCGCCCCGGAGCAGCCCGAGGAGATGTGACCGCAGCCATTGAGGACGTGTGCCCAACCAATGTCGTGCGACTGTATGAAATTCGGCGCCGATGGGGGACTGGGTCAGACTCTTGACCAGGCCTGCCCCGGATCGTCGTAGGCGCCTGGAAGAATGAGGGCATGCAGATCAAGACGCGCCAGCGGGTGCGAGACCTCGCCGAGGTGTACACCCACTCCCGCGAAGTCAACGCCATGCTCGATCTGGTCCCGACCATGTTCCCCAGTGCTGAGGACCCGAGTAACACCGACCGCAAGTTCTTCGAGCCCGCGGCCGGGTCCGGCAATTTCCTCGAAGAGATCTTGGTCCGCAAGCTCGCCTTCGTGACTCGGGAGCGTTATCAAACCGGCCAGCAATACGAGCACCGTATCCTTCGGGCGCTGGCGTCGATCTATGCCATCGACATCGACGCCGAGAACGTCACCGAGTCCAAGCAACGGTTGCGCGCTGTCATCATCGCGCACCTGGACAACGATCTGAACACCCGCGAGACCACCTCCGGCTTCGCCGGTGCAGTCGAGGCGATCTTGGCGACCAACATCGTGCAGGCCGACACCCTCACCGACCTCGACTCGATCGAGTGGGTTGACTACCGTGCTGGCCGCAACGGCACGTTCACCCGCGAATGGTCGACTGTCGCGGCCGAACAGGATCAGCTCGACATGTTCGCTGTGCCGAAGCTAGACACGACACCGGTGCCTTACGCATTGCTGCTGGCCAATCCCGAGCCGGTCACCGGCCAGGTCAAAAGGATCGGCGCATGAGTCGATTCGACCAGCACGTCCCCGACATCCTCGACTGCCTGGCTCAGCTGTCCAATGATGAGGTGCCAACGTCGCCGAAGCTGGCCCGCGCCATGCTCGACCTATTGCCTGAGCACGTCTGGCACGAGCCGGACTATCGCTGGCTCGATCCGTTCAGCAAGTCGGGAGTGTTCCTGCGCGAGATCGCCACTCGGCTACTCGACGGCCTGACAGACTGGGAGCCGGACTTCGCCAAACGCCGCGAGCACATCTTCCGCAATATGCTTTACGGCGCCGCTATCACGGAGATGACCGGCATCATCTCTCGGCGTAGCGTCTACTGCGCGGCTGATGCCTCCAGCGCTTATAGCGTCGTTCGGTTTGATGACCCCGCCGGGAACATTCCATACGTCCTATCTGTGCACGATTTCGACGCCGACGGTAAGTGCAGGATTTGTCGCGCCCCGGAGAGCATCGAACGCGGCGAAGGCCGCGAGAACCACGCCTACTCGTTCATTCACGACACATACCCCACCCAGGAGATGGCTGCCATGAAGTTCGACGTCATCGTCGGCAACCCGCCGTACCACCTCGAAGACGGTGGACACGGGACCAGCGCCACCAACCTGTACCACCTCTTTGTCGATAAGGCGCGCGAACTCAACCCGCGATACATAACCATGATCATTCCGTCGCGATGGTTCGGCGGCGGCAAAGGCCTTGACTCGTTCCGCGACTCACTCCTCAACGACAACCGACTCCGGTCGATTACTGA
This sequence comes from Gordonia alkaliphila, assembly GCF_023017165.1. Taxonomy (GTDB): domain Bacteria; phylum Actinomycetota; class Actinomycetes; order Mycobacteriales; family Mycobacteriaceae; genus Gordonia; species Gordonia alkaliphila. Next base: position 2,837,647 of record NZ_JALKBW010000001.1, read on the forward strand.
CTATCTGAGTGCGTCGGATCCGTTTCCTGGGGTCGGACTAAAAGGCGGCGTCTCCTACTTCCTGTGGGACCGCGACAATCCGGGGGAGTGCACGGTGACGACTCGCTACAAGGACTGGCCAGTCTCAGTCGCCACACGACCTCTACTCGAACCCGGCGTCGACGTGTTCATTCGATTCAACGAGGGCGTCGCGATCCTCAAGAAGGTAATGTCTGTCGAAACAGGGGCCACTAACATGCTGGCGCTGCCCGACGAAAAGAACTTCGGCAATCTTGTCAGCTCGCGAAAGCCGTTTGGCCTTAGCACCAAGTTTAAGGGGCATTCGTCCAAGGAACCAGGAGACCTCAAGCTCTATCGTAATGGCGGGACCAGCTTCGTCGGCCGTGACGAATTGCTGGCCGGCGCAGACTTGGTGGACGCCTGGAAGATCTACGTCGGCCGGGCGGCGCCTGGAACAGGAAACAAGGACACGTACCCCCACCGGGTCATCAGTACGCCGTTCAAGGGTGAGCCACGGAGCGCGTCCTCGGAGACGTATCTATGTGTTGGGCCGTTCGCCAATGAGTCCGAGGTCGACAGTGCTCTCTCATACTTGCAGTGCCGCCTTCCTCGCTTCTTGATTCAGTTGCGGAAGGCGTCCCAAGACACCACCCGCCGTGTCTATGCCTCTGTGCCATTGCAAACATGGGATCGTGCGTGGACCGACGCCGATCTCTACGCCAAGTACGGCCTGAACGACGATGAGATCGCCTTCATTGAGAGCATCGTTCGGCCGCTCAGAGACGGCTCCACCGCATGACCAACCGCCTCTACGCCTACACCGTCGTCGGCAAGGACAAAGAGCCCTGGGAGCGAAGCGCGGGAGAGTCCTTGACTACGGGACACGGCCTTATCAAAGTCGGCCAAACCACCAAGGGCGCTGCTCGCGCGCGCATCAAGCAGCAGTTGGGCACTGCCTATCCGAACCTCAAAGGTGTCCAGATCCTGCTGGATGAGCCTGCGGAGCGCGCCGACGGAACCGAGTTCTCAGACCACGATGTCCATGCAGCTCTCGTCTCCGCCGGCATTCACCGCATCGGTGGCGAATGGTTTGAGGCGACCCTAGACGAGGTCAAGGCGGCGGTCGCCACCGTGGTCTCGGGCGCTGCCTACCACCCGACCCGAACGCAGACCTTCAAGCCGCGTCCTGAGCAACAGGCCGCCATCGACCAGACCGTCGCCTACTTCCAGGCTCACAGCGGTACGCAGGCCCCCAAGTTCCTGTGGAACGCCAAGATGCGGTTCGGCAAGACCTTCGCCACGTACGAGCTGGCAAAGGAGATGGGCTGGAAGCGCGTCTTGGTACTGACGTTTAAGCCCGCCGTGGCCACCGCCTGGCATGACGACTTGGTAAGCCACGTCGACTTTGACGGCTGGCGTTACATCGACAAGAACAGCCCCTCTGATGAGCGTGATGAGGCGGCCGACTTTGACGGCCCGGTGGTTTGGTTCGCCTCGTTGCAGGACCTGGGCGGCCGGGATGCCGAAGGCAACATCAAAGCCCGCAACGAGGCCATCCACCTCATCGACTGGGACGCCATCGTGCTCGACGAGTACCACTTCGGCGCCTGGCGAGACTCCGCGCGCGCCCTGTACGACCCCGTTGACGCCGCTATCGCCGAAGCCGAGGAGCCCGACGATCAGGTCACCGTTGACGAGATAGACGAAGATCTGGCCGTGCACGGCGATCACTACCTCTATCTCTCGGGTACCCCGTTCCGTGCCATTACCGAGGGCGAGTTCACTGAGGACGCGATCTTCAACTGGACCTACATCGATGAGCAGCGCGAGAAGGTCACCTGGGAGGACGCGGGCACGCCGAACCCTTATCTGTCGCTGCCGCAGATGCAGATGTACACCTACGACATGGGTGCCGGCGCGGCCGAGTACGCCGAGGACGGAGAGTTCGCGGGATTCAGCCTCAATGAGACATTCAAGGCGACGAAGGGGCCCGGCGGTTACGGCTTTGAGCGTCCCGATGAGGTTGCCGAGTTCCTGGAATTGCTCCGCGGGAAGCTCAGCGAGCAGATGAAGCTGCAGGTGCAGGCTCAGGACAAGCCGCCGTTCCCGTACGAAGCCCATCGATTCAAGTCGGCGATCAAGCACTCGGTCTGGTACTTGCCTAGCGTCGCGTCATGTTTCGCTATGGCCAATATGCTGCGCGAGCATCCGTACTTCTCGCAGTTTGAGGTCGTCGTCGCAGCAGGGAATAAGGCAGGTCAGGGCGCGGCCGCATTGCCGCCCGTCGAGGCCGCGATCGCTGAGGTCAAGACCACTGGCGGACCCGGATCGATCACATTGTCCTGTGGCAAGCTGATGACCGGTGTGACAGTGCGGGAGTGGGGCGCCATCTTCATGCTGCGTTCGCTCAAGAGCCCCGAGTCCTACTTTCAAGCGGCCTTCCGCGTGCAGTCACCATGGGCGCACCGTGACGCGGAAGGGAATCTCGACGTTCACAAGCCCACCTGCTATGTCTTCGAGTTCGACCCCAACCGCGCGCTAAGCCTTGTTGCTGAATATGGCTCGAAGCTCGCGACGACTGGCGATACCACCCCCACCGAGGCAATCGGCGAGCTGATCAACTACCTGCCGATCTTCGGCTTCACCGGCGGCGCTATGACTGCGCTCGATGCCAATGAAGTGCTGAACTGGGCAACGGCTGGCGTAGGCGCCGCAGCCCTCGCCCGCCGTTGGAACTCGCCGCTGTTAGTTGATGTGAATGAGCGCACTCTGGCCGCGGTGCTCGATCGCCCCGATTTGATGGAGACGCTCAGTAACATCGAGGACTTCCGGGCACTCGTCGACAACGCCGCGCAGGTCATCACCAACACCAAGGACTTGAAGAAAGCGAAACGCGAACAGGGCGGCAAGCTCGACGGCGACCAGAAGAAGCAGCAGAGGGAGACGACCAACAAGCGTAAGGAGATCCGCGAGAAGCTGCAGAAGTTCCTCGCCAAGATCCCGGTGTTCATGTACGTCACGGACTTCCGGGAAGAGGCGCTCAAACATGTCATCGAGTCGCTGGACCCCGACCTGTTCGAGAGGGTCACAGGCCTGACCGTCGAGGACTTCCGTACGCTCAACGAGATTGGGCTGTTCAACGCCGCGCACCTTAACCATGCGATCTACCAGTTCAAACGCTTCGAATCGGCCAGTCTCGACTACGCGCTGACTCCCCAGGAGCGCGAACACCGGCACGCGAACGAGCAGATCGGCCTCTGGGACACCGTCGAGACGGGAAGTCGAACGTGAGCGCGCAGGTTATCGCGGTCAACGTCCAGATCCCTGCCGCGACCACGGCACCGGTCGTCGCCGACTTCACGACCCATGCATTGCGCGTGGGCTACTTCCATCGCAGGGGCTGGCAGAACCTTTCGGCGGATGACTGGAACGTGCCTGGCGTTTATGTCCTGATGACCACAGATGGCTCGGGCATCGTTTATGTCGGCAAGTCGGTCAAGTTGCGCAGCCGGATCAGTACTCACAGCAGCGACCCGCAGATCGAGTGGCGGCGCGCTCTGGTAGTCAAGCGCGACACCTCGCACGGTTTCACCAGCGCTGACATCGGCTATCTGGAAGGCCGTCTGGCCGCCGAACTGGCCGCGATCCCGGGCATATTCGTCCACCGCGGCAAGGAGGACCGCGACGACACCCTGCCCCGCCACATGGAACTGAGCCTGGACGAGCTGCTCGGTTCCATCCTCTCTGCAGTCCGACTGGCCGGACTCGACGTGCACAAGCCCGCCGACCTGCCCGATGACGACGAGGACGCCGAGGATCCCGCAGTCAGTAGCGCTGACGTCGCCATGCCGGCCACCACCCACTCCCGACGCCCGCGCCGCACCAAGAAAGCCAAACTGCCCGAACTGGTGGCCGCCGGGCTGATCAGCGCCGGCACCGAGCTGCACCTGAGCCAGGGCGGCACCACCGCGACCGGCACAGTGTCCACCCAGGGCGAGATCGTCGTCGACGGCGTCGCCTACAGCTCGGTCAGCAAAGCTGCCCAAACCGCCCTCAACAGTGGCCGCGACGAGGCCGCGCAGGTTCTCTCCTCTAACGGCTGGGTAACCTGGCACATCGGCAGCCTGGCCGGACCCGTTCTGGACTCGTTGCGCGACCAGTACGCCGATGCACAGCAGGCGCAGTAGCGCCCGTTCGTCGGCCTACTCGTTGGACTCGCACCAGGCCGCGACTGCCGCGGCGAGCGCCTCGTCGTTACCGACGCCCAGCTCGGCGGCCACCTCGTTGAAGCTGTCCACCAGCTCCTGCGGCACGTTCCCCTTCAGTTCGGCGCTGTTGGTCTTGTACGGCGCCGGTGCCGCGGCGAGTGCCTCTCGCTCCTTTTCGAACTCCTCGAACAGCTCTTGGTAGTGCCGCTGCAGTGGTTGCATCCGCTGGCGCGGCTCGAACCACTTGAGCCGTCTGCACTTCTTCTGCTTAGAGCTGGCGATACCGCGGTTGTGGGCGTAGTCGTTGCGCATGAATCCCAGTTCGCGCATCAGTGTCGAGCGCACCGCGCGGTCTGGGCAGCCATGGATCTGCGCGAGCCGGCGTCGGTAGTTCAGCTCCCACTCGGTGAAGAAGGTGACCACCCACCGGCCTGCGAACTGGCTCTGCATCGATGTCTGCGTCTCGACTTCGAACTGTTCCATGTACTCCTTCATGCCTGCGACTCCCGGGTGCACTGTCGCCAGTAGGTCCGAGAAGGGGATCGTCGTTGCCGACGTCTCATCGGTGCTCTGGAGCATCATCACGTCGAATTGCTGCGGCGTCGCGCCGACCGACCCCTTGCGAATGTCGGAGACTCGCTTGTCCCACTCGTCGCCCAGTAGCTCCATGACCCCGCGGTGGCCCAGCCGCGCGGTGATCACCATCGCCTTGAGGTCGTTGATCATCTCGCTCACGACTTCCTCGGCGGTCTCGGGATCGTCGACCCCCTCCGCCAGGCGCTGCTCTGCTTCTTTCGCCATATCCAGAACTCTCGTGATTTGGTCCAGACTCAAGTCGGTTGGGTCGATCGCACGCACGGCATCGACCACCGGCGTGATCACCGCGCGCAGCTGCGTGCCCGGCGCGGGCTCGGCGACGTCCCAGTGGCCCAGAATCGGCGACGAGATCGCCGCCGTGGTCAGCTCGACTGCCTGTGCGTGCGGGAACGATTTCACCCCGCCGTTGCGCATGGTGCCGATCGACATTTCGAACGGCATTGTGGCCTGGTCGAGGACGTGCTGCCAGCGCTGGGCCTGCTCTGCTCTGCGGTGCTCATGCTCGGCAGGCTAGCTGGCGGCACCGACGGGCCGCTGTCCGCAGACTGGGCGTTGAGATCGCGGCGACGCACCCTTGAGTGCGGACGCAGGATTGATCTGCTGGGTCTCCGCACCAGGCCATGCCGTCCCTGCCCATCCGCGGGATCGGGGCCGAGCTCGATGACGGCAATGAACTGCGTTTCGTGGATCAGCGGACGTTCGGCGGGTGGCACTTGGACGAGTACACCCCGGGGGCCGAGGGTGGGCTGCCGGTGTCGATCGCGCACATTGCCGCGGACCCGTTCGACCCGGCGTACGACCCCGCTGCGGTGGTAGAAGTGTTGCGGCGCAAGGACACTGAGATCAAGCGGGCGCTGCTGGACCAGACGGTGGTCTCCGGCGTGGGGAATATCTACGCCGACGAAGCCTTGTGGCGGGCGCAGTTGCGTGGGCGTCGTCGTACCAAGGGCATTCCGCGCGCCGGCTTGCTGTCGTTGTTGGATCAGGCCCGCAGCGTGATAGTCGAGGCGATCACTGTGGGCGGCACGTCGTTCGACGACCTGTATGTGAACGTCAACGGCGAATCGGGGTACTTTGACAGATCGCTCAATTCATATGGCAGACATGGCCTGCCTTGTCCGAGGTGCGGGACGCTCATCGTGCGCGAGCAGTTCATGAATCGCGGCTCGCGCTTCTGCCCTCGCTGCCAGCCTGCACCAAGGCGTCGCACCCGTAGTTGACCTCGCCCTGTACGCCGCAAGCCGCTGCCGCCGTGTATGCGATGAGTTCAGCGGGTGTGACCGTCACATCTGTTCCTGTGGATCGGCGCAGCGCATCGAGACGTCGGCCGGCGAGCGCTTTTCGGGCGCTCATGTCGCGCAGGCGGCCGCGAGCCGCGGCTGGCGACGGCGGTGTCATAGCGTCGTAGCAACACTGCAGGCCACCAGGGGTTGCAGGTAGCACGACGGGAGACCCGGGTGGGGCTTGGACGGATGATGCTGACGGTGGCGGATCGAACGGAGATCGCCGTCGGCAGACGGGCGGGGATGACGGTCACCGCGATCGCCGAGCAGATCGGCCGGGACAAGTCGATCGTGTCGCGAGAGATCAAACGCAACGCCACCAATGCCGGCACCTATCGCGTCATACACGCCGACAAGCAAGCGAAGGCACGACGAGCCCGCCCACAGACCAGAACGATCGACACCGACTCGGTACTCGCCGAACGAGTACGATCCGACCTGCGCGCATCGCGGACACCCAGACAGATCGCTGGCCGATTGAAACTCGAGTCCGAAGACTCCACAGTGGACCCCATGACGGGATCACCGAACGCCCACGGACGCCGCATTTCACACGAATCGATCTATCGGTGGATCTACGCTCTCCCGAAGGGAGAGTTGGCTGCTCAGGGCATCCTGCTGCAGTCCAAACGCACCGTGCGCACACCGAGGAAGTCGGCCGGTGAGCGATCAGCGCGGATCGTGGGCATGGTCAGTATCGATGACCGCCCCGAGACAGCATCTGATCGGCGGGTGCCGGGCTGGTGGGAGGGGGATCTGATCGTCGGGAAGGCCGGCCAGTCCGCGGCGGTAACACTGGTGGAACGCACGAGCCGGTACACGCTGATCCTGGGTCTGCCAGACGGGAAGAAAGCGTCGGGTGTTGCCGATGTGCTGATCGATCACCTGCGGGGACTACCGCAGTTCATGCGGAAAGGGCTGACGTGGGATCAAGGCACTGAGATGGCTGAGCATGCCAGCGTCACCGTCGCCGCCGACCTGCCGATCTACTTCGCTCATCCCCGCTCACCATGGGAACGACCTACCAACGAGAACACCAACGGCCTGATCCGCGAGTACCTGCCCAAGGGCACCGAGATCCCGTCCGACCAGCTCTACCTGGAAGCGATCGCCCGCGAGCTCAATGAGCGGCCACGCCAATGCCTGGGCTTCTACACCCCGAGGGAAGCCTTCGAACGCCTACTCAAAGACAACGTTGCTTCCACGATTTGACACCGCCTCAGCCTGGACGACCACTGCGCGGACTTCGTTGCCGGTCAGGTGTCCTCGGGTCGCTATCGGTCGGCGAGCGATGTCGTCCAAGCCGGACTTCGTGTTCTGGAGGAGCGAGAGACGCAGTTGGACGCACTCCGTGGCGAGCTCGTTTCGGGCGAGGAGAGCGGGGAGCCGGAGCCCTTTGACTTCGACGCGTTCATCGCAGCGAAGACCGGTGAGGCTGGGACAAGCGTCTCGACCGTCCGCCACTAGGCTCGATGGGGAGAGCCGACCGTCCACCGCGTCGGCGAGCGTCCCGATCGAAAGGCACGACACATGACCGAACTGTGGGTCACCCGCACCGGCACCCGCCGCTACACTGGACGATCCGACCGGGGCGCGGAAGTGCTGATCGGTTCGGCAGGCGACGAGGGCGTCTTCTCGCCCGGCGAACTGCTGAAGATCGCCCTGGCCGCGTGCGCGGGGCTGTCGGCTGACTTCACGTTGAGCCGTCGTCTGGGCGACGACTTCGATGCCACCATTCGCGTCTCCGGCGAGGCCGACCGGGAGAACGAGGTGTATCCGCGACTGGACGAGGTGATGGAGCTGGACCTGTCCGAAATGGATCCGGCCGCTGCCGAGCGTCTGCTGACCGTCGTTCAGAAGGCCGTCGACAAGTACTGCACCGTGGGTCGCACGCTGAAGGCTGGCGCCGAGGTGAACCTGACGATCGTTCCGGACTGAGCACCGCGATGTCCGAATCGGTACAGCGTCTGACCGCCCACGTGCACGGCCACGTGCAGGGCGTGGGCTTTCGGTGGTGGACGCGGTCGCGCGCACTGGAGCTCGGGCTGACCGGCTACGCCAAGAACCTGGCGGACGGTCGAGTGTTGGTGGTGGCCGAGGGGCCGCGGCCGGCGCTGGATGCGCTGCTGGCCGCGCTGCGCTCGGGGGACACCGCCGGGCGCGTCGACCTGGTGGTGGAAACCTTCGACCCGCCGCGCGGGGAACACACCGGATTCCGCGAGCGGTGAGCGGTGCGGCCCGTCACCCTGGGTATTCTTGGTCCTCGTGCACCTGAAAAGCCTGACCCTGAAGGGCTTCAAGTCCTTTGCGTCGGCGACGACTCTGCGCTTCGAGCCGGGGATCACCTGCGTGGTGGGTCCCAACGGCTCGGGCAAGAGCAACGTCGTCGACGCGTTGACGTGGGTGATGGGCGAGCAGGGTGCCAAGGCGCTGCGCGGCGGCAAGATGGCCGACGTCATCTTCGCCGGCACCTCGGGCCGGGCCCCGCTGGGCCGCGCCGAAGTGACGCTGACGATCGACAACTCCGACGGCGCGCTGCCGATCGAATACTCCGAAGTGTCGGTGACCCGCCGGATGTTCCGCGACGGCGCGGGCGAATACGAGATCAACGGCACGCCCTGCCGTCTGTTGGACGTGCAGGAACTGCTGTCGGACTCCGGTATCGGCCGCGAGATGCACGTCATCGTCGGACAGGGTCGCCTCTCGACGATCCTGGAATCCCGACCGGAAGAACGACGCGCCTTCATCGAAGAGGCTGCCGGCGTCCTCAAGCATCGTCGACGACGAGAGAAGGCCGCCCGCAAGCTGGACGCGATGGCCGGCAACCTCGCCCGACTGACCGACCTGACCGGCGAACTGCGCCGCCAGCTCAAGCCCCTCGGACGGCAAGCCGAAGTGGCCCGACGCGCCGCCACCGTGCAGGCCGAGCTCCGCGACGCGCGGCTGCGCCTGGCCGCCGACGACCTGGTGCAGCGACGCACCGAGATGGCCGAACACTCCGCGGTGGAGGAAGAGGTCCGCCGCAAGGCCGACGAAGTGGCCGTCGAACTCGACGAGGCCACCGCGGCGCTGGCCGTGGCCCAGGAGCAGCTCGCGCAGGTGGCGCCGGCCGCGTCCGAGGCGGGCCGGGCCTTCTACACTCTCTCCGCGCTGGGCGAGCGCGTCGAAGGCACCCGGCGACTCGCGGCCGAGCGGGCCACCAACCTGGCCGGCCCCAGCGCCGCGCCGACCGGCCCCGACCCGGAAGAACTGGAACGACGCGCCGAGGAAGCCGCGCTCGCCGAAGCCGAACACGACGCCGTGGTCGAGGAGACCGCCGGGCAGCTGGAGTACGCCACCGCGGCGCTGGCCGCCGCCGAGCAGGCCTCCAGCCAGGCCGAACGCGCCCATCTCGCGGCGGTGCAGGCCGTCGCCGACCGCCGCGAAGGACTGGCCCGACTGGAAGGCCAGGCCGCCACGCTGCGCAGTCGCGTCGAGTCGGTCGAAGGGGAGACGCTGCGCCTCACCGAGGCGATCGACGCCGCCGCCGAGCGCGCCGCGACGGCGCAGCGCGAGTTGGACGCCGCCGCCGAGCGCATGCGCGAACTGGAAGACCGCGAAGAAGGACTCGACGCCCACCACGAGCGCTGCGCCGCCGCGCTGGCGAAGGCCCAGGCCAAGGTGGAGGAACTGCGCCTGTCCGAGCGGGAGACGCAGCAGCAGATCGCCTCGCTGACCGCCCGCATCGATGCGCTCGCTGTGGGCTTGGAGCGCGCCGACGGTGGTGCCTGGCTGCTGGAGCGGGGCGCAGACGGCCTGCTCGCGCCGCTCTCGGAACTGATCACCGTGGAACCCGGGTACGAGACCGCGATCGCCGGCGCCCTGGGCCGGGCGGTCGACGCGATCGCCACGGTCGACGAGGCCGCGGCGCTCGCCGCCCTCGATGCGCTGCGGGTGGGCGACGGCGGCCGCGCCGCACTGCTCGTCGGCGGCCTGCCCGATCAGGTGCGCGGCGACCTGCCGCAACTGCCGTCCGGAACGGTGTGGGCCCGCGACGTGGTGACCGCGCCCGGCTCCATCGCCGGTGCCCTCGACCTGCTACTCGCGCAGATCGTGCTGGTCGACGACGCCGCCGACGCCATGACCGTCGCCCGCAAGCACAACGTCCTCGCCGTGACCCGGGTCGGCGACCGCGTGAGTGCGGCGGTGGTGGAGGGCGGCGTCTCGGCGCGGCCGTCGACCCTGGAAGTCCAGTCGGCCATCGACACTGCCACCGAAGACCTGGCCCGCGCCCGCCGCTCCGCCGAACAGTTCGACGCCGACCTCACCCAGGCGCTCACCGACGAACGCGAGGCCGCCGAGGACGCCGAAGGCGCGCTCGCCGCGCTGGGGGAGTCCGACGCGAACGTCGGCGCCGCCTACGAACTACTGGGCCGCCTCGGCTCGGAGATCCGCGCCGCGCAGCAGGAGGCGCAGCGGCTGGTACGCCAGCGCGAGCGCGCCGAAGAGGGCCGCGCCACCAACCTGACCGAACTCACCGAACTGGAAGAGCGCCTGCGGCTGGCCGTCGACGAAGGCAGTGCCGTGCACGACGACGATGCCGACCGCGCTCTCCGCGAAGCCGCCGCCGCCGAAGTCGCCACCGCCCGCTCGGTGGAAGTGGAGACCCGGCTCGCGCTGCGCACCGCCGAGGAGCGGCTCGCGTCGTTCCGCGGCAAGGCCGAGGGACTGCGCCGCAGTGCCGCCGCCGAACGCAGCAACCGCGAACGACAGCAACGCCAGGACGCGCAGCGCCGGTACGCCGCCGGCGTCGCCGCCGCGGTGGCCGCCGCCGCCGACAAGGTGGTGGCCGCGGTGGCGCTCACCGTCGCCGACGCCGCGGCCGGACGCGATGAACTCGAGGCCGCCCGCACGGTCCACGCCGCCGAGGTCGACACGCTGCGCGCCCGCGTCGATGCGGCGACCGCCACCATGAACTCGCTGCGCGATGCCGTGCACCGCGACGAGCTGGCCAAGGCGCAGGCCGCGCTGCGTATCGAGCAGTTGGAGGAGCAGATCCTCGAGCAGTTCGCGGTGGCGCCCGACGACCTGGTCGCCGAGTACGGCCCGGACGTGCCGATGCCGCCGTCGGACCTGGAATTCCGCGAGTACGAGGACGCCAAGGCGCGCGGTGAGCTCGTCGTCGCTCCGGCGGCGATGCCCTTCGACCGGGCCACCCAGGAAGCCCGCGCCAAGCGCGCGCAGAAGGACCTGACGACGCTCGGCAAGGTGAATCCGCTTGCCCTGGAAGAGTTCTCGGCGCTCACCGAGCGGTACGAGTTCCTCTCCACCCAGCTCGAGGACGTGAAGGGCGCCCGCGCCGACCTGCTCGACGTGATCGCCGAAGTGGACGCGCGCATCCTGCAGGTCTTCACCGAGGCGTACGCCGACGTGGAGAAGGAGTTCACCCAGGTCTTCGCCACGCTGTTCCCGGGCGGCGAGGGCCGCCTGGTGCTCACCGACCCCAGCGACATGCTCACCACCGGCGTCGAGGTGGAGGCCCGTCCGCCGGGCAAGAAGGTCAAGCGGCTGTCGCTGCTGTCCGGCGGCGAGAAGTCGCTGACCGCGGTGGCCATGCTGGTCGCGATCTTCCGGGCGCGCCCCTCGCCGTTCTACGTCATGGACGAGGTGGAAGCGGCGCTCGACGACGCCAACCTCCGCCGACTCATCAGCCTCTTCGAGCAGCTGCGTGAGCGCAGCCAGCTAATCGTCATCACCCATCAGAAGCCGACCATGGAGATCGCCGACGCGCTGTACGGCGTGAGCATGCGCGGCGACGGCATCACCGAGGTCATCTCCCAGCGCCTGAAAGGCTCCGCGTGAACACTCAAGTCATCATCGGCATCGTCATCGGCGTCGTCCTGCTCGTGGCGTTGATCGCCGGCACCGGCATCGTGCTGCAGCGTCGTCGTCGCATCTCGCTCTCGGACGCGCCGACCACGCGCACGGTCGACGGCGAGCGCGAGGTCGACAAGTCCGGCGGCTATCAGACCGGCTCGGGCTTCTCCTTCACCCAGGGCGGCACCGCCACCCTGGAACCGGAGACGCCGAAGCCGGTGGAGCCCACGCCCGCCCCGAAGCCGGAAGCCCCGAAGCCTGAGGTTACGAAGCCCGCGGAGCCGGCGCCGTCGGTGGCCGATGAGGCCGAGAAGATTCTGGAGACCGACGCCGACGCGGAGACGGCTGCGGAGCCGCTCGTCGTCGAAGAGGCCGTCGAGGCCGCCGAGGTCGAGACCGTCGAGCCCGAGACCGCCGCACCGGAGACTGCTGCACCCGAGACAGCTGCACCGGAGGCTGCTCCCGAGGCGGAGGCACCCGCGGTCGAGACTCCCGAGGTCGAGGTTCCCGAGACCGCCGCGCCCGCCGTCGAGACCGCACCGCAGCTCGACGAGATCGCGCCCACCGAAGGCCGCCTCTCGCGTCTGCGCGGCCGGCTGTCGCGCTCGCAGGGCGCCATCGGTTCGTCGATGCTCGGCCTGCTGGGCGCCGGCGACCTCGACGAGGACAGCTGGGAGGAGATCGAAGACACCCTGGTGATGGCCGACCTGGGCACGACGGCCACCACCGCCGTGATCGAGGCGCTGCGCATCGAGCTGGCCTCGGACAAGGTGCGGTCGGCCGACGACGCGCGCGCCGCGCTGCGCCGCGTCCTCGTCGACCAGCTGCGCCCGGAGCTTAACCGTTCGGTCAAGGCGCTGCCGCACGCCGGCGGCCCGGCCGTGGTCCTGGTGGTCGGCGTCAACGGCGTCGGCAAGACCACCACCACCGGCAAACTGGCCCGCGTCCTGGTGGCCGACGGCCGCCGCGTCCTGCTGGGCGCCGCGGACACCTTCCGCGCGGCCGCCGCCGACCAGCTCCAGACCTGGGGCGAGCGCGTGGGTGCCGGCATCGTGCGCGGTAAGGAAGGCGCCGACCCGGCGTCGGTCGCTTTCGACGCAGTGGTGACCGGCATCGACGACGGCGTCGATGTGGTCCTCATCGACACAGCAGGCCGCCTGCACACCAAGACCGGACTGATGGACGAGCTCGGCAAGGTCAAGCGCGTGGTTGAGAAGAAGACCCCGGTCGACGAGGTGCTGCTGGTCCTCGACGCCACCGTCGGCCAGAACGGGCTGGCGCAGGCCAAGGTCTTCGCCGAGGTCGTCGACCTCACCGGCGTGGTGCTCACCAAGCTCGACGGCACGGCCAAGGGCGGCATCGTGTTCCGGATCCAGGACGAGCTCGGCGTGCCGGTGAAGCTGGTCGGTCTGGGCGAGGGCGCGGACGATCTCGCGCCGTTCGACCCGGGCGCCTTCGTCGACGCTCTGCTGTAACAGCGGGCCCGGCGGGGCGGTCGCGGCGCAGGGCCATACTGGTGGGGAACCGGCCGAAAGGGAGTCCCGCCATGACCGCCACCCACGACGTCTTCAACCAGGCGCCGCCGCGCGTCGACGTCAACGAGTACACCAGCCATGTCGCGCTGACCGAGGCCGTGGACGTCTACGGCGGCGCGTGGGCGACCGAGGCGCTCACCGCGGCGGGCAAACTGGTGGGCCGCGGCGACTTCCAACGGGACGCGGAACTGGCCAACACCATCACCCCGAAGCTCGTCTCGCACGACCGCTGGGGCCATCGGATCGACGACGTCGAGTTCCACCCGGCCTATCACCGCATCATCGGTGAGGCGATCGCCCACGGCGCGCACACCAGCTGCTGGTCGGAGCCGCGCGACGGCGCGCACGTGGCCCGCGCGGCGATGTTCATGCAGTTCGGGCAGATCGAACCCGGGCACGCCTGCCCGGTCAGCATGACGCACGCGGTGGTGCCGTCGCTGCGGGTGGATCCGACGTTGGCCGACCAGTGGCTGCCGCGGGTGTTCTCCCGCGAGTACAGCCACGACCTCGGGACCGGTCACAAGCCGTCCGCCATCTTCGGCATGGCGATGACCGAGAAGCAGGGCGGCTCGGACGTGCGCGCCAACACCACGCGCGCGGTGGCTCAGGCCGACGGCACCTACTTGATCACCGGGCACAAGTGGTTCTGCTCGGCCCCGCAGTCGGACGCCTTCCTGGTGCTGGCGCAGACCGAGCCGGGCGTCACCTGCTTCGTGGTGCCTCGCGTGCTGCCCGACGGCACACGCAACGTCTTCGCCGTGCAGCGTCTCAAGGACAAGTTGGGCAACAAGTCGAACGCGTCCAGCGAAGTGGAGTTCGCCCAGACCGTCGGCTGGCGCCTCGGTGACGAGGGCGCGGGCGTCAAGACGATCATCGAGATGGTCAATCAGACGCGCCTGGACTGCATCCTCGGCAGTGCTGCGGGCATGCGGCAGTCGGTGGCCGAAGCGGCCTGGCATGTGCGGAACCGCAGCGCGTTCGGCGCCACCCTCATCGATCAGCCCGCAATGACCGCGGTGATCGCCGACCTGCAGGTGGAGGCAGAGGCCGCGGTGTGGACTGGCATCCGCCTGGCCGCCGCCTACGACGACGACTCCGAGGAGTCGACCGCGTTCCGTCGCCTGGCGACGGCGGTGGGGAAGTACTGGGTGTGCAAGCGCGGCCCGAACCACGCCTACGAGGCGCTCGAATGCCTCGGCGGCAACGGCTACACCGAGACAGGTTTCCCGCTGTCGCGGCGCTACCGCGAGCAGCCGGTGATGGCGGTCTGGGAGGGCTCGGGCAACGTGATCGCCCTCGACGTGTTGCGCGCCATGATGCGCGACCCGCAGTCGGTGGAGGCCGTCGACAACGAGATGGCCCAGGCCCTCGGCGAGTACCGCGACTACGACCTGCACGTCGAGCGCACCCGCAAGCTGCTGGCCGAGGCCGCCGCCGATCCGGGCCGCGCCCCGGCGATGGCCCGTCGGCTCACCGAGTCGATGGCGATCGCGCTGGCCGGTTCGGTGCTGATCCGGCAGGCGCCGTCGGAGATCACCGACGCCTTCGTGGCCGGCCGCATCGTCGATCCCGGGCACATGTACGGGGTGCTCGATCCGCGGTTGGATCTGGCGGGGATCGCCGCGCGCGCCTGACGAAACGCAGCGTTCACCGAACGCGGACCCGCGTAACACCACCGTCACGGTTGCGCGCGATTCGGTGAAATCTGCGCGCGACAAGGTCTTCTCACACGCCGAAACCGGCGTAGATGAGGAGGTCCACCGTGACAACGGCGCTACCCGACAGCGTTTTCGGAACGTTCGATACCGGCGACACCGCCTGGGTCCTGATCAGCGCGGCCCTCGTGCTGCTGATGACTCCGGCGCTGGCGTTCTTCTATGGAGGTCTGTGCCGCGGCAAGGCCGTCCTGAACATGATGATGATGTCGTTCGTCGCTCTGGCGTCGGTCACTGTCGTCTACATCCTGTTCGGTTTCTCGATGTCGTTCGGCAACTCGCTCACCGGCGATGACGGGATCTGGGGGATCTTCTCCAACCCGTTCGCGCTCTTCGGCTCCGAACAACTCATGGAGACCAGGGAGATCGACGGCGTGACGCAGGTGGTGATGTGGGGCGAGACCGGCATTCCGGCCGTGGTCTTCATGGCCTTCCAGCTGACCTTCGCCGTGATCACCGTGGCGCTGATCAGCGGCGCGATCGCCGAACGCGCCAAGTTCTCCACGTGGGTGGTCTTCACCGTGGTCTTCACCACGCTGGTGTACCTGCCGTTGGCGCACATGGTGTGGGGCGGCGGACTGCTCTCCGGGTCGGACAGCGGTATCGCCGCGTGGATGTTCGGCTCCACCGACGGTGAGGCGAACGTGGTGCCGATCGACTTCGCCGGCGGCACCGTGGTGCACATCAACGCCGGTATGGCCGCGCTGATCCTGGCGCTGTTCGTCGGCAAGCGGATGGGCTTCGGCCGCACCCCGTACCGTCCGCACAACATCCCGTTCGTCATGCTCGGCGCCGCGCTGCTGTGGTTCGGCTGGTTCGGTTTCAACGCGGGCTCCGAGCTCGCCGCCGACGCGACCGCGGGCGTCGTGTGGGTCAACACCACCGCTGCGGCGGCCGCCGCCATCGTCGGCTGGTTGGTGGTGGAGTGGCGGCGTGACGGCCACGCCACCAGCGTGGGTGCCGCGTCGGGCATCGTTGCCGGTCTGGTCGCGATCACCCCGGCCTGCGGGGCCCTGACTCCGCTGGGCTCGCTCGGGCTCGGTGTGGTGGCCGGCGCGCTGTCGGCACTGGCCATCGGACTCAAGAGCAAGGTCGGATTCGACGACTCGCTCGATGTGGTCGGCGTGCACCTGGTCTCCGGTCTGTGGGGCACCGTCGCCATCGGCCTGCTGGCCAAGGACACCGGCCTGTTCTACGGGCACGACGCCAAGCAGTTGGCCGTGCAGACGGTTATCGCGCTGGTCGCCCTGGCCTTCACCGCGGTGATGACCACTGTGATCGCTCTGGCCCTGCGCCCGCTGGGCTGGCGGGTCGACCGGGAGGCCGAGGCCACCGGCATCGACTCCGCCGAACATGCCGAGACCGCCTACGAGCTCGCCTGAGCTGCGCCTCCGCGCTCGTCCGAAGCAGAAAAGGAAGAATGTAGTCATGAAACTGATTACCGCCATCATCAAGCCGTTCACGCTCGAGGAGGTGAAGTCGGGACTCGAACAGCTCGACATCGTCGGCATGACCGTCAGCGAAGTGCAGGGCTACGGCCGCCAGAAGGGGCACACCGAGGTCTACCGCGGTGCCGAATACGCGGTCGATTTCGTACCCAAGGTGCGCGTGGAAGTGGTGGTCGACGACGAAGACGTGGACCGGGTGGTCGACGTGATCGTCGAATCGGCGCGGACCGGCAAGATCGGCGACGGCAAGGTCTGGACCACACCGGTGGAGTCGGTGGTCCGGGTGCGTACCGGTGAACGCGGCCCCGACGCGCTCTGAGAGCGCCGGCGATCCGGCCCGCGCCCTTGCGGCGGCGCGGGCCGGCGCGCTTTCCGGGTTCTCCCCGGATGCCCCGGCCGGGGCGCCGCTGCGCGAGGCGCTGACGGCCGCCTACGAGCAGTGGCTGCGCCACCGCGCCGAAGAACTGGGCGTGATCGACGGCAGCGGGTTCGCCATCATCGCGGTGGGCGCCCTGGGTCGCCGCGAGACGGTACCCGGGTCGGACCTGGATCTGGTGCTGTTGCACGAGGATCGCCACCCCGAACGGCTCGGCTCGATCGCCGACGGCCTCTGGTACCCGATCTGGGATTCCGGGCTGAGCCTGGACCACAGCGTCCGCACCCTGACCGACGCCGTGCAGGCGGCACGCGGCGAGCCGACCGCCACGCTGGGACTGTTGGACGCGCGGTTCATCGCCGGCGACGCCGATCTGGCCGCACTCCTGGTGGACGCCGTGCGGAACCTCTGGCGCATCGAAGCCCGCCTGCGACTGCCCGAAGTGCTGGCACTCACGCGGGAACGGTGGGGCCGCAACGGCGACAACGCCCAGCGCGCGCAACCGGACCTGAAGAACGGGCGCGGGGGACTGCGCGACGTCCAACTGCTCAACGCGCTCGCGCTGGCGCAGCTCACCGACGGCTTGTCCCGGCTGCGGGCCGACGAGCCGGGCACGCCGGTGGCGTTGGCCTACCGTCGACTGCTCGACGTCCGGACCCAGCACCACCTGATCACCGGGCGATCCCGGGATCGGCTGCCCGCCGAGGACGCCGGGCAGCTCGCCGCGGCGCTCGGCCTGGAGGATCGGTTCGCGCTGGCGCGGCTGCTCAGCGACGCGGCCCGCACCGTCGACTTCGCGGTGGAGACCGGGATCCGGACCGCCGGCCACGCCGTCGGTCGACGGGGCCTGTCCCGTCTGCGGAGGCTGCCGGTGCGCACGCCGCTCGACGAGGGCGTGGTGCGGCACGACGGCGAGGTGGCGCTGGCCCGCTCTGCGCTGCCCAGCCAGGACGAGGGCCTGGTGTTCCGAGTGGCGGCGGCTGCGGCGCGCCACGACCTCCCGATCAACGGTCCGGCGCTGGAACGGCTGGCGCGCTACGCGCCCGCACCGACGGTGCCGTGGCCCGCGGAGCCGCTCAGCGACCTGCTGGTGCTGCTCGCGTCCGGGCCGTCGACGGCCCGCACCGTGGAGGCACTCGACCGAATCGGCTTGTGGGGCAAGCTCTTTCCGGAATGGGACGGCATCCGCGACCTCGCCCCGCGCGATCCGGTGCACGTCTGGACCGTCGACCGACACAGCGTGGAGACCGTGATCGGCGCGGCCGCGCTCACCACGCGGGTATCGCGGCCGGATCTGCTGCTGTTGGCGGCCCTGATCCACGACATCGGCAAGGGACGCGGCGGCGACCACAGTGTGCTCGGCGCCGAACTGGCGCGGGACATCGGTCGACGACTCGGCGTGTGGCCCGCCGACGTCGAACTGCTGGCGGCGGCCGTCCGGCACCACCTGCTGCTGCCGTCGACGGCGACGCGGCGGGACTGCACCGATCCGCGGGTGGTGGCCGAGGTGGCCGACACGCTCGGCCACAACCGGGACCTGGTGGAACTGCTGGGCGCGCTGGCTGAGGCCGACGGCGAGGCGACCGGCCCCGCCGCGTGGAGCGACTGGAAGGCCGGTCTGGTGGCCGACCTGACCGCGCGCGTGGCGACGCTGATCGGCGGCGGCGAGGTGCCGACGCCGGAGCCGCTGACCGAGGAGCAGGACGCGTTGGCCCGCGGCGGCGGCCTGCATGTGCAGTTGGAGGCGGGCGAGGGCACCACCTACCTGGTGACCATGGTGGCGCCGGATCGGCGCGGTGTGCTGTCGGCGGCTGCGGCGGTGTTGGCAGTGGCCGGCCTGACCGTGCATGCGGCGCAGGTTCGGTCCGCGCACGGGCACGCGCTCGACACGTTCGCGGTGGCCACGGTGTTCGGCGGCCCGCCGGACGTGGCGGTGCTGCGACAGCGGTTCCGCGCGGCGCTGGACGGGCGCCTGGACCTCCCCCCGTCGTCGACCGACGACGAGGTGGTGGTCACGGCACCCCCGCACGCGGAGTGGATCGACGATCCGGCCACCGGTGCCGTGCTGCTGCAGGTGCGGTCGGCGGACCGGCCGGGACTGCTGGCCGCGATCACGGCGGTGCTCGAACGGGCGGGCGCCGCGGTGGTGTGGGCCAAGGTGAACACGCTCGGCGCGACCGTGATCGACACGTTCTGCGTCGAACCGACGGTGGACTCGCCGGCGGCCCGCGCCTCGATCGGGGCCGCGGTGCTGCGCGTGTGCCCGGGCCCTGCGTCGCGCCCGGACTGATCATGGAAGGATGGGGGAATGTTCGAGTCACTCTCCGACCGGTTGACAGGTGCCCTCAAAGACCTTCGTGGCAAGGGCCGATTGACCGATGCCGACATCGACGCGACCGCGCGCGAGATCCGGCTGGCACTGCTCGAGGCCGACGTCTCGCTGCCGGTGGTGCGGACCTTCATCGCGCGCATCAAGTCGCGGGCCAAGGGCCAAGAGGTCTCCGGTGCGCTGAACCCGGCGCAGCAGATCGTCAAGATCGTCAACGAGGAGCTCATCGAGATCCTCGGCGGCGAGACCCGTCGCATCCAGTTGGCCAAGACGCCGCCGACGGTGATCATGCTGGCCGGCCTGCAGGGTGCCGGTAAGACGACGCTGGCCGGCAAGCTGGCCAACTGGCTCACCAAGCAGGGACACACCCCGATCCTGGTGGCCTGTGACCTGCAGCGACCGGGTGCGGTGCAGCAGCTGCAGATCGTCGGCGAGCGGGCCGGCGTGCCGGTCTTCGCCCCGCATGCGGGCACCTCCGTCGGCGGCGCCGGCGAGCTGGGCGTCGACGGGTCCGGCGATCCGGTGGCCGTCGCCACCGCGGGCGTCGACTTCGCCCGCGAGAAGCACCACGACGTGGTCATCATCGACACCGCCGGTCGCCTCGGCATCGACGAAGTCCTGATGGGCCAGGCGTCCGACATCCGCGACGCCACCCACCCCGACGAGGTGCTGTTCGTCCTCGACGCGATGATCGGTCAGGACGCGGTCGCCACCGCGCAGGCCTTCGCCGAGGGCGTCGACTTCACCGGTGTGGTCCTGACCAAGCTCGATGGCGACGCCCGCGGCGGCGCCGCGCTGTCGGTCCGCGAGATCACCGGCCGGCCCATCATGTTCGCGTCGACCGGCGAAAAGCTGGAAGAATTCGACGTCTTCCACCCCGACCGCATGTCTAGCCGCATCCTCGGCATGGGCGACGTGCTGTCCCTGATCGAGCAGGCCGAACAGCACTGGGACGTGGCCGAGGCCGAGAAGGCCGCCGAGAAGATCAGCCAGGGCGAACTGACCCTCGACGACTTCCTCCAGCAGATGCTGATGATCCGCAAGATGGGCCCGATCGGGAATCTGCTGGGCATGCTGCCCGGCGCCGGCGACATGAAGGACGCGCTGTCCCAGGTCGACGACAGCCAGCTCGACAAGATCCAGGCGATCATCCGCGGCATGACCCCCGCCGAGCGCGACGATCCGAAGATCATCAACGCCTCCCGGCGCATTCGCATCGCCAACGGTTCCGGCGTCACCGTGACCGACGTGAACCAGCTGGTGGACCGCTTCTTCGCCGCGCGCAAGATGATGTCGCAGATGTCCGGCCGCATGGGCATGCCGGGCGCCGGTAAGCGGAATGCGCGCAAGGGCAAGAAGGGCGCGAAGGGTCGCAAGGGCAAGGGCCGCGGTCCCACTCCGCCGAAGGCAATGCGCGGAGGCATGCCCGGAATGGGTATGCCGGGCATGCCGGGGATGGGCATGCCGCCGGGCTTCGACCTGTCGCAGATGCCGCCCGGCCTGGACCAGTTGCCGCCGGGCCTGGAAGGCCTGGACCTGTCCAATCTGAAGCTGCCGAAGAACAAGTAGGGCACCGATGGGCGTCGCCGAGCATTACCGTGGCCAGGATCCGTTCACCGGCGAGGCGCTGGAACTGTGGGTGGCCGACGGCGTGCTGTCCACCGAACCCGTCGCCGGGGCCACCACCGTCTCCGCCGACGGCTGGCTGGTGCCCGGTCTGGTCGACGCCCACAACCACGTGGGTATCGCGCCGGGCCTCGGCGTCACCATCGAGCGGGCCCGCGGCTACGCCTACGCCGACGCCAAGGCGGGGGCGCTGCTGATCCGCGAGGTCGGCTCGCCCGTCGACACGCACCCGCTCGACGACGACCCGCTCTGTCCGCGCTTCCTGCGGGCGGGCAAGCACATCGCCCGCCCCAAGCGGTACCTGCGCGACTACGGCGTGGAACTCGACGACCCCGATCAGCTCGCCGACGAAGTACGACGTCAGGCCGCAGCCGGCGACGGCTGGGTGAAGCTGGTGGGGGACTGGATCGACCGCGACGCAGGCGACCTGGCGCCCCTGTGGACCCGAGCCCAGCTCGACGCCGCAGTGGCCGCCGCCCACGAGGCGGGCGCCCGCATCACCGCGCACGTCTTCGGCTACGACGCGCTCGGCGACATCATCGCCGCCGGATTCGACTCCATCGAGCACGGCACCGGCCTCACACCTGACCTCATCGACGAGATGGCGGCCCGCAAGATCGGCCTGGTGCCGACGCTGATCCAGGTGGAGAACTTCCCGGGCATCGCCGACGGCGCCGACCGTTTCCCCACGTATCAGGCCAACATGCGCAAGCTGTACGCGAATTCGGGCGAGGTCTACGCCGCCGCCCGCGAGGCCGGCGTGGCGATCTACGCGGGCACCGACGCGGGCGGGTTCGTGGAGCACGGCCGGATCGTCGACGAGGTGGAGGCGCTCACCGGGATCGGACTGTCACCACTGCAGGCACTCGCGGCCGCGTCCACGGACGCCCGGACCTGGCTCGGGGTCGAGGGGCTGACCCACGGCGCCCGCGCCGACTTCCTGGTGCTGGACGCCGACCCGGCGTCGGACCTGAGCACCCTGCGGCGGCCCCGCCACATCGTCTGCTCCGGTCAGCACCTCTGACGTCTGCGAACTCTCATCCGGCACCTCCGGGAGGGAGGAGGGGCAGACCGGCTGTGACCCCGTCGCGGGCGAGTGTCAGGAGCGCGTCGACGTCGAGGTGCTCCTCGACCAGGTCGCCGAGCCGGTCGAGGCGCGCGTCCCGGGCGGCCGGGAAGCTCACCGTCGACGGCATCCGGTCCAGCATGGTCGCCAACAGCGCGCCGCGTAGCTCGTCGCCCTCCAGCGATCCGTGCCACATCGTGCCGAACACGTTTCCCGATCGCGCTCCGCCGAGGAACTCGTCGCCAGCGCCTCGAGTGATCCGTCCGTGGTGGATCTCGTAGCCCGAGGCCGGCACGCCCAGTGCAGCTCCGGTCGGCAGCCGAAGCGTCTTCTCCGCGACGAAGTCCGTTCGTACATCGAGCAGCCGGAGGCCTTCGACCTCCACACCGGAGGAGCCCTCGATGTCGTCCGGATCGGCGATGACTTGCCCGAGCATCTGGAAGCCGCCGCAGATCCCGAGCACCGGCCGACCACGCCCGGCGTGCTCGGCGATCGCTACGTCGAGTCCGCGAGCGCGAAGCCAGGCGAGGTCGTTGATGGTGGAGCGGGTGCCCGGCAGCACCACGAGGGCGGCGTCGGCGAGGTCGCGGGGATCGGAGACGAAGACCACGTCGAGGTCGGGCTCGAGGCCGAGTGCGTCGACGTCGGTGAAGTTACTGATCCGAGGAAGGCGTACGACCGCGACTCGGTGTGCCGCCCCGCCGGGTGAGCGCCGCCCGTCGAGGTCGAGCGCGTCCTCGGAGTCGAGCCACAGCGTCGGGTCCCAGGGGAGCACGCCGAACACCGGGCGGCCGGTCAACCGCGCCAGCGAGTCGAGGCCGGGCGCGAGGAGCGCCCGATCACCGCGGAACTTGTTGACGATGAAGCCGGCCATCAGCTCCTGGTCCTCGCGGGAGAGGAGGGCGACGGTGCCGTACATCGAGGCGAAGACACCGCCCCGGTCGATGTCGCCGACAACGACGGTCGGCAGGCCCGCGTGTCGGGCGAGGCCCATGTTGACGTAGTCGCTGGCCCGGAGGTTGATCTCGGTCGGACTCCCGGCGCCCTCGGCGACGATCACGTCGAAGCGTGCGGCAAGGTCGTCGTACGCCGTGTGGGCAGCGGATGCGAGTCGGCGCCGTCCCTCGACCCAGTCACCGGCGTCGACGACACCGCCCGGCTGCCCCATCAGGACGACGTGGCTGCGGTGGTCGCTGCCGGGCTTGAGTAGGACGGGGTTCATGGCCGGCTCGGGGACCACCCCGGCAGCCAGCGCCTGGACCCACTGAGCGCGCCCGATCTCGGCGGTGCTGCCGTCGGGCGCGGCGCAGACCATCGAGTTGTTGGACATGTTCTGCGCCTTGTACGGCGCCACCTTCACGCCCCGACGCGCGAACGCGCGACACAGTCCTGTTGTGACGACCGACTTGCCGGCGTCCGAGGTGGTGCCGGCGACGAGGAGGCCGCTCACCGGCCCGTCTTCGTGCTTCCGCATGGGAACGACACTGTCACACGCGAACTCTCGATTCAGAGCAGGCGCAGGATGCCGATGACGATCAGAATGACCGAGACCAGCCAGCCGGCGCCGCGGGCGACGGCGCCCTGATTGGCGCGGGCCTTCGCGAAGACACGGCCCACCCACGAGTGGGGGAAGCGGCGCACCAGGCCGAGGAGCAGTGCGCACAGGATGGGCAGGCTCAACGCGACCGTGGCGAACAAGAAGATACCGGCGTAGCGTTCGCCTGCCGGAATGTCGCTGGCCGACAGCACGGCCAGGCCAGCGAAGAAGGGGACCGAGGTGGCCGACTGGATGCCGCCCAAGACCATGCCGACCAGGACGGTCAGCGGCGACGGGGATTTCAGCGGGGTCAGGATCCGATCCATCATGGCCGACGAGTCGCCGCCCCGATACGTGAGGATCGCGGTGACCACGCCGGTCAGGATCAGCAGCACGCCGAACACCGGCGAGTCGACGATGTGCGCGACGATCTCGCCGAAGCCGTCGAAGACCAGGAGGGTGACCAGCGCCAGCAGGAACACGCCCAGCCAGTCGCCGATGACGAGCAGCGTCGCGATCCAGCGGTAGCGGCCGGGCGGCAGCATCATCGCGAGAGCGACGAGTACGCCGATCAGCAGGACGTTGATCGCGTCCACGAACGCATAGGCGAGGGCGTTGAGCATGCGTAGGGTGCTCTCCGTTCCTCGTCCTCGTCCGTCGCCGGCGACGGTTGCCCCGGCGGACGCGAGTCTAACGGTTGCGTGTGCGCAGAGCGAACGACGGCTTTTGGCACTGGCTGGAGCGCGTGGCAGAATAGAACGCTGGTTCGCCGGAACCGGTTACGCACCGACCGGCGGTCACCCCGTAAGAGATCGCAAAACCGGATCCACGCACTGTGGATCGCTGAATTGCGCAGTGACTAAAGAGGAATGCTTCATGGCTGTCAAGATCAAGCTCACCCGGCTCGGCAAGATCCGGAACCCGCAGTACCGCATCGTCGTCGCCGACGCCCGCACCCGTCGTAACGGCCGTGCCATCGAGACCATCGGCAAGTACCACCCGAAGGAAGAGCCCTCGCTGATCGAGGTCGACTCCGAGCGCGCGCAGTACTGGCTGAGCGTCGGCGCGCAGCCGACCGAACCGGTTCTGAACCTGCTGAAGATCACCGGTGACTGGCAGAAGCACAAGGGCCTCCCGGGCGCCGAGGGCACCCTGAAGACCGCTGAGCCCAAGCCGACCAAGCAGGAGCTGTTCGCCGCTGCCCTCGCAGCCGCCGAGAACGAGCCCTCGGTCGAGGCCACCACCGCCAAGAAGAAGTCGGCCAAGAAGGCTGACAAGGTCGAAGAGGTCAAGGACGAGGTCAAGCTGGCCGAGCCCGAGACCGCCGCTGTGGCCGAGGATCTGGCTGCTGACGGCAAGACCGTTGGCGAGGCCATCGAGGCCGGTGACGAGGCCAAGGCGTGAGTGCCGTCATCGCTGACGCCGTCGAGCACCTGGTGCGCGGCATCGTCTCCAGCCCGGACGACGTTCGGGTCGAACTGATCACCGGTCGACGCGGCCGCATGCTCGAGGTGCACGTGAACCCCGAGGATCTGGGCAAGGTGATCGGCCGTAACGGTCGCACCGCCACCGCGCTGCGCACCCTGGTCGCCGGTGTCGGCGGCCGTGGCATGCGCGTCGACATCGTCGACACCGACCGCTGATCGGGTCCGCCACGATGGATCTCGTGATCGGCCGTGTGGCCAAGACGCACGGCGTTCGCGGTGAACTCGTGGTGGACGTGCGCACCGATGACCCCGGCACTCGTTTTGCCGTGGGTTCGGTGCTGCGCGGCCGCGCGCCCAAGGGTGGCGGCGAAAAGAACTACACGGTGACAGCCGCCCGGCCCCATGCCGGGCGGCTGTTGCTGACTCTCGCCGGCGTGGCCGATCGCACCGCCGCTGACGCGCTGCGCGGCGTGCTCTTCCTGATCGACGCCGCGAGCGTCGACTCCGGGGACGACCCCGACGAGTTCTACGACCACGAACTGATCGGTCTGGCCGTCACCACCGTCGACGGTGACGCCGTGGGCCCGGTGGCCGACGTCCTGCACCTGCCCGGCGGCGAGCTGCTCGCCGTGACCGGCGCCGACGGACGCGAGATCCTGATCCCGTTCGTCACCGAGATCGTGCCGACCGTGACCCGCGAGGGGATCGTCGTCGATCCGCCGGCCGGCCTGCTCGAAGACCTGCCCGCCGAGCCTGTCGAAGGCTGACCGTGCAGATCGACGTTCTCACCATCTTCCCCGAGTACCTCACGCCGCTGCATGCGGCGCTGCTGGGAAAGGCGATCGACGCTGAACTGATCAGCGTCGGCGTTCACGACCTGCGGAATTGGGCGCACGACGTCCATCGCAGCGTCGACGACACCCCGTACGGCGGCGGCCCCGGCATGGTCATGAAGCCGGACGTGTGGGGCCCCGCGCTCGACGAGGTGTGCCCCGACGACGCGCTGCTCGTGGTGCCGACACCTGCGGGGCGACCGTTCACGCAGGCCACGGCCGAGCGTTGGAGCACCGAGAAGCATCTCGTCTTCGCCTGTGGGCGGTACGAGGGCATCGACCAGCGGGTGTTCGACGACGCGGCCCGCCGCGTGCGCGTCGAAGAGGTCTCGCTCGGCGATTTCGTGCTCATCGGCGGCGAAGTGGCGGTGCTCGCCATGGTCGAAGCCACCACCCGGCTGATTCCCGGGGTGCTGGGCAACCCGCAGTCGCACCGCGAGGACTCGTTCTCCGACGGACTCCTCGAGGGCCCCAGTTACACGCGGCCCAAACTCTGGCGCGACCTGGAGGTCCCGCCGATCCTGCTGTCCGGCGACCACGCCAAGGTCGCTGCCTGGCGGCACGAGCAGTCGCTTGCGCTGACCCGGGAACGTCGACCCGACTTGCTCGACGACTGACTTCCTTCTTCTCCGGTGTGTTGCGGAACCGGCGGGGCTTCCGGCACGTCCAAGACACATGGGCCCCCGCTCCAACTGGAATATCGATATCGCCGAACTTCTCGCGCGCATCGATTCGATGGATCCGGGCGGAGCGACCGCTGACGCCGCGGAGATCCGGCGGATCATGAATGCCGCGCGGGCGATCGCCGTGCGGCTGCTGCTGCGTTTCGACCAGATGGACGGCTTGGCTGGTGTCGGTGCGGTGGCCGCCGACGAGCAGGGAACGGCCCTGGGCAAGCGCATCGGCGAAGTCGCCGATCGTTTGAGTCCGGTCGCCATCGCCGTGGACGCCGCCAGCGGTGATCTGGCCGCGAGTGTCGCTGCGCGCCCCGCACTGCTCGCCACGGTGACCAGCGGTGGGGGCGCCGCCGCGGCGCAGGTGGCTCGGGAGCGCGTGATGCAGCAGCTGTACAGCGACCCGATGAGCCCGCGTTCGGACGGTCTCGCCGGGCAGTCCGGAAGCGCCGCCGGGGTCGGCGGGCCGGCGCTGGGGCCGATGTCTGCGGGAACCGCCGCGGGCAATGGCGTGGTCGGGGGGGGAAGCAGGCCCGCCGGTCTCGCCCGGAGGGCGGTCGCCGACTGCGGGTGCGCCGGCGGCGTCGGGCCCGGGCGGACGAACCGGTCCCGCGGGTGTCGACCGGTCCATCACCGGTGGTCCTGCACCGTCGGGTGGTCCGGCGGGTGGCCCGACGCCGCCGGGCGGACCTACCGGAGCTCCCGCAGGCGCCGGACCGACGGGCTCGCCGCCGCTCGGCGCCCCACCCGTGGCGGTGCCGCCGCCGTCGACCGTGCCGACCCGACCGGCGCCGGTGTACTCGGTGCGTCCGGTCCTTCCGGTCGTGGGGTCGACGCTGCGGCTGCCTGGTGTGCCCGCGGCGCCGAGTCCAGGCGCGCCGACCACCGCGGCGGCCCCGCCGGTGCGGCCGCTCGGGTCGCCGACCGCGGGGCCGGCGAGCGCGGTGCCGTCCGGCCGCGGCGGCACCGGGAACGGTGCGGGACCGTTGGGTTCGGGCGGGGTGCGCGGGGCCGGTGCCGAGGAGGAGAAGCGTCGTCGTCCCGGCTACTTGCTGTCGTCGTTGGAGTTCGCCAGGCTGGTGGGGCCGATGCCGGTGGCCGGTCCGGCGGTGCTGGGAGAGCCTGAGCCGGCGTCGTCGGACGTGGCCGTCGACGAACCTGATCAGAGCCCCACCGACGACGATGATCAAGAGCTGGATCTCACCCTGTGACCGGGATTTCGCTCTCGGGTTCTCTTCTGGCAGAATTGCATACCGTTGCGTGTCCGCTGGACGCGCTGCGACTACTGACACGGGTACGAACCGGTTGGTCCCGGGCGGGTGCGCAGCACCGGGCGCCAGGTTCCTCTGCTCCACGCTAAGCCAGATGGGAACACTCCATGAACACTCTCGATTTCCTCGACAAGCAGTCTCTCCGTGACGACATCCCCGAGTTCGCCCCCGGCGACACCGTCGACGTCCACGTGAAGGTCATCGAAGGCTCGAAGGAGCGTATCCAGGTCTTTAAGGGTGTCGTGATCCGTCGCCAGGGCGGCGGCCTGCGCGAGACCTTCACCGTCCGCAAGGTGTCGTTCGGCGTCGGCGTGGAGCGTACCTTCCCGGTGCACAGCCCCAACCTCGCCAAGATCGACGTCCTCACCCGCGGTGACGTGCGTCGCGCCAAGCTGTACTACCTGCGCGACCTGCGCGGCAAGGCTGCCAAGATCAAGGAAAAGCGCTGACCTGCGCTGACCTGACTTCCCGGGACCCCGGCACCGACTTTCGGTGCCGGGGTTCCGGCGTTGACGGGCCGGGAACCGCGGCGCACCGTTCGGTGCGGCGGCGCGCCGCGTCGCGCTGCCGCTAGGCTGGTATCTCGTGAGTGACAACGACGCCGTAGATCCGGACGACCGCGGCACCGAGCCCGAGATTCCGGCGCAGGATCCGGGGGCGGCCACCGGCAAGGATGCGGACGACGACGGCAAGCGTCGCAAGGGCGGACTCCTCCGCGAACTGGCCATCGTCGTCGCGACCGTCCTGATCTTGATGTTCGTGGCGTCGACGTTCCTGTTCCGCCAGTACGTGGTGCCCAGCGAGTCGATGGAGCCCACTCTGCACGGCTGCTACGGCTGCACCAACGACCGGATCCTGGTCGACAAGCTGACCTACCGCTTCACCGATCCCAAGCCGGGCGACGTGATCGTGTTCAAGGCGCCCACCTCGTCGTGGGACGGTGCCTGGAGTTCGCCGCGGTCGTCGAACGCCGTGGTGCGCGGTATGCAGAACGTGCTGTCGTGGTTCGCGCTGGCGCCGCCCGACGAGAACAACCTGGTCAAGCGCGTGATCGCGACCGGCGGCCAGACCGTCGCCTGCCGCAACGAGGACGGCAAGGGTGTGACCGTCGACGGTATGTCGCTCACCGAGCCGTACATCGACGTGGAACTGCAGAACGAGACCTACAGCGACTCCACCGGTGTCCTCGGCGGCGGCAGCTGCTACGGGGGCGACTTCGGTCCCATCAAGGTGCCCGACGGCAACGTGTGGGTGATGGGTGACAACCGCAGCTCCTCGGCGGACTCGCGCGCCCACATCGACGACGAGTTCCAGGGCACCGTGCCGGTCTCGGACATCCGCGGCAAGGTGCGCTTCATCCTGTACCCGTTCTCCCGGTTCGGTGGGGTCGGGTCCGTCGACCCCCAGTAGTGCCGGGAGCGCACGTGTCGAGGTCGACGAGTTGGCCGCCGCGCACCACGGTGCGTCGTTCGGCGAGCCTGCGGACGCTGGAGTTCACGCTCGAACGCAGCGGGCTCGGTCCGGTGGCCGGGGTCGACGAGGCCGGCCGCGGCGCCTGCGCGGGACCGCTGGTGGTGGCCGCCTGCATCCTGCGGCCGCAGCAGCTGAAATCGCTTGCCGATCTTGACGATTCGAAGAAGCTGAGCGCCGTGACGCGCGACCGCCTGTACACGGCCGTCACCAAGCATGCGCTGGCCTTCAGCGTGGTGGCGATCGAGGCCGAGGAGATCGACCGGATCGGGATCCACGTGGCCAACCTGCGCGGCATGCGCCAGGCCGTCGCCGGCCTGTCGATCCGGCCCGGGTATGTGCTGTCCGACGGCTTCGCCGTGCCCGGGCTGCCTGCGCCGTCGTTGCCGGTGATCGGCGGCGACGCCAACGCCGCCTGTATCGCCGCGGCCTCGGTGCTGGCGAAGGTCACCCGGGACCGGGTGATGGCCGGCTACGACGACCTGCATCCCGGCTACGACTTCGGCGTCCACAAGGGCTACAGCACGGCCCGGCACATGGCTCGACTCGACGTCCTCGGGCCGTCGCCGGAGCACCGGCTGTCGTACCGAAACGTCTCCGATAGGCTGGCGTAATGAGCGCTGAGGACCTCGAGAAGTACGAGGCGGAGATGGAGCTGTCCCTGTACCGCGAGTACAAGGACCTGGTCGGCCAATTCTCGTATGTGGTGGAGACCGAACGACGGTTCTACCTGGCCAACGGTGTGAACATGGTGCCGCGCAACAACGACGGCGAGGTCTACTTCGAGATCCACCTGACCGACGCCTGGGTGTGGGACATGTACCGCCCGGCGCGGTTCGTCAAGCAGGTGCGCGTGGTGACGTTCAAGGACGTCAACATCGAGGAGCTCGAACGCTCCGAACTGCGTTTGCCCGACGAGCCCTGATCGCGAGCTCTGATCCTGACGAACACTGAGCCCGACGAGCCCTGAGCTCGTCGGGCTCAGTGCTGTACCAGTCGGCCGCCCTCTGCCGTCTGGTGCAGTCGTCTGGTGACTGCAGCAGACGGCAGCGCTGTCCGGCGGGCTGTGAAGCGTTTGCTTGGTTGGTTGCTGTGATGGTCGGGGTGCTGTGGACAGGTGGCATGGTCCACAGGGCGTGAGGGTTCCCGGTTCTTCCCGCAGCGCGCTCGCAGCAGGCTGGTTGGCATGGGGGAGAACACGGTGCGCCGCGACCGGCGTGGACAAGTGGGTCGGATCGGGGAGGACTTCGCAGCCGAGTTCATCGACTCGATCGGCTGGAAGATTCTCGACAGGAACTGGCGCACGCGCTACGGCGAACTCGACCTGATCGCCGCCGACGGCGGCACGCTGGTGATCGTCGAGGTGAAGACGCGGGCCTCGCACACCTACACCGATCCGGTCGCCGCCATCACGCCGACCAAGTTGCGGCGGATGCGGCTGCTGGCGCGACAGTGGTTGGCGGCCCAGCCCGATCCGGCGCCGTGGTGGGAGGTGGTCCGGTTCGACGCGATCTCCGTGCAACTCGATGTGCGCGACCCCGAGGATCGGGCGGCGGCCCGGCTGCGTCACCACCGCGGCCTGGTGGAGTGAGGCGACCGGCATGCGCATCGTCGGCAATGTGCACTCCATGGGGCTGGGTGGCTTCACTGGCCAGCCGGTGGAGATCCAGGGCAACATCGGGCAGGGACTGCCGAAATTCACCGTCAGCGGCAGCGTCGACGCGTCCCTGCGGGAGGCGAAGGACCGAGTCCGCGCGGCGATCGTCAACAGCGGCTTCAAGTTTCCGGAGTTGGCCGTCACGGTGGCGCTGGCACCCGCCCAACTGCGCAAGGAAGGATCGGGATTCGATCTCGGCATGGCGCTGTCGTTGCTGATCGCCGGGGGACAGGCGGCGACGGAGCGGCTGCGCGGCACGGTCTTCCTCGGTGAGTTGGCGCTCGACGGCCGGGTGCGCGCGGTGCGCGGCGTGCTGCCGCTGCTGCTGGCGGCGCGGGACCACGGCTTCGGCCGCGCGGTGGTGCCGGTGGCGAACCTGCGCGAGGCGGCGCTGGTCGACGAGTTGGAAGTCGGTGGGGCGCAATCGCTCTCGCAGGTGGTCGCCTGGCTGGCTGGCGACGGGGCATTGGACGCGGTGAGCGACGATCCGGTGCCGCCGGCGCCGTCGGTCCCGGACATGGCCGACGTGGTGGGCCAGTCCGCGGCCCGGCAGGCACTCGAGGTGGCCGCGGCGGGCGGGCACCACGTCCTCATGGTGGGGCCACCGGGGATCGGCAAGACCATGCTTGCCGCGCGTCTGCCCGGGATCCTGCCCGAGCTCGACCCCGCGGAGTCGTTGCAGGTCACCGCGATTCACTCGGTGGCCGGCACCCTGCCCGACACGCACCCGCTGATCACGGTGCCGCCGTTCGTCGCACCGCACCACAGCGTCAGCGCCGCGGCGCTGCTTGGCGGCGGAACCGGGATGGCGCGCCCGGGCGCCGTCTCCCGAGCCCACCGCGGCGTGCTCTTCCTGGACGAGTGCGCCGAGATGGGCGCCAAGGTGCTCGACGGCCTGCGACAACCGTTGGAGGAAGGCGAGATCCGTCTGTCCCGTCGCGACGGTGACACGAAGTACCCGGCGCGGTTCCTACTGCTGCTCGCGGCCAACCCGTGTCCGTGCGCGCCCGCCCACGACATCGACTGCGTCTGCAGCTCGGTGGTGCGCCGACGGTATCTGGGCAAGCTGTCGGGTCCGTTGCTCGATCGCGTCGACATCCGCGTGCAGATGGAGCCGCCGGGGCCCACCATGCTGCTGACCGGACAGGGCGAGCCCAGCGCGGCGATCGCCGCGCGAGTGGCCACCGCCCGAGCGCAGGCGCGGGAGCGGTGGGGGGAACAGGGGTGGACCACCAACGCCGAAGTGCCGGGAAATGCTCTGCGCCAAGACTTTCCGCTCAGCCGGGCGGCGCTCGCACCGATCGAACGCTATCTGCGCGACGGGCGGATCACCGCGCGCGGGGCGGATCGCGCACTGCGGTTGGCGTGGACACTCAACGACCTGCGGGGCGGCACGTCGCCGGAGCTCGACGACGTGGCGCAGGCCCTGATGTATCGGGACAGGAACTTCTGATGAGTGCGATGAGTGACGACGACCGGCGTGCATGGGCATATCTGGCGGCGGTGGCCGAGCCTCCGTGTGCCCCGCTGATCGCACTGGCGGCGCGGTACGGGGCGGTCGAGACCGCGCGAATGATCAAGGCCCGGAAGCTGCCCGCGGGCAACGCTGCCGTACTCACGGCCACGCAGGCACGCTGTGAAACAGACTCGGCCTCAACCGATCTGGAGACCGCACACCGTCGCGGAGCCCGGCTGGTGACGCCGGAGGACGACGAGTGGCCGGGCTGGGCGCTGCTCGCGCTGGACCAGGCGAGCACGTCGGCGCGTGGCGGCGGACCGCTGGCGCTGTGGGTGCGCGGACCCGCGAGTCTCGGGGACGCCAGCGCGGTGGCCGTCGGGCTGGTCGGGTCGCGCGCGGCCACCTCGTACGGAACCCACGTCGCCGGCCAGTTGGCGTCCGGGCTGGCCGATCAGGGTGCGTCGGTGGTGTCCGGCGGGGCGTACGGGATCGATGGCGCCGCCCATCGGGGAGCGTTGGCAGCGGGCGGCCGGACCGTGGCGGTGTTGGCGTGCGGTATCGATCGGGACTATCCCAGCGGGCATGCGCGCCTGCTCGAAGAGATCGGCGACCACGGGCTGGTGGTGAGCGAGTACCCGCCCGGCACCACAGCGGCCAAACATCGGTTCCTGACGCGGAACCGTCTGGTGGCGGCTCTGTCGGCAGCGCTCGTTGTCGTCGAGGCAGGGCGACGATCGGGCGCGGCGAACACCGCGGCCTGGGCTCGGAACCTCGGGCGGCCGCTGGGAGCGGTGCCGGGTCCTATCACGTCGGCGATGTCGGTGGGCTGTCATCAGATGATCGCCGACGGGCAGGCCACGCTGGTGATCGACGCGCCCTCGGTCCTGGCGCTGGTCGAGGCGACCGGGCACGACAACTTCGTACGATCCCCGGCCACTCCGATCGATGGCCTGCCACCGGAGCAGTTCGAGGTGATCGAGGCGCTCCCGGCGCACGGCGGCCTGCGGGTCGAGGAGATCGCCTTCAGCGCCGGCAAGCCGGTCGCCGCGGTCCTGACCGCGCTCGCCGTCTTGGAGGTCAGGGGGCTCGTCGACGGGTCTTCCGGGGTGTGGCGTCTTGCGGAGTCCCGGTGATCCGCGGTCGCGTGGGGTCGGGGCCTACTCCTTCGCTGTTTGCATGTTCTACCTGGGTATATACTCAAATGTATGAGCGCGAAGGACGATGGTGGAGTGAGCATATGCCTGGCGTGAAGAGATCGACCAGGATGGCCGGGCGAATGCGGTCCGGGCGCATCGGCGGACGCCGGGTCGTAGCCGGTGCGGCGCGAGGTGCCTTCGCGAGCGCTGGCTTGAAGCTGCACGGTGCGGACGGCGAGCCGGTGATGGTCAGGGGCACGGCCACGGGAATCGTCGTCGCCGGGATGCGCGGAGCCACGACCGGAAAGTCGACAACAAGCGGACGCCCGAAGGGTGCTGTTCGATATGGCGTCGCGGAGGCCTCGAAGTTGGTTCTCTACGACGGTAAGGGCAATCCGCTGAAGGGCACCGACATTATTTCCGCGCTGGCAGCGACCGGACACGCAGGACTACGTGATGCCAGAGCGAAGCACACTGCGAAGCAATCGGCCCGGCAGTTGATTGCCGCGGTGAAGGCGCAAGAGCGCTTGGTGAAGGCACGACGGGTACGCGCAATCGTGACCGGTGTGACCGAAGAGGGAATGAGTCAATCCGAGGTTGCGGTGCTCGCCGAAATTTCACAGGCGCAGGTGAGCAGAATCATCAAGGCTGCGGGTGCCGACATGCTCACCCCGACGCCCAACGAGATCATCGACGAACGTGACGCAGGTGAGATCGATGACGCAGAAATGCTGGCTCGTCTGATCGAGATCGACTGCACCTACAACCAGTATCCCGACGGTGGCAATGCGGCGGTCGACGCCTTTGTGCCCGGTACATGGAACCAGATCGAGTCGGCGTTCCACGGTGGGCGGATCACCTACGAGCAGTACCGGCTCATCGTCCAGGCACATGCGCAAGAGTTGAGAAATAGTAGCGGCCAGTGAGCGCTGCGTCCGCAGTCGTCGCCGGCCAGCTGGCCAGGCTCACCGAACCCGGTGGGCCGGCGTCTACGGACAGCGTTCGGAGCACGGAGCGGCTGTACATCGCCGATCCTGCGCGTGCATTGATCAGGCGCCAAGTGATCCGCTCGCATCTTGCGCGCCACACCGGGGTCGGTCGAGACCGGCGCGCGGTCGTTACCGCGGGACCGCCCGGCGCGGGGAAATCTACGCGCTTGCGCGAGTCTGCTCGGCCGGATTTTCGTGACATCGATCCGGACGAGGTGAAGGACTCGCTACTACTGCAGGCGATGGCCGATGGGATCTACCAGGACCTGTTCGACCTTGTGCTCGCCGATGACCGTCCAGTAGCCCCGCGAGAACTGGCAGCGCTGGTGCATCGCGAGTCGACAATTGTCGCCGACGAACTGCAAAGGCAATGCCTGAGCAACGGTGAGAACGTGGTCATTCACGGCACACTCGGATGGTCGGGAATCGCCGCGCAGCTGATGGGCCGCCTGGTGGAGGCGGATTACGCGCACCTGGAGATCGTCGATGTTCAGGTCGACCTATCGGAGTGCCGAAGTCGTGCGCTTCGCCGGTGGTGGGAGCGACGGGGCGGGCCAGACGTCCTCGGCGGACGCTTCACGCCGGAGGCCGCCATCGCGGAACTGTACGTCAGTGACTCGGAAACGGTATGCACCCGGCACGCGCGCGAGCTCTTCACGCTGGCGACGTCATCGGAAGCCTTCGAATCCGTCCAGCTCGTCACCTTCGGTCTGGACGGACGGCGACGCATCGAAGATTAGGGACGCAGGGTCTCACCTAGTCGTCTGGCCTGAGCACGTGCACGATATCGGCGCCACGCAGGTGCGCCATACGTTCGGCCGCCGACGTCAGCTGGGACTGGACCTCGTCGGTGAGCGGGGTGAACTCCGTCACCGTGAGGGTGAGGGAGGTGCCGCGTTTGCGGGGCCGCCAGGTGCCGGCGACGCGGCCGTCGACCAGCACGGCGCCCGGCCCTCCGAGGTTCGTGAACACCGCACGGTGGTGGGCCGGATCGACGATCGTCGCCCGGTCCCGTTGACCCAGGTACGGATCCAGCGCGGGCAGCAGGTGCACGCCGCGCGGCGGGGGAGACTCGCGCAGGTCATCGAGGTCCGCGGTGAGCAGCCAGGCTTCGCCGTCGTAGTCGACGGCGGTCAATTCGTCGTCGATCAGCGACCACCAGCCGCCCGTGTCGCCGGTGCGGACACCGAGCCAGGCCGCGAAGTCGTGCCGCGTCGACGGGCCGTAACAACGCAGGTAGCGCCGCACCAGTTCTGCCCGGGCGCGTTCGGGATCGGCGGCGGGGAGGTCGCCGAGCCACTCGCGGCACAGCACGAAGGGCGCGGTGTTGCCCTCGCGCGGCGCGAAGCAGACCAGGCGCTCCAGCGTCAGAATCCGCAGGCAGAAGTGCACCACGGCCTCACCCAGCGGCTGCCCGGGTGCGTGCGGGCCTTCGGCCAGCCAGTGGCGTCGTCGTTCGGTGGACAGCTGCGGCGCGATGGCGGCGGCTGCCTCCGCGCCGAGCGGGCCGATCGGCATCCGGCGGCCGGCCAGGACCGCGGTGACGGCGTCCCGGCACCGGGCCACCGCCTCGTCGAGCGTCAGGTCGAGCGTGGCCAGGGCCGGGATCACGCCCCGAATCAGTTGTGCGCGAACATCTTCCGTGGCGCCGAGGACACCGGTGGTGAAGACCGGTAGATCGGCGACGGGGACGAGGAAGGGTGCACCGCGCATCGACCAGGTTCGTATCAGCGCACCGGAATCCAGAGCGTCGTCGAGGTCCTGCGCGGTCAGCGTCGGCAGGCGCGCGCCGAGGGCGAGCAGCGCGGCCCCGGGCGGGGAGTCGCCGATTCCGCAGGCCCCGGCGGCGGAGGCCAGGTTCGAGGCCGGCGCCGTGAGGTGATGCCGACGAGCCCGAAAGGCGATCACTTGCTCGCGGGTCACCGTGATCGCCATGCCCTCGAGACTAGCGTCAGTTAGGGGTGCCTTACTCGTGCCGACGGATGCCGGTACGGTGAAGCTCATGTCCAAGAAATTCCAGACGATGTCGGTCCTGCGCACCGAATGGCTGACCGATCACATGGTCCGAGTGTGGTTGGGCGGCGAGGGATTCGACGACTTCGCCCCCGCCGCCGATGCCGACGGCGTCGACACCGACATGTACGTCAAGATCGCCTTCCCCGTCGAGGGCGCCGACGACCCGACCCTGCGCACCTACACCGTGCGCCGCTACGACGCGGACGCCCGCGAACTGGCCATCGACTTCGTGGTCCATGGCGACGACGGCATCGCCGGACCCTGGGCGGCCCGCGTCCAGCCGGGTGAACGCGTCACCTTCCGCGGCCCGGGCAGCGGTTACCGGCCCGACCCGACCGCGCCCTGGCACCTGCTGGTCTCCGACGAGGCCGGGCTGCCGGCACTCGCCGCAGCCTTGGAGGCGCTGCCCGGCGACGCGGTCGCGCAGGTCTTCATCGAGGTCGCCGGGGAGGCGGACGAGCTGGAGCTGATCGCGCCTGCGGGAGCGACGATCACCTGGGTGCACCGCGGGGCCACACCCGACGCGGCCGGCGAGGATGCCAGCGGCGACAACGCCCCGGTCATCGCGGCCGTACGCGCCGCGCCCTGGCTCGACGGCGAACCGCAGGTCTTCATCCACGGCGAGGCGCAAGCGGTGATGAAGAACCTGCGTCCCTACGTTCGCAAGGAACGCGGAGTCTCGGCGCAGCGTGCGGCGTCGATCTCCGGTTACTGGCGACGCGGCCGCACCGAAGAGGGCTTCCGCCAGTGGAAGGCCGACGAACGCGCCGCCGGCCAGAACTGACTCACTCGGCGGGTGGTGCCTCGCGGGCCGGGCGCTCGGCGATCGCATCGAGCATCTCGGCCATCGATTCGCGGGTGTAGTCGGCCAGTCGCTGCAGGTGCGGCAGGGTGTCGCGGCAGCCGACGAAGCCGAGCGTCACCGTGTCGGCGTACCCCACCAGCGTCACGTTGAGGCCGTAGCCGTCGACCAGGAACGAGATCGGCACCAGCGTCAGCAGTTCCGCGCCGAGCAGGTACAGCTTGTCCTTGCCCAACACCACGTTCGAGACGGTGAAGTTGAAGAGCGTGGGCGTCTGGTCGCCCAGGCCGGTGTGCTGAGCGATCAGCAGCGGAGTGAGCCCGATCAGCGCGAAGTAGTCCTGCGCGGTGCGGCTCAGATGGTCGATGTCGTCCTTGCCGCGTCGGGTGTGGGCGGCCACCACCTTCATCCGCTCCAGCGGATCGGCGATGTCGGTGCCCAGCGGTGCGACGATGCCGGTCGCGGCGTTCCGGGTGTCCGATTCGCGGGTCAGCCCGATCGGTACCGACGCGGTGAGGCTCTGCTTGGGGAGCGCGTCCTGCTCCAGCAGGTACCGGCGCACGGCGCCGCCGATGATGGACAGCATCACGTCGTTGACCTTGGCGCCGGTGGCCTTCGCGATCTCCTTCAGCGTGGCCAGCTCCATGTTCTCGATGGCCACGCGACGGTGCGGCCCGAGGTGCTGGTTGAACTGCGAATCCGGCGTGCTGACCGCGGTGCGGATCACGCTTTCGGAGCCGAACGTCATCCGGGCCA
The DNA here is from genome assembly GCF_023017165.1 of Gordonia alkaliphila. GTDB lineage: Bacteria > Actinomycetota > Actinomycetes > Mycobacteriales > Mycobacteriaceae > Gordonia > Gordonia alkaliphila. The sequence continues at coordinate 2,875,713 of NZ_JALKBW010000001.1, forward strand.
CCCGGTTGAGCACCTCGGCGGTGGCCAGCGTGCCCTCGGTGAAGCGGCGCGGAAGAATCGTCAGCTTCTGCAAGAACCCCATGTCTGGGCTCTCGTCCGGGGTGCCGGTGGGCGGCAGGCCCGTCGGATCGGTGCTGAGCCAGCTCTGGATGGTCTCGACGGCGGCGGCGCCGTCGGTGGCGCAGTGATGGGCCTTGAAGTAGAAGGCGAAGCGGTTGTCCGACAGACCTTCGATGAGGTGGGCCTCCCACACCGGTCGCGACAGATCCAGCGGACGCGAATGCAGGTACTCGACGAGGGTGCCGAGCTCGGCCTCGCCGCCGGGGGCGGGCAGTGCGTGCAGGCGCACGTGGTAGCTCGGGTCCGGGTCGGCCTTCTTCCAGTACGCGGCCACCGCGATCGGAACGTGGGCGATCTCGCTGTCGTATGGGAAGGGGAGATAGGCGAGCGCGGAGAAGGCCTCGTAGACCTGGCGCACGAAGTCGTCGGGGGCGTCCTCGGGAAGGCGGAAGATCGCCAGCGCGCCGATGTGCATCGGTGTGCGCGCGGACTCCATGCGCAGCATGGCGTGATCGAGCGGTGTGAGGAGCTTCATGCTGTGAATCCTAGGCCCGGGTTCGGATTCCTTCCGGAGGATCGCCGCCCGGGTGATTCACATCAAAGGATGCGGTGCTCCTCGATGGGTGGCTGCCTGGGCACGGCGAAGGCGGTCAGAGCCGAGATCACGCAGGCCGCCAGCGCGATACCGGCCGCCCAGAGGTAGGCCGACGACGTCGGTACGCTCACCGGGCCGACATCGTCGGGTCCCGGCACGACGACGCGGGAGGCGGCCAGGATCATGCCGACCACGGCGGTGGCCGCCGAGGTGCCGATCGACCGCATCAGCGCGTTCACGCCGTTGGCTTCACCGGTGTGCGAGACGGGCACCCACAGCATGATCAACGCGGGCATGGCAGAGAACGCGATGCCCAGACCTGCGCCCACGACGATGTTGATGCACAGCAGCCACCACCAGGCGCCCTGCCACGGCCCGCCGAGCATCAGCAGCAGCAGGCCGTAGCCGACGCCGAGGACGGCCGCGCCCAGCGAGAGCGAGATCCGGGGGCCGCGCTGCCGGGTGATCTCGGCGGAGACGTACGAGAACGCGAACATCACCAGGCCGCCGGGCATCAGCACCAGCGCGGCCAGGACCATCGACAGACCCATGCCGACGCTGCCTGCCGACATGGCGGAGGTCGGATCCATCAGGAGCTGGATGGGGATCATCTGCATCGCGTAGAACGCGTAGCCGACGGCGACCGACGAGATGTTGGTCAGCAGCACCGGCCGCGCGATGTTCAACTCCAGGTTGATCAGCGGATTCCGGTGTCGGCGTTCCCACCGCCACCACAGCGCCGAGAACACGACGAAGGCGCCGAACAGACCGAGGATCGTGGGACTGGCCCATCCCCAGGCCGCGCCCTTGGACAGGGCCAACAGCACGCAGGTGAGCAGCGCGGTGAGGCCGACCGCGCCGACCGCGTCGAATCGACCCCCGGTGGCCTCGCCGTGCGTCGGTACCGTCGCGAGAACGGCGACGAGCGCCAGCAGCGCCACCGCGCCGCTCACCCAGAACAGCGCCTGCCAGCTCAACTGCTGGGCGATGACCGCGGCGAAGGGCAGCCCGAGTGCGCCGCCCACCCCCAGTGACGCGCTCATCGCGCCGACCGCGGGACCGAGCCGCGCGGCGGGCACGATGTCGCGCATCAAGGAGATACCGACCGAGACGGCGCCGATGCCGAGACCCTGGAGGCCGCGTCCGACGAGGAAGAGCAGCAGACCGGGGGCCACCGCGCAGACCGCCGAGCCCAACGCCACCGCCGCCATGCTGGCGGCCAACACTCGCCGCTTGCCGAACATGTCGCCGAGCCGTCCCGCGATCGGCGTGACCACCGCGCCGACCAGCAGCGTGATGGTCAGCGCCCACGATGCATTGGTCGGGGAGGTCTCGAGCAGCGTCGGCAGCAGCGGGATCAGCGGCACGATGATCGTCTGCATCAGAGAGACGACGATGCCGGCGCCGCACAGCACGGCGACGGCCAGGCTCGGGTGCTGCTCGGGCGGAGAGGAGGTCACGGCGGCGATTCTGTGGGTGGGAGGAGGGGCGAGTAAGCGTTCGCTTCCCACACGCTATACCGCGGTCGCGATATCTCCATCCCGGTAGACTCGGCCCCATGTCCGGGGTGCTCGACGATTACGCGGAACATCTCCGCTTCGAGATGGGCCGTAGCGCGCACACGGTGCGCGCCTACGTCGGCGACGTGCGCGGCCTGATCTCGTTCGCCGGCGCCCGCGGGGTGGCGATCGCGGACCTCGACCTCGCGCTGCTGCGGGCCTGGCTCGCCGAGCAGAGTCGACGCGGCGCGGCGCGCACCACCGTCGCCCGCCAGGTGTCCTCGGCCAAGAACTTCTGCGCTTGGGCCACCCGCGAGGGCCTGCTGCCCGCCGATCCGGCCACCCGGCTGCAGGCGCCCAAAGCCCATCGCGTGCTGCCCGCGGTCCTGACCCCCGACCAGGCGATCGCGGCGGCGCAGACCTCCGGTGACAGCGACGGTGAGGGCGACGGGAACTCGCCGATGGCCCTGCGGGACCGGCTGATCGTCGAACTGCTCTACTCCACCGGCATTCGCGTGGGGGAGCTGTGCGGTCTGGACCTGGCCGATGTCGACCTCGGTCGGCGCGTGGTGCAGGTGGTGGGCAAGGGGGATAAGCAGCGGGCGGTGCCGTTCGGCGCCCCGGCAGCAGCCGCGATCGACGACTGGCTGCAGACCGGGCGACCGAGGCTGGCGACGGCGACCTCCGGCGAGGCGCTCCTCCTCGGCGCGCGGGGCGGTCGCCTGGACCAGCGGATGGCCCGCACCGTGGTGCACCGGGCGACGGCGGCGCAGGGTGCCGAGGTGGGCCCGCACGGGTTGCGGCACAGCGCCGCCACCCACCTCCTCGAAGGCGGCGCCGATCTGCGCGTGGTGCAGGAACTCCTGGGCCACTCGTCGTTGGCGACGACCCAGCTGTACACCCACGTGAGCGTCGAACGACTCCGGGCGGTGCACGATCAGGCGCACCCGCGGGCCTGACAACAGCGCTCACGGCCAGTCGCCGACCGGTTTGAGTCGGACCACGACCGCGCCCACCAACGCCAGCGGATTCAGATAGCGGGCCGACGATCCCGAACCGAGCCGCGCACCCCAGTGCAGACAGGCGGCCACCGGACAGCCCGGATGGCCCGGCTCGAGGTAGCCCAGCACCTGGCCACGCAGCACGGAGTCGCCGGTGCGCACCACCGCCCGCACCGGCTCGTAGGTGGTGGCGATCTGATCGGGGTGCAGCACCGAGATCGTCGGACGACCGGCCACCGAACCGGCGAACCGCACCCGGCCGGCGCTCGCGGCGATCACCGCGGACTGCGGTGCCGCGCCCAGGTCCACCCCGCGGTGCCCGGCCAGCCAGCGCTGCGCCGGGGGATCGAAGCCGCGCGTCAGCGCCGGGCGCGGAGCCAGCGGCCAGTCGTACCGGACACGCGGGGCGGCGTGAGCCCACGCTCCGGCCATCAGGAGAATCAGCAGTGCACCCGCCAGGCCGAGGGCGCGTCGTCGCGCAGAACTCATGTCGGTTAGACGTTCGTCGGTCGCGAGCGGATCCCCTTTTGGATCCCGGGCGTGTCGACGAGTAAGGTGGACAACTGCATCTCGTCGCATGTCGACGAGGTGACTACGCGCGTTCGCGCGTCCGGCTCTTCCGGCCGGACACCACGACCGAAGCACACGGTCCCGGAGCATTCCGGGCGGCCTCGGTCAGCGGACGCCAGGGCCGATCGTCGACCGACGTTCGGTGCAACCGAGATAAAGGAATACCCATGGCAGTCGTGACCATGCGGCAGCTGCTCGACAGCGGCGCGCACTTCGGACATCAGACCCGTCGCTGGAACCCGAAGATGAAGCGCTTCATCTTCACCGACCGCAACGGCATCTACATCATCGATCTGCAGCAGACGCTGACCTACATCGATCGCGCCTACGAGTTCGTCAAGGAGACCGTCGCCCACGGCGGCACCGTCCTGTTCGTCGGCACCAAGAAGCAGGCCCAGGAGTCGATCGCCGCTGAGGCGACCCGCGTCGGCATGCCGTACGTGAACCAGCGTTGGCTCGGTGGCATGCTCACCAACTTCAACACCGTGCACAAGCGTCTCCAGCGCATGAAGGAGCTGGAAGCGATGGAGCAGACCGGTGGTTTCGAGGGTCGCACCAAGAAGGAAATCCTCATGCTGACGCGTGAGAAGAACAAGCTCGAGCGCACCCTCGGCGGTATCCGCGACATGGCCAAGGTTCCCTCGGCCATGTGGGTCGTCGACACCAACAAGGAGCACATCGCCGTCGGCGAGGCGCGCAAGCTGAACATCCCGGTCATCGCGATCCTGGACACCAACTGCGACCCGGACGTCGTCGACTACCCGATCCCGGCGAACGACGACGCCATCCGCAGCACCGCGCTGCTGACCCGCGTCATCGCCTCGGCTGTCGCCGAGGGCGTGCAGGCACGTGCCGGCCAGTCCGGTGGCGACACCAAGCCCGAGGCCGGCAGCGGCGAGCCGCTGCCCGAGTGGGAGCAGGATCTGCTGACCTCGGCCGAGGCTCCCGCTGCTGAGGCGCCCGCCGCCGAGGCTGCCGCCACCGAGGCCCCCGCGGCCGCCGAATAGTCGACACCGACTAGTCCCACCACTTCTTTTCTGAAGGGAGTCGCCACCCATGGCGAACTACACCGCTGCAGACGTCAAGCGTCTGCGCGAGCTCACCGGCTCGGGCATGCTCGACTGCAAGAACGCCCTCGCGAACAACGACGGTGACTTCGACAAGGCTGTCGAGGAACTGCGTATCAAGGGTGCCAAGGACGTCGGCAAGCGCGCCGAGCGCGCCACCGCCGAGGGCCTCGTGGCCGCTCGTGACGGCGTCATGATCGAGATCAACGCCGAGACCGACTTCGTCGCCAAGAACGAAGAGTTCCAGAAGCTGGCCGACGACGTGCTGACCGCCGCCGTCGCGCTGCGCTCGAGCGACCTCGACGCGCTGAACGCCGCCCCGCTGGGCGACGGCACCGTGGCCGACGCCGTGGAAGCTCTCTCGGCCAAGATCGGCGAGAAGCTGGTTCTGCGTCGCGTCGCCGCGTACGACGGCCCGGTCGCGGTCTACCTGCACAAGCGTGCCTCGGACCTGCCCCCCGCCGTGGGCGTGCTGGTCTCGTACACCGGTGAAGGCGATGCGGCGGCTGAGGCCGCTCGCGGCGCCGCCATGCAGGTCGCCGCGCTGCGCGCCAAGTACGCGTCGCGCGAGGAGGTGCCCGCCGATGTCGTCGCCGCCGAGCGTCGCATCGCCGAGGAGACCGCCAAGGCCGAGGGCAAGCCGGAGCAGGCACTGCCCAAGATCGTCGAGGGTCGCGTGACCGGCTTCTACAAGGACGTCGTCCTGGTGGATCAGGCTTCGGTGACCGATTCCAAGAAGACGGTCAAGCAGATCCTGGAAGAGGCCGGCGCCAGCGTCGTCGGTTTCACCCGCTTCGAGGTCGGCCAGGCCTAAGCGCCGCACCACTTCTTCGGCCCCGGACCTTCCCCGCGCGACAAGCGTGGGGAAGGTCCGGGGCCGAAGTGTTTTCGGCGCGCCCGGCCACTATGCTTAGGAGAGTTTTGGGCACACGAGAGTTGTGCCCATCCCGTGAGCGCGAGGAGCGAAGTTCAAAATGACCGACTCGGCGGCACCCGTACGGCGCGGTGGTTTCAGTAGGGTACTGCTGAAGCTCGGCGGTGAAATGTTCGGCGGAGGCTCAGTGGGTCTGGACCCCGACGTGCTCGGCACCGTGGCCGACCAGATCGCCGAGGTGGTCGCCAGCGGCGCCCAGGTCGGCATCGTGATCGGCGGCGGCAACTTCTTCCGCGGCGCCGAACTGCAGCAGCGCGGCCTGGACCGGGCCCGCTCGGACTATATGGGCATGCTCGGCACCGTGATGAATTGCCTTGCGCTGCAAGACTTCCTGGAGAAACGCGGCATCGATACCCGCGTGCAGACGGCCATCACCATGGGGCAGGTGGCCGAGCCGTACCTGCCGCTGCGCGCCGTGCGTCACCTTGAGAAGGGCCGCGTCGTGATCTTCGGCGCCGGCATGGGCATGCCGTACTTCTCCACCGACACCACCGCCGCCCAGCGCGCGCTGGAGATCAAGGCCGAAGCGGTACTGATGGCCAAGGCCGTCGACGGCGTCTACTCTGCCGACCCGCGGGTGGATCCGAACGCGACCCTCTACCGCGAGATCACCCACCGCGAGGTCCTGGAACAGGAACTGAAGGTGGCCGACGCGACCGCCTTCTCGCTCTGCATGGACAACAACATGCCGATTCTGGTGTTCAATCTTCTCCAGCAGGGCAACATCGCACGCGCCGTGGCCGGCGAAGCGATCGGCACCCTGGTCTCGTCCTGACGGACCCGACTCCACCCTTGACCCGCCAGCCACTCACGACCTAACGACGAAGGAAACCGCTGATGATCGACGACGCTCTGCTCGACGCTGAAGAGAAGATGGATAAGGCGGTCGACCACCTGCGCGAAGACCTGCAGTCCATCCGCACCGGTCGCGCCAACCCGGCGATGTTCAACAAGATCATGGTCGAGTACTACGGTGCGCTGACCCCGATCACCCAGGTCTCGAGCATCAACGCGCCCGAGCCCCGCCTGATCGTGATCAAGCCGTACGAGCAGTCGATCATGAAGGACATCGAGACCGCGATCCGCAACTCCGACCTCGGCGTGAACCCGACCGACGACGGCAACGTGATCCGCGTGTCGATCCCGCAGCTCACCGAGGAGCGGCGTCGCGAATTGGGCAAGCAGGCCCGCGGCAAGGGCGAGGACGCCAAGGTCGCGGTGCGCAACGTGCGTCGCAAGGCCGTCGACGAGCTCAAGCGCATCCAGAAGGACGGCGAAGCCGGCGAGGACGAAGTGGTGCGCGCCGAGAAGGATCTGGACAAGACCACCCACGGCTACACCGAGCAGATCGACGAACTGGTCAAGAACAAGGAAGCCGAGCTGCTCGAAGTATGACCGCACCCGCGCAGTCGAAGACGTCCCGCGCCGGCCGCAATCTCCCCGCCGCCATCGGTGTGGGCGTCGCGCTCGGCGCCGGACTCATCGCCGTCCTCGCGTTGGCCCCCCGCGTGTGGTTCGGGGTGGTCGCGGTGGCGATCGCGATCGCCACCTGGGAGGTGGCCAAGCGGCTGCGCGAAGGGGAGCGGGAAGTCGCGCTGATTCCGCTGCTGGTCGGCGGGCAGGCGATCATCTGGTGTACCTGGCCGTGGGGTCTGACCGGCGGCCTGGTAGCCGTCGGCGGCACCGCGCTGGCGGTCCTGGTGTGGAAGCTGTTCGCGCAGGGGCTCACCGAGGCGCCGCGCGAGTACACGCGTGACGTCTCACTGTCGTTGCTGATCCTGGCGTGGTTGCCGCTGATGGCGATCTTCGCCGTCGACATGGTGCAGCAGGAGGACGGCCGGTACCGCGTCTTCACCTTCCTGATCGTGCTGGTCTGCTCGGATGTCGGCGGCTACGCCGCGGGCATCCTGTTCGGTAAGCACCCGATGGTGCCGGCGATCAGCCCGAAGAAGTCGTGGGAGGGCCTGGGCGGTTCGCTGGTGCTGGCCACCGCGGGCGCCGTCTGCTGCAGCATCTGGCTGCTCGACACGCACTGGTGGATCGGCATGGTCCTCGGCCCGGTACTGGTGATCGTCGGCACGTGCGGCGACCTGATCGAGTCGCAGATCAAGCGCGACCTCGGCATCAAGGACATGGGCACCATGCTGCCCGGCCACGGCGGTCTGATGGACCGCATCGATTCGCTGCTGCCCGGCGCGTTCATCACCTGGGCGATCCTCACCGCCCTGATGTGAGCCCGTCCGCGGGTAGAACGGCTAGTTCTGCTCCTTGCGGGCCTTGTCGACCTTCTTCAGGGCCCGGTGCAGCTCCACCATGCGTGCGGCGCTGATCGCGACGGTGATGATCGCGCCGAGGATGGCCGCGATCAGCAGGCTCACGCCCACCGGCAGGTTGATCTTCCCGAAGATCAGGTCGATCTCCTGGGAGTCCTGGTTCTGCAGGATGAACAACAGCAGGAGGATGGTGACGATCAAGCCGACGATCCACCCGAAATAGGTGGCGCGCGAACGCGTGTGCTTGACGCGATGAGCCTCGTCGACCTTCGGCTCGGGGCGTGGAGCGGGGGCCGCAGCGGGCTGCTCGGCCGCGGTCGGCGGGGTCAGCGGCAGGTCGGCGTCAGGATCGCGAGAGGTCACGCCCTCATCATGGCATGAGACAATGGACGTCGTGAGTAGCCTTCCCCTCGTGTTCAACGCCCCGGCGCGCGGTAAGCCGCCGTTGCATTTCGCCGACCTCGACGAGGCCGGCCGGATCGCAGCCGCGGAGAAGCTGGGGTTGCCCAAGTTTCGGGCGAATCAGCTGGCCAAGCAGTATTTCGCGCGCCTGAACGCCGACGCGACGGAGATGACCGACTTGCCGGCAGCCATCCGCGAAGAGGTGGGCGAGGCCCTTTTCCCGACGCTGATGACGCCGATCCGGCATGTCGCGACCGACTCGGGAACCACGCGCAAGACCCTGTGGCGACTGCACGACGGCACGCTGCTCGAATCGGTCCTGATGCGCTATCCGGAGCGCAACACGCTGTGTATCTCCTCACAGGCCGGCTGCGGCATGGCCTGCCCGTTCTGCGCCACCGGCCAGGGCGGTCTGGACCGCAACCTGTCGACCGCGGAGATCGTCGATCAGGTCCGCGCCGCGGCGCGCGCGCTGCGCGACGGCGACCTGGGGGAGCCCGGACGGCTGTCGAACATCGTCTTCATGGGGATGGGCGAGCCGCTGGCCAACTACAAGCGCGTGGTCGACGCGGTCCGCAAGATCACCTCGCCGGAACCGAACGGTTTCGGCATCTCGGCCCGGTCGGTGACCGTCTCGACGGTGGGCCTGGCGCCGGCGATCCGACGGCTCGCCGATGAGGGCATTCCGGTGACCCTGGCCGTCTCGCTGCATACGCCCGACGACGAACTCCGCGACACACTGGTGCCGGTGAACAACCGCTGGCCTGTTGCCGAGGTCCTCGAGGCGGCGCGCTACTACGCCGACACCACCGGTCGACGAGTCTCCATCGAGTACGCGCTCATCCGAGACGTGAACGATCAGCCGTGGCGCGCGGACCTGCTGGGTGCCAAGCTGCGGAAGGCATTGGGCCAGATGGTGCACGTGAACCTGATTCCGCTGAACCCGACGCCGGGTTCGCAGTGGGACGCGAGCCCGAAGGACGTCGAGCGGGAATTCGTTCGCCGCGTTCAGGAGCAGGGCGTGTCCTGCACCGTGCGCGACACGCGTGGGCAGGAGATCGCCGCGGCCTGCGGCCAGCTGGCGGCCGAAGAAGGCTAGGGCGTCGCACGCCCCGAATACCTAGTCCGCCATACGCAGTCCGAACACGCAAATGCTCACCAGCCGCCGATTGGAGGCTGGTGAGCATTTTCTTCGGTGTAGGTCACGCCGTGACCTATACCGGTACGGTTAAGCGCGCTTCCAGGCGTTCTTGCGGGGGCGCATCTTGAAGGCTGCGTATCCGATCAGCACGACGCCGATGACGATCAGCCAGATGTCTTCGACACGGCCGACGTGGTTGCCCGCCAGCATGCCGAACATGATCAGACCGCTGATGACGGCGGCGATCGCGTAGGTGCGGGGAGCGGTGCCGGACCAGCCGAAACGTGCGGACGGGGCCTCGGGATCCTCCCGAACCCAGCCGGTATCGATGGTGTCGACCTCGGTGCTTGCCACAGGAACTCCTCGGTGTTCGGCAACTGCGGACATTTCGCAGACTGACAGGGCATAAGCATAACCCGAGCCTCGTGCGCCACAATGGCGGGTGTGACGACGCGCGTGTTGATCTTGGGTTCGACCGGTTCCATCGGAACGCAGGCCCTGGAGGTGATCGCCGAACATCCGGAGGTGTTCGAGGTGGTCGGCCTCGGGGCGGGCGGCGGGAGCCTCGATCTGCTGACCCGGCAGGTGGCCGAGACGGGCCTGCCCCCCGAGGCGCTCGCCGTCGCCGATGCGGGCGCCGCCGGGGTGCTGGCCGACCGCGTCGGCGGCCCGGTCTTCGGTGGCGAGGACGCCATGGTCGAGCTGATCGAGAACACCGAGGCCGATGTGGTCCTCAACGGTGTGGTCGGCTCCATCGGGCTGGCCCCGAGCCTGGCCGCACTGCGGTCCGGGGCTCGTCTGGCCCTCGCTAACAAGGAGTCGCTGGTGGCCGGTGGCCGGCTGGTGCTCGACGCGGCCGCGCCCGGCCAGATCGTGCCGGTGGACTCCGAGCACTCGGCGATCGCGCAGTGCCTGCGCGGTGGCACCGCGCAGGAGGTGGACCGGCTGGTGCTCACCGCGTCCGGCGGACCGTTCCGCGGCTGGACGGCCGAGCAGGTCGCCGGCGTCACACCGGAGCAGGCCGGTCGGCATCCGACGTGGTCCATGGGGCCGATGATCACCCTCAACTCGGCGACGCTGGTGAACAAGGCGCTCGAGGTGATTGAAGCGCACCTGCTGTTCGACGTGCCGTACGACCGGATCGATGTGACCGTGCACCCGCAGTCCATCGTGCATTCGATGGTCACCTTCGTCGACGGCGCGACCCTCGCGAAGGCGTCCCCGCCGTCGATGAAACTGCCCATCGCGCTGGCTCTGGGCTGGCCGGACCGGGTTCCGGGGTCGTCGACGCCGCTGGACTTCTCCACCGCCTCGTCGTGGACGTTCGAACCGGTCGACGAGGACGTCTTCCCGGCGATCCGGGTGGCGCGGCAGGCCGGTACCGCGGGCGGGTGCCTCACCGCGATCTACAACGCCGCCAACGAGGTGGCCGCCGAGGCGTTCTTCGCCGGCGCGATCGCCTTCCCCGACATCGTGGCGATCATCGCCGACGTGCTCGCGCAGGCAGATCAGTGGTCGGCGCAGCCAGGTACTGTGGAAGAGGTATTGGCAGCCGATCGGTGGGCGCGCGCATGCGCAGCAGCCCTGATCGCGCAGCGGTCGTGATCAAGTGACGGTAAGGCAGGACCGGAGAAGGTGAGTTCCGAGAAGTGAGTTTTGTTCTCGGCGTGGTGCTGTTCGCACTCGCTCTGCTGATCTCGATCGCCTGGCATGAACTCGGCCACATGTGGGCCGCCCAGGCGACCGGCATGAAGGTACGTCGCTTCTTCGTCGGCTTCGGGCCGACGGTCTGGTCCACCAAGCGCGGGGAGACCGAATACGGCCTCAAGGCCGTGCCGCTCGGCGGGTTCTGCGACATCGCAGGCATGACGCCGTACGACCAACTCGCCGTGGAGGACCGCGAGCGGGCGATGTACAAGCAGTCCACGTGGAAGCGCCTGGTGGTGCTGCTGGCCGGTCCCGCACAGAACTTCCTCCTCGGCTTCGCGCTGGTCGTGGTGGTCGGCCTCGGCTGGGGCCTGCCGGTCCTCGGCGACGCCCCGGTGCACGCCACCAGCGTCGGCTGCGTGGCCCCGTCGACCCACCCGGACGGCACGCTCGTAGACTGCACCGGTCCCGGCCCCGCGGTCGCGGCCGGTGTGCAGCCGGGCGACCGCATCCTGGCCGTCGACGGCCAGACGGTGAGCGGTTCCACCGACCTGATCACCCGCGTGCAGCAGTCGACGGACTCGGTCCGGCTCACCATCGAGCGCGACGGCGTCCAACAGGACCTGACGGTCCCGGTGACGCAGGTGCAGCGGATGACCCGCAATCCGGACAAGACGCTGTCGCCGGTCGAGGTGGGCGCGATCGGCGTCGGCCTGGAACAGACCACGCAGAACCACTACAACGCGCTCACCGTGTGGGGCGGCGCGGCGTCGTTCACCGGCGACATGTTCGCCGAGACCTACAAGGCGCTCATCGCGCTGCCGTCGAAGATCGACGATCTGTGGACCGCGGTGACCGGCGGCGAGCGCGCCGTCGACACCCCGGTCAGCGTGTGGGGAGCATCGGTCACCGGCGGGCAGGCCGTGGAGCACGGCTACTGGGACGTATTCTTCCTGCTGCTGATCAGCGTGAACTTCTTCCTCGGCGCGTTCAACCTGGTGCCGCTGCTGCCGCTGGACGGCGGGCACATGGCGATCGCCCTGTACGAGCGGATCCGCGACACCGTGCGCGGTTGGTTCGGCAAGGCCAAGGCCGGTCCCGTGGACTACTACAAACTTCTGCCGCTGACCTATGCGGTAGTGGCGGTGATGGGCGCCTTCATGGTGCTGACCCTCACCGCCGACATCGTCAACCCGATACAGATCTTCTGATCGCAAGGAGCTGAACATGAGCGGACCGATCGGACTCGGACTGCCCACCCCGCCGCCGGTACTGGCGCCGCGTCGTAAGACCCGACAGCTGTCGGTCGGCGGCGTGGGCGTCGGCAGCGACTCGCCGATCTCGGTGCAGTCGATGTGCACCACGCCGACGCACGACGTCAACGCCACCCTGCAGCAGATCGCCGAACTGACCGCGGCCGGCTGCGACATGGTGCGCGTGGCCTGCCCGCGGCAGGAGGATGCCGACGCGCTCGCCGAGATCGCGCGTAAGTCGAAGATCCCGGTGATCGCCGACATCCACTTCCAGCCCAAGTACATCTTCGCCGCCATCGACGCCGGGTGCGCCGCGGTGCGGGTGAATCCGGGCAATATCAAGGAGTTCGACGGCCGCGTCAAGGAAGTGGCGCAGGCCGCCGGTGCCGCAGGCATCCCGATCCGCATCGGCGTCAACGCCGGCTCCCTGGATCCGCGCCTGATGGCCAAGTACGGCAAGGCGACCCCGGAGGCGCTCGTCGAGTCGGCGCTGTGGGAAGCAGGCCTGTTCGCCGAGCACGGCTACGAGGACCTGAAGATCTCGGTGAAGCACAACGACCCGGTGATCATGGTGGAGGCCTACCGCCAGTTGGCCGCGCAGTGCGACTACCCGCTGCACCTGGGCGTCACCGAGGCCGGACCGGCCTTCCAGGGCACCATCAAGTCGGCCGTCGCCTTCGGCTCGCTGCTGGCCGAGGGGATCGGCGACACCATCCGCGTGTCCCTGTCGGCGCCGCCGGTGGAGGAGATCAAGGTGGGCGACGCGATCCTGCAGTCGCTGAACCTGCGTCCGCGCAAGCTGGAGATCGTGTCGTGCCCGTCGTGCGGCCGCGCACAGGTCGACGTCTACAAGCTGGCCAACGAAGTGACCGCCGGGCTCGAGGGCCTGGAGGTCCCGCTGCGCGTGGCCGTGATGGGGTGCGTGGTGAACGGACCGGGCGAAGCACGTGAAGCCGACCTCGGTGTGGCCTCGGGCAACGGTAAGGGCCAGATCTTCGTCAAGGGCGAAGTGATCAAGACGGTCCCCGAAGCCAAGATCGTGGAGACCTTGATCGAAGAAGCGATGCGCATCGCCGCCGAGACGGGGGAGACTGGGGAGGGATCCCCGGTGGTGACGATCAGCTGACACACGCTCGGGGGTTCGGTAGGAACCGGTAGAGGAGAGGGTCGTGCTGGGACTACTGCGTGATCGGCCGCTCGGGTCTCGCGATGCCGCCGCGGTGAGTCGCGCATTGGCCGTCGACCCGGTGTCCTCGGTCATGGTGGCCGCGCGCGTGGAAGCCTACGGACTGTCGCCGCGGTTCCTCGGCGGCCAGCTGTGGACCGCCGACTGCCCGGAGTCGTCGCTGTGTTTCGCCGGTGCCAATCTGATTCCGTTGTCCGGGACTGCCGCCGACCTCGATCATTTCGCCGAGCGGGCCCTCGCTGGGGCGCGGGTCTGCACCTCCGTGGTGGGTCCCGATCACCTGGCGCTGCCGCTGTGGGAGCGGCTGGCCGCGCACTGGCCGCAGCCGCGGGAGATCCGCGCCGACCAGCCACTGCTCGCGCTGGACGGTTATCCGGACGTCCCGGTCGATCGTGAGCTCCGGCTGGTCACCGCGGCGGACCTGGACGTCTACTTTCCGGCCGCCGTCGCGATGTTCATCAGCGAGGTGGGCGTGGATCCCTGCGCCGGCGACGGCGGTCGCTCGTATCGTCGACGGTTGGCGTCGCTGATCGCCGCACGCCGGGTCTTCGCCCGGTTCGACGGACCGCGAGTGGTCTTCAAAGCCGAGATCGGCGCGCTGTCGCGCCGCGTCGGCCAGATTCAGGGCGTGTGGGTGGACCCCGAGTTCCGCGGCCGCGGGCACGGCGTCGCGGGAACCGCAGCGGTGGCCGCCGCGATCGCCCGGCAGGGCCGCATCGCGAGCCTCTACGTGAACGGGTTCAACACCGTCGCCCGGGAAACCTATCGCCGCGTGGGTTTCCGGCAGGTCGGCACGTTCGCCACCGTCCTGATCGACTGACCGCCGTCGACGCATTCCGAGTGTCCCGTGTTGGAAATTCATTGACGGTATCCCGCGGCCAGATGAACGCCTGGCGGCGTTGTCGTCGGTCGCTGTAGCTGCCGCTACGGCTCCCTCCTCCGCCTTGCCATCCGCCCATCTGACTCGCGGGAACCATTCACCAATTTCCAACACGGGACACTAGGATCGGCGGCGATGGCTCATCTGAAACTGCGGACCGTTGCGGTCGCGCTCATCCTGGCGCTGGTCGGCGCTCTCGTCGCCTGCAGCTCCGAGGACGACGGCCCGCGCCGCATCGCGCAGGACTTCCTGCGCGATTTCGCCGCCCAGGACTTCGCCGCGGCCGCCGCCCGGACCACCGCGCCCGGGCGTGCGGAGCCGGTGCTGAGTGCCGCCTGGGCGGGCCTGGAAGCCGAGGGGATGAGCGCGCGCATCGGCCGGGTGCGGATGGACCAGGACATCGCCGACGTCGACGTGACCTACACGTGGACGCTGCCCGGCAAACGCGAGTGGACCTACCCGGCGACGGTGACCATGAGCCGCAGCGACGCGGGCTGGTCGGTGCGCTGGGCGTCGACCGATGTGCATCCCGCCCTCGGTGCCGACCAACGGCTGGCGCTGTCGACGTTCGCGCCGCCGCGGGCCGCGGTCAACGAGGCCGACGGCAGCGAAGTGATGGGCACCGGCACGGTGGTCGCGATCAGTTTCGACGCCGGCGAGGCCGCGGCGCAGGGTTCGGTGGTCGACTCCGCAGCACGGCTGGTCACCGTCCTGGGACCGTTGATTCCGGGGCTCACCGTGCAAGGCCTCGCCGAGAAGGCGACGGCCAGCGCCGAGCCGCTGCCGCTCGGGACCATCCCGAGTGCCGACTTCGATCGCCTGCGCGATCAGCTCGCCGTCCCGGGAGTGGTGACCCAGGATCAGGCGGTACTGGTGAACCGGGCGCCCGGCTTCGCGACCGCGGTGCTCGATCAGGTCCGGACCCGCGTCGCCGACGACATGGGCGGCGAATCGGGCTGGCGGATCTCGGTGCTCAACCCCAACGGGCTGGTGGCCGACGTACTGGAAGACCATCCGGCGGTACCGGCGCCCGCCGTCGCCCTGACGCTGTCGCGGTCGGTGCAGGACGCCGCGCAGCGTGCGGTGAACGTCGTCGGGCGGCAGGCGATGATGGTGGTGCTGCAGGCCTCCACCGGCAAACTGCTGGCGATCGCGCAGAACCCAGCTGCCGACCGCGGAGGACTGCTGGCCACCATGGGCACCTATCCGCCCGGTTCGACGTTCAAGATGGTCACCTCCGCGGCGGCGATGAGCGCCGACATGGTGACGCCCACCTCGATCGTGCCGTGCCCCGGCGAAATTCAGATCGGGCCGCGTCTGATCCCCAACTACAACGGCTTCTCGCTGGGACCGGTGCCGCTGCAGCGCGCCTTCGCGAACTCGTGCAACACCAGTTTCGCGGACTTGGCCGCGCGGATGGGGCCGTCGGACCTGGCGCATGCCGCGGCGGCCATGGGGCTGGGCGCCCACTACGACATCGCCGGTATCGACTCGGCCGCCGGGTCGGTCCCGATCGAGCCGGATCTGGTGCTGCGCGCCGAAGACGGCTTCGGCCAGGGCACCGTGCTCTCCACGCCGATGGGTATGGCGATCGTGGCGGCGACGGCCGCCACCGGCAAGGCTCCGGTGCCGGTGCTGATCAACGGTCGCGACACGAAGGTGGTGGGTCCGCGTCCGGAGCTGAATCCGGAGGTCTACGCAGCGCTGCGCCCCATGATGCGGGCGGTGGTCACCGAAGGCACCGCGACCTCGATCGGCGGCGTCGGCGCCGTGTACGGCAAGACCGGTGAAGCCGAGGTGGCCGGCGGGTCGCACGCCTGGTTCGCCGGATACCGCGGTGATCTGGCCTTCGCCACCCTGATCGTGCTCGGCGGCGACTCCACCAACGCCGTCAACGTGACGCGCGACTTCTTCTCGCTGCTGCCTCCCGGTCGCTGAGAAGGCTCTCAGGTTATTGTTTTCGCAACGACACCGACGGGCCGACCGCCGGTGCGTCGACGAGAGGACGACACGCATGAGTGGACCGAATCCGTACGGGGGACAGCAGCCCGGGGGAGAGCAGCCTGGCGGCCAGCAGCAACCAGGCTACGGTCAGCAGCAGCCCGGTTACGGTCAGCAGCAGCCCCAGCCCCAGCAGCCCCAGCAGCCCGGCTACGGTCAGCAGCCGGGGTACGGTCAGCAGCCGCCGCAGCAGCCCGGCTACGGCCAGCAGCCCGGTTACGGTCAGCAGCCGCCGCAGCAGCCCGGTTTCGGCCAGCAGCCGCCGCAGCAGCCGGGTTACGGTCAGCAGCCCGGCTTCGGGCAGCCGCAGGCATTCGGCCAGTCGCCGATGCCGGCGGCGGGCGGAGCGGCCGGTGTCGGCCTGATGTCGGGAGCCGCGGCACCCGCCTACTGGGCTTCGGTGGGCTTCGGATTGCTGGCGTTCATCTGCGCGTTCCTGCCGTGGGCCACGGTGTCGGTCAGCTCCAGCATGTTCGGGCAGTCCGCGAGCCAGAGCGAGACGGTCAGCGGCCTGGACGGTGACGACGGCATCTTCACGCTGATTCTGGGCCTCATCGCCGCCGGTCTGGCGCTCGGTGCGCTGTTCGCCGCAGCCCAGGTACCGGTGCTGAAGATGGTGGCGGCAGTCGGCTCCATCGTCACCGGTGTGATCATCGCGGCCATCTCGCTGTACGACATCATCGACATCGCGAGCATGGCCGGTGACCTGGAGGACGCCATGCCGGGCCTGGCGGCGGAAGTCGACGCCGGATCTAGTTTCGGTCTGTGGTTCACCCTGGTGGCCGGTGTGGGCCTGGTGGCCGCGGGCGGGTACGCCCTGACGCTCGTGCGTAAGAACGCCTGAGAACTACGCAGACCGGTCCGGCGAGACGATGAGCTCGCCGGACTCGGGATGTCGGGCCACCGTGACGGGGTGATCGTAGGTGGTGCTCAGCAGCTCCGCCGTCATCACCTCGTCCACGGTGCCGTCGGCCAGGATACGGCCGCCCTTCATCACCGCGACGTGGTCGGCGTAGGCCGCCGCCAACGACAGGTCGTGCACCACCAGCACCACCGTGGTGCCTGCCGCCGCGCGTTCGCGCAGAATCCGGAGCACATGTTCGGTGTGCCCGATGTCGAGCGCGGCGGTCGGTTCGTCGAGCAGCAGGATCGGAGTGTCCTGCGCCAGCGCACGCGCCAGTGACACTCGTGCCTGCTGGCCGCCGGACAGCTGGGGGAACGGTCGGTCGACCAGATCGCCGATCTCGCACGCCGCGATGGCGGCGTCGATCAGTTCTTCCGAGTGCGCGGCCTCCGGGCTGCGCAGCCACGGGTAGCGCCCGAGTTGTACTACTTCACGGACCGTGAACGGGGTGTCGGTCCGATTGAGCTGGGTCACCAGCGCGCGGTGGCGCGCCAGTTCGCGCGTGGGGATGTCGGCGAGGTCGCGCTGATCCAGCAGCACACGACCCGATTTCGGGGTGCGGACCCCGGACAGGATCGACAGCAGCGTCGACTTACCGCAGCCGTTGGGGCCCACGAGCGCGGTGATCTGCGCGGGCGCAGCGGCGAGGGTGACTCCGTGCAGGACGGGTCGGCCGCCGAGGTCGATGTGGATGTCGCGGGCGGTCAGCGAGAGGCCGGTGGCGGACACGATCTCACCACCCGGCCTTCGAGGTACGACGCAGCAGGATGAAGAACACGGGACCGCCGATCAGCGAGGTCAGCATGCCCAGCGGCAGTTCGCCGGCGGTCATGGTGCGGGCCGCCAGGTCGGCGGCGGCGATCGCGAGCGCCCCGCCGAGCACGGACGCAGGCAGCAGGACGCGATGGCGCGGACCGACCAGCAGCCGCATCACGTGGGGCACGATCAGACCTACGAACATCACGATGCCGGTGAAGGCCACCGCGCCCGCGGTCAGGATCGCCACCAGGACGATCACCTGGCGTCGCACCAGCTCCACGTTCACGCCGAGTGCGGCGGCCTGGACATCGCCCAGGGCGAGCAGGTCGAGCTTGTTCACCAGGACCATCGACGCGGCGATCGCGGCGATCACCAGCGGTGCCACCACCTGCACCTGTCCCCAGGTGACGGCCCCGGCCAACGAGCCGAGCTGCCAGAAGACGATCTGCTCGCGGGTCGCGGTGGAGGCGATTGACGTCAGGTAGGCGATGATGCCGAGCGCGAAGGCGTTCACGGCGATACCGGTGAGGACGATCATCACCGTCGAGGTGCCGCCGTCGCGCATCGACAGGACGTACACCGCGAACGTGGTGAACAGGCCGAACAGTGCGGCGGCGCCGGCCACCGCCCAGCCGTTGGTGTCGCTGCCGCCGAGCACGAAAACTAGGCAGGCGCCGACCGCGGCACCCGAGGAGACGCCGATGATGCCCGGCTCGGCGAGCGGGTTGGCCAGCATGCCCTGGAGCAGGCAGCCGCCGGCGCCGAGCGCTGCGCCCACCAGAATGCCCAGCACGATGCGCGGGAAGCGGGACACCCACAGTGCGTCCTCGCCCTGCTGGCTGGGTAGGGGGCCGATGTTCAGATGCCAGTGGTGGGCGATGGAGCCGAGCACCTCGCTCGGGGCGATGCGGATCTGTCCGGTGCCCGCCGAGATCACGACGACGACGACCAGCAGAAGCAGGGTGGCGGCCAGCACCCAGGCGGCGCGACTCCAGCCGGTCGGCGCACGCAGAGCGGCTTGCCGCCGGGCGCGCTGCCGGTTGCGGATCGCCGTATCGGTCACTGGTAGATGGCCTTTCCGAGCGCTTGCAGAACCAGACCGGTATCCGGACCGAAGGCCAGTAACTGGGTCTCGTCCATGGCGATGATGCGGCGGGCGCGGCCGGCGCGGGTGCCCGCGATGGCGGGCAGTTCGGCCACCTTGTCGATACCGCCGACGGTGTCCGCGCCCTGCGTCATCACCAGGATCACGTCGGGGTCGGCGCGCATGAGCGATTCCGAGCTGACCGTGGTGAAGGGGGCGGTCAGGCCGGCCTCGGTACCCGCGTCCCGGCCGCCGAGCGCTTCGATCAGGTCGTCGGCTCCGGAGTCGGGGCCGGCCAGCAGGATCAAGCGCTCGCCCCGGATGTAGAGGAAACCGATGCTGGGATCGCCGGTGGGATCGGGCAGCGACCGTTCGGCGGTCGCGATCTGCTCCTGCGTGCGGCGCACCAGTTTCTCGCCTGCCGCCTCCGCGCCGAGGGCGGCGGCCACGTCGCGGATCAGCGCGGGGGTGGCGGCCACACTGCGCTCCTCGGTGAAGGACACCACGTCCGCCTGCGTGGCGCGTAGCTGGCCGAGCACGCCCTTCGGGTTGGCGTCGGTGCCGGCGAGGATGATGGTGGGCTTCTGCGCTAGCACGCGTTCGACGTTGATCGCGTGCCCCGGGTCGGTCACCACCGGCAGGTGGTGGACCGACGGGAAGGTGGTGGAGCGGTCGCGGCCGACGAGGTTCGGGCCCAGGCCGAGTGCGTACACGATGGCGCCGAGGGTGCCGTTGCGGTCGAGGGCGATGATGCGCTCGGCGCGCGGAGCGAAGGCGGGATCGGTCTCCACCGGCACCGGATCGTCGCTCGGCAAGGTCACCACCTGCGGGCCGTCCTTCAGGTGCGCGGTGGTCGGTGCGGAGCGGTCCTCGACGTTCAGCGGCGCCGTCGTACAGCCTGCAACGAGTGCGACGACCACGGCGAGGAAGATTCCCAGCAGGGGGCGACGAGCAGACGGCACGGGGGATTCCTTTGGGCGGGCGGCAGATCCAGCGGCCGGAATGAAGCAGCCGGTGGTTTAGGACTACCTTACCTACCCTTTGTACCGACCCGTAGAATGGGTTGACATGACCGTTCGTGCCCCTCTGCAGCCCGGAGTCGTCGCCCCGACACTGTCGGTGCCCTCCGCCATCGCCCGTCCCGAGTACGCCTGGAAGGCGACCGTTCAAGAGGGCAGTGAGCCGTGGGTGCAGACCCCGGAGACCATCGAAAAGGTTCGGGTAGCTGGCAAGATCGCGGCGAACGCGTTGGCCGAGGCCGGTCGCGCGGTGGCCCCCGGCGTCACCACCGATGCGCTCGACCGGATCGTGCACGAGTACCTGATCGACCACGGCGCCTACCCGTCGACGCTGGGTTACAAGGGCTTCCCGAAATCGTGTTGCACCTCACTCAACGAGGTGATCTGCCACGGCATCCCCGACTCCACGGTGATCGAGGACGGGGACATCGTGAACATCGACGTGACCGCGTACCTCGACGGCGCGCACGGCGACACCAACGCGACCTTCTTGGCGGGCGACGTGTCCACCGAGCACCGGGACCTGGTGGAACGCACCCGCATCGCCACCGAACGGGCGATCAAGGCGGTTCGCCCGGGCCGCGAACTCAACGTCGTGGGCCGCGTGATCGAGGCCTACGCTCATCGTTTCGGCTACCAGGTGGTGCGTGACTTCACCGGGCACGGCATCGGTGAGACGTTCCACAACGGCATGATCGTGCTGCACTACGACCAGCCCGACGTCGACACGATCCTCGAGCCGGGCATGGTCTTCACCATCGAGCCGATGATCAATCTGGGCGGTCTGGACTGGGAGCAGTGGGACGACGACTGGACCGTGGTGACCACCGACCGCAAGTGGACGGCGCAGTTCGAGCACACCCTGGTCGTCACCGACACCGGCTCGGAGATCCTCACCCTGCCCGACGCGTGAGGTGCGCGCCGCGGTGAAGGTCGATGTCGTCGTCATCGGGGCCGGACAGGCCGGGCTGTCGGCGGGTTTCCATCTCGCCCGACGCGGGTTCGTTCCCGTCGGCACCGGTACCGGCGAGCCGACGTTCGCGATCCTCGACGCCGGCAGCGGTCCCGGCGGGGCGTGGCGGCACCGGTGGGAGAGTCTGCGGATGTCGACGGTGAACGGCATCTTCGATCTGCCGGACTTCCCGAAACCGCCGATCGACCCGTGCGAGCCCAGCCGGGATGCGGTGCCCCGCTACTTCGCCGACTTCGAAGCCCACAGCGAGCTACCGATCCGGCGGCCGGTCACGGTCACCGCGGTGCGCCGCGTCGACGACGATCACGACGGTGATCTCCGGGTCGAGACGTCCGCGGGCACGTGGACGGCGCGCGCGATCATCAACGCCACCGGCACCTTCAACAATCCGGTGCTGCCCGAGTACCCCGGGCACGACCGCTTCCTCGGTCGCCAGCTGCACTCGCGGGACTACGTCGACGCCGACGCGTTCACCGGGCAGCAGGTGGGCGTGGTGGGCGGCGGGATCTCGGCGCTGCAGCAACTGGCGGAGATCTCGCGGGTCGCCACGGTGCACTGGTACACCCGCCGCGAGCCGGTCTTCCTCGACGGCGACTTCCGCCCCGAGGTGGAGGGGCGGGAGACCATCGCCAAGGTGACCGCCGACGTCGTCGCCGGCCGGCCGCTCTCCAGCGTGGTGAGTTACACCGGGCTGCTGTGGACGCCGTACGCGATCGACGCCGCCGGTCGCGGCGCGCTGGATCGCCGCCCCATGTTCACCGCACTCGAACCCGGCGGCGTACGGGAGGCCGACGGCTCGTTCACCGCGCTCGACACGGTGCTGTGGGCCACCGGCTACCGCGCCGACCTGAAACACCTGGACCCGCTGGGGTTGCGCAACGAACTCGGCGGCATCGCGGTCGACGGCACGCGCGTGCGCGACGAGCCGCGCGTGCACCTCATCGGTTTCGGCCCGTCGGCCTCCACAGTCGGTGCCAATCGGGCCGGTCGCGGTGCCGCCCGCGAGGTGGCCCGCAGGCTCTAGGAGAGTTCGTCGCCGACGCAGAGGGTGGAGACGGCGGCGCTGGTGCGGCCGGTGGCCTGCTCGGACCGGGTCACCGCCGACTGCGATGCCTGCGCCCGGGTCTCGCCTGCGGCGGCGTAGTAGCCGAAATCGGTGGCCGAGGTCCCGGTGGCGTGCGCGACGGCCGCGCAGCCGGACGTGAAGGTGACGTGGCCCCAGGAATCGTCGTAGCCGTGGGTGGCCGCCGCCGCCAGCAGTGCCGAGGTGCTGTCGTAGTTCTTGAACCGGACGACCCGGCCCTCCGGACTCACCACCAGACCCCAGACCTCGCTGGGCGCCGCGCTGGTGCTGGGCGTGACGCGCACGGTACTGGTCGCGGCGGCGGGCGGGTCGCCGCCGCCGTCGTCGCGCGTGGCCAGCACGATCGCGGCGATGATGACCCCGAGTCCGATCACGATGGTGAGCGCCGACAGCGCCAGCGTCGCGGTGGAACGACGGGACGAGGCCGCCGGCGGCGCCGGCGGGAGCGGCGGCTCGGTGAGGCCGGGGACCGGCCCGACGCGCGTGTGCCGCCGCGTCGGCCGTCCGTGCCCGGCCAGGGCGGCGGCGAACTCGCGGCACGACGGATACCGCTGGGCCGGATCCTTCGCCAGCGCGCGGGCGAAGACCTCGTCGAGGTAGGCGAGGGCGGGGTCGGCGGCGCTGATCGACGGCGGTTCCCCGTGCAGGTGGGCGTGCAACAGGGCCGCGGGGGACTGGCCGGCGTACGGCGGGCGCCCGGTGAGCAACTCGTAGGCGGTGCATGCCAGCGAGTACTGGTCGGCGGCCGGACCGCTGCCGTGCGGGCCCGCGGTCTCCGGGGCCGCGTAGGCGAGGGTGCCGACGAACGAGCCGGCCGCGGTCAGCGACGTCGCCCCGGCGAGTCGGGCGATGCCGAAGTCGAGGACGGTGACCCGATCGATCTCGCCGTCGGGGCGGCGCGTCACCATCAGGTTGCCCGGCTTGACGTCGCGGTGCACCACGCCGCGGGCGTGCGCGTAGTCGAGGGCTTCGCCGGCCTGCCGGGCGATCTCGGCCACCTGCGGCACCGGGAGGCGGCCGATGCCGGACAGGTCGCGGCCCTGCAGGTACTGCATGGTGAACCAGGGGCGGTCGTCGGTGATGCCGTGGTGGTAGACGGTGACGATGCCGGGATGGTCGAGCGAGGCGATGGTGCGGGCCTCCGCGGCGAACCGGGCGGCGAAGTCGCCGTCGGCATCGAGGTTGAGCACCTTGAGGGCCTCGCGGCGGCCGAGGTGCGGGTTGACCACGAGGAACACTCTCCCCATGCCGCCTCGGCCGAGCTCGGACTGCACGTCGTAGCCGGCGAAGGCGCGGCCGGGCACCGGACCGGTCATCTACTTTCCTCCTGCTTCGGCGTGAACGAGGCTGATGATATCGGTGACCCCCTAAGCTGGCTGTCGTGGAATCGGAACATCTGAAGGTAGAGCACGACGGACTGGTTTTCGACGTACACCGCAGCGGCCCGCCCCGGGGCCCGTGGGTGGTGCTGCTCCACGGCTTTCCGGTGAACTCGAGTTGCTACGACGCGGTGCTGCCGCGCGTGCACGACGCCGGGCTGCGCACCCTGACCATCGACCAGCGCGGTTACAGCCCGGGCGCCCGACCGGAGGCGGTCGAGGACTATCGCTTGGACACGCTGGTCGACGACGTGCTCGGGGTCCTCGGACACCTGAACATCGCCTACTCGATGCTCGTCGGACACGACTGGGGCGGCATCGTCGCCTGGCATCTGGCCGCCAAACATCCCGAGCACTTCACCGGTCTGGTGGCGATCAGCACCGGGCATCCGTCGGCGATGGCCGCGGCGCTCGCCGAGGGCGACGATCAGCGCACCCGCTCGGCCTACATCAAGAACTTCGTGGCCGACGGCGCCGAGGCGGTGCTGTCCGCGCGCAACGGCGTGATGCTGCGGCGCGCGGGTGTGCACGCCGACGAACTGGGCCCGATCCTGGCCCCGGACGGGCTGCGCGGACCGCTGAACTGGTATCGCGCCAACTTCACCGGCGACATCGCGAAGACGCTGGCCTGCCCGCCGGTGGAGGTGCCCACCACCATGCTGTGGAGCGACGCCGACGCCGCGCTGGGCCGGGAGCAGGCCGAGATGAGCGGCCGTTTCGTCTACTCCGACTTCCGATTCTCGGAACTGGCCGGCGTCGATCATTGGGTGCCGCAGCGCACCCCGGAGGCGGTGGCCAGCGAGATCGCGCTGCGGTCGGCCCAATTCTGACGGTCAGCCGGGGCTGACGGTCAGTCCAGTTCGAGTCCGAGGAGGGCGTTCTCCAGGACCTCGGGCAGCGCCGGATGGATCCAGTACTGGCCCCGGGCCATGTCCGCCGCGCCCAGCCCGAAGGACATCGCCTGAATGGCAGGCTGAATGATCGACGACGCCTGCGCGCCCAGGATGTGCACCCCGAGCAGCAGCCCGGTGTTGCGGTCGGCGATCACCTTGCAGAAGCCGACGGTGTCTTCCATCGCCCAGCCGTAGGCGACGTCGCCGTAGGCCTGCACCTTCACCGTGATGTCGTATCCGGCGGCGACCGCCTGATCCTGGGTGAGACCGACCGTGGCCACCTGGGGGCGGGTGAAGACGGCGGCGGGCACGTACTGGTGCGCGAAGGTGTCCAGGTTCTCGCCGTCCCAGCCCTTGAGCAGATTGGCCTGCACCACGCGCTGTTCCTGATTGGCGACGTGCTTGAGCTGATACGGCGACGACACGTCGCCCAGCGCCCAGACGCCCCGCGCGGCGGTGCGGCCGTGTTCGTCGGTCGACACCCGGCCGTCGTCGGTCAGTTCCAGGCCGATGGTGTCCAGGGCCAGCCGGTCGCCGTTGGGCGTGCGGCCGGTGGCCACCAGCAGGACGTCGACGTCGAGATGTGAGCCGTCCTTGCAGACCAGGCGCACGCCGCCGCCGGGCAGCGAGGCGGCGGCGGCGATGTCGGTGTTGAGCCGGACGTCCCACTGCTCGCTGACGACCTCGGTGAACCGGGTGCTCAGCTCGGTGTCGAGCTTGCGCAGGAGTCGCGGTCCGCGCGCGATGATCGACACCTGCGTGCCGAGACCGGCGAAGACGTGGGCGAACTCGCTCGCGATGTAGCCGCTGCCCAGGATCGCCATGGTGCCGGGCAGTTCCGGCAGCCGCATCACGTCGTCGTTGGTGTAGTAGCGCACCCCCGACTCGGCGATCACGTCCGGGATCTGCGGGCGGGCGCCGGCGGCGATGACCACCTCGGTGGCCAGCACCACGTCGCCGTCCGCGGTGACCAGGCGGTACCGACCGGCCTCGGCGTCGCGGCCGTCGAAGAGCACGTGCGAGGAGTAGACGGTGATGTTGTCGCAGTCCTCGATGCGGTAGCGCTTGCCGCCCGCGGAGATCGGGTCGATGCGTCCGAACACGCGGTCGACGATGTCGGGCCACCGGACGGTGGCGGGTGCGGTGTCGAGGTTGTAGGTGCCGGCGCCGGCGATCGCTTCGGCGACGTCGGCAGCGTAGACGAACATCTTGGTCGGGATACAGCCCACGTTCAGGCAGGTCCCGCCGTAGATGCTCTCCTCGAAGATCGCGATGGAGGTCTGCGCGAACCGGTCGTCGGGCAGCGAGTTGCCGCTGCCGGAACCGATGATCGCGAGGTCGACCAGCTGCGGTGCGCTCATCGGGCCGCCTCCACGTCGGCGGTGTGGTCGATCTGGGCGGGCCGGTCGATGTGGGCGGCCAGCCAATCGCCGACCACGGCGTAGGCATGCTCGCGCGGATCCCGCAGGGACAGGAACACGTCGTGCCGGGCGTCTTCGATCGCCACCGACAGCACGTGGCGGCCCAGGAACGGCGACCAGCGAGCGATGTGGTTCACGTCGAGCACGCAGTCGGCGGTATCGACGGCGACGTCGTAGTTCTTCCGGAAGCGGGTCTTGTCCGACCGCAGCGACAGCACCGGGACGCCGACGTCGATACCGGCGTGCACAGCGAGGTGGCCCTTGCGGACCGCGCTGAGCCAGCCGAAACGCGGGCCGAAGCCGCCCAGCGGCTTGCGTTCGAGGTCGTAGGACCATTCGCCGTGGGCCGACTCGTGCAGGCTCTCGCCGTAGGAAGCGGACAGTTCGCGGGGAACCGGAGCGGTGCCGCGCAGGCGCCCCAGGACCGACAGTGCGCGGGCGGCGGCACCGGTGCGCAGCACGGCCTCGCCCTGCAGATCGAGCCAGGGGCTGTTGAGGACCAGGCCGCTGACCTGCGCATGCCGGGCCGGGTTGGTGCGACGCAGCCGGTCCAGCCACAGCGGCGTCACCAGGCCGCCGGTGGAATGGCCGACGACGACCACCCGGTCGGGTCCGCCCGCCTCGGCGAGCTCCCCGGTGACGATGTCCAGCGACGCGTCGAGTTCCTCGTCGTAGACCGCGAGGTCGGAGACGTAGTGCGGGGTGTGGTGCGCGGTCAACGATCGCCCGCACTTGCGCAGGTCTAGCGCGTAGAAGGCGTATCCGCGGTCGGCGAAGAACTCGGCGAGCTCGGTCTGGAAGAAGTAGTCGGTGAAGCCGTGCACATACAGCACCGCGCCGTTCGGGGCCGGGACGGTGCCGGACTGACGGACCAGCGTCGCGCTGATCGGGTCTTCGCCGTCGGGATCCGGCCCAAGGGGCAGGGTCAGCATCTCGTACTGGTCCAGGAACTGGTCGGGGCGCCAATGATGCGCGGGCCCCTCGGTGCGGGAGGAATCGGTAACGCTCACGGCCTACACACTAGTTAGGGGCGTGCGCCAGGGTCGTTCGGCGTGTCATGCATCCCACAATTGCACTGCCGATTCGAGCGAGATGGTGCTCATGGTGGAGAATACCGAGGAGCGAACCCGGACGAAGCGGTCGGGCGGTGGAGGAAGTGAGCATTTCGTGGCGCAGAAGGTGATCAGGACAGACGTAGCGCTGGTCGGAGCAGGCATCATGAGCGCGACGCTCGGAGCCCTGCTGCGCCAGTTGGAGCCGAGCTGGTCCATCAGCCTCTTCGAGCGCCTGGATGCGGCCGCCGCCGAGAGCAGCGATCCGTGGAACAACGCCGGCACCGGTCACTCGGCGCTGTGCGAGCTGAACTACACGCCGATGGGCGCCGACGGTCAGATCGACATCACCAAGGCCCTCAACATCAACGAGCAGTTCCAGCAGTCGCGCCAGTTCTGGGCGCACGGCGTCGACAACGGCGTGCTCGGCGCGCCCGACGAGTTCATCAACCCCATCCCGCACGTCGCCTTCGCACACGGCGACAGCGGCGTCGACTACCTGGGCAAGCGCCACGCCGCCCTGGCCGGTCACACGCTGTTCGAAGCCATGGAGTACATCACCGACGAGGCGACCTTCGCCGACCGGCTGCCGCTGATGGCCAAGGGTCGCGACTACTCCGATCCGGTCGCCCTCAACTGGTACACCGAGGGCACCGACGTCGACTTCGGCGCGCTGACGCAGCAGCTGCTCAACTTCGTCGGGCGCGACGCGTCCCTGTACTTCGGGCACGACGTCCGGAATCTGACGCAGCAGAGCGACGGCAGCTGGGTCGTCAAGGTCCGCAACACCCGCAGCGGTGAGACCTTCCGCGTCGAAGCCAAGTTCGTCTTCGTCGGCGCCGGCGGCGGTGCGCTGCATCTGCTGCAGAAGTCGGGCATCCCCGAGGCCAAGGGCTTCGGCGGGTTCCCGGTCAGCGGCGAGTTCTTCCGCTGCACCAACCCCGATCTCATCGCCGAGCACTCGGCCAAGGTCTACGGCCAGGCCGCCGTCGGTGCGCCGCCGATGTCGGTGCCGCACCTGGACACCCGCGTGATCAACCATCAGAAGGGTCTGCTGTTCGGCCCGTACGCCGGCTGGTCGCCCAAGTTCCTCAAGACCGGCGGCATCATGGACCTGCCGAAGTCGGTGAAGCCGGGCAACCTGCTGCCGATGATGTCGATCGCGCCGAAGGAGTTCGGCCTGCTCAAGTACCTGATCGGTGAGCTGGCCGCCAGCCCGGCCGACCGCGTCAAGACG
Organism: Gordonia alkaliphila; assembly: GCF_023017165.1. GTDB lineage: Bacteria > Actinomycetota > Actinomycetes > Mycobacteriales > Mycobacteriaceae > Gordonia > Gordonia alkaliphila. The sequence goes on from NZ_JALKBW010000001.1 coordinate 2,904,027, forward strand.
CTGTCCGAGTTCGTGCCGGAGGCCACCGGCGGCGACTGGGAGATGATCACCGCCGGCCAGCGCGTCCAGGTGATCCGCGGCCAGGGCGCCAAGGGCAACCTGGAGTTCGGTACCGCGGTGGTGGCTGCGGGCGACGGCACCATCGCCGGCCTGCTCGGCGCCTCCCCGGGCGCGTCGACCGCCGTGCCCGCGATGATCTCGGTGCTGCAGCAGTGCTTCGGCGACCGGTTCGACGGCTGGCAGGGCAAGCTCACCGAGATGATCCCGTCGTACGGCCAGAAGCTCAACGACAATCCGGCGCTCTTCCGCCAGATGTGGGACTGGACCAACCGCAGCCTCGAGCTGACCGGTCGGGGCGGGCGGCACGCGGCACCGGAACAGACGGACTGATCCAGCGGGCGGGAGGTGACGCGACATGCCTGACTACGCAGACCTCACCGCCCAGCTGTTCGAAGCAGGTCGTGCCTTCGACCAGGACAGTTCGGCGACGCTGCGAGCGGCGCTCGATGCGCTGACCGCGCAGCAGACCGATCCGAAGGTGCTCGGGGAGCTCCTCGAAGCCGTCCTACTCGTCGGGCAGGGGCTGGACCTGGCCGAAGTGCTGCAACGCATCACCCAGGTCGCTGCCTCCGTGCTCGACGCGCAGTACTGCGCGCTCGGCGTCCGCGGCCCGGAACGCGGTTTGCAGGCCTTCGTCTACACCGGCATCGCGCCCGAGGTGCGCAAGCGCATGGGCCGCCTGCCGCGGGGGCACGGTGTGCTCGGCGAACTGCTCGACCACCCCGAGGTGCTGCGCATCGACCACCTGGGTCGGCACCCCGCCTCGATCGGGTTCCCGCCGAACCATCCGCCGATGGACTCCTTCCTCGGTGCGCCGATCATTGTGCGCGGTGAACTGTTCGGCAGCATCTACCTCACCGAGAAGCTGACCGGCGCGGGCTTCACCGAGCAGGATGAGCACATCGTGTCGGTGCTCGCCGTCGCGGTCGGCATCGCCGTCGACAACGCCCGCCTGTATGAGCGGCAGCTCACGCGCCGACGCTGGATGGAGATCCTGGCGCACCGCGGTTCCGAACCGATGGCCGGTATCGCACTGACCGACACGCTGAACGGCCTATGCGCGGACGTGGCTGCCCTCACCGGCGCCGTCGACGTCTTCATCGTCACCTCCGACACGGGGGCCCTGCAGTTGCACGGGCACACCGGTGCGCCCGTGGATCCGGCCGGCATCACGTGGCCCGGTCTGGCGTTCAGTGTGAGTGAGGCCGACGGGGACGGTGCCGACTGGATGCGGGGACGGGCGCGGTGGAAGACCGCGCAACCCATGCAGCGCGCGCCCGGGGACTTCGGGGCCATCGTCCTGACGCATGCGAACCGGCCCGCGTGGGAACCGGAGGAGGTCGCCGGTCTCACCGGGGTGGCGCGGGTCGCGGCACTCGCCGTCGCCTACGCCGACCAACAGCAGATCGTGCGCGATATGGAGATGCTGTCCGATCGGCACCGCATCGCTCGGGACCTGCACGACCATGTGATCCAACGACTGTTCGCGATCGGCATGTCGCTGCAGACCATGCAGGCCGCGCCGGAGCAGGTGGAGTCTCGACTGACCCAGGTGATCGACGATCTGGACACCACCATCGGGCAGATCCGCACGTCGATCTTCGATCTGCAGTCGGCGCACCGCAGCGGCAGCGAGATCACGCTGCGGCGCAAGGTGCTCGACGTCGTCGCCGAGCTGGCGCGGCACGCGCCGATCGTCCCCAGCGTCGCCTTCGTCGGACCGGTCGACACCCTGGTACCCGACATCCTGGCCCCGCACATCGAGGCGGTGCTGCGCGAAGGACTGTCCAACGCGCTGCGCCACTCCGGCGGCGATCGGATCGCGGTGCGCATCGTCGCCGACGACGTGCTGACGGTGGAGATCTCCGACAACGGCACGGGCATTCCGACGGACGCGGCCTATCGCGGCCTGGACAATCTGACCCGGCGCGCTGACGAGTGCGACGGCAACTTCACCGTCGAATCCCGCCCGGGCGGCGGCACCACGCTCATCTGGGAAGTACCGCTGCGGCCCGCCTGAGGGTCAGAACCGGAAGCGCGTGCAGTCGGTGGGAAACGACGTCCAGGCGAGGGCTCGCTCGGGCACGATCTGGCGCAGCCCGCCACCGTCCTCACCGGACCAGGCGTCCGCGGCGGGGGCGTAGTCGTCGCCGTGATACTTCACGAAGGCCTCGGCCAGGCGCGCGCCGAGCGTCTCCGGGTCGGCGCGGGTGGCGGTCGAGGTTCCCTCCACGATCACCACGTCGGTGCCGCTCTCCAGCGTCAGGGTGACGTGCGGGTTGGCCTCGGTGTTGCGCGTGTGCCGCGTGGTCGGGGCGCCGTCGTAGTAGAAGCGGCCGTCCACCCACACGCCCCAGCGCGGGACGCTGTGCGGGCGGCCGTCCGGTCGCACGCTGGCGAGCCAATAGTGTTTGGCCGCAACGAGTTTGGGCTCGACATCGGACCACGAGAGCAGTCCGTCGGTGCTCTCCGGAAGCCCGTAGCCCTCGGGGAAGTCCGGGCGGTCCGGCGCGGGCGCGCTCATCTGCCGCGCTCGCCGAGTTTGGTGGCCATCACCGCGACCTGGGTCCGGCGCTGCATGTCGAGTTTGGCCAGGATGTGCGAGACGTAGTTCTTGATCGTCTTCTCCGCCAAGAACATTCGTTCGGCGATCTGCCGATTGGTGAGGCCTTCGCCGATCAGCTTGAACACTTCGCGTTCCTGCCCGGTGAGCTCGGCCAGCGGATCGACTTCGTCTTTCTTGTCGTCGCGCAGGCGGGCCAGCAGGGCGGCGGTGCTCCGGTCGTCGAGCAGCGAGCCGCCGTGTCCGATGGTCCGCACCGCGTTGATCAGGTTGTGGCCCAGGATCTGCTTGAGCACGAAGCCGGAGGCGCCGGCCATCACGGCGGCGAGCAGGGCGTCGTCGTCGGCGTAACTGGTGAGCATCAGGGCCCGGACGTTGCGGTTGCGGGACCGGATCTCCCGACACAGCTCCACGCCGTTGCCGTCGGGGAGTCGGACGTCGAGGACCGCGACGTCCGGCGAGGTGGCGTCGATGCCGGTGAGCGCTTCGGCCACGGTCGCGGCTTCGCCGACGATCTCCAGGTCCCCGGCGGTGCCGAGGAGGTCGCGCAGACCGCGCCGGACCAGCTCGTGATCGTCGACCAGGAAGACGCGCACCGGCGCGCCGTCAGCGGCGGGTGTCGCGGGATTCGTCGAGGGAGACATGCCTTGAATCTACCGCAGGTCCCGGGACCCGAAGCGACGTCAGGCCCGGGTGGATCGGGTCTTTGGGCGGTGGGAACCCGCGAGGGCACGGGACACGATGGAAGCCATGACCACGTTGATGACGAAGAACATGAGCGGCTCGGATCTGCTGCGGGAACTCCTTCCGGTCTGCGAGACGGAAGTGGAACGCCACATGAAGATGACCCGCGACTGGCATCCGCACGACTACGTGCCGTGGGACGACGGCCGCAACTTCGCCATGCTCGGCGGTGTCGACTGGGATCCGGAGCAGTCGCAGCTGTCGGAGACCGCCAAGGCCGCGATGATCACCAACCTGCTGACCGAGGACAACCTGCCGTCGTACCACCGGGTGATCGCCGACAACTTCAGCCTCGACGACGCCTGGGGCTTCTGGGTGGGGCGGTGGACCGCCGAGGAGATGCGGCACTCCATCGTGATGCGCGACTACCTCGTGGTGACCCGCGGGGTGGATCCGGTGGAACTCGAAGAGATCCGCATGCAGCACATGACCGGCGGCTTCAACCCGCTGCCGAACGACGACGGCCAGCGCGACCACAGCTACGACATGCTCTTCGCCGTCACCTACGTGTCGTTCCAGGAGCTCGCCACCCGCGTCAGCCACCGCAACACGGGTAAGGCCTGCGGCGACCCGATCGCCGACCGGATGTTGCAGCGCGTGGCCGCCGACGAGAACCTGCACATGCTCTTCTACCGCAACATCGTGGCCGGGGCCCTCGACCTGGTGCCGGACGAGGCGATGGCCGCGATCTACGGCATCGTCTCGAACTTCCAGATGCCGGGCGCCACCATGCCCAACTTCCGCCGCAATGCGGTCCTCATCGCCAAGGGCGGCATCTACGACCTGCCGCAGCACATGGAGGAGGTCATCATGCCGGTGCTGCGCAAGTGGCGGATCTTTGAGCGCAACGACTTCGGCCCGCTCGGCGACATGTACCGCGAGAAGCTCGCCGAGTTCCTCGAGGAGATGAACGTGAAGGTCGGCAAGTTCGAGGCCGCCCGCGATCGTGCTCTGGCCCGCGAGCGCGCACGTACCGCCTGAGTCGCCCCTTCGACCGGCGCAGGGACCGGGGTGCGATCGCCCGACAGTAGGATTCTGCACATGGGCGAAGGACATTATCTCGTGGGCTTGGACCTGCGGGGACGCAAGGTAGTGGTGGTCGGCGGCGGTTCCGTCGCGCAGCGGCGGTTGCCGAATCTGATCGCCGCCGGTGCCGACGTGCACGTGATCGCCATCGATCCGCGCCCCACCGTGGAGGCCGAGCCGGCCGTCACCGTGCATCGGCGGGCGTGGGCCGACGGCGATCTGACCCGGGGCGAACTGGCCGATGCGTGGTACGTGCTGGCCTGCACCGATGATCCGGCGGTCAACGCCGCGGTGGGCGCCGAGGCCACCGCGCAGCGCATCTTCTGCGTCCGGGCCGACGATGCCCGGCAGGGCACCGCCGTGACCCCGGCCTCCGGTCGGTACGACGGCCTGCAGTACGCCGTGCTGGCCGGCGGCGACCACCGCCGCAGCGCGGCCACGCGGGCGGCGATCGGGGTGGCCCTCGCCGAGGGCACCGGACTCAGCGTCGCTGCGGCCGCGCCGCACGCGGCGGGCGTGGCCCTGGTCGGCGGCGGCCCCGGCGACCCGGAACTCATCACCGTCCGCGGTCGTCGACTACTGGCTCAAGCCGACGTGGTGGTGGCCGACCGCCTCGCGCCCGGCGCCCTGCTCGACGAGCTGGGACCGCAGGTGGAGGTGATCGACGCCGCGAAGGTGCCGTACGGGCGGGCCATCCGGCAGGAGAAGATCAACGAGCTCCTCGTCGACCGGGCGCGCGCCGGAAAGTTCGTGGTGCGCCTCAAGGGCGGCGACCCGTACGTCTTCGGCCGCGGTTTCGAGGAACTCGAAGCCTGCGTCGAGGCCGGCGTGCCGGTGACGGTGGTACCGGGCATCACTTCGCCGATCTCCGCGCCCGCACTCGCCGGGATCCCGGTGACCCACCGCGGCATTACGCACGAGGTGGTGATCGTCTCCGGGCACGTCGCCCCCGACCATCCCGACTCGCTGACCGACTGGTCGGCGCTCGCCAAGCTGCGCGGCACCCTGGTGCTGATGATGGCGGTGCAGCGCCTGGACGCCTTCGCCGGTGCGCTGCTGCACGGCGGCAAGGCCGCCGACACCCCGGTCGCGCTGATCGAGAACGCATCGCGCCCGGATCAGCGGTTGATCCGCACCGACCTGGCCAACGCGGCGGCCACCGCCGTCGCCGAGAAGCTGGTGCCGCCGGCGATCGTCGTCATCGGACCGACCGCCGCCTTCGACGCCTCGTCCGTCGCGCCGCAGCCGGGGGAGGACGCATGATCGGCCGCGTCGTCGGCGTCGTCTCGGGCCTGATCCTGCTGGTCGCGGCCGTCGCCGCGTGGTGGGTGTCGCCTGTGGTGACCGCCGTGCTGGTGGGCGTCGCAGTGGTCGCGATGACCGGGTGGCAGCTCTACCGGCGCGCCCACCACATCGAGCCCGCCGCGCAGAACGTCTGGACCGTCTACATCTGGCCGCTGACCTTCGGCGCGCTCGCCGTGATCGCGTTGAACGGCTGGATCTATCGGATCTCGGCCGACGCCGGCGGCGAGTCGGGCAGTGTCGGCACTCTCATCGGCCTGGCCACCGGCGTGGTCGGGATGGCGGGCGCCTACGGCTACGGCCGCGTCCGCGCGCAGAACGTGCAGATCTCCGAGCAGCGCTACGGCGCGGCCCGCGATGAGCAGGAGTCCGAGGACGAGGCCGACGCCGCGCCGGCGCAGGAGTGGTTCTTCCCCCAGCAGTGAGGGCGGCAGGTCAGTGCGTGTGGGCGGCCGTGCGTGCGGGCGGTCAGTCGGTGATGACGGTGATCTCGGTGGGCGAGGTGATCTCCACCCGGTGCCCGGCCGACGACAGGACGGCGGCGAGCTTGCCGATGTCGGCGACCTGGGCGCGGGTGCTGACCAGATCGCGGGCGATCAGGCCCTTGTAGTGCTTGTTGAAGTGGCTCACCACGCTGCGTGAACCGTCGGCCGCCTCGGTGACGACGGTGGCGGTGACGGCGCCGCGCACCGGGCCCAGCGACAGGTAGGCGCCCGAACGCAGGTCCACCACGAAGTCGTCGAGCGCTTCGAGTGCGGGGGAGAGCACCGGTTTCCACACCGCCGCGAGGGTGCCGAAGCCGGGCAGCTTGGAGCCGCCGGAGAGGCGATAGGCCGGAATCTCATCGGTGGCCGCGACCACCCCGAACAGTGCCGAACCGATCATCAGCCGGTCGGCGGCCTTGGCCTTGCTCGCGCGGGTCATGCCGCGATAGTCGAGGGCGTCGTAGAGCACCCCGGTGTACCGCGTGATGGCCGGGCGGGTCGGCGAGACGAACAGTTCGGCATTGCGATCGACTTCGGCCAGCTGCGACTTGCCCAGGCCCAGGGCGCGCTGCGACGCGTCCAGATCGTCGGCCAACGCGACGAGGGCGTCGGCCACCCGGCGCCGCGTCGCGGCCAGCTCAGGGAGGGACAGTTTCTCCAGGTCGAGGGGTACGCCGGCACCGCCGTCGGACTTGGTTTCGGAGGGGGGAAGGATCACACGCACCCGAACACCGTAGCGAGGAGGGGCGGCGACTACTCTGACCACCTGTGATCACGCGTATGTCCTCCCTGTTCCTGCGCACCCTGCGCGACGACCCCGCCGATGCCGAGGTGCCCAGCCATAAGCTGCTGGTCCGCGCCGGTTACATCCGGCGTGCCGCCCCCGGCATCTACAGCTGGCTGCCGCTGGGTCTGAAGGTGTACCGCAACCTGGAGAACATCGTCCGCCAGGAGATGGACGCGATGGGCGGCCAGGAGATCCTGCTGCCCGCGCTGCTGCCGCGCGATCCGTACGAGACCTCCGGCCGCTGGACCGAGTACGGCGACAACCTGTTCCGCCTGCAGGACCGCAAGGGCAACGACATGCTGCTCGGCCCGACCCACGAAGAGCTGTTCACCCAGCTCGTGAAGGGCGAGTACAGCTCGTACAAGGATCTGCCGGTGATCCTGTACCAGATCCAGACCAAGTACCGCGACGAGGAACGTCCCCGCGCGGGCCTTCTCCGCGGCCGCGAGTTCGTGATGAAGGACTCGTACTCGTTCGACGTCGACGACGCCGGCCTGGAGCACGCCTACCAGCTGCATCGCGATGCCTACCAGCGGATCTTCGACCGCCTCGGCGTCAAGTACGTGATCGTGGCCGCCACCTCCGGCGCCATGGGCGGCAGCGCCTCCGAAGAGTTCCTCGCCGAGTGCGAGGTGGGCGAGGACACCTTCGTCCGCAGCACCGAGTCCGGCTACGCCGCGAACGTCGAAGCCGTCGTGACGCCGGTACCGGCCGCGCTCCCGATCGACGGACTGCCCGCGCCGACGGTGCACGAGACCGGTGACACCCCCACCATCGACACGCTGGTCGACTGGGCCAACGGGGCCCTCGACGGCGAGTACACCGCCGCCGACACCCTCAAGAACGTGATGGTCAAGATCCGCAAGCCCGGCGAGGAGTGGGAGATCACCGCGATCGCCGTGCCCGGCGACCGCGAGGTGGACTTCAAGCGCCTGGAAGCCGCCGTCGAGCCCGGCGACGTGGAACTGCTCACCGACGCCGACTTCGCCGCCAACCCGGGGCTGGTGCGCGGCTACATCGGCCCGAAGGGCGTGCAGGAGTCCGGCTTCACCTATCTGGCCGACCCGCGCGTGGTGACCGGTACGTCGTGGATCACCGGCGCCGACGAGGACGGCAAGCATGTCGTCGGCCTCGTGGCCGGCCGCGACTTCACCCCGGACGGTGTGATCGAGGCCGCCGAGGTGCGCGCCGGCGATCCGTCGCCGGACGGACGCGGTGTCCTCGAGACCGCGCGCGGCATCGAGATCGGCCACATCTTCCAGCTGGGCCGCAAGTACGCGGACGCCTTCGGACTCGACGTCCTCGGCGAGAGCGGCAAGCCCGTCCGCGTCACCATGGGCTCCTACGGTCTCGGAGTATCGCGCCTGGTCGCGGTCCTCGCCGAGCAGATGCACGACGACAAGGGCTTGGCCTGGCCGCGCGGGGTGGCGCCGTTCGACGTGCACCTGGTGATCGCCAACAAGGACGAGGCCGCCGTCGCCGGCGCCCAGGAACTGGCGGCGCAGCTCGACGCCGCCGGGCTGGAGCTGCTGTTCGACGACCGCAAGGCATCGCCGGGCGTGAAGTTCAAAGACGCCGAGTTGCTCGGCATGCCCACCGTCGTGGTGGTCGGCCGCGGCTGGGCCGACGGCACCGTCGAGATCCGCGACCGGAGCACCGGCACGGCCACGGCCGTCCCGATCGCCGACGCGGTCGACGCCGTGCTGGCCGCGGTGCGCGGCGAGGCCTGAGCCCGGGCCGCTGATCCCGGGCCCCGGCCCGGGATCTAGGCCTGGGCGGTGCCGGGGAACGCGGTGGTCACCGGACTCCGGCCCAGCGACCGGCGCCACTGCGCGGCGCGCAGCGCGCAGTCGGTGAGACCGTCGACGGCGCGCACGCGCAGCGCGGCGGTGTCGACCTGTTCGGCCATCGCCCGGAAGGCGCGGGCGCACTCGGTCTCCGCGCCCAGCAGGGCGGTGGCCGCCGAATCGGGGCCGGTCACCTCCACCGGTAGGCGGTAGCCGGCCGCCGCCTGGCGCGCCGGTGCGCCGAGGGCCACCAGGTCCTCGTTCAGTTCGTCGCGCCGCACCCGATGCGCGGCGAGGTACTCGCCCACCGCCGCCCGGTCGCCGGAGCCGATGAACGCGGTGCTGACCCCGTAGGTGAAGATCGCCGCGTTCTCCGCGTCGATCGCGTTCTCGAGTGCCTCGATGGTGCTCATGGCAGTTGAACCTCTTTCAATGCGGTGCACGAGGCGCTGATGGAGGCGAGCAGTCCGGCCCGAAAACCGTCGGCCGCGGCGGCGGCCGCGGAGGCTGCGGTGGCCGACTTCTGCAGTTGCGCGCGGAGGTCGTCGAGCGTCCCGGCGCCCACCCCGGCGGGGGCGGTGATCCCGGAGGCGGCCGGTGCGTGGAGACGATTGATCTCGTCGGTGAGCGCCTGCGCGTGGGCGCCGCGCTCGGCAGCGACTTGGCCCAGGGCAGCGGTGTATTCGGTCTCGCGCGGGGCGAGCTGCTCGGCTTGACGACGCTGACGATCGGCGGCCTGGGCCAGCGGCACCAGCGCTTCGGCGTCGCGCTGCCGGTCGGAGGGGCCGGGGCTGCACGCGGTCACCGCGGCACCGGCCGCGATCGCGAGGGTCAGGCCTGCGCCACCGCGAAGAACGGTGCGACGGGAGACGACGGCGGGTTCGGGGCCAGGCGGGCGAGCGGTCACATCGCCCGATTCTGCCAGCCGTCCGGATCGACTATGGTGAAAGGTCCGTGCAGCGGCCCCGGTTCGGCCGCCACGACCGCCCGATGAGGAGAATCCAGTGACCACCAGCAGTGGCCCCGCCGCCACCGGCGACGCGGCCGAGAAGCTCGAACGACTGGTCGGCCCGATCCTCTCCGAGGCGGGGTACGACCTGGAGGAGCTGACCGCGGGCCCCACCGGCGAGGTGCGGGCCGTGCGGGTCATCGTCGACCGGGACGGCGGCATCGGGCTCGATGAACTGGCTCAGGTCAGCCGACAGCTGTCCGAGGCGCTCGACGAGACCGACCTGTTCGGCGAACAGGCCTACGACCTGGAAGTGAGCACTCCCGGCATCGGGCGTCCGCTGTCGCTGCCGCGCCATTGGCGCCGCGCCCGCGGCCGCAAGGTGGCCGTGCGGCTGCTCGTCGACGGCGCGAAGTCGACGGTGCAGGGCCGCGTCGCGGAGATCGACGACGACACCGTCGCGCTGCTCCACAACGACAAGGGCCGGATGCGCACACAGTCGATCCCGTTCGCCGACATCGAGTCCGCGAAGATCGAGGTGGATTTCACCCGGCCCGGCGAGGCGGAACTGCGCCGCTGCGGCCTCGACGACGACGAGATCGCTCGTCGTCGTACCCCCGCGAGCTGACGCCGCGCCCGCGCGGCACCCTTAGACCCCCCTCACTTACAACTGCATCCGACAAGCGAATAGGAGTCGCCACCATGCACATCGACGTCACCGCATTGCGGCTGATCGAAGCCGAGAAGGGTATCCCCGCCGATACCGTCATCACCGCCATCGAGACGGCTCTGCTGACCGCGTACCGCCACACCGACGGTTACGCACCGCACGCCCGCATCGACATCGACCGCAAGTCGGGCCAGGTGCGCGTCATGGCGCAGGAGCGGGACGACGACGGTGTGCTGGTGCACGAGTGGGACGACACCCCGGACGGCTTCGGCCGGATCGCCGCCACCACCGCCCGCCAGGTGATCCTGCAGCGGCTGCGCGACGCGGAGAACGAGAAGCAGTTCGGCGAACTCGTCGCCCACGAAGGCGAGATCGTCGCCGGCGTGGTGCAGGCCGACGCCCGCGCCAAGGCCAAGGGCCTGGTGGTGGTCGAGATCGGCACCGAGGCCAACGTCACCGAGGGGGTGATCCCGCCCGCCGAGCAGGTGCCCGGCGAGAACCTGCAGCACGGTGACCGCGTGAAGTGCTACGTGGTGGGCGTGTCACGCGGTGTCCGCGGTCCGCAGATCACCCTCTCGCGCACCCATCCGAACCTGGTGCGCAAACTGTTCGCACTGGAGGTCCCGGAGATCGCCGACGGCTCGGTGGAGATCGTCGAGGTGGCGCGCGAAGCCGGTCATCGCTCCAAGATCGCCGTGCACACCCGCCTCGCCGAACTGAACGCCAAGGGCGCCTGCATCGGACCGATGGGCCAGCGCGTGCGCAACGTGATGAGCGAACTCGGCGGCGAGAAGATCGACATCATCGACTACTCGCCGGACCCGGCCGAGTTCGTCGGCAACGCCCTGTCGCCGGCCAAGGTGGTCTCGGTGACGGTGGTCGACGAGGCGACCCGCGCGGCGCGCGTCATCGTTCCCGACTACCAGCTCTCTCTCGCGATCGGCAAGGAAGGGCAGAACGCCCGCCTGGCGGCACGCCTCACCGGTTGGCGCATCGATATCCGTTCGGATGCGGAGACCGCCGAGCCCGCAGCCCCGGCCCAGCCCGCGTCCGATGGCGCGCAGGCCGTCGAAAATGAGCTAGACTGATCGGTGGTTCTTCCAGAGTCGACACATCCGATCCGCATGTGCGTGGGCTGCCGTCAACGCAGTCCACAATCCATGCTGGTCCGGGTGGCGGTGAACGCGAAGCCAGAATTGGTGATCGATCACCGGAAGAACCTGCCGGGACGTGGTGCCTGGCTGCACCCGTCGGAGTCCTGTGTGACGACGGCGGTGCGGCGACGGGCGTTCGGACCGGCACTCCGGGTACGCGGGCTGACCGTGGACCCGGCCGACCTCGCCGAGATTTTCGGCGAGGCGCCATAGGGGCTCCGCAGGGAGCCAGGACAGGTGAGTGGAAGACATGAGCACACCGTGAAGTCGCCACGATGAGCATGTTGGTTCAATAACCCGAGGCCGTAGCGGAAGCCCGCTCGGCCTCCAAGTGAGGAGAGCAGTGGCAGGCAAGGCCCGCGTCCACGAATTGGCCAAGGAACTCGGCGTCACCAGCAAAGCAGTGCTGGAGCGTCTGAAGGACCAGGGAGAATTCGTCAAATCCGCGTCGTCGACCGTCGAGGCCCCGGTGGCCCGTCGACTCCGCGAATCTTTCGCCCCCGCAAACGATGCGGGTGGCAGTGCCCCGGCGGCGACGCCGACCAAGGCAGCAACCCCGTCGCCCGGCGCCAAGCCCGGCGGCGCGAAGCCGTCCGGCCCCAAGCCGGGCGCACCCAAGCCGGGCGGACCCAAGCCCGGTGCTCCGGCCGCGGCGACTCCCGCCGCGCCGGCTCCGGCAGCTCCGACTCCGGCTGCGGCCGCCGCGCCGGCGACCCCGGCCGCTAAGCCCGCCGGTCCCAAGCCGGCCGGTCCCAAGCCGACTCCGGCGGCTCCGGCAGCGTCGGACGCTCCGGCGACGCCTGCGCCTCGTCCGGGCCCGCGCCCGATGCCGCGTGCTCCGCGCGTCGGCAATAACCCGTACTCGTCGACTCCGGCACCCGCGCCGCGCCCGCAGGGCCCGCGCCCGGGTCCGGGTCAGGCCGGTCCGCGCCCCGGCGGCGGTCGTCCTGCTCCGCAGGGTCGTCCGGCAGCCGGTCCCGGCGGTCCGCGTCCCAGCCCGGGCAGCATGCCCCCGCGCCCGAGCCCGGGTGCGATGCCCGCACGTGCGGCTCGTCCGGACGCCCGTCCCGGCGGCCGCGGTGGCCCCGGTCGCGGTGGTCCCGGCGGCGGTGGCGGCGGATACCGCGGCGGCCCCGGCGGCGGCGGTGGCGGCACCGGTGCACCCGCAGCAGGCGGCGGCTTCCGCGGCCGTCCCGGCGGCGGTGGCGGCCCGCGTGGTCGCGGTGGAACCGCGGGTGCCTTCGGTCGTCCCGGCGGCGCTCCCCGCAAGGGACGCAAGTCGAAGCGGCAGAAGCGGCAAGAGTACGACTCCATGCAGGCGCCGTCGGTCGGTGGCGTTCGGCTGCCGCACGGCAACGGTGCGGTCATCCGCCTCGCGCGCGGTGCATCGCTGTCGGACTTCGCAGACAAGATCGACGCCAACCCGGCATCGCTGGTCCAGGCGCTGTTCAACCTCGGCGAGATGGTCACGGCCACCGAGTCGGTGAACGACGAGACCCTGGAGCTGCTGGGCTCGGAGATGAACTACGTCGTCCAGGTCGTCAGCCCCGAGGACGAGGACCGCGAGCTCCTGGAGAGCTTCGACCTCACCTACGGCGAGGACGAGGGCGGCGAGGACGATCTCGCGCAGCGTCCGCCGGTGGTGACCGTGATGGGTCACGTCGACCACGGTAAGACCCGACTGCTCGACACGATCCGTAAGGAGAACGTGGGCGCGGGCGAGGCTGGCGGCATCACCCAGCACATCGGTGCGTACCAGGTGAACACCCAGCTCAACGGCGAGGATCGTCTGGTCACCTTCATCGATACCCCGGGTCACGAGGCGTTCACCGCCATGCGTGCCCGCGGTGCGAAGGCCACCGACATCGCGATCCTGGTGGTCGCAGCCGACGACGGCGTCATGCCGCAGACGGTCGAAGCCGTGAACCACGCGCAGGCGGCCGACGTGCCGGTTGTCGTCGCGGTGAACAAGATCGACAAGGAAGGCGCCGACCCGGCCAAGATCCGCGGTCAGCTCACCGAGTACGGCCTGGTGCCCGAGGAATACGGTGGCGACACCATGTTCGTCGACATCTCGGCCAAGCAGGGCACCAACATCGAGCAGCTGCTCGAAGCCGTCCTGCTGACCGCCGACGCGTCGCTCGATCTGCGTGCCAACCCGGACATGGACGCCCAGGGTGTCTCCATCGAGGCGCACCTCGACCGCGGTCGCGGTCCGGTGGCCACAGTGCTCATCCAGCGCGGTACCCTCCGCGTCGGCGACTCGATCGTCGCCGGCGACGCCTACGGTCGCGTTCGTCGCATGGTCGACGAGCACGGCGAGGACGTCGAAGAGGCCTACCCGTCGCGTCCCGTGCAGGTCATCGGCTTCACGTCGGTGCCCGGTGCCGGCGACAACGTGCTGGTGGTCGACGAGGACCGCATCGCGCGGCAGATCGCGGACCGTCGCAGCGCGCGCAAGCGCAACGCGCTGGCCGCTCGCAGCCGCAAGCGGATCAGCCTGGAAGATCTGGATTCGGCGCTGAAGGAGACCAGCCAGCTGAACCTGATCCTCAAGGGCGACAACTCCGGTACGGTCGAGGCCCTCGAAGAGGCCCTGATGCAGATCGAGATCGACGACGAGGTGCAGCTTCGCATCATCGATCGCGGTGTCGGCGGCGTCACCGAGACCAACGTCAACCTGGCGGCGGCCTCGGATGCCATCATCATCGGCTTCAACGTGCGCGCGGAGGGCAAGGCCACCGAGCTGGCCAACCGCGAGGGCGTCGAGATCCGCTACTACTCGATCATCTACAAGGCGATCGAGGAGATCGAGGCGGCGCTCAAGGGCATGCTCAAGCCGATCTACGAAGAGGTCGAGCTGGGCCGCACCGAGATCCGCGCGATCTTCAAGTCGTCCAAGGTCGGCAACATCGCGGGCTGCATGGTGCAGTCCGGCGTGGTCCGTCGCAACGCCAAGGCACGCCTGCTGCGCGACAACGTGGTCGTCGCCGAGAACCTCACGGTCTCGTCGCTGCGCCGCGAGAAGGACGACGTCACCGAGGTCCGCGAGGGCTTCGAATGCGGTCTGACGCTGACCTACTCCGACATCAAGGTCGGCGACATCATCGAGAACTACGAGATGGTGGAGAAGGCGCGGAGCTGATGGTCGATCACGCACGGGCCGCACGGCTCGCCAAGCGGATCTCGACGATCGTCGCCTCGGCGATCGGCACCGAGATCAAGGATCCGCGGTTGGCTCACGTGACAGTCACCGACTGTCGGGTCACCGGCGACCTGCACGACGCCACGGTGTTCTACACCGTGATGGGTGCGACGGTCGACGACGAGCCCGACGTGGCCGAAGCGGCGGCCGGTCTGGCCGCCGCGACCGGTGCCCTGCGTTCCCTCGTGGGCGCAGGCACCGGGGTGCGGTTCACGCCCACTCTGCGGTTCGAGCTCGACACGGTTCCGGATGCGACGCGGGCGATGGATGAACTCCTCGCTCGGGCTCGTGCCCAGGACGAGCTCGTCGCGCGGTCGGCCAAGGACGCGAAGCCGGCCGGGGACAGCGATCCCTACCGGCACGACGAGGATGCCTCCGGCCCAGAAGCCGAGGCTCGCGGGTGAATCCTGCTTCAGCAGTGGAGATCGCCGACGTCTTGCGAGAGACGTCGGCGGTCGCCATCTTCAGTCATATCCGGCCCGATGCCGACACGATCGGTAGCGCACTGGCCTTGGGCCTGGCGCTGCGTTCGCGCGGCGTGCAGGTCGCAGTGAGTTTTCCCGGTCCGGAGGCCTTGCCGGGCACGCTCCGGGAGCTGCCCGGATCGGAATTGATCGTCGACGACGCCGACCTGGCGCCTGCGCCGGTCGCGGTGGCCGTGGATGCGGCCACGGTCGAGCGGCTCGGGGGACTGGCGTCGGTGTTCAGCGCGTCCGAGCGCACCGTGTGCATCGACCACCACGTGTCCAACAGCGGTTTCGCCGACCTGGACCTGATCGACGCCACCGCCGACTGCACGGCGGTCCTGGTGCTCGACGTGCTCGACGCCCTCGGCGCCGAACTCACCAAGGAGGTCGCGACCTGCCTGTACGCCGGGCTGGTCACCGACACCGGTTCGTTCAAGTGGGCGCGCCCGGCGTCGTTTCTCGTCGCCGGTCGGCTCACCGCCGCCGGGGTCGACTCGGCGCACTGGAGTCGGGTGCTGATGGACTCCCATCCGTTCGGCTGGTTCGCCATGGTCTCCGCGGTGCTCGCCACCGCTCGCCTGGACGAAACCGCTTGCGGCGGAGCCGGTCTGGTCTACGCCGTGGTCGACGCCGAGCAGATGGCGCCGATGTCGTGGGAAGACGGCGAGAGCGTCGTCGACATCGTGCGCACCGCGCGCGAGGCCGACGTGACGGCGGTATTCAAGGAGGCCACGCCGGGACGTTGGAACGTCTCGCTGCGGAGTACTGCGCAGGTCGATCTGGTGCCTATCGCCGGTTCTCTGGGCGGCGGGGGACACACCCGCGCGGCCGGCTACAGCGATCGGGGCACGGCCGACGAGGTCGTCGCGCGATTGCGCGCGGCCCTGTAGTCGTACCCGTGTCGACCGGCTTCGCGAAGCTGGCGGGCTCGGCACTGGTGGTGCTGATTGCGCCGCCGCTCTACCTGATGCTCGACCTGGCGGTGGTCGGTCGGCTCGGCGGCGACGAGTTCGCCGCGCTCGCCGTGGGCACGCTGGTGCTCGCCATCGTCAGCACGCAGCTCACCTTCCTCGCCTACGGCACCACGGCGCGGTCGGCGCGCGAGTTCGGCGCCGGTCGTCGATCCGCCGCGGTGGCCGAGGGCGTGCAGGCGAGTTGGATCGCGCTCGTCGCGGGTGCGGCGATCATCGCCGTCGTCTATCCCACCGCACCGTGGATCATGCGGGCGCTGGTGCCCGACGATGCGGTGGCCGGTGCGGCCGCACAGTGGCTGCGGATCGCGATGTTCGGTGTACCGCTGATCCTGTTGGCGATGGCGGGGAACGGCTGGCTGCGCGGGGTCCAGGAGGCGCGGCCCCCGGTGGTCTATGTGACGGTGGGGCTGGCGCTGGCCGCCGTGCTGTGCGTGGTCCTCGTTCACGGGCTGGCGGGTGCGCCGAAGCTCGGTCTGCCCGGCAGCGCCGTGGCCAACCTGATCGGACAGGGTCTCACCGGTGTGCTGTTCGTCGGGCGTCTGGTGCGCGAGTCCGATGGGCGTTGGCGGCCCGACTTGCCCGTGATGCGGGCGCAGCTGGTGATGGCGCGCGACCTCATCCTGCGCAGCGCGTCGTTCCAGATCTGCTTCGTCTCCGCGGCGGCCGTGGCCGCGCGGTTCGGCGTGGCCCAGGTCGCGGCGCACCAGTTGGTGCTGCAGCTGTGGGAGTTCATCGCGTTGCTGCTGGACTCGTTGGCGATCGCCGCGCAGCAGTTGGTCGGCGCGGCGTTGGGCGCCAAGGCATTCGGGCTCGCGAAGGCGAACGCGCGGCGTGCGGTGGTGTCGTCGTTCGCGATGGCCGTGACGCTGGCGGCGGTCTTTGCCGTCGGGGTCACGCTGATCCCGCGGATCTTCACCGACGACCCGGAGATCCTGGCGGCCGCCCGCGTGCCGTGGTGGTTCCTCGTGGTCATGGTGCCGGTGGCCGGCGTGGTCTTCGCGCTCGACGGCGTGCTGCTCGGCGCCGGGGACGTCGCGTTCCTACGTACGGCGACCCTGCTGGGCGCACTGCTCGGTTTCCTGCCGCTGATCTGGCTGGCGCTGGTCTTCGACTGGGGTCTGGCGGGCATTTGGAGCGGGCTGCTCGTGTTCATGCTCGCGCGGTTGGGCGCCGTGGTGTGGCGGGTGCGGTCCGGCTCCTGGCTGCGATGATCCCGCCGCCGATGGCGGCGGGCCCCGTGGCAGTAGTCGGTCAGCGCCAGTAGTTGTTGGCGGCCGCCACCGTCTGGAAGTTCAGTGCCACCACCTGCGAGCCGGCGATGAGCGAGTCGGCATTCTCGGCGTACTCCGGGCGCAGCCGGTGGAGCACCTCGCCGTCGGGCTGGGTGTACTTCACGCCGCGACGACTCAGGGTGATCGCCAGCTCGAAGCCCTCCTGGGGCGTGGCGGTGATGAGTGAGGTCAACCAGGCGTCGGTCATGAGAGGTCCTTAGTCTGCGAGGTATTTAGTGCATTCCCGCTACAGATTATCGGACGTTCGGGGTTATCGGACGGTTGCCTGATATTGCGGGTAGCGCTCGAGGAACTTCTGGACGTACGTGCAGACCGGGGTGATCTTGACGTCGCGGGCGGCGACGTCGTCGAGCACCTGCGACACCAGGAGGCGAGCGAACCCGGCCCGACCGAACTTCTCGGTCACCACCGTGTGCAGCAGGATCAGCCCGCCGTCGTCGGTGTGCTCGTAGCCCTCCACGCCGACGAGCTCGTCGCCGGACCAGAGTTCGTAGCGGTCGCGGTCGGGGTTGTCGCTCAGCACCGGCGTCGGGTCCAGCGTGACGGTGGGCGGCGGAACCGGAATCTCCATGTCTCCCACGGTAGTCGGCGTCAGAGGTTGCCGAGGGGAACCGACGGATCGGCGAGTGCGGCCGGGTCGACGGGCCGGTCCGCGGCGACGAGAGCGGCGATGTCGGCGCCGTCGTCCCACAGGTTCACGTTCATGCCCGCGAGGACGCGGTCGGTGTCGTCGAGCCAGAAGGCGAGGAACTCGAGCTTGTCGGTGTCACCGCGGAGGACCACCCGATGCTCGCCGGAGGCGTGGCCGCGATACTCCATCCCGAAGTCGTACTGGTCGGTGTAGAAGTACGGCACGCGCGTGTACTCCTCCCGGTGGCCCAGCATGTTGGCCGCGGCCGTCGCCGGTTGGTGCAGCGCCGTGTCCCAGTGCTCCACGCGCAGGCGGCCGAGGAGCGGGTGGTCCTGATGGGCGATGTCGCCGACGGCGAAGATGTTCGGGTCGCTGGTGGTCAGGCCCGCGTCGACGTCGACGCCGTTGCTGACCGCGAGGCCGGCCGCTTCCGCCAGGTCGGTCTCCGGGATCGCGCCGATGCCGACCAGGATGGTGTCGGCTTGGTAGACGGTGCCGTCGTCGGCGGTGACGCGGCCGCCGGGGGCGGCGTCCACCTCGATCGAGGCGACGCCGGTGCCCAGGTGCAGGTCCACGCCGTGGCGGCGGTGCAGGTCGGCGATCAGGGTGGCGACCTGGGGGCCCAGGATCGTCGCCAGCGGCAGTTCCTGCGGTTCGAGCACGGTCACCGCGGTGCCTGCGCTGCGCGCAGTGGCGGCCACTTCGAGGCCGATCCAGCCGGCGCCGACGATCACCAGCGACTTGCCTTCGCCGAGTCGCGCGCGCAGCGCCGTGGAGTCGTCGAGGGTGCGCAGGTAGGGCACGTCCGGCGACCCCGGGAACGGGCGCGGGCGCGAGCCGGTGGCAAGGACCAGCTTGTCGTAGTGGATCGCCGAGCCGTCGTCGGTGAGGACGAATCGGCCCGCGCGGTCGATCTTGGTGGCCCGCACTCCGGTGTGCATCGTGACGTGATGGCGGGCGTACCAGTCGGAGTCGAACGGGTAGACCGAGGCGGCGTCGGACTTGCCGGCGAGCAGGTCTTTCGACAGGGGCGGTCGTTCGTAGGGGAGATGGTGCTCGGCGGCGAGCACCGTGATGGCGCCGTCGAATCCCTTGTCGCGGAGTGCTTCGGCGGTCTTCGCTGCGGCCAGACCGCCACCGATGATCACAAATGAGCCGTCCATGACCTCACGCTACGCCCGCGCCGCGGGTTGTCCAGCCCGCCGGCAAAACAACGGCGTTATAGCGGTCGCCGATGGATATATGCCATCGGTGGCGGTCAGGACGCCGTTGTTTTACCCGCGCTGTGTCGGCCTGAGCCCGTGGTGGGGTGGGGTGAGGCCCTGTCGGGTCGGCGAGTTTCGAGGTCGAGGTGGTGGTCGCCGAGCCTTCGTGATCAGTGGTGGGGCGGGTAGTGGGAGCGGAGTTTGATGGTCACGCTCGCGTTGATCGTGGCCGTAATCTTGAGACTGCGCGTTCGGGCAGTGGTGCCGATGAAGCCTGTTCGCAGATCGTGGAACGTCGCGGCGGCCCCGTCTCCGGTGATCTCTGCGCCGAGGCCGTCTCGCAGCCACCGGCACCGCACTGGTCTCTGCCAAGACGCTCTCCGACGCGGCCAAGTCCGCTGGCGCGGACCATGCCGGCTCGCTGCCTCCACGTGGCGCTGCGGCCGTTCGGCCCGTCAGCCGGATGGCGCTCAGCCCTCGTGGGTCGAGGGAGAACTCAGATGGGAGAGTCCCGCGGGCTGTCCGGCGGTGGAGTCGCGAGCAATCGGCAGGGGAGTGCGGTCCGTCGGTAAAACAACGGCGTTATAGCGGTCGCCGATGGATATATGCCATCGGTGGCGGTCAGGACGCCGTGGTTTTACCGGCGCGGTGTTTGCCTGTGGGAGTGCTGGGTGAGGTGAGGGCCATGCGGGGGCGGCGTTTTCGCGTTCGAGGTGATCGTTGCCTGGCCCTCGTGATTGGCGGTGGGGGGGTAGCGGGAGTGGAGGTTGATGGTCATGCCCGTGCTGGTCGGAGCTGTAGGCACAGGCAGGCGGGGAGTGGTGCCGGTGCGGCCTGTGGCCGTGGACGGGCAGGACGTGCCTGCGACTTCCTCGCAGCGACGTTGTGGCTCTCTTCGGCCGGTCAGGCGTATCGCGATGAACCCTCGCGGGTCGAGAGAAAACTCTGCGGTCCCTCCCCGACGGGGTCAGCTGGCTGAGGGGATAGGTCCCGAGGGATGTCTGGCGGTGGGTCGCGAGCAATCAGCAGGGGCAGCGGTCCGTCGGTAAAACGACGGCGTTCTAGCGGTCGACGATGGATATATGCCATCGGTGGCGGTCAGGACGCCGTTGTTTTACCGGCGCGGTGTCTACCCGCGCGGGTGATGGCGCGGATGTCCTCGATCACCTCGTCCCAGCCGTAGAGGATGTCGTCCCAGGTGAGGCGGAAGGTCAGCCAGCCGCCCACGGTGGACTTCCGGTCGCGGGTCCGGTCGGTCTGGTAGGCCTCCGCGTCGGAGTGGTACTGGCGGCTGTCGCATTCGATGATCAACTGTCCGATCCGCAGGTCGGCGCGTGCGAGCTCGGTGATCTGCGGTTGCACCACCACGTGAAAGCCCAACGCGCGCAACCGCACCCGCGCGATCGACTCGGTGCCCGACTGCGAGCGACCGTCCGTCTTGTCGAACAGCGACTGCACGTACTTCGGCAGCGGGCCCATCTCGCCGCGCAACGCCTGGGCCGACAGGCCGAGCTGCTGTTGCACCGAGTCGCACACGGCGATCCAATCCTCGGCAGGCATACAGTGCGCGGCGCATTCGAGGGCCACCGCGATCGAGTCCACCGCGGTGGTGGCCGCGGGGATCGCCGAGAAGCCGCGACACGAGGTCGTGGCGTGCGCGCTCCACCGGCCGCTGCGGACATGTTGCTCCGGGTACCCCGGCGGCACCCAGAATCCGTAGCGCTTCAGCGCCGACACGCACGACAGCACGCCGCCCTCGGCCACCGCTGCCGCGACGGTGGGCGCGTGTCCGCGGACGGCGAACCAGTCCTTGCGCGGCGACGTCAGCTCGCCGGTGCGCAGCAGGCGACGGCGCTCGCGCGCGTCGATGTCGAGCGTGGCGAACTCGCCACGGTGGTACACCCCGTGGCCGACACCGGACTCGCCGACGGTCAGGAACTGCGCCGCACGGTGCTCGTCTCCCATGAGTTTTGGACGCACGTCGGCGCGGTCCGGTTCCCTCCGGCGTCACCCGGGCGTGGCACACTGGCCGTCATGGCGAAGCTCTGGGCAGTCAGCGATCTGCACGTCGCGCATCGGGGCAATCAGAACATCATCGACCAGGTCCGGCCGAGCGAGCCGGGGGACTGGTTGATCGTCGCCGGCGACGTCGCCGAACGCACCGACGACATCATCGACACCCTGCGCCGCCTCAAAGCCCGCTTCGACACGGTGATCTGGGTGCCCGGCAACCACGAGCTGTACACCACGGCCAAGGACCCGCTGCAGATCTTCGGTGTCGCGCGCTACGACTATCTGGTGCAGGCCTGCCGGGACATCGGTGTGGTGACCCCGGAAGACCGCTACCCGCTGTTCGATCCCGGCGACGGCAGCGAGTCGGTCCGAGTGGTTCCCATGTTCCTGCTGTACGACTACACCTTCCGTCCGGAGGGCACCACCACGGCACTGCAGGCGCTGGCCGTGGCGCGCGAGGCGAACGTGGTCGCCACCGACGAGTTCCTGCTGTCGCCGGAGCCGTTCGGCACGCGGGATGCGTGGAGTCGGGCGCGGATCGAAGCGACGCGGGAGCGCCTGGAGGCGATCGACCCGGCCGAACGCACGATCCTCATCAACCACTGGCCGCTGCGCCGGGAACCGTGCGACGCCCTGATGTACCCGGAGTTCGCGCTGTGGTGCGGCAGCGAACTGACCGACGACTGGCACACCCGCTTCAACGCCGCCGCCTGCGTCTACGGACACCTGCACATTCCGCGCACCACCTGGTACGACGGCGTGCGGTTCGAAGAGGTGTCGGTCGGCTACCCGCAGGAATGGAACCGTCGCGGCCTCCCGTCGCCGCTGCTGCGGCAGATCACCCCGGACGACGGCACCGTCGCCGAGGACCTCAACGAAATGGGCGTCCGATTCGAACTGCCGCCGGACTACGAGGAGAAGGCGGAGGAGTTCCGCGAGCGCGTGCAGCGGATGCGCGACCGGCGCGCCCGACGT
This sequence comes from Gordonia alkaliphila, assembly GCF_023017165.1. Taxonomy (GTDB): domain Bacteria; phylum Actinomycetota; class Actinomycetes; order Mycobacteriales; family Mycobacteriaceae; genus Gordonia; species Gordonia alkaliphila. Next base: position 2,926,316 of record NZ_JALKBW010000001.1, read on the forward strand.
CGGGCGGAGGCGGCCGAGTGATCGAGCTGCTGCTGCCCCGCGGGGTGGGCTCCGCGGAGGTTTTCGACGATCCGGCCGACGCGCAACTGCTGCCCGCCGAAGAGGTCCTGGTGGTCCAGGCGGTGGCGAAACGACGACGCGAATTCACCACTGCCCGGCACTGCGGTAGGCAGGCGCTCGGGCAGCTCGGCATCGACCCGGTGCCCATCCTGCGCGGCGAACGCGGTATGCCGCTGTGGCCGCCGAACGTGGTCGGCAGCCTCACCCACTGCGACGGCTACCGGGCCGCCGTCGCCGCCTACTCCATGCAGGTGCGCTCGCTCGGGATCGACGCCGAGCCGCATCTCGCGCTGCCCGACGGCGTGCTGAGCCACACCAGCGTGGCCGCCGAGCGCGAGGTGCTGGCCGAGCGCAGTGACGATCTGCATTGGGATCGGCTGCTGTTCTGCGCCAAGGAGGCCACCTACAAGGCGTGGTTCCCGGTGACCGGGCGGTGGCTGGGCTTCGAAGACGCTCACATCACCTTCACCCGCGACGAGCGGGTCGTCGCCGACCCGAACGCGGGTCCCGACGAGATCGTGGCGGCAGGCGCCTTCACCTCGACCATCCTGATCGACGGCACCGCGACCGACGGCGGCCCGCCGCTGCTGACGCTGCCCGGGCGCTGGTTGATCTCCGGCGGGCTGATCCTCACCTCCGTCGCTCTGGTCTGAGCACGGCTGGCATCATTGGGGGCATGGCCGACCTCTCCATTGAAAACGCCGGGCTGCTGGTGATCGACAAAGCGCCCGACATGACCAGTCACGACGTGGTCGCCCAGTGCCGCAAGGCATTCGACACTCGCCGGGTGGGGCACGCGGGCACGCTGGATCCGATGGCGACCGGCGTCCTGGTGATCGGTATCGAACGGGCCACCAAGCTCCTCGGCCTGCTGTCGCTGACCACCAAGAGCTATGCCGCCACCATCCGCCTGGGCGCATCCACCACCACCGACGACGCCGAGGGCGAGACGGTGGAGTCCGCCGACGCATCGGCCGTCACCGACGAGCAGATCGCGGTCGGCGTGGCGGCGCTGACCGGCGACCTGCAGCAGGTACCCGCCAAGGTGAGCGCGATCAAGGTGGACGGGCGACGGGCCCACGCACTGGTGCGCACCGGCGAAGAGTTCGATCTGCCTCCGCGGCCGGTGACCGTCGCGAAGTTCGACGTGCTCGCGATTCGGCGCGACGGTGAGTTCGTCGACCTCGACGTGGAGGTGGACTGTTCGGCGGGCACCTACATCCGTTCTCTCGCACGGGATCTCGGCGCCGACCTCGGAGTGGGCGGACACCTGACGGCGCTGCGCCGCACCGCGGTGGGACCGTTCACGCTGGCGCACGCACGCACCCTGGACGAGGTGATCGCCGAACCCGGCGTGAGCCTGGGGATCGACGCCGCGGCCAAACTCTGCTTCCCGCACCGCGACATCTCCGACGACGAGGCCGAATCGATCAGCCAGGGCCGATGGCTGGAGCCGATCGGCCGCAAGGAGATCTACACGGTGGTCGACCCGGCTGGTCAAGCCATCGCGCTGGTGCAGGAGAAGGGTCGTCGCGCGGCCTCGGTGATGGTGGTGCGTCCGGCCACGCTCCGCTGACCCTCCCTCTCGAATGTAGAGACAGATCTATCCATCTGTCTCTAACTGTGCGAAGCTGACTCATGGTGGCTTCAGCAGCAGAGGTCGGAAGCGGTCCGTGGGACGCGCTCACCTCCGAGCACGACTACCGCGTCGACGACCTCACCGGTGCCGTTCCCGACGGTCTGCGCGGGGTGCTGTACCGGATCGGGCCGGGCCGACTGGAGATCGGCGGCCATCGCCTCGGGCACATCTTCGACGGCGACGGCATGGTGTCCCGGTTCGCGATCGACGACGACGGCATCGGCTTCCGCAATCGCTATGTCCGCACCCGCCACTTCAACAAGGCGTCCCAGGACTGGATCGGTCGCGGCATCGGCACCCTGCGCCCAGGTGGCTTGGCGGCCAACATCTTTCGCATGCCGGCCAACGTCTCCAACACCAATGTGGTGGCGCACGCCGGCGGCCTGTTCTCGCTGTGGGAGGGCGGGCGACCCTACCGGCTGGATCCGGAGACGCTCGCCACCCTCGGTCGCGAGGACTTCGACGGCGCGCTGAAGCTCCTCGGCGCGTTCTCCGCGCACCCGAAGATCGACGCGCGCACCGGCGAGATGTTCAATTTCGGCATCGAGGTGTTCCCGCGTCCGATGATCCGCTGCTATCGCCGCGATCGGTCGGGCACCCTGACGCAATTGGCGACCTTCCCGGTGAGTCGACCGTCGTTCTGTCACGATTTCGCCATCACCGAGCGCTACCTGGTCTTCCTCGTCGACCCCATCGTGGTGGGGCGGCCGATCAGTGCTCTCCTCGGTCTGGACTCGATCGACAACTGTCTGACGTTCAACGCGGACTTGGGCACGCGCGTGGCGTTGATCCCGCGCGACGGGGGCAAGGCGCGCATCCTCGAGACCGACGCGCTCTTCCACTTCCACGCCAACAACGCCTACGAGGAACCGGGCGGCGACGTGGTGGTGGAGATCGTCAGCCACGACCCCGGCGAAGGCTGGCTCGGCTGGAATCAGCATGTGCGCGACTACGAGACCGAGGACGGCACGGCGTTCGGCGGGCGGCTGGAGCGCATTCGCATCACCGCGAGCGGACGCGTGCACCGGGAGCCGCTGCTGGAGGGTCTGGGGTGCGAGTTCCCGCAGATCGATCACCGCTTCGAGACCGCCGAACACCCGGCCACGTACGTGGCGGCGGCTTCGGTGCCGGCGGGAGCGCCGGACTCGATCGTCGCGGTGGACCACGCCGCCGGCGGCGTGGGGACGTACACGGTGGCCGCCGGGCACCGGGCACAGCGTCTGCGAGCCGCTGTTCGCCGCCGACCCGGCCCGGTCCGATCGCGGTGCCGGGTGGCTGCTGTCGGTGGAACACGTTGCGTCGCAAGCACGTTCGCGCCTGCTGGTGCTCGACACCGAGCGTCTGGGCGACGGTCCGGTGGCGACCGCGGAACTGCCGCACCACCTGCCGATGGGCTTTCACGGCACCTATGTCCCGGCGTGAGCCAGGCGATGGCAGGTTGAACTGCGGTGCCGCGCGGCGCGTCAGACGTTGAGGAAGATGTTGCGGGCGGCGATGTCGCCGAGGTGGATCAGTTCGCCGCCGTCCACCGAGATGGAGATGGTGCCGGCGAACGGTCGCTTCTCCACCACCTCGACGGCGCAGTCCAGGTCGATGCCGATCTCCTGGAAGTAGCGCAGCATCTCCGGATCGTCCTCGCCGATCCGTGCGATGGTGGCGCGCGCGCCCACCTCCAGGTCCACGAGGCGCTGGGACTCGGCGCGCGGGACCTGACCGTCGGCCGCCGGAATCGGGTCGCCGTGCGGATCCCGTTGCGGGTGACCGAGTTTCGCGTCGATCCGCGCCATCAGTACGTCGGACACGGCGTGTTCGAGCACCTCGGCGTCGCCGTGCACCTCGTCCCAGCCGTAGCCGAGTTCGCGGACCAGGTAGGTCTCCAGCAGACGGTGACGGCGCACCATGGCGACCGCGGCGAGCCGGCCGTCGTCGGTCAGCGAGACGCCACCGTACGGCTCGTGCTCCACGAGGCCCTGATCGGCGAGTTTGCGGATGCCTTCGGACGCGGTCGACGGTGAGATGCTCAACTTCTCGGCCAGCAGCTTGGTGGTGACCTTGACCTCGCTCCACTCCTGGGACATCCAGATGGCCTTCAGATAATCCTGGGTCACCGCAGTGAGGTCACCGACCGGACGTGTGTGGGGCATGGTGGTGAGCTTACTCAACTGCGGGGCCGTACCCTGGATGCGTGTTGCGATGGCGAGGGTTGGAGAACGTGCCTCCGGGCTGGGGTCGATGCGTGGTCACCATCGGTGTGTTCGATGGGGTGCACCGCGGACATGCGCAGCTGATCGCGGCGGCCACGCGGGCCGCCGCCGAGCGCGGCATTCCGTCGGTACTGATGACATTCGATCCGCACCCGTCCGAAGTGGTGCGGCCGGGAACGCACCCGCCGCAGCTGTCGACGCTGCACCGGCGTGCCGACTTGGCGCAGGAGATGGGGATCGACGTGTTCTGCGTCATCCCGTTCACGCCGACGCTCGCCGCGCAGTCGCCGGAGGAGTTCGCCCACGAGGTCCTCGTCGAGCAGCTGCACGCCGCGGCGGTGGTGGTCGGTGACAACTTCACCTTCGGGCACAAGGCGCTCGGCGACGTCGCCAAGCTCACCGAGTTGGGGGAGCGGTTCGGCTTCGAGGTGACCGGTGTGTCCCTCTTCGGCGAGCACGCGGTGACCTACTCGTCCACCTACATCCGCTCGTGCGTGTCCTCCGGCGACGTCGAACTCGCCGCCGAAGCGCTCGGCCGCCCGCACCGCGTCGAGGGCGTCGTGGTGCACGGCGCCAAGCGCGGCCGCGACCTCGGCTACCCGACCGCGAACGTGGCCGCGACCGTGCACGCCGCGATCCCCGGCGACGGGGTGTACGCGGCCTGGTTCACCGTGCTGCCCAGCGCCAACGAGCCCCAGGGCATGGTGATCGGGCGGCGGTACCCGGCGGCGGTGTCGGTCGGCACCAATCCGACGTTCTCCGGCCGCAATCGCACCGTGGAGGCCTACATCCTCGATGTGGACGTCGACGTCTACGGCCAGCACGTCGCCGTCGACTTCGTGAGCCGCATCCGCGGCATGGACGCCTACGACAGCCTCGACGCGCTCATCGCGGCGATCCGCGACGACGTGGACCGCACCCGTGTGATCCTCGGCGTCGACGATTAGCGACCCGGTGACGTCCGTCCCGGTGGCGCCCGCCTCGGGGTGCTCGCCCTGGCGATCGGCGTGTGGTCGCTGGAGGATGCGGTGCCCGTGAACGTGATCGGCCTGTCGGTGTCGGACGAGACGAGCCGGGTGCTCACCGGCGATGCGGGTTCGGGTCGCCCCGGCTGGTAGAGTCCCACGAGGCGTTGCTGCAGTCCGTGGTGGCACGCCCTCCGCCTGTGCGGAGATCCATGGGCACGGGACTGAAAGAGGAGATCAACCATGTCGTTGACTGCTGAGCAGAAGAAGGCCGTACTCGCTGAGTACGGCGTCCACGAGACCGACACCGGGTCGCCCGAGGCACAGATCGCGCTGCTGACCAAGCGCATCACCGACCTCACCGAGCACCTGCGCTTCCACAAGCACGATCACCACAGCCGTCGCGGACTGCTGCTGATGGTCGGCCGTCGTCGTCGTCTCCTCAAGTACTTGCAGAGCGTCGATGTCAACCGCTACCGTGCGCTCATCGAGCGCCTGGGCCTGCGTCGCTGACCGACCTCGCGAAGTTCTCTTCGACGGCCGCTGCACCATTCCGGTGCGGCGGCCGTCGTCGTTGCAGTAGGCAGGAGGGATGGCCGCCGCGGGCCGATCGGAGGCCGCGCTGGGGATCCCGATCGCGCAGTGGGCCTGATCACGCCTGCGGTGTCGGCGTCGTCTGAAGGGTGTTTGTGGTCGTCAAGTGCTAGAATTGCCGGGAACGACGCACTGGTGACGGTGTTTCGGACGTGTAGGCAGACCGGTTTTCGGTAGTGGCTGCCGGACTGTTCATGGATTCCCGTGTCAGGGAATCGTCGACGGTCCGGCTGCTTCGATCGAAGGCCGTCGCATGCCGCAGGCTCGCACACGGCGAGCCGCAGAAGTCGCGGCACACATTCCGGCCACTCTCTAGCAGTTCTCGTTTCGGCGCTGCGCATCCGCGCAGGGCCGCTGCTGCATATCTCGCGGTACGCACAGTTCGTTCCGCGCAACGAAAGGTTTTACCCACTCCATGACTGATGTCATCGAAGAATTCGACGAGACCATCACCGAGGTCTCCTGTGTGATCGACAACGGCTCGTTCGGCACGCGGACCATCCGTTTCGAGACGGGCCGTCTGGCCCTGCAGGCCGCCGGCTCGGTCGTCGCCTACCTGGACGAGGGCACCATGATCCTCTCCACCACCACCGCGTCGAAGAACCCGAAGGATCACTTCGACTTCTTCCCGCTGACCGTCGACGTCGAAGAGCGGATGTACGCCGCCGGACGTATCCCGGGCTCGTTCTTCCGTCGTGAAGGCCGCCCGTCGACCGACGCGATCCTGACCTGCCGTCTGATCGACCGTCCGCTGCGCCCGTCCTTCGTCGACGGCCTGCGCAACGAGATTCAGGTCGTCGAGACCATCATGTCGCTCGACCCGAACGACCTGTACGACGTCGTCGCGATCAACGCGGCCTCGGCGTCCACGCAGATCGCCGGTCTGCCGTTCTCCGGCCCGGTCGGCGGCGTCCGCGTCGCGCTGATCGGCACCCAGTGGGTGGCGTTCCCGACCGTCGAGCAGCTCGAAGGCGCCGTCTTCGACATGGTCGTCGCCGGTCGCGTCACCGACGCCGGTGACGTCGCCATCATGATGGTCGAGGCCGAGGCCACCGACAACGTGCTCGCGCTGATCGAGGCCGGCGGCCAGGCGCCCTCGGAGACCATCGTCGCCGAGGGTCTGGAAGCCGCGAAGCCGTTCATCGCGCAGCTGTGCGAGGCGCAGAAGCAGCTGGCTGCCGCGTCGTCGAAGGCTACCCGCGAGTTCCCGCTGTTCCTCCCGTACCAGGACGACGTCTACGCCGCCGTCGCCGAGTTCGCGACCGATCGCCTCAGCGAGGTGCTGTCCATCGCGGGCAAGCAGGAGCGCGACGACGCCACTGACGCACTCAAGGGCGATGTCCTCGAGGCGCTGGGCGGCAAGTTCGAAGGCCGCGAGAGCGAGATCGGCGGTGCGTTCCGTTCGCTGACCAAGAAGGTCGTGCGCCAGCGCATCCTCACCGATCACTTCCGTATCGACGGCCGCGGCATTACCGACATCCGCGAGCTGTCTGCGGAGCTCAGCGTCATCCCGCGCGCCCACGGCTCGGCGCTGTTCGAGCGCGGCGAGACCCAGATCCTCGGTGTGACCACCCTGGACATGGTGAAGATGGCCCAGCAGATCGACTCCCTCGGGCCGGAGACCTCCAAGCGCTACATGCACCACTACAACTTCCCGCCGTACTCGACCGGTGAGACCGGCCGCGTGGGCTCGCCCAAGCGCCGCGAGATCGGCCACGGCGCGCTCGCCGAGCGGGCTATCGTGCCCGTGCTGCCGAGCGTGGAAGAGTTCCCGTACGCGATCCGTCAGGTGTCCGAGGCACTCGGCTCCAACGGCTCCACCTCGATGGGCTCGGTCTGCGCCGCGACCCTGTCGCTGCTGAACGCCGGTGTGCCGCTGAAGGCTCCCGTCGCCGGTATCGCCATGGGCCTGGTCTCCGACGAGGTCACCATCGACGGCAAGACCGAGACGCGCTACGTCGCCCTCACCGACATCCTCGGCGCCGAAGATGCCTTCGGCGACATGGACTTCAAGGTCGCCGGCACCAAGGACTTCGTGACCGCTCTGCAGCTGGACACCAAGCTCGACGGCATCCCGTCGTCGGTCCTGGCCGGCGCGCTGAGCCAGGCCAAGCAGGCTCGCCAGACCATCCTGGACGTCATCGCCGAGGCGATCGACGAGCCGGACGAGATGAGCCCGTACGCTCCGCGGATCACCACCATCAAGATTCCGATGGACAAGATCGGCGAGCTGATCGGCCCCAAGGGCAAGACGATCAACGGTATCACCGAGGAGACCGGCGCCAACATCTCGATCGAGGACGACGGCACCGTGTTCATCGGCGCCGCCGACGGTCTCTCGGCGCAGGCTGCGATCGACAAGGTCAACGCCATCGCCAACCCTCAGCTCCCCAAGGTGGGCGAGCGCTTCCTCGGCACGGTCGTCAAGACCGCTCCGTTCGGCGCCTTCGTCTCGCTGCTGCCCGGTCGTGACGGCCTGGTGCACATCAGCAAGCTGGGCAACGGCAAGCGCATCGGCAAGGTCGAAGACGTGGTAAACGTCGGCGACAAGCTGCAGGTGGAGATCGCCGACATCGACGAGCGCGGCAAGATCAGCCTCGTTCCGGTGCAGGCCGAGGCTCCCGCCGACGCCTGATCTCGCTGATCAGCATGACCGGCTAGCCCGGTAACGCCACTCCGGCCCGCGACTCCCACTGGGAGCCGCGGGCCGGAGTCGTCTGCACCCCGCCCGATTCTGGCGTGTCGCGACCCTGCTCCCGGGTCGCCGACGGAGCCCCGCGCTCGACCCGGCAACAGAGTCGCGAAACGCGGGGAAGAATGGTCGGGGAGGGGAGTGGCGGCGCGGTGTGCGCCTGCGGTATGCGGGGAAGGTTCGGGGCGTGGACGCCAGAACTCTGAGAACTCGTACGCGGAGGAGGGATGGTGCGTGGTGGGGCGAAGGTGTGGGGGAGACTGGGGAGATGAGCGACGATCGGGAGTCCGTGAGCACGGCGCAGGCGACTGAGCGCCGCAGCGAGAGGTTCGACCGGCAGACGGGCCTCCGTTACCTGGCCGCGCTGCTGCTGTTCTTGGCTGCGCTGGTCACGCTGCTGAGCGTCGACGCCGGCGACGACAAGACCGTTGACCGGTTCCTCGCGGTGATTCTGGTGAGCGCGCTCGTCGTCGCCATCACGTCGCTGCGGCGATGACGCCGTAGTCGACCGGTCGGGGATGCCGACCGGTCGACGAACCTACGGGGTCAGCCGACCTCGATGGGGCCGGAGTTGCCGCTGAACTCGGTGAGCTTGCCCGACGCCGCCTTGGCGTCGCCGTAGTAGCGGATTCGGTAGCGACCGGCCGCCGAGCGCGGGATGCGCCAGGTCACGGTGACCTTGGAGGCCGACGGGCTGCCGCCGGGGCGGACCCACTTGAGTTCGGTGGACTCGTGGTCGTCGTCGTAGGCCACCTGCCAGCCGGTGTCGGTGTGCTTCTCGACGGCGAAGTAGCCCTTGGTGTTGCGGCCGCGGCGGATCTTGTTGGTGGGGTAGGCGCCGCAGAAGTCGACGGCGACGGTGGCCCCGGGCTTCGCCTTGCCGGGCACCTTGGAGACCACCTGGCCGAAGCGCTTGCCCGGCATCGGGGTGTCGGCCGGCTGGGCGCCGAGCAGGTCGGGCTGCAGCCCGCTGCGGTCGCTGGGCCGGGTGCCGACGGGCACGCGACGGCCGCGAGCCATGGCGCGGGCGAGGTGGTCGAACTCCTGCATGTACGCACACAGCGTCCAGCGACCGAACAGCGTCGCGCCGCCCTCGTACTGCTGCTCGCCGTACTCCTCCGGCGTGGTGGCGTACTGGCTGTAGCCGTTCGAATAGCCTTGCAGCAGAACGTTTTCCAGCGGGACCTTCAGCGCGTCGGCGACGATACGACGGATCCGCAGACCGGCGACGATCGTCGACTCGGCGGGCATCGCGGCCAGCACCAGATCACCGATGCGGATCAGCTGGATCGGCAGATTCTGCTCCACCCACGAGCGCGGGGGCAGGATGCCGAGCGGGAACAGCTCGGCCTTGGGCGCCTGCGCGTAGACCATCCACGGATCCGGTGTCGGCACCGCGCCGGCACCGAGCGCGAGGGTCAGCTGATTGCGCATGCCCTCCTTCAGGATCGCCAGCTGGCTCCGGGTGTTGTCCTCCATGCTGGTCGCGGCGGAGGCCAGACCCATCATGGCCGGGGCGGTGCGGGCGGCCTTGCCGTTGGGCGTGTAGGCGCCGTCGATTCGGGTGTCCGCCATGTTCACGTACTTGGTGGCCGAATCGATGCCACCGCGGATCGGGCGGGCGGCGCCGAGCGCGGCCTGCCCGGCGTGATCCTGGCGCTGACCGATCATGATGTTGTTGGTGCGGTTGCTCTCGGTGGGGCCGCCGGGATTCATCTTGCGCAGCCACAGGTTGGGCGTCATGTCGCCGGCGTTGGTCTGCGCGTGCGCCACGATCGCGGTCCCGTCGCGCTGCTCGGCGAGGTACGACGCGTAGCCCTTGTTGTCCGGACCGATCTGGAAGTTGGCGTCGGTGAGCGACGTGCCGTGCGTGGCGAACCAGACGATCTCACCGATCGACGTGCCGCCCTGACGCAGCCGCAGTGCGGTGACCTGCGGGTCGATCTTCTCCGGGAAGTACTTGCGGTCGGCCGCCGGGTTCCGGTCGAACGCGGGCTGCGAACGGTTCGCGCTGGCATTGTGCAGTTCGCTGAAACCGAGCTCGACGGTGCCCGGTGCCAGCGAGTCGTGCGCCTGCGCGACGGCCTCGAGCAGACCGGCGAGCTCGGCCTCGAACGAGTTGTGCCGGTGGCCCATCGACGCCAGCGTGTACGCGTAGTCCCACGAGGTACCGCCGCACGAGTTGTGGTTGTGCGTGGCGTTAATGTTGACGTTGTGCTCGTTGTACAGGTTGCCGTAGCGACGACGCAGCTCCGCCAGCAACCGCATGTGGTGCGAGGTGAACACGCAGCCGATGTCGGCGGTGATGAACAGGACGCGGTGGCCGGTGGCGGCGTCGGCGATGACGTAGGCGCGCGCCCAGGTGCGCTGCAGGAGGCCCTCGGCCACCTGCTCGGCATCCGAGTAGCCCATCATGCCCTGGCCCGCGATCGCGCCGGTCATGTCGCCCTTGCCCGCGCCCACCAGGTAGCCGGAGCCGCCGGGTTCGGCGGCCGCCGGAGAGTCGATGCTGCCGGTCGCCGCGAGGGCTCCGACTCCGACAGCGGTGACGGCGGTGGCCTGCAGAAGACTGCGGCGCGAGAAGTCGGACAACGATGCTCCCGAGAAATAGAACCTGTTCTAACTCGCGTCAGGATAGCCGACCGCCGTTGACCGCTGTCACGCGCGTGCGTCGATGGCGTCCTGCAGCTCCTGTCCGGACATCTTCTTGCCGCGCAGGGGGTAGACGAACAGGGCCAAGGCTGCGCCGATCGCTGCCGCGGCCGCACCGATGATGAAGCACAGTTTGAAGGCGTCCAGCGTCGGTAGCGGGTGTCCGCCGAGGTCGATGGTGTTGCTGGTCAAGACCACTGCCATCACCGCGCCGGCCAGCGTGGTCCCGACCGAGCGGGCGAGACCGTTGAGGCCCACGCTGGCGGCGGCCTCGGCGGGCGGCACGTTCTCCAGGATCAACGTCGGCATCGCGGCGTAGCCGATGCCCACGCCCGCCGACCCGATGCACGTGGCGATCAACAGCTGCCAGGGCGCGCCGGTGAGGAAGACGGCCAACACGTAGCCGCCGGCGAGTACGAAGCCGCCGAGGGCGAGGGTGCGTCGACCGCCGATGGTGGACAGCAGCTTGCTCGACACCGGTGCGAACACGAGCATCATGAGGCCGCCCGGCGCCATCCAGAGGCCGGTGGCCAGGATCGACTGGCCGAGGCCGAATCCGGTGGCCGCCGGCATTCCCAGGAGCTGCGGGACGACGATGGCCTGGGCCATCATACCGAAGCCGATCAGGACGGCGGCGAGGTTGGTCATCAGCACGGGGCGCTGCGACAGGGTGCGCAGTTCCACCAGCGGATCGTCGCTGCGCATTTCGAACCAGCCCCAGAGCAGCAGCACGGCGACGCCGCCGATCAGCAGGCCGAGGGTCAGGCCGCTGGTCCAATCCCAATCGTTGCCCTTGGAGACGCCGACGAGGAAGGCGACGAGACCAGTCGCCAGGCCGATCGCGCCGAGCCAGTCCAAGGACCCTTCCTGGGCGTCACGCACATGGGGGAGCAGGAACAGCGAGAGCAGTGCCATCACCGCGGCCAGGCCGAGCGAGACCCAGAAGAGTGCGTGCCAGTCGAGCGAGTCGGCGATCCAGGCTGCGAGCGGCAGGCCCAGGGCGCCGCCGACGCCCAGCATGGCGCTGATGGCGGCCACCGCGGTGTTGATCATCCGCACGGGCGCCACTTCGCGCACGAAGCTGATGGCGACCGGGATGTAGCCCATGGCCAGGCCCTGCAGGACGCGGCCGACGAGCATCGGCGCCAGTGAGTCGGAGAGGGCGCAGATGAGGGAACCGACAAGGAGGATGAGGGCCGATGTCACCAGCACCGGCTTCTTGCCGAACAGGTCGGCGAGGCGACCGGCCACCGGCATCGCCACCGCGCCACCGAGCAGGGTGGCGGTGACCACCCAGGAGGCGTTCGACGACGAGGTGCCGAGCAGTTCGGGGAGTTCCACCTGGATGGGGATCACCAGCGACTGCATGAGCGAGGCGAAGAGGCTCGAAAGGCCCAAGACGCCGATGATCAGGATCGGGTTCACCGAGCTGGTGGCGCGCGGGGTCGCGGCCTTGCCGGGGAGATTCACGTAGGTTGTCCTTATCCGCTGTGTGTAAGTTACACAGCTAAATTGTGTAGGTTACACATTGATGGTTCGAGGTAGAACCCAGGAAGGTTCGACGTGACGCAGGACACGGTGGGCGACGATCAGAGTCGTCGGCTTGCGGGGGCTTTGGCCCGAATGGAGACCTATCGGCGGCATCGTCGGGAAGAGGGGGGCATCGGCGCCGCCGACCTTCGATTGCTGTGGCTGCTGGTGGAGTCCGGGCCGCAGACCCTGAGTGAGATCACCGGGGCGCTCGGGCTGGAACGGTCGACGGTGAACCGCCAGGTCAATGCCGCGGTCGATGCCGGACTGCTCGCCAAAGAGCGGGTGCCCCACTCGAGCGCGCACTGCGTTCACCTGACCGAGATCGGGCGGGCCGCGTTCGACGCCGCCGCGCAGCGCGCACTCGACGTGATCGACGAGACGCTGGCGCAGTTGGGGCCGTCGGACGCGGCCGTACTGGTCGACCTCGTGGAAAGGTTCGTTGCCGCCTACGGGCGGCAGATTAGTGGTGCACTGAAGGAATGAACCTCGACGAGTACATGGCCTACGACGCGACGGCTCTGGCCGGATTGGTCTCGGATAAACAGGTGACGCCGGAAGAACTTCTGGAGCTGGCCCGTGCTCGGATACGCGAGGTGAATCCGACGCTCAACGCCGTCGTCATCGAGACCGCCGTCGCCGCCGACCGCCAGGTGGCCGGCGAGCTGTCCGGGCCGTTCGCCGGCGTGCCCTTCCTCATCAAGGATCTGGCGCAGGAATACAAGGGCTACCCGACCACGTCGGGCTCCAAGGCGCTGCGCCACGTGGTGGAATCCCAGAACGCTCTGGTGACCGACCGGTTTCTGCACGCCGGTCTGGTGATCCTGGGTAAGACCAACACTCCCGAACTCGGCGCCAAGGGCATCACCGAATCCGACCTGTGGGGACCGGCGCGTAACCCGTGGGATCCCTCGCGGACCACCGGTGGGTCATCCGGCGGTTCGGCGGCGTCGGTGGCTGCGGGGGTGGTGCCCGCGGCCGGCGCGAACGACGGCGGCGGGTCGATCCGTATTCCGGCGGGCTGCAACGGGCTCGTCGGTCTCAAGCCCAGTCGTGGCCTCGCTCCGTATGGACCGCACACGGGGGAGCCGATGTTCGGCATGGCGGTGCAGGGCGTGGTGACCAGGACCGTGCGGGACACCGCGGGCCTGATCGACGCCATCGTCGGCCCGAATCCACTGGCCGACTACCAATCGGCGCAGCCGGAACGGCCTTTCGCCGAACTGATCGCCGAGGCGCCCGGCCGGCTGCGGATCGGCTACTCCGCCCGGTCCGCGATCAGCGGCGAGGCTTCCACGGATGCGCTCGCCGCCGTCGAGGCGACCGCGGAACTGCTCACCGAACTCGGTCATGACGTGGTGGCCGTCGACCCGCCGTACGACGACAAAGCACTCGCGCAGACGTTCCTGACGATCTGGTTCGCACACCTCGCCGCCGACGTCGCCGACATCAAGGAGCGCACCGGCGCCGGCGATTTCGACTTCGAGGCCGACACCCTGGCGATGGTCGAAGTGGGCAGGGCGAACGGTGCTGTCGCCGCGCTGCGGGCGCTCGGCGAGATCGCCGAATACACCCACGCGATGGAGCGCTTCTACACCGACCACGACTACTTCCTGACTCCGACGATCGCGCAGAAGCCGATCAGGATCGGCGCTCTGGACACTCCGAAGGCCCTGCAGGCGGGTGCTCGTGTGGCGCACCGCGTGCATGGCGGAAAGGCCCTGATCAAGTCCGGAATCATCGACCAGATGATCGAGGAGAACCTCGGCTGGGTGCCGTACACCCAGATGGCGAACCTCACCGGACGGCCCGCGATCAACGTGCCCGTGTACTGGGCCGACGACGGCCTGCCGCTGGGCGTGCAGTTCAACGGGCGGCTCGGGGCCGACGGCGCACTGCTGCAGTTGGCAGCGCAGCTCGAGGCCGCCCGGCCGTGGATCGACCGCTTTCCGGCCCGCCCGACACCGGCGAAGTAGACGGCGAAGCGGTTCCCGCGACCTCCGCGGCCGTCGCCGCTGCCGGCGTCCGGACGCGATGCACCTAGACTCGATGGCAACGATGTCGAGCGGCAAGAGGTGGAGTAGATGAGCGGTGCGATCCGGGTCGGAGTGCTGGGCAGCAAGGGCAAAGTAGGGCAGGCGATCGTCGCCGGCGTCGAGGCCGCCGGGGACACCGACTTCACCGTGGGCGTCGACTTCGGCGACGATCTGACCGCGCTGGTCGAGTCGAAGACTCAGGTGGTCGTCGACTTCACCCATCCCGATGCGGTGATGGACAATCTGAAGTTCCTCATCGACAACGGGATTCACGCTGTTGTCGGCACCACCGGCTTCACCGCCGAGCGCCTCGCGCAGGTCGAGAAGTGGCTGAGCGGGGCGCCGGGTGTCGGCGTCCTGGTCGCGCCGAACTTCGCAATCGGCGCCATCCTGTCCATGTACTTCGCGGAGAAGGCGGCGCCGTACTTCGATTCGGTGGAGATCATCGAGCTGCACCACCCGCACAAGGCCGATGCGCCGTCGGGCACGGCCGGCCGCACCGCCCAGCTCGTGGCCGCCGCCCGCGCCAGGGCCGGTAGCGCGCCCATGCCCGACGCCACCTCCACCGGACTCGAGGGCGCGCGCGGCGCGGACGTCGACGGTGTGCGCGTGCACTCGGTGCGTCTCGCCGGGCTCGTCGCGCACCAGGAGGTCCTCCTGGGCACCCAGGGGGAGACGCTGACCATCCGCCACGACTCGATGGACCGCACCTCGTTCGTCCCCGGCGTGCTGCTCGGCGTGCGCGAGATCGCGGCGCACCCCGGCCTCACGGTGGGACTCGACCAGTTCATGGACCTGTAGCCGATGGCAGCCAAGCAGAAGGATGCCCGGCCGATCGTGCTGATGATCGGCTTCATGGTGGTGGCCATCGTGGTCTACCTCTGGTTGTTGAGCCGCAACGCGGTGCGCCTGATTCAGGCCGGCACGCCGGTGGGCATCGCGCTGGGCGTCGGCGTCTTCCTCCTGCCGGTGGTCGGTATCTGGATTCTGGTGCGGACCCTGCAGGCCGGCATCGAGCACCAGCGGATGGCGGCCGCGGTGGTCGACGCCGGTCGTGAGCTGAAGGTCGACGACCTGCCGCACCGCCCGTCCGGTCGGATCGAGGTCGAGGCCGCGGATGCGCTGTTCGCGCAGGTCAAGGCCGAGTGGGAGGCCGATCCGTCGGACTGGATCAGCACCTTCCGCATCGCCCGCGCCTACGACTACGCCGGCGACCGCAAGCGCGCCCGCGAGATGATGGGCCGCGCCGCGGCCGGCTACCGCGCCGCCCAGCAGGAGAAGCAGGAACAGAGCTGACATGGCCCGCCTGCTGATCGTCCACCACACGCCGTCGCCGCACTGCCAGGCGATGTTCGAGGCGGTGATCGCCGGTGCGGCCGACCCGGACATCGAGGGGGTCGAGGTGGTGCGACGGGCCGCGCTGGCGGTCACGGCCACCGACTTCCTCGAAGCCGACGGCTACCTGCTCGGCACTCCCGCCAACCTGGGTTACATCTCCGGGGCCCTCAAGCACGCCTTCGACGTGAGCTACTACCAGATCCTCGACTCCACGCAGGGGCGCCCGTTCGGCCTGTACCTGCACTCCAACGAGGGTGGCGAGGGAGCAGTGCGGGCCGTCGACTCGATCACCACCGGCTTGGGCTGGACCAAGGCCGCCGACTACCTCATCGTGTCGAACAAGCCGTCCAAGGACGAACTTCAGGCCTGCTGGGAACTGGGCGCCACGGTCGCGGCGCAGCTGATGGCTTAAGGTGCCGACCGCCCGTAGGTCAGTACACTCGGCACCGTGAGCACGACTATCCCCACCCCGTACGAGGATCTGCTGCGTCGGGTGATGGACACCGGTACCGAGAAGGCCGACCGGACGGGAACCGGGACCCGCAGCGTCTTCGGCGCGCAGCTGCGTTTCGACCTGAGCGCGGGCTTCCCGCTGGTGACCACCAAGAAGGTGCACCTCAAGTCGATCGTGTACGAGTTGCTCTGGTTCCTGCGCGGCGACTCCAACGTGCAATGGCTGCAGGACCACGGCGTCACCATCTGGGACGAGTGGGCGTCGCCGGACGGCGAGCTTGGCCCGGTGTACGGCGTGCAGTGGCGCAACTGGCCCACGCCCTCGGGCGAGCACATCGATCAGATCCAGGCCGCCCTCGACCTGCTGCGGACCGACCCCGATTCGCGCCGCAACATGGTCTCGGCGTGGAACGTGGGGGAGATCCCGCAGATGGCGCTCCCACCGTGCCACGCGTTCTTCCAGTTCTATGTGGCCGACGGCAAGCTGAGCTGCCAGCTGTACCAGCGCAGCGCCGACCTGTTCCTCGGCGTGCCCTTCAACATCGCGTCCTACGCGTTGCTCACCCACATGATGGCTCAGCAGGCGGGCCTGGAGGTGGGCGAGTTCATCTGGACCGGCGGCGACTGCCACATCTACGACAACCACGTCGACCAGGTCCGTGAGCAGCTGAGCCGCGAGCCGTTCGCACCGCCGACACTGCGACTGCGCCAGGCGGATTCGATCTTCGATTACCAGTACGACGACATCGAGGTGGTCGACTACACCTCCCACCCCGCCATCAAGGCGCCGGTGGCGGTGTAACGCGACCGAGCCAGAGGAGGACGACCGGACATGGACATCGCATTGGTCTGGGCACAGGATCGGGTGGGCGCCATCGGTCGCCGCGGCGCGATCCCGTGGAGCGTGCCCGAAGACATGGCGCACTTCCGCGAGGCCACCGGCACCGGCGCGGTGATCATGGGGCGCAAGACCTGGGAGTCGTTGCCGGTGCGGTTCCGTCCGCTACCGGGACGACGCAACATCGTCCTCACGCGCTCCGCGACCTACGCCGCCGACGGCGCCGAGGTGTCCAGCGATCTCGCGTCCGCCCTCGATCTGGTGGGCGGGGTGGCGTCGGTGATCGGCGGCGGCGAGATCTACAGCGCCGCAATGGAACACGCCACCCGGCTGCGAGTCACCGAGATCGGCATGCTGGTCGACGGCGCCGATGCCTTCGCGCCCGCGGTGGATCCGGGCACCTGGGAGGAGGCCGCCGCCACCGACTGGCAGCGTTCACGGACCGGCACGCTGTACCGCTTCCTCGAATACCGGCGTATCCACTACCCGGCCGCCGAGGCCCGTGCCCACTGACCTCTCGGCGCCCGCAGCGCGCGCGATTGCGCTTGCGGCACAAGGATTCACCGATCCGGCCCCGACGGGGCCGCCGACGCGAGCGCACTTCAAGCGGGTGCTGGGCCGCACGCGGCTGCTGCAGATGGACTCGGTGAACGTGCTCGCCCGGGCGCACTACCTGCCCGCGTTCAGTCGGCTCGGCGCCTACGACGACCAGCTCCTCGATACCGCAGCCTGGCGGTCGACGGCCCGCGCACCGCGTCTGCTGGCCGAGTACTGGGCGCACGAGGCCGCGCTCATCCCGGTGGACGACTGGCCGCTGTTCGGCTGGCGGATGACCGAGTTCGCAGGCGGCCGCTGGCGCCATGTCCGAGAAGCCTTGGCGCGCAACCCCGCTCTGAAGAACGACGTCCTCGCGGCGATCACCGAGGCCGGCGCGAGCACTCCGCGCAGTCTGGAGACGGCGCTCGGCGTGGACCGGTCCGGCTCCGCACCGGGTTCCTGGTGGCAACGCGGCGAAGTGAAGAACGTCTGCGAGGCGCTGTTCGCCGGCGGCACGCTGTCCGCGGTGCGCGACGACAATTTCGTGCGCCACTACGACCTCGCCGAGCGCGTGGTCGGGGCCGAGCGCGTCGCCGCCGACATTCCCAGAAAGCAGGCGATCGCCGAGCTGGTGCGCCGGGCGGCCGCCGCGCACGGTGTCGCCACCGTCGCCGACCTCGCCGACTACTACCGCCTGGCCACCGCGGACGTGCGCGCCGTGCTCGGCGACCTGCTCGACGACGGCACCCTCACCGCGGTGACCGTCGACGGCTGGAACGAACCGGCCTACCTGCACGCCGACGTGAAGATCCCGCGCCGACCGGCGCGCTCGACCCTGCTGTCGCCGTTCGACCCGCTCGTCTTCTACCGCCCGCGGACGTTTCGGCTCTTCGGCTTTCACTACCGCATCGAGATCTACGTGCCCGCGCACAAACGCGTGCACGGCTACTACGTGCTGCCCTACCTGCACGACGGCCGGCTGCAGGCCCGCGTCGACCTCAAAGCCGATCGCCGCACCGGCGTGCTGCAGGTCTTGGCCGCCCACCACGAGGACGACGCCGATCTCGGCGCCGTCGCCCACGGCCTGGCCGACGACTTGGCCGCACTGGCCCGCTGGCGCGGCCTCGACGCGATCGACGTGCAGCCGTGCGGCGACCTCGCCCCGCTGCTGCGGCAGGCGGTGGCGGCCTGATGGCGCAGCAACCGTCACCGGCGACGCTGGCGCACCTGCGCCGTGCCCGCGACCTGATGGACCGCGACTACGCCCAACCGCTGGACGTGCCGGCGATGGCCGACCGCGCGCTGATGTCGCCGGCGCACTTCTCCCGCGAGTTCAAGGCCGCCTACGGCGAGACGCCCTACGGCTATCTGGTGACCCGCCGGGTGGAACGGGCCATGGCGTTGCTCCGAGCAGGCTCCAGCGTCACCGAGGCCTGCATGGCCGTCGGGTTCTCCTCGCTCGGCTCGTTCAGCAGCCGGTTCACCCAGATCGCGGGGGAGACGCCGTCGTCGTACCGGGCACGCCCGCACCACGGCATGGAAGCCCTGCCGTCGTGCATCACCAAGGTGCTCGCGCGCCCCATGCCCTGGTACTGAGCCACGCGGCGGCAACCGAGCAGGCCGCGGCCGAAACCGAGCAGGATCGGAGAAGCGCAGCGGCCGCGCAGGGTTTTACCGTGGAGGACATGACTACTTCGATCGCCCTCACCGCCACTCCCATCACCGTCGACGACATGGAGGCCGCGCTCGCCTTCTACCGCGACGGCCTCGGACTCGAGGTGAAACTCGACGTCCCCAACGGCGAACTCCGCTGGGTCACCCTGGGCCCGGCCGACGGCGCCGGCGACATCGTGCTGTCCCAACCGGCGGCCGGCCGCTCGCCCGAGGACGCCCTGGCGCTGCATTCCCTGGTCGCCAAGGGCGTGATGGGGCCGTACATCTTCACCGTCGCCGATCTCGATGCCGTCTTCGAGAGCGTCGTCGCGACCGGCGCCGAGGTGCTGTCCGAGCCCGCCGAGCAGCCGTGGGGCCCGCGCGACTGCGCGTTCCGCGACCCGGCCGGGAACATGATCCGGGTCAACGCCGCCTCCTGACGCCGCCCGACCCCCTCCCTGCGGTCCCGCGCGCCCCGCGCGGGGCCGTAGGGTCAGTAGGCGTGAGTCAGATCGAGATCTACGGCCAATGGCACACCCCGCTGCCCGGCGGCACCGCCGCGCACCTCGCGGTCGCGGCGCAAGGGGAGCAGTACGCCGTCCTCTACAACGACGCCGGCCAGTGGGACGCCCTGGCCTTCGCCTACGACGAGGAGTCCGCGCGGCGTGCCGCGCGCCTCATCGAGCACATCATCGCGATGCCCGAACACGCCCGGATCGGCGGCGACGGCGTGCTGTCCGGGGCGGGCACCGACCACGCCGGGGTGGAGTGGGTGACCCCGGACGAGCTGCTCGACGACGAGAACGCCGCCGTCCGGATCGCGGGGCACTCGATGCGGCGCCTGCGCGTGGTGCCCAGCGTCGACGGTGACGTGCTGGGCCTGCTCGACCCGGAGACCGAACCGCACGACCTCGCCGAGTTCGGATCGGTGGCCGCCGCCGACGCCTTCATCTCGGTGATCGACGCCCTGATCCGCAACCCCGCCTACTCCGTGGTCGACGTCAACGACGAGCCGCAGCCATGACCGGCGCACCGTCGTCGCCGCGCCTGCCGCTGGCCGGTGTGCGGGTGCTGGAACTGGGCAGCTACATCGCGGCCCCGTCGGCCGGTCGGCTGCTGGCCGACTTCGGCGCCGAAGTGATCAAGATCGAACGCGAGAGCGGCGACGAACTGCGCAACTGGCGCCTGTACGCCGGCGAGACGTCGATGCTGTTCCGCACCATCAACCGGAACAAGAAGTCGATGGTGCTCGACCTGCGCACCGAGGAGGGCCGCGACGACGTCCGCACCCTCGCCGGACACTGCGACGTGGTGCTGGAGAACTTCCGGCCCGGCACCCTCGAGAAGTGGGGCCTGGGGCCGGAGGAACTCAGCCGCGACAATCCCGAGCTGATCTTGGTGCGGATCTCCGCCTTCGGGCAGACCGGACCGTACGCCGAGCGGCCCGGTTTCGCGGCCGTCGCCGAGGCCTACGGCGGCTTCCGGGAACTGGTCGGCGACCCCGACCGCCCGCCGGTGCGCACCGGCGTGTCCATCGGCGACTCGATCGCCGGACTCTACGGCGCGTTCGGCGCGGTCATGGCGCTGTACGAAGGACTGCGCCGCCGCGACGCCGCCGCCGAGCCGCTGCCGGTGGCCGACCGCGTCGTCGACGTGGCGCTGCACGAGGCCATCTTCTCGATGATGGAGTCGCTGATCCCCGACCTCGGGGCCTACGGCGTGCGCCGCGAACGGACCGGTGGCCGCATGCAGGGCATCGCGCCGTCGAACGCCTACGTGTGCGGCGACGGCTTCTCGGTGGTGATCTCCGGCAATGCCGACGGCATCTTCGGCGGCTACATGCGCGCCATCGGCCGCGCCGATCTGGCCGACGACCCGGGCCTCGCCGACAACGACGGCCGTTGGTACCGGCGCGACGAGATCGACGACGCGATCGGGGCGTGGACCGGCGCGCGGACCCGCGACGAGGTCCTCGCCGCCCTCGACGCGGCGGGCGTGCCGGCCGGGCCGATCTACACCGCCGCCGACATCGTCGCCGACCCGCAATACTCGGCGCGCAACATGATTCAGGAGTTCGACGTCGACACCGGCGCGGCCGAGCCGGTGCGCGTGGGCTTCCCCGGAGTGGTGCCGGTTCTCGGCGGACAGTCGCTGCCGATCCGCTCGCTGGGCCCGGAGATCGGTGAGCACACCGACGAGATCCGGGAGCGATTCCTGTGACGGGCACGGCGCGCTCGACGGTGGTGCGCGACGTGACGCTGCGCGACGGCCTGCAATTGACCGGCGGGCTCCTCGACGTCGACACCAAGGCGGCGCTGGTGCGCACCCTGCTGGCCGCTGGCGTCACCGAACTGGAGATCGGGTCCATGGCGCGCGGCGACCTGGTGCCGCCGATGGCCAACAGCCTGGCACTGATCGAGGCGCTGACCCCGGAGGAACTGGAGCACTGCTGGATCTGGGTGGCCACCCCGCGGCACGTGGCGAAGGCGGCCGCCGCCGGCGCCCGCAACTTCCAGTACTGCTTCTCGGTGTCCGACGCCCACAACCAGGCCAACATCGGCCGCCTCACCGAGGACTCGCTGGCCGCGATGCCGGACGCGGTCGCCCACGCCGAAGCCGTCGGCGGGCGCCTCGAACTGTGCCTGGCCACCGCCTTCACCTGCCCGTTCGACGGCGCCGTCGACCCCGATCGGGTCCTGGAGATCGTCGCCGATCCGCGCACCGCAGGCTCGGTCGACGTGGTGCTGGCCGACACGCTCGGGCAGGCGTACCCGGGCCAGGTGGCCGAACTGTTCGCCGCAGCCGCCCATCCGGCCGGTGAACGGCGCCTGGTGTTCCACGGCCACGACACGTGGGGGATGGGCGTGGCCAATGCCCTCGCCGCGGTCGGGGCGGGTGCCGCGATGGTCGACGGCGCGCTCGGCGGCCTCGGCGGCTGCCCGTTCGCACCGGGCGCCAGCGGCAACACCGCCACCGAGGACCTGCTGTTCGCGCTGCGCCCGGGCTGGCTCACCCCGGCCCGCTTCGGCGCACTCGTCGACGCCGGGAACGGATTGCTCGCCGAACTCGGGGAGACCTCGCGGTCCCGCGCGGCCGAGGGCGCTGCGTCGAACGCCGAGGCCTTCCCGTGGGTCAATCGCACTACCGTGCAGAACCCCGACGGCGCTCTCGGTTAAGGTTCCCGGCATGGCTGACGGACTCACGCACAACGGCAAGACCTACAAGCTGGTCATGTTCGACCTCGACGACACCCTCGCCCCGTCCAAGACGGCGATGGCCGACGAGATGGTCGACCTGTTCCGCGAGATGCTCGCCGCCTCCCTCGGCTGCATCATCTCCGGCGGCCAGATGGGTCAGTTCCAGACCCAGGTGCTCGACCGGCTCGGCGCGTTCGAGCACCGCGGCAACCTGCACCTGATGCCGACCAACGGTACCCGCTACCTGCGCTGGGCGGACCCGGAGTGGGAGACCGTCTACGCCGAAGAGCTGTCCGACGACCAGAAGGCCCGCGCACTCGCCGTGGTCGAGGAAGGCGCCAAGGAACTCGGCCTGTGGGAGAGCAAGACCTGGGGCCCGATCCTGGAGGATCGCGGCAGCCAGATCACCTTCAGCGCGCTGGGCCAGTCGGCGCCCGTCGATGCCAAGACGGCGTGGGATCCGGACGGCCGTAAGAAGGAGTCGCTGCGCGCCTACGCCGCCGAGCGTCTGCCCGACCTGGAGGTTCGCAGCGGCGGCTCCACCTCCGTCGATATCACCGCCAAGGGCATCGACAAGGCGTACGGCGCCCGCCGCCTGATGGAGATCCTCGGCCTGACCACCGACGACATCCTGTTCTTCGGCGACCGTCTCGACGAGGGCGGCAACGACCGCCCCGTGATGGATCTGGGCATCGACTCGATCCCGGTGCACGGCTGGGAAGACACCTACGCCAAGCTCGCGCCCATCGTCCGCGGCGCCTGACACACCTCCAGCACACCGGCAGGCGACCCACAGCGACCGGACAGGAACGGCGCTTAGGGTCACTGGCATGCACCCACGATTTCGCCGCGACCGACCCGCTGCCGCTCCCTCCGATCCGCCGCTCGACGGTGCGCTGACCCGCCGGGGAGTCCTGGCCGGCACCGGCGCTCTCGGGTTGGCCGGGGTCCTCGCCGCCTGCGGCGTCGACCAGAAGTCCGCGCCGGCCGCCTCGTCGGCGACGGGAGTTTCGGGTGCGGACTCCGCCACGACGTCGGCTGCGGGCGGCAGCGGCGACCTGCTGAACGAGTTGCTGGCGCAGGCACCGCAGTGCCCCACCACCGCGGAGGCCACGGAGGGGCCGTACTGGTTCGACGTGGACCGCATCCGCGCCGACATCCGCGAGGACCGCGAGGGCGTCCCGCTGGAACTGGCACTGCGCGTGGTGGATCTGGAGAACTGCCGGGTCGACGGCGACCCGGCGCCGGTGCGCGATGCCGTGGTGGAGATCTGGCACTGCGATGCCGAAGGCAACTACTCGGGTTTCGAGTCGGGAACCGCCGGCGGGCCGCCGGTGGCGGCCGCCGGGTGGCGGGGACCGGCGGGCCCGGCGGAACAGACAGGGACGGAACGGTCTCGGACGGCGCCTACAGTTCCGGAGATCGCGAGTCCACGCCGTCGGATGCCAAGACCTATCTGCGCGGCGCGCAGCCCACCGATGCAGACGGCATCGTGCGGTTCACCAGCATCTATCCGGGCTGGTACCGGGGGCGGACGGTGCACATCCACCTGCGGGTCCATCTGAACAAGACCACCGCCCGCACCAGCCAGCTGTACTTCGACGACGGGCTCAGCGACGAGGTCTTCGCGGCGCACAGCCCGTACGACGGCCATCCGAACCGCGCCACCCGCAACGCGAACGACGGCATCTACGACGCCACCGGACTGCTCAAGGCTGGCCAGTCCGGAGGCACCGTCTATGCCGCGGTGAACCTCGGCATCACTGCAAAGTGACTACTGGGGCGTGACGGCGGCTTCGCTGGTCGCGTCCGACGCGATCATCGCGGTGCGGATCGACTCGATCTCGGCGGTCGACAGCCGCAGGCCCTTGCGCAGGTAGCCGTCGAAGCCGCCGTAGATGCGGTCGACGTGTGCGAACGCGCCGCGCAGCCACGCGACGTCGGCGCCGGTGTTGTTGGCGGTGAAGTCGGCCTCGATGGTCTTCATATCGGCGCCGGCGATCTTCAGCAGCACGGCCGAGCCCCACCCGGTACGGTCGCGGCCGGCGCTGCACTGGATGAGCACCGAGTCGCCGCGCTCGACGGTCGTGGCCACCTGGAGCAGCATGGTCCGGTACGCCTCGCGGGCACCCGGATTGTCGACGAAGGTCCGGTACATGCCGGGGAAATCGGCCGAGCCGGCGAGCGGGGCCAGGGCCATGACGTCGGCCACGACCACCTTGGCGCCGGGCACCGGGCGGTTGGGCTTGAGCTGGCGCTCGAACGACGTGCGCAGATCGACGATGGTGGTCACGTCGCGACGCTGCAGCTCCGCGAGGCCCGCGTTGTTCAGGTTCTGCAGGTCGCCGCTGCGGATCACGCGGTCGGTCAGGGCCTGGCCGTCGGTGTTGGTGTAGCTGCCGAAGGTGCGGGCGTTGTACACGCCGCCCAGGTTCACCCGCTCGGGCGCGGGCACCGCCTGCTGCTTCTGCGGCTGGTTCTGCTGCTGCTCCTGCGGGACGGCGTTCGCGGGCGCGGCGTCGACCAGGAAGGGCGCCAGGCCCAGCGCTGCGGTGACGGCCAGGGTGGCGGCACGGCGGGTGGTGACCGTCGGGAGGGGCTTCATCCAGAGTTGCTCATTTCCGTGAAAAGGTGGGTTATCGATATTGGTCGATGAGTATAGGCAAGCCCGGCCTTGTTTCCGTCGTCGACCGTGACTAATCCAGGAGGATCCCGTGCCCGATCTGGTGGCGCTCAATGTGCAGTTGGTGGCATCGACGACGTTCACCGCCCCGCAGGTGGCGTGGTCCAGTGACACCGACGGCGGCGAGGCGCTGATCGAGTTCGCCGGCCGCGCCTGCTACGAGAGCTGGGACAAGCCGAATCCGCGGACCGCGACCAACGCCGGCTATCTGCGTCATGTGCTGGAGGTGGGGCACACGTCGCTGTTCGAGCATGCGAGCGCGTCCTTCTACATCACCGGCATCTCGCGCTCGTGCACCCACGAGCTGATTCGGCACCGCCATTTCTCGTACTCCCAGCTGTCCCAGCGGTTCGTGCCAGAGCACGACGCCAACGTGGTGCCGCCGCCGGCGATTCGTGGTGACGCCGAACTCGAGGCGCTTTTCCAGGAGGCCACCGACGCGAGCCGCGCCGCCTACAGCGAACTGCTCGGCCGACTGGAAGAGAAGTTCGCGGGCGTGCCCAACGCCATCCTGCGCCGCAAGCAGGCACGCCAGGCCGCACGGTCGGTGCTCCCGAACGCCACCGAGACCCGCATCGTGGTGACCGGCAATTACCGGGCGTGGCGGCACTTCATCGGCATGCGCGCCACCGAGCACGCCGACACCGAGATTCGGGAGCTGGCGGTGGAATGTCTGCGCCAGCTGATCGAGTTGGCGCCCACTGCTTTCGGCGACTTCGAGATCGACGTTCTAGCCGACGGCACAGAGGTCGCCACCTCGCCGTTCCCGTACGAGGGCTGATCGCTGCCGAACCCGCCTGGTGCGGTACCGTGAGCCCCATGAATTCGCCTGCCACCGGGGGAGGGGCTGCACCCTTCGGAACCAACTCCGTCGCCATGGTCACGCCGTTCCGCGCCGACGGGAAGATCGACCTCGATAAGGCCGCTGAACTGGCCGATCAGCTGGTCACCGGCGGCCTCGACGGCCTGGTCGTCTCCGGCACCACCGGGGAGTCGCCGACCACCACCCCGACCGAGAAGAACGATCTGCTGCGGGTAGTCCTGGACGCCGTCGGCGATCGGGCCCGCATCGTGCAGGGCG
The DNA here is from genome assembly GCF_023017165.1 of Gordonia alkaliphila. Taxonomy (GTDB): domain Bacteria; phylum Actinomycetota; class Actinomycetes; order Mycobacteriales; family Mycobacteriaceae; genus Gordonia; species Gordonia alkaliphila. The sequence goes on from NZ_JALKBW010000001.1 coordinate 2,952,468, forward strand.
CCGGCAGCTATGACACCGCCGAGACGGTGCTGCGCGCTCGCGAAGCCGCCGAGATCGGTGCGCACGGCTTGCTGATCGTGACCCCGTACTACTCGCGGCCGCCGCAGCGTGGTCTGCTCGCGCACTTCCGGACCGTCGCCGACGCGACCGATCTGCCCGTGCTGCTCTACGACATTCCGCCGCGGTCGGTGGTGCCGCTGGAGTTCGAGACCATTCTCGCGCTCGCCGAGCACCCCAACATCCGGGGTATCAAGGATGCGAAGGGCGACCTGCACCAGGCCCGCAAGGTGATGGCGCAGACCGACCTGCAGTACCTGAGCGGCGAGGACGCCCTGAACCTGCCGTGGCTGGCCGTCGGTGCGATCGGCTTCGTGAGCGTCATCGGCCACCTGGTGCCGGGCCGGATGGCCGCCCTGCGCGACGCCGTCGCCGCAGGCGATCTGGCGACCGCCCGCAAGCTCAACGACTCGATGGCGCCACTGGTCGAGGCGATGGGCCTCACCGGCGGGGTCACCATGGTCAAGACCGCGCTGCGGATGACCGGGTTCGACGTCGGCGATCCGCGCCTGCCGCAGGTCGCGGCCGATCCAGGTCAGATCGAACAGATCCTGACTCTCCTGCGCCAAGCAGAGGTGGTTTCCTGATGACCGGTCCGGGTCGCTCCCAGCGTCGTCGTTCGTCCCGCAAGGCCGGTCCGCCGGCCGACGCCCCCGCCAAGAAGACGAAGGGCGCGCAGCTGCACCCGGCCGCCGAGGCCGCGACCGGCTCCGGCGTCACCGCCGACCATCTCGAGCGACTGCCTTCGCCGCCGCCGCTCGCCGAGGGCGGACTGCGCATCGTCGCGCTCGGCGGCATCGGCGAGATCGGTCGCAACATGACGGTCTTCGAATACGCCGGTCGCCTCCTGGTGGTGGACTGCGGCGTGCTGTTCCCCGAGGACCAGCAGCCCGGCGTCGACCTGATCCTGCCCGACTTCCGGTACATCGAGGACCGCGTCGACGAGATCGACGCGATCGTGCTCACCCACGGTCACGAGGACCACATCGGCGCGGTGCCGTTCCTCCTCAAGCTACGGTCGGACATCCCGGTGGTCGGCTCGCGCTTCACGCTGGCGCTGGTCGCCGCAAAGTGCCGTGAGCACCGCCTGCGGCCCACGCTGATCGAGGTGCGCGAGGGCGACCGCGCGAGCTATGGCGAGTTCGACTGCGAGTTCTTCGCCGTCAACCACTCGATTCCCGACGCACTGGCCGTCGCGATCCGCACGCCCGCCGGCCTCGTGTTGCACACCGGTGACATCAAGCTCGACCAGTTGCCGCTGGACAACCGCCTCACCGACCTCGGCGGCTTCAGCCGTCTCGGCGACGAAGGCGTCGACCTGTTCCTGGTCGACTCCACCAACGCCGAGGTGCCCGGCTTCGTGACTCCCGAGCGGGAGATCGGCGTGGTGCTCGACGGGGTGATCGGCAAGGCCCGCCAGCGCGTGATCGTGGCGTCGTTCGCCTCGCATGTGCACCGCATCCAGCAGATCGTCGACGTGGCACACCGCTACGGACGCCGCGTCACCTTCGTGGGCCGCTCCATGGTCCGCAACATGGCGATCGCGCAGGACCTGGGCTACCTGCACATCCCCGAGGGCGTCGAGGTGGACATCGACACCGCGGCCACGCTGCCCGACGACAAGGTGGTGCTGGTCAGCACGGGCAGCCAGGGCGAGCCGCTGTCGGCGCTGTCTCGGATGGCGCGCGGCGATCACCGGCAGATCAACATTCGGGCCGACGACCTCGTGGTGCTCGCGTCGTCGTTGATCCCCGGCAACGAGAACTCCGTCTTCGCGGTGGTCAACGGGCTCGCCAAGCGCGGCGCCACGGTGATCACCCAGGCCAGCGCCAAGGTGCACGTCTCCGGCCACGCGTCGGCGGGCGAGCTACTGTACCTGTACAACGCGGTGCGCCCGTCCAATGCCATGCCGGTGCACGGCGAATGGCGGCACCTGCGCGCCAACGCCGCGCTCGCCGAGGCGACCGGTGTGCCCGCCGACCGGATCGTTCTCGCCGAGGACGGCGTGACCGTCGACCTCGTGGACGGCCGCGCACGGATCTCCGGCAAGGTGCCGGTGGGCTTCGTCTACGTCGACGGCCTGTCCGTCGGTGACGTCAGCGAGTCGACGCTGTCGGACCGACTGGTGCTGGGGGAGGGCGGCTTCATCGCCATCACCGTGGCCGTCGACGACCGCACCGGGCGCGCGGTGAGCCGCCCGCAGATCTCCGGCCGCGGTTTCTCCGACGACCCGGACGCGCTGTCGGAGGCCGCCGACCTGGTCGACAAGGCGCTGACCGAGCTGGCCGGGGAGGGCGTCACCGACTCCCACCGCATCGCCCAGGGCATCCGCCGCGTGGTGGGCCGCTGGGTGGCGCAGAAGTACCGTCGCCGTCCGATGATCGTGCCGACGGTCATCGAGGTGCCCGCCGACGACGAGCTGGGCTGACCCCCGATGGGCGTGAACTGGGCGCAGGTGGAACGTCGGGCCATGGTCGAGGCCATGCGCCGCGAAGGGCCGGACGCACCGACGCTGTGTACCGGCTGGGCGACCCGCGATCTCGCGGTGCACCTGTTGCTGCGCGAACGCCGCCCGGATGCCGCCGCCGGCATGTTCCTCCCGCCCCTCGGGGCGTGGACCGGCCGGGTCACGCGGAGCTATGCGGCCCGCGACTACGACGACCTGCTCGACGACGTCGAGTCCGGTCCGCCGTGGTTCTCGCTGTTCGCCCTCCCCGACAAGTACCTCAACCTCGCGGAGATGTTCGTCCACCACGAGGACGTGCTGCGCGGCGGCGCCGATCCGACCGGCCCGTGGACGCCCCGCGAGCTGGCGCCCGGCCTGAGCGCCGCGTTGGAGCGGCCGCTGAAGATGATGGGCCGCATGACGATGGGCAAATCGCCGGCCCGCGTGACACTGCGCACACCGGACGGGCGGGACCTGCTGACCGTCGGTTCCGGCGAGCCGGTCACCGTGGTCGGCACCGTCGGCGAACTGCTGCTGTTCGCGTTCGGTCGTGCGCCGGTCGACGTGGCCTTCCTCGGCGAACCGGCCGCCGTGGCGCTGCTGTCGATGGCGCGCCGCTCCCTGTGATCGCAGCCTGCTTCGCCGCGGTCGTGTCGAAGTTGTGATCCGACGCGCGCTGTTGCGGGTGTTACTGGAGTGACGCTGAGGCACTAGGCTGACAGCCATGGCTTCTCAGGCAAGCGCGCGTAGTCGCACGTCCACTTCCGGTCGTGCGCCGTCGGCCAAGTCCGGTTCGGGCTCCGGCTCCCGTACCTCCGGCCGTGCCGGCACTTCCGAGCGCGCTCGCGGCGGCGAACGTCGACCGCGTACCGCGAACGGACAGCGTGCGGCGACCGGCAACCGCTCCGCTGCGGGTAAGCGGAATGCACGTCCACCGGCGCGGACCAACAAGTCGCAGGAGATGCGGCATCGTCCGTCGGCGGCGGGCACGGTGGGTCGCGGCATCGGTCGCGGCGTGGTCAACACCTGGAACCTGGCTGCGCGCGGTCTCGGCAGTGTCGCCCGCATCGGACTGGCGCCGCAGGTCGACCCGGACGACGAGGACAACGTCGTCGGCCATCAGCGATCCGCGCGGCGCGACGGTGCCGGGCTGGCACTGACACTGCTCGCCGCACTCGTCATCGCCGGCGTGTGGTTCGGGGTTCCGGAGGCCGTCGGCGCCTTCGTCGACGCCCTGGTCCGCTACGGCATCGGCTCGCTGGCCTACCTGCTGCCGGTGGTGCTGCTGGTCATCGCCGTCACGGTGATGCGCCACGGACCCAATCCGGCCCGACGCCTGCGCAATGTGGGCGGCGGCGTGCTGCTCGGCATGTCGGCCCTGGGCCTGACCCATCTGGTGCTGGGCGCACCGACCGAGTCACCGGCGCGCTCGGAGGCCGCGGGCTTCCTCGGTTTCGCCCTCGGGTCGCCGCTCACCCAGGCGATCACCGTCTGGCTGTCGGTCCCGATCATGGTGCTCTGCGGGTTCGCCGGACTCGTCGTGCTCAGCGGCTACTCGGTGCGCGAGCTGATCGACGGCACCTGCTCGTACCTCGGAATCGGTGCCTACCGCCACGGCGCGGCCGACGACTACGACGACGAGTACGACTACGACGAGTACGACGACTACGACGAGGAATTCGAGGCCGCCGAGTTCGACGACGCCGACGCCGACGAGCCGAGCGTGCTCGACGACTTCCCGGCCGATCCTCGCGACACCGATCCCTGCGACGACGATCGTGCGGGCTGGGGCGATCCGTACGAGAACTACCCGCCCGACGAGCGGCGTCGACCGGCGTCGCGCGCCCGCCGCGAGCCCACCCGTAGTGAATCCGCACGCCGTGAACCCTCGCGTCGCGAGCCGGTGACGCGGGCCACCGCACGCACGGACCGTCGCCCGGCTCGCCCCACCGCCGGCGCGACCCGCGACGAGCACATGACCGACCTGTACACCGAGCCGCTGCTGGACACTCCGATCGAGCAGCAGGTCACCGAACCGATCGCGCCCCTGCCTCCGGTACCGCGGCCGCAGCCGAAGCCTGGCGCCCGCAAGCCCGCAGCGCCGCGCCCGACACCGAAGCCGGCCGCTGCACCGCGCCCGGCGGCCTCGGACTCCGGCTACGTGCTCCCGTCCACCGATCTGCTGGTGCACGGCGACCCGCCGAAGCTCGGGAGCTCGGCCAACGACGACATGATCGACCGCCTCAACGGCGTGCTCGAGCAGTTCAAGGTCGACGCCGCGGTGACCGGATACACCCGCGGCCCCACCGTGACGCGCTACGAGGTGGAGCTCGGACCCGCCGTGAAGGTGGAGAAGATCACCCAGCTGCAGCGCAACATCGCGTACGCGGTGGCCACCGACAACGTGCGACTGCTGGCGCCCATTCCCGGCAAGTCGGCGGTGGGCATCGAGGTGCCCAACGCCGACCGCGAGATGGTGCGCCTGGCCGACGTGCTCACCGACGCGGAGGTCGAAGCCGACACCCATCCGATGGTGATCGGACTCGGCAAGGACATCGAGGGCGACTTCGTCAGCGCCAACCTGGCGAAGATGCCGCACCTGCTGGTGGCCGGTTCCACCGGTTCGGGCAAGTCGAGCTTCGTGAACTCGATGCTGGTGTCGCTGCTGACGCGCGCCACCCCCGAACAGGTCCGATTGATCCTGATCGACCCGAAGATGGTGGAGCTCACCCCGTACGAGGGGGTGCCGCACCTGATCACGCCGATCATCACCGAGCCGAAGAAGGCCGCGTCCGCACTGGCCTGGCTGGTGGAGGAGATGGAGCAGCGCTACCAGGACATGAAGGCCTCGCGCGTGCGGCACATCAACGACTTCAACGAGAAGGTGCGCACCGGCGAGATCACCACGCCGCTGGGCTCCGAGCGCGAATACAAGCCGTATCCGTACATCCTGGCCGTGGTCGACGAGCTCGCCGACCTGATGATGACCGCACCGCGCGACGTGGAGGACGCGATCGTGCGGATCACCCAGAAGGCGCGTGCGGCCGGCATCCACCTGGTGCTGGCCACGCAGCGGCCCTCGGTGGACGTAGTGACCGGTCTGATCAAGACCAACGTGCCGTCCCGCCTCGCCTTCGCCACCAGTTCGCTCACCGACTCGCGCGTCATCCTGGACCAGCCGGGCGCGGAGAAGCTGATCGGCATGGGCGACGGTCTGTTCCTGCCGATGGGCGCGAACAAGCCGATCCGCATGCAGGGCGCGTTCATCACCGACGAGGAGATCAACGACGTCGTCGAGGCCGCCAAGGAGCAGTCCGAGCCCGAGTTCGTCGAGGGTGTGACCGCGGCCAAGGCCGGGGACAAGAAGGACATCGACGCCGACATCGGCAACGACCTCGACGACCTGCTGCAGGCGATCGAGCTGGTGGTGTCCAGCCAGTTCGGCTCGACGTCCATGCTGCAGCGCAAGTTGCGGGTCGGCTTCGCCAAGGCGGGCCGGCTGATGGACCTGATGGAGACGCGCGGCGTGGTGGGACCCAGCGAAGGCTCCAAGGCCCGCGAGGTCCTGGTCAAGCCCGAGGACCTGGCCGGCGTGATCGCGTCGATCACCGGCGGCGGCAGTGGCGACGACGAGGAACCGCCCTTCTGATTCGGTCGAGACCGGCGGAAAGAGTACGATCGGACTAACGATCAGGAGGGGAGTATCCCCCCGACGGCGATCTCGTCAATACGACGGCGCCGCGCCGGTGTGCCGATCACACCGGGGCAGCGCAGTCCGGGACGTCGGTCCGCTCCGCGGATGGGAGAGACCTCCAGCATCGCTTCCTTTGTGACGCGCGCTGGAGGTTCAACGACCGTGGATGTTTCCTTACTCACCTGGGTGATCACCTGTGTGGTGATCCTCGGGCTCTTCGTCTTCGACTTCTTCTCGCACGTGCGGGTGCCGCATGAGCCCACGCTGCGCGAGTCGGGTTTCTGGTCGACGGTCTACGTCGGCATCGCTCTGGCCTTCGGCGGCTTCGTCTGGTGGAAGTGGGGCGGCACGTTCGGCGGCGAGTACTACGCCGGTTACGTGACCGAGAAGGCGTTGTCGGTGGACAACCTCTTCGTCTTCGTGGTGATCATGACCAAGTTCATGGTGCCGCGGATCTACCAGCAGAAGGTCCTGCTGCTGGGCATCGTGATGGCGCTGGTGATGCGCGCCGGCTTCATCGCGGTCGGTGCGGCCGCGATCTCCGCGTACAGCTGGGTCTTCTACATCTTCGGTCTGTTCCTGCTGTTGACCGCCGTGAAGCTGGTCTCCGAGAGCGGCGAGCCGGTGGAGCACGAGCGGGAACGCGAGGGCCGCATCGAGCGCTTCGCCAAGCGCTTCCTGCGGACCACCGACACCTACGACGGCGACAAGCTGTTCACCAAGATCGACGGCAAGTCCATGGCCACGCCGCTGCTGATCGTGCTGATCGTCATCGGCTTCACCGACGTGCTCTTCGCCCTGGACTCGATCCCGGCGATCTACGGCCTCACCCAGGAGCCGTACCTGGTGTTCACCGCCAACGCCTTCGCGCTGATGGGTCTGCGTCAGCTGTACTTCCTGCTCGGCGGCCTGCTCGACAAGCTGATCTACCTGTCCTACGGACTGTCGCTGATCCTCGCGTTCATCGGTGTGAAGCTGGTGCTGCACGCGCTGCACGAGAACACGCTGAGCTTCATCAACGGCGGCCAGCCGGTGTCGGTCCCGGAGATCAGCACCGCGATGAGCCTCGGGTTCATCGGTGTGACGCTGGTGGTGACCACCGTCGCCAGCCTCGTGGTCAGCCGCCGAAGGGCCCGAAAACTTCCATCCACTCGGTGATCCGCACGGCGTCGATGGCGCCGGCTTCGGCGAACGGGTCCTGCGCCACGAGCTGCGCAGCGGCCCGTTCGTCGTCAGCGGCGACGATCAGGACCGCGCCGCTCCCGTCGGTGTAGGGACCGACCAGCAGGATGTCGCCGGCCTCGTAGCGGTCCTGCAGCCACTGCCGGTGGCGGGGACGGTGTTCGTCGCGCACAGCCAGCCGGTCGGCGCCATAGGTGTATTCGATTGCGAACTTAGCCATGCGCCGACGATAGCCGGGCGCGGATCGGGCCCGCTCAGAGGATGACGAGCATGCGGGTGTTGCCCAGCGTATTGGGCTTCACGAAGCTCAGGTCCAGGAACTCGGCCACACCGGTGTCGTACGAGCGGCACATCTCCTCGTACACCTCATGGGTCACCGGAGTGCCCTCGATCTCGGTGAAACCGTGACGCCCGAAGAACTCGGTTTCGAAGGTCAGCACGAAGACCCGAGCCAGCTCCAGTTCCCGCGCCACCTCGAGCAGGCGGGCGACGAGGTGGTGGCCGACCCCGCGACCGGCGGCGGCCGGATCCACGGCGACCGTGCGGACCTCGCCGAGGTCGTCCCACATCACATGGAGGGCGCCGCAGCCGACCACGACGCCGTCGATCTCGGCGACCCAGAACTCCTGCACCGACTCGTACAGGGTCACCAGATTCTTGCCGAGCAGGATCCGTCCGGCGTAGATGTCGATGAGTTCCTTGATGCGCACCACGTCCGACGTCCGGGCTCGGCGCACCAGCGGTCCGCTCGTCTCGGCGGCGTGCGGAAGGGCGTGCGGAATCGACATGGAACAACACAATAGTCGCGTCCGGGCATCCCCCGGCGCGCGGCACGAACGCGGGCCGATAGGCTGGCGTGGTGACCGACCCTCATCCGCAGGCGCAGACACCGCTGCCCACGGTTCCCGTGCTCAACGTGGCCAACGGGTTGACGGTCTTCCGCATCGTGCTGGTGCCGGTCTTTCTCGTGGTGCTCTTCGTGGCCGACGGCACCGAGACCGCCTGGCGCATCGCGGCCTTCGTGATCTTCGCCGTCGCCGCGATCACCGATCAGATCGACGGTAGGATCGCCCGGTCCTGGGGACTGGTCACCGATTTCGGCAAACTGGCCGATCCGATCGCCGACAAAGCCCTGATCGGTGCGGCCCTGCTCGGGCTGTCGATCCTGGGTGTGGTGCCGTGGTGGGTCACCGCGGTGATCCTGGTCCGCGAGGTGGGCGTGACCCTCCTGCGGTTCTGGGTGGTGCGGCACGGAGTGATCGCGGCCAGCCAGGGCGGCAAACTCAAGACCCTGCTGCAGTCGGTGGGCTGTGGTCTGCTGGTGCTGCCGCTGAGCGGGGTGGCCGCCGACATGGCGCTGTGGATCCTGTACGCCGCCGTGGCGGTCACCGTCGTGACCGGGCTCGACTACGTGTGGCGTGCGACGGTGCTGCGGCGCACGGCCTCGGTTTCGGAGTAGGCGGCACGCGGCTTCTCCGGTGACGCGGGGCCGAAATTCCGCTAATGTCGACTGCACATACGGCACGGCACACACGAAGACGAATGCACTGCGAGAAGGAGTGGTCGTTGGCTTTACTGCTGCGGGAGGCGCTCGGTGACGAATTGCGCCGGCTTCGGACCGATCAGGGTCGCACCCTGCGCGAGGTCTCGACCTCGGCGCGGGTGTCGCTCGGGTACCTGTCCGAGCTGGAACGCGGCCAGAAGGAAGCCTCCAGCGAGTTGCTCGCCGCGATCTGTGTGGCCCTCGAGGTCCCGGTCGGGGCAGTGCTGACCGAAGTCGGCCGCTCGATGACCCCGCCGGTCATCGAAGTGCTGCCGACCGACCAGGTCGCCGCAGGCACCGCCCTCGCCGCTGCCTGACCGTGGTGGTGCAGTATGGCCCAGAAACGATGAACACCCGACCGACAATCGCTTGACCAGCAAGGGGATCTGACGAAAATGGCTAATCCGTTCGTGAAGCTGTGGCGCTACCTGACCGCCTGGGGCAATGACACGATCGATCAGCGCGCCGACCCGCGGATCCAGATCGAGCAGGCCATCGGCGACGCGCAGCGTCAGCACGAGGCGCTGTCCAAGCAAGCTGCCGCCGTCATCGGCAATCAGCGCCAGGTCGAGATGCGGCTCAACCGCCAGCTGGAGAAGATCGAGCAGCTGCAGGGCAACGTCCGTCAGGCGCTGACGCTCGCCGATCAGGCCGCCAGTGCCGGCGACGCGCGCAAGACCACCGAGTACACCAACGCCGCCGAGGCCTTCGCCGCACAGCTGGTGACCGCCGAGCAGAGCGTGGAAGACCTGAAGGTGCTGCACGACCAGTCGCTGAACGCGGCGGGTTCGGCCAAGCAGGCCGTCGAACGCAACGCGGTGATCCTCAAGGGCAAGCTCGACGAGCGCACCAAGCTGCTCGGCCAGCTGGAGCAGGCCAAGATGCAGGAGCAGGTCAGTGCCTCGCTGAACCAGATGAGCGAGCTGACCGCGCCGGGCAACACCCCGAGCCTGGATCAGGTGCGCGAGAAGATCGAGCGTCGCTACGCCAACGCCCTCGGTTCGGCCGAGCTCGCCCAGGATTCGGTGAGCGGCCGGATGATCGAGGTGGAGCAGGCCAGCGTGCAGATGGCCGGTCACGCCCGCCTGGAGCAGATCCGCGCGAGCATGGGCCTGCCCGCCGGACACTCGCAGCCGCAGGCCGATCCCGAGCAGCAGGGTCAGGCCGGCAACTGAGTCGTATCGCCTTCGTGGCCGGCTCGGACGCCGGCCACGCACTGGCGAGCCTCGGACTGGCCGCCGACTTCGCCGCGGCCGGTCACGAGTGCATCGTCTATACCGGCTTGCGCTGGGAGACCGCGGCTGCGCGCCGCGGTCTTCTCGTGCGCGACCTGCCGGGGCTGGCCGCCCGGCCGGACGAGGACGACTCCGACGCCGGCGCCAAACTCAGCGTCCGCGCCGCACGGATGGCACTCGAGCTCGCGCCGCTCCTCGCGCTCGAGCGCATCGACCTGGTGGTGAGCGACTCGATCACGCTGGCCGGTGGCTGGGCCGCGGAGCTGACGGGCCTGCCGTGGATCGAGTTGTCCTCGCATGTGCTGTACGACCAATCCCGCGGGCTGCCGCCGATCGGCGCCGGCATGGCCGTGGGCGTCGGGTGGCGCGGCCGACTGCGCGACGGTGTGCTGCGCGCCCTGGGTGCCCGCTCGCACGCGCGGGGTCGTGCGCAACGCGCACAGGCCCGTCGCGGCATCGGGCTGCCGCCGGTACCGGCACCCGCCGCCCGCTTCGTCGCGACGCTCCCCGGACTGGAAGAGCCGCGCCCGGACTGGCCCGAGCGCACGCATCTGATCGGGCCGATGTTCTTCGAGCCCACCGACGACGAGTTCACCGTGCCGCCCGGGCCGGGACCGTTGGTGGTGGTCTGCCCGTCGACCGCGGAGTCCGGTTCGGACGAGCTGACCTCGGTCGCCTTCGCGGCCCTCGCCGACCTGCAGAAGACCGGCGTCGCCGAGCGCGGTGCGCCGCGCGTGATCTTCTCGGGTCTGGAGCCGCCCGCCGACGTCGATGAGACGCCCGACGGCCTGGTGGCCGGGCTCGGACGGCAGGACCTGCTGCTGGCGCGCGCCGACCTGGTGATCTGCGGCGGCGGCCACGGCCTGCTGGCCAAAACGCTCTCCGCCGGTGTGCCGACGGTGGTGGTGCCCGGCGGGGGCGACCAGTGGGAGCTCGCGAACCGTGTCGATCGCGCCGGCGCCGGGGTGCTGGTGCGCCCGGTGACCCGCGCGGCGATGCGCGCGGCCATCGCCGACGTGCTCGGTGACCCGTCGTACGCGGCCGCGGCCGCCGGGTTGGCCGCCACCGCCCGGCAGATCACCGATCCGGTGGCGCAGGCCGAGCAGATCCTGAACGCACGGGGACGGGGGAGCGCATGCGACTGACCGAGTTCACCGAGTTCATGTACACCGAGTTCGGCCAGCGGGCCGCCGACGCGATGCTGGTGGACCACGGCATCCTGGAATTGGGAGGCCGCACCGGGGCGGTGGCCATCGACGAGGGCGTCGACCCGCGCATCGTGTGGCGCGCGCTCTGCCGCGATTTCGATGTGCCGCCCGACCGCTGGTAACGGCGTGTCGACTTGCGCTCGAACATCTGTTCGTTCACCCTTGAGGGGAACCGAACGGCGCTTGCGAGCGTCTAACAACTACTAGGGCAGGGTCGCGTCGGACGAAATTGTCCGAGGGCCGACCTACTGTGTGGGACATGACCGGCAAGCAGAAGAATCGAGACAAGACCATGGCAGTTTCGGCGGATCGCCAGAAAGCACTTGACCTGGCTCTCGCACAGATCGAGAAGAACTACGGCAAGGGCTCGGTCATGCGACTGGGCGAGGACAATCGTCCCCCGATGGAAGTGATTCCGACCGGTTCGGTGGCCTTGGACATCGCGCTCGGCGTGGGCGGTCTGCCCCGCGGCCGCGTGGTGGAGGTCTACGGTCCGGAGTCCTCGGGTAAGACCACCGTGGCCCTGCACGCGGTCGCCAATGCGCAGGCCGCCGGCGGTCTGGCGGCGTTCATCGACGCCGAGCACGCCCTCGACCCGGAGTACGCCGCGAAGCTGGGCGTGGACGTCGACGCGTTGCTGGTCTCGCAGCCGGACACCGGTGAGCAGGCGCTGGAGATCGCCGACATGCTGATCCGCTCCGGCGCCCTGGACATCCTGGTGATCGACTCGGTGGCCGCCCTGGTCCCCAAGGCCGAAATCGAAGGCGAGATGGGCGACAGCCACGTCGGCCTGCAGGCCCGCCTCATGAGCCAGGCGCTGCGCAAGATGACGTCGGGTCTGAACAACTCGAACACCACCGCGATCTTCATCAACCAGCTGCGCGAGAAGATCGGCGTGATGTTCGGTTCGCCGGAGACCACGACGGGCGGTAAGGCCCTCAAGTTCTACGCGTCGGTCCGCCTGGACGTGCGCCGTATCGAGACGCTCAAGGACGGCACCGACGCGGTCGGCAACCGCACCCGCGTCAAGGTGGTCAAGAACAAGGTCGCGCCGCCGTTCAAGCAGGCCGAGTTCGACATCCTCTACGGCCACGGCATCAGCCGCGAAGGTTCGCTGATCGACCTCGGCGTGGCCGAGGGCTTCATCCGCAAGTCGGGTTCGTGGTTCACCTACGAGGGCGACCAGCTGGGCCAGGGCAAGGAGAACGCGCGCAAGTTCCTGCTCGAGAACCCGGACATCGCCGCCGAGATCGAGCTGAAGATCAAGAGCAAGCTGGGCATCGGACCGAACCTTGCCGACCTGGACGAGCCGGTGCCGGCGCCGGTCGACTTCTAGCCTCGTGCCGGAGACCACGGGCCCGTCCGCCTGGGACGTCGCACTGCGACTCCTCGGTGTGCGGGCCCGCAGTCGTGCCGAGATCGCCGAGCGGCTGGCCCGCCGCGAGTTCGAGCCCGACGTCATCGCCGAGGTCCTGGACCGACTGAGCGAGTCCGGTCTGATCGACGACGACGACTTCGCCCAGGAATGGGTGACCTCGCGCCACAAGTACTCCGGACGGGGACGGGTGGCGCTGCGCCGGGAACTGCGCACCAAGGGCGTCGCCGAGGAGACGATCGAGACCGCGCTGGCGGAGATCGATCCGGACGACGAACGCGCGCAGGCGACGGCGCTGGCGCAGAAGAAGCTCGCGTCGTCGTCGCTGGATCTGTCCGACCGGAACGACCGGGCCAAGGCCTACCGCCGTCTGGCCGGGCTACTCGGGCGCCGCGGCTACCCGCCGGAGATGGTCTCGTCGGTGGTCGCCGAGACTCTCCGGGCGGGCGCTGCGGACTCGTGAGCAGTTCAGACGCCTGAGCCGGCTAGAACCTCCGGTCGGGGTGATCCACCCGCGCGGCATGGCCGGTCCCGCTGTAGCCGGGCACGTTCTCCATCGCCCGGAGATCGGCGACGTCCGGGTCCGGCGCGTCGGTCTGCCGTCGGCCGCTGCGGAGTCGCTTCTCCAGCAGATTGGCCAGGCCGGTGAGGCAGAAGTTGATGATGATCATCACCGCGGCCACCACCAGCAACGACGGCAGGTAGTTGCCGAAGTACGAACCGGCCTTCATGCCCGACCGGACCACTTCGATGTAGCCGATCGCATAGCCCAGCGCGCTGTCCTTCAGTGCGATGACCATCTGGGCCACCAGGGCCGGCAGCATGGCGGTGACCGCCTGCGGCAGCAGGATCAGCCACATCGTCTGCGCCTTCCGCAGACCGATCGACTTGGCCGCCTCGGTCTGTCCGTTGGGCAGCGACTGGATGCCGGCGCGTAGGATCTCGGCGATGACCGATCCGTTGTAGATGGTCAGGCTGATCACGACGGCCGCGAAGGCCAGCTGCGACGACGGGAACAAGGCGTAGGCGGCGAACATGAAGTACAGGAAGTAGATCAGGATCAGCACCGGGATGGCACGGAAACCCTCCACGAGCATCGCCGACGGAATCCGCACCCACCGGTGGTCGGAGAGTCGCCCGATACCGAGCAGCGTGCCGACGACGATGGCCAGCACGATGGACAGGGCGGCGGCCTTGATGGTGCCCCAGAGTCCGGGGAGCAGCCAGGTGGTCCAGGTGGAGCCTTGGACGAACGGCTTCCACTTCTCCGCCGTGAGCTGGCCGTTGTCCTGGAGCACCAGGACGATCCACGTCACCAGTGCGATCACGGCGATGCCGAAGATCGCCGCGATGATGCGGTTGCGGATCCGGGCCTTGGGGCCCGGAGCGTCGTACAGGACCGTTGCATTCGCGCTCATCGCTGCACCGCCCAACGCTTGGCCGCCCAGCCGAAGAGAGCGCCTTCGGCGAGCGTGATGATCATGAATCCGACCGCGAAGATCGCGAAGATGACGAGGATCTGGTCGGAGAAGTTCTCCAACTCCTCCTTCATCAGCAGCGCCGCTTCACCCACACCGATCATCGAGGCGATGGTGGTGTTCTTGGTGAGCGCGATCAGCACCGACCCCATCGGGGCGATCACCGCGCGCAAGGCCTGCGGCAGCACCACCATCGAGAAGGTCTGCGTGAAGTTGAGGCCGATGGAGCGTGCGGCCTCGGCCTGACCCAGCGGGACGGTGTTGAATCCGGCGCGCAGGGTCTCGGCGACGAATGTCGCGGTGTAGGCGATGAAGCCGAGCACAGCGAGCCGGAAGTTGTTGTTGGCGATGAAGTCGGCGTTGTCCTGCGCCAGCGTCAGCCCGAGATTCTGGTAGAGGCCCACCGAACACAGCAGGATGATCAGCGTCAGCGGCGTATTACGCACCACGTTCACGTAGGTGGTGGCGAACCACCGCATCACCGGAACGGGGGACACCTTCATGCCGGCCAGCAGGACGCCCCAGATGAGGGCGCCGATCGCCGACCAGAAGGTCAGTTGAATGGTGAGCCAGAAGGCGGGCCACAGCTGTGGCCCCATCTCCTGCCAGAGGTCACTCATCTACTCGGCTCCTTCCGGGCACGGCGTCTTCGGTGCATCGAGGAAGCTCAGGTCGCCGGGCTTCGGGGTGAACACGTATTTCGATCCGGGGGCGTCCGCGCGGGCGATCATGTCGTCGACCGTCTCGTCGCCGAGCTGGTCGCGCAGGCTCTGCTCCCAGGGGGAGTACCGCTGGCCGGCCGGAACCTGGAGCATGGCGGTGAGCGCGTCGTTCACCTGCGCGACGGCGTTCGGGAACTCCTTGGCCATGCCGATGCCGTAGTACTCGGTGGAGAACGGGGTGCCTGCGGTCTTCCACGCGTCCTTGACGCAGACATCGCTCGGGTAGGTCATCGGCACGAGTCGGAACTCGCCGGGCCAGCGCTGGGCGTAGCCGGCCAGGATCACCTCGTCGGTGGTCATCGCATCCACCTTGTCGCGGCGCAGCGCCTCCACGCACGAGGAGTAGGAGTCGTACTCCTGCAACTGGACGTCGGGAAGCAGATTCTTCACGTTCTGGGCCGGGGTGGAACCGGCGACCGAGCAGAGTTTCTTGCCGTTCAGATCCGAGAGCGAGTTGATGTTCTTGGCATCGTCGCGCACCAACAGGCCCTGGTAGGTGACGAAGTAGGGACCGGCGAAGTCGACGTCCTTCATGCGGTTCGTGGTGATCGAGTACGTCGCGGCGATGGTGTCGACCTCACCGTTGCGGATGAAGGTCTCGCGCTGGGCCGACGGCGTCTCCTTCCACGTGATCGTCGGGTGCGGCACGCCCATCTCGTCGGCGAGCCGGTTGACGACGTACGTCGACACGGTGGCGTCGAATCCGGTGATGGCGCCACCCGGGTTCTGCAGGCCCAGCCCGGGTTGATCGAACTTGGTGCCCAGGACGACGCTGCCGGAACGGATGCTGTTGAGCAGGTCGCGCGGGCCCGAGTTGCCGCAGGCGGTGAGGACGGCGGCGACCACGGCGAGGACGACGGCGGCTGCGGCGAGCCGTCGCGGCCGGGCGACCGGTGCGGTGCGAGGTGTGCTCATGTCAGTGGCCCAGGATCTTCGACAGGAAGTCGCGGGCGCGCTCGGACTTGGGAGAGGTGAAGAAGCTCTCGGGGTCGCAGTCCTCGACGAGTTCGCCGTCGGCCATGAACATGATCCGGTCGGCGGCCTTGCGGGCGAAGCCCATCTCGTGGGTCACCACCACCATCGTCATGCCTTCGCGGGCCAGCGAGACCATCACCTCCAGCACCTCGGACACCATTTCCGGGTCCAGGGCGGAAGTGGGCTCGTCGAACAGCATCACCTTGGGTGCCATGGCCAGGGAGCGGGCGATGGCCACGCGCTGCTGCTGGCCGCCGGACAGCTGCGCGGGGTACTTGTCCTTCTGCGAGGCGACGCCGACGCGTTCGAGGAGTTCGATCGCGCGTTTCTCGGCGTCGGCCTTGTTCATCTTGCGGACCTTGATCGGCCCCATCGTCACGTTCTGCAGGATCGTCTTGTGGGCGAACAGGTTGAACGACTGGAACACCATGCCGACGTCCGAGCGCAGGCGGGCCAGGTCGCGGCCCTCGGCGGGAAGCAGTTCGCCCTCGATACGGATCTCGCCGCTGTCGATCGGCTCGAGACGGTTGATGGTGCGACAGAGCGTCGACTTGCCGGAACCCGAGGGCCCGAGGACCACCACCACCTGGCCTTTCGGGATCTCGACATTGATGTCCTTGAGTACATGCAGGTCGCCGTAATGCTTCTGCACGTCGCGCATGGCGATCATGGGGGTCTCCCGTGACGTTGTCATAAGGAAAACCTAAGTGGCGGATGGCACTTTCGTTGGCATTTGCCTCACGGTGCGGGTCGCTGATTTGCCTCGGCCCGTACTCTGGAAGGGTGAGCAGTGCCCTTGACGACCGCGCGCGGTCCTACGCCGTACGCACCTACGGCTGCCAGATGAACGTGCACGACTCCGAGCGGATCTCCGGGCTTCTGGAGGACGCCGGGTACGTGCGAGCCGAACCGGATGCGGACGCCGATCTGGTGGTCTTCAACACCTGTGCGATTCGCGAGAACGCCGACAACAAGCTGTACGGCAATCTGTCGGCGCTCGCCCCGGTGAAGAAGGAGCATCCGCGCATGCAGATCGCCGTGGGCGGCTGCCTGGCGCAGAAGGACAAGGACACCGTACTGGCCAAGGCGCCCTGGGTGGACGTGGTCTTCGGCACCCACAACATCGGCTCGCTGCCCGTGCTGCTGGAGCGCGCCCGCCACAACGAGTCGGCGCAGGTGGAGATCCTCGAATCCCTCGAAGCGTTCCCGTCGACGCTGCCGGCCAAGCGCGAATCGGCCTATGCGGGCTGGGTCTCGGTCTCGGTGGGTTGCAACAACACCTGCACGTTCTGCATCGTGCCGTCGTTGCGCGGCAAGGAAGTGGATCGTCGACCGGGCGACGTCCTGGCCGAGGTGCAGGCGCTGGTGGACCAGGGGGTGTCGGAGGTGACGCTGCTGGGCCAGAACGTGAACGCCTATGGCATGTCCTTCGCCGACCCGGAGACGCCGCGCAACCGCGGCGCGTTCGCCGACCTGCTCCGCGCCTGCGGCGCCATCGAGGGCCTCGAACGCGTGCGGTTCACCTCGCCGCATCCGGCCGAGTTCACCGACGACGTGATCGACGCGATGGCGCAGACACCCAACATCTGCCCGCAGCTGCACATGCCCCTGCAGTCCGGGTCGGACCGCATTCTGCGCGCCATGCGCCGCAGCTACCGGCGCACCAAGTTCCTGGGCATCCTCGAGCGCGTCCGAGCGGCCATGCCGCACGCCGCGATCACCACCGACATCATCGTGGGCTTCCCCGGCGAGACCGAAGAGGATTTCCAGGACACCCTCGAAGTGGTGGAGGCGGCGCGGTTCACCAGTGCGTTCACCTTCCAGTACTCACCGCGCCCGGGCACCCCGGCGGCCACCATGCCCGACCAGGTGCCGCCCGAGGTGGTGGCCGACCGCTACCAGCGTCTGATCGCCCTGCAGGAGCGCATCTGCCTGGAAGCGAACGAGGACCTGATCGGCACCGACGTGGAACTGCTGGTGGTGGCCGACGGCCGGAAGAACACCGCGACCGGTCGGATGAGCGGGCGCGCCCGCGACGGCCGCCTGGTGCACTTCGAACCGACCGGTGCCGTCTCCGGCGCCATCCGGCCCGGCGACGTGGTGCACACCCGGATCACCGCGGCCGCGCCGTTCCATCTGATGGCCGACGGTGGGATCACCGCGCACCGTCGGACCCGGGCGGGCGACAGCTACGAACAAGGATCCACCCCGACCACCGCACCGGTCGGCGTGGGCCTGGGATTGCCGACCCTGGGCCGCAACGCGGCCCCGGAACCGGTGAACGCGTGCGGTGCGGGAGTGACGATGACAGGAGCGAACAGCTGATGAGCGAACAAACCGGCCAGAATCAACCCAGCCAGGATCGGGATACCCTGCGGGCCTACGAGAAGGACCTGCGGAAAGCCGAACGCAAGGTGGCAGGGGAGATCGATCCCGGCGCCCGCGGCATGGTCGTGGCGGTCTGCGTGCTGCTCGCCATGGTGTCGCTCCTGCTCATGCACGCCGGCTCGGCCAGCGGGCTGGAGGTGCTGACCAACGGGCCCGACGCCACCACCGAGCGCATCGCGTTGCCGTCGCAGGTCTTCGTGTGGCTGCTGGCGGTCTTCGGTATCGCGATCTCGATGCTGGCGCTGGCGACCCGCCGGTGGGTTCTCGCGTGGATCGCCCTGTGCGGCTGCGCGGTGGCCTCGGTGGCAGGCATGTTCGCGATCTGGACCCGCAACACCACCGGCGTCGGCGGACTGGAGCCGCCCAGCGGCGCCGGCGCCGGTCTGCTCCTCGGCTGGGCCGTGGTCATCGTGCTGACCTTCCACTGGTCGCGCGTGGTGTGGGCCCGCAGCACCTACCAGTTGGCGCTGGAAGAGGAACGACGCGAACAGGCGGCGATCGCCGAAGCCTTCTACCAGGCGCTGCGCGACAAGCGCGCCTCCGGGCTCCCCGAGCGCACCCAGCGCCCGACGCCGTCGCCCGAGGGCGACGACGCCGGCGACGAGCCCACTACCGCGTAGGCCCGCCGAGTCAGCGGTCGTCGACCGCTGACTTGGCTGCCTGCGCCCACTCGTCCCACTGTGCCGCCTGCGCACGCAGGTCGGCGGCGTCCTTGTCCTTGCCCGCGGCCGCAGCCTTGTCCGCCTGCTCGGTGAGCTTGGCCGACCGCTCGGCGAACTGCGCCACGCGGGCGAGCGCCTCCGGGTCGGTGCGCTGCCAAGCACTGTCCTCGGCCTCGCGGATCTTCTTCTCCAGCGCGCGCACCCGTCCTTCCAGAGCGCTCATCTGGTCGCGCGGCACCATGCCGATCTCTTCCCAGCGGTCCCGGAACGCGCGGAACGCGCGGCGCGCACCCTCCAGGTCCTCGTGGGGTTTGATCGTCTTCTCCGCCTCGGCGAGCAACGCGGCCTTGGCCTCGCCGTTCTGGCCGAACTCGGCGTCCCGCTCGGAATTCAGGGCGTTGCGCGCGCCGAAGAACACGTCCTGGGCGGCCTTGAACCGGGCCCACAGGGCGTCGTCGGCGTCGCGCGGCGCTCGGCCGGCGGCCTTCCACTGGGCGAGCAGGTCGCGGTACTTGGCGGCCGTCGCACCCCAGTCGGTGGAGTTCGACAGCGCCTCGGCTTCGGCGATCAGCTCTTCCTTGCGGGTCTTGACCACGGCCCGCTCGCGGTCGAGCTCGGCGAAGTGCGCGCCGCGTCGACGATTGAAGGCATCCCGGGCTCGCGAGTAGCGCTTCCAGAGGGCGTCGTCGGCCTTGCGGTCGACGCCCTTGATGGTCTTCCACTCCTCGAGGATGGCGCGCAGTCGGTCGCCGCCGTTCTTCCAGTGCGTGGACTCGGCGCCGATCGCCTCCGCTTCGGTGGCCAGCTCGTCCTTGCGCGTCAGGGCAGCGGTGCGGACGGCGTCGCGTTCGGCCTGCACCTCGCCGGTCTGGTCGCCTGCCCGGTCGACGATGGCCTGCAGTCGGGTGGCCAGGCCGTCCAGGTCGCCCAGGGCCGCCGCGGTGGGCAGCTCTTCGAGGAGGTGGGCCGCAGCGGCCTGCGTCTTACGCGGGTCACCCGAACGCGCGTCGAGGCGCTCTTCGAGGATCTCGGTCTCGGTGGCCAGGTCGGCGAAGCGGCGGGCGAAATGCGCCAGACCTTCGTCGACGGTCCCGGCCTGCCACGAGCCGATCTGTCGTTCACCGTCGGCGGTGGTCAGCCAGACCGCGCCGTCGGCGTCGATCCGTCCGAACTCGCGCGGGTCGCCGAGCTCGACGTGATGCACGGGGACCGGCGGATGGGCACCTGCGGTGGGCCCGGGCGGGGACCGGCCGAGGGCCGGGCCGCGGACCGGCCGGGGGCCGGGTCGGTGCGGTGGTCGGCTCGTTCGGGGTGTGGGGGTGCTCATCGGTCGTCGCCCTTCAATTCTCGCGCCGCGCGTCACGGCTGCCGGTGAGCTCGAGCCGATGGCCCGAACTCGTCACGTCCGCTGTTCATTCAAACAGTTCACCATCGCCGATGGGGGCAGGGAGGCGACATTGGGTACCGTCAGTGCCGTGTTGGCTCAGATCGCGGTGATTCCCAGTGCGCCCCTTCTGGTGCCCGAGTTGGCCGGCCCGGACGCCGTCGACACCGAACCGGTGCGGGCGGCGGTGCGCGCCGCCGGCGAGCGTCTGGCCGCGGCCGCCGCGCGGTGGATCGCGGTCGGTGTGGGCGCTCCCGCACCCGGCGGCTTTCGCACGGACGGGGACTTCGGCGCCTTCGGCGTGCCGGTGCCGGTGCGGTTGGCCGCGGACGGATCGGGCGGCGGGGATGCGCCGCTGCCGCTGAGCATGCTGCTCGCGGCGTGGCTCGGCGAGCGGGTGACGCCGCCCCCGCAGTCGATTCGGCCGGTGGCGGTGGATCCGGCCGCGACCGCCGCCGCCTGCGCCGACCTCGGCGCGCGACTGCTGACCGAGGCCGCGGGCGCCGAACCGATGGGCCTGCTGGTGGTGGCCGACGGCCCCACCGCGCTGAGCCCGACGGCTCCCGGCGGCGGTGAGCGTGCCTCGGCATGGGCGTTGCAGCGCACGTTGGAGGCGGCGGTCGCCGCAGCCGATGGCGGTGCGCTCGCCGCGCTGTCGGCCGCCGACTGCGCGGCCGAGGGCGTCGGCACGCGCGCGGCGTGGCAGGTACTCGGCGGTGTTCTCGACGGCTTGCCCGGCGCCGCAGCCGAGGTCGACTACGCCGCGGCGCCGTTCGGTGTCGGCTACCTCGTCGCCACGGTGACCACGACCGAAGAGAGCAGCGACCGATGAGCGGCCCGCTCGCCCCGGTCGCCGTCATCGGCCCCACCGCCAGCGGCAAGTCGGACCTCGCGCTCGACCTCGCGACCGCTCTCGACGGCGAGATCATCAACATCGACGCTATGCAGCAGTACCGCGGCATGGACATCGGCACCGCGAAACTGCCCGTCGCCGAGCGGCGCGGCATTCCGCACCACCAGCTCGACGTGCTCGACGTGCGCGAGACCGCCACCGTCGCCGGCTACAAGACCGCCGCCGCCGCCGACGTCGAAGCCCTGCTCGCCGCGGGCCGGACGCCGATCCTGGTCGGCGGCTCGATGATGTACATCCAGGGCCTGCTCGACGACTGGTCGTTCCCGGCCACCGACCCGGCGGTGCGCGCCAAGTACGAGGAGGCGCTGGCGCAGATCGGTTCGATCGCCCTGCACCGCGAACTGGCCGCGGTGGATCCGGCGGCCGCGGCGATCATCGGCGAGAGCGACGGGCGGCGCATCGTGCGCGCCCTGGAAGTGGTGGAACTGACCGGAGAACCCTTCGCCGCCTCGGCGCCGACGATCGGCGAGCCGCGGTGGGGCACCCGGATCCTGGCGCTGGACCGGGAGACCGCGGCCTTGGACGAGCGCATCGCGGCGCGCACCGATGCCATGTTCGACGGCGGCTTCGTCGAGGAGGTGCTGGCCCTGTGCGAGCAGGGCCTGCGGGAGGGTAAGACCGCCGCCCAGGCGATCGGCTACGCGCACATCCTGGCGCACCTCGACGGTGAGTACGACGTCGGGAAGGCGCGCGAGCTCACCTTCATCGGGACGCGACGCTATGTGCGGCGGCAGCGGTCGTGGTTCCGGCGCGACCCGCGCACCACCTGGCTGGATGCGGCCGATGCCCAGCTGCTGGGCCGGGCCCTGACCGCGCTGGAGTGAGTAATCTGGTGCGGGTGAGTACTGCACCGCTGCGTTTCGCCAAGGGTCACGGCACCCAGAACGACTTCGTGATCCTGCCCGACCCGACCGCCGACCTGGACCTGACCGTCGACCTGGTCACCGTGCTGTGCGATCGGCAGCGCGGCCTCGGCGGCGACGGACTGCTGCGGGTGGCCCGCGCGGGCGCGCTGGTGGGGGCGGGAGTGCTCGACGCATTGCCCGACGGCGTGGCCGCCGACGACTGGTTCATGGACTACCGCAACGCCGACGGCTCGATCGCCGAGATGTGCGGCAACGGCGTCCGGGTGTTCGCGCACTACTGCCGCGCCACCGGACTGGTCGACGCCGACGAATTCGTGGTCGGTTCGCGCGCGGGAGCGCGCCCGGTGATCGTGCACTCCTTCGACGCGAGCCTCGCCGACGTGACCGTGGCCATGGGGCCGGTTCGGCTCGACGGTGCGGGCACCGTCACCATCGCCGGCCGAGACCTGACCGGCGAGGCGGTGGACGTCGGCAACCCCCACCTGGCCTGCGTCGTTGACGGCCTCAGCGCGCGCGAGCTGGCCGCCCTCGACCTCAGTGCGGCCCCCGACGTCGACGACGAGCAGTTCCCCCGCGGCGCCAACGTCGAGATCCTCACCCCGCTGGTCGCGGCCGACGGACGCGACGGCCTCGACTACACCGCGGCCCTCCGGGTCTACGAACGCGGCGTGGGGGAGACCCGCTCGTGCGGCACCGGCCTGGTGGCAGGCGCCGCCGCGGGCCTGCACGGACTCGGCCGCGCTACCGGCGTCGTCGGCATCACCGTGCCCGGCGGCGCTGTCGGAGTGCGACTCACCGACAGCGAGGCGTTCCTGCGCGGACCGTCGCGCCTGGTGGCCCACGGTGAGCTGATCGAGGGCTTCGCCGCCGACGATTACCGGGTCGGCCGCGGTTAATCAGATGCAATCCTCGGACGGGTTCAGGCACCATGGGAACCGTATGACTGAACTGCATGAACGTCCCGTAACCCCGTCCACCCCGACGACCGGTGAGCTGGACCTCGACGACCGCGCACGATTGCAGCGCGTCGTCGGCCTGTCCACCGAGCTCGTCGACGTCACCGAAGTCGAGAACCGGCAGCTGCGTCTGGAGCGCGTGGTGCTGGTCGGCGTCTGGACCTCCGGCACCGCCGCCGAAGCCCACGCGAGCATGGCCGAACTGGCCGCGCTCGCCGAGACCGCCGGCTCGGAAGTCCTCGACGCCCTGATTCAACGTCGAGCCAAACCCGACGCCGCCACCTATCTCGGCTCCGGCAAAGCCGCCGAACTCCGCGAGATCGTCGTGGCCACCGGTGCCGACACCGTGGTCTGCGACGGCGAGCTCACGCCCGCGCAGCTGACCGCCCTCGAACGCGTCGTCAAGGTGAAGGTGATCGACCGGACCGCCCTGATCCTGGACATCTTCGCCCAGCACGCGACCTCGCGCGAAGGCAAAGCGCAGGTCTCCCTGGCGCAGATGGAATACATGCTGCCGCGGCTGCGCGGCTGGGGCGAGTCGATGTCCCGGCAGGCCGGCGGTCGTGCCGGCAGTAACGGCGGCGTGGGTCTGCGCGGTCCCGGTGAGACCAAGATCGAGACCGATCGACGTCGCATCCGCGAACGAATGGCCAAGCTGCGCAAGGAGATTCGCGGCATGAAGACCGCGCGCACGGTCAAGCGTGCGCAGCGCGATCGCGGCGGAGTGCCCGCACTGACGGTGGTCGGCTACACCAACGCGGGCAAGTCGAGTCTCGTGAACGCGATGACCGGCTCCGGGGTGCTGGTGCAGGACGCATTGTTCGCGACCCTGGATCCGACCACCCGCCGCGGCAAGCTCGCCGACGGACACGAGGTGGTCTTCACCGACACCGTCGGTTTCGTCCGCCACCTGCCCACCCAGCTGGTCGAAGCGTTCCGGTCGACGCTGGAGGAGGCGGTGCACGCCGATCTGCTGATCCACGTGGTCGATGGCGCCGACGCCTTCCCCGGCAAGCAGATCTCCGCGGTGCGCAAGGTTCTCGGCGAGGTGTTCGCCGAGGAGGACGCGACTCCGCCGCCGGAACTGCTGGTGATCAACAAGATCGACGCGGTCGACGCCACCCGGATGACCGCCCTCCGCGGCGAGTACCGCGACGCGGTCTTCGTCTCCGCACGATCCGGTGAGGGCCTCGACGAACTGTTCGCGCGGATCGCCGAATTCGTGGCGGCCGACGACGTGGAGGCCGTCCTCGAGGTGCCGTTCGACCGCGGCGAGGTGATCGCCCGACTGCACCAGCAGGCGCACGTCCTGAACACCGAGCACACCGAGACCGGCACCCGGCTGCGTGTGCAGATGCCGAAGGCGCTCGCCGCCGAGTACGCCGACCTCGTGGTCGCGGAGTAGCAGCCCGCTCGAGCACCGCACGCGTCAGCCCCGCCGTCGTCGACGAGCGGGGCTGACGCCTTCTGGTGTGCCGGTGCCTATTCGGCGTCGAGGTCGCGGGCCACCAGTGCCGCGATCTGGTCGACGGCGGCCTGGTCGTCGCTCTCGACGATCACGGTGGCGCCCTTCTCCGCGCCGAGGGTCATGATCATCAGGGCGCTGCCGGCGTCCACCGGTTCGCCGCCCTCGGTCGCGAGGGTCACGGGCGTGGACAGGGCGGCGGCCGCTTCGGCGATGATCGTGGCCGGACGGGCGTGCAGGCCGACGGCCGAGCCGACGGTGACGGTGCTGGTTGCCATGAGGGTTACCTTTCGATGGGTGGTACGGGTCGTGTCGGGTGGGATTGGGGCTGAATCTACGCGGGGATCGGCTGTGGCGCGGCTTCGGCGTCCGCGCGCCGGAACTGCTTGGCGGCGACCACCGCGAAGGCGGAGACCGCGGTGCCGACGGCGAGCGCGATGAGGAACTTCCACCAGGTGCCGTTCATCGCGAACATCACGAACACGCCGCCGTGCGGGGCACGGAGCTGGACGTCGAGGGCCATCGACAGACCGCCGGTGACCGCGCCGCCCAGCATCATCGCCGGAATCACGCGGAACGGGTCGGCGGCGGCGAACGGGATGGCGCCCTCGGAGATGAACGACGCACCCAGCAGCCAGGCGGCCTTGCCGTTCTCCCGCTCCGGCTCGGTGAACGTGCTCGGACGCAGCACCGTCGACGCCAGCGCCAGGGCGAGCGGGGGCACCATGCCGGCCGCCATCACCGCGGCCATGATCTGCCACTGGGCCTCGCCGGCCTCGGCCAGACCGAGTCCGGCCACGGCGAAGGCGTAGGCCGCCTTGTTCACCGGGCCGCCCAGGTCGAAGCACATCATCAGGCCGACGACCACGCCGAGCACGATCTTGGAGCTGCCCGACATCGAGTTGAGGCCGTCTTCCATCTGCTCGTTGAGCCAGCTCAGCGGTCCGCCGAGGAACATGTACATGATGCCGCCGACGATGAGGGTGACGCACAGCGGGATGATGACGACGGGCATCAGGCCGGCCGCCCAGCGCGGCAGCTTCAGGCGGGTGAACCACAGCGCCACCACACCGGCGAAGAGGCCGCCGATCAGGCCGCCGATGAAGCCGGCGCCGACGGCGAGGGAGACCGCACCGGCCGCGAAACCGGGGGCGATGCCGGGACGGTCGGCGATGGCGAAGGCGATGTAGCCGGCGAGCACCGGCACCATGAAGGCCATCACCAGGCTGCCGATCGCGAAGAAGACGGCGCCCAGATACTGCAGCAGGCCGCCGGGCGGCAGATTCCAGAGGGTGTTGTTGAGCGCGTAGAACGCGGCGTCGTTCATGCCGCCGAGACAGCCCGCCGGGTACGTGACGTCGCCGTCGACGAGTCCTTGCGGCACACAGACTCTCGCGTTCGCGATCTCGTAGCCGCCGAACAGGAAACCGAGGGCCATGAGGAGGCCGCCGGCGGCGACGAACGGGATCATGTAACTGACGCCGGTCAGCAGCGCCTGCTTGAGGCGGCCGCCGAGGCCGATGGTCGAACCGCCGTCGTCGGCGGCCTCGGACGCGGCACCACTGCCGGCCGGGACGCGCCGGGCCCGCGGGTCGGCGGCGGCCGCGACGGCTTCGGCGATCATGTCGTCGGGACTGTTGATGGCCCGTTTCACGCCCGATTCGATGACCGGCTTACCGGCGAATCGTTCGCGGCCCTTGACCCCCACGTCGGTGGCGAAGATGACCGCATCGGCCTGCTCGAGGGCGGCGGCGGTGAACGGCGTGGTTCCGGACGAGCCCTGCGGCTCCACGCTGAACTCGACCCCGGCGCGTTCGGCGGCCAACGACAGTGCATCGGCGGCCATGTAGGTGTGCGCGATGCCGGTGGGGCACGCGGTCACCGCGAGAATGCGCACGGGCTGTTGCGCCGACTCGGCGGACTCGGCCGGTGCGGTGGTCGCCGGCTCGGCGGGCACCGGTGCGGCTGCGGAGGGTGCCGCGTCGGGAGCGGGTTTCGGGGGCGGGTTCACCGCCTCGTCGACCAGTTCGACGACCGCGGCCTCGTCCGGCGCCGCACGCAGAGCTGCGACGAAGTCGGGCCGGACCAGCGCCCGGGCCAGCGAACTGAGCAGCTTCATGTGCGCGCTGCCCGCACCGCCCGGTGCGGCGATCAGGAAGACGATGTCGGCCGGGCCGTCGGCGGCGCCGAAGTCGACCTTGTGCGACAGCCGGGCCATCACCAGCGACGCAGTGGTCACCGAGTCGACGCGGGCGTGCGGGATGGCCAAGCCGCCGGGCAGTCCGGTGGGTGAGGACGCCTCCCGGGCGAGGGCGGCGGTGACGAGCTCGTCGGGATCGGTGCACCGGCCGGTGGCACCGAGCGTCTGTGCGAGCGCGGCGATCACCGCCTCCGCGTCGGCACCCGCGTCCGCGTCGAGCAGGACCAGCTCGGACGTGATGATCGGTTCGGCCATGAGGGATTCCTTCTTCTCGTGCGTGCGGCGTCAGGACAGGGGCCGGACGTGAACGCCGGCCAGGTCGAGATCGGTGGGGTCGGGGGGAGTGGTGCCGGGCAACGCGGCAGCCGCCGAGCCGTAGGCGACCGCGGTGCGCAGCCGGTCCTCCGGCGACGCCCCGCGATGCTCGGCGATGAGGTAGCCGGCCAGCGACGAGTCACCGGCACCGACCGTGCTGCGCACCCGGATCTGCGGCGGTGTCGCGAACCAGGAGCCTTCGGCGGTGGTGAGCACGGCACCGGCCGCGCCGAGCGTGGTGAGGACGGCCCCGCCGGTGCGCGCGGCGAGCGCGGACGCGGCGGACTGGACCGGCGTCAGATCTCCGGCCTCGGCGGCGGCCTCCAGCGAGGCGCCGTCGCCCCCGATCAGTTCGGCGAGCTCGAAGGCGTTGGGCTTGAGCAGATCCGGTCGGGCACCGGCGATCGCCAGCAGCGGCGGCCCCGAGGTGTCGACGGACACCCGGTGTCCGCCCGCGTGCAGGCGCGCGGTGACGGCGGCGTACCAGTCGTCCGGCACTCCGGGAGGCAGGGAACCGCACAGCGCCACCCACCGGGCATCGGCGGCGACTGCTGCGACCAGGTCGGTCAGCCGGGCCAGCTCGCCGGCGGACAGCCCGGGGCCGGGCTCGTTGACCTTGGTGGTGGTGCCGTCCGGTTCGGCGATGGTCAGGTTGGTGCGCACCGGCTGATCGATCGGGACGCTGCGGTGCGGCAGGCCGGTGGCCTCCAGCTGGATGCGCAGCGGGTCCGACGGTCCCGCAGGCAGGACCGCAAGGGTTCTCAGTCCGGCTCCGTGCACCGCGCGGGCCACGTTGATGCCCTTGCCGCCCGGCTGGTTCGTCACCGCGGCGGCGCGTTGCACGTGACCGCGGGCGAGTGGTGCGTCGAGGGAGATGGTCCGATCCACGCTGGGATTGGCCGTCACGGTGACGATCATGCGATCACCACCTCGATGTCGAGGTCTTGCAGTTCCCGCCGCACCGCCGGGTTCAGTCCACCGTCGGTGACGATCACGTCGACGTCGCTCAGCGCCCCGAAACTCACGAGGTGTTCGCGGTGGAACTTGCTGGAGTCGGCCAGCACCACCACCTGTTCGGCGGCGGCGATCATAGCGGACTTGGTGGCGGCTTCGTCGGCATCCGGGGTGGACAGGCCGTGCGTGCGGCTCAGTCCGTTGGTGCCGAGGAAGGCGACGTTGACGCGCAGCCGGCGGAGTACGTCGACGGTCTCGGTTCCCACCGCGGCCTGCGTCTTCCCGCGAATGCGACCGCCGACGAGGGTCACCTCGCAGTTCGGCAGGGTGGACAGATGCCCGGCGAGCGGAACCGCATTGGTGACCACCGTCAAGCGGCGTTCGGGCGGCACCGCGAGTGCGGCGCGCAGCGTGGTGGTGCCCGCATCGAAGAGGGCCGAGCCGCCGTCGGGTGGCAGGAACGCCTGGGCGGCCAGCCCGATCGCCGACTTCTCCGGTGCCCGCGACCGTTCGCGCTGGCCCAGATCGGGTTCCTCGACCACTTCGCCCAGATCCGGCCGGACGGCGCCGCCGTGGACGCGGACCAGGACGCCCTGGTCGGCCAGCACCCCGAGGTCACGGCGCACGGTCTCCCCGGTCACGTCGAAGCGCACGGCGAGTTCGGCCACCGCGACGCGGCCGTGGTTGCGCACCTCGGTGGCAATGGCCTGTTGGCGTTCTTCGGCGTACACGGAAGCCCTCCCGTCCTGGATTGGTTATATCTGTGTTTACCTGTGAACGTGTTGACAAGTCAAGGGTTCACTGTAATCTCGATCACATGGCACAGGTGGAGAGCAGTACCGCACAGAACTATGGGGCCGTCGCCGCGGTGGTCGGCACGCCGGTCGTATCCGGACTCGCCTACGGGCCGGTGATCCGAGTGTCCGGCGTGCCGGAGTACGACGTCGACGCGGCCGCGGAGATTCCCGAAACCGAGCGCGCGGCCGAGGCCGCACGCTTCGTCGCCGCAGCCGAGACGGTGGCGGAGCGCTTCACCGCGCGGGCCCGGGCCAACACCGGCAGTACGGCGGAAGTGCTGGCGGCGACCGCCGCCCTGGCCAAGGACCGCGCGTGGATCGCCACCGCCACCGGACTGATCGAGAAGGGCACGCCGGCCGCCGCGGCCACCGTGCGGGCGATCGACACGATCTCCGACATGTTCGCCAAACTCGGCGGGCTGATGGCCGAACGCGTCACCGACCTCGCCGACATCCGCAACCGGGTGGTCGCCGAGGTTCTCGGCCTACCGGAGCCGGGCATCCCACTGCCCGAGCAGCCGTCGGTCCTGCTGGCCGACGATCTGGCCCCGGCCGACACCGCCGGCCTGGATCCGAAGCTGGTGGTGGCCCTGGCCACCCGCTTGGGCGGGCCGTCGAGCCACACGGCGATCATCGCCCGGCAACTCGGCATTCCGTGCGTCGTGGCCGTCGCCGACCTGAATCGGGTCGATACGGGAGCCATGGTCTTCGTCGACGGCGAACGGGGCGTGGTGGGCGTCGACCCGGACGCGGAGCAGATCGCCGCGGCGGTCGAGGCGGCACAGCAGTTGGCGGCCGAAGTGGCGCAGTGGCGCGGACCCGGCCGCACGGCCGACGGGCACGCCGTGGCGATTCTGGGGAACGTGGCCGACGGTGTCTCCGCGCGCAGCGCCGCCGATCTCGGCATTCTGGCCGGGGTCGGACTGTTCCGTACCGAGCTGGCCTTCCTGGAGCGCCCCGACGAGCCCTCGGTGGCGCAGCAGCAGAGCCTCTACCGCGAAGTCATCGACGCCTTCGACGGCGACAAGGTGGTGATCCGCACCCTCGACGCCGGATCGGACAAGCCGCTGCGTTTCGTGAACCATCCCCACGAGGACAATCCGGCCATGGGGGTGCGCGGCAACCGCATCGTGGCGACGCACCCGGAGATCCGTGAGCACCAACTCGATGCGATCGCGGCGGCCGCGGACGGCGCCGGCGCGGTGCCGTGGGTGATGGCCCCGATGGTCGCGACGGTGGTGGAGGCCCGCGAGTTCGCGGCGCAGGTGCGCGAGCGCGGGTTGACTCCGGGGGTGATGATCGAGGTGCCGTCGGCGGCGGTGCAGGCCGAGAAGATCCTGGCCGAAGTGGACTTCGTGTCCATCGGCACCAACGATCTGACGCAGTACACGATGGCCGCCGACCGGATGTCCGCCGAATTGGCGGCGCTGACCGACCCGTGGCAGCCGGCCGTCCTGGCGCTGGTGGAACGGGTCGGGGCGGCAGGCCGAGCAGCCGACAAGCCGGTGGGGGTCTGCGGCGAGGCGGCCGCCGACCCGCTGTTGGCCTGCGTTCTGGTGGGGCTGGGCGTCAGCTCGCTGTCGTGCGCGCCCGCCGCCGCCGCGCCGGTGGGTCGCAAGCTCGCGACCGTGACGCTGGACCAGTGCGCCGCCGCCGCTCAGGCCGCAGTGGCCGCCGACAGTCCCGTCGACGGCCGGGCTGCGGCCCGGGCGGTATTGGGCTGAACCGGCGTCAGATGCGCCGCATCACGGTGACGACCTTGCCGAGGATCGCGGCGTCGTCGCCCGGGATGGGCTCGAAGTGCTCGTTGTGCGGCAGCAGCCACACGTGTCCGTCGATCCGCTTGAACGTCTTCACGGTGGCCTCGCCGTCGATCATGGCGGCGACGATGTCGCCGTTGTCGGCCACGTTCTGCTGACGCACCACCACCCAGTCGCCGTCGCAGATCGCCGCGTCGATCATCGACTCGCCGACTACGCGCAGCAGGAACAGGGAGCCCTCGCCGACCAGTTCCTTGGGCAGCGGGAAGACGTCCTCGACCGCTTCCTCGGCGAGGATCGGGCCGCCGGCCGCGATCCGGCCGAGCACCGGGACGTAGGCCGGTGCGGGGACGTTCGGATCCGCATGATCGGCGGCCGGGGGCGGGGTGCGCTGCTCGTCGCGGACATTCACCGCGCGCGGACGGTGCGGATCGCGCTTGAGCAGCCCGCGGCGCTCGAGCGTGCGCAGCTGGTGCGCCACCGACGAGGTGGAGGCGAGGCCGACGGCCTCACCGATCTCGCGAATGCTCGGCGGATAGCCGCGTTCGCGCACCGAGGAGCGGATGTACTCGAGAACTTCGCGCTGACGCTGCGTCAGTGAGGCCTCCAGGGTGGCCGTCGACAACAGCGGGTCCACGTTCGACGTGTGCGGTCCGTCGTTCATCGAACTTCCTTTCGATCGGGGTCGCCCTCCAATTTAGTCGAGTAGGTCACAGAAATCAAACAATTGTTCGACGTGTCGTAGCGGATGTCCGAGGCGTGGTGTTAACTATCGAACAAGAGTTCATCGAACGTACGAACGATGGGAGTTCCACGATGACCGAGCTGCTGACCCGCCGCCCCGCGTCCGCCTCGACGCTGCCGCAGTCCACCACGATGACCTGCGACGTTCCCCTGATTCAGACCACCTGCCGGGCCACCGGCCGACGTCCGCGCGCGGTCGCCGCCGCCACCCCGGTGTGCCCGGCACCGAGCGTTCGAACGCGTCCGGCGCGGCGCGCCGAGCGCGCTGCGTCGCCGACCACGAGCGCCGCTCGGGCGGCCCGTGCCCGTTCGAACACCGTGGATCGTTCGACGGCGGTGCGTCGTCGCTGGGCGGCCGGCGTGCTCCTCGGTGCCGCGCTGGCCGCCGTGGTCGTCGTGCTCGGCATGGTCGGTGAGGACTACGAGAAGGCCGTCAGCGGCGTGCCGGCCCAGACCGAGGTGGTCCACGTGCGCAGCGGTGAGTCGCTGTCGTCGTTGGCCGAGCGGATCGCTCCGGATCGCTCCGCGGCGTCGGTGATCGCCACGGTGCGCGACCTGAACGGTCTCGACGCCAGCGGACTGCGCCCCGGTCAGGCGCTCGTGGTGCCCGCCTACCGCTGAGGCCGCGATGGCGCCGAGTACGCTGGGGGCATGCGATGCCCGTTCTGCAAGAACGACGACACCCGAGTGGTTGATTCGCGCGCCTCCGACGACGGAGCGTCGATTCGACGCCGCCGGTCGTGCTCGGAATGCAGTCGCCGGTTCACCACCGTCGAGTCGGCGGTGCTGGCGGTGGTCAAGCGCAACGGCGTCACCGAGCCCTTCAACCGGGAAAAGGTGATGAAGGGTGTGCGCCGGGCGTGCCAGGGCCGATCGGTCACCGAGGATTCGCTGGCGCAGCTGGCGGCCGCGGTGGAGAACACCGTCCGCGCCTCGGGATCGGCCGAGATCCCCAGCCACGAGGTCGGCCTGGCGATCCTCGGGCCGCTGCGGGACCTCGACGAGGTGGCCTACCTGCGGTTCGCGTCGGTTTATCGGTCCTTCGAATCCGCCGACGACTTTCAGCGCGAGATCGACGATCTGCGCAAGGATTCGCGCCGCGAACCGGTCGGCTGACCCACCGCCGCTGCGTGCGGATCAGCCTCACTCGAAGGCCCGCCTCACTCGAAGGACTCGATGGCCTTCATCACCCGCTTCTCCGAGATCGGTCCCGAGGTCCCCAGCTGCTGCGCGAACAAGCTGACCCGCAGTTCCTCCAACTGCCAGTGAACCAGGTCGTTGAGGGCGTCGTGCCGGTGCGCAGGAAGCGCCGCGAGTCGTCGGTTCCAGTGCGCGATGACCCGGTCCACCGTGTCGAGGCCGGCGTTGTCGCGGGCGGCGGAGCCGGGGAGCGCGTTCAGTCGGGCCTGGGCCGCCGACAGGTAGCGCGGTAGATGGAGCAGGTGCGCCAGCGGAGTCTCGCCGACGAAGCCGTCGAAGATCAGGTGCGCGGTCTGCTCGGCAACGTCGTCGGCCGCGGCGCTGCCGCTGTGCGCGTCGACGGCGCGGGCGGTGGGGCCGAGCGCGGCCAGGGCGCGGGCGGCGTGCATGAAGTACTCCGGTGCGGCGGCGCGGATCACCGGTGACAGACGCTCGCGCAGCGCGGCGAACTGTTCCGGGGTGCGAAGCGACGCCACGTCCGGTTCCTTGGCTAGGGTGTCGGCGATGGCGCGACGTGTGCAGTCGGCGAACAGCTGCTGCGGGTCGGCGTACGGATTCTGGCTCAGCGCGAGGCGCTCGGCCGGTGGCAGACCGTTGGCGACCTTCTTGTTCAACGGGGTGATCGCCTGCGCCAACAGGTGGGCGATGCCGGCGGCGATGCCCGCGTCGCGAGCGCTCGCCGACGTCGCCTCACTCACTCGGACGCCGTCGCCGACGGGCGCCAGGGTGGGGTAGGTGACGACGGGTTGGCCGGCCACCACGTCGTCGCGGCTCTCCGCGAGGGTGCCGATGCCGTCCGGCTTCCAGTCTCGGTACACCGGTGCGGCCGCAGCGGGGGCGGGTGCACGGCCGAACTCGGCGCGCAGCGGTTCCAAGCGGTCGGCGCGGCCGATGATCGCGCCGCCGGCGTCGGTGACCGCGAAATGGATGCGCAGGTGGGCCGGCAGGTCGTCGGTGCGAAAGTCGCTGGGGGACAGGCTGATGCGAGCGATCTCGCCGAGTTCTCGCGCGAGGGCGGGCAGCAGGTGCTCGGAGCGCGGTGTGATCTTGCTGAGGACCAGATCGGCGTACTGCTGGGCCGGCGAGAGGGACTTGCGCAATCCCTTGGGTAGGGACCGGATCAGCGCGGTGACCAACTCGCTGCGCAGCCCCGGGACCAACCAGTCGAAGCCGCCCGCGTGGACGTGCTCGAGCAGGGGACGCGGGATCAGCACGGTGACGCCGTCGTCGGGTGCGCCGGGGGCGAAGTGATAGCGCAGTTCCAGTCGGGTCGGGCCCTGCTGCCAGGCGGCGGGGAAATCGGCGGCCGCCGGAACGGCCGCGACCGAACCGGCCTCGTCCAGGTGGAGGAGCTTGGGATCGGTGCGGGAGGCCTTCTTCCACCACGTGTCGAAGTGTCGGGTGGAGACGACGTGCGCCGGGATCCGGGCGTCATAGAAGTCGTAGAGGTCGCCGTCGCTGAGGCGGACGTTCCGACGGGCGCGGTGCTCGAGGTCCTCGGCGTCGGCCAAGAGCCGGCGGTTGTGCGCGTAGAACTCGTGCCGGGTGCGCCAGCGACCCTCGACGAGCGCGGCCTGTAGGAACAACGCTCGCGACTCGACCGGGTCGATGCGGCCGTAGTTCACCGTGCGCGACGCGATGAGCGGTACCCCGTAGAGGCTGACTTTCTCCTTGGCCGTCACGGCCCCGCGGCGCGACGACCAGGCGGGCTCGCTGTAGGTGCGCGTCACCAGGTCGGGGGCGATCTGCTCCACCCATTCCGGATCGATCGAGGCCACGGTGTGCGCGAACAGTCGGGAGGTCTCCAGCAGTTCGGCGGTCATCACGAAGGAGGGCGCCTTCTTGGCCAGTTCCGAACCCGGGAAGATGGCGAACTTGGTGCCGCGGGTGCCCAGGTATTCGCGGGTATCGCCTTGGCGCGCACCGATGTTGGTGAGCAGGCCGGTGAGCAGGCTGCGATGGATGGCCGACGGATCGATTTCGGTCTTCGGTATCTCCCAGCCCAGGTCGGACACCGTACGACGGAGTTGACGGTGCAGATCCGTCCATTCGCGGATCCTCAGGTAGTGCAGGAAGCTGCGCTCACACTGGCGCCGGAACTGGTTGCCCGACAAGGCTTCCCGCTGCTCGTGCAGGTGGTGCCAGAGCTTGAGGCGGCTGAGGAACTCCGAGCCGGGCACCGCGTACTCGCGGTGCGCGGCCTGCGCGGCCTCGCGCTTGTCGGAGGGGAACTCTCGGACGTCCGGCAGCGACAGCGCCGCGGCGATCGGCAGGATGTGGTCGAGACAGCCGTTCTCGTGACCGGCCACCAGCATGCGGGCCAGGCGCGGGTCGATCGGCAGGCGCGCCAGGTCGCGTCCGGTCTTGGTGAGCCGCGCCTGCGCCGAATCGGTGCCGGTGACCGCACCGAGCTCGGACAGCAGCGTCATGCCGCCGTTGATCGCCCGCTGCTCGGGTGGCTGGACGAACGGGAACTCGGCGACGTCGCCCAGCCGCAGTGACAGCATCGACAGGATCACCGCGGCCAGGTTCGCGCGCAGGATCTCCGGGTCGGTGTACTCGGGGCGGGCGTCGAAGTCGTCCTCGGAGTACAGGCGGATGCAGATGCCGGGCGCCACGCGGCCGCACCGGCCGGCGCGCTGGCGGGCGCTGGCCTGGGAGACCTTCTCGATGGGCAGGCGCGTCACCTTGGTGCGGGTGGAGTAGCGCGAGATGCGGGCGGTGCCGGTGTCGATGACGTACCGGATGCCGGGCACGGTCAGCGAGGTCTCGGCGACGTTGGTCGACAGCACGATGCGCCGTCCGTCGGACGGCGTGAAGATCTTCTGCTGCTCGGCGACCGACAGGCGGGCGTACAGCGGCACGATCTCGGCTTCGCTGCGCCGGGAGAGGGCGTCGGCGGTGTCGCGGATATCGCGCTCGGTCGGCAGGAAGACGAGGATGTCGCCGCGGCCGGACGACCACAGTTCGCTGACCGCGGCGTCGATCGCGGCGATCTGGTCGAGGTCGGCATGGTCCTCGTCGTCGGACACCGGCGGCCGGTACCGCACTTCGACGGGGTAGGTGCGGCCGGACACCTCGAGGATCGGGACGTCCTCGTCGGGGCCGGCGAAATGCCGGGCGAAGCGGTCCGGCTCGATGGTGGCCGAGGTGATGATCACCTTGAGGTCCGGGCGGGACGGCAGCAGGCGCTTGAGATAGCCGAGCAGGAAGTCGATGTTGAGGCTGCGTTCGTGGGCCTCGTCGATGATGATCGTGTCGTAGCGGGACAGCTTCGGGTCGGAGGTGATCTCCCGCAGCAGGATGCCGTCGGTCATCACGCGGATCTTGGTGTGCTTGCCGGACTTGTCGGAGAACCGGACGCTGTAGCCCACCACGTCGCCCAGTTCGGTCTGCGTCTCGTCGGCGATCCGGCGGGCCACCGAGGTGGCGGCGATGCGTCGCGGCTGCGTATGCCCGATCGACTCGCGGCCCAGCGCCAGGCAGATCTTCGGCAGCTGCGTGGTCTTGCCCGAACCGGTCTCACCGGCGATCACCACCACCTGATGGTCGGCGATGGCGCGGGCGATCTCGTCGCGGGACGCGCTGACCGGAAGCTCCGGCGGGAAGGTGAGGACGGGGACAGCCATGATGGCTCCGAGTCTATGGGGCCGCATCGGCGAGCGGCGCATCCGAGCATGATCGCCGGGAACCGGGGCCCGCCGGGAAATCGGGCGCCGCCGTGAAATAGTGGTACCCATGGGTTCTCTTTGGCATGGATTCGCCGACATGGGCATGGTCACCGACAACGGGCCGTTCGTCATCACTCGAGGTGAGGGCGTCCGAATCTACGACGATGCGGGCAACGAGTATCTGGATGCGACCGCCGGCCTCTGGTTCACGAACGTGGGCCACGGGCGCACCGAGATCGGCGAGGCCGTCGGCCGTCAGCTCTCGACGGTGGCGCACTACTCGAACTTCGGCGACTACGCGGGGGACGGTCTGATCGCGCTCGCCGAGCGGGTGGCCGCGATGGCGCCGGTGCCGGGCTCCAAGGTGATGTTCACCTCGGGCGGCAGTGACGCGGTCGATACCGCGGTGAAGCTCGCCCGCCGCTACTGGACGGAGCTGGGCCGGCCCGAGAAGCGACTCGTGGTCTCCCGCAGCAAGGCCTACCACGGCATGCACATCGGCGGTACCGCGCTCGCCGGGATCCCCCTGAACCGGGAGGGCTACGGGCCCGAGTTCATGCCGGACACCGAGAACATCGAGTGGGACGACGCCAAGGCGCTGCTCGGCGTGATCGAGCGGGTGGGCGCGGAGAACGTGGCCGCGTTCATCGCCGAGCCGATCATCGGCGCCGGCGGCATCTACCTGCCGCCGGACGGTTACCTCCGCGAGGTGCGCGACATCTGCCGCGAGCACGACGTCCTGTTCATCGCCGACGAGGTGGTCACCGGGTACGGCCGTATCGGGCACGGTCACTGGTTCGCGTCGAGCCGCTTCGATCTGGCACCGGACATGATCACCTCGGCCAAGGGTCTCACCAGCGGCTACGTGCCCATGGGCGCGATGATCGCGGCGCCGCACATCGCCGAACCGTTCTTCGCCGGCGGCACCTGGTGGCGACACGGCTACACCTACGGCGGGCACTACGGCGCGGCCGCCGCGGCGATGGCCAACTTCGACATCATCGAGCGCGAGGGTCTGCTCGACGAGGCGACCCGCCTCGAAGGCGACCTGGCGGCGGCGTTCGCACCGCTCGCCGAACTGGATGCGGTGGCCGAGGTGCGTACCGGCGTGGGCGCGGTGACCGGCGTGCAGCTGGCCGATCCGTCCGACGCTCAGGCCGCCGTGTTGCGTCTGCGGAAGAACGGCGTCGCCGGTCGCGCTGCGGGCATGGGCGCACTGCAGATCTCGCCGGCCTTCGTGATGACCACCGCCGAGGTCAACGAGATGGCCGAGCGCTTCGCCGCCGCGCTGTCCTGACCGACACAGCAACGTGAAAGGCCCCCGCTACGGCGGGGGCCTTTCACGTGTACTGACTTCTCAGAGCAGGCGGCTCAGCTCAGGGTCTCGGCGATGGAGACGGCCTGGGCGACGCCCTGCACGATGGACGCGACTTTGAGGGCCTCGAACACCGCTTCGCGCTCGAGTCCGGCCTCGCGGACCACGTTCTCGTGGGCGGCGACGCAGTGCTCGCAGCCGTTCATGGCCGACACGGCCATCGACCACAGCTCGAACAGGGCCTTGTCCACACCGGGGTTGCCGATGATGTTCATCCGCAGGCCCGGGCGCAGATCGTCGTACTTGCCGAGGTAACCGCGTCCCCGGTAGAAGACGTTGTTCATGCCCATGATCGATGCGGCGCCGAGGGCGGCGTTGTAGGCCTCGGCCGACAGGTTGTCGGCCGCCTCGTCGGCGATCTCGCGCAACACGGTGGCGTTGCGGGTCGCGGCGGCGCACGCGAGCAGGGAGCCCCACAGCTGCTCCTCGTTCAGCACGGTGGTGCGGCTGATCGAGCTGAGGTTCAGCTTCAGGTCCTTGGCGTACTCGGGAAGAGCTTCCTTGAGGTTGTCAATGCTCATCGTGGTACTCCGAATCAGGCCGAGGCGCTCATGAGCTCGCCGGCGTCGATGGTCGGGTCACCCTTCTTCCAGTTGCAGGCGCACAGCTCGTCGGACTGGAGGGCGTCGAGGACGCGCAGGACCTCGTCGACGTTGCGGCCGACCGAACCGGCGGTGACCGAGACGAACTGGACCTCGTTGTTCGGGTCGACGATGAAGGTCGCGCGATCGGCGACACCGTCGGCGTTCAGGACGCCGGTGGCCTCGACGAGCTCACGCTTCAGGTCGCTCAGCATGGGGAAGGGGAGGGTCTTCAGATCCTCGTGCTGTGCGCGCCACTGGAAGTGCACGAACTCGTTGTCGACCGAGGCGCCGAGCACCTGGGTGTCGCGGTCGGCGAACTCGTCGTTCAGCTTGCCGAAGGCAGCGATCTCGGTGGGGCACACGAAGGTGAAGTCCTTCGGCCAGAAGAAGACCACGCGCCACTTGCCCTTGTAGTCGTCGCTCGAGACGGTGGTGAAGTAGTCGTCCGGCTGCTGGGCGTCGACCTTGGAGAGGTCGCCACCGATCACAGCGGTGAGGTTGTACTCGGGGAACTGATCGCCGATGGTAAGCAGCGCC
The DNA here is from genome assembly GCF_023017165.1 of Gordonia alkaliphila. Lineage (GTDB taxonomy): Bacteria > Actinomycetota > Actinomycetes > Mycobacteriales > Mycobacteriaceae > Gordonia > Gordonia alkaliphila. Next base: position 2,991,154 of record NZ_JALKBW010000001.1, read on the forward strand.
ATGTCATGACTCCTTGATCGTTGGGGGTGCGGTGTCTTCTATTTTGCCTCATTCGCTCTAAAAGCGAAACGTGATGATAGGCACTATATTGATAGGCATGATGAATCAGAGTTATCAGCCGTCGGTGGGCGGACTGCGCGCCTTCGTCGCGGTGGCCAAGAAGCTGCACTTCGGTTCTGCCGCAACCGAACTGGGCGTGAGTCAGCCCTCGCTGTCGCAAGCCCTGGCCGGCCTCGAAGCGGGTCTCGGCGTGCAACTGGTGGAGCGCACAACGCGCCGCGTGATGCTCACCGCAGAGGGGCGGCGACTACTGCCGTCGGCGATCGCCGCGTGCGACGGAATCGACAACCTCCTCGCCGTCGCGGCCGGTGAGGCCGACCCGTTGCGCGGCCCGATGCGACTCGGTCTGATCCCGACGATCGCGCCCTATCTGCTGCCGCGCCTGCTGCACGGCCTGCCGGAAGTGCATCCGGAATTGGACCTGCGGGTGGTGGAGGATCAGACCGCTCGGCTGCTCGATCAGCTCCGCGAAGGCACCCTCGATGCGGCGGTGCTGGCCCTGCCGACCAACGCCCCGGGCATGGGCGAGATCCCGATGTATCACGAGGACTTCGTGCTCGCCCTGCCCAGCGGGCACCGCCTGGCCGGCCGCAAGCGGCTGCCGCCGGCGATGCTGGAAGACCTGCCGCTGCTGCTGCTCGACGAAGGGCACTGCCTGCGCGATCAGGCGCTCGAGGTCTGCCAGCTCGCGGGGGTGAACCCGGATGTGCGGCAGACCCGGGCGGCATCGTTGACCACCGCGGTGCAGTGCGTGGAGGGCGGCCTCGGCGTCACGCTGATCCCCCGGACGGCGGTCGCGGTGGAGACGGCCTCCGGCGGGTTGTCCATCGCCGAGTTCACTCGGCCGCGGCCGGGCCGTCGCATCGGATTGGTCTATCGCACCTCGTCCGGGCGTGGGGAGGCCTACGCGGAACTCGCCACCGAGATCGCCGCGCTGGCCGCAGGCACCGGCGAGGTGACCCTGGTCTAGGGTCAGTGGACCTCTAGGCGGTCGTGGCGTCCTGGGCGGTGAGCGTCTCCCACTCGTCGATCAGGCTGGAGTCCACGCCGCGGATCAGGTCGGCGAGTTCGTCGGTGAGGTCTTCGATGTCGTCGGTCACCGCCGACATCGGCAGGCCGCTGCGCAGCGCGCGGTAACAGTCGGTGAGGTAGCGCAGGACCACGCCCTCGCTGCGCTGCAGACCGAACTCGCTGACCAGCTCGGTGAAGGTCATCGATCGCTCGCGCATGTACCGCAGCACCGACTTCGGCGACGGCGGGGTGTTCGCGAGCCACGGGTGCCCGGCCTTGTAGGTCTGGTAGGCGAAGTCGATCTCCTCGGCGAGCGGCTGCGGCCAGGTGATCTCCTCCAGTCGCTCCATCCGCTCCTCGTACTCGAGGCCGTCGGCCTTCATTTCGGCCATCGCGACGTCCCGGGCCCGCTTGCGCTGGGCCATCAGTACCTGCCGCGGGTCGTCGAGCGTCGATTCGAGGATGGAGACCACGTCGAGGGTGAAGGTGTCCGACTCGGGATCGAGCAGATCGAAGGCCGCCACCGCGAACGCCGACAACGGGTTGGTGAGGGCGAAGTTCTCCGGCAGGTCCACCGAGATCTCCACCCTCTTGCCGTCGGCGGCGGGCGCGTCCAGGCGGGTCACGATGCCGGTCTCCACGAGGTCTCGGTACAGGGCGATGGTGTGCTTGATGTGACGCAATTGCCGCTTGCGCGGCTCGTGATTCTCTTCGAGCAGGTGGCGCAGCGCGGCGAAGCAGTCGCCGGGCCGTTCCAGGACCTCCATCAGCATGGCGGTGGTGATCCGGAAGTGCGAACGCAGCTGTTCGTCGGGTGCGTCGATCAGCGTGAAGAAGGTCTGCTCGCCCCAGCCGACGAAGCCCTCGGGGGGCTTGCGGCGCACCAGCTTTCGCAGTTTCTTCGGATCGTCGCCGGCCTTGGCGACGAGGCGGGCGTTCTCCACGTCGTGCTCGGGGGCCTGGGCCACCACGTAGCCGATGGTGTCGAAGCCGGCGCGACCGGCGCGACCGGCGATCTGGTGGAACTCGCGGGCCCGCAGGCGGCGCACCCGGTGGCCGTCGTACTTGGTGAGCCCGGCGAACAGCACGGTCCGGATGGGCACGTTGATGCCCACCCCGAGGGTGTCGGTACCGGCCACCACCTTCAGCAGGCCGGCCTGGGCCAGCCGTTCGACGAGGCGGCGATAACGCGGCAGCATGCCGGCGTGGTGGACGCCGATGCCCGCGCGCAGCAGTTTAGAGAGGGTGTCGCCGAATCCGGTGCGGAACTCGAAGTCGCCGATCGCCTCGACGATGGCCGCCTTCTCCTCCTTGGTGCAGATCTTGGCCGAGGTGAGCGCCTGGGCCCGTTCGACGGCGTGCGCCTGGGTGAAGTGCACCACGTAGACCGGGGCCTGGCCCTTGGTGATCAGCTCTTCGATGGTTTCGTGGATCGGAGTGGTCGCGTACCGGTACTCCAGCGGCACCGGCCGCTGCGCGCCGGTCACTTCGACGGTGGACCGGCCGGTGCGACGGGTCAGGTCCTCGGCGAAGAAGTCGACGTCGCCCAGGGTGGCCGACATCAGCAGGAACTGGGTGTGCGGCAGTTCGATGAGCGGGACCTGCCAGGCCCAGCCGCGATCGGATTCGCCGTAGTAGTGGAACTCGTCGGCTACCAGCACGCCGACGTCGGAGTTCGGACCGTCGCGCAGGGCGATGTTGGCGACGATCTCCGCCGTCGCGCACACGATGGGGGCGTCGGTGTTGACGCTGGCGTCGCCGGTCATCAGGCCCACGTTCTCCGCGCCGAACTGCTCGCACAGATCGAAGAACTTCTCGCTCACGAGCGCCTTGATGGGGGCGGTGTAGTACGCGCGCTGACCGCGACAGCGGGCGAAATAGACCGCGCCGGAGGCGACGAGAGACTTGCCCGAACCGGTCGGCGTCGCCAAGATCACGTTGGCGCCGGAGATCAGCTCGAGCAAGGCCTCTTCCTGATGCGGGTAGAGATCGATGCCCCGCGCCGCCCACCAAGCAAGGAAATGCTCGAAGGCGGCGGTCTCGTCGGACAGGGGAGTAAGCGGACTCTGCTCGCTCAGGGGGTGTCCTCTTCGTCGGGATTGCTCGGGCGGTCGAACTCGGCCGCGTGCTCGGCCAGGAAGCGCTCGAACTCGGCCCCGAGTTCGTCGCCGGAGGGCAGATCCTCCTCGTCGGCGGCCAGCAGCTCGCGGTCGGCCTTGGCCTTCAGGTAGGCGTCGTACTGCTGCTCCAGTGCTGTCACCACGGTGCTGATCTCGGCGTTGCCGGTGACTTCCTCGTCGATCTGCTCGGCCACCTTGGCCGCGGCGTTCTCGAGTGCGGCGATCGGCAGGTCGAGTCCGGAGACCTGACCCAAAGCGGCCAACAGTGCGGCCGAGGCGGCCGGGTAATTGGTCTGCGCGAGGTAGTGCGGCACATGTGCGGACAGGCCCACGGTGCGGTAACCGGCCTCGGCAAGGCGCAGTTCCAGCAGCATGGACGCGCTCGCGGGCAGCTTCATCTCGTTGCCCCAGCGCGGCATGTCGCCGAGAGCGGCGGTGTCGCTGCCGTGCCCGATCACGCCCGACGGGCGGGTGTGCGGCACGGCCATCGGGATCGCGTTCATGCCGACCACCTGGCTCACGCCGAAACGCTCGGCGAGGGCCGCGATGGCGGTGGTGAACTGGTCCCAGCGCAGGTCCGGCTCAGAGCCGTCCAGCAGCAGAAAACCGGTGCCCTCGTTGTCGACCAGGGCATGCATGGTGAGGCGCGGCATCTCGATGCCGTCGAACTTCTCGCCGGTGAAGGAGATCAGCGGTCGACGCGAGCGGTAGTCGATCAGTTCGTCGGCGTTGAACGTCGCGACGAGTTCGCAGTCGAGCGCCTCGCGCAGGTGGGTGGCGGCCAGCGCGACAGCGTGTCCGGCATCGGCGAAGCCGTCCAACGCGTGGATCAACACGGGGCCCTCGCCCTGCGGATCGGCCACGGCAGGCGCGGGGAACTCGAGCTCGTACAGCGAGCGGTTCTCCTGCTCGTCCATCGGGGTGCTCCCTTCGTCGGCGGTCTCGCGCCGCGCGTGAGACCAGATGATCATTGTCCCAGGTTCGGGAACTCTATGCATGTAACGCCGAACCACGGTGGGTCATTCCCGCGCGGTCGGTCCCGAAGATGACACAGTGGGGTGGTGAGAATTGTTACCTCTGTGGCGGCAGTTGTCGCTGTGGTTCTCCTGGCGACGGGCTGCTCGGTCTCCGGATCCGCTGAACCCGCACCGGACTACACCCCGCTGATGGTGCCCGCGGACAGCTTCCCGGCGGGGCCTGCGACGCCGGTGCCCGCCCCGCAGGTGGCCGGCGCGGTCTCCGACATCACGCTGCGACCGTCCACCGGCGATGTGAATCCGCCCGAGTGCACACCCGCCGCGGTCGACACCGCGACCGCGGTAGTGCTCGTCGGTCCGGGGCCGGCCCAGAGCAGCACGCTTACCGAGATGGTGGTGCGATCGCCGGAATCGTTGCAGGCCTTGGCTTCTGCGGTGCGCGGCTGCCCCGAGTTCCGCGGCGGCCCGACGGGGCGGCAGGAGATCCGCAGCGAGCTCACCGACGAACTGAGGGCCGACGGCGACGTCACCACGCTGGCTCTGGTGCGCACGCTGCGCTCCCCGGGCTCGGACACGGTGACCACCGCGGCGCAGTGGGTGGCCCAGCGCGGCGACGTCCGCCTGGTGGTTCAGTTGCGGATGCTCGGCACGCCGTCGGATACCGACAACGCAGCGACCGCCGACTTCTTCGCGACCGCGGTGGCCCACGCTTTCGGCGGGAAGCCCTGACCCAGCGTGTGACGACCGGACTGGTCGGGGCTCGGGGCACGCTAGACCCCGCCCCGTGCGCTCCACACCGGGGCCCGGCGATCTCCTGTGGGCAACCACTGTTGTCCACACCGCCGCGGTTCGGCCCTGCCGTGGCCCGCTCGCCGAGCCGAGTCTGGATGCATGACATCGCTACCGCACTTCCTGTCCGACGGCTCGGCCCTGCAGGTCGATCCGGATCCACTGCTCTCCGCGGTCCCCGGGCTGCTCGGCTTCCGGCCCGAGCGCTCCCTGGTCCTGCTGGCCTTCGCCGATTCCCGGACGTTGATGGTGGCCCTGCGCCTGGATCTGGAGCTGCTGCCCGACGGCAAGCCCGCCCCGGTCCTGCGCGACAGCATCGCGAACCTGGGCACGATCGTCGCCGGCTACGGTGCCGTCGGCGTGGTCGCGGTGGTGGTCGATGCGCGGGCCGATGACTATCCGGCGGTCTTTCGCGCGGTCGAACGCAGTTTCACCGCGGTGGGCGGTTTGTCGGCCGGCTTCGTGATCGGTGAAATGGCCACGGGCGCACGGTGGTTCACCAGTTGGGAGCCGCGCTGTCGGCCGGGCCGTTCGCGTCCGCCCGCACCGTTCGCCGGGGAGGTGGCGCCGCACGGCCGGCTCAGCGATCCGTTGATGTCGCCCGTCGCGCTGCAGCGCGCGGTGTTCGGTGGACGCCGCATCCTGGAGCGCCGCGACGACCTCGCCGCGGTGCTCGAGCCGCGCGCACACTGCGATTCGACCACCTGTCGGCCGGTGCTGCCGATGGTCGCGCCCGCGCCGCCGGGCGCAGCCGATGCGGCGGGCGCGCGGCTGGTGCTGCGGCAGGTGCGGCGCGGCGCCGACGGCGACCTGTCGTGCGCGGAGGTGAATGCCCTCGCGGAGGCGCTCTGCTCGGTGCATACGCGCGACGTCCTCCTCGCGCTCTCGCTCACCGACCTGCGCGATCGGGCCGAACAACTGTGGATGCGCTTGGCGCGCAGCCTGATCGGTCGACCGGGGGCCGCGGCGGCCACCCTGCTCGGCCACCTGTACTACATGTCCGGGGAAGGGGCGTTCGCCAGCGTCGCCGTCGAACGCGCACTGGATCTGGATCCCGAGTACCATCTCGCGCAGCTGGTGCACACCGCGCTGCTGCACGGCATGCGGCCGACCGGGCTGGGGGAGGTGCTGGAGTATTCGTTCAGCCTCGGCGAGGACCTGGGCGTCGGGCTTCCACCGCAGACACGCACCCCGGCCGGCTGAGTTGTGCAAGGGTGGCACCGGTGAAGGTACATCTGCAGCTCGACGGTTCCCTGCCGCGCGCGGCCGAGCACGCGCGGGAACTCGCCGCGCTCGGCGCCGACGGTGCGTTCACCTTCGAGGGGCCGCACGATGTCTTCCTGCCGCTGTCCGTCGCCGCCGGCACCACGTCGCTGGAGTTGATGACGAACGTCGCGATCGCCGGGCCGCGCAGCCCCGTGCACCTGGCCCACTCCGCGTACGACCTGCAGGCCTACAGCGAGGGCCGCTTCCGGCTCGGGCTCGGAACGCAGATCAAGGTGCACATCGAGAAGCGTTACGGCGCCGTGTGGCATCCGCCCGCGCGGTTCCTCGGCGAGACCGTCCGCGCGGTGCAGGCGGTCTTCGCGGCGTGGGAGGGCGCGCAGCCGCTGGACTTCCGCGGCACGTTCCACACGCACACGCTGATGCCGCCGAACTTCGACCCCGGGCCCAATCCGTTCGGCCCGCCGCCGGTGTTGATGGGCGGGCTCGGACCGATCATGACGCGGACCGCCGCCGAGGTGGCCGACGGGCTGCTCGTGATGCCGTTCAACACGGTTCGTCACCTCACCGACCGCACGCTGCCCGCCATCGACGAGGGCCTGCGCCGCTGCGGGCGGACGCGGGCGCAGTTCCCGATCATCGGCCAGGCGATGGTCGCCGTCGGGCGCGATGAGGCGGAGCTGCGTGCCGCGATCGACGGCGTCGCGGTCCTCATCGCCTTCTACGGCTCCACGCCGGCCTACCGACCGGTGCTCGACGCCGAGGGCTGGGGAGACCTGCACCCGGTACTCAACCGGCTGTCCAAGACCGGCGGCTACGCCGCCATGCGGGCGCTGATCACCGACGAGATGGTCGCGCGGATCGGTGTCGTCGGCAGCCCCGCCGACTGCGCCGCCGAGATCGGTCGCCGCTTCGGCGACTTCGCCGACGAGGTCTGCTGCTACTTCCCGGCCTATCAGCCGGCTCCCGACGCCGTGGCGGCGCTGCTGGCCACCCTCCACCGGTCGCCGTCGTAGACGACCGGTGGAGGGTGGAACCGGCTCAGCGGATCAGAAGAGGCCGCTCAGGCTGCCCAGGCCGCCGCCCAAGCTGCCGCTGTCCCCGCCGCCGGTGTTGCCGCCGCCCGAACGCGTGAGGACAAAGGTGCTGAGCTCCACCTGCGGGTTGTTGCCGAGCGCGTCCGTAACGCAGGAAGTCATGATCGTGAAGGTGCTTCCGGTGCCCGGTGTAGCGAGCGCAAGGTTTCCGGTCTGTCCTGCGGGCACCTGCGTGGGCTGCTCTCCGGAGCCGGTGGTGTCTGCCTTTACAATCTTGTCTTTGGCCGCAACGACGTCATCGGGCGCTGGCTGTTCGTGATCGCCGTTGCGGTTCCAGTCAAGGATGAGATCCGTTTCCTTCTCGAGGTTGCCGGCCATTGCCGAGGCGCTGCAATACCCGGTCGAAGCCGAGGTGTTCTTGACGGTGACGGTGATGCGGTCGCCGGACACCGAGCCCGACGCGGTGTGGTTGTTCGCCTTGATCGCGGCGTCAGCGAGACCGGCGCCGCCGATCAGTCCGGCGACGGCGAGAGCGGCCCCGACACCGGTGGCCATACGAGTGGCAAGCTTCATGAACTTCTGTCCCTTCGACAATCTGACTACGCCCGGGTGGGCGTGTTCTTGGCGAAGCTATAGAAGGAATGCTGCTCATCGACGTTCTGACAACGTTCCAGGTCGACAGTTCATCGTTCTGGATGACGGAAGTTCATCTGATCGAAGGGAGAGATCTGGACATGCCTGCGCCGAACTGTGCGGCCCGATGGCGGAAAAGATTTCTGAAGATCCGGGAAATACACATCCTCGAATGCTTGTTCTATTAGGTGGATCGGCGTAACGTGGAGTTAGCACACCAGATCGATAAGTGTGGCTGACTCGCTTGGGGAGGTGAGTAGGCATGACGAAGCTCGCCGCTTCCGCCTGGCCGAAGGCGGACTTGGCTTCCGTCGGCATGCCCGCGGCCACCGTTTCTCTCGCGGAACTGTCCACCGGTGACCTCGCCGAGGCCGTCCACGCGATCAAGAACGGCCACTGCTACCTGGACTGGCGGCTGTTCCAGTTCGCCCTGTCGATGTTCGACCACGTCCAAGCGGTCAGTAAGAACGTCGCGGTGACCCAGCGCTCCATCCTCGACCTGGAGGCGCAGACTGCGCTCGAACTGCAGATGAGTCTGGACAGCACCGATCACTTCGCGCGCAGCCTGCTCGACGACGCCGTCTGCGCCCGCGACCGGCTCCCGGCGGTGTTCTCGACGATGCGGCTCGGCCTGATCGACAGGGCCCGGTTCCACCGGATCGTCAGCGAAACCCAACTCGTCCGCGATGACGAGACCATGGCGCTCATCGACCAGACCCTGGCGCTGCAGATCATGGGCCTGCGCGGCGGAGTGTCGTCGATGTCGATCACCAAGACCGGCCACATGGCCCGCAAACTCGTCGCCGAGTACGACCCGGACGCCGAGAAACTCGACCGCGACCGCGCGAAGGCATCGCGGAACGTAGGTTTCCAGGCGTTGGACAGCGGGATGGCGCAGATCTCCATCACCGCCACCGCGGAAGATGTGCGTCTCGTCCGGCAGATGCTCGACGCCGTCATCGCCGGGCTGTGCCCGGCCGATCCACGGACCAAAGCGCAAGCCCGCTCCGACGCGGCGATTGCTCTGCTGCAGCGCATCCCGTTCACCTGCCACTGCGAGAGCGACGGCTGCACCGCGCAGATCAGCGACGTCCAGCTCGACACCCGCGCCGCACGGATCGTCGTGCACGTCCTCTGCGACGCCACCACCCTCGACGGCGGCGACCAGTGCGGCTACCTCGACGGGTACGGCCCTGTCTCCGGTGACCATGTACGGCAGATCGTCGAGCGCGACGACTCGGTGATCCACCAGCACGACCTCGGCGATCTCCTCGAACCCGATTCCGCAGCCGATCCGATCGGCGACGACGACCTCGACGAAGCGGCGGTCCACCGAAAAGGACCCCGCCCCGACAGCCCGGACGAGTGCCGGGCCGATGGCGCACGCCCCGATCCGAAAATCGACAAAAGCGGCACGGTCGCAAGCGAATCCGACGACGAAACCAGTCCGCCGCCGCGCTTCCTGATCGCGAACACCGCGCTGCCGAGCGATCCGTACCGCCCGAGCCTGCTCACCGACCTCGTCGCACGCTTCCTGTGGGGTACCTGCTCCATCCCCGGTTGCGAACGGGCCGCTTTCGCGTGCGATCTGGACCACGTGGCCGAGTTCGACAACATCTGCCCCAGCCAGGGCGGGCCCACGTGCGTTTGCAATCTGCTACCAAAGTGTCGCTTCCATCATCTGATGAAAACCCATCTGACCGGCTTCCTCGACGAGCTCTGGATCGACGAGAACGGCCGGTATCACTCCAGCGTGACGACCCCCGGAGGCATCACCGTCGAACTGCTCGCGCCGAACCAGTGGCTGTTCCCGCAACTCGCCGACCTGCGGTGCCGCCACCAACTCGCCCAGCAGGCCGCGACCGGGACTGCGACGAGCAGCCTGGCGGACGGTCCGCAGCGTTCCCGCACGCGCGCCGCGGCCAAGCACGCCCGTCGTCGAGCGCAGCGCACGGCCAATTACGAAGAGCGGGCGGCGGAGCGGACCCGGCAGGTCGCCGCCGAGGAGGCGGCGACCTGGGCCGAGTACGACGCGGCCCGTGAGTTGGGCGAGCCGCCGTTCTAGCCGGGTACGAGCGCTAGACGCGTTCGACGAAGATCGCGTGCGCCATCTCCGAGGACAGCGTGAGGCCCTCGTGGCCGGGGCTGCTGATCTGCACCGAACGTGGGCTGATCACCACGCGGACACGGGCGTTCGGCACCACGCCGGCCTCCCGTAGTTCGGTGATGAGCTCGGCATCGGCTTGGACGTGCTCGGCCATCCGGCGCACGATCACCACCGATTCGCCCGCGGGCATTTCGACGAGCCGCTCGGACTTGTCGGCAGGCAGCGTCACCTTCACGCCGAGCTCCTCGAGACCGGGGATCGGGTTGCCGTACGGGGAGACCGTGGGGTTGTCGAGCACTTCGAGCAGTCGGCGCTCGACGTTCTCGCTCATCACGTGCTCCCAGCGGCAGGCCTCGTCGTGCACCTCGTCCCAGGGCAGGCCGATCACGTCGACCAGGAGGCGCTCGGCCAGGCGATGCTTGCGCATCACAGAGACCGCCAGCGCGCGGCCGGCGGGGGTCAGTTGGAGCTGGCGGTCGCCGCCGACGCGAACCAGGCCGTCGCGCTCCATCCGCGCCACCGTTTGCGAGACGGTGGGTCCGCTCTGCTCGAGTCGCTCCGCGATGCGGGCGCGCAGTGGGATGATCCCCTCCTCTTCGAGGTCATAAATCGTGCGCAGATACATCTCGGTGGTGTCGACGAGTTCGTTCACGTGAGCTTCAGTCCTTTCGCCAACGACCAGGTTACCCGGATAACGTGACAGGTGAGGCACTAGCGTGCTGGGTGTGATGGGCGAAGGGATCGTGCAGTGCAGACAGCGGTGATTTGGAGCGACGAGTTCCTCGACTACAAGTGGGCGTTCACACACCCGATGAGCCCGATCCGGCTCGCCTTGACGATGGATCTGGCCCGCGGACTCGGCGTGCTCGACGGCGTGGATCCGTTGCCGCCGCTGCCGGTGGACGACGACATCCTGCGCACCGTGCACACCCAGGGCTACATCGACGCGGTGCGCGCGGTCGGTTCCGGCACGGCGTCGCTGAGCGGACCGATTCTGGAGCGGCTGTTCGGGCTGGGCAGCGAGGACAATCCGGTCTTCGACCGCATGCACGAGGCCGGTTCGATGCTGGTGGGCGGCACGCTGGCGGCCGCGCAGGCGGTGCATTCGGGCGCGGTGCAACGCGCTGTGAACATCGGCGGCGGCATGCACCATGCGATGCCCGGACACGCGGCCGGTTTCTGCATCTACAACGACGCGTCGATCGCCATCGAGTGGCTGTTGGCGCAGGGCTACGACCGCATCGCCTACGTCGACATCGATGCGCACCACGGCGACGGCGTGCAGGTGCACTTCGAGCACGATCCGCGGGTGATGACCATCTCCGTGCACCAGCATCCGGCCACCCTGTGGCCGGGTACCGGCTGGGCCACCGAGGTGGGGGCGGACGCCGCTGCCGGCTCGATGGTCAACGTCGCACTGATGCCGGGCACCCAGGATCGCTTGTGGCTGAGGGCATTTCACGCGACCGTGCCGTCGATGATCGCCGCCTTCAAACCGCAGATCATTCTCGCGCAGGTCGGGGTGGACAGTCATCGCGCCGATCCGCTGACCGATCTGGCGCTGACCGTCGACGGTCAGACGATGGCCATGCGGGCACTGCGCGATCTGGCCGACAAGTACTGCGAAGGCAGGCTGATCGCGGTCGGCGGTGGCGGCTACGGCGTGATCAACGTGGTGCCGCGCGCGTGGACGCACCTGATCGCGACCGTGCTCGACCGCGACGTGGACTTCACCACACCGGTGGGTGCCGAGTGGCTGGAAGGCGCGGTGGAGATGACCGAGCACGTGCATCCCGACTATGCGCGGCCGCCGGTTGCCATGATGGGCGATAACGGCGACGTGGACTACGTGCCCTGGGACGGTGACGCGGGGGCGGCCCCGCCCGACGGCATCACCGAGGCGGCCCAGCAGCAGACCGATCGCGCCATTCTGGCGACCCGACGCGCCGTCTTCCCCCTGCACGGACTCGACCCGGAGGATCCTCGTGACTGACCAGCCGACACCGGACGCTGCCGCGGCCGACGCTGCTGCACCCGAAGCTGTTGTGACCGAACCGGTTTCGACCGGTTCGGCGGCCGTCGACTATCCGCGGCACTGGGCGGCGGACGCCCTCGCCTCCGACGGCGGCGTGGTGCACCTGCGTCCGATCACCCCGGCCGATGCCGACGCGCTGGTGCGTTTCCACGAGGGGCTGTCCGAACGCACCCGCTACCTGCGCTACTTCGGGCCCACCCCGAAGCTGCCGCCCCGCGAAGTGGTGCGGATGACCACCGTCGACTATCGGGACCGCGTCGCGCTGCTCGCGTGGCTGGGCGACGAAGTGATCGCCATGGGCCTGTACGAGGGCCTCGCGCAGAGCGGCAAGCCGCATTCGGCCGAGGTCGCGTTCGTCGTCGCCGACGGGCACCAGGGTCGCGGTCTGGGCCCGGTGCTGTTGGAGCACCTGGCCGGTGCCGCCGCGGAGAACGGCTTCACCAAGTTCGAGGCCGAGGTGCTCTCGGAGAACCCGAACATGGTCGCCGTGTTCCGCGACGCCGGCTATCAGATCAGCCGCGCCTTCGACGGCAGCACGGTCCACGTGGAGTTCGAGATCGACCCCACCGACGCGCTGACGTCGGTGCGCAACGCGCGGGAACGCGCCTCCGAGGCGCGCAGCATCGCGAATCTTCTGCGCCCCCAGTCGGTGGCCGTGATCGGCGCCTCGACCGATCCGAAGAAGGTGGGCCACGTGCTGTTGGCCAACCTCATCGCCGCGGGCTTCACCGGCCCGGTCTACCCGGTCAACGGCCCGGGCCAGGCGCGCTCGGTGCGCGCCATCCGCGCCTACGAGCGCGTCATCGACATCCCCGACCCGGTGGACCTGGCCGTGGTGGCCGTGCCGGCCGCCGGGATGGGCGAAGTGCTCGACGACTGTATGGCCAAGGGCGTCAAGACGCTCGTGGTGGTGTCGGCGGGCTTCGGCGAACTCGGCGACGACGGCCTGGTCGCCGAGCGCGCGCTGGTGGAACAGGTGCGAGCCCACGGCATGCGACTGGTGGGACCGAACGCCCTCGGCGTGGTGAACAACGCTCCGGAGATCGCGCTCAACGCGACGCTGGCGCCGCGGATCCCGGGACCCGGGCGGGTCGGCTTCTTCTGTCAGTCCGGTGCCCTCGGCATCGCGATCCTCGATCACGCGGCCGGCCGTCGACTCGGGCTGTCGACCTTCGTCTCGGCGGGCAACCGTGCCGACGTGTCCGGCAACGATGTGCTGCAGTACTGGGACACCGACGACGCCACCGACGTGGTCCTGCTCTACCTCGAGAGCTTCGGCAACCCGCGCAAGTTCGGACGCATCGCGCGGCGCGTGACCCGTAACAAGCCGGTCGTCGCCATCAAATCCGGGCGCGGCGCGATGACGCGGGTGGGGGAGCAGAAGGAACGTTTCGGCGCCCTCGACGACCGCATCGCGAAGATGGTGCTGGCCCAGGCCGGTGTGCTGCAGGTGGACACGCTGGCCGAACTGTTCGACGTCGCCGCCGTGCTGGCCTATCAGCCGCTGCCGGCCGGACCGCGGACCGCGATCATCGGCAACTCGTCGGTGATCGCCTCGCTGGCCGCGCATTCGGCGCGTAGCTCGGGTCTGGACGTGGTGTCGCTCGTCGACCTCGGGCCGGCGACTCCGCAGCAGGAGTTGACCGACGCCGTGTCGCACGCGCTGGCCGATCCCGGTGTGGACTCGCTGATCGTGGTCTTCGTGCCCCCGGTGGCCGTCGACACCGCCGAGTACTCACGGTCGTTGATGGCGGCCGCGGAAGACTCGCCCGAGTCGGCCACCAAGCCGATCGTGACGACTTTCCTTGCGGTGGAAGGCATTCCGATCGGTCTGTCGGTGCCGGGGCCGGGCGGTGTGCCCACCCGCGGATCCATCCCGTCGTACCCCGAGCCCGAACGCGCCGCGCACGCGCTCGCGATGAGTTGGCGGTACGCCCAGTGGCGGTCGCGACCGGATGCCGCTCCGGTGGAACTGCCCGGCATCGCCGCCGAGCACGCGCGCAGCTACGTGCGCGAGCTGATGAGCGACGGAGGACGGGAACTGACCGCCACCGAGACGGCGGAGGTGCTGCACTGGTACGGCATCGACATCGTGGAGTTCCGCGAAGTGTCCACCCTCCACGAGGCATCGGCGGCCGCGCGGGAACTGGGCTTCCCGGTGGCGGTGAAGGCCGGTGCCAGCGAATGGATCGGTCGTCTCGACCGTGAAGGCGCACGCCTGGACCTGTCCGACGCCACCGCGGTGATCACCGCGTTCGCCGAGCTGCAGGCCCTGACCGGAGAGTCCACCCTGCAGGTGCAGCGGATGGCGCCCAAGGGCCCGGGCGTCTGCATCCAGGTCACCGAGAGTCGCTCGTTCGGACCCGTGGTGTCGTTCGGTCTGTCCGGTCGGCTGTTCGAGACGCTCGACGACCGGAGCTACCGGGCGGTGCCGCTCACCGTCGACGATGCGCGCGACCTGGTTGCCGAACCGCGTTCGGCGGAACTGCTCGCCGGGGCCGCCGGTGAGCAGCCTGCCGACATCGACGCGCTGGTGGATCTGCTGATGCGGGTCTCGGCGCTGGTCGACGCGATCCCGGAGATCCGGGAGGTGGGCCTGGACCCGATCCTGTCGTCGGCCGACGGCACCGCGGTGCTGGCCGCCCGACTCGCCATCGGTCCGGTGCCGACTCTCGCCGACACCGGACCGCGTCGCTTGGGTTCCTGAGGCGCTGGGATCCTGAGTCAGCTGGCGTAGGCACGCAGCTTGTCAGCGCGCTCGCCTTCGCGCAGCTTGCCCATCACCTCGCGCTCGATCTGCCGGACGCGTTCGCGGGAGAGACCGAACGAACGGCCGATCTGGTCGAGCGTGCGCGGCTGCCCGTCGTCGAGGCCGAAGCGCATGGTGATCACCTGGCGTTCCCGGTCGTCGAGCGTGCCGAGCACCAGACGGATGTCCGAGTGCAGCAGGCTGGAGATCACCGCGTTCTCCGCGGAGGTGGCCTCGGCGTCCTCGATGAAGTCGCCCAGCGGGGCCTCTTCGTCGCTGCCGACCGGCATGTCCAGGCTCACCGGATCGCGGCTGTGGTCCATCAGGTCGGCGATCTTCTCGGCGGTGATACCGGTCTCGGCGGCCAGTTCGTCGTCGGTCGCCTCGCGGCCGAGCTGCTGGTGCAGTTCCCGGCGGATACGCGAGATCTTGTTGACCTGCTCCACCAGATGGACGGGGAGCCGGATGGTGCGGCTCTGGTCGGCCATGCCGCGGGTGATGGCCTGACGGATCCACCAGGTGGCGTACGTGGAGAACTTGAAGCCCTTGGCGTAATCGAACTTCTCCATCGCGCGGATCAGACCGAGGTTGCCCTCCTGGATCAGATCCAGCAGCGGCATGCCGCGGCCGGTGTAGCGCTTGGCCAGCGAGACCACCAGGCGGAGGTTCGCTTCGAGGAGGTGGGCGCGGGCGCGTTCGCCCTCACGCACCAGGATCGCGAGGTCGCGCTTGCGCGCCGGACCCATGCGCTTGCGGGTGTTCAGGAGGTGGTTGGCGTACAGCCCCACTTCGATCTGTTTGGCCAGTTCCACTTCTTGCTCGGCGTTGAGCAGCGCGGTCCGGCCGATACCGTTCAGGTAGACGCGCACCAGATCCGCGGACGGCGACTGGGCGTCCAGATCTTCGGGCGTGGGGACGGGGCGAATTGCGGTGGACATGCGGCCTCCTACTGTCGGCGACGATCAACCAATGCGTTCATCTGGTCTAACGCCACGCGGGTCCAGAAGGTTCCCGGCCGACATGAGAGTTCGCTAAGGAATCTCCGATCACTCGGGTTTGCGCTGGTCGGGCTCGACGTCGATCACCCGCCACGCCGGCTCGGTGGCCTCGGCGGGCAGTTCGCCCGGTCCCACGGTGCGGCCGGCGCCGAATTTGTAGTACTGCACCTCACCGTGTTTGCGGGCCGGTCGGTCGTTGGCGATCAGGACGGCCATCCACGGCAGCGGCACGGAGAACAGGATGATGCCCACCGCCCACCAGGCGCTGCCGGTGACGCCGTAGACGATGCCCGCGATCACCAGAGCGGGCAGTCGGAAGCTCATCATGAACAGGTACTTCCGCACGCGTGCACGGTGCTGTTCGTCGAGGCTGGTGTCGGCACGGGTGATGAGGAAGGCATCCGCTCGATTGTCGTGCTGCCCGCTCGTCTCACCCATACCCGTCGCCATGCATCCACTGTCCCACTTCTGGGCGGCCAGCGCACATGCCCAGCACGCGGTGCACATCGGCCGCCGGGTGCGTCACAATGGAGACCATGACCACCAAGACGATCGAGCGCCCCGATCTCGACGAGCGCACAGACCACGACGAGCGGACCGAGCAGGACGACGACACCCCCAAGGTCTTTCACTACGTGAAGAAGGACAAGATCGCCGAGAGCGCGGTGATGGGCACCCACGTCGTGGCGCTCTGCGGCGAGGTCTTCCCGGTGACCAAGTCGGCCAAGCCCGGCTCGCCGGTGTGTGAGCGCTGCAAGAAGGTGTACGCGCGCATCAAGAAATAGGTCCGTCCGCGAGTCCCGGCCGGGCTCAGGCGTCCGGCGGCGGTCGATTCCCCTCGCGAGGACCGTTCGACCGGTGCCAGCCGGGCCGGATCGCGCGACGCCGCAGGGTATCGGTGATCTCGGTGGTCTGCGTCGAGACCCACTGACGCACCATCGGCCCGTTCACGTCGGCCGGCCACAGTTCCTGGATGGCGGCGTTCAACTCGGCGCCGACCACGATGGAGAAGCCGAGGAAGAAGCCGAACAGTAGGAACGCGATCGGGGTGGCCAGGGCGCCGTAGGTGTACCCGACGTTCGCCAGAGCGGTCAGGTAGGCGCGCAGGACGTACGCCGACAGCCAGAAGAAGACGCCGGACAGGAACGCGCCGGGCACCAGGCGCAGCCACGGCAGCGGATAGGGCAGCGCGAAGCGGTACAGCAGCACCAGTGCGCCGATGAGCAGCAGACCGACGAACGGGAAGTAGCCCCAGTCGATGAGGGCGCTGACCGCGTTGCTCCAGTCGTCCGGCACGATCTCGCGCAGGTAGGTCGGGCCCAGCGCCACCAGCGGCAGCACGATGACCGCGGTGATCAAGAAGAAGATGTAGATGATCAGCGCGAAGATGCGCTGCCACACCGGGTTGCGCACCTGGTGCTGGTCATGCGCGGTGACGATGGCCGCCACGAAGCAACTCATCGCCGATGAACCGGCCCACAGCGACATGATGAAGCTCACCGAGATCACGGCACCGCGTCCCCGGCCGAGGACGTTGTCCAGGGTGGGTTTGATCAGATCGTCGACCACTTGCTCGGTGAAGATGCTGTCGGCGAACGAGATGATGCGATCGCTGATGATCTCCACGGTGTTGGGCCCGAACCAACCGCCGATGTAGCCGAGGCTGCCGAGCACACCGAGCAGGAGCGGAACCAGCGACAGGGACTGCCAGAAGGCGGCCTGCGCCGACCAGCCGATGATGCCGTCGTCCCACGACTTCACGGTGGTGCGCCACACCAGCCGCCAGGATTTGGCGAGCACTCCGGGCCGGTCGTCGGACGGGGGTCCGGCGTCCGGCTGGGCGTAGCGCGGCTCATCGTTGCTGATGGGTAACAGCATTGCCCATGTCCGCGGTGAATCGGACACCGGGCCGTGTCTCCGGCGTGGCGGGGCGGTCGGCGGCACGGGCTAGAATCGACCCCGATATGACTGAACCGGGGCTGATTTCCACTGTGTCCGACGCGCCGTCCGAGCCTGCTCAGGCTCGACTGGCCGGGGGATCGTTGCGCGCATGGCAGCGCCGCGCACTCACCAAGTACCTGACCGCGCGTCCGGCGGACTTTCTGGCCGTCGCGACGCCCGGTGCAGGTAAGACCACGTTCGCGCTGCGGGTGGCGGCCGAGCTGCTGGCGGACAAGACCGTCGAGCGCATCACGGTGGTGGCGCCCACCGAGCACCTCAAGCACCAGTGGGCGCAGGCGGCGGCGCGGGTGGGCATCGCCCTCGACTCGAACTTCTCCAACTCCACTGGATCCACCAGCTCCGACTTCAACGGTGTGGTGCTGACCTATGCGCAGGTCGCCGCGCACCCGTACCGGCATCGCGAGCGCACCGTGGCGCGTCGCACGCTGGTGATCCTGGACGAGATCCACCACGGCGGCGACGCGAAGTCGTGGGGCGACGGCATCCGGGAGGCGTTCTCCGACGCCGAACGTCGCCTCGCCCTCACCGGTACTCCGTTCCGGTCCGACGACTCGCCGATCCCGTTCGTCACGTACGACCCCGAGCCCGGCGGCGGCGCCCGCTCGCGCGCCGATCACTCCTACGGCTACTCCGACGCGTTGCGCGACGGCGTGGTCCGCCCGGTGGTCTTCCTGGCCTACTCGGGGCAGGCGAGCTGGCGCACCAGTGCGGGCGAGGAGTTCACCGCGCGCCTGGGCGAGCCGCTGTCGGCCGAGCAGACCGCCCGCGCCTGGCGCACCGCCCTGGACCCGCACGGCGACTGGATTCCGGCGGTGCTGACGGCCGCGCACCGGCGCCTGCAGAAGCTCCGCGCCTCCGGCGTGCCCGACGCCGGGGGACTGGTGATCGCGACCGATCAGGAGCGCGCCCGCGATTACGCCGAGCTGCTGGAGTCGATCACCGGGCGCAAGCCGACCCTGGTGCTGTCCGACGAGGCCGGCTCGTCGGCCCGCATCGCGTCGTTCGCGGCCTCCGACGACGAATGGATGGTCGCGGTCCGCATGGTGTCCGAGGGCGTGGACGTGCCGCGGTTGGCGGTGGGCGTCTACGCCACCAACGCCGCGACCCCGCTGTACTTCGCGCAGGCCATCGGGCGCTTCGTGCGTTCGCGGCGCCCCGGCGAGACCGCCAGCGTCTTCCTGCCGTCGGTGCCGGTGCTCTTGCAGCTGGCCAGCGAACTGGAGGCGCAGCGCGATCACGTGCTCGGCAAGCCGCACCGCGAGGAGTCCGGCCTGGACGACGCCGCACTGGCCGACGCCAATCGGACCAAGGACGAGGACGGCGAGGACGAGCCGGCGTTCCAGTCGCTGCACGCGAGCGCCGAACTGGACCAGGTGATCTACGACGGCGCCTCGTTCGGTACCGCCACCATGCCGGGCTCGGAGGAGGAGTCGGACTACCTGGGACTGCCCGGACTGCTCGATGCCGAGCAGGTCCGGACGCTGCTCCAGCAGCGCCAGGCCGCCCAGGTCACCAGGCGCTCGGCGCCGGCCGCCCGTCCGGCGCACGAGCAGGCCGCTCAGGATGCGCCCAACGCGGCCGAGCGCAGCACCGGGGAGAACCTGCACGCGCTCCGCAAGGAACTCAATACCTTGGTGGCCCTGCATCACCACCGCACCGGCCGCCCGCACGGGCAGGTGCACAACGAGCTCCGGCAGCGCCTCGGCGGACCGCCCACGGCGATGGCCACCGCCGAGCAGCTGCGCGAGCGCATCAGCGCCCTGCGCACCTGGAAGTAGCCGCAGCGCAACACGCGAGTGCCCGGGCTCCCCGCGGGGAGACCGGGCACTCGCGTCGGTCTGTCTTCGTCAGGCGTCGGTCATGCGGTGACGACGGCGGCCATCTCCACCAGGCGGGCCTCATGACCGTTGTAGTGGTGCTGGCAGAAGAGCAGCTCGCCACCGGCTGGGAGGGTGGCGCGGACCTTGGCGGCGGCGCCGCAGCGGTCGCAGCGGTCGGCCTTGGTCAACGGGGCGGCGACGATCGTGGAGGTGGCGTGGTCGGTCATGGAGTTCCCCTTCCATTCATTCACTGTCTCTGCCGAACGACCGGGGTCCCGGACGTCTCGACTCTCACTCTGTCAGACGTTTGGGAGCCTCACATTGTTCCCGGGTCGGTTCGGGAGTGTCGTCCGGCGGCTTCCACCATCCGCAACGCGAGGTCGGCGTAGGCATCCGACAGGGCTTCGGGGCTGAGGCTGCCGCCTTCGTCGTACCAGCGGGCGATGTCGATGTTCATCGACAGCAGGGCCAGGGTCACCGCCCGCGGATCGCTGGTCGCGAAGTCGCCGGAGGCCATTCCGGCGTCGACCACCGCGCGCATCCGGCGGGCGATCTCACGGCGAAGTTGGCGGATCTCGGTGTAATGCTCCGGGCTGAGCGAGGCGAGCTCGTAGTTCACAACGCGAGCGGTGGTGTGATTCTCCGCATGGTGGCGGGAGAAGCCGCGGATCAGGCGGTGCAGACGGGCCGCCGGGGCGAGTTCGGGGTCGTCGTACTCGTCGACCACCGCCAGGGTGTCGCGGTGCCCGCCCAGCGACAGCTGGTAGAGCAGATCCTCTTTGGACGGGTAGTGGACGTACACCGCGGCCGGGCTCATCCCGGCGGCCGCCGCGAGATCGCGGGTGGTGGTGCCGTGGAAACCGCGGTCGGCGAAAGCCGTGACGGCCGCATCCAGCAGCCGGGCCCGCGTCTGCTGCGCCTTCGAAGTGTTCTCGGTCACTGCCGGCCCCTGTCTGTCCTACCCTGTCGTCTGTGCGTCGTTCTCGTGTCGACGGTTGACGTTCACCGCCATCACCGGCAGAGTAGAGCACCAGAGCCTAAGCGAGCGCTTAGTCGAGGATTTCAGTGCAGACACTGCAGAACGGAGCCCCGTGCCGATGAGTGACCAACGATTTGCCGGTAAGACCGCGATCGTGACCGGAGCCAGCCGTGGCATCGGTCTCGCGATCGCCCAGCGACTGGTCGACGAGGGGGCGCGGGTGGTCATCACCGCGCGCAAGGAGCCGGCGCTGCAAGCGGCCGTCACTCAGCTCGGCGGACCCGAGCACGCGGTGTACGTGGTCGGCGGCGCCGACAACACGGCGCACCAGGACGCGGCCGTGGCGGCGGCCCTGGAGAACTTCGGTTCGGTGGACTATCTGGTGAACAACACCGGCATCAATCCGGTGTACGGCCCGCTGATGGAGATGGACGTCGAGGCCGCGCGCAAGATCCTGGACGTCAACGTCCTCTCGGCCCTGTCCTGGGCGCAGAAGGTGCACGCCGCGTGGATGGGCGAGCACGGCGGCGCCATCGTCAACCTCGGCTCCATCGCCGGGCTGCGTCCGGCGCCCGGCATCGCGTTCTACGGCGTCTCCAAGGCGGCCGTACTGCACCTCACCGAAGAGCTCGCGGTGGAGCTGGGCCCGAAGATCCGGGTCAACGCCGTGGCCCCGGCCGTGGTGAAGACGCAGTTCGCGACCGCGCTCTACGAGGGTCGCGAGGAGAAGGTCGCCGCGGCCTACCCGCTGAAGCGACTCGGCGAACCGGACGACATCGGTTCCGTGGTGGCCTTCCTGCTGTCCGCGGATGCGGGCTGGATGACCGGCCAGACCCTCGTAGTCGACGGCGGCGTCCTCCTCGGAGGTGGCGCGTGAGCGGCTTCGATCCCCACGGCGCCTGCGTCGTCGTGACCGGCGCGGGCAACGGCATCGGCGCGGCCCTGGCGACCGCCCTCGCTGCGCGCGGCGCGCACGTCGTGGTCGCCGATCTCGACGCCGAGGGTGCCGCGCGCACCGTCGACGTCATCGAGACCGCAGGCGGCACCGCCGTCGCCGCACCCGGCGATGCGGCCTCGGAGGATGGCGTGGCCGCACTGATCGGCACCGCGCGCGAAGCCTTCGGTCCGGTGCAGGCGTGGTTCGCCAACGCCGGCGTCGACCGCGGCCGCGGCCTGGACGCCACCGAAGCCGAGTGGGCGCTGTCCCTCGACGTGAACGTGATGGCGCATGTGCGCGCCGCGCGGGCGCTGCTGCCGGAATGGCTGGACGCCGGCGGCGGCCGCTTCGTCGTCACGGCGTCGGCGGCCGGCCTGCTCACCATGCTCGAGGCGCCCGCCTACTCGGTGACCAAGCACGGTGCGGTGGCCTTCGCCGAGTGGCTGTCGGCCACCTACCGGCACCGCGGCGTCGTGGTGCAGGCACTGTGCCCGCAGGGCGTGCAGACCCGCATGCTGACCGAATCCGGGCCGCTGGAGGAGATCCTCAGCCGGGACACGGCGTTGACGGCCGAACAGGTGGCCGCCGATGTGCTGTCCGCGCTCGACGGCGACGAGTTCCTGATCCTGCCGCACGCCGACGTCGCCGACTACTACCGGGCACGCGCGAACGACACCGACCGCTGGCTGTCCGGCATGAACCGACTGCAGCAGAAGCTGGACGCGGGGAAGGCCGCCGGCGGTGAGTGAGCACCTGCCCGGCCTGGATCTGACGGCACTGACGCCCTGGTTCGTCGACCACGTCGGGGCCGTTGGCGACGGCTTGACCGCCGAACACATCGCCGGCGGCAAGTCGAACCTGACCTACCGTCTGCGCGCGGCCACCGGCGAATGGATCCTGCGACGGCCGCCGGTGGGCAAGCTGCTCGCCACCGCGCACGACATGGGCCGCGAGTACCGGATGATGTCGGCGCTGGCCGGCACCGCGGTGCCGGTGCCGCAGATGTACGGCTACTGCGACGACGCCGATGTGCTCGGTGCACCCTTCTACGTGATGGAGTCCGTGGCCGGCACCCCGTACCGGCGGGCCAAGGAACTGCAGCCGCTGGGCGCCGAGCGCACGCGGGCGATCTCCGAGCGCCTGATCGACACGCTGGCCGCAGTCCACGCGGTGGATCCGGCGGTCGTGGGTCTCGCCGACTTCGGCCGCGCCGAGGGCTTCCTCGGCCGGCAGGTGAGCCGGTGGCGCTCGCAGTTCGACGCCGCGCACACGCGGGACCTGCCGGACATGATCGCGCTGCACGAGGCGCTGGCCGCCCGGGTGCCCGCCGACGGCGCACCGGGCATCGTGCACGGCGACTACCGGCTCGACAACGTGTTGTTCGACGCCGACGACCGGCCCGCCGCCGTCATCGACTGGGAACTGTCGACGATCGGCGACTCGCTGACCGACGTGGCGCTGATGTGCGTGTACGACCGGATGGGCAAGCTGTCGCCGGGTGCGGTCTCCGACGTGGCCGCCGCGCCCGGATACCTCGACGAGCACGAAGTGCTGGCCCGCTACGCCGCCGGTTCCGACCGCGACCTGAGCGACTTCGGCTTCTACGTGGGGCTGGCCTGCTTCAAGCTCGCCGGCATCGTCGAGGGCATTCACTACCGCTACGTGAACGGCCAGACGGTGGGCGCCGGCTTCGCCGGAGTCGGCGACTCCGTCCATCCGCTGCTCGCCGCCGGACTCGCCGCGCTGCGCGGTCAGTAGTACGGGGCACTAGAGCCCAGACGAGACACTGCTTCGACAACCGAGGAGGAACAGACGTGGAATTCGCCTACGACGAAACGACTGAGCAGTACCGGCAGAACCTGCTGGAGTTCATGGACGAGCACGTGTACCCGGCCGAGCCGGTGTTCGCGGCCCAGCTCGCGGCACTGGAGAACCGCTGGGACTGGGACAGCGTCCCGGTGCTGGCGGAGCTGCGCGCCGAAGCACGACGCCGCGGCCTGTGGAACCTGTTTCTGCCCGGCGAGCACGGCGCGGGCCTGACCAACGCGCAGTACGCGCCGCTGGCCGAGATCACCGGCCGCAGCCCGCAGCTGGCGCCGGCCGCGCTCAACTGCGCCGCCCCGGACACCGGGAACATGGAGGTGCTCGCGCAGTACGCCAGCCCCGAGCAGCAGGAGCGGTGGCTCACGCCGCTGCTCAACGGAGAGATCCGGTCGGCGTTCGCGATGACCGAGCCGGACGTGGCCAGCTCGGACGCCACCAACATCGAGTTGTCGATCGTGCGCGACGGCGACGACTACGTGATCAACGGCCGCAAGTGGTGGATCACCGGCGCGATGAGCCCGAACTGCACGGTCTTCATTGTGATGGGCAAGACCGATCCGAGCGCCGATCGGCACCGCCAGCAGTCGATGATCCTGGTGGAGCGCGACACCCCGGGCCTGGAGGTGGTGCGCGGCATGGAGGTGTACGGGTACGACGATCACAGCCACGGCGGCCACGCCGAACTGAAGTTCACCGATGTGCGGGTGCCCGCCGCCAACCTGATCGGCGCCGAGGGCGACGGCTTCGCCATCGCCCAGGGCCGACTGGGACCGGGCCGCATCCACCACTGCATGCGCTGCATCGGGATCGCCGAACGGGCGCTGGAGATGATGTGCGACCGCACGAGCAATCGCGTCGCCTTCGGCAAGCCGCTCTCCGAGCAGGGCGTGATCCGCGACTGGATCGCCGAGTCCCGCGTGAAGATCGAGATGCTGCGGCTGCTGACCCTCAAGGCCGCCTGGCTCATGGACACCGTCGGTAATCGCAAGGCGCACACCGAGATCCAGGCGATCAAGATCGCCACCCCCACCGCAGTGGAGTGGATCGTCGACAAGGCGATCCAGGCGCACGGCGCGGGCGGACTGTCGCAGGACTACCCGCTGGCCGAGATGGTCGCCGGGGTGCGGACGCTCCGTTTCGCCGACGGCCCGGACGAGGTGCACAAGAACGCCCTGGCCCGGTACGAACTGCGCAAGCAGGCCGCCCGCCACGGCTGAGTTGCCCCACAGAACACTGCCGCCCCTCCCGAACACGTCGGGAGGGGCGGCAGCGTTATGTGGACTCAGTCCAGGTAGTCGCGGAGGACCTGGGAGCGGCTCGGGTGGCGGAGCTTGCTCATGGTCTTGGACTCGATCTGGCGGATCCGCTCGCGGGTGACGCCGTAGACCTGGCCGATCTCGTCCAGGGTGCGGGGCTGACCGTCGGTGAGGCCGAAGCGCAGGCGCACCACGCCGGCTTCGCGCTCGGACAGGGTGTCCAGGACGTCCTGGAGCTGATCCTGCAGCAGCGTGAAGCTGACCGCGTCGACCGCGACCACGGCCTCGGAGTCTTCGATGAAGTCGCCGAGCTGGCTGTCGCCCTCGTCGCCGATGGTCTGGTCCAGGGAGATCGGTTCACGCGCGTACTGCTGGATCTCCAGCACCTTCTCCGGCGTGATGTCCATTTCCTTGGCGAGTTCCTCCGGGGTGGGCTCGCGGCCCAGATCCTGCAGGAGTTCACGCTGGATACGACCCAGCTTGTTGATCACTTCCACCATGTGCACCGGGATACGGATGGTGCGGGCCTGGTCGGCCATGGCGCGGGTGATGGCCTGGCGGATCCACCACGTGGCGTACGTGGAGAACTTGTAGCCCTTGGTGTAGTCGAACTTCTCGACCGCACGGATCAGACCCAGGTTGCCTTCCTGGATGAGGTCGAGGAAGGCCATGCCGCGGCCGGTGTAGCGCTTGGCCAGCGAGACCACGAGGCGCAGGTTGGCCTCGAGGAGATGGTTCTTGGCGCGGTTGCCGTCGCGGGAGATCCAGTTGAAGTCGCGGCGCTGGGCCACCGACAGCTTCTCGCCGTCGGCCATCACGCGGCGGATCTTCTCGGTGGCGTACAGGCCGGCTTCGATGCGCTTGGCCAGTTCCACCTCTTCCTCCGCGTTGAGGAGGGCGACCTTGCCGATCTGCTTCAGGTAGGCGCGCACCGAGTCCGCCGACGCGGTCAGCTCGGCGTCCTTGCGGGCCTGGCGGAGCGCTTCGGACTCGTCCTCATCCCAGACGAAGTCGCTCGAGGACTTCTCATCCTTGCTGGACTTGGCCGCCTCGGCGGGCGTCTCCTGCTCGTCGGCTTCGAGATCGGCGTCGACGTCGATCTCGGCTTCGTCGAGGTTCTCGGGCGCGTCCTCGTCGACGCCGGTGAACTGCGTCTCGTCGTCGAGCTCGTTCGTGGCCGCCGACTTGGTCGCGGTCTTCTTGGCCGCCGTCTTCTTGGCGGTGGTCTTCTTCGCTGCCGTCTTCTTGGCGGTGGTCTTCTTCGCAGCGGTCTTCTTGGCAGCGGTCTTCTTGGCTGCCGTCTTCTTCGCAGCGGTCTTCTTTGCTGCGGCCTTCTTGGCGGGCGCCTTCTTGGCCGCTGCCTTACGAACCGGTGCCGGTTCGGCGTCGGTCTCGGCGTCCGGGGTCCTGGTGGTTGCCACGTACGACCTTTCACACAATTATCAACGGCACGGCATGCATTGGACGGCAACGCTGTCGCATCGCATCGCTGCGACGGCGCAAGCGCCGCCGCGTTGGGGCATTGTGCCTGGTCAGGGGAGTGGGCCGGAGGGAGCCGGACCAACGCGTTCCATTGTAACTAAACGCGGCCGAACCGGGGCGCTCCGGTGGCGACTCGCGACGAGATGGGCGGGCTCGGACCTGATCAGCGGTCGTCGACGACGGCCATCGCCGCGCCGACGATGCCCGCGGTGTTGCGCAACGCTGCGGGCACCACCGGAACGGCGTTGGTCAGGTGGGGGATCCAGCGATCGGCCTTGCGGCTGATGCCGCCGCCGACGATGAACAGGTCGGGGGAGAAGATCCGCTCGTAGTGCACGAGCACCGTCGACAGGTGCCCGGCCCAGGTCTTCAAGGACCAGTCGCGGTCCTTGCGGACCTTGGCGGAGGCCTGCTGCTCGGCGACGATCCCGTCCACCTCCATGTGGCCCAGTTCGGAGTTCGGGATCAGGGTGCCGTCGTACAGCACGGCCGAGCCGATCCCGGTGCCGAGCGTCAGCAGGATCACCAGGCCGGTGTCGAGGTGCGCACCGCCGCCGTAGGCCTGCTCGGCCAACCCCGCGGCGTCGGCGTCGTTGAGGACTCGGACGCGTCGTCCGTGCAGCGATCGCCGGAACAGGGCCTCCACGTCGGTGCCGATCCACGAACGGTCGACGTTGGCCGCGGTGGTCATGACGCCGTCTTTCACCACGCCGGGCAGGGTGAGACCCACCGGTCCGGTCCAGCCGAAGTGTTCGACGATGGTGTTCACCGTGCGCGCGACGCGCTCGGGCGTGGCCGGTTGCGGGGTGTCGATGCGGTGGCGTTCGCCGACGAACTCGCCGGTCCGCAGATCCACGATCGCGCCCTTGATGCCGGTCCCGCCGATGTCGATACCGAAGCTCAATCCGGAGCCGGGACTCGGCACCCGGTCGGCGCCGAGATAGGTCACGTCAGACATGGCGTTCACCTTACGGCGCGAACCCGGCCGTCGTTGTGCGCCACTAGACTCGGGTGCTGTGAAGCCCGCCGATTCGTCCACATCCGTGTCCCCGCAAGAACTGTGCGAGATCGCCTGCGCGGTGGCGCGCGAGGCCGCCGATCAGGTGCGTGTGCGCCGCGCCGACCTGTTCCCGGCCACCGGTCGCCGCGCCGACGACGCCGCGGTGAGCACCAAGTCGACGCCCACCGACCCGGTGACCGTCGCCGATACCGAGAGCGAACGACTCATCCGCGGACTGCTGGCCGTGGTACGTCCACACGACGCGATCCTCGGCGAAGAGGAGGGCGGGGCCGACGCGCTCGCCGACGGTGTGCGGTGGGTGGTGGATCCGATCGACGGGACGGTCAACTTCCTCTACGGGGTACCCGCCTATGCGGTGTCGGTGGCCGCACAGGTCGACGGGGTGTCGCAGGCCGGCGCCGTGGTCGACGTGGCCCGCGGCGTCACCTACTGGGCGTGGCTGGGCGGCGGCGCCTGGTGCGCGGGACCCAACGAGGAGCCCCGCCGCCTCACCGCGAATCCGGTCGACGACGTCGCGCTGGCGCTGGTCGCCACCGGATTCGGGTACTCGCCGATCAGGCGTCGCGCGCAGGGCGAGCTGTTGGCCGCGCTGCTACCGCAGATCCGCGACGTGCGCCGTATGGGCGCGGCGGCGTTGGACCTGTGCATGGTGGCCGCCGGCGCGGTGGATGCCCACTTCGAGCACGGTTTGGCGCCCTGGGACTGGGCCGCGGGCGGACTGATCGCCGCCGAGGCGGGCGCGCGGGTGGTGCTGCCGCCGGCGCAGTCCAGTTCCGCCGACGGCCATGCGACGGTCGCGGTGGCACCCGGTATCGCTGACGACTTCCTGGCGCTGCTCACCGACATCGACGGATTGAGACAGCTTCCGGAGTGAGCCGATGGGGCGGTGAACTCAGCAGGACTGCGCGTGCACGGCCTCGATCAGGGACCGGTCGACGCCGGACTTCGCGTTGCGCGGGTCCACCGAGCGCAGCGACTCGAGAGCGGCCTGCATGTCCTGCGTCGGTTGGGTGGCGGTGTAGTACTCGCCGAGGGCCACGTCCACGTCGGTGCCGGCCCGGCCGTCGTTGACCAACTGTGCGCACGGCAGGGCCAGCCACACCGCCGCTGCGGCCGTCTGGCCACCGGTGCCGAACCGGATCTGCGCCACACAGCTCAGATCGCGTTCGGGGTAGAGCGTGTCGTCGCCGTAGGCGGGGGTGCCGGGCGCGTAGCCCTGTGCCGCCAGGCCGTCGGCCACCGAGCGCGCCTCGCCGTGGGCGGCGGCCGAGTTCAGCACCGTGACCGTGAACGTCGACAGCGCGGCCGGTGCGACACTCAGCATGTCCGAGCGATTGACCACCTTGAGTTCGGGGCCTTCTGCGCTGGTCGGCAGGTTGCAGGCGGTCGGGCGGCTCTCCTCTTCGTCGCCGATGAACGCGAAACTCCAGGCCCCGATGCCGACGAGCGCGAGCACCGTCGCGATCACGATCGCGGGCGTGTAGTTGCGTCGCGGAAACGGGCGTCCCTGGGCATCGGTCGAGTACCCGGTGGCGAACTTGGAGACCATGCCACCACTGTAGGGGCAGGCGGCAGGCAACCGCGGGAAGCGACGCACGTGCCGTCCCCCCGCGGCCGGGGTTGACTCGCTGCGATCGATCGCCTAGTATTCGGCGCGCCTGGGGCGAATAACGTGTGTGTCGCACGGGCCGTGGGGAAGATGGCAAAGCACGACAGGACCAGGGTGAGGTAGAACATGGCGACCGATTACGACGCACCTCGGCGGAGCAACGAGGAAGACCTGGCGACGGACTCGCTGGAGGAACTGAAGGCGCGACGCAACGAGGCGAGCACGGCCGACGTCGACGTCGACGAGACGGAGACCGCGGAGTCGTTCGAACTGCCCGGTGCCGACCTGTCCGGCGAAGAGCTGTCGGTGCGCGTGGTACCCAAGCAGGACGACGAGTTCACCTGCGCGAGCTGCTTCCTCGTGTACCACCGCAACCGGCTGGGCGCCGAGCGCGACGGCCAGCTG
The DNA here is from genome assembly GCF_023017165.1 of Gordonia alkaliphila. Classification (GTDB taxonomy): domain Bacteria; phylum Actinomycetota; class Actinomycetes; order Mycobacteriales; family Mycobacteriaceae; genus Gordonia; species Gordonia alkaliphila. Next base: position 3,020,189 of record NZ_JALKBW010000001.1, read on the forward strand.
ATCTGCGTGGACTGCGCCTGAGCGATAGAACAGAGCAGACGAAAGAGGCCGACCCCGTACGGGGTCGGCCTCTTTCGTTCGTCCTGTTCGGGCGGTCGTGAGCGCCGGAGAACTCAGGCGGTCGACGGAACTCAGGCGGCCGACGACGGCGTTGTCGGCGCGGCACCGGCGTCGACGATGCCCATCGCCGCGAGCACCTTGTCCGGGTGGCGGGTGGAGACCAGCCAGTACGGGGTGGGGTCGTCCGGGTCGTCGATCACCACGAGCACCATCGGCTTGATCCACGAGCGGTAGACGAGGAACGCCGCGGGGTCGAGCTGTCGGCCCATGGCGGCGCTGCGGGCCGTCGCCGGAACGACGGCTCCGCGGGCCACTACCTCGGCGGGCAGCATCGCCTTGTGCGCGTGCAGGGCGCCGTCGGCGTCGACCCGGATCTTCATGCGGTTCATCGTGAACAGCAGCCAGCCGACGAGCACGCCGAGGATCGGGTAGAAGACGTAACTCCAGGTCTGCATGTAGGCGGCGAGCTGCGCCTGATAGCCCAGCAGCGCCACCAGACCGGCCGCGAGGAGCCACCACCACACCGGCACGGTCAGCCGTTCGGAGTACCGGTCGGCCGAGGAGCTGGGGGTGGAATGGGAAGCAGTCACGGGGCCCATCTTACTGGCTGTCGCGGTGGTGGCCGCGCCCCGGCCCGCCCCGAGTAGTGTTCGGTGCGTGACCTCAGAACTCCACTACGAACCGCTGCCTGTGGTGCGGCTCGACCCCGATCTGCCGCTTCCGGCCCGCGCTCACCTCGGTGATGCGGGTGTCGACCTGTACTCCACCACCGACCTGGAGCTGGGTCCCGGGCGGCGGCAGGTGGTGGGCACCGGTATCGCCATCGCGCTGCCGCACGGCACCGTCGGCCTGGTGCACCCGCGGTCGGGTCTGGCCGCCCGCGCGGGCCTGTCGATCGTCAACGCGCCCGGCACCATCGACGCCGGCTACCGCGGGGAGATCAAGGTGTGCCTGATCAACCTCGATCCCGAGTCGTCGATTCAGATCGCCCGCGGCGACCGCATCGCACAACTGCTGGTGCAGAAGGTGGAGTTGCCGGAGATCATCGAGGTGACCACCCTGGACGAGACCGCGCGCGGGACGGGCGGATACGGCTCCAGCGGCGGGCACGCAATTCTGCATTCGGCGACCGATACTCCGGAGGGTTGAGCAATGGCGACCAGCAACACCAGCAAGCACACCATCGGCGACGGTGCCGGACCCTACGACCTGGGGGAGTTGGCCACCCCGGCCGCCGACCTGGCCAATTCGCACCTGGATCTCGGATCGGTCCTGGTGCCCGTGGTGGAGGGCGGTCAAGTGACCGTCGAGATGTCCGCGGCGAACGAACCTGAAGCGGTCTACCTGGTGACCCCGGTGGGCCGGATCGGCGTGCACGCCTTCGCGGCACCGCGCAGCGGCGGTCTGTGGCGCGAGGTGGCACGGGAACTGATGGAGTCGCTGAGCGGCGAGGGCGCCCAGGCGAGCGCGGAGGACGGCCACTGGGGTCGCGAAGTGGTGGCCGCGGTGCCCGGCGGTCAACACCGGTTCATTGGGGTCGACGGTCCCCGCTGGATGGTGCGGTGCGTGGCGAGCGGGCCCGACGAGGCCGCGCCGCAGTTGGCGCAGCTGGCCCGCGCCGTGCTGGCCGAGACCGTGGTGCGTCGCGGCAACGAGCCGTTCCCGCCGCGGGACCTGCTGCCGCTGGTGCTCCCGCAGGTCCTCGCCGAGCAGGTGGCCGCAGCCCAGCAGAACATGGCCGCCGAGGCCGGTCAGGTGCCCGCGGAGGGTGCCCCGTCATCGCCGCTGAACGCGGCACCGGTCGCCGAGCCGGCGGCCGCCCAGTCGTCGACAGCCCAGTCGGCGGGGGAGACGGTGCCCGGTGGCGCGGTGGAACAGGCTGCGGCGGCAACGGTCTTCACCGACGAGGTGTCGGCCGAGTCGGACCTCGTCACCGCCGATGAGGCGGAGCAGGACGCGCAGGTGCGCCCGCCGTCGGAGGGCTCGGCCATGCAGCGCCTGCGCAGCAGCCGGAAGCGTCGTCGCCGCTAGAAATCGCGCCAGGCGTTCACGCAGGCCGCACCGAGGAGATGGGGCTGCGGGCCCCACTCGGACAGCGCGATCTCGGTGAGCGCCGCGTGCGGGGCCGCCCGCGCCCAGTCGCGGGCCACCTCGATCGGGTGCAGCGGGTCGTCGAGGGCACCCGCGATCGCCAACGGGACCGGAAGCTCGGCGATCTCGGCCAGAGTCGGCGCGCGGTAAGCGGCCGCAGTGCGCAACTGCCCCACCAGATCGCGGTCGGCCAGGGCGCGCCACGACCGGCTCAGTTCAGCGGCCAGCCACGGCGGGCTGGTGGCCGCCATCGCGGCGATCGTGGGTTCGAGGCCGTCGCGTTCCACGGCGTCGGCGGTCACCCGTGCACTGAGCGCGGCGAGGCTGTCGCCGACCGGGCCGGACCACGGCGGCAGCGCCGCGAGCACGCCGCTGCAGTGCGCCCCGCCGCGGTCGAGGACCCAGCGCAGGGCGACCACCGCGCCGATCGAGACGCCGCCGACGACGATCGTGGTGCCCGCGGCGGCCGCGGCGTCGGCGGCCGCGTCGAGGGTGTCGAGGTAGTCGTCGATCAGTCGGGCCGAGGGGGCCAATGCCTGCAGGTCAGCCCCCGCTTCGGCCACGGCCGGGCCGAAACTGCGGCGCAGGTAGTCGTCGTCCGAACCGGTACCGGCCATCAGGATCACCGTCGGCATAACCCCGCCTTCCGTTGCGTTGTACAGTGTGGTCGCACTAGTTCCGTTGCTTCGGAGGATGGCATGGGTACGTCAGGGCTCGTCAAGCGCCTGGGTCGGATGCTCACCGAGGACCTCGAGGTCCTCGACACCGACCGTATTGAACGCGAGTCGCGGGCCGAGGGCGCGCAGCGCGCCGCGGACTGTCTGCGCGGCGATGAGGCGACGATGATCGGCGAGTTGCGCACGGTGCAGACCTGTTCGCGCAGCACCAAGACGGGCGTGGAGGCCGAGTTCTTCGATGGCAGCGACACCGTGCTGCTGAAGTGGTTGGGCCGCAGTCGGATTCCCGGGATCGAGCCGGGTCGCAAGATCACCGTGCGCGGCCGGGTAGCCACCGTCGACGGCATGAAGGTGATCTACAACCCGTACTACGAGCTGCATTCCCGCCAAGACTGAGCGCAGCAGTTCTACAACAGCAGCGCGATACCGGCGGTCAGCAGGCCACCGATCTTCACCAGTTCGCAGGCCACATAGGCCAGGTGCGCACGGCTCCGCTGCGCCGGGACGTTCTCCGGGTCGGCGAGGACCGCCGCGGTCCGCCGGGACAGGGCCGGCCGGACGGCCAGCACCTGCAGTGCCAGTGCGCCGACCGCGACAATCAACCCGTAGATCACTGAGCGGGACCAGTCGTCGGCCACCGCAGCCGTCACCACCAGGGTGACGGCGAGGACGCTCTCCACCGCATTCAGCGCACGGAACACCAGGCGACCGATGCCCAGGCCCAGGGGAATGGTGATCCCCGGCGCCTGGAACTTGAGCGGCGCTTCGAGGAACGAGATGGCCAGCACCATGCCGAGCCACACGAACACCAGGGCCACCCCGGTGGAGAGCGTCGCACTCATCCGCGGCCGCCGACGCGCACCAGTTCGGGACCGAAGGTCTCGTAGTGGATGCGTTCCTCGGGCAGATCCTTGGCGAGCAGCGAACCGCGGACCGAACTCAGGAAGCCGGCCGGGCCGCACAGCAGAGCCACCGTCTCCGGGGCGATCGAGATGTCGTCGAGCGACATGAAACCGATCCGAGCGCCGTCGCCGGCGTCGTGGCCGTTCTCGTACCACTGCTCCAGGCGGGCCTGCGGCAGCTTGTCGACGAGGTCGGCGAGCTCACCGCGGTGCGGCTGACGCGACCGCGACCGGTCGGCGTGCAGGACGTGCACGGGTCGGGTGTCGCCGGTCTGCACCAGGTGGTGCAACAGGCCGATCACCGGGGTGCAGCCGATGCCGGCGGAGGCCAGCAGCAGCGGGGCGTCGCCCTCGGGCAGCGCGAGATCGCCGAACGGGGTGCTGACGTGCAGGGTGTCGCCCTCGAAGACGCGCTCGTGCAGGTACGAGGACACCTCGCCGTCGAGCTTGACCGAGAAGCGCCACTGCGGATCGTTCGGCGCGCCGGTGAGGCTGTACTGGCGGATCTGGTGGGCGCCGTCGTCCAGCGGCACCTGCACCGAGATGTACTGGCCCGGGGTGAACGACGGCAGCGCGCCGTCGCGGGCGGCGACGGTGAACGAGACCGCGTCCGGGGCCACCTGCTCGCGCTCGACGATCACCACGTCGCGCCAGACGTCGCCGGGGGTCACGCCGGCGTCGGCGTACAACTCGTTCTCGCGGCCGATCAGCGTATTGGCCATCTCCCAGTACAGCTCGTCCCAGGCTGCGGCGACCTCGGGGGTGACCGCCTCGCCGAGAACCTCGACGATCGCGGCGAACAGGTGCTCGTGCACGATCGGGTACTGGTCGGCGACCACGCCGAGCGAGGCGTGCTTGTGCGCGACCCGCTCGATGATGAACTTCTGCTGCGCCGCGTCGGGAATCAGCTGCAGGCGGGCGAACGCGGCGATGGAACCGGCGAGCACCTTGGGCTGAGTGCCGATCTTCTGATTGGCGCGGTTGAACAGGTTGTCCAGCAGCTCCGGGTGCGCGGCGAACATGCGCTGGTAGAAGTTCGGGGTGATGTCGTCGAGGGCGCCTTCGACGGCGGGCAGGGTCGCGGCGAGGACGGCGCGCGTCTGGTCGGAGATCATCGTGGATTCCTGTTCTCTGCGGTGGAGGGACGAAGACGGTCATCTCTGGCCGCCGGGGCCCGCGCGTCGTCCGCGCGGGAGCTGAGGGGGAGTGCGGGATCGCTGAGGAAGCGCACTCGGGTGGGACCGGCGACGATGAGGTCGGCGACGGTCAGGGAGTCGAGGCTTTCGTAGAAGGCTCGTTGGGCGCGGGCCAGTGCGCCGCGCAGCGTGCAGCCGGCGCGCAGCGGGCAGGGCGTGGGGCCGTCGCAGTCGACGACGTCGGTGTCGCCTTCGAGCTGACGGGTGACCCAGCCGACGCCCGCGGTGCGGCCGAGTTCGGTGATCATCAGGCCGCCGGCGCGGCCGCGGCGCGCATGCACCACGCCGATCTCGGCGAGGCGGCTGACCACCTTGGCGACGTGGGCGTAGGGGACGCCGAGTTCGCTCGCGAGGCCGCGGCTGGTGTGCAGGACGTCGGTCTCGTCGGCGGCGAGGCGCATGAGAACGCGGAGGCCGATGTCGGTGAAGCGAGTCAGTTGCACGGACCGATCAGAACATAATCCGCATGCTCGCTACCAATTTAAGTGGTGAAGCTCTCACCGGGACGAAAGTCCTTGTCAGGGCGGGTATTTCCGGCCGGGACCGGACCCGTCTGTGCCGGTCAGGGGGCCGCGCAGATGACCTGTGCGAGTTCGCTTTCGGCTTCCTCGGGAGCGATGAAGACGAGCTCGTCGCCGCCCTCGAGAGCGTCGTCGGGCTGCGGCACGATCACTCGGCGCCCACGGATGATGGTCACCAGGGCGACGTCGCGGGGGAGTTGCAGGCGACGGACGGCCTTGCCGGCGAGCGGGGTGTCGTCGGGCAGGGTGAGCTCCACCAGGTTGGCCTGGCCCTGACGGAAGGTCATCAACCGCACCAGATCGCCGACGCTGACCGCCTCCTCCACGAGGGCGGCCATCAGCCGCGGGGTGGAGACGGCCACGTCGACACCCCAGTCGTCGTTGAACAGCCATTCGTTGCGGGGATCGTTGACGCGGGCCACGACCCGGTTGACCGCGAACTCGGTGGTGGCCAGCAGGCTCACCACCAGGTTGGCCTTGTCGTCGCCGGTCGCGGCGATCATCACGTCGAAGGTCTGCAACTGCGCCCTCTCCAGGTCGCGCAGCTCGCACGCATCGGCCTGCACCCAGGTGGCCTCGGGCAGGATCTCCGGTTTGAGGTTGCGGGCGATCTTCTCGATCAGGGTGACGGCATGGCCGTTGATCACGAGTTCCCGGGCGATGGCCCGGCCCACGGCGCCGGCTCCGGCGATCGCGACCTTCATGTGTTGTCTCCTTCCACGGGCGGGAGCTTGGCCGCGGCGTGCGCGTTGTCGAGATTGGCGGCGAGCGTGGCGACGAAGACGTCGTCCTCGGCCTGCAGCACGCTGCGCGGTTCCGGCAGCATCGGGCTGCCGAGGCGCTGCAGGAAAGCGATGCGCGCGCCGGTCAGCTCCTGGAACTTGGCGCAGCTCACGCCGAACCATTCTTCGTGCACGTCCACCTGCGCCAGCACCAGGGCGCCGGTCGGGTCGTGCCACAGCGGCGCCTGCGGGGTCTCGCCCAGCGCCGTGATGAACCGCTCGGTGGTCCACGGGACGGTCGCGACCGTCGGAATGCCCAGGCGCTCGTAGACGGCGGCGCGCTTGGCGTCGTAGATCCGGGCGACGACGTGCTGCACGCCGAAGGTCTCGCGAGCCACGCGCGCCGAGATGATGTTGGAGTTGTCGCCGGAGGAGACGGCGGCGAAGGCGTCGGCGGTCTGCACACCGGCTTCGATGAGCACATCGCGGTCGAAGCCGACGCCGGTGACGGCCTCGCCGGTGAAGTCCGAATCGAGTCGGGCGAAGGCGTTCTGGTCCTGGTCGATGACGACCACATGGTGGCCGCGACGCGACATCGCGCTCGCCAGCCCGGCCCCCACGCGGCCGCAGCCCATGATGATTACTCGCACTCGATGGACGTTACCCCGCGCCAGGCCTAGTGTTGCGGGGTGCCTGGATTCACCTCGGCCACCACGGCGGCCAAACGGCTGCTGCTGGGTCGGCCTTTCCGCAGCGATTCCCTCGGGTCCACGCTGCTGCCCAAACGCATCGCGCTGCCGGTCTTCTCCTCGGACGCGATGAGCTCGGTGGCGTACGCGCCGCAAGAGATCTTCCTGGTGCTGTCGCTGGCCGGCATCAGCGCGTACTCGTTCGCCCCGTGGGTGGGGCTGGCGGTGGCAGTGGTGATGGTCGTGGTGGTGGCCAGCTACCGGCAGAACGTGCACGCCTACCCGTCCGGCGGCGGCGACTACGAGGTGGCCACCGCCAACCTCGGCCCCAACGCCGGCCTCACCGTGGGCGCGGCACTACTGGTGGACTACGTCCTCACCGTCGCGGTCTCGGTGACCTCCGCCGCGGAGAACATCGGCTCGGCGATCCCCTTCGTGCACGAGCACAAGTTGCTGTTCTGCATCCTCGGTATCGCGCTGGTGGCCGCGGTGAATCTTCGCGGTATCCGCGAGTCGGGCTTCCTGATGGCCATCCCGACCTACGCCTTCATCATCGGTGTGCTGGCGATGCTGGTCTGGGGCTTCGTGCAGCTCTTCCTGATGGGCCGAGACCTGCAGGCCGGCACCGCGCAGTACGACCTCGTGGCCGACCAGAGCGACTTCACCACGCTGGCCATGGTCTTCCTCGTCGCGCGGTCGTTCACCTCCGGCTGTGCGGCGCTGACCGGCGTGGAGGCGATCAGCAACGGCGTGCCCGCGTTTCAGAAGCCCAAATCGCGCAACGCCGCCACCACGCTGCTGCTGCTCGGCGCGTTCTCGATCACGCTGCTGCTCGGCATCGTGGTGCTCGGCGAGAAGCTGCACGCCAAGTACGTGCTCGACCCGCAGGCGGAACTGGCCGGGTTGCCCGACGGGTATCAGCAGAAGGCGATTCTGGCGCAGCTCGCCGAGACCGTGTTCGCCGGTTTCCCGCTCGGTTTCTACGTCATCGCCGTCGTCACCGCGCTGATTCTGCTGTTGGCGGCCAACACGGCCTTCAACGGCTTCCCGGTGCTCGGCTCGGTGCTCGCGCAGGACCGCTACCTGCCGCGTCAGCTGCACACTCGCGGCGACCGGCTGGCCTTCAGCAACGGCATCGTGTTCCTGGCACTGGTCGCGATCGGCTTCGTGATCGCCTTCGACGCCGAGGTGACGCGGCTGATCCAGCTGTACATCGTCGGCGTCTTCGTGTCGTTCACGTTGAGTCAGACCGGCATGGTCCGGCACTGGACGCGACTGCTGAAGACCGAGACCGATCCGGACGCCCGCGGCCGGATGATCCGCTCGCGGGTGGTGAACGCGGTGGGCATGGTGATGACCGGCACCGTGCTGGTGGTGGTCCTGCTGACCAAGTTCACCTCCGGTGCGTGGATCGCGGTGCTGGTGATGGTCATCATGTTCGTGCTGATGAAGCTGGTGCACCGGCACTACACGGCCGTCGAATCGGAACTGGAGGCCGCGGCGGAGGAGGACGACGGGGTGCTGCCCAGCCGGACCCACTCGATCGTGCTGGTGTCGTCGCTGCTCATCCCCACCCTGCGGGCGCTGCGGTATGCGCGCGCCACGCGGCCGGACACGCTCGAGGCGGTCACCGTCAACGTCGATGATCGGGCCACCCGCATTCTGGTCTCGAAGTGGGAGGAGAGCGACATCAGCATCCCGCTGAAGGTGATCGCCTCGCCGTACCGCGACGTGACCCGACCGGTGATCACCTACGTTCGCCGCATCCGCGCGGCCGCGCCGCGCGACGTGGTGACCGTGTTCATCCCCGAGTACGTGGTGGGCCACTGGTGGGAGCACATCCTGCACAACCAGTCCGCGCTGCGCCTGAAGACGCGCCTGCTGTTCGAACCGGGCGTCATGGTCACCTCGGTGCCGTGGCAGCTCGACTCGTCGAACCGGGCCGCCCAGCGTAGCGACGTCGAATACATCGCGCCCGGCGACACCCGCCGCGGCTTCGGTGTCACTCCTCCGAGGGATCAGCCGTGACCGCCCCGTCGAACCCCGCGCCGTCCACCCTCGACCTCACCGTCACCGGCTTCGCCAACGGCGGCGCCGGGGTGGCCCACGCCGACGACGGGCGCGTGGTCTTCGTCGCCGGAGCCCTGCCCGGCGAACGCGTGCGGGCGCGGATCGACGAACAGAAGGCCGCGTTCGCGCGCGCCGTCACGCTGGAGGTGCTGGACGCCTCACCGCATCGGATCGATCCGAGCTGCCCGGCCGCGGCGGCCGGCGCCGGCTGCTGCGACCTGTCGTACGTGAGCGCCGAGTACGCGCGGGAGCTGCACGCCGGCGTCCTGGCCGACGTGCTCACCCGCCTCGGACGCTTCGGACCCGACGTACCGGCCCCGGCCGCGCCGGCGGTCACCGCCCTCGGGCCGGACGCCGACGGCTGGCGAGTGCGGACCCGCCTCGCGGTGGGGGCCGACGGCGCGGTCGGGCTGCGGAGCCGCGGCTCGTCGGACCTGATCACCACACCCTGCGTCGCGCCGGTCGACGGCCTGCTCGCCGGGGCGGCCGCGCTGGGCGCGTCGCCGGGGAGCGAGCTGGTGCTCGCCCTGGGCTCGGACGGACGCCGCCATGCCGCACAGCTGTCGCCGGTGGCCAGGCCGCGTCGCGGTGGGCGTCGGGCGTCGGCGCAGCGGGCCCGGCACAGCGCCGCACGCGACCGGACCACCCGCGTCCTCGAGGGCGACGGGGCGGTGACGCAGACGGTGGGCGGCCACACGTGGTCGATCCCGGTGACCGGCTTCTGGCAGGCCCACCGGGCGGCCCCGGCGACCTACGCCGAGACGGTGCGCCGCTACGTCGGCGCCGTGGACGGTCTGCCCGCGGGCCTGCGCGTGTGGGACCTGTACGGCGGTGCGGGCGTCCTCGGCGCGGGACTGCTCGACGGCGCACTCCCGGTCGCGCTCATCGACCTGGTGGAGACCGATCCGGGCGCGCTCGCGGCCGCCGCCGACGCGCTCGGCGACGCCCCGGTCACCGCCCACCGCGGCGACACGGCGACGGTGATCGGCGGCCTGAGCACGCCGGATGTGGTGATCGTCGATCCGCCCCGGCGCGGTGCGGGCGCGGCGGTGGTCGCCGCGATCGCGGCCGCCCGGCCGCGCGCGGTGGTGCACGTCGGTTGTGACGCGGCCGCCTTCGCTCGCGACCTGCGCGACTACGTCACACACGGATATCGGGTCACCGCGTGGCAGGGTTTCGACGCCTTCCCGCGCACACGCCATATGGAGGCGATCGCCCTTCTGGAGAGTCCGTAGACTATCTGGCATCGGCGCCGATTGACGGCGCTCACGGACGTATGGTCGTCGACCGCGTAGGAGGTTCGCATGGGAGTGCTCGATCGGGTGGATTCGCCGGCGGACCTGCGCGCGCTCAGCGCCGACGAGATGCTCGAACTCGCCACCGAGATCCGGGAATTCCTGATCGAGAAGGTGGCGGCGACCGGCGGTCACCTCGGGCCGAACCTCGGGGTGGTGGAGTTGACGCTCGCGCTGCACCGGGTCTTCGATTCGCCCACCGATCCGATCCTCTTCGACACCGGCCACCAGTGCTACGTTCACAAGATCGTCACCGGCCGCAAGGACGGTTTCGACACGCTGCGCCAGCGTGACGGCCTGACCGGCTACCAGGATCGGCGGGAGAGCCCGCACGACTGGATCGAGTCCTCGCACGCCTCGGCGGCACTCTCCAACGCGGACGGACTGTCCAAGGCCTTCGAATTGGCCGGCAGCGACCGCACGGTGGTCGCGGTGGTCGGCGACGGCGCCCTGACCGGCGGCATGTGCTGGGAGGCGTTGAACAACATCGCCGACGGCGATCGTCCGGTGGTGGTCGTGGTCAACGACAACGGTCGCTCCTACGCACCCACCATCGGCGGCCTCGCCAGCCACCTGTCCGGGCTGCGCCTGCAGCCGGGCTACGAGAAGTTCCTGGCCGGCGGCCGCACCATGCTGCAGAAGGCGCCGGTGGTCGGCACCGCCGCGTACGCCGTGCTGCACGGCCTCAAGAGCGGGGTCAAAGACCTCGTCGCGCCGCAGGCCATGTTCTCCGACCTCGGCATCAAGTACGTCGGACCGGTCGACGGTCACGATCAGGCGGCGCTGGAAGAAGCCTTCACCCAGGCCAAGGCCTTCGGCGGTCCGGTGATCGTGCACACGGTGACCCGCAAGGGCATGGGCTACGCCCCGGCCGAGAACGACGAAGCCGAGCAGATGCACGCCACCGGCAAGATGGATCCGCGTACCGGCGTGGCGCACGGCACCGCCGCCGAGGACTGGACGTCGGTGTTCTCCGCGGAACTGGTGCGGCAGGGCGAACTGCGGCCCGAGGTGGTCGCGATCACCGCCGCGATGCCCGGCCCCACCGGCCTGCGGGCGTTCGGCGAGACCCACCCGGAGCGGATGTTCGACGTCGGCATCGCCGAGCAGCACGGCATGGCCTCGGCCGCCGGGCTGGCACTGGGCGGCATGCACCCGGTGCTCGCCATCTACTCCACCTTCCTCAACCGTGCCTTCGATCAGCTGCTGATGGACGTGGCGCTCCTGAACCTCCCGGTGACCCTCGTGCTCGATCGGGCCGGTCTGACCGGCCCGGACGGGCCGAGCCACCACGGCATGTGGGACCTGTCGCTGATGGCGATCGTGCCGGGCATGCGCGTGGCCGCGCCGCGCGATGCCGAGCGCGTCCGCGAAGAACTGGGCGAGGCGCTCGACGTCGCCGACGGTCCGACGGCAGTGCGGTTCTCCAAAGGCGCTGTGCCGCAAGAGATCCCCGCGCTTGAACGACTCCGCGACGGGGTCGACGTGCTCCATCGCTCGGCGACCGCCGACGTGCTCCTCGTCGCGGTCGGCGCCTTCGCCGGCCTGGGCGTTCAGGTGGCGGAGGAGCTCTCCGCGCAGGGCGTGGGCGTCACCGTCGTCGATCCGCGCTGGGTGCTTCCGGTGCCGGACTCCGTTGTGGAGCAGGCCCGCGGACACCGGTTGGTGGTGACGCTGGAAGACGGCGGCGTGCAGGGCGGAGTCGGCGCGACGATCGCGCGCACCCTTTCGGCGGCGCACGTCGACGTCCCGGTGCGTCTGCTGGGTGTGCCGCAGGAGTTCGCGACGCACTCCACGCGCGACGAACTGCTCAACGACTTCGGTCTGACCGCCGAGGCGCTGGTGAAGACGATCAGCTCGGATCCGACGCTCGGCTGAGCGCTTCGGCGATCGGCTGGCCGGTGAGATCGCGCTGCCAGGGCCGCGCCCCGCGGCCGGCCAGCCAGGTGTCCACGTCGGCCACCTGATGCTGCGCCAGGCCCTGCCAGCACAGCTCGCGCACCGTGTCCGGGGCCAGCATGTTCTCCATCGGGACCGCGGTGGTCTCGGCGAGTTCCTTCAACGCCGGCCGCACCTCGTGTGCGCGGCGCGCCGCGTCGGGATTGCGCTGCTCCCACCGGTTCAGCGGCGGGGGACCGGTGGCGGCCTGTTTGCGCGGGGGTAGATCGGCGTCGGACAGGGCGAGCGCGTCGGCGATGGCGCCCATCCACACCTTGGCCTGGCGGCGCTGGCGGGGACCGCCGAAGACCGGCAGCCTGGTGAGCGCGGCCTCGGTGGTCGGGGCAGCGGTGGCGGCGGTGATGATCGCCGAATCCGGCAGGACCCGGCCCGGCGCCACATCGCGGCGGGCGGCCACCTGCTCGCGGGCCGTCCACAGCGACCGCACGATGGCGAGCTGGCGCGAAGTCCGCAGGGTGTGCAGGTTGGAAGTACGACGCCAGCGGTCCGTCCGCGGCGGCGCCGCTGGCTTCACCAGCTCGTAGGCGAACTCCTGGGCGGCCCAGTCCAGCCGCCCGGCGTCGTCGAGGGCGGTGGTCATCGCATCGCGCAGCTCCACCAGGACTTCCACGTCGAGCGCGGCGTAGTTGAGCCACTCGTCGGGCAGCGGGCGGTGCGACCAGTCCGCGGCACCGTGGCCCTTGGCCAGGCCGAGCTGCAGGAACTCGGCCACCATCGCGGCCAGGTTCACCTTGGGCAGGTTCAGCAGACGGCCGGCGAGTTCGGTGTCGAACAGCGTGGCGCAGCGGAAGTTCAGTTCGGTGAGGCAGGGCAGGTCTTGGTCGGCGGCGTGCAGGATCCACTCCGGGCCGTCGAGCACCTCGACGAGCGGTGCCAACGCCTCGGGATGCTCGATCGGGTCGATCAGGAAGCTGCCCGCACCGGTCCGGCGCACCTGGATCAGGTAGGCGCGCTGCGAGTAGCGGTAGCCGCTGGCGCGTTCGGTGTCGAGGGCGATCGGGCCGGTGCCGGAATCGAGGAGTTCGGCGGCGCGCTCGAACTGCTCGGGGGTGCTCAGCAGGTCGGGAACACCGTCGGCGGGTGCCAACAGCGGCCGGATCGGGTTCTGCGCCTCGTCGATCTGCCCGGGGTCGGGGTTCCCCGCCTCGCTCACTGGCCGACCGGCCGTCCGAGGGTGGCCACGCCGGTGGGCGGCAGGCCGGCGGCGCTGGCCAGGACCTCGCAGAAGGCTTCCAGGTGTCCGGCCAGGGCGGGGCTGCTCGCGGTCCACGAGGCACGGAGTTCGAGTTGATGCGCGCGCGGCGGGCCGGCGATGTCGCCGTACCGGACCGAGGTGGTGGCGGTGACGGTGCCGCCGAGCGCCAGGACGGCCGGGGATTCGCTGCCGAGCAGCACTGCCGATTCGGTGTCGCCGGTGGGGACGCCGAGCGCCTCGGTGAGCCATTCCCAGGCCACCTCCGGCAGCAGCGGGTCGTTGGCGAGGTCGGCTTCCACTTCGGCCTGAATGAAGGCGACCATCCGGAAGGTGCCGTTCCACGCTTCCTGTCCGGCCGGGTCGTACAACAGCACGAGGCGACCGAACGCGCTGCCCGCCGAGTCGGCGGCCCCCGACCCCTCGCCCACGTCCGGCGGCGCCACCTCGACGCCGAGGGCGTAACTGTAGGGTGCCAGTCGCTGCGGCGGACGGATGGAACCGACCTCTATCTCCGGCCGCACCACGGCCTCGTCCAAGGACGCGACGGCGCGGGTGAAGTCGACCGGTTCGGGCTGTGCTCCTGTTGTCACACGCGTCACGGTAAGCCTCGCGATGGCGTTGTGCCCGGAGGCGCGCCGCTGACGGATGTGCCCGGTGTGGGCGCCGTCACCGGTTCTGCGGTGCTCCGCAGACATGGCACAGTGGACCCCATGAGTCAGGTGCAGAGGATGCGACGGTCCGGGGACGCCATGCCGTTGATTGCGGCCGCGAACGGGCAAGATCCGGCGCGACGGCCGGTGTGGTTCATGCGACAGGCGGGGCGTTCACTGCCCGAATACCGGGCGATCCGGGCCAATCGCGGCATGTTGGAGTCGTGCTTCGACGCGGAATTGGTGTGCGAGATCACCATGCAGCCGGTCCGCAGGCACGACACGGATGCGGCGATCCTGTTCTCCGACATCGTGGTGCCGCTGCGGGCGGCCGGAGTGGACCTCGACATCGTGGCCGGCACCGGCCCGGTGATCGCCGATCCGGTGCGCACCGCCGCCGATGTGGCGGCGCTGCCGCGACTGGAGGCCGAGGAGGTCGGCGCGGTCACCACCGCGATCGGGCTGATCCTCGACGAACTGCCCGCGGAGAAGGCGCTGATCGGTTTCGCCGGTGCACCCTTCACCTTGGCGTCGTACCTCATCGAGGGCGGACCGAGCCGCACCTACGAGCGCACCAAGACGATGATGCGGGCCGATCCGGAGCTGTGGAACCAGCTGATGGGCAAGATCGCGGACGTCACCATCGCCTTCCTGCGCGCCCAGCTCGACGCCGGCGTCGATGCGGTGCAGCTGTTCGACTCCTGGGCGGGCACCCTGTCGGAGGCCGACTACCTCACCTATGTGGCGCCGCATTCGGCGCGCGTGCTGGCCGAGGTGGCCGACTACGGCGTGCCGCGCATCCACTTCGGTGTGGGCACCGGCGAGCTGCTGTCCGCCATGACCGACGTCGGTGCCGACGTGATCGGCGTGGACTGGCGGGTGCCGCTGGATGTGGCTGCCGCCCGCGTCGGACCCGGCGTGGCCATCCAGGGGAACCTGGATCCGACGGTCCTGATGGCCGGGGACGCGGTCCTCGAACGCGAACTGCGCCGCATCATCGGCGAGGGTGAGCGCGCGGTGGCCGCGGGCGCCCGCGGCCACATCCTCAATCTCGGGCACGGCGTGATGCCGGGCACCGACGCGGACGCGATCACCCGCGCAGTCGAGCTGATCCACACCTTGTGAGCGTGCGCGTCGCGGTGGTCGGCGGCGGGGTCTCCGGACTCACCGCGGCCTACGCGCTGCGCCGTGCGCTCGGCGCGGAAGCGCTGGTGGAGGTCTTCGAGGCCACCGACCGGCTGGGCGGGCTGCTGCACACCCCGCTGATCGGCGGCCTGCCCGTCGACGTCGGGGCCGAAGCGTTCATCGTCCGGCGTCCGGAGGCGTCCGCGCTGGTCGCCGAACTCGGTTTGGCCGAGCACGTGTGTGCGCCGGGGCCGCTGCGTCCGGCGCTGTGGTCCGGCGATGGACTGCACCCGTTGCCGACGCCCGCGGTGATGGGCATCCCGACCGGACCCGGGTCGCTCGGCGACCTGGTCGACGAGCGGGTACGCGCGACGATCACGGACGAGGCCCTGCGCGACTGGAGCTGGGATCCCGGTACGCCGATCTCGGTCGGCGCCCTGGTGCGCGACCGGTTCGGCGACGAGGTGGTGGCGCGCAGCGTCGACCCGATGCTCGGCGGCGTGTATTCGGCGCGGGCCGATCAACTCGGATTGGTCGAGACCATTCCTGGGCTGGCCCGGGCACTGGATGCCGGGGCACCGTCGCTCACCGCGGCTGTCACCGGACTCAGCGTCGCCGCCGCACAGAACTCCGGACCGGTCTTCGGCGCGCTGCGGGGCGGCTACCGAACCCTGGTCGAGGCTCTCCGCGCTGCGTCCGGGGCGCTGGTGCGTATCGGCGCCCGGGTGGTGGCGATCGACGCCGACGGTCCCGGCTACACGGTGACCGACGCCGACGGCGCGGCCGCGTCCTATGACGCGGTGATCGTCGCCGTGCCGCCGTGGCAGGCCGGACCGATGCTGACCTCGGTGGCCGCGGACGCCGCTGCTGCCCTGAGCGCGGTGCAGGCGGCCGGCTCGGCGGTGGTGGCCTGCGTGCTGGCGCCCGGCGCCGTGCTGCCGGACCATTCGGGGGTCCTGGTGGCCACCGATGCGGATCTGGCGATGAAGGCGGTGACGCTGTCGACGCAGAAGTGGCCGCACCTGGCGGAGGCCGGGCCGCCGGTGCTGCGCGTGTCGTTCGGACGGCTGGGGGAGCCGGTGACGATGACCGACGATCTACTGGTCGCGGCGGCACTCGCCGATCTCGAGCGGGTCTTCGCCGCGGCCGGGCTGCCGGCGCCGGTCCCGGAGTCGGTGGCCGTGCAGCGGTGGCCCACCGGGCTGCCGCACTTCGCCCCCGGTCACCTGGCAGCGATGGCGACCGCCCTCGATCAGCTGCCCGTGGGCGTGGCCCTCGCCGGGGCCGCCGTCGACGGAGTAGGTGTTCCGGCCTGTATCGGGGCCGCACGTCGCGCCGCCGGCCGCATCGTCGCGGGCCTGACCGAAGGCTAGAACGGCGGCTCGCCCGCAGCCTGCTGTGCCTCGTACGGTCCCGCCGGGGGTGGTCACGCTGGAGTGGTAGCGCCCTTCGTCGTCGATCCAGAGCTCGTCGAGGAAGCCGGTCAGATGGGTTTTCATCAGATGATGGAAGCGGCACTTGGGCAATAGGTTGCAAACGCACGTGGGTCCGCCCTGGGATGGGCAGATGTTGTCGTACTCGGCGACGTGGTCGAGATCGCAGGCGAAGGCGGCCCGTTCGCAGCCGGGGATCGAGCAGGTGCCCCAGAGGAAGCGTGCGACGAGGTCGGTGAGCAGATTCGGGCGATACGGGTCGCTCGGGAGCGCGGTTTTCGCGATCAGGAAGCGGGGCGGGGACTCGCCGTCGGTTGCCTCGGCGTCGGATCCGGCCGCGGATTCGCTTGCGGCCGTAGCATTTTCGTCCTTTTCCGGGTCGGGGCGTGGGTCATCGGCCCGGCACTCGTCCGGGCTGTCGGGGCGGGGTCCTTTTCGGTGGACCGCCGCCTCGTCGAGGTCGTCGCCTTCCCGCTCCGGGTTGGGTTCGAGGAGGTCGTTCAGGTCGTGCTGGTGGATCACGGCGTCGTCGCGCTCGGCGATCTGTCGGACGTGGTCGCCGGAGATCGGTCCGTAGCCGTCGAGATAGCCGCACTGATCGCCGCCCTGGAGCGTAGTCGCGTCGCAGAGGACGTGTACGACGATCCGCGCCGCCCGGGCGTCGAGGTGCACGTCGCTGATCTGGGCGGTGCAGCCGTCGCTTTCGCACCGACAGGTGAACGGAGCGTGTTGCAGGAGTGCGATGGCGGCGTCGGAGCGGGCTTGCGCTTTGGTGCGGGGATCGTCGGGGCAGAGGCCGGCGATCACGGCGTCGAGCATTTGCCGGACGAGGCGGACGTCTTCGGCGGTGGCGGTGATGGAGATCTGTGCCATGCCGCTGTCGAGGGCCTGGAACCCGACGTTCCGAGACGCCTTCGCGCGGTCGCGGTCGAGCTTCTCGGCGTCGGGGTCGTATTCGGCGACGAGTCGGCGGGCCATGTGGCCGGTTTTGGTGATCGACATCGACGACACCCCGCCCCGCAGCCCCATGATCTGGAGAGCCAAGGTCTGGTCGATGAGCGCCATGGTCTCGTCGTTCTGGACCAGTTGGGTTTCGGCGACGATCCGATGGAACCGGGCCCGGTCGATCAGCCCGAGCCGCATGGTCGAGAACACCGCGGGCAGGCGATCGCGGGCGCACACGGCGTCGTCGAGCAACGACCGCGCGAAGTGATCGGTGCTGTCCAGGCTCATCTGGAGTTCCAGGGCGGTCTGAGCTTCCAGGTCCAAGACGGACCGCTGGGTCATCGCCACGTTCTTACTGACCGCCTGGACGTGGTCGAACATCGACAGCGCGAACTGGAACAGCCGCCAATCGAGGTAGCAGTGCCCGTTCTTGATCGAGTGCACGGCCTCGGCGAGGTCGCCGGTCGAGAGCTCGGAGAGGGAAACGCTGGACGAGGGCATGCCGACGGCAGCCAAGTCCGCCTTCGGCCAGGCGGAAGCGGCGAGCTTCGTCATGCCTACTCACCTCCCCGAGCGAGCCAGCCACACCGATCGATCTGGTGTGCTAACTCCACGTTACGCCGATCTAACTATAAGAACAAGCGTTCGAAATAATATACTTCCAGGAATTTTCGGTGCTGGTTCCGGGGCGCTGACCAGTGTCTTCGTGTCGCTGGTCGATCTGGTTCCGCGAGTGGGGAAGGTCGACTTACCTGGTGACGAGTGCGGGACGGGGCAGTGGCACTATGGGGGGCATGGCTCGCTTGGACTACACCGAACTCAACGCCACTGTCCGCTACCTGATGTTCTCGGTCTTCCGCGTCCGCGCGGGAGAACTGGGCGACGACCGCGCCGCAGCGATCGCCGATCTCGACCGCTTCCTGGCCGGGCTCGAAGAGTCTGGCGTCGTGGTCCGCGGTGTCTACGACGTCGCCGGCATGCGCGGCGACGCCGACTTCATGTTCTGGTGGCACGCCGAGACCATCGAGCAGCTGCAGGCCGCGTACAGCGACTTCCGGCGGACCACCGTGCTGGGCCGCGCCAGCGATCCCTTCTGGAGCGGCGCTGCGCTGCACCGCCCGGCGGAGTTCAACAAGAGCCACATCCCGGCTTTCCTCGCCGGTGAGGCCGCGGGCGACTACATCTGCGTCTACCCGTTCGTGCGGTCGTTCGAGTGGTACCTGCTGCCCGACGACGAGCGCCGCAAGATGCTCGCCGACCACGGTAAGGCCGCCCGCGACTACAAGGACGTGCGCGCCAACACGGTGCCCGCGTTCGCGCTCGGCGACTACGAGTGGCTGCTGGCCTTCGAGGCGCCCGAACTGCACCGCATCGTCGACCTGATGCGCGATCTGCGCGCCACCGAGGCCCGCTACCACGTGCGCGTGGAGACCCCGTTCTTCACCGGTCCGCGCGTGGAGACCGCAGCGCTGGTCAACGCCCTGCCCTGACGGCTCAGGCCTCGGCCTCGTCGAGCGTCAAGCTGATCGAGTTGATGCAGTAGCGCAGGTCGGTGGGGGTGGGGTAGCCCTCACCGGCGAAGACGTGGCCGAGGTGGCTGTGGCAGGTAGCGCACAGGATCTCCGTGCGCTCCATGCCCAAGGTGTTGTCGCGGCGTTCGATCACCGCGTCGCCGGCCAGCGGCGTGAAGAACGACGGCCACCCGCACGACGACGCGAACTTGCTGTCCGAACGGAACAGCTCCGCACCGCACGCCCGGCAGCGGTAGACGCCCTCGGTGGTGGTGTCGGTGTATTCGCCGACGAACGGCGCCTCGGTGCCGGCCTGCCGCAGCACGCGGAACTCGGCGGCGCTCAAGCGTTCGCGCCAGTCGGCGTCGGTGAGGGCCTGGGGATCGGTGGGGTATTCCGGCGATGCGCTCATCCCTCCACGGTAGCGCGCATCGCACTGCGTTAGCTTGGGGGCATGACCGCTACCGCCCAGAGCTATTTCACCCGGATCGACGACCACCGCTTCCTGCCGACCGAGCACGCCACCGGCGCCTGGCGCGAGGATGAACTGCACCTGGCGCCGGTGGCCGGCCTGGTGATCGACTTCCTGGAGCGCTGGCGCCTGGAGAACGCTCCGGCGCTGGTGTTCAGCCGGGTGTGCGTCGAGGTGCTCGGGCAGATCGCCCGCGCGGAGATCGAGATCGGCATCGAGGTGGTCCGGCCCGGTCGCACCATCGAGCTGGTCGAGGCGACCGCGGTGATCGGCGGCCGCACCACGCTGCGGGCCCGCGGCTGGCTGCTCGCGTCGTCGGACACCTCCGCGGCGGCCGGCCACGCCTGCGACCCGATGCCGAGCCGCGCCGACTGCGTCGACGAGTCGTGGCTCAAGCGGTGGCGCGGCGGGATGATCGCCAGCGTGACGGCCGTCCAGTCCGCCGCGACCATCCAGGGGCGCGCGCAGGCGTGGGCGAGCTCCGAGGTCGCACTGATCGAGGGGGAGTCCGCGACGCCGCTCGGCGACTACACCAAGTTCCTGGACCTGGCGAACGGCATCTCCTGGCGGCAGGATCCGGACGAGTGGATGTACCCCAACGTCGACCTGACCCTGCACCTGTTCCGCCAGCCGGAGGGCCGCTGGGTGGGCTACGACACCCGGGTGGCGTTCGGTGCGGGCGGACTCGGCCTGACGAGCTCGACGCTGCACGACGAGCACGGCCCGGTGGGCATGCTCGCGCAGTCGCTTACGCTGCGCCCGGCGACGGAGCTGTGACGGGCGCGTCGTCGGCGGCGGGCTCCCCGTCGTCGATGGCGCGAATGTCCAGCCAGCGGAACAGCAGGACGCAGAAGACGGTGATCATCAGCAGCGACCAGCCCAGCGGCACCTTGTTGTACTCCAGGTAACGGCCGAACGGTTCCCATTCCCTGGAGGCGAAGACGTCGAACGACAGGCAGCCGTAGACGGCCAGCCAGGCCGGCCAGTTGCGCATCACCGAGCCCGACAGGAACACGGTCATGATCAGCGGGAACAGCAGCATCGAGTAGTAGCCCTGGCCGAGCGAGCCGAACAGGAACAGGGTGCCCAGCAGGACGCCGGTGGACGTGGTGAGCCACAGCAGCTCGTCGGTCTTGGCGTAGTAGCGGTACAGGAACCACAGCGAGAAGATCGCCATCAGCACGAACGCGATCCGCAGGACGATGACCAGCCAGTCGGCGACGCCGAAGTACAGGGCGTTGCCGGAGATGGAGCTGTTGTAGTAGTCCCGCGTCTCCGACAGGTACGGCACGGTGCGGTCGAGGTACGACCGGGCGTCGACGATCAGCGGCCACGCGATGATGTTCAGCGCCACCGGGATGCCGAGCGCGGTGATGAACACCTTCCAACGCAGCTGCAGCAGCGGCAGGAGCAGCACCGGTGCCAGGACCGGCTTCACGGCGAGGGTGAGACCGATGCAGGCGCCCGCCCAGTAGTCCTTCTTGTTGCGGATCAGGACCAGGAAGCCGACCAGACCCAGCAGCACGAAGGCGTTGAAGTTGGTGAAGATCAGCGTGTTCGCGACCGACTCGGTGAGGAAGAAGAAGAACAGCACGGCCGGGAACACCCACGAGTCGGCGCGGTAGCCGAACAGGCGGACCAGCAGGTAGGCCGACGCGATGAGGGCGATCACCGACACCGCGATGAACGTCCAGCGCGCGTGGTCGGGGTTGAGGACCGCGATGGGTCCCATCAGCAGGGTTCCGGACGGGGAATACAGGTAGTGCGGGTCCACCGTGGTGTAGTTCTCGGCGTACACGGGGTTGCGGTTGAGGAAGTTCAGTGCCGCGTTGTAGACGGTGCTGAAATCGTCGGTGCGCGAGCCGTTGACCGCCAGGATCACCGAGCGGTGGAAGATCATCATCACCGCGACCGGCCACAGCATCACTGACAGGATGCGCGGGGTGTCCACGCGCGGATACAGGTACCGGTCCATGACGCTCACCTGAGCGAACCTACTACACGTCGCTGCATCCTCAGGCAGGGCACGCACGCTCGGCGGGACCGGTGAGGCGTTCGTCGCCGAGATAGTCGACGACGAGCTGCGCGGCGCACTCGCTGCGCGTGAGCACCGAATACCCGAGACCGTCCCAGCTGACGCTCACCGGTTCGGCGCCGGTGGTGACCAGCAGCGGGGTCAGCGCCTCGGCGGATTTGAGGCCGTTGATCGGATCGTTCAGGCCCAGCAGCACCAGCGGCGGGATCGGGAACGACGACGGTGCGGGCGCAGCACCGGCATTGCCCCAGCCGTCGCAGCGGGCCAGCGAGAGCGCCGCCGAGTTGGCCGTCATCGGGGCGTCGGCGCCCCAGGTGCGGGCCAGCTTCGGGATGTCGGCCAGGCCCGGGCGGCCGAGCATGTCGTTGCACCGGGAGAGCAGTTGGCCGTCGGTGTCGCGCAGGGACCGGCTGGCGGCGGCCAGATCCTTCAGTGCGTCGGCGTTGCCGCGGTCGGCGGCGCTGATGGCGTCGGCGAGCTTCTTGAGGCCGTCCGGATCGGTGGGGCCCACGGCCAGCGCGGTGGTGATCGCGGTCAGGATCGACGTGTCGGAGAGTCCGGGCAGAGCGCCGCTGGCGCCGGCCGCGATGAGCCGATTGAGCATGGACCGGCCGTCGGAGCCGAGGGAGCAGCCGACGTCCGTGCAGCGTCGGGCGAAGGTGCTCAGCGAGTTCTGCACGCCGGCGGCGGTGGCGGCGGCGGCCGGGGCGGCCTGGGTGTTCAGGCCGATCGGGGAGTCCAGGATCAGGCGGCCCACGTTGCCGGGGTGGCGCGCCTGGTAGGCCAACGCGACCGACGAACCCTGACCGACGCCCACGATGCCGATGCGGTCCACCTGCCAGCGAGCGCGCAGCTGCTCGATGTCGGCGGCCGCGTCGACGGTGGCGTACTTGAGCTGGTCGGGCTCGAGGGTGTCGTTGCAGATGTCGGCGCCCTCCCGGGCGGCCTTGGCGAGCGCGGTGGTGCGCGCCTCGACGTCCCGGGAGCCGGACGCGCCGTCGTTGATGATCGTCGAGCGCTGCTCGGAGGTGAGGCAGTCGACGGGGGCGGACTGACCGACGCCGCGGCGATCGATCGCCACGATCGGATGCTTGGCCAGCAGCGGTGCCAGGGTCGACGAACCGAAGTTCATGGCGAGGCGCGAGCTCGGCAGGTCGGTACCGGTGGTCAGCACCAGGGGCGCCGCATCGGCGGGCGTCTCGGCGAGCTTGCCGCGGACCACGGTGATCAGCAGGGGAGCACTGTCGGGGTCGTCGGGGTTCACCGGCACCTGGAACGCCGCACAGTCCAGTTGCACCGTGTCGGGCGCGTCGACGTCGTACTTGTCGGCCAGCTTCGACCCGCAGTCGGAATAGTTCAGATCGCGCTCGGGAGCGGAGAGCGTCGGCAACCGGTTCGCGTCGGCCTCCGCTGCGGCGTCGCCGCCGTCGCCGTGCACCACCTTCGGTCCCGGAGCCGGTCCGGCGGTGCAGGCGGTCGCGAGCACGGTGACCGAGGTCAGCACGGCCAGCAGCGCCCCTCGGGAGGAGCGGGTGAAGAAGTCGGTCACGCGTCGCCTTCCTGACGGCGGATCCAGCGGGTGAAGAGGAAATGGTCGACGGCGGCCACGAACGCGGGCGTGTACTCGTCGGTGGCCTGCGGGGTGGTGCCGCCGCGCCCTTCGCCGCCAGCCGCGGGGGACAGCGTGACGCACAGCTCGTCGATCAATCCCTCGGCGGCGAGCGCGCCGCTCACATGGGGGCCGCCCTCGCACAGGATGCGGAGCAGTCCGCGCTCGTGCAGCAGGCCGATGCCCTGGCCGAGGCCGTCGGGGGCGTGCAGCAGCGTCATGGTGCCCTCGGAGCGTTCGACGTGGCCGGCGGCGCGTTCATAGGCGGCGGGGTCGTCGGTGGTCAGCAGCAGGTAGTTGCCGGTCGTGGTGTGGGTGAGGAAGCGCGACGGCTCGCCGATCTGCCCGGACCTGGTCACCACCACCAGCGGCGGCGGACCGCCCTGCCCGCGTGCGGTGCGTGCCTGCTGCTCGGCGTCGGGCAGCTTCACCCCGATGTAGTTCTCGGCCACCGCGGTGCTCGCGCCGACGAGCACGGCGTCGGCGCCGCCGCGCAGCCGGTGCAGGACGGCGCTGTCGGCGGGGCCGGACAATCCGGCCGACACTCCGTCGCGGGTGAGGCTCGCGTCGAGGCTGTAGACGAAGTTGGTGCGCAGCCACGGGCCGGCCGGCCAGGCGTACGCGTCGAGCAGTTCGGTCCGGGACAGGGTGGACACCATCAGCGGCCGCCTTCGCTGAGGCCGCGCAGGAACATGCGGACCACCGTGTGCTCGAGGGGTTCGGTGCGCGGATCCTCGTAGGTGAGTTGGTGGGGTTGGGCGGCGAGGTCGGTGCGCGCGGACTGGGCGAGGGCGCCGATGACGCCCGAGGACACCTGCAGCGGAGACTTCACCGTCCAGGCGAGTTCGGTGGGGATGCCGAGTCGGACGGCGGCGTGGCGCAGGACCGCCTTGTCGTAGCCGCGGCCGTCGGGGCCGGGACGCCACAGCAGCGTGGGATGGGTGTCCATCGCGAACCGCCAGAACGCCGCGGTCTGGAAGACCTGCACGAACTCCTCCGCGCGGTCGTCGAGCAGCCGCTCGTAGTAGTCCGGGATCAGGCGCTCGCGGGTGAAATTGGCGGTGACCTTGGCGCGCACCCTGGTGCGCAGTTCGTCGATCGCCTCCGGTGCGTCCGGTTCGACGGCCAGGCGGGAACCGCCCAGGAAGAGCGCATCCGAGCCCGCGCCGGTGAGCACCGGGCCGACACCGAGGTCGGCGAAGCGGGCGAAGGCGGCCTGCACCGGGATCGCCGAGGTGATCTCCCACAGCTCCCAGGTGCCCAGCGCGGCGATGCACGCGGCAGCGGCCTCGGCGAGGCGCTCGTTGTCGAGGTCGACGACGTGGTGCTCGAAGCCGAGCAGCGCGGCCACGTCCCGCCCGCGCAGGTCTTCCAGGCCGCCGTCGACGTCGGTCACCACGGTGAGGGTCTGCGGCTGCAGACCCAGGTCGGCGCAGACCGCGGCCACGAGGATGGAGTCGATGCCGCCGGAGAGCATCAGTCCGGGCGGGCCGGGATGGTCGGCCAGCACCGCGGTGATCCGGGCGCGCAGGAGATCGGTCACCGCGTCGGCGGCCCGATCCAGGTCGGTCAGCACGGTGGTGCTGCGGTAGGCCATCGCCTCGGCGTCGTCGGCCACGTATTCGGCCGCCTGCGCTGCGGTGCGCACACCCGCCACCTCCCCGACAGAACCCATGGCGCCACCCTAACAGCGGCTGGTCGGGGCACTTCGGTGTGAGGTAAGTCGCTTAGCACGCTTGTGAGTGGGATACCAAGGAGTCACTCGTTACGCTCTGCCCATGGTGGCTCATCTCTCCGACCGAAATCCCGTGATCGCTGCGGACGCATTGATCGGCGAAATGGTCCCTCCGTCGATGTTCGACGAGGTCAGCTTCGACTCGTACATCCCCGACCCGAATGAGCCGAGCCAGGCCGCCGCGGTCGGCGCGGCCCGCGACTTCGTGGCGCGCGCGTCCAAGATCCGCGCCGGCAGCGGTAAGCGCGGCCTGTTCCGCAAGGCCACGACTCCGCAGGGCATCGGGCTGTACCTCGACGGCGGTTTCGGCGTCGGCAAGACGCACCTGTTGGCGTCGATCTTCCATTCGATGCCCGGCCCCAAGGCGTTCGCCACCTTCGGCGAGGTCACCAACCTGGTCGGCGCGCTCGGCTACACCGACTCGCTGGAGCGGCTGTCCGACCGCACCGTCCTGTGTATCGACGAGTTCGAGCTCGACGATCCGGGCGACACCATGGTGGTCTCGCGGCTGCTCAGCGAACTCAGTGCGCGCGGCGTCTCGATCGTCGCCACCTCCAACACGCTGCCCGGCCAGCTCGGCGAGGGCCGGTTCGCCGCCCAGGACTTCCTGCGGGAGATCCAGAAGCTGTCGTCGATCTTCGAGAGCGTGCGGGTCGACGGCCCCGACTACCGTCACCGCGACCTGCCGCCCGCGCCGGAACCGGCCACCGAGGCCGAGCTCGTCGCGCAGGCCGAGGCCACCCCGGGCGCCACGCTCGACAGCTTCGACGACCTCGCCGCGCACCTGGCTAAGCTGCACCCGTCCAAGTACAAGTCGCTGGTCGACGGCGTGACGCTGGTGTGCATCAGCGACGTCCACCCGGCCGCCGATCAGGCCGTCGCGCTGCGCCTGGTGGCGCTGGCCGACCGTCTGTACGACGCCGACATCCCGGTGGTGACCTCCGGCGTGAAGCTCGACGAGATCTTCACGCCCGAGATGGTGGCCGGCGGCTACCGCAAGAAGTACCTGCGCGCCATCTCGCGTCTGCTCGCCCTGTCCCGCCTCGCCGAGACCGCCGCGTAGTTTTTCGTTCCAGCCCGGCGGTGTGCGCCGTTCAGGGCGTGCGGGTCATCACGTAGTCGTGCTCGACGGTGCCGTTCAGATCGAAGGTGCGGGGCCCGGCGACGGTGAAGCCCATCTTCCGATAGTAGCGCTGTGCGCGCTCGTTGCCGCGGTTCACGCCCAGCCACACTCGTGTGGAGCCGTGCTGTCGTGCCGCGGCCAGGGCCGCGTCCATGAGTAGGTGGGCGGGCTGCCCGCTGGCTTGCGTGCCGTGGTGGTCGGGGACCACGTACATCTTGGAGATCTCGGTGATCTGCGCGCCGGGCACCACGGCCCGGACGTCGTCGGCCTCCGGCGGGCGGTGCAGCAGCAGGGTGTAGCCGATCACCGGGCCGTCGGGGCCGGCCTGCGCCACGATCACGTCGACGTCGTCGGCGGCGATCCACTCCGAGAACCGTTGCGGGTTAAGGGCTTTCGCGATGTGCACGGCGATGTTCTCGGCGGTGATGTGCGGCGGGCAGGCCAGCGGGAACGTCGCCGCGGCCACCGCCGCGATCTCGTCGGCCAACGCCGGATCGGTGACGGTGGTGATGACCGGAGCGGCGTCGTGGTGCATGGCTCCATTCTGGCCGAGCTGTCAGTGCGGAAGGCCTCGGGGTCCGTCGTCAGTCGCGGTCGATCCAGGAGATGAGCTGGTGGGCCACCTGGGGGTCGTTCAGCAGGGTCATGTGGTGCGCGCCGGCGCGGTGGAAGCCGTGGGCCGGGTCGAAGCCGAGGTTGCGGGTGCGGTTGCGCCCACTGGCGCTGTGGTGCAGGACCAGACCGTCGCCGAGCGACCGGCTGAGGGGGTTGCGGGGGTTGCGCGCCAGGGTTGCCCAGACGAAGTAGTGGTCCGCGCCCGGGAGGAGCGGGACGTCGGCGGCCACCGCGGCGGCGAGGCTGTCCGGATCTCTGTCGAGCCAGTCGTCGTCGAGCAACGATCCCGCCCGCAGATCGCGGATTCCGGCGGAACGACGACGCAGCAGCCGACCGAGGGCGTCGGTCTCCGGCTGCGTCGTCAGGGCGGCGCTCGCGTGGTGCGCCAGTTGCTCCAGCGGGGCGCCCAGGTGCGGTGTGCCGAGGCTGATGGACGTGCGAACCCGGTCCGGCCACAGATGGCCGGCCTGGCGCCCGTGGTGGGCGGCGCTGCGGGCCACCAGTCCGCCCATCGAATGGCCGAGGAGGGTGAGGTCGTCGACGTCGACGGGCCAGAAGCGGACGAGGTCGTCGAGCAGTTCGGCGAGATCGTGGCCGTTGGTCGAGATGCGGCGGCCGGTGTTGTAGCGGATGAAGACGTTGGTGACGCCGCGGTTGGTCAGGTGCAGTTCGTACGGTGCGCTCGTGCGCTGACCGAGTCGCCACGCGTGCTCGGTTTCCACCAAACCGTGCAGATAGACGGCGATCCGGCGGGTTGCGCGGGGGAAGGCTTGTGCCAGGCCCGCGGCGTCCGGGGTCACCGCCCGGCCGGCGACGCGGACCGAGAGGTTGTTCGCGGCCAACGTCGATTGCTTGGCGTCGAGCTCGTCCCCGATGAGGCCGTGGACCACGCCGATGATCCCGGCGCCGCGGGTGGTGGTCGAGGGCGGTGTGGACAGGGGGAGGTCGGCCCACCGGCCGCCGAGCTGGGCGGCGGTGGTCACGGTGGCGTCGATGGTGCGGTAGATCCCGTCGGTGATCGGGTCGTGCACGCGCTGGATGCGGGTCGCCGTAGGCCCGACGCCGCGGCGGACGGCGGCGAATACGCGATCGGAGATGGCCCGGTGCGTTCGGTGCACCCCGGCGGCGGCCTGGGCGGCCTCGGTGAGGCCGAGCTCGGTGAGAGCGCCGACTTCTGCGCGGCGTTGCTCGGTGGCGTCGATCATGAATCTCAGTGTACGCCTGTGCACTGATTGCTGATTTGGGGAGCGACGACGAAGGCCCGGACGGATGTCCGGGCCCTCGTTCTGGTGCGCAATACTGGGATTGAACCAGTGACCTCTTCCGTGTCAGGGAAGCGCTCTCCCACTGAGCTAATCGCGCGGGATCTGTGCAGTTGTGCTGAGGCAGATTCTACTGCTTAGTGGAGGTGGCGACGGGAATCGAACCCGTGTGCACGGCTTTGCAGGCCGTTGCCTCACCACTCGGCCACGCCACCAAGCGCGAGAAAGGATTGCTCGATCCTCGCTGCGAAGAAATCTCGCTCCGAGCGGATGACGGGATTCGAACCCGCGACCCTCACCTTGGCAAGGTGATGCGCTACCAGCTGCGCCACATCCGCATGTCGGTGAACGGTCTTGTGAACCTTGTTGCTCACCGGCGAGAACAAACACTAGCGGGGTGATGTCCGCAAAAGCAAACCGGGGTTCGGTGGCGTGAGTTCAATCTCTCTGAACTGGGAAAAGTTTGCCGGAAGGGTCGGAGGCCGGCCGGGATCGCCGACTCGGCCGCGGGCGCTCAGCTTGACGGCGGGGACCGAGAGTGGCTGCGATTATGAGCAAAGTCACGCGGCGCCCGGGGGTGGGCGGAGGTTTCGCTGTCATATACGAGGCCTCCTTGGTCAATATGACCAAGGAGGGCCCGCCGGTGACAGTGAACTGGGCCGTCGGGGTCTCGGATCCCAGATTGTCGTACGTCGGCGGTACCTTCTTCTAACGAACTGATGTTCGATGTGTTGAGTGGTCGCTTCTTCACGAGAGACGTGACTCGACCAGCGCAAACGCTGTCTTCTCGCTACCCGGAGAGGTCCGATATGGACGCAGCAATACTGACCGATTTCACCGATCTGTTGTCGGACGACCTGGCCGTCGGTGTCGCTACCGGCACCGAATCGGCGGGCGGCCTCGCACATTTCTTGGCCCATCTGCGGGCGGTGACCGACGACCGGGAACTCTTGGCGCTCGCCGCCGCGTTCTTGCGCCTGCGGAACGTGGTCGACCACGGTCTGGCTGCGGTGTGTGCGGGGATCGAGGCCGTGGGGCTGCCCGCTCGGAAGCACGTGCGGTCGGCGGCGGCGATCCTGACCGAACTCGATGCGGCGCCCGCGGTGGCGTATCGGGCCGTCCGCCTGGGGAAGGCGATGGCGGACGAGGGCGCGGGGCCGGTGACGCGCGGCATGCGGGATGGTGCGCTGTCGGCGGAGAAGGCCGATGCGGTGGTGACCGGACTGACGCACGTCACCGATCGCGTGGATCTGTGAGCCGGATGGCTCCGAGGATAAGCGGTCGGCGAAGCGGCGGCGAGCTGACGCCATGACGCAGGTGGTTCGGACCTATCTGTCGCATTCGGAGCGGCCGGAGTCCGGGGGTGTGTTGCCACACGTGACGTTGTCGGTGCCTGCCGCGGTGATCGTGAACGGGCAACCGATCGATTCGGCGGCGGGTGTCGGGCCGTGTCGGGTGGTGCGGATTCCGTTCTCCGACGTGGAGGCGCAGGTGCCGTGGCTCGGTTTCGCCGGGCCGATCTCGGCGCGGACGGCGGAGTTGATCATGTGTGTAGCCCACCATGCGGAGCATTGGAAGCACGGTGGCCAGGCCTGTTTGGACAACGGTGTGCTGCTGTGCCGCCGTCATCACATGCTGATTCATCAGAGCGGGTGGGAGGTGTTCATCGGGCACGACCGGCACCCGTGGTTCGTCCCGCCCGCGGATCTGGAGCATCCGAAGCGGCGGCGAGAGGCGATCCCATCGAATGCGCGGCGCACGTTGACGTTGTTGCCCGGCGCTGCCTGACCGCGGCCGGTGCCGACGCGCGCTACGAACGAGAAGACCCTGTCCGCCCACGAGACTCGTCGCAGGCAAGATCAGTCTGCTGATCGGCGAGGTTGCTGTATCTGAACCACCTGTATGACGTGTCGGAGGCCGAGCTTCTGACGCGATGCGTTGTTTGAGAAGTCCATAGCGAAGAAGGAGCCCGCGCCGCAGGATCGCCATGGGAAGGCGGCGGCGTGGGCTCGGCCGGCCGTCGATGTCCAGTGACATCGAGGCCCGGAAAGCAAAATCGAGGTCCGGCGGGTGCCGGACCTCGATCTCGAAGTGGTGCGCAATACTGGGATTGAACCAGTGACCTCTTCCGTGTCAGGGAAGCGCTCTCCCACTGAGCTAATCGCGCGGGATTGATGAAGTTGTCCTCCAGTTGGAGGTGACGACGGGAATCGAACCCGTGTGCACGGCTTTGCAGGCCGTTGCCTCACCACTCGGCCACGTCACCACGGTTCTTTCACCGTACGGGCACGATCTCGCAGAGCGAGACGTGCTCGCTGTCGAGCGGATGACGGGATTCGAACCCGCGACCCTCACCTTGGCAAGGTGATGCGCTACCAGCTGCGCCACATCCGCACGCTGGTGAACTTCGTCTTGTGGACTGCTGCTCACCAACGGAACAGAACATTAATCACCCCACCGTCGGTTACACAAATCGGGAGGTCAGCGACTTACATGCATGTGTTTTTGCAGCGTGATCGCCGATCGACGGCCGAATGGCCGCGACACCGCTGCGAAATAGACCCGCAAGCCGGGCGTCAGCACGGGATTTGGCGGCCGGTGGATCGGTGTGTAATCTCGTTCCTCGTGTGAAGGAGTCAAACCCGGAACACGCAACACGGTCCCGTGGCTCAGTGGAAGAGCGTCCCGTTCACACCGGGAAGGTCGCTGGTTCGATCCCAGCCGGGACCACCGTGCACAGCCCCTTCGCAACTCGCTTGCGGAGGGGCTGTTTCGTTGTCGGCTCAACGATGGATTCTCGAAGCGAAGTGCGGACGGTTTTGGGGGCTTCGGGCCGAATGGCGACGGCGGGCTTTCCGGTGTAGTCGGGCTCCACGAGAAGGATTGCAGGGGAGTCGATGAGCGCAGAGTCGCCACCGGGCGCAGAGCCGTTGGCAGAGCCTCGTCGTCGATCCCATTCGCGTCGGTTGCGGATCAAGATCCGGTTCCGCCAGGAGCGCTACAAGATGCGCCTGAATCCGCACTGGAACCGCGCCTATCGTGCGGGGGTCGGGGCGGTCGGCACCCTGATGATCCTGTGCGGCGCCCTCCTGGTGCCGCTGCCGACGCCGGGCTTCGGCTGGATCCTGATCTTCCTGGGCGTGGCCGTCCTGTCGTCGGAATTCGTCTGGGCACAGCGGCTCAGCCACTGGGTGCGCCGCGGATACGACTGGGTACGCCACCACTGTGGCTGTTCGGAATCATCGGCACCGCCGCGTCGTGGTTCGGCGTCGATCAACACTGGCTGCGCGGGCCGATCATGGGATGACGCGCCCGCGGCCGGACTGCGGCGCGCCCCGCGGGGTGTCGCGGGATTCGGGCGTATCCTCGGCTGGTGCACGACGATCCGGGCGCACCCCGCCCGCTCCGCTCT
Organism: Gordonia alkaliphila; assembly: GCF_023017165.1. Taxonomy (GTDB): domain Bacteria; phylum Actinomycetota; class Actinomycetes; order Mycobacteriales; family Mycobacteriaceae; genus Gordonia; species Gordonia alkaliphila. The sequence continues at coordinate 3,051,493 of NZ_JALKBW010000001.1, forward strand.
ATCGCCACCCCGGTGGTGGTGGTCGCGTGCGTGCTCGCCCTCGTGGCCGTTGCCTGGCACCTCTGGTACCTCCCGCTCACCGAACCCGGCTACGGGCTGTTCACCAACGGGGTCGACACCAAGGTCTACCGCGGTGGCGCGCTCGCCGTCTTGCACGACACCCCGCTGTACAGCGAGCCGGTCTATAAGGTCTGGCAGTTCACCTATCCGCCGTTCGCCGCGCTGGTGCTGAGCCCGCTGGGTCTGCTCGGACCGTACGAGGCGTTCCGGCTGATGAACGCCGTGAACGTGCTCTGCCTGCTGCTGCTGATCTTCCTCACGCTGCGCGCACTGCGGTTCCGCCGCGACGGCCGCTTCTGGCTCACGCTGGTGGCGCTCACGGTGGCGGCCACCCTGCTCGAACCGGTGCGCACCACCATCTGGAACGGCCAGATCAACCTGGTCCTGGCGGTGCTCGTGGTCGGCTGCCTCACCCTGCCGCTCGGTCGCTGGCGGGGGATCGGCGTCGGACTGGCGGCCGGCATCAAGCTGACGCCGCTGTTCTTCGCCGGCTATCTCCTGGTCACCAAGCAGTGGCGTGCGTTGGTCACCGCGCTGGTCGTTTTCGCCCTGACGGTCGCGCTCGGCTTCGTCGTCCTCCGCGGACAGGCCGCCGAGTTCTGGACCGGGATCGGTCAGGACACCTCCCGGATCGGTCCGCTCGACGCGGTGGCCAATCAGTCGTTCAACGGCTTCTTCGCCCGGATGAGCACCGTCGGCGTCTGGCACGCGCCCACCTGGCTGTGGCTGCCGGTCGGCGTGGTGCTCGCCGTGCTCGGTCTCTACGTCGCCTGGCGGGCGTACCGGGCCGGTGCCGAGATGCTGGCGATCACGCTGACCGGCCTCACCTCCTGCGCGGTCTCGCCGTTCTCCTGGGGACATCATTGGATCTGGCTGGTGCCGCTGCTGATCCTCGCGCTGGTGCAGGCGACCGACGCCGCGCGCAGCGACCGCCCGTGGACGTGGCTGTGGTGGCTGGCGCCGACGGCGGTGGCCGCGATCGGCTACACCTGGCGGGTCCGCGTGCTCGAAGACGGCGTGGAGCGCTGGCGCTTCGGCAGCTACCGGCTCTTCTGGTCGCCGGGCGGCAGCGGATGGGACACGGCCGTCGCCGTGATCGGTGCCGGCGCCTACCTTTGGGTGTTTCTCGCGACGTTGGTTGTCACGCTGTGGTGGACGGCCCGTGTCGACCCGATACGATTCAAGCCGAACGACGTCGCCGCGCCGGTGGCGTCGTCCTGACCACCCCTATCAGCGCAGAACGCGCTGATGAGCGCAGAACACCGAGGAGTCCCCGCCGTGCCCGACCAAGCCGCGCCCGAACGAGTCGCACTACCGGAGTCCTTCCGGGTCCCGGCCGGCACTACCGCGGGCGACGCCATGCGGGAGCTGGACCTGCCCAACAAGGGGCCGCAGGCCGTGGTCGTCGTCGCCGAAACCGACGGGACGCTGCGTGACCTGGCGTGGGCGCCGACCGTCGACACCGACGTCGCGCCGGTGACCGCCGACTCCGAGGCCGGCCGCAGCGTGATCCGGCACTCGGCCGCCCACGTGCTGGCGCAGGCGGTGCAGGCGATCAACCCGGACGCCAAGCTGGGCATCGGCCCGCCCATCAAGGACGGCTTCTACTACGACTTCGACGTCGAGGAGCCGTTCACCCCCGAGGACCTGCGGGCCCTCGAGAAGAAGATGAAGCAGATCATCAAGTCCGGTCAGCGCTTCTCCCGCCGTGTGTACGACAGCAAGGACGCCGCCCGCGCCGAACTGGCCGGCGAGCCGTACAAGCTGGAACTGATCGACGACAAGGGCGCGGCCGACGACGACGAGATCATGGAGGTCGGCGCCGGCGAGCTCACCGCGTACGACAACCTGAATCCGCGCACCGGCGACGTGATCTGGAGCGATCTGTGCCGCGGCCCGCACGTGCCGACCACCAAGTACATTCCGGCGTTCACGCTGACCCGCAGCTCCGCCGCCTACTGGCGCGGCGACCAGAGCCTGGCCGACCTGCAGCGCGTGTACGGCACCGCGTGGGAGTCGACCGAGGCGATGGACGCCTACCTCGACCTGCTCGCCGAGGCCGAGAAGCGCGACCACCGTCGTCTCGGCAGCGAACTCGACCTGTTCAGCTTCCCCGACGCGCTCGGCTCGGGTCTGCCGGTGTTCCACCCCAAGGGCGGCATCATCCGCCGGGAGATGGAGGACTACTCCCGCGAGCAGCACGCCGCCGCCGGGTACGAGTTCGTCAACACGCCGCACCTCACCAAGGGGCAGCTGTTCGAGACGTCCAAGCACCTCGAGTGGTACGCCGACGGCATGTTCCCGCCCATGCACCTGGACGCGGAGTACAACGACGACGGCACCGTACGCAAGCCCGGCCAGGACTACTACGTCAAGCCGATGAACTGCCCGATGCACAACCTCATCTTCAACTCGCGGGGCCGTAGCTACCGCGAGCTGCCGCTGCGGCTGTTCGAATTCGGTTCGGTGTACCGCTACGAGAAGTCCGGCGTGGTGCACGGCCTGACCCGCGCCCGCGGCTTCACCCAGGACGACGCCCACATCTACTGCACGCAGGACCAGGTGGTCGAGGAGCTGGGCACCACGCTCAACTTCGTGCTGCAGTTGCTCAAGGACTACGGCCTCGACGACTTCTACCTGGAGCTGAGCACCAAGGACCCGGAGAAGTACGTCGGCACCGACGAGCTGTGGGAGGAAGCCACCGAGACGCTCCGCACCGTCGCCGAGGACTCCGGCCTGGAGCTGGTGCCCGATCCGGGCGGCGCGGCCTTCTACGGCCCGAAGATCTCGGTGCAGGTCAAGGACGCCCTCGGCCGCACCTGGCAGATGTCGACCATCCAGCTCGACTTCTTCCTGCCGGAGCTGTTCGAGATGGAATACACAGCGTCCGACGGGACCAAGCAGCGCCCGGTGATGATCCACCGCGCCCTGTTCGGCTCCATCGAGCGTTTCTTCGGCGTGCTCACCGAGCACTACGCCGGCGCCTTCCCGGTGTGGCTGGCCCCCGTACAGGTGGTCGGCATCCCGGTGGCCGAGGCCTTCGCGCCGCACCTCGAGTCGGTGGTGCATCGTCTCAAGGGCCGCCGCGTCCGCGCCGAGGTGGACCACTCCGACGACCGCATGCAGAAGAAGATCCGCAACCACACCACCTCCAAGGTGCCGTTCATGCTGTTGGCCGGCGAGCGCGACGTGGAGGCCGGTGCGGTGAGCTTCCGCTTCCGCGACGGCACCCAGCTCAACGGCGTGCCGGTGGACGAGGCCATCGTCGCGATCGACGAGTGGGAGGAGTCGCGCCGCAACGATTCGCCGACCGCCGAGACGATGGGGGCCATGCTCGAGGTGGCCAGGAAGCGCCGATGACCGACCCGCTGCAGCGGTTGTGGACACCGCACCGGATGAGCTACATCACCTCGGCGCCGCCGCCGCGGACCACCGAGGACGGCACACCGCTGACCGGGCATCCGTTCCTGGACATCCCGCTGATGTCCGACGAGGAAGGCCTGATCATCGCCCGCGGCGAGGCGGTCTACGCGGTACTCAACCTGTACCCGTACAACCCGGGCCACACCATGGTGGTGCCGTACCGGCAGGTCGCCGACCTGGAGGAGCTGACGCCCGCCGAATCGGCGGAGCTGATGGGCTTCACGCAGCGCACGATCCGCGCGATCAAGTCGGTGTCGCATCCTAATGCGTTCAACGTGGGGCTCAATCTCGGCTCGGCGGCCGGCGGGTCGCTCTCCGAGCACCTGCATCAGCACATCGTGCCGCGCTGGACCGGTGACGCGAACTTCATCACCGTGGTCGGCGGCACCAAGGTGATCCCGCAGTTGCTGCAGGAGACCCGCGCCCTGCTGGCGCAGGCGTGGACGGCGCTGGGGGAGTCCGAGTGATCAGTTTCAAGGGGCGCATCGTCGTCTCCAAGGTGACCGATCCCATCGGCCGTTTCCTGCTCCGCATGGGGCTCACCCCGGACGCGATGACCATCCTCGGCACCGTGGTGACGGTCGCCGCCGCGATCGGTCTGTTCTCGCAGGGCCACCTGTTCATCGGTGCGCTGGTCTGCTGGGCGTTCGTCATGGTCGACATGATCGACGGTGCCATGGCCCGCGCGCGCGGCGGCGGCACCCGCTTCGGCTCGGTGCTCGACGCCACCTGCGACCGCATTGCCGACGGCGCGATCTTCGGCGCCCTGGCCTACTGGGCCGCCGTGGCCGAGCCGCATTCGTGGCTGCTGGTCGCCACCCTGATCTGCCTGGTCACCTCGCAGGTGATCTCCTACGCCAAGGCGCGCGCCGAGGCGGCCGGCCTGCAGGGCGACGGCGGCCTGATCGAGCGGCCCGAACGCCTCATCATCGTGCTGGTCGGCGCCGGGTTCACCGACATGCCCGGACTGCACCTGTCCTGGGCGATCCATGTCGCGATGTGGGTGCTCGCCGTCGCCAGCGTGATCACCGTCGGCCAACGCATGTGGTCGATCTACACCTCGCCCGGCGCTCGTGAACTCATCCCGATGGCGCCGCCGGCAGACGACGCCGAGGCGGCCTCGTGACCAGTTGGCAGGAGCGGATCGCCGACCTCGGCTACCGCGCGGGCTGGGCCGCGGTCCGGCACGCGCCGGAGTCGGTGGCGCGCAAGAGCTTCGACCTCGTCGGGACGCTCGCTGCGCGCGGCGGCGGCCCCGAGCAGCTGCGCAAGAATCTGGCGCGAGTGATCGGCACGACGCCCGAGCAGGTGCCGGACGCGCTGGTGGAGCAGTCGCTGCAGTCGTACGCGCGGTACTGGCGCGAGGCGTTCCGGCTGCCGAGCACCGATCCGGCGGACATCGTCGCCACGACGTACCTGTCGCCGGAGGACACCGCGCTGGTCGTCGAACTCGTCGACGCCGGCCGCGGCCTGATCTTCGCGCTGCCGCATTCGGGGAACTGGGACACCTGCGGCGTGTGGCTGGTGGCCCACCACGGCCAGTTCTCCACGGTCGCCGAACGCCTCAAGCCCGAGTCGCTGTTCAACCAGTTCGTGCAGTACCGCGAATCCCTCGGCTTCGAGGTGTTCCCGCTGACCGGCGGCGAGCAGCCGCCGTTCGAGATCCTCGCGCAGCGACTGCGCGCCGGCGGCGTGGTCTGCCTGATGGGCGACCGCGACCTGTCCGACCACGGCGTGCCCGTCACCTTCTTCGGTGAACGCACCCGCATTCCCGCGGGCCCGGCCAAACTCGCGATCTCCACCGGCGCCGCACTGGTCGCCGTGCACCACAGCTACCCGGACGCGGACACCTCCCAGATGGTGCTCACGCCTGTCGAGGTGGACGACGACGTCGCCGTCACCACCCAGCGCCTGGCCGATGCCTTCGCTGCCGGGATCGCCACCGCGCCCGCCGACTGGCACATGCTGCAGCCGCTGTGGGAGGCCGACTGGTCGGCCGCCCGCCGGGAGCGCCTGGGATGAAGATCGGGATGATCTGCCCGTACTCGTTCGACGTACCGGGCGGCGTGCAGGCGCATGTCGTGGAACTCGCGGAGGTGTTCATCCGCCGCGGCCACCACGTGCGCGTGCTGGCCCCGGCCGCGCTGGACACCGACCTGCCCGACTACGTCGACTCGGCCGGGCCCGCCCTGGCCATCCCGTACAACGGCTCGGTGTCCCGGGTGAACTTCTCGCCCAAGGGCCTGCGCCGACTGCGTCGCTGGCTGGCCGACAACGAGTTCGACGTCCTGCACGTGCACGAGCCGAACTCGCCGAGCCTGTCGATGCTGTCGCTGATGGTCGCGACCGGACCCATCGTCACCACCTTTCACACCGCCACCACCAAATCGCTGTGGCTGTCGTTGTTCGACGGCATGCTCCGCCAGTTCCGCGAACGGATCTCCGGCAAGATCGCGGTCTCCGAACTGGCCCGCCGCTGGCAGATGGAATCCCTCGGCAACGACGCCGTGGAGATCCCCAACGGCATCAACGTGGCCCAGTTCGCGCAGGCGTCGCTGCTCGACGGCTTCCCGCGGCCCGGCCGCACGCTGGTGTTCCTGGGCCGTTTCGACGAGCCCCGCAAGGGCATCGACGTCCTGATGCGCGCACTGCCGCGCATCGTCGAACGCTATCCGGACATCACCGTCCTGGTGGTCGGCGGCGGCGACCGCAAGGCCCTCACCCGACGCGCCGGGGACCTGGCCGGACACCTCGAGTTCCTCGGGATGGTCGACGACCAGACCAAGGCGAGCGCGCTGCGCAGCGCCGACGTCTACGTGGCACCCAACCTCGGCGGCGAGAGCTTCGGCATCGTGCTCGTGGAGGCGATGGCCGCGGGCGCCGCCGTGGTGGCCAGCGATCTGGTGGCCTTCGGTCGCGTCTTGGACGAGGGCTCCGCGGGCACCCTCGTCGAGACCGGCTCGCCCGGTGCCCTCGCCGACGCGGTGATCGGCCTGCTCGACGACGAAGCGGCTCGTCAAGCGCAGATCGAACGCGGCCGCCGACGCGCCGACCTGTACGACTGGTCGCGAGTGGCCGACGAGATCGAGAAGGTCTACGAATCGGTCACGCTGGGCGCCGGTCCCGTGGTGGTCTCGGATTGAGCGGCCCGCGATGACACTCGGAGACTGGGGCCTCGTCGCCGCGGTGGTGCTGGGCGGCGGCGCGCTGATCTGGCTGGGCATTCTGGCTGCCACCCGCGCCACCCGCCTCAACCGCCTGTACGTGCGGGTCGACCTGGCGCGCGCCTCGCTGCTGGCCGCGCTGGACCGCCGGGCCGTCGTCGCCCGGGCCATCGCGTCGACGAGCAGCGATGCGGAGCTGGGCACGGCGCTGGTGGCCGCCGCCGACCGTGCGGAGGACGCCGACACCGCCGACCGCGAGTTCGCCGAGAACACGCTGACCACGGTGCTGGCGCAGACCGACCCCGCGGACCGTCCGTCGGCGCTGACCGCCGAGCTGGCCGACGCCCAGGCGCGGGTGAGCATCGCGCGGCGCTTCTACAACGATTCGGTCCGGGATGCGCGGACGCTGGCCGGGCGCCGGATGGTGCGGATCCTCCGGCTCGGCGGGCACGCACGACCGCCCGACTATTTCGAGATCAGCGAACGAGTGAGTTCGAGCTGACCCACAGCGCGCGTGTCCGAGTGCATCGGCAATAATGTTGCGCACGGCGTGCACTCAGGGAGGTCTGATCTCCCGACCACGTCACCAGAAGGCGGCAGCCCGCCGCAACCGCAGAGTTTCAGGAGTCACTACGTGACGCACCGAGCCCACCACCACCCCGCCACCGGCACCGCGCGCGTGAAGCGCGGAATGGCCGAGATGCTCAAGGGCGGCGTGATCATGGATGTGGTGACGCCGGAGCAGGCCAAGATCGCCGAGGACGCCGGCGCCGTCGCCGTCATGGCGCTCGAGCGCGTGCCCGCCGACATCCGTGCCCAGGGCGGCGTGTCGCGGATGAGCGATCCGGACATGATCGACGGCATCATCGCGCAGGTCTCCATCCCGGTGATGGCCAAGGCCCGCATCGGGCACTTCGTCGAAGCGCAGGTCCTGCAGAGCCTCGGTGTCGACTACATCGACGAGTCCGAGGTGCTGACCCCGGCCGACTACACCAACCACATCGACAAGTGGGCGTTCACCGTGCCTTTCGTCTGCGGCGCCACCAACCTCGGTGAAGCACTGCGACGCATCACCGAAGGCGCGGCGATGATCCGCTCCAAGGGCGAGGCCGGCACCGGCGACGTCTCCAACGCCACCACTCACATGCGCAAGCTGCGCGATCAGATCCGCTGGCTCGGCTCGCTGCCCGAGGACGAGCTCTACGTCGCGGCCAAGGAACTGCAGGCCCCGTACGACCTCGTCGCCGAGGTGGCTCGCGAAGGCAAGCTGCCCGTCACGCTGTTCACCGCCGGCGGCATCGCCACCCCGGCCGACGCCGCGATGATGATGCAGCTGGGTGCCGAGGGTGTGTTCGTCGGTTCGGGAATTTTCAAGTCGGGCAACCCGGAGCAGCGCGCCGCGGCTATCGTCAAGGCGACCACGTTCTACGACGACCCCGATGTGCTGGCTCAGGTCTCGCGCGGGCTCGGCGAAGCGATGGTCGGCATCAATGTCGACGAGATTCCGCAGCCGCACCGGTTGGCTGAGCGCGGCTGGTGATCCGCGGATATCGCAGCAGACGGCGTAAAGGGGACGTGTCGATGACCGAAGCGGTGATCCTGCGGGACACCTCGGCCAGTGGTACCGATGAGGTCGACGGCATCCGTCTGGACTGGGCGGTGGCCTGCCACGTGGGTCGGGTGCGCCCGGCCAACGAGGACGCGGCGGTCGCCTTACCCGGTCGCTACCTGCTCGCCGACGGCATGGGCGGACACGAGAGCGGGGAACTCGCCAGCGAGGCGGCCCTCGTGACCCTCGCCGACGCCCCGGTGGGTGTGTCGCTCGCGCAGACCTCCGGTGCGCTCGAGGGCCTGCTGGTGAAGGCTCAGAACCGCATCGGCGCCCTCGAAGGCGACTCTGCGCGACGTGCGGGCACCACCGCCACCGGCGTCGTGCTCGCCACCGAGCACGACGAGCCGCACTGGGTGGCGTTCAACATCGGCGACTCCCGCACCTACCTGATCACCGGCGACCGGCTGCGCAGCGTGAGCGTGGACCACTCACAGGTCCAGGAACTCGTCGACAGCGGTGTCCTCACCCCGGAACAGGCCCGCGTGGACCCGCGTCGCAACGTCATCACGCGCGCCCTCGGCGCCGGAATGACCACGCCGGAGGCCGACTACTTCGCCTTGCGCGCGGTGCCCGGCGACGTGCTGCTGCTGTGCTCGGACGGCCTCAACGGCGAACTCACCGACGACGAGGTGGAGGCCGTGGTGGCCGGGGCCGACGGCGATCTGGCCGTGGCCGCCGAGTCGCTGATCGAGTGTGCGCTGCTCAGCGGCGGGCACGACAACATCACCGTGGTCCTGGTTCGCTTGGCCGCCTGATAGTCCAGACCGATCGACCCCGGGGCGCGTCTGCCCCGGGGTCGACCGCATCCCGCGGGGCTACGGACGCAGCATCGGCACGTCGAGCGCGGTGGCGGGCACGCCGAAGGCATCGACGAGGTCCTCGGCCAGCGGCCGGAGACGCTCGCACAGGTCGTTGACCCCGCGGCGAATGGCCTTGGCGCGCTCCACCGACACGAAGCGGTGCATCAGGAACCAGCCGAGGTCGTCTTCCAGCGTCGAGTAGACGAACAGGTCGCGCACGGTCGCGAGCACCTCGCGCTCGGGGCTGTCGGCGGGCAACTCCTCGACGGCGTGCTGGAACGACTCCAGGGCCAGCCGGTCGATGTGCGCCTGACCGGCCTTGATCAGGTGGTCCTGGGTCTGGGTGAACACCTCGAAGGCATCCGCGTCGTCGTCGGTCGCGCGTCGCAGCCGAGCCGCCACGGTGCGGACCAGGTGGTCCTCGCGGCCGGTCAGCAGCGCGAGCTGCGTCTCCGGGTCGGTGAGATCGCTGTCTTCGGGGGCCTCGTCCGACGAGTCCAGGACCGACTGCAGGATCTGCCGGACCGCGGTCTTCTCCAGCGCGACGTCGCGGGCCATCGAGGCGGCGAAGCGCACCCAGCCGACGGTGTCGAGGTCGTCGACGTCGGCCGCGTAAGCGGTCAGCAGGTCCTTGGCCACCAGCTGGGTCAGCACCAGGTTGTCGCCCTCGAAGGTGGTGAACACGTCCAGGTCGTCGCGGATCAGCGGCAGGCGGTTCTCGGCCATGTACCCGGCGCCGCCGCACGCGGTGCGCGCCTCGATCGCCGCATGCGAGGCCAACGACGAGTGGCCCACCTTGATGGCGGCGGCCCGGGACTCCAGGCGTCGCATCGCGTCGGGGTCGACGGTGTCGGCGGGCACCGACTGCACCTCGTGCAGCTGCGCGGTCACCGCGTTCTGCGCCAGGGCGAAGGCGTAGGCGCGCGCCACCAGCGGCAGCAGACGACGCTGGTGGGTCCGGTAGTCGAGCAGCAGCAGTGCGCCGCCGTCGCCGGGTCCTTCGAACTGGCGCCGGTGCAGGGCGTACTTCACCGCGAGGGTCAGGGCCAGCCGCCCGGCGGCGCCGGCGGACGCGCCGACGGTCACCCGCCCGCGCACCAGCGTGCCCAGCATGGTGAAGAAGCGTCGGTTGTCCGACTCGATCGGGCTGCGGTAGGTGCCGTCGGGGTCGACGTCGGCGTAGCGGTTCAGCAGCGATGTGCGCGGAATGCGGACCTGATCGAAGACGATGCGACCGTTGTCCACACCGGGCAGGCCGCCCTTGTACCCGCAGTCGGACGTGGTGACGCCGGGCAGATCGTGGCCGGCCTCGTCGCGGATGGGGACCACGAAGCAGTGCACACCGTACCCCTGCCGGTCCTGCCCGGGACCGGCGGTGCGCAGCTGCGCGAACACCGCGGCGTAGCGGGCGTGCTCGGCGGCGCCGCCGATGTAGTCCTTGCGTGCCGATGGGGTGGGGGAGTCGATGACGAACTCCTGCGTCGCGGCGTCGTAGGTCGCGGTGGTCTCCAACTGCTGGACGTCCGAGCCGTGGCCGGTCTCGGTCATCGCGAAGCAGCCGAGCACGTCGAGGTCGATGAGGCCGGACAGGTATTCGCGGTGGTGGGCTGCGGTTCCCAGGTTCTCCACGGCGCCGCCGAACAGGCCCCACTGCACGCCGGCCTTCACCATCAGGGAGAGGTCGCCGTAGCCGAGCGTCTCGATCGCGGTGATGGCCGCACCCGGATCGCCGGGGGCGTCGTCGGACGAGAAGCCCTGGGCGGGGAAGCCGAGCGGCACCATGGCGGCCATCGCCTCGAGCATGCGGGCCCGGTAGTCGGCGAGCGGGACGCCGGACTGCGGGACCAGGCCGGCGGCCTGGATATGGTCGCGCACCACCTTGCGGGTGTCGGCCCAGCGGCCGTCGAGAACAGCTTGCAGGGATGCGGACAGGGCGGTGTCGGTGTTCGCAGTCATGGTTTTCAACCTACCCATCCGGAAACGACGGGGGCCGGGTGCGATAATCGAGCGGTGCCGAGTATCGAGGAGATCCTTGCCGTCGAGCGGATCGATGATGACATCTACCGGGGCGGAGTGTTCCCGAGCGGACTGCGGCGCACCTTCGGTGGCCAGGTGGCCGGTCAGGCCCTGATCTCGGCGACCAAGACCGTCGACCCGAACTTCGCCGTGCATTCCCTGCACGGCTACTTCCTGCGCCCGGGCAAGACCGATCGCCCGGCGATGTTCCTCGTCGACCGCATCCGCGACGGACGCTCGTTCATCACCCGGCGCGTCACCGGCGTCCAGGACGGCGAGGCCATCTTCTCGATGTCGGCGTCGTTCCACATCGTGGGCGACGAGGGCATCGAACACCAGGACCGGATGCCGTCGGCGGTGACGCCCGAGGAACTGCCCGACGACGCCCACACCATGAGCGAGGCGCAGCGCAGCCTGTTCGCCGAGTGGGAGAACTTCGATGTCCGGATCGTGCCGCGCGATCAGCTGGTCCCCGTGCCCGGGCTCGCCGCGCAGCAGCGCGTGTGGTTCCGCTACCGCGATCGCCTGCCCGACGACCAGCTGCTGCACGTGTGCACTCTGGCGTACATGAGCGACATGACGCTCCTGGGCTCGTCGAAGACCCCGCACCCGGAGGCGCGGACGCAGACCGCCTCGCTCGATCACGCGATGTGGTTCCTGCGGCCCTTCCGCACCGACGACTGGCTCCTGTACGACCAGACCTCGCCGTCGGCCGGTGCCGGCCGCGCCTTGACGCAGGGCCGGATCTTCGATCGGTCCGGCGCGATGGTGGCCGCGGTGACCCAGGAGGGGCTGACCCGCTCCAACGTGCCCGCCGATCAGGTCTCGATCATGAAGCGCGGCCAGTGACGGCGACCGTCGGTGTCCTGGCGTTGCAGGGTGACGTGCGCGAGCATCTCACCGCTCTGACCTCGTGCGGGGTGCGGGCCGTTCCGGTGCGCCGCGCCGCCGAGCTCGCCGCCGTCGACGGCCTGGTGCTGCCGGGCGGCGAGTCGACCACGATGAGTCGGCTGCTGGGCGTCTTCGACCTGTACGCACCGCTGCGCGCGGCCCTGGCCGACGGGCTGCCCGCGTACGGGTCGTGCGCGGGGATGATCATGCTCGCCTCCCGCATCCTGGACACCCGTGCAGATGCCCGCCACCTCGACGCACTGGACATCACGGTGCGCCGCAACGCTTTCGGCCGCCAGGTGGCCTCGTTCGAGACCGATCTCGCCTTCGCCGGAATCACCGACCGGCCCGACGCCGACCCGATGCGGGCCGTCTTCATCCGGGCACCGTGGGTCGAAGACGTCGGCTCCGGCGTCGACGTGCTGGCCACCGTGCCGACCGGACCTGCGGCGGGGCGTATCGTCGCTGTTCGAGACGGTAACGTGCTCGCCACGTCGTTCCATCCCGAGGTCACCGGCGATCTGCGGGTCCATCAATACTTCGTCGAGATGCTCTAAAGAAAGGCGCACCAACCATGTCTGGGCACTCCAAATGGGCCACTACCAAGCACAAGAAGGCCGTCATCGACGCCAAGCGCGGCAAGATGTTCGCCAAGCTGGTCAAGAACATCGAGGTCGCGGCCCGCACCGGCGGCGGTGACCCGGCCGGCAACCCGACGCTCTACGACGCCATCCAGAAGGCGAAGAAGACGTCGGTCCCCAACGACAACATCGAACGCGCCCGCAAGCGCGGCGCCGGGGAAGAAGCCGGCGGCGCCGACTGGCAGAACATCACCTACGAGGGCTACGGCCCCAACGGCGTGGCGCTGCTGATCGAGTGCCTCACCGACAACCGCAACCGCGCCGCCAGCGAGGTGCGCATCGCGATGACTCGCAACGGCGGCAACATGGCCGACCCGGGTTCGGTGGCCTACCTGTTCACCCGCCGCGGTGTGGTGACGCTGCCCAAGAACGAGCTCGACGAGGACGACGTCCTGATGGCCGTGCTCGACGCCGGCGCCGAAGAGGTCAACGACCTCGGCGACCACTTCGAAGTGGTCTGCGAGCCCACCGACCTGGTGGCCGTGCGCACCGCGCTGCAGGACGCCGGCATCGACTACGACTCGGCGGATCCGGACTTCCGCGCCTCGGTGGAGGTGCCCGTCGACGCCGACGGCGCCCGCAAGGTGCTCAAGTTGATCGACGCACTGGAGGATTCCGACGACGTCCAGGACGTCTACTCCAACGTCGACATCAGCGACGAGGTCCTCGCCGAGCTCGAGAACGACTGACCGCGCCGCTCCCACCGATCGTCGCACCGGTGCGCTACGATATCGAACAGTTGTTCGTCAGTAGCGGAGGTGTGTCGCAGTGCGGGTGATGGGAGTGGACCCCGGACTCACCAGGTGCGGTATCGCCCTGGTGGAGTCCGGCGCCGGTCGCGCGGTGGTGGCCCTGGACGTGGACGTGGTGCGTACCCCCGCGTCGATGGAGCTGCCCGATCGCCTGCTGGCGATCTACGCGGCCGCCCAGCACTGGATGGACACGCATTCGCCCGACGTGGTGGCCGTGGAACGGGTCTTCGCCCAGCGCCAGGTGAGCACCGCGATGGGCACGGCGCAGGCCGCAGGCGTGGTGGCCCTGGCCGCCGCGCAGCGCGGGGTGCCGGTGCGCTTTCACACGCCCAGCGAGGTGAAGGCCGCCGTCACCGGCTCCGGTCGCGCCGACAAGGCGCAGGTCACCATGATGGTGACCCGAATCCTCGGGATGCAGCAGGCGCCGAAGCCGGCCGACGCCGCCGACGCGCTCGCGCTGGCCATCTGCCACTGTTGGCGCGGCCCGGTCAACGACCGGATGGCGGCCGCGGCGGAGCAGGCGAAACTCGCCCAGGAAGCGCATCGGCGGCGGTTGGAGCAGGCGCGACTCGAGCAGGCACGGCTGGCACAAGCACGACAGGAAGCGGTGGGGCAGTGATTTCTTCGGTCTCCGGCGAGATCATCGACATCGCACTCGATCACACGGTGGTCGAGTGCGCGGGCGTCGGCTATCGGGTGCTGGCCACCCCGCCGACCCTGGCCACGCTGCGCCGCGGCGAGCACGTGCGGCTGATGACGGCGATGGTGGTCCGCGAGGACTCGATGACCCTGTACGGCTTCCTCGATCCGGACGCGCGCGAACTGTTCGGCGTGCTGCAGACCGTCACCGGCGTCGGCCCGCGGCTGGCCATGGCCACGCTGGCGGTCCTCGAACCCGACCACCTGCGGCGCGCCCTGGCCGATTCCGACGTGAAAGCCCTGCAATCGGTGCCCGGCATCGGCAAACGGGTGGCCGAACGCCTCGTGGTGGAACTGCGCGACAAGGTCGCCGCACCGGCCGGCGTTCCGGGCGCGCCGACCGGCGCTCCGGCGACGGCCGTCGGCGGCCAGGTGACCGAGGCCCTGATCGGTCTCGGCTTCACCGAGAACGCCGCCGGTCAGGCCGTCGCGAAGGTGTTCGAGGCACAGCCGGACGCCGATGCGCAGACCGCACTGCGCGCTGCGCTGGCCGGACTCGGACGGCGCGGATGAGCGGGGACGGGCTCGACGACGCCGAACTGATGGCCGCCATGGCCGTGCCCGGCGATTCCGAGCTCGACAACAGCCTCCGGCCCAAGGCGCTCGGCGATTTCATCGGCCAGCCGAAGGTGCGCGAGCAGCTCGAACTCGTGCTGCACGCCGCGCGCAACCGCGGCCGCACGCCCGACCACATCCTGCTGTCCGGCCCGCCCGGACTGGGCAAGACGTCGCTGGCGATGATCGTGGCCGCCGAGTTGGGCGCGGCCATCCGCATCACCTCGGGCCCGGCCCTGGAACGCGCCGGCGACCTCGCCGCCATGCTGTCGAACCTGGTCGACGGCGACGTGCTGTTCATCGACGAGATCCACCGCATCGCCCGTCCCGCCGAGGAGATGCTGTACCTGGCGATGGAGGACTTCCGGGTCGACGTGGTGGTCGGCAAGGGGCCGGGCGCCACCTCCATTCCGCTCGATGTGGCACCGTTCACTCTGGTCGGCGCCACCACGCGCTCCGGCGCGCTCACCGGACCGTTGCGCGACCGCTTCGGTTTCACCGCGCACATGGAGTTCTACGAGCCCGAGGAACTGGTCCGCGTGCTGCGCCGGTCGGCGTCGATCCTGGGCATCGCCCTGTCCGACGAGGCCGCGATCGAGGTGGCGCGCCGCTCCCGCGGCACGCCCCGCATCGCGAACCGACTGCTGCGGCGCGTCCGCGACTACGCCGAGGTACGCGGCGACGGCCGGGTGGACCTGGCCGGGGCGCGGGCCGCGCTGGCCGTGTACGACGTCGACGAGCTAGGCCTCGACCGACTCGACCGCGCGGTCCTCGGCGCCCTCGTGCGCGGCTTCGGCGGCGGCCCGGTGGGCGCGTCCACCCTCGCGGTGGCGGTCGGGGAGGAACCGGCCACGGTGGAAGAGGTCTGCGAGCCGTTCCTGGTGCGCGCGGGCATGGTGGCGCGCACCCCGCGCGGCCGCGTGGCCACGGCTGCCGCGTGGGATCACCTCGGTCTCACGCCGCCTCCGGGGGCGTTGCACCCGGCGCTGGGCGTGCGCGCCCGCGACGACGTCGATCCCACGCTGTTCGACAAGGACTGAGCGCGGCCGGACGTCACGGGGCGGACGCCGACCCTGACCACAGGGCCGTGCGCCCGCGCCTGGCACACTGGGGGCATGGACGGACTTTTGCTGCCGCTGATGCTGGCGCTTCTCGTGGTGTTCCTCTTCATCAGCTTCCGCAACCAGAAGAAGCGGACCCAAGCGATGAACGAACTGAAAGCGCAGGCCGTGCCCGGCGCCCGCATCCAGCTGAGCTGCGGCCTCTTCGGCACCGTGCACAGCGACGACGGCGGCGAGTCCGTCGAGGTGGAGATCGCTCCCGGCGTCATCACCACGTGGAACCGCCTGGCCATCCGCGATGTGATCGCCGACGAAGCCCCCGAGTACACGCCCGACGACACCTCCCTCGAGGACATCCCCGGCGTGGAGAAGACCGGCGAGGATCCTGCGGACACGCCGGACACGCCGAACGACCCCGACGCGAAGGACAAGTAGCCCTCGCCATGAGTGCACCGACCCGACGCCCGCTGTGGCAGCCGCTGACAGCTGTCGCGGCTGTCCTGGTGATGGCGCTCACGGTGGTCCTCGTCGTCATCGCCTCGACGGCCGACGACGAGGCCCCGGCTGCCGCCGCGTCCGCGACCAGCGCGGCGCCGAACGGGCAGCCGGAACGCGTCGCGATGCGGCCGGTGGCGCTCGACGGCATGCGGGAGGCCGACCCGGGTGCACAGGGCCCCGGACTGCTCCAAGCGCGCGCCGACGCCGACGAGACCGCACTGGGCAGTCTGCGGTCGCAGATGGCCGACGTGGACTGCGCCGCGGACCGCGGCCCCGCAGCACCCGACGAATACCTGGTGACCTGCGACGAGGACGGCGCGACGGTCTACCTTCTCGAACCCGCCGTGTTCGACGGCTCCGCGGTGCAGTCGGCGGAGGCCGCCCGCACGGCTGCGGGCGCATGGGTGGTGTTGGTGACGTTGACCCCGGACGGTAGTGACGTCTGGGCCGACTACACCGGCCGCAACATCGGTCGCAGCACGGCCCTGGTGCTGGACGCGACGGTGGTCAGCGTGGCCGCGATCAACTCGCAGATCCTCGGGACGACGGAGATCAGCGGCAGTTTCACCGAACAGGAGGCGAAGGCACTGGCCAACGCCTTCACCGGTCGCCGATGACCACGCCGACCGGCCTGTACGACAATCACTCCAACGACAAGTAGGCTTTCCGCTCGTGAGCAATCCCACCCCACGTCCGCGCCGGTCCACGGCGCGCCGCGGAGTACCGCCGTGGCAGCCGTTGACGGCTTTCCTGGTGCTCCTCGGCGTGATCTACGCCCTGGTCTTCTTCACCGGCGGCGGTTCACCGACGCCCAAACTCGGCATTGACCTGCAGGGCGGCACCCGCGTGGTGCTGACCGCCCGCACCGACGACGGCAAGGCGCCGCAGCGCGAACAGCTCGACGTGGCCCGCCAGATCATTGAGAAGCGCGTCGACGGTCTCGGCGTCGGCGGCTCGGAAGTGGTGCTGAACGGCGACAACATCGTCATCACCGTTCCGGGCGACGACGGCAAGCAGGCGCGGGCGCTCGGCCAGACCGCCCGCCTGTTCGTCCGCCCCGTCGTGCCGAACGGCGGTACCGAGCTGGCGCAGAAGCAAGAGGCCAAGCCGGGCACCAAGCCCTCGGAGATGACCCGCGAGCAGCAGTCTGCGGCCATCGACGAGCAGCGGAAGCTGCGCCAGGCCCCCGCCGACGCCAGCGCGGAGCGCCTGCAGGAGCTGCGCGCCCAGATGTCGAAGGTCAACTGCTCGCCGGAGTACGCCGATCCGTTGATCGGTCACGACGACCCGAAGCAGTATCTCGTCGCCTGCTCGGAGGACGGCGAGTACGTGTACTTGCTGGAGCCCATGATCATCGACGGCCGCGACGTCGCCAAAGCGGAGGCCGCGCAGAATCCGGCGGGCCAATGGGTGGTGAACATCGACTACGAGGGCGATGCCCGGCCGACGTGGGCCAAGTACACCACGGAGAATGTGGGTCGACAGACGGCGTTCACGCTGGATACCCGCGTGCTCAGTGCACCCGGCATCAATGTCGCCATCCTGGGCACCACCGAGGTGAGCGGCGATTTCACCCAGCAATCGGCCACCGAACTGGCGAACGCGCTCCGGTACGGTTCGCTCCCGCTGTCGTTCAGCTCGTCGGAGGCGGAGACCGTGTCGGCCACCCTCGGCTGGCAGGCGATGCGCGCGGCGCTCATCGCCGGTCTGATCGGCCTCATCGCGGTGCTGATCTACTCGCTCGCGTACTACCGGATGTTGGGCTTCCTGGCCGCGGGCTCGCTGGTGCTGGCCGGCCTGATGGTCTACGGCATCATGGTGCTGCTCGGCCGCTGGATCGGATTCACCCTCGACCTGGCCGGCATGGCCGGTCTGATCATCGGTATCGGCATGACTGCGGACTCGTTCGTCGTCTACTTCGAACGCATCAAGGATGAGATGCGCGAGGGCCGAAGTTTCCGCTCGGCGGTGCCGCGCGGCTGGGCCAGTGCTCGCCGCACCATCTGGACCGGTAACGCCGTCAGCTTCATCGCCTCCGTGGTGATCTACGTGCTGGCCGTCGGCGAGGTCCGCGGCTTCGCCTTCACCCTCGGCTTGACCACCATCCTCGACGTGCTCGTGGTGTTCCTGGTGACCCATCCGCTGGTCGAGCTGGCGACCCGGTCCGAGTTCCTGTCGCGCCCCAGCATCAACGGCCTCGGCGCGGTCAGCGAGGTGGCCCGCGAGCGGCGCGCCGCCGCGCGCCAGCGCTCCACGAAGGAGTCGGTCCGATGACCCATCAGCAACCCTCGAGTCCGGCCGACCACGTGCCCGACGACCCGACCGTCGACGATGCGGCACCCACCGTCGCCAGCGATGAGTCGTTCGTCGCCGACAAGGAGCGGGGCTTCTTCTCCCGCCTCTACAGCGGTACCGGCGCCTTCGACATCATCGGCAAGCGCCGTAACTGGTACGCGGTGTCTGCGCTGATCCTGTTGATCTGCATCCTGTCGATGATCTTCCGCGGTTTCACCCTCGGCATCGACTTCGAGGGCGGCACCCAGATCTCGCTGCCCAACAAGGCGCCGATGACCACCTCCTCGGTGGACGAGGTGGTGACCGAGGCCCTCGACATCGCTCCGCAGCAGGTGCAGACCGCGGGTAGCGGCCCGTCGTCGACCATCCAGATCCGGATGGAGCACCTCGATCAGCAGCAGACCGCGCGCGTCTCCGAAGGCCTCGCCGAGGCCTTCGCGCCGGCCATCACGGTCAACGACGTCTCCAGCTCCGACGTGAGCAGTACGTGGGGCAACGAGATCACCCGCAAGATGGTGATCGCGCTGGTCGTGTTCCTGGTGGTCGTGTTCATCTACATCACGATCCGCTTCGACCGGGAGATGTCGATCGCGGCGATGGCCTCGCTGTTCTTCGACCTCGTGGTGACCGCCGGCGTCTATTCGCTGGTCGGTTTCGAGGTCACGCCGGCCATGGTGATCGGTCTGCTGACGATTCTGGGCTTCTCGGTCTACGACACGGTGGTGGTCTTCGACAAGGTGGAGGAGAACACGCGCGGCGTGTTCGCCACGCGACGACGGACCTACGCCGAACAGACCAACCTGGCGGTCAACCAGACCTTCATGCGGTCGATCAACACGACCATCATCTCGGTGCTGCCGATCATCGCCCTGATGGTCATCGCGGTCTGGCTCCTCGGCGTCGGCACCCTGAAGGACCTGGCGCTGGTGCAGCTGGTCGGTGTCGTGGTCGGTACGTACTCGTCGATCTACCTCGCGTCGCCGCTGCTGGTGACGTTGAAGGAGCGTCGCAAGGACGTCGCCGAGCACACGCGCAAGGTGCTGGCTCGGCGGGAGCGGAGCGCGGCGTGAGTCGTGCCCGGCGCTGGACTCGGGTCACCGTCGCCGGTCTCACCGCGGTCCTCGCCGCGTCGCTCGCGGCTTGTGGCGACTCCGGTCCCGACCGGGTGAACTACCTGATCGACGCCCGCGTCGACAACTACAACGTCAACACCGTCGACGGATACTCCTCCGGCGCGGTGATGGCGTTGGCCCGCGTGCTGCCCGGGTTCAGCTACCTCGGGCCGGACGGCCAGGTGGTGCCCGATCACGACATCGGATCGGTCACCGTGGAAGAGGGTCCGTCGCTCACGCTGCGGTACACCTTCGCCAAGGACTCGGTCTACTCCGACGGCACCCAGATGACGTGCGACGACATCGCCTTGGCGGCGGCCGCGATGGGCGGCAGGCTGCGCGGTTTCGACGCGGCGACCCACGCCGGATACCGAGACATCGCCCGGGTCGACTGCACGCCGGGGGAGAAGACCGCGCTGGTGACCTTCGCGCGCGGTCGTGACTACGCCCAGTGGCCCGCGCTGTTCGGCGTAGGCACCCTGCTGCCCTCGCACGTGGTGGCCCGGATGGCCGGCGAGGACGACCTCGTGGGGGCGCTCGACTCCCGTGATCAGGACCGGATCGGCAAGATCGCCACGGCCTGGAACACCGGTTTCACCCTGACCCCCGGCCAGGAGATCAACCAGGACGACTTCGTCTCCGCGGGCCCGTACCGCGTGGCGCGATACACCGTCGACGGCGGCCTGGAACTGACCGCGAACGACAAGTGGTGGGCGCAGGCCCCGGTGACCAAGAACGTCACCGTGTGGCCGCGCGGCACCGACGCGGGCAAGGCGGTCGACGAGGGCCGGATCGACGTCGCCGACACCGCCGACCTGAGCGTCGGGGACCGCGTCGCCGGACGGGCCACCGCGGAGCTGGACGGTTCGGAGAACCGCACGGCCGAGCAGGATCCGCGTCCGCTGTCGGTCACCGAACTGGTGCCCGCCGCCCGCGGGGTGATGGCCGATCCGCTGGTGCGCCGCGCCTTCGCGTCGTGCGTGCCCCGCGACCGCCTGGCGCAGCGCTTCGGCGCCAACGGGCTGGTGTGGTCGCTGCGAACGGTGGCCCCCGCCGACTCGCTCAGCGGTGCCCTGAACGAACAGTTCGCCCGCCGCTACCCGCGTGCGGACGTGCGTCGGGCCCGCACCCTGCTCGCCCCGCGTCCCACCGACGAGAACGGGCGGCGGCCGAAGGTGAACATCCGCCTCGGCTACGTGGGTCCGGACCCGGTGGCTGCGGCCGTGGTGGCCGACATCAGCGGGTCGTGCAGCGCTGCGAACATCACCGTGACCGACGCGGCCTCGCCGGAGGTGACCCCGGGCGACCTCGGTCGGTCGGTGGACGTGCTCCTCACCAACGGGCCCACCGGCAGTGCCGCCGCGGGCACGGCCTCCGGTTTCCCGGACGCCTTCGCGCTCTTCCGCGGCGATCCGCTGAACCTGTCCGGGTTCGACGATGCGCGGGCCGCCGGCGCCATCAACGACCTGTCGTTGACCGACGTCGGCAGCACCCGGCTCCCGCTGATCCGCACGGTGGAGACAGCGGCGTGGGACCGGTTGGCCTCGATCCCGCTCTACGGCACCGTCCGGGCCCGGGAACACACTCCGCAGGTCGCACGCGTGGTGCCCGGCCTGGCCCGCACCGGCACCGGCTGGAACATGGATCGATGGGAACTGACGTGACCGACTCGTGGGATTCGGCAGCCGTGCTGCGCGCGCAGGCGGCGATCGATCGGCATGCCCGGCTTGTCGCGGACTTTCCGTCGCCGGGTATCAGTTTCAAGGACCTCACCCCGGTGCTGGCCGACGCCGACGGAATGGACGCGGTGGTGGGAGCACTCGCCGAGCACTGCGCCGGGGCCGACCTGATCGCCGGCGTCGACGCGCGCGGCTTCCTGCTGGGCGGTGCGATCGCCCGCGAGTTGGGTGTCGGGCTGGTGGCCGTGCGCAAGGGCGGCAAGCTGCCGCCGCCGGTGGTCGGCATCGACTACGAGCTGGAATACGGCAGTGCCCGCCTGGAACTGCCCGCCGAGGGCATCGCCTTCGCGGGACGGTCGGTGGCCGTCGTCGACGACGTCTTGGCCACCGGCGGCACGCTGCTGGCCGCCGCCCGTCTGCTGCGTCAGATGGAGGCTCGGGTGCACGGGCTCGCCGTGGTCATGGAGCTGGCCGAACTCGACGGGCGCGGCACCCTGTCGGCCGGTTTGGGGACGGACGTACCGGTGTGGGGACTCTGCACCGGGTGACCCGAGTGCAGCGGATAAGCTCGCTGCATGAGTGAAGCGGACACCGGTCGCCGGCCCGAGGACTCCGGGGCGGCACCGCTGAGTTCCCGTCGGGTGCGTGCGCGTCTGGCACGCCGCATGACCGCCGGCCCACGGAGTCCGATCGACCCGGTGCTGGAGCCGTTGGCGGCGCTGCACCGCGAGGTGTACCCCAAGGCCGACGTCTCGGTGCTGCAACGCGCCTACGACGTCGCCGCCGTCCACCACGAAGGACAGTTCCGTAAGTCGGGCGACCCCTACATCACCCACCCCCTGGCGGTGGCGACCATCCTCGCCGACCTCGGGATGGACACCATCACCCTCGTCGCCGCCCTGCTGCACGACACCGTCGAAGACACCGGTTACGCCCTGGAACAGCTTGACGCCGACTTCGGCTCCGAGGTGGCCCACCTGGTGGACGGGGTCACCAAGCTCGACAAGGTGGCGCTGGGCAGCGCCGCCGAGGGCGAGACGATCCGCAAGATGATCATCGCCATGGCGCGCGACCCACGGGTCCTCGTGATCAAGGTGGCCGATCGCCTGCACAACATGCGCACCATGCGTTTCCTGCCGCCGGAGAAGCAGGCGCGGAAGGCGCGCGAGACCCTGGAGGTCATCGCACCGCTGGCGCACCGGCTGGGCATGGCCACGGTGAAGTGGGAGTTGGAGGATCTCTCGTTCGCGATCCTGCACCCCAAGCGCTACGAGGAGATCGTCCGCCTGGTGGCCGACCGCGCGCCCAGTCGCGACACCTACCTCGCGCGGGTGCGCAGCGACCTGAACAACGCGCTCGCCGCGTCGCGCATTCAGGCCACCGTGGAAGGGCGCCCGAAGCACTACTGGTCGATCTATCAGAAGATGATCGTCAAGGGCCGCGACTTCGACGACATTCACGACCTGGTCGGCATGCGCATCCTGTGCGACGAGGTGAAGGACTGCTACGCCGCGGTCGGCGTGGTGCATTCGCTCTGGCATCCGATGGCCGGCCGATTCAAGGACTACATCGCCCAGCCCAGCTACGGCGTCTACCAGTCGCTGCACACCACGGTCATCGGCCCGGAAGGAAAGCCGCTGGAGGTGCAGATCCGGACCGACGAGATGCACCGCACCGCCGAGTTCGGCATCGCCGCGCACTGGCGGTACAAGGAAGGCCGAAAAGGCAAGGGGCGCAAGGGAACCGACACCGCCGACGTCGACGACATGGCCTGGATGCGGCAGCTGCTCGACTGGCAGCGGGAGGCCGCGGACCCGGGGGAGTTCCTCGAGTCGCTGCGCTACGACCTGGCGGTCAAAGAGATCTTCGTGTTCACCCCGAAGGGCGACGTGGTGACGCTGCCCGCGGGTTCCACGCCGGTGGACTTCGCCTACGCGGTCCATACCGAGG
Organism: Gordonia alkaliphila; assembly: GCF_023017165.1. GTDB lineage: Bacteria > Actinomycetota > Actinomycetes > Mycobacteriales > Mycobacteriaceae > Gordonia > Gordonia alkaliphila. Next base: position 3,074,701 of record NZ_JALKBW010000001.1, read on the forward strand.
TGGGCCATCGCTGCATCGGCGCCCGCGTCAACGGGCGTCTGGTGGCACTGGAACGGCCGCTGGAGAACGGCGAAGTGATCGAGGTGTTCACCGCCAAGGACGAGAACGCCGGTCCGAGCAAGGACTGGCAGAGCTTCGTCGTCTCCCCGCGCGCCAAGGCCAAGATCCGGCAGTGGTTCGCCAAGGAACGGCGGGAGGAGGCGCTCGAAGCCGGTAAGGACGCCATTGTCAAGGAGGTGCGACGCGGGGGACTGCCCCTGCAGCGCCTGCTGTCGGCGGAGTCGGTCAACACCGTCGCCAAAGAACTCGGTTACGCCGACGTCGAGACGCTGTACACCGCGGTCGGCGAGCACAATCTCACCGCCGGCCGCGTGGTGCACCGTCTCGTCAGCGCCCTGGGCGGGGTCGAGCGCGCCGAGGAGGAGCTCGCCGCGCGGGCCACCCCGTCGACCGTCGCGCGCGAGGGACGCTCACGGACCGGCGACGTGGGCGTGGTGGTCGAGGGCGTCGACAACATCCTCATCAAGCTGGCCAAGTGCTGCACACCGGTGCCGGGTGACGAGATCCTCGGCTTCGTGACGCGCGGCGGCGGAGTGAGCGTGCACCGCAACGACTGCACCAATGCCGCCGCGCTGCGCGCGCAGGAGGAGCGGCTGGTGCCGGTCCACTGGGCGCCCAGTCCGTCGTCGGTCTTCCTGGTCGCCATCCAGGTGGAGGCCCTCGATCGTCACCGCCTGCTGTCGGACATCACCCGTGTCCTCGCCGACGAGCGGGTCAACATCCTCTCGGCCAGCGTCCAGACCGGCCGCGATCGGGTGGCGATCAGCAAGTTCACCTTCGAGATGGGCGACCCCAAGCACCTCGGCCACGTGCTGAACGTGGTGCGGAACGTGGAGGGCGTATACGACGTCTACCGCGTCACCTCCGCGGCCTGAGACCGCCGACCCTCGGACGCCAGAAACAGCCGGAAACCAGAACAGCCGGGCCCCGCGAACGGGGCCCGGCTGTGTCGGCGTGTCAGGTGGGATCAGTCCTCGCGGACGCCCACACCGGTGACGACCACCTCGGTCTTGGGCACACCGGACTGCAGTTCCTCGCCCGGCTTCGGGGTGTAGGTTCCCGGCGCCGGCGCGATGCCGTTCTCGGTGATCTTGTCGAGCACGCCGAGGCTGCCTTCGTCGACCGAACCGATCACCGTGTAGTTGGGCAGCAGCGGGCTGTCCTTGAGGAAGAAGTACAGGCTGCCGGCACCGGTGTTGGCCACCGGCTGCTGCATCTGCATCGGGTTGCCCGGGGTATTGACGTTGAACACCGCCACCGTGCCGCGCGGGTAGACCACCGACTGCTGCGACGGATCCAGCGGGCTGGGCTCGCCGACCGGCTTCAGGTTCGTCGGCACCTCGTCGGGCATGGTCCAGCCCGGGTTGCCGCCGGCCCAACCGCCGGAGGTGCCCGCGGTGCCGGTCGGGTCGCCGCACAGGATGGCGCCGGCGTCCTTGGTGATGGTGATGCCGTGGCACGGCACGTCGTCGTAGTAACCGTCCTGCGCCAGCGAGATCACGCCGTTGACGTTGCAGGGGCCGTCCGCACGATTCAACGTGGTCGCGATCTTGCCGACCGACGTGTCGAAGGTCACCTGCACGGTGCCTTCCTTGAGCGGATCGTTCTGCGGGGTGGGCGAAGTGCGTTGCTGCTTCTCGCCCTGCTTGTACATGTCGAGGAGTTCCTGCATCTGCTTCTTCGACTCGTCCGGCACGTTGGCGGGCAGAGCGTCGGGCAGGGTTTCGAACGGATCGGCGGCCTCGTTGTAGGTGCAGATCACACGGCGGCTGTCGTCCCAGGCGCGGTAGATGAAGAAGCCGCCCACCGCCGCGGCGACCAGCACCACTACGCCGGCGGCCGAGCCCAGCATGAGCCGACGACGACGCACCTGCTGCTGCTCGGCTTCCAATCGCTGTTCCAGCTTGCGCTTCGCGGCTTCGCGGCGCTCCTCATTGCTCGTCACGCGGGGGAATCCTCCTGGTGGTCTGCCGACGTGCACACCACGACGGCCCATCGGCGCCCCATGCTATCGCAGGAACGTCGGTGGGCCGGGGGCTGGCACGCCGATGACGGGGTTCCGACCGGTTCCTGAGACAATGGAGCCTCCCTGAGACAATGGGAGTGCCGCCGACCCGCCCCGTCTCCAGAATTGAGGAACACCCACCGTGCTGATCACCGGTTTCCCCGCTGGCATGTTCTCGACCAACTGCTACGTCGTCGCCGATGAGGAACGACGCGAGGCCGTCGTGATCGATCCGGGTCAGGATGCGGCCCCCCAGGTCCGCGAACTGCTCGCCGAGCACGGTCTGACGCCGGTGGCGGTGTTCCTGACGCACGGCCATCTGGATCACACCTGGAACGCGCAGGAACTGGCCGACGAGTACTCGGTGCCGGTGTACATCCATCCCGACGATCGCGGCATGCTCGTCGATCCCGGCGAGGGCATGGGCAAGGTCCTGGCGTCGATGATCGGTGTCATGGAGTTCCGCGAGCCGGAGAAGGTCATCGAGTTCGTCGACGGCGAGGACGTCGACGTGGCGGGCGTGCGCTGGAGCGTCGACCACGCACCGGGGCACACCCGCGGCAGCGTGCTGTTGTCCATCGACGTGCCGACCGAGGCCGGACCCGCCGCCGTCTGCTTCAGCGGTGACGTGCTGTTCCAGGGATCGATCGGCCGGACCGATCTCCCCGGCGGCAACCACCAGCAGCTGCTCGACTCGATCGACGAACGCCTGATGGGCCGCGACGATCAGACCCTGATACTGCCCGGGCACGGCCCGCAGACCACCATCGGCGCCGAGCGCGCCGCCAACCCGTTCCTGCAGGATCTGCCGGGCGCGACCAAGAAGGGACGTTTCGGACTGTGAGTGGAGAATTCGCCGCACCCAAGGGGGTGCCGGACTACTTCCCGCCGGCCTCGGCCGACTTCCTGGCCGTCCGCAACGCCCTGACCGACGCCGCACACCGCGCCGGCTACGGACACATCGAATTGCCGATCTTCGAGGACACCGCGCTGTTCGCGCGCGGCGTCGGCGAATCCACCGATGTGGTCAGCAAGGAGATGTACACCTTCGCCGACCGCGGCGGTCGCAGCGTCACCCTGCGTCCGGAGGGCACCGCGGGCGTGATGCGCGCGGTGATCCAGCACGGCCTGGACCGCGGCCAGCTGCCGGTCAAGGTCTGCTACGCCGGCCCCTTCTTCCGGTACGAACGCCCGCAGGCCGGTCGCTACCGGCAGCTGCAACAGGTGGGCGTGGAAGCCATCGGCGTCGACGATCCGGCGCTCGACGCCGAGGTCATCGCGGTGGCCGACGAGGGCTACCGTCGTCTCGGACTCTCCGGGTACCGCCTGGAACTGACCTCGCTGGGCGACGATACCTGCCGTCCCCGCTACCGCGAGGCGCTGCAGGAGTTCCTGCTCGGTCTGGATCTGGACGAGGCCACCCGCGAACGCGCCCGGATCAACCCCCTGCGCGTGCTCGACGACAAGCGCCCGGAGATCAAGGAGGCGACCGCGACCGCGCCGCTGATGATCGACTACCTCAGCGATTCGGCGGGGGAACACTTCGCCCAGGTGCGCCGTCATCTCGACCGGCTCGGCGTGCCCTACGAACTGAATCCGCGCCTGGTCCGCGGGCTCGACTACTACACCAAGACCACCTTCGAGTTCGTGCACGACGGTCTCGGCGCCCAGTCGGGCATCGGCGGCGGCGGTCGGTACGACGGCCTGATGGCCGCGATCGGCGGTAAGCAGGAGCTGTCCGGCATCGGTTTCGGCATCGGCGTCGACCGCACGGTGCTGGCCCTGGCGGCCGAGAACGTGTCGGTGGCCGGTGAGGGGCGCGTCCAGGTATTCGGCGTACCGCTCGGCGCAGCCGCGAAGGACGAACTGGTCGCCCTGGCCGGGCGGCTCCGCGAGCACGGCGTCAGCGTCGACCTCGCCTACGGCGACCGCGGCCTCAAGGGTGCGATGAAGGCCGCCGACCGCTCCGGTGCCCGCCTGGCGCTGGTGCTGGGCGAGAACGAGCTCGCCGACGGGACCATCGAGATCAAGGACCTCGCCGACGGTCAGCAGACCAAGGTGGCCCTCGACGGCATCGTGGCCGAGGTGCGCGCCCGCCTGAACCTCGGCTGAGGTTCCGGCGGGGCGCCGCCCGGTTCGCGACTACAGGTCGTTGGTGGCGAAGGTGTTGCAGCGGTTGGGCTGACCGGACTCGTAGCCGATGGTGAACCAGCGCACGCGCTGCTCGGCCGAACCGTGCGTCCAGCTCTCCGGGTTGGAGCGCGAACCCTGGATGGTGTCGTCGCCGATCGCCTTGGCGCTCTGGATCACGGTGGCGATCTGCTGATCGGTCAGCGGGGCGAGCAGGGCGTCGGGGCCCTTGTCGGCGTGCGCGGCCCACACGCCGGCGAGGCAGTCGGCCTGCAACTCGATGCGGACCGATCCCTCGTTGCCCATCCGCTGGCCCTTGGCGAGGACGCCGGTGAGGTTCTCGATGTGGTGCGCGAACTCGTGGGCCACCACGTACTCCTGCGCGAGCGGGCCGTCGGACCCGCCCATGCGCTTGAGCTCGCTGAAGAACGACGGATCGAAGTAGGCGGTCTCGTCGGCGGGGCAGTAGAACGGGCCCATCGCCGACGACGCGGCGCCGCACGCGGTCTGGATCGACCCGGAGAAGATCACCGTCTTGGGGGCGGTGTAGCCGGACATCAGCTTCGGCCACACGCGGTTCAGGCTGTTGGTCGTGGCCACGATCCGGCAGACGTCGTCGGTGTTGGCCTGCTCGATGGTGCAGTTGTCGATCTTCTCCTGCAGCGCGGCGTTCGACCCGACGTCAGACGGCTGCGAGACGCTGCTGCCGGTGCCGCCCATGAGGTCGCCCGGATTGATGCCGAAGAGCAACGCCACGATGGTCAGGATCAGACCGGCGCCGCCGCCGAGCGCGATCTTGCCGCCGCCGAATCCGCCTCCGCCGCCGGAGCCGCCCGCGCTGACGCCGCTGGTATCGAGCCCACCACTACCTTGGAAAGTCACAAGGCTCATGATGGCACGAGCGTGGGCGACTTCGGTGTGCAAGTGAGCCGAACCGGACGCGAGATGCCCGTAATGGCCCGCGCCCTCTAAGATCAAGGGTTGAGTCATGCCTGCCGTCCGGCATCGCTGACCCGGCACCGCTGAAAGGAACTCAGTGCTTCGCACCCACCTCGCCGGTTCTCTTCGTCCCGAGAACGCCAACCAGAGTGTCACCGTCGTCGGTTGGGTGGCGCGTCGCCGTGACCACGGCGGCGTCGTCTTCATCGACCTGCGCGACAGTTCCGGTCTGGTGCAGGTGGTCTTCCGCGACGAGCAGGTCGCCGAGGCCGCGCACAAGCTGCGCGCCGAGTTCTGCGTCCAGGTGACCGGCGACGTGGAGGTGCGCCCGGAGGGCAGCGCCAACGCCGCCCTGAGCTCCGGCGAGATCGAGATCAACGCGCGCGAGTTGATCGTGCTCAACGAGTCCGCTCCGCTGCCGTTCCAGCTCGACGAGCAGCCCGGTGAGGAGGCGCGCCTGCGTCATCGCTACCTGGATCTGCGTCGCGAAGGCCCCGCGAAGGCGATCCGGCTGCGCTCGCAGGCCAACGCCGCGGCCCGCTCCGTGCTGGCCGCACACGACTTCCTGGAGATCGAGACCCCGACGCTCACCCGGTCCACCCCGGAGGGCGCCCGCGACTTCCTGGTGCCCGCGCGCCTGCAGCCCGGTTCCTTCTACGCCCTGCCGCAGAGCCCGCAGCTGTTCAAGCAGCTGCTGATGGTGTCCGGCATGGAGCGCTACTACCAGATCGCGCGCTGCTACCGCGACGAGGACTTCCGCGCCGACCGCCAGCCGGAGTTCACCCAGCTCGACGTCGAGATGAGTTTCGTCGACGAGGACGACGTGATCGCCCTCGCCGAAGAGATCCTCGCCGCGCTGTGGAAGCTGATCGGCTACGAGATCACCACGCCGATCCCGCGCCTGACCTACGCGGACGCCATGCGCCGCTACGGCAGCGACAAGCCCGACCTGCGCTTCGACATCGAACTGGTCGAGTGCACCGAGTACTTCGCCGACACCCCGTTCCGTGTCTTCCAGGCCCCGTACGTGGGCGCCGTGGTGATGGCGGGCGGCGCCTCGCAGCCGCGTCGCCAGCTCGACGCCTGGCAGGAATGGGCCAAGCAGCGCGGCGCCAAGGGTCTGGCCTACGTGCTGGTCGGCGAGGACGGGACCCTCGGCGGGCCCGTCGCCAAAAACCTGTCCGACGCCGAGCGCGCGGGGCTGGCGGACCACGTCGGTGCCCAGCCGGGCGACTGCGTCTTCTTCGCCGCCGGCGCCGTCAAGGCGAGCCGGGCGCTGCTCGGTGCCGCCCGCGGCGAGATCGCGCAGAAGCTGGACCTGATCAAGGACGGCGACTGGGCCTTCACCTGGGTGGTCGACGCCCCGATGTTCGAGCCGGCCGACGAGGCCACCGCGTCCGGTGACGTCGCCGTGGGCGACGGCGCCTGGACCGCCGTCCACCACGCCTTCACCTCGCCCAAGCCCGAGTGCCTGGACACCCTGGAGGCCGATCCCGGCGCCGCGGTGGCCTACGCCTACGACATCGTCTGCAACGGCAACGAGATCGGTGGCGGATCGATCCGTATCCACCGCCGCGACCTGCAGGAACGCGTCTTCGCGATCATGGGCATCGAGCACGACGAGGCGCAGGAGAAGTTCGGCTTCCTACTCGACGCCTTCGCCTACGGTGCGCCGCCGCACGGCGGCATCGCCTTCGGCTGGGACCGCATCACCGCGCTGCTCGCCGGTGAGCCGTCGATCCGCGAAGTGATCGCCTTCCCGAAGTCGGGCGGCGGCGTCGACCCGCTGACCGATGCACCGGCGCCGATCACCGCGCAGCAGCGCAAGGAGTCGGGCATCGATGCCCAGCCCGCTCCCAAGCAGCCCGCTCCCAAGCAGCCCGGCCAGAAGGTCGAGGCCGACGCCAACCGATGACCGCTGTAGTCGCGCATTTCCTGTCCGAGGCACTCGCCGCCGGGCAGGCGCTGCTGACTCGGCGAGCAGGGTCCACCGTCGAGGTCTTCGATCCCGAAGACCTCGGCGGCACCGGCCGCAGCACGGTGGTCCGCGCTCGTCTCGGCGAGAATCCGCTCGGCGTGGGCCGCACCGTGGTGATCAAGGTGCTCGATGACGGAGCGCCCACCGCGCCCTTCCTCCGGGAAGTGGCGGGGTACCGCTACGCCACCGCGTTGCCGAGTCAGTCCCGTCCGGGCCCGCAGCTCCTCGCGGCCGATGAGGTGCGCCGCATCCTGGTGCTGTCCGACCTCGGCCACGGCCGCGGCATGATCGAACTGCTCTCTGAGGACTTCGACGATGCCGCTCGCGGTGTGAGTGCGTGGGGCCAGGCCCTGGGCCGCATGCATGCGGCCACCGTCGGCGGTGAAGAAGACTTCGATGCGTTGCTCCGACAGGCCGTCGGCCGGACCGACGACGGTGACGCGTGCGGTACCGATGCGGTGGCCGCACAGGCCGCCGCGGCCCGCGATGGCGCGCACGAACTGGTGGCGCGGCTGGGCATCGACCTCTCGCCGCGACTGGCCGCGGAACTCACCGCTGGCTGCGGCCTGTTCGCCGGCGGGGACCTGCGCGCGTTCAGCCCGTCGGACGTGGGGCCGGAGAACATCCTGCTCAACGACGACGGCGTGCAGTTCATGGACTACGAGTTCGCCGCCTTCCGCGATGCTTCGCTGGACGTCGCCTACGCGCTCGTCACGTTCCCGGCCTACCTCGGCGAGGCCTCGGTGAGTCGGCGCGCGGACCTGGAGCGGAAGCTGGTCGACGCGTGGCGCGCCGAGGTGAAGGGCCTGTGGCCCAATCTGACCCGCGACGCCGGACTCGTCCGTCCGCTCCTGCACGCGCGCACCCTCTGGGTGTGGCTGAGCACGCATTGGATCGTGGCCGGCGGTACCGGCGGCCACGACTGGGCGTTGCACACCACCGACGCCCGCGTGGTGCTGACCCGGTGGGCCGACCTGGCGGATGCGGCGCGGACCGTCGACGACGACGAACTCGCCGAGGCGGCCACCGCGATGGAGCGGGCGCTGGCGCACTTCTGGTTCGACTGAGCGCGATGACCGACCCCGAACCCGGACTGTTCGCCGCCCCCGGCGACGACGCACCGGCGCCCGCCGCCGCGCCGCACCCGGGTTCGGCGGTCCCGCCGCTCGCGGTGCGCATGCGACCGCGGACGCTCGACGAGATCGTCGGGCAGCAGCATCTGCTCGGTGAACGGTCGCCGCTGCGCCGCCTGATCGAAGGGTCCGGCGCGTCGTCGGTCCTGCTGTACGGCCCGCCCGGCACCGGTAAGACCACCATGGCGTCGATGATCAGCGGTGCCACCGGCGGGCGCTTCGAGTCGCTGTCGGCACTGTCGGCGGGAGTCAAAGAAGTACGCGCGGTGATCGACCTCGCGCGCCGCCGCCTCGCTCAGGGCCAGCAGACGGTGCTGTTCATCGACGAAGTCCACCGGTTCTCCAAGACCCAGCAGGACGCGCTGCTCGACGCCGTGGAGAACCGGATCGTGCTGCTGGTCGCGGCCACTACGGAGAATCCGTCGTTCTCGGTGGTGGCGCCCCTGCTGTCCCGGTCGTTGGTACTGCAGCTGCGGCCCCTCGAAGACGACGACATCGCCACGGTGCTGCAGCGGGCGATCGACGATCCGCGCGGCCTCGGCGGCGCGGTGGCGTTGTCGGACGAGGCACGCGACCATCTCGTCTCGATCGCCGGCGGCGATGCCCGGCGCGCGTTGACGGCGCTGGAGGCCAGCGCCGACGGTGTGCTGCGCGGCGAGGAGTCCGACGAGTCCGACACGGCGCCGCGGGAGATCGCGGTGGCCGACGTCGAGGCCGCGGTGGACCGCGCCGCGGTGCGCTACGACCGCGACGGCGACCAGCACTACGACGTGATCAGCGGCTTCATCAAGTCCATCCGCGGTTCCGACGTCGACGCCGCCCTGCACTACCTGGCGCGGATGATCACCGCGGGGGAGGACCCGCGCTTCATCGCCCGCCGCCTGATGATCCACGCGAGCGAAGACATCGGCATGGCCGATCCGACGGCATTGCAGACCGCGGTCGCCGCCGCGCAGGTGGTGGCGCTGGTCGGCATGCCGGAGGCGCGGCTGGCCCTGGCGCAGGCCACCATTCATCTCGCGACGGCCCCGAAGTCGCCGGGCGTGGTGGCGGCGCTCGGGGCGGCGATGAGCGATGTCAGCAGCGGCCGCATCGGTCTGGTGCCGCCGCACCTGCGCGACGGCCACTACAGCGGCGCCGAGGCGATGGGCAGCGGCGTCGGCTACAAGTACGCGCACGATTACCCGGGCGGCGTCGTCGCCCAGCAGTATCCGCCCGATCCGCTGGTCGGCCGCGACTATTACGCGCCCACCGAACACGGCTTCGAGCGGGAACTCGGTCCGCGCGTGGGTCGCCTCCGGGCCATCGTGCGCGGGTTGACCGGTCGCCGGTAGACTGACGGGCTGACTACCCGCGATTGTTGAGCGAAGGACATTCAGCCCAGTGCAGACGCATGAAATCCGGAAACGCTTCCTGGATCACTTCATCCGGGCCGGACACACCGAGGTGCCCAGCGCCCCCTTGATTCTGGACGATCCGAACCTGCTGTTCGTCAATGCCGGCATGGTGCCCTTCAAGCCGTACTTCCTGGGGGACCAGACGCCGCCCTTCCCGCGCGCCACCAGCGTGCAGAAGTGCGTGCGCACCCTCGACATCGAGGAGGTGGGCGTCACCACGCGTCACAACACCTTCTTCCAGATGGCAGGCAACTTCGCCTTCGGCGACTACTTCAAGCGCGAGGCCATCGAGTTCGCGTGGTCGCTGCTGACCGATCCGGTGGAGCAGGGCGGCTACGGCATGGACCCGGAGCGCCTGTGGCCCACGGTCTACGTCGACGACGACGAGGCCGAAGGCATCTGGCGCGACGTGATCGGCGTGCCCGCCGAGCGCATTCAGCGTCGGGGGATGGCCGACAACTTCTGGTCGATGGGCGTGCCCGGACCGTGCGGTCCGTGCTCGGAGATCTTTTACGACCGCGGCCCCGAATACGGTGTCGAAGGCGGCCCGGAGGCCGACGAGGATCGCTACATCGAGATCTGGAACCTCGTGTTCATGCAGGACGAACGCGGCGAGGGCACCAGCAAGGACGATTACGAGATCCTCGGCCCGCTGCCGAAGAAGAACATCGACACCGGCATGGGCATCGAGCGTGTCGCCTGCCTGCTGCAGGGTGTCGACAACGTCTACGAGACCGATCTGCTCAAGCCGGTCATCGACCTCGCCTCCGCGCTCAGCGGCCGCGTCTACGGCGCAGGCAACGCCGAAGACGACGTGCGTTTCCGCGTCATCGCCGACCACTCGCGCACCGCCGTGATGCTGATCGGTGACGGCGTGATCCCGGGCAACGACGGTCGCGGCTACGTGCTGCGCCGCCTGCTGCGTCGCGTGGTCCGCTCGATGCGACTGCTCGGTGCCACCGCACCCACGATGGCCGCCATCGTGGAGAAGGTCATCGAGAACATGAGCCCGGCGTACCCGGAGCTCGCCGAGCAGCACGACCACATCCTGACCGTCGCCGTCGCCGAGGAGACCTCGTTCGGCCGCACCCTGGCCTCGGGTTCGGTGTTGTTCGCCGAGGCCGCTAGCGCCACCAAGGCCGCCGGCCGGGAGCGGATCAGCGGCGACGACGCCTTCACCCTGCACGACACCTACGGTTTCCCGATCGACCTGACCCTGGAGATGGCCGCCGAGGCCGGTCTGCAGGTGGACCGCGAAGGCTTCACCGAGCTGATGGCCGAGCAGCGTCGACGCGCCAAGGCCGACGCCGCGGCCCGCAAGTCCGGACACGCCGACCTGTCGGCCTACCGCGACTTCCTCGATCGCGGCCCCACCGAGTTCACCGGCTTCACCGAACTGGTCAGCAACGCTCGCGTCCTCGGCATGGTCGCCGACGGCGAGCGCGTGCTGGCGGCCACCCCGGGCACCGAGGTGGAACTGGTGCTGGACCGGACGCCGCTGTACGCCGAATCCGGCGGCCAGACCGCCGACATCGGCACCATCACCACCACCGGCGGCGCGCGCCTGGCCGTCAAGGACGTGCAGAAGCTCAACAAGCAGGTCTGGCTGCATCGCGGTGTGGTGGAGGCCGGCGAGATCGTCGAGGGCGACGAGGTGTTGGCCTCGGTGGACTCCGGCTGGCGGCACGGGGCCACCCAGGGCCACTCGGGCACCCATCTGGTGCACGCCGCGCTGCGGCAGGTCCTCGGACCCACCGCCACCCAGGCCGGTTCGTTGAACCGTCCCGGCTACCTGCGCTTCGACTTCCACGCCTCGTCGCCGCTGAGCGATGACCAGCGCGCGCAGATCGAGCAGATCAGCAACGAGGCCGTCGCGGCCAACTACACGGTCAACACCTTCGAGACCGACCTGGCCAAGGCCAAGGAGATGGGCGCGCTGGCGCTGTTCGGCGAGAACTACGGCGACGACGTGCGTGTCGTGGAGATCGGCGGACCGTTCTCGATGGAGCTGTGCGGCGGCACCCACGTCGGCACCTCCGCCCAGATCGGCCCGGTCACGGTGATCGGCGAAGGGTCGGTGGGCTCCGGTGTGCGCCGCGTCGAGGCCTACGTCGGCATGGATTCGCTGCGCTACCTGTCCAAGGAGCGGGCCCTGATGGCCGGTCTGTCGGCGTCGCTGAAGGTGCCGTCCGAGCAGGTGCCCGACCGCGTCGAGCAGCTCGTCACGCGTCTCAAGGAGGCGGAGAAGGCGCTCGACGCCGTCCGTGCCGAGCAGGCCCGCGCGGCCGTCGGCAGCCTGATCGACGACGCCGAGTCCGTCGGCGGCACCCTCGTGGTGGCCGGCCGGGTGGGCGACGGCGTGGACGCGAACGGTCTGCGGACCCTCGTCACCGAACTGCGCGGCAAGGTGGCCGACCGGGATGCCGTGGTGGCCCTGTTCGCCGTCGACGGCGCCAAGGTCCCGTTCGTGGTGGCGACCACCGCGGCCGCCCGCGACCGCGGTCTCAAGGCCGGTGCCCTGGTGGGCGAGGTGGCGCCGCTGGTGTCCGGTCGAGGGGGCGGCAAGCCGGACCTGGCCCAGGGTTCGGGCAGCGATGCCGCAGGCATCGATGCCGCGCTGCGGCGGATTCGCGACATCATCGGGGAGCAGTGATCGCCCCGCGCGGTCGGCGCCTGGCGATCGACGTCGGCAGCGTGCGGGTCGGGGTCGCCACGTGCGACCCGGACGGCATCCTGGCGACGCCGGTGGAGACGGTGCAGCGCACGCCCGACGACGCCGATGTGCGGCGGGTCGCGGCGCTGGCGGCCGAGTACGAAGTGATCGAGGTGATCGTCGGTCTGCCGCGCACGCTGCGCAACACCGACGGTCCGGCCGTGGAGGCCGCCCGCGACTTCGGGGACCAGGTGGCCGCGGCCGTCGCCCCGGTGCCGGTGCTGTACCACGACGAACGCCTCACGACGGTGACCGCGGCCGGTGCGCTGCGGGCCAGCGGACGGAAGGGTAAAGCCGCGCGCGCCGTGATCGATCAGGCCGCCGCGGTGGCTATCCTTCAGGGATGGCTGGATGCCCGACGCAACCAAGGACGGGACGCAAGTGACTGACGAGAACGGCCCGGAACGCCCGATTCCGGGGCATCGCGCTGAGCCGCCCACGCGGCATCGGCGTCGTCGTGCCCCGGGTGATCCGACGACGACGGGCAGTATCCCGATCGTGCGGACGCCGTCGGATATGCCCGACCCGACGGTGGACTACCGACGGCCCGAGCGGTCGCCCAACCCGTATCTGGAGATCCGCTACTCGCAGACCGAGTTGCCGCAGATGCAGTTCGGCTCGACGTTCACCGAGCCCCCCGCGGCTCCGACGAAACCGGCCGCACCGCGGACTCCGGTGACCCCGGCCGCGCCGTCGGCGGCTCCGGCTCCCACACCACCGCCCGCGGCACCGCCGCAGCGTCCGGTCGCCGCGGCACCGCCGCCTGCTTCCACGGCCCCGCCTACGGCGCCGGTTTCCACGGCCCGCAGGCAGCGCCCACCTTCGACATTCTCGACGAGGTCGCGACGGCGCCCGCCGCGGCTGCCCCGCCGACCGTTCGTCCCGTCCCGCTCGCTGCCGAACCGATCGTGCCCGAGCCCGCCGTGCTCGAGCCGCTGGCCGCCGAGCCGCCGGCCGCGGAGCCGGCCGCGCCCGCGCCGCCGATCGAGCCGCCGGACAACCCGGATTGGCTCGACGACGCGGAGCCGGGCCCCGGTATGCCCGCGCGGCGCAAGCGCGGTCGGATGATCTTCGCCATGGTGGCCGTTCTCGTGCTGCTGGTGTCGGTGGGCCTGGTCGGCATGCGCCAGCTCGGCGTCTTCGACTCGCGCAAGGACTTCGACTCCACCACCGGCGGTGCCATGGTGCTGGTGGCGGTCCCCGAGGATGCCTCCCTGCGCGAATTCGGGCGGTTGCTCACCGACGCGGGCGTGGTCGGCAGTCAGCGGGCCTTCGTCGACGCCGCCGGGAACCAGGCGCTGTCGGCGGGCTACTACGAACTTCCGACCGGTATCTCGGCCACGACCGCGGTCGATCGGATCGCCGGCGGCGAGAGCCGCGTGGGACGCGTCGTGATCCCCGAGGGCCTGCAGCTCGACTCCAAGACCGGTGTCGACGGCAAGGTGACCCCCGGCATCTTCCAGATGCTCGCCGATGCCACGTCGCTCGAGGCCGACGGACGCACGTACGGCGTCACCGTCGAGCAGTTGCAGACGGCGGCGGCGCAGTCGTCGGCGGCCGAACTGGGCGTGCCCGAGTGGGCGACGTCGGCGCTGACCAAGCTCGACGGCGATCACCGCCGGATCGAGGGGCTGATCGCGTCCGGAGCGTGGGAGGACGTCGATCCCCGGTTGGACGCGAAGGAACTGCTGAATTCGCTCATCACGCGCAGTGCCACCCGGTTCGAGACGTGGGGGCTGCTCAGCGCCAACGATTCGGGCCTGTTGCCGTACGACACGCTGGTGGTGGCCTCCATCGTCGAACGTGAAGTGAGCCAGCCCGACGACTACGCCAAGGTGGCGCGGGTGATCCTCAACCGTCTGGACAAGGGCCAGAAGCTGGAGATGGATTCCACAGCCAACTACACGGCCGCCATCACCAACATCGATGTCTTCGGTGAGGCCTACACCTCGAAGACTGAGTGGAACACCTACCAGCGGGAAGGTCTGCCGGTGACGCCGATCGGCGCGGTCGGCGAGCGTGCGTTGGCCGCGGTGGAGAATCCGTCCGAGGGGAATTGGCTGTACTTCGTGACCGTGGACAAGCAGGGCACCACGCTGTTCGCGCAGAGCTACGAGCGGCACAAGAAGAACCGCGACGTGGCCTGCAAGAACAAGTTCATCACCACCGGCTGCAGCTGATGACGGCGCGTAAGGCGGCGGTGCTCGGATCGCCGGTGCGGCATTCGCGTTCGCCCGATCTGCACCGGGCGGCGTACGCCGCGCTCGGTCTGGACGGCTGGACGTACGACCGGCTGGAGACCACCGCCGAGGAACTGCCCGAGCGGGTCGCCGCGGCGGGACCGGAATGGGTCGGCTTCTCGGTGACCATGCCGGGCAAGCTGGCCGCGCTGGAGGTGGCCGACGAGGTCACCGAGCGGGCCGCGTTGATCGGCTCAGCTAACACCCTGGTGCGTCTGCCGGACGGCCGGTGGCGCGCCGATTGCACCGATGTCGACGGGATGACGGGCGCCCTGCGGGAAGCGGCGGTGCCCGCCGACGCGGACCGCGCCGTGGTGATCGGTGCCGGCGGCACGTCGCTGCCGACCATTGCCGCGCTCGCCGACTGGGGCGTGCACGAGGTGACGATCTCCGCGCGCAGCGCGGCACGGGCGTCCGGAGCGGTGGATCTGGCGCATCGGCTGGGGCTGGCCTGCACCGTGGTCGGTTTCGAGGACGGTCCGCCGTTGGCGTCCGCGGCGGCCGACGCCGACGTGGTGATCTCCACGGTTCCGGCCACCGCGACGGCCCCGGTGCTCGCGTCGCTGCGGGCCTCCCGTCGCCTGATCGACGTGATCTACGATCCGTGGCCCACACCGCTGGCGAGCGCGGTGAACGAGGCCGGCGGCATCGTCGTGGGCGGCCTCGTCATGCTGCTGAACCAGGCGTACAGCCAGGTGGAGCAGTTCACCGGGCGGCCGGCACCGCGCGCGGCGATGGCGACCGCGCTGACCTGACGTCCCGCCTGTGGACAGCCCGCGCCTGGCGGGCGAGCCTGTGGACGGCCGCGGGGGCGTCGTCGGCTCGGGCGGCCACGCTGAGGGGCATGGGGTGGTTCGTCGCGGGATACCTGGTGGTGTTGGCGGTGATCGACGCGCGGACCGGGCGCATCCGGAATGTGCTGAGCGTGCCGCTGCTGGGCGCGTCGGTGCTGCTGATCCTGGCCGAGCCGTCGGCGGGTGCGGCTGCGGTGGCGGCCGCCGTGCCCTATCTGATCGGGTTCTTCGGTCGCGGCTGCGGCGGGGGAGACGTGAAGCTGGCGGTCGGCTGCGGCGCCCTGCTCGGCAACCCGCTGACCGCGCTGCTGGCGGTGGCCGGGGCCGGAGCGTTGACTGCGGCGGCGTGCCTGGCCACGGGCCGGTCGGCGGTCCCGCACGGTCCGGCCCTCGTCCTGGCGACGGTGATGCTGTGGCTGGTGCCGGTCGGTAACTATTGAGACTCATGAGGTTATTGGGTCTGGAGTTGTAGGAGTGGCTCCCGCTACGGTGAGGGCGTGCAGCTGTCTCGTCGTCGTTTCCTGTCCACCGTCGCCGCCGGGGCCGTCGGCCTCGGCGTCGGCGCGCTCGTGCCCGCGGGGACGGCGCAGGCCGTCGGGTCCTCGGAACTGCCGCCGTCGCTGCCGCCCGGCACTTCGCTGGGCACCCTGCTCGACTACGCCGTCGGAGTGCCTGATCCGAAAGCGGTCGCGGCTGCCGGGCACGCCGGGGTGATCCGCTACGTGTCCGATCGTCGGCCCGGTGCCGAGTACATGACCGGCAAGCCACTGCTGGCCGCCGAGGCCTCCGCGATGCGGGCGGCCGGACTCACCGTCGTCTCCAACTATCAGTTCGGCAAGGCTGAGACCGCCGACTGGCTCGGCGGCTATCCCGCGGGCCTGCAGCACGGGCGTCGCGGCGCGGCGCTGCACACCGAGGCCGGGGGGCCGGCCGGCGCCCCGATCTACGTCTCGATCGACGACGACCCCAGCTTCAGTCAGTTCGTCACGCGGATCGCGCCGTACCTGCTGGCGTGGAACTCGGTGATCGGTCCGGCGCGCGTCGGCGTGTACGGCAACGCGCAGGCCATCCAGTGGGCGTCGAACACCGGTTTGGCGCGGTGGTTCTGGCAGCACGACTGGGGCACGCCCAAGGGCTATCTCCATCCGGCCGCTCACCTGCATCAAATCCCCGGCCAGCGCACCGTCGGCGGCATCAACGTCGACGTCAACACGGTTCTGAAGGCCGACTACGGCCAGTGGCGCTGAGCCGCTGACGCACCGCCGCCGCGCTTCTGGAAGAATCGGTCACTGTGCTGCGCTGGACTACTGCTGGAGAATCCCACGGACCCGCCCTGATCGCGATGATCGAGGGCATGGTGGCCGGGGTCGAGGTCACCTCGTCAGATATCGCCGAACAACTCGCCCGTCGGCGCCTGGGCTACGGCCGCGGCGCGCGGATGAAGTTCGAGGCCGACAAACTCACCGTCGTCGGCGGCATCCGCCACGGCCTCACCATGGGCAGCCCGATCGCCATCGAGATCGGCAACTCCGAGTGGCCCAAGTGGGAACAGGTGATGGCGGCCGATCCGGTGGATCCGGCCGAGCTGGAGGGCAGCGCTCGCAATGCGCCGCTGACCCGCCCGCGCCCGGGCCACGCCGACTACTCGGGCATGCTCAAGTACGACTTCGACGACGCCCGCCAGGTCCTCGAGCGCGCCAGCGCCCGCGAGACGGCGGCCCGCGTCGCCGCAGGCACCGTGGCGCGCAACTTCCTGCGCCAGGTGCTCGGTATCGAGGTCCTCTCGCACGTCATCTCCATCGGCGACAGCGCCGACTACACCGGCCCGGCCCCGCGCTACAGCGATCTGCCGGCGATCGACGACAGCCCGGTCCGCTCCTTCGGCAAGGACGCCGAGGCGTCGATGATCGAGGAGATCGAAGCCGCCAAGCGCGACGGCGACACCCTCGGCGGCGTGGTGGAGATCATCGCCACCGGTGTGCCGATCGGTCTGGGCTCGCACGTGTCCGGCGAGACTCGCCTGGACGCCCGCCTGGCCGGCGCCCTGATGGGCATTCAGGCCATCAAGGGCGTCGAGGTGGGCGACGGCTTCACCACCGCCCGCCGCCGCGGCAGCGCCGCGCACGACGAGATGGTGCCCGGCGCCGACGGCGTGCTGCGGTCCACCAACCGGGCCGGCGGCCTGGAAGGCGGCATGACCAACGGTGAGGATCTGCGGGTCCGCATCGCCATGAAGCCGATCTCCACGGTGCCGCGCGCGCTGTCGACGGTGGACATGTCCACCGGCGAACCGGCCAGCGCCATCCACCAGCGCAGCGACGTGTGCGCCGTGCCGGCCGCCGGCGTCGTCGCCGAGGCGATGGTGGCCCTGGTGCTGGCCCAGGCGGCGCTGGACAAGTTCGGCGGCGACTCGGCGCGCGAGACCGCCGCCAACCTGCGTTCCTACCGCGACGCGATCGACGCGCGGCCGCCGCGGCCGTGACGCCCCGCGCCGTGCTCACCGGATTCATGGGATCCGGTAAGTCGACGGTGGGACGGGCCCTGGCCGCCGCACTCGGGGTGGACTACCTCGACACCGACGCCGAGATCGAGCGTCGGGCCGGGCGCAGCATCCCGGAGATCTTCGCCGACGGCGAAGCGGCCTTCCGCGCCGTCGAACGCGACACCGTGCTCGACGTCCTGGCCACTGCCGACGGTGTGGTCGCCCTCGGCGGGGGATCGGTGACCGTCCCGGACATCGCCGCCGCCCTGACCGGCCACCACGTGGTCTACCTGCAGGTCGACGCCGACACCGGGTTCGCCCGCGTCGCCGGTTCCGACCGCCCGCTGCTGGCGCACCCCGACCCGGCCGCGCGCTACGCCGAACTGCTGGCCGGACGCGTCGACGCCTATCGTGCCGTGGCCGCCCACACCGTCGACGCCGACGCGCCGATCGACCGCCTCGTCGCCCAGATCCTCACCGCATTGCCCCCGAACCAGGAGAACCCCTCATGACCGAGCCGGTAAAGGTGGCCGTCCGCGCGGCCGCACCGTACGACGTGACGATCGGGCGCGGCCTGCTGACCGACCTGGCCGAGGCCGTCGCCGGCGCCGACCGGGTGGCCGTGGTCTACCAGCCGCCGCTGCGTCAGACCGCCGAGCAGATCGTCGAGTTCCTCGGCGAACACGGCAAGGAGGCGCACCGCCTGGAGATCCCGGACGCCGAGGACGGCAAGGACCTGCAGGTCGCGTCGTACTGCTGGGAGGTCTTCGGCCGCATCGGCCTCAAGCGCAACGACAAGGTCGTGAGCCTCGGCGGCGGTGCCGCCACCGACCTCGCCGGCTTCGTCGCCGCCACCTGGATGCGCGGCATCGGCGTGGTGCACGTGCCGACCACCCTGCTCGCCATGGTGGACGCGGCCGTCGGCGGCAAGACCGGCATCAACACCGACGCCGGCAAGAATCTGGTCGGCTCCTTCCACGAGCCCGACGCCGTCCTCATCGACCTCGGCACCCTCGAATCGGTGCCGCGCAACGAGATCATCGCGGGCCTGGCCGAGGTCATCAAGACCGGCTTCATCGCCGACCCGGCGATCCTCGACCTCATCGAGGCCGACCCGGAAGCCGCGCTCGATCCGACCGGCACCGTGCTGCCCGAACTGATCCGGCGCAGCGTGCAGGTGAAGGCCGACGTGGTCTCCGCGGACCTCAAGGAGTCCTCGCTCCGGGAGATCCTCAACTACGGGCACACCCTCGGCCACGCCGTCGAGCGGCGGGAGCGCTACAAGTGGCGCCACGGCGCCGCCGTCTCGGTGGGCATGGTCTTCGCCGCCGAACTGGCCCGTCTGGCCGGGCGTCTCGACGATGCGACCGCCGACCGGCACCGGACGCTGCTGGAGCTGGTGGGTCTGCCCACCACCTACGACCCGGACGCGCTCGGCGAGCTGATGCAGTACATGGCCGGCGACAAGAAGAACCGCTCGGGCATGCTGCGCTTCGTGGTGCTCGACGGCCTGGCCAAGCCGGGTCGGCTCGAAGCCCCGGACCCGTCGTTGATCGCCGCCGCCTACGGCGCGATCGGCGGCCAGCGGGCCTCCGCCACCACCATCTCGCTCTAGCCCACGCTCACGTGTCGCGACCCTGATCGCGGGTCGCTCGCGGAGCCCTCCCGGCGAGGCGGCAGCAGGGTCGCGACACGGCCGAGCGGGAAGACGGAAACGCCGCGGACTTCGAGAGGAAGTCCGCGGCGTTTCCGGCGTAGCTGTTCAGGCGTGGGTGTCGACCACGTCGGTCGGCTGGTTGTGCAGCTCGTGCACCGACCAATCCTCGTCGGGCTCGTTCTTGCGCTGATCGCGACGCACGATCCAGCGGCCCACGCTGACGCCGAAGAAGGCGGGCACGTACACCAGCAGCGTGATGAACGAGGTACCGGCGATCATCTCGATCCAGAACGAGGCCTGGCCGATGCCGTCGAGCCAGAAGGTGCCCAGCAGCCAGCAGACGAAGCAGGCCACCAGACCGGCGAAGAAACCGGCCTTGAGCCACCGCATGGTGAGATCGTCGTAGTCGTCGGGGTCCGGATGGGCCCGCGCATCGCGAATGCCGTCGTACCCGCCCCAGATGATCGCGACCAGGACGACGGCGATGATGGCGATCCACCGTGAGATGGGCGACTGGACGGGCCAGGCGATGATGGCGAAGCCGAGGGCTACTCGGGCGATGATCTGAACGATCGACATGACGATGCCGCGCAGAAGCCAGGATTGCATGGGGTCAACATACCGGCCTGAGATGTGTACAACAATCTCCGGTATGCGTGTTGCACCCGATACCGTTCCCGATCACCCCGCCCGACGAGCCGCCGTGGCGGCCGCCCTGGCCGCCCACGGCGCCGATGCCGTGGTGGTCAGCGACCTGACCAACGTCCGCTATCTCACCGGCTTCACCGGAAGCAACGCTGCGGTGCTGATCTGGCGCGACGATCCGTCGCGCGACCGCATCGCCACCGACGGCCGGTACACCGCGCAGGTGGCTGAACAGAGTCCGGAGCTGGACGCGGTGCTCGCCCGCGACACCATCGGTGCGCTGGTCGAACGCGCCGGGGCCGCGGGCACGGCGGTGCGCGTGGCCTTCGAAGCCGATGCGGTGACGGTCGGTGACTTCGGCGAACTGTGCACGGCCGTCGAGTCGTCGCCGGTGGAGCTGGTTCCGGTCCGCGGACTGGTGCAGGCGCTACGCGAGGTCAAGGACGCGGGGGAGACAGCGCTGGTCGAGGCAGCCTGCCGAATCGGCGACGAGGCGCTGGCCGCGCTGCTGGAACGGGGCGCGGTGGCGCCCGGCCGCACCGAACGCGAGGTGGCGCGCGACCTCGAATGGGAGATGTATGCGCGGGGCGCGGCGGCGATCGCGTTCGAGACCATCGTGGCCGCCGGCCCGAACTCCGCGGTTCCGCACCACCGTCCGACGTCGGACGTCCTGGCGACCGGCGACTTCGTCAAGATCGACTTCGGTGCCGTGGTCGACGGCTACCACTCGGACATGACGCGCACCGTGGTGCTCGGCGAGCCCGCACCGTGGCAGCGGGAGATCTACGAGATCGTGCGCCAGGCGCAGGCCGCCGGTCGGGCGGCCCTGGTGCCCGGGGCCGCGCTGGCCGAGATCGACGCCGCCGCCCGGCAGGTGATCGCCGCCTCCGGATACGGCGAGCAGTACGTGCACGGCCTCGGGCACGGCGTCGGACTCGAGATCCACGAAGCGCCGGGGATCGGGACCGCGGCGCGCGGTACACTGCGTGACGGTGCGATCGTCACCGTGGAGCCGGGCATCTATCTGCCTGGCCGCGGTGGGGTCCGCATCGAAGACACGCTCGTTGTCTCCGATGCCGGGCCGCGGTCGCTGACGAACGCCCCCCGGGCGTTGCTGATCCTGTAGCGGATTTCAAAGGAGACTTCCCATGGCGACTACCGCCGACTTCAAGAACGGCCTCGTGCTCAAGATCGACAATCAGCTGTGGCAGATCGTCGAGTTCCAGCACGTGAAGCCGGGCAAGGGCCCCGCCTTCGTGCGTACCAAGATCAAGAACGTGGTCTCGGGCAAGAACGTCGACAAGACCTTCAACGCCGGCGTCAAGGTGGAGACGGCCAACGTCGACCGTCGCGACATGACCTTCCTGTACAACGACGGCTCCGACTTCGTGTTCATGGACGCCGACACGTTCGACCAGGTCGCGATCACCCCGGAGGTGATGGGCGACGGCTCCCGTTTCCTGCTGGAGAACATGTCCGTGCAGGTCGCGACCCACGAGGACGTGCCGCTGTTCGTCGAGCTCCCGGTGACCGTCGAGCTCCTGGTCACGCAGACCGATCCGGGCCTGCAGGGCGACCGCTCCACCGGCGGCACCAAGCCGGCCGTTCTGGAGACCGGCGCCGAGGTCGCGGTGCCGCTGTTCATCAACACCGGCGACAAGCTGAAGATCGACTCGCGCGACGGGAATTACCTCGGCCGTGTCAACAGCTGATCGCGCGGGAGAGCCGCGCGGCCGGCACCGCCAACGCCGTCGCGCCGTGGATCTGCTCTTCGAAGCCGAAGCCAAGGGCGTGCCGGCCACCGACCTGATCGCGCAGCGTCGCGAGGTCTTCGCCACCGACGACAGCGTCGGCGAGATGACCGGCTACGCGGTGCGTGCGGTGGAGGGCGTGGTGGCCGACTCCGGTCAGGTGGACGCCATCATCTCCTCGCACCTCGAGAACTGGTCGTTCGACCGCCTGCCGGCCGTCGATCGCGCGATTCTGCGTCTGGGTACGTGGGAACTGCTGTACGCGCCCGACGTCGACATCAAAGTGGTCCTCGACGAAGCTGTGAAGCTCGCCACGGAGCTGTCCACCGACGACTCTCCGGCCTTTGTGAACGGGGTTTTGGACCGCATTTCGGCGTTGGCCCCCCACGTGCGCGCGGCGGGCTCGTCGGAGTAGAGTTCTCACCGGCACATCCTTTAACGATCCGTCCCGTGAGGCGGAGAAGGAGGTCGGTGTGACGACTCGCACCCGCACCTTGTTGAACGCGTCGGAAGTCGGTCGGACGGTGGCCCGCATGGCCCACCAGGTGATCGAAAAGACGGCGCTCGACGGCGACCACCCGCAACCGGTGGTCCTGATCGGCATTCCGACCCGCGGTACCACGCTCGCGCAGCGGCTGGCCGCGAAGATCGAGGAATTCACCGGCGTGCAGGTGCCCACCGGCTACCTCGACATCACGCTCTATCGCGACGATCTGCGCGACAAGCCCCACCGCCCCCTGGAACGCACCCTGGTGCCGACCGGGGGCGTGGACGGCGCCCTGGTGATCCTCGTCGACGACGTCCTCTTCTCCGGCCGCACCGTCCGGGCCGCCCTCGACGCGCTGCGCGACCTGGGCCGCCCGGCCGCCGTCCAGCTCGCGGTCCTCGTCGACCGCGGTCACCGCGAGCTCCCGCTGCGCGCCGACTACGTGGGCAAGAACATCCCCACCGCGCGCGACGAGGACGTCGACGTGCACCTGGCCGAACACGACGGCGTCGACGAGGTCGTCGTGCGCACCACGGTGGAGGCGGCACAGTGAAGCATCTCCTCGGCACCGAAGGCCTGAGCCGCGACGACGCCGTCGAACTGCTCGACGAGGCCGCCCGCTTCGAACAGGCCCTGGCCGGTCGCGAAGTCCGCAAGCTGCCCACGCTGCGCGGCCGCACCGTGATGACGGTCTTCTACGAGAACTCCACCCGCACCCGCGTCTCCTTCGAGGTGGCCGGCAAGTGGATGAGTGCCGACGTGATCAACGTCAGCGCCTCCTCGTCGTCGGTCAGCAAGGGGGAGTCGCTGCGCGACACCGCCAAGACCCTGCGGGCCGCCGGCGCCGACGCCCTGATCGTGCGCCACCCGGCTTCCGGGGCGGCGGCGCAGATCGCGCGCTGGACCAACGACGGCTCCGACCTGCCCGACCTGGCGCCCGGCCAGGAACGGCCGCTCACCACCGGCCCGTCGGTGATCAACGCCGGCGACGGCACGCACGAACATCCCACCCAGGCGCTGCTCGACGCCTACACGCTGCGGTCCAAGTTCGGCTCGCTCGACGGCCGCCGGATCACCCTCGTTGGCGACGTCCTGCACTCCCGGGTGGCCCGCTCCAACGCGCACCTGCTCTCCACGCTGGGCGCCGAGGTGACGCTGGTGGCGCCGCCCACGCTGCTGCCCACCGGGGTGCAGACGTGGCCGGTGCGGGTCAGCACCGAACTCGACGCCGAACTGCCCGGCAGCGACGCGGTCATGATGCTGCGCGTGCAGGCCGAGCGCATGAACGGCGGCTTCTTCCCGAGTTCCCGCGAATACTCGGTCCGCTACGGCCTCAACGACGCCCGGCGCGCACTACTGCCGGAGGACGCGCTGATCCTGCACCCCGGCCCCATGCTGCGCGGCATGGAGATCGGCTTCGATGTGGCCGACGCCCCGCAGTCGGTGGTCCTGCAGCAGGTCCGCGCCGGCGTGCACGTCCGCATGGCCGTGCTGTTCCGGCTACTCGCCAGCGGCGGCGCCGAGGCGCCCGCCCACCATCAGTCGACAGGAGCGCAACAGTGACGGTCTCAGGTTCCATCCTGCTCACCGATGTCCGGCCGTACGGCGAAGGCGACCCGGTGGACGTCGCCGTCACCGACGGCGTCATCACCGCGATCGGGACCGGTCTGCCGGCCCCGGAGGGGGCTCGCACCGTCGACGGCCGCGGCGGCGTGCTGCTGCCCGGCTTCGTCGACCTGCACACCCACGTCCGCGAACCCGGCCGCGAAGACACCGAGACCATCGCGACCGGTTCGGCGGCCGCGGCCCGCGGCGGCTACACCGCGATCTTCGCGATGGCCAACACCAGTCCGGTGGCCGACAACGCGGCCATCACCGACCTCGTCTGGCGGATCGGCCAGGAGGTGGGTCTGGTCGACGTGCACCCGGTCGGTGCGGTCACCGTCGGACTGGAAGGCCGCCAACTCGCCGAGATGGGCATGATGGCCGACGGCGCCGCCAAGGTGAAGCTGTTCAGCGACGACGGCAAGTGCGTGCACGACCCAGTGCTGATGAAGCGCGCCCTGGAGTACAGCTCCGGCCTGGGCGTGCTGATCTCCCAGCACAGCGAGGATCCGCGGCTCACCGAGGGCGCCGTGGCGCACGACGGCCCGACCGCCGCCCGCCTGGGCCTGGCCGGTTGGCCGCGCGCCGCCGAAGAGTCGATCGTGGCGCGCGATGCGCTGCTCGCCCGCGACGCCGGCGCCCGCGTGCACGTGGCGCACGCCTCCACCGAGGGCACCGTGTCGCTGCTGCGCTGGGCGCGCGAGCAGGGCATCGCCATCACCGCCGAGGTGACCCCGCACCACCTGCTGCTCGACGACTCCCGGCTGGAGACGTACGACGGCGTGAACCGCGTCAACCCGCCGCTGCGTGAGGACCGCGACAAGCTGGCCCTGCGCGCGGCCCTGGCCGAGGGCGTCATCGACTGCGTCGCCACCGACCATGCGCCGCACGCCGCGCAGGAGAAGTGCTGCGAGTTCTCCCAGGCCAAGCCCGGCATGCTGGGCTTGGAGACGGCGCTGTCGGTGGTGGTGGAGACCATGGTCCGCCCGGGTCTGCTCGACTGGCGCGGGGTGGCCCGCGTGATGAGCGAACGTCCGGCGCAGATCGTCGGACTCGACGACCAGGGTCGGCCGATCGCCGTCGGCGAGCCCGGCAACCTCACCGTCGTCGATCCCGACGCCGAATGGACGGTCGAGCCGGACGAGCTGGCCAGCAAGTCCCGCAACACCCCGTACGCGGCGATGACCCTGCCCGGTCGCGTGGCGCTGACGGTGCTGCGCGGCACGGTGACCGCCGAATGAGCCCGTGGTTGGTCGACGTCCTGATCGTGGGCGGCGTGGCGCTGTTCTGGCTGTTCCTGATCTGGCTGGGACTGCGCGGCTGGCGCAAGCGCGGCCGCGCCCAGGCGGACCAGCTGGGGGAGCTGCCCGTGGTGCCGGACGAGCTCGGCGAGGTCCTCGACGGACCGGACACCGGCCTGTACGTCGGCAGCACCCTGGCGCCGACCTGGGCCACCCGCGTGGCGGTGAAGGACTTCGGCGACCGCGCGCTGGTCCACTACTCGCGCTACGCGGAGGGCATTCTGCTCGACCGCACCGGCGCGTCGCCGATCTGGATCCCGACCGAGGCGATCACCGCCGTCCGCACCGAGAGCGGCCTGGCCGGAAAGGTGATGAGCCGCGACGGCCTGCTGGCCATCCGCTGGCGACTGCCGTCCGGGGTGGAAGTGGACTCCGGCATCCGCGGCGACGACAAGTCCGTCTACCCGGCCTGGACCACGGCCTACGCGGACATCACCGAACGCACACGCACCGAACTTGACGCCGCTGACGCGGTAGGCACCGAGACGAAGAGGAAGAAAGCATGAGTAAAGCGGTATTGGTGCTGGAGAACGGCAACATTCACACCGGGCGCAGTTTCGGCGCCGAAGGCGTCACCCTGGGAGAAGCGGTCTTCTGCACCGCGATGACCGGTTACCAGGAGATGCTGACCGACCCGAGCTACCACAAGCAGATCGTGATCTCCACGGCCCCGCAGATCGGCAACACCGGCTGGAACACCGAGGACGGCGAGAGCCTGCTCGGCAAGCGTTCGCAGGTGCGCTGGTCGGCGGATTTCATCGACCACAAGGACCCGGGCAAGATCTGGGTGGCCGGCTACGCCGTACGTAACCCCACGGTGCGCGTGTCCAACTGGCGCGCCACCTCCAGCCTCGAGGACGAACTGATCGCCCAGGGCGTCGTCGGTATCGGCGGGATCGACACCCGCGCGGTGGTCCGCCAACTGCGCGAGGTCGGCGCCATGCGCGCCGGCATCTTCTCCGGCGCGGCCGTCACCACCGCCGAGGACATGCTGGCCCAGGTACGGGCGCAGAGCCCGATGGCCGGCGCCGACCTGGCCGCCGAGGTCAGCACCGAGGACTCGTATGTGGTCGAGGCCGCAGGCGAGCCCAAGTTCCGCGTCGCCGCCCTGGACCTGGGGATCAAGGCCAACACCCCGCGCATGCTCGCCGCACGCGGCGTGGAGGTGCACATCCTGCCCTCCGACGCGACGATCGACGACGTGCTCGCCATCGAACCGGACGGCTTCTTCCTGTCCAACGGCCCGGGCGACCCCGCCACCGCCGACGGCGCCGTCGCACTGACCCGCGCGGTCCTGAAGGCCGGACTGCCGACCTTCGGTATCTGCTTCGGCAACCAGATCCTCGGCCGCGCGCTCGGCCTGAAGACCTACAAGCTCAAGTTCGGCCACCGCGGCATCAACATCCCGGTGCTCGACGTCGCCACCGGCGCGGTGGCGATCACCTCGCAGAACCACGGTTTCGCGCTCGAAGGCGAGGCCGGTGACGAGTTCGACACCGACTTCGGCCGCGGCCGCGTGAGCCACGTCTGCGCCAACGACGGCGTGGTGGAGGGCATCGAGCTGATCGACGGCTCCGCCTTCTCCGTCCAGTACCACCCCGAAGCCGCGTCCGGGCCGCACGACGCAGCCAACCTCTTCGACAAGTTCGTCGCCGCCATGGAAGGGACCAAGTCCTAATGCCACGCCGTACTGATCTCTCCCACGTCCTGGTCATCGGCTCGGGCCCCATCGTCATCGGTCAGGCCTGCGAGTTCGACTACTCGGGCACCCAGGCCTGCCGCGTGCTCAAGGCCGAAGGCCTGCGCGTCTCGCTGGTCAACTCCAACCCGGCCACGATCATGACCGACCCGGAGTTCGCCGACGCCACCTACGTCGAGCCGATCACCCCCGAGTTCGTCGAGAAGGTCTTCGAGACCGAAGCCGCCGCCGGCCATCCGGTCGACGCCGTGCTGGCCACCCTCGGCGGCCAGACCGCGCTGAACACCGCGGTGGCCCTGCACGAGCAGGGGATCCTCGCCAAGCACGGCATCGAGCTCATCGGTGCCGACATCGACGCCATCCAGCGCGGCGAAGACCGCCAGATGTTCAAGGACATCGTCACCAAGATCGGTGGCGAAAGCGCCCGCTCGGCCGTCTGCCACACCATGGACGAGGTCCGTGCGACCGTCGCCGAACTCGGCTACCCGGTGGTGGTGCGCCCGTCGTTCACCATGGGCGGGCTCGGCTCGGGCATGGCCTACGACGAGGACGACCTCAACCGGATCGCCGGCGGCGGTCTGGCCGCGTCGCCCACCGCGAACGTCCTCATCGAGGAATCCATCCTCGGGTGGAAGGAGTTCGAACTCGAGCTCATGCGCGACAACCGCGACAACGTCATCGTGATCTGCTCCATCGAGAACGTCGACCCGGTGGGCGTGCACACCGGCGACTCGATCACCGTCGCCCCGGCGATGACCCTGACCGACCGCGAGTACCAGCTCATGCGGGACCAGTCGATCGCCATCATCCGCGAGGTGGGCGTCGACACCGGCGGCTGCAACATCCAGTTCGCCCAGGATCCGCGCGACGGTCGCCTCGTGGTGATCGAGATGAATCCGCGCGTCTCGCGGTCGTCGGCGCTGGCCTCGAAGGCCACCGGCTACCCGATCGCGAAGATGGCCGCGAAGCTGGCCATCGGCTACTCGCTCGACGAGATCACCAACGACATCACCAAGGCCACCCCGGCCGCGTTCGAGCCGTCGATCGACTACGTGGTGGTCAAGGCCCCGCGGTTCGCGTTCGAGAAGTTCCCGGGCGCCGACGACACCCTCACCACCACGATGAAGTCGGTGGGCGAGGCGATGAGCCTGGGCCGCAGCTTCACCGAGGCCTTCGGCAAGGTGATGCGGTCGCTGGAGACCAAGGCCGCCGGGTTCTGGACAGAACCCGACCGTCCCGACCCGGCGACGATCGACCTGCCGGCGCTGCTCGCCGACATCGCCGTCCCGCGCGACGGCCGGATGTACAAGATCATGCAGGCCATGGAGGCCGGCGCGACCATCGAGCAGCTGTACGAGGCCACCGCCATCGACCCGTGGTTCCTGGCCGAGATCGCCTTCATCGGCGAGATGGGCGCGCGCGTGCGCGACGCCGACGTGCTCGACGAGGACCTGCTGCGCGAGGCCAAGTCGACCGGTCTGTCCGACCGGCAGATCGCGGCGCTGCGCAGTGCGCGCGGCGACGACGCCCTGGGCACCGAGGCCGCGGTCCGCGCCCACCGTCACGGGCTGGGCGTGCGCCCGGTGTACAAGACCGTCGACACCTGCGCGGCGGAGTTCGAGGCGAAGACGCCGTACCACTACTCCAGCTACGAGCTCGATCCCGCGGCCACCTCGGAGATCGCGCCGCAGCCCGATCGCCCCAAGGTGATCATCCTGGGCTCCGGTCCCAACCGGATCGGTCAGGGCATCGAGTTCGACTACTCGTGCGTGCACGCGGCGCTGACGTTGAGCGAAGCCGGCTACGAGACGGTCATGGTCAACTGCAACCCGGAGACGGTGTCCACCGACTACGACACCGCCGACCGCCTGTACTTCGAGCCGCTGACCCTCGAGGACGTCCTCGAGGTGATCCACGCCGAGTCCGAGTCCGGCACCGTGCGCGGCGTGATCGTACAGCTCGGCGGCCAGACGCCGCTCGGGCTGGCGGCGCACCTGGAAGCCGAGGGCGTGCCGATCGTCGGCACCAGCCCCGCGGCCATCGACCTGGCCGAGGACCGCGGCGAGTTCGGCAAGGTGCTCACCGAAGCCGGCCTGCCCGCGCCGAAGTTCGGCACCGCCACCACCTTCGAGCAGGCCCGCGACATCGGCGCCGAGATCGGCTACCCGGTGCTGGTGCGCCCGTCGTACGTGCTCGGCGGCCGCGGCATGGAGATCGTCTACGACGAGCAGGGCCTGGCCGACTACATCTCCCGCGCCACCGAGATCTCCGACGACCGTCCGGTGCTGGTGGACCGCTTCCTCGAGGACGCGGTGGAGATCGACGTCGACGCGCTCTACGACGGCACCGAGATCTACCTCGGCGGCGTGATGGAGCACATCGAGGAGGCCGGTATCCACTCCGGCGACTCGGCCTGCGCGCTGCCGCCGATCACCCTGGGCGCCGAGGAGATCGCGGCGGTGCGTCGCTCCACCGAGGCCCTCGCCAAGGGCATCGGCGTGCGCGGCCTGCTGAACGTCCAGTACGCGCTCAAGGACGGCGTGCTGTACGTGCTCGAAGCCAACCCGCGCGCCAGCCGGACCGCGCCGTTCGTGTCCAAGGCCACGGCGGTGCCGCTGGCCAAGGCGTGCGCGCGCGTCATGCTCGGCATGTCCATCGCCGAACTCCGCAGCCAGGGGATCCTCCCGCCGTCCGGTGACGGCAGCGTGATCCCGGTGAACTCGCCGGTGGCGGTCAAGGAAGCGGTGCTGCCGTTCAACCGGTTCCGCACCCCCGAGGGCGCCGCCATCGACACGCTGCTGAGCCCGGAGATGAAGTCCACCGGCGAGGTGATGGGCTTCGACCGCGACTTCGGTCGCGCCTTCGCCAAGGCCCAGGCCGGCGCGTCGAACGCCCTGCCGACGAGCGGCGCGGTCTTCGTCTCGGTGGCGAACCGGGACAAGGCGTCCATCGCCTTCCCGACCAAGCGGCTGGCCGATCTCGGCTTCACCATCCTCGCCACCTCCGGCACCGCGGATGTATTGCGGCGCAACGGCATCGAGGTCACCGAGGTGCGCAAGCACTTCGAGGCCGGCACCGATGAGGAGTCGGTGGTCGACATGATCCGGGACGGGCGCGTCGACCTGATCATCAACACCCCGGCGGGCAGTTCCGGTCCGCGTGCGGACGGCTACGAGATCCGCGCGGTGGCGATCACCGCCGGTATCCCGTGCGTCACCACCGTGCCCGGAGCGGGCGCCGCGGTGCAGGGTATCGAAGCGGCGCTGGGCGCCACGATGGGCGTCGAGTCCCTGCAGCGTCGGCACGCGGCACTGCAGCGGACGCAGGCGTGAGCACCGGCTTCGCCGACCGCTACCGCGCGGCGGTGACCGCCCGCGGTCGCCTCTGCGCCGGTATCGATCCGCATGCCGCGCTGCTGGAGCAGTGGGGACTGCCGGTGTCGGTCGACGGTCTGCGCGCCTTCGCCGAGGCCGCCGTGGCGGGGCTGGGCCCCACCGCGGCGGTCATCAAGCCGCAGGTGGCGTTCTTCGAAGCCTTCGGCTCGGCCGGCTTGGCCGTGTTGGAGGAGACCATCGCCGGGTGCACGGCGGCCGGCGCGCTGGTGCTGGCCGACGCCAAACGCGGCGACATCGGATCGACGATGGCGGCCTACACCACCGCCTGGCTCGACGACGCCTCACCGCTGTGCTCGGACGCCGTGACCGTCTCGCCCTACCTCGGTTTCGGCGCCTTGACTCCGGCCGTGGAGCAGTCGCGCGCCACCGATCGCGGGGTCTTCGTGCTGGCCCGCACGTCCAACCCGGACGGGCAGGCGCTGCAGACCGCGGTCACCGCGGACGAAGCGACCGTGGCCCAGTCGATCGTCGACGCCGCCGCCGCGGTCAACGCCGACGGCTCGGCGACCGTGGGCCTGGTGGTCGGCGCGACCCGCGAGCACGGCCTGGACCTGCGCGATCTCGCCGGACCGATCCTGTCGCCCGGGCTGGGTGCGCAGGGCGCCACGGCGGCAGATCTGGCCGCGATCTTCGGCGACACCGCCGATCTGACGTGGCTGCTGCCGGCCGCCTCGCGCAGCATTCTGGGTGCGGGCCCCGATCCCGTGGCCCTGGCCGCGGCCACGGCCGCCACCCGTGACGAGATCGAAGCCGCGCTGGGTTAGGGGAGACCCCCGCGAGGGAGCTACAGGCGTTCCGCGTCCAGCCGGGCGCGGAACGCCGCGATCGCCGGCCAGGTCTGGGCGGCCGCGGCCGCACCCGTCAGCAGCCCGAGGTGGCTGGTCTCAACCGTGTGGAACTCCACATGAGCCGATTCGGTGAAGAGTTGCTCACCGTGCCGTACCGCCGCATGACTGGCGATCGCGTCGCGGTGCGAGCCCACCAGGAAGATCGGCGCGGTGATCGACGTCAGATCCACCACCGTGTCGTCGAACTCGAGGCGCCCGCGGCTCAGCTCGTCGCGCACGATGAAGTTCACCAGCATCTGCTGTGCCACCTTGCCCGGATAGCCGGGCAGCGACCGCTGGAACCGGTCGATCACCTGCATGCGCGCCAGCGCCTCCGGGTCGTCGAGGTTCTTCAGGATGTACCAGGGCTTCTTCAGTTCGCGTTCCCACGCGAAACCGCGGTACACGGCGCGCACGATGGGCGCGGGAATGCCCGCCAGGGCCCGCAGCGCGTACGTGGCCGGGCGGCCGCCGGTGGGCGCCAGCAGCGACCGCACCAGCGGATACGGCGGCAGCAGCATGTAGTTCAGGGGAGTGCCGACGGTGATCACCGACCGGATCGGCAGACTCTTGTCGTGCGCGGCCGTCATCAGACTGACCGTGCCGCCCAGGCTCCAGGCCATCAGGTCCACGGCGTCGCCGCCGGACGCGAAATCGTCGATCGTCTCGCCGATCGCGCGCGGTACGAACGTGTCGAAATAGTCCTCGAAACCCAGGTGTCGTTCGGCGCGCGTCACGTCACCGAAGTCCACCACGTAGACCACGGTGCCGGTGGACAGCAGGAACTCGACGACCGAATTGCCCGGTGTCACGCCGGGCGCCAAGTCATAGCAGCGCGCCGGCACCGCCAGCGGCGGCACCAGCAGCACCGGCACGGCGCCGGCCTCGCGTGCGGCGTTCAGCTGCTGGTCAGAGCCGTATCGGAGCAGTCGGGCATGCGGGTGATCGGCGATGACCACCGCGGTGGAGGCGGTGCGCGGGGCGATGTCGTCGCGGAGCACCCGC
Organism: Gordonia alkaliphila; assembly: GCF_023017165.1. GTDB lineage: Bacteria > Actinomycetota > Actinomycetes > Mycobacteriales > Mycobacteriaceae > Gordonia > Gordonia alkaliphila. Next base: position 3,106,944 of record NZ_JALKBW010000001.1, read on the forward strand.
GCGAGTGTGGCCAGGTCGGACGCGAGCATGGTGCACGAGGCTACTCGGCGGGCGGTTCGTTCGACGCGCCCGGGGCGGTAGTCGCCGAGAACGCCGCGACGGGGTACCGTCGCTCCTGGTCATGACGCGAATGGATACACTCGTCGTGAAGTACCGCCGGTCCGCCGGGCCGCGGTGCACAGCCACCCGGCGCTCGTATAGCGTCGGTGGACCACACCGAACCAAGACCAACGAAAGGCGGAGGAACCGTGGCTCTTCCCCAGTTGACAGACGAGCAGCGTGCGGCCGCACTGCAGAAGGCAGCCGAGGCACGTCGCGTCCGCGCCGAGCTCAAGGAGCGCCTCAAGCGCGGCGGCACCGACCTCAAGCAGGTCCTGGCCGACGCCGAGGAGAACGAGATCCTGGGCAAGATGAAGGTCTCCGCTCTGCTGGAGGCGCTGCCCAAGGTGGGCAAGGTCAAGGCGCAGGAGATCATGACCGAGCTGGAGATCGCTCCGACTCGTCGTCTGCGTGGCCTGGGCGACCGTCAGCGCAAGGCTCTGCTCGAGAAGTTCAGCTCCTGAGCGTGCCCGCTGAGCAATCCGCACAGGATTCCCCGTCGAGGGGCCGACTGGTTGTACTGGTCGGCCCCTCGGCTGTTGGGAAGTCGACCGTGGTGGCCCGCCTCCGCGAACTGCTCCCGGAGCTGGTCTTCTCGGTGTCGGCGACGACCCGCGATCCGCGGCCCGGCGAAGTGGACGGTCGCGACTACTACTTCGTGGCCCGCCCGGCCTTCGACGCGATGATCGAGAACGACGAGCTGCTCGAATGGGCCGACATCCACGGGGGTCTGCAGCGTTCGGGTACCCCGGCCGCGCCGGTGCGCGCCGCCCTGGAACACGGTGACCCCGTGCTGGTAGAAGTCGACCTCGTCGGCTCCCGCCTGGTCCGGCAGCAGATGCCCGAAGCGATCATGGTGTTCCTGGCGCCCCCGAGCTGGGAGGAGCTGGAACGCCGCCTGCTGGGCCGCGGGACGGAAAGCCCGGAGGCCCGTGCGCGCCGACTGGAGACGGCCCGCGTCGAGATGGACGCCATCGGCGAATTCGGACACGTCGTCGTGAACGACGATGTCGACGCTTCGGCCCGCCAGTTGCTAAACTTGCTGATCGGCCCCGCTGCGGGCCGTACATAACGAACGTTGGAGAGACAAGCGTGAGCACCGAAACCGAGATCGACGTCGATCTCGTCGAAGAAACCGTCTACGACACCCCGCAGGGCATCACCGATCCGCCCATCGACGAACTGCTCGACCGTGCGTCGTCCAAGTACGCGCTGGCCATCTACGCCGCCAAGCGTGCCCGCCAGATCAACGACTACTACAACCAGCTGGCCGAGGGCCTGATGGAGTACGTCGGACCGCTGGTGGAGCCGGGCGTGCACGAGAAGCCGCTGTCGATCGCGCTGCGCGAGATCCACGCGGACCTGCTCGAGCACACCGAAGGCGAGTAGTCCTCGTTGCACGTCATCGTCGGAGTCGGCGGCGGCATCGCGGCCTACAAAGTGTGTTCGGTCATTCGGCATTTCACCGAAGCCGGCCACGATGTACGCGTGATGCCGACCCGTTCGGCCTTGAACTTCGTCGGCGCCGCCACCTTCGAGGCGCTGTCGGGTAATCCCGTCACCACCGAGGTCTTCGACGACGTCGACGAGGTGGCGCACGTGGCCCTCGGTCGGCAGGCCGACCTGGTGGTGATCGCCCCGGCGACCGCCGACCTGATGGCCCGCGCGGCCGCCGGTCGCGCCGACGATCTGCTCACCGCCTCGCTGCTGACCGCGCGGTGCCCGGTGATGTTCGTGCCCGCCATGCATACCGAGATGTGGGAGCACCCCGCGACCGTCGCCAACGTCGCGACGTTGCGTGCCCACGGCTCGACGGTCCTCACCCCGGCGTCGGGTCGGTTGACCGGCGCCGACACCGGTGCGGGCCGCCTGCCCGAGCCGACCGAGATCGGTCTGCTCGGCGACCTGCTGCTGACCCGCCCCGACGCCCTGCCCTACGACCTGTCCGGGGTGCGCGTCCTGATCAGCGCCGGCGGCACCCGCGAGGCGCTGGATCCGGTCCGCTACCTGGGCAATCACAGTTCCGGCAAGCAGGGCTACGCCCTCGCCCGGGTCGCCGCCCAGCGCGGCGCCACCGTCACGCTGGTCTCCGGTGCCGTCAGCGAACCCGGCGCTCCCGCGGCGCTCGATATCGTGCACGTCGACTCGGCGGTGGAGCTCAGCAGCGAGATGAACGCTCGCGCCGCCGACTCCGACGTGATCATCATGGCCGCTGCCGTGGCGGACTTCCGCCCCGTCGGCGTGGCCGGCGCCAAGATCAAGAAGGGCGCCGAAGGTCCGGCGCCCATCGCACTGACCACCAACCCGGACATCCTCGCGGGACTGGTGCGCTCGCGTACTGCGGCGCAGATCCCGTCGTCGACGGTCATCGTCGGATTCGCGGCCGAGACCGGCGACGCCGACGGCGGCGTTCTCGATCACGGCCGGGCCAAACTGCGCCGCAAGGGGTGCGACGTCCTCGTGGTGAACGCGGTCGGCGACGGCCGCGCCTTCGGCACCGCCGACAACTCCGGATGGCTGTTGCGCGCGGATGGTACCGAAACTGGATTGCCTTATGGCTCAAAGACATTGATGGCGAGCAGAATCCTTGACGAAGTCGCCGCTCTCGTGCCAGATAGGTAGTGTTCGGCTGTTTCCGCCGCGCTCCACCCCGTACTTTTCCGCTTTTTTCTTTATTCCGAGAGGAACCGATGACTGCGTCAGCGTCCCGCCTGTTCACCAGCGAGTCCGTCACCGAAGGGCATCCGGACAAGATCTGTGATGCGATCAGCGACGCCATCCTGGACGCGCTGCTCGAGCAGGATCCGAACGCCAAGGTGGCCGTGGAGACCCTGGTCACCACCGGTCAGGTGCACGTGGCCGGCGAGGTGAACACCACCGCCTACGCCGACATCCCCACCATCGTTCGCGAGAAGATTCTGGAGATCGGCTACGACTCGTCGACCAAGGGCTTCGACGGCGCCTCGTGCGGCGTGAACGTGGCCATCGGTGCGCAGTCGCCGGAGATCGCGCAGGGTCTGACCGACTCGCACGAGAAGCAGACCGGCACCCACGCCGACGAGCTGGACCTGCAGGGCGCCGGCGACCAGGGCCTGATGTTCGGGTACGCGACCGCCGAGACCCCGGAACTGATGCCGCTGCCGATCGCGCTGGCGCACCGCCTGTCGCGTCGTCTCACCGAGGTCCGCAAGACCGGCCTGCTGCCGTACCTGCGCCCGGACGGCAAGACGCAGGTCACCATCGAGTACGCCGACGACGTCCCGGTCCGCCTGGACACCGTGGTGCTCTCCACCCAGCACGCCGCCGACATCGACATCGCCGGCATGCTGACCCCGGACATCGCCAAGCACGTGCTGGAGCCGGTCTTCGCCGAGCTGGATCTGCCGACCCCGCTGGACACCGCCAACCCGCGCCTGCTGGTGAACCCGACCGGCAGCTTCGTGCTGGGCGGCCCGATGGGCGACGCCGGTCTGACCGGCCGCAAGATCATCGTCGACACCTACGGCGGCATGGCCCGCCACGGCGGCGGCGCCTTCTCCGGCAAGGATCCCTCGAAGGTGGACCGCAGCGCTGCCTACGCGATGCGTTGGGTCGCCAAGAACGCGGTCGCCGCGGGCCTGGCCAAGCGCATCGAGGTGCAGGTGGCCTACGCCATCGGCAAGGCCGCTCCGGTGGGGCTGTTCGTGGAGACCTTCGGTACCGAGAACGTCGACCCGGGCACCATCGCGAAGGCGATCTCCGAGGTCTTCGACCTGCGTCCGGCCGCCATCGTGCGCGACCTGGACCTGCTGCGTCCGATCTACGCGCCGACCGCGGCCTACGGGCACTTCGGCCGGACCGACGTCGAACTGCCGTGGGAGCAGACCAACCGCGTCGCCGAGCTGCGCGCGGCCGCAGGCATCGCCTGACCCTTTCGGGGAGCAAGGCGTGAGCACCAATCAGCGCCTGCCCGCAACCGAGCATCCGGTGGCCCGCGTGCTGCCGATGCTCGGTTTGGCGCATCTGGACCGCCCGTTCGACTACCTCGTCGATCAGGCGATGGACGCCGACGCCCAGCCGGGCACTCGCGTGCGGATCCGGTTCGCGGGACGGCTGGTCGACGGCTACCTCCTGGAGCGGCGCGCGAGCAGCGATCACGGCGGCAAGCTCGCCTGGCTGGAGCGGGTCGTGTCGCCCGAGCAGGTGCTCACCCCGGAGTTGGTCGAACTCACCCATGCGGTGGCCGAGCGGTATGCGGGCACCACGCCCGACGTGGTGCGGCTGGCGGTGCCACCGCGCCACGCTCGCGTAGAGAAGGCCGAGCCCGTGCCGCCGCCGGCCACCGAGCCCGTCGAAGCCGAGCTGAGCGGGTGGACCGCCTACGACGGCGGCGGCGACTTCCTGACCGCGCTGCGCGACGGGCTGCACCCGCGCGTGGCGTGGCAGGCGCGCCCCGGCGAGGACGTCGCGACCCGACTGGCGGAACTGGCCACCGTGGTGGCCGCGACCGGGCGGGGCGTGGTGATCGTGGTGCCCGACCAGCGCGATCTGGACCGGCTCGAACACGCCTGCGCGGAGCTGCTCGGCGACTGGTGCGTCACCCTGGCCGCCGGGCTGGGGCCCACCGCCCGCTACCGCCGCTGGCTGCGCGTGCTGCGCGGCTCGGCGCGCGTGGTGATCGGGACGCGCAGCGCCGTCTTCGCCCCGGTCCGGAATCTCGGGCTCACGGTGATCTTCGACGACGGCGATCCCAGCCTCGACGAGCCGCGCGCGCCGTACCCGCATCCCCGCGAGGTGGCGGTGCTCCGCGCCCACCAGACCGCGTCGGCACTCGTGATCGGCGGCTTCGCGCGGACCGCCGAAGCCCAGGCCCTCGTCGAATCCGGCTGGGCGCGCAACCTGGTCGCCGCGCGCGACGTGGTCCGCGGCGACATGCCCCGCATCGAGGGCGTCTCCGACGACGACCGGCGCATCGCCGGCGACCCGCTGGCCCGCTCCGCCCGTATCCCGAACATCGCCTTCGCCGCGGCACGTCGTGCGCTGGCGCAGGACCGGCCGGTGCTGTTCAGCGTGCCGCGGCGCGGCTACCTGCCGTCGGTGGCGTGCGGGCGGTGCCGCGAGGACGCCCGCTGTCGTCGGTGTCACGGTCCGCTGCAGATGAATGAGCGCGGCGACCTGTCGTGCCGCTGGTGCGGTCGCCCGGAGAACCGCTTCGTGTGTCCCAATTGCGGCGGCACCGTGGTCCGGGCCCGGATGGTGGGGGACAAGCGCACCGCCGAGGAACTGGGCCGCGCCTTCGTCGGCGTACCGGTCCTCACCTCGGCCGGCGACAAGATCGTCGACGATGTCCCGGCCGGTGCGCGGGTCGTGGTGGCCACCCCGGGCGCCGCGCCGCGCGCCGAGGGCGGCTACGGCGCGGCGGTGCTGCTGGACACGTGGGCGCAGCTGGACCGGCAGGATCTGCGGGCCGGCGAAGAAGCGGTCCGCGCGTGGATGGCGGTGGCCACGCTGGTGCGGCCGCACACCGACGGCGGACGGGTGGTGATCGTCGCCGATGCCGCGTTGACGCCGGTGCAGGCGCTGGTGCGCTGGGACCCCGTCGGTTTCTCTGGGCACGAGCTCGGCCTGCGGCGGGAGCTGGCCTTCCCGCCCGCGGTGACCATGGCGTCGATCGACGGCCCACCCGCCGCCGTCGCGGCCTTCCTCGGCATGCTGGAACTGCCCGCCGGTGTGCAGCAACTCGGCCCGGTCCCGCTCCCACTCGGGGTGCGTGCACCGGCCGGTCTGGACCCCACCGACGGGATCGAACGGGTGCTGCTGCGCACCGCCCGCGAACACGGCCGGGGGCTGGCGGCGGCGCTGCGGGCGGCCCAGGTGGTGCGGCACGCCCGGCACGAGGACACCGCGGGTATCCGCGTGCAGGTGGACCCGCCTACCATCGGTTGACATGAGAGTGGTGTTTGCCGGGACCCCGCAACCGGCCGTGCCGACGTTGCAGGCGCTGATCGATTCTGACGAGCACCAGGTGGTGGGGGTGATCACCCGCCCGGACACCGTCGCCGGTCGCGGACGCACCGCGGTGCGCTCGCCGATCGGTCGGCTCGCCGACGAGCACGCGCTCGAAGTGCTCACTCCGGCGAAGATGTCCGACCCGGAAGTGACTGAGGCGCTGAACCGGTGGAACGCCGATCTCGGCGTGGTGGTGGCCTACGGTGGCCTCATCCCGCCCGCGGTGCTCGGCGCACTGCCGTACGGGTGGATCAACCTGCACTTCTCGCTGCTGCCCGCGTGGCGCGGTGCCGCGCCGGTACAGGCCGCGTTGGCCGCCGGCGACGAGCTCACCGGCGCGAGTGTCTTCGCGCTGGAAGCCGGACTCGACACCGGCCCGGTGTTCGGGACATTCACCGAACGCATCCAGGATTCGGACACCGCGGGGGAACTGCTCGACCGCCTCGCCGACGTCGGTGCCGTGTTCACCCGCAACGTGGTGGACGGCATCGCCGCCGACGAGCTGTCGCCGGTGCCGCAGGACGCGGACGGCGTGTCGTACGCGCCCAAGATCACCGTCGCCGATGCGCAGGTGCGCTGGAACCTGCCGTCGCACCTGATCAACCGCGCGATCCGCGCGCACACGCCCGCGCCCGGTGCGTGGACGCAGCTCGGCGAGGCCCGCATCAAGCTGGGGCCGGTGCTCGTCGCCGATCACCACGAGCTGGTCAACGGCTCGGTGGCGCCGAAAGACCTTGCGCCGGGCCAGATCTCGGCCGGCAAGAAGGCCGTGTACGTCGGAACCGCTTCGGGCGCAGTACAACTCGGCTGGGTACAACCGCCCGGCAAGAAGCCGCTCGCGGCGGCGGACTGGGCGCGCGGTGCGCGCCTGCAGGGTGAGGAGCACTTCGCATGAGCAACCCCGACCGTAAGTTCCGCAGCAAGGATCTGAGCCCCGAACGGGTCGTGGCCCGCGACGTGCTGCGCGCCGTGCGCGAGCGCGACGCCTACGCGAACCTGTTGCTGCCCAAGCTCCTTCGTGAACGCAAGCTGGACACCCGGGACGCCGCACTGGCCACCGAACTCACCTACGGCACGGCCCGCAGCATGGGCCTGCTCGACCAGGTGATCGCCGCGGCCGCCGGCCGACCGGTCGCCGAGATCGACGGCGACCTGCTCGACGTGCTGCGGCTGGGCACCTATCAGCTGCTGCGCACCCGCATCGGTTCGCACGCCGCGGTCTCCACCTCGGTGGACCTGGTGCGCAGCGAGAAGGGGATGGGGCCGTCCGGCTTCGTCAACGCGGTGCTGCGCAAGGTCTCCCAGCGCGACGAGGCGCACTGGGTGGATCAGATCGCCCCGCCGATCACCGAGGATCTGATCGGGAATCTGGCGACGTCGTACGCGCATCCGCGGTGGATCGCGGAGGTCTTCTTCGAATCACTCGGACGGTCCGCAGGGGAGCTGCAAGCCGCACTCGCCGCCGACGACGAGCGGCCCATCGTGCACCTGGTGGCGCGGCCGGGCCAGATCAGCGCCGAGGAGTTGGCCCTGATCAGCGGCGGCGACGAGGGACGCTACTCGCCGTACTGCGTGTACCTGCCCGAGGGCGACCCGGGCAAGCTCGATGCGGTGCGCGAAGGCTTCGCGGGAGTCCAGGACGAGGGCAGCCAGCTGGTGGCCTTGGCCGTCGACCGCGCCGAGGTGCTCGGCGAGGACACCGGCCGCTGGCTGGACCTGTGCGCCGGCCCGGGCGGCAAGGCCGCACTGCTCGGCTCGCTCGCCGACCTGCAGGGCGCCCACCTGGATGCGGTCGAGGTGTCCGAGCACCGTGCCCAGCTGATCGAGAAGATCGTCGACGGACTGCCCGTGCAGGTGCACGTCGCCGACGGCCGGGACAGTGGTCTGGAGCCGGGCTTCGACCGCGTGCTGGTCGACGCGCCGTGCTCGGGGCTCGGCTCGCTGCGTCGGCGACCGGAGGCCCGCTGGCGGCGGACCCCCGAGGAGGTGCCCGCCCTGGTGCAGCTGCAGACCGAACTGCTGACCGCGGCCCTGGAGCTGGTGCGGCCGGGCGGCGTCGTCGTCTATTCGACGTGCTCGCCGAACCTGGCCGAGACCACCGAGGTGGTGGCTGCGGTGCTGGCCGAGCAGACCGACGTGCAGCAGCTCGACGCGCGCCCGTTCGTCGCCGGTGACGTCTTCGATCCGGAGAGTCTCGGCGCCGGCCCGCACGTGCAGTTGTGGCCGCACCGGCAGGACACCGACGCGATGTTCGTGGCCGCGCTGCGCAAGGACGCGCCGTGAGCCAGTTCGTGCAGTTCTATTTCTCGCTCGGCGACGCGGGCGCCGTGGCTGAGCAGCAGCTCACCGAGGCGGTGCGGCTGGTCCTCAGCGCGGATCCGGACGAGGATCCGGTGGAGGCCGGCCAGCAGGAGGTCGACGCCGAGGCGCTCGTGGAGATCCTGGCGATCGCCCACCAGGGGGCGAGCGACGGCGTGCCGCTGCCGCTCGACGAACGCGCCGCGATCTCGGTGGATCTGGGCCCGGGCGCCACGGTGAGCGCGTTCTCCGACAGTGCGCCGCCGGAATGCCCGCAGTGCCACGAACTGCTGGATCAGTGGGATCCGCACGAGTGGTGGGACGGCGGCGACGAGCCGGTCGAGGAGTGCCCGTCGTGCGGATTCACCGCGCCGATCGGTGACTGGGACATCCGCAACATCGCTTACGCCCGCACCGACTGCGGGTTGGTCCTGGTGGACTGGCCGCCGCTGGAGGAATACGGACCGGAACTGCACGACGCGCTGCTGGCAGTAGTCGGCTCCCGCGCCCGCTACGTCTCCGGCACCGTCTAGTCCACTAGAACGGCGGTTCCCCCATCGCCCGTTTCGCCTCGTAGTCGTCCCAGATGGCGGCTTCCTCGGCGGCCTGCCGTCGTGCCTGGTCGACGGCGCGCTGTTCGTGGTTGGCCTGGCGCTCCGCGCGCCGCCGGGCATGCTTGGCCGCCGTCCGCGTGCGAGCTCGCTGCGGCGAGTCCTCGATGCTGCTCGTCGCGGTCCCGTGCTGACCGAGCTGGTGGCGGCACCGCAGGTCGGCGAGTCGAGGGAACAACCACTGGTTCGGTGCGAGCAGCTCGACGGTGATACCGCCCGGGGTGGTCACCGACGAGTGGTAGCGCCCGTGGTCGTCGATCCAGAGGTCGTCGAGGAAGCCGGTCAGATGGGTTTTCATCAGATGATGGAACCGGCACTTGGGCAATAGATTGCAAACGCAAGTAGGGCCACCTTGCGATGGGCAGATGTTGTCGAACTCGGCGACGTGGTCCAGATCGCACGCGAAAGCGGCCCGTTCGCAGCCGGGGATCGAGCAGGTGCCCCAGAGGAACCGCGCGACGAGGTCGGTGAGCAGGTTCGGGCGATACGGATCGCTCGGGAACGCGGTTTTCGCGATCAGGAAGCGTGGCGGCGGCTCGGTTCCGGCGGCGGATTCGCTTGCGGGAGTGCTGTTTTCGTCGTTTTCCGGGTCGGGGCGTGCGCCATCGGCCCGGCACTCGTCCGGGCTGTCGGGGCGGGGTCCTTTTCGGTGGACCGCCGCCTCGTCGAGATCGTCGTCGTCGTTCGGATCGGCTGCGGGATCGGGTTCGAGGAGATCGTTCAGGTCGTGCTGGTGGATCACGGCGTCCTCGCGCTCGGCGATCTGCCGGACGTGGTCACCGGAGATCGGGCCGTAGCCATCGAGGTAGCCGCACTGATCGCCACCGTCCAACGTGGTGGCGTCACACAAGACGTGCACGACGATCCGTGCAGCACGCGCGTCGAGCTGCACGTCGCTGATCTGTGCGGTGCAGCCGTCGCTGTCGCACCGACAGGTGAATGGGATGCGCTGCAGCAGAGCAATCGCCGCGTCCGAGCGGGCCTGCGACTTAGTCCGTGGATCGTCCGGGCAGAGGCCGGCGATCACCGCGTCGAGCATCTGCCGTACCAAACGCACGTCTTCGGCGGTGGCCGTGATGGAGATCTGCGCCATGCCGCTGTCGAGGGCTTGGAAACCCACGGTGCGGGCGGCTTTGGCGCGGTCGCGGTCGAGCTTCTCGGCGTCTGGGTCGTACTCGGCGACCAGCCTCCGTGCCATGGCGCCGGTCTTGGTGATCGACATCGACGACACCCCACCCCGTAGGCCCATGATCTGCAGGGCGAGGGTCTGGTCGATGAGTGCCATGGTCTCGTCGTCGCGGACGAGTTGGGTCTCGTTGACGATGCGGTGGAACCGGGCCCGATCGATGAGCCCGAGTCGCATCGTCGAGAACACCGCCGGGAGGCGATCGCGGGCGCAGACGGCGTCGTCGAGCAAGGCGTGGGCGAAGTGATCGGTGCTGTCCAGACTCATCTGCAGTTCGAGCGCAGTCTGAGCCTCGAGATCGAGGATCGACCGCTGGGTCACCGCGACGTTCTTACTGACGGCCTGGACGTGGTCGAACATCGAGAGCGCGAACTGGAACAGCAGCCAATCGAGGTAGCAGTGGCCGTTCTTGATCGCGTGGACGGCCTCGGCGAGGTCGCCGGTCGACAGTTCTGCGAGAGAAACGCTGGACGAGGGCATGCCGACGGCAGCCAAGTCCGCCTTCGGCCAGGCGGAAGCAGCGAGCTTCGTCATGCCTACTCACCTCCCCAAGCGAGTCAGCCACACCGATCGTTCTGGTGTACTAACTCCACGTTACGCCGATCTACCTAATAGAACAAGCATTCGAGGCGGTCTATTTCCATGACTTGTCGGCGGATTTTCCAGTGGCTTCTCCGGTGGCCACGAGCGGAGCGGGCGGGCCGTTTCGCGGCGGGGTCGTAGACTCGTCCCCATGTGCCAACGCCCCGCGCCGATGATCGCGCCCTCGATTCTGTCCGCCGACTTCGCGAATCTGGCCGACGAGATCGCCAAGGTCGGTCCGTCCGACGTCGACCCGGGCGTCGACTGGGTGCACGTGGACGTGATGGACAACCACTTCGTGCCCAACCTGACGCTGGGGCTGCCGGTGGTCGAGTCGCTGCTGAAAGCCACCGACATCCCGCTGGACTGCCACCTGATGATCACCGATCCCGGCCGCTGGGCACCCGCCTACGCCGAGGCCGGCGCCTACAACGTCAGCTTCCACGCCGAGGCCACCGACGATCCGATCAGCGTCGCCCGCGACATCCGCGCCGCCGGCGGCAAGGCCGGACTCGGCATCAAGCCGGGCACCGCGCTGGCCCCGTACCTCGACATCCTGTCCGAGTTCGACACCCTGCTGATCATGAGCGTGGAGCCCGGCTTCGGCGGCCAGAAGTTCATGCCCGAGGTGCTCGACAAGGTCCGCGAACTCCGCACGAAGATCGACGCCGAGCAGCTCAAGCTGATCGTCGAGATCGACGGCGGCATCGCCACCGACACCATCGAGCAGGCCGCGGTAGCCGGCGTGGACTGCTTTGTGGCCGGTTCGGCGGTCTACGGCGGCGACGACCCCGCCGCCCGCGTGGCCTCCTTGCGCGCGCTGGCCACCGCCGCACGCTGATGCGGGAGCAGGCGATGGCGACCGCCATCGCCGCCTCGCAGGCGGCGGTCGGCGTCAGTTCGCCCAACCCGCCCGTCGGCGCGGTGATCCTCGACGCCGACGGCGCCGTGGTCGGGGTGGGGCACACCCAGCCGGTCGGCGGACCGCACGCCGAGGTGATGGCGCTGCGCCAGGCCGGCCCGGCCGCCCGCGGCGGGACCGCCGTGGTCACCCTCGAACCGTGCAACCACACCGGGCGCACCGGCCCCTGCGCGCAAGCCCTGCTCGACGCCGGAGTAGCGGAGGTGCGCTACGCCGTGGCCGACCCGAACCCGCAGGCGTCCGGGGGAGCAGCCGCCCTCGCCGCGGCCGGCGTCACCGTCGCCGGCGGTCTCGGCGAGGCCGACGCCCGCCGAGGGCCGTTGCGGCACTGGCTGTTTCGCCAAGAACACGGGCGGCCGTTCGTCACCGCCAAGATCGCGGCGACCCTCGACGGCCGTATCGCGGCGCCCGACCGGACCAGCCAGTGGATCACCGGCCCGCAGTCGCGGGAGCACGCCCATGCCCGCCGCGCCCAGCTCGACGCCATCGTGATCGGCACCGGCACCGCGCTGGCCGACGACCCGTCGCTCACCGCCCGCCGCCCGGACGGCACCCTGCACACGCACCAGCCGACGCGCGTGGTGCTCGGCACCCGGGACCTGCCACCGGACGCACGACTGCGCGACGGCGCGGCACCGCTGGTGCAGGTGCACTCCCACGATCCGCGCGACGTCCTGGCCGCGCTGCCCGACGCGCTCTGGATCCTCGTCGAGGGCGGCCCGGGCATCGTCGGCGCCTTCCTGGCGGCTGGACTCGTCGACGAGGTGCAGGTGTATCTGGCGCCGACCATCCTCGGCGCGGGCTACTCCGCGGTCCACGATGCGACCGTCACGACGCTGTCGCAGGCCCATCACCTGCGTCGAGAGTCGGTCACCGAGCTCGGTGAGGACCTGCTCATCACCCTGTCGCCGCGCTGAAATCGCCGGGGACCGATGCCGCGCCGACACGCCGACACGCCGTCGTGCTAGCGTCGATGATGAGTTCTCGGGGCGGGGTGCAATTCCCCACCGGCGGTAATGGATCGGTACCACACTGATTCGAGCCCGCGAGCGCCCGCGCTGTGCGCGGGGACAGCAGATTCCGGTGTGATCCCGGAGCCGACGGTCATAGTCCGGAAGCGAGAGAACGGCAGTGCGGCGCCCGGTCGTCACTTGTCATCCCCGAGCGCGGACGCCAAAGGAGACAAGTGTTTACCGGAATCGTGGAGGAGCGCGGCGAGATCGTCGCCCGCGAAGACCTCGACCAAGCCGCTCGATTCTCGATCCGCGGACCCCTGGTCACCAGTGACGCCTCCTACGGCGACTCGATCGCCGTCAACGGCGTGTGCCTGACCGTCGTCGAACACGTCGACGGCGTCTTCACCGTCGACGTGATGGCCGAGACCCTCCAGCGCAGTTCGCTCGCCGAGCTGGCCGCGGGCGCGCCGGTCAATCTCGAGCGCGCCATGGCCGCCGACGGCCGGTTCGGCGGACACATCGTCCAGGGCCACGTCGACGGCGTCGGCACCGTCCTGGCGATCTCGCCGACCCCGAACTGGACCGTCGTGCGCGTCGGACTGCCCGCGGACCTGGAGCGGTACGTCGTGGAGAAGGGTTCGATCACCCTCGACGGCACGTCGCTGACGGTCTCGGCCATCGGCCACGAGAACGATCAAGCTTGGCTGGAAGTCTCCTTGATCCCCACCACGCTCGCCGAAACCACCCTGGGCTTGGCTCAGGTCGGTACCCCGGTGAACCTCGAGGTGGATGTGATCGCAAAATACGTAGAGCGGCTGACGGGCGCGGGCATCGCGCGCCAGGAGAAGGCGAATGAGCGACATGACCGACGACACCACCCCGAAGGTTCCCCTCGACACCGTCGAACGTGCGCTCGCCGACATCGCCGCCGGCAAGGCCGTCGTCGTGGTCGACGACGAGGACCGCGAGAACGAAGGCGACCTGATCTTCGCCGCCGAGAAGGCGACCCCGGAACTGGTCGCCTTCATGGTGCGCTACACCTCCGGCTACGTCTGCGTGCCGATGGAGAGCGTCGACTGCGACCGCCTGGGCCTGCCGCCGATGTACTCGGTGAACCAGGACAAGCACGGCACCGCCTACACCGTGACCGTCGACGCCCGCGAGGGAATCGGCACCGGTATCAGCGCCGCCGACCGGGCGGTCACCATCCGAAAGCTGGCCCAGACCGACACGGCCGCACACGATTTCACGCGCCCCGGCCACGTCGTGCCGCTGCGTGCCCGCGAGGGCGGCGTGCTGCGTCGGCCCGGCCACACCGAGGCCGCCGTCGACCTCGCCCGCCTCGCCGGCCTGCGTCCGGCCGGCGTGATCTGCGAGATCGTCAGCCAGAAGGACGAGGGCGAGATGGCGCGCACCGACGAACTGCGCGTCTTCGCCGACGAACACGACCTGGCGCTCATCTCGATCGCCGACCTGATCACCTGGCGTCGCCGCAACGAGAAGCACGTGGTCCGTGTCGCCGAAGCCCGCATCCCCACCGCGCACGGCGATTTCACCGCCGTCGGCTACTCCAGCCCCTACGACGACGTCGAGCACGTCGCGATGGTGATGGGCGATGTCAGCGAAGGCAGCGACGTGCTGGTGCGCGTGCATTCGGAGTGCCTCACCGGCGACGTCTTCGGCTCGCTGCGTTGCGACTGCGGTCCGCAACTCGACGCGGCGTTGGCCGCCGTCGCCGAAGAGGGCCGCGGCGTGGTGCTCTACATGCGCGGACACGAAGGCCGCGGCATCGGCCTGCTGCACAAGCTGCAGGCCTACCAGCTGCAGGACGGCGGCGCCGACACCGTCGACGCCAACCTTGCGCTGGGCCTGCCCGCCGACGCCCGCGACTACGGACTCGGCGCACAGATCCTGGTGGATCTCGGTGTGCGCTCCATGCGGTTGCTCACCAACAACCCGGCCAAGCGCATCGGCCTCGACGGCTACGGCCTCGAAATCCTCGAGCGGGTGCCGATGCCGGTGCGCGCCAATAAAGAGAACCTGCGTTACCTGCAGACCAAGCGTGACCGCATGGGTCACGAGCTGACCGGCCTCGAGGACGGTCCGGACACGGAAGGAACCGGCGCGTGAGCGGTCACGGAGAACCCACCCTGGAGCTGGCGAACGCCGGCGCACTGAAGGTCGCGATCGTGGCCTCGCAATGGCACGAGGTGATCTGCACCGCGCTGCTCGACGGCGCCGCCAACGCCGCCGCGGCCGCGGGCGTCACCGACCCGACCGTGGTGCGCGTGGCCGGAGCCATCGAACTGCCGGTGATCGTGCAGGCGCTGGCCCGCACGCACGACGCCGTCGTCGCCCTCGGCGTCGTCATCAAGGGGGAGACCCCGCACTTCGAGTACGTCTGCGATGCCGTGACCGCCGGTCTGACTCGGGTCTCGCTCGACGAGTCGACCCCGGTCGGCAACGGCGTGCTCACCACCCTGAACGAGGCGCAGGCGCTCAACCGCGCCGGACTGCCCGAGTCGTCGGAGGACAAGGGCGCGCAGGCGATGACCGCGGCCCTCGCCTCGGCGCTGACGCTGCGGGAGCTCGCGCAGCGATGACCGCCGAGGAACCCACCGACTGGGACATGGTCTATCGGCCGTCCGGGATCGTGCGGATCGTGATCATCGCGATTCTGGTCGTGCTCGCCATCCACATCACGTTCGGTCTGCTGCTGACCATCTCCTACACCGGCGTCAACATCGGGTGGGGCGACCAGATCGCGCTGATCGGCATCGGCGTGGTGATCTGCTGCTCCCTGCTGCTGTTCACCCGTTCCCGGCTGCGCGTCGGACCGGAGGGTGTCGGCGTGCGCAACCTGGTCTCCGAGCGCTTCTACGAATGGGACGCGGTCAAGGGGCTGTCGTACCCGGAGAAGGCCCAGTGGGGCCGCCTCGACTTCGCCTACGACGAGCACATCCCGGTGATGGCCGTGCAGGCACGCGACGGCGCTACCGCCGTCGCCGCGATGCGACGATTCCGCGAACTGCAGGTGCAGTACGCGACGGACCCCACCGGGAAGACCCCGCCCGCGGAGACGGCCGCCCCCACCGAGCGCAAGGACTGACCGAGTCGCTCAGCGCGCGATGATCGCCCGCAGCGGTACACCCAGCGCGGCGGCCCGCTGCTCGACGGCCGCGAGCACGGCAGGATCGGTACCCGCGGGCAGATCCAGCTCGAACTGTGGTGCGTCGACCGGCTCCTGCGACGTCGCCCGCCACCGCCGCGGGGTGACGTCGGGCGGTAAGGCCGCCAGAATCAGGCGCATCGGGCGCAGGGCTTGGACCGACCCGTCCGCATCGAGGCTCACCACGCCCAACGACCCGACGTGACCGCTGCGTGCTGAGAGGCGCCGGACAGTCGGCGGTCGGGTCTGCGCGTACGCCACCAGCGCGTCGGCGCTCGCGTACGGGTCACCCGAGGTCCGCGCGTCCAGATCGCCGGCCGACGCCCACATCTCGATCAGTCCGGGATCGGTGACGGCGTACGCACGCACCAGCTGGACGCGCTCGCGTAACGCGGCCGGATCGGTGTCCTGCACCGGTTCGTCGCCGGTCCGGACGAACACCGAGACGCGCGCCGGGGCGCCACTGCCGTTCGGGGTGGTGACGAAGACGGACAGATTGTGGTGGTTGACCTTCTGGTCGGTCCGGTACCGCGCAATCTCGCTGATCGCGGTGGCGATCTGGTCGTCGGTCAGACCGTCTCGCAGGTCCACCCGGGTGTCGGCATTGCCCTGACCAGGCAGGTTGTTGTAGCCGCGGACGTCGTAGTCGGCCACGTCGTCGCGGGTGACGAGGTACTTCTCGTACTCGGCGGCGAACTCCGTGCCGGCATTCAACGTGCAGCCGGTCACCAGCCCGGCCACCACGATCAGCCACACCAGCATCCGGCGCCTCATGGGCTCAGAGTAGTCGCGCACGGCAGACACGACCGCGGTCCGCCGTTACCGTGGAGCAATGATCCGACTGCCGTTCACCGAAGGCCTGTCCGACCTGGATGTCCGTGTCTTCGAAGCCATCGCCCATGCGCCCAGCCCGCTTCTGGACGCCACTATGCGACCCCTGTCGGCGTCTGCCGACCACGGACGTCTCTGGTTCGTGCTGGCCGGCGGCATGGCATTGACGCGGCGTACCGATCTCCAGCGGGCAGCCGTCCGAGGCGTGGTGACCCTCGGTGCGGCGAGTCTGCTGGCCAATCAGGTCGGCAAACGCCTGTATCCGCGACGGCGTCCCAACGCCAGTCGCATCACCGTGGAGCGTCTGCGTCGGCAGCCGATGTCGAGCTCGTTCCCGTCCGGGCATTCGGCCAGCGCCGCAGCCTTCGCCACCGCGGTGGCCACGGAGAACCGGCCGGTCGGTTTCGCCCTTGGACTACTGGCCGGGGCGGTGGGTCTTTCGCGCATCACCACCGGCGCGCACTACCCGGGCGACGTGCTCGGTGGCTTCCTCCTCGGTAGCGGTCTGGCCGTGCTCGGCGCTCGACTGGTGCCGCCGGTCGACGAGAACATACTCATCTTGGCGCCGCCCAGCCCGGCCGTCGAACCGCCCCGGCCGCGCGGCGCCGGCGTCACGGTCCTGGTGAACCCGGCCTCCGGGGACGGCACCGGGGCTCGGGTCCTCGACCACATCACGGAGGCGCTGCCCGCTGCCCGCATCGTAGAGGTGGCCGAGGCCGACGATCTGGACCGACTGGCCGCCGACGCCGCGGCCGGCGCCGAGGTGCTCGGAGTGGCCGGCGGCGACGGCACCGTGGCGACCGTCGCTCGGCACGCACTCGCCGCAGGTCTCCCGCTGGCGGTGTTCGCGGCCGGGACCTTCAACCACTTCGCCAAGGACGTCGGCACCGCCACCGCCGAGGCCACCGTGGCAGCCGTCCGCGACGGGCGCGCCGCGCAGGTGGATGTGCTCCTGCTCAACGAGGAGACGGTCATCCTCAACACTGCGAGTATCGGGGCCTACCCGGAGTTCGTCCGCATGCGCGAGCGCTACCAGAACTCCGCGCGCAAACCCGTCGCCGCGTTCCGCGCCGCCCTGCACGTGCTGCGGCACAGCTCGCCGGTGACCGTGACGATGAACGGCGCCGAGGTGTCGACGCTGTTCTTCTTCCTGGGCAACGGTCGGTACGGCGCGCCCGGCCTGTTCCCGGGGCGTCGTGCGCGCCTCGACGGCGGCCTGATCGACGTCCGGTACCTCACCACCGGCCACCGCTTCGAGCGGCTGCGCCTCGCGGCCTCGCTGCTGTCCGGCCGCATCCGCAACTCCCACCTGTACCAGGAGGCCCAGGTCCCGGAGTTCACCATCGAGTCGGCCGAGCCGATCCGCGTCGCCCACGACGGCGAAGCCGGGGAACCGACCACCCGCGCCGACTTCCGCCTGGACTACCGCTCCCTGCGCGTCTTCGGCACCGCGAAGGTGCCGCGCTGATGATGCTCGGCAGAGTGTGAGGTTGTGGTGCTCCAGGCACCACAACCTCACACTCTGTGGCAGCTACCTCATCGACCGGACACTCTCCTCGCCCTCCCGTCGGCCGGAGCCGTCCGCACCGACGACTAGCCTGGAGTCGTGGCCGATCCGACGACCTACCGCCCGGCTCCGGGCACTATTCCGACCGATCCCGGCGTCTACAAGTTCCGCGACGCACACGGGCGGGTCATCTACGTTGGTAAGGCCAAGAATCTTCGTGCCCGGCTGACCACCTACTTCGCCGACCTGGTGACGCTGCATCCGCGCACCCGGCAGATGGTCACCACCGCGGCCTCGGTGGAGTGGACCGTGGTCGGCACCGAGGTGGAGGCGCTGCAGCTCGAATACAACTGGATCAAGGAGTTCGATCCGCGGTTCAACGTCCGCTACCGGGACGACAAGACGTACCCGATGCTCGCGGTGACCATGAACGAGGAGTATCCGCGGGTCTTCGTCTACCGCGGCGCCCGCAAGCCGGGCGTCCGGTACTTCGGGCCGTACGCGCACGCCTGGGCCATCCGGGAGACCGTCGATCTACTGACGCGCGTGTTCCCGGTGCGGACGTGCTCCAACGGCGTGTTCAAACGCAACGCGCAGATGGGTCGACCGTGTCTGCTCGGCTACATCGACAAGTGTGCGGCCCCGTGCGTGGACCGCGTCGACGCCGCCGAGCACCGGCGGATCGCCGAGGACTTCTGCGACTTTCTGGCCGGCAAGACGGACACCTTGATCCGCCGCCTCGAACGCGAAATGTCCAGTGCCGCAGAGGAACTCGACTTCGAGCGGGCCGCACGCCTGCGCGACGACGTCTCCGCGCTGCGCCGCGCGATGGAGAAGCAGGCGGTGGTCCTCGGGGACGGCACCGACGCCGACGTGATCGCCATGGTCGGCGACGAACTGGAGAACTCGGTGGCCGTGTTCCACGTCCGCGACGGTCGGGTCCGCGGCGAGCGCGGCTGGGTGGTGGAGGTCCAGGAGAACGCCACCCCGGGCGAGCAGGTCGCGGCCTTCCTGCTGCAGTTCTACGGCGACGAACTACAGATGAGCTCCGGCGTGCCCCGCGAGGTGCTGGTCCCGGTGCTGCCCGACGACCACGACGAACTCACCGAATGGCTGTCGCAGCGGCGCGGCAGCCGCGTCTCGCTGCGCGTGCCGCAGCGCGGCGACAAGCGCACCCTCGCCGAGACCGTGGAACGCAATGCCGGCGAGGCCCTGACCCGCCATAAGCTCAAGCGGGCGGGCGACCTGACCACGCGGTCGGCCGCCCTGACCGAACTGCAGGAGGCGCTCGGCACCGACGACGCGCCGCTGCGCATCGAGTGCATCGACATCTCGCACGTGCAGGGCACCGACGTGGTCGCGTCCCTCGTGGTCTTCGAGGACGGCCTGCCGCGCAAGTCCGACTACCGGCACTATTCGATCCGCGAGGCAGCCGGCGACGGCCACTCCGACGACGTCGCCTCCATCGCGGAGGTCACCCGGCGCCGCTTCCAGCGCCACCGCACCGATCTCGCCGCGGACCAGGCCGAGCAGGCCGCTGAGCAGCCCGGCAACGGGGGAGACCTGGCACCGGAGGCGGCCCTCGATCCGGCCACCGGCCGACCGCGCCGGTTCGCCTACCCGCCCAACCTGTTCGTCGTCGACGGCGGGCAGCCGCAGGTGCATGCGGCGGCCGCGGTCCTGGACGAACTGGGCGTGACCGATGTCGCGATCATCGGTCTGGCGAAAAGGCTGGAAGAAGTCTGGGTTCCAGGCGACGATGAACCGGTGATCCTGCCGCGTAACTCCGAGGCGCTGTTTCTTCTGCAGCGCATTCGCGACGAGGCGCACCGGTTCGCGATCGGCTTCCACCGGTCCAAGCGCAGCAAGCGGATGACCGCCTCGGCGCTGGACGGCATCGCCGGTCTCGGCGCCACCCGGCGCACCGCGCTGGTGACCCATTTCGGGTCCGTGGCGAACCTCAAGAAAGCCGACATCGACGAGATCGCTCAGGTCCCCGGCATCGGAGCGACCACCGCGCGCAGCGTCTACGAGGCACTGCGCGACGAGCAACCCACCCCGGCAGTACAGCCCGCCCCAGCAGAAAGGTCTACCCAGTGAGGTCTCCCCAATGAGCGACGCGGACACCCCGTCGACGGTCCTGTTCGTCACCGGCATGTCGGGTGCCGGACGGACCTCGGTGGCGAACGTCCTGGAGGACGACGGTTGGTACGTGGCCGACAACGTCCCGGTCGCGGTGATCGGTCAGGTGATCGACGGCGTGCCGGCGACGGCCGGGACACCGCCGAAGATCGCCATGGTGGTTCGCCCCACCGGCCCGAGTTTCGCCGCCGATCTGACGCACCTGCGCCAGGAACTGGCGGCCGGCGGTGCGCAGACGCACCTGCTGTTCGTCGACGCCTCCGATCCGGTGCTCATCCGCCGCTTCGAGGCCGTGCGACGTCGCCACCCGCTGCAGGGCACCGGCACCCTCTCCGAGGGGATTGCCGCCGAACGCGAGATGCTGGCGGCGGTGAAGGCCGACGCGGAGACCGTCATCGACACCTCGGACCTGTCGGCCACCCGCCTGCGCACCATGGTCTCCAGCGTGTTCCGGTCCTCGGAGAGCCAGGGCCTGACCATCGCGGTGCAGTCGTTCGGGTTCAAGTATGGGCTGCCCATCGACTGCAACCTGGTGGCCGACGTCCGCTTCCTGCCGAACCCCTACTGGATCCCGGAACTGCGCGACCACAACGGACTCGAAGCGCCGGTGCGCGACTATGTGCTCGGCCAGCCCGACGCCGACGACTTCCTGGACCGCTACGTGGACCTGGTGGACATCGTCGCGCGCGGCTACCTCCGCGAGGGCAAGGGGTACATGACCATCGGCATCGGCTGCACCGGCGGCAAGCACCGCAGCGTCGCGATGACCGAGGAACTGACCCGGCGCCTCACCGCGGTTGCCGACGACGACGGCAATCCGCGCTACGTGGTCGAGGCCGGCCATCGCGATCTGGGGCGCGAGTGAGCGCCGCCGCGGGTACGCCGCCGGCGCGGCGGGATCTGCGCGCGGTCGCGCTCGGCGGCGGCCACGGCCTGTACAACACGCTGACCGCGCTGCGCTATCTGACCGCCGACGTCACCGCGGTGGTGACCGTCGCCGACGACGGCGGATCATCGGGACGCCTGCGGCACGAGCTCGGTCGCATTCCGCCCGGGGACCTGCGGATGGCGTTGGCCGCCCTGCTGTCGGCGCCGGCCGCGCTGGAGGACTGTCGCGCGAGCGACCCGGCGGCCGCTGAGCGCCACGCGCGGTGGGCGCGCATCCTGCAGCACCGCCTCGGCGGCAGCGGGGCCCTCGCCGGTCATCCGGTGGGCAATCTGCTGCTGTCCGGAGTGGACGAGTACTGCGGCGACCTCGTGTCCGCCCTCGACGAGCTCGTTGACCTCTTCGGCATCGACGGCCGCGTGCTGCCGATGTCCACCGAACCATTGGTGATCGAGGCCGACGTGACCGGCCTGGAGGAGGACCCGCGCATGAGCCGGGTGATCCGCGGCCAGGTCGCCGTGGCGACCACGCCGGGCGTGGTGCGGCGGGTGCGACTCACCCCGGAGGCGCCCGCGGCGTGCCCGGAGGCGCTCGCCGCGATCGCCGCGGCCGACGTGGTGACCCTCGGCCCCGGGTCGTGGTTCTCCAGCGTGATCCCGCACGTGCTGGTACCCGAACAGCTGGAGGCGCTGCGAACCACCGCGGCGCGCAAGGTGCTGTTCGTGAACCTCGTCGCGGAGCCGGGGGAGACCACCGGGTTCTCGCTCGAGCGCCATCTGCACGTGCTCAACGCGCATTCCGGCTCGCTGCCGATCGACGACATCGTGGTCGACGCCGCCTCCGTGCCGGCCGGTCGCGAACGCGAACACCTCGAACGCGCCGCCCAGCTCTTCGGCGCCCAGCTGCGCAGCGTCGACCTGGTGCATCCCGATCGGCCGGACGTGCACGATCCGGTCAAGTCGGCGATTGCGCTCGACGGCTTCCTGGGGGCGGGGACACGAAACTGACGCCGCGGTAACCTAGAGCGATCCATCACGAAGGAGGCTTGGTCGATTTGGCCATGACAGGGGCGGTCAAAGACGAGCTGAGTCGGCTCGCGGTAGCGCAGCTCAGCAGTCGGAAGGCAGAGGTGTCAGCGCTGCTGCGGTTCGCCGGGGGACTGCACATCGTCGCGGGGAAAGTGGTCGTCGAGGCCGAGGTCGACATGGGCAACGTGGCCCGTCGACTCCGGTCGGAGATCCACGACCTGTACGGCTACGGGTCCGAGGTGCATGTGCTCCGCTCCGGCGGTCTGCGCAAGGGCGCCCGCTACATCGTGCGCGTGGGCAAGGACGGCGAGGCGCTGGCCCGTCAGACCGGCCTGCTCGACCCGCGCGGTCGACCGGTGCGCGGCCTGCCCGCGCAGGTGGTCGGCGGCAGCGTCAGCGATGCCGAGGCCGCCTGGCGCGGCGCCTTCCTCGCGCACGGCTCGCTGACCGAACCGGGCCGCTCGTCGTCGCTGGAGGTCAGCTGCCCGGGCCCGGAGGCCGCGCTCGCCCTCGTCGGCGCCGCCCGCCGGCTGTCCGTGGTGGCCAAGGCGCGCGAGGTGCGCGGCAGCGATCGCGTGGTGATCCGCGACGGTGAGGCCATCGGCGCGCTGCTCACCCGCATGGGCGCCCAGGAGACGCGGCTGGTGTGGGAGGAACGGCGGATGCGTCGCGAGGTCCGGGCCACCGCCAATCGACTCGCCAACTTCGACGACGCCAACCTGCGTCGATCCGCCCGCGCCGCCGTCGCCGCGGCCGCCCGCGTGGAACGCGCCCTGGAGATCCTCGGTGACGAAGTGCCCGACCACCTCCTCGCCGCCGGTCGCCTGCGCGTGGAGCACCGTCAGGCCTCGCTGGAAGAACTCGGCCAGCTCGCCGAACCCGCGATGACCAAGGACGCCGTGGCCGGCCGCATCCGCCGACTGCTCTCGATGGCCGACAAGAAGGCGCGCCTCGAGGGACTGCCCGACACCGAGTCCGCGGTCACCGCGGAACTGCTCGACGAGGCCTGAGTGACCGCCGAGAACACCGAGAACGCCACCTGCCACGTCTCGCAGCGCATCCTCGCCGACGGACGGCCGGTCGGGTACATGGTGCGCGACGAACTCGGGTGGAGTTTCCTGGCCGGCGACGAGACGCAGGAGTACGTCGACGATCCGGCGAACCTCCCGGTGGTCGCGCTGCACGACCTCCTCGAGCGCGACCCCTGGATCGCCGCGCACCTGCAGGCGCCGGTCGGCACCGCCCTGGTGCGCACCGCGACGGGCTTCGCGGTGGAGTCCGCGCCCCCGACGTCACCGATGCCCCCGCCGTCACCGGTGCCGCCGGGCCTGCACCCGGACTACCCGGTGGCGCAGGGACACACGCAACTGTCCGAGCACTGGTCGCTGACCCTGCCGCAACCGATGAACCGCCGGATGGAAGACGGGGCGCTGGTGCTGTGGCGGCCGGGACTGACGCTGTGGCTCAACCTCTGGGACCTCCCGGACGGCAGCAGCCCCGCCGAATACGTCGATCGTCTGCCCGCCGAATCGGCGGAACGGCGTTTCGACGTCCGCCGATGGCGCTATCAGAACGCCCAGTACGTCGGCTACCGGCTCGCCGAGGAGGCGCCGGACGCCCGCGTGCCCGCTCTGTACGGCATCGCCGCGACCGACGGCGGGGTCCTGCACCTGGCCGCCTACTTCGACGCCGAGTCCACGATGGGCGCGGCGGGGACCATCCTCGCGTCGGCCCGCAACGGGGCCTTGTGCTGACGCGCGTAGACGCGACGATTAGGCTGGAAGTCAGCGGGCCGGACATTCCCACCGGCTCTTCACCCTGGTAATAGGAGTTCACAGTGGCAGTTCGGGTAGGTATCAACGGATTCGGTCGTATCGGCCGTAACTTCTTCCGTGCCGTGGCGGCACAGAACAAGGCCGGTCTGGCCGACATCGAGATCGTTGCGGTCAACGACCTCACCGACATCAACACCCTCGCCCACCTGCTGAAGTTCGACTCGATCCTGGGCCGTCTGCCCGAGGACGTCAGCGTCGACGGTGAGTACATCGTGGTCGGGGACCAGCGCATCAAGGCGCTCGCCCTGCGCGAGGGCCCGGCAGCACTGCCGTGGGCCGAGCTCGGCGTCGACGTCGTGGTCGAGTCGACCGGCATCTTCACCAAGCGCGAGGCCGCCAAGGGCCACCTGGAGGCGGGCGCCAAGAAGGTCATCATCTCGGCCCCGGCCGGCGACCCCGACCTGACCGTGGTGATGGGCGTCAACGACGACCAGTACGACGGCAGCCAGAACATCATTTCCAACGCCTCGTGCACCACCAACTGCCTCGGCCCGATCGCCAAGGTCCTCAACGACAGCTTCGGCATCAAGCAGGGCCTGATGACCACGGTCCACGCCTACACCCAGGACCAGAACCTGCAGGACGCGCCGCACGGCGACCTCCGTCGCGCCCGCGCCGCCGCGATCAACATCGTCCCGACCTCCACCGGTGCCGCCAAGGCCATCGGCGAGGTGCTGCCCGAGCTCAAGGGCAAGCTCGACGGCTACGCCCTGCGTGTGCCGATCCCCACCGGCTCGGTCACCGACCTCACCGTGGAACTGGAGAAGGACGCCACCGCGGAGGAGATCAACGCCGCGATGAAGGCGGCCGCGGACGGCCCGATGAAGGGCATCCTGAAGTACTACGAGGCGCCGATCGTCTCCAGCGACATCGTCACCGACCCGCATTCGTCGCTGCTCGACGCCGGCCTGACCAAGGTCCTGGGCAACCAGGTCAAGGTGGTCTCCTGGTACGACAACGAGTGGGGCTACTCCAACCGCCTCGCCGACCTGATCACCCTCGTCGCGAAGTCGCTGTAACCGACGATGGCTGTACGCACTCTCAAAGACCTTCTCGCCGAAGGTGTTTCGGGTCGGGGCGTGCTGGTCCGGTCGGACCTCAACGTCCCGCTCGAGGGCGGCGAGATCACCGATGCCGGTCGCATCCTGGCCAGCGTTCCCACGCTCCGTCAGCTGCTCGACGCCGGCGCCAAGGTGATCGTCACCGCGCATCTGGGCCGCCCCAAGGGTGAGCCGGATGCCGCGCTGTCGCTGGCTCCGATCGCCGCGCGCCTGTCGACCGAACTGGGCCGCAACGTCCAGCTGGCCGGCGACGTGGTGGGCTCGGACGCGCTCGCGCGCGCCGAGGGCCTCACCGACGGCGACATCCTGCTATTGGAGAACATCCGCTTCGACCCGCGCGAGACCAGCAAGGACGACGCCGAGCGCACCAAGCTCGCCACGGCGCTCGTCGAGTTGGTCGGCGACGACGGCGCGTTCGTCTCCGACGGTTTCGGTGTGGTCCACCGCAAGCAGGCCTCGGTCTACGACGTGGCGAAGCTGCTGCCGTCGTACGCCGGCGACCTGGTGGCCACCGAACTGGATGTGCTGACCCGGATCACCACCGACACCGAGCAGCCGTACGCGGTGGTGCTCGGCGGCTCCAAGGTGTCCGACAAGCTCGCCGTGATCGAGGCGCTGGCGCCCAAGGTCGACACCCTGGTGATCGGCGGCGGCATGGCCTTCACCTTCATCAAGGCGCAGGGCAGCCCGGTCGGCGATTCGCTGCTGCAGGAAGACATGATCGACACGTGCAAGGACCTCCTTGAGCGGTTCGGCGATGTGATCCACCTGCCGCACGACATCGTGGTGGCCGACAAGTTCGCGCCCGACGCCGCGACGTCGATCGCGATGACCAGCGACGGCTTCACCGAGGGCATGGGTCTGGACATCGGTCCGGGCAGCGTGGAGCGGTTCGCCGCGGTGCTGCGCTCGGCCAAGACCGTGTTCTGGAACGGCCCGATGGGCGTGTTCGAGTTCGAGAAGTTCGCCGCGGGCACCCGCGGCGTGGCCGAGGCGATCGTCGCGGCCACCGCGGACGGCGCGTTCAGCGTGGTCGGCGGCGGCGACTCGGCGGCTGCGGTGCGGTCGTTCGGTCTGTCCGACGACGCCTTCTCGCACATCTCCACGGGCGGCGGCGCCTCCCTGGAGTACCTCGAGGGCAAGGAACTGCCCGGTCTCGCTGTTCTCGAAACGGAGGGTTAGTCCATGGCACAGCAGCGTAAGCCGCTCATCGCGGGCAACTGGAAGTGCAACCTCAACCACTTCGAGGCCATCGCACTGGTGCAGAAGGTCGCGTTCGCGCTGCCGGAGAAGTACTACGACAAGGTCGACGTCACCGTGCTGGTGCCGTTCACCGACATCCGCAGCGTGCAGACCGTGGTCGACGGCGACAAGCTCCTGCTCACCTACGGTGCGCAGGACGTCTCCCAGCACGACTCGGGCGCGTACACCGGCGAGATCAGCGGCGCCTTCCTGAGCAAGCTCGGCGTCAGCTTCGTGGCCGTCGGGCACTCGGAGCGTCGCACCCTGCACGGGGAGACCGACGAGGTGGTGCTGGCCAAGACCAAGGCGGCGCTGCGTCACGGCCTCACCCCGATCGTGTGCATCGGCGAGGGGCTGGACATCCGCGAGGCAGGCGACCACGTCGCCTACAACGTGGCCCAACTGAAGGCCTCCCTGGCCGGACTCTCTGCCGCGGAGATCAGCAAGCTCGTGGTGGCGTACGAACCGGTCTGGGCCATCGGCACCGGCCGGGTCGCCAGCGCCGAGGACGCGCAGGAAGTCTGCGCGGCCGTCCGCGAGGCGCTCGCCGAGATCGCCGACCCGGCCACCGCGGCCGGCGTCCGGGTGCTCTACGGCGGCAGCGTGAGCGCCAAGAACGTGGCCGAGATCGTCGGGCAGCCCGACGTCGACGGTGCACTGGTCGGCGGCGCGTCGCTGAAGGCCGACGAGTTCGCGCAACTGTCCGCCATCGCGGCGGGCGGGCCGTTGCTCTGATCGGCAGGACCATCGCGTAGACTGTGGCAGGTTGCTCTCTGAGCGACCTGCCACAGTTCTTTTGACCGAACGGACTCTCCCCTCGTGACTCTCGCGCTGAACATCGGCCTGATCATCACCAGCCTGCTGCTGATCGTCCTGGTGCTGCTGCATCGCGCCAAGGGCGGCGGCCTGTCGTCCCTCTTCGGTGGCGGCGTGCAGTCGAGTCTGTCCGGTTCGTCGGTGGTCGAGAAGAACCTCGACCGACTGACCATCTTCGTCGGTCTGATCTGGCTGATCTTCATCGTCGGCGTCGGCCTGGACATCAAGTACTCCTAAGCCATACCCTTCGGCATGAGCACTCTGCCGATGATCAGCCGCCTGGCCGTAGACGACACCGGACGGGCTGCCACCGAACCCTTACGCGAAGACATCCGCTTTCTCGGCGGTCTGCTGGGGCAGGTGATCGCCGACCATGCCGGCGCGGAAACCTTTGCCCTGGTAGAGGATTCGCGTCGCGACGCGTTCGCCGTTCGGGATCGCGAACTCTCCCGCGATGTGCTCGCGGCTCGCTACACCGATCCCGGTGTAGCCCAACTGCTTCCGGTGATCCGGGCGTTCTCCAACTTCGCGCTGCTGGCCAACCTCGCCGAAGACCTGCATCGGGAACGACGACGCCGTATCCACCTGCTGGCCGGTGATCCGCCCCAGCCCTCCAGTCTCGCCGCCAGCCTCGCCGCCCTCGCCGCGTCGGACTGCACCGACGACGAGGTGGGCGCCGCGCTCGCCCACGGTGCGGTGATCCCGGTGATCACGGCACACCCCACCGAGACGCGCCGCCGCAGCGTCTTCGACGCCCAGAACCGCATCACCGAACTGATGCGGGTGCGCGCGCGCACCGAACTGACGCCCGCCGAGGCGGCGGCCCTGGACGCCGAGATCGGCGAGCAGATCCTGCGCCTGTGGCAGACCGCACTGATCCGGCTGCGGCGCTTGACCATCAGCGACGAGATCACCACCGGGCTGCGCTACTACGATGCCTCCTTCTTCGAGGTGGTGCCGCGGCTCAACCGCGACGTCCGCCGCATGCTGAGCGAGACCTACCCGGCGGCCGATCTCGAGGAGCTGTCCATCATCACGATGGGCTCGTGGATCGGCGGCGACCGCGACGGCAACCCGTTCGTGACCGGCGAGGTGGTGACCGAGGCGACGTCGGCCGCCGCCGCGGCCGCGCTGCGCCATCACCTCGACGAGGTGCACGAGCTGCGGCAGGAACTGGCGATGTCCGCGCGCCTGGTCGGTCCGATCACCGACGAACTGCGTCGGCTCGGCGGGCCGGAATGTCTCGACGACGACGAACCCTTCCGCTGCGCGCTCCGCGAGGTCCGCGCCCGGCTGGCGGCCACCGGACAGACGCTGCTCGGCACCGACTTCCTGACGGCGACCGAACTCGAGTGGGCCCAGGCCGCCCGCGCCTACGCCGACCCCGCCGAACTGTCCGCCGACCTCGACGTGGTCGACGCAGCCCTGCGGGCCGCGGTCGACGCGTCGATCGCCGACAACCGTCTCGGCGCCCTTCGCGAAGCCGTCCGCACCTTCGGCTTTCACCTGTCCGGCCTGGACATGCGCCAGAACTCGGAGACCCACGAGGAGGTGATCGCCGAACTGCTGGCGTGGGCGGGCGCCTGCCCGGACTACCGGAGCCTGGACGAGGCCGCGCGCGTCGCCCTGCTGTCGGCCGAGCTCACCTCCCGGCGCCCGCTGCTGCAGGCCGGCGCCGACCTCAGTGACCTCGCCGTCAAGGAACTCGGCGTACTCGAGGCAGCCGCCGCCGCGGTGGCCCGGTTCGGACCCGCCGCCGTGCCGACCTACATCATCAGCATGTGCACCTCGGTGTCCGATCTGCTGGAAGCGCTGCTGCTGCTCAAGGAGGTCGGGCTCTACGGTCTCGACGCCGAGGGCGCCCCGGTGTGCACCGTGCGCGTGGTACCGCTGCTGGAGACCATCGAGGACCTGCAGGCCGGGGCCGCGATCCTCACCGCCGCACTGGAACTGCCCTTCTACCGCGCGCTGATCGACGTCCAGCAGGGCGTGCAGGAGATCATGCTCGGCTACTCCGACTCCAACAAGGACGGCGGCTACCTCGCCGCCAACTGGGCGCTGTACCGGGCCGAGCTCGACCTGGTGGCAGCCGCCGCCGCGGCCGGCATCGCGCTGCGGCTGTTCCACGGTCGCGGCGGCACCGTGGGACGCGGCGGCGGCCCCAGCTACGACGCCATCCTCGCGCAGCCGCCCGGCGCGGTGCAGGGGTCGCTGCGCCTCACCGAACAGGGCGAGATCATCGCCGCGAAGTACGCCGAACCGATCAGCGCCCGCCGCAATCTGGAGACCCTGGTGGCCGCGACCCTCGAATCGACGCTGCTCGACACCGAGGGCTTGGGCGAGGACTCGGCCGCCGCGTACGCGGTGCTCGACGAGCTGGCGGCGCTGGCCCGCAGCACCTACGGCGACCTGGTGCACCGCACGCCCGGCTTCGTCGAGTATTTCACCGACTCCACGCCGCTGTCGGAGATCGGCGCGCTGAACATCGGCAGCCGGCCCACCTCCCGGAAGCAGACGACGGCGATCTCCGATCTGCGCGCCATCCCGTGGGTGCTGTCGTGGACGCAGTGCCGGGTGATGCTGCCCGGCTGGTACGGCACCGGCAGCGCCTTCGCCGCCTGGGTGGGCGACGACCCGGACCGCCTGGCGCAGCTGGCCGACTACTACCGGCGCTGGCCGTTCTTCCGCTCGGTGATGTCGAACATGGCGCAGGTGCTGGCCAAGTCCGATCTGGGCCTGGCTGCTCGCTACGCCGAACTGGTGCCCGACGCGGACCTGCGCGAGCGTGTCTTCGGGATGATCGTCGACGAACACGCCCGCACCCTCGACATGTACGCGGCGATCACCGGGACCGACGACCTGCTCGCCGACAACGACGCCCTGAAGCGCTCGGTGTACAACCGGTTCCCGTACTTGGAGCCGCTGAATCTGATGCAGGTGGAGCTGCTGCGGCGGTTCCGCTCCGGGCAGGACTCGCCCCAGATCCGCCGTGCCATCCAGCTGACGATGAACGGTCTGGCCACCGCGCTGCGCAATAGCGGTTGAGCAGTAACGACGGCGTATTCGAGGTCCGCCCGAGGCCTCACTAAGGTTGACCGCATGACTCTGCTGGCCGTCTACCTCGCCGTAGTCTTCGGTTGCGGACTCATCGCCAAACTCATTCGTCTCCCTCCACTCATCGGCTTCTGTCGGCCGGATTCATCCTGAAGGCGGCCGACGTGGAGATGCTCGGCGGCCTCGACGTGATGTCCGAGGTCGGCGTCACGCCGCTCCTGTTCGCGATCGGCCTGCAGTTGGATCTGCGGACGTTGATCAAGAAGGAGGTCTGGTTCGACGCCGGGGCGCATATGGCGGTGATGACCGGCATCGGCATCGGATTCCTCTCGATGATGGGGGTGCTCGGCGCCTCGGCCCGCAATCCTTGACGGTGCTGGCCGCGATCGCGTTCGTACTGTCCTTCTCCAGGACCATCGTCGCGGTGAAGATCCTGCAGGAACGCGGCGACGAGCAGTCGCTGTAACGCCGGATCGTGATCGGCGTGCTCGTGGTGCAGGACATCGGTGCGGTGGTGCTGATGTCGATCTCGCGGGGCGAGGCGCCGAGTCTGTGGGCGTTGACCCTCGTGGTTCTCGCCCGCCATTCGAGTGCCGAACGCCTGTCGAACGACCTGTTCCGCATCAAGGATCTGCTGCTCGTCGGATTCTTCGTCTCCATCGGCTTCCACGGCATCCCCACCTGGGAGAACGTGGTCATCGGGCTGGCGCTGCTGCTGCTCCTGCCGATTCAGGCCTTCCTCTACTGGGGGTTGCTGTGGCTTCTCGGCCTGCGCAACCGCACGTCGCTGCTCGCGGCCTTCGCTCTCGCGAACGACTCCGAGTTCGCCCTGATCATCGCGGAGATCGGCAGCGAGGACGGCTGGCTGTCGGAGAAATGGCTGCTCTCCCTGGTGATCGCCGTGGCGGGCAGCTTCGTGATCGCCGGTCTCGTGAACCCGACCAGCGTCTCGGGTATCTCCCGGCTGACGCGGCGCCTGCCCCCGCCCGCCGGACAAGATCCACCCCGAAGACCGGCCCATCGACGTCGGCGACGCCGAGGCCGTGGTGCTCGGCATGGGACGGGTCGGCTCGGCCGTGTATCGCCAGCTCACCGAGGAATGCGGCTACAAGACCCTCGGCGTGGAACACGACCCGAACCGTATTCGCGACCTCGTACGGCAGGGCTTCCAGATCATCGAGGGCGATGCCACCGACTACGACTTCTGGACCCGAGTGGTCACCGGTAGCGGCGTCAAGATGATCCTGCTCGCGCTGCCCGCGCAATACGCCAACATCGAGGCCTTGCGCGAACTGCAGCGCATCGGCCACGGGGGAGCGGTGGTGGCCTCGGTCGCGCTCTACCGCGAGGACGTGGCGGAGCTGACCGAGCTCGGCACCGACGTGGTGATCCGCCTGTACGCCGGCGCCGGCGAGGCCCTCGCCGACCGCGCCGTGGAAGCGGTGCTGGCGCGGGAGAACGACGACGCGCCGCCGCCGGCCGTCGCGGCGAAGCCGGACCGCTTCGATCGGCACATGCTCGGTACCCGCGAGATGCGGGTGCGCGACGACGCGCGCCTACCGGACGGCTGAGCTGCCGGCGTTCAGGCCAGGTCCGTGGCAGCGGCCGCGTCGACGAACCAGACCGTCCGCTCGGTGCCGTGTGCTCCGGCGCACGGCCAGTCGGCACGATCGGCACCGTGGTGGGCGGCGGCGACGGCCTCGGCCTTCTCCGCGCCGGACACCAGGAACCACACCTCGCGGGAACGGTTGATCACCGGGAAGGTCAGTGTGATGCGGCGCGGCGGCGGCTTCGGCGAATCCGACACCGCCACCACCGGCGCGGAGTTCTCGGCGGTCGCGGCGGTGTGCGGGAACAGCGAGTTGATGTGGCCCTCGCCGCCCATGCCCAGCAGGTGCACGTCGAAGACGAGGTCGTCGTCGATGAGCTTCGCGTAGGCGCGCGTCGCGGCCGCCAGATCGTCGCCGAACTCACCGTCGCTGGCGGGCATCATGTGCACCCGCGCCGGATCCAACGGTACCCGGCCCAGCAGAGCCTGCCGCGCCTGCCACTCATTGCGCTCGGGGTCGTCGGCGGGCAGGAACCGCTCGTCGCCCCAATACAGGTCGACGCGGCTCCAGTCGATGCCGGCGGGGGCTGCGGCGAGGGCGCGCAGCAGCCCGATGCCGTTGGAGCCGCCGGTCAGGGCGAGCACGGCGCGTCCGCGCTCCTGCTGCGCGCGGGTCACCGCGTCGACGAAGCGCGCGGCGGCGGTCTCCAGCAGCGCGGGGGCGTCGTCGAAGATCAGCGTTTCGAGTTCACTCATCAACCGTCAGTCCTCTTGTGTGACGCTGGAAAGTCCTTCCAGCGCATGGCGATACACGATGTCGGCATCCAGACGGCGGAGTTCCTCGGCGAGGCATTCAGCCGTGGTGCGACGTTTGAACGGCATCCGGCCGTCGGGGCGGCCGGGGAAGTGCAGGCTGCCGCCGCCGGCGTCGTCCATGACCAGTTCCACGGCACCGTCACTGCGCTCGAGGCTGACCCGCCAGTCCCCGACGCGGCGGGTGACCGGTACCCCGAGGGCGTGGGCCAACCAGCCGGCGATCAGGTCCAGACCCGGGATGTGCGCCGGTCCGCACACCGACGCGGAGTCCACCGGTGCGTGCGGCGGTCGGTCCAGCGCGGAGGCCAGCATGGCGCGCCACGGCGTGGTCGCGCTCCACGCCAGGTCGGTGTCGCCGGCGCTGTACCCGAGACGTCGCGCAGCGAGCGCGCCGCCGCAGTCGGCCGCCGACCGGGCGTCGGTGATACGGCGCGAGGCCAGCCGACCGAGCGGGTCGGCGGCGGGGCGGGCCGGCGCGCGTCCGGGCCACCACGTCACCACCGGGGTGTCCGGCAATAGGAAGGGCGTCACCACGGCGTGCGGGTGGTCGGCGAGCTCGCCGTGCAGATCCAGCACCACCACCTCGGAGGCGCCGGCGTCGCCGCCCACGCGGATCTGGGCGTCGAGCTGGGTGGCCTGGTTCCGGTCGCCGCGACTGACCACGATCACGCGGCACGGGTGCTCGCGACTGGCCTGATTGGAGGCGTCGACCGCGGCCTCGGCCTCCTCCCCGGCATCGGTGTCGATGACGAGGGTCAGTACCCGCCCGATGGTCACCTCGCCGCCGGAGTTGCGCATGCGGACGAGCTTCTTGCTGATGTCGAGCGTGGTGGTGTCGGGAAGATCGACGATCATCGCTGCCTCCTCAGGGCCGCCGCCAGGTCCGGCCGGTGCGTTCCATCATCTTGTCCGCGTCGGCGGGGCCCCAGGTGCCTGCGTCGTAGGTCTCCGGTGCGCCCTCAGTGGCCCACTCGGCGAGCACCGGGTCGAGGATCTGCCAGCTGAGTTCCACTTCCTCGTTGACCGGGAACAACGACGGCTCGTCGAGCAGCACGTCGAGCAGGAGACGCTCGTAGGCTTCCGGCGAGCTGACCGTGAAGGCCTCGCCGTAGGAGAAGTCCATGTTGACGTCGCGGACCTCCATGCCGGTGCTCGGCACCTTGGAACCGAAGCGGAGGGTGACGCCTTCGTCCGGCTGCACCCGGATCACCAGGGCGTTCTGCCCGAGCTCGGCGGTCATCGAGTCGTCGAACGGCAGGTGCGGAGCCCGTTTGAAGATCAGCGCGATCTCGGTGACCCGACGCCCCAGACGCTTGCCGGTGCGCAGGTAGAACGGCACTCCCGCCCAGCGGCGGGTGTCCACCTCCACGGCGATCGCCGCGTAGGTCTCGGTGGTCGAGTCGGCCTGGAAGCCCTCGTCGAGCAGACCGGGCACCGGTTCCGAGCCCTGCCAGCCGGGGCCGTAGCGGCCGCGCGCGGAGTTCTCGTCGATCGGCAGCAGATTCCGGGTCGACATGAGCACTTTGATCTTCTCCACCTGCAGCTCCCGCGGGGAGAAGGAGATGGGCTCCTCCATCGCGATCAGCGCGAGCAACTGCAGCAAGTGGTTCTGGATCACGTCACGGGCGGCGCCGATGCCGTCGTAGTAGCCCGCGCGCCCGCCCAGACCGATGTCCTCGGCCATGGTGATCTGCACATGATCGATGTAGTGGCTCGACCACAGCGGTTCGAAGAGCTGGTTGGCGAACCGCAGCGCCAGGATGTTCTGGACTGTCTCCTTGCCCAGGTAGTGATCGATGCGGAACACCGACTCCTCCGGGAAGACACTGTTGACCAGGGTGTTCAGTTCCTTGGCGGATTCCAGATCGTGGCCGAACGGCTTCTCGATGATCACCCGCTGCCAGGATCCGTCGGTGCCCGGGGCGGCCAGCCCGGTGCGCTTGAGCTGGTTGAGCACGGTCGGGAAGCTGTTCGGCGGGATCGCGAGGTAGAAGGCGTGATTGCCGTCGGTGCCGCGCTCGCGGTCCAGCTCGGCGAGCGTGGTGGTGAGGCGGTCGAAGGCGTCGTCGTCGTCGAAGCTGCCCTCGATGAAGCGGATGCCCTCGGCCAGTCGCTCCCAGCGTTCCTCGTCGAAGCGGGTGCGCGAATGCTCCTTCACCGCGTCGCGGACGGTGTCGGCGAAGTCCCGGTCACTCCATTCGCGGCGGGCGAAGCCGACCAGCGCGAAGCTGGGCGGCAGCAGACCACGGTTGGCCAGGTCGTACACCGCCGGCATCAGTTTGCGGCGGGACAGGTCACCGGTGACGCCGAAGATCACCAGCGCCGACGGCCCGGCGATCCGCGGCAGGCGCCGGTCGTGCGGATCCCGGAGGGGATTGGTCCACGCACCGTCGCCCGAGCCTGCCGCGGGAGCCATCGGGGTCAGGCCTTAGCGCTCGTGAGCTGGGCCGCCGTCGCGGTCAGCAGCTCGTCCCAGGCATCGACGAACTTGGTCACGCCCTCGGTCTCGAGAAGCGCGAAGACGTCGCCGAGATCGATGCCGACGCGGCTGAGCGCGTCGAAGACGCCGCGGCTCTCCGCGTCCCGGCCGACGATCGACTCGGTGTTCACCCAGCCGTGGTCGGCGAAGGCCAGCATGGTCTTGCCGGGCATGGTGTTCACGGTGTCGGGTGCGACCAGTTCGCTGACGTACAGCGTGTCCGGGTACTCCGGGTTCTTCACGCCGGTCGACGCCCACAGCGCCCGCTGCGGGCGTGCGCCGTGCGCCTTCAGGTCGGGGAAGCGCACCCCGAGATCGAAGACCTCGGTGTAGGCCGCGTAGGCCAGGCGGGCGTTGGCCAGACCGGCCTTGCCGCGCAGCGCGAGCGCCTCGGGGGTGCCGATCTGATCCAGGCGCTTGTCGATCTCGGTGTCCACGCGGGAGACGAAGAACGAGGCGACCGAGACGATGTCGGCGACGTCGTGCCCGTTCTCCAGCGCGGCGTCGAGCCCGTTGAGGAACGCCTCCATCACCTCGCGGTAGCGCTCCACCGAGAAGATCAGGGTCACGTTGACGCTGATGCCCTCGGCCAGCACGCGGGTGATCGCCGGCAGCCCCGCCTTGGTGGCCGGAATCTTGATCAGCACGTTGGGGCGATCGACGATCTTGGACAGCTCGATCGCCTGCGCCACGGTGGCGTCGGTGTCGTGCGCCAGCCGCGGATCCACCTCGATCGAGACGCGACCGTCGACGCCGTCGGAGTCGACGGCGACCGCGGCCAGCACGTCGCACGCCGACCGGACATCGTCGGTGGTGATCGCGGTGAGCGTCGCGTCCACGTCGGCACCCTGGGCGGCGAGCGCGGCGATCTGGTCGTCGTACATCGACGACTTGGCGATGGCCGCCTGGAAGATGGCCGGGTTGGTGGTCACGCCGACCACCGAGTGCTCGTCGATCTCGCGGCGCAGCGCGCCCGAGTCGATGATGTCGCGGGACAGGTCGTCGAGCCAGACCGAGACGCCCGCGGCGGACAGGTCGGCGAGTTTCGCATTCTGCGTCATCGAATGGTCTCCTTCTCTCTTCAGCGTCGCTCGGGTCAGCGCTCGAGCAGCCGGTGCGCCGCCGCGGCGACGGCCTCGGCGGTGATCCCGAACTCGGTGTACAGCGTCTGGTACGGGGCCGACGCGCCGAAGTGCTCCAGCGAGACGATCTCGCCCGCGGCCGGGCTGATGCCGCCGCCGCCGTGCACCACGCGGTACCACGGCATGGCGATGCCGGCCTCGATCACCACGCGCGGCACACCGGCGGGGAGTACCGAGTCGCGGTAGGCCTGATCCTGTTCGTCGAACCACTCGAGCGACGGCATGGACACCACGCGTGCCGAAATGCCTTCGGCGGCAAGGGTTTCCGCGGCCTCCACGGCGAGCGAGACCTCCGAGCCGGTGCCGATCAGCACCACGGACGGGGCCTGCGTGGGCTCGACGAGCACGTAACCGCCGCGGGCGACGCCCTCGTAG
Organism: Gordonia alkaliphila; assembly: GCF_023017165.1. GTDB lineage: Bacteria > Actinomycetota > Actinomycetes > Mycobacteriales > Mycobacteriaceae > Gordonia > Gordonia alkaliphila. The sequence continues at coordinate 3,143,518 of NZ_JALKBW010000001.1, forward strand.
GACGTGCCCTCCAGGACCGGGACGTTCTGGCGGGTCAGGGCCAGGCCGACCGGCTGACTGCGGCGGGTCAGCAGGTGCCGCCAGGCGTGGGCGGTCTCGTTGGCGTCGGCCGGGCGCACCACGTCCAGGCCCGGGATCGCGCGCAACGCGGCCAGATGCTCCACCGGCTGGTGGGTGGGGCCGTCCTCGCCGAGGCCGATCGAGTCGTGCGTCCACACGTAGATCGGATCGATCTCCATGAGTGCGGCCAGCCGCACCGCGGGGCGCATGTAGTCGGCGAACTGCAGGAAGGTGCCCGCGTACGCGCGCGTCGGGCCGTGCAGCACGATGCCGTTGAGGATCGCCGCCATCGCATGCTCGCGGATACCGAAGTGCAGGGTGCGACCGTACGGGTGCGCGGTCCAGGTGGAGGTGCTGATCGACTCGGGGCCGAACGACACGGCGCCGTCCATCGTGGTGTTGTTGGAGCCCGCGAGGTCGGCCGAGCCGCCCCACAGTTCCGGTAGCACCGGAGCCAGTGCGGACAGCACCTTGCCCGACGCCGAGCGAGTCGCCACGGCCTTGTCGCCGGGAGCCCAGGTCGGCAGGACATCCGTCCAGCCCTCCGGAAGCTCGTGGGCGGAGAGACGGTCGAAGAGGGCCTTGTTCTCGGCGTTGTCGGCGGCCCAGGCGTCGAACCCGACCTGCCACTGGGCGCGGTCGGCGGCGGCGCGTTCGGCCAGCGCGCGGGTGTGGGTGATCACCGCGTCGGAGACCTCGAAGTCCAGTTCCGGGTCGAAGCCGAGGATCTTCTTGGTGGCGGCCACCTCGTCGGCGCCGAGCGCACTGCCGTGCGAGGCGCCGGTGTTCATCTTGGTGGGTGCCGGCCAGGCGATGATGGTTCGGATCAGGATGATCGACGGCTTGTCGGTCACGCTCTTGGCGTGGGCCACGGCGGCCTCGATCGCGACGACGTCTTCGCCGCCCTCGATCACCTGGACGTCCCAGCCGTACGACGCGTAGCGCGCGGCGGTGTCCTCGGTGAGGGCGATCTTGGTGTCGTCCTCGATGGAGATGTGGTTCTGGTCGTAGAAGACGATCAGGTTGCCCAGCTGCTGGGTGCCGGCCAGCGAACCGGCCTCGGCCGTGACGCCCTCTTCGATGTCGCCGTCGGAGGCGATCACGTAGATGTGATGGTCGAACGGGCTCTGCCCGGTCGCGGCGTTCGGATCGAACAGGCCGCGCTCGCGGCGCGCCGCCATCGCCATGCCGACGGCCGACGCCAGACCCTGGCCCAGGGGACCGGTGGTGATCTCCACGCCCTTGGTGTGGCGGTACTCCGGGTGCCCGGGAGTCAGCGAGTCCCAGGTGCGCAGTGCCTGGATGTCGGACAGTTCCAGGCCGAAACCGCCGAGGTAGAGCTGGATGTACTGGGTGAGGCTGGAGTGGCCGCACGACAGGATGAAGCGGTCCCGGCCCACCCACTCCGGGTCGGTCGGATCGTGGCGCATCACGCGCTGGTACAGGGTGTACGCCAGGGGCGCCAGGCTCATCGCGGTGCCCGGATGTCCGCTCCCGCAGTGCTGCACCGCGTCCGCGGCCAGCAGGCGGGCCGTGTCGACCGCGCGCGTGTCCACCTCCGTCCAATCAGCGGGGTACACCGGCTTGGTCAGCGCTGCGATCTCATCTGTAACGGCCACGATCGGGCAATCTCCTGTGGGGTAGAAACGGCGGATTCCACCAGCCTAGGGCATGTACCGGCATCCGGCCGAGACCGCGTCGTGCGCCACTGCCTGACCGGCCGGATTCTTCGCATAGCGCCGGGAGAGTTACCATTTAAATCATCAGCCCCAGTGCGCATTCGGAATCTGCAATCGCGTCGTCGTGGCTGTGCTGCGCAGAAACAAAGGAGCCAGTCGTTGAGGATCGGGGAAAGCGTAAGTTCGAGCGCTTCCGCCAGCGGCGAGGCATCGCCCGCTTCGGCCACCGCTGAGGCGCCCACCTCGGTATCGGCCCGGATGAAGGCCACGCTGCTCGCCTACATCGCGCTCACCAAGCCGCGCGTCATCGAGCTCCTGCTCGTGTCGACCATCCCGGTGATGCTGCAGGCCGACCGCGGAAGTGTCTCCATCGGGCTGATCGTGATCACCGTGATCGGCGGCTGGTTGGGCGCCGCGAGCGCCAACAGCCTGAACATGGTGGCCGACGCCGACATCGACCAGAAGATGAAGCGCACCGAGCGCCGACCGCTGGCACGCCACGCGGTACCGGTTCGCCACGTGCTGATCTTCGGCCTGGTCCTGGCCGTTGCGTCGTTCCTGGTCCTGTACTTCGGCACCCAGGCGTACGGCAACGTCCGCCCGTGGCTGCCGCCGGTGCTGGTGATGATCACCATCGCCTTTTACGTGGGCGTCTACACCCTCATCCTCAAGCGCCGGACCTGGCAGAACGTGATCTGGGGCGGCGCCGCCGGGTGCATGCCCGCGCTGGTCGGCTGGGCCGCGGTCACCGGTTCGCTGAGCTGGCAGCCGTTCGTGCTGTTCCTGGTGGTCTTCTTCTGGACGCCGCCGCACACCTGGGCGCTGGCCTGGCGCTACCGTGCCGACTACGAGGCCGCCGGGGTGCCGATGCTCCCGGTGATCGCCACCCCCGAGCACGTCACCCGCCAGATGCTGATCTACACCTGGCTCACGGTGATCACGTCGTTGTTCCTGATTCCGGTGACGAGCTGGATCTACTTCGCGGTCGCGATCCTCGCCGGCGGCTGGTTCCTCTGGTACGTGACGCGCCTGTACATCGAGACCCGGCGCGGCGTCGACGTGAAGCCGCTCAAGATCTTCCTCAAGTCCAACGAGTACCTGGCCCTGCTGTTCTGCGGCCTGGCCGTCGACGCCGTGCTCGACTGGCCCACGATCGCCTCGTACTTCTAGGCGCCTCGTACTTCTAGGCGTCTCGTACTTCTCGCGTACTCCTACGGAACGAGCACCGTCGTCCCGGTGGTCCGACGACCCTCCAGGTCCCGGTGCGCCTGCGCCGCGTCCTGGAGGTCATAGCGCTGGCCCACGCGCACCTGCACCGAACCGTCGGCGAGTGCCCCGAAGTATTCGCCGGCGCGCCAGGCCAGTTCCGCCGGATCGGCGATGTAGTGGCCCAGCGTCGGGCGGATCACCGACAGTGAACCCAGCGGATTGAGTCGCTGCAGATCGAACGGCGGCACCGGTCCGCTCGCGGCGCCGAAGAGCACCACGCGCCCGCGCACCGCGGTCGCCGCCAACGACTGCTCGAAGGTGTCCGCGCCGACGCCGTCGTAGGCCACCGCCACCCCGCGCCCGTCGGTGAGGGCGCGGATCCGCTGCGCCAGATCGTCGCCGTAGCGCAGGATCTCGTCGGCGCCCGCAGCCCGCGCCAGCCGCTCCTTCGCGTTGCTGGACACGGTGGTCAGCACGCGCAGTCCCGCGCGTGTGGCCAACTGCGTCAGCAGCAGGCCGACCCCGCCCGCACCGGCCTGCACCAGCACGGTCTCGCCGGACCGCGGCGCGGCCGCGCCGTCGAGCAGATAGTGGGCGGTGAGCCCGCGCAGCAGGCTGGAGCCGGCCGCCTCGTCGCTCACCCCGTCCGGGATCACCAGGGCGCGGGCCACCGGCACCGCGACGAGCTCGGCGTAGCTGCCGGGGACGTCGCACCAGGCCACCCGCTGGCCGACGGACAGCTCCGTCACGCCCGGGCCGAGCGCGACGACCTCGCCGGCGCCTTCGCTGCCCGGGACGTACGGCACGGGCATGGGGTAGAGGCCGCTGCGGAAGTAGGTGTCGATGAAGTTCACTCCGGCCGCGCCCACACGTACCAGGACCTGCCCCGGAGCGGGCTTCGGATCGGGCGCCGGTCCCGGTGTCAGCACGTCGGGACCGCCGATGGACGTCACAGTGATCGCTCGCATAGCTCAGTGTGGCACGCGGTTATGATGAGCCACATGACCGACAACACCGCAGCGCCGACCACGCCCGCCTACGGCGTGGTCGAATCGATCAGCAAGTACGTCGCCGCCGAGGGCGGCTCGGCCAAGGCCGTCCTGCAGCCCGCGGGTGCGGCCGGCGTCCGCATCACGCTGGTGGGCGAGCAGGACGGCGATCTCGCCGACCGGGTGGTGCCCACCCTGGAGGAAGCCCGACGCATCGTCGACGGCATCGAGGGCCTGGAAGTGGCCGAATGGGACCGCGACCTCACCAACAAGGCGACGGTGCAGCCGTCGCACTGGCGTCAGATGGCCGGGTGGGTCGCCGGTTCGCACCGCTTCCCGAAGGCCCGCAACCGCAAGGTCGTCGACTACCGCTGACTCAGGCGGTTTCGCGCGTCCGATCGGCGTCGACGGCCTGCAGCAGCAGCACCGTCGCGCCGATCATCAGCAAGGCGCTGCCGAACATGTGCAGCACCACCAGGATCACCGGCAGCCCCGTGGAGTACTGCACGTAACCGATCACGCCCTGCAGCAGCAGAATGCCGGCGAACCACCACGCCGACCGCTGCATGGCCAACCGTGCGATCACGGCGAGCAGCAGCAGCGCGAAACCGGTGCCGAGCAGGGCCCACACCGCATCCGCGTGCAACTGGGTGGCCAGCACCGGATCCAGATCGTTGCGGTGGGAGTCCTCGTCGCCCGAGTGCGGTCCGGATCCGGTCACCACGGTGCCGAGGTAGATCGTGGTCCAGGTGATCGCGTACACGGTGATCGCCAGTGCCGTGGCGAGCCGAGCGATCACCGAGTCGCGGGGAATCGGCACCTCATCGGGGTCGGTCGCGACGTTCGGGCGCGTGCGGTACACCATCCAGGTGGCGAGCGAGATGATCAGAATGGTCGCCAGGAAGTGGAACGCCACCACCCACGGGTTCAGTTTGGTCAGCACCGTGATGCCGCCGATCACGGCTTGCAGCGGCACCCCGAGGGCCACCAGCGTCGCCAGGCGGCGGGCCACGTGATCGACCGGCCGGTAGCGCATGGCCGCGACCCAGGTCGCCACCGCGATCGCCACCAACAGCCAGGTCAGCATGCGATTGCCGAACTCGATCACGCCGTGATAGGTCATCGGCGGCGTGTACTTGCCGTCGCCGCACTGCGGCCAAGTGGGGCAACCGAGACCGGAGCCGGTCACCCGTACTGCGCCGCCGGTCACCACGAGTAGGACGTTGGCGGCGAGGTTGGCCACGGCCCAGCCGTAGAGGAACCGCAGCGAGGGCGTGCGGAAACCGAGCCAGCCGGAGGCCGGAGTGACGGAAGTACTCATTCGAACTTGAACCACCTGATTGCGAGAAGACCGCCGGCGACGGCCCAGACGAGAAGGACGAGAAGACTGCCGATGTCGAAGGCGTTCTGACCCACCGCCTGCGCGAGCGCCTGCGTGAGAGCGCCGGAGGGGGACCACTCGACGAGCAGTCGTGCCCCGTCAGGCAGCTGATCGTCGAACACCACCAGTCCGGCCAGGCCCAGCAGCACGAACCAGATGAGGTTGCCCAGCGCTAGCACCACCTCGGCCTTGAGGGTGCCGCCGAGCAGCAGGCCGAGCGCGGCGAAGGCCGCGGTGCCCAGGGCGATAGCCAGTGCGCCGATGGCCAGGCCCGCCGCCTCCGGGTGCCAGCCGAAGGCCAGGCCGATCGCCCCGATGATCAGCGCCTGCAGCGCCACCACGATGATCACGGCGAAGATCTTGCCCGCGATGATGCCCCAGCGTGGGATCGGCGTGGCGCCGAGCCGTTTCAGCGCGCCGTAGCGCCGGTCGAAGCCCACCGCGATGGCCTGACCGGTAAAGGCCGTCGACATGATGGAGACCGCCAGGATGGCGGGCACGAACTGCGCGGCGCGGTCGGCGGCCGAATCGCCGGAGGCGGTGCCGATGGGGAGCAGACAGAGGCCGATCAGCAGGGTGATCGGAATGAACATGGTCAGCAGCAGCTGCTCGCCGTTGCGCAGCAGCAGCGTCAGTTCCAGTCGGGTCTGGGCGCCCAGCATCCGGGGCAGCGACGCCGGTTGCGGCCGCGGGGTGAACGTCCCGACCGGGAAACGTGCCGTACTCATCGGCGGACCTCCGCTCCGGTGAGGTTGAGGAAGACTTCTTCCAGACTGCGCTGCGCGGCCGTGAGTTCGGTGGCGAGCACGTCGCGCTCGGCGCACCAGGCCGCGACGTCGGCGATCAACCGCGGTGTGAGCGCGCCGATCACCGCGTACGCGCCGCTCGTGCCGCGCTCGCAGCGGTACCCCGCGCCGAGGGCGGCGGCGAGCTCGTCGGGGTCGATCGGCGTCGCGGTGACCAGTCGCAACCGGTCTTGCGACTGGGCGCCGGTGAGGTCGGTCGGCGCACCCGAGGCGACCACCCGGCCGTGGTCCACGATGACGATCTCGTCGGCCAACTGCTCGGCTTCGTCGAGCAGATGCGTGGTGAGGAGCACCGAGACACCGTCGGCGCGCAGGGCGGAGATCAGCTCCCACACCAGGATCCGAGCGTGGGCGTCGAGGCCGGCGGTCGGTTCGTCGAGGAAGACCAGTTCGGGGCGGCCCACCAGGGCACAGGCCAGCGCGAGACGCTGCTGCTGCCCGCCGGACAGCCGTCGATACGGCGTCCGCACGTTCTCGCGCAGCCCCAGCATGTCGAGCAGCCAATCGGGGTCGAGGGGATCGGCGCTGTAGGCCGCGCAGAGGGCCAGCATCTCGCCGGCCTTCGCACCGGGGTAGGCGCCACCGCCCTGCAACATCACGCCGATCCGCGCGCGGAGGCGGTCGTTGTCGGCGATCGGGTCCAGACCGAGGACGCGGACCTGCCCGGCATCGGGACGGAGGAAGCCTTCACAGGCCTCGACGGTGGTTGTCTTGCCGGCCCCGTTGGGGCCGAGGAGGGCGAGGATCTGGCCGCGGGGCAGGACCAGGTCCAAACCGTCGACCGCGGTGACCTCGCCGAACTGCTTGCGAAGACCCCGAATCTCGACGGCCGGGGACGAAACAGAAGCGGACTGCACGTAGCCCAGCCTAGGCCCCGAGCGCCGCAGCACGGTATTCGGGTCAGGCCCGCCTGCGGGCGGCCCACCACCGACGTGTCGGATGGTCGATGAAGAAGACGATGCTGGCCACCAAGGTCATCAGCAGGCCGGTGGACAGTCCCTGCACCACCACCATCGGTGAAGTATCCGAGCTGGTGGGCATCACGACCACGGCGATTATCGCGGAGATCACAACCGTGCCGACCCGGAACCAGCGCGTCGTGGCCCACGCGGCGAGCGGGATGATGGCCCAGAGCAGGTACCAGGCCTGCACGAACGGGAAGAAGAAGATGACGGTGGCCATCGCGATGCCCAGGCCGCCGAGCGGATGGATGCGGCCGGCGAGCACCGCCAGCAGCCATCGGATCACGAGCACCACCGCGACGAACTGACCGATCGGCCGGGCCACGTCGAGGATCACCTGGGTCTGTTCACCCAGGCCTAGCCACAAGCCGATGCGCCCGGCCACCACCGACAGCAGGGTGGGCATGGACATCCAGGAGCGGACGATGCCGCCGGTGGTGGTGGTCGACGTCCAGCCGAAGCCGAGTCCGGTGCCGACGCAGATCGCCACCACGACGCCGATCGCGACCGCTCCGGTGAGGAGCGCTGCGCCGCCCAATGCCCGCACCGTCTGCCGCGAGCGCGACCACCATTGGCGCCACGGCGCGTTGCGCAGCGCGGGCAGGGTCGCGCCCCAGCGCCGCGCGAGGGCGACGCCGACGAAACCGAGCGCGAGCAGGGAGGTGACCTTGACCATCGCCGAGGCGGCGATCACCGCGCAGCCGGCCAGCAGCAGCCAACCCGCCCGCGACGGCAGGCGCCGCTGCGGCGACCAGAGACTGTCGCTGTCGTAGATGGCACGGAAGCACCATTCGACGCCGACCAGCATCATTCCGATCATCAGCGCCTCGTTGTGGATACCGCCGACCAGGTGCAGGATCAGCAGTGGATTCAGGGCGCCCAGCCAGAGGGCGGCCACCGACGACACCCCGCAGCGACGGGCCAGTCGGGGCAGCGCCCAGATGATGAGCGCCACGCCGAACAGGGCCACCGTGCGATGCAGGACGATCGCCGCGGTGATGTTCTCGCCGGTGACCCAGGTGATGTGCTCACCGATCCACAGAAACAGCGGCCCGTACGGTGCCGGCGTGTCCTTCCAGAGGTTCGGCACCGACAGACTCAATGGGTGATCGACGCCGAGACCGCGCATCGGGCTGTAGGTGTACGGATCCATCCCGCGGAAGCCGATCGCGCTCTGCGCGAGATAGGAGTAGACGTCCTTGCTCAACAGCGGCGGCGCGAACAGCAGCGGCACGATCCACATCACCAGGGTGCGGTCGGCCTGCAAGCGGGACATCCGGCGGGCCGGACTGCGATTCTCCGCCACTTCCACGGAGTATCTGCCGATCGCATAGCGGCCCAGCAGAATCCAGGCCAGCACCAGCATCATGGTGCCGCCGATGGAGATGGTCAGTGCCGTGGAGAACATCCGGGAGGGCAGCGAGAGCACTCGCATGCCGACGATCGGGTTCTGCAGCACCGGCATCATGCCGGTGCCGAGCGAACCGATCAGGATCAGTACGGCGCCGGTGGTGCCGAACAACCGGATGCGACGCAGCCGCTTGTTCTCCAGCGGGTTGAGCGGTCCGACGTGGGCGTCCTCGCCGTGCAACCGGGCCAGCGATACGCCGTAATCGCCGGTCGCATCGATGTCGGTGTTCCTCGACGGCCGAGACAGGCCGAGGTGATCGAGCGCAGCGCGCACTCCTGGAACGTTCCGCACCCGTCAGACTCTAAGGCATCCGGGCACCGGTTCCGGCGACCCGTCGACACGGACCCGCTTAGGTCACCCTTGCTGGAAGCCCGGGAATAATTACGTCACAATAATGTTGTGAAAAGCATGGACGGTGGAAACTCGCTGCTCATCGAGCAGTTCGCAGACGGGCCTGGCGCTGACGGCCAGACCCGCGCTGCCGTCGTCTCCCTCTTGATCGATGAGGGGCCGCTCACCGCGAGTGATATCGCCGACCGACTCGGCATCAGTGCCGCCGGTGTCCGTCGCCACCTGGACATACTGCTCGATGCGGGCGATGTGCAGACGGCGGCGCCCGGCTTCGGCAAGGGCGGCCGCGGCCGTCCGGCCAAGTGGTTCCAGCTCAGCCCGAACGGTCGGGGCAAATTGCGACACGCCTACGATGACCTCGCCGGTGCCGCGCTGCGCAAGCTGCGCGACGTCGGCGGCGAGCAGGCCGTCTCGGAGTTCGCTCGCGATCGGGTGGACGGCATGGTCGCCTCGGTGGCGCCCGCCACCGGCGACGACGACGTGGTCCGCACCGTGGAAGACATCGCCGACGCACTCACCAGCGCCGGTTATTCGGCCAACGTGCGCGAAGTGGGCACCGGCGTGCAGATCTGCCAGCACCACTGTCCGGTGGCGCACGTCGCGACGGAGTTTCCGGAGCTGTGCGAAGCCGAGACCGCACGATTCACCGAATTGCTCGGGACGCACGTTCAGCGGTTGGCGACTATCGCCAACGGCGACTGCGTGTGCACCACGCACGTACCCATCGCACGACGAACACCCGCCCCGGAATCCGCTACAGCCCCAAAATCCACTACAGCACCGAACACCGACGGAAAGGCCTCACGATGACGGTCACTGACCCCGCCGCGACCACTGCTCCGGCCCCGCTGACCCAGGAAGAGACCATCGCGTCCTTCGACCGGTACGGCTACGGCTGGTCCGACAGCGACGTCGCCGGCGCCTCCGCCCAGCGCGGCCTGTCCGAAGCCGTGGTGCGCGACATCTCCGCGAAGAAGAGCGAGCCGGAATGGATGCTGGAGCAGCGCCTCAAGGCCCTCCGCATCTTCGACAAGCAGCCGATGCCGACGTGGGGCGCCGACCTGAGCGGCATCGACTTCGACAACATCAAGTACTTCGTGCGGTCCACGGAGAAGCAGGCGCAGTCGTGGGAAGACCTGCCCGAGGACATCAAGAACACCTATGACCGGCTCGGCATCCCCGAAGCGGAGAAGCAGCGCCTGGTGGCCGGTGTGGCCGCGCAGTACGAGTCCGAGGTGGTCTACCACCAGATCCGCGAGGACCTGGAGGAGAAGGGTGTCATCTTCCTCGACACCGACACCGGACTGAAGGAGCACCCGGAGATCTTCCAGGAGTACTTCGGCAGCGTGATCCCGGCCGGCGACAACAAGTTTTCCGCGCTGAACACCTCGGTCTGGTCGGGCGGCTCGTTCGTCTACGTCCCGCCGGGCGTCCACGTCGACATCCCGCTGCAGGCCTACTTCCGGATCAACACCGAGAACATGGGCCAGTTCGAGCGCACCCTGATCATCGTCGACGAGGGTGCCTACGTGCACTACGTCGAGGGCTGCACCGCACCGATCTACAAGTCCGACTCGCTGCACTCGGCCGTGGTCGAGATCGTGGTGAAGAAGGGCGGCCGCTGCCGGTACACCACCATTCAGAACTGGTCGAACAACGTCTACAACCTGGTGACCAAGCGTGCCAAGGCCGAAGAGGGCGCGACCATGGAATGGGTCGACGGCAACATCGGCTCCAAGGTCACCATGAAGTACCCGGCCGTGTGGCTGACCGGTGAGCACGCCAAGGGCGAGGTGCTCTCGGTGGCCTTCGCCGGCCCCGGCCAGCACCAGGACACCGGATCCAAGATGGTCCACCTGGCGCCGAACACGTCGAGCAACATCATCTCCAAGTCGGTGGCTCGCGGCGGCGGCCGGTCGTCGTACCGCGGCCTGATCAAGATCAATCCGGGCGCCCACGGCAGCCGTTCCACCGTGGAATGCGATGCCCTGCTGGTGGACCAGATCAGCCGCAGCGACACCTACCCGTACGTCGACATCCGCGAGGACGACGTGACGATGGGGCACGAGGCGACGGTCTCCAAGGTCAGCGACGATCAGATCTTCTACCTGATGAGCCGCGGCCTCACCGAAGAAGAGGCCATGGGCATGGTGGTGCGCGGCTTCGTGGAGCCCATCGCCAAGGAACTGCCCATGGAATACGCACTGGAACTGAACCGGCTCATCGAGCTGCAGATGGAAGGATCGGTCGGCTGATGGCGGCCCCGGATAAGAGCACGATCACCGACAACGCCCCCGCCGCGGTGGTGGTCAACAAGGGCGAGCTGTTCACCTCGTACGACGTGGACGCCTTCGAGGTGCCCAGTCAGCGTGAAGAGGCGTGGCGGTTCACCCCGTTCCGCCGCCTGCGCGGACTGCACAACGGCACCGCCGAGGCCACCTCGACCACGACCGTCGTAGTCGAGGGTGCGGGCGACGGTGTCCGCACCGAGACCGTGACCCGCACGGACGAGCGCCTCGGCACCGCCGGCGTGCCCTTCGATCGCGTTGCGGCACAGGCCTATTCGTCGTTCACCGAGGCCACCGTGGTGACCATCGAGCGCGAGGCGCAGGTCGCCGAGCCCGTCGTGATCACCATGACCGGCCCGGGTGAGGGCCAGGTGGCCTACTCGCACGTGCAGATCCACGCCGAGGCGTTCTCGCACGCCACCGTGGTCCTGGACCAGCGCGGCGGCGGCACCATCGGTGAGAACGTCGAGATCATCGCCGCCGACAGTGCGCATCTGACCGTGGTCAACGTGCACGACTGGGACGACGACGCCGTGCACGTGACCGCGCACCACCTCGCGCTCGGCCGCGACGCCACCCTCCGTCACTTTGCGATCAGCTTGGGCGGCAACACCATTCGGCTGTCCCCGCGCGTGCAGTACAACGCTCCCGGCGGCGACGCCGAACTGTGGGGCCTGTACTTCGCCGACGCGGGCCAGCACCTCGAGCAGCGTCTGCTGGTCGATCACAGCGCACCGATGTGCCGTTCGCACGTGACCTACAAGGGCGCCCTGCAGGGTGACCCGTCCGGTGACAAGCGCGGCGAGGCCCGCACCGTCTGGATCGGCGACGTGCTGATCCGGCCGTCCGCCGAGGGCACCGAGACCTACGAGCTCAACCGCAACCTGGTGTTGACCGACAACGCGCGCGCCGACTCGGTCCCCAACCTGGAGATCGAGACCGGCGAGATCCGCGGCGCCGGACACGCCAGCGCCACCGGCCGGTTCGACGACGAGCAGCTGTTCTACCTGCAGTCGCGCGGCATCCCCGAAGACGTGGCACGCCGCCTGGTGGTCCGCGGCTTCTTCGGCGAGGTCCTGGCCAAGATCACCGTCCCCGAACTTCGCGAGCGGCTCGAAGCAGCCATCGAAGCCGAACTCGAATCCGCCGGCGCCTGAGCGCGCCCCAGCCTGCCTGAAGAAAGACGAGACCAACTGTGAGCACTCTCGAAATCCGCGACCTGCACGTCGACGTGACCCCGGCCGACGCCGACGCCGAGCCCATCCACATCCTCAAGGGCGTCAATCTGAGCCTCGATTCGGGCCAGACGCACGCCATCATGGGCCCCAACGGCTCGGGCAAGTCGACCCTCGCCTACGCCATCGCCGGTCACCCGCGCTACACCGTCACTCAGGGTTCGATCACCCTTGACGGTGAAGACGTGCTGGCCATGAGCGTCGACGAGCGCGCCCGCGCCGGCCTGTTCCTGGCCATGCAGTACCCGGTGGAGGTCCCCGGCGTCTCGACGTCGAACTTCCTGCGCACCGCGGTCACCGCGGTCCGCGGCGAAGCCCCCAAGCTGCGCCACTGGGTCAAGGAGAACCGCGAAGCGATGAGCGCGCTGGAGATCGACCCGGCGTTCGGCGACCGCGGCGTCAACGAAGGCTTCTCCGGCGGCGAGAAGAAGCGCCTGGAGATCCTGCAGCTGTCGCTGCTCAAGCCGAAGATCGCCGTGCTCGACGAGACCGACTCCGGCCTGGACGTCGACGCACTGCGCGTGGTCTCCGAGGGCGTCAACCGCTACCGCGAGAGCGAAGGCGGCGGCGTCCTGCTGATCACCCACTACACCCGGATTCTGCGCTACATCAAGCCTGACCACGTGCACGTCTTCGTCGACGGCCGGATCGCGGAATCCGGCGGTCCCGAACTGGCCGACGAGCTCGAGGAGAACGGCTACGTCCGGTTCACCTCCGCCGTCGCAGCGAAGTGAACCTCGACCGGATCCGGGCCGACTTCCCGATCCTCGCGCGCACGGTGCGCGAGGATCGGCCGCTGGTCTACCTCGATTCGGGCGCCACGTCGCAACGACCGCTCCAGGTGCTCGACGCCGAGCGGGACTTCCTCCTGAACCGCAACGCCGCCGTGCATCGCGGGGCCCATCAGCTGGCCGAGGAAGCCACCGACGACTACGAGCACGCGCGGGCGGCGATCGCCGGTTTCGTGGGTGCCGCAGTCGACGAGATCGTCTTCACCAAGAACGCCACCGAGGCGCTGAACCTGGTGGCCTACGCTCTGGGTGATGCGCGATCGGCCGCGGTGTTCGACGGTGCGCCGCTGGGCCCGGGGGACACCGTGGTGGTGACCGAGCTCGAGCACCACGCGAACCTGGTGCCCTGGCAGGAACTGTGCCGACGGACCGGAGCCACGCTGGCCTGGTACGGCGTGACCGACGACGGCCGGATCGACCTCGACTCGCTGACCCTCGACGATTCAGTGAAGATCGTCGCCTTCACGCACCAGTCCAACGTGACCGGTGCGGTGACCGACGTGCCGGAGCTGGTGGCCCGGGCCCGCGCGGTGCATGCGATCACCGTGCTGGACGCGTGCCAGTCGGTGCCGCACCTGCCGGTGGACTTCCACGCCCTCGGCGTTGACTTCGCCGCGTTCTCCGGGCACAAGATGCTCGGCCCGTCCGGCGTGGGTGTGCTGTTCGGGCGCGCGCAGCTGTTGGCGCAGTTGCCGCCCTTCCTCACCGGCGGATCGATGATCGAGACGGTCACCATGGAGGGCTCCACCTACGCGCCGCCGCCCCAGCGCTTCGAGGCCGGCGTGCCGATGACCTCGCAGGTGATCGGGCTCGGCGCCGCCGTGGAGTACCTGGAGGCGATCGGCATGGACGAGATCGCCGCGCATGAACACGTCCTCGTCGACCACGCCCTGGAGCAGCTCGGCGCGATCGACGGACTGCGCCTGATCGGCCCGGCCGACAGCACCGACCGCGGCGCTGCGATCTCCTTCGTCGTCGACGGCATCCACGCCCACGACCTCGGACAGATCCTCGACGACGAGGGCATCGCCATCCGCGTGGGCCACCACTGCGCGTGGCCGCTGCACCGACGTCTCGGCGTCGCCGCCAGCGCCCGCGCGTCGTTCGCGCTGTACAACACCGTCGACGAGGTCGACGCCCTGGCCGCAGGCATCCGGCGGGCGCAGGAGTTCTTCGGCACCAGCGGGGGAGGAGAGGACTGACCATGCGAATGGAGCAGATGTACCAGGAAGTGATCCTGGACCATTACAAGCACCCGCACGGTCGCGGTCTCCGCGAACCCTTCGGTGCCGAAGTACACCACGTCAACCCGACCTGCGGCGACGAGGTGACCTTGCGGGTGGCCGTCGACGACGGCGTGATCGCCGACGTCTCCTACGACGGCCAGGGTTGCTCGATCTCGCAGGCGTCCACCTCGGTGCTCTACGACCAGATCGTCGGTCTGACCACCGAGCAGGCCCTGGCGGCCGTGGAGTCGTACCACGGGATGCTGACCTCGCGGGGCGCCGACCTCGGCGACGAGGACCTCATCGGCGACGGCATCGCCTTCTCCGGCGTCAGCAAGTACCCGGCGCGCGTCAAGTGCGCTCTGCTCGGCTGGCTGGCCTTCAAGGACGCGCTGGCCCAAATTCACGAGAAGACTGGAGTCTGAGATGACCGAACCGAACACCGCTCTGCCGTCGCACGACGACGTGGAAGAGGCGATGCGCGACGTGGTGGACCCCGAGCTGGGTATCAACGTCGTCGACCTCGGCCTGGTTTACGGCTTCGAGGTGAACGAGGACGCCGCCGTGCGCCTGGACATGACGCTCACCTCGCCCGCCTGCCCGCTCACCGATGTGATCGAGGATCAGACGCGCGGCGCACTCGTCGGCAGCGGCCTGTGCACCGACGTGGAGATCAACTGGGTCTGGCTGCCGCCGTGGGGCCCGGACAAGATCACCGACGACGGTCGCGAACAGCTGCGCGCCCTCGGGTTCACCGTCTGAGGCCTGTGATACTTTCAGCCGCGTGAGGACGTTTCCGCGCGCGCTGGCGCTGCTGACAGTAGGCGTGCTCGCGTTCACGACCGGGGGCGCGGGGATGGCACGAGCCGACGGTTCCGGGTCCATCGCGGACACGGTGGGACCGTCGCTCGTCTTCCTGCAGACCGAGTTCACCGCGGCCGTGCAGATCCCGTTCGAGAGCGGCAACCGCTGGCTCGAGGACCTCACCGTGACCGGCAACTGCACCGGCTACGTGGTGGACCCGGCCGGCTATGTGGCGACCGCCGGGCACTGCGTCGATCCGTCCGACGAGGGCATCCTCAATGCCTTCCGGCAGCGTGCCGTGGAGACCGTCGCCCGCGCGCAGGGGCGCGACGACGCGTGGGCGTCGCGGATCTACGAACAGGCCGTCGCCGAGGAATGGACCGTGCGTGCCCCGAACGGCGACACCGGTGCGGCCACCACCGTGCGCCTGCGTCAACCCACCGGCGACCATCAGCTGTTCCCGGAGTGGACCGCCGTCGACGTGGTGAACTACCAGAGCTTCGACGAGGGCGACAACGCGCTGGTGAAGGTCGCTCCGCGGGACGGACTCCGGGCCCTGGTGATCTCCGCCGAGGCGCCCGAACCGGGCGACGAAGTGGTCGCCGTCGGTTTCCCCGGCGCTGTGCAGTCGACCAACGAGTCCACGGCCATCGCGCAGCCGTCGTACAAGAACGGCACCGTCTCGTCGCGGCAGAACAGCGACAACGGCCTGTACCGCACCGAGATCTCCGCCGTGCTCGGCCAGGGCATGTCCGGTGGTCCGACCGTGGGCGCCGACGGCGCGGTGGTCGGTACCAATTCCTCGGGCGCTGCCCTGCGCGATGAGAAGGCGTCCTTCAACTTCATCACCGACAACATCGCGCTGCGCTCGTACCTGGAGAGGCACGGCGTGACCTTGGCGGTGGCGCCGAAGCAGGACAGTTCGCTCAATCCGTGGGTGTGGATCGGGCCGCTCATCGGCGCGGGCGTGCTGCTGCTGGGCGGAATGACCTGGATGCTGCTGCGCCGTCGCCGCCGCCCGGCCGCGCCGGCCGCCGATCGGCCGCAGATGGGCCGCGTCCGCCGATGCCGCCGCAGCCGCAGAACTGGACCCGACCCCCGCCCCGGCCCCAGCAGCAGCCCGACCCAACACAATCCGCGGCCCCCGCAGAATCCACAGCCGCGCCCCCAGGCCCAACAGCCGCCGCCGCGCCCGCGGCCGACGTCACCGCCGTTGGGCGAGCAGCCCACCGTGCTGAATCAGCCGCGCCCCAACCTTCCGCCGCAGTTCCCGGGCGGGCCGCCGCACCGGTAGCCTCGGAATAACCGAGCGACGCGACGACGTTAAGGAAGACATGAGCACAATCGAACTGACCGGTGACAATTTCGAGCAGACAGTTCTCGACAGCGAGATCGTCCTGGTGGACTTCTGGGCGTCGTGGTGTGGTCCCTGCCGCCAGTTCGCCCCGACTTTCGAGGCCGCAGCGGAGAAGCACGACGGCATCGTTTTCGGCAAGGTGGACACCGAGGCGGAGCAGCAGCTCGCGCAGGCCGCGAGCATCCGTTCCATCCCGACGCTGATGGTCTTCAAGAAGGGTCATCTCGTCTTCAACGAAGCCGGCGCACTGCCGCCGCAGGCCCTGGATTCGCTCCTCGAGCAGGTCAAGGCCCTCGACGTGGACAAGGCGATCGCCGAGGCCCAGGCGCAGGCACCCGACGCCCAGGCCTGAGAGAACCGGGTCGCAGAAACCCCAACGCCACGGCGACGCGCAGTCGCCACGGCACCCGCACGAACACAGCGAGCATCGCCGCCAGCACCCCCGTCAGGTCGGTGCGACCGGACAGATAGGCTCGCTGTGTTCGTATCGGGAGTGCGAAGAAGGCGTCGAAAAAAGCCGTGAGCTGCGGTCCGTCGAAGCCGAGCAACACCGCCAGCCCGCGAAGACGCAGGCGATACACCCAGCGAGCCGACCGCGGCCACAGGGCGGCGCCGACGCCGCCGGCGGCGAGATCGGCCGCGAGCACGTCGGCGCACCGCAACGACTCGGCGACGCTGTAGCCGGTCGCCGGATGCATCAATCCGCCCGCCGCCCCGAAGCGCACCGGCGTCTGCCGCCACGGTGCCGCGGTGGCATACATCGGGAAATCCACCCACTCGTCCCCGCCCCATTCTTCTGGGCCGACGCGAGCTCCCGGCAGGCGCGCGGCGTTGCGCTGCGCCAGTTCTGCGCGCCCGATCTCCGTGGGGTCCGCTGCGAGCGACGTCTCCTCGACGAGGTCCCGATGCGCGTCGACGCGCACGCGATAGCTGAACGACGGCCGGTGCACCGGGGTGGCGCGCCAATCCATCAGCACCATCTCCGGGGCCGTATCGGCGGCGGCCACGAACGTCCCGACCGCGCGCTGGCGCGGAATCGTCGTCGACACCTCGGCGGCTCCGCGCGCATCCACCACGACCCGCGCGGTGAACTGCCGACCGTCGACGGTGTGTACGCGATCGGCGGTGACCCGCGCTGCCGCCGCAGGCACCACGTGCACGGCGTCGAGCGTCAGGGCATCCTGCAGCGCCGCGGCGTCGAGCACCGCGTACGCGCGGGGGAGCGATCGACGCCGCGGGGTGTAGACCACCGTCTCATCGGCGGCCGCGGCCACCACGGTCGGATCGAGCCAGTCGGGCAGATCGTCGACGAAGGCGCCGATCGTCATCGCCCACCGGGCCTCCGGCGCCGGATCCACCAGGGTCACCTGCACGCCGTGCCTCGCCGCCCGATGCGCCAGTGCTCGCCCGGCCGGTCCCGCGCCGACGATCATCAGATCGGTCATCGTTCCAGGCTAGTGGACCCGTAGGGTGAGGGCCGTGTGGGTGCGCAGTGGCAGGTGGGTCGCCGGAGTGGCGGTCGGGGTCGGCCTCCTCGGCATCTATCTGCACTACACGCAGTTCACCGGCGATCTGATCACCAGTGCCGTCGCGTTCGTGCCGATGCTCATGGCCGTCGCGCTGATCGGTCTGCTGCTGGCCCTGATCGTGCGCGCATGGTGGGTGCTCGGCATCGGTGCGGTCGTGGTGCTCGTCGGCCTGCTGACGCAGGCGCCGCTGTACTTCAGCGCGACATCGTCCGGACCCGGCGAGTTCACCGTGATGCAGCTCAATCTGGATCAGGGGCGGGCCGATCTCGGCGAACTGGCCGACATGGTGGCGCGCGAGGAGGTCGACGTATTGACCGTCACCGAAGTGACGCCGGCGGCGTGGGGCCGATTGGAGGCCTCGCCGATCGCCGCGGCCCTGCCGTATTCGGTGGCCTATCCGGCCGTCGCAGGCAACGGCGGCGCCGTGTTGTCGCGCTACCCGATCTCCGACCAGCGCCGCCTCGACGGCTTCTGGCTGCCGAATCTGCGTGTGGTGGTGGAGGTTCCGGGCCGCCGGCCGATCGCCGTCTATGGCATCCATGTGATGCCCCCGTACCCGGACACCGCCGACCAGTGGCGCAGGGAACTGGAGGAACTGTCGACGGTGCTGTCCGCGGAGACCGGTCCGGTGATCGCGGCGGGCGACTTCAACGCCACCTACGACCACCGGCAGTACCGGCAACTGATGGTGACGTCCGAGGGGCACCCGGCCATGACCGATGCGGCCGAGGGGACCGGTGCCGGAATGGTCCGCACCTATCCGGCCGACAAGTGGTTCCCGCCGCTGCTGGCCATCGATCGCGTCCTGTCCCGGGGCGGACCCGAGCCGGTCTACTTCGCGAGCTTCGAGGTGCCGGGCACTGACCACTACGGCGTCATCGCACGATTTCGGGGCCTGCCGACGCGCCGGTAGCATGGTGCGACGTGATCACCGCGACCGACCTTGAGGTACGAGCGGGCGCCCGGACGCTGCTGTCCGCGCCCGGCGACGCCCTGCGCATCGCCCCCGGCGACCGCATCGGCCTGGTGGGGCGGAACGGCGCAGGCAAGACCACGAGCCTGCGTATCCTGGCCGGTGAGACCGAGCCGTACGCCGGTTCGGTCCGGCGCAATGGGCCGATCGGCTACCTGCCGCAGGACCCCAAAGAGGGCGATCTGTCGATCCTCGCCAAGGACCGTGTGCTGTCGGCGCGCGGCCTCGACGAGATCCTCGCGCAGATGGCCCGGCAGCAGACCCTGATGGCCGAGGCGACCGACGACAAGTACCGCGACCGGGCCATCGCCAAGTTCTCCCGGCTCGAAGAACGCTTCGGCACGCTCGGCGGCTATCTCGCCGAGTCGGAGGCGGCGCGCATCTGCAGCAACCTCGGGCTGCCCGAGCGCGTGCTCGAACAGGAACTGCGCACGCTCTCCGGCGGTCAGCGTCGTCGCGTCGAACTCGCCCGCATCCTGTTCGCCGCCTCGGACGGCTCCGGTAAGTCCGACACCACGCTGCTGCTCGACGAGCCGACCAACCACCTCGACGCCGACTCGATCGCCTGGCTGCGGACCTTCCTGCAGAACCACGACGGCGGGCTGGTGGTGATCAGCCACGACGTGGAACTGCTCAACGACGTGGTGAACCGCGTCTGGTTCCTGGACGCGGTGCGCGGCGAGGCCGACGTCTACAACATGAACTGGAAGCGCTACCTGGATCAGCGTGCGACCGACGAACAACGTCGACGCCGCGAACGCGCCAATGCCGAGAAGAAGGCCGGCGCGTTGCGGGTGCAGGCCGCCAAACTCGGCGCCAAGGCCACCAAAGCCACTGCGGCGCAACAGATGCTCAAGCGCGCCGAGAAGATGATGAACGAACTCGAAGCCGAGCACGTGGCCGACCGGACCGCGAAGATCCGCTTCCCCGAACCGGCGCCGTGCGGCAAGACGCCGCTCACCGCGCAGGGCCTCACCAAGGTCTACGGGTCGCTGGAGATCTTCACCGGCGTCGACCTGTCCATCGACAAGGGCAGCCGCGTGGTGGTGCTCGGGCTCAACGGCGCCGGTAAGACGACTCTGCTCCGGCTGCTGGCCGGCACCGAGGAACCCGACCTCGGAACGATCGAGCCCGGCTACGGGCTGAAGCTGGGCTACTTCGCCCAGGAGCACGACACCCTCGACGACGCGGCCACGGTCTGGGAGAACATCCGCCACGCCGCCCCGGACGCGGGGGAGCAGGACCTGCGCGGCCTGCTGGGCGCGTTCATGTTCTCCGGCGCCCAGCTGGAGCAGCCCGCCGGGACGCTGTCCGGCGGCGAGAAGACCCGTCTCGCCCTGGCCGGCCTGGTGTCGTCGGCCGCGAACGTCCTGCTGCTCGACGAGCCGACCAACAACCTGGATCCGATCTCCCGCGAGCAGGTTCTCGAAGCCCTGCGCAGCTACACCGGGGCCGTGGTCCTGGTGACCCACGACTCCGGTGCTGCGGCGGCCCTCGATCCGCAGCGCGTGATCCTGCTGCCCGACGGCACCGAGGACCACTGGTCCGACGAATATCAGGAGATCATCGAACTGGCGTGAGCACCCGCTTGCGCAGTTCCCCCTTGACCAGCTTGCCCGTGGGCGTGCGCGGCAGGTCGTCGAGGAAATCGATGGACCGGGGCACCTTGTACGCCGCCAACTGCTCGGTGGCGTAGGCGATCAGATCGTCGGCGAGCGCCGGCGTGGGCTCCACCCCGTCGACCAATTCCACGAAACCGCGAGCCACCTCGCCCAGGTCGTCGTCGGGCAGGCCCAGCACCGCGACGTCGCTCACGGCCGGATGATTGATCAGGACGTTCTCCGACTCCTGCGGATAGATGTTGACGCCGCCGGAGATGATCATGAACGCCTTGCGGTCGGTCAGATACAGGAACCCCTCTTCGTCGAGGTAGCCGAGGTCGCCGGTGGTGGCCCAGAACTCGTGCTGCGGGTGACGCGAGGCTCGCGTCTTCTCCGGGTCGTTGTGGTAGGTGAAGGCGGCGAAGTCCCGCTCGAAATACACCGTGCCGACCTCGCCGACCGGAAGGTCGTTGCCGTCGTCGTCGCAGATGTGGATCACGCCCAGTGCCGCACGACCGACCGAGCCGGGCCGCTCGAGCGCATCCTGCGGTCCGATCAGCGTGACGCCGGCGGCCTCAGTGGCCGCGTAGTATTCCTGGATCACCGGACCCCACCACTCGATCATCTTCCGCTTGACCTCGGCAGGGCACGGCGCCGCGGCGTGGATCGCGGCCCGCATGCTCGTCAGGTCGTAGCGGCCGCGCACCTCGTCGGGGAGCTTCAGCATGCGGACGAACATGGTGGGCACCCACTGGCTGTGGGTGATCGAGTACTCCTCGATGAGGCGCAGAGCCTCTTCCGGTTCGAATCGGTCCATCATCACCACGGTGCCGCCCAGCGACGCCACCATCGCGCAATAGCGAAGGGGCGCAGCGTGATACACGGGTGCGGGGGACAGGTACACGGTGTCCGGTCCGAAACCGTAGAACGGTCCGAAGACTGCGCTGACGGTGTCCGGGATCTCGTCGACCTGCCCCTCCGGCAGCGGCGGTCGGATGCCTTTGGGGCGTCCGGTGGTACCGGAGGAGTAGAGCATGTCGGTGCCGCGCGGCTGGGTGGTGAGCGGCGCATCCGACGCGACGGCGAGTACCTCGTCGTACGAGGTGAATCCGTCGATTCCGCCTACGCCCCAAGCGATCCGGCGGTCGGAGCGGTCGATCACCTCGGCCGCGAGCGCGACCGCGTCGGCCACCAGCGCGGAGGCGAACAGCACGCCGGCGCCGCAGTCGGCCAGGATGTAGTTCACTTCGGGCGCGGTCAGGTGGTTGTTCACCACGGTCACGTACATGCCGCTGCGGACCGCGGCCCAGTAGACGTCGAAGACGCGAAGATCGTTGTCGGACACCACCGCTACGGTGTCG
Source organism: Gordonia alkaliphila (assembly GCF_023017165.1). Lineage (GTDB taxonomy): Bacteria > Actinomycetota > Actinomycetes > Mycobacteriales > Mycobacteriaceae > Gordonia > Gordonia alkaliphila. Next base: position 3,165,531 of record NZ_JALKBW010000001.1, read on the forward strand.
CCCGGCCGCAGACCCAGCTCACGCAGATGATTGGCGATCTTCGTCGACCGTGCCATCAGCTCGGCATACGTCACGCTCTCTCCGGTGGAAGGGCGGATCAGCGCGGCCTTGTCGGCCGCGGCGGCGAGGTGGTTTCCGGGGTACACGGGGCTCCTACTGAGTCAGGAAGGTGAGGTACGCCTCACGCTAACCCGACTTCCCGTCGGCGGTGGGGGGAATCCCCGCGGGTCTGTATGACCCCACCGCCGACGGACGCCTGCCGCTGTGTCAGTCCCCAGCGCGGACCGATGCTTCGACCAGGTCGAGCACGGCGTGCAGATCGTCGGTCGACTGGCCTGTGGCCAGGCGGGTGATGAGCCCGTCGAGCACGAGGTCCAGGTAGGTCACCAGCACCTCGGTCGGCACGTCCTTGCGGAGGCTGCCGTCCTCCCGCTTTCGCTGCAGGCGAGCGAGGGTGACCGCCTCCAGGTCGTCGTTGTGCGCGGCCCAGGCCTGGGCGAACGCCGGATCGCTGCGGATCTTCCGGACGATCTCCAGCCGGGTACCCAACCAGTCGAAGTCCTTGGGGCGGGCGAGCATGTCGCGCATCACCTGCACCAGACCCTCTTGGGCGGCCACGTCGGCCATCCGTTCGGCGTCTTCCCGCGCCAGGGCGAGGAAGAGTGCTTCCTTGTCCTTGAAGTGGTGGAAGATCGCACCCCGCGACAACGCGGTGGCTTCTTCCAGCCGTTTGACCGTGGCCCCGTCGTAGCCGTACTCGGCGAAACAGTGCCGCGCGCCGTCGAGAATCTCCCGACGACGCGCGGCAAGCCGGTCATCGCTGACCCGTGGCACTGTCTATCAGCTCTGGATCATGTTCCGGAGCACGTACTGCAGGATGCCACCGTTGCGGTAGTAGTCGGCTTCACCGGGGGTGTCGATCCGGACCACGGCGTCGAACTCGACGACGTCGCCGTTCTCCTTGGTGGCGGTGACCTTCAGGGTCTCCGGGGTGACGCCCTCGTTGAGCTTCTCCAGGCCGGTGATGTCGAAGACCTCGGTGCCGTCCAGGCCCAGGGTCTTGGCCGACTCGCCCTCCGGGAACTGCAGGGGCACGACGCCCATGCCGATCAGGTTGGAACGGTGGATCCGCTCGAACGACTCGGTGATGACGGCCTTGACGCCGAGCAGCACCGTGCCCTTGGCGGCCCAGTCGCGCGAGCTGCCCGAGCCGTACTCCTTGCCACCCAGGACCACCAGCGGGATGCCGGCGGCCTGGTAGTTGACCGACGCGTCGTAGATGAACGACTGCGGGCCGCCCTCGAGGGTGAAGTCGCGGGTGTAGCCGCCGGACACGCCGTCGAGCAGCTGGTTCTGCAGACGGATGTTGGCGAAGGTGCCGCGGATCATCACCTCGTGGTTGCCACGACGGCTACCCAGCGAGTTGTAGTCCTTGCGGGCCACACCGTTGGCGTCCAGGTACTGGGCCGCCGGGGTGCCCGGCTTGATCGGACCGGCCGGGCTGATGTGGTCGGTGGTGACCGAATCGCCCAGCAGCGCCAGGACGCGCGCGCCCTTGATGTCGGCGACGGGGTCCGGCTCCATGGTCATGCCGTCGAAGTACGGGGCCTTGCGGACGTAGGTCGACTTCTCGTCCCACTCGAAGGTGTCGCCGTCCGGGGTGTTCAGACCCTGCCAGCGCTCGTCACCGTCGAACACGGTCGCGTACGACTTGGTGAACATGTCCGCGTTGATCGCCGACTTGATGGTGTCGTCGATCTCCTGCGCCGACGGCCAGATGTCCTTCAGGAAGACGTCGTTGCCGTCGGTGTCCTGGCCCAGGGCTTCGGTCTCGAAGTCGAAGTCCATGGTGCCGGCCAGAGCGTAGGCGATGACCAGCGGCGGGCTCGCCAGGTAGTTCATCTTCACGTCGGGGGAGATGCGACCCTCGAAATTGCGGTTGCCCGACAGCACGGCGGTGACTGTCAGGTCCTCGTCGTTGACGGCCTTGCTGATCGCTTCCGGCAGCGGGCCGGTGTTGCCGATGCAGGTGGTGCAGCCGTAGCCGCCCAGGTAGAAGCCGAGCTTCTCCAGGTACGGCCACAGTCCGGCCTTGTCGTAGTAGTCGGACACGACCTGCGAACCGGGCGCCATGTTGGTCTTGACCCACGGCTTGGAGGTCAGGCCCTTCTCGACGGCGTTGCGGGCCAGCAGGCCTGCGCCGATCATGACCGACGGGTTCGACGTGTTGGTGCAGGAGGTGATGCCGGCGACCGCGACCGCACCGTGGTCGAGCACGAAGGTGTTGCCGTCGGAGGTGACGGTGACCGGCTTGCTCGGGCGGCCTTCGGCGCCGTTGGCGGCCGACTGCACGTTCACTGCGCCGTCGTCGGCGAAGGAAAGCGCGGCCGGGTCAGAAGCCGGGAAGGACTCTTCGACGGCCTCGTCGAGCTGGGTGTGCTCGGCGGGCATGTGCTCTTCGACGTAGTTGTGGATGTCCTTGCGGAAGGCCACCTTCGACTCCGACAGGAGGATGCGGTCCTGCGGACGCTTCGGGCCGGCGATCGACGGCACCACGGTGCCCAGATCCAGCTCGAGGTACTCCGAGTACTGCGCCTCGTTCTCGGTGTCGTGCCACATGCCCTGTTCCTTGGCGTACGCCTCGACGAGAGCGAGCTGCTCCTCGGTGCGGCCGGTCAGGCGCAGGTAGTTGATGGTCTCGTCGTCGAGCGGGAAGATCGCGCAGGTGGAGCCGAACTCGGGGCTCATGTTGCCCAGGGTGGCGCGGTTGGCCAGGGGGACCTCGGCCACGCCGGCGCCGTAGAACTCGACGAACTTACCGACGACGCCGTGCTGGCGCAGCATGTCGGTCACGGTCAGCACCACGTCGGTGGCGGTGACGCCCGGCTTGATCTCACCGGTCAGCTTGAAGCCGACGACGCGCGGGATCAGCATGGACACCGGCTGGCCGAGCATCGCGGCCTCGGCCTCGATGCCGCCCACGCCCCAGCCCAGCACGCCCAGGCCGTTCTGCATGGTGGTGTGCGAGTCGGTGCCGACGCAGGTGTCGGGGTAGGCCTGGCCGTTGCGGGTCATCACGACGCGCGCCAGGTGCTCGATGTTCACCTGGTGGACGATGCCCATGCCCGGCGGGACGACGCGGAAGTCGTCGAACGCGCCCTGGCCCCAGCGGAGGAACTGGTACCGCTCGCCGTTGCGCTGGTACTCCAGCTCGACGTTGCGCTCGAAGGCATCGGCGCGGCCGAAGACGTCGAGGATCACCGAGTGGTCGATGACCATCTCGGCGGGGGACAGCGGGTTGACCTTGTTCGGGTCGCCGCCGAGGGCGCTGACGGCCTCACGCATGGTGGCGAGGTCGACGACACAGGGCACGCCGGTGAAGTCCTGCATCAGGACGCGGGCCGGGGTGAACTGGATCTCGACGCTCGGCTGGGCGTTGGGGTCCCAGTTGGCCAGCGCGTTGATGTGATCGGCGGTGATGTTCGCGCCGTCTTCGGTGCGCAGGAGGTTCTCGGCGAGAACCTTCAGCGCGTAGGGCAGCTTCTCGGTGCCGGGGACGGCCGACAGGCGGAAGATCTCGAACGAGTCGTCTCCCACCTCCAGCGTGCCGCGGGCGCCAAACGAATCCTTGCTCAAGGTGTGCTCCACTCTCATCGCGGGTGATCGCCGACGGGCTGTGTCGACGGAAGAACTGCTACCCGCACATCATAGCAGTACGGGCGTACTGGTTGGCGGGAACGGCGGGTAGCGCGTCGCCATCAAGTGAGCGAACACGCCTGCCGTAAGGTGAGCGCGTCCGTACCTCTCCGATTCGCAGGAGCTCCAGATGACGCCGGCACTGGCCACCTTCGTGCTCGCCGCACCGATCGACACCACCGCGCAGTGGGCAGATCTGGACATTCCGGCGATCGCTGCGGCCTTGCAGTCCACCGGGGTCTACGCCCCCGCCGACCAGGTGTCCGCGCTGGAGCAGGTGGTCGCAGGCGCCGCCTCCGACGGATACGACCTGCAGATCGTGGTGCTCGAGACCAGCTATTCGCCGTTCACCGTGTACCGCGACATCGCCACCGAACTGCAGTCGCAGGTGGGCGGCACCGTGCTGGTGATCGGGCCGTCGGGCATGGGTACCGCCTCCGACGAGTTCAGCCGCGTCGAACTCGAGGACGGCACCGGCGAGGTCAAAGCGGGCACCAGCCCGGCCGTCGCCGCGCAGCAGATCTACGACCGCGCCACCGATCCGCACGTGGACTGGACCGTCCTGACGATCCTGCTGATCGTGCTCGTCGTACTGGGTGCGGTCGGCGCTCGCATCGCCATGGTTCGCCGTCGCGGCTGAGCCTTCGGCGTTACCCAACTGTGACGGGCAAGGGGCGAGCACTCTTTCCGCTGTTCAGTGCATTTCCGCAGGTAATCACTCGTTTGTAATTCATCCTGTCGGGTTCCTGGTGTGTCCGATGTGACGTACGGTGCAGTAGACACTTTTGAGTAACCAGGGGATGGACGTGTCAGTGAGACAGATGCGTCGCGGGTACTCAACAGGGACACAAAGGGAGTACTTCTGTTGAAGCGAGCAACCAGTACCGCACGTCAGGCGATGCGCGGCGGCACTCTCAGCGCTTTGCTGGTGGTGGGCACGCTGACCGCAGGCCACGCGGTGGCCGACCCGGCGAAGAAGCCGTCCCCGGTCGCGGAGTTGATCAACGACATCGCGACCATCGACCAGAACCTGTCGCAGCTGACCACGACGGTCGCCATCAAGCAGCAGGCCGTGAACAAGGCGCTGGTCGACTTCCAGAACGCCTTCGCCGCCCAGCAGGTGGCCGCCGCCACGGACGACGCCGCACGGGCGGCACTGACCAAGACCAACCAGCAGGTGGCCGACGCGCAGCGCACGTTCGACGACTTCATGCGCGCTGTCAACCGGCAGGGCAACAATCGCCTCGGCACGATGTCGGATTACGTCTCGTCCGACGATCCCGGCAAGGTGCTCGACCAACTCACCAGCGTCGAGCAGATGGGCCGGGAACAGCGCGCCACCGTCGCACGACTGCAGGCGATGCGCGGCCAGCAGGCCAAGCGGGTCGCGGCGACGTCGGCGACGCGGAAGCAGACCGCCGCGGCCGCCAAGGGCGCCGAGAGTCGTCGCGCCGATGCGATCGCCGCCGTGAACGACGCCCGCCAGGCCGTCACCGATCAGAACACCAAGCGGTCGAGCCTGCTCAACCAGCGCACCGCACTGGTGAACAAGCTCGACAAGCAGCGGGGCACCAAGACCCCGACGTCGCCCCCACCCGTGCTGAGCGACGTCCTCGAACAGCTCCCGTCCACGCAGGTGGAGGGCACCGAGAACGCGGCCGCCGAGGCCGCAGCCCTGGTGGCCAAGCTGGCTCTGGAGACCGGCACGCAACTGCTGGCCGGCTTGATCGGCGAGCAGCAGATCCCGCATTCGGAACTGCTCGACGAGTTGGGTCTGGGCGGATCCAGCATCGGCGACGGTCCCGACGGCGTGATCTCCCGCCTCGGCACCGGTTCGCTGGGTGCGCTCTTCGGCGGCGGCGGAGGAGGCGGCGGCATCACCCGGCCGGGTCTGCGGGGACCGCAGGCCGTCGAGCTCGTCGTCAATCGCGCGAAGTCGCAGATGGGCATCCCGTACGCCTGGGGCGGCGGCAACGCCGACGGCCCGACGCTCGGTATCCGCGACGGCGGCGTGGCCGACAGCTACGGCGACTACAACAAGATCGGCTATGACTGCTCGGGCCTGATGGTCTACGCCTTCGCCGGCGTCGGCATCGATCTGCCCAAGTACTCCGGCTATCAGTACACCTCCGGGCCGCACGTTCCGCTGGCCGAGATGCGCCGCGGCGACATGATCTTCTACGGCCCCAACGCCAGCGCCCACGTGGCGATGTACCTGGGCGACGGCACCATGATCGAGGCGCCCCAGTCGGGCAGCGTCGTGAAGATCTCGCCGGTGCGGACCGATGGCGCCATGCCGAATGTCGTGCGTCTACTCTGACCGTCGCGGCGGTCGGTAGAGTCGCTCGCAGCACCGTCAGCTACAGAGGAGTCACCGGTTTGAGTTCAGCCGCCGCGGAAAACGCACTCACCCCCGAGGATGTCAAACTCCTCGAACGGGCGATGTACGAAGTCAAGCGCGTCATCGTGGGTCAGGAAGAACTGGTCGAGCGGATCATGGTGGGCCTGCTGGCCCGCGGCCACATCCTGCTCGAGGGCGTGCCCGGCGTGGCCAAGACGCTCGCGGTGGAGACCTTCGCCACCGTGATCGGTGGCGACTTCTCGCGCGTCCAGTTCACTCCCGACCTGGTGCCGACCGACCTCATCGGTACCCGCATCTATCGGCAGGGCCGCGAAGAGTTCGACACCGAGCTCGGTCCGGTGGTGACCAACTTCCTGCTGGCCGACGAGATCAACCGCGCTCCGGCCAAGGTGCAGTCGGCCCTCCTGGAGGTGATGGCCGAGCGGCACGTGTCGATCGGCGGCATCACCTACCCGATGCCCGATCCGTTCCTGGTGATGGCCACCCAGAACCCGATCGAGAACGAGGGCGTCTACCCGCTGCCCGAGGCGCAGCGCGACCGCTTCCTGTTCAAGGTCCTCGTCGACTATCCGTCGGTGGAGGAGGAGCGCGAGATCGTCTATCGGATGGGCATCGAGCCGCCGACCGCCTCGCAGATCCTGGACCCGGCCACCACCATCCGCCTGCAGAAGGTGGCCGCCGGCGTCTTCGTGCACCACGCCCTGGTCGACTACGTGGTGCGCGTCGTCGACGCCACTCGGCGTCCGGCCGATCTCGGCCTGACCGACGTGGCGACCTGGCTCAGCTACGGCGCCTCCCCGCGCGCCACCCTCGGCATCGTGGCCGCTGCCCGCGCCCTCGCGGTGATCCGCGGCCGCGACTACGTGATCCCGCAGGACGTCGTCGAGATCATTCCGGACGTGCTGCGTCACCGCCTGGTGCTCAGCTACGACGCGCTCGCCGACGAGGTGACGCCGGACCAGATCATCACCCGGATCCTGCAGACCGTCGGACTTCCGCAGGTCAGCGCGGCACCGCAGCAGCAGGTGCCGCAGCAGCCCGCTCCCCAGCAGTACCCGCAGGCCCCGCAGCAGCAAGCACCGCAGCAGCAGCCGGTCCCGCAGCAGCAAGCACCGCAGCAGCAGCCGGTCCCGCAGCAGCAGGCCGCGCCGCAGCAGGCGCCGACCCCGGAGGGTCATGTCGGCCAATAGCGATCTGCCGTCTCTGCGCGGAGGTGACCTCGACGACCCGCAGCTGACGGCGGCGCTGGGCAGCCTGGAGCTGACGGTCCGTCGCAAGCTGGACGGCGTGCTCCAGGGTGCCCACCTCGGCCTGATTCCGGGGCCGGGCTCCGAGCCCGGCGAGGCGCGACCGTATCAGCCCGGCGACGACATCCGGCGGATGGAATGGTCGGTCACCGCACGCACCACGCAGCCGCACGTCCGGCAGATGATCGCCGACCGCGAGCTGGAGACCTGGTTCGTGATGGACGCCTCCGCCAGCCTCGACTTCGGGTCGGGGGAGCACACCAAGCGCGACCTCGCCGTCGCCGCGGCGGCCGCGGTGGTCCACCTGACCGCCGGCGGCGGTAATCGGCACGGCGCCGTCGTCGTCACCGGCGACACCATCGCGCGCGTGCCCGCACGCTCGGGCCGCGCCCACGACCGCAACCTGCTGAAGACGCTCGCCACCACCCATCGCAGCAACGCCGGTGTCCGCGGCGACCTGAACGCGGGTCTGGAAGCCCTGCGTCGTCCGCAACGACGCCGCGGCCTGGCCGTGGTGATCAGTGACTTCCTCGGCCCCCTCGACTGGACGCGTTCGCTGCGCGCCATCGGCGCCCACCACGAGTTGCTCGGTGTGGAGGTGCTCGATCCACTGGACATCGCATTGCCCCCGGTGGGCCCGGTGACCCTGGCCGACGCCGAATCCGGCGACGTGCTGGAAATCGACGTGACGCCGCAGGTGCGCGCGGACTTCGCGGCCGCCGCGGCCGCCCACCGGGAGCAGGTGCACGCCGCGTTCCGCAGTTGCGGCGGGGCGGTGCTGACGCTGCAGACCGATCGCGACTGGATCGCCGACACCGTGCGATTCGTGGGCCGTCGACGTCGTGCGGCGGGGGTGCGGTAGATGAGCCGTTGGTTCGGCCACCCGTGGTGGCTGCTGTCGATCCTGCTGGTCGTCGCACTGGTGGCGGCGTACGTCATCGAGATGCGGCGGCGGAAGACCCGCGCCCTGCGCTTCGCCAATCTGGACGTGCTGCGGTCGGTCACGCCGGGCGCGCGCGACCGGTTCCGGCACGTGCCGTTCGGTGTGCTGGCCGTCGGCCTGCTCTTGTTGACCATTGCGATGGCCGGTCCGCTGGCCGAACGCGACGTGCCGCGCAACCGCGCCACCGTGATGCTGGTGGTGGACGTCTCCAACTCGATGATGGCCACCGACGTGGCGCCGTCGCGCCTGGAAGCCGCGCAGGCGGCGGGCAAGCGTTTCGCCGACGAGTTGACCGCGGGCATCAATTTGGGTCTGGTGTCGTTCGCCGGCACCGCGTCGACCCTGGTGTCGCCGACGCCCGACCACAACGCCACCAAGAACGCGCTGGGAAAGTTGAAGCTGGCCGACAAGACGGCCACCGGCGAGGGCATCTTCGCGGCGCTCGACCAGATTCAGACGCTCAACTCGGCGCTCGGCGGCGACTCGCACGCGCCGCCCGCGCACGTGGTGCTGCTGTCCGACGGCAAGCAGACCGTGCCGGAGAGCCCGAACGCCGAGCGCGGCGGCTTCACCGCAGCCCGCAAGGCCAAGGAGGAGAACATCCCGGTCTCCACCATCTCCTTCGGAACACTCAGCGGCACCGTCGAACTCGAGGGGCCGAACGGCCAGATGCAGCGCGTGCCGGTGCCCGTCGACGACGATTCGCTGCGCCAGATCGCGAACATCTCCGGCGGCAACTTCTACACCGCGTCGTCGTTGGACGAGCTGAACAAGGTCTATTCGACGCTGCGCGAACAGATCGGCACCGAACGCCAGCGCGGCGACAACTCCCGCCCGTGGATGATCGCGGGAACGCTGCTGGTGCTCGCCGGGACCGCGGGTGCCCTCTTCCTCAACCGCCGACTTCCGTGAGATAGGTTGGACAACCATGTCAGAGAATGCACAGACCCCCGAATTCACTCCGCGCTCGGTGCTCGTCACCGGCGGTAACCGGGGTATCGGCCTGGCCGTGGCCCAGCGCCTCGCCGCCGACGGCCACAAGGTCGCCGTGACCCACCGCGGCTCCGGCGCCCCCGAGGGCCTGTTCGGCGTGCAGTGCGATGTGACCGACGACGAGTCGGTGACCCGCGCCTTCGCCGAGGTCGCCGAGCACCAGGGCCCCGTCGAGGTGGTCGTCGCCAACGCCGGCATCACCGAGGACACCCTCATCATGCGGATGAGCGTGGACAGCTTCGCCACGGTGCTCGACGCGAACCTGACCGGCGCCTTCCGCGTCACCAAGGCCGCCACCCGCGACATGCTGAAGAAGCGCTGGGGCCGGTTCATCTACCTCGGCTCGGTTGTCGGCATGATGGGCACCCCCGGCCAGGCGAACTACGCCGCGTCGAAGGCCGGCGTGATCGGTCTGGCGCGCTCGGTGACCCGCGAGCTGGGCGGCCGCAACATCACCGCCAACGTGGTGGCCCCGGGCCTGATCGACACCGACATGACCCGCGCGCTGCCCGAGGACTACACCAAGACCGCGGTGGACCAGGCCATTCCGGCCAAGCGCATGGGCCAGCCCGAAGAGGTGGCGGCCGTCGTCAGCTTCCTCGCCTCGAACGACTCCGCCTACGTCACCGGCAACGTGATCAACGTCGACGGCGGCCTCGGCATGGGTCACTGACCCACCCCACTACTTTCTAGGAGCATCCCGTGAGCGGAATCCTCGCAGGCAAGACCATTCTCGTCACCGGCATCATCACCGACGCCTCCATCGCCTTCGCTACCGCGGCGCAGGCACAGGAGGCCGGCGCCAAGGTGATCATCACCGGCATCCCGGAGCGGCTGCGGCTCATCAACCGCATCGCTAAGCGCCTCCCGCAGGAAGTGCCCGACGCGATCGGTCTGGACGTGACCGACGAGGAGAGCCTGGGCGCCCTGGCCGATCAGGTGCGCGCACTGGCCCCGGAGGGCATCGACGGCGTGGTGCATTCGATCGCCTTCGCCCCGCGCACCCTGATGGGTCCGGATGCGCTGCCGTTCCTCGACGGCCCCGGCCCGGACGCGGCCAAGGCCTTCGAGATCTCGGCGTGGAGCTACGCGTCGCTGGCGCGCGCCGTGCTGCCGGTGATGAACGAGGGCGGCTCCATCGTGGGCATGGACTTCGATCCGCGCACCGCTGTGCCCGACTACAACTGGATGGGCGTGGCCAAGGCCGCGCTGGAGTCGGTGAACCGCTACGTGGCCCGCGAGGTGGGGTACGCCAAGAAGGTGCGTTCCAACCTGGTGGCCGCCGGTCCGATCAAGACCCTGGCCGCCAAGGCGATCTCCGGCACCGCGACCGACGATGCCAAGAAGCTGAACATGCTCAACGAGTACTGGGACGGTGCGTCGCCGATCGGCTGGAACGTCGACGATCCCGCCCCGGTCGGCAAGAGCGTCGTCGCGCTGCTGTCGGACTGGCTCCCGGCCACCACCGGTTCCATCGTCTACGTCGACGGCGGTGCCAGCCACAACACCTGGTTCCCCGAGAACCTGCTGAGCTGACATGACGGCGGCCGCATCCGAGCAGTTCACCGCCGTCCTCTTCCACTCCTTCGGCGGACCGGACGGTCCCGAGGACGTTCGTCCGTTCCTGGAGAACGTCACGCGCGGTCGCGGGGTGCCGCCCGAGCGGCTCGAGGAGGTGGTGGAGCACTACCTGCACTTCGGCGGCATCTCACCGATCAACCGGCTGAACCTGGACATGATCGCGGCGCTGCAGGCCGAGCTGCGTTCGCGCGGCACGGATCTGCCGATCTACTTCGGTAACCGCAACTGGACACCCTTCGTCGCCGATGCGCTGACCGCTCTGCGGAGCGACGGCCACCGTCGGGTTCTGGTGTTCCCGACGTCCGCGTGGGGCGGTTACTCGGGTTGCCGCCAGTACCACGAGGACCTCGCCGGTGCGCTGGCGCAGGTGGACGGCTCGTCGGACCTGCTGGTGCGCAAACTTCCGCAGTTCTGGGACCGCCCCGGTTTCGTCGCCGCGGCCGCGGCGGCGGTCCGTCGTGCGCTGGCCGAGTTGGGGGAGGGCGCCCCGGCTCGACTGGTGTTCACCGCGCACTCGATTCCGCTCGGCGCCGACCGGACCGCCGGGCCGCCGGAGGACGGCGGGCACCTGTACTCGCGCCAGGTGGCCGGGGCGGCGCAACGCGTCGCCGACGAGCTGGGCGTCGAGAACCACGATCTGGTCTGGCAGTCGCGCTCGGGTCCGCCCCAGGTGCCCTGGCTGGAGCCGGACATCTGCGACCACCTCGACGCGCTGGCCGAGGAAGGCGTCGGTCGCGTGGTGGTGTGTCCGATCGGGTTCGTCTCCGACCACCTCGAAGTGGTCTGGGATCTGGACACCGAGGCTCGGCAGCGCGCCGAGGAACTGGGGATGGGCTATGCCCGCGCCGACACGGTCGGCACCGACCCGGCGTTCCTGGCGATGATCGCCGATCTGATCGAGGACTACGCCGACGGCGGCGGTGACACGTCCGCACTCGGTTGCGGCGACAACGGCGCGCTCTGCCGGCCGGGCTGCTGCCAGCTGCCGCCGCGCCCCACCCGGTAGGACGTCAGTCGCGGTAGTAGTCGCGCAGGAGCGTGTTGATCGCGGCGGCGCGGGCCCGGCGGGTCAGCGTCGAGAGGCGGCGGAGCTGAGCGTCGGCATTCTCCACCTGCTGCGCGGAGGCGCCGAGACCGCCACCGGCGAGCTCGACGATGGCGTCGATCTGTGCGGCGGTGGCGAGCATCCGGTCCACGCGCTGCCGGTCGTGCGGCGGCAGGTCCAGCGAGACGGCCGCCGTCCGCGCGGCGAGTGCGTCGCGAAGGTCGGCGGGACCGCCGACTCGCGGTCCGGCGAGGCCGGCGATCACCGTCGCCGCCTCGCCGACGGCCTCCCGCAGGTCGTATTCCAGTTCGCCCGCGGTCTGGTCGCCGCCGAGCGCCAGGACGTCCACGTCGGGGCCGAGTTCCCGCACGCTCCAGCGGCACCGCTCGGCGGTGCCGCGCGCGGTGAGCGCGAGCGGCGGGCCGTCCGCGCGGTCCAGAATCAGTACGTCCTCGGCCTCCGACGGCAGGCCCTGCGCATCGCCGGGCGCGGGGAACACCACCGCGCTGCGTCGGGCGGCGCCCACGAGCCGGACCAGGTCCAACGCGGTGCCGCCGGTGTCGACGTCGTGCGTCTCGGCGTAGTCGTGGAGCGTGTGCAGGACGTCGTCGGGGGAGGCGAGACCGGCGCGCCAGGCGGCGCTCCACACGGCGAGTGCGGACGCCGGCCAGGCCCGCAGCAGGCCGGTCGTGGGGCTGGGCAGTGATCGTGACATGACCTCTCCACGATACGCGGAGCGTCGTCGCCGCCGAACCCTCCGCGTGGCCTAGCCTGGGGACTCGTGACCAATGATCGCTACGGACGTGACGTTCTGGCGCAGCCGCGCCGCAGCAAGCCGAAGGCTCCCGAGGTGGCCGGCGAACCGGGCCTGGTGGTGGAGGATGCGGCCACCGGTTTCTGCGGCGCCGTGGTCGGCTGGGAGAAGACCTACGCCGCCGACATGGTGCGGCTGGAGGATCGGCGCGGGGCCACCCGCGTCTTCCACGCGTACCCCGCCGCGTTCCTGATCGACGGCAAACCGGTCACGCTGGTCCGTCCGCGCGGGCGCGGCCCGAACGCGCCGCAGACCATTCGGACCGCGTCCGGTTCGCGGGCGCTGCCGAAGCAGCGGGCGCGGACTGCGCGGGCGAGCCGCATCTTCGTCGAAGGCGTGCACGACGCGACGCTGCTCGAACGCGTCTGGGGCGACGATCTGCGCGCCGAAGGCATCGTGGTGATGAGCCTGGACGGTCTGGACAATCTCGACGACGCCCTGGCCGATTTCCAGCCGGCCGCGCACCGTCGGGCCGGCGTCCTGGTGGATCACCTGGTGTCCGGTTCCAAGGAGGAGAAGCTCACCGCCGAGGTGGGCCCGCACGTGCTGGTGTGCGGGCACCCCTACGTGGACGTGTGGCAGGCCGTGAAGCCGGCCGCGGTGAAGATCGACGCGTGGCCGACGATCCCGATGGGCACGGACTGGAAGACCGGTATCTGCGACGAATTGGGTTGGGGCACACCGCAAGACGGGTGGCGTCGAGTGCTGAACGCGGTGTCCAGCTACCGCGAGCTGGAGGTCCCGCTGATCCGCAGCGTCGAGGAACTCCTCGACTTCGTCACCGAGCCCCCGGAGTAGACCGAGCGCAGCGACTCAGCGGCCCAGCAGGTAGCCGATCCCGCCGAGCGCGCAGGCCCACAGCACCGAGGCGAAGGTGCCGAGGATGAACTGTTCGCTCGCATGATGTTCGCGCAGTTGCGGGAAGCGGGCCAGGCCCTTGATCCCGAGGATCACCGCGATGCCGGCCGGCCACGCGAGCAGCAGGCTCACCGTCACGCCGGCGCGCTCCATCAGGCCGATCACGCGGCCGCCGCGCAGCGGTGGGTCGGGGGCCGGATCGTCGAAATTCTCACTGCGCGTGGGGATCCCACCGAACGCGAGGACGGTGCGCACCACGTAGCCGCCGGTCACCGCCGACGCGATCACCGCGATCACCTGGCCGGCGACGGCCGCTGCACCGCTCAGCCCGCCGGCGACCCCGACTGCGATCGCCGCAGCGCCGACGAAGGCCGCCATCGCGACCGCCATGACGAGGTCGTAGCGTCGGACATCGGCATCGCTGCGCCGCTCATCCACGACGAGGCGAGTGCGCAGCGGCACGCCGACGAAGGCGACGACGGTCGCCACCACCAATAGGATCAGCGCGATCATCGGTCCTCCTCACTCAGGGTCAACAGCCGAACCACGAGGCGTTCGGTGTCACGCTGCAGATCCCAGCGCGCGGTGCGCAGTCGCAGCGACACCGCCTGCGGCGTAATCCCCAGCTTCTTCGCGGCGTGCGCTTGGGTCATACCGCCGGCGACCAGTGCCACCGCTTCGCGGCCGGCCTCGGTGCGCTCGGTCAGCAGGTCCACCAGGAGTGCGGCGGCGGTCTGCGCGTGCAGACACCACGGCGACGGGCCCACCACCTGCAGCGGGACGCGCCGGTTCTTGGCCGCTTCGACGGCTTCGCGCGCGGCGATGAACGCGGTGCCGCGGCCGGCGCGCGCCGCTGACGGCAGGGGAGTCTCGACGTCGGCCACTCCGAGGCCAACGCTCCAGAACCCGGAGGCGGCCAATTCCACGGCGACCGCGGCGGCGCGTTCCGGGTCGTCGAAGACTGCCTCCACCTCGTCGCCGGCGGTGCGGTCGAAGCCCCGCACGGCGGGGAGGTCGGCGTACCGGCGCAGCAGGTCGGGTACCCGGTCGACGTCGGTCCGGCTGGATCGCTGATCTGCGGTGAGAACGATCATTCCGCACCCCTCAAGCCCTAGATCTTGATTTCTATCAATCAAGTATCAAAGCTTGAAAATTGGTTGTCAAGGGTTCGGGCTGATCACCGGAGACCCGCACCGCCCCGGGGAGTTCCTGCCGACGAAGGCTACTCGGCGACCGGGAGACGGGCGTCGACGATGAGCCCGATCACGCCCACCGCGAACAGCAGGCCCGAGGCGATCACCATCACCGGATCGGCTTCGCCGGCCAACGCGTCGCCCAGGAAGACGACGGCCGCGGTGCCCGGGATCGTGCCGAGGATGCTCGCCACCGTGTACGGCGCCAGCCGCACCGACGACAGGCCCGCCGCGTAGTTCACCACCGCGAACGGCACCACCGGGATCATCCGCAGCGACCCCACCGCCAGCCAGCCGCGTCGCTCCAAACGCTCCTCGATGGACCGGAACACCGCCCGGTCCAAGTGCCGCTGCACGCGGGCGCGGCCCAGTCGTCGAGCGAGCAGAAAGGCCACGACGGCGGCCGCCGAGGACGCCAGCATGGCACCGGCGAAACCGACGAGCGGCCCGAACAAGAGCCCGGACATCACGGTGAACGGCGACCGCGGCAGCGGCGCGATCGCGCCGAGGAAGTACGCCGCGAAGAAGAGGACCACGAACCACGAACCGACCGAGTCCGACCATTCCCGCACCACCTCGATCGAGGGGAGCGGGACGAAATAGGCGGCCACCAGCACCACGAGAACCGCGGCCAGACCGAGGACCGCCCGCCAGACGTTCCGCCGACCGGTGGGCGAGGCAGCGGGGCCGACCGTCCCGGTCGCGAGGTCGACGGGCTCCTCGACGACTCGGGAACGAAGATGGCGGCGCACACGAAGAGTCTAGGGCCCGCCCCCACGTGTGCGGCCTCACAGGCCGGGGCGGATAGAGGGACAGTCACTATCGGATAATGTGCTCGAAGGCGCACCGCCAGCGAGCACGGAGGACATCGGCAGCTATGACCGCAGCAGGCACACCGCATACGCGGGAGCAACTCGACCAGGACTACCAGCGGTGGTCGACGGCCGCCGCGGCCGTCCTCGCCAAGGGCCGCCGGGTGGATCCGGCCGATCTGCCCGACACCCCGGAAGCTCTGTTGTCGACGCCGACCCGCGACGACGTGACGGTCCGCCCGCTGTACACCCGCAAGGATGAGAACAGCGAACGCGGTCTGCCCGGCAGCTTCCCGTTCGTCCGCGGCGCGGATCCGCAGCGCGACGTCCACCAGGGCTGGCGCGTCACCGAACGCTTCGGCGATCTGCTCGGCCAGAGCGCGGCCGACCTCAACGAAGCCATCCTCGAGGCGGCAGGCAACGGTGCCAGCGGCGTGTGGCTCGCGGCCGCCGGTGACGCGGAACTGGCGACGATCCTGGCCGACATCTACCTCGACCTGCTTCCGGTGACCCTGGACGCCGGCGCCGACGGCATCGCCGCCGCCGAGCAGTTCCTCCGGGTCCTCGCCGACCGCCCGGCACCGCCGCAGGAGGCGCCCGCGATGGCGTCCACCACGCACAGCCTGGGCCTGTCGCCGTACACCGCAGCCTTCTCCGGGCGAGCCACCGTCGCCGTCGAGGCGGCCGTCGCCCTCGCGGTGAACGCCCCCGAGCGCGTGCGCACCTTCCGCGTCGACGGCACCGACTTCGCCCAGTCCGGCGCCACCAACGCCCAGGAGATCGGCCTGCTGGTCGCCGCCGGACTCGCCCACGTCCGCGATCTCGTCGCCGCCGGCCGGACCCCGGTGCAGGCGCTCGGCCAGATCACCTTCGCGGTCTCGGTGGGCGACGACCAGTTCGCCTCCATCGCCAAGCTTCGCGCGCTGCGGCTCATGTGGGCCCGCGTCGCCCAGGTACTCGGCGCCCCCGACGCCGGAGCCGCCCTCACCCACGCCGTCACCGACCTGTCGATGCTCACCCAGCGCGACCCGTGGGTGAACATGCTGCGCACCACCGTCGCCGCCTTCGGCGCCGGTGTCGGCGGCGCCGACCAGGTGACCGTCCTCGGCTACGACGCCGCGCTGCCGCTGTCGGCCCGCTCGTCCAAGGCCTCCTTCTCCGCCCGCATCGCGCGCAACACCCAGCTGCTGCTGCTGGAGGAGTCCAACGTGGGCCGTGTGCTGGATCCGGCCGGCGGCTCCTGGTTCGTCGAGGACCTCACCACCGACCTGGCCGCGGCGGGCTGGAAGGTCTTCACCGACGTCGAGCGTCTCGGCGGCTACACCGAGGCACTCTCCTCGATCCGCACCTGGATCGACGAGGCGCTGGCCGCCCGCGACGCCGCCGTCGCCGACCGCAGCGCCCCGATCACCGGTGTCTCCGAGTTCCCGAATCTAGGTGAAGCGGCCTTCGCTGAAGCCCTCGCCGACACCACCGACGTGCCGACCGCCACCGCGGGCCTGGCCCGCGTCGCGCGCCGCTTCGAGCAGCTGCGCGACCGCGCCGACGCGGCCACCGTGCGCCCGTCCGTCCTGCTGCTGCCGCTGGGCAGCGTCGCCGAGCACAACGGCCGCACCACCTTCGTCGCCAACCTGCTCGCCGCCGGCGGTATCGAGGCCGTCAACCCCGGTCCGGTCACCGCCGACACCGTCGCGCAGGTCGCGACCGGTGCGGGCACCATCGCCGTGCTGTGCGGCACCAAGGCGCGGTACGCGCAGGACGGTCCGGCCGTGCTGGCCGCGGCCCGCGCCGCCGGTATCGACCGCGTGCTGCTGGCCGGTCCGGACAAGGAATGGCCCGACGGCGGCGACGCCCCGGACGGTTCCCTGCGCGTCGGCATCGACGCCGTCGCCACCCTGACCGAGCTGCTGGACACCATCACCGCGCAGGCGGGGGAGTAAAGACCATGAGCGAGAACATGATTCCCGATTTCTCCGACGTCGAACTGGATCTCGACGGCCTCACCGGAACCCCGGACGCCGACGATTCCTCAGCCCTCGTCGACTCCCTCGCCGGGACGCACGGCTACACCGCCGAGCAGACCGTGTGGCATACGCCCGAGCAGATCGACGTGGCGCCGGTGTACACCCGCGCCGACCGCGACGAGACCGCCGCGGCCGACAGCTACCCGCTCGACTCCATCCCCGGTGAGGCGCCGTTCATCCGCGGCCCGTACCCGACGATGTACGTCAACCAGCCGTGGACGGTCCGCCAGTACGCGGGCTTCTCCACCGCCGCCGAGTCCAACGCCTTCTACCGCCGCAACCTCGCGGCCGGTCAGAAGGGCCTGTCGGTGGCCTTCGACCTCGCCACCCACCGCGGTTACGACTCCGACCACCCGCGCGTGGCCGGTGACGTCGGCATGGCCGGTGTCGCGATCGACTCCATCCTGGACATGCGTCAGCTATTCGACGGCATCGATCTCGGCAACGTCTCGGTGTCGATGACCATGAACGGCGCGGTGCTGCCGATCCTGGCGCTGTACGTGGTGGCCGCCGAAGAGCAGGGCGTGCCGCCGGAGAAGCTGGCCGGAACCATTCAGAACGACATTCTGAAGGAGTTCATGGTCCGCAACACCTACATCTATCCGCCGGCCCCGTCCATGCGGATCATCTCCGACATCTTCGCCTACACCAGCGCCAAGATGCCGAAGTTCAACTCCATCTCGATCTCCGGCTACCACATCCAGGAGGCCGGAGCGACGGCCGACCTGGAGCTGGCCTACACCCTGGCCGACGGCGTGGAGTACATCCGTGCCGGTCTGGAGGCTGGGCTGGACATCGACAAGTTCGCGCCGCGCCTGTCGTTCTTCTGGGGCATCGGCATGAACTTCTTCATGGAGGTCGCCAAGCTCCGTGCCGCGCGCCTGCTGTGGAGCGAACTGGTCGAGAAGTTCGAGCCGAAGAGCGCGAAGAGCCTGTCGCTGCGCACCCACTCGCAGACCTCCGGCTGGTCGCTGACCGCGCAGGACGTGTTCAACAACGTGGCCCGCACCTGCGTGGAGGCGATGGCCGCCACCCAGGGCCACACCCAGTCGCTACACACCAACGCGCTCGACGAGGCGATCGCCCTGCCGACCGACTTCTCCGCGCGCATCGCCCGCAACACCCAGCTGCTGCTGCAGCAGGAGTCGGGCACCACCCGCCCGATCGATCCGTGGGCCGGCTCGAACTACGTCGAGTGGCTCACCGCGCAGCTGGCCGACAAGGCCCGCGCCCACATCGCCGAGGTGGAGGCCGCCGGCGGCATGACGCAGGCCATCAACGAGGGCCTGCCGAAGCTCCGCATCGAAGAGGCCGCCGCCCGCACCCAGGCGCGTATCGACTCCGGCCAGCAGCCGCTGGTGGGCGTCAACAAGTACCGCGTCGCCGAGGACGAAGAGATCGAGGTCCTCAAGGTCGAGAACTCGAAGGTGCGCGCCGAGCAGCTGGCCAAGCTGGAGAAGCTGCGTGCCGAGCGCGATCAGTCCGCCGTGGACGCCGCGCTGGCCGATCTGACCCGCGCTGCCGCCGAGCCCGGTGGCAGCGACCTGGACAACAACCTGATGGCGCTGGCCATCGAGGCCGCGCGCCACGGTGCCACCGGCGGCGAGATCTCCGACGCCATGGAGAAAGTCTACGGCCGCCACCAGGCCGAGATCCGCACCATCAGCGGTGTCTACCGCAACGAAGCAGGTGATTCGGTGAGCAACATCGACGAGGCGATGGCCGTCGTCGACGCCTTCGCAGACGCCGAGGGTCGTCGTCCCCGCGTCCTGGTGGCCAAGATGGGCCAGGACGGCCACGACCGCGGCCAGAAGGTCATCGCGACCGCGTTCGCCGACCTCGGGTTCGACGTGGACGTCGGGCCGCTGTTCGCGACCCCGGAAGAGGTGGCGGGCCAGGCCGCGGACAACGACGTGCACGTCGTCGGTGTCTCGTCGCTGGCGGCCGGTCACCTCACGCTGGTGCCCGCTCTGAAGCAGGCGCTGGCCGAGGTGGGTCGCGAGGACATCATGATCGTGGTGGGCGGTGTGATTCCGCCCGGCGACTTCGACGAACTGTACGAGGCCGGCGCCGCGGCGATCTTCCCGCCCGGCACCGTGATCGCCGACTCGGCCGTCGATCTGATCCGCAAGCTCGCCGATCAGCAGGGCCTGGACCTGTCTGTATGAGCAAGGTCGACGTCGACGCCCTCACCGAGGGCGTGCTCGCCGGCAACCGCTCGCTGCTGGCGCGCGCGATCACGCTGGTCGAATCGGTACGCCCCGACCATCGGGCCGCGGCGCAGCAACTGCTGCTGAACCTTACGCCGCACGCGGGCAAGTCGTTCCGCGTCGGCATCACGGGTGTACCCGGCGTGGGCAAGTCGACCACCATCGAGGCGCTCGGCATGCACCTGATCGACCTCGGTCATCGGGTGGCGGTGCTGGCCGTCGACCCGTCGTCGACCCGCACCGGCGGCTCCATCCTGGGCGACAAGACCCGGATGGGGCAGCTGTCGGCGGCGCCGCAGGGCTACGTCCGGCCGTCGCCGTCGTCGGGCACGCTCGGCGGCGTCACCAAGGCCACCCGCGAGACTATCGTGCTGGTGGAGGCCGCGGGTTACGACGTGGTGCTGGTGGAAACCGTCGGCGTGGGCCAGTCCGAGGTGAGTGTGGCCGGCATGGTCGACACCTTCACCTTCTTGACGCTGGCGCGCACCGGTGACTCGTTGCAGGGCATCAAGAAGGGCGTGCTGGAGCTCGCCGAGATCGTCGTGGTGAACAAGGCCGACGGCAAGCACATCAACGAGGCGCGCGGCGCGGCCCGCGAGCTGCGGAACGCCCTCGGGCTGATCTACCCGCACGACGCCCTGTGGACTCCTCCGGTGCTCACCATGAGCGCCCGGGAGAACACCGGCGTCGACGAGTACTGGGCCAAGATCCTGGAGCACCGGGACGTGCTGACCGCGGCCGGCGAGTTCGACAAGCGCCGCGCCCGCCAGCAGGTGGAGTGGACGTGGGCCATGGTGCAGGAGGCGTTCCTGTCCAAGCTGGCCGACGATCCCGCGGTGCAGCAGGTCCGGGCCACCGCCGAGCGCGGTGTGCTCGACGGCAGCCTGACCCCGGCGTTGGCCGCCGAACAGATCGTGGCCGCCGCCGGGCTCTGATCCGCTACCGCACCTGGGCGCGCGACCGGAACCGGCTGAGCACGCCCAGGATCGCGACGGTCACCAGGACCAGCAGCAGGGTGTTGGCGGCCGCGCCGAACAGGTCACCGCGATCGGACTGGGTGAAGATGGTGACCGGCAGGGGCCGCCAGGACGCCGGGTACACCATGATCGTCGCGCCGAGCTCGCCCATGCACAGCGCCACCGATAGTCCGGCGGCCGCGGCGATGGCCGGGGTGAGCAGCGGCAGGGTAGGGTGCGTCGGCCCGAGGCGCCCAGCGAACCGGCGACCTGATCGAGGGCCGGATCCAGGCCCTTGGCCGCGGCCGACACCATCGAGAACGCGAACGACAGCACCAGCAGCGCCTGCACCAGAATCACGATCCACGGGGTGCCGTTGAAGATCAGCGGCGAGCGCGAGAAGGCGATCAGCACGGCCAGACCGATCACCACCGACGGCACCGCGACCGGCACGTGGAAGGCGGGGTCGATCACGGCGCGCAGGCGCGGCCGTGCCGACCGGGCGGCCAACGCCGCCCAGGTGCCGAGCGCCACCGCGACCGCCGACGCCATGAGTGCGGTCTGGATGGACACCAGAATGCTCTGCATGTTCGACGCGGTGAGCGTGCTGGCCATGTGGTCGGTGGTGAGACCGGACGGCAACGCCGAGTTCCAGGTCTGCGCGAACGCGGTGATCGCGGTGACCGCGATCGGGGAGATCACCAGCACGCCGAGGACCAGCGCGAACACCGCCCAGATGAGGCGACGGCCGGTGGAGCTGCGAATCAGCATCGAAGGGCTCCTAGGTGGTGGCGCCGAAGCGGCGCACGATGGTCCGGTAGAGGAGGTAGGCGCTCACCGACAGCACCAGCTGAATGGTGGCCAGCACCGCGGCGGTGGCGAAGTCCGAGGACACCATCGACTTGGTGTAGATCAGCATCGGCAGCGTCATCACGTCCTTCGCGCCGGTGAACAGCACGATGCCGAACTCGTTGAGGGTCAGCAGGAAGGTGAGTGCGGCCGCTGCGGCCAGCGCCGGCCACACCCGCGGGGCGATGACGCGGGCGGCGATCCGCAGCGGCCCTGCCCCCAGCGACGAGGCCACGTCGATGTGCGCGCTGGGGAACGAGGTGAACGCCGCCAGCAGCGGGCGCACCACGAACGGGGTGTAGAACGCGATCTCGGCCAGCACCACGCCCAGCATGGAGCTCATGAACGAGAACCGGTGCCCGGTGGCGCTGGAGACCACGCCCACCGGACCGAACAGCACGCCCAACGCCAACGGGATCAGGAACGACGGCAACGCCACCACCGATTCGATGATGCGCACCACCAGCGACGACCCGCGGAACGGGATGAACGCCAGCACGAAGGCCAGGAAGGTGCCCACCACCACGCAGCCGGCGGTGGAGAGCGCGGCGATCTGCAGGGTCTTGACGAAGGCCTTCTGCACGGCGTCGTCGCCGAGGGCGGCCTGCCAGGTGGCGGTGCCGACGTACGCGCCGGACCGATCGGTGAACGACGACGACACCGCCCAGATCAGCGGGTAGCCGAGGCTCAGGGCCAGGATCAGCAGCGGCCCGGCCACCAGCAGGGTCTTGCGGAGCCGCGGCGCCACCGCGCGCGGGCGCGGCGGCGTGCTCGGCGCGGGCCGGTCCAGGACGGCGGTCATGCGCTCTTCTCCGCGGGCACCACGTGCACGTGCTCGGGTGCGACGTGCGCCCACATCTGCCGACCGGACTCCGGGGCGGCGTCGAGCACCGGCACGTCCACGCCGATGAACTGATCGGTGGCGGCCACCCGGGCCCGCACGTGGCGCACGGCGCCGCGCCACTGGCTGTCGTGCACGAGCACCTGGACGGCGTTGTCGCGCGGCTGCTCGGACAGTTCCCACGCCCACGGGCGCACCGCGAGGGCGACGTGCTTGTCGCCGGCCAGGGCGGTGGCCGAGACGGCGCGCAGGTGCAGCCCGCCGTGCTCGAAGGTGCCGACGCCGCCGGCGACGACCGGCGCGGTGGCCCGGGCGGGCAGGATGTCAGCACCGCCGAGGAAGGTCGCGGCGAACTCGCTGGGCGGCTGGTGGAACAGCCGGTCGGCGGTGTCGATGGCTTCCAGCCGGGAGTTGCGCATGATCGCAATCCGGTCGGCCAGGGCGAGGGCCTCGGCCTGATCGTGGGTCACGTGCACGATCGCAATGCCCGGCAGGTCGCGCCGCAGCTGCTGCAGTTCGATCAACATCTCCTCGCGCAGGCGGGTGTCCAGGGCGGAGAGCGGTTCGTCGAGCAGCAGCAACGACGGGCTCGGTGCCAACGCCCGCGCGATCGCCACGCGCTGCTGCTGGCCGCCGGAGAGCTCGCGCGGCAGCCGGTCGGCGAAGCCGAACATGCCGACCATGCGCAGCACTTCGTCGACCCGCGGCTTGATCTGGGCGCGCGCCACCTTCTGCGCCTTGAGTCCGAAGGACACATTGGCACGCACGCTCATGTGCGGGAACAGCGCGTATTGCTGCATCACGAAGCCGGTGCCGCGGGCGGCCGGGGACAGTCCGGTCACATCGCGGCCGCCGATCTCCACGGTGCCGCCGACGACGTTCTCGAAGCCGGCGATGGCCTTGAGTGCGGTCGATTTGCCCGAGCCGGACGGGCCCAGCAGGGCGAGGGTCTCGCCGCGCCGCACCTCGAAGGAGCAGTCGGCCAGGGCGACGGTGTCGCCGTAGGCCACGCTCACCCCGCGGAGTGCGACGGCGGGGGCGGCGACGTCGACGGCGGCGGTCGACGCCGCGGAAGCCGGGGCGCTCACTGGCCGGTCGCCTGGTTGTAGGCGTCGATCAGCGCGTCGAAGCGGGCGTTGACCGCGGTCCAGTCCGGCTCCCAGATCGTGACCCCGTCGAGGGCCTTGGTGATCGCCGCGGCCTGCGGGCCGGTGGCGTTGACGTCGGCGCGCGGCGACGTGCCGTAGACCTGCTCGGCGAGGGTCTGCTGGACCGGGACCGACATCAGGAAGTCGATCAGCTTGCCGGCGTTGGCCGCGTGCGGTGCGCTGGCCGCCTGACCCATGAAGTAGGGCAGGGCGACGGTGGTGCGGACGCCGTCGGCGCCGGCCGGGAAGAACACCTCGTAGGCGGCCTTGTCCGCGGCGATCGCGGCCAGCGCCATCTGCACGTCGCTGTTGGCCACCGACAGCTCGCCCTTGGCCACCTTGGGTCCGAGCTTGCCGGTCGACGCCGGCGGGCCGACGTTGTTGGCCTGCAGCGCGCCGAGGTAGTCCAGGCCCTGCTGCTCACCCATCACGTGCTGCAGGAGCAGCAGCATGGCGGTGCCGTCGCCGGCCTGCCCGGGGGTGGAGTACTGGAGTTTCTGGGCGAACCGCGGATCGAGCAGGTCGTTCCAGGTCTGCGGGGCCGGTGCCACACCGGTGCCGCGGATCATCGCGAAGTAGTTGTTGGCCAGGGCCACGTAGTTGGCATCGGTGCTGCCGTCGGCGTCCTTGGTGGGCGCCAGCAGCTTCTGGTCGTCGGCGCGCTGGATGAACGGCGGCAGGGTGATCAGCACGTCCATCTGCGGATTGGAGCGTTCCTTCTCCGCCCGGGAGAGGACCTCACCGGAGCCGCCTTCGACGTAGTTGACGGTGATGCCGGTCTGCTCGGTGAACGCCTCGAACTGGGTCTCGTACCAGGTGCCGAGGCCGTCGGCGCTGTAGACGGTCACCGAGTTCGGGTCCGAGGCGCCCGATCCGGTGCCGCCGCAGGCGGTCACGGCGGCGAGAGACAGGGCGGTCGCCATAGCGACCGCTCCGCGCAGGAATGTCTTCATGAGGTTTCGCTTTCGTCTGGGAGGGAGAGTCTGGGGGAGGAGAAGGAGAGAAGGTGCGGGATCAGGCGGGGACGGCGGCGACGGTGCGGGCGGCCAGTTCCAGGCCGACCGTCATACCGACACCGGTGGTGACCGAGCAGGCGGTGACGCCGGGTGCCAGCTCGGCCACCAGGTAGGGCCCGTCCGGGCGGGCGGCGTAGATGCCCTGCCAGCGCTGGCGGATGGCCAGCCGACGACCGAGCACCGTTTCGACCTCCCGGTGCAGCAGGTCGAAGACCGCTTCGTCGAGGAAGGGGTCGAGGGAATCGTCGAGCAGGTGCGAGTCGCCGATCAGCAGACCACCGTCGGGGCGCTGGGTGAACATGATGTTGGTGTCGGCGGCGATGAGGTCCGGGCGCTCGGCGGACAGGCGCTCGCGCAGCACCGCCGCCGCGGCGGTGTCGGCGAACGCGCCGTAGCGCAGCAGCGAGGTGGCGGTCAGGACTGCGGGGGCGACGCGGAAGCCGGGATCCTCGGTGAGCATCATCGACAGCCCGCAGCGCTGCACGCCGGCGTCGGCGGCCACCGTCGGGGCCACCCGGTCCAGGTCGTGGCCCACGCAGACGAACACCCGGCGGGCCCGGATCTCGCCGCGGGAGGTGCGCACGCGCACTCCGTCGCCCACGGGTTCGGCGCCGAGATAGGCGGTGTTCCATCGGATCTCGGCACCGTCCTGCGCGTCGACCCAGGCGGCCAGGCGGGGGACCGTGGTGCGCGGATCCACCCGCAGGTCGTCGCCGAGGTCGGCGCCGCCCACGATGTCGTCGGCCCCGGCGCCACCGAGGCGGTCGACGACCTGCGCCGGGGTCAGCAACCGGACGCTGTCGCGGCTGCCGGCCAGCTCGGTCAGCACCTCGAGTTCGTCGGTGCGACGGGCCACGGCCAGGCCTGCGCCCTCGCGCCGGGCTTCGATACCGGCGGCGTCGGCCACCGACAGCCAGCGCTGCCGAGCGCCCAGAGCCAGGTCGCGAAGTTCACCGGACTGCACGGTGGCGCCGACGTGGCCGAAGTTGCGGACCGAGGCGCCCACGATCCGGTGTTCACGCTCGAGCACGATCACCCGCTGGCCCTGCTCCAGTGCGGCGAGGGCGTGGCCGAGGCCGAGCACTCCGGCGCCGACGACGAGGACATCACATTCGTTGTTCACGACTGGAACCATGCGGCCCCGAGGGCGGCTCGGCAACTCGAGGAGCAGCTTGTTCAGACAAGTTCAACAATCGTTCATCCAGGTCCATGCTGTACTTCTGCTGTTCACTTGATGATCACGCACAAGTTCACTCCACTTGTATGCTCAAGTGTGTGACTTCCCCTCTCCACCAGCGTCTCGCCGAGGAACTGCGGCAACGCATCGCGTCCGGCGCCTGGCCGGCCGGGTCCAGCGCCCCCAGCGAAGCCGAGCTGTGCCGCGAGTTCAGCGCGTCCCGCGGCACGGTCCGGCAGGCCTTGGCCGCGCTGCGCGCCGAAGGCCTCCTCGTCGGCGGCCGGGGCAAGGCGCCGACCGTCCGCGGCGGCGCCGCCCATCCGTCGAGTGAGCTCGGTTCGTTCACCGCGTGGGCACGGGCCCAGGGTCGCGAACCGGGGCAGCACACGCTGTTGCAGTCGCGGCACCGCGCGGATGCGCAGACCGCCGAAGAACTGCACATCGCCGAGGGTGATCCGGTGCTGTCCCTGGTGCGGCTGCGGACGCTCGACGGCACGCCAGCCCTGTTGGAGCGCTCGACGTTCATCTGGGACGTCGGCCGTCTCCTGATGGAGTTCGACCCCGATGCCGGGTCGCTCAACCGCTTCCTGCTGGCCGCCGGCGTGGACCTCGACAGCGCCCGCCATCGCGTCGACGCCGTGGCCGCCGACGCCGAGGACGCCGCACAGCTCGCTGTGTCGGTCGGCTCCCCGCTGCTGCGGGCCTGCCGGATCACCTCCGATTCCACCGGCCGCATCCTCGAGTCGGCCGACGACCGCTACGTACCCGGCCACTGCGTCATCACCATCGACAACCGGCTCACCGCCGCCGGTGGCGGCCGCTCCCTCCTCCGGCTCGCCTGAACCAACCACCCGCACAGAAACGGATCTTCTCTCATGCCCGACCCCACGGCCTTCGACCTCGTCGCCTTCGACATCGCCGGCACCACCGTGAACGACGGCGGCGCCGTGTACGACGCCCTTCGCATCTGCGTCGAGGAGCTCGGCGCCACCGTCGCTCCCGCCGACCTGCAGCACTGGATGGGCACCGACAAGGTGACCGCCATCGATAACCTGGCCCGACTCGGCGGCATCGAGGCCGACCACGACACCGTGCTCGCCGCCTTCGACCGCTTCCGCGCGATCTTGGCCGAGACCTACGCCGCGCATCCGCCGCAGGCGATCGACGGCGCCGCCGCAACCTTCGCCGCACTGCGCGCCCGGGGCGTGAAGGTGGCGCTGACCACCGGTTTCGACCGCGCCGTCGCCGAGCCGCTCCTGGCCTCGCTGGGCTGAGGTGCCGAGCAGCTCGACGCAGTGGTCACCACCGACGACGTGCCCGCGGGCCGTCCGGCGCCGTGCATGATCTTCCGCGCGATGGAGCGGTGCCGCGTGCAGGACGTGTCCCGGGTGATCGCCGTCGGCGACACCGCCGTCGACGTGCAGGCCGGGCGCAACGCCGGGGCCACCGCGGTCGGCGTGCTGACCGGCCAGACCGGACGCGCGCTGTTGGCGGCGGCCGGCCCGGACCACATCCTCGACTCGGTCGCCGACATCCCCGCACTCGTGGTGTCTGCTCCCGTCGCGGTTCGTGCCTAGTATCGGGGCGATCACCGCTACCGCCGAACACTGACGTGCGGCCACGGTAATGTGGCCTCATGCCAGAACAGCATCTCGGCCCCGTGGGCTACCTGATCCTCGAGTTTCCCGGCGGCCAGATCGGCGCGGGTGGTTTCGCCGCCCTCGTCGAGCGCGTCGATCGCGGTTCGCTCTATCTCATCGACCTGGAGTTCTTCCGCAAGAACGCCGACGGCACGCTGTCGACGGTGGTCCCGCACGACCTCGGTTCGATCGACGGTCTGGACCTCGCCGAGTTCGACGGCGCGGTGACCGGCCTGCTCGACGAGGACGACATCGCCACCGTGAGCGGTGCCGTCACCAGTGGATCGCTCGCGTGCGTCGTGATCTACGAAGAGCTCGGGATGCGCAGTGTGCTGGAGGCGTTCGCCGCCGACGGTGCCGCCGTCATCGCCGAGGGCCCGGTCGCGATCGACGACCTCGAAGCCGCGCTCGATTCTCTCGACGCCTGACCTGCCCGGCCCCACTTTCCGCACACTTTCTGCAAGGAGTCATCCATGAGCTTGTTCAAGACAGCCGCCCGCGCCGGAGTCGCCAGCGCCGTGCACGGCCGCGTCCAGCGCCGCCAGCAGCAGCGGTGGGCCGCCCAGGGCGCCGCTACTCCGCAGTACGTCGCCCCGGCGCCCCCTGCAGCTCCCGCGACCTCGGCGTCCACCGCCATCGACGATCAGGTGGAGCAGCTGACCAAGCTCGCGCAGCTGCGCGACGCGGGGATTCTGACCGAAGAGGAATTCTCTGCCAAGAAGGCTCAGGTCTTGGGCCTGTAGCGGGAAGAGGACACGAGGCTCGCGGCATGAGCAACGTCGAGGTCGGCCCCGTCGAGACCGAATGCACCGGAGCACCGGAGTCCGGCCTCGAGGTGATCCCGGCGCGCAGGGTGCCGCTCGGCGGTCCGCGCGCCATGCTGGTGCAACGCACGCTGCCCACCAAGGACCGCTCGATGGTCGGCGCGTGGTGCTTCGCCGACCATTACGGGCCCGATCGCGTCGACGATTCCGGGGGCATGCGGGTGCTGCCGCATCCGCATACCGGACTGGCGACGGTCAGCTGGCTCTTCGAGGGCGAGATCGAGCACACCGACAGCAATGGCGTGCATGCCATGGTGCGTCCGGGGGAGTTGAACCTGATGTCGGCCGGTTACGGCATCAGCCATTCGGAGATCTCTACGCCGGAGACCGACGTGCTGCACGGCGTGCAGTTATGGCTCGCACTGCCCGACGCAGATCGCAACGGGCAGAAGGACTTTCAGTTCCATGCGCCCGAGTCGGTGCCGCTGCCCGGCGACGTCGGGAGCGTGCGCGTATTCATCGGCACGCTGGTCGGATCGTCGTCGCCGGTGTCCACGTCCACCCCGATGCTGGGTGCCGAGATCATCCTCGATGCCGGCGCAGAGGTGACCGTCGAGGTGGATCCGAGCTTCGAGCACGGTGCGCTGCTCGACACCGACACCCTGCGGTTCGACGGCGTGGAGTTGGAGCGGTCGGCGATGGGCTACGCCGGACCCGGGCGCAGCACGCTCACCCTGGCCAATCCCGGCGCCACGCAGGCCCGGATCATCCTGCTCGGCGGCGTGCCGTTCGACGAGGACCTCATCATGTGGTGGAACTTCGTCGGCCGCACCCACGAGGAGATCGTCGAATACCGGGAGCAGTGGGAGGAGCACGCCGAGCGCTTCGGCACCGTCGCCGGCTGGACCGCCGACGAGCGGATCCCGGCGCCGCCGCTGCCGAACAGCCGCCTGCGTCCCCGCCGCCGCGCCCGGTAGACGAGCTCAGTCGGCGAGGACGAAATCGTCCCAGCCGGTCGACAGATAGTTCAGGAACTCCGGCCCGACCGACTCGTCGCGCAAGCGCTGAGCCGGGAAGGGCTGGGGTTCGGACTCGAAACCGAGGTCGGCGGTGGCCCGCCGGGCGAAGTCGTGGTGGATGATCGCGCCGGTGCCGATCACCGCGAAGTCGGCTCCGCGCTCGAGGATCTCGGCGGCCTGCGCCGCGGACAGGATCTTGCCTGCGGCGCCGAGCCGCACGTGCCCGCGCGGAAGGTCGGTGAAGTAGTCCAACAGTCCCGTGCCCTGGTGCTCGCCCTCGTAGGGCTCCTTGAACGCATCCCAGAGCGAGAGGTCGAGGTAGTCGATCTGGCCGTCGGCCAGCACCTCGGCAGCCAGCGCCCGCCCCTCCACTAGCGGCACGCCGTAGCGTTCCGGCGACAAGCGCAGCCCCAGTTGGAAGTTCGGGCCGGTGGCCGCACGCACGGCGGCCACCGTCTCGTGGATCACGCGGAACCGGTTCTCGGTGCTCCCGCCGTAGCGGTCGGTGCGCTGATTGCTGCGGACGTCGAGGAACTGGGAGAGCAGGTAGCCGTGGGCGCCGTGGATCTCCACGCCGTCGAAACCGGCCTGCTCGGCGAGTGCGGCGGAGGCCGCGAAGTCGGCGACCACCTGCTCCACCCCCTCGGTGGTGAGCGCCGTCGCGCCCTTGCCTGCGTCGTCCCACGGCGCGACGAGCGCCGAGTCGAGGGCACCGTCACTGCGGCGCCCGCCGTGCTGCAGCTGAATCGAGCTGACCGCCCCGGTGGCGCGGATGCCGTCGGCCAGGCGCCGCAGTCCGGGCAGGTGCTTCGGTCCGGCCACACCGAGCTGACCGGGGAAGGTGTGGCCGTCGTCGCGGATGTACGCCGCGCAGGTCATCACCAGGCCGAAGCCGCCGTCGCCGCGGCGCACCAACCAGTCGTACTCGTCGTTCGACAGCACGCCGTCGTCGCCGCTCTGCAGATTGGTCAGCGGCGCCAACACCATCCGATTCCGCCACTGGGGTCCGCGCGCCAACGACAGCGCGCTGCCGAGGCTCATTCCTGCGTGTCCTTGCCGCCCAGGTTGTTCAGCATCTCGGCGACGTCGATGCCGGTGGTGCCGCGAATCAGTTCGAGGCTGCTGGCCACACCGGTGCCCGCGCTGCGCGAGAGGGGATCCACGCCGTCGCCGACCAGGGTGATCGACGCGTCGCGCATCGGCTCGGCTGCCGCGGCCACGATGGCCGGCAGCTTGCCGAGGACCAGTTCGAGCTGACCTACCGAGTCGAGTTTGCCGAGGGCCTCGGCGCGCTTCTCGAGGGCCTGCGCCTCGGCGTCACCGGTGATCCGGATGCCTTCGGCGCGCGCGGCGGCCTCGGCGACGATCTCGGCCTTGCGAGCCTCGGCGCGCTGCTGCGCGGCGTACAGCTCGGCCTCAGCCGGGCGACGCACCTCGGCGTCGAGCTCGGTGTCGCGCAGACGTGCGGTCTGCTCGGCCACTTCGTTGTCCTTCTCCACCTGGATGCGGCGACGCTCGGCCTCGACCAGCGGGCGCACGGCGTCGGCTTCGGCGGCGGCGCGGTCGGTGGCCTGACGGGCCTGCTCGCGCTCGATGTCGAGCTCACGCTGCTGCTCGATGATGGCCTGCTCGTTGGCGATACGGCTCTGCTCGGCGACGCGGTGCGCTTCGGCGCGCGACTGCGCGGCGATGGCGGCCTGATCCGACCGCTCCTTGGCCGCGAGGTCGCTGAAGTACTGACCGTCGGAGTCCTGGACGTCGTTGATCGAGAAGCTGTCCAGCAGCAGACCCTGGTTGCCCAGGATCTCCTTGATGGACTGCGCCACCTGATCCACCAGCGCCTGGCGATCGACGAGGATGCTCTTGGCGGTCATGGTGCCGACGATGGAGCGCAGCTCACCGGAAAGCTGTTCGGTGACAAGGGCTTTGACGCGGTTGAGGTCGTCGCCGAAACGCGGACCGGCCTTGAGGATGGCTTCCGGCGTATCGCCGACCTTCACCACGGCCACGCCGCGGACCTTGAGCTCGATGCCGTCGTTGGCGGGCGTCGAGGTGTCCAGGTCGGCCTTGATCGACGACAGTTGGACCCGGGTGGCGCGCTGCACCACGGGCAGGACGAAGGTTCCAGTACCGCGGTAGACCTTGCCCTGGTGGCCCTTGCCGGTACCGGTGACGATGAACGCCTCCTCCGCACCGGGCACGCGGTAGCGGGACAGCAGGAGCAGCACGATCAGCACCAGCAGAACGACAACGACGACAATGGCGATCAGTATCGAAGACATGGGTGAAGCGGTTCCTTAATCGAGGTCGGAAAAGGGAAGTTGTTCGACGAGGTAGGCATCGCGGTCGTCGAGCTTGGCGACGACGCGGACGCGCTCGTTGTGGGTGAAGTCCCGGTCGGCGGTGACGGTGATCTGCTGGTCGCCGAGCGTGGTGGAGACCTCGGCGGTGCCGAAGCGGCCCGCGCCGACGGGGTCGACGATGCGAGCCGAGCTGCCGATCACGTCGATCTCCGGCAGTTCTTGGCCCGAGCGCCACAGCCAGCGCGCGGTGACGCCGGCCGCGAGGGCGAGGGCCAGGCCGGCGAGAGCACCGGAGATCAGTGCACCGGCGGCATTGGCGTCGGCGAAGACGATCAGCCCGCCGGCGAGCAGGCCGAAGCCGGTGACGAACGGCATGAGAATGGAGGTGCAGCCGACTCCGGAATCGCCCAGGTCGACGTCGAAGCTGCCGATTTCGGCACCGACCAGCGACAGCAGAGTCAGGACAAGACCGACTCCGCCGATGATCAACAGAATGATGCCGAGCACAACTCTCCCCGTTTGAGTCTGGTCACGTAAACCCAGTCTGTCACAAGCGGTGACGGGCCTCCTCGACCGCTCCGCGGGTGGTGCAGCCCTCGGCGTGATCGTTGATCAGGCCCATCGCCTGCATGAACGCGAACGCCGTCGTCGGTCCGACGAACTTCCATCCTCGCTTCTTCAGATCCTTGGCCATCGCGATCGACGACGGCGAGGTGGTCATGGTCGCCGGCGCGACGATCTCGCCCGCCGGCGGCGCCCACGTCCAGAAGTACGCGGCGAGGCTGCCGGCGTCGTCCATCAGCTCCAGTGCACGGGCCGCATTGTTGACCACCGCTTCGATCTTCCCGCGGTGCCGGATGATCCGGGCATCGGTCAGGAGTCGCTCCACGTCGTCGTCGGTGAACAGGGCGACGCGGACGGGGTCGAAGCCCTCGAAGACCTCCCGGAACGCGGGCCGTTTGGTGAGGATGGTGCGCCAACTCAGACCGGACTGGAAGCCCTCCAGGCTGACCTTTTCGAAGAGACGGTGGTCGTCGTGCACGGGGAAGCCCCACTCGGTGTCGTGATAGCCGAGCATCAGCGGCCCGTCGGCGGCCCAGCCGCAGCGCGGTTGTCCGTCCGGGGCGACATAGAGGTCCATGCACGCATGGTAGGTCCGTCGCCGGGGCCCCGCCGCCGCGGTCAGAACGGCGGGGGATTGGCGATCGCTTCGGCCTCCGACCGCCTACGGTTGCGTGCTCGGTGTGCCCGGCGCCAGGCGTGTTTGGCTTCGGTCCGGGTCTGCGCTCGTCGCGGCGCCGGAGCGCTGCTCGTCGTCGACACTCGGACGCCGTTCTCGATGTGCGGGCAGCGGAGCCGGCCCAGTCCGGGGAAGAGCCACTGATTGAGCGCCTTCTGCGCCACCGTGTAGCCCTCCGGCGTGGTGGTGGAGGTCCAGTAGTCGCCGTTCTCGTCGACGAACTGGTCGTCGCACCACCAGGACTCCACGCGCCAGTCCGCTTCGGCACCCACGCTGCCGTCGATGATGCGCGTCCGACCATGGGTTTTCTGCAGGTGGTGATGCCGACACTTCGGATTCAGGTTGCACAGGCACGTCGGCCCGCCCCGATCCGGGCAGATCTGGTCGAACTCTTCGACGTGGTCGAGATCGCACCGCCACGCAGGCCGCGTGCAGCCCGGCGTGGTGCAGGTTCCGAACAGGAATCGGGCGATCACCGCGGTGGTGGTCGTGGGCCGGTACGGATCGCTGGGTAGCGCGGTCCGGGAGATCCGAAATTCCGGCTCGGGACGTGTTTCCTCGCCCAGACGGGCGTCCGGGTTGTCGGGGCGGGGTCGTTGTCGGGCGCCGGGCGGAGGATCAGACGCCTCCGCCGAAGTATCGACCGGAGCCACCGGCGCAGCAGGCTCGATCAGATCGGCGAGATCCACCGGGCGGACGATCGTCTCGTCACGCTGGGCGATATCGCGAACGTGCTCGGCGGAGAGCACGCCGTGGCCGTCCAGGTAGCCGGGTTCGTCACCGCCGGCGAGAGTGCTGGAATCGCAGATCGCGTACAGCACGATCTTGGCCTGCGCAGTGGACAGGCCGTCGTCGTCGAGCGTGGCCGTGCAGTCGTCGCGCTCGCACGCGCAGGTGAAGGGCAGCCCGCGCAGCCGGGCGATCGCCGCGGCGGCCCGGCGAGCTCGCTTGGAACGCGGATCGTGGTCGCAGCACGCGTCCACCAGTGCTTCCACGGCACCCATCGCCAGGGCCGCGTCCTCGGCGGACGCGATCACCATGAGGCTCGCGAGCCCGTCGTCGATCGGCTTGACCCGGGCATCCTTCCGCAGTTCGGCACGATCACGGCGATGACGGTCGGCGTCGGGATCGATCTTGTAGACCACACGGTCGACGATGGCTTCGGTGCGTCGCTGCGAGAGTGCGCCGACGCCGCCCAAAGTCTCGGCGAGCGTGTAGTCGACTTCGTCGATGTGTTCCACACTGACCAGTTCGACACGTCGGACGCAGGTCTCGAACATCATCGGGGTGAGGCGGCCGTCGCGCAGCTGAGAGAGCAACGCGGGCACCCGGTTGGTGCCCGCGTCCGCGAAGGCCACCAACTTCTCGGAAGCCGCGCGAGAGATCCGGAGGGCGGTCGCCACCCGAGCCGCCGCCTGCCGATAGGGGTCGAACATTTCCGATTCCTGCGACGCCGCCAGCTCCTCGCCGGCTTCGAGCA
The DNA here is from genome assembly GCF_023017165.1 of Gordonia alkaliphila. Lineage (GTDB taxonomy): Bacteria > Actinomycetota > Actinomycetes > Mycobacteriales > Mycobacteriaceae > Gordonia > Gordonia alkaliphila. The sequence continues at coordinate 3,199,742 of NZ_JALKBW010000001.1, forward strand.
GGACGAGGTCGACGATGTCCCAGACCGCCCGCAGCCGCCGGTAGGCCAGGAAGCTCTCACCTTCGGCGATGTTCACCAGCACGTCGAGGAGTCCGTTCACCTGATCGGCCTCGGGAAGCGTGGGCTCGGGATCCTCCAGCCCGAGCGGCGACAGGTCCTCCAAGACCCACGGCGACGGCACGGGCTGCGGCAGGGGACACCACGGCACGGTGACGGTGTGGCGCGACGGTCGTCGAGTAGCCACCGGCCCACCTCCTCAGAATATGCCTTCACATACTATGTCGTCGTTCGTATGTTCGACATTACGCTCGAATCTCCATTAGTTCAAGTGTTCGAGACACGAATTTTCCACCGACTTACCGACAGGCCGATAGCCTCGATGGGGGGCCGGGCGCAGGCTCGGTCGCCGTCGTCCCAGTCATCAACGGAGGAGGACCATGCAGAAGATCGTTCACCGCAAGACAGCTGGAATCATCGCGGGCCTCGCGGCCGTCACCCTCCTCGCCGCAGGCTGCAGCAGCGACGACAACAAGGACACCGCGGCCTCGGCGACCTCAGCCGTCGCCTCCGCAGCCTCGTCGGCCGTCGACGACGCCAAGGACGCAGGCAAGGTGGAACTGACCGCCGCCGACGGCAGCACCGTGACCCTCACCGGCCCGATCGCTGCCAAGTACAGCGCGGCCACCGACGAACAGAAGGCCGATCTGGGCAAGCCTCTCACCGGCGACGACGCCTCCGGCACCAGCGACAACGGCGTGGTGTACCAGCAGTTCGACGGCGGCGTGATCACCGCCCGCAACGGCGACGCCGGCACCCCGGCCTACATCACGTGGGGCAAGATCCGCGACGCGTGGAACGTCGAACGCAATGCGGAGGGCATGCCGTCGGACGACGGCGAGGAAGGCTCCGAGGGGCCGCTCGGCGCCGCGACGAGCGACGAAACCGTCAACGGCGACGTCCGGGAGTCGACCTTCGAGCACGGCACCATCACCTGGAACTCTGCCACCAACAAGGTCACCGTCACCGTGATGGGCAAGGAAGTCCCCGCCAACTGACCCCGCACCTCCTCGAGGGCCCGGCCGCCGATGCGGCCGGGCCCCCTTTTGTCGGCAGGGCCGCATAGGCTGGGGACACGGTTCACAAGGGGAGGTGCACGAGCGTGGCCAAGCAGTCCGACAGCAATGTGGGGTGTTTCGCGACCGTCGCCGTCGTCCTCGTACTCGGCGTGATCGTCAAATTCTGGCCGATCATCGTCGGCGCGATCGTCATTGCCCTCGTGGTCTGGGCGATCACCGCTGGCACCGCGTCCGCCAAGGCTTCGCGCGAGCGCCGACGCGAAGAGGAAGCCAGGGCCGCAAAGCAGCAGCGCATCGACACCGTCGGGCCACGCGCGATCGCCCGGATCGACGGCGCCGTCGCCGCAGCCGAACAGGTCGCGCGGTCGGAGGCGGCGAAGGCCGGTTGGCTCGGTGACGTCGACTTCTCCTCCGACCTCGCCGGCATCACCGATTCCTTCGCGCAGGCGTATGCGCTGCGCGGTACCGCCGCACGCCTCGCGGCGCTGCCGCGCCCCAACGACGACGATCGCCGACTCCTCGCCGATGCGCAGCGTGCCGCCGAGACTCTCGAGGCCGGTGCCAATCGACGCGTCGACCTGATCGCGCAATGCGCGGCCGAGGCCGACCTCGTCGACCAGTCGCTCCGCCAGGACCGCGAGGACGCGCTGAACGACGCCGAACGCGCACGCCTGCACAGCGAGCTCCACGGCATGGTCTACGGCGTCGAGGCTTCGATGCCGTCACCGACGGGCGACTCGGCCGCCGATCGAGTGATCGCCCGGGTCGCGGGATACCACGAGGTCAAAGCGCAGGTCGACGCCGCACGCGAGCAGGGCTTCGGCTGACCGTCGCGTTCAGCAACACCGCCAAGCTCTTGACATAGCGACCGCTCCGACTCAAAGTTGAGACATGAATGAGGTTATGTCTTACGCCGACGCCGGCTTCACCCTGCGTTCGGGACCGACGTGGCGGGACCCCTTCGGCAGCTACGCGTGGCTGCGCGACCATGCGCCGGTGCACCGCGTCGGCGAGGAGGGGAGTGCAACCGACTTCTATGTGCTGAGCCGCTACGACGACGTGACCGCCGCGGCCACCAACGCCGCCGACTTCATCTCCGGCCGCGGGCTCACGGTGACCTACGGGGAACTCGAAGCGATCGGCATGGCCGACAACCCGCCGATGGTGATGCTCGCCCCGCCAGAGCACCTCGACTTCCGCAAGCTGGTCTCGCGCGGCTTCACGCCGAAGCAGGTCCGCGAGGTGGAGCCGACGGTGCGCGAGTACGTGCGGACGCAGTTGGCGTCGATCGACACCGACGACGAACTGAATATGGTGGAGCACCTGTTCAAGCCGCTGCCGTCGATGGTCGTCGCGCATTACCTCGGCGTGCCCGAGAGCGACCGGCAGCAGTTCGATCGCTGGACCGAGTCGGTGGTCGGCGCCAATCCGGGCGGCGATCTCGCGGGGGCGATGGTCACCGCGGGCCAGGCGGTCGGGGAGATGCTCGGCTACTTCAGCGGACTGATCGAGTTCCGCAAGAAGAACCCGGGCGACGACACGGTCTCGCACCTGGTGGCGGCCGGGCTGGCCGACGACCCCGAGAACCCCGGCGGACTGCTGTCGATCCTGGCGTTCACCTTCACGATGGTGGCCGGCGGCAACGACACCACCACCGGCATGCTCGGCGGTGCGTCGGCACTGCTGAGCGAGTACCGCGATCAGCGTCGCGAACTGATCGACGACCCCACTCTGCTGCCGGATGCGATCGAAGAGTTCCTGCGGCTGACCTCGCCCGTGCAGGGCTTGGCCCGCTGCACCAGCCGCGACATCACCATCGGCGACACCACCATCCCGGCCGGCAAGAAGACGCTGCTGCTGTATGCGTCGGCGAACCGCGACGAGCGACGCTGGGGCCACGACGCGGCAGCACTCGACATCCATCGCGCGCCCACCCAGATCATGAGCTTCAGCAAGGGCAACCACCACTGCCTCGGCGCGGCCGCCGCGCGCATGCAGGCCCGCGTCGCACTCGAAGAACTGTTGGCCGCCTATCCGGACTTCGAGGTCGACGTCGACGGCATCGAGTACGCCGCCGGAAACTACGTTCGACGGCCCACCGTCGTCCCGATGCGGATGGGCGCCCGTGCCTAAGAGTTGGCTGGCGCAGGAGCGCCGACAGCTCGCCGCGGCGCGCATCCTGGCCGCCGCCGAGGAGCTGTTCGCCACCTCGGGGGTGGAGGCCGTGACGATGGCCGACGTGGCCGCCGCCGCGGACTGCTCGCGCGCCACGTTGTATCGGTACTACCCGTCCCGTGACGAGCTGATCAGCGACTACATCGCGCTCGTCACCGAGCGGATCGTGACGGCGGTAGCGGCCAAGGTCGCGGCGCTGACCCCGCGGCGCGAGCAGGTACGGATGAGCGTGGTGTTCACGCTCGCGGCGGTCCGCGACGACCCGACACTCGGTCCGTGGTTCCAGCTGGAGGCCGGTCTACCTGCCCGCATCGCGATCTCGCATGAGGTGATCGCCGCCGCGCTCGACGGTTTCACTGCGGACTCGGCAAGCTCCGCGGAATCGGCAGCGACGGCCCGCTGGCTGGCCCGCACCATCGTCGGACTGATCACCCTGCCCGAGCCCGACGCCGACGCAGAACTGGCCTACATCGACCGTTTCGTCGTGCCGCATCTGCTCGACGAGGATTGAGCCATCCGCGGCTGCGGGTCAATTCGAGGCGAGAATCTCCTGCAGAACGGACTGCTGGAACTCCCGAGCCCGTCGGCCGGTGGGCGGGGGACCACCGGCGCGGGCTGCGATCGACCGCTCGATGATGTCACTCCACTGATCGCCGACGGCGAGGAGTCGGCGGCCCGCTGCGACCTTGGACAGCCATGTCCCGTAGCGGTGACGAACGAGCGCCCGGCAGGCGCCGAGCACCGCGTCGTCGGCGCCGACCGCCGGCTTGTCGTCGTCCTGTCCGGGTAGCGCCATCCACCAACGCAGCGACTCGATGAGAAGTTCTCGAAGCGCGTCGGGCGGCAGCTCGGCGAACACGTCCGAGGCCGGGGGACCCGCCAGCGCCCGGCCGCTCTGGTGCAGAATGCTGCGGTCGATTCCGTACCAGAAGGCGCCATCAGCGGCCGGACGGTCTGCCGGGTGAAAGGTCTGCCGGAACGCCATTGCTGCGCCGTCGTTCAGTTCGAGCTCGAAGCCCGGATCGGCGGTGCCGGACTGCACGGTGGCAAGGGTGTAGACGACGAGCTCCACGCCACGAGCCGGACACGGCAACGCGCTGTGTCGTAGCCGTGCGACCAAGTCATGCTTGGCGAACATGGTCAGCGGTTGTGAAGAGACGACGGCGATATCGATATCACTGCGCCCACGTTGGTAGGCGTCCAGCGCCAACGAGCCTGCTGCGTACACACCGACGAAGTCGGCACCGAGCGCCTGACGGGCAGCTGCCACCACGGCGTCGAGGTACAGCTCCACATCCATATCCGGCACCTGCCCATTATCAGCAACACGCAACCTCTCCACTCGCATCTAGAATCTGGCCTAAACATTGGCTAGTATTCGAAGCATGACGACAGTGCCGCTCGGCGAAGCGAAAGACAGGCTGTCGGCACTGATCGACGGTGTCGACAAGACACACGACCGCGTGACCATCACCAAGCACGGCAGGCCGGCGGCCGTGCTCATCTCGGCCGACGACCTCGACGAGCTGAACGAGACGATCCACTGGCTCTCGCAGTCAGGCATTCGCGAGACCATCGCCACCGGCGATCGCGAGTACGCCGCAGGGCAGACCACCTCGCTCGCGGACCTTCAGTCCGAGTTCAACATCGGCGAATGAGCGACGGGCCGTACGCAGTCGAGTTCGCGTCGGCAGCCAAGCGCTCCCTGGCCCGATTGCCGGGCCGCATTGTCCATGCAGTCCTCGAGTTCATTGCGGGGCCGCTCGCCGGGAATCCCCGCCAGCTCAGCAAGCCGCTTCGCAACGAGCTCGCCGGCACTTACAGCGCACGACGCGGTGACTACCGAGTCCTGTTTCGGATCGATGACGAGCTACACACCATCGTCATCCTCGCCATCGACCATCGAGCTCACATCTACCGAAGCTGATGTACCGACAGGTGGGGACCCGCGCAGAGAATGGTGGCCGGCGGCGCCTGGACCATTACCTGACATAATGTATCTTATCGGCACGATTGATAGCGTAGCTGGATCCGGCAATGGATGGCCGCCCTCACCCGAACTCGAGCAACGACCGCTACGCAAGCTGAAGCCAGCGACCGATTCCGCCGGCCTGGCCACCGAACAAGACCGCCAACTCTCGCCAGCACCTTCGTCGCCAGATTTCCGATAGCGCAAACGCAGCATCTCGACCCACTGAGATCGACTTCCAGAACAGTCCCGGAACCAACCGCCCCGCTGTGGCAGCCTCGGCCACCATTACATCACAGTGACGTAATGGTGCTGGGGACCGGGGGGGCGAGACCACCGCACCGATGCGCGCCTACGCCGAAATCAAACGCGCTCATTTGATCTTTGCGCGGATACCCTGCGACCGCTCGCCGACTACGCGATCAACCGCGACTTCCCCGACCTCCGAACTGCCAGCGAGCGGCAACGACAGCCGTCAACTCGCGACCCTGACTTGGAAGCCTGGCCGACGGAACTCCGCCATCGAATCACAATCGATGACATCGGCTTAACGTCAAGATTCTTTGACATAGACAACGTGGAGTCCTCCGTGGCATTGCCCGAGATCGATCTCGGCCGCCGACTGGGCGAGCGGTAGTACGAACGTCGTCACAGCTTGTACTGAACGGAACACGCGACCTCAATGCCAAGCTAGCCCGGGTGACAATGTGGCCGCAGCCGCCCTCACGCGAACTCGCGCGATGAGTCGTAGCCGATCGGCTCCATCGCTGACGGCCATCGAACGGCCCCCTTGTAACCTGATCGTGCCGAACACGGGTTCCGGCCAATCATGACGACGGGAGTTCGTGGGTGTCTCGCAAGGACGCAGGTGCACGCTGGACGCTCGAGAACGCCGCCGATCTCACGGGGCGGGTCGCGGTGGTGACCGGCGCCAACTCCGGTATCGGGTACGAAACCGCGCGCGGGCTGGCGCGACTCGGCGCGACTGTCGTGATGGCCTGTCGTACGCAGAGCACCGCCGCGACGGCCCGTGCCCAAATCGTCGCTGAGAATCCAGGTGCGGACGTCGTCGTGGTGTCGCTGGATCTCGCGGATGCCGACTCCATTCGCCGGTGCGCCGAGCTCATCAACGCGCAGTACCGCACCATCGACATCGTGGTCGCCAATGCCGGGTACATCCCGACCGAGGTCGTCCGGAACGCCGACAGAATCGAACTGGGCTTCGCGTCGACCTTCCTCGGCCACTTCGCGCTCATCGGACTCCTCAGCCCGGGCCTGCTTCGCGCTCCCGCCGCGCGCGTGGTGACGGTCGGCAGCCTCGCACATCGCGCGAAGGGCCTCGATCCGACGAGACTGGGCGTCGGCAGCACGACCACACCGATGGGCGCCTATGCCGAAGCCAAACTCGCCCAGTTGATCTTTGCGGCTGAACTCGATCGCCGCTTCACCGCGACCCGAGCGCGCGCAATCTCGCTCGCCGCTCACCCCGGTGCCGCCCGGACCGGCGTGATGCGCGAACGCAGCAGGTGGATCCAGCGCGCCTACCACAGCCGATTCACCTGGCCGGTCCTGCGCCTGTTCATCAACGACGCGTACACCGGAGCGCTTCCCACGCTCCGCGCCGCCACCGATCCGACAGCCGACGGCGGGCAGTACTTCGGGCCGTCCGGCCCCTTCCAGCTGACCGGTGCTCCCGCAGTGGTCCAGGACAGTCCCGTCGTCCACGACTCCGCGGTCGGCGCGCAGCTCTGGGAGTTCGCCCAGACCCACACCGGCATCGTCTACCCGTAGCGCGATGAAACCGGCGCAGTCGTCGACCCGGCTACCCTGGCAGTCGTGTCCGCCGCACCAGAGTCCCCCGCACCCACCAGCACCGCGATCGCGGGTTTCGAGAACACCTTCGCCGAGGCGCTGGCCCCGCTGACCGTCGCGTGGCAGGGTGCCGAAGTCCCGGAGCCGACGCTTCTGATCCTGAACGACGAACTCGCAGAGTCGCTGGGACTGAGCGTTGCGGCTCTTCGCAGCGACGACGGTGTCGCGATCCTGTCCGGTGCAGCACGCCCGGCCGACGCCACCCCGGTCGCGACCGCGTACTCCGGTCACCAGTTCGGCGGCTACGCACCGATGCTCGGCGACGGGCGCGCGCTACTGCTCGGCGAATTGGTCGACACCGCGGGACGCCGGTTCGATCTGCAACTGAAGGGGTCCGGGCCCACCCCGTTCTCCCGCGGCGGCGACGGCTTCGCCGTGATCGGACCGATGCTGCGCGAGTACCTCGTCAGCGAGGCGATGCACGCGCTCGACATCCCCACCACCCGATCGTTGGCGGTCGTGGCCACCGGGCGCGACGTCCACCGTGACGGCGCCGAGCCGGGGGCGGTGCTCGCACGCGTGGCGGCCAGCCATCTGCGCGTGGGCACCTTCGAGTTGGCCGTCCGGCACCCGGACCTTCTCCGGCCGCTCGCCGACTACGCGATCAACCGTCACTACCCCGACCTCGCCGAACTGCCGGAGAGCGGCGACCGCAATCGCTACCTCGTGTTCCTGGAAACCGTCATCGAGCGGCAGGCCGCACTGGTCGCCCAGTGGATCCTCGTCGGCTTCGTCCACGGCGTGATGAACACCGACAACACCACCATCTCCGGGGAGACGATCGACTACGGCCCCTGCGCCTTCATCGACGCCTACGACCCGGACGGGGTGTTCAGCTCCATCGACCACGGCGGCCGCTACCGGCTGGGCAACCAGCCCGCGGCCCTGAAGTGGAACCTGGCCCGGTTCGCCGAGGCACTGCTGACGCTCATCTCCCCCGTTCCCGACGACGGAATCGCCGCGGCCACCGCCGCACTCGAAGCCTTCGATGACCACTACGAGCGCCACTTCGCCACCGGCTTGAGCGCCAAAGTCGGCCTCGTCGGCCTCGCGATCGACCGCTCGCTGCTCGACGACCTGCTGACGTTGATGCATCACCACCGCCTCGACTGGACCGGCACCTTCCGTGCCTTGGCCGACGAACTGCGGGGCGATCCCGCACCGCTCGACGACGCGCTGCCCCGAGAGGCGAGCGCTCCGTGGCTGGCTCGATGGCGGACGGCGTTGGCCGACCGCGGTGTGGACCCGGCGCAGATCGCAGCCGAGATGGATGCGGTGAACCCCGTCTACATTCCGCGCAATCACCGGCTCGACGACGCGCTGCGCGCGGCCACCGCGGGCGACCTCGTCCCGTTCCACCGACTGCTCGACGCGGTCACCCACCCCTACGAGCCCCGCGACGAGTGGTCGGATCTGGCTGACCCGGCACCGGAATCGTTCAGCGCCGGATTTCGTACCTTCTGCGGCACCTGACACGGGCGGCCAACACGAACCGACCAGGTTCGACACGGCCCGGATGAGTCACCGTTCCATTCGGCCAAGGGATAGTTTCAGCTACAACAGTTTCGGAGACCGCTGGGAGCCTCGTGACCACCTTGAGCCGCCGCTTCGGCGCCGTCAGCACCGCTGTCCTACTACTGGGCATCGTCGGCTGTTCGACAGACGGCCGCGCCATGCCGTCCACGGCGGCTTCCAGCGCTTCGGTGGTGACCGACACCGGGATCGACTTCTCCTCGGAGGACTTCGTGGTACGCGCCGACGGCGGTGTCGCGCCGGTCGGCACCGAGGTCACCGTCACTCCGAGTGAGGCGGCGCTGCCCGGCGACTGGGCTCAATTCGCCACCGCAGCAGGCCCGGCCGCGGACATCACTCTCGAAGACGGACGACAACCGGCCACACCGATCTCCATCGAGTTCACGAAGGTGGCGAACGAGAAGGCCAACTTCGTCCTGACCGAGACCGACGGCGAGGTCGAATTACTGCCCCGCATTCCCGGACAGCGGCTGGCGACGGAGACCACGCACTTGAGCACATTCTGGCCAGTCGTCTTCGACGTCAACCGGTACGGCGCGTATGCGGGCGACGCCATCGGCACGGCCCTCAACATCTCCTCTGAACCACCCAGCTGTTATCGCGGCGATGGCGTGAACGCCGCGGGAAGTGCGCGGGTCTCAAAAGTCGCCGGGAACGTGCTGTATCCCTGCATCGAGACGAACGGGTCCGACGCTGAGCTCTCCCTTCAATCCAATTCCGGTCTGACGTGGACCGTCGCCACCGATCCACAATGGAGGCCCATGCTGCCGACAACATTCAAGTTGTCGAGCGCAGTCACCGCCAGCGCCTGGGGCAACGCGGACCCCGCCCTGACTCGGGGTGCGGCGCTGCTCCTCCCCGAGGCGACGACAATCCTCACCACCGACAGCTTCGTGGCCACCGAAGTGAAAGCCGTCGTGAATCCCGTGCTATCGCAGATTCGCACAGGAGCTCTGGCCGTCGACATCTTCGGTCCCGACCAGATCGCCAAGAACATGACCAAGGCGAGCTGCGCGACCGACCTCCTGCAGAGTTCCACAGGAACCATCGCCGCCGCAGTGATGCAGTCAGCAGCCAGTTGTGTCGGCTCGGTGGTCGGCGGATCCGCAGCCGAGGTGATCGGGATCGTCGTCGACGGCGGAGGCGCGCTGTGGACCCAACTCGAAGGCATCGTTCGGACCGCTTCGATGACGGACGACGTCACCTTTCAGGTCACCCCCACCGATTCGACGGACAGGGTCGGCGCCGAGATCGATCGCGCGCTGGTCGAGCCCATGCTCGGCACGTGGACGGGTCCCGTCGACCAGCCAAGTAGCAGCCGCGACTATTCCACGGTCCTCACCCTGCGTCACGATGGTCGCACCGTGGTCGGCACCGTCGAATACCCCGAACTCCGGTGCAGCGGGACGCTACACGGCGCGCAGATGGCCGGCGATGTTCTGAAGATCCACGAAACCATCACCGTCAACGGTCAGTGCGTCGAGGAAGTGGACCTGGAGCTCAGAATGGACGGCGACAAGCTGGCCTACCGATTCGGTTCGGGCCGAGGGATCGGTACGGCGAGCCTGTCCCGCGTGAGGTAGCGGCGCCGCGCGCTCCCTCGTCGCAAGCACTACTACGCCGGGGCGCCGGATCGCGCCGCCACGATCTGGAAGAGCTTGTCGGCCTGAGCGTCGACCGACTGGGGCCCGTTGCCGGTCAAGAGCAGATGCTCCTCGTCCCAGATCACCCGGATCGCGGAGGGATTCAGCGTCAACGACACGTCGTAGCCGGCGTCCTTGAGCGCCTCGTCCACGTAGTACCGCGGGCGCGTCTTCTCCCCCGAATCTTCGGGTATCCGACCTTGAACATCGGGACCTCGCCGTACTTCGGAACGGTCGTGACCCGCGCACCCTTGAACGCGTGATCGTCGTTCACGATGGGCACGCCGTCGGCGTCGAGACGATAGCGGGCCGACGTCATCGCCACCGGTGCGTGGCAGATCAGGCTGATGGGAATCGCGTTCTCGCGCAGGCTGTTCAGCAGTTCGCCCAGCACGGGATTGTCGTGGAAGTCGACCATCGGGGCGTGGCCGCCGGGTGCGAACATGAAGTCGAATTCGGCCAGCGAGAGGTCGTCGGCGGCGTCACGGTGCTTTTCGGCGTCGCGTCGTGCAACGAGTTCCGGATTCTTCGCCCGCACAGCGGCGGGGGTCGCACCGGGGAGGGCCCACTGCATCATGGTGCTCGCGGTGTCGGCGCCCAGGCTCTCGCCACCGTGCATGCCGAGCGCCAGACCGTTGATTTCCAGCGACGGCACGGCGCCGTCCTGGGTCGCCAGGACGATATCGTGGGTGTCCTCGAACTTGGCAAGGACACTGGCCAGTTCGACGAGGAACCAGCCGATGTTGAGGCTGCGTCCGGTCGGCGTCGCCGTCGCGTCGGCCTGGCGAAGTCGAACGTGATGCGCTATTTCGAGTCGCGGGAAGCCGTGCTGCTGGAGTTGCTCGTCTCCCAGGTGAAGGACTTCTTCCCACTGGCGAGCGCGCGCTTGTCGTCCGACGTCGTCCCGCAGCACTCCGCAACCGACAGGGCCGCCGCCGTCGCCGCAGCACTGAGCGCCGAGTTCGCGAAGCAGCCGACGATGTGCGAACTGCTCGACGCCCAGGCCGGTGCCCTCGAACGCAATATCAGCGCGGCCACTGCTGCCGACTACAAGCGCGCCGGGTACGAAACCTCCGGTGAGTTCGCCGCCGCTCTACGACGGGCGCTGCCGGAACTCGACGAACCGGCGACGGTCGACGCCGTCAAGCTCATCGTGATGCTGGTCGGCACCATCTGGATCAACGCGCATCCGCCCGCGGCCGTGCAGGAGGCGTATGCGGCCGACCCCGGCCTCACGTTCCTGCCGGACGGCTTCGAACGGTCGCTGGAGAACGCGATCCGCGCTGTCCTCCTGGGACTTCTCGCCCAGGCGACAGATCCGGTGTGACAGTGCGTCAGCCGCGCATCGAGCCGGTCTCCCCGAAGCGCTGGTGGAAGCTGAAAGCCTCGCCGAGAAGGTGCGGGGTCTGCCCGGCGTCGGGCATTGCCTCGGCGCGCTCGAGGTAGTCATTGAGCATCGGCCGGTAGTCCGGGTGCGCACACTTGTCGATGATCACGCGGGCGCGGCGCCGTGGCGACAGGCCGCGCAGATCGGCCAGGCCGAACTCGGTGACGATCACCTGGGTGTCGTGCTCGGTGTGATCGATGTGCGGCACCATCGGCACGATCGCGGAGATGGCACCGTTGCGCGCGGTGGACGGGCTCAGGAACATCGACACGTATCCGTTGCGAGTGAAGTCGCCGGACCCGCCGATGCCGTTCATGATCTTGGTGCCCATCACGTGCGTGGAGTTCACGTTGCCGTAGATGTCGGCTTCGAGCATGCCGTTCATCGCGATCACGCCGAGGCGACGCACCACCTCCGGGTGGTTGCTGATCTCCTGCGGCCGCAGCGTGATGTGGTTGCGATAGACGTCGATGTTCGCGACGAACTCCTCGAGACCGGCCTCACTCAGCGCCAACGACGTCGACGATGCGTGCGCGACGGTGCCGTCCTTGATCAGCGCCAGCATGCTGTCCTGCAGGACCTCGGAGTAGCAGGTCAGGTTCTTGTATCCGCCGCGGTCGAGACCGCCGAGCACCGCGTTGGCGACGTTGCCGATACCGGCCTGCATCGGCAGCAGCGTGTCGGCCGGCATGCGGCCGGCACGCACCTCGTAGTCGAAGAAGTCCAGGACGTGCCCGGCGATGGCCTTGCTGACCGCATCCGGCTCGGTCAGCGCACTGGCCTCATCCCGCGCATGGGTCTCGACGACGGCGACGACCTTCTCCGGATCCACCCGGAAGGTGGGCTGACCGATCCGGTCGTCGGCGCGAGTGATCTGGATCGGCTTGCGGTGCGGCGGCAGCGCGGTGCCGTAGTAGACGTCGTGGATACCCTCCAGCTCCGCAGGCACCCACGAGTTCACCTCGAGGATGATCTTGTCGGCCACGTCGAGCCACGTCTTGTTGTTGCCGATCGAGGCGGACGGAATCAGTTCCCCGTCCTCGGTGATCCCGGCGACCTCGACGACGGCGATATCGACGTGGCCGTAGTACCCCTGCCACACCTGCTGCGCAACGTGCGACAGATGGATGTCGACGTAGTCCATCTGTCCGTTGTTGATCCGGCGCCGCGCGGTGGGCTCGGACTGGTATGGCATGCGCAGGGCGATGCCCTCCACCTCCGACAGCAGACGCTCGGTATCGCTCGACACCGACGCCCCGGTGAGGAGGTTGATGGTGAAGTCCGTGCCACCCGCTCGCACCTCGCGGATCCGCTCGGCCAGCGCCGGAATCGTCACCTTGGGCGTGCCGCCGCTGGCAAAGCCACTGATGGCCACGGTGTCGCCGGGTCCGATGTGCTTCACGGCCTCGGCAGCGGATGTGACCCGCTGTGCCAACGTCGCGTTCCGGATGCGATCGGCGACACCTGCGGCGCCTGAAGTGATGCTCATGGGGGTCAATAATAGGCGGTGGCGCTCGGGTGAATTTCAGCGAACACCCTACCTACGAGTAGACAATTTGCTATTGGATCCATCCGTACGGCCATATCGCCACCGCCGCAATGGTTCTCAGGTGGTTCCCGGGGTGCTCACCGACGAGGCGTCAACGTGATCGAGCCGATCACCGCGCCGTTGAAGTACGCCGGGCCCCTGTAGCCGCCGTGGCCGTCGCGGTTCAGGATGATGCGGTGGCCGGGCATCACGTCGACGTAGCCGCCGGTGCGCGTGGGATGAATCTTGTACCTGCCGATCAGCACCAGATCGCCCCCGCGGACCTGTGCGTTGCGCTGCAGGAGAATGATTCCGGACGACCACGTCGTGGAGACATAGTTTCCCGATTTCACTTCGGCATTGGCCTCACCGGCCACGCCGAGCAGTGCGGCGGAACTGACTGTCACAGCGACTGCGACGATCCTCGCGATAGTCCGATTGACGCGCTTTGACATGACTGGCACCTCTCGCTTCGGGCAATCCAGAGTACGCCCGTGCACGTGCAATTGTTACCCCCGTCACTGAGTCTGCGAGGCTACGAAATGTCGGACCGAGCTATCGAACCCGGGCAATACGGACGGTCCGACCTGAGTAAAGTCCGGGCTATGGGATCCGCTGAGCCACACAACGATTCGCTCGCAGAGCACCCGGAGGTACGGATCGACACCGGCGTCGTTCGCGGCAGTTGGCGGCCGACGACCGGCGGTCGTGGCAACGCGAAGTCCGCTGCCTTCGTCGGCATCCCGTTCGCTGAACCGCCGGTCGGTGACCTGCGGTTCGCCGCACCGGTGCCGAAGGCACCGTGGGACGGCGTGCTGGAAGCCACCGAGTACGGCGCCACCGCGCAACGTGCGGTGGACGGCGTGGTGCTGATTCCGGAGCCGTCGATCCCCGGCGACTCGACGCTGAACGTCAACGTCTTCACACCCGACCCGACCCCCGCGGACGGTGCGGGACTGCCGGTGATGGTGTGGATCCACGGCGGCGGCTTCTTCGCCGGCTCCCCCGCCAGCCCCTGGTACGACGGCCGCAACTTCAACCGCGACGGCATCGTGACCGTGACGATCTCCTACCGCCTCGGGTTCGACGGCTTCGGCTGGATCGACGGCGCTCCGTCGAACCGCGGTGTCCGAGACTGGCTGCTGGCCCTCGAATGGGTGCAACGCAATGTCGCCGCGTTCGGCGGCGACCCGAATCGGGTGACCATCGCAGGCCAGTCCGCCGGCGGCGGCGCGGTGATGACACTCCTCGGGATGGAATCGGCCCAGCACCTGTTCCACGGCGTGTACTCGATGTCCGGCTTCGTCGCCGAGGGCACGATGGCCGAAGCCCAGGAATTCGGTCGATCCATGGCCGAGCGCGGCAAGGTCGCTCCGACGCTCACGGGCTGGCGGTCGCTGACCGAGCAGCAGGTCCTCGACCTGCAGAAGAAGTCGACGTCGATGAATCTCGCCATGATCCGCAAGACGCTCGCCGGAGGCATGGCCGTGGGCCCGGTGATCGACGGCGAACTGATCCAGCGTCCGAGCGCGGAGTCGTTCCGGCTCGGCATCGGCGCCGACAAACCACTGGTGCTGGGGACGGCCGACGACGAATTCGCCATGCTGACCACGAGCCCGGCCGCCGCGAACGTTCTTCGCTTGGTCCCCACCGGGCTGATCCTGCGACTCCTCGGCGTCCCGACCGCGTCACGAAGCCCGTACCTCGAGGCGAACCGGGACGTCGTCGCCAAAGGCAAGGGACGCCTCGCCGGACGGCTGTTCTCCGACAAGATCTTCCGCACCTCGATCCCCACGATCGTCCCCGCGCGCGGGTCGGCGCCGACGTGGACCTTCCGATTCGCTTGGCCGTCAGGTGAATTCGGCTTCGCCGGACACTGCATCGACGTGCCCTTCTTCTTCGACGTGCTCGACGGCCCGTCGCTGGACCCGCTCACCGGCCCGCATCCCCCGCAGGAACTCGCCGACCGAGTGCACGGCGCCGCCGCCGAGTTCATCGTCGACGGAGATCCGGGATGGCCGAAGAACGAAGCACCGACGCATATCTCGCGGGTCTACGACCTCCCGGTCCGCGACGAACCCGAGGCCTACGCCTCCGTGCTGCCACTTCTCCCCTGACTTCTTCCCCCTGACGCGAAGGAATCCACCATGGCCGACTCCACTCGAGATCTGCTCGCCGAACTCACCGTCGAGGAGAAGGCGTCACTCACCAGTGGCGCCGACTTCTGGAACACCAAAGCCGTTGAGCGCGTGGGCGTTCCGTCGATGATGCTGACCGACGGCCCGCACGGTCTGCGAAAGCAGGCCGGGGCGGGAGATCACCTCGGCATCAACGACAGCGTCCCCGCTACCTGCTTCCCGCCCGCCGTCGGCCTCGGGTCCAGTTTCGATCCCGAACTCGCGCAGCGCATGGGGCGGGCCATCGGGACCGAAGCCGCGATCGAAGACGTCGCCGTGGTCCTGGGGCCGGGCATCAACATCAAGCGATCCCCGCTGTGCGGCCGAAACTTCGAGTACTTCTCCGAGGATCCGCTCGTCGCCGGCTGGATGGGCGGCGCCCTCGTCGACGGCATCCAGTCGCGCGGCGTCGGGTCGTCGCTCAAGCACTTCGCGGTGAACAATCAGGAGTCCGACCGGATGCGGGTGTCCGCCGACGTCGATCCGCGGCCGCTTCACGAGATCTATCTGCGCGGCTTCGCCCACGTCGTCCGGCAGTCGCAGCCGTGGACGGTGATGTGCTCCTACAACAAGATCAACGGCGTCTACGCCTCGGAGAATCCGTGGCTGCTGACCGACACCTTGCGCACCGCCTGGGATTTCAAGGCCTGGTTGTCTCCGACTGGGGCGCGGTCAACGAGCGCGTCGCCGCGCTGGTCGCCGGCCTCGATCTGGAGATGCCGTCCAGCGGCGGCGTCACCGACGCGGAGATCGTGGCCGCCATCTGCGACGGCACCCTGGATCCGGCCGTGCTCGACACCGCGGCCGAGCGCAATCTCGAGCTCGTCGCGAAGGCTCAGCAACGGCCCCCGGTCGCCGGGCCGCTCGACGTCGACGCCCATCACGCACTCGCCCGCGAAGTTGCGGGGCGCAGCATCGTGCTGTTGAAGAACGACGACGCGCTGCTCCCCCTCGCCCCGGACTCCTCGGTGGCGCTGATCGGCGAGTTCGCCCGCACCCCGCGATTCCAGGGCGGCGGGTCGTCGCACATCAATCCGACCAAGGTCGACAGCGCGCTCGACGAGTTCGTGGCGCAGCTCGGCGACCGCGTTCGGTTCGCTCCCGGCTTCACCTTCGACGGCGCCGACGCGGCCCTGTTCGAGGAAGCCGTGGCACTCGCCGGTCAGCAGGACGTGGCGGTTCTGTTCGTCGGCCTGCCGGCTGCCGAGGAGTCCGAAGGATTCGACCGCGAACACCTGAATCTTCCTGCGGCACAGCTGGATCTGGTCGACGCCGTGCTCGCGGTGAACCCGAATACGGTGGTGGTGCTGTCCAACGGCGCCGTGGTGACGCTCCCCTTCGCCGAGAGTGTGCCGGCCATCGTCGAGGCCTGGCTGCTCGGTCAGGCCGGCGGCAGCGCCACCGTCGACGTGCTGACCGGCGCGGTGAACCCGTCCGGTCGCCTCACCGAGACCATCCCGCTGCGACTGGAGGACACCCCGGCGTTCGGAAACTTCCCGGGCGCCCTCGGCCACGTCCGGTACGGCGAAGGCATCTACGTCGGCTACCGCTGGTACGACCAGCGCGAACTCGATGTCGCCTACCCGTTCGGCCACGGCCTCTCGTACACCGAGTTCTCCTACGAACCGGTGACTGCCGAGACCGACGAGACCGGCCAGGTGATCGTCACGGTGCGGGTGACCAACGTCGGCGACCGGACCGGGCGCGAGGTGGTGCAGGCCTACGTCGGGCTCGACGAGTCGATCGTCGACCGCGCGCCCCGAGAGCTGAAAGCCTTTGTGTCCGTGGAGATTCCGGCGGGGATGACGTGCGAGATCCCACTCATGATCCATCGCGACGACCTCGCCTACTGGGATGTGCGTGCCGACCGGTTCGCCGTCGAGGGCGGCACCTACCGGATCGACGTCGGTTCCTCGAGCCGCAACATCGCGCAGTCGACCACCGTCGAGGTGACCGGCGATGAGCTTCGCCTGCCGCTGACCATGGAGTCCTCGCTCGGCGAGGTGATGGCGCACCCGGTGGCCGGTCCGATCGTCGCCGAGCAGTTGGCGGCGATGCAGTCCGATTCGTCGGACGACGCGGCCGGCGGCTTCCTCGATGACCCGATGGTGACCCAGCTGCTCGGTTCCTTCCCGATCGGCCGCCTCACGTCCTTTCCCGGCGTCGGCATCGAGGCCGATCAGGTTCGGGCCCTGATCGCCGTCGCCAACCAGGGACTCGACGCCTGAGATGATCGACGACGTGACCACCATCGACACCTCGCCCGCCGCGCCGGCCTTCGACGACCTGCTCGCCACTCGCTACAGCTGCCGCGCCTACCGCGACGACCAAGTGCCCGCCGAGACCATCACCGAGATTCTGACCACCGCGCAGCGGACCGCGTCGTGGTGCAACAGCCAGTCGTGGAAGGTGGCCGTGACCAGCGGCGCCGGCACCGAGCGGCTGCGGAACGCGGTGTACACCGCGGCCTCGACCGGGGTGGCCGACGCCGCCGACATCGCGTTCCCGCGCGAGTACCGCAACGAACACCGCGACCGCCGTCGGGCCAGCGGCTTTCAGCTGTACGACGCGATGGACATCGCCCGCGACGACCACGGACGCCGCCAGGCGCAGATGCTGGAGAACTTCCGGTTCTTCGGGGCGCCGCACGTGGCGATCATCCACTCCGACGAAGCACTCGGGGCGTACGGCGCGGTGGACTGCGGCGGCTACGTCGCCAACTTCCTCACCGCGGCCGCCGCGCACGGCGTCGGCACGGTCGCGCAGGCCGCACTCGCCCTCTATCCCACCGTGCTCCGCCGGGAGCTCGGCCTCGGCGAGGACCGCACCATCGTGTGCGGCATCGCCTTCGGCTACCCCGACGTCGACCATCCGATCAACGGCTATCGCACCGATCGCGCGCCGTTGACCGAAGTGGTCGACTGGGTGACCGACTGAGTCATCGGTCGGCCGTCAGGTCGGCACCACCACGGCGACGGTGCGCGGCGCCGGACCCGACCGGGTCTCGCCGCCGATCGCCTCGAAGATCAGCCGCCCGTCGCGCAGTGCTGCACCGAGGCCGAGGAGCAGTTCGATGGCCGGGGCCAGATCGTCGGCCGCCTCCGTCGGCGGCGCGAACTCGACGCCCAGCGGCAACGCGAACATGCCCAGGTCGGTGAGCCGGGCGTCAGCCCAGATCGACGGCGGCCACGGTGACGTCAGCGCCGTCGTCTCCTCGGACAGCACGTGGACCATCAGCATCTGCGGTGCTTCGTCGTCGTCGATCAGTTCCTCGCCGACGACCGAGGCGGGCCACCACAGCAGGCCGTCGATGGGCGCAAGCCCCTGCGGGCCGGCGGTGCCGAGGATGGTCAGCGAGAGCGACTTCTCCAGCAGCACCAGGCCGCGGTGACCGAGCGCCGGCAGGTCATCGCCGTCAGTCGGCACGGGCACTTCGCCACGCAGCAGGTCCGTGCAGTTCTCCGTGAGCCACATCGGCGCGACTGCCTCGACGGACCGCAACGTCGAGTCGAGTACCCCGCGAATCCGCGCGGATCCGGCGTCGGTGCGGCCGTCCGTTGTCGAGCGCAGTCGCCGATAGCTGTCGGCGAGTTCGTCGCGAATGCTCGCGGCCTCCGCTTGATTCCAGTGGTGTCCGGGTCCCCCGTGATTTCTCATGCGGTGACGGTAACGCCGCACTCGCACCTGGACCAGGACGTTTTCCACAGGCAGGAATCACCGACCCGTCGGTGTGAAGAACCCCTCCGGCAACGTCCTCAACCAGGCACGATAGTCCGCATAGACCGCGGCCAACGCCGCCCCTGGCCACTGCGGCGGCAGGAGTTCCGCCGGTAGCAGCGGATCGGTCTGCAGATGGTGCACCGCCGCGACCATCGTCCGGTAGCGCGTCGGCTCATCCTCGACGGCAGCGAGCGCGTCGAGGTACTGGCGTGCGCGATCGGACCATGCGGGCAGATCCCAGAGCTCGCCGGCCAACGCGCCGGGATCCTCGGTGGGCTGCGACGAGAAGAACGTGACGTCCTGGCGCACCGAGGCCGACCATGCGCGCTGCACGTTGGCCGGCCGCAGCCACACGCCCTCGCGGAGTTCGCCCATCCGTTGACGGCGCATCTCGGCCCGCAGCGCGACCCGTTCGGACGGTGTACGACTCCCGGCGGTCACCACCGCCATCTCCCAGTCGCCGTTCCAGGGTCGCTGCTCGGGCGGCTCGACGGCGCGCTGTCGTTCCCGGAGCCGCTCGGACAGCGTGTAGACCGCGTCGCTGCGCGTGAGGTCCCCGCCGGCGACCATCCTGGTCAGCGCCACCCTCGTCGTCGATTCGGAGACGCCGAACAGGCCCATCGCACCGACGATCTCGCGCCCGCTCAGGCTCGGCGGATCCGCACCGAGCAGCAGGCTCAGCACCGCAGAGCGGGCCGGCACCGGAGGTACGAGCGGAGTTTCCATCGTCGTCGAACACTACACGCCCGAAGCATTACAGTCCTTGTTCGCACGATGTTGTTATGTAATAGTCGGTGGCATGAGCACCCACGAAGTCACCAACCAGGTTCCCGAACTGGTCGACGTCGACCTCGCCGACGCACCGGTCATCACCGAGGCCCTCGCGCGCTCGACGATGACCGCCGACGACATCGCCGAGGTGCACGCCATCGGCACGCTGGCCGGCAGCGCCGCGATGATCGAGCTCGGCGACCTCGCCGAAGAGCACCCGCCGGTGCTCACCACCCACGACCGGTACGGCCATCGGATCGACGAGGTGCGCTACACCCCGGCGTATCACCAGCTGATGGACGCCGCGGTGCGGCACGGCATGCACGCCGCACCGTGGGCCGATCCCCGCCCCCACGCCCACCTACTGCGCGCCGCCAAGCAGCGTGTGGTCGCAGGTCGACGCCGGCCACGGCTGCCCGATCTCGATGACCTACGCGGCCATCCCGGCGCTGCGCGCGAATCCGGAGCTGGCCGCCGCCTACGAACCGCTGCTCACCACATCGGCCTACGACCCGGGCCTGCGCGCTCCGCTGACCAAGCGCGGCCTCATCGCCGGCATGTCGATGACCGAGAAGCAGGGCGGCTCGGACGTCCGCGCCAACACCACCACCGCCGTGGCCCAGCCCGACGGCAGCTACGCGATCACCGGCCACAAGTGGTTCACCTCGGCCCCGATGTCGGACCTGTTCCTCACCCTCGCACAGACGCCGGCGGGCGTGACCTGCTTCTTCGTGCCTCGCGTTCTGCCCGACGGCACGCGCAACAGCTTCGCGCTGCAGCGCCTGAAGAACAAGCTCGGCAACCACTCCAACGCCAGCAGCGAGGTGGAGTACGACGGCACCGTCGGCTGGGCAGTCGGCGAGGAGGGCCAAGGCGTCAAGACCATCGTGGAGATGGTGAACCTCACCCGGCTGGACTGCGTCCTCGGCAGCGCGACCGGCATGCGCACCGGCGTCGCCCAGGCCGCCCATCACGCCGCGCATCGTCGTGCCTTCGGCGCCACCCTCAACGAGCAGCCGCTGATGGGCAACGTGCTCGCCGACCTCGCGGTGGAGGCCGAGGCCGCCACCATGGCAGGTCTGTGGCTGGCCGACCTGACCGACGCCGCCACCGCCGGTGACGAGCGCGCCGCACTGCTGCGCCGCCTCAGCCTGGCCGTGACCAAATACCACGTGTGCAAGCGCGGTCCGGTCCACGCGGCCGAGGCCCTCGAATGTCTCGGCGGCAACGGCTACATCGAGGACTCCCGCATGCCGCGGCTGTACCGTGAGGCCCCGCTCATGTCGATCTGGGAGGGTTCGGGCAACGTCGCCGCCCTCGACACGCTGCGCGCCATCGGCCGCCAGCCGGAGACGCTGGGCGTGTTCCTCGACGAGGTGAAGCAGGCCGCCGGCACCGACGCTCGCCTGGACGAGGCCGTCGCGGATCTGGAGAAGCAGTTCGGCGCCATGGACCTGTCCGACGGCGCCGGCCTGCAATACGGTGCTCGACGACTCATCGGCACCATGGCCCGCGTCCTGCAGGGTTCACTCCTGGTGCGCTACGGCCACCCGGCCGTCGCCGACGCCTTCGCGGTGAGCCGCCTGGCCGGCGACCACGGCGACGTCTTCGGCACTCTCCCTGCGGGATTGGACATCCGCGCCATCGTCGAACGGGCGACCCCGAAGGTCGGTTGAAGGGCCCCGGCGGGACACTAGGCTGGGCGACGTGAGTGTTCGCGCCGCCATCCTCGTCACCGGAACCGAAGTCCTGCACGGCCAGATCTCCGACCAGAACGGTCCGTGGGTGGCCGAGCGCCTGCTCGAGTACGGCCTCGACGTGGCGCACGTGACGATCTGCGGCGACCGCCCGGAGGACATGGCCGCGCAGTTGCGCTTCCTCACCGAGGAAGGCGTCGACCTGATCGTGACCACCGGTGGCCTCGGCCCCACCGCCGACGACCTGACGGTGCCCACCGTCGCCGAGTTCTGCGGCCGCGACCTGGTCCTCGACCGCGCCCTGGAAGCCGACATCACCACGATCATCCGGAACTGGCGGCGGTTCGCCGACGACCACGAGCTCGCCCCGGCCCTTACCGCGGCCATCGCCAAGCAGGCCCTGGTCCCGATCGGTGCCAGCCCGATTCCGCCGACCGGCACCGCGCCGGGTGTCGCGATCCCCGCCGATCAGTACCGGCCGACGATCCTGATCCTGCCCGGCCCGCCCCGCGAACTGCAGGCGATGTGGCCCGCCGCCGTCGACGTCCCGGCGATCGCCGCCGTCCTCGCACGCGGCGACGAGGTGGAGCACCGCAAGATCCGCGCCTACGGCCTGTCCGAGGCCGACCTCGCGCAGACTCTGCGTCGCGCCGAATCCGACCTGCCCGGCTTCCGCGACCTGGAAGTCACCACGTGCATGCGGCTGGGCGAGGTGGAGATCGACACCCGCTTCGCGACCGCCGAGGAGCCGATCTACGACGCGCTGAAAACCCTTCTCCACCAAGAGCATTCGGCACAGATCTTCTCCGCGGACGGCGCGCCCCTCGACGAACTGCTCGCCGTCGCGCTCGCCGGGCACACCATCGCGACCGCGGAGAGTTGCACCGGCGGGCTGGTTGCCGCACGCCTCACCGACCGGCCGGGATCGTCGTCGTACGTCCTCGGCGGCATCGTCTCCTACGCCAACGAGGTCAAGTCCGGTGTGCTCGGAGTGCCGGCCGCGCTGATCGGCGAACTCGGCGCGGTCAGCGAGCCGGTCGCGTCGGCAATGGCCGAGGGCGCTCGCGCACGCACCGGGGCGACGGTGGCCGTCTCCACCACCGGTATCGCCGGACCCGGCGGCGCGGTCCCGGGCAAGCCGGTCGGGACGGTCTGTTTCGGCTTGGCGATCGACGGTGAGCCGACCCGCACCGTCACGCGGACCTTCCCCGGCGACCGCACCATGGTGCGCACCCTGGCCACCACCTTCGCGCTGCACCTGGTTCTCGGCGCGCTCACCTGAACCAGCACCGAGCAAGCGCTCGGACGTCTACGCTGCGAGAGGGCCGTCGCCCCCTACCCCCACCTCGACGGCCACGAGGAGAGGAACGTCGTGTCGGAGAAGATCACCGCCCTGGACCTGCCCGCCCAGGAGCTGAGCGAGGCCACCCAGCGCTATTTCGACGTCTGCCAGGAGAAGCTCGGCATGGTGCCGAATGTGTTGCAGGCGTACACCTTCGACGAGACCAAGCTCGCCGCGTTCACCGGCATGTACAACGATCTGATGCTCGGCGACTCCGGCCTCTCCAAGCTCGAGCGCGAGATGATCGCGGTGGTCGTGTCGTCGATCAACAAGTGCTACTACTGCCTCACCGCGCACGGTGCCGCGGTGCGCGCACTGTCCGGCAACCCTGCACTGGGCGAGCAGCTCGTGATGAACTTTCGCGCCGCCGATCTCGACGACCGCCAGCGGGTCATGCTGGAGTTCTCCGAGAAGCTCACCGAGACCCCGGCGAAGATGGAGGAGACCGACCGGCAGCGACTGCGTGACGTCGGGTTCAGCGACCGCGACATCTGGGACATCTCTTCCACCGCAGCGTTCTACAACATGACCAACCGGGTGGCCAGCGCTATCGATATGCGGCCGAACTCTGAGTACGCCGGCCAGTCGCGCTAACTCGGCCCGGCGCCGGGGTCGCTCGAGCGAATCCGCACGAGCGTCCGCAGCGGCAGCCAGATCCACAACCACACCAGGAGTAGGCCGAGCACGCCTGCGGCGAGTCCGGCCCCCCACCCCGAGTTCGTCGTCGCGAGCACGACGATCGCCGCGGCACCGGCGAGGGCGACGGCCAGGCAGATCAGGCCGACCACAGCCTCGCGATGGGTGGTGGCGATGATGGTGCGCATCTCGTGCTGCCGGAACAGCACCCGGTGCATGGCGATCGGCGCGAGCAGAAAGGCGACGGCCGCCACCGCGAACCCGACCGTCACGAGGTAGATCACCACTTCGGGCCCGTCGAGTACGTCGAATCGTGACTGGAACGGCACGATCAGGAGGAAGCCGGCCAACACCTGAACACCGGTCTGGAGCACACGCAGTTCCTGTATCAGGATCGACCAATTGCGGTCGAGACGCTGCGTCACGGTCTCACCGTCGCGAGCCTCCCGGTCCCAACTCTGCTCACCGTCGTCCAAGGGGTCGGGCAGATTCCAGAGCGCCCGAAACACCGAACTCATCGCCGTCTCCCTCGCAGTGCCGCGCGACCTGTGTCCACCTCGCAACCCTAGGCTCGCCGCAGCCCGGCGAGGAGCGATCCGAGTCAGTAGGGTCGAAACCATGCGCGCAGTGATGATGTACGGACCCGGCGACGTGCGGATCGACGACGTTGCCGAACCCACGCTCACCCGCCCGACGGACGCGATCATTCGGGTCACCGACACATGCATCTGCGGGTCGGATCTGTGGCCGTATCGCGGCTTCAACAGGATCACCGAGCCCGCACGCATGGGGCACGAGTACCTCGGCGTCGTCGAGCAGATCGGCGACGCCGTGACCGATCTCGCGGAGGGCGACCACGTGGTCGGCTCCTTCGTCGCCTCGGACAACACCTGCGAGATCTGCCAGGCCGGTTACCAGTCGCGCTGCCGCCACCAGGTGATGATGGGCGGCATCGGGACGCAGGCCGAAAAGGCGCTGATCCCGTGGGCCGCGGGCACCCTGGTGAAGATTCCCGCCGAACGCACCGCGGCACAGAACGCGAGTCTGCTCGCGGCCTCCGACGTCCTGGGCACCGGCTGGTTCGCAGCCGTCGCCGCCGAGGCCGGACCCGGCAAGACGGTGGCCGTGGTCGGCGACGGCGCGGTCGGTGTGCTGGGCGTACTGGCCGCCAAGGAACTCGGCGCCGACCGCATCATCGCCATGTCCCGGCACGCCGACCGCCAAGCGCTGGCCCGCCGGTTCGGCGCCACCGACATCGTCGAAGAACGCGGCGCCGACGGCGTGGCCCGGATCAAGGAGATGACCGGCGGCTACGGCGCCCATTCGGTGATCGAAGCGGTCGGCACCGACGAGGCCATGCAGCAGGCGATCGACTCCACCCGCCCCGGTGGCCACGTCGGCTTCGTCGGCGTCTCGCACGGCGTCACCCTCGACGGCGGCAAACTCTTCGGAGCGACGGTGCACCTGCACGGCGGCCCCGCCCCGGTGCGCCGCTTCCTCCCCCAGCTGATCGAGTTGATCATGAGCGATCAGATCGATCCCGGGGTCGTCTTCGATCTCACGCTGCCCATTGAGCGAGCGGCTGAAAGCTATCTCGCGATGGACGAGCGGACCGCCACCAAGGTTCGCTTGACCTTCGACTGAGTCGGTGGCGTTCTGGTTGACATTCCACAAAGGCAACGCACAATGGCATCAGGCCTTGTTCGGCTCTAGATCCCAATAGCTCGCACAGAAGTCGAGTCAACTTGAGTCGAGGCTGGGAGGCGATAATGATGACCGATCGTCCAATCACCACCACTGACTCGGGTGCACCCGCCGGGAGCGATCAGAATTCGCTCAGCGTGGGACCCGATGGGCCCATCGTTCTTCACGATCACTATTTGATCGAGCAGATGGCGCAATTCAATCGTGAACGAATTCCCGAGCGTCAGCCGCACGCCAAGGGCAGCGGCGCATTCGGCACCTTCGAAACCCTCCGGGACGTTTCTGCCTATACCTGTGCGGCGCTCTTCCAACCGGGCGTGAAGACCGAGATGGTGGCCCGCTTCTCCTCGGTCGCCGGCGAGCGCGGCAGCCCGGACACGTGGCGAGATCCGCGCGGATTCGCGTTGAAGTTCTACACCGACGAGGGCGTGTACGACATGGTCGGCAACAACACGCCGGTATTCTTTCTCCGCGACCCGCTGAAATTCCAACACTTCATCCGCTCCCAGAAGCGTCGTGCCGACAACAATCTGCGCGATCACGACATGCAGTGGGACTTCTGGACGCTGACGCCGGAGAGCGCGCACCAGGTCACCTGGCTCATGGGCGATCGCGGTACGCCGTCGACCTGGCGGCACATGAACGGCTACAGCTCGCACACCTACCTGTGGGTCAACGCCGAGGGTGTCAAACACTGGGTCAAGTACCACTTCAAGACCGATCAGGGCGTCGAGAATCTGACCGCCGAGGAAGCCGACCGGTATGCCATGACCGACGGCGACCACTACACGCGCGACCTGTTCGAGTCGATCGCAGCTGGGCATCACCCGAGTTGGACCCTGCACGTGCAGCTGATGCCCTACGAAGACGCCAAGACGTACCGGTTCAACCCGTTCGACCTGACCAAGGTGTGGCCGCACGCGGACTACCCGCTGGTGGAGGTGGGCAGAATGACCCTGCACACCAATCCCACCGACCATCATTCGCAGATCGAGCAGGCTGCGTTCGCGCCGAGCAACGTGGTGCCCGGCATCGGATTCAGCCCCGACAAGATGCTGCTCGGCCGCGTCTTCTCCTATCCCGACGCGCACCGTGCTCGGATCGGCGCGAATTACCAGCAGATCCCGGTGAACCGCCCTCGGAACCCGGTGCACAGCTATTCCAAGGACGGTGCGATGCGCATCGACCTGACCGCTGATCCGGTCTACGCTCCGAACTCCAAGGGTGGTCCCGCCGCGGACTACGCCGGTCAGCCCGAACCGCAGTGGGAGACCGACGGCGCCCTGGTCCGCGAGGCGTACTCGCTGCGGGCGGACGACGATGACTGGGGTCAGGCGGGCACGCTGGTCCGTGACGTGCTCGGCGACGACGAACGTGAGCGCTTGGTCTCCAACATCGCCGGGCACCTACTCGCAGGAGTCAGTGAACCGGTGCTCGCGCGCGCCTTCGAGTACTGGCGCAATGTCGACGCCGACTTGGGCGCCCGTGTGGAAGCTGCCGTGCGCGCCGGCTGACCATCGGCGTCAGAAGCCGCCGGCCACCCGTACGCGAGTCCGCCCGGTCACCGATCCCGACAGAATGTCGGTCAGGGTGCCGGGCAGGCTCGCGACGTCGATCTGGGTGGTGATCGCGTCGAGGTGTCGCGGCTTAATGTCGGTGCCGAGTCGCGCCCACAATGCACGGCGCCGCGCGCTCGGCTGCTGCACCGAATCGATGCCCGCCAACGTCACCCCGCGCAGGATGAAGGGATGGACGGTAGTCGGCAGATCGGCGCTGCCGGCCAGCCCGGACGCGGCGACGATGCCCTCGTACCGCAGCGTGCTCGCCACGTAGGCGAGGGTGGTGCCGCCGACGCAATCGACGGCGGCAGCCCACTGCGTCTTGCCGAGGGCCCGCACCTTCTCCCCCGCTTCGGGAACGCGGCCGATCACCTGAGCGGCACCCAGCTCCCGCAGTAGGTCGTGTGCCGACTCCTTGCCGGTGGACGCGACCACTTCGTAGCCCGCCGCCGCCAGCAGATCGACGCTGACGCTGCCCACGCCGCCGCTGGCGCCGGTCACCAAGATCGGCCCGTCGGCGGGCGTGATGCCGTGCGCCACAATGCGTTCCACGCTCATCGCCGCGGTGTAGCCGGCCGTACCGATGGTGCCGACCTCGGCGGTGGTGAGCCCGGCGAGCTTCACCACGAGGTCTGCGGGCACCACGGCGAGCTCGGCATAGCCGCCATGGCGCCCGGTGCCGATATCGCGACCGTGCGCGACCACCTGGTCACCTACCGCGAACTCGGGCGACGAACTCGCACGCACTGTTCCGGTGAGATCGATGCCCGGGATCAGCGGGTACTCCCGCGCCACCCCGCCCCTCGGGGTCACCGCCAAGGCGTCCTTGAAGTTGACGCTCGAATAGTCGACCGCGATCGTCACCTCACCCTCGGGCAGGGCGCCGATGTCCACGGCCTCGCTCGCCAGGTCGATGCCGCCGTCGTCGTTACCGCGCGCCACAAGCGCGTTGAAGTCACCCATGGTTCTCAGCCTAGGCCCGCCGGTGTGGTCGATCGTGGATCAGCATGGGACAGGACGAGCAGCGTGTCGTTGCGCATCAGTGGGAGCGGTCACCGTGTAATTCTTCGAGGAAGCTCCTACGCTACGCCCGCAGACCCGGACCGCGGCCGAGCACGCACAGTGCCGGGCCCAGCGCACCGCCGACAACGAGCAGCGCCGCGCCGACCAAGCCCAGCGGGTCTCCCGACGAAGAGGCAGCGTGGACCGAGCACGACGCGTTCCTCCGTTTCGCCGACGACGCCGGCGACCCGCCGCCCGGAACACGAAGACACCTCCGCAGACAAGTCCGCGGAGGTGTCTTCCCCTCGTGTTCGTCTAGACCGAGCCGACCACCAGTCGGGCGGCCATCTCGGCGACCAGTTCCTCGGCCAGAGCCCAGGGACCGAAGCCGGCCGCCGGGTTCAGGTGTCCGGCGTCGCCGAGATCCACCAGCCTGCTCCCCCACACCTCGGCCAAGCCTGCGGTGGTGCGGAAGCGGGCGAGCGGATCGTTGCGGCTGGCCGCCACCACCGACCCGAAGGGCAGCGTGCGTCGCGAGATCGGCGACCACCCTGCGGCTGCCAATTCCGCAGGCCGCGGGTGCGGCTCCGGCCAGTCGACGTCGAAGTCCGGCGGCGTCGCCAGCACCGCGCCGGCCACCCGGTCGAGCGAGACCGCGGGCGCCTGTCGGGCCCACGCCACGGTCACCAGCACTCCGGCGCTATGCGCCAGCAGTACTGCCGGGCCGTCGACGTCGTCGATCGTGTTCTGCAGCAAACGGATTCGCTCGTTCAGATCGTGCCAGTCGGCTTCGGCCGGGAACGGTACGCGGACCGCCTCCGGGTGCTCCGCGAGGTAGAGTTCCTGCCAGTGGTCAGGTGCTGCGCCGCGCAGTCCGGGGACCACGACCACGGTGGGGTTCACTGCGCTCATCGGGCCACCCCGCTGGAGATCGCACGCAGTCGGGCCAGCCCCGCCGGATGAAGTCGACGTCCGACGATCATCGCCGCCGCCGCCGGAATGTAGACCAGAGGCGCGATCTTCAGCGCCCCCATCAGGCCCATGCTGTCGGCCAGAATGCCGATCAGCAGCGGCGCCGCCGCCAGACCCAGCAGGTTGTTCGCCAGGGTCAGCGTGCCCATCGCGGAGGCCTGAATCGAGCGGTGCGTCAGCGACGCGACCATCGCGGCCGAGGTGCCCGAGCAGCCGGCCGAGAAGAACGCGCCGATCCCGAGCAGCACCAGCTGCGTGGTCCCGGTGGGCATCCGGAACGCGAACATCAGGGAGACGAAGGCGATGGAACAGAACGCCACGCCGGCCGTCCACTTGCGCGTCGGATCGGACAGGCTGATCCGGTCGGCGAAGAAGCCGCAGACCACCATGCCCGAACCCACCAGCATGACGAAGATGGCCGCCATGCCGCCGGCCTTGTCGACCGGCAGGTTGTAGGCCTCCTTGAAGAAGGTCGGCAACCAGGTCAACATCACCGCGGCCATGAACATCTGCATGCCGCTGCCGAAGTAGGCGCACAGCACCGCTGGATTGGTGAACAGGCTGGAGAACGGCGCACGGTCCAACTTGGGACCGGAGTCGGCGACCGGGGTTTCCTCGGCCGCGACCTCCTCGACCACCACGTCCTCGGCGGGCACTTCGTGTCGGCGCACCCGCGCCTCGGTGACGATCAGCCGGAAGGCCGCCACCAAGAGCAGACCCAGCACCGCCATCGACGCGATGGACCAGCGCCACCCGAACTGTACTGCGATGACCCCGCCCAGCGCCGTACCGAACATGGTGCCGAACGAACCGCCGGCCATGAAGGCCGCCGAGAGTGCTCCATGCACGCGGGGGGCGAACAGACTGAGCACCAGGGCGATACCGACGCTGCCGTAGGCGGCTTCGCCGACGCCCACGAAGAACCGAGCGACCAGGAGCTGCTCGTAGGTCTGGGCGAAGGCGCAGGCCAGCGTGGCGAGCGACCAGAGGACTGCCATCACGACGAGGCTGCGCACGCGGCCCCAACGATCGGCGAGGATCGAGATCGGCAGGGTCAGCAGACCGACCATGAGGGCCACGACCGAGATGAGTGATCCGAGCTGGCCCTTGTCCAGGCTCAGTTCCTGCCCGAGCGGCACGAACACCGCGGCGAGCACCTGTCGGGACATGTAGTCCGACAGCAGCAGAGAGAACGCAAGGGCGAGGACCACCCAGGCGTAGAGCCGCCGGCGACTGGGCTTGCCAGTCGTCGGCGCCTCCGACGCCATGGGAACCTCAACGCTTACGCGAGGAGTCATAGTTGCCATGGTGACTCAATCGCCTTACGCGTGGTGGGTGAAACCGAGCTGACCGGGCTGACGGTTGGGCGCGTAGCCCAGCTTGGCGAGCGTCTCGTCGACCGAGTCGTAGGTCTCGCCGATCCGGTAGATGTCGCGCGCTTCCTTGCCCGTGGCCACCTCGCGGCCGAGCTCGTGACTGATCCGCACGAGCTGCTTGACCTGGTCCACCGACTTGATCTTCTCGCCCTTGCGGCCCCAGAGGGTGTCCTCGTTGCCGCAGCGGGTGTGCAGACCCATGGCGATCGCCAGGGTGTTGACCGGGAGCACCGAGCGCATGATCGACTCGAGCGCCAGCACGGCGCCGTCCGGCACACGGTTGATGAACTGCATGATGTTGTACGGGTTGGGGCCGTCGAAGCCGCCGCCGATACCGACCCACGTGACGTTCATCGGGCCCATGTACTTGCCGCGACGGATCAGGCGCTCGACGGTCTCCAACTGCGGGATCGACGACAGCTGGAAGTGCGGCTGAATGCCGTTGGCGCGCAGGCGACGCAGGTGCTCCTCGACCCACTCCGGGCCGGCCGGGACAGTCATCTCACGGTAGGTGTCCGACAGTTCCGGACGCTCCATCGAGGTGCCGGCGATGTCATCGGCGGTCATCAGCTCCATGATGTTCATCTGGCTGGTGTTGATCGCGATCGTCACCTGGTCCGGCTTCGGATCGAGCTCGGCCAGCAGGTGGCGGGTGTCGTCGGACAGCCACTTGGCCTCGGCGCCTTCGCCTTCCGGCGCGAACGAGATCGAACCGCCGACCTGCAGAATCATGTCCGGCACGGCCTCGCGGAGGCCCGCCAGCAGCTCGTTGAACTTCGACATCCGCTTGCTGCCGGAACCGTCGAGCTCACGGACGTGAATGTGCAGCACCGTGGCGCCGGCCTCGTAGCAGTCGACGGCCTGCTGGACGTGCTGCTCGATGGTCAGGGGCAGATCTTCGGGGAAGTCGTCGACCTCCCACTCGGGACCGTACGGGGCCACCGTGATGACCTGCTTCTCCTGGACCTCAGGCAGCAGGGCGTCGTCGTGGAAATGCATGGTGTTCTCCTTGGGGTGAAATACGGGTTGAGGGCTGTGGTGACGGTGGGTGGGTGAGGGTCAGAACGGGCGGTCGCCGACGATGCCGGCGCGTTCCATCCGACGGACGGCGGGCCAGTAGTCCTGGACCGCGTAGTGCTGGGTGTTGCGGTTGTCCCAGATCGCGAAGCTGTTGGGGGTCCACCGCCAGCGGACCTGGAACTCGGGCACCGAGGCCTGACGGATCAGGTAGTGCAGCAGGTCCGCCGCACCGGGTGCGTAGTCGTAGCCGAACCGGACATTGGTCGGCGTGTGGAAATTGGTGAGGTGGGTGGCGAAGGAATTGACGAAGAGGACCTTCTCGCCGGACTCCGGGTGCGTCCGCACCACCGGATGTTCGGCATCCGGGTAGGTCGCGTGCAGCTGCGCGCGCTTGTCGGCAGGCATGGCCGCACCGAAGCTGGCTTCGATCGAGTGGCGGGCCCGCAGGCCTTCGATGCGTTTCTTCACGTCCGCGGGCAGGGCTGCGTAGGCCGCGACCATGTCGACCCAGATGGTGTCGCCGCCCACCTCGGGGCCTTCGACGCACCGCAGGACCGAACCCATGGGCGGGGCCTCGCGCCAGGTGGCGTCGCAGTGGAAGGCGTTCTCGTAGTGCTCGGCAGGGCTGTCGAGATCCTTGTAGATCCGCACCAGGCCGGGATGTTCCGGATCGCTGCCGGCGACCGGGTGATCCTCGAGCGCACCGAAGCGTTCGGCGAGCGCGACGTGATCGGCGCGGCTGATCGGCTGATCGCGGACGAACAGGACCTTGTGCACGAGAAGCAGCTCACGCAGTTGGGCGAACAGCGCGTCGTCGTGGGCGACCTGGGCGAGGTCGACGTCGAACAGTTCCGCACCGAGGTGCGCGGTGAGTCGTTCGGCTCGGATCGTCTTGGTAGCGGCGGCCTCGGTGGTGACGGGGCGGTCGGCGGTCATGGTCATGGCTTCTTCTCCTCCTCTCGGGTGGGGACTAGACGGTGAGGATCGTGGATCCGGTGAGGGCACCGGACTCCAGATCGGCGTGGGCGCGGGCCGCTTCGGCGAGCGGGTAGCGCTGGTTGACGTTGATCACGATGCGGCCGGCGGCGATGTGGCCGAAGAGTTCGCCGGCCAGCTCGGCCCGCTCGGCGGGATCGGCGATGTAGTCGGCCAGACCGGGGCGGGTGACGAACAGAGACCCCTTGATGGCCAGTTGCATGGGGTCGATCGGCGGGATCGGGCCCGACGACGTGCCGAAGCAGACCAGCAGGCCGCGCTTGGCGAGGCTGTCGAGCGACGCGTCGACGGTGGCCTTGCCGATGCTGTCCAGCACCACCGGAACGCCGACGCCGTCGGTCAGCTCGCGCACGCGCTCGGCGACGTTCTCGCGCTTGTAGTAGATGATCTCGTCGACGCCGTTGGCCTTGGCCAGGGCGGCCTTCTCCTCGGTGGAGACGGTGCCGATGACCCGCAGGCCCAGCAGCTTGGCCCACTGGGCGACGATCAGGCCGACGCCGCCGGCGGCTGCGTGCAGCAGGATGGTGTCGCCCGGCTTGTAGTCGTGGATCCGACGCATCAGGTAGCCGGCGGTGAGGCCGCGCATGGTGCAGGCGGCGGCGGTCTCGAAGGAGATCTCGTCCGGCAGCGCGATCAGGTGGCGGGCCGGCAGCACGAAATCGGTGCTGTAGGCGCCTAGCGGGCTTCCGGTGTAGGTGTAGGTGACTCGATCGCCGGGGGCCACCTCGGTCACGCCGGGGCCCACCGCCTCCACCACGCCGGCCGCCTCGACGCCCATGCCGTTCGGCAGCGGCACCGGGTACAGGCCGGTGCGGTAGTAGGTGTCAGCGAAATTGACGCCGATCGCGTGGTGACGCACCCGAGCCTCACCAGGGCCCGGCTCGCCCACCACGATCTCTTCCAGGCTGAGAACGTCGGGGCCGCCGACGGAGTGGAAGCGAATTGCCTGAGTCATGAGTTCCCTTTCATGTCAGCCGCTACAACGCTGCTGTCGATGTGATGTGAACGACAGTAAGGGCCGAAAGAGGGCTAAACTATTCCTCGTGGGACGTCAAACTATTCAGGTTGGGACAGACAGTGATCTGCGACTCATTGCTATCCCCGGCCGACTGGGATCACAGTCATGGCGATGAAGCCCCTGGCCAGGTACGGCTCGCTCGCGAATTTCGTGCAGTTGACGCGCTCGCTGCGCCTGGATCCGAACCACCTGATGCGCTCGGTGGGGCTCGACCCGGGCGGTTTGGCCGTGCAGGACCGCTGGGTGCCCGCCGAGGCGATCATCGAACTGCTCGAGCTCACCGCAGCCCAGGCACACAAACCTGACCTGGGCCTACGGCTCGCCGAGCTGCGTCGACTGTCCCATCTCGGCCCCCTCAGCCTGGTCCTGCGCGAGGAACCCGATGTCCGCAGCGCCCTGACCCTCCTGGCGCGTCACGAACGGATGTACAACGAATCCCTCCGCACCCTGGTGACCGTGCACGACGGGGTCGCCGACATCCGCGTCGAACTCGACGTGGGCCACCCGATCGCCGATCGGCAGTCCACCGACCTGGCCGTCGGCGTGCTGTTCTCCCTGATCAGGGAGCTCGCCGGCGACTCGTGGCGACCGCTGTCGGTGTCCTTCGCGCACCCGCCGCCGGAGGACGACACCACCGCGCGTCGAATCTTCGGTGGCCTGGCCCGCTACCACCGCGACTTCAACGGTCTCACCGTCGCCGAAGCCGACCTCGATCGCCCGGTGAGCCAGTCCGATCCGCAGTTGCGCGAGTACAGTCGCCGCATTCTGAGCGAATTGGAGCCGGGCGCGGCGCCGTCGACGACGGTGCGGACCCGCGAGTTGGTGGAGATGCTGCTGCCGACCGGTCGCTGCACGGTGGACCAGGTGGCCTCGAGTCTGGGCGTCGACCGGCGCACGGTGCACCGCCGCCTCGCCGCCGAGGGCGCCAGCTATTCGTCCGTCGTCGACGACACTCGGGCAGCGTTGGCCGAGCATCTCGTTGCGGCACAACGCTATTCGTTCACCGACGTCGCCATGATGCTCGGCTTCTCCAGTCCGTCCAATTTCTCCCGCTGGTTCCGCGGACGCTTCGACTGCACACCGCGTCAGTGGCGGACAGCCCGGGCCGCCCGATCGCCGGATTCTCCACCCCACGGGGATCTACCCTTGGACTGAGGAAGGGAGATCCGATGAGGTTCGGCGACGATTGGCAAGCACGGTTGATGCGACTCCCCGGCCCCGACGGTGTCCTTCGACTGGCGGTGACCGGCACCCTGGCGTTCGACGGCGCGCCCGTCGGCGTGACGGTGGCCCCGGATCGCGAGGGTTTCGACGAACACCTGCTGTTCTTGAACGTGAACGCGGACGACGGCACCGTCCCCGACCCCGGCGCGACATCGGTGCCGGTCGACTGGCAGTCGGACGTGGGCCTCGAATATTCGGAGGTGCGCGTCCGCCTCACCGGAGCCGACGACGCCGAGCTGACTCTTCCGGTGGTCGCGACTCACTGACGCGCCGCGGCTCCGGCGACGATCTCCTGCAGTGCGAGCACGTGCTGCTCGAACGCCGTCCGCCCGGTGTCGGTGAGGCGGGCGCGGACCGTGTGTCGTCGGCCGGTGAGCCGCCGTTCGGTCGCGACGTAGCCGGCTTCTCCAGCGTCGCGAGCTGCTTGGAGAGCGCCGAATCGGACAGGGCGAGCCGGTCCCGAAGGAAGGCGAAGTCCGCCCATTCCGCCCCGGCGAGCGTCGCCACCAGCGACAACCGCGTACTCGGGTGGATCAGCTCGTCGAACACCCCGCTCATACATGCACCGCGCGGCGCAGGACCCGGAGCAGCTCCGGACCGCCGAAGCCGACGATCGCCGCGACGAGGACGCCGGCGATGATCGCCGGGTGCGCAGCGCCGTCGGCCGCGAGCCACAGTGCCGCACCGACGGTCAGCGCCACCATCGCGACCAGGATCGCGATGATCAGCCACGGCAGCGCGCGACCGACCTGCGATCGACGCAGACGCACACCGGTGCCCGGACGAGTGCCGTCGTAGAGGCGACTGGCGAGCGCGGCGTTGCCCGCGCCGAAGAGCACGGTGGCGACGATCGCCGCCCAGTCCGGGGCCAGCCCGCCGATCACGCCGAGCAACACCCAGCTCGCCGCGAGGAACCACCAGTACCACCGCGGCAGTCCGGCTTCCTCGCGGATCTGGTGCCGCGCGCGACCGACGGCCTCGAGGGACGTATGCGCGTGATGGATATCGGTGGCGTTCATGACAACTCCCTACTTTCCTGGGTGGAAACTCAACGCTCCTCTTTCCCGATTGGAAAGTCAAGGGTCGCGGCGCAACCCACCGGCGCGCTACATTTAGCGCACAGGTGTTTCCAGAAGGCCGATCAGGAGCATTGACACATGTCCCAGCCCGTCCTGTCCCAGCCCGTTCCCCGCCGCCACCCGCGGTCCCCGCGACCGGTTCCGGCCGGGATCGCCGCGTTCGGCGCACTCCTCGGGGTCCGCGGACCGGACCGCGCCCGGTTCGCCGAGCTGGGTGAACTGCTGATGGTCGGCGACCCGCTGATGGACGACTTCGTCACTTGGATGCGCACCCGGGAATCGGCACCGATCCGACGGCAGTTCGACCAGGCGTTGCGCCACGGCATCGACAGCGTCGACGCCCCACCGGCACCCCTGAAGACGCTGTTCGACGAACTCGAAACCGTTCCGGACTGGGTCGACGGCGGCCAGCTCGAGGTCGCCGCGGCCGCCATGCGCGCCGCGGGCGCGGACGGTCTGACCATCGCGCGCGACGTCGCCCTCCTCGGCGGCTATCAGTTCGCCGGCTTCAACCAGACCCTGCTGCGCACCGGCGCGCTGGAGAAGGGCTCGAATGCTCGCTTCGCCGAGACCTCGCAGTGGGCCATGGACGTGATCAGCCCCGGCGGCCTCGCGAAGTTCGGCGCCGGTTACCGGTCGACGATCCGCGTCCGGTTCATCCACTCGATGGTCCGCAGGCACGTGTCCGCGCTCCCCGACTGGGACGACCAGGAATGGGGCCTGCCGATCAATCAGACCGACATGGCGGCGACGCTCGTCGGGTCGCTGGTGGCACCGAACCTCGGCGGCCTCGGCATCGGCATCGTGCACCGGCCGAGCGAGTATCAGGCGATCGCTGCCCTGACCCGGTACGTCGGCCACCTCATGGGAGTTCGGGACGATCTGCTGCCCACGAGCTTCCGCAGCGCCGTCGCCATCCTCCTGCACACTTCCGCGGCCCTGGCCACGCCCGACGAGACCAGCATGCGGCTGGCTCGCCCGATGGCCGACGACCCGCTGCAGTGGCAGTATCGCCATTTCGCTCCGCTGCGTCGCCGGGTGGCGCGTTCGCAGCACCTGTCCGTCAGCACGGCTTTCCTCGGGCCGAAGGCGATGGCCACTCTGGGCCTGCCCACCCGCACGCCGCCCTGGTATCCGGCGCTGGCACTGCCCGGCAATCTCGCTCGGTCAGGCATCGCGCTCTTACCCGGCGGCCGGGCGTGGACCGCCGACCGCGGGGACCGACACGCACGCGCGCTGATGCGCACCATGACCGAGACACCGGCCACGATCGGCGCGACCACCACCGTCGCCGAGCACGTCACCTGAGGGCTACCGCACCCAGCGCGGGACCAGACGCACCATCGTCACCATCGCGACCAACTCCACCAGCGTCTGCAGCAGCACCACCGCCGCCGCGGTCGCCGCGAACGCGTCCGGCAGGGCCAACGCCAGCGGCAGCACCACCAGCGAGTTGCGGGTGACGCCGGCGAAGATCGCCGCGCGCCGCTCCCCCGTGTCCAGTCCCGCCCGGCGGCTCGCCAGTCCGCCGACCACGGCCATCACCGCGATGAACAAGACGTAGACCGCCGCCACCGACCACCACCGGCCCGCGCGACCGTCGAGGTGCGGGACCTGCGAGGCGACCACCACGAACAGCACCGCCGCCATCAGCGGCACCATCGCGGCCGTCGCCGCGCCGACCACCCGGCGGCCCGCCGCGGCTCTCCCGGACCACCACTGGGCAGCCCACGCCAACGCCAGCGGTGCCACGATCAACGCGCCGAAAGCTTGCAGGAACGGCCACGGGTCCACCACCGACGCCAGGTCCGCGCCGAGGAACAGCCATAGGTACAGCGAGCGGCAGGGCGAGCATCTGCAGCACGAGCAGCACCGGGGTGGCGGCCAACAGACGGGCGGCGTCGCCGCCGACCAGTCCGGCGAAGACGATCACGTAGTCCACGCAGGGCAGAGCAGCACCAGGAGCACACCGAGCTCGACGGCGCGCTCGTCCGGCAGCAGCGGGAACAGCGCGGCCACCAGCACCGGTACGACGACGAAGTTGAGCAGCAGAATCGTCGGGAGGAACCGTCCCGCGGGTGGCCGCCGCACCAGCTGTGCCACCGGGACCTGCAGAAACGTGACGAACAACAGTGCCGCCAACAGCGGGGTGATGGCGCCGCCCAGGTGCACCGACTGTCCGGGCAGCACGACGCCCACCAGCATCGCCGTCGCGAGGGCCCCGAGATAGCACGCCACCTGGTGCCGTTCGAGCGCAGCCACGCCCCGCAGTCTAGCCGCGGACATACCGGGTGTTTGAGTCCGCGGCTTCCGGGTAACCCCGTGTCGAACGAAGCACACGACGACGAAGGAGGACCGATGAACCACTCCGACCACGCACAGAACAAGGCCGAGGAACTGAAGGGCCGGGCCAAGGAGGCCGCCGGCGCCGCCACCGACGACGACCAGTTGCGCCATGAGGGGCGCGCCGACCAGGGCGAAGCCACCGCCAAGGAGAAGGTCTCCGAGGCCGCCGACAAGCTCAAGGAGGGTGTCGACACCGTCAAGGAGAAGCTGACCGGACGGTGATCAGACACCGCGCGCAGCGGCCCGTCGCCCCTCTCGGCGGCGGGCCGCTGCGGCGATCGAGAGGCGCGGGTTAGGCTGCGAGAATGACTGAACTCTTCCGGCTCGACGACCGAGTCGCCATCGTGACGGGCGCCGGTCGCGGCCTCGGTGCCGCCATCGCCCAGGGTCTCGCGGAGGCCGGTGCCGACGTGGTGATCTCCGCCCGCACCGCCGAGGACCTGGAGACCGTGCGCGCCGCCGTCGAGGCCGTGGGCCGCCGCGCCGTCGCGGTTCCGTTGAACCTCGCCACCGACGACCCCGGGCAGCTCGTCGAGGCCGCCATCACCGAGTTCGGTCGCCTCGACATCGTGGTGAACAACGTCGGCGGCGCCATGCCGAAACCGTTCCTGAACACCAGCGTCCGCGAACTGATCGGCTCGTTCTCGTTCAACGTCGGCACCGCGCACGGCCTGCTGTTGGCCGCCGTCCCCCATCTTCTCCGCAGCGACAGCGCGTCGATCATCAACATCACGTCGTCGATCGGCCGCCTCGCCGACCGCGGTTACCTCACCTACGGCACCGTCAAGGCCGCGCTGACGCACTACACGGAGCTGGCCGCGCAGGACCTGAGCCCGCGGATCCGCGTCAACGGCATCGCGCCCGGCGCGATCGCGACCTCGGCGCTGGAGATCGTCGCCGCCAACGATGACCTGCGCGTGCCCATCGAGGCCGCCACCCCGCTGCGCCGCCTGGGCCGGCCCGAAGACATCGCGGCCGCCGCCGTCTACCTCGCCAGCCCGGCCGCCGCCTACGTCACCGGCACCATCGTGGACGTCGACGGCGGCCTCGCCGCGCCCAACTTCCGCCTCCCCATCCCCGACCTGACCCAGGAATGAGCGCCCCGATGACCCATCACGACGACCTCCGCGCCATCGAAGAACTCAAGTACCGCTACCTGCGCGCCGTCGACACCCGCGACTGGGCGGCCTTCGCCGACACCGTCACCGACGACGTCGAGGCCGGCTACGGCTCCAAGGTCGGCGGCAAGGCCCTGAACTTCACCGGACGCGACGCACTGATCGAGTATCTGAGCGGCGCCATGGTGTCGACCATGGCCACCGAGCACCGCGTGGACCATCCGATCATCGAGATCGACGGCGACGAGGCCACCGGCTCCTGGTACCTGCAGGACAAGGTGATGATCCCCGAGTACGACGTCCTGATCATCGGGGCCGCGTTCTACACCGACACCTATCGGCGCACCGCCGACGGCTGGCGCATCGCCGCCACCGGCTACGAGCGCACCTTCGAGGCCACCGGGACGCTCAGCGGCGCCGGGCTAACGGTGCAAATCGGACCGGCTGTCCTCGGCGGCGAAGGCTCCGTGTCACGATAGGCCCATGTGCTTCAGTGCGACTGCCAGCTTCGTCGGCGCCGGCGTGATCGGTGCGGCCGGAGTGGCCACCAGGCGCTGGAAGGCTGGACCTGGCTGGAACTCGACGGGTCCACCGACGCCGCCCTGTCCGGACCGGGCGTGCACATGTGGGTGATGTTCGCCTGGGCGATTCTGCCGATCTTCATACCGTGGTCGGTGTGGTTGATGGAGACCGATCCGCGACGACGCCGCTGGCTGTGGGCGCCGATGGTGGTCGGCGGCATCCTCGCGGTCTACATGGCCTATCTCGCGGTGCAGCCGACCATCGAGGTCAAGGTGATCGACAGCAACCTCGACTACCTGCTCGGAGTCCCGTTCAGTGCGGCCCTGCTCGCCGTGCCGTACGTCTTCGCGACGTGCTTCGCGCCGATGATGAGCTCGGCCCGCTGGGTCATCGCGCTCGGTGTCGGCAACCTCATCGCCATGTCCATCGCCGCCATCATCAAGGCCGCCGACTACTCGTCGATCTGGTGCACGCTGGCGGCCTTCCTCAGCCTCATCGTCTTCGGGCACTTCGTCTCGCAGGCCCGCGGCCGCAAGAACAAGGCCCCCGCACCGACGCCGGAGCCGCAGCCGGTCTAGCGAACGTAGCGGCGAGTCGGCTCAGCCGACGTACGCCGCGAGGTGCTCGCCGGTGACCGTGGTCGGCTCGGCCACCAGCTCGGCCGGGGTGCCGGTGAACACCACCTCGCCGCCCTCGACGCCGGCCCCGGGGCCGAGGTCGATGAGCCAGTCGGCGTGCGCCATCAGCGCCTGGTGATGCTCGATCACGATCACCGACTTACCCGCGTCGACGAGCCGGTCGAGCATGCCCAGCAGCTGATCGACGTCGGCCAGGTGCAGTCCGGTGGTGGGCTCGTCGAGCACGTAGACGTCGGCCTTGTCGGCCATCGCGGTGGCCAGCTTCAAGCGCTGCCGTTCGCCGCCGGACAGCGTGGTCAGCGGCTGACCCAGGGTCAGATAGCCCAGGCCCACGTCGGCCATGCGGTCGAGGATCTTCGCCGCCGCGGGCGTGCGCGCCGGTCCTTCCGAGAAGTAGTCGCGGGCCTGCGCCACCGGCAGCGCGAGCACCTCGGCGATGTTCAGGTCGCCGAGGCGGTACTCCAACACGTCCGGGCGGAAGCGCTTGCCGTCGCACTCGTCGCACGGTGAGGCCACGCCCGCCATCGTCACCAGATCCGTGTAGATCACCCCGGCGCCCTTGCACACCGGACAGGCCCCCTCCGAGTTCGCGCTGAACAGGGCCGGCTTCACACCGTTAGCCTTGGCGAAGACCTTGCGGATCGGGTCGAGGAGACCGGTGTAGGTGGCCGGATTGCTGCGCCGCGAACCGCGGATCGCGGTCTGATCGATGGCGATCACGCCCTCGCCGCCGGACACCGAACCGTGGATCAGCGAACTCTTACCGGATCCGGCCACACCGGTCACCGCGACCAGCACGCCGAGCGGGATGTCGACGTTCACCTCACGCAGATTGTTGGTCGACGCCCCACGCACCTCCAGGTGCCCGGTGGGCGTGCGCACCGTGTCCTTGACGGCGGCCCGGTCGTGCAGGTGGCGGCCGGTGATGGTGTCGGCCTTCTCCAAACCGGCCACATCGCCCTCGTAGCAGACCTCGCCGCCGCCGGAGCCTGCGCCCGGCCCCAAGTCCACCACGTGGTCGGCGATCGCGATCACCTCGGGCTTGTGCTCCACCACCAGGACCGTGTTGCCCTTGTCCCGCAGACGGAGCAGCAGATCGTTCATCCGCGAGATGTCGTGCGGGTGCAGACCCACCGTGGGCTCGTCGAACACATAGGTCACGTCGGTCAGCGCCGACCCCAGATGCCGAATCATCTTGACGCGCTGACCTTCTCCGCCGGAGAGCGTGCCGGTGGGCCGTTCCAGCGCCAGGTAGCCCAGGCCGATCTCGACGAACGAGTCGAGGGTGCCGCGCAACGTCTCCAGCAGCGGCGCCACGCTCGGCTCGTCGAGGCCGCGGACCCACTGCGCCAGATCGACGATCGGCATGCGCGCGAG
This sequence comes from Gordonia alkaliphila, assembly GCF_023017165.1. GTDB lineage: Bacteria > Actinomycetota > Actinomycetes > Mycobacteriales > Mycobacteriaceae > Gordonia > Gordonia alkaliphila. Next base: position 3,241,219 of record NZ_JALKBW010000001.1, read on the forward strand.
GTCGGCGATGCTGACGCCGTCGATGGTGGACGTGCGCGCCGGTTCGGCCAGGCGGGTGCCGTCACACTCCGGGCAGACGCTCTGCGTCACCGCGCGTTCGACGAACGCCCGGATGTGCGGCTGCACCGAATCGATGTCCTTGCTGAGCATCGACTTCTGGATGCGCGGGATGAGGCCCTCATAGGTGAGGTTGATGCCGTCGACCTTGATCTTGGTGGGCTCCTTGCGGAGTAGGTCGTCGAGTTCGGTGGCAGTGAAGTCCTTGATCGGCTTGTCCGGGTCGAAGAAGCCCGCGCCGGCGAATATCCGGCCGTACCAGCCGTCGGTGCTGTACCCGGGGATGGTCAGCGCGCCCTCGTTCAACGACTTGGTCTCGTCGTACAGCGCCGTCAGATCCATGTCGGCCACCGTGCCCATGCCCTCGCAGCGCGGGCACATGCCGCCGGTCCGAGTGAAGGTGGCCTTCTCCGCCTTCTTGTTCCCCACCTTGATGGCGCCGCTGCCGGTCACCGAGGGCACGTTGAAGGAGTAGGCGTTGGGACCGCCGATGTGCGGAGTCGCCAAGCGGCTGAACAGGATTCGCAGCATCGCGTGCGCGTCGGTGATGGTGCCGACCGTGGAGCGCGGGTTGCCGCCGATCCGCTCCTGGTCCACCAGGATGGCGGTGGTGATGCCGTCGAGCACGTCCACCTCGGGGCGCGCGAGCGTCGGCATGAAGCCCTGGACGAACGCGCTGTAGGTCTCGTTGATCAGGCGCTGGCTCTCCGCCGCGACGGTGCCGAAGACCAGCGAACTCTTGCCGGATCCGGAGAGGCCGGTGAACACGGTGAGGCGACGCTTCGGGAGGTCGACGTCGACGTCTTTCAGATTGTTGACCCGCGCGCCGCGCACTCGAATCACATCGTGGCTGTCGGCAGGCACCATCTGTTCGGGCATGCCCGCCATTGTTCCGCATCGCGGCCGGATACTTTAAGCGCGTGACCCAATCCCCATTGCGCCAGCGCGTGTCCGCCGCCGGCGAGCGCCTCCGCGGCACCGTCGTCGTCGAGATCCTGGTCGCCCTGGGCCGGGTCGGCGTGTCCGACCGAGCGATGACGCTGGCCGGGCAGGCCTTCACTTCCCTGCTGCCGGTGCTGATCCTCATCACGACGCTCTCATCCGACGGCCCGGTGGACCGCGCCATGCGGCGGATCAGTACGCAGTGGCTCGAACTCGAGCTGACCGCACCGTCCACCGACGAGGCGAACAGCGCCACCTTCGGCATCATCGGTGGGCTGATGGTCCTGATCGGCGCCACGTCGTTCACCCGCGCCCTCGACCGGATGTACGCCGAGGTCTGGGCCCTACCCAAACTCGGCTTCGCCGGCTGGTGGCGCTGGCCGCTGATCATCGGCACCCTGGTCGCCGGTATCACCGCCGAGGTGTTCGGTATCCGGAACTGGCCGTTCGGGGGCCAGCTCGTGGTGCAGACCGTCTTCAGCTTCGTCCTGTGGACGCTCGTCTGGGCGACGATCATCCGGCTGCTGACCGCCGGCCGCATCGACGGCCGGGCGGTCCTGGCCACCGGCCTCGCGACCGGCGCCGCAGTGGCGTTGTACTTCCTGGCCACCACGATCGGATTCGGCGACATCCTGGACACCGCCGAGAACCGGTTCGGCACCCTGGGGGTGGTGTTCTCAGTGATCGGCTGGCTGTTCGTCTACTCCGGGATCGTGGTGACCGCGGCGACGGTGATGCACGTGCTGCTCACCTGGCGCCGACCGCTCACCCGCTAACGGGTCTTGACCAGGGCCTCCTGGACCGCCTTCGTCACTTCACCCTGGCTCAGCGGGTCGTTGTCGGCCGAGTAGCCGAGTGCGATGCTGCGCGGCTGTGTGTCGGCCACCAGCAGCACGAAGTCGTCCGAGGTGATGGATCCGCGAGTCACCGGCACCTTGCCGGTGAAGTACAGCAGCTTCATGTCGCTGTTGTTCGGGGTGGTCTCCCGCTGACTCTCGATCACCGCCGGCTTCGCATTGGTGTTGGCGTAGCCGGGCATGTCGGGCAGGCACTCGATGAATTTGCGGGCGATGGCGTCCAGGTCGCCGGTGAAGCCGGCGGGCAGCGTGCCCACCAGCAGCTGTGCCTGCCAGTTCTCGCCGGCCGGACGGGAGACGACGAGGCCGTCGGAGTCGACCAGGAACGGCATCTGACCGCCGGTGTCCGGACTCCAGCCCGGGGGCAGGTCCACGGCGTCGATCCGCATCGGCCCCCCGTCCAGATACGCCGTCGTGCCGCGGATCGTCGGTGCACCCGCCACGCACTTGGTCGGAACCCCGTTGACCACCATCGGGTTGGCCTGCGTGGGGGTGGTCGTCGTCCTCGACGTGGTGGCCGTGGAGGCGGTCGTCGCGCTGCTGCTCGACGCGGTGTTCTGTTCGTCCTCATCCCCGCCGCTGAGGGTCAGCGCCAGCACCAGGCCGATCACCAACACGAACGCGACGACACCGATGCCGATGACCATCGCCAGCTTGCGCTTGCGGGCACCGTCGTCCGGCTGCTGCGGTCCGACCTGATAGCCGCCCGGGTAGTCGGGTCCGCCGGGGTAGGCCGGCGGCTGCCCGCCGGCGAACGCATAGCCGGGTGCACCGTACTGTCCGCCGGGCGGTGGGGCGACGAGCGGCTGCTGTCCCCACTGGTTGACCTGCTGCGGCGGGACCCCGTACTGCGGTCCCGAGTGATAGGGCTGGGTGGGAGCGGCCGGACCGGTCGGAATGGTCGCGGTGGGCTCGGCGGGCGGACTCGGCACGACGGTCGTGGGCCCGTTGACGGCATCCACGATCGCGGTGCCTTCGTCACCGAGCAGTGCGGTCGCCAGCGCCGCGGCGAACTCGCCGGTGGAACCGTACCGATCGCCGGCGGGTTCCCGAACGCGGCCGAGCACCTCGTCGACCGCTTCCGGAAGCTCCGGCCGCATGGTGGTGACCCGCTGCCCGATCGACGCGCCGCCGGTCAGCAGGAAGGTCGCCAGACCACCGAGGGCGGCCTGATCGGCCCGATCCTCGGACTCCTTGGTCGCAGGCATCCCGAAACCGCTCAGTTTGTACCGGCGTCCCTCGGGCGACTCGACCACGATCAGGTCGGCCGGCGCGATGTCGGCGCGCGCCTGCCCGCGCTGGCGGGCCTGGTCGAGCGCGCCGCCCAGCGCGGCGATCGCGGCGACGGTCTCGGCGGACGAGAACGGCCCGGACTGCCGGACCAGCGTCTCCGCGGTCGGCGAGGGCAGATACTCCCGCGCGATCCACAACCGCCCCTGCTCCTCGCCGTAGCCGCGCACCGCGACCACCGCCGGGTGATCGAGCGTCGCGGCCTGCGCGGCCGCGGCGAGAAACTCCTGGCGATAGGCCGAGTCGGAGGTGCGCGACTCGGGCAGCAGCAGAAGAATGTCCTCCGCCGTCGCGTTCGGCGCCTTTACCAGGTAGCTCTCCCCCGCCTCACCGACACCGAGCGTGCCGACGACGCGGAGTCCAGCGAAAGTCTGACCAGTTCGTAGCATGTGGAAACTGTACGACACCGACATTCGCCGCACCGGGTACCGCGCGGCACCGAGAACCGGCGTCGCCATTCGGGTCCGCCGGGCCCAGCCGCGCCCTACAGTTGCTCTCCACGGGGGCGGGGCGATTTCCTCACCGGAAACCAGCAAAGGGCGCGATGCAGACGATCAACACCGTGACCGGGCCGATCGATGCCTCGGCACTCGGCACGGTTCTGGCGCACGAACACGTCTTCGTCCTCAACGAGGACTACCGCATCAACTTCCTGCCCGACTGGGACGAAGAAGCACAGGTCGCGCACGCGGTGCAACGACTCTCCGAGGTGAAGGCGCTCGGCGTCGACACCCTGCTCGACGTCTCGGTGCCCGGAATGGGGCGGCACGTCGAACGGGTGCGCCGCGTCGCCGAACAGACCGAGCTCAACGTGCTCGCGGCCACCGGTCTGTTCACCTACAGCGACCTGCCCCTGCAGTTCCATTACACGGGTCCCGGGCTCGGTTTCGATGCGCCTGAACCGCTCGTGGAGGCCTTCGTCCGCGACCTCACCGACGGGATCGGGCGCACCGGGATCAAGGCCGCCGCGCTCGCGTGCGTCATCGAAGCCGAAGGTCTCACGCCCGGCGTCGAGCGGATCGTCCGCGCCGTCGGCCAGGCCAGCGTAGCCACCGGGGCGCCGGTCATCGTGCACACCAATCCGCACACCCGATCCGGGCTGATCGCCCAGCGCATCCTCAGCGAGGAGGGCGTCGACCTGCGCCGGGTGATGCTCGCCCACTCCGGCGACACCGGAGACGTCGAACACCTGCGACACCTGGCCGAGGCGGGGTCGCTGTTGGGCCTGGACCGGTTCGGCGTCGACCTGCTCCTCCCGCACGCCACCCGCATGGCCACCCTGCTCGCCCTGATCGAAGCCGGCTTCGCCGATCAGCTCATCCTCTCGCAGAGCGCCTTCTGCTACAGCGACTGGTTCGATCCGGCGAAGATGGCCGAGCTCGCGCCGAACTGGAACTACCGTCAGATCTACGAGCGGGTGCTGCCCGAACTCCGGGCGCACGGCGTACCGGAGGAGACCCTGACCAGCATGCTCGTCGACGTGCCCCGGCGCTTCCTTCTCGGCGCGAACGAGCAGGGACTTCCGACCCCGATTCGGTGAATACTGGACTTAGTCCAAATAACTAGGGCAGGATGGAGGCATGTCGACAACCCGCCACACTCCCGAGGCGCTCACCGCAGCGATTCGTGGCGCCGGTCTGCGACTGACCCGCCCGCGCCTGGCCGTCCTGTCCGCCGTCGACGCCCATCCGCACGCCGTGACCGAGACCCTGCTGACCTCGGTGCGCGACGAGCTGAGCGACGTCTCCCGGCAGGCGGTCTACGACGTCCTGCACGCACTGACCGACGTCGGGTTGGTCCGCCGGATCCAGCCGGCCGGGCACGCCGCCCGCTACGAGACCCGCATCGGCGACAACCACCACCATGTGGTGTGCCGTGAGTGCGGCGACGTGCGCGACGTCGACTGCGCCGTGGGCGCGGCCCCCTGCCTCGAGGCGGCGCAGACCCACGGCTTCACGATCGACGAGGCCGAGGTGGTCTATTGGGGCCGCTGCCCCGACTGCGCCGCCCGCACCGCCTGATCACCCGACCCCCATCCGCCATCTCACCCAGAAACCTTGATTTCAGACCGAAGATCTCGGCCTACCGAAAGGAACCGCAGTGTCCGACGAACAGCCATTGAAGGAAGTCGACGACAGCACGGCATCGGGCTGCCCGATGCACGCCTCGATGAAGGAGCCCGCCGAGGGCGGCGGCAACCGCGACTGGTGGCCCAACCAGCTGAACCTGAAGCTGCTCGCCGAGAACCCCGCCGAGGGCGACCCCTACCCCAGCGACTTCGATTACGGCCGCGCCTTCGACACCATCGACCTCGACGAGCTCAAGGCCGACCTGAAGACCGTGATGCACGACTCCAAGTCGTGGTGGCCCGCCGACTACGGCAACTACGGCCCGTTCTTCGTGCGGATGGCCTGGCACGCGGCCGGCACCTATCGCATCCGCGACGGCCGCGGCGGCAGCGGCCATGGCATGCAGCGCTTCGCTCCCCTGAACAGCTGGCCGGACAACGCCGGCCTGGACAAGGCCCGTCGTCTGCTGTGGCCGCTCAAGCAGAAGTACGGCGCCAAGCTCTCGTGGGGCGACCTGATCATCTTCGCCGGCACCTACGCCATGGAAGAGATGGGCATGAAGGTCTTCGGCTTCGCCGGCGGCCGCACCGAGAAGTGGGAGCCCGAAGAGATCTACTGGGGCCCGGAGACCGAGTGGCTCGGCGACAACCGCTACACCGGTGACCGCGACCTCGACAACCCCCTGGCCGCAGTCCAGATGGGCCTGATCTACGTGAACCCCGAAGGCCCCAACGCCGATCCGGATCCGCTCAAGGCCGCCATCGACATCCGCGAGACCTTCGCTCGCATGGCCATGAACGACGAGGAGACCGTCGCGCTGATCGCCGGCGGCCACACCTTCGGCAAGACCCACGGCAACGGCCCGGCCGACATCCTCGGGCCCGAGCCCGAGGCCGCTCCCCTCGAGCAGGTCGGCCTGGGTTGGCAGAACCCGACCCGCACCGGCGTCGGCGTCGACGCTGTCAGCTCCGGTCTGGAAGGCGCGTGGAACAGCACGCCGACCACCTGGGACAACAACTTCTTCTGGACCCTGTTCGGGTACGAGTGGGAGCTCGGCAAGAGCCCGGCCGGTGCACAGCAGTGGCACCCGAAGGACAACGCCGGCGCCACCAGCGTCCCGGACGCGGGCGACCCGGAGAAGCGGCACCAGCCGATGATGCTCACCACCGACCTGTCGCTGCGCTTCGATCCGATCTACGAGAAGATCTCGCGTCGCTTCCTGGAGAACCCGAAGGAGTTCGAGGACGCCTACGCTCGCGCGTGGTTCAAGCTGACCCACCGCGACATGGGACCGGTGTCCCGCTACCGCGGCTCCCTGGTGCCGTCGGAGACCCTCATCTGGCAGGACCCGGTGCCCGAGGTGGACTTCACCCTGATCGACGAGGGCGACATCAAGGGTCTCAAGAAGAAGATCCTGGCCTCCGGCCTCAGCCTCTCGCAGCTGGTCAAGGCCGCGTGGGCCTCGGCGGCGTCGTACCGCAACAGCGACAAGCGCGGCGGCGCCAACGGCGGTCGCGTGCGCCTGGAGCCGCAGCGCGGGTGGGCCGTCAACGAGCCCGATGAGCTGGCACACACGCTGGAGGTCCTGGCCGGCATCGCCGACGACTACAACGCCTCCACCGAGGGCGTCGTGGGCCACCTGCGTCGCGGCGACAAGCACGTCTCGTTCGCCGACATCGTGGTGCTCGCCGGCGGCGTCGCCATCGAGCAGGCCGCGGCCAACGCGGGCCACGAGATCACCGTGCCGTTCACCCCGGGTCGCACCGACGCCACCCAGGAGCAGACGGACGTGCAGTCATTCGAGGCCATGGAGCCCCGCTGGGACGGTTTCCGCAACTACCTCGCCGACGACGCCACGGTGCCCGGCGAGTACCTGCTGGTGGATCGCGCGCAGCTGCTGGGCCTGACCGCCCCGCAGATGACCGTCCTCATCGGCGGCCTGCGCGTGCTGGGTGCCAACCACGGCGGCAGCAGCCACGGCGTCCTCACCGAGCGCGCCGACACCCTGTCCCAGGACTTCTTCGTGAACATCCTGGACATGGACACCAAGTGGTCGCCGGCCGCCGACGGCAGCTATGTCGGGGTCGACCGGGACTCGGGTGAGCAGAAGTGGACCGCGAGCCGCGTGGACCTGGTGTTCGCGTCAACCTCAGCTGCGCGCCTACGCCGAGGTCTACGCGCAGGACGATTCGGCAGGCAAGTTCGTCGAGGACTTCGCCGCCGCCTGGGCCCAGGTGATGGACAACGACCGCTTCGAGCTGCGTCGCTGATCCGCGCCTGAGGCGTCCGCGACACGGGCCCGGCTTCCGCCCTGGAAGCCGGGCCCGTTCGCATCGACGCACTTGTAGATTGAGATCATGAAACTCGGTCTGCAGCTTGGATATTGGGGCGCACAGCCCGCCCACCATCACGCCGAACTGGTCGACGCCGCGGAGACGTTCGGCTTCGACACGGTGTTCACCGCCGAAGCCTGGGGCTCGGATGCCTACGTGCCGCTCTCATGGTGGGGCAGCCGCACCGACCGGGTGCGCTTGGGCACCTCGGTGATCCAGATGTCCGCGCGCACCCCCACCGCGTGCGCGATGGCCGCCCTCACCCTCGATCACCTGTCCGGCGGTCGGCACATCGTCGGACTCGGCGTGTCCGGGCCCCAGGTGGTGGAGGGCTGGTACGGCCAGCCGTTCGCCAAGCCGCTGGCTCGGACCCGCGAATACGTCGACATCATGCGCAAGGTGTGGGCTCGTCAGGAACCGGTCACCAACGACGGCCCGCACTACCCGCTGCCCTACACCGGCGCGAACGCCACCGGCCTGGGCAAGCCGCTCAAGCCGATCGTGCACCCGCTGCGCGCCGACCTGCCGATCTTCCTCGGCGCCGAAGGCCCCAAGAACATCGCCCTGGCCGCCGAGATCGCCGACGGCTGGCTGCCGCTGTTCTACACCCCGCGCCTGGCCGACACCTACAACGAATGGCTCGACGAAGGCTTCGCACGTCCCGGCGCACGACGGACCCGCGAGACCTTCGAGATCTGTGCCACCGCGCAGATCGTCCTCACCGACGATCCCGCCTCCGCGTACGCCGCGATCAAGCCCTTCCTGGCCCTGTACATGGGCGGCATGGGCAGCGAGGACACCAACTTCCACGCCGAGGTGTACCGCCGCATGGGCCACGCCGAGGTGGTCGACGAGGTGACCGCGCTGTTCCGCGCCGGCCGCAAGGACGAGGCCGCGCAGATCATCCCGGATGCCGTGGTCGACGACTCCGCGATCATCGGCGACGAGGCCCACGTGCGCGAGCAGATCAAGGTCTGGGAAGCCGCAGGCGTGTCCACCATGCTGGTGACACCCGGATCCGTCGAGGAGATCCAGCAACTCGCCAAACTGGTGAGCTGAGCCATATTTCTCCTGGTCGGGCCGCTTCTCAAAGTGAACGAAAGGTGAACACGCGGGCAACGAAACTTGACTTGAGCTGTACGGTCGGTTACAAATGGATGTACGTTAACCGATCCAAGGAGGAGGACACATGCCGTACCGCACCAGTCCCGATCTGACTTCCAGAGTCCGCGGCCAGATGCGCCGCCTGAACGCACGCTGGAATCTGAGTTCGGCCCAACGATTGCACCTGCAGGTCGCCCACACGCCGGTCGCCGTACTCGGCGGCAGCCAGCGCCGCGGCTGAACCGCACTGAACCACGACGACCCCCGACCGCATTCGGTCGGGGGTCGTCGTCGTCTTACCAGCGTTGCGAGCGCGTGAGATGCCAGGCGCCGCAGGAGCATTCGTAACAGCGCAGGGACGGCGAAGCGCGCGGTGCGGACGAGATCGCGAGTATCGCTCCGGTCACCGCGGCCAGGGTCGGATAGGCGATCTTCTCCGGAGTCGGACAGGTCGGCTCCACGTAGACCACCGGTTTCTCGCGACGACGCCGCGGCCGATTGCGGGCGGCGGTGCGCCCCTCGATCATCGCGTAGTAGGCCTCGAGGTCGTCGTCGTCGAAGCCCGAGGTCATCGGCCTGCGAACTCGTCGGCGTCGTAGCGGGGCACCACCCGGAAGACCTTGAGCTCTTTCGGCACGCCCTTGGCGCGGAAGCGGCGGCGGCGAATCGAGTAGCCGTCGGTGCCGGCCAGCTCCAGGGTCGGCTCGCTGGCGAAGACCTCGCCCGGCCCCGCCGCGGCGCAGACGCGGGCGGCGATGTTCACGTCCACGCCCAGGAAGTCGTCCCCCACGGCGCGCGGAGCGCCCGTGTGCACGCCGGCGCGCAGAGCGGGCCGATAGTCGTCGACCACGAGGGCGCTGACCGCGACGGTCGCCTCGTGCGCGGCTTCGATCGCCTGCCGCCCGTCGGCGAAGACCGCCATCATGCCGTCGCCGAGCGTCTTCACCACCTGGCCGCCGCGGTCGAGGATCACCCGTTCGGACACGTCGTTCACGGCGCGCAGGAGTTCGAGCACCTGGTCGTCGCCCACGCGCAGCGCCCACCGGGAGAAGTCGACGAGGTCGGTGAACAGGATCGTCACCGGAATCGGCGCGGTGGAGTCCGGCCGGTGCCGCCGACTCATGGCCTGCCACACCTGCACCGCACCCAGACCGAGTTCGCGCACCGCGCTCGGCCGCTCGGCGTTCACGTCGCCGATGGCGCGTGCGAGCCGGTCCAAGGTCGTCGATGCTCCCCCGGCGACCCGCTCCGGCGGCGCCAGCCGCCGCGCGAACTGCGCCGCGCGCACCAGCGGCGCACTCGCATCGGTCCATTCCAACAGCCCGCCGGCGCGCTGCAGCGGCGACAGCTGCTGCGCGTCCTCGTCGTACGGCTCCGGCAACGCGTTCACCTCGCCGAGTCTAGTGGGCGGCGTGCCGCTCAGCCCGATTGGCGCGCACGCTGGAGAAGAGCGCCGCACCGATGAACCCGATGCCGACCAGTCCGGACACCACTTCGCTGACCTCGACGGCCAGGCTCACGAGCAGAATCGCGGCAAGCGCGCCGATCGCCCAGTGGGCCCCGTTCTCCAGGTAGCGGTACTGCGCCAGCGTGCCCGCCCGCACCAGGTACACGGTCATGGAGCGGACGAACATCGCACCGATGAAGCCGAGGCCGAGCGCGATCAGAATCGGATCGGACGTGATGGCGAAGGCACCGACCACGCCGTCGAACGAGAACGAGGCATCCAGCATCTCCAGGTACAGGAACAGCATGAACGCCGCCTTGCCGACCAGTAGCACCGGTTCCGGACGACCCCGACCGTCGCCGGCGAGTTCGGCAGCGGCGGCCGCCTCACGGCCCACCTCGCTGGTGTCGAACAGCGCGGTCAGCCCGGAGATTGCCAGATAGCCGATCATGCCGACCAGCCCGGCGGTGAGCACCGTCGCGCGTTCGTCGCCGTCCACCGCCATCGATCCCGCCAGCAGCACGGCGAGCGCCACGATCACCGAGGCGTTGTTGATGCGTCCCAGCCGGGCCAAGCCGGGCTCGACCATGCGTCCCCAGAACCGCCGGTCCGAGTCGAACGCATAGTCCAGGAAGATCAGGAGCAGGAACATGCCGCCGAGCGCCGCGATCTGCGGGTGCGCCTCCAGCATGATCGTCTCGTAGCTCGGATTATCCGGGGTCTCCGGGTTCGGCGGATTCAACGCCAGGTCCAGCGCCTGCCCCGGATTGAGACCAGCGGTGGCCCACACGATGACCAGCGGGAACAGGATCCGCATGCCGAAGACGGCGATGAGGATGCCGACGGTGAGGAACATCTTCTGCCAGAAGGCGCTCATCCGTTCCAGGATGGTCGCGTTCATCACCGCGTTGTCGAAGGACAGCGAGATCTCGAGGATGCCGAGGATCACGCAGATGAACAGCCCGTTCCACCCGCCGTAGAGGAAAGCGGCCACGAGCGCGGCGACGGTGATCAGCAGCGACAGGCCGAAGACCCGCAGGATCATCGCAGACGCTCGGCTTCCTTCGCCTGCACCACCAGGTTCCGCGACAGCTCGAGCAGTTCGTTCCGGTCCTCGCCCTCGGCGATCGCCGTGTCGAGATCCTCCACCGCGCACCGCAGCGCGAAGAGCCGGTCGCCCAGCGACGTCAATTCGTCCGGGGACAGGATCAGCGAGTCGGAGGAGATCGACGTACCCTCGGTCAACGAGCGCTGCTCGTAGGCGCGCTGCCGACACGACCGCTTGCAGTACTTGCGCCGCCGGCCGCGTTCGGACTCCACGATCTCGCGGCCACACCAGGTGCACGCGTTGCGCGCGGGATGGGTAGCGGATTCGGACACGTCGAACAGGCTACCGTGCGCGCTCGGTCGATGCGGGACGCCACCCGGGTGCCGGATGCGTGCGCGCCGCGTAAGATGGTTCCGTTGACCGTTTATTTGTGAGGAGCAGAGCTACATGGCTGATCGAGTACTCCGCGGGAGCCGTCTCGGCGCGGTGAGCTACGAGACCGACCGCGACCACGACCTCGCACCCCGCCGGATCGTGCAGTACCGCACCGACAACGGCGAGATCTTCGACATTCCGTTCGCCGACGACGCCGAGGTGCCGTCGAAGTGGCCGTGCAAGAACGGTATGGAGGGCACCATCCTCGAAGGCGCCGAGCCGGAGGAGAAGAAGGGCAAGCCGCCGCGCACCCACTGGGACATGCTGCTGGAGCGTCGCTCCGAAGAGGAACTCGACGTTCTGCTCACCGAGCGTCTGGACCTGCTGCGCAGCCGCCGCCGCGGCGGAGGCGTCGTCTAGCCCTCCCCCGCAGACCACGAATGCCCCCACTGTTCGCAGTGGGGGCATTCGCCTTGTAGCAGTTCCGTTGTGTCGGTTCAGGAGCGGAAGCGCGCGGTGCGGCCCTGCCAGCCCCAGCGGGCCACGTTCAGGAACGACTCGAGGATCACGCCGCCGTCCATCTTGGACTCGCCGATCTCGCGTTCGGTGAAGGTGATCGGCACCTCGCGCACGGTGAAGCCGTGCCGGAGGGTGCGCCAGGCCAGGTCGATCTGGAAGCAGTAACCCGCCGAATCGACCTCGTCGAGTCCGATGGCCCGCAGCACGGGCGCGCGGTAGGCGCGGTAGCCGGCCGTGATGTCCTTGATCGACGATCCCAGCGCCATGCGGGCGTAGGTGTTGGCGCCCTTGGAGAGCACCTCGCGACGCTTGGGCCAGTTCACCAGTTCGCCGCCGGGCACATAGCGGGAGCCGATCACCAGGTCGGCGCCCTCGTTGATGCCGGCCAACAGGCGGTGCAGCTGCTCGGGTGCGTGGCTGCCGTCGGCATCCATCTCGATGATGACCGGGTAGTCCCGCTCCAGGCCCCACGCGAAACCGGCCAGGTACGCCTTGCCCAGGCCGTCCTTCACGGTGCGGTGCATCACGTGGATGCGGCCGGCCTCGTCGGCCGCGGCCAGGCCCTCGGCGATCTGGCCGGTACCGTCCGGGCTGGAGTCGTCGACCACCAGGACGTGGATGTCGCTGAGCGCGTTCAGGAGTCGCTCGACGATGCGCGGCAGGTTGTCCCGCTCGTTGAAGGTGGGGATCACCACCAGACCGCCGGCGCCCTGCGGCCCGACGACCTCGTCGCGTCCGTGCTGACTGCCCGTCATGGTGTCCCCTCGTCTTCTACTACTGCATCGTTCACCTGCTCAGCCGACCTCCGGCCGAACGCATCGAACCTAGTCGCTCGGACCAGCGCGTACAAAAACCCGCACACCGCGCACAGCACCACCAGCCATTGCAGCCCGGGTCCCAGCCACACGGCCAGGGTCTGTCCGGAGCGTAGCGGCAGGTCGGCTTCGAGCAACGCCGGGGTGAAGATCTCGCTGTGTGTCAGCACCTCGCCGTTCGGTGCGATCAGGGCGCTGACGCCGCTGGTGGCCGCCACGGCCACCGACCGACCGGTCTCCACGGCACGCACCTGCGACATGGCCAGCTGCTGGTAGGTCATGTCGGTGTCGCCGAAGGTCGCATTGTTGGTGGGTACGAACAGCAGCTGGGCGCCATCGTTCACGGCCTGCCGCGGAGAGCGGTCGAAAGCCACCTCCCAGCAGGTGGAGACGCCGAGCATCACGGTGCTTCCGCCCGTGTGCACCGGTACCGCCGCACTGCCGGTGCCGGGACGGAAATCTCCCGCGCGGTCGGCATACGACGAGAACATCGCGAAGAAGTCTCGCCACGGCAGGTACTCGCCGAACGGCTGGATGATGTGTTTGTCGTAGCGGGCCGACGGCTCCGGCTCGGCCAGCCCGTTCTCGGTCTCCCAGACCAGCACCGTATTGGTGGGCCGACCGCCCGGACCGAACAGCAGGGTGCCGAACACGATCGGCACGCCGGTCACGCTGACGGCGCTCTGAATCAGGCGCGCGGCGTCCGGGTTGTCCAGCGGGGAGATGTCCGAGGCGTTCTCCGGCCACAGGATCAGGTCGGGCTTCGCGCGCCGCCCGGCCGCCACGTCCTCGGCCAGACGCAGGGTCTCCCGGTAGTGGTTGTCGAGCACCGCGCGACGCTGCGCGTTGAAGTCCAGCCCCAGGCGCGGCACATTGCCCTGGACGGCCACCACGCGCACGGTCTCGCCGCCTTCGGGCGACGGTGCCGTCGCCACCGCGAGGCCGGCGACCGCGAGCGGGGCCAGCAGGCAGGCGGCGGCCAGTCCCGCGGTCACCGTGTGCCGTCCGCGGTCGGCGAACGCGATGACCAGCGCGGCCACCCCGGCACCGACCAGGGCGAGGCCGAAGGAGAGTCCGGGCACACCGAACCAACGGGCCACCGGCAGGAAGAAGCCGTCGGTCTGGCTGAATGCCGCTGCACCCCAAGGGAATCCGCCGAACGGGAAGGACGACCGCAACCATTCGACGGCCACCCAGCAGGCGGCGAACCAGAGCGGCGCGGCGGGCAGCCGCATGGTGACGGTCGCCATCGCGCCGAACAGGGCGAGGTACAGCGCCATCACCACCGACAGCGCCAACCAGGGCAGCGCGCCGACGAACTCGCCGACCCACGGCAGCAGCGGGACGAAGAAGGCCAGCCCGAACACACCGCCGACGAGGGCGCCGATCGCCGCGCGCGGGCGACGCACCGCCAGGCACGCGTACAGCAGCCCCAGTGCCACCGGCGTCAGCAGCCACAGCCCGGACGGCGGGAACGCCAGATAGAGCAGTCCGCCGCCGACCGCCGCGGCGACCAGCCGCAGCAGGGTTTCCCGGGTCAACGCTCGTCTCGGGAGTAGATCACTTCGCCGGCGACGGCGGTCATCACGCACTGTGGCAGCCGGGTGCCGGGGGCCACGTCGGGCAGCGCGGGCACCCGCGAGCGCGGATCGGTGGACCAGCGCTGCACACCCGCGTTCGCGGCGGCCACCACCAGCTCGTCGATCTCCCACACCGCATAGTGCGCGGGCGCACCCGGCACCAGGGTTCCGGTGACTCCGTCGTTCACGCCGCCGGCCCGCCAGCCGCCGCGCGTGGCGGCCGCGAAAGCGGCGCGCGGGGAGATGGCGTTGGCCGGGTTGTGCGGGTGCGCGGCGGCGCGCACGGTGGACCACGGATCGATCGGGCAGACCGGCGCATCGCTGGAGAAGGCCAGCGTCATACCGGCTTTCGCGAGCGCGGCGAAGTTGTTCAGGGCGGGGGCGCGGTCCCCCAATCGCTGGTCGTACAGCTGACCGGGACCGCCCCAGGCGGCATCGAAGAGCGGCTGCATGCTGGCTACCGCGCCGCAGCGGCCGAACAGTTCGGCCTGCTCCGCGGTCACCATCTCGGCGTGCTCCAGCCGGTGGACGCAGTCGGCCAGTGCCGGGGTGCCGAGTTCGTCGGCGATCTCGGCCATGGCCGTCGCCACCATCTGGGCGGCGCGGTCGCCGATCACGTGGAATCCGGCCTGAATGCCCGCCTCGGTGGTGGCGCGCAGATGGGCGCGGACCTCGTCGAGCTCCAAGTACGACACCCCGCTGGTGTCCGGGTCGTCGGTGTACGGCTCGGCCAGCAGTGCGGTGTGCGAGCCGAGCGCACCGTCGATGAACAGGTCGCCGCCGATGGCGTGGGCGCCGGTCTCGGCGATCACCGCGCGCGCCTCGTCGGCGGTGGTCACCGCCTGGCCCCAGTACCGACGCACCAGGACGGGATGGTCCAGGTCGGCGAGCGAGCGGAAGTCGTCGATCCCGCTGATGTCCGGGCCGCCGTTCTCGTGCACCGCGACGATGCCGTGCGCGGCCGCATGATCGAGGGCCCGCAGCTGCGCCGCGCGCCGCGCCGCCGGGGTGATGAGGCTGCGCGCCACACCGCGCACCCGGTGGTGCGCCTCGGCGACCAGCGGCGCCTGCGGGTCGTAGCCGTTCTCGTCGGCCAGCCCGGGCATCAGCTCGCGCAAGGCGGAGGAGGCGGCGGCCGAGTGCTCGTCGATGCGCGCCAGGTACACCGCGCGCGGTCCCACCACGGCATCGAGGTCGTCGGTGCTGGGCGCTTCGTCCTCGCCCGGCCCGGCGTCGACCCAGGCCGAGGCGTCCCAGCCCATCCCCCAGATCACGCCGTCGACCGACTCGTCGTCGGCGTGCGCGGCCAGGTAGGTGGCCAGTTCGCGCAGGCATTCGGTGCGACTGCGCACCCCCGAGAGGTCGAGTCCACCGAGCGCCAGTCCGGTGTCGGTGAGGTGCACATGCGAGTCGACGAAGCCGGGGCTCACGAACCGACCCTGCAGATCCACCACCTCCGCATCCGGGTGCAGGGCGCGGCCGACGTCGTCGCTGCCCACCCACACGACGATGCCGTCGGTGATGGCCAGCGCGGTCGCGTCGGGAACCGCGGGAGAGGAATAGACGATGCCGCCGAGCAGGAGCTGCGTAGTCACCCGGCCATTGTCGCAGAACCGGCGAGGTGGGCCGCCTCACCCGCCGGTGAGAAACATTTCTCTCCCGTTTCGGGAGCAAAATCGGGCTCTCGTACGTTGAGGGGGTAAGAAGCCATGACACGCGCCCTTCGGCGCGGGAAGGTCGGAACATGAAGCCCTGGATTTTCCTCGGGTACCTGGCGGTCGAGATCGCCGCCTTCTGGGCGATGGTGCACTTCCTCGGCTGGGACTGGGCCATCATCATCACGGTCGCCGCCTCGGCGATCGGCGTCGCCGTGCTCGGACGACGCTTCCGCGAGATCTTCACCGCCGCGCGCACCTCGCGCGCCGAGCAGACCACCCCCGGCGGTGCACTGACCGATTCGGCGCTGTTCGCCGGCGCCGCCGTCCTGACGATCGTTCCCGGCGTGGTCTCCACGCTGCTCGGGCTGATCCTGCTCGCCGGACCGGTACGACGCCGCCTGCGTCCGGTGGTCACCGCCGCCGCCACGCGCCGCGCCAACCTGTTCGCCGAGCGCGTGACGCTCATCGGCATGACGCCCCAGGGCGCCGCGCCGGGCGCCCGCGGTTTCGGCGGAGGCGGCTATGTGGACGGCGTGGTGGTCGACGAGGGCCGCGCGGAAGGCGTCGTGGTCGACACGACCATCCGCAACCCCGACGGCACCATCTACGTAGACGTCCCGCCTCTCCCCCCGGCGTCGCCGCGCTAGTCCCGGCTGATCCTGCAGAACAGGCCCCACCCACTCCGCCACGGAGTTCGGGTGGGGCCTTTTTCGCTGGTAGGAGGCCTACAGAAATTGTTCGAAAAAAGTTTCGACGAACTGTTGTGCTATCTTAATATGAGGTGTAACTTGGATTTAGACGATGCGGATACCTCTGCCCGTCCAGCGAATCGAGTGGCTGCTCTGACCGACCGTCGGACAGCTCGACCGGTTCGACCGCTGTACCCGTTCTCCTGACCGGAGGTGTCCCGCGTGGACGCAGCAGGCTTGACCGAACTCGCCGACTTCATAGTCGACGATGTCACCGACAACGACGAGGTCACCGACAACGACGACACCGTCGACAATCTCGCGCGCTTCTTAGCCCGGGCGCGGTCGGTGGACGACGACCGCGAACTCCTCGCAGTCACCGCCGCGCTGCTACGACTGCGCAACGTGGTCGACTACTCCCTCGCCGCCGCCTGCGCCGCCATCGAGCGCAGCGGACTGCCGGCCCGCAAGCACGTGCGGTCAGCCGCGGCGATCGTGACCGAACTCGGCGCGGCCCCGGCGGTCGCGCACCGTGCGGTCCGGATCGGATGGGCGATCGCCGATGAAGGCCTGCGCGCGGTGACGCGCGGGATCCGCGACGGTGCGGTGTCAGCGGAGAAGGGTGACGCCGTTGTCACCGGCATGGGCCACGTGGAAGGCCGCGTCGTCGATCTCTCCGACGAGGACCGTGCACGGGTGGTGCACTCGCTGATGGTCCAGACCACTCCCGCGCGAGTGAAGGAGAAGGCCCGCGCGTGGGCGATCAAGTTGGCACCGGTCGAGGTCGCCGAAGGTCAGGTACCTGTTGCCGAGCGCGATGACTTGAACGAGATGACGATGGATCGCACCGACGACGGGCGCGTCGCCGTCACGATCGATCTGGATACCGTGGCGGCCGAGGAACTGTTCGCGGCACTCGATCCGCTGACGCGACCGGTGCCGGAGCCGGACGGCTCGAACGACAAGCGCACCGCTAAGCGACGACGAGCCGACGCGATGACCCAGGTGGTGCGCACCTACCTGGCGCACTCCGAACGCCCGGAATCCGGCGGCGTGCTGCCGCACGTCACGCTGTCGGTGCCTGCCGCGGTGGTGATGAACGGACAGGTGCTCGGTTCGGTTGCGGGGCAGACGATTTCGATTCCGTTCGCCGTTGCTGATACCCCGGTGCCGTGGTTGGGATTCGGCGGACCGATCTCCGCGCGGACTGCCGAGCTGATCATGTGCGAGGCATCGGTGGCGATCGCCCTGCTCGACGACAATGGCGTGCCCTTGAACGTGGGGCGCGAGAAGCGACTGTTCACTCCGGGGATACGGAAGGCGCTCGTGCTGCGCGACCGCGGGTGCGCGTTCCCCGGCTGCGGTGCGCCGCCGTCG
The DNA here is from genome assembly GCF_023017165.1 of Gordonia alkaliphila. GTDB lineage: Bacteria > Actinomycetota > Actinomycetes > Mycobacteriales > Mycobacteriaceae > Gordonia > Gordonia alkaliphila. Next base: position 3,259,379 of record NZ_JALKBW010000001.1, read on the forward strand.
TGGTGCGACGGCCACCACGTCGACCACTGGGAGCACGGCGGGCAGACCTGCCTCGACAACGGTGTGCTCCTCTGCCGTCGACATCACTCCCTGATCCACCACGGCGGATGGGAAGTGTTCATCGGGCACGACCGCCATCCCTGGTTCGTGCCACCGGCCGACCCGGAGCACCCGAAACGTTTCCGGGAGCCGATCCCTTCGAATGCGCGACGCACGCTGACGTTATTGCCGGGTGCGGCCTGACCCCTGCACTTGCGACGCCTGTTTCACGATCTGAAGTCCCAGCAGCACCACAGGTGCTGTCCGCCAACAACTCTCGTATCCACCGAGATCTAGAACGTATCTGAATGCAGTGTCGGGAGCGGTTCCCGGCGCGATGTGTTGTTTGAGAATTCCATAGTGAGGGCCGCGGGCGAACGCGGCGAGTTCGGTCGCGCACGGTGCGCGCCTAGGCTGAAGGCATGAGTCGATCGGGTGATCATCTCGTGCACGTGAGTCTGCCGGGTGGGCGCATCAGCGCCGATCAACTCGCCGCGCTCGCCGGCGCGGCCGCCGAGTGGGGCGACGGCCACCTCGTGCACACTGGACGGGCCGGCCTGCAGCTGCGCGGGGTCGCGGCCGAGCATCGTGCTGTCCTCTCCGACCGGCTCGCCGAGAACGGACTGGCCGAGCATTCCGTCGGCGCCGACATCCGGCAGGTGATGGTCTCGCCGCTGTCCGGACGGATCGGCGGCACCGACGAGCTGTGGGCGATCGCCGACCGGCTCGGCGCGAGCCTGCGCTCGGCGGCCTGGACGCTGGACCTACCCGACGACTTCTGGTTCGGGCTCGACGACGGCCGCGGTGACGTGCTGGCCCACGCCCCCGACATCGCGGGCGTACGGGACGGCGAAACGACCGCCGAACTGGTCGTCGGCGGACAGCGGACCGGGCGGGTCGTCGATCTGGCGGAATTGGCCGCGGCCCTGCTCGACGCTGCTCGCAGCGACGCCCCCGCAACCGACGACGCCGACGGGGACCGAACCGCACCGCCGTCGCAGACGCGCCCGGCGCCGCGGGTGGGCTGGTTCGACCAGGACGACGGCCGGGTGCTGCTCGGTGCCGTGACCGCGGACGGCCGGCTCACCGCGCGGCAGGCCGAGTTCGCCGCCGCGATCGGCGCACCGCTCATCATCACCATCGACCGCGAACTGCTCATCGCCGACCTCACCGAGGGCGTCGCCGAGACCGTGGTGCGCGTCCTCGCCCCGCAGGGCTTCAGCTTCGACGCCAACTCACCCTGGATCCAGCACCGGAACTAGCCTCCACGCAGCAGGCTCAGCGCGGGAGCCGCCGCCAGATCGCGCGCGGCAGCAGCCGCATGCCGAAGAAGACCGGCCGCAGCCGACCCGGGATCCACACTTCCCCGCGCCCCTTGCGGTACGCCGTGACCACGGCGTCGGCCACCTGGTCGGCGGTCACCGACATCGGTGCGGGCGTGGTACCGGCGGCCATCAGTTCGCGGGTCATGTTGCCGATCACGAAACCGGGGCGTGTCAGCAGCAGGTGCACACCGGAGCCGTGCAGGGCGTCGGCCAGGCCGCTCGCGAAGCCGTCCAAGCCGGCCTTGGTGGAGCCGTACACGTAATTGGCCCGCCGCACCCGCACCCCGGCGACCGACGAGAAGACGATGATGGTGCCGCTGCCCTGCGCCCGAAAAGCGTTGGCCAGCACCGTGATCACACTGATCTGCGCGTAGTAGTCGGTGTGCGCGATCTGCAGGGCGTGCGCCACATCGGTTTCCGCGCGGGCGGCGTCGCCGAGGATGCCGAACGCCACCACCGCCGTCTCGATCGGCCCGTAGTCGGCGAACAGCGAGGCCACCAGGTCGCCGTGCGCGGCGACGTCGTCGGCGTCGAACCCGACTGTCACCACCTCGGCGGCGCCGGCCGCGGTCAGCGCGGCCGTCTCGGCGGCCAGGTCGTCGGGCCGACGAGCGGCCAGCACCACCCGCTTGCCCGCGGCCAGCCGCACCGCGGTGGCCACTCCGATCTCACTGCGTCCGCCGAAGACCACGATCGTTCCCATCGGTGCAGTATCCCACCGATGCATGGCTCGCCCCCGCAGGCCGCCAGTGTCACGGGGCACTACAGTCGGCGTATGGCGCGCTCCGTCGACGATCTCAGCCCACAGGCCCGCGAACTGCTCACCGAATACCACCTGGCGTCCCTCGCGACCCTCCGCCCGGACGGCTCCCCGCACGTAGTCGCGGTCGGCTTCACCTTCGACGAGGAGGAGGGCAAGGCCCGGGTCATCACGTTCGACGGCAGCCAGAAGGTCCGCAACATCGAACGCGGCGGCCACGCCGCGCTGACCCACGTGGTCGGACCGCGTTGGCTCACCCTGGAGGGCCCGGCCCGGATCCGCCGCGAACCGGAGCAGATCCGCGACGCCGAACGCCGCTACGGCGCCCGCTACCGCGAACCGTCGCCCAACCCGCAGCGCGTGGTGATCGAAGTGGACATCGCCCGCGCGATGGGCTCGGCGGACATGTTCGACTGAACCCGGGCCGCGCCGGTCAGAGGACGGTCAGCCCGTGCGGCTGCTTGTTGACCGGCTCGGGACCGTTCTCGGTGAGGATCACGATGTCCTCGATGCGCGCACCCCAGCGGCCCGGCAGGTACACGCCCGGCTCCACCGAGAACACCATGCCCGGCCGCAACACCTCGGTGTTGCCGGCCACGATGTACGGCTCCTCGTGCACCGACAGGCCGATCCCGTGCCCGGTGCGATGGATGAAGTAGTCGGCCAGACCGGCCTGCGCCAACACCGACCGGCCGGCGGCGTCGACGCTCTCGGCCGTGGCCCCCGGAACGGCCGCCACCACCGACGCGGCCTGCGCCCGCTCCAACGCGGCGTAGGCATCGGCGATGTCCGGCGCCGGTGCACCGAAGCAGTAGGTGCGCGTGCAGTCGGAGTTGTAGCCGACGCCGACCGGTCCGCCGATGTCGATCACCACGATGTCCTCGGCCAGGATCAGGCGATTGGACTGCTCGTGGTGCGGGTCGGCGCCGTTGGGCCCGGACCCGACGATGACGAACGCCGCCTCGGTGTGCCCCTCGGCGAGGATCGCGGCGGTGATGTCGGCGGCCACTGCGGCCTCGGTGCGGCCGGGCCGCAGCCACTCGCCCATCCGGGCGTGCACGCGGTCGATCGCGGCGCCGGCGGTCCGCAACTGTGCCAGCTCGGCGTCGTCCTTGATCATTCGCAGCTCACGCAGCACGGCCGTGGCCAACCGCACCGGCGGGCTGACGCGCTCGGCCAACGGGATCAGGTGCAGGGCGGGCAGCGCATCCGACACCGCCAGGCGCGCCTCCGGCCCCAGCCCGTCCAGCGCCAGCGCGTACGGGTCCTCCCCGTCCACCCAGTCCCGGACCGCGAGGCCGAGCTCGGACACCGCGGAATCCCGCAGGGAGGCCAACTCCAGCCGCGCCGTCACCAGCGAGGCCGCGCCGCTCGCCGGAATCACCAGCGCGGTGAGCCGCTCGAAGGTGTCCGCCTGCACGCCCGTCAGGTAGCGCAGGTCCGGACCCGTGCCCACGACGAGCGCGTCGAGCCCCGCCTCTCCGGTGAGCTGCGCCGCGCGCGCCAGGCGCGCGGCGTAGACGGAGGAATCGAAGCGGGCCGAGGACGCGGAATGGGCAGCCATGCCCGCCAGCCTAGCGACCGACGACGCCCCCGATGTGGAACAGTGAGCGCATGGGAAAGGTGATGCTGCTCGACGGCGCCAGTCTCTGGTTCCGCTCCTTCTTCGCGCTGCCGGAGAAGATGACCGCGCCGGACGGGCGCCCGGTGAACGCCGTCCGCGGCTTCGGCGACACCATCGCCGCGCTGGTCACCACGCACGAACCCACCCGCCTGGTGGTGTGCCTGGACCGCAACTGGCGCCCCGCCTTCCGGACGGCGCTGATCCCCTCCTACAAGCAGCACCGCGTCGCCGAGGGCGGCGACGGTCTCGCCGAAGAGGTTCCGGAGACCTTGACCCCGCAGGTCGACATGATTCTCGAGCTCCTGCGCTGCCTCGGCCTGGAGACCGCGGCCGCCGACGACTGCGAAGCCGACGACGTGATCGGCACCCTCGCCTTCGATGAGGCCGTGGACGACGTCCTGGTGGTGACCGGGGACCGCGACCTGCTGCAGCTGGTCGACGACGCACCCGTCGACGTGCGCGTCCTGTACGTGGGCCGCGGGCTGGCGAAGGCCGAACTGATGGGCCCGGCCGAGGTCGCCGCAAAGTACGCGCTGCCCGTCGAACGGGCGGGGCTGGCCTACGCCGAGATGTCCATGATGCGCGGCGACCCGTCCGACGGGCTGCCCGGCGTCAAGGGCATCGGCGACAAGACCGCGGCCAAGCTGATCACCACCTACGGCACCCTCGACGAGGTAGAAGCCGTTGCGCGGCAAGAGAAGTCGCCGATCGCGCCGCGCATCGGCGCCGCGCTGGAGCAGGCCGCCGACTACCTCCAGGCCGCCCGGACCGTGGTGGCCGTGCGCACCGACGCGCCGATCGAGTTCAGCCGCGGCAGCGACGCGCTGCCAGCGGCTCCCGACGACGCGGCCGGCCTGGACGCCCTCGTCGCCGAACTCGGCCTCGACGCCACCGTCGGGCGGCTGCGCACCGCCCTCGGCTGGTGACTACCCCCGGTTGAGGACTACCCCGGGCGCCTGACTATTCCGGGCGCCTGACTATTCCGACGGCTCGGAGACCTCGTAGGTGCCGTCGTCGTCGGTCACCGTGACCGTCACGCGCATGTTCTTGTCGTCGACCTTCACCTGGCAGGTGAAGGTCTCGCCGGTCTTGGCCTTCTTGCCCGACGGGCAGCTCACATCGGACACTTTGTCGAGTCCGTAGCCCTGCGCCGCATCCTTGTTGGTGAGGACGTTCTGCACGCCGTCCTGCACCGCGGTCTGCGACAGCGTCTTGTCGACCCAACCCGGCCACACGAACGCCGACAGCGCGACCGCACCGGCGAGCACCACCAGGGCCGCGGCCAGCGTGAGCCAGAGGCCCCGGCGCCCGCCGGAACGCGAGGAATCCGGAGACTCCGAGGAGTACGAGTAGTTCGACGGCTCTCCCACCGGCGCGCCCAGCGGCTCCGGCGGCGGAGCGTAGGCCTGCTGCGGGGGCAACGCCTGCGTGGGTCGCGGCGGGGCGACGGTCGGCTGCGGATGCATCCCCTGCGGTGCCACTCCCGGTTGGGGCGGCCCCTGCGGAGGCATCCCCTGCGGCGCCATTCCCTGTGGGGGCGGACCCTGCGGACGGCGACCCTGCGGGGGAGGACCTTGCGGCGGCATCCCCTGCCGCGGCATTCCTTGGGCCGGCATTCCCTGAGGCGGCGGACCCTGCGGCGGTAGCGCGTGCCGTCCAGCGGGTCCGGCGCCGTAGCCGGCGGGGTCCCTGGGCGGGGGTCCGGTCGCGGCGCGGCCCACTCCGAGGTGGCGGGTCGTTCGGCGTGCTCATACGCTGCCCTTCGCAAAGGTCGTCCCCACCTGCGGGGCACGACGTCGACTAGCACTCCGCGGTCACGTTACCGCAGGCCGTCACTCCAACTCGGCAGCAACAACGCCGCGCCGCAGACTCTTCACCGCGCGCCGCGCCGCACTCGCCAACGGCTGGTCGCGGTCCACGCTGTTGCGGATCTGCTCGAGCAGATCGATCACCTGACGATTCCAGCGCACGAAGTCGCCCGGCGAGAGCAACTGGCCACCGGCCGACGCCGCGGTGAGCGCCTCGTGCAGCGGCCGACCCGACGACCACGCCGTGACCGCGGCGACGAAACCGGTGTCCGGTTCGGGGGTCACCAGCGACTCGGAGCCGCCCGAGTGCCGCGCCTGCACCTCATTGGTGGCGCTCCACACGCGCAACGTCGCACTGAGCGCATCGCGGACGCGGGCACTGCCCGGCATGGAGTCGACGCCGTCGGCGTAGGTGTCCCGGCGCGACTGGTACACCATCGCCGAGACCACCGCCGCCAGCTCGGTCGGCCCCAGCGAGTCCCAGATCCCGGCCCGAATGCATTCGGCCACCAGCAGATCGGTCTCGGCGTAGATGCGGCGCAGCACGTCGCCGGTCGGGGTCACCCGCACGCTGTCGTGCCCGTCGGCCTCGAGATAGCCCAATTCGAGGAGCACGGCGACGACGACGTCGAAGTCGGCTTCCAGCCGAGACTTGCGGTCGGCGATCGACCGCTCCAGGCTCACCGTCTCCCGCACCAGGCGGTTACGCTGCTCCCCCAGGCGGAACAGCTTGTCCAGTTTGGAGCGCTGGCTTCCGGAGCCGGCGACCGCGTGCACCGGGTGCGCCCGCAACGCCGCCCGCAGCCGCGCCAGTTCCGGATCGGGGCCGCCGTTCTTCTTCCGTTTGCCGCCGCGGCCCACCGGACGCGAGATCCCGCTGGCGGCCAGGGCGTCGGCCAGTCGACGGCGACCGCGGCCGCTGCGGGTGTCCGCGTCGCGGGGAATCCGCACCTGCCCCAGCACTTCCGGCGGGTTGACGAAGTCGCCGGTGCCGACTCGTCCGGCCCAGCCGTCGTCCACCAGCACCAGCGGGCGCGGATCGGCGGGCAGGGTGGCTGCTTCCAAGACCAGCGCCAGGCCGCGGTGGCGGCGTGAACTGACCGCGATCACCTGTCCTCGTTTGAGTGCGGCCAGATCCTCGGCCACCGCGTCTTCGCTCGCCACCCGCCGCAGGAAACGCTCTTCGCGCTCGCAGCGACGGATCTCCTCCCGCAGATCGAGGTAGCCGAGGAAGCCGTCGAAGCGGTTCTCCGCTCCGCGGGCCTCGGTGTCGTCGAGCGACAGACCCGCATCGAGGCCGGCTTTCTCGGCGACCCCCACCAACTCCTGGTCCACACCGCGCAGGCGGCGGCGCGCCTGGTCCAGCTGCCGCGCCTGCCCGACGAGGGTGCGGTCGGTCTGGAACTGGGCGAACGACCGCCGCAACAGATCGCGGGCGCCCGCCACGCCGAGCCGGTCGATCAGATTGAGCACCATGTTGTACTCCGGAGCGAAGGAGCTACGCAGCGGGAAGGTCCGCGCGCCGGCCAGACCGGCGACCCGCTCGGGGATCAGCTCCGGCGTCCACACCACCACGGCGTTGCCCTCGACGTCGATGCCGCGCCGACCCGCGCGACCGGTGAGCTGCGTGTACTCGCCCGGCGTCAGGTCCACGTGGGCTTCGCCGTTGTACTTGATCAGCCGTTCCAGCACCACCGAGCGGGCCGGCATGTTGATGCCGAGCGCCAGCGTCTCGGTGGCGAACACCACCTTGGTGAGCCCCTGCACGAACAGCTCTTCCACGGCTTGGCGGAACATCGGCAGCATGCCGGCGTGGTGCGCGGCGAAGCCGCGGCGCAGACCCGCCCACCACTGGTCCACGCCCAGCACGTCCGCATCACCGGGGGCCAGCTCGGTGAGGTGGCGCTGCACGATCTCGTCGACGCGGGCCACTTCGTCGGGCTCCAGCAGGTTCAGGTCGCTGCGCAGACATTGGCTGAACGCACCCTCGCAGCCCTTGCGGGAGAAGATGAACATGATCGCCGGCAGGAGACCCTCGTCGGCCAGCAACCGGATCAGCCGCGGCCGCGGCATGGTGGCCGATCGACGGCGGTACCGGTCGCCGCCGCCGCGGCCGCCCCGATGGCCGCCGCCCCGGTAGCCGCCGTCCCCGCTTTCGGACGGATCGAGCGCACGCTGCTTGATGTAGCGGGTCAGCTCCGGATTGACCTGGCGTCGTCCCTCGGTGGTGCGGCGGTCGAAGAGTTCGAACAGCCGGGTGCCCACCAGCATGTGCTGGTGCAGCGGCGTCGGACGGACCTCGGAGACGATCACCTCGGTGTCGCCGCGGACCGTGGTGATCCAGTCGCCGAACTCCTCGGCGTTGCTCACCGTCGCCGACAGCGAGACCACCGACACCGCCGGATCCAGCCCGAGGATCACTTCCTCCCAGACGGCGCCGCGGAATCGGTCGGCCAGGAAGTGCACCTCGTCCATCACCACGTGCGAGAGCCCGTCGAGCGTCGACGAGTCCGCGTAGATCATGTTGCGCAGCACCTCGGTGGTCATCACCACCACGGGGGCCGACGAGTTGACGGCGTTGTCCCCGGTCAGCAGCCCCACGGAGTCGGCACCGTGCACCGCGACCAGGTCGTGGTACTTCTGGTTGCTCAGCGCCTTGATCGGCGTGGTGTAGAAGCACTTGCCGCCGCTGCGGAGCGCGAGGAACACCGCGAACTCGCCGACGACGGTCTTGCCGGCACCGGTGGGCGCGCACACGAGCACGCCGCGGCCGCTTTCCAGAACTTCGCAGGATTCCCGCTGAAACGGGTCGAGCGGGAAACTCAGTCCGGCGGCGAAGGATTCGAGAGTAGTCATCGGCTCCCAGGATGCCACGGACCGGCGGCTACAGCACCTCGTCGAACGAGCCCGCGGCGCGTCCGGTGCGCGGCTGCGCGGCGGGGATCGGTGTCGGTGCCTCGATCGTCGACGCCGTGGGTCCGTCGCCGTCGACGTCGAGCGGGGCGGCCTGATCGTCGTCGACGTCCATCCAGTCCGGCCGACGCTTGGACTTGCGCTTGTCGTTGATCCGGGCGAACTGGATCGCGAACTCCAACAGAATCGACATGCCCAGCGCGAGCGCCAGCATGCTGAAGGGGTCTTGCCCCGGTGTGGCCAGCGCGGCGAAGACGAAGAGGCCGAACAAGATACCGCGCCGCCACGCTTTCAACCGCGCATACGACAGCACGCCGGCCAGATTCAGCGAGATGATGAGCAGCGGTAGCTCGAAGCTGACTCCGAAGATCACCAGCAACTGCAGCATGAACCCGAAGTACCGGTCACCGGTGAGGGCCGTCACCTGCACCTCGTCGCCGACCCGAAGCAGGAAGTCGAAGGCTTCCGACACCACGAAGTAGGCGACCACTGCGCCGGTGACGAACAACAGCGAACCGGCCAGCACGAAGGAGAGTCCGTAGCGGCGTTCCTTCTGTTTCAGCGCCGGGGTGATGAACTGCCAGACCTGGTAGAGCCAGACCGGACTGGCCATCACCACGCCCGCGGTCAACGCCACCTGCAGGCGCAGCATGAACTGATCGAACGGACCGATCGCCAGGAGTTTGCACTCGCCGTCGGCGGTGAACGATGCCCGCGATTCGGCGGGTAGGTCACAGTACGGTCGGGTCAGCAGGTCACCGAGGGTCGGAATACCCGGCAGACTGTTCGAATACCAGATGAAGCCGACAGTGGTGGTCACCACGATCACCGCAAGGGAGATCAGGAGCCGATCCCGCAGCTCATAGAGATGCTCGGCCAACGGCATCGAGCCGTCGGGGTTGACTTTGCTGCGCCGTCGCCGGGGATCGAAGCGACGCGCGATCGCTGGTAGGCGCACGCGAGTGAGGGATGGGGCGGTTAGGCCGACTTCTTGTGTTCGGGCTCCGAAGCGATGTCGTCGGCGGCCGAAGGACGATCAGCGGGCGGCAACTCCACCTGTTCGGCGGGCTTGTCCGCAGCCTTGCCGTCGTTCTGCATCTCGGCGATCTCCGACTTGAAGACACGCATCGAGCGACCAAGGCCGCGGGCCATGTCCGGCAGCTTCTTCGCGCCGAACAGCAGCACCAGCACGATCACGATGATCGCGATCTCCCATGCCCCGATTCCACCCATTACAAACCTCCGCAGTTGCTGATGGGTCAATCATACCCGAGGCCGACGCTCATTCCTGCGCGCCGTAGCGAGCCAGCGCAGCCCCGGCGGAGGCGTCGATCAGCGCCCGCACCCGGCGGCTGCGGTCGTCGTCGGAGACCACCGACACGCGCCCGCCCAGCGACTGCACCAGTCGGGCCAGCCACTCCGGCGACGCATACGTCAGTTCGGCGAGCACCGGGGCCGTCGGATCGGCCGGGTCGGCCTCCTCGAGCAGCCGCGCCTGGTAGTACTCCACCACCCACACCGCGGACGGGTCGATCGCCAGCCGGGCCACCGGCAGGCTCGCATCGTGGGTCGGCAGCGCCACCGGGACGGCGACGACGTCGGCGGGCGGGTTCGACGCCTCGGGCAGGACGGTGGCCTCCTGCACCCGGTCGAAACGGAAGATCCGGCGCCCCTGCGACTCGCGGCACCAGGCGTCGAGGTAGCTGGTGCCGTCCACCACCTGCACGCGGATCGGGTCGACGATGCGCTCGCTGAGCGCATCCCGGCTCGGGGTGTAGTAGCGCAGCGCCAGCGCCCGCTTGGCGGCGACCGCCTCCCGGATCGCGGCGGAGGCCGGATGTTCGGCGCGGTCGGTGCCGTCGTCGATCACCACGGCGCGCGAGGCGCCCGCCGCCTCCTCCACCTTGGCGACGGCGCGCCGGATCGCGTCCCCGGCCAGGGCGCCCTGCGCGTCGAGCAGCATGCGCAGGGCCACCAGCAGGACGTTGGCCTCGGTACCGGTCAACCGCAGCGGCCGATCGATGCCCGCGGTGAACAGCACCGTGACGTAGCCGTCCCAGAACTGGATGTCGATGAGGTCGCCGCCCGCGTGCCCGGGCAGGCCGCAGACGTAGAGCTGTTCGAGGTCGGTCTTCAGCTGCGCCTGCGTCACGCCGAGTTCGGCGGCCGCGACCGACATCTCGATCCCTTGGCGCGCAAGGAAATACGGGACCATGGCGAGCAGGCGCGAGAAGCGCGAGGGTGCCGGACTCATCAGTGCTGACCTCCTGAGGCAGTGGAGGCGGCCAGCGCCGCCAGTTCGGTGATCACCGCGGCCCGCAGCTCCGGCGGATCCAGCACCACCGCGTCCGGGCCCGCGGCCAGGATCAGCCGGATCAACTGGGAGCGCGAATGCACGGTGATGCGGGCCTCCTGGCCCGGTTCGCCGTCGAGACTGCTGTCGGTCAGGCTGTCCGCCACCCGGCGCAGCTCGTACGCCCGGTCCTGCGCCAGCCACAGGGTGGCCGGCGTCGACTCCCCCGACGCGGTGCGGGCCACCGCCGCCGCGACCAGCGCCGCGAGATCGGTCCCGGCGGGCACGCTGACGGCGCCGGCGTCGCCGATCAGCTCGACGTCGACGATGCGCGCGACCCGGAAGGTGCGCGTCTCGCCGCGATCCAGGTCGTGCCCCACCACGTACCACCGACCCGAGTTGCTGACCACGCCCCACGGCTGCAGGGTGCGCTCGTTGAGGCGGGTACCGGCCCGGTGGGTGAACGTGACCGCGTAGCCGTCGTCGATCGCGGCGAGCAGCTGACGGATCACGCGTTCGTCGCCCATCGAACTGCCGCCGGTCTGTCCGAAGGCCAGTTCCCCGGGGGCCGTCACCTCCAGGCCCGCGGCGCGCAGTTTGAGCACCGCGGTCTGCGAGAGTGCGGCCACGTCCGGGTCGTGCCACACGGCGGCGGCGGCCGCGATGGCGGCGGCCTCGTCGCGCTCCAGGCTGATGTCGGCGAGGGCGTAGTTCTCCGGCAGGATCCGGTAGCCCTCGTCGCCGCCGAGCGGACCGGAGCCGGTCTCCACCGGGATGCCCAGCGCCCGCAGTTCGTTCTTGTCGCGTTCGAGCATGCGCTTGAACGCTTCGGTGCTCTGCGACGCATCGTTGTACCCGACGACGTTCTTGCGCAGGAACTCGGCCGGAACGTAGGTCTTGGTCGACATCAGGCAGATGACGAGGTTGAGCAGTCGCTCGTTCTTAGCAGTGGCCACCGCCCCACTCTAGGCCTCACATCGCGGCGATCAGCCGTTCGACGCGCTCATCCACATTCCGGAACGGGTCTTTGCACAGGACCGTCCGCTGGGCTTGATCATTGAGCTTGAGGTGCACCCAGTCGACGGTGAAGTCGCGCTCGGCGGCCTGCGCCGCGGTGATGAACTCGCCGCGCAGCTTGGCCCGGGTGGTCTGCGGCGGGGTATCGACGGCGGCGTCGATCGCCTCGTCGGTGGTGACCCGCGCGGCCAGCCCCTTGCGGGACAGCAGATCGAACACGCCGCGACCGCGCCGGATGTCGTGGTACGCGAGATCCACCTGGGCGATCTTCGGATCGGCCAACGTCATGTCGTACCGATCGAGGTAGCGCTGCAACAGCTTGCGCTTGATCACCCAGTCGATCTCGGTGTCCACCGAGCTGAAGTCGTCGGACTCCACCGCGTCCAGCGTGCGGCCCCACAGGTCCACCACGCGGTCCATCATCGGGTCCGGGGTGCGGCGGGTCAGGTGTTCCACCGCCCGTGCGTGGTACTCGCGCTGGATCGACAGGGCCGACGCCGTGCGCCCACCGGCCAACCGCACCGGATGGCGCCCGGTCGGATCGTGGCTGATGTCGCGGATCGCCCGAATCGGGTTGTCCAGGGCGAAGTCACGGAAGCTGATGCCCGACTCGATCATCTCCAGCACCAGCAGCGCCGAGCCCACTTTGAGCATGGTGGTGGTCTCGGACATGTTGGAGTCGCCGACGATCACGTGCAGGCGCCGGTACTTCTCGGCGTCGGCGTGCGGCTCATCGCGCGTGTTGATGATCGGTCGCGAACGGGTGGTCGCCGAGGAGACGCCCTCCCAGACGTGGTCGGCGCGCTGGGACAGGCAGTAGCGTGTCTCCGCGCCGGTGCTCAGCACCTTGCCCGCGCCGCAGATCAACTGGCGGGTCACCAGGAACGGCAGCAGGACGTCCGAGACCCGCCCGAACTCGCCGGTTCGCGACACCAGATAGTTCTCGTGGCAGCCGTAGGAGTTGCCCGCCGAGTCGGTGTTGTTCTTGAACAGATAGATGTCGCCGCCGATGCCCTCGTCGGCCAACCGCTGTTCGGCGTCGATCAGCAGATCCTCGAGAATCCGCTCGCCGGCCCGGTCGTGCGTCACCAACTGCTGCACCGAGTCGCACTCGGCGGTCGCGTACTCCGGGTGTGAACCGACGTCCAGGTAGAGCCGAGAACCGTTGGGCAGGAAGACGTTCGACGATCGGCCCCACGCCACCACGCGGCGGAACAGGTAGCGGGCCACCTCGTCCGGACTCAGCCGGCGGTGCCCGTCCATGGTGCAGGTGACCCCGAACTCGGTTTCGATCCCCATGATCCGGCGTTCCACGGTGTTCACTCCCCCGTCAGAAGTTCGCTGATGCGCTGATCGGTCAGACGCACGAAGGCCCGGCGCGGACGCCCGCGATCGAGCACCGCCACCTCCAGCTGCTCGGCTCCCAGGCGCGGCTGCTCGGCCGCCTGCTCGTCCTTGCCGCTCTTGTCCCCCTCGGCGGGCTGGGACAGCGCGTCAACGGCGATCGAGATCGCCTGCGCCAGCGGCAGATCCGGCTCGTAGGCCGCGGTCATCGCGGTGACGATCGGCTCGGTGGCGCCGCCCATCACCAGGAAGGAGCTCTCGTCGACGATGGAGCCGTCGTAGGAGATGCGGTACAGCTGCGACGGTGTCGCACTGCCCGGGCGCGCCACCTCGGCGACGCACAGCTCCACCTCATACGGCTTGGGCTGCTCGGTGAACACCGTGCCGAGGGTGGTGGCGTAGGCGGTGGCCAACGACAGCGCCGTGACATCGGCGCGGTCGTAGCTGTAGCCGCGCAGGTCGGCGAGCTGGATGCCGGCCCGGCGCAGCGATTCGAACTCGTTGTATTTGCCGACGGCGGCGAAGCCGATGCGGTCGTAGATCTCGCTGACCTTGCGGAGCGTGTTGGAGCGGTTGTGCGCCACGAAGAGCACCCCGTCGGCGAAGGTCGATGCGATCACGCTGCGTCCGCGGGCGATGCCCTTGCGCGCCAGCTCGGAGCGATCGCGCATCACCTGTTCGGCGCTGGCGTAGTACGGGAAGGTCATCGGGGATCCTCCTCACCGTGGGCGGCGGCCCGACGCTCCACCACGGCCTGCGCGGCCGCGGCGATCTCGGCCTCGGTGATCGCCAGCGCCCCGGCGGAGTCGACGCGGACGGCGGTGGGGAAAATGCGCCGCACCAGGTCCGGACCGCCGGTGGCCGCGTCGTCGTCGGCCGCGTCGTAGAGCGCTTCGACGGCCAGCGTGAGCGCCTCGTCGGCGGTCAGTTCCCGCCGGTACAGCTTCTTCAGCGCCGACCGGGCGAAGACCGCGCCGGAGCCGATCGCGTCGTAACCCTGCCGTTCCTCGTGCACCGCGCCGGCCACGTCGAACGAGAAGATCCGGCCGCGGTCGACGTCGAAACCGACGAGCAGCGGCAACGCCGCCAGGCCCTGCAGCGCACCGCCGAGGTTGCCGCGCACCATGGTGGCCAGGCGCGAGACCTTACCGTCCAGGGTCAGCGGCACGCCCTCGATCTTCTCGTAGTGCTCGAGTTCGACGGTGAACAGCTTCACCAGGTCGAAGGCGATCCCGGCGGTACCGGCCACACCGGCCGCCGAGAAGTCGTCGGTGACGAAGACCTTCTGCACGTCGCGGGTCGCGATCGTGTGCCCCATGGTGGACCGCCGATCACCGGCCAGCACCACCCCGCCCGGATAGGCGACGGCGACGATGGTGGTGCCGTGCGGCACCTTGCTACCCAGGTCGTCAGCGCCGCCGACACCCGCGCCGAGATGAGAAAGGTTGTGCGGCAAGCGATCTGGCGCGTGCACGCGCAGGTACTCGGTGAACGACGAGATGTCGCTCGAAGCACCTGCGCCGGGGCGCACCGTCACTGGCCGCCCTTCTGGACGTAGGCCCGCACGAAGTCCTCGGCATTCTCTTCCAGGACGTCGTCGATCTCGTCGAGCAGGTCGTCGGTGTCCTCGGCGAGCTTCTCCCGGCGTTCCTGGCCGACCGCGCCGTCGCCGATCGGGTCGTCGTCGCTGCTGCCGCCACCGCGGTGGGTCTGCTCTTGCGCCATCATCGCCTCCTGGAAGAAGAGTTCTTGATCTCACCCTACCGACTGCATCAGGCCCCGAGAGCCCGCACGAGTTCTTCCGCCGACTGTGCCGCTTCCATCACGTCGCCGACCAGGGCCTTGGTGCCGCGCAACGGTTCCAACGTCGGAATGCGCACCATCGCGTCGTCGCCGACGTCGAAGATCACCGAGTCCCAACTGGCCGCGGCCACGTCGGCGCCGAACCGGCTGACGCACTTGCCGCGGAACCACGCGCGGGTGTCCTCCGGCGGCTCGTGCACGGCCCGCAGCACCTGTTCCTCGGTGACCAGCCGCTGCATGGAACCGCGCGCCACCAGCCGGTTGTACAGGCCCTTGTCCAGTCGGACGTCCGAGTACTGCAGGTCGATCAACTGCAGGCGGGAAGCGCCCCAGCCGAGGCCTTCGCGCTGCCGGAAGCCCTCGAGCAGCCGCAGTTTGGCCGGCCAGTCCAGGATCTCCGCGCACTCCATGGGGTCGCGTTCGAGCTTGTCGAGGACGTCGGCCCAGGTGGCGATCACGTGGGCGGCCCGCGTGTCGTCGCTGTGGTGGCGGTCGTGGAAGTCGCTGACCCGCGCCAGGTATTCGCGCTGCAACGCCAGTCCGGTCAGTTCCCGGCCGTCGGCCAGCGCCACCGTCGCGGTCAGCGTGGGGTCGTGGCTGATCTGGTGCACCGCGTGCACCGGCCAGGCCAGCGCCAGGTCGGACAGGTTCACGCCGGCCTCGATGAGATCCAGGACCAGCGCCGTGGTGCCGACCTTGAGATAGGTCGCGGTCTCGGCGAGGTTCGCGTCGCCGATGATCACATGCAGGCGGCGGTACTTGTCCGGGTCGGCGTGCGGCTCGTCGCGCGTGTTGATGATGCCGCGCTTGAGAGTGGTCTCCAGCCCCACCTCCACCTCGATGTAGTCGGCGCGCTGGCTCAGCTGGTAGCCGGCCTCCTCACCGCGCTGGCCGATACCGACGCGGCCGGAACCGCAGATCACCTGGCGGGAGGCGAAGAACGGCATCAGTCCGGTGATGATCGCGTCGAACGACGTCGACCGCTGCATCAGATAGTTCTCGTGCGTGCCGTACGACGCGCCCTTGCCGTCGATGTTGTTCTTGTACAGCTGCAGGTTCGGGGCGCCGGGGACGCTCGCCACGTAGCGGGCGGCCTCCTCCATCACGCGTTCGCCGGCCTTGTCCCAGATGACGGCGTCCAGCGGATCGCGCACCTCGGGGGCCGAGTACTCGGGGTGGGCGTGGTCGACGTAGAGGCGCGCCCCGTTGGTGAGGATCATGTTGGCGGCGCCGATCTCGTCGGCGTCGATGATCGGCGCCGGTCCGCGGCTGCGACCGAGGTCGTACCCGCGCGCATCGCGCATGGGCGACTCCACCTCGTAGTCCCAGCGGGTCCGCTGATCGCGGCGCGGCACCTTCGCGGCGGCCGCGTAGGCGAGCACGGCCTGCGTCGACGTCATGATCGGGTTGGCAGAGCGGTCTCCGGGGGCGGAGATCCCGTACTCCACCTCGGTGCCGATGATGCGTTCCATGGCTCCACCCTATGCCGGGGCGGTCAGTGCTTGCGCAGGCGCAGCCGCGAGTAGATCAGGGCGAACAGCAGCAGCCCCATTCCGACCAGGACGCCGTAGGTCAGCAGCATGTGGGCCATCGTCGGTTCCCACAGCGGATACTTGGCGGGTTCGTCCTGCATCACCTTGATCTGCCCGGCCTCCGGATTGATCGTGGGCAGGTCCACCGCCTGGGCCGCGGCGGTGTAGCCCCAGTAGGCCGGGAAGATCCAGGACAGCTGCGACACTCCGGCGCCGGTGAGCGGGAACAAGCCGCCGCAGAACACCAACTGCACCATCACCACGATCACCAGCGGCGGCATGGTCTGTTCGTTGGAGCGGACCAGCGACGAGATCGCCAGACCCACCAGCGCGCTCACGCACGCGAGCACGGTGATCGCGCAGAACAGGGCCACCGGCGGCGGCAACAGCACCCCGCCGTACTCGGGGATGTCCCGCAGACCGAACGTGATGCCGAGCATGATGGCGCTCTGCACCGCGGCCAGCAGGAAGAACACCAGCGTCTTGGCGCCGAGGTAGGCGCCCGGACGCAGGCCGACGGCGCGTTCGCGTTCGAAGATGGGCCGCTCGGACACCAGATCGCGCACGGTCAGTGCCGCACCCATGAAGGCCGCACCGATCACCAGCACCACCAGGAGCTGCACGGCCTCCACCGGGTCGGTCGGGATCGTCGAACCCGGAGCGTGCCCGGGTTTGGTCGCCGTGATGCCGAAACCGGTGGAGCCGGGAATCACCAGGGTCAGCAGGCCGAGGACCACCGGCAGCAACGCCAGGAACGCCAGGTAGCCGCGGTCGGAGATGATGAGCCGCCATTGTCGGCGGGCGACGGTGTTCATCTGCCGCACCCCGGAGGCCTGCGGCACCGTCAGCGGCGGCCCGGCCGGCGTCAGCGCCGCGGGGGCCGGCTGATGCGGATGGCGGCGACGGTAGTTGTCCCACGCCTGATCGGGTCCGACGGTGACGTTCTCGAAGATCTCCGCCCAATCGTCGGTGCCGAGTTCGCTCTTCTTGGTCTTCGGGTCGCCGCAGTAGGCGGTCTTCCCGCCGGGCGCCAGCAGCAGCACCTGGTCGCAGATCTCCAGGTGGGCCACCGAGTGGGTCACCACCAGGACCACGCGGCCGGCGTCGGCGAGTGTGCGCAGCGTCTTCATCACCTGGCGGTCCAACGCCGGGTCCAGGCCGGACGTGGGCTCGTCCAGGATCAGCAGCGACGGACCGGTGAGCAGTTCCATGGCGACCGAGGCGCGTTTACGCTGACCGCCGGACAGCTTGTCGATGCGCGTCTGCATGTGGTCGGTGAGCGCCAGCTCGGCGAGGACGCCCTCGATGACCTTGTCGCGGTCGGCGGTCGACAGGTCGGCGGGCAGCCGCAGCTCCGCGGCGTACCGCAGCGCCTGCTGAACGGTCAGCTTGCTGTGCAGGACGTCGTCCTGCGGCACCATCCCGATACGGTTGCGGAGCGCTTCGTACTCGACGTGGACGTCGCGTCCCTCGAACGAGACCCGCCCCACGGTGGGACTGTTCAGCCCGGCCGCGATCTTCGAGACCGTCGACTTACCGGCGCCGGACGGACCGATGATGGCGGTGAGGGTGCCCGGTCCGGCCTGGAACGAGATGTCGTTGAGCAGCGTCTTGCCGCCCTCCACGGTGAGACCGATGCCCTCGATCTGCAGACCGCCGCTGACCGCGGACTTGGCCCGGCCGCGGACCAGGTTGCCGCCGGTGACCACGAAGTCGCTGTTACCGATGGTGACGACGTCGTTCTCGGTGAGCTGCCTGCTGCGGATCCGCAGACCGTTGACGAAGGTGCCGTTGACGCTGCCGAGGTCCTCGAGCAGCAGTCCGCGGGCACCCGCGGTGAGGCGGGCGTGCCGCCGCGACGCCAGCACGTCACTGACGACGATGTCGTTCTCCGGGGTGCGGCCGATGGTCTGTACACCACTGACCGCGATGGACTCCCGGCCGGACCGCAGATTGCCGGGCACCTGGAAGACCGCGGAGGCGTTGTTGTGCAGCGCCGCCAGGTGCGGCGCATCGGGCAACTTACCGAAGGCGGCCGGCGGACCCGAGCGGTACGGCTGCTGGGCCGGAACCGGGCGCGACGGCGGGGCCTGTGCCGACATCGGACGCGACGGCGGGGCCTGCACCGGAGTCGGACGCGAGGCCGGTGGCGGACCGGACTGCCGCGGCGGCGGCGCCGGCCGGTTCGGGCAGGGCGGGCCGGCGGGGCGGGCCGGCGGCCGCAGGCGTGAGCGCCATGATCGGTCCGCGCTGAGCGTCGCCCAACCGGATCTCGGTGCGGCCGTTCACCCGCGCGCGGTTGGTCTTGGCCCCGCCGACGTAGAACCCGTTCGTGCTCCCCCGGTCGGTCACCACCCATCCGCCCGGCGTCCACTCGAACGCGAGATGCGTCCGCGAGATCAGCGGATGGTTGAGGACCACCGCGTTCTCCGGCGTGCGCCCGAGAGTCGCCGGGGACTCGGTGAGCACCTGGATGGGCCCCGCGTCGATACGCAGGTTCAGCGGCGTCGGCTCAGAGGCATTCATCACCGGTCACTGTAACCCGGCCACACACGATCGGGTCAGAGGTATTGACCGGTGTTCGATTCGGTATCGATCGCCCGGGCCGCCCCGCTGCTCTTGCCGGTCACGAGGGTACGGATGTAGACGATCCGCTCGCCCTTCTTGCCGGAGATCCGCGCCCAGTCGTCCGGGTTGGTGGTGTTGGGCAGGTCCTCGTTCTCGGCGAACTCATCGAGAATCGAATCCAACAGGTGGCCGATCCGCAGGCCGCCGCGACCGGTGTCGAGCTGTTCCTTGATCGCGTACTTCTTGGCCCGGTCCACCACGTTCTGGATCATCGCGCCGGAGTTGAAGTCCTTGAAGTACATGACCTCCTTGTCGCCGTTGGCGTAGGTCACCTCCAGGAACCGGTTGTCCTCGCTCTCGGCGTACATCCGCTCCACCACGCGCTCGATCATCGCGTCGATACAGGCCTGCGCGTCGCCGCCGAACTCGGCGAGGTCGTCGGCGTGGATCGGCAGGGCGGTGGTCAGGTACTTGGAGAAGATGTCGATGGCCGACTCGGCGTCGGGCCGCTCGATCTTGATCTTCACGTCGAGGCGACCGGGACGCAGGATGGCGGGGTCGATCATGTCTTCGCGGTTGGAGGCACCGATCACGATGACGTTCTCCAGGCCTTCGACGCCATCGATCTCGCTGAGCAGCTGCGGGACCACCGTGGTCTCCACGTCCGACGACACGCCCGAACCGCGCGTGCGGAAGATCGAGTCCATCTCGTCGAAGAACACGATGACCGGGGTACCCTCGGACGCCTTCTCGCGCGCCCGCTGGAAGATCAGGCGGATGTGCCGCTCGGTCTCGCCGACGAACTTGTTGAGCAGTTCCGGGCCCTTGATGTTCAGGAAGTAGCTCTTGGCCTCGCGCGCGTCCTCGCCGCGCGCCTCGGCGATCTTGCGGGCCAGCGAGTTGGCGACGGCCTTGGCGATCAACGTCTTGCCGCAGCCGGGCGGGCCGTACAGCAGCACGCCCTTGGGCGGACGCAACTCGTAGTCGCGGAACAGGTCGGCGTGCAGGAACGGCAGTTCCACCGCGTCCCGGATCTGCTCGATCTGTCGGCGTAGACCGCCGATGTCGGTGTAGTCGACGTCCGGCACCTCCTCCAGGACGAGGTCTTCCACCTCCGCCTTGGGGATGCGTTCGAGAGCGAACCCGGCCTTGGAATCGACCAGCAGCGAGTCGCCCGGACGGAGCTTGCGGGTGGCCGCGCCGCCGTCCTCCTCGTGGATCAGCGGGGCCGCCAGGCGCACCACCCGTTCCTCGTCGGCGTGGCCGACGACCAGCGCGCGATCGCCGCCGCCGAAGATCTCGCGCAGCGTGCTGATCTCGCCGACGCCGTCGAAGCCGACGGCCTCGACCACGGTGAGCGCTTCGTTGAGTCGCAGGCCCTGGCCACGCTGCAGCGTGTCCGCCTCGATGTTCGGCGACAGCGTCAGACGCATCTTGCGGCCGGAAGTGAAGACGTCGACGGTCTCGGCGTCGCACACCTCGATCAGGACGCCGAAACCGCTGGGCGGCTGGCCCAGGCGATCGACTTCCTCCCGCAGCGCCAACAGTTGCTGGCGCGCTTCCTTGAGAGTCTCGAGCAGCTTCTCGTTGCGCACCGTGAGCTTCTCGTTGCGCTCGGCCAATTCAGCCGGGTCGCTGCCCCTGCCGGCACCGGGACGACTACTCGGGCGATCAGACGAAGTCATGGGCAACTGCTCCTCTGCGTTCGGATTCCTGCGCGGACGGACCCTGCGCTCTCCAGCTTATCCGCGTGTCGGGCGACGCTGCACGCGAAGGGTTTGCGTGCCGTCGGCGAGTCGACGCGCCGTGATCAGAAACGCCGTGTGCCCCTGCATGCGATGCTCGGGCCGCACCGCCAGACCCACCGCGCTCCAGTCGCGGATCATCGACTCCCAGGCGTGGGGTTCGGTCCAGCACTGCTGCTCGCGCAGCGCCTCGATCACCCGCGACAGCTGCGTGACCGTCGGGACGTAGATGATCACCACACCGCCGGGCCGCAGCGTCTTGGACACCGTGTCCAAGCACTCCCACGGGGCGAGCATGTCCAGGACCAGTCGGTCCACCTGCTCGGCCGGGTCGTGGTCGGCGAGGTCGCCGACCCGCAGTTCCCAGTTCGGCGGGCGGCCGCCGAGGAACGTCTCGACGTTGCGGATCGCGTGCTCGGCGTGATCTTCGCGCACCTCGTACGACAGCACCGACCCTTCGGCGCCCACCGCGCGCAGCAGCGACAGCGTCAGCGCACCGGATCCGGCACCGGCCTCGAGCACCTTGGCGCCCGGGAAGATGTCGCCCTCGGTGACGATCTGCGCCGAGTCCTTGGGGTAGATCACCTGCGCGCCGCGTGGCATGGAGACCACGTAGTCGGTGAGCAGCGGGCGCAGCGCCAGATACTCGGTGCCGCTGGTGGCCGACACGATCGAGCCCTCGTCGGCCCCGATCAGGTCGTCGTGCTCGATCGCTCCGCGGTGCGTGTGGAACTGCTTGCCGGTCTCCAGGACGACGGTGAACTTGCGCCCCTTGCCGTCGGAGAGTTGCACGCGATCGCCTTCTACGAAGGGCCCAGTGGTCGCCATCAGGGTGTGTTTCCTTTTTCGTTCGACAAGACGTCTCAGCTTGTCATATCCCACGGAGCGCGCGCGGGCGTCGTCGACCCGGGCCCGCTAAGCGAACGCTCGATCAGTGTCGTAGGGTGCGACTATGGCCACCATCCTCCATGCCGAAGAGATCGACGTCACCGCGTACCGCGCGTACTACGAGCCGCTGGAGCGTCCCGCCGGGGACCCTGAAGAGGGCGAGTTCGAGTACTTCCGGCCGACGGCGGCCACGGTCAGCGTGTGGTCGTCGGCGCTGCAGCACGGCGGCCCGCCCACCGGTCTGCTGGTGCGGACCATGGAACACGCCGTCGCCGACCAGTCGTCGGCCCAGGACTTCAGCCGCGTGACGATGGAGATCCTCGGCGCCATCGGACTCGGCGTGTGCCGCGTGCGCGCGCACGTCTCCCGGCCCGGTCGGCAGATCAGCCAGGTGACCGCCGAGATGCAGGAGCAGCAGGGTGACGGCTCGTTCCGCACCGTGGCCCGCGCCACCACGTGGCGGCTGAGCACGCGCGACACCCGCGCCGTCGAGACGGCCCCGCACCCGGTGCCGGCGCAGACGCCCGACGAGCTCCCGCGGACCGTCGGCTTCACCGGCGCCGACGGCATCGCGGTGGCCTGGGGCCGGATCGGCTTCATCGGCACCCTGGAGATCGCCATCACCGCCGGCCGCACCGGCAGTACCCCGACGGTGTGGACCCGTCCCCTGCTCCCCCTGGTGGAGGGCGAGGAACTGAGCGATTTGGCCTCGGCGATGACGGTGATCGACATCGCCAACGGGGTGGGCTCGCCGCTCGATCCGACGCAGTGGTCGTGGATGAACACCGACACCACGGTGCACCTGACCAACGCCCCGCGCGGGCCGTGGATCGGCATCGATGCCGCGCTCGCCGCCGGCGGCAGCGGCTACGGGGCCAGCTTCGCCGACCTGTACGACACCACCGGTTTCGTCGGTCGCTCGGCGCAGACCGTGCTGATCGCGCCCCAGTAGGGACGCGACCAGCCGGGCGCGATCAGCGGGGGCCGATCAGAAGCGGCAGGAGCGGATGTCCGAGGCCAGGATGGCGCGGGCGCCCAGATCCGACAGGTCGTCCATCAGCTGCTGGTGCTGCTTGCGCGGCACCATCGCGCGCACGGCCAGCCAGTTGTCGTCGGCCATCGGCGAGATGGTCGGCGACTCCAGGCCCGGCGTGACCTGCACGGCCTGGTCGAGCAGACTCTTGGGGCAGTCGTAGTCGATCATCACGTACTGCTGACCGAAGACCACGCCCTGCACGCGGGCCACGAAGCGCTGCGCGGCCTTGGACGGCTCCGGGGTCACCGCGGTGCGCACCAGCACGGCCTCGGAGTCGCACAGCGACTCGCCGAAGGCGGTCAGGTCGTGCAGCCGCAGGGTCCGGCCCGAGCCGACGACATCGGCGATGGCGTCGGCCACGCCGAGTTGGATGGAGATCTCCACGGCGCCGTCGAGGCGGATGATCTCGGCGTCGATGCCGCGCGCGGCCAGATCTGCGCGCACCAGGTTCGGGTACGACGTGGCGATCCGCTGGCCCGCCAACTTTTCGACGGTCCAGTCCTGTCCGGCCGGACCGGCGTAGCGGAACGTGGACCCGCCGAAGCCCAGCGCCACTTCCTCGATCACCTCGGCGCCCGAGTCGGCGGCCAAGTCGCGGCCGGTGATGCCCAGATCCAGCTGCCCGGCGGCCACGTAGATGGCCACGTCGCGGGGGCGCAGGAAGTAGAACTCGACGTCGTTGGCGACGTCGATCACGGTCAGATCCTTGGGATCGGCGCGCTTACGGTAGCCGGCCTCGGTCAGGATGCCGACGGCGGCTTCGGACAGTGCGCCCTTATTGGGGACGGCGACGCGCAACATGGCGAGGCTCTCTTCGTGTCGTGTTCGGAGTGGTGGGGCGGATGCGAGATCGGTCAGAGGAAGCGAGGTCGGTCAGAGGAAGCGATAAACGTCGTCGGGGCTCAGGCCGCGCTTGATCATCATCACCTGCAGCCAGTAGATGAGCTGGCTCATCTCCTCGGCGAGCGAGTCGTCGGACTCGTGCTCGGCCGCGAGCCACACCTCACCGGCTTCCTCGATGATCTTCTTACCGAGCGTATGGACGCCCTTGTCGAGGGCGGCGACGGTGCCGCTGCCTTCCGGGCGGGTCGCTGCCTTCTCGGTCAGCTCGGCGAAGAGGTCGTCGAAGGTTTTCACGGTTACCTATTTTCGCATGTCGCCGCGCTCGCTGCGCGGTCAGGCCGGTGGACGGGTGCGGGCCTGCGCAAACAGGTCCGCGAATTCGACGAGAGACAGCCCTGCGAGGGTGTCGCGGAAGACCCGTCGGCCCGCCGGGACCACCGGGATCTGCGAGGGC
Source organism: Gordonia alkaliphila (assembly GCF_023017165.1). GTDB lineage: Bacteria > Actinomycetota > Actinomycetes > Mycobacteriales > Mycobacteriaceae > Gordonia > Gordonia alkaliphila. Next base: position 3,283,371 of record NZ_JALKBW010000001.1, read on the forward strand.
ACCACCAGGTGCGGCACCCCGGCCGCGTGTGCGGCGGCCGCGCCCGTCGGCGAGTCCTCGATCGCCAGGCAGTCGCCCGGGTGCGCACCGACCAGCTCAGCCGCGCGCAGGTAGATGTCCGGTGCGGGCTTGCCGAACTCCACTTCGTCGCCGCAGACGGTGGCCACGAAGCGGTCGGCGCCGATGGTGCCGATCGCGATGTCGGCGACCTCCCGCATGGTGTTGGTCACCAGCAGCATCGGGATGTCGGCGGCGGCCACCATGTCCAAGACCGCCACCGCCCCCGGACGCCACGGCAGTGCACGGGCGAACAGCTCCACCACCAGCGCGATCATCCAGGCCTCGTCGCCGTCGAAGTCGCGCCCGGATTCGGGCAGGCGGGCGGCGTCGTAGACCTTGGTGAGCGCGTCGACGCTGTTGTTGCCCAGCGTCGCCATCCGCAGTTCCGGAGTCATCACCACGCCGTGGCGGACGGCGAGGGCCTCCATCGCCTCGTCCCAGATCGGTTCGGTGTCCAGAAGGGTGCCGTCCATGTCCCACAGCACGGCCTTCGGGAGGAGTAGCTCCTGCGCGGTCATGTCGGGGAGTCCGCCGAGTCCGTCGAGTTCGACGGGGCGCCGAGGCGGCCGAGGGCGAACGTCGCGACCCACATCAAGGCGAGGGCGATGAGCACGGCGGCGTCGCCGGCCCGGTCGACGCGGAGATGTTCGTGGTAGATCGTCAGGCCCAGTGCCATGGCGACGACCGGCTTCAGGACGGTCACCGTCGGGAGGCTGGTCTGGACATCGCCGGCCTGGTAGCTGGACTGCTGCCACAGGGTGCCGAGCGTGGCCGTGACTGCCATGGCCCAGAACTCCCAGCTCGTCAGGCCGCGGACGATGCTGTCGCCGAAGGCATCCATGCCGCTCTTGGTGAACGGCGCCGAGTAGCCCAGCAGCATGCCCGCCGCGACGGCCAGCACCAGCGAACGGCCGGTGCCGTGCGGCATCCGCGAGCCGCCCCACACGCAGATCGTCACCACGAAGACCAGCAGGACCAGCGGACCGATCCACGCGACGAACGACGGGAACTCTTCGCCCGCGCTGGGTTCGCCGAGGGTCAGGAACACGACCAGGGCGATGATCAACACCGCCGCCCACGCCCATTCGGCCGCCTTGAGGCGACGCTTCTGACCCCACGCCGCCAGCGGCAGCGCGAACAGCAGCGTGGTGACCAGCAGCGGCTGCACCAGCAGCAGGCTGCCGATGGCCAGCGCAGCCGCTTGGAAGGCGAAGCCGCCGATGTCTGCGGCGATGCCCAGCAACCACACCTTGCGCTTCATCAGCGTCCCGAAGAAGCCGATGCCGACGGTGTTGTCGTCGCCGAGGCCCTCGGTGCCCTTCTGCTGGAGCACCGCGGCGACGGCGAACAACGCCGACGCGATCAGCGTCAGCACGACGGCCAGTGCGGTCACTGGTCCCCTTCCCCGTTCGAGTACGAGCTACGTGTTGAAGTACTTGGCTTCCGGGTGATGCAGTACGAAAGCGTCCGTGGACTGCTCCGGATGCAGCTGCAGCTCCTCCGACAGTTCCACGCCGATCCGGCCCGGCTCCAGCAGATCGATCATCTTGGCACGATCTTCCAGGTCCGGGCAGGCACCGTAGCCGAACGAGTACCGCGCACCCCGGTAGTCGAGGTCGAAGAAGCCCTGGGTGGCCTCCGGGTCGTCGTCGGCGGCGCTGCCCGCGGCGAACTTGAGTTCGCTGCGCACCCGCTGGTGCCAGTACTCGGCCAGGGCCTCGGTGAGCTGCACGCCGATGCCGTGCACCTCGAGGTAGTCGCGGTAGCTGTTGGCTGCGAACAGTTCGTTGGCGAAGTCGGCGATCGGGTTGCCCATGGTGACGAGTTGGAAGGGCAGCACGTCGACGGTGCCGTCGGCCAGGGCCTGCTCGCGCGACTTGAGGAAGTCGGCGATGCACAGGAAGCGCGACCGCTGCTGGCGCGGGAAGGTGAAGCTGTGCCGGACGGGCGCGTCCGGGCGCGGCTCGGTGAGCACGTGCACGGTGTCGCCCTCGCTGACAGCCGGGAAGTACCCGTAGACCACGGCGGCGTGCGCAAGGATCCCCTCGGTGGACAGTCGATCCAGCCAGTACCGCAGGCGCGGACGGCCCTCGGTCTGGACGAGCTCGTCGTAGTCCGGGCCCTCGGTACCGCGGGTGCCGCGCAGTCCCCACTGCCCCAGGAACAGGGCGCGCTCGTCGACCATGGAGGCGTAGTCGGCCACCGGGATGCCCTTGACGATGCGGCTGCCCCAGAACGGCGGCGTCGGCGTCTCGTTGTCGGTGGCGACGTCCGAGCGGTCCGGCACCTCCACGGGCACCTCGGCCGCCTTGCGCTGCGCGGCGATGCGCTGCGAACGCTCGCGCCGGGCGGTGCGCTCGGCCACCTTGGCCGCGGCGGCCTTGGCCTCGGGGCTGTCCGGATCCGGACCCTCCCCGCGCTTGATCGCCATCACCTGGTCCATCAGGCTCAGACCCTCGAAGGCGTCGCGCGCGTAGCGCACCTCGCCGTCGTACACGTCGGCCAGATCGCTCTCCACGTAGCTGCGGGTGAGGGCGGCGCCGCCGAGGAGGACCGGGATGTCGCTCTTGCCGCGCGAGTTCATCTCCTCGAGGTTCTCCTTCATCACCACCGTCGACTTCACGAGCAGACCGGACATGCCGATCACGTCGGCGCCGGACTCCTCCGCGGCCGACAGGATGGTGGCGATCGGCTGCTTGATGCCGATGTTGACCACGTCGTAGCCGTTGTTGGACAGGATGATGTCGACGAGGTTCTTGCCGATGTCGTGGACGTCGCCCTTGACGGTGGCCAGCACGATCTTGCCCTTGCCGTCTTCGCCGGTGGCCTCCATGAACTGCTCGAGGTGGGCCACCGAGGTCTTCATCACCTCGGCCGACTGCAGCACGAACGGCAGCTGCATCTGCCCGGACCCGAACAGTTCGCCCACCGTCTTCATGCCGGCCAGAAGATGCTCGTTGATGATCTCCAGCGGCGGGATCTGCGCGCGGGCCTCGTCGAGATCCTCGATGAGGCCGTTCCGTTCGCCTTCGACGATGCGGGCCTGCAGTCGTTCCAGCAGCGGCATGGCGGCCAGCTCGGCGGCGCGCGTCTCGCGGGCCGAGGCCGCCGACACGCCCTCGAAGAGCTCCATCAGCCGCTGCAGCGGGTCGTAGCCCTCGCGGCGGCGGTCGTAGACCAGGTCCAGCGCCACCTCGCGCTGCTCGTCCGGGATGCGCGCCATCGGCAGGATCTTGGAGGCGTGCACGATCGCGGTGTCCAGGCCCGCCTGCACGCATTCGTGCAGGAAGACCGAGTTCAGCACCTGGCGGGCGGCCGGGTTCAGACCGAAGGAGATGTTCGAGATGCCGAGCGTGAAGTGCACCTCGGGGTAGGCCTCGTGCAGGCGGCGGATCGCTTCGATGGTCTCGATGCCGTCCCGGCGCACCTCCTCCTGGCCGGTGGAGATCGGGAACGTGAGGGCATCGATGATGATGTCCTCCTGCTCCAGGCCCCAGTTGTCGATCAGGTCGGTGATCAGGCGCTCGGCGATGGCGACCTTGTGGTCGGCGGTGCGGGCCTGCCCCTCCTCGTCGATGGTGAGGGCGACGACGGCCGCGCCGTGCTCGGCGACGTGCTCCATGATGCGGGTGAACCGGGAGGTCGGGCCGTCCCCGTCCTCGTAGTTCACCGAGTTCACCGCGCAGCGCCCGCCGAGGTGCTCGAGGCCCGCGGCGATCACGTCCGGCTCGGTGGAGTCGATCATGATCGGCAGCGTCGACGCGGTCGCGAGGCGGCTGGCCAGCTGGGTCATGTCGGCGGCTCCGTCGCGGCCCACGTAGTCGACGTTGAGGTCGAGCATGTGCGCGCCGTCGCGGGTCTGGTTCTTGGCGATCTCCATGCACTGCTGGTAGTCGCCGGAGATCATCGCCTCGCGGAAGGCCTTGGAGCCGTTGGAGTTGGTGCGCTCGGCCACCACCAGGAAGCTGGCGTCCTGGTGGAACGGGACGGCCGTGTACAGCGACGACGTCTCCGACTCATGCGCGGGGATGCGCTGGGCCGGGGTGACCGCGGCGACGGCCTCGGCGACCTGGCGGATGTGCTCGGGGGTGCTGCCGCAACAGCCGCCGACGAACTGCAGGCCGTAGTCGGCGACGAAGCCGGCCAGCGCGGACGCCATCTGCTCGGGTGTCAACGGGTACTCGGCGCCGTTGCGCCCCAGCACCGGCAGACCCGCGTTGGGCATCACCGACACCGGGATGCGGGCGTGCTTGGACAGGTACCGCAGGTGCTCGCTCATCTCTTCCGGTCCGGTGGCGCAGTTGAGGCCGACGACGTCGACGCCGAGCGGCTCGATCGCGGCGAGCGCGGCACCGATCTCCGAGCCCACCAGCATGGTGCCGGTGGTCTCGACGGTCACGTGCGTGATGATCGGCAGGTGGCGGCCGGCCTGGTCCATCGCCCGCCGCGCACCCACGACGGCGGCCTTGAGCTGCAGCAGATCCTGGCAGGTCTCGATCAGGATGGCGTCGGCCCCGCCGTCGAGCATGCCGAGAACGCACTCGATGTAGGCGTCGCGGATCAGCGCGAACGTGGTGTGGCCGAGGCTGGGCAGCTTGGTGCCCGGCCCGATCGAACCGAGCACGAACCGGGGGGTGCCGTCGGCGGACGGGCCGAACTCGTCGGCGACGCCGCGGGCGATGGCGGTGCCGCGGTAGGCGAGGTCGCGGATGCGGTCGGCGATGTCATAGTCGCCCAGGTTCGACAGGTTGCAGCCGAACGTGTTGGTCTCGACGGCATCGGCGCCGGCCGCGAAGTAGGCGCGGTGGATGTCGGCGAGCACGTCGGGCCGCGTCTCGTTGAGGATCTCGTTGCAGCCCTCGAGGCCGAGGAAGTCCCGATCGACGTCCAGATCGGCTGCCTGAAGCATGGTCCCCATCGCGCCGTCACCGATCAGAACCCGCCGCGACATGGCCTGCAGGAAGGTCGTGTCGTACTGGCTGGAGTCCGGAGGAGAGATAGGCATGTACCCCACAGTAGTTCGCCCGCGATTCGCCTTCGACCGTAGGCTGGTGCGGTGACCCCAGATCCGAGTGCGTCCGGCGGGGACGCCCTGCCGCAATTGCGCCGACCGGTCCTGTTAGCGGCCTTCGGCGGCTGGACCGATGCCGGCGACGCCGCATCGGCGGTGGTCGAGCATCTCTCGCTGACCTGGACCGCCGTCGACCTGCGGGAGATCGACCCCGACGACTACTACGACTATCAGGCGACGCGGCCCACCATTCACCTGTCCGACGGCGTCACCCGACGGCTGAGTTGGCCGTCGACGTCGATCTCCTACTGCCGGGTGCCCACCGCCCACCGGGACCTGGTCCTGGTGCTCGGCATGGAGCCCAATCTGCGCTGGCGCGCGTTCTGCCAGGAGATCGTCGACCTGGCCGTCGACCTCGACGTCGAGACCGCGGTGGTGCTCGGCGCCGCGTTCGCCGACAGCCCGCACACGCGGCCGATCCCGGTCAGCGGCAGCGCGCACACCGCCGAGATCGCCGCGCGGTACGGCCTCGCCGCCTCGTCGTACGACGGTCCCACCGGGATCACCGGCGTGCTGCAGGACGCCTTCATCCAGATCGGCATCCCGGCGATGGCGCTGTGGGCGTCGGTGCCCCACTACGTCGGGAATCCGCCGAGCCCCAAGGCCACCCTGGCGCTGCTGCACCGGCTGGAACTGCTGGTCGGCCTACCCCTGCCCGTCGGGATGCTGCCCGAGCAGGCCCGGGAGTGGGAGGAGACGGTCAGCGAGATGGTCTTCGCCGACGACGACATGGCCGCCTACGTGCACGAGCTGGAGCAACGGCACGACGACGATCTCGCCGACGGCACCCTGACCGAGGTGGACGGCGACCTGCTGGCGGCCGAGTTCGAGCGCTACCTGCGGCAGCGCGGAAGCAACGACTGAACCCCGAGCCACCGGGCAGCGGGACCCGCGGCTAACCGATCCGCTCGATGGACAGCACCGGGGTGGTGATGCGCCAGGTGCGCACGTCCGGATCGTCGGCCGCGCTCACCCAGAACTGTGCCGGTTCCCCCACCCGGCAGCTGCGCACGCGCAGCAGCGGGATGTCCTGCGAGTCGCGGCGGAGCTCGGCCACCTCCCAGTCGACGTCGTCCTGCCGGCCCACGCCGGGCGCGCGCAGCAGCGTGTTCTCGGTCAGGTCGATCACGTAGGTGGACGTGTGCGTCACCACGGCGAACACACCGTCCCGCGCGTTGTCGGGAATCTCGGTGATGCTCATGCCGACCGCAGATCCACGCCGAGCAGCGCGTCCACCAGGTCGGCGACCTGACCGGGCGCCTCCGCGCTGGATCCGAGACCCGATGCGGTGTCGGCGGCCCAACCGTCGATCGCGGCGAGCGCCTTCGGGGTGTCGAGGTCGTTGGCCAGGTGGGTGCGCACCCGTTCGACGATGCCGTCGGCGGCCGGTCCGGCCGGCGCCGCGACCGCCGCGCGCCAGCGGGCGAAGCGCTCCTGCGCCGTCGCCAGCTGAGCGTCGGTCCACATCCGGTCCTGCCGGTAGTGTCCGTCGAGCAGGCCCAGGCGGATCGCGCCTGCGTCGACGCCCGCCGCCAGCAGCTTGGAGACGAGCACCAGATTGCCCAGGCTCTTGGACATCTTCTCGCCGTCGAGGCCGATCATGCCGGTGTGCGCGTAGTGGCGGGCGAAGCGTCGCTGCCCGGCCAGCGCCTCACCGTGCGCGGCCGAGTACTCGTGGTGCGGGAAGATCAGGTCGCTGCCGCCACCCTGGATGTCGAAGGTCTCGCCGAGCCGGTTCAGTGCGATCACCGAGCACTCGATGTGCCAGCCGGGACGACCCGCGCCGAACGCCGCCTCCCACGACGGTTCGCCCGGGCGGGCGGCGCGCCACAGCAGCGCGTCGATCGGGTCCCGCTTGCCGGGGCGGTCCGGATCGCCGCCGCGTTCGGCGAACAGTCGCTCCATGGTGGCGCGGTCGTAGTTGGACTCGTAGCCGAAGACGTCGGTGGCGTCGGCCCGGTAGTACACGTCGGGGTATTCGTCCTCGTCGACGACGTACGCGGCGCCGGACTCGAGCAGCGCGCCCACGGCGGCGATCACCTCGTCGACCGATTCGATCGCGCCGATGTAGTCGCGCGGCGGCAGCACGCGCAGCGCCGTCATGTCCGACCGGAACAGGTCGATCTGGCTGTCGCCGAGCGCCCGCCAGTCGACGCCGTCGCGGGCGGCGCGCTCGAACAGCGGGTCGTCGACGTCGGTGATGTTCTGCACGTAGTGGACGTCATGCCCCTGGTCCCGCAGGACCCGGTTGACGAGGTCGAACGCCAGATAGGTGGCGGCGTGGCCGAGATGAGTGGCGTCGTACGGGGTGATGCCGCACACGTACATGGTGGCGACGGGGCCCGGCGCCACCGGCTTGACCTGCTGATCAGCGGTGTCGTAGAGACGCAGCGCGGGCCCGGTGCCGGGCAGCTCGGGGACGGAGGGCGACGGCCAAGAGTGCATGACTGTCCACTCTAACGGGGCGCGGCCCGGCCGTTCAGAAGGGTGGCCAGGGGATGGCGCGCTCGTGCGGCGGCCGCGGCAACGGATCTCCCGCGGCGAGCGCCTCGACGCGCGCACGCAGGGCCTCGACTTCCCCGTCGGAGATCAGGTCCCGCAGCTGGGCGGCCAGGTCGCCGTCGGTGCGCAGCCGCTCGGCGAACGCCTGCAGGTCGGTGCGGGTCGGTTCGTCCACCGCGCGCCCTGCCCAGCCCCACAGGACGGTGCGCAGCTTCGGTTCGCGGTGCAGAGTCAGGCCGTGGTCGATGCCGTACAGGCGGCCGTCGACGTCGACCAGGATGTGCCCGCCCTTGCGGTCGGCGTTGTTCAGGATCGCGTCGAGCACCGCCAGCCGCCGCAACCGGTCGTCGGTGGCGTGCGCCACGGCGACCACCGAACCGTCGTCGTCGTGGGCGCGCAGGATCGGGACGTAGCCGTCCGGGATGGCGTCGGCGGGAACGATCTCCACCGGCTCGGGGCCCACCGGCTCCTCCGGCTGGTCGATCCACACCTGCAGCATCCCGGGGCCGAGTTCGGCCTCCGGCGGCCCCTCGGTGCGCAGCACGGTCTCCGGGATGAGGTCCCAGCCCAGGGCCGCGTCGATCACGCGGGCGGCCACCTCGCGCCCGGCGAGGGTGCCGTCCGGGAAGTCCCACAGCGGGGTCTCGCCGCGCACCGGCTTGTACACGCACTGGACCGTGTCGTCACCGCTGCTCACCAGGCAGACCAGGGCGAGATTGCTGGCCCCCCGGATCTGGCCGTACAACGACAATTCGCCCTCGGACAGCAGGCGGCGCAGCTGCGCGGTCACCGCCGGTCGCCGGGTTCGGGGCCCGGCTCGTCCTCGTCGTCCGGGGCCGGGTCGTCCGAGCGCGGCTCGTCCGGGTCGGCATTGTCGACCTCGAAGGAGGCGTCGAAGCCCGGCACCAGCCGACCCAGGATGGCCAGCACTTCCGGGTCCACGAACTCCAGGGAGCGGCTGAACTCACCGTCGCGTTTGTAGCCGTTGCTGCGGGCACAGATGTGTCCGGCCGGGTCCAGCGGCTGCTGGCACAGCGGGCACTGCGGGCGGCCGGCCGCGACCACGCGCATCGACCGCGCGGAGAACTCGCGGGCGGCCGGTGCGGTCAGGAAGACGCGGACGGTGTCCGGCCCCTCGGCGCTGTCGTCGAGGATCATCGCCTCGTCGATCGGCTCCTCGGTCACCGCGAGCAGTTCCACCACGACGGCGGCGGCCTCGGCGTCCCAGCCCAGCCCCATCGACCCCACGTGGAACTCGGCGTCGATCGGCATCGTCAGCGGCGAATTGTCGGCCACCACGCTGGTCTCCGGTGGCACGGCGGTGCCGAACCGGCGGTTCACCTCGTCGAGCAGGTAGCCCAGGCGGTCGGCCAGGATCAGTACCTGCTGCTTCTCGATCTGCACGCTCACGATCTGGGCGCCGGTCGAGACCTGCAGGAAGAAGGTCCGGTCCCCCGGTTGTCCGACGGTGCCGGCGACGAAGCGCTCGGGTTCACGGAATTCGTGGATGGTGCGGGGCATCGGTCAACTCACCTCGTTCGCGACGAAACTTGTTCGGCAGAACTCAACCGTACCTGCGCTAGCCACGCGCGGAGGGGCTCGAGTCGGTTCCGGTGGAACCGCCGACGACCGCGGCCGCGGACGGCCGCGCGGGCAGGGTCAGCACCCCGTTGTTGTTGACGGTGTGCACGTACGGCCGCGACGCCGCGTAGTGCACCACGCTGATCGACGCCGGGTCGACGATGATGCGCTGAAAGGAGTCCAGGTGCATGCCCAGCGCGTCGGCGAGGATCGATTTGAGGACGTCGCCGTGCGAGCACACCACCCACAGTCCGTGCCCGTCGTCGCCGCCGTAGACGCGGTCGAGCGCCCGCACCGCGCCGCTGGCCCGCCCGAAGACGTCGGCCAGCCCCTCCCCACCGGGGAAGACCGCGGCGGACGGGTTGCGCTGCACCACCTTCCACAGCGGCTCGTCGACCAGATCCTTGAGCGGCCGGTTGCTCCAGTCGCCGTAGTCCACTTCGACGAGCCGGTCGTCGACCACCTCGGGCGCGGGCCCGACCGAACGCTGCCCGAGCGCTGCCACCAGGGGTGCGACGGTCTCCGCGCACCGCTGCAGCGGCGACCGCACCACCGCGCCGATCTGGTCGAAGACTCCGCCGAGGCGTTCGGTCAGGTCGGCCGCTTGAGCCAGGCCCTTCTCGTCGAGTGCGACGCCGGGTGTGCGGCCGGCGAGCAGCCCGGAGGTGTTGGCCGTCGAACGTCCGTGGCGGACCAGGATCACCGTCATGACTGCCAGCCTAAAGCCCGCGCGGGGGCCGATGAGTAGGGGGCGATCAGTAGGCGGCGACGACGCCGGTGGCCAGCAGGATCAGAATGACGCTGCCCAGGATCACCCGGTAAGCGGCGAACCAGTTCATCGAGTGGTTGCTGACGAACTTGAGCAGCCAGGCGATCGCCGCATAACCGACGACGAACGCGATGACGGTGGCCACCACGATCTGCCCGGCCCCCGCCTGCAGTCCGTCGTTCGACGGTTCGAACGCGTCCTTGAGGCTGTACAGACCCGAGCCGAGCACCGCGGGGATGGCGATCAGGAAGGAGAACCGGAACGCGGCTTCGCGGTTGAGCCCGAGGAACAGGCCGGCGCTCGCGGTGGCGCCCGACCGGGAGACGCCCGGGATCAGCGCCAGACACTGCGCCAGACCCATCACGATCGCGTCGGTGCGGGTCAACTGCTCCAGATCGCGTCGCTGCGTCGCGTACCGCTCGGCCGCCACGAAGACGAAGGAGAACAGGATCAGCATGATCGCGATCAGCCACAGGTTACGGCCCACGGTGCGGATCTGGTCGGTGAACAGGAAACCGAGGACGACGATGGGGATCGTCGCCAAGATCACATACCAGCCGACGCGGTAGTCGATGCCGCGCCGATCCGGGTTCCGCAGCCCGGCGAACCAGGCCGCGAGGATGCGGGCGATGTCCTTGGCGAAGAAGACCAGGACGGCCAGTTCGGTGCCCAGCTGGGTCACCGCGGTGAAGGACGCTCCGGCGTCTTCCCCGGCCCACAGCTCGGAGACGATCCGCAGGTGGGCGGAGGAGGAGATCGGGAGGAACTCGGTGAGTCCCTGCACGGTCCCCAGAACGATGGACTGCGCCCAGCTCATGTCGGTCACGAGGGCACACTGTACCCGCCGTTCTCGCGTCCACCGTGTGTTCGGGCCTGGGGTCGCCGAGGAGGATTGGACCGCGGATCACACCGCCCCAGCTCGCCACCGACCCGGCTTCTCACGCAAGATAGAGGCCATGCGTCTTTCGACCCGATTCGCCGCGGCGGCGACCGCTCTCGTCCTGGCCGGCACTCTGGCCGCCTGCGGCTCCGACGAGGTGAACGTCGGCGACGGTGCCGGCGATGTGGCCAAGGTGGAGCCGGCGACGGCGCTCGCCTCCCCGCCGGAGACCGGACAGCCGACCGGCCTGGTGGTCCCCGCGGCCGCGGGCACGGCCCTGGCCCAGTCCGGTTCCACGGTGGCCGTCCTCGGCGACGACGGCGTGGTCCGCCTGCACACCGCGCCCGGCGCCGCCGACACCCCGGCCCCGCGCGAGGTCGCGGCCAAGCAGGTCAGCGCCCTGATCGCGGACGGCGACGGCTTCCTGATCGCCTCCCCGGAGCAGCTGTCCCGGGTGGCGGCCGACGGCACCGTGACCAAGGTCGCCGACGCCCAGGGCGAGGTGCTGAGCCTCGGCCGGACCGACGACCGGATCCTGGTGGGCACCGCCGACGGTCACCTGCGGGTGCTCACGCGCTCCGGTGAGCTCAAGCGCGACATCCACGACTTCGTGCGGGTCGACGAGATCCTCGTCGCTCCCGCCGCCGCCGATTGGGGTGATCTGGTGGTGGTGCTCGACCGCGCCCAGTCGCTGGTCGCCCCGGTCGACATCGCCACCGGATCGCGCAAGGCGGCCCTGCGCTCGGGCAACGGCGCCACCGAGGGCATCGTCGACTCCTACGGTCGCGTCCTGGTGAGCAACACCCGCGACAGCGAGATCATCGGCTTCTTCGGTCAGCCGATCGTGATGCGCTTCCGCGCCCCGGTCGCCGACGGCCCGTACGCGCTGGCCTGGGACGAGCAGCAGAAGCTGCTGTGGGTCTCCACCACCGGCAACAACGCGGCGATCGCGTTCGATCTGTCGACCGGCGAGCCGCGCGAGCGCGCCCGCATCGCCACTGTCGGCCAGGTCTCGGCGATCAGCGTCGATCCGTCCAACGGCATGCTGTACCTGCTGTCGGCCCGCGGCGACGGTCTGCAGGCCGTGCCGCGCACCGCCGTCGACGCCGACCGATAGGAAGTGACAGTCGTGTCCGACTCCCCCGTTCCCCTGCGTTCGAAGGTCCTGAGCCTGGTCAACCGGGTGCTGTATCCGCCACTCCTGGCGGTGATGTTCCGGGTGCCGCCGGAGCGGATCCACCACCTGATCTCCCGGCTGCTGCGCTGGGCCGGGCGCACGCCGGTGGTCCGTTCGCTGGTGTCGGCGTCGCTGGCCCCCCGGCACGACGTGTTGGCGTCGACCGCTTTCGGCGTCGACTTCCCGTCGCCCATCGGGTTGGCCGCCGGCTTCGACAAGTCGGCCGAGGCCGTCAACGCGTGGGGACAGATCGGTTTCGGCTACGCCGAGATCGGCACCATCACCGGGCGCCCCCAGCCCGGCAACGAACAGCCGCGCCTGTTCCGGCTGCCCGCCGACAAGGCGCTGATCAACCGGATGGGCTTCAACAATCCGGGCGCGGAGGCGGCCGCCCTGAAACTCGCCGAGCCGCGGCCGGGTCCGCGTCGCGTGCCGATCGGCGCGAACATCGGCAAGACCAAGGTGGTCCCCGTCGAGGACGCCATCGACGACTACCGGTTCAGCGCCCGACTCCTCGGCCCGCTGGCCGACTTCGTCGTGGTGAACGTGTCGTCGCCGAACACGCCGGGGCTGCGCGACCTGCAGGCCGTCGCATCGCTGCGCCCCATCCTGGCCGCCGTGCTCGAGGTGGCCGCGGTGCCGGTGCTGGTGAAGATCGCTCCCGACCTGTCCGACGAGGATGTCGACGCCGTCGCCGACCTGGCCGTGGAGTTGGGTCTGGCCGGCATCGTCGCCACCAACACCACGATCAGTCGGGCCGGGCTGGACACCCCCGCGTCGGCCGTCGAGGCCATCGGTGTCGGCGGTCTGTCCGGTCCGCCGGTGAAGCAGCGGTCCCTGGAGGTGCTGCGTCGCCTGCACGCCCGCGTCGGCGACCAGGTGACGCTGGTGAGTGTCGGCGGTATCGAGACGGTCGACGACGCCTGGGAACGCATTCTGGCCGGTGCGAGCCTGCTGCAGGTGTACACCGGCTTCATCTACGGCGGTCCGGTGTGGCTGCAGGAGCTCAACGACGGGATCGCCGCGCGCCTGCAGGCCGCGGGCTACGCGGGCCTGCAGGACGCGATCGGCGCAGCCGCCCGCTGAGTCAGCGGGCGGCCGACGCCGGGAGGCGCTACTCGTCGCCGGCCTGCTCGAAGATGCCGACCAGGCCGCCGCGGGCGATCGCCTGCGAGAACAGGTTGAAGCCGAGGAACGCGGGCGAGGCGCCGTCGGGCAGCTCCAGCGACTCGACGCCCACCGCGTGCACCACGAAGAAGTAGCGGTGCGGACCGTGACCGGGGGGCGGGCCGGCACCGACGAACTGGGCCAGACCGGCGTCGTTGCGCAGGGTCACGGCCTGATCGGGCAGGCTGGCGGCCCCCGGCGCGCCCGCACCGACGGGCAGCGAGGTGACCGATGCCGGGATGTCGGCGACGGCCCAGTGCCAGAATCCGGACGCGGTTGGTGCGTCCGGGTCGAAGCAGGTGACCACGAAACTCTTGGTGTCGGCCGGAAAACCGGACCAGCTCAACTGCGGCGAGACGTCCTCGCCGCCTGCGCCGAAGATGGCCGAGGCCTGCGGCAGCGGCAGGCTCTGGCCGTCGACGAAGGTCTCGGAGGTGACGGTGATCTCGGGCAGGGGCGGAAGCGCCTCATATGGATTCAACTCAGGCATGTCTCTCATCCTTCCCTACCGCGCCGCCGCGCGCGGAGGGAACACGCGGCGGCCGCAAGCACCGGGAACCTCAGGCGGGCACGACCATCACCGGGCAGGTGGCCACCTGCAGGACCGACTGGCTCGTCGAACCGAGCAGCAGACCGCGGAAGCCGCCGCGGCCGCGGCTGCCCATGACGATCAGCTGCGCGTCGGCGGCCGATTCGAGGATCTGCGTGGCCGGCGCCTCGGTGGTGACGGCCGTCGTGACCGACACGTCCGGGTAGTCGCCGAGGGCGCCCGCGAGCTGGGATCCGAGCGCCTCGTGCGCTTCGTCGGTGAGCTGCTGCCGCTCGTCGTGCAGGCGATCGAAGTAGGCCGCACCTGCATTGCCGCCGTAGGTGTGCACCGCGATCAGCGGTGCCTGCAGGAACGAGGCCTGCTCGAAGGCGGCGCCGATCGCCGCACTCGACACCGGCGATCCGTCGACCGCGACGACCACCGGTCCGGTGGTGCGCGGCGACTCCGGCACCACCACCACGGGGCAGTCGGCGTGCGCCACGACGTCGGTGCTGACCGAGCCCAGCAGGAGCCCGGTGACCCCGCCCAGGCCGCGGCGGCCGAGCACCATCAGGTGGGCGCGCGAGGACAGCTCGCGCAGCACGAGTGCGGGTCGGCCGTCGAGGATCTCGACGGTGGCGTCCACGCCGGGCGCCGCTTCACCGATCACGTCGCGGGCGATGTCGAGCGCGCCCTCGGCGAAGGCGCGGGAGGCGTCGGCGTACGCCTGCGCCATCGCGATCGCCGAGCCGTACTGCAGGATCGGCGGTTCGACGACGCTGACCACCCGCAGCGGGCGATTCTCCCGCTGCGCGGCCAGGGCGGCCCACCGGACGCCGTCCAGCGCCAGCTCGGATCCGTCTACCGCCGTCACGATCGGTGCATTGAGTCTCGACATCGTGGTGCACAACCCCTTTTGCTCAGTTCGTCTGATTCCCGCCCTCCAACCTACCGGTCAGCAGTTGCGCAGGAAATGCTCCATGACGCGGGTGCCGAACAGCACCGATTCGACCGGGACGCGCTCGTCGATGCCGTGGAACAGCGCGGCGAAGTCCAGTTCCGGCGGCAGTTGCAGCGGCGCGAAACCGAAGCAGCGGATGCCGAGCTTCACGAAGGCCTTCGCGTCGGTGCCGCCGGACAGCATGTACGGCACGGTGCGGCCCTGCGGGTCGTGCGCGAGGATCGCGTCGTTCATCGCGTCCACCAGGTCGCCGTCGAACGTAGTCTCCACCGCGCCGAGGTCGGTGATCCATTCGCGGCGGACATTGGGCCCGATCAGCTCGTCGATCGTGGCCTCGAATTCGGCGCGACGGCCGGGCAGGACGCGGCAGTCGATCACCGCTTCGGCGCGCTGCGGGATCACGTTGGCCTTGTAGCCGGCCGACAGCATGGTCGGGTTGGCCGTGTCGCGCAGCGTGGCACCGATGATGCTGGCCAGGTTGCCGATCTTGAACAGCGCCGACTCCAGGTCCGGGGTGTCCGGGGAGAACTCCAGGCCGGTCTCCTCCGACAACGCCGCCAGGAACTCGGCGACCGCATCCGTCATCACCAGCGGGAAGGTGTGAGCGCCGATGCGAGCGACGGCCGCGGCGACCTCGGTGACGGCGTTGTTCTCGTGCAGGAAGGAGCCGTGGCCGGCGCGTCCCTCGGCGGTCAGCCGCATCCACGACAGGCTCTTCTCGGCGGTCTCCACCAGGTACAGGCGCCGCACCTCGCCGTCGGGGCGGTCGACGGTCAGCGAGAAGCCGCCCACCTCGCCGACCGCTTCGGTGATCCCGTCGAACAGATCGGGCCGATGCTCGACGAGCCACTGCGAACCCCACGTGCCGCCGGCCTCCTCGTCGGCGAGGAACGCGAACACGATCTCCCGCGGCGGCACCACACCGTCGCGCTTGAGCTGCCGCGCCAGCGCCAGCATCATGCCCGCCATGTCCTTCATGTCGACGGCGCCGCGCCCCCAGATGTAGCCGTCGCGCACCGCCCCGGAGAACGGGTCGACGCTCCAGTCCTCGGCGGCGGCCGGCACCACGTCCAGGTGGGCGTGCATGAGGAGCGCGCCGCGGTCGCTGTCCGGCGGGCCCGCGAGCCGCGCGAACACGTTGCCGCGGCCCGGCTGACCGGACTCGACGTACTCGGTGGTGTAGCCCACTTCCTCGAGGAGTTTGGCGACCCATTTGGCGCACCCCTCCTCCCCGCGGGTGGTCGTCGGGTCTCCGGTGTTCGAGGTGTCGAACCGGATCAACCGGCTCACCAAGTCCACCACTTCGTCGGTCGCGCGGGGAGTAGTCACACCCCATATTCAAGCCCATTTCCGGCGGATTTGGGATAGTCGGGCCGACATGGTTAGAGTTACACGGCGCACCACGGAAACGCGGTGAGTAAGCAAGTCCGAGTGGCGGAATGGCAGACGCGCTAGCTTGAGGTGCTAGTGTCCTATTAACGGACGTGGGGGTTCAAGTCCCCCCTCGGACACCACCCGAAGGCCCCGGTACATCACGTACCGGGGCCTTCGTCGTGCGGATGGTCTGCCGTCGAGCACCGTCGACCAGATCGGTCTCATTGATTGCTACGGTCGAGATCTACTTTCGACACTCGTGGGGCGGCGGATGAGCACTGGGGCGCAGGGTGGGGCCCACGACGGCGGGCCCCACGACGAAGGGCACGGTGAGGACCACCAGCCCTCGCCGACCGGTCCTGCCGCCGAACCCGCCGAGGACGCGGCCCTGCCCGGCCGCCGCGCGCTCTACTATCTGACCTTCCTGGCCATCGTCGCCGGTATCCTGGCCGGCTTCACCGGCGGCGCCTTCCGCTGGGTCCTCATCAAGGCCGACGCGCTGCGCACCGATCTGGCCGATTGGGCCCATGCCCACGGCCCATGGGCATGGCTCGTCCCGGTCGTCGTCAGTGCCGCCGCTGCAGCACTCGCCACCGGGATCGCGTCGCGCTGGCCGATGTCGGCGGGCAGCGGCATCCAGCAGGTGGAAGCGACCGAACGCGACGAGGACCGCGCCGCGCCGGCCACCACGATCCCCGCACGCTTCGTCGGCGGCGTCCTCGCCATCGGTGCGGGCGGTCTGGTCCTGGGCCGCGAAGGTCCGACCGTCCACATCGGTGCCGCCTTCGGCACCCTCGTCGGCCGGATCGCCCGCGTCACCCTCGACGAGATCCGCGCGTGCTGCAGAGTTGCCTGGCCGGCGCCGGCCTGGCGGTGGCGTTCAACGCCCCCATCGGCGGCGCCGTCTTCGTCTTCGAGGAGATCGCCCACAAGATCCGGATCCGCTACCTGATCTGGACCATCGCCGCAGTCGCGGCGGCGATCAGCTGCAGCCGCGTGATCCTCGGCAACCACCCCGATTTCGCCGTGCAGAAGGTCGCCGAACCGTCGATCGCCACGCTCCCGCTCTTCGTGGTCTTCGGCATCGTCATCGGCCTGATCGGGGTGGGATACAACGCCCTGATCGTGCGACTGATGTCCGCCGTCCGAGGATTTCACCGTCTGCCCGCGGTCGCCAAGGGGGCACTGATCGGCGCGCTGATCGGCGTCTGCCTGGTCTACCTGCCCGATGCCGTCGGCGGCGGCGACGCGGTGACCCAGCGCATGCTCGACGGTCAGCAGATCGCCTTCTGGACGCTCACCCTCTACCTGGCGCTGCGGTTCTGCTCCGGCCCGCTCTCCTACGCCGCAGGCACCCCGGGCGGCCTGTTCGCGCCGATGCTCGCCCTGGGCACACTCAGCGGCGTGTTCTTCACCCGCCTCGTCGAGTTCGCCGGTGTCTCGGTGGACACCGACACCCGGATCGCCCTGATGATGGCCGGGATGGCCGGACTGTTCGCCGCCGTGGTCCGCGCTCCGTTCACCGGCATCGTGTTGGTGATGGAGATGTGCGCCCTGACGTCGGTGTCGATCTCCATGCTGACCACCGCACTCGGTGCCGTGATCGTCGCGGCCGCCCTGCGCTCGGCACCCGTCTACGACACGCTGCGCGAACAGATGCTGGCCCAGGAGCAGGCCCGCCGGCTCGCGAAGGATTAGCGAGCGGCCTGCTCCAGCAGGATCGTGGGCGTGCCCAGCGCCCGCTCACGCACCGTCGCCACCCTTGTCCCGGGCTTGCGGCCGACGCGGATCTCGCTGAGCGCCAACCCTTCTCGTGTCAGCCGCGCATGTTCGACGTCCAGGTCCGCGACGCGCCAGGCCAGCCCCCAGAGACCGAAGTCCGCCGCCTGTTCGCCGCTGCCGGCCAGTACCTCCACCACGACGGACGCGCTCCGGAAGAACACCTGGGCGACGTCCCCGAACTGGCGCACCAGCCGCAGGTCCAGGCCGAGCCGTCCGGCGAACAGCGCGATCGCCGCATCCACCGAGGGAGCCGTGTAGACCACGTGGTCGAGCGTGGGCGCCCCGGCCCGCGCTCCCGCGTCGGCGGTGATCCCCACCGCCGCCACCGATTCCGCGCGCCCGTCCGCGTCGAGCGACAGACCGCGGCGGCCCAGCAGTGCCGTCGCACCGGCCACGTCGGCCGCGGCGAAGGCCGCCCACGGAGCCGACTCGCCCGCTGCCGCGCGGACCGAGCCGTTGCTCGCCGCCCACACACCGGCACTCCCCGCCCCCACCAGGACGTCGTAGGCGGCCGCGGCCGCGGCGGGATCGTCGACGGCCACTGTGACGGCGACGTCACCGAGTTGCAGGGGGTCTGGTGCCATGCGGTCATCCTGGCACGTGTCCTGGCCCACCGGGCTGCCGGGTCGACACCCGATCAGCAGTGCTGATGCCCTAGTCTCTCCGGTGAGAACCCATTACTACCCGGGAGTAACCATGACGTACCGCAGCACCGACTACCAAGCTTTCGAGCTCGCCGTCGCCGACCACGTCGCCGAAGTGACGCTGATCGGCCCCGGCCCGGGCAACGCCATGGGACCGGACTTCTGGAGCGAGCTCGCCGTGATCTTCACCGAGCTCGACGCCGACCCGGACGTGCGCGCGGTGGTGCTGACCGGCGCAGGCAAGCACTTCTCCTACGGACTCGATCTGGCCGCCATGGCCGGCGACCTCTCCGCGGTCCTCGCCGACGGCGCGAAGGCCAAGGCGCGCACCGACTTCCATGGCATGGTGCGCCGCATGCAGGGCGCCATCACCACCGTCGCCGACTGCCGCAAGCCGGTCGTCGCCGCTATCTCCGGCTGGTGCATCGGCGGCGGCGTCGACCTGATCACCGCCGCGGACATCCGCGTCGCCTCCGCCGACGCCAAGTTCAGCGTGCGCGAGGTGCGCGTGGCGATGGTGGCCGACGTGGGCACCCTGGCCCGACTCCCCCAGATCATCGGCGACGGCCACACCCGCGAACTCGCCCTGACCGGTAAGGACGTCGACGCCGCACGCGCCGAGAAGATCGGTCTGGTGAACGATGTCTACGACGATCGCGACGCCGCACTGGCCGCTGCGCGCGCCACCGCCGCCGAGATCGCCGCCAATCCCCCGCTCGTGGTGCAGGGCATCAAGGACGTCCTCGACCACAGCCGCTCGGCGCAGGTGAACGACAGCCTCCGCTACGTGGCCGCCTGGAACGCCGCGTTCCTTCCGAGCCTCGACCTCACCGAGGCCGTGACCGCGATGTTCGCCAAGCGCCCGCCGGTGTTCACCGGCGAGTAGTCGGCCCCGCCCGGACCCGGCCCGCTGGTGTCAGCGGGCCGGGGTCAGCCGGAAGATCGGGATGGTGCGGGTGGTGCGCCGCTCGTAGACGGTGAAGTTCGGCCACACCTTCAGCAGCGACTGCCAGGCCTCGGCGCGTTCGTCGCCGGCGAGTTCACGATGGGTCATCGGCACCAGCTCACCGTGCTCCTCCACCTGCAGGACGGGGGCGGCCCGCAGGTTGTACACCCAGGCGGGCGACTTCGGCGACCCGAAGTACGACCCGGCGACCAGCCATTCGCCGTCGCCGACCGGAGCGGCCAGCACGGTGGTGGTGCGGTCCAGCCCCGACTTGCGACCGCGGATCACCATGGTGACGCTCGGCAGTCCGGCGACGGTCAGCAGGTCGATCCGACCCCCGGTGACCTTCTGCAGCCCGTCGTCGATCTTGACGATGTACGGCAGGTACTCCGGCAACCATTCGATGGCGCCGATCCGCACGGCGATCGGTGTGAGCAGTCCCATGGTGCTCTCCCCTCCTCCCTGTCGGCCTACTGCAGACCCGCGACGAGCGTGTCCGACAGCAGCTTGGCGAACTCGGCCGGGTCGGCGAGCTCACCGCCCTCGGCGAGCACCGCCATCGCGTAGACCAGCTGCGCGGTCGGCACCAACCCGGACCGCTCCTCGCCGGCGTCGGCGTAGGCCTTCGCGAGTCCGGTCACCAACGGGTGATCCGGGTTCAATTCCAACACCCGCTTCATGTGCGGCACCTGCTGTCCGGACGCCCGGTACAGCTTCTCCAGCTGCGGCGACATCGAGAAGGTGTCGCCCACCAGGCAGGCCGCCGAATCGGTGAGCCGCTTGGTGAGACGCGTCTCACTGACGTCGGCGTCGAGCACCTCGGTGAGCCACGCCAACAGATCGGTGAACCCGGCGTCGCGCTCGGCGGTGTCGGTCTCGGCGTCGGCGTCGTCGTCCAACGCCGCCTCGCCCTTGGCCACCGAGACGAACCGGCGGCCGTCGAACTCGGGCATCGCCGACGTCCACAGCTCGTCGACCGGGTCCGACAGCAGCAGCACCTCGATCCCCTTGGCGCGGAAGCCCTCCAGGTGCGGCGAACGTTCGATCTGCTGCCGCGATTCGCCGGTCATGTAGTAGATGACCTGCTGATCGGCCGGGCAGCGTTCGACGTAGTCGGCGAGCGAGGTGGACTCCTCGCCGTGCGTGGTGCCGAAGACCGACGCCTTGAGCACCGCTGGGAAGTTGTCCGGGTCGTTCACCAGACCTTCCTTGAAGACCGGGCCGAAGTGGGTCCAGAACGTCGCGTAGTCCTCGGGCCGACGGTCCTGCAGCTCCTGGACGGTGCTGATCACCTTCTTGACCAGGCGACGACGGATGGCTCGGATCTGCCGGTCCTGCTGCAGCAGTTCGCGCGAGACGTTGAGCGACAGGTCGTTCGCGTCCACCACGCCCTGCACGAACCGCAGGTACTCGGGCAGCAGGTCGGCGCCGTCGTCGGTGATGAAGACGCGACGCACGTACAGGTGCAGGCCACCGCTGCGTTCGCGGGCGAACATGTCCAGCGGCGCCTGCGACGGCAGGAACATGAGGGCCTGGTATTCGAAGGTGCCCTCGGCGTGCAGCGAGATGGTCTCCAGCGGCTCGTCCCAGTTGTGGCTGAGGTGCCGGTAGAAGTCGGCGTACTCGGAGGCCGAGACCTCGTCCTTGGACTTGGCCCACAGCGCCTTCTGCGAGTTCAGGGTCGCGTCGGTCTGCTCGACGGTGGGCTCGCCGCCCTCCTCGCCGGCCGGCACCGTCACCGTCTCGGCCATCCGGATCGGCCACGCGATGAAGTCCGAGTAGCGCTTCACGAGGCCGCGCAGCACGTGCGGGTCGGCGTAGTCGTGCACGGCGTTGTCGGTGTCGGTGGGCTTGAGCGACAGCGTGATCGCCGTACCCTGCGGCGCGTCGGCGACGTCGTCGACGGTGTAGGTGCCGTCGCCGGTCGACTCCCAGCGGGTGCCGGCGGACTCGCCCGCCTTGCGGGTCACCATGGTGACGCGGTCGGCCACCATGAACGCCGAGTAGAAGCCGATGCCGAACTGGCCGATCAGTTCCTCCGAGGCGCCGCCCTCGCCGGCCTCGGCCAGGGCCTGCCGCATCTTGGCGGTGCCCGACTTGGCGACGGTGCCGATCAGGTCGATCACGTCCTCTCGGCTCATCCCGATGCCGTTGTCGGCGACGGTGAGCGTGCGCGCGTCCGCGTCCGGGGTCAGCCGGATGTGCAGATCGGCGACGTCGGCCTCGAGCTCGGAGTCGCGCAGACTCTCCAGTCGCAGCTTGTCGAGCGCATCGGAGGAGTTCGAGATCAGTTCCCGCAGGAAGCTGTCCTTGTTCGAGTAGATCGAATGGACGACGAGGTCCAGCAGCTGTCGCGCCTCGGCCTGAAACTCATGAACCTGCGAACTCATGGGCAAATGTCTCCGATCGGGGAAGAAGGTGGTGGGCGAGCACACGCATCTCGCGCGAGAACAGCTTACCGACGAGCCGGGCACGTAATGTCGAGGCTGTGTCTGCCTCCCCGAACACCCTGTTCGTCCACGCGCATCCCGACGACGAGTCACTGTGGACCGGCGGCACCATCGCCGAACTGACCGCTCGCGGCGCCGAGGTGGACCTCATCGTGTGCACCTGGGCCGAGGGCACCCACCGCCACCGCGAACTGCTCGACGCCGCCGCCGCGCTCGGCATGGCGCGGCCGCCGATCATGCTCGGTTACGCCGACAGCTTCGTGCCCGAATCGGCACCCGGCGCTCCGCGGTTCATCGACGTCAATCTCGAGGAACAGGTCCGACTGATGGTGGGGCACATCCGTCGGCTCCGGCCGGAGGTGATCATCACCTACAACGCGTACGGCATCTACGGGCACCCCGATCACATCCACGCGCATCGCCTCGCGGTGCTGGCCGCCGACGCCGCCGCGCTGCCGCTGTACGAGCCCGAACTGGGGCGGCCGTGGCAGACGTCGTCGCTGTACTTCGCCACCATCCCGCAGTCGAAGGTGACGATCATGCGCGGCTACCTGGCCACCTCGTCGCACATTCCGATGGTCGGCACCCCCGACGACCGCGTCGACCTCGATCTGGACGTGGGCGACCGGCTGGGCGCCAAGATCCGCGCGATCAATGCACATGCGACGGAGATGTCGCGCAGCGCCTCCATGCAGGAGTTCGCGGCGCTGCCCCGCGAACCGCAGCGCCTGTTCCTGACCTGCGAGTCGTACCGCCGACGAGACCTGGTCCCCGGCGGGTGCGACATCAGCTGATCTCGCGGACCGCCGAACCCAGACCGCTGGCGCGCTGCACCGACCGACTCAACGCGGCCCGCAGTTCCGCTTCGGTGCCGACGATGAACACGTGCTGTTGCGCTCGGGTGACCGCGGTGTAGAGCAGTTCCTTGGTGAGCAGGTGCGCGTCGACGTCCGGCAGCACCACGGTGACCGCCTCGAACTGACTGCCCTGGCTGCGGTGGATGGTCATCGCGTAGACCGGCGACGAGTCGGCGATCTGGCTGGGACGCAGCGGCTGAACGTCTTTGCCCCGCGCGAAGACCACACTGGTTCCGTCGCCGTCGGCGATCACCACTCCGGAATCGCCGTTGAAGATGCGGTGCGTCGGGTCGTTGCGGTTCACCAGGATCGGCTCGCCCGGGTACCACTGCGTCGCGCCCGTGCGCGCGCCGGCGTCGTCGTTGATCCAGCCGAGGATGGTGCGCGACCATCCGCTGACGCCGTGCCGGCCGTCGCGGTGGGCGCACAGCACCCGGTGCGCCATCAGCGCGGCCAAGGCGCCGCGCGCATCGCCTGCGGTCGCGGTGTCCCGTAGTCGTCGTGCCCAGTCGACCACCGTGCGTCGCACCGGTTCGAGGTCGTCGGGGTCGACGAGGATCACCCGCCCCTGGGCATCGTCGGCGAACCGGGCCGCCCCCTCCCCGCAGATGAGGTCGACCACGGCGTCGACATCGGTACCTGCGGCCGCCTTGATCGCCGCTGCCACCTCGGAGATCTGCCCGCCGTAGCGGTGACCGCGGGTCAGCGTGATCACGCCGTCGGCGAGCGCGCGCCGCTCGGCCTCGTCGAACTCCCCCGGCGGCGGCGCGGCGACGGCCTCGAACGCCTCCGGCAGCGGCGTGTCCTCGCGGTCGCGGCGCTCGACGAGGTCGGCGAGCACCGCCCCGGCATCGACCGACGACAACTGATGCGGATCCCCCACCAGGATCAGCCGGGCGTGCGGACGCAACGACTCCAGCAGGCGGCTCATCATCGACACCGGCAGCATCGACGTCTCGTCGACGACCACCACGTCATAGGGCAGGCGATCGTCGGCGCCGCGCCGATACGAACCGTCCGGGCGCCAACCCAGCAGCTTGTGCACGGTGGTGGCGGCCGGTTCGGTGTGCAGCGCCCGCAGACTGGTGCGATGGTCGTTGATCGACGCCTGCATCTGCGCCGCGGCCCGGCCGGTGGGCGCGCACAGACCGATCCGCACGTCCTGCCCGAGCAGTTCCTCCATCACCGCCAGAATGCGGGCCACCGTGTACGTCTTGCCGGTGCCGGGCCCGCCGGCCAGGACCGTGGTCCACGACGTGGCCGCCAGCGCGGCCGCCGCACGCTGCCGGTCGTAGCCGCCGGGCTGCTCGTCCCCGAACGTCGCGGCCAGGGCGGCGGCGAGCGCCACGGCGTCCACCGCCGGTCGCTGCGCTCGGCGCTGCGCCAGGATCTCGCGGATGGTCTGCTCCTGGCGGAAGTACTTCCGCAGGTACAGCAGCGGCCCGTCGTCGGAACTCACCAGCGCCAGCGGCCGCAGCGGCCCGGACGGGCAGCCGGTCACCAGCGGCGACGTCGTGAGGGCCGCGACCAGGTCGGCCGGGTCGGGCCACGGCAACTCCACCGGCGCGGCGTCGTCGTCGGACTCGGGCGTCTCCGGCGTGATCTGGCCGATCTCGTCGAGCTTCACGCACGTCGACCCGGTCCGGACGGCGCGCACCGCCAGCGCCACCGCCAGCAGTTCGTGATCGCCGATGTCGGCGCCGCTGAGCGCGGCCACCCGGCGCGCCACGTGCACATCGGCCGCGGCGAACACCCCGGTCTCGTTGAACACCCGGAGCACGCCGTGCTCGCCGCTGACCAGCTGCGCGTTCATCGCCGCTCCCCCTCGTTCATTCCGGCGACGCCGGCCAGCAGGTCCGACAGGTCCGCCACCAGGGCCGGCGGCAGCCGCCACTCGAAGACGCCGCAGCCGGGCGGCGTGTCCGGACCGGCCATGCCGCGCACGAACTGGTACTGGATCGGACCGAGGTGCGTGCCCGGCGCATAGTCCGGGAGCCGCCATCGCAGATAGCGGTGCAGCGCCACCGAATACAGGAGCGCCTGCAGCGGATAGTGGGCGGCCATCATCTCCTCGGCCATCGCTGCGGTGTCGAAGTCCTCCACCATCAACTCACCCGGCCGCAGTCGGTTGGTCTTGTAGTCGACCACCGCGAAGCGCCCGTCGCGCAGGCGCAGCACCGAGTCGATGCTGCCGGTGAGGAAACCGCGGAAGCGCTCGCCGGACACCGTCGGGACGATCTCGGCGTAGGGGCGCAGCGGATCGTCGTCGGGCAGGTGGAGCGCCATCAGCTCCCCGATCTCGGCGAGGGTGAAACCCGGTGCGGCCAAGGGCAATTCGAAGTCGAGCTCGGCGAGCCGATCGCGCGGGGCGATGCTCGCCAGATCGGCGGCATCCTCGTCGCCGAAACCCCCGGCGCCGAAGCCCAGCGGCGTGGTCAGCACGGCGTACAGCGCCCGCGCCAATTGATCGACGTCCAGATCCACGCCGCGCAGCAGTGCGCCCTCGGCGGTGCGCAGCCGCACGTGTGCTGCCAGGTCGGGGGCCGAGGTGTCGACGTGCTCGAGCACCTCATGCACCAGCGTGCCGAAGCCCGCGCCGAACGGCAGCCCGTTCATCAGCGACGGCATGCCCCCGGTCGCCGCGGCGGCGGCGGCCTGCTGCTCGTCGAGGTCGGGTTCGTCGTCGAGCAACGCCCGTTCGGGTTCGTTCACCGGCGCCGGCGGCAGCGCCGCGTGGGCGGCGGCGTGGGCGTCGCGGACGATGCCCGAATACGACGTCCGCCGCCACAGCAGATCGACGGGGGCGGTGAACGACGCGACGGTCAGGTCGGGGCGGGCGCCGCCGTCGATCGCCGGATGCCAGCGTCTGCCGCGCGGCAGGCGACCGGCCGGTTCCACGGCGATCAGTTCCGGGGCGCCTTCCCGCACCGCCAACAGGTCGGTGTGCATCTCGCGGTCGGTCGGCGGAATCTCCACCGACACCGGGATCAGCGTGCTCGCCTGGCCCGACTGCAGTGCACTGCGGCGCGCCGGGGCGGTGAACAGCAGCCGGTGCAGCGCACCCTGCTTGGTCGGCATCGACGGCCCCCACCAGGCCACCACCTGCGAGGACGCCCGGGTCATCGCGACGTACAGCAGGCGCAGCGCCTCACCGGCCCCCTCGACGATCGCGCCGTGCTCGCGCTCGCGATAGCCCGCCGCGGCGGTCCCGCCGACGTCGAGCCGCCGCCGACCCTGCGCGTCGTGGTAGATGAAGGTCTCCAGGTCGGGCACGCGGGCCCCGTCCCAGCCGAACGGCACATAGACGATCGGGAACTCGAGCCCCTTGCTGGCGTGCACCGTCATGATCTGCACCGCCCGGGTGTCCCGGTCCAACCGGCGCGTCTGCGCGCCGCCGTGCCGCAGGTTCGACGGGTCGGCGATCTGCTCAGCCAACCAGGCGACCAGGGACGCCAGGCCGCCGCTGCCACCGGCCACCTGCCGATTGCAGAGGTCCGCGAGCTGCCGCAGATCGGTCAGCGTCCGCTCGCCGCCCTCCCCGGCCAGCAGCCGTCCCTCGGTGCCGAATGTGTCGAACAGTCGCGCCGACATCGACGCGAAGCCGCTCTCGGCGAAGATCCGCCCCAACTCGGCCAGGCTCGACGCCAGGGTGCCGATACCGTCGTCGCCGCCGGTGTCCACGTCGGCCGCGGCCTGCCCGATCAACGGGGTCAGCGCCGCCAGCCGCACGCGCGCCGTCCGCGAGGGTTGCTCGATCGCCGCGAGCACATACCACCAGTGCCGCGCCGCGGGCGTCTTGAAGATCGACGTCCCCGACCGCACCACCGACGAGATGCCGCGTTTGTGCAGCGCCTCCTGCAGCGGCTCCACGCGCTTGTTGAAGTTCACCAGGATCGCGATGTCGCCGGGTTCCACCGGCCGCGGCACCGCGGGGTCGCCCACCGCGATGGTGGTGCCGGACTCGAGCAGGGCCACGATGTCGTCGGCGACGTCCTCGGTGACCGCGTCGCGGACCTTGCCGACGGTGGGCAGCCCCTCACCGCCGAACTGCTGGGTGAGCAGCATCCGCATGCGCAACGGTGCGGTGTAATCTCGCCCTTCGAACTCGGCGACCGGGTCGACCGTGCCCCCGGTCGCGGGGTCGTCCGCGCGCCCCAGCCGGGACCGTTCGCGGCGCGCCCGCACCGGCGCGAAGGTGATCTGCGGATGCCCGAACGCCGTCCCCTCGAAGATCCGTTCCAGCGACTGCACCAGCGGCTGATCCGAGCGCCAGTTGACGCTCAGGCGGCGCCGCAGCCCGGCCTGACCGACGGCGTCCAGGTAGCTCAGCACTTCCGCGCCCCGGAACGCGTAGATCGACTGTTTGGGGTCGCCGACCAGGATCAGCGGGATGTCCGGGGCGTCGTGGAAACACTGCCGCACGATCGCCCACTGCTGCGGGTCGGTGTCCTGGAACTCGTCGATGAGCACCACCGAGAACTGCTGCCGAATGCGTGCGACGGCCAGCGCCCCGACCTCGGGATGCTGAAGGATCCGGAACAGGACGTCCTGCAGGTCGTCGTAGGTCCGGATGCGGGCGAGGCGTTTGCGGGCTTCGATCTCGGTGCGGGTGGTGCGCGCCAGGTCCACGCGCAGCGCGGTGGTCTCGTCGCCGTCCGGGTCCGGGGACAGCGCGGTGGCCGACTGTTCGACGGCGCTCCGGGCGATGTCGGCGACCGCCGCCCAGGCCGGCGCCGCGCTCGGGTTCCCGGCGAACTGCGCCAGATACAGGTCGCGGGCCAGTTCGTCGACGAGGTCCTGCACGTTCTCCACGATCGGGAACTGCTGCGCCCGTTCGCCGAGGAAGCCGAGGGTGGCGAGCATGCGGTTGCAGAAGGTGTGGGTGGTGGCCACGGTGGCCGCGTCGAAGTCGCTCATCGCCGCGCGCAGCCGCTGCCGCCGCAGCCGGACCTGTTCGTCGGGCCCGGTGCACAGCAGCGCCAGCACTTCGTCGGGCCGGTCGGCGGCGAGGTACGCGGCCGGGTCGGCCAACGCCGCCAACGCCTGCCCGATGCGGGTGCGGGTACGGTCGCGCAGTTCGTTGGAGGCGGCATTGGAGAACGTCGCCATCAGCAGCTGGTCGACGGCGACGCCCTCGGCCAGATACCGCACCGCGAGAGAGACGATGGCATGCGTCTTCCCGGTCCCGGCGCTGGCCTCCAGGATCATGGTGCCGGTCGGCAACGGAGCGCACGCGTCGAAGTCGGTGGTGTCGCAGTCGGGGGTGTCGCAGTCGGGGGTGTCGCAGTCGGGGGTCATCGCCGCGCCTCCTTGCCCAGCACCGGGCCGAAGACCGCGACGGCCATCCGCACCAGATTGGTCTTGGCCCCGGACTCGTCGTCGTCGGCGGGGGCCACCTCGGGAAGCACCGTCGCCAGGTCCCGGAACGGTGCCGCCGCCGCCAACGCGATCAGCTCGTCGGCCGTCGGGGTCCGGGTCGGATCGTCGTACAGGACGTAGCCGTTGTAGTCGTTCTCGAACTCCCAGGGCCGCAGACCGTGGAGGCTGCGGAGCGCGTTGGTCGGGCGGCCCGACCCGTACCCGCGGGCGGCCGCTTCAGCCGCCGTCGGCGGCAACCAGAGCGGGGCGCGCAGTCCGGCGTCGCGGATCGCGATGAGCGCCGTCAGTACCACTGCCGGATCCTCCGGCAACGACAGCCGGCGCATCTCGGCGTGCGTACCGCGTCCGGCGCCGACCACCACCGCCTCGCGGACGCGGCGACCGCTGCCGACCGCGAGCGCCAGCAGTCGGATCCACGCCGCCAGCCGGTGATCGGCCTTGAGGCTCGAGTAGTTCACTTCGACCAGCTGGTCGCCGAAGACGTCGCCGACCGTGCCGTAGAGACGACGACCGTCGGGCAGCGGGTACAGCACGTCGACGGTGTCGCCGTGCTCGTCGACGCGGTGACTGAGCGCGAGCTGCCCGATGGCCTGGGCCTTCGCCTCGATCGGGTTCAATGCCAGCCGCCCCAGTTCGAACGGTGGCAGGGAGCCGCGGCGCAGTTCGGCGCCGCTGAGCGCGGTCAGCGAGTCGCCGGCCAGCACGCCGCGCAGGAAGCGGTCGCCGATCTTCCAGGCCGCAAGGCCGTCGAGCGCCACATCGAGTTGGTCCGGATGACTCTCGTCGTGCTCGGGCAGGAAGGCGCCGATGCGTTCACGGACGAACCGCGTGGTGGGCGCCTTGAAGAAGGCCAGCAGGTCGGCCAGGTCGATGTCAGCGGCGGCGTCCACCGGCGCCAGCACCGCCTCGCGCAGGCGCACCGGGGGGTGGCCGGGCTCCCCCGACGCGGTGAGCGCGCTGAGCGCCTGCGCCCCGGCCAGCAGTTTGCGGTCGTAGCTGAACGGTGCCCGCTGCGGTTCGGATACGAAATTGCGCGCGTCGAAGGCGTGCAGGGTGTGGCGTCGTTCGATGCCCGATCCGCCGCTGTCGCGATCCAGGACCGCCGCCGCGGTCTCGATCAATTCGCTGACCACCACCGGCGGCGGCACCGACGCACCAGTGACCGGATCGCACCCGGTGTAGAAGACCAGCAGGTGCTCCTGCGCCGCGGTCACCGCGTCGAGGAAGACCTGACGGTCCTCGTCGCGCGCGCTGCGCTCGCCCACCAGCGGGACCAGCCCCAGGATGTCGTCGCCGTCCACCGCGGTGTTCCGCGGGAACGATCCGGTGTCCATGCCCAGCAGGATCACCGCGCGGTGCGGCACCGACCGCATCGGCGTGAGCGTGCACACCGTCAGCTCGCCGGTGCAGAAGTTGGACCGCGTGGGACGCGCCGACAGCAGGTCGCCCATCAGGTCGCGCAAGTCGGCCAAGCTCAGGTCGATCTGCTGCGCCTGCGCGGCGCCGAGCGACTCGGTGAGGATGCCGATCGCCTGGGCCCGCTGCCACTGGGCCTCCCGATCGGCTTCGGCGAGGTCGTCGATCGCCCCGATCAGCAGATGCGCCCAGACCTCGGCGGGATGCCGCGCATCCATCTCGGTGAGCAGTCGGCTGAGTCGGTCGAGGAACTCGGCGAACCGGCCGGCCAGATCCACCTTGGTGGACTCGATGCCCTCCAGCGGCAGCCCGACGCCGAGCCATTCGTTCTCCGACTCCTCGGCCAGCACGCCGAGCAGCACGCGGTCCCGACCGGTCGACGCGGTGCCCTGCGGAAAGCCCCGCATGTCGAAACGGCTCCGCTGCGTGTTGTCGATGCCCCAGCGGATGCCTGCGCGTTCCACCCATCCGGCGAGCAGTTCGAGGTCGTCGTCGGTGAACGCGAAACGACGGGCCAGGGCCGGCTGTCCGAGCAGATCGAGCAGGTCTCCCGAGCGCACCCGTCCGGCGGCCAGGTCGAGGATCGCGCTGAGCACCTCCAGCACCTCGTTGGTTTCGGCCAGACCGCGGTCGGCCAGCCGCACCCGCAGTGAGAAGCCCGGGTGCTCGCGGCCGGACTGCCCGAACGCACCCTGGATCAGCGGGGCGAAGGCCTCCACGTCGGGGCACATGATGAGGACGTCCCGCGGCTGCAGCCCGGGGTGCGCGTCCAGCAACGCCAACAGACGATCGCGCAGCACCTCCACCTGGCGTTCGGGCCCGTGGCAGGCGTGCACTTCGAGGGAGTCGTCGGCCGACAGACCCGGCCGCGGCGCCAACGCGTCCCGCCGCAGCCCGTCCTGGACCGCGGCCAGCAGCGTCGACGGCACGTCGGCGAGCTCGGGCCGGCGGGGGTCGGGGTGGTAGCTCGACGCCGCGGCGAGCGTGGCGACCACCTCCTGCAGTTCCCGGACATCCCGGGACAGCGCCGCGAGCAGCGGATGCGCGGGCGTCACCGGAGTTCCGGTGCCGCGGGGTCGGGGTACCGGCGCCGGTCCGGCGGCGATCCGATCCCACAGCGCGGGCGACGGATGCGGGAGGAACAGGGACACGTCCCGTTCGGTGGCCAGCGCCGCCAACACCGCGCGCAGCGCCTCCGGAATGCGCGTGGGTCCGAAGAACGCCAGCCGGGACGGCAGCTCCACCAGATCCGGGTCGACGCGCAGGCGCTGCACCACGTCGTCGAGCTGTTCGGCCAGATGCGGCTGCCCGATCCGGGCGCGTACCTCGCGCCAGAACCACGGCTGCCACCGCAGCGGCTCGGGCAGCTCGCCCCCGGTGCCGTCCGAGGCGCCGCCGGCCGCCCACGCCGCGAGCATGCCCGGACGCTGCCAGCCGTACCCGGCGAACAGCCGGGCGATGGTGGCCGCCGCGGCGAGGCGTCGACCCTCGCCCGGCGCCTGGCCGAGGTGGTTGCGCAGCACGAAGAGCCGCGGATCGGCCAGATTCTCGTCGAGCACCTGCAGTACCGGCCAGGTGAGCCGGTGGGTGTACCAGGCCTCCGCGGCGTCCGGGTCGTCGGCGGTCGCCGCCACCACCTGGCGCAGCAACTCGTCGGGCGAGGGGAAGTCGATGTTGGCGGCGATGCCGTCGCCGTGGCCGCCGCTGCCCAGCCGCATCGCCAGCCGCTGCTGCAACCACCGTTCCACCCCGCGGGCGGGCACGGTGACCACTTCGGCCTGCATCGGATCGGTCAGCGGCGTGCTCAGCCGACCGGCCAGGACATCGGCCAGCACGTCGGCGCGCTCGGCGCGGTGCACCGTCAGCATCGCCCCACCCCCGTTCTCGTTCGCCGCCTCGCGCCGTTCGTCGTGAGACTAGCGGCTGCCGCCGACAGGACGGTCGGCCGTCGCCCGACGCCGTCGGAACGGCGCGGGCTCGCCGAGGTGCGCGTCGAGTACGGCCCGGAACTGCTCGGGGATCGGCTGGGCCGTACTGGCGGCGGGGTCCACCACCGCGAGCGTCGTCTCGCTGATCGCACCGAGCGTCCCGTCGGCGGCCAGGAGCCGACAGGCGAAGTCGAACGAGCGCCCGCCGATCCGGGACACCCACACCTCGCACCGCGCGGGCTCGGTGCTGTAGTAGAGCGGCGCCGCGAACTCGATCTCCTGGTGCGCCACCACCATGCCGGTGGCCGCACGCTCCGGCGACGCCGGCAGTTCCGCCGCCCAGGCGTCCATCGCCCGGACGCGCGCCTCCTCGAAGAGTCGAGCGAACTGCACGTTGTTCAGGTGCCCGAGGGAATCCATGTCGCCCCAGCGCAAACCGAGTTCGACGATGAACGGCCCGGGGTCCTGCTGCTTCTGCGTCACCTCAGCGACGCTAGTCCACGGATCTACTCCGGTCGCAGTGCGGGCGGTACCATCGGCCGGGTGCTGCTCAACACCGACCGCCTCCGGCTCCGACCCGTGCAGCCGACCGACCGCGATCTGCTGGTCGCCCTGGACGCCGATCCGGAGGTGATGCGGTTCGTCAGCGGCGGCCCGGCCACCAGCCCGGAGACCGTCGCCGAGTGGATCATTCCCCGCACGCAGGAACAGCAACGCGCCCACGGCACCGGCATGTGGCTGCAGTTCACCGGCGCCGGAGAATTCGCCGGCTGGGTGCAGCTGCGCACGCCGCGCCACAGCAGCGCCGCCGAACTCGAACTGAGCTACCGGCTGCCCCGCGGCATGTGGGGGCACGGGTACGCCGCTGAGGGCGCCGCTGCCCTGGTGTCGGTGATGTTCACCACCACCGACACCCAGCGCATCTTCGCGGGCACGCACATGGTGCACGGCGCCTCGCGCCGGGTGATGGAACGCCTGGGCATGCGCCTGGCCGCCGACAGCGATGCCACTGCGCTGGGACATCCGGACGCGATGGTCGAATACGAGATTCTGCGCCACCAGTGGGCGGCCACCCGCGGGCGCGGCACGGTGCGCGTGCGCCCGGCGCGGCGACACGGGGCATCCGGTTCGACGAGGCCGCACTCAGCCTGAGTCGAGCGCGCTACCGTGGGGTGCTGCACTACGGCACACCGCAGTCCACCCACTCCAGCGATCCGCACCCGACAGGAGCCTTCCGATGACCAACGCCTCCACGCCCGCGCAGAACAGACGCCGCCAGGTGGTCATCGTCGGTTCGGGATTCGGTGGCTTGTTCGCGGCGCAGCGCCTGAAGAAGGCCGACGTCGACGTCACTTTGATCGCCAAGACCACCTCGCACCTGTTCCAACCGATGCTGTACCAGTTGGCGACCGGCATCGTCGCCGAGGGTGAGATCGCCCCGGCCACCCGCGTGGTGCTGCAGAAACAGAAGAACACCCGTGTGCTGCTCGGTGAGGTCTTCGACATCGACGTCGAGAACAAGACGGTCAGCTCGCAGCTGCTGGAGCGGATCACCACCACCGACTACGACGATCTGATCATCGCGGCGGGCGCCGATCAGTCGTACTTCGGCAACGACCAGTTCGCCGAGTACGCGCCCGGCATGAAGACCATCGACCATGCCCTCGAACTCCGCGGACGCATCCTCGGCGCGTTCGAGCAGGCCGAGCTGTCGCACGACAAGGCCGAGCAGGACAAGCTGCTGACCTTCGTGGTGGTCGGCGCCGGCCCGACCGGTGTGGAGATGGCCGGACAGATCGCCGAGATGAGCGACAAAACCCTCAAGGGCGCCTTCCGCAACATCGACCCCACGCAGGCCCGAGTGATCCTGCTCGACGCCGCACCCGCCGTCCTGGCCCCGTTCGGCCCCAAGCTGGGCGCGAAGGCCACCAAGAGGCTGGAGAAGCTCGGCGTGGAGATTCAGCTCAACGCCATGGTCACCGACCTCGACTACGACGGTCTGGTGGTCCGTGAGAAGGACGGCACCGAGCGGCGCATCGAGAGCCAGTGCAAGGTGTGGTCGGCCGGTGTCCAGGCCAGCAGCCTCGGCGCGATCCTGCGCGAGAAGACCGGAGTGGAACTCGACCGCGCCGGCCGCGTGAAGGTGGGCCCGGACCTGACGGTCCCCGGCCATCCGAACATCTTCGTGGTCGGCGACATGATGGCCGTCGACGGCGTGCCCGGCGTGGCACAGGGCGCCATCCAGGGCGGCCGCTACGCGGCGGACGCCATCCGCGCGGAGCTCAAGCACCAGCAGCGTCCCGAAGACCGCAAGCCGTTCAGTTACTTCGACAAGGGTTCGATGGCGACGGTGTCGCGGTTCAGCGCCGTGATGCAGGTGCCGATCCCGGGCACCAAGCGCAAGTTCGAGACCGAGGGCTACTTCGCGTGGCTGGGCTGGCTCGCACTGCACCTGGTCTACCTGGTGGGCTACCGCAACCGCCTCAACACCTTGGTGAACTGGTTCTTCGCCTTCAGCACGCGCGGTCGCACGCAGCTCGCCGTCACCGAGCAGCAGGTCTACGCGCGGTCGGCCCTGCATGAGCTGTCCAAGCTGGAACAGCATCGGCTCGCGCAGGCGGAGGCCGACGGCGATCCCGCCGCCGTCGCCGCCGCGAAGGAGACCGAGCGCGTCACCGGCACCGACGCCCCGGCCAAGCCGGCCGATTCGGCCTAGCCTGCGGACCCGGCCTCCGCGCACTGCCCGTCGGCCTCAGCCGGCGGGCAGTTCCACGTTCTGCAGACGCACGCGCGACTGCGCGAGCAGGCGGCCGTCGGCGTCGACCATGTCGATCTGCCACAGCTGCTGACGACGACCGCGATGCACCGGCACCGTGGTAACGGTGATGGTCCCCGAGGAGACCGAGCGCAGGAAGTCGGTGTTGTTGTTCACGCCGACCGCGGTGCCGCCGATCTCGGACTCCTGCAGCCAGCAGAAGGCGCTGATGCTGGCGGTGCTCTCGGCGATCGCGCAGTAGACGCCGCCGTGCACGATGCCGAACGGCTGATGGTGATCGGCGGTGATCTCCAGGGTGGCGCGCACGCCCTCGCCGGAGGCTTCGATCAGCCGAGTACCCAGGACCCGGTCCAGGCCCTGCACCATGCCGGCCAGGTCGGCGGCCAGATCGCGTTCGTTCTCACGGTTACTCATGTCTGCCAGGGTGCCACGCACCGGCGGAACAACGACGACGACCCCCGAAGCGTTCGCACGCTTCGGGGGTCGTCGCCCGTTCCAGGACCGGGGGTCTCTGCAGCCCTCAGGACACTCTCGCGATCCCTGAAAGTACTGTAGGCTAACCTTACTTTTTGAGTCAAGGGGGCGCACGGGAACTTCCCGGGGCCGCCAACCGTTACACCGATGAATACGACCGAAGAACAAGTTTGGAGCGGGCGTAAGATGAGAAAGATGAACGGTCTCGGTGACCTTGAGCGCGCCGTGATGGACACGCTGTGGGCCTCGCCCACACCGCAGACGGTCCGTCAGGTGCACGCTGAGCTGGCCAAGACTCGATCGCTGGCCTACACCACGGTGATGACCGTGCTGCAGCGCCTGGCGAAGAAGGATCTGGTGACCCAGATCCGCGCCGATCGCGCGCACCGCTATGCGGCCACCAGCCCCCGCGAGGACCTCGTCGCCAGCCTGATGGTCGACGCCCTGCGCGGCGCCGACGCGCCCGACTCGCGGCACGCGGCACTGGTGTCCTTCGTCGGCCGGGTCGGCGCCGACGAAGCCGCCGCTCTGCGCCTGGCGCTCGACGAGCTCGAAGCCGCCCATCTGGACGCCGACGCGGTCCACTGAGCGGATCTGCGCGGCACCCCGTATCCTGGCTCCCGTAGTTCGCACGGCACGACCGACGACTCCTGACCCACAACCCCCAGATCACCGACTCCCGGATCAACGACCAAGGAAGCCACGATGACCGCGCTGCTGTTCGGCATCTTGACGTTGGCTCTTGTCGGTCCCATTCCGGAAGTTCTCGCCCGCGCAGAGTGGCCGCTGTATGCGCCGCGCGCGGCCTTGACCCTGTGGCAGGCGATCGCGCTCGCCGCCGTCCTCTCCGCCTTCAGCACCGGTATCGCGATCGTCACCGGTCCGATCCACGCGGGGCTCGACGACCTCGGCGCGGTCACCTGGACGATGTCCGTGCTGGTCCTGGCGGGCACCGTCGTCATCGGGCTGCGGCTGATCGTCACCGTCGCGACCATCGGCGTCCGCACGCGTCATCGTCGCCGCCATCATCGCGCCCTGATCGATCTCCTCGACCGCGCCGAGCTGCGCCACCGGGCCGACACCGACCTGCGCATTCTGGATGTGCCCGCCCCGCTGGCCTACTGCCTCCCCGGGTTGCGCTCCCGTGTCGTGCTGTCCGAGGGGGTCCTGGCGCGGCTCTCCGCCGACGAGCTCGCCGCCGTGATCGAGCACGAACGCGCGCACCTGCGTGCCCGCCACGACCTGGTGTTGGAGGCCTTCCTCGCCCTGCACGCGGCCTTCCCCCGCTGGGTGCGCTCCGCGGCGGCGTTGACTGCGGTGCGCCTGCTGGTCGAGGCCCTGGCCGACGATCAGGCCGTCCGCGCCACCGACTGCACCAGCGTGGGCCGCGCGCTGGTGGCCTGCGCGGATGCCACCGCGCCCCGCGGCGCCATGGCGCTCGGCGGTCCCACCACGATCACTCGGCTGCGTCGACTGACCTTCCAGCCGGCCGCCCGCGACCTCCGCCGCGTCTCCGCCACCGCGTATGCGCTGGCCGTCGCCCTGCTGGTGGTCCCGACGCTGGCCGTCGCCGTGCCCTGGCTGACCGAACTCAATCGACTGCGCGGCCGATGAACCAGCGTGCCGCGCGGGTCACCGTCGCTCCCCGCCGGAAAGGCCTGTAGTGCGCTTCCTGTCCGGGCATCAACCCGACTACGACCTGACCTACGACGATCTGTTCGTGGTCCCGAACCGGTCCGACGTCGCCTCGCGGTTCGACGTCGACCTCGCCACCACCGACGGCACCGGCACCACCGTTCCGCTGGTGGTGGCCAACATGACCGCGATCGCCGGCAAACGCATGGCCGAGACGGTGGCCCGCCGCGGCGGTCTGGTGGTGCTCCCCCAGGACGTCCCGGAGTCCGCGGCCGCCGACACCATCGCCTTCGTGAAGGCGCGGAACCTGGTCGCCGACACCCCGGTGACGCTGGGACCCGACGACCTGATGGCCCACGCGCAGGCC
Organism: Gordonia alkaliphila; assembly: GCF_023017165.1. Taxonomy (GTDB): domain Bacteria; phylum Actinomycetota; class Actinomycetes; order Mycobacteriales; family Mycobacteriaceae; genus Gordonia; species Gordonia alkaliphila. Next base: position 3,320,096 of record NZ_JALKBW010000001.1, read on the forward strand.
CTGATCCCCAAGCGCGCGCACGGCCTCCTCGTGGTGGTCGACGACGACCGGCGCCCGGTGGGCCTGATCCCCCGGACTCCGCCCGGCGGCGAGCTGGACATGTTCGGGCAGCTCCGCGAGAGCATGCACCCGATCCCGGTCCTGCTTCCGGACAGCACCGACCCGCGACGGGTGTTCGACGCCCTCACCGAGGCCAACGTCGAACTGGCCGTGCTGACCGACCCCGACGGCTGCCTCACCGGCGTGCTGACCCGCGTCGGCGCGCTGCGCGCAGGTATCTATCGCCCCAACGTCGACGCCGACGGACGCCTCCGGGTGGCCACCGCCGTCGGCATCAACGGCGACGTGGTGAGCAAGGCGCGGGCACTGGTGGAGGCGGGCACCGATCTCCTCGTCATCGACACCGCGCACGGCCATCAGGAGAAGATGCTGACCGCGCTGGCCGCCGTCGCCGACGCCGATCTCGGCGTGCCGATCGCCGCAGGCAACGTGGTCTCCGCGGAGGGCACGCGCGATCTGATCGACGCCGGCGCCTCGATCGTGAAGGTCGGTGTCGGCCCGGGCGCGATGTGCACCACCCGGATGATGACCGGCGTGGGCCGCCCGCAGTTCTCCGCCGTCGCCGAATGCGCCGCCACCGCGCGCGAACTCGGTGCCGCGGTCTGGGCCGACGGCGGTATCCGGCACCCGCGTGACGTCGCGCTCGCCGTGGCCGCGGGCGCCGCCAACGTGATGGTCGGCTCCTGGTTCGCAGGCACCTACGAATCGCCCGGCGACCTGCACACCGACGCCGACGGCGAATACAAGGTGAGCTTCGGCATGGCGTCCAAGCGTGCGGTGGCCGCCCGGTCGTCCGCCGACAGCGCCTACGACCGCGCCCGCAAATCACTCTTCGAGGAGGGCATCTCCTCGTCCCGTATCCGGATCGATCCGGAACGACCCAGCGTGGAGGATCTCATCGACCACATCTGTGCCGGAGTGCGCAGCACCGCCACCTACACCGGAGCACGGACCCTGTCCGAGCTGCACGAGAAGGTGGTGCTCGGGGTGCAGTCCGCCGCGGGCTTCGCCGAGGGCCGTCCGCTGCCCGGGGGCTGGTGACCCGACCTCGTGGAGATATTCCTGATCATCGCCAAGCTCGTCGGCTTCCTTGCGCTGACGCTGGGCACCGCCCTGTTCGTGGCGTCCGAGTTCTCGCTGACCGCGCTCGAACGCTCCACCGTCAAAGACGACGTGGTGCGCCGCAACGATCGCCGCGCACGAGCAGTGGAACGCGCGCACCGCACCCTGTCGTTCCAGCTGTCCGGCGCGCAGCTGGGCATCACCATCACCACGCTGATCACCGGTTACCTCGCCGAACCGGTACTCGCCCAGCTGATGGACCCGCTGCTCGGCGGTCTCCCGTTCAGTGAGGCCGCCATCGCCGGCATCACCCTCGCCCTGGCGTTGATCATCGCGACCTCGCTGTCGATGGTCCTCGGCGAATTGATGCCCAAGAACCTCGCCATCACTCACCCGCTGAGCGTGGCCCGCGCCACCTCCGGCGCGATGATGGCCTTCTCGACGATCTTCAAACCGGCCATCGTCGGCCTCAACGGCACCGCGAACGCGATCGTGCGACGCTTCGGCATCGAACCCACCGACGAACTGGGATCGGCCCGCTCGGCCGCCGAACTCGGTGCGCTCGTGCGTAATTCGGCGCTGCGCGGGGCCCTGGATCCGGACACCGCCAGACTGGTGGACCGCTCGCTGCGCTTCGGCGCCCTGACCGCGGAAGACCTGATGACCCCGCGGGTGCGCGTGCGTGCCCTGTCGCCCAGCGACACCGTGCGCGATCTGGTGTCGGCCGCCTCGGAGACCGGACACTCGCGGTTCGTGCTCGCCGAGGACGGCGACATGGACAATCTGGTCGGCGTGGTGCACATCAAGCAGTCGTTCACCGTGCCGCCGCACGCCCAGACCACCACTTCGCTGCGCTCACTGGCCCGGACCATGACGCGCGTGCCGGGCAGCCTCGACGGCGACGCGCTGATGGGCCGCATCAAGGCCGACGGCCTGGAGATCTGCCTGGTGGTCGACGAGTACGGCGGCACCGCGGGCATCGTCACCTCCGAGGACCTCATCGAGGAGATCCTCGGCAACGTGACCGACGAGCACGACGACGAGGAGTCCGAGGTGACCCGCGTCGGCAACGGTTTCCGCTGCTCGGGCCTGCTGCGCAACGACGAGGTGGCCGAGGCCACCGGCTACCGCGCACCCGACGGCGCCTACGAAACGCTGGGCGGCCAGGTGATGTTCCTGCTCGGCGCCATCCCCGAGGTCGGCGACATCGTCGACCTCCCCGCGCGCAGCATCGATCCCGACCGCGATCCGGCCGACCTGACCGGCTGGCGGGCCACCGTCGTCGCGATGGACGGGCACCGGGTGGACGCCGTCTGGCTCACCCCGATCCATCCCGCCGCACCGGAGAACGACGTCGACACGCAGACGCAGGAGGTCGACCATGGGTGACTGGTGGGGCGTGATCCTGACCGTCGTATTGCTGGCGGCGAACGCCTTCTTCGTCGGCGCTGAATTCGCACTGCTGGCGGCGCGGCGCGACCGCCTCGTCGCCCTCGAGGAGAGCGGCAAGAAGCGGGCTCGCACGGTCATCAAGGCCTCCGAGCAGCTGTCGCTGATGCTGGCCGGTTCCCAGCTGGGCATCACGATCTGCTCGATTCTGCTGGGCCGCGTCGGCGAGCCGGCCATCGCGCATCTGATCGAGAAGCCGTTGGATCTGATGAACGTCCCCGAGTCATTCCTGCATCCGATCGCCTTCGTCATCGCCCTGAGCCTGGTGGTGGTGTTGCACATCCTGCTCGGCGAGATGGTGCCGAAGAACATCGCGCTGGCCGGCCCGGAACGCGCCGCCATGCTGATGATCCCGGTGCAGCTGCTGTTCATCCGACTGGTCCGCCCGATCATCTGGTTCTACAACGCGCTGTCCAACGCCCTGCTGCGCCTACTCGGCGTGGATCCCAAGGACGAGGTCGCCTCCACCGTCAACGAGACCGAACTGGCCGAGATGATCGTCGAGTCGCGTGAACTCGGGCTGCTCGACGCGGAGGAGCACGAGCGGCTGACGCGGGCACTGCACACGGTGGAACGCACCGTCGACGAGGTGATGATCCCGCTGCGCGAGGTCCGCACCGTGAACGTGGCCGTCGACGCCGCCACCGGTCGCCTGGGCCCGCGGCTGGGCGGAGTGGAACGCGCGGTCCGCGAGACCGGCTACTCCCGGTTCCCGGTGCTCGGCCTGGACGGCTCGTACATCGGCTATCTGCACCTCAAGGACGTCCTTGAGGACATCCTGGACGAGGACCTCGGACCGGAGAGCATCCTGGGCTCGGACAAGATCCGTCCCCTCCCGCGGGTCGCCGCCAGCACCGCGCTCGACGAGGCCGCGGCGCATCTGCGGCGCGCCAGCGCCCACCTCGCCGGCGTGATCGACGAGGCGGGCACCCTCGTCGGCGTCATCGCGCTGGCCGACCTGGCCGAGGCGTTCGTCGGCGATCTGCGCGACGGCACGCACCGCATCGGCTGACCGCCGCGCATCGGCGGTGATCGCCCTCACCGCCGAGCACCCGCTGTGCGCCGAGGACACCGCCGGAACCATCGGTGACCGTCCGCACACCGCGAGAGGCCCCCGGGACCTGGGAATACCAGCAGGTAGGAGGCCTAGTACCATGATCGTGTCCCGCGCACGTCCGCACACGTGCGCGGGGAATGCACCGGGCCCTTCGGGGGTTGACCCGGACGAGAGATCACCAGCTACAGAAGGGTCGCCATGACTGCACGCGTCAATGTCCATGGACTGCAGGTTGCGGAGGTGCTGTACGACTTCGTGAACACGGAGGCACTCCCCGGCACCGGGATCGATCCGGACGCCTTCTGGGCCGGCGCCGCCGCCGTCATCAACGATCTCGCGCCGCGCAACCGCGAACTGCTCGCGGTCCGCGACGATCTGCAGACCCAGATCGACCAGTGGCACCGGGACAACGCTGGCAGCCCCGATCAGGCCGCCTACATCGACTTCCTGAAGAAGATCGGTTACCTCGTCGAGCCGCCCGCCGACTTCGAGATCAGCACCGCCGGCGTCGACGTCGAGATCACCGACACCGCGGGCCCGCAGCTGGTGGTCCCGGTCCTCAACGCCCGCTTCGCGCTGAACGCGTCGAACGCCCGCTGGGGCTCGCTGTACGACGCGCTGTACGGCACCGACGTGATCCCGGAAACCGACGGCGCCGAGAAGGGCCGCTCGTACAACAAGGTCCGCGGCGACAAGGTCATCGCCTTCGCCAAGGCCTTCCTGGACAAGGCCGTCCCGCTGGAGACCGGCAGCCACACCGCCGCTACCCGCTACGTGGTCGACGGCGGCACGGTCACCGTCGTCCTCGGTGACGTGAACGCCGGCGGCGAGACCACCACCTTCGCCGACCCGGACGCCTTCGTCGGCTACACCGGCGATGCCGCCGCGCCGTCGTCGATCCTGCTGCGCCACCACGGCCTGCACATCGACATCCTCTTCGACCCGGCTTCGCCGATCGGCTCCACCGATCCGGCCGGCATCAAGGACGTCGAGCTGGAGTCCGCGGTCACCACGATCATGGACTTCGAGGACTCGGTCGCCGCGGTCGACGCCGAGGACAAGGTGCTCGGCTACCACAACTGGCTGGGCCTGAACAAGGGCGACCTGGCCGAAGAAGTCTCCAAGGGCGGCAAGACCTTCACCCGCGTGCTGAACCCGAACCGGGTCTACACCGGGCGCGACGGCAATCCCGTCGAGCTGCACGGTCGCTCGCTGCTGTTCGTCCGCAACGTCGGCCACCTGATGACCAACCCGGCCATCCTCGACGCCGACGGCAACGAGGTCCCCGAGGGCATCCTGGATGCCCTCGTCACCTCCGCGATCGGCATCCACGGCATGGCTGCCGAGGGTCTGCAGAACTCGCGCACCGGCTCGATCTACATCGTCAAGCCCAAGATGCACGGTCCCGCCGAGGTGGCCTTCACCGCCGAGCTGTTCGGCCGTGTCGAGGACGTCCTGCGCCTACCGCGCAACACCCTCAAGGTCGGCATCATGGACGAGGAGCGTCGCACCACGGCCAACCTCAAGGCCGCCATCGCCAACGCCTCCGAGCGCGTCGTGTTCATCAACACCGGCTTCCTCGACCGCACCGGCGACGAGATCCACACCTCCATGGAGGCCGGACCGATGGTCCGCAAGGCCGACATGAAGCAGCAGGCGTGGATCAAGGCCTACGAGGACTGGAACGTCGACACCGGTCTGGCCGCGGGCCTGCAGCACAAGGCGCAGATCGGCAAGGGCATGTGGGCGATGCCCGATCTGATGGCCGACATGCTGGCGCAGAAGATCGCGCACCCGACGGCCGGCGCCAACACCGCGTGGGTGCCGTCGCCGACCGCGGCGACCCTGCACGCGCTCCACTACCACGACGTGGACGTCTTCGAGCGTCAGAACGAGATCGCCAAGCGCGACCCCGCCAAGCTCGAAGACATCCTCACCATCCCGCTCGCGGCGAACCCGAACTGGAGCGATGAGGAGAAGCGCGAGGAGCTGGACAACAACTGCCAGTCGATTCTCGGCTACGTGGTCCGCTGGATCGACCACGGCGTCGGCTGCTCCAAGGTGCCCGACATCCACGACGTCGGCCTGATGGAGGACCGCGCCACCCTGCGGATCTCCAGCCAGCTGCTCGCCAACTGGCTGCGGCACGGCATCGTCACCGAGGCCGACGTCGTCGCCGCCCTGGAGCGGATGGCACCGGTCGTCGACCGCCAGAACGCCGACGACCCGACGTACCGCCCGATGGCGCCCGACTTCGCCGGCAACATCGCGTTCCAGGCGTCCAAGGCGCTGATCCTGGAAGGTGCGGCGCAGCCGAGCGGCTACACCGAGCCGATCCTGCACCGCGCGCGTCGCGAGTACAAGGCCGCCAACGGCTGATCGTCTCGCCAAGGAGTTCGAGCCCGGACAGTTCGCTGTCCGGGCTCGATTTCTAGTGACCTGCGGCGACTTCCGCGCGCCGCCCACCACAACGCGCGCGGCACTGATATGACGAGTAGTGACAGCGGCGCCCCGGCCGTCCGGCCCCGGGCGACCGCGCCACCGACGAAGGGGACACCCAGTGGGGACACACCGCAGCGGCGGCACCCGACAGTTGTTCAGCCGACCGCTTCTGGCCGGCGCGCTGAGCCTGATCCTGATCGTGGCCATCGTCGTGGCCTGGCGTGGATACGGCGAGCGGATCGACGACGGCAGCGCCGTCGCCGAGAGCTGCCTCGAGGGTGAAGGCGTGGTGCCCATCATCGCCGATCCGGCGATCGCCCCCGCCCTGCAGGAGATGGCGAAGGCCTACAACGCGCTCGATCCGATCGTCCGCGACCACTGCGTGACCGTCGAAGTCCGCCCCGCCGACGCGCAGGCCACGCTCGAAGGGCTCACCGCCAAGACCTGGGACGCGCAGGCGTACGGCGCCTACCCCGGCGCCTGGGTGCCGGAATCCTCGGTGTGGGCCGCCGCGCTCGAGGTCGCCGCACCCACCACGCTCGCCGGCCGCCCGCAGTCGTTGGTGAGCTCCCCCGTCCGGCTGGCTGTGGAACCGGAATTGGCCGACGCCGCCGACGGCCGCATCGCCTGGGGCGACCTGCCCGCGCTGACCCGCGCCAACTCGCTGGGCGCCTTCGGGCACCGCAGCTGGGGCTCGATCCGCATGGCCATGCCCACCGGCCCGCAGTCCGACGCCACCTCGCTGGCCGCGCAGGCCGTCGCCGCGGTGACCGCCGATGCGACCGGACCGCTCACCGCCGAGCAGGCCTCGTCGAGCGAGGTCGTCACCGCCGTGACCCAGCTGATGTCGGCGCCGCCCAGCGCCGGTGACGGCTCCGTCGACGCGGCCGTGCAGTCGATCAGCGCATCGACCGATCCGTCGACCGCACCGATCCGCGCCGTGCCGATCACCGAACAGCACCTCTACCTGCTCACCAAGGACGACGCCGAGGCCACGGTCGCCGCGGTGGCGCCGACCGGCCCCACCCCGCAGGTGGATTACCCGGTGATCACCCTCGCCGGGACGCAGGTGCAGGCCTTCGTCGCCGATGCGACCGCCGAATTCTTCACCTTCGCGCGCAAGCCGGAGCAGATGAAGCTCCTCACCCAGGCCGGCTTCCGCGGCACCGGACCGCTCCCTAAGAACACCGCCACGGTGTCCTTCGACGAGGTGACCGATCCCCTGCCGATCCCCGAACCCGCCGCCTCGGTGGAGATCGACAAGACCCTCCGCTCAGAGTCCTGAGCAGATCACCGGTGTCGCCGGCCACACCGGTGATCGTGACGGACGAGCTCGGCGTTTCGGCAGATGCTCGGATCTCAACTACGCATTCTCAGGCCCAACGCTCCATTGAGTGTTCTCCAAGTGCAACCGTGCCGCTTCGGAAAGGTTCACGCTCTCCTCCCGGAGTCTCTGATACGGCAGTAGCGCAGACTCTCCGTCATTGCTGAACATGGACAGCAGAGTCGCGAAGAGGGCAACTCTCCGACTGGTATCGGTGGGAATGCCCGCACTGAGATCGCCTGCCGCGCAGCCGATAACCCCCGCCCACTCCCGGATGGGGAGATCGCGTATTCCGCTACGCCCAGCCGCGACACCGTGCGTCCACACCGCGAGGCTTCTGCTGCCCTCGGTGGAGTCGGAGTGGCCGAGTGCTTCACGAATCGCGACTGACGCCATTGTCATAAGAAACGCATTCACTGTGATGAGTAGAAGGTCTTCGTCCTCATCAGCTTCCGCAAGCGATTGAAGCACTCGCCCTCCATCGCCCAACTGGTACGCATCGACCAGCGCAACGACCCACTCGTTGACGACAGCTTCCCGAACCATGCCTACTCCACCGATCCGCTGAGGCCGGGCTGCACCCTGATATAGGCCTCAGCAAACCTCGCCCGCTCTTCGAGTAGCCGTCGCCTTCCAACTGGCTCGAGAAGCGTGTGAATCATAAGGGACGCAGAAACCCTGTCGAATTCAGGCGGTGTCGTCGCCTTCTTTTGATACGTGCTGATCATCAGCGCTAGGTCTGCGGTCGACAGCCCGGAGATGTCCCTCGTCAAGTCGGACGAGGCCGACAACAAGAGGTCCAGTCGATGTGCATCTTCGTTCGACGGAAACTGGGTCTTGATGTACGACGATGCTGTGCCCATCAAGTCCAAGAGGAAGTAGTCGATGAAATCGGATCCGTCCTCATGTGAAAGATCGACGGAGTTCAACGTGGACATGATCTCGCTGGTTACACCGCCGGCGCGGAGATACTCTATGGAATCGACCAAGAATTCTGGCTCTCCTGACACATGTGTGGGTGGGGTGAGCGCGTCTGAGTAGGCGCACGCCGTTGTCCTGCATAGGTTCTGAACTGTCGAGGAAACAGAAACCTGTGGTCAGGAGAACGGCGTGCGTGATGTCAGCTTATGGCGGAATCTGCTCGGAATCGAGAAGACCGTGCTGGAGCGGGTCGTATTCGACGAGGACGCGCAGGTGCTGGTGGCCCATGTGCGGCCCGTCGCGCGCCAACGTGGCCGGTGCGGGAGGTGCCGGCGGCGCAGTCCCCAATATGATGGCGGGCCGGGGCGGCGGCGCTGGCGGGCGCTGGACCTGGGCACGATTCGTGCCGAGCTCGAGGCCGATACGCCTCGGGTGCGGTGCCGCGAGCATGGGGTGGTGGTCGCCGCGGTGCCGTGGGCCCGCCATGACGCGGGCCACACCTATGCCTTCGACGATCAGGTCGCGTGGTTGGCGACCCAGGCCTCGAAGTCCACAGTGACTGAGTTGATGCGCATCGCCTGGCGCACCGTCGGATCGATCATCGACCGCGTCTGGGAGGACATCGACGCCCAGCACGACCGGTTCGATGGGCTGCGGCGTATCGGGATCGACGAGATCAGCTACAAGAAGGGCCACAAGTACCTCATGGTCGTCGTCGATCACGACCGGCGTCGGCTGGTGTGGGCCGCTCCGGGGCGTACCAGCGCCACCGTGCATGAGTTCTTCGACCTGCTCGGTGAGCAGCGGTGCGCGCTGATCACCCACGTCAGCGCCGATGGGGCCGACTTCATCGACACCGTCGTGACTGATCGGTGTCCGGCCGCAGTGCGGGTGGCCGATCCGTTCCACATCGTCGCCTGGGCCACTGACGCCCTCGATGAGGTCCGCCGCCAGGGGTGGAACGATGCCCGTAAACAGGCCCGGGCCGAGCCGAAACGGGGCCGTGGACGCCCACGGTCCGACGCCCCACCTAGGCCGGCCAGCGACCGTGCCAAGGCACTCAAAGGCGCCCGGTACTCGCTGTGGAAGAACCCCGAGAACCTCACCGCCAATCAGCAGGCCAAGCTCGCCTGGATCGCCAGGACCGACCCGAGGCTGCATCGCGCCTACCTGCTCAAGGAAGGTCTGCGGGTGGTATTTGCGCTGCCCCATGACGCGGCCGCTGAAGCCCTGGACCGCTGGATCAGTTGGGCTCGTCGCTGCCGGATCCCCGCGTTCGTGAAACTCCAAAAACGCATCGCCAAACACCGCGACCGGATCCTCGCCGCGATCGAGCATCGACTATCCAACGGCCTGATCGAGTCGACCAACACCAAGATCCGACTGATCACCCGGATGGCCTACGGCTTCAAGTCCGCCGAAGCCCTCATCGCCATGGCCATGCTCAGTCTCGGCGGTCACCGGCCCGTGCTTCCAGGCCGCAAATGACCCACAGATCAGTCAGGAGAGCCAGAATTCTGCGGCTGTTTCCCGTGCTTCTGGGCCGATCATCGGCCGCTATTCCTCGTCGCAGCAGACACCGCGATAGCCTCTGCCATCCCAGTGTGTCCTACGTGGTGGCGCGCAGGAACTCGCCGGAGCGTTCGACGCCGTGCGCCGGGTCGGCCACGCCCTCGCCGAACACGTAGCGACCGTTCACCAGCACCGCGGTGACCGTCTCGTCGTTGCGGTTGACCATCCGCGACAGGTTGTCCCAGTCCTCGATGGGCGCCTCGGCGTACGCGTCGAGGGTCGCATCGAGGTGCGCCGGGTCGAGCACCAGCACGTCGGCGCGGTCCCCGGGACGCAGGTGTCCGGCGTCCAGGCCGTACCAGTCGGCCAGCTCGCCGGTCATCCGATGGACGGCCTGTTCCACCGTCATGAACGGCTGCCCGGCTTCGGCGGCGGCGTGCACGCGGTGCAGGTAGCGCAGGCCGAAGTTGTAGAAGGCCATGTTGCGCAGGTGCGCGCCGGCGTCGGAGAAGCCGAGCTGGATGCCGGGATCGGCGGCCAGCTTGTTCAGCACGTCCTCGCGGTGATTGGAGATGGTGGTGCGCCAGCGCACCTTGTCGCCGTGCTCCACCAGCAGATCCAGGAAGGCGTCCACCGGGTGCAGGCCGCCGCGGTCCAGGCCGACCTGGCCGAAGGTCTTGCCGATCACCGTCTCGTCCGGGCATTCGACGATCTCGGCGTCGAAGAAGTCGCGGTGCCACACGCGCGGACCGTACTTCTTGTCGTAGTCCTTGCGAAACCACCGGCGGTAGTCCTCGTCGGCCAGCAGGGCTTGTAGTTCGTCGATCTGATCGGCCAGGTGCAGCGCGGCCGCACCGGAGCCGAACTCCTCGAACACCGGCAGGTCGATGCCGTCGGAGTACACCTCGAACGGCACCGGCAGGTGCTGCCAGCGAAAGTCGCCGCCGAGCTTGTTGATCACCTTCGCCATCAACGGGAACAGGTGGATCACGCCCGGGATAGCCTTGATGTCCGCGGCCGAGAGCAGGCTCACCTTCAAGTTCGGCCGGCCGATGCCGAGGCTGGAGAGCACCATCGACACCAGGGTCTGCGGGCGTGCCACATCGGGACCGCCCTGCAGCGCACGACGCCGCTTGCGCAGGATCGCATTGAGGCGACGCTTCTCGCTGCGCGTGGCGTACGTCGACGGCAGCGTCCGGGACCGGCAGACCTCGCCGTCGAGCTTGTCGAACAGCAACTGCTGCGACGACAGACCCACGAAGCCCTCGTCCAGCGCCTCGCCGAGCATGCGCTCCATGGCCGCCAGATCGGCCGCGGTCGGCTTCACCTCGTGTGTGGTGGCGCGCACCAGACCCATCTGGGCCACCCGCATGTCCGAGTGGCCGACGAAGGCCGCCACGTTCGGACCGAGCGGCCGCGCCTCCAGTGCCTGCACGTACTCGGCGGCGCCGGACCAGGTCTTGTGGTCGTCGAGCGCCTGCACCACGTGCCGGCGGGGAATGGCCTCGACGCGACCGAACAGGTCGCCGGCCTCTTCCGCGCCGACGTGCACCGTCGACAGCGAGCACGAGCCGAGGAAGATGGTCGTGACCCCGTGGCGCAGCGATTCGGTGAGGCCCGGATTGGCCAGCACCTCCACGTCGTAGTGCGTGTGGATGTCGATGATGCCGGGCATCACCCACTTGCCCGTCGCGTCGATGACCCGGTCCACACCGTCGGTGTCGAGCGGGGTGGGGCTGACCGCGACGACACGGCCGTCGCGGATGCCGACGTCGCGCAGTACCGCGGGCGCTCCGGTTCCGTCGAACACTCGTCCGCCGGTGATCACCGTGTCGAAGGTCATCGTCGTCTTCTTTCCTTCGTGCTGGTCAGATCGTCAGGTCGTGCCGAGGCTCGACAGGTCCGCGTAGTTGGAGATCTCCCAGCCGCCGTCGATCACCAGTGAGGTGCCGGTGATGTAGGCGGCGTCGTCAGAGGCCAGATACAGGCAGGGGCCGGCCACTTCGTCGGGGCTGCCCGGGCGGCGCAGCGGGATGCGCTCCAGGAACAGCTCCTTGGCGGGCTCGTAGCCCAGGACCGGGGACACCAACGGGGTGTCGATGAGACCGGGCAGCACCGCGTTGACGCGGATCCCGGCGGGGGCCAGTTCCAGGGCGGCGTTCTTGCTGAACATCTCCACCCCGGCCTTGCCGGTGGAGTACGGACTCCCGCCCACCATCGGGATGTGCGCGTTGAGCGAGGCGACGTTGACGATCGCGCCGCCGCGGCCCTGCGCCACCAGCTGGCGGGCCTGATGCTTGACGCACAGGAACACCGCCTTCTGCACCAGGTCGACGGTGAAATCCCAGTCCGCCGCGGCCAGGTCGGTGACCGCGCCGTAGCGGGAGGCCCCGGCGACGTTGAAGGCCAGATCGAGGCCGCCGAACCGTTGCACAGCGGTCGCCACCGCCGCGGCGACCGCGTCCTCGTCGGTGACGTCGGCGACGACGGGCGCGCAGGCGTCGCCGAGTTCGGCAGCCACCTGCGTCAGTGCGTCGGCGGCGATGTCCACGGCGACGACCGACGCCCCCTCGGCCACGAGGCGGCGCGCGACGGCGGCGCCGATACCGGAGGCGGCACCGGTGACGATCGCGGTCCGTCCGGCGAACCGAGAGGGCGTCGTATCACTCATGTCAGATCGTCACCTTCGCGCGCATCGTCTTGCCGGTCGCGTTGCGCGGCAACGGATCCGAGGTGATCCGCCACGTGGTCGGCACCTTGAAGTAGGCCAGCCGCTCGCGGGCGAACGCGGTCAGTTCCTCCTCGGTGGGCGTCTCGTCGGCGGGCAGGTCCTCGCGCAGCACCACCACCGCACCGACCGTGGAACCGAGGTCGGCGTCGTCGATGCCGAGCACCAGCGACTCGTCGACGGCCGGGTGCTCGTCGAGCACCTGCTCCACCTCCACCGGGTAGATGTTCTCGCCGCCGCGCAGGATCAGGTCCGAGCGCCGGCCGGTGAGGAACAGTCGTCCGCCGTCGATCACGCCGTAGTCGCCGGTACGCAGCCAGCGGTCCTCGGTGATCGCAGCCGCGGTGGCCGCCTCGTCGTTCCAGTAGCCGAGCATCACGTAGGCACTGCGTGCGCAGACCTCGCCGAGCTCGCCGTCGGGGACGCGGTTGCCCTCCGGGTCGCGCAGTTCCATCTGGACGCCCAACACGGGGCGTCCGACGTTGCCGGGCACCGCCATCAGGTCGAGCGGGGTGGCCACCGCGATGGCGGTGGCGCATTCGGTCATGCCATAGCTGTCGACCAGCGAGAACTCGGCGAACGGGAGCCGTTCGCGCAGCCGCTGCTGCAGAGCCGGGGACGACGGCGCCGACGCCAGCGCGAAGGCCGACATCGCCGACAGGTCGAACTTCTCGAGGTCGTCGACCTCCAGGATGCGCTGGGCCATCGTGGGCACCACGGCCCAGTTGGTGACCTTCTCCTTGGCGACCAGGGCCAGCGCGCGCTCGGGGTCGAAGGCGCCCTGGTAGATCACCACGGCACCGCCGGTGGCCAGCCGCGGCAGCGCCAGATTGTGCAGGCTGGCGATGTGGAACAGCGGCGAGGTCAGCAGGTAGCGCCGCTCGGACACGGTGTCCTTGGTCCATTCGGCACCGGTGAAGGCGGCCAGCACGGCATCGCTGTGCCGGTGGTAGTCGATCACGCCGAGGACGTTGCGCTGCGAGTGCACCGCCCCCTTGGGGCGACCGCTGGTACCGCTGGTGAACAGGATGACCGCGGGATCCTCCTCGTCGACCTCGGTCTCCGGCAGCGCCGCGCCGGCGAACTCGGTGAGCAGCGCGGGCATCGTCTCTTCCATGGTGATCACCGGGACGTCGACACCGGCCTCGGCCAGGACCGCCGCACGCTTGGCGTCGGCGACGATCACGGTCGGCTCGGTGCGTTCCACCGAGTAGGCCACCTCGCGCGGTGCCCACCACGAGTTGTAGCCGACGGCGATGGCGCCGAGGGTCTGCGCCGCCCAGAAGGCCACCACCCATTCGGGGGTGTTGGCAGCCAGGATGCCGACGCGGTCGCCCTTCCCGACGCCGTACCGATCGCGCAGCGCGGTGGCGAAGGCGGCGACCGCCGCACCGTGCTCGGCGAAGGTCATGCGGGTGTTCTCGGTGATCAGGTAGTCCCGATCACCGAAGCGGAGGGAGTCGGCGAGGACCGCGCCCAACGAGCGATCGCGATGAACGAGCACCGGGATCTCGGCGCCGAGCACTTCTTCCTGCTGCAGTTCGAAGGGCGCGCCCGGCGCCGATAGGCCCGCATACACGGCCGCGACAAAGTCTTGCGGGTCTACTGATTCGGTCACTGTCGTCCTCCGAGTGTGGCGAGTGTCATTGCTCCCTTGATTATTACTGCATGCCCGGAGGGGCGGACGACGACGGGTGCTCGATGCCTGCCGTGGCGCAACGCGCTCAGCGCGTGCGGTTGAACAACCGGTGCGTCACGCCGCTGCCGGTGGTGACGGTTTCGACCGCGAAACCGTCCTCGATCCCCGCGCAGCCCGGCCAGATCGATTCGCCCTCGCCCAGCACCACCGGCACGGTGACCAGGTGCAGGAAGTCGACGAGATCGGCCTGCAGAAACTGACGAACGGTCGACGGTCCGCCGCCGAGCCGGATGTCGCCGCCGTCGGCCAGGTCCCGCGCGAAGGCCAGCGCCTCCGCGGGCCGAGCGTTCAGGAAATGGAAGACGGTGCCGTTGTCGAACGCCAGCGGCGCCCGCTCATGATGGGTCAACACCACCACCGGGGTCCGGAACGGCGGCGCATCGCCCCACCACCCGCGCCAGTCGTCGTGGCCCCACGGTCCGGTCTGCGGCCCGAACTTGCGGCGGCCCATGATCTCCGCGCCGATCCCCTGTCCCCAGGTGCTGGTGAAGATGCGGTCGGCGGTGATCGGCTCGTCGACGCGATGGATGCCTTCGATGACCCGGCCGTCGAAGTCGCCGAAGAGGGCACGGGCCTTCCCGATCGGCTCGTCCTCGGTCACATAGGTGCCCGCACTGTAGCCGTCGAGCGAGATGAACAGGTTGTGCACGCGGACTCGGCTCACGACGGCCTCCGGGGTTGATCGATCGTGCGATCGACGCTACTCCCCGTCAGGCCGGGAGTGTCAGTCCTGCGCGAACGCCTCGATCGGCGGGCAGCTGCAGACCAGGTTCCGGTCGCCGAAGGCCTGGTCGATACGGCGCACCGACGGCCAGATCTTGGCGCGCGCCCCGGCCGACGGCAGGCCGCTCGGGTACACCGCGGTCATCCGGTCGTAGCCGCGATCCCACTCGGCCGCCAGGCATTCGGCGGTGTGCGGGGCGCCGGCGAGCGGGTTGTCGTCGACGGTCCAGGTGCCGTCGGCGACCTTGGCGATCTCCCCGCGGATGGCCACCATCGCGTCGATGAAGGCGTCGATCTCGTCGAGGTTCTCGCTCTCGGTGGGCTCCACCATCAGGGTGTTGGCCACCGGGAAGCTCATGGTCGGCGCGTGGAAGCCGTAGTCCGCCAAGCGCTTGGCCACATCGTCGACGCTGACCCCGGTCTCCTTGATGAGATCGCGCAGATCCAGGATGCATTCGTGCGCCACCCAACCGTTCGGATCGGTGTAGAGCACCGGGAAGTACTCGTCCAGCCGCCGCGCGATGTAGTTGGCCGAGGCGATCGCGGTCAGCGTGGCCTCACGCAGCCCCTGGGCACCCATCATCGCGATGTAGGCGTAGGTGATCGGCAGGATCGACGCCGAGCCGTACGGGGCGGCCGAGATCGTGATGCCGGTGTCCGGCAGCTCCGACGCCAGCGGGTGGCTCGGCAGGAACGGCGCCAGGTGCTCGCGCACCGCCACCGGGCCGACGCCCGGGCCGCCGCCGCCGTGCGGGATGCAGAAGGTCTTGTGCAGGTTCAGATGCGAGACGTCGCCGCCGAACCGGCCCGGTCGGGCGAGCCCGACCAGAGCGTTCAGGTTGGCGCCGTCCACGTACACCTGGCCGCCGGCATCGTGCACGGCCGCGCAGATGTCGGTGATCTCGTGCTCGAAGACGCCGTGCGTGGACGGGTACGTGATCATGATCGCGGCGAGTTCATCGCGGTGCTTGTCGATCTTGGCCCGCAGGTCGTCGGTGTCGACGTCGCCGTTCTCGCGGCAGGCCACCACCACCACGCGCATGCCCGCCATCACCGCGGACGCGGCGTTGGTGCCGTGCGCGCTCGACGGGATCAGGCAGATGTCGCGCTCGGTGTCACCGGCGGCGAGGTGGTACTTGCGGATCGCGAGCAGGCCCGCGTACTCGCCCTGCGAACCGGCGTTCGGCTGCAGGCTTACCCGGTCGTAACCGGTGATGGCCACCAGCCAGTCCTCCAGGGTGGTGATCAGCTCCCGGATGCCAGCCGAATCCTCCAGCGGCGCAAAGGGATGCAGGCCGCCGAACTCGGGCCAGGTGATCGGCTCCATCTCGGTGGTGGCGTTGAGCTTCATGGTGCACGAGCCCAGCGGGATCATGCTGCGGTCCAGGGCGACGTCCTTGTCCGACAGCATGCGCAGGTACCGCAGCATGGCGGTCTCGGTGCGGTAGCGATGGAACGACGGGTGGCCGAGGAAGCCACTGGTGCGGTCGGCGACCTCGACGACGAAGTCCTCGTCCGCCGACCCGTCCGCGGCGATGCCGAACACCGACAGCACGTCGGCCACGTCGGCCTCGGTGGTGGTCTCGTCGCACGCGATGCCGACGCGGTCGGCGTCGATCAGGCGCAGGTTGATGCCGTGGTCGGCCTTGGCGGCGGCGACGATGGCCGCGGCCTCGCCGGGCACCCGCACCTCGACGGTGTCGAAGAACCGGCGGTGGGCCACCGTGCGACCGCCCGCGGCCAGGCGCGTGGCCAGCGCGACCGCGCGACCGTGGACGCGCTGCGCGATCTCGGTCAACCCTGCCGGGCCGTGGTACGAGGCGTACATCGCGGCGAGGACGGCCAGCAGGACCTGCGCGGTGCAGATGTTGCTGGTGGCCTTCTCCCGGCGGATGTGCTGCTCGCGGGTCTGCAGCGACAGACGGTAGGCGAGGTTGCCGTCGGCATCCTTGGACACGCCGACGAGGCGGCCGGGCAGCTGACGGGTGAGCTTGGCGTGCACGGCGAGGTAGCCCGCGTGCGGTCCACCGAAGCCCATCGGCACGCCGAAGCGCTGGGTGGTGCCGAAGCACGCGTCGGCGCCCTGTTCGCCGGGCGGGGTGATCAGGGTGGCGGCCAGCAGATCGACGCCGGCCGCGACCAGGGCACCGCGCTCGTGGGCCGCGGCGATGATCGACGTCGCGTCGACCACCCGGCCGCTCGCGCCCGGCACCTGCAGGATGACGCCGAAGAACTCGCCCTCGGGCAGCCCGCCGTCGGCGGCTGCGGCATCCAGTGCGGCCTCGACCACCTCGATGCCGAGTGGCTCGGCGCGGGTCTCGATCAGCGCACGGGTCTGCGGGAACAGGTCGACGTCGACCACCAGGCGCGGGGACTTGGACTTACCGGCTCGACGCAGCAGGGTCATCGCTTCGGCGGCCGCGGTGGCCTCGTCGAGCATCGACGCGTTGGCCACCTCCATGCCGGTCAGATCGGCGACCATGGTCTGGAAGTTCAGCAGCACCTCGAGGCGGCCCTGGCTGATCTCCGGCTGGTACGGGGTGTACGCGGTGTACCAGGCGGGGCTCTCGATGATGTTGCGCTTGAGGACGGCCGGGGTGTGGGTGTCGTAGTAGCCGAGGCCGATCATGCTGCGCGCGACGGTGTTCTTGCCGGCCAGCGCGCGCAGGCGCGCGGTGGTCTCGGCTTCGGTGAGCGGCGCGTCGAGGGCGGCCAGCGCACCGGCCGGGTCGGCGATCGCGGCGGGCACCACGCGCTCGGCGAGTTCGTCGAGGGAGGCCACGTCGAGGACCTCGAGGATGCGTGCGGTTTCGTCCGCGTCGGGTCCGATGTGGCGGGCCACGAAGGGTGCGGGCAGGATTTCGGTCATGGCGGGACGGCCTCGTCTGGTCGGTCCGGCGCGGCGCCGGACAAGGGCCCTCCCCCTCTGTCATGTCACGCCGGGGCGGGACGCCTGAGAGATTCAGCGCGCCGAGACCGTGCAGGCCGCGGCGGTGCCTTTCACCGTGGGCGGACCGGCCGGCACCCAGCAAGAGGGTACGAACCGGTCACTTTCCAGAGACGCCGACTGTTGCCACGGTCCTTCTGCCTGAGAGTTTGACGGAGAGGTGTTGCTCCTTCGGCGGCCCCGGATGGGACTCTCTCCCGCAGCTCAGCGACGTGGCCGTAAGTCTACCCACACCGGGACCGAGGAGCTATCCGGTGCGACGCGTGCGATTCTTCCGGCGGGCGGCCAGTTCGTCCTCCGGGGCGGTCTCGGTGACGCCGCCGTCGGCGCGCTCGCCCGGGAAGTCGGCGATGGTGCCGGTGAGCTCGCGCATGGCGCCGGAGACGGCGATGCCGAACACGCCCTGACCGCCCTGCAGGAGGTCGACGACCTCCTCGGCGGAGGTGCATTCGTAGACGGTGGTGCCGTCGGAGAAGAGGGTGATGCGGGCGAGGTCCTCGACGCCGCGCTGGCGGAGGTGGTCGACGGCGACGCGGATGTTCTGCAGCGAGATGCCGGTGTCGAGCAGTCGCTTGACGATCTTGAGGACCAGGATGTCCTTGAAGGAGTACAGCCGCTGGCTGCCGGAACCGGCCGCGCCGCGAATGGACGGCACCACCAGCGAGGTGCGGGCCCAGTAGTCGAGCTGGCGGTAGGTGATGCCGGCGATCTGGCAGGCGCTCGGCACGCGGTAGCCGACGAGTTCGTCGGGGACGGTGTCGTTCGGGAACAGCCCCGGCGCCACTTCGTCGAGGCCGCCCTGTACGGGTTCGGTCACTCGCTCATCGAGCACGCTCTGCTCGTCGGCACGCGGATCAGAAGGCTGGTCGCCCACGGTGTCTCCCTCACGCAACATCGGACCGGTGGAAGTCCTCTCAACGAGGATACTCCGCCGAATCAGTTCAGTGTGTCGGCCGCGCGAGTTGGCGACGGCGTTGACATTGAAACTAGGGACTGCGGGGCGACGAAACAACGCGACGCGCGGGCAAACCTCAACCTAAAGTTGAGGTGTAGGTCAACAGTGACCGAGCAGTGACCGTTCCGTGACCGTCAGGACTCGGGACCGAGGAAATCCTCGGGCGAGACGTGGTCGAGGAACTCCCGAAAGGCTTCGAGGTCGTCGTCGCTCGCGGCTTCGCCCGGCGCTTCGCCGTCTTCGTCCGGCATCGACAGCCCGGCGTCGTCGAGCACCTCTTCGCTGGCGACGATCGACGCACCGACGCGCATCGCCACGGCGATCGCATCCGACGGCCGGGCCGAGACCACGGCACCGCCGCTGAAGACCATCTCGGCGTAGAAGGTGCCCTCCTGCATGTCCACGATGCGGACCTGCGTCAGTTCCTGGTCGAACGCCGCGCACAGATTCACGATCAGGTCGTGCGTCAACGGCCGCGGCGGCTCGATACCGCGCTGCTGCAACGCGATCGACGCCGCTTCGCTCTGTCCGATCCAGATGGCCAGGTAACGAGCGCCTTCGGCCTCACGCAGCAGCAGCACGGGCTGGTTCTGCGGGGCCTCCACTCGGATCCCGACGATTCGCATCTCACCCATGGTTCAGCCCTTTCTACCGGTACTGCGCACTGCTCGGTCGAGGCACTCAGTCGAGGACGCCGCGGACCGCGGCCTTCACCAGTTGAGTATGCAGCGTCACCGACAGCGCCGCCATCTCCCGGATGAGTTCCTCGGCGCGGTCACGCGCACCGGTCCCCTTGCCCTTGGCGATGGGGCCGGCGATCTGCGCGACCAGACCGGCCTCGCGGTCGGCGCTCACCTTGAAGGCGCGCAGGTGGCGCGTCTCCAGACCGAAGTTCGCGAGCGCCGCGGCGGCTTCCACCAGCCGCACCGCGTCCTCGTCGAAGAAACCGCCCGGGCCGGAGGCCAGCAGGCTGTTGCGCATCAGCTCGCTGATGAAGGCGTTGTCCACGCCGGTGCGCTCGATCAGCGCTTCCCGCGACACACGACCGCCCCGCGTGGCGAAGTCGGTGGCCGGGGCCACCGCGCTGCGGGCCGACGACAGCAGCCGCGTACCCGGACCCTCCGCCGCTTCGGCGTCGATCGCATCCAGCTGCTCGCGGATCACCTTGAGCGGCAGATACCGGTCGCGCTGCGCCGTCAGGATGAATCGCAAACGCTCGCAGTCGGATTCGGTGAACCGGCGGTAGCCCGACGGCGCACGCTCGGGCGTCACCAGACCCTCCGCCTCCAAGAAGCGAATCTTGGAGATGGTCACGTCCGGGAAGTCCTCGCGCAGAAGCGTGAGGACCGCACCGATCGACATCGACCGGCTTCCGACGTCCGAGCGCGCGGAATCCGCGCGGGCAGCGTTCGCTGTCACGGGAGGTGGCAGTCCTATTCTCCGGCGCGCGGGCCGGACAGGAAGACGAGACGGAACTTGCCGATCTGCACCTCGTCACCACTGGTGAGCGTCGCGTCGTCGACCGGCTCACGGTTCACGTAGGTGCCGTTCAGGCTCCCGACGTCGACCACCTTGAAGTCGTTGCCGGACAGGCGGAACTCGGCGTGGCGACGGCTGACCGTCACATCGTCGAGGAAGATGTCGCTGTCGGGATGGCGACCGGCCGAGGTGGTCGCCTGGTCCAGCAGGAAGCGCGAGCCCGCGTTGGGGCCGCGCTTGACCACCAGGAGGGCCGTGCCGGGCAGCAGCCGCTCCACACCGGTCTCACCGGCTTCCGGAGTCGTCGCGGGCGCGTCGATCTCCTTGATGAACTCCTCACGGAATACCGAAGTGGTCTCCACCGGTGCTTCGTAACCGTCGTCTTTACCGCTCACCACAACTCCTTCGCCGACCCTGGGTCGGTCCTGTCAAGCACATACATGGCAGCGAACACTCCTCGCCGTTGAGTGCGTTCGCGGGCAGGATCTCTTACCCAGAGAACCTACCGGTTCACCCCCGTCGCCGTCAGCGAGTCGCCGACGATCGGGCATGGTTCGAATTCTACTGCGCCGAGTTCCTCGCCGATCAGTCGGCGATGACCTGGAGGTATCCGTCCGCGTCGAGAAGCGCGGCCATCAGGGCGTCCAGATCGGCGTCGTCGGCGACGGTGATCTCCACCAGCCAGCCCTCGCCGTAGGGGTCCGAATTGACCAGTTCCGGCGCGTCCACGACGGCGTCGTTGGTCGCCGAGACCGTGCCGGCCAGCGGGCCGAAGATGTCCGAGACACTCTTGTGCGACTCCACCTCGGCGAACGATTCACCGGCGGTCACCTCGGAGTCGACGTCGGGCAGCTGCACGAAGACCACGTCGTTCAGCGCGTCCTGCGCGAAGTCGGTGATGCCCACGCGCACGGTCGACGGACCGACCTTGCGGAGCCACTCGTGGTCGTCGGTGTAGCGCAGTTCCGCGGGAACCTGGGTGGAAGTCACGGTCTCACCTTTCTGCGTCCGGGGCGTCGGCCCCGGCTTCTCGGACGACGCGCTGTGCGCACGCCGCGTAGAACTCTATCGGTCGGCGGCAGCGGCCGCTGCCATCCCCCTGGGTAGCGTCCGCACCACCTGCACCGTCTGGATCCAGTACAGAACCAGCGTCCACAGGTACATGCCGACGCCCCAGATCAGGAAGGCCCAGCCGATCGGGAAGGCCACGGTGCCGACGATCCCGTCGATCTGCCCGCCGAGCAGCCACGGGAACGAACTCATCAGCGCGAACGTCGCCGCCTTGCCGATGTACAGCGTGGGCAGGGCGGTGATGCCGCGGCTCTTGAGCAGTGGCGCGGTGCCCAGCAGCAGCACATCGCGCGCGACGATCAGCCCGATGACCCACCACGGCACGTATCCCTTGAGACCGAAGCAGATCGGAATCACGATCACGTACAGCCGGTCGGCCGCCGGGTCGAGCAGCGCACCGATCTTGGACGACTGATCGAGCCAACGGGCGAGCTTGCCGTCGAGCCAGTCCGAGAGCCCCGAGACGATCAGGATCGCCAGCGCCCAGCCGGGCGAGTCGGCGCCCATGAGGACCCAGACGAACACCGGGATCAGCGCCAGCCGCATCAGGCTGAGCGCGTTGGGCACCGTCCACGGGGTGTCGGCGCGTTCCGGCGGGGCGGACTCGCCTGACGGGACCGGCTGTGCCGACGGGCCGGGAGCCCGGGTCATCGGAAGATGCCCACAATCCCCTGCATCGCCTGCGAACCGGCGGAGAACTGGTTCTCGTTGACCAGGTAGGTCCAGGTCATGGTGGAACGGTGCAGGTCGGCCCCGTCGAGGTCGACGCCGTCGGCGGTGATCGTCACCTCGCGGAAGGTCGCCGCCGCCGCGGTCATGGCCTCGTCGACGATCTGGGTGAACTCGCCGAAGATCAGCTTGTGGAACTCCTCCAGCGGGCTCTGCGCGCCGAGCGCCCGTAGGTGGATGCTGGCCTGCACGTCGGCCACGTAGGCCAGGTGATCGGCCCAGGCGCGGTCCAGGTGGTACAGCACGATCTCGCGGGCCGCGTCGGTCAACACCTCGTCGTCGAGGTCCTCGGCGAGTTCGGACCAGCGCTCGGGCTCGGCCTTCTCCAGGTCGCGTGCGGCGGCGTCGGTCTTGAGCACGTTCATGCGGCGTCGCACGATCGACTCGCGCTGCTCGTTGACCTGCTTGTTGTAGCTCCAGGTGTTCGAGTGCAGGGTCAGCATGGCGGCCTCGGCGATGCGCTGCGCCTGCTCGACGGTCTCGATGCCCTTGGGGCCCAGGAGGCCGTCCGGAGCGTCGGCCTGCACTTCGCGCAGCGTGGTGATGTTCTTGGTGACCAGCGGGTCCTCCAGGCTGGAGAAGAACACCGAGCGGCCCGGGTCGCCCTGGCGGCCGGCGCGGCCGCGCAGCTGGTTGTCCAGCCGCTCGGTGTCGTACCGGCCGGTGCCGACCACGCACAGGCCCCCGAGGTCGAGAACCTCCTCGCGCGCGTCGTCGTCGCCGTCCGAGCCGCCGAGGCGGATGTCGGTGCCGCGTCCGGCCATCTGCGTGGAGACGGTCACCGCGTTCTTGCGGCCGGCCTCGGCGATGATCGCGGCCTCTTCGGCGTCGTTCTTGGCGTTGAGGACCACCGCCGTGACCCCGGCGCGCTCCAGGAAGTAGGCCAGCTCTTCGGACTGGGCGACGTCGTGGGTGCCGATCAGGATCGGCTGTCCGGTCTCGTGCGTGGCCGCCACGAAGTCGACGACGGCCTCGACCTTGTTGGCCTTGGTGTCGTAGACGCGGTCCGGCTCGTCCTCGCGGATGTTCGGCGCGTTCGACGGGATCTGCGATACCTCGAGGCCGTAGAACTGCCGGAACTGCTCGCCGGCGGCGATGGCGGTGCCGGTCATGCCTGCGACCTTCGGGTAGCGGCCGATCAGCGCCTGCACGGTGATCGTGTCGATCACCTCGCCGGCCTCGGTCAGCTCCAGACCCTCCTTGAACTCGACGGCGGCCTGCACGCCGTCGGGCCAGCGCTGCAGACGGGCCACGCGACCGCGCGAGGCGTTGATCAGGTGCACCCCGCCGTCGCGGACGATGTAGTCCACGTCGCGTTCGAGCAGGTAGTACGCGTAGAGCGCGACGTTGACGTGCACCAGGGTGGAGCCGACGTGTTCGTCGTCGTACAGGTTGATGCCGCCGAGGGTGGCCTCGACGAGCTGCGCGCCCTCTTCGGTGAGCGAGACGTTCCGGCCGTCGGCGTCGATGTCGTAGTGCTTGGCCTTGAGGCGGGAGACCACATCGAAGATCGCGCTGTTGGGGATTGCGGCCGGTGTCGCGCCCGCCAGGATCAGCGGCACCAGCGCCTCGTCGACGAGCACCGAGTCGGCCTCGTCGACGATCGCCACGTCGGGCACCGGCGCGACGAGAGCGTCGGCGGTCAGGACCAGGTGATCGCGGAGGACGTCGAAGCCGATCTCGTTGACCGAGCCGTAGGTCACCGGGCAGTCGTAGGCCGCGCGCCGCTCGTCCGGGGTCGACTTCTCCGACAGCGCGCCCACGTCGATGCCGAACAGGTCGTACAGCGGCTTCATCCACTTCGCGTCACGACCGGCGAGGTAGTCGTTCACCGAGATGACGTGCACCGAATGCCCGGACAGGGCGAAACCGACGGCGGCGATCGCGCCGGCCAGGGTCTTGCCCTCACCGGTGGCCATCTCCACCACGTCGCCGTCGAGCATGCGCAGCGCACCCTGCAACTGCACGTCGAACGGCGTCATCTCCAGGGATCGCGTGCCGCCCTCCCGCGCCAAGGCGAGGAACCGCGTGCGGCCGCTCTCGGTGGTGACGTCCAATTCGGCTGCGGCCGAAGCGAATTCGTCGTCGGTCAGCGCCTGCGCCCAGTCGTCGTGAGCGGTCGAGGCTTCGATCATCGCCACAGACTTCGACTGGTTACGCGTCGCCTGCGCACCGAGCATGCGCCACATCGCGTTCGAGAACTTACCCATCGGTGACTATCCCACTCCTTGCCGTGGCTACCCCCGAACGGACGGCGTCCGGGTACGAATCGTGATCTACCGTACGCGGGTCGGGCCGACACGGGCATGGGGTCAGTGCACTACCGTTGTCTGTGTGAGCTCCTACCGCAGAATCCTCCGTCTCAACGCGGTGCTGGCGCTGGTCGCCGTGGCCGCCCTGACCGCATGCGGCTCCGACGAAGCCGCCGCCCAGGCCGAGCCGTCGGCGCTGGTGGGCAAGACCTATCTGTCCACCGAGGTGACCGGGCCCGCGATCCCCGGCGGCGGCCCGGTGGAACTGACCTTCCCCCAGCCCGGCCGGATCGCGGCCACCGCGGGCTGCAACCGCCACATGGGCGAGGTGACGTTCGACGGCGCGACGATGACGCCCGGGCAGCTCGCCTCCACGATGATGGCCTGCCCGGGTCCGGCCGAGCAGGCCGACGCGTGGCTCGCCGACTTCCTGTCCGGCCCGCTGACCTGGTCTCTCGCCGACGACACCCTCACGCTCACCCGCGGGGAGGGCGACGCCCGCCGTGCGGTGACCCTCGTCGAACGCGCGAACACCGCGCTGACCGGCACCACCTGGACGGTGACCGCCATCGTGACCGAGCAGGCCGTCGAGTCCTCCCGCGCCATCGAGGACTCCGCCCCGAACCTCCGACTGGCCGACGACGGCACGGTCTCCGGGTCCACCGGCTGCAACAACTTCCGCGGCAACGCCACGGTGGCCGGCGACAAGATCACCTTCAGTTCGATCGCCGCCACCAAGATGGCGTGCCCGCCCGAGATCGCCCGCGTGGAACAGGTCGTGCTCGACACGCTGCGCGGTTCGGTGACCTACCGCATCGACGGCAACGAGCTCGCGCTCACCAATGACGCCGACCCGAACGCGGGTCTGCGCCTGCGCGCGAACTGACGCCCGAACTCACCCGCACCCAGCCCCGCCCCCGGTCTTCCCGCCGGGGACCGACGAAAGGCGCTCACATGCCCACCTCCTCGACCCACTCCACCGCCTTCACCAAGCCGCCCGTCACGGTGACGGTCACCGGCGCCGCGGGCACCATCGGTTACGCCGCGCTCTTCCGCGTCGCCGCCGGCGCCATGCTCGGCCGCGACCAGCCGGTGCACCTGCGCCTGCTCGAACTGCCGCCGCCCTGGGCGCCGCGGAGGGCATCGCGATGGAGCTCGACGACTGCGCCCTGCCGCAGCTCGCGTCGGTGGAGATCTTCGACGATCCGCGCGCCGCCTTCGACGGCGTGCAGCAGGCCCTGCTGATCGGTGCCAAGCCCCGCACCAAGGGCATGGAGCGCGCCGACCTGCTGTCGGCCAACGCGTCGGTGTTCTCCGCGCAGGGCAAGGTGCTGGGCGAGGTCGCGGCCGACGACGTGCGCATCACCGTCGTCGGCAATCCGGCCAACACCAATGCCGCGATCGCCGCGCGGAACGCGCCCGACATTCCGCGCGAACGCTTCTCGGCACTCACCCGCCTCGACCACAACCGGGCGATCGCTCAGCTGGCCGGGCGCGCCGACGTGCCGGTGACCGCGATCAGCGGTATCACCATCTGGGGCAACCACTCGGCCACCCAGTACCCGGACATCTTCCACGCGCTCGCGGGCGAGCTGACCGGCGCGGCACTCGCAGCCGACCGCGACTGGCTGGTGGACGACTTCATTCCGACGGTGGCGCAACGCGGTTCGGCGATCATCGCCGCGCGCGGCGCCTCCTCGGCGGCGTCCGCCGCCAACGGCACCATCGACCACGTGCGCGACTGGGCACTCGGCACCGCGAGCGAGGGCTGGACGTCGGCCGCCATCGTCTCGCCGGGCCTCTACGGCGTTCCCGAAGGCCTCGTCTGCTCGTTCCCGGTCCGCTCGGACGGCACCGACTGGCAGATCGTCGAGGGGCTGGAGATCAACGAGTTCTCCCGCGCCCGTATCGACGCCTCGGTGGCCGAGCTGCAGGCCGAGATCGCCGCTGTCGACGCACTGTAGAGCACTCCACCTCTCCCTATCCGCACCGCACACTAGGATCACGCTATGAGCAAGCAGGAAAAGACCAAGAAGAAGAAGTCGCAGTCGACCAACTCGCTGTCCAAGAAGGCTTACGAGTCCGAGCTCTTCCGCTTGCAGACCGAACTGGTCGCCCTGCAGGAGTGGGTCCGCGCCACCGGCGCACGCGTCGTGGTGATCTTCGAGGGCCGCGACGCCGCGGGCAAGGGCGGCGCCATCAAGCGCATCACCCAGTACCTGAGCCCCCGCGTCGCCCGGGTGGCCGCACTGCCCGCGCCGACCGACCGGGAGAAGGGCCAGTGGTACTACCAGCGCTACGTGGCGCACCTGCCCGCGCCCGGTGAGATCGTGCTGCTCGACCGGTCCTGGTACAACCGCGCAGGCGTCGAGAAGGTGATGGGCTTCTGCACCCCCGAGGAGCACACCCGCTTCCTGCGCCAGACCCCGATCTTCGAGCAGATGCTGATCGACGACGGCATCCTGCTGCGCAAGTACTGGTTCTCGGTGTCCGACGCCGAGCAGCTCCGCCGGTTCCGCGCCCGCCGCGACGACCCGGTGCGGCAGTGGAAGCTCTCCCCGATGGATCTGGAATCCATCTACCGGTGGGAGGACTACTCGCGCGCCAAGGACGAGATGATGGTGCACACCGACACCTCCGCCAGCCCCTGGTTCGTGGTGGAGTCGGACAACAAGAAGGCCGCGCGCCTCAACATGATCGCGCACCTGCTCTCCACCATCCCGTACACGAATGTGCCGAGCCCGGTGGTGAAGCTGCCCAAGCGGCCGCTGTCGTCGGGCAACTACGTACGGCCGCCGCGCTCGCTGAGCAAGTTCGTCCCCGATCACGTCGCCACCCTCATCGGCGACACCGAGGACTGACCGACATTTCTCCACCGTGAACACTGCACCCTCTCGCCTGGCCACGCTGCGCAGGCAAGCGCGCCGCGCCTTCGAGTTCCACGACCTGATCTACCTGGTGGGTCCGGCCGGCTACCCCAACTACGGCGACGAACTGATCATGGAGGCGTGGCTGCGCTACTTCGCGCGGCACCGTCCGCTGGCCACCGTCGTCGTCGACTGCGGTCGGCCCGGATCGGCGAATCTCCTTCTGCGGCAGGCCAATTCGCGGGCGATCTTCGTCAACACCCTGTGGGAGTTGACCCACCATGCGAATTCGGCACCGGAGGACTCCGACATCGATCCGGTGCGGCCCTGGGAGTGGGTGGCCGCGGCCGCGAGCCGCTTCGGGGTGGCGCCCGCCGAGGGTTCCGGCGTGGAGATGCTGTTGCGCGCCAAGACCATTCACCTGGTCGGCGGCGGCTACATCAACCGGGTGTGGCCGCATCAGATGGCACTGGTGGCGGCGGTCGCCGAGGTCTCCCGAGTCACCGGCGCCCGCGCCGTGGCCACCGGGCAGGGTCTCGTCCCCGCCCTCGAGGGCGAGGCGCTGAGCCGATTCCTCACGGACGCAGCGCAATTCACCGTGTTCGATGTCCGGGACCGACCGTCCTTCGAGCTGCTCGACGGCATCGCCGCGGCCACGCGACACGGCGATGATGCATGGCTGTCGCCGCGTCTGCAGCGGCCCACCGCAGTGCCGCCGAGCGGCGAGGTGGTGCTCTGCGCCCAGAGCGATCTGACCGAGGACTTCCGTCGCGGCGAGGCGAGCGGTCCGACGGCCCTCGCCGACCTGCTGACGGCGACCCTGGACGCCTGGGCGGTGCCTGCCGAGAAGGTCACCGTGGTCGAGGCCATTCCCGGCTACGACATGACCGTGCCGACGTTGATGGGCGACCGCCTCGACGGCGCCCGGATCCGGACCTTCCTCGACGTGTGGCGGGACGGCCTGCCGACCGGGCACGGCGCCACCTGGCTGTCCACCCGCTTCCACCCGCACCTGCTGGCCGCCGCGGCCGGCGACTCCGGCGTCGCCGTCGTCCCGAAACCGGACTACTACGGCACCAAGCACGCCTCGCTCGCCGACCTGGGCAGCCGCTGGCCGATCCTGTCCGGCGACGACCCGATCCCCGATCGTCCCGTCGCCGGCGGCTACACCGTCGACGAGGTCGCCACCGCCGTGGCCGACAAGCGAGCGCTCGCCAAGCAGCTCTATCCGACGGGCGCCCGCGTGCGTTAGGCTCGGCACCCGTATGTGGATTGGAACTGTAGAACTCGATTTCCTGCTCGGCGATGTGCACTCGCTCAAAGAGAAGCGATCGGTGGTGCGCCCGATCGTCGCCGAGATCGCCCGCAAGTACGACGTCTCGGTCGCCGAGGTGGAGCACCGCGACCTGCACCGCCGCGCCGGCCTCGGGGCCGCTGCGGTGAGCGCCGATCGCGCCCACGTGGTCGATGTGCTCGACGCCGTCGAACGCCTCGCCGCGTCGCGCCCCGAGGTACAGCTGTTGTCGGCGCGCCGCCGCTACATCGCCAGCGAGGACCTGTAACCGGCGGTCAGTGATCGGCGGCTGCGGCGACGCAGAACTGGTTGCCGTCCGGATCGGCGAGCGTCGCCCAGTAGCCGAAACGGGGCCGCTGTCAGCGACCGAAGCCGGCGTCCCGCAATGCCTGTGCCATGGAGCCCGAGGCGGCGCTGTCCGAGCGTCCCCCGCCGCCCTGGCGATTCCCACCCTGGCGGCCACCACCCCGCGTGTTGCCACCCTGGCGGTTGCCCGACTGGGGCTTACCGCCCCGTGGGCTGTTGCCCGGCCGATCGCCGCCGGGCCGACCGCCGCCGCGCTTGGCGCGGTCGCCCGGTTCGTCGTTCAGACGCAGGGTCAGGCCGATGCGCTGGCGGTCGGTGTCCACCTCGACGACCTTCACCTTCACCACCTGGCCCGAGCGGACCACCTCGTGCGGGTCGGAGACGAACTTGTCGCTCATCGCCGAGACATGCACGAGGCCGTCCTGGTGGACGCCGACGTCGACGAAGGCACCGAACGCGGCGACGTTGGTGACGACGCCTTCGAGCACCATGCCGGGCTTGAGGTCGGCGACCTTCTCCACGCCCCGCGCGAAGGTGGCGGTGGCGAACGCCGGACGCGGGTCGCGGCCCGGCTTCTCCAGTTCGCTCAGGATGTCGGTCACGGTGGGCACGCCGAAGCGTTCGTCCGCGAACTCCGCGGGCTGCAGGGTGCGCAGCGTCCGGGTGTCGCCGATCAGTTCGCCGAGGGCGAGGCCGGTGCGGTCCAGGATGCGGCGCACCACCGGATACGACTCCGGGTGGACGCCGGAGGCGTCGAGCGGATCGTCGCCGCCGGTGATCCGCAGGAAGCCCGCGCACTGCTCGAACGCCTTGGGGCCCAGGCGCGGCACGTCGAGCAGCGCCTTGCGGCTGGCGAAGGCGCCGACGCCGTCGCGGTGGTTCACGATGGCCTGCGCCAAGGTCGGGGTCACGCCGGACACGCGCGACAGCAGCGGCACCGACGCGGTGTTGAGGTCCACGCCGACGGCGTTCACCGCGTCCTCGACCACCGCGTCCAGGCTCTTGGCCAACGTCCCGGGGGTCACGTCGTGCTGGTACTGCCCCACGCCGATCGACTTCGGGTCGATCTTCACCAGTTCGGCGAGCGGATCCTGCAGGCGGCGGGCGATGGACACCGCGCCGCGCAGGGAGACGTCCATGTCGGGCAACTCGGCGGAGGCGTACTCGGAGGCCGAGTACACCGACGCGCCCGCTTCGGAGACGACGGCCTTCGCCGGAGCGGCCCGACCCGCCTTACGCAGGTCGGCGATCAGCTCGGTGGCGAGCGCATCGGTCTCGCGCGAGGCGGTGCCGTTACCGATCGCGACGAGCTCCACGTCGTACTCGGCGATCAGCGCGGCGAGGCCGGCCTTGGCCTGATCCCACTTGTTGGCGGGCTGATGCGGGTAGATCACCGCGGTGTCCAGCGGCTTGCCGGTGCCGTCGACCACGGCGACCTTCACGCCGGTGCGGAAGCCGGGATCCAGGCCCAGCGTCGCGCGGGTGCCGGCCGGGGCGGCCAGCAACAGGTCCTTCAGGTTGGTGGCGAAGACCGTGACCGCCTGCTCCTCGGCACGGCTGCGGACACCCAGGCGGGCGTCGATGGTGGCCGAGATCAGCAGCTTGGTGCGCCACGCCCAGCGGGCGGTGGTGGCCAGCCAGTCGGTGGCCGCGCCCGGTGCGCTGCGGTCGATGCCCAGCGTGGCCGCCACCAGGGTGATGTAGTCCTCGTCCTCGCCGCCGTCGAAGGTCAGGCTGAGCGCACCCTCCTTCTCGCCGCGGAGCACGGCGAGCACCCGGTGGCTGGGCATGGTCTCCAGCGACTCGCTGAAGTCGAAGTAGTCGCGGAACTTCTGCGCGGCGGGGGTGGCGGCGATCTGCTCGGACTTCGGCTCGGTCGCCAGGCGGCCCTGGGCCCAGAACTTCTCGCGGACGGCGCCGACCAGTTCGGCGTCCTCCCCGGCCCGCTCGATCAGGATGTGGCGTGCGCCGTCGAGCGCGGCGGCGGCGTCGGCCACATCCTCGCCGAGGTAGGCCGCAGCGGCCTCGTCCGGGACGAGCGTGGGATCGGCCAACAGCGCGTCGGCGAGCGGTTCCAGACCGGCCTCCCGCGCGATCTGCGCCTTGGTGCGCCGCTTCTTCTTGTACGGCAGGTAGATGTCTTCGATCCGGGCCTTGGTGTCGGCGGTCATCAGGGCCGCGCGCAACTGGTCGGTGAGCTTGCCCTGCTCCTCGATCGACGCCAGGACTGCGAGCCGACGCTCGTCGAGTTCCCGCAGGTAGGTCAGTCGCTCCTCGAGACGACGCAGCTGTGCGTCGTCCAGGCTGCCGGTGACTTCCTTGCGGTAGCGGGCGATGAACGGAACGGTGGAGCCCTCGTCGAGCAGTTTCACCGCCGCGGCCACCTGGCCTTCGGCGACGCCGAGTTCGTCGGCGAGACGGGCGTTGACCGACTTGATCGGCGCGGGATTCGACGGGCTGGCGGGGTTCACAACGGTTCCGGACACTCGCGCAAGGCTACCGGTGCCGGTCCCGTCGGTACAGTGAGCCATGCCCGATTCCCGGACGGTGGCCGACCGTTTCGCACGCAGCCTGGCCGTCACCGGCCGCGGGCTGCGCGCCCTGCTGTTGACCATCGCGGCGCTCGCCGCGAGCCTGGGCCTGCTGGCCATGACCGTGGGCGCCCTGTCGTGGCAGCACGCCGATCAGTGGCGGGTACCGGTCGGCATCCTCATCGTGGTGCTGCTGTGCCTGCCCGCCGTGCTGCTGCCGGTACTCGTGCACCGCCGACTCGCCCCGCTGACCCGCTCCATCGAGCGGCCGGACCACCTGACCGCGCAGGCCCGCGACTACGTCGCCGACGTGCGGGCCGGCACGGAACTGGCCGACATCGCCGCCCTCGCGAGCGGGCCCACGTCGATCTGGCGGCCGCGCGGCCTGTGGCAGGCCGCCCGGTTGGTCGGCTCGTTCACCGGCCGGATCACACCGGACTCCACCCGGCACCCGCTGCTGGCCGCCTTCATGCCCGTCTATCTGCGGACGCTGTGGCTCGTGGTGATCGTCACCGCGTGGGCACTGGTTGTCGCGACGGCGGTGTTGGCAGGATCACTCGTGGCGGTGCTGCTGGGCTGGACTCCGACGAGCTGACGCCCACGGGATCGGGGTCTGCCGGATCGGGATCTGCGGGAGCGGGATCTGCGGGTTCGACGTCGACCACTTCGGTCTCCTCGTCGATCTCCGGTACCCGCGCGGTAGCGACCGAACGGCGGCGCACCAGCAGGACCACCAGGCCGATCACGAACAGCTGCAGGAGGCCGCCGCCGATCAGGGAGGCGCGGGGGCCGAAGATCTCGGCGAGCCAGCCGAGCAGGGGCGCACCGATCGGTGTGCCGCCCATCAGCACCGTCATATAGAGCGCCATCACCCGGCCACGGACCTGCGGATCGACGCTGGTCTGGATGTACATGTTGGTGGCGGTCAGGGTCAGCAGGACCACGAGTCCGGTGATCGGCAGGCTGATCGCGTACCAGAGGTAGTTGGGAGCCAGGCCCGAGGCGGTGATGATGACGCCGACGACGGTCGCCGCTCCCACCACGAAACGCAGGCTGGGCACCTTGCCGCGGCGCGCGGCGATCAGCGCGCCGAGAAGGGAACCGATGCCCATGATCGAGCCGAGCAGCCCGTAGGCTTCCGCGCCCAGGTGGAACTCGCCGCGCACCATCAGCGCGTTGGTCATCTGGAAGTTCATGCCGAAGGTGCCGACGGCGAATGCCACCCCGAGCGCGATGAGCAGGTCGGCGCGCTGCGCCACATACGAGAAGCCTTCGCGCAGTTGACCTTTCGCACGGGCGACGGGCTCCGAGCGGGACAGTTCGCTCCGGTTCAGCATGCTGAGGGCCACCAGGAAGGCGAAGTAGCTGATGGCGTTGGTCAGAATCGCCCAGCCGACGCCGGCCGAGGCCATGATGAGGCCCGCGATGCCGGGTCCGATGAGCCGCGCGGCGTTGAACGACGAACTGTTGAGGCCGATCGCGTTCGTCAGGTGCTCGCGGCCGGCCACCTCGGAGACGAAGGCTTGCCGGGCGGGGGCGTCGAGCGCCGCACCGATACCGAAGATCAAGGCGAAGAGATAGACGTGCCAGGTCTGCGCGACGCCGGCGACGGTGAGGGCGCCGAGCCCGAGGGCCGAGATCGCCATCCACGATTGGGTGAGGATGAGCAGCTTCCGCTTGTCGACGCGGTCGGCGAGGAGTCCACCCCACGGCGACAGCAGCAGCGCGGGCAGGAACTGCAGGGCGGTGGTGACACCGACGGCCATCGCCGATCCGCCGGAGAGCTGCAGCACCAGCCAGTCCTGCGCGACGCGCTGGATCCAGGTGCCGATGTTCGACACGAAGGCGCCGGTGACGTACATCCGGAAGTTGGGTACCGCTAAGGCGGCGAACGTCTGACTCGAACCGACCTTCTTACGCCTGAACCCCACTCCGCGGACCTCTTTCTATTCCACGGAGTTCCAACCATCGGGGCGGGAGGACTATTCCCTCACCAGGGGATTTCGTCCCTCGTGAGGGCGCTGGGGCCTAGAGCGGGGCGGGGGCGTCGCCGTCGCCGAACGGGCGTCCGCCGAGCGCCTCGCGACCGTGCGGGGTGGTCCAGTTCGACAGGTCCGGCCCCTTGGGCACGATGCCGAGCGGGTTCAGGTCGCGGTGCACCTCGTAGTAGTGCCGCTTGATGTGATCGAAGTTCGTCGAATCCCCGAAGCCGGGCGTCTGGTACAGGTCACGGGCGTACGCCCACAGCACCGGCATCTCCGACAGCTTCTGCCGGTTGCACTTGAAGTGGCCGTGGTACACCGGATCGAAGCGGGCCAGCGTCGTGAACAGTCGGATGTCGGCCTCGGTGATGGTGTCGCCGACCAGGTAGCGCTGATCGGCGAGCCGCTCCGAGAGCCAGTCCAGGCGGCTGAACAGCTGGTCGTAGGCCGCGTCGTACGCGCTCTGCGAACCGGAGAATCCGCACCGGTAGACGCCGTTGTTCACGTCCCGATAGACCAGTGCGTTCACCTCGTCGATCTCCGCGCGCAGATCCTCCGGGTACAGCACCGGCGCGCCGGGCCGGTGGAAGTCGACCCATTCGGTCTCGAAGTCGATGGTGATCTGCGGGAAGTCGTTGGTGACCACCGCGCCGCTGCGTTCGTCGACGATGGCCGGGACGGTGATCCCCTTCTCGTAGCCGGGGATGCGCGTGAAGTAGGCGTCCTGCAGCCGGGGGATGCCGAGCACCGGGTCCACGCCCCCGGGATCGAGGTCGAAGGTCCACGATCGCTGGTCGTGGGTGGGGCCGCACACGCCCATCGAGATGGCCCGTTCCAGGCCCAGCAGGCGGCGCACGATGATCGTGCGGTTGGCCCACGGGCAGGCGTAGGAGACCACCAGGCGATAGCGACCGGGTTCCACCGGGTAGCCGTCGGCGCCGTCGCGGGTGATGCGGGTCTCGATGTAGCGGGTGTCCCGCTCGTACGGCTGATCAGCCTGCACGTAGAAGCCGTCTTCTGGGGACTCGTCGGTGGCCATGGCTCCAGCCAACCAGGAATCCGCGACCGCGGCCAGGGTCCGGCGGAAACGCCGTCACTCCAGGGCGCGGATCCCGTGCGGTTCGTCGTCGACGAGGGCCGCGAAGGCCTCCGTCTCGGCGATCTCGGCGACGTCGGCGACGGCGTCCGCCTCTTCCTCGGTGGTCCCCTCGAGGGCGCGCGCGAGTTCGGCGGCGACGTCGATGTACCGGGCCTTGCGCACTTCCGGCTTGTCGATCTCTTCGGCCACGGTCTTCGCGATCACCCGGCGGATCTCGGCGTCGACCTGCGCCAGGTTGCGGATGAGCTCACCGCGCATGTTCCGCGAGTTCACGTCCACCACCACATCGCGCGGCGCCGGCGGATCCACCTCGATGCGCAGTTCCAGCGGCTTGGCGCAGCGCACCGTCAGTGGGAGCGTGATCAGGCCTTCGACGTCGTAGTGGATGCGGTCGACCTTCAGGTCGATCAGCAGTCCGATGGCCAGCGGCAGCTTCACGGTGAAAGTGATCAGCTCGCCCACCACGCGGGTGATCTGCGGGTCGGCGATGTGCACGTCGGCAACCACCTTGACCACACCGCCGGGTCCGGCCGGCAGGGGTCCCACCTGGAACTCTTCGCCCGCGATCGCGCTGAACGCGGCGCCGATACGCGACTCGGTGACCGCTACTTCGAAGAAGTTGCGGCCGAACTCTTCGTACGACAGATACTCGGGCACCGCTCCATTGTGACGCAGAACCCTGCGGGGCAGCCAGCCGACTCCCCGCCCGCGGGGTCAGCGACGCGGCCGTACGGAGGCGTCCGGCACCCGCGGAGGGCACGGCGTCATGGGGAGCGTCGCGAGTTCGAAATGCCACCATTCGTTGTCGAACGAGCGACACAATCCGTACCGAAAGCCGTTGCGCTGCAGCCACGTCGCACCCGCGCGGGGTGCGACGTCGATCGCCTGTCCAGTCACATGGGTCGACTCGTTCGGCGGCAGCACCCACCGGCGGGCGGCCGACGCGCTGCCGTACGTGCGCAGTCCGTCGCGCCACAGCGCGGCCTGCTCGGCGCGGCTGCGCTTGCCCGAGTTGATCCACAGCGGCACCCCTGCCGCGTGGGCTTCGCGCGCGGCCAGGGTGTAGGCGATCGCCAACTGGGGCGTCAGTCCCTCGGTGTCCGGCGCCAGCAGGCTGGGCGGCGCCGCGTGCGCCGTCGGCGTCAACGGCAGCAGGAGCGCGGCGGCCGTCATCGCGACGACGGCACCGGCGGCGCGGAGGGTGCGAACGACGGCCAAGGCTTCTCCGTGGGCAGGGGGCTTCTTCTGGCCCATTCTGCCAGGGCCGAGCGCCCGCCACCCGCTGACGTGGGGTCCAGGGGGCGGCTATCCCTGCGGCGGGAGCCGCTGCAGCAGATCGTCGACGGTGTCGGCGTGGGCGGCGGGCTTGGCGTCGGCACCGGTGCGATAGCGCTTGACCCGCGCGAACCGCAGCGCGAGGCCGCCGGGATAGCGGCTCGACCGCTGCACGCCGTCGATCGCCACCTCGACCACCGTCTCCGGGGCCAGCGTGAGGACGTATCCGTCGTCGCCGGTGGCGATGGTCGGAAAGAATTCGGTCTGCCAGCGCAGCAGGTCGTCGGTCAGCCCCTTGAACGTCTTGCCGACCATCACGAAACCGCCGGCATCGCCGAACCG
This sequence comes from Gordonia alkaliphila, assembly GCF_023017165.1. Taxonomy (GTDB): domain Bacteria; phylum Actinomycetota; class Actinomycetes; order Mycobacteriales; family Mycobacteriaceae; genus Gordonia; species Gordonia alkaliphila. The sequence continues at coordinate 3,356,202 of NZ_JALKBW010000001.1, forward strand.
TCCGTCTGGGTCGCGGGCGCCCAGGTGCAGGTTCGACAGCCGGCCGGTGCGTCGTCCCGAGCCGCGTTCGACGGCCAACACCACCAGGTCGAAGGTGTACACCGGCTTCACCTTGATCCAGTCCGCGCCGCGGCGGCCGGCCGCGTACGGGGCGCCCAGCGCCTTGACCACGACGCCCTCGTGGCCGGCGGCCAGCGCCGCGTCGAACGTGTCCCGCGCGGCCCGGGCTCGCTCGGCGGGGCCGTCAACCGCACCGCCGCCCGGAATCAGGGCACCGGGGATCAGGGCCGGGCCGACGATCGCCTGCAGCAACTCGTGCCGGTCGGACAGCGGTGCGTCGACGAGGCTTCGGTCCTGCGCGTACAGCACGTCGAAGAAGCTGACCGACAGCGGCCGGTCGCCGGTGTCCCGGCCGCCGAACCGGCTCATCGTGTCCTGAAAGGGCCGGGCTCGGCCGTCGGCGTCGAGGGTGAGCGTCTCGCCGTCGAGCACCAGGTCCCCGCCCGGGAAGCCGCCGACCAGCTCGACGACCTCGGGGACGCGATCGGTCACCTCGGCCAGGCTCCGCGTGTAGGCGCGCACCACCCCGTCGACCCGGTGCACCTGCAGCCGCGCGCCGTCGAGTTTGTACTCGACCGACACCGGACCGAGCGCTGCCACCGCCTCCTCGACGCTCGGCGCCGACGCCGCCAGCATCGGCTGCACCGGCACGCCCGGAGTCAACGTGATCCGGGCCAGGTCCTCCCCCGCCAGCGCGGCGCGTGCGGTCGCACCGAGGTCCCCGGACAGCATGGCGGCGCGCCGGACCACGGCGACCGGCACCGCCGCCGCCTGCCCGATCGCATCGGTCAGGACCCCGGCCAGCGCACCGGTACGCATCTCGCCGGTCAGCACGCGCACCAGAAAGTCCTGCTCGGTCGCGGTCGCCCGGCCGAGCAGGTCGGTGAGCGCGGCGGTGCGCCGCGCAGCGCTGCCGGCGCCCCGGGCGGTCGCCAGCACGGTGAAGGCCTCGTCGACGTCCGCGACGCTCAACGACGCGGCGGCGGCCGGGGCCGGGCGCTCGCTCGCGACCGTCCGCCACCCGACGCCGAGGCGGCCCTGCACCGGGCTGCCCAGCAGCAGCCCGACCACAACGGGCGCCTGCGCCGGCGGCACCTGCGCGAGCACCGCCGCCAGCGCGGCGATCTTGGCCGTGCGCGAACGCGTCGCGGCGGCATCCGCGGCGGCCGACACCAGCGCGGAGAGCGCGGGCGATGCCTGCGGTCCGGACATGCCCCGAGCGTAGACCGAGGCCGCCCCGCTGCCGTCGGTTCGCCGCTACCGTGAAGTCATGGCTCCTTCCGGCACCACCGCACCGCGGCGCGCCCGGGCGGTCCGCGACCTCGGCGAGCTCGACGCGCTGATCACCACGTGCCGCGCGTGTCCGCGACTGGTGGCGTGGCGCGAGGAGGTGGCTCGCGAGAAGCGGGCCGCGTTCGCCGACCAGATCTATTGGGGCAGAGCGGTTCCCGGCTTCGGGCCGGCGGATGCCCGCCTCCTGATCCTCGGGTTGGCTCCGGCCGCGCACGGCGCCAACCGCACCGGCCGCATGTTCACCGGCGACCGCAGCGGCGACTTCCTGTACGCCGCCATGTTCGCGACGGGACTGGCCAGTACGCCCGACGCGGTATCCGCCGACGACGGTCTGGAGCTGATCGGCGCACGCATCACGTCACCGGTGCACTGCGCGCCGCCGCAGAACAAGCCGACCCCCGTCGAGCGGCGCACCTGCTCGCCGTATCTGGCCCGCGAGCTGGAGTTGCTGGCGCCGACCCTGCGCACGGTCGTGGTGCTGGGCGCGTTCGGTTGGCAGGCGCTGTTGTCGGCGCTGATCGACACCGGCTGGGAGGTGCCGCGGCCGCGACCGAAGTTCGGGCACGGCGTCGAGGTTCCGGTGCAGCACCCGGACGGCCGCCGCCTGATCCTGCTCGGCTGCTTCCACGTCAGTCGCACAACACGTTCACTGGGCGTCTCACGCCGCAGATGCTCCAGGACGTGCTCGCGCGCGCCGACGCACTGGCGGGCGCCGCGGGACTGCAGGACCAGGACGATCGACAACCGGAGGAAGGGCCGCAGCGATGACGGAGAAGACCGTGCGGGTGCGCCGCATCTACGAGGATCCGGACCCGGACGACGGCGCGCGGGTGCTGGTGGACCGACTGTGGCCGCGCGGCATCAGCAAGGACCGCGCCCACCTGACCTTGTGGTGCAGGGAAGTGGCGCCGTCGACTGGGCTGCGAAAGTGGTACTCCCACGACCCCGCCAAGTTCGACGAGTTCGCGCAGCGGTACCGCGACGAGCTCGCCGACGACGACGAGCAGAAGCAGGCGCTGGCCCGGCTGCGTGAGTTCGCTGCAGCGGGGAACCTCACGCTGCTGACGGCCACCAAGGAGCCGCAGATCAGTGAGGCGCAGGTGCTTCTTCAGCTCCTCGACGGCTGACCCCGTCGCCGCGGCTGCGCGTCCACCGGACTCCTGCCTCGCGGATCACCACCGCGGCCACGAGCATCAGCAGCACCAGCCACGGCTTCACCGTCACCGAGCCCCGCGCCGGATCGGCCCAGTAAGAGCCCAGAAGCAACACACCGGCGCCGACCGCGGTCGCGGCCGGTGCGGCCGCGCTCCAGAGACCGCGTGGCGGCAACACACTCTCGGCCACCGCCGCGCATGCCGCGACCACCAGCCCGACCACCGCGGCGGTGGCCACGATGTTCCACTGGGTGAATCCGGAGCCGATGCTGTGGACGGGCGTGTAGGCGGTCCAGCCGAGGTCGGTTTCCACGTAGTCGGCGTAGCGGCGCGGCATTCCGTCGCCCGGGAGCGCTCCGATGTGCAGCACGGTCGCCACTACGAACAGCCACCACCCGAGGTCACCGATCCACCGCATCCAACTGACCATCCCCCGACTGCGCACGACGCGACTCTATCGGGCACGCCCACCGCGACTGCGCCCCGCTACGGTGGACGGATGCGCATCGTCCTCGCCGCCAGTGTCGTCCTCGTCGACGAGGACGGACGTGTGCTGCTGGTCAAGCGCGGCCACGACCCGCAGCGCGGCCGCTGGTCGGTGCCCGGCGGTCACGTGGAGCCTGGCGAGACGTTCGAGGAAGCCGCGGTGCGCGAGGTTCGCGAAGAGACCGGCCTGGAGGTGACCGTCGGCGAAGAACTGTGGACCGCGACGGTGCCGTTCGGCGACGACGAACTCTTCGAGGTGCACGACTTCGCGGGCACCGTCACCGGCGGCGTCCTGCGTTCGGGCGACGACGCCGAGGAGGTCCGGTGGGTGGCCCCCGCCGACTTGGCGGACCTGCCCCTGACCACCGGGCTGCTCGGCTATCTGCGCGGCGCGGGCGTGATCGCCGCGAACAGCGAGTACCGCTAGTCGTTCAGGCTCAGCTGTTCCACGTAGCCGCCCTGCCAGACGGCGTCGAACGGCGCGTTCCCGCTGACCCGCGCTGCGATGCCGGCGGTGACGAACTCCTTGGCGAAGGCCACGGCGTCGGCCACGGCGGCCCCCTTGGCCAGTTCCGCGGTGATCGCGGCGGCCAGGGTGCAGCCCGCGCCGGAGACCCGCTCCTGCCCGATCTTCGGCGCGCGGAACACCGTCACCGTCTCGCCGTCGAACAGCACGTCGATGGCGTCGTCGCCGGGCAGGTCGACGCCGCCCTTGGCGATCACGTACTCCGGGCCGAGCGCGTGGATGCGGCGCGCCGCCTCGATCAGGTCCTCTTCGGTCTGGATCTGCTCGATGCCGGAGAGGATCTGCGCCTCGAAGCGGTTCGGCGTCACGACGGTGGCCTGCGGCAGCACCTTCTCGCGCAGCGCGGTGTCGGTGTCGAGAGCGGCGCCGGGCTCCTGCCCCTTGCAGATCAGCACCGGGTCGAGCACCACGTGCCGCCAGCGGCGGCTGTTCAGCGAGTCGGCGACCACGTCGATCGTCGCCGGGGTGCCGAGCATGCCGATCTTCACCACGTCGAGGTCATACACCCCGTTGGCGGCCTCGAACTGGTCGGCGATCACGCCAGGCTCCACGGGCACGAAGCGGTGACCCCAGCCGTTCTTCGGGTCGAACGACACGATGCACGTGATGGTACCGACGCCGAAGACGCCCAGCTCCTGGAAGGTTTTCAGGTCGGCCTGCAGACCGGCGCCGCCGGTGGCCTCGGAACCTGCGATGACATATGCGAGATCAACCACGGCTACGAGGGTACGCGGCGCACTATCCTCGGCCGCATGACCGCACCCGTACTCGACGACGTCCTAGCCGAACTCGCGGAGTTGCGCGACCCCACGTTCCTCGCCGTCAACACCCGTCACGGCGACGATCACGCGGTGCACCTCACGGCGCTGCGCGCGGTCGCCAAGAAGTTCAAGGCGCAACCCGATCTCGCGACAGCCCTGTGGGCCACCGACGACAGCGCCGCGCGCCTCCTGGCGATCCTCGTGTGCCGACCCAAGCAGTTCCGCCGCGACGAGTTGGACACCATGATCCGGCAGACGCGCACCCCCAAGGTGCACGACTGGCTGGTGGGCTACGTGGTGAAGAAGAGCCCGCATGCCGAAGAACTGCGGGTCGCGTGGCTGGCCGACGCCGATCCGGTGGTCGCCAGTGCGGGCTGCGCGCTCACCGCCGACCGGGTGGTGCGGGCGGCCAAGGCCGACGACCTCGCGAGCCTCGACCTCGACGGTCTCCTGGACGTAATCGAGGCGGAGATGGCCGACGCGCCCGAGCGCCTGCAGTGGGCGATGAACACGTGCCTGGCCCACATCGGCATCGAGGACCCCGGCCGGCGACCGCGCGCGCTGGCGATCGGCGAACGCCTCGGCGTGCTGCGCGACTACCCCACCGCGCCGAACTGCACCTCGCCCTATGCGCCGACGTGGATCACCGAGATGGTTCGACGTCGCCAGAGCTGAGCTGGACGCGCAGAATCCGGTCGTCGTTGGCGCCCGGCCGGCCGCGCCCGTCGGTGTTGTTGGTGAGCACCCACAGCGAACCGTCGGGCGCCACCACCGCATCGCGGAGTCGACCGGCGCCCTGGAGGGTGTCGGTGGTGCCCCACGGCGCACTCGCGGCGACGGTGCGCAGGCGTTGCCCGCGCAGGTTGGCGATCACGATCCGCCCGTCGTGGAAGGCGATACCGCTGGGGCTCGCCTGCTGCGGCGACCATTGCTGCACGGGATCGACGAAGCCTTCGCGCCCGGCGATGCCCTCCACCACCGGCCACCCGTAGTTGGCGCCCTCGGTGATCACGTTGAGCTCGTCCCAGGTGTCCTGCCCGAACTCGGCGGCGAACATCGTGCCGTCCGGCGCCCACGCCAGTCCCTGCGAGTTCCGGTGGCCCATCGAGTACACCCGCGCCTGCACCTGGTCCGGGGCACCGTCGGGGTCGGCGATCTGCAAGATCTTGCCGGCCAGCGAATTCGGGTCTTGGGCCCGGTCCGGCTGCCCCGCATCGCCGGTGGTGGCGTACAGCCGGCCGTCGGGGCCGAAAGCGAGGCGGCCGCCGTTGTGATGGGCCGAGACCGGAATGCCGTCGACGATCACCTGCCCGTCGCGGAGCGACAGTGCGCCGGGCTCGCCGTCGATGGCGAAGCGTTCGATGCGGTTGTCGGATGCGGTGGAGTAGTACGCGTACAGGTAGTCGTCGCGGACCGCGAGGCCCATCAAGCCGCCCTCACCACCGGCACGTACCCCGTCGACGCGGGCCACTTCGCGGGACTCGCCGTCGGCGTCGAGCTCTACGATCCGTGCCGAATCGCGTTCACTGACCAGCGGCGTGTCGCCATAGAAGGCGATCGACCAGGGCGCGTCGAGTCCCGTCGCCACCTCTGACGCACCCGCCTCGACGGTCGTGGCGCTGGGGAGGGCCACGTCCTCGGCCGAGCATCCCACGACCAACCCCAACGTCACCAGCGATGCCGCCCAACGCGCTGCTCTGCGTGCATACATGGATCGATTCTGCGCGAATGGTTGCGCGCACGCAATGGTCCCTTTGACCCTGACACGGTGTCAGGCCGTTCACTCGGTATCGGGTACCGACCCGGAACCGTAAGGAGAAGCCCATGACCGTCTCGATGCGCCACGAACAGGTGTCGACGGCACTCACCGCACCGAACGCCTCGGTGCGGCTGCGTGCAGCACTCGCCGCGGGCACCGAACCCGCTGCCCGCTATCCCGCGCTCCTCGTGCAGCGGTGCGCGATCGAGCGGGATTTCTTCGTCCGCGACATGCTGACCTGGGCGCTGGTTCGCCAGGACGTGGAGGCGACGTTGCCGCTGCTGCTGCGCGAGGTCCGCGGCCGTGGATCGCAGGCGAAAAGCCAAGCGCTGCACACGATGTCGAAGATTGGCGACCCGCGGGGCTGGTCGGCGGTCACTCCAGAACTGCTCGACTCCCCCGACGACGATCTCGCCGCGAGCGCGTGGCGCGCCGCGGTGGTGCTGGTGCCGGACGATCTGCGCGAGTCGCTCGCCTGGTCGTTGGCCGCACGTCTGGGCCGCGACGATCGGCCGCTGCGCCGCAGTCTGAGCCGGGCCCTGGCGGCACTCGGCCAAGCTGCCGAAAGCCCGCTGCGGGCCGCCGCATCGAGCGACAATGAGGCGGTGCGTGTGCACGCCGCCGCCACACAGCGGCTGCTCGACGACCCCGACGCCGGACTGGACGAGGTGTAGACGACCATGCAGATCGGCGAGGTGGCACAGCAGTCCGGCGTCAGTGTCCGCATGCTGCGCCACTACGACAAGATCGGGCTGCTCACGCCGTCGACGCGATCGGCGGGCGGCTACCGCGAGTACGACGACGGCGATCTCCAGCGCCTGTTCCGGATCGAGAGCCTGCGGACCCTCGGCCTGTCCCTCGCGGAAGTCGCTGTCGCACTGGCGGATTCCGGGGCGGACCCGGGCGCACTGATCGACCGGCTGATCACGCAGACGAAGGAACGACTCGCCGCCGAGGCCGATCTGCTGGAGCGCCTGTCGACGCTGCGGTCGGGCGCGCCGCAGCGATGGGCGCAGGTGGAGCAGCTGCTGCCGTTGATCCGCGGCCTGCAGTCGGTGCAGCCGGTACGACGCCAACTCAGCGCACTCGGCATGGACGCGGGCGACGCGGTCCGCCTGGCGGAGCCGTTGACCCAGGCTGTGCTGGCCGAGACCGAGCCCATTACCGCGGGTGCGCTCAAGTGGGCGCTGCGTCGCTCCGGCGATGTAGCGCTCGGCCCGCTGGCGTCCGCGCTCGACGACCCCGACCCGCTGGTGCGACGTCGCGCCGTCGAAGCGATCGCCGAGTCACCGTCGGACGCGGCGACCGCCACGCTGTCGGCGCTGCTCGATCACGACGATCCGGTACTGCGGCGGCGGGCCGCACTGGCCGTCGGGCCGCGGGGTGTGGCCCAGGCCCTGCCGGTGCTCCTGCAGATGGTGATCGACGGCGTGGCCGACGTCGATGCCGCCGAGGCCCTCGGTGCGCTGGCGCGGCGGCGCGACCGCGCCGAGGACCTGGTGGACCTGCTGGTGACGCAGGTGAACGCCGCCGCCGATCCCGGCGCGCGGTTGCGCCTCACGCAGGCCCTGGCCGAGGTGCCGGGGCCGCCCACGGTGGCAGCGCTGTCGCGCCTGCGCGACGACGAGGACCCGAACGTCGCCCGCTCGGCGAACTACCTGGTCCGGTTGTTGTCCTCGTCGTCGTGACGTCCCCGCTGGGCGATCAGGAGTCGCGCAGCTCGCGCTTGAGCAGCTTGCCGCTCTGGTTGCGCGGCAGCGACTCCACAAAGCGGATCGCCTTGGGCACCTTGAACGGCGCCAGGCGCTCCTTCACGTGGGCGATCAGTTCGGTTTCGGTCACCTGCGCGCCGTCGCGGACCACGATCACCGCGGTGATCGCTTCGATCCACTTCTCGTCCGGCACACCGATCACCGCGACCTCGCCCACCGCGTCGTGCGTGTAGAGCGCGTCTTCCACTTCGCGGGAGGCGACCAGGATGCCGCCGGTGTTGATCACGTCCTTGATGCGGTCGACCACCGTGAGGTAGCCCTGCGCGTCACGGGTCACGAGGTCGCCGGAGTGGAACCAGCCGCCCTCGAACGCCGCCGCGGTGGCCTCCGGGTTGTCCCAGTAGCCCTCGCACAGCTGCGGCGACCGGTACAGCACCTCGCCGGGTTCGCCGTCGGGCACGTCGTTGCCGTCGGCGTCGACCACGCGGGTCTGAACGAACAGCACCGCGCGGCCGGCCGACGACGGCCGCTCCGCGTGCTCCTCCGGGCGCAGCACGGTGGCCAGCGGACCGATCTCCGACTGACCGAAACAGTTGTAGAAGCCCAGGTCCGGGTACTTCTCGCGGAGACGATTCAGGACGGTCACCGGCATGATCGACGCCCCGTACTGCGCCTTACGCAGGGACGACAGGTCGCGAGTGTCCAGGTCCGGGTGTGCGGCCAACGGCACCCACACGGTCGGGGCGAGGAAGAGCGCACCGATCCGGTCCGCTTCCACGATCCGCAGAATCTCCGGGATGTCCGGCGCGGGCAGCAGCGTGACGGTGGCGCCGACCGCGAGGTACGGAACCATGAACACGTGCATGCCTGCCGAGTGGTACAGCGGCATGCAGATCAGCGGGTTGTCATCGGCGGCGAGGTCGAGCGCCACGATCGACGACGTGTACTCGTGGACCAGTGCGCGATGAGTCATCATGGCGCCCTTGGGCTTCGACGTGGTGCCCGAGGTGTAGAGCAGCTGCACCAGATCTTCGCCGGAGGCCGCCGACTCGAAGTCGAGCGCCTCGCCCGCGGTCGCCAATTCCAGCAGCGAACCGTCCGCCTCCCGCAGCGGAAGTACATGTTCGACGGCGGTCGCGCTCAGGACCGCGTCCAACTGCGAGGCCAGTGCCGGATCCACCAGCGCGGCGCGGGCGCCGGACTGCGCCAGCAGGTAGCTCAGTTCCTCCCCGGTGAGCGCGTAGTTGATCGGCACGTGCACCAGACCGGCGCGCGCCGCGGCCAGGTAGCCGATCACGTAGGCATCGGAGTTGGTGCCGTAGGCGGCGACGCGGTCGCCGGCCGTGAGCCCGAGGTCGAGAAGTGCAGCCGCGGCCCGCGAGACAGCGTCGTCGAGCGCCGCGTAGGTCAGTTCGCGGCCACCGAAGCGCAGGGCGACCCGCTCCTTGTTGACGGCGGCGCTGCGTCGCAGGATCCCGTCGATGGTGTTGGCACGAGCATCGCCGCCGCGCGCCGCAGCCGTGTTGATGTCAGTCACAGTTCACCGTTCCAATCACTTATGTCACTCGGTGCCATTCACCCTAGTCTCCCGACGGTGCGGGGTCGGCGGCCGAGGGCCAGTAGTGACTGTCCGGGGTCGCGCGGGCACCGAAGATCGCCTGGCCGACGCGAACACAGGTCGATCCTTCTTCGATAGCGACCTCGTAGTCGCCGGACATGCCCATCGACAGTTCGCCCGGCCCGAGCAGGTCGGCGTCCACGTCCCGGACCCGTTCGCGGACCGCGCGGAGCCGACGGAAGCACCGGCGGACCAGTTCGGAGTCCGGGGTGAACAGCGCCAGCGTCATCAGACCGCGGACGCGCAGGGTGGGCAGGTCCGACACCTCGCGCAGAAACTGCAACACGTCGGCCGGTTCCAGCCCGTACTTCTGCGGCTCGGCCGACGTGTTCACCTGCACCAGCACGTCCAGAGTGCGGTCGGCCGCCGCCAGTCGTCGATCCAGCGCCTGCGCCACCCGCATGCTGTCGAGCGCTTGGAACTCGTCGGCGAAGGCCACCACGTCCTTGGCCTTGTTGGTCTGCAGATGGCCCACCACCGACCACGAGACGTCGAGATCGGCGAGCGCCGCGGCCTTGCCTTTGGCCTCCTGCACCTTGTTCTCACCGAGTTGACGGCACCCCGCGGCCACCGCGAGACGCACGCGGTCAGCGGGCACGGTCTTGGAGATCGGTAGAAGGCGAACCTCGTCGGGATCGCGTCCCGCACGGGCCGCGGCCGCGGCGATCCGCGCCCGGACGGCCGCGAGGTTGGCGGCGAAATCGGCGACTGTCACGGCTTCCGGATAGCGAACCGGCGGTGTGCTCTCGTCCATGTCCCCCATTGTGGGCCACAAACGCGGTCGGCTTCCGTAGCGTCGCAGGCATGGACCGTCTCCACGAACTGCTCCCCGGCTCTTGGCCCGACGACCCCACCCTCGCCGATCTGGCCGGATCAGCGTCCAGCGCACTGGGCTTCGGCGCCGACCGACCACTCCCCATTCCGGACAGCCACACCGTGGTGATCCTCATGGTCGACGGACTGGGAGACCTGCTGCTGCACGAACATTCGGTGTTCGCGCCGACGCTCCTCGCCCATCGCTCCATGCCGCTGCGGGTCGGCTTTCCGTCGACCACGGCCACCAGTCTCACGAGTCTGGGCACCGGCCTGCCGTGCGCCGAGCACGGCGTCCTCGGCTACAGCTTCGCACCGCGCGACCTCGATCCGGCCGTCGAGCACACTCTCAACGCCCTCCGGTGGACCCTGGACACCGCCGACGGGCCGCCCGCCGACGGCCTCTACCCGCCGACCGAGGTCCAGCCGATGCCGTCGGCGTTCGACGAGCTCACCCACGCCGGCGCCGCGGTGATCACGCTGATGCCCGAACTCTTCCGCGAGTCGGGCCTCACGCGCGCCGCCTACGGCACTCCCGCGGACTATCGCGATGCCTCGTCGCCGAATGCGGTGCGCGACCAAGCCGTCGAGCTGTTGGCGGCGGGCGATCAGGGACCTCGGCTGGTCTATGCCTATCTGCCCAACCTCGATGCGGCCGGGCACCGGTGGGGACCGGGCACCCCGGAGTGGCAGGAACGGCTCCGCCGGATCGACGACGTGGCCGCGGCCATCGTCGAGGCCCTGCAACCCGGCGCCACGCTGGTGGTGACCGGTGACCACGGCATGATCACCGCCGGGCGCCGCATCGACATCGACACCACGCCGGCGCTGACCGAGGGTGTCCGGGCCGTCGGCGGCGAGGCGCGCGTCCGCCACGTCTACGCCGAGCCCGGTCGCGCCGACGATGTGTTCGCACGCTGGGCACACGAACTCGACGGCCACGCGCACGTCGCCACCCGCGACCAGGTGCTGGCCGAACGCTGGTTCGGCGCCCCCGCCGCCGCGCACGTCACCGAACGCATCGGCGACGTGGTGGCCGTGGCAGGACGGGACACGCTGCTCACCCGCAGCGTCCACGAACCGATGGAGACGATGATGCCGGGCCACCACGGCGGCTGGACCGTCGCTGAACTCCTGGTGCCGCTGATCATCGCCACCGGCTGATCAACCCGACCGGGTGGGTCCGCGCCGCACCGTGCGGCGCGGACCCGACGTCGATATGGAATTCTCCAACAACGCATCGCGTTGGAAGCGTGGCTTCCGGCAGTACTCCCCCGGACTCCGGCCGGTCCGAATGCGACAGATAGGTCCGCACCACCTGCGTCACCGCATCGGCACGCCGCCGCTTCGCCGACCGCGTGTCCTCCGAGCCGTCCGGCTCCGGCACCGGCCGCGTCAACGGATCCAGCGCCGCCCACAGTTCCTCCGCCGCGAGTGTGTCCAGATCCAGGGTCACCGCCACCCGACCGTCGTCGGTGCGGTCCATCGTCATCGCGTTCAGATCATCGCGTTCGGCGACGGGCACCCGCGCCGGCGTGGTCTGCACCAGCAGCGCGCCGACGACCTTGGCCCGCTTCTCCTCCGATAGGTTCACGCGATCGGTCAGGTGTGCCAACCCGGTCACCACCGCGTCCGCTTTCTCCGCCGACAGCGCACCGTCGCGCATGCCGCGCGTCACCGGCCCCGCGTCGTCGTCCGCTATCGCCTTCCCCAAGCGGGCGGCCCGATACGCCACCGCGGGTGCGGCATCGCGTTCGGTCAGGATCGCCGCAGCCGACCGAACATGCTTCCGCGCTGGCAGAAGCCGGTCAGTACAGCTGCGTCCATGTCGGACCGCTCAGGGGCCCGCCGCGGTCAGTTGCCCGCCAGTCGGACGAACCATAGACCGCCCATCAGCACCGCGTCGTCGCGCCAACCGGCACCGTCGAGGCCGAGGTCCAGCGTCGTGAACCACCGATCGAGCTGAAACTGCTCGACGAGGTTGCCCGCACCGAGGAATACCGCGAAACGTCGAGCATCACCGCCACCGTGATCGCGAACCGACTCATCCTCGGCAAGGAGCGGCCGCCAGACGAACGTCACGAGCACTCCGAACGGCGCGACCTCCGTGACGCCGACCTCCCGCATGTGCATCCAGGGCGAGCGGCCGCCCGGCTCGACGGCGATCCACCCGTCGCGTGTCGTCGACGGCGGGGCGGGAGCGAGCGACGTCGCAACCCGCAGATATTCGCGCACCGACTGCACCGACGCAGTCAGCTCCGCAGCGAAATCGATCGCCGGCACGTCCATGCCGCAAACCTAGTCCCGCGGCACCCCTTCCCGCGAGAGTTCTCGGTTCCCGCGAGAGTTCTCCGTTGCCGCGTGCTCACCCGACGCCCGCGGGAGCGGAAGCCTCTCGCGGGAACGGAAGCATTTCGCGGGAGCTGCGGGGGTTCAGTGCCCCGGCGATGCAGCAACGCCCCGGTTCTAGGAACCGGGGCGTTGCTGTGAAGAGCTCTTAATCAGACCGCAACGACGTTGGTCGCCTGCGGACCCTTGGGGCCCTGCTCGATGTCGAACTCGACTCGCTGCGCCTCTTCGAGGTTGCGGAAGCCGCTGCCCGAAATCGCGCTGTAGTGGACGAAGACGTCTTCGCTACCACCGTCGGGGGCGATGAAGCCGAAGCCCTTTTCGCCATTGAACCACTTGACGGTCCCTTGTGCCATGCTGTTTTACTGCCTTCTTCAGATTGGCGGGCACAGATCTGTCACCCGCCCAACAACTATGTCACACCTCGACGCGGTCCGAAACACCTACGCGCAATTATTTTCCGCCCGCGCACAACTGGTGGCTCAAGGCCAGGTCAGGAGAAGCGAAGGTCCAGGGTGGCCATGCCGAAGATCTTCTTGTCGTTCGACTTCGCGGTCAAAATGACTGTGCCGCTACGGGTCTCGGCGTCCAGCGACTTGATCTTGCCGCCGTATTCGATGTCGCCGCGACCGTCGGCCGGGACCACCGCGGGGGCCGACAGGCGCACCGCGTACTTGCTGACCGCACCCGGATCGCCCGACCACGCGGAGATCGAACCGGCGCCCATACCCATGGTGAGCATGCCGTGCGCGATCACGTCCGGCAGGCCGGCCAGCTTGGCGATGCTCTCGTCCCAGTGGATCGGGTTGGCGTCGCCGGCCACACCGGCGTAGTTGACCAGGTCGCCACGGGTGAGGCCGCTGTGGTGCACCGGCAGGGCGTCGCCCTTGGCGAGGTCGTCGAAGTTGCGCGAACCGACGGTCCGGGTCGCACCGGCCTGCGACTGCGGCGCGGGCTCGCCTTCGCGGACCGTCTTCACGTAGTCGGCCGCGGCGGCCTCCACCGACAGGATTTCGACGTCGTGCATCATCACCTTGGCGACGGCCTGCGCGATCCCGGGATCCACCTCGTCGGCGGACACGCCCACGACGGTGGTGGCCATGGTGTGCACCGTCTCGCCGTGCTGATCCACCAGCGTGTTGGTGATGGTGATCATGTCCTTGCCCGCGATGCGTCGCACCGAGGTGAGCTCGACGTCGGTGGTCAGCACGTCGCCGACGACGATCGGCCGGTGCTGGTGGAACGACTGCTCGGTCTGCACATAGGTCTCGTAGCCGACGACCACTTCTTGCATGAGCTTCTGGTTCGCGGCCATCGCCGGGATCGAGGTGAAGGTCAACGGCGCCACCAGCCCGCTATAACCGAGCTCCTTCGCCGCGGCGATGTCCCAGTGGGCGGGGTGGTAATCCTGCACGGCGCGCGCATATTCGCGAACCTTCTCATGCCCGATCTCATAGGTGTGGTCGGCAACGTAGTAGTGCCCGACCCGCTCGACCAACGCCGAATTCTCCGAGGACGTCATCTTTTCCTTCTCCAAACCCGCTATCGGGGAAACACTTGTATCTCGGGGAAATAGTAGTACCGTCGCCGCTCCGGTCGTCCCCGCGCGGCCCAATCGCGGACTGCGCGAGTTCTGTTGCGTGCGGGTGCACGGGTAGAATCGCGCGGTGGACCCGACCGCCGGTCGGGTCGTCACGACGTCCAGTGAAGCCGGTGCGAATCCGGCGCTGTCCCCGCAACTGTGATGCCGCCACACGGCGGATGAGTCAGGTCAGCTCCGTCGTGACGAATGACTTGATTCCTCGGAAGAAGGAACTACTTCATGACAGTCAGCAACCGCCGCCGTCGCGGTATCGCCCTCGCGAGCCTCCTCGCGACCGCCGCCCTCGTGGCCTCCTGCTCGTCGGATACCGGCTCGGGCGGGGTCACCGACACCGAAACCGCGGCCGCCCGGATCGTCTCGCTCAGTCCGTCGGCCACCGAGACGCTGTTCGCCGTCGGCGCCGGCGACCGCGTGGTGGCCGTCGACGATCAGTCGGACTACCCGGAGGACGCCCCGAAGACCGCCCTGTCCGGGTACACCCCGAACCTGGAGGCGATCCTCGGCTACACCCCCGACCTGGTGGTGTCGAATGAACTCGCGCCGGACGTGGTGTCCGGGCTCGAGCGCGCCGGGGTGACCGTCCTGGACCAGCCCGCGCCGAGCACCGTCGCCGAGGCGTACGCCCAGATCGAGAAGATCGGTGTGAGCGTCGGTGAGGGCGACGCCGCCGCCGAGCTGGTCGACGAGATGACGACCCGCATCGACAAGGCCGTCCTCGCGGCCCCGCAGGCCGACGGTCTGACCTACTACCACGAGCTGGATCAGACGTTCTTCACCGCGGCCGGCGACACCTTCATCGGCCACGTGTACGGACTGTTCGGCCTGAAGAACATCGCCGGCGCCGACATCGGCGGCGTGACCTACCCGCAACTGCAGTCCGAGCAGATCATCACCGACAATCCGGATCTGATCTTCCTCGCCGACAACCAGTGCTGCGGCGTCACCCCGGAAGCCGTCGCCAAGCGTGCCGGTTGGGACCAGATCACGGCCGTCCGCGAAGGCCGCGTGTACGTGCTCGACGAAGACATCGCCTCGCGTTGGGGTCCGCGCCTGGCCGACTTGGTGGAGCAACTGAGTGGGCTGCTGGCCACGCTGCCAGCGACGCAGCCAGCGCCGGTCGGGTGACCGGCACCGACCTCGTATCCGCCGGGACAGTTCCCGGCGGCGACTCCACCCGCGGCGACGCCGGCGGGCGCTGGCAGAACCGGCCCCGCGCCCGCTGGGCGATCATCATCGGCGCGACGGTGCTGCTGGCCGCCGTGATGCTCGGGGCGATTCTCGTCGGCCCCGCCGGCCTGTCGGCACGCGGCGTGGTGCTCTCCCTGGTGGATGCGCTGCCCGGCATCGACGTCGACAGCGGCCTCACCGACCAACAGCACGCCATCCTGTGGCAGATCCGCATGCCGCGCGTGGTGCTGGGCGCACTGGTCGGTGCGACGCTGGCCATCGCCGGCGCCGCCTATCAGGGCGTATTCCGCAACCCGCTGGCCGACCCGTATCTGCTGGGCGTGTCGTCCGGCGCCGGTCTCGGCGCCACCGCGGCGATCGTGGCCGGGCTGTCGATGAGTTCGGCGGCGGTGCCCACCGCTGCGTTCATCGGCGGCGCGGCCGCTGTCACGGCCACGCTCCTGCTCGGCCGCACCGTAGGCGGCGGGCGCAGCGAGACCGTCATCATCCTCGCCGGCGTCGCCGTGGCGGCGTTCGCCAACGCCGGTCAGACCTATCTCATGCAGCGCCACAGCGAGACCCTGCGTCAGGTGTACTCCTGGCTGCTCGGTCGGCTGGCCACCGACGGCTGGAACCAGATCCAGGTGGTCGTCCCCTACGTGCTGGTGACCATCGCCGTGGTGATGGCTTTCCGCCGAACCCTCGACGTGATGCTCGTCGGCGACACCGAGGCCGCCAGCCTCGGCGTGGAACCGGTCCGGGTGCGGCTGCTGCTGATCGCAGTGGCCACGCTCGGCACCGCCGCCGTGGTGTCCGTGTCGGGACTGATCGGGTTCGTCGGCATCGTCGTTCCGCATGCGGTGCGCATGCTGGTCGGGCCCGGGCACCGGCTGCTGCTGCCGCTGTCCGTGCTCGTCGGTGCCGTGTTCCTGGTCTGCGCGGACCTGCTGGCGCGCACGGTGATCGCGCCGGCCGAACTACCCATCGGGGTGGTGACCGCCGCGATCGGTGCGCCGTTCTTCCTCCTGGTCCTACGCCGCGGGCGGGTGGCCCGATGAGCGCCCCCGACGTGGTGACCTGCCGCGGGCTGACCGTGGTGCGCAGCGGCCGCACCGTGGTCGACGCCGTGGATCTGACGGTGACGCAAGGTGAATGGGTCTCGATGATCGGCCCCAACGGCGCCGGCAAGACGACGCTGCTGCACGCACTGGCCGGCTTGCTGCCCGCGGGCACCTCCGTCGAAGGCGAGGTGACCGTCGCCGGTCGGCGGATCGGCCGCAGCAAACGGCGCGAGATCGCCCGGATGATCGCGATCATGCCGCAACGTCCCGTCGTGCCCGACGGCGTGACGGTCCGCGAACTCATCGCCCTCGGGCGCACCCCGCACGTTCCCCGTTTCGATGTCGAGGGACCGCGGGACCGGAAGGTGGTCGCCGACGTGGTCGACCGCCTCGGGCTCGGGCCACTGGCCGACCGCGTCGCGAGCACCCTCTCCGGCGGCGAGCTCCAGCGCGCAGTCCTGGGCCGAGCGCTGGCGCAGCAACCGAAGGTGCTGTTGCTCGACGAGCCGACCAGCGCGCTGGACATCGGCCGTCAGCAACAGGTGCTCGACCTCGTGGAACACATGCGCCGCGACGACGGCATCACCGTCGTGGCCGCCATGCACGACCTCTCCCTGGCCGCCGTCTACGGCGAGCGCATGATCCTCTTGAGCGACGGTCGCGCACTCGCCGACGGTTCGCCGACCGAGGTTCTCAATCCGGAATTGATCGGCGAGGTGTACGGCGCGCGCGTCGACGTCGTCCTGCACGACGGCGTGCCGGTGGTGCTGCCGCTGCGCACCGAGCGACCGGCGTCCGACCGGGCCGAGGAGGCCGAGGAAGCCGAGCCGGCGACGCCGCCGGGCACCGAGGTGTCGTCGTGACCGAGGTGGTGCTGCTGGGCAGCGGCGCGGCCGACGGCTGGCCCAACCCGTTCTGCCGGTGCGCGTCGTGCACCGCGGCCCGCGACTCCGGCGAACGACGCGGCCACAGTTCCGCCCTGATCGACGGCACGGTGCTGATCGACTGCGGGCCCGACGTGCTCGCCGCGGCCACCCACGCCGGGGTCGACCTGGCCGGGGTGCGCTACCTGCTGCTGACCCACGACCACTTCGACCATCTCGCCGGGCAAGCACTGTTGATCCGGTCGTGGGCGGGCGCCCGCACCCCGCTCGACGTGATCGGCCCGCCCGCCGCGCTGGCCGCGTGCCGCGACTGGATCGCCGACACCGACCCGGTGCGACTGCGATCGGTCGCAGCCGGCGACGAGGTGACGTTGACCGGGAACGACGGCGACTACCGGGTCCGGGTCCTGACCGCCGCGCACACCTCGACCCTCGGCGAACCCGCCGTCCTGTACGACGTCACCGCCCTCGACGAACACGGCGATCGCGCGGCCCGTCTGCTGTGGGCCGCCGACACCGGGCCGCTGCCCGCCGCGGCATTGGACGCCCTCACCGGCACCGAGCTGGATTTCCTTCTGCTGGAAGAGACGTTCGGGCGATTCATCGAGCACGGCGCCGATCATCACGACCTCGACTCGTTCCCCCGCACCCTGGCCGCCCTGCGCAGCGCCGGTGCCGTCACCACCGGCACCCGCGTCATCGCCGTGCATCTGAGCCACCACAATCCCCCGCCCGCGCAGTTGGCCGAGGTCCTCGCCGAGTGGGGCGCCGAGATCGGAGTCGACGGCATGCGCCTCCCCCTGCCGGACGAGGCCGCGACCGCGACGTCGACGCCGACGGGGCGAACACTGGTGCTCGGCGCGGTCCGGTCCGGCAAGTCGGTGCACGCCGAAACCCTTCTCGCCGACCAGGATTCGGTCCTCTACGTCGCGACCGGAGGCACCCGCGACGGCGACGCCGAATGGGCCGAGCGGGTCGCACTGCACCGGGCGCGTCGTCCCGCGAGTTGGCGGACCGCTGAAACGCTCGACCTCGCCGCCGTGCTGGACGACGCCGCCGGACCGGTCCTGATCGACTGCCTCGGCACCTGGCTCACCGGGATGATGGACCGCCACGAGCTGTGGACCGCCCTCGAACGGGCCGACGACGGCGACCGCGCTCCGCTGACCCACGCCATGGCCGAGCTAAACCGTGAAGTCGACGGACTGATCGCTGCCTGGCGCCGCTGCCCGCACCGAGTCGTGGCCGTCAGCAACGAGGTCGGGTCCGGCGTGGTGCCCGCGACCGCCGCGGGCCGCGTGTTCCGCGACGAACTCGGACGACTCAACACCCGGCTGTCGGTGGAGTCCGAGCAGGTCGTCCTGGTAGTCGCCGGCCGCACCCTCCCCCTGCCCTGACATCAGGGGCAGAGATGACCCGCGGTCCCGCTGAAATCATCATCCGGCCGTTTGGCATCGCACCTCGCCTGCCGCGAACAGATCAGCGACTTCACTCCAGTTCCTACGAGCTCGAGGACGGTAGCTATCCGCGCAATGAAGACCATTCCGATATCGACCCAACCAACCGGTCGCGTTCAACGGTGTTCTTGGCCGACAGATTTGGCGAACAGCGGCCGGCCAGTACGCCGATCTCAACAGATTCTTCGGCAACTGTGAGTACCAGAGTAGGCGGCACCAACAACGATGCGGGACGTCCAGCTGCCACCGAAATCGCAGTTGCACGATCAGCAACGACATCGCGCTGATCTCCTATCAGCGCCACTCCACCGTCTATGAGCCTTGAAATCAGACTAGGCATCCCCAATATCGGACCCGAGTCGTGCCACTTTAGTGCCCCGTTGAGGCGTGGAGTTTCGCGATGATGTCGGCGGCGGTTCCGTCGAGTGGTGTTTCGGCCATGACGTGTTGTCCGCGTACCCGGATCATGACGTCGCGGACTGGGCGCAGTGTGGTGATGATGCGTTTGATGGAGTAGCCGGTGGTGTCGGTGAGGTGGCGGGTGACGGCGAGTGCGGCGAACACGATGGTGAGGTGCGCTTCGATGGAGTCACGCTGGTGGTGGAACATCGGCCGGGCCCGTAGGTCGCTTTTGGCCATGCGGAATGATTCCTCGACTCGGAAGAGGTCGTGGTAGGCCGCGACGACTTGTTCGCCGGAGAGCGTGTCTTTGGGAGGCTGGTGACATAGCCTTTGAGGCCGAGGTAGGAGCGGGCCTTGTCGACCGCGTCCCAGTTCACGCCGGGCTGGTTCCCGAGGGCCACGAATCGGTCCTTCTTCGGCCGGCGCCGTCCGTCGGCGATGTCCTGGGCTCGTTCGATCTGCTTGTTCAAGGTGATGTTGTCGCGGCGCTCGCGTTTGCGTGAGTAGTGCCAGACCACCCGCCGTGTGCGAGCGTGCGCGCCGGTCCCCATGGTCCGCTTGGTCTCGATGGTTTGGCCGTCGCGAAGGTAGGTGCCGCGGCGTTCGTAGTGTTCGGCCAGGTCACGTGGCGCCGAGCCGGTGCGGGACCCGACGATGAAATCGAAACCTGCCTCCTGCAGGGCGTTGAGATTAGCGGCCGACAGCATTCCGGCGTCAGCGACGACGACGACGTCAGCGCCGTGGTGGCGTTCGCGGAACCGGGTGAGCACGGGCAGCAGGGTGCTGGTCTCTGCCCGGTTGCCGGCGAAGGAGTGCACTTCGAGGGGAAACCCGGTCGGGTCGACGAGCATCCCGACGAGGATCTGGGGGTCGACCCGCCGTTCCTTGCTCATCCCGACTTTCCGGAAGGTGTCTTCGTTCTCGGCTTCGAAGTACAGGGTCGTCACGTCGTACATCACGACAGACAGGGCCCCGCCCGCGGTGACATGCCCCAACGCCGCCGAAGCGAGCTGTGTCCGCCAGTCCTCGCTGACACTGCGTGTGAGGGTGCGCCAGATCGTGCGCAGCGATGGTGAAGGCACTCCGAGTTCGGCCAGCACTCGGATCGTGTCGGCCTTGCTCGTCGGTTCGACGATCCTGGCCAGCACCAACTGTTTGAACGCGTCAGTGCCGATCTTGTCGAACCCGAGATCGCGGTAGCCCTGTTCGAGGACTTCCCACAACACGCGCGATTGCGACCCGGCCACCTCGGGGACCGCCGAGACCTTCGCCGGCGCCAACGCCGACAAGTCGAAAGCGAGCTGACCTGCATGGAGCTTCGTATCGGCGACCTCGAGCAGCACCGCGAGTTCTTCGGGTGAATGCGCCGATCCGATGTGTTCGACGATCCGGCGCACACCACGTTCCTTCGACACGATCTGTACCGCTGTCGCACCCGACGCGGTCCGCACCTTCCGGACGAACAACCCCACACGATCGATCGTAGACACCCAGTTTAGTGCCCTAAACGGGCACTACCAGCGGCCAAAACCCCAGGTCGCAACGACCCGCCGAGCCAAGTCACCAAAATGTGGCACGAGTCAGGTCGGAGTCAGCCGCCGCAACAGTTCGGCAGCCTTCCGGACGTCGATCGGCGCGAATAGCATCCGCCGATCCGTAATTACCAGGTCACCGCCGATGGACACCGCAGTTCCAGGATTCACGCTGATAGTGCCCCTTGGGGTGGTGGACTTCGGATCGGGCGTAGAGTCACGCGTTCTGATCAACGAGTCGTTGTGAACGCTATGCGATTTGGGCTTGCGCGTCCATGAGTGCGGCGGCCTTGTCCTTCTCGGCGAGGACCTCGCGTAGCTCGTCCATGGAGACCTCGGACATGTATCTGCGGGTGACTTGCCATTCGTCGTGTGCGTCGATCACGACGGCGGTCGCGAGTCGGAGGAACGCGGCGGGGTTCGGGAAGATCTCCACGACGTCGGCGCGTCGTTTGATTTCCTTGTTCAGTCGCTCGATCGGGTTGTTCGACCAGATTTTCTGCCAGTGCGGCTTCGGGAACGCTGAGAATGCCAGCACGTCGGTTTTCGCGTCCCGCATCATCGCTGCCGCCTTGGGGAACGGCCCGTCGAAGGTGTTGGCGACTTGATCCCATTGCGCGGCAACATCTTTCGCTTCGGTGTGAGCGAAGATAGTCCGCACTCCGGCGGTAACGACGGGCTGCTGTTTCGCCGCGACCGCTCCGTGCAGGTTCCTCATGAAATGGACGCGGCACCGTTGCCACGTGGCACCCGTAAACTGTTGTGCCACAGCGGTTTTCAATCCTGCATGGGCGTCAGAGATGACCAGATGCACCCCGTGCAGCCCACGGGCCTTCAAGCTTGCCAGGAACTCGCGCCAGAACTCGTACGATTCGCTCTGCCCGACAGCGGTACCCAGGACCTCGCGGGTGCCGGTGATCGACACACCGGTAGCCACTATCAGCGCCTGGGAGACCACGTGCGCGCCGACACGGACCTTGCAGAACGTGGCGTCGCAGAACACATACGGGAACTCGGTGTGGGTCAGTGAACGCTCCCGGAACTCGGCGATCTCAGCGTCGAGACCTGCACAGATCCGGGATACCTCACTCTTGGAGACCCCGGAGTCCACGCCCATGGCCCGCACCAGATCGTCGACACTGCGGGTCGAGATACCCTGCACGTAGGCCTCCATGATCACCGCGTAGAGGGCCTTGTCGATCCGGCGGCGTCGTTCCAGCAGGACCGGGAAGAACGACCCAGCCCGCAGCTTGGGAATCTTCACCCGCACATCACCGGCCGGCGTCGAGATCGTCTTGGGTCGATGCCCGTTTCGGACCGTCGTTCGGTCCGCCGAGCGCTCGTAACGGCCGGCACCGATCGCCGCTGTCGCCTCGGCCTCGATCAGGGCCTGCAAGCCGGCCCGCAGGATCTCCGGGAGCACTCCGGCAAGACCGAGTTCATCGGATCGGAGTGTGCCGAGTTCAGTCAGTTGCTCGAGCAGGGCAGAATGGTCGTGGGTCATCGCGTGATTGCCTTTCAGTTGAGTCACTTGTGAGGTAACTCACTGATCATCACGCGATGGCCCACCCCAACGGCGACACCAAGCTCTCCGGCGTGTCCACCGCCCTCAGCGAGCCACCAAACCCCACCACTCCAGGGGACTCACCCTTCACGCTCACCTTCACGCGCGTAAGTTCGTGTTCGCCCGCCGTCAGTGTCACTGGAATGTCCGGCCCACTACCACTCGTGAAAAGGTCGCCAAAAAATGGCTCTCCTGACTGATCTGTGGGTCATTTGCGGCCTGGAAGCACGGGCCGGTGACCGCCGAGACTGAGCATGGCCATGGCGATGAGGGCTTCGGCGGACTTGAAGCCGTAGGCCATCCGGGTGATCAGTCGGATCTTGGTGTTGGTCGACTCGATCAGGCCGTTGGATAGTCGATGCTCGATCGCGGCGAGGATCCGGTCGCGGTGTTTGGCGATGCGTTTTTGGAGTTTCACGAACGCGGGGATCCGGCAGCGACGAGCCCAACTGATCCAGCGGTCCAGGGCTTCAGCGGCCGCGTCATGGGGCAGCGCAAATACCACCCGCAGACCTTCCTTGAGCAGGTAGGCGCGATGCAGCCTCGGGTCGGTCCTGGCGATCCAGGCGAGCTTGGCCTGCTGATTGGCGGTGCGGTTCTCGGGGTTCTTCCACAGCGAGTACCGGGCGCCTTTGAGTGCCTTGGCACGGTCGCTGGCCGGCCTAGGTGGGGCGTCGGACCGTGGGCGTCCACGGCCCCGTTTCGGCTCGGCCCGGGCCTGTTTACGGGCATCGTTCCACCCCTGGCGGCGGACCTCATCGAGGGCGTCAGTGGCCCAGGCGACGATGTGGAACGGATCGGCCACCCGCACTGCGGCCGGACACCGATCAGTCACGACGGTGTCGATGAAGTCGGCCCCATCGGCGCTGACGTGGGTGATCAGCGCGCACCGCTGCTCACCGAGCAGGTCGAAGAACTCATGCACGGTGGCGCTGGTACGCCCCGGAGCGGCCCACACCAGCCGACGCCGGTCGTGATCGACGACGACCATGAGGTACTTGTGGCCCTTCTTGTAGCTGATCTCGTCGATCCGATACGCCGCAGCCCATCGAACCGGTCGCGCTGGGCGTCGATGTCCTCCCAAACGCGGTCGATGATCGATCCGACGGTGCGCCAGGCGATGCGCATTAACTCAGTCACTGTGGACTTCGAGGCCTGGGGTCGCCAACCACGCGACCTGATCGTCGAAGGCATAGGTGTGGCCCGCGTCATGGCGGGCCCACGGCACCGCGGCGACCACCACCCCATGCTCGCGGCACCGCACCCGAGGCGTATCGGCCTCGAGCTCGGCACGAATCGTGCCCAGGTCCAGCGCCCGCCAGCGCCGCCGCCCCGGCCCGCCATCATATTGGGGACTGCGCCGCTGGCACCTCCCGCACCGGCCACGTTGGCGCGCGACGGGCCGCACATGGGCCACCAGCACCTGCGCGTCCTCGTCGAATACGACCCGCTCCAGCACGGTCTTCTCGATTCCGAGCAGATTCCGCCATAAGCTGACATCACGCACGCCGTTCTCCTGACCACAGGTTTCTGTTTCCTCGACAGTTCAGAACCTATGCAGGACAACGGCGTGCGCCTACTCAGACGCGCTCACCCCACCCACACATGTGTCAGGAGAGCCCAAAAAATCCCATGAGCGACTCCCATCGTTCGTGTTTCCACGCTCCGACACCGGAGTCCATCGAGCATACGACTCGAGAATCGGCTCAACCAGCATCTTCAGAGGGTTGATGCGAAACCCGACAATCGACACCGGCACCCGCACCCCGCGGAGAATCACCCCGCTCACTGCCATATAGAGGGACACCGTGGTCAATATGACCACGGTGTCCCTCTATATGACAGCGAAGCCGTCTGGCGTCGCATGCCTCGCCGTCAGACGTTGATGTCGAAGCCCAACTCCACGTCGCACGCCGCCTGACCGCCGCTGATCCCCCAGCTGGCGGTGTCGAGGTCGCGCACCACGATGGTGATGTGGTCGCCCGGAATCCCGAGCGCGCCGAGGCGGTCCACGATCTCCCGGTACAGCGCCCGCTTGGCGTCGACGGATCGGCCCGCGAAGCAGTCGACGGTGACGAGGGTGTAGTGCTCCGGGCTGCTCAGCGTGTGCGGCACCGCGAAACGGTGCGGTTCATGCGCCACCAGCCGAACGTGCTTGTCCTGCACGGGAATTGCGAAGGCGGCCACCAGCGAATCGTGCACGGCGTCGATGATGGCGGTCTCCACCGCGGGCGCGTGGGAGCGACGGACTTCGATCTGAGTACTCGGCATCCACGCACGGTATCACCGCCTGCGCGGCGTGCGGGCGTGAGCGCGAGCACACCGAGCGCCCGCCGTATCGAGGCCCCCACGACGACGAAATAGGATTCACCGCATGGCTTCTGACCTGCCGATCGGCACGCTCCTCGACTCCTCGACCCCCGCCTCGCTCAATCCCGCGCGGCTCAATCGACACACGTTCTGGTGCGGCCAGAGCGGATCGGGCAAGACGTACTCGCTCGGTGTGCTGCTGGAGCAGGTCCTGCTGCACACCCGACTGCCGATCGTGGTCCTGGACCCGAACTCCGACTTCGTCCGCATCGGCGAGATCCGCGAGGACGCCCCGCGGGAACTGGCTGCCGAGCTCGCACAACGCAACATCCGCGTCCTGCACTCGGCGGCGGGCCAGGGTCAGCAGCTCAAGGTCAAGTTCCTCGGGCTCGACGTCCGCTCGCGCGCCGCACTGCTGCAGTTGGATCCGGTCCTCGACAAGCGGGAGTACAACACGCTGCTGCGCGCCGAGAGCTCCGGGGTTACCGACTTGGAGGGGCAGGCGCTGATCGCCGGGCTGCGTGGCAGCGGCGATCCCGACTTGCACGACATCTCGTTGCGGATCGACAACCTCGGCGTGACCGAGTGGGACATGTGGGCCTACGGCGACGAACCGGTCACCTCCGTCGTCGACGCGCAGGCCGACGCCACGGTCGTCGACCTCGGCTCGTTCGACGTCAAGGAGCAGATGCAGACGGCTGCGCTCGCCGTCCTGGAGCACCTGTGGAACAACCGGCACGACCGTGTCGGTCGCCTGGTGGTGCTCGACGAGGCGCACAACCTGTGTTCACCGGAGCCCTCCTCCCCGCTCGAAGAGCTGCTCACCGACCGGATCGTCCAGATCGCCGCCGAAGGCCGCAAGTACGGGATCTGGCTGCTGTTGTCGATAGTGCCCCTTGGGGTGGTGGACTTCGGATCGGGCGTAGAGTCACGCGTTCTGATCAACGAGTCGTTGTGAACGCTATGCGATTTGGGCTTGCGCGTCCATGAGTGCGGCGGCCTTGTCCTTCTCGGCGAGGACCTCGCGTAGCTCGTCCATGGAGACCTCGGACATGTATCTGCGGGTGACTTGCCATTCGTCGTGTGCGTCGATCACGACGGCGGTCGCGAGTCGGAGGAACGCGGCGGGGTTCGGGAAGATCTCCACGACGTCGGCGCGTCGTTTGATTTCCTTGTTCAGTCGCTCGATCGGGTTGTTCGACCAGATTTTCTGCCAGTGCGGCTTCGGGAACGCTGAGAATGCCAGCACGTCGGTTTTCGCGTCCCGCATCATCGCTGCCGCCTTGGGGAACGGCCCGTCGAAGGTGTTGGCGACTTGATCCCATTGCGCGGCAACATCTTTCGCTTCGGTGTGAGCGAAGATAGTCCGCACTCCGGCGGTAACGACGGGCTGCTGTTTCGCCGCGACCGCTCCGTGCAGGTTCCTCATGAAATGGACGCGGCACCGTTGCCACGTGGCACCCGTAACCGTTGTGCCACAGCGGTTTTCAATCCTGCATGGGCGTCAGAGATGACCAGATGCACCCCGTGCAGCCCACGGGCCTTCAAGCTTGCCAGGAACTCGCGCCAGAACTCGTACGATTCGCTCTGCCCGACAGCGGTACCCAGGACCTCGCGGGTGCCGGTGATCGACACGCCGGTAGCCACTATCAGCGCCTGGGAGACCACGTGCGCGCCGACACGGACCTTGCAGAACGTGGCGTCGCAGAACACATACGGGAACTCGGTGTGGGTCAGTGAACGCTCCCGGAACTCGGCGATCTCAGCGTCGAGACCTGCACAGATCCGGGATACCTCACTCTTGGAGACCCCGGAGTCCACGCCCATGGCCCGCACCAGATCGTCGACACTGCGGGTCGAGATACCCTGCACGTAGGCCTCCATGATCACCGCGTAGAGGGCCTTGTCGATCCGGCGGCGTCGTTCCAGCAGGACCGGGAAGAACGACCCAGCCCGCAGCTTGGGAATCTTCACCCGCACATCACCGGCCGGCGTTGAGATCGTCTTGGGTCGATGCCCGTTGCGGACCGTCGTTCGGTCCGCCGAGCGCTCGTAACGGCCGGCGCCGATCGCCGCTGTCGCCTCGGCCTCGATCAGGGCCTGCAAGCCGGCCCGCAGGATCTCCGGGAGCACTCCGGCAAGACCGAGTTCATCGGATCGGAGTGTGCCGAGTTCAGTCAGTTGCTCGAGCAGGGCAGAATGGTCGTGGGTCATCGCGTGATTGCCTTTCAGTTGAGTCACTTGTGAGGTAACTCACTGATCATCACGCGATGGCCCACCCCAACGGCGACACCAAGCTCTCCGGCGTGTCCACCGCCCTCAGCGAGCCACCAAACCCCACCACTCCAGGGGACTCACCCCTGTTGTCGACGCAGCGGCCGTCGAAGGTGCACCCCAACGCCCTGTCGCAGTGCGACAACCTCGCGCTGATGCGGATGAGTTCGGCGCACGACCTCGCCGAGCTGGGCCTGGCGTTCGGCTACGCACCCGCCGACCTCCTCGAACGCGCCATGGGATTCACGCAGGGCCAGGCGCTGTTCGCCGGCGGCTTCGCACCCGAGCCCCAGCTGATTCAGGTGGGCAAGCGGCTCACCGAGGAGGGCGGCTCCGACGTCGCAGTGCCACTGCGCTGAGCGGGCCGACACCGCCGACTCGGCGCTGAACCCGGTTGCGCCGACTACCTTTTCGGACATGGCGCACTACGTGGATCCGATCGACGGCACCGAGTACCCGATCGACGCACCGCGGTGGCGGTCGGACGCAGGACGACCGCTCTGGATCGCACCGGGCGGCGGTCTGGGGCGCGACGACATCGACGCGTCGACGGCGTCGCTGTGGCGCTACCGCGCGGCGTTGCCCGTCGAGTTCGGGCATCCGATCACGCTCGGCGAAGGGCGGACGCCGCTGCTCGAACGCGCATGGGGTGCTCTCCTCTCGGTCGCCCGCTGTTCAAACTCGACTTCCTCAATCCCACCGGCAGCTTCAAGGACCGGGGAACGGCGGTGATGCTGTCGTACCTGCGTGATCGGGGCGTCACAGCGGTGCTCGAGGACAGTTCGGGCAACGGCGGCGCCTCCGTCGCCGGGTACGGTGCGGCCGGCGGGATGGGCGTCACGATCTTCGCGCCGTCGTCCACGTCACCGAGCAAGATCGACCAGGTCCGCGCGTACGGCGCGACGGTGGAGCTGGTGGAGGGCCCGCGCGAGGAGTCGCAGCACGCGGCGATCCGCCGGTCGGAGAGCAGCCGGTCCGGGAGCGACGCCTTCTACGCGAGTCACAACTGGCAGGCGTTCTTTCTGCAGGGCACCAAGACGTTGGCGTACGAGATCTGGGAAGATCTCGGCTTCCGCGCACCTGACAACGTGATCGTTCCGGTCGGGGCGGGCAGCAGCCTGCTGGGCTGTTGGCTCGGGTTCCGTGAGCTCGCGTCGGCCGGACAGATCTCGACACCGCCCAGGCTGTTCGCGGCGCAACCGCTGAACTGTTCACCGGTCGACGCCGCGTTCAGTGCGGGATCCGATGGGCCGGTGGCGCGACCGGTGTCCCCGACGATCGCCGAGGGCACCTCCATCGCCCGCCCCCTGCGACTGCCCCAGATGCTCCATGCCCTCCGGGACAGCGGTGGCCGCTCCGTCGCCGTCCCCGAAGCCGATATCGCGCGCGCCCTGCACGACCTGTGCGCAGGCGGGCTGTTCGTCGAGCCGACCAGCGCGACGACCGCGGCCGCGTACTCGTCGCTGCTGGCGTCGACCGCGATCACGCCGTCGGAGACGACGGTCGTGCTGCTCACCGGGTCGGGGTTGAAGGCCGCCGCGGCGGTTGCCGACGTCGTCGCAGCCGTGTACTGAGTCGGCGAGACGCCTGGGCGTCGATGCGCAACACGAATCCCGTGTTTTCGTCGAACGCACCTGCTGCGGGGCGGATACTCCCTACATGGACTCCCCCTCCGAAGCCGGCCAGCCATCCGTGTTGCCTCGCGGCGTGGTCGTCCTGATCAGTCTCGCGTGCATCGTCGTCGCCGTCGCCGGGCTCCGGTCGATCGCCGGTCTCGTCGGCCCCGTGGTGCTCGCGCTGATGCTCACGATCGCCGTGCATCCGCTGGGACGTTGGCTCCGAAAACGCGGCTGTCCCGCCTGGCTGGCCGCGCTGGCGATTCTGCTCGGGGTCTACGGGATCATCATCTTCCTGTTCGTGTCGGTGATCTTCTCCATCGCGCAGCTGGCCACGCTGATGCCCCAGTACGCGGACAAGTTCGACGGGATCGTCGACGATGTACGCAGCTTCCTGAGCGACCGCGGCATCGACGAGAGCAGCATCCACGACATGCTCGCGAACGTCGACGCGGGCAAGCTGATCTCGACGGCCGGGAGCCTGCTGTCGGGGCTGATGTCGGCGACCTCCGGCCTGATCCTGGTCCTCACGGTCGCGCTGTTCATGGCGATGGACGCGATCGGCTTCGGCGACCGGATCGCCATCCTCGATCGCATTCGCCCCAACGTCTCGAAAGCCCTCGGCGAGTTCGCCGCGGGCACGCGCACCTACCTGGTCGTCAGCACCGTGTTCGGTCTGATCGTCGCGGTGCTCGACGCCGGCGCGCTCTGGGCCCTGGGCATACCGTTGCCGTTCCTGTGGGGTCTGCTGTCGTTCATCACCAACTACATCCCGAACATCGGGTTCGTGATCGGCGTGATCCCGCCCGCTCTCCTCGCGCTGCTCGACGGCGGCGCCGGGAAGATGCTCCTGGTGATCCTCGTCTACAGCGTGATCAACATGGTGATCCAGACCGGCATCCAGCCCAAGTTCATCGGCGACGCGGTCGGGTTGTCGACCACCCTGACGTTCCTGTCGCTGGTGGTGTGGGCCTGGATCCTCGGTCCGCTCGGCGCGATCCTCGCGGTCCCGCTCACCATCCTCGTCAAGTGCCTGCTCATCGACATCGACCCGACCACGCGGTGGATGAATTACCTGATCGCCGACTCCGTCGACAAGAAACCCGCCCCCGATCCCGAAGGAACCGCGCCTGCGTGATCCCCGCGGTCGTCATCGCTCACGGAACGCGGTACGTCCACTCCGGCGTACTGAACTTGTCCCGCACCAACTCGCGCGCGGCCGACATCTCCGCGTCGGTGTAGCCCGCCTCCCGTGTGGTGTACCGCGCGCGGAAGTGCGCCAGAAACGCGTCGATGATGTCGGCACGCGTCATGCCGGTCTGCGAGCGCATCGGGTCCACCCGCTTACCGGAGCTGGTGATGCCCTTGTCGGAGATCTTCTCGCGCCCGATCCGCAGCACCTCGGTCATCTTGTCGGCGTCGATGTCGTACGACATCGTCACGTGGTGCAGGACGGCGCCGCCGACGATCCGCTTCTGCGCCGCGCCGCCGATCTTGCCCTGCTCGGAGACGATGTCGTTGATCGGCACGTAGCTGGCCTTGATCCCGACATCGGCCAGCGCACCCATCACCCACTGGTCGAGGAATTCGTACGAGCGCTCGAAGCTGAGCCCGTCCACCAGGGACCCGGGCACGACCAGCGAATAGGTGATGCAGTTACCGGGCTCCATGAACATCGCACCGCCGCCGGAGATCCGCCGCACGATGCCGATGCCGTGCCGCTGCGCCGCGTCCTCGTCGACCTCGTTGCGCACCGACTGGAACGAACCGATGACCACCAGCGGCGAGTCCCAGTCCCAGAACCGCAGCGTCGGAGGTCGCGTGCCGGCGGCGACTTCGCGCAGCAGCACCTCGTCGAGGGCGACGTGCATGGCCGGTTCCAGCACCATCGGCGCGATGACGTCGAAGACGTGGTCATGCCAGCTCGATGCGTGCCCGAGTGCGCGCCGCACCGCGATGCCGACCGACTCGGGCGTGAAGCCGACCATCGAGACGTGCTCGGGCAATGCCTGCGCGATCCGCTCGGCAAGCGCGGCCGCGTTCGCGGTGATCGGAGCACCGATCAGCGCGTCGGTGATGGTCTCGAGCGCCTCGTCGGGTTCGAGGAAGAAGTCGCCCGACAGCGCCACCTTCGTCAGTCGATCGTCGGCCGCCTCGACGTCGACCACTACCAGCTTGCCGCCCGGGACTTTGTATTCAGCATGCACGGGGACCAGCCTATCGGTGGGCGACGACGCACGGTGTCCGACGTTTCCGGTGGGTACGGGGTGGGAGATGCAGAAAACCGCTCCCTCCGAGATTCGGAGAGAGCGGTTGATCTGCGTAAACGGTCGGGCTGACAGGATTTGAACCTGCGACCCCTTGACCCCCAGTCAAGTGCGCTACCAAGCTGCGCCACAGCCCGTTTCCCTTGCGGGATTTTCGTACCCCGCAAGCGGAGCGAGGACTACATTAGCGCACCGCTCCCGCGGATCACTAATCGGCCTTCGCACCGGCGAAATCACCCGAAACCACCAGGCGATTCACGCACCCGCGACCTACGAGGCATCCGCGTTCTTGCGGTCCACCCACACCCAGATACTCGTGACGATCAGCGCGCCGACGAGCGACCAGATGATGCCGCTGGGCTCGAAGGCGAAGCCCTCGCCGGCGATCAGGCTACCGAGCGCGCCGCCGACGAAGGACCCGAGCACACCGGCGCCCAGGGCCATGCCCCAGTTGACGCCGGAGCCCTTGCTGGACCCCAGGATCCATTGCGCCGCAGCGCCGATGAGCATTCCCCAGAGGATGATTCCGATGATCAGCATGCCGGAAGTATTACACAGCAGTTACTTTCGGCTGCGGGTGCGTTCGCGCTTGTCCTTGACGCGCACGTTGACGCGCACCGGCGAGCCGTCGAAGCCGAACTCCTCGCGGAGTCGACGCTCCAGGAACCGGCGGTAGCCGGCCTCCAGGAAGCCGTTGGTGAACATGACGAAGGTCGGCGGGCGGGTGGCCGCCTGCGTCGCGAACATCACGCGGGGCTGACGTCCACCACGCACCGGCGGCGGCGTGGCAGCGATGACGTCCTTGAGCCAGTTGTTCAGCTTGCCGGTGGAGACGCGGCGGTCCCACGACTCGAGGGCCTCCTCCATCGCGGGCACCAGCTTCTGCACCGAGCGGCCGGTCTCGGCGGAGATGTTGACGCGGCGGGCCCACGGCACGCGGGCCAGCTCGCGGTCGATCTCCTTGTCGAGGTCGTAGCGACGCTCCTCGTCGACCAGGTCCCACTTGTTGAACACGATGACCAACGCGCGGCCGCTGTCGATGATCATCGACAGCACGCGCAGGTCCTGCTCGGTGATCTCTTGGCTCGCATCGATCAGCAGCAGCGCCAGCTCGGCCGATTCCAGGGCCCCACGGGTCCGCAGGGACGCGTAGTACTCGTGGCCGGTGGCGGTGTGCACCTTGCGGCGCAGTCCGGCGGTGTCGACGAACTGCCACGTCTTGCCGTCGAGCTCGATGATTTCGTCGACGGGGTCGACGGTGGTGCCTGCGACGTCGTCGACCACCACGCGCTGCTCCCCGGCCAGCCGGTTCAGCAGCGAGCTCTTGCCGACGTTCGGCTTGCCCACCAACGCGATACGACGCGGACCGCCGGCGGCGTACCGCTCGCGCGGCGTCTCCGGCAGGTTCTCCAGGATCGTGTCGAGGAGGTCGGCGGCGCCGCGGCCGTGCGAGGCCGAGATCATGTGCGGCTCCCCCAAGCCCAACGACCACAGGGTCGCCGCGTCGGCCTCCGCGCGCTCGCTGTCGACCTTGTTGGCGGCCAACAGGACCGGAACCTTGGCACGACGCAGGGTGCGCGCCACCGCCTCGTCGGTCGCCGTGGCGCCCACAGTCGCATCGACCACGAGCACGATCAGGTCGGCGCTCCGCATGGCCTGTTCGGCCTGCAGGCTGATCGACGCCTGCATGCCCTTGGCGTCCGGCTCCCAGCCGCCGGTGTCGGTGACCATGAACTGGCGGCCGGTCCAGGTGGCCGGGTACGAGACGCGGTCACGCGTCACGCCGGGCACGTCCTCGACCACGGCCTCGCGGCGGCCGATGAACCGGTTGACCAGCGTCGACTTGCCGACGTTCGGTCGTCCGACGATCGCGACGACCGGCAGCTTCTCCGCCAGCTGCTCGTCGCCGTCGGTGACGAAGTCCGACAGGTCCCAGTCGGCCTCGTCGCTCCAGGTGCCGTCGCCGGGCACCGCCTCCGCTCCCGAGAAGTCCTGTGGGGCGAAATCATCCTCAGACATCGCGCACTCCGATCCGCTCGCCGACGAGTTCGGTCAGTCGGTCGAGCACTTGCTGCAGGGTCAGGTCACTGGTGTCCACGTGCACCGCGTCGTCGGCGGGCCGCAGGGGGCTCACCGCGCGGGTGGAATCCAGGTGGTCGCGCCGGTTCACGCTGGCGAGGACCTCGTCGAGGTCGCTCGCCCGGCCGGCGGCCAGGTTCTGCCGGTGACGGCGCTCGGAGCGCGCCTCCGGCGTGGCGGTCAGGTACACCTTCAGCGCCGCCGTCGGGAAGACGACGGTGCCGATGTCACGGCCTTCCACCACCAGGAAGTCGTCGACGGCGTGCTCACGCTGGAGCGCCACCAACTTCTCGCGCACCACCGGGTTGGCCGACACCGGCGACACCGCGGCGGTCACCTCGTCGGTGCGAATCTCGCGGGAGACGTCGGCGCCGTCGAGGGTGGCGATAGTGGCGCCGTCGGCGCCGGCGGAGACCCGGATGTCGGCGGCGGCCACCACGGGGCCGGTCGCCGCATCATCGGCGGGGTCGATGCCGGCCCGCAGCACCGCGAGCGTCGCCGCCCGGTACATCGCACCGGTGTCGAGGTAGTGCGCCCCCACGCGCTGCGCCAATTGGCCTGCGACAGTGGACTTTCCGGTACCCGCGGGGCCGTCGATCGCGACGACGTCCACCGTGCCGGTCACATCCCCACCGCCTTGTACAGAGCGCCGATCTCCTTGCTGTCGAGCGCACGCATGCTGCCCGGACGCTGGTTGCCCAGCGCGATCGGTCCGATGTCGGTGCGCACCAGGCGCTCCACCGGGAAGCCGACCTCGGCGAGGAGGCGACGCACGATGTGCTTGCGGCCCTCGTGCAGCACCAGGCGGACCAGGCTGCGGCCCTCGTGCAGTTCGAGCACGGAGAACTCGTCGACCGACGCCGGGCCGTCCTCGAGCTCCACGCCGTTACGCAGGACGCGGCCGAGGCCGCGCGGCACCTCGCCGCGCACGGTGGCCAGGTAGGTCTTGGGCACCTCGTACGACGGGTGCATCAGGCGATGTGCCAGCTCGCCGTCGTTGCTGAGCAGGATCAGGCCCTCGGTGTCGGCGTCGAGACGACCGACGTGGAACAGGCGCTGACCAGCCATCACGCGCTCGGCGACCAGGTCGCCGATGCACGGCCGGCCCTGCTCGTCGCTCATCGTGGACTGCCAGCCCTTGGGCTTGTTGAGCGCCAGGTACTGCTTGGTCTCGTCGATGATGATGCGGGCGCCGTCGACCTTGATGATCGAGCTCGACGGATTGATGCGCAGGCCCTGCTCGACGACGATCTCGCCGTCGACCTCGACGCGGCCGGCCGCGATCAGTTCCTCGGCGCCCCGACGGGAGGCGACGCCGGCGGCGGCGAGCACCTTCTGCAGGCGCATGCCGTCTTCGATGTACACCGCACCCTCGCCCTGCACGTCGGCGACCTGGGTGCGGGCCGGCTTGGCGTTGTTGAGGCGGACGCGGCCAGAGGCCACATCGGGGCGCGAACCCTTGCGGTGCGGCTTGCGGCTGGAGGCCTGCTGGCCCGGGCGGCCCTTGCCCCCGGCGCTCTTACCGGCAGCGCTTTTACCTGTGGTGCGCTTACCTTCTGCGCCCTTGCGCCCGGACTTCGGTCCGTCGGCGCTCTTGCCGTGGGCGCTCTTGCCCTTGGCGGGCTTGCCCTTGGCGGTCGAACGGGAGCGGCGGTCGCCGTCTCCCTGTCCCGGTCTGCCGTCTCGGCTAGCGGTTGCCATGGTGAATCCTTAAGTTGTTCTCTTCTTCACTGGTCGGCGTCCTTGAGGACCTCCGCCGCAGTGTCAGTTTCCAATTCTGCCGTCGGAGCGGCCAGTTTGGCGAATCGCGGATCGTCGAGCAGCTCCTCGCCGAGATCGTCGATCACGTCGACATCGGGCAGTAGCGGTGCCAGATCCGGGAGCTCCGACACCGATGCCAACCCCAGCCGCTCGAGAAATAGTTCCGTTGTCTCGTACATCACAGCGTGCGTCTGACCGTCCGAGCCGGCTTCGTTGATCAGGCCGCGAGCCAACAAGGTGCGGACGACGCCGTCGACGTTGACGCCGCGGATGGCGCTGACCCGGGCGCGGGTCACCGGCTGCCGATAAGCGATCACCGCGAGCGTCTCCAACGCGGCGCGCGTCAGTTTGCTGCGCGCACCGTCGAGCAGCAGGCTCTCCACGTACGGCGCGAACTCCGAGCGCGTGTAATACCGCCAGCCGTCGCCGGCGTACCGCAGGTCGATACCGCTGCCCGCCGCGGTGAGGTCGGCGGCCATGGTGCGCAGCATGTCCCGCACCCGCACCCGGTCCTGATCGACGACGGTGGCCAGTTCCTCGGTGGAGATCGGCGAATCCACCACCAGCAGAACGGCTTCCAGCGCACCGCGCAGGCCGGTGTCGTCGAGGAACCGGTCGCCTTCATCGTCCAGCGTGGGGTCGTCGAGCGTGGGGTCGGGTCGATCCGTCATTGGTAGTCCTCCGCCTCTTCGATCGCCTTCTCGAGCTCCGCCGCGTCGGCCTCACCGGTCCACGCCACCGTCAGCAGCCCCAGCGCCTCGGGCTGGGTGAACGCCACGGCCCGTTCGCGATACAACTCCAGCAGCCCGAGGAAGCTCGCGACCACCTCCAGACCGTTCGCGCAGTCGGCCACCAGTTCCCCGAACGTCAGGCTCCGCCCCGGCGCGGCCCGCAACAGCGCGCTCACGCGCTTGGCCTGCTCGGGCACCGAGACCGGCGAGCCGTGCAGGTGGTCGAGGCCGACGGTGGGTGTCGGCCGCGGCGCCATGGCGGCCGCCGCGATCTCGGCGAAGCGCTGCGGATCGACGCCCAGGTCCACCTCCGGAAGGAGCTGCGCGTAGCGGTCCTCCAGCGACACCGCGCGCGGATAGCGTTGCAGCGCAGTCGCTTCCAGCTCAGCGAACAGTTCCGCGACCTGCTTGTAGGCGCGGTACTGCAGCAGCCGCGCGAACAGCAGATCGCGCGCTTCGAGCAGCGCCAGATCCTCCGGATCCTCCACCTCGCCGGACGGCAGCAGACGCGCGGCCTTCAGATCGAGCAGGGTGGCGGCGATGACCAGGAACTCGGTGGTCTGCTCGAGGTCGGCGTCCGGTCCCAGCGCCTTGGTGTAGGCGATGAAGTCGTCGGTCACCACGTGCAGCGCCACCTGCGTCACGTCGAGGCGGTGCTGGCTGATCAGGTTGAGCAACAAGTCGAACGGGCCAGTGAAGTTGGTGAGCTTCACCTGGAAGCCGGTGGGCGCTTCGCTCACGTCCGGGGACATGGCCCCGACTACTGCTCGTTGCGGGCGATGACCTCGCGCGCCAGGTTTCGATACGCCACCGCCCCCGCCGATTTCGGCGCCCAGGACGTGATCGGCTCGCCGGCCACCGAGGTCTCCGGGAAGCGGACGGTACGGCTGATCACGGTGTCGAAGACGGCGTCGCCGAACACCTCGACCACGCGCGCCATCACGTCGCGCGAGTGCAGGGTGCGGGCGTCGAACATGGTGACCAGGATGCCGCCGAGCGTCAGGCGCGGATTGAGGCGGTCGTGCACCTTCTCGATGGTGTCGGTGAGCAGTGCGAGCCCGCGGAGGGAGAAGTACTCGCACTCCATCGGGATCAGCACGCTGTCCGCACAGGCCAGCGCGTTGACGGTGAGCAGCCCCAGGGACGGCTGGCAGTCGATGAGGATGTAGTCGTAGCGGTCGGCCACCGGGTGCAGCGCTCGCGCCAGCGCCTGCTCGCGGCCCACCTCGCTGACCAGCTGGATCTCCGCGGCCGAGAGGTCGATGTTCGACGGCAACAGGTCCAGGCCGTCGACCCGGGTGCGCAACAGCACGTCGTCGGTGGCCGCGTACGGCGCCACCAGCAGGTTGTGCACGGTCTCGTCGAGCTCGTGGTGCGGCACACCCAGCCCCGCGGAGAGTGCGCCCTGCGGGTCCAGATCCACCAGAAGAACGCGCCGACCGGCTTCGGCGAGCGCGGCACCCAGGTTGATGGTCGACGTGGTCTTGCCGACGCCGCCCTTCTGGTTGCACACGGCGATCACCTTGGCGGGACCGTGCTTGTCGAGCGGACGCGGATCGGGGATGTCTCGGTACGGCCGCCCGGTGGGACCGAGCTCGGGCGGCTCGGTGCCCTCCAGGGGCAGTTGACCAGCGGCTTTGGGCGAATCTGCGCTCACGTGTCCGCTGCTCCTCCCCGGCGGTGATCCGCCTGCGCTCGAGGGCGAATGATCGCCCGCTCGTGAATCACCCTAATGGTATCCGCTCGCCCGCCGCCGCCGTATGCGGCCGTCCGACCGCCCCGCGGCTCAGACTTCGCCTCGAACCCGCTGTTGCAGTTCGGCTTTGCGAATCTTGCCGGCCGGCGTCATCGGGAACCACCGCGGGGTGTTCTTCGGGCCGATCCCAGTAGCCGTCGGCGATCGATGCGCCGCGCAGTTGCAGTTCACCGTCGACGCCCGCCGCCACCGGCACCCCGTCGGCGTCGACCACCCTCGCCTCCACGCCGTCCAGCGCCAGCCCGAGCGTGGTGAGCAGCGTCTGCTCGTCGTCGTCGGTGCCCGACATGACCGCCGCGCCCGAGCTCTCCGACAGGCCGTACAGATTGAACAGACGGGCTTCGGGCGCTGCCGCCGTCAGCGCACGGAACAGTGCGGGCTCGACGTTGGAGCCGCCGGAGATGGCCAGCCGCACCGGCAACGTCTCGCCCGGGGCGAGTTCGGCGAGCATGAGCTTCATCATCATCGGCACGCCGGTGAGCCCGGTGATCCGGTGTTCGCGCGCCAGCCCCATCGCCACCGACGGCGAGAAGGCCCGCACCAGGATCACCTGGCCACCGCCCAGCAGCATCGCCAGCAGCGTGCAGGTGACGCCGCCGACATGGTTGAACGGCAGAATGCCCAGCAGACCCGCCCCCTCGGGGGCCTCGACGTACACGATCGTCTCCAGGTCCGGGAGCCGGTCGCGCAGCGAATCGTGCAACGCGGGGAACGCGAAGTCGCCGGATCGCGCCTCGCTGATCAGCATCGACGCCCCCGAATCGCCGAGCATGAACAGCAGCTCGCTCTCCCGGTAGCGGACGTTGAGAGTCACCATGATCGCTCCGAGCCGGGCGGCCGCGAAGAGCGTCTGCACCCATTCGATGCGATTGTCGAGGGCGATCGCGATCCGGTCGCCCGGACCGATCCCGCGGGCGGCCAGGCCCGCGGCGACGCGGTCGACGTCGGCCAGCAACTGGGCGAAGCTCACTGAGTGGCCGCCGTCGACGAGGAAGACGGACGAGCCAGTCCGCACGACGCGGTCGGTCAGCGTGGCGTACAGATCGCCGGCGGGTGCAGAGATGACGTACTCGGACCGAGATCCACAACGAGCCGACCACGCGGGCCGCCGTCGCGGCAGAGCTGATCGGGCTCGTCGACGCGCACGTGTAGTGCGCCGCCGCTAGCGGGCGCGCGGATGCGCGGTGGCGTAGACCTCGCGCATGGTGTTCACCGTGACGAGCGTGTACACCTGGGTGGTGGTCACCGACGAGTGGCCGAGTAGTTCTTGGACCACGCGGACGTCGGCGCCGCCGTCGAGCAGATGGGTGGCGAAGCTGTGCCGCAGGGTGTGCGGCGAGACCTCTTTGTCGATCCCGGCGCGCGCGGCCGCGTCGACGAGCACCTGCCAGGCGCTCTGTCTCGACAGTCGCCCCCCGCGCACGTTGAGGAACAGCGCGGGGATCCCCCGCTTGTTCAGGTCCGGACGCCCGCGCACCAGATAGGCGTCGACGGCGGCGATGGCTGGACGCCCCACCGGGACGATGCGCTCCTTGCCGCCCTTGCCGCGCAGCACCACCGCGCGATGTTCCATGTCGATGTCGTCGACGTCCAGGGCGGTGACCTCCGAGATGCGTGCACCGCAGCTGTAGAGCAGTTCGAGCATCGCCCGATCCCGCAGTGCCCGTGGATGATCCGGTGCGCCCGCGGCGTCCAGGATCACCAGCACCTCGTCCACCGACAGCGCCTTCGGCAGCCGTCGCGCGGCCTTCGGTGGTCGGACGGCGTGCGCCACGTCCTCGACGACGACGCCCTCGGCCGCCGCGAACTTGTGAAGTCCCCTGGTGGCCACCAGGGTTCGCGCCACGGAGGAATCGGCGAGCGCCGACACGCCCGCGTCCGGGTCGCCTTTACGCAGCGCCACCAGGAAACCGCGCACGTCCGATTCGGACACCGCTGCGAGCGTGCCGATGCCGCGGTCGGCGAGGAACTGCGTGTACCGCTCGAGGTCGCGCCGGTACGACGACACGGTGTTGCGCGCCGACCCCTTCTCCACCGTCAGGTGGTCCAGGTAGCGCTGCACCACGTCGTCGACGGCGACCTGGAATGCTGCCAAAGTTATTGCCGCCCAAAGAATCTCCGCGGACGATCGGTCCACGGAGCGTCCGGTGCGCGCAGTTCGACGCCGCTGCGCAGGGCTTCTGCGGCGGCCAGGATCCCGGCCACGGCGCTGGCGTTGACGATCTCGCCGGACAACGCGGCGGCCACGGCGTCGTCGAGCGAGAGCCACAGCACCTGCAGGTCGGCTTCCTCGTTCTCCCG
Organism: Gordonia alkaliphila; assembly: GCF_023017165.1. Lineage (GTDB taxonomy): Bacteria > Actinomycetota > Actinomycetes > Mycobacteriales > Mycobacteriaceae > Gordonia > Gordonia alkaliphila. Next base: position 3,395,498 of record NZ_JALKBW010000001.1, read on the forward strand.
CGGCGCGGACTGGACCGCGTGCAAGTCCTCGGCCAGGAACACGCGGGTGGCCTCGTCGCAGAAACCGGCCGACGAGACCAGGTCCACGAGAGTCTGCCACGAGCCGGCCGCCAGATCCGCCTCTTCGGCGAGCTCGCGCTGCGCCGCTTCCACGGGCGATTCATCGGGGCCGCCGTCGAGCAGACCGGCGGGGAGTTCGAGCAGGCGACGCCCGACCGGGTGCCGATACTGATTCACCAGCGCGATGCGGCCGCGGTCGTCGCGGGCGACCACCGCCACGGCACCGTGCTTGGACACGACTTCTCGCTCGGCGGCCCGCCCGCCCGGCATCTCGACTCGGTCCAGGCGCAGCGCCAGGATCGCACCGCTGTACACCGTCGTCGAGTCACGGACGGTGAACTCGTGCGATCCCGGCTCGCCCATCGTTACCGCCCGGTCTGCTCAGCCGAGGCCGCGTCGACGGCGTCCTCGTCCAGACCGGTGGCGTCGTAGCCCTTGAGTTCCACCGGCAGGCGCACGGCCGTCTTGTACCGCAGCGCCGCCTCGATGAAGGCCGAGAACAGCGGGTGCGGACGCGTGGGCCGGCTCTTCAGCTCCGGGTGCGCCTGCGTGGCCACCAGGAACGGATGGATCTCGCGCGGGTACTCGACGAACTCCACCAGGGTGCCGTCCGGCGAGGTGCCGGAGAACTGCAGACCGGATTCGGCGATCGCGTCGCGGTAATCGTTGTTCACCTCGAAGCGGTGACGGTGCCGCTCAGTCACGTCGGTGGTGCCGTAGGCGCGGGCCACCTGGCTGCCCGGGGTGAGCGTGGCCGGGTACGAACCCAGGCGCATGGTGCCGCCCAGATCGGCGTCACCGGCGACGGCCGCGGTCTGATCGGCCATGGTGGCGATCACCGGCTGCGGGGTGTCCGGATCGAACTCTGTGGAGCTGGCCTCGGACAGACCCACCGAACGTGCGGCCTCGATCACCACGCACTGCAGGCCCAGGCACAGGCCGAGCAGCGGCACACCGCGTTCGCGGGCGTACGAGATGGCGCCCAGCTTCCCTTCGATCCCGCGGATGCCGAAGCCGCCGGGAATCATGATCGCGTCGACGTCGCGCAGCGCCGCATCCGCGCCCTCGGGCGTTGCACAGTCGTCGGACGGCACCCACACGACCTCGGTGCGCGCGTAGTGCGCGAAGCCGCCGGCGCGGATCGCTTCGGTCACCGACAGGTAGGCGTCGGGCAGGTCGATGTACTTGCCGACGATGGCCACGGTGACGGTCTCGCGCGGCGAGTGCACGCGGTCGAGCAGGTCGCCCCACACGGTCCAGTCGACGTCGCGGAACGGCAGCCCGAGCTGGCGCACCACGTAGGCGTCGAGCTGCTCGGAGTGCAGCACCTTCGGGATGTCGTAGATCGACGGGGCGTCCGGGGTGGAGATCACACCGTCGATGTCGACGTCGCACATCAGCGCGATCTTCTTCTTCAGCGCCTCGGGCACCGGACGATCGCACCGCAGGATCAGGGCGTCGGGCTGGATGCCGATGCTCCGCAGCGCCGCCACCGAGTGCTGGGTCGGTTTGGTCTTGAGCTCGCCGGACGGCGCCAGGTACGGCACCAGGGAGACGTGCAGGAAGAAGACGTTGTCGCGCCCCAGGTCGTGGCGGATCTGCCGTGCCGCCTCGAGGAAGGGCTGCGATTCGATGTCGCCGACGGTGCCGCCGATCTCGGTGATCACCACGTCGGGGGCCTCGCCCGAGCTGTCCGGCTCGTGCATGGCCAGCATGCGCGACTTGAGCTCGTCGGTGATGTGCGGAATCACCTGCACGGTGTCGCCGAGGTACTCGCCGCGTCGTTCCTTGGCGATGACCGTCGAATACACCTGCCCGGTGGTCACATTGGCCGACGCACTGAGATTGCGATCCAGAAACCGCTCGTAGTGGCCGATGTCCAGGTCCGCTTCGGCGCCGTCCTCGGTGACGAACACTTCACCGTGCTGGAACGGATTCATCGTGCCCGGATCCACGTTCAGATACGGGTCGACCTTCTGCATCGTCACACGGAGTCCGCGCGACGTGAGGAGCTGGCCGAGGCTCGACGCAGTCAGGCCCTTACCCAGGGACGACGCGACGCCGCCCGTCACGAAGATGTGCTTGGTGCCTGGCTGCCCATGGCGCTGTGATCGCAAACTGTTGCTCCCGTCAAGGCTGAATACCTACGGGACTTCAGCCTAACAGCATCCTTCCCCGGCCGATAACAACACGCGCGTGCGATCAGCGACCCGGCGCGGTCACCGTGATCGACGCCGCACCTTTTCCGGTGCCGTAGGCGCCCGAGCGCCCCTCGGACTCGGCCTGCAACGCCAGGATCACGGTGAGGCGCCCGGTCTGCTCGTTCACATCGTCGACGGTCGACAGCGAGTTGCCCAGCCCGGGATCGGAACGGACGACGGCGATCGCCGCGCTGCCGTCGGCAGAACCGTCGCGGCCGGCCAGGACGCCGCCCTGACCACGCTGCGCCATCGCGGAGGCCAGACGCCCCAGCAGCTGGCCCTGAGCGCCCGAGTCGGCGGGCACGGCGCCGCCGGTCATCACCACCACGAGATCGGCCGGCTTCACGGTGCCGTCGGCGTAGTCGAGGAAACCGCCCTCGCGCAGCGTCTGCAGCACGGTGGCCCGGTCCTGCTCCGGCACCGGCCGCGCCCCGTCGCGCACCAGCAGTGCGGCACCGAGCAGATCGCCCACCCGGGATCCGGAATCGGAGAAGTCGGTGCGCAACTGCTGACCGGCAGGCACCGACTGGTCGACGATGGTCGAGAGCTTGGCGGCGTTCTCGTCGCGGACCAGCGTGGTCCGCAGACTGAGCTGTCCGGAATAGTCGGCGCCGGCGTCGGCCAGCAGTGCCTTGACGGCTTCGGTGTCGGTGTCCGCGGCCGTCGGCCCGGTCACCACGAGCACCGATTTACCCACGAGCGTGCCGCCCACCAGCTCGGGCGTGACCGCGGTCAGGAAGCCCTGGTCGACGTTCACCTGCCGGGCCAGCGCGTCGCGTTCGTTCTCGGCGACGCCGAGCCGATCGCGTTCGGTGCCGGTCAACTGGTTCACCCGGTCCCCGATGAAGCCGGAACCGAGGAACAGGCCCAACGCCAACGCCAGGAAGACGGCGATCAGCGAGATGGCGTGCTGGCGCAGCGAAATCATCCGGTGGTGGTTCCCAGTCCGCTCACCCAGTCGGTCACCTGGTCCCACCTGTCGCCGAACCACGCGCCGACACCGACGTCGCCGGTGGTGATCATCAGCGCGACGACCAGCACGAGCAGGGCGGCCAGTACCAGCATGGCGATCACCGCGCCGCTGACCCGGCTGCGGTACAGGGTGGCCACGGCCTTGGCGTCGACCAGCTTCTGGCCCACCTTGAGGCGGGTCAGGAAGGTCGACGGGATCTGATCGCGACGGCTGCGATCGAAGAAGTCGTTGAGTGTGCCGCCCAGCCCGACGGTGACGATCAGGTCGGCGTCGTGGAAGTCGACGAGGAGCAGTGCGAGGTCACCGGCCGAGCCGACGGCGGGGAACGTCGTCGCACCGATGCCGAGGTCCTGGATGCGTTCCAGGCCGGCCGCGTGGCCGTCCGGGTCGGCGGGCAGCACCAGTTCGGCGCCCGACTTGAGGGTCTCGTCCTTGATCTCATCGGGGTCGGCAACGATGACGGCGGGCTTGTAGCCGGCCTTCATCAGGGTGTCCGCGCCGATCCCGACGCCGATCATGACCGGCTGATACTCCTTGATGAACGGCTTGAGCGCCTTCAGGTCGGCGACGCGGTCGGAGCCGTCGCCCACCACCACCACGTGGCGGCCCTCCAGCTTCACGTCCAGCTTCGGCACGCCCACGCCGTCGATCAGCAGTGGCGATTCGCTGCGGATGAACTCGATGGAATTGCCGGAAAACGCCTCGAGGTGATCGATCAGGCCGGTCTTGGCTTCGAGCATCCGGTCGGCGACGGCGCGCTCGTCCAGCTCGGCGCCGCGCGCCACCACGCGGTCGCCCAGGTAGAGCCGGTTGTCGTGCAGACGGAGTTTGGCGCCCTCCTTGACCCGTGCGAAGACCTCCGAGCCCACCTCGTCGAGCAGCGGGATGCCCGACGCCGCGAGCACCTCGGGGCCGAGGTTCGGATAGCGACCGGTGATCGACGACGACGCGTTCACCACCGCGACCACGTCGGCTGCGACCAGCGCGTCGGCGGTGAGACGGTCGAGGTCCACCTCGTCGAGGATGACGATGTCACCCGGACCGACCCGATCGACCAGACGTTTCGTCTTCTTGTCGATACGCGCGATACCGGTGGTACCGGGCAGGTCTTCGGTGCGGCGCGAGAGCAGAGCTGGCATCCTCATGGCCCGATCTTGGGCCCGATCACGCCCGAGTACACGGAGGCGCGCCGTAACAACGGCAACATATGTCACACAATGCGCAGAAACCTCGCGCGCCGCATCCGTCTCGCTGGTATCGCCTCAGCCGGCTTCCGGGGTGGCCCGCGCCGCCTCGGCGGTCTGCAGCAGTTCCTCGGCGTGCGCGCGCCCGGTGTCTGAATCGCCCAGCCCGGCGAGCATGCGCGCCAGTTCGGCCACCCGCTCGGCGCGGTCGAGCTCGGTGAGGGTCGACGTCTGGCGCCCGCGCGCACCGCCACCGACCTTGCCGATCACCAGGTGGTTGTCGGCGAAGGCCGCCACCTGCGGCAGGTGGGTCACCACGATCACCTGGTGCCGTCGTGCCAGCCGGGCCAGACGCGCACCGATCTGCACCGCGGCGCCGCCGCCGACACCGGCATCCACTTCGTCGAAGACCATCACTCCGCCCGCGTCGGGTTCGGCCAGCACCACCTCCAACGCGAGCATCACGCGGGAGAGTTCGCCGCCGGAGGCCGACTTGGCGATCGGCAACGGTCGTGCACCCTTGTGCGCCACGAGCCCGAACTCGACCCGGTCGGCACCGTCGCCGCCGGCCGTCGTGCGGTGGCCGTCCACCTCGATGGCAAGTCGGTCGTCATCGGCCGAGGCCAGCGTCACGGTGACTGCGAGTTCACTGCCGCCCATCGCCAGGCCGGCGAGCTCGGCGGAGACCTTGGTGCCGAGCTTCCCGGCGGCCGCGGCCCGCACCGCGTGGAGTCTGCCCGCCAGTTCGGCGACCTGCGCGCGTTCCTTCTCGGCCCGCGCCTCCAGCTCTTCGACGGAGCCCTCCGGATCGTCGAGCTGGGCGAGGCGACGGCGCGCGTCGTCGGCCCACTCGATCACCCCGTCGACGTCGGCGGCGTATTTGCGGGTCAGCAGCTTGAGGTCGCCCTGCCGGTTCAGCAACGAGTCGAGGTCCTGCGCGTCGCTGGGCAACCCGGACAGGTAGGCCGACAGCTCCTCGCCGAGGTCGTTGACCACGACCAGCGCCTCCGCCACGCGCGGCAGCAGCTCGCGCAGCGCCTCGTCGTCGGCGCCTTCGAGCAGGGAACGCACCGAGCCGAGCCCGTCGACGACGCTGGTCGACATGCCGCCGTCGCCGGACACGATGCCGTGCGCGCCGGCCGCGGCCGCCCGCAGATCCTCCAGGTCGGTGAGCCGTCGGATGGTCGAGACCAGTTCGGCGTCCTCACCCGGTTCCGGGGCGACGGCGTCGATCTCCTCGAGCCCGAACCGCAGACGGTCGGCTTCCTGCGCGAGCGCGCGCGAGTCGGCGCGACGACGGTCCAGCTCGTCGAGGGTGGCGATCCAGCGGGACCGCGCGGTGCGGTACTTGGCGAGCAGGTCGGTGGCTTTCTTGCCGGCGAACCGGTCGAGCGCCGCGCGCTGCTGGTCCGGACGGGCCAGCCGCAGCTGATCGTTCTGGCCGTGGACGGTGAGCAGTTCGCCGGTCAGTTCACCCAGGACGGTGGCCGGGACCGAACGCCCGCCGAGGTGCGCCCGCGAGCGCCCGTCTGCACCGACGGTCCGGACCGCGATGATCGTGTCGTCGTCGTCGGTCTGCGCACCGGTCGCGTCGAGCACTTCGTCGATCTTCGGCACACGCTGCGCCCCGGTGGGCAGCCGGAAGCGGCCCTCCACCACGGCCCGGTCGTCGCCGGTCCGCACCCGTCCCGCATCGGCGCGCGCACCGGACAGCAGCCGCAGGCTCGTCACGATCATGGTCTTACCCGCGCCGGTCTCGCCGGTCAGCACGGTGAAGCCGGGCGCGAACTCCGCTGTCGCCGACTCCAACACGCCGAGTCCGCGAATCGACAGCTCCTCGAGCACGCTCTCCTCAGCTCCTTCCGCGCCACCCGGTGACGGGCAGCGAGAACTTGGTGACCAGGCGATCGGTGAACGGTTCGGAACCGATCCGCACCCACCGCAACGACGTATCCGCGCGCACCGCTTCGACGCGGCCGCCCGCGGGGACTTCCAGAATGCGCCGACCGTCGCAGAGTGCCACCGCCGGGCGCCCGTGCGCGTCGACCTCGACGGCGATGCGCGACCGCGGGCTGGTCACCATCGGTCGGGCGAACAGCGCGTGCGCATTGCTCGGCACCACCAGGATCGCTTCCAGGTCCGGCCACATCACCGGTCCGCCGGCCGAGAAGGCATAGGCCGTGGAGCCGGTCGGCGTGGAGATGAGGAGCCCGTCCGCCCCGAATGCCGAGACCGGTCGGCCGTCGACTTCGGTGACCAGTTCGAGGACGCCGTTGTGCGAACGATTCTGCACGGCGACCTCGTTGAGCGCCCAGGTCTGCCCCAGTTTGGCTCCGCCCTCGTTGTCGAGCACGGTGACGTCGAGCACCATCCGATCCTCGACGCAGTATTCGCCGGCGATCACCCTATCCAGCACCTCGTCGATGCCGTGTGCTTCGGCCTCGGCCAGGAAACCGATGTGGCCGAGGTTGACCCCCAGCAGCGGTACCTGCGCCGGATAGGCCAGCTCGGCGGCGCGCAGGAAGGTTCCGTCGCCGCCCAGCACCAGCACCAGCTCGCAGCCGACCGCGGCCTCGGGACCGGCGTGCACCAGCTCCACCTCGGCGCCGGCGGCGCGCAGTTCGGACGGATCCAACGGATGCCAGGACGCGTCCTGCGACACGGCGGGCTGGCGGGTGTCGTGGTGCAGGACCCGCAGGGTGATGCCGGCCTCGCCGCAGCGACGGCCGACGGTGTCCAGGGTGCCGGTCACTACGTCGCGCCCGGTGTGCGCGACCACCAGGAAGGTCCGCGGAGCAGCGATCGACGCTGTTTCAGTGCCCACCGCTACCTCCTCGACTCTCGTGTACGCGTCATTGCGGTCCGCGCGCGACGGCCGCATCGATCATCTCCACGGTATCGGTCGCCGCCGACACCTCCGCCGGGGCGTCCGGCTTGTGCAGCCACAGGAAATACTCGACGTTGCCGGACGGGCCCGGCAGCGGACTCGCCTCCACCGCCCGCGTCACCAGTCCGAGCTCGGCCGCGGCCGTCGCGACCTGCGCCACCGCCTCGGCGCGCAGCACCGGATCGCGGACCACGCCGCCGGCACCCACCCGCTCTTTACCCACTTCGAACTGCGGCTTCACCATGGGCAGGTAGTCGCCCCCGGGTCGCAGGCACGAGGCCAACGCGGGCAGCACCAGCTTGAGGGAGATGAACGACAGATCGGACACGATGAGGTCCACCGGGCCGCCGATCGCCTCCGGGGTCAGGTGACGCACATTGGTGCGGTCGTGCACGTGAACCCGTTCGTCACTCTGCAGCCGCCAGACCAGCTGGCCGTAGCCGACGTCGACCGCCTCCACCTCGCGCGCGCCTTCGCGCAGCAAGACATCGGTGAAACCGCCGGTGGAGGCACCGGCGTCGAGGCAGCGGCGTCCCTCGACGACGAACCCACGCGGGCCGAACGCGGCGAGTGCCCCCAGCAGTTTGTGTGCGCCGCGGGAGGCCCAGTCGTCGGTCTCCCCCTCCACGACGACAAGCGGGGTGTCCCGGCCCACGTTGGTGGCGGCCTTAGCAGCGACGGTTCCGTTGACTTTGACGCGACCGTCGTCGATCAGCTGTCGAGCCTGTTCCCGGGACCGGGCCAGACCCCGGCGCACCAGTTCGGCATCTAAGCGTGCGCGTGCGGCCATCAGTGTCCCCCGCCGACCGGCGACTCAACCACGGCCGACCTCGTCCAAGGCTGCGACCAGCGCGTCGTGCGCAGAGGTCAGCAGATCGGCCTGCCGAGCGACCGCAGCGAGTTGGAACCCGCCGTCGAGTTCGATCCGGATCTGTTCCACCTGACCCAGCAGGTCGTCGACCTGTCCGGCGACCGGGTGGTCGGCCGGATCGGGCGGCGGCGCCGAGGCACGGGCCGCGCGCGCGGCCAGCGCTGCGGGTGAGGGAGAGTTGTCGGTTCCGGTCATGACCTGCCCAGGCTATCGCACGACGGCGGTCAGCGAGCCTCGGCGAGGCCGAGCTCCACCAGCAGCGACATCACCAGGGCATCGCTGGCATTGATCCGAAGTTCGAGGCCGCCGACGTCTGCGGTCCATACAGCGTGCGTCAGCGCAGGAAGCAACGAGATGGGATCGATGGCACCGACCGGATCCACCGAGATCCGATTCTCCAGCACCGTGATGCGCCAGCTCTCCTGCGGACCGATCCGCATCTGCGCCGCGGGGACGTCACGCTGTGTCAGGTTCGCGAGCACATAGGTCGGACGTTGTTCCGGTACCGCCGCCAGCAGCGACGACGCCGACGCCACTCCGGTCAGAACCAGCAGGCTGTCGATGCCGACGGCATTCGCGCCTTCGATGTCGGTGTTCAGCCGGTCGCCGATCATCAGCGGGCGGCTGCTACGGCTGCGCGCCAGCACTGCCCGCATGATGGGGGCCGACGGCTTGCCTGCCACCACGGGCTGCTGCCCGGTGGCCGACGCCACCGCCGCCACCATCGAGCCGTTGCCGATCATCAGTCCCCGCTCGGTGGGTAGCGTGGTATCGGTGTTGGTCGCGAACCACTGGGCACCGTTCGCGATCGCCAGCGCTGCTTCGGACAGCCGTGCCCAGTCGGTGTCCGGCGAGTGACCCTGGATCACGGCAGCGGGCGACTCGTCTGCGGAGCTCACCGGCACCAGTCCGACCGACGCCACCTCGTCCCGCAGCGACCGTGCGCCCACTACGAGGACGGCGCTGCCTGGCGCGATCCGGTCGGCAACGAGACGTGCACCCACCTGTGCGCTGGTGATCACCGCCGACGGCTCCGCGTCGAATCCGAGGTCCCGCAAGTGAGCTGCCACCTCGGCGGCGGACCGGCTGGCGTTGTTGGTGACGTAGTAGGCGTCGCGGGGACGAGACGCGACCAAATCGAGTGCGCCGGGCAGCGGAGTGCTGCCCTCGAACAGCGTGCCGTCGAGGTCGAACAGGAGAGCGTCGTACTCGGCGGTGACGGTGTCGCCCGTCGCGGAAGCGGTCGGCGTCTCGTCGACGAGCACGTCGACTCCGTCGAGGTCCTCGGCCAGCAGTTCTTGCAGGGCGTACTCGGCGTCGGTCGCATCGTCGACGTCGGCGGCCGCGGCGTTCTGGTACCAGACCAGAGCATGCGCCTTCCGACCCGCCGCGGACAGCGCAGCCGCGTAGGCACTGAACAGGCGTGCCGCCTCGGTGCCACTGCGACCGGCACGCAGATCCTGGCCCTCGAGGACTCCGATCGCGCCTTCGGCGTCGCCCAGATCCAGGTGCGCGCCGGCTTCCACAATCGCCAGTTCAACGGCTTCCTCACCGATCAGCGACTGCCCCTCGGGACTCTGTGCCACCTCGATCGCCTTCTCCGGTCGGCCCAGACCGCGCTCACTGTCGGCGATCAACGGGAGCAGTGCGTCACCGTCCCCGGAGATCCGCCGTGCCGCCCGCAGCTCGGACAGCGCTTCCTGCCATTCGCCGGCGTAGTAGGCCGCGATGCCTGCGGTCTCGCGGACCACGCCGACTCGCGCGGCACGAGCGCGGGCCGCCCGCGCATGCTCGAGTGCGAGCTCCGGATCCTCCGCCAGGAGTTCTCCGACCGCGACGAGGTGCCTGGCCACTCGATCGGCCGACGCCTTGTCCAGACCTTGCAGATCTCGCCGCACCTCGGGGTCGAGGTCGCCGGCGGTGATCTCGTCCGGGATCACCGGATCGGAATCGGCGCCACCAGCAGATTGCCCACCACGCTTGCTCATGTTCTCCAATCAGGCTTCGCGCTTAGATGCTTTCAGCGCTTATCCTTTCCGTACTTCAGCTACCCAGCTATGCCCTTGGCAGAACAACTGGTACACCAGCGGTACGTCCATCCGGTCCTCTCGTACTAAGGACAGGTCTCCTCAAATTTCCTACGCCTGCGACGGATAGGGACCGAACTGTCTCACGACGTTCTGAACCCAGCTCGCGTACCACTTTAATGGGCGAACAGCCCAACCCTTGGGACCTACTACAGCCCCAGGATGTGATGAGCCGACATCGAGGTGCCAAACCTCCCCGTCGATGTGGACTCTTGGGGGAGATCAGCCTGTTATCCCCAGGGTAGCTTTTATCCGTTGAGCGATGGCCCTTCCATGCGGTACCACCGGATCACTAAGTCCGACTTTCGTCCTTGCTCGACCTGTATGTCTTGCAATCAAGCTCTCTTCTGCCTTTACACTCTACGTACGATTTCCGACCGTACTGAGAGAACCTTTGAGCGCCTCCGTTACTCGTTACTCTTTAGGAGGCGACCGCCCCAGTCAAACTGTCCACCTGACAGTGTCCCACTACCTGATTCAAGGCAGCTGGTTAGAATCCCAGTACTACAAGGGTGGTATCCCAAGGATGGCTCCACACAGACTGACGTCCATGCTTCATAGCCTCCCACCTATCCTGTACATGTAGCACCGAGACTCAATGTCAAGCTACAGTAAAGCTCCATGGGGTCTTCCGTCCTGTCGCAGGTAACCGGCATCTTCACCGGTATTACAATTTCACCCAGTCTGTTGTTGAGACAGTGCCCAAATCGTTACGCCTTTCGTGCGGGTCGGAACTTACCCGACAAGGAATTTCGCTACCTTAGGACCGTTATAGTTACGGCCGCCGTTTACTGGGGCTTAAGTTCACTGCTTCGGTTACCCTAACAGATCCCTTAACCTTCCAGCACCGGCAGGCGTCAGCTCCTATACATCGTCTTGCGACTTAGCAGAAACCTATGTTTTGGTAAACAGTCGCTTGGGCCTATCTCTGCGGCCATGTTTCCATGGCACCCTTCTCCCTAAGTTACGGGTCATTTGCCGAGTTCCTTAACAACAGTTCTCTGGCTGGCCTTAGGATACTCTCCTCACCCACCTGTGTCGGTTTGCGGTACAGGCACCTTTAACCTCAATAGAGACTTTTCTCGACAGTGTGAAATCAGCTACTTCGCTACTAAATTTCGCTCCGCATCGTACCCCAGCATTATTCTAACGGATTTGCCTATTAGAACTGCCTCAATACTTGCCCGCACATAACCAACAGTGCGGTTAGCTTATCCTACTGTGTCATCCCATTTCTCAAACGGTTATTGGTGGTACAGGAATATCAACCTGTTGTCCATCACCTACGCCTTTCGGCCTCGGCTTAGGTCCTGACTAACCCAGGCGACGAACCTTTCCCCTGGAAACCTTGGGTTTACGGCCTGTGGATTCTCACCACATCTCGCTACTCATGCCAACATTCTCACTTCTATACAGTCCACATCTCCTTACGGTAATGCTTCAATCCGTATAGAAAGCTCTCCTACCCATCATAAATGATGCCGTAGCTTCGGTAGTACGTTTTAGCCCGGAAATTTTCGGCGCAGGATCACTCGACCAGTGAGCTATTACGCACTCTTTAAATGAGTGGCTGCTTCTAAGCCAACATCCTGGTTGTCTGTGCAATCCCACATCCTTTACCACTTAACGTACATTTAGGGACCTTAGCTGACGATCTGGGCTGTTGCCCTTTTGACTATGAATCTTATCACCCACAGTCTGACTCCAAGCATAAGAATACGGTATTCGGAGTTTGATAGTCTTCGGTAAGTGCAATACCCCTGAGGACATTCAGTGCTCTACCCCGTTTCTCTAAATCTTGAGGCTAGCCCTAAAGCTATTTCGGAGAGAACCAGCTATCCGGGCTCGATTGGAATTTCACCGCTATCCACAGGTCATCCCCGAGCTTTTCAACGCTCGTGGGTTCGGTCCTCCACGAAATTTTACTTTCGCTTCAACCTGCCCATGGATAGGTCGCCGGTTTCGGGTCTACGTCAACTAACTATACGCCCAGTTAAGACTCGCTTTCGCTGCGGCTCCACACCTTAAGTGCTTAACCTTGCTAGGTAACGTAACTCGTTGGCCCGTTCTACAAAAGTACGCAGTCACACAAATAATGTGCTCCTACAGCTTGTAAGTGTAGGGTTTCAGGTTCTATTTCACTCCCTCCGGGGTTCTTTTCACCTTTCCCTCACGGTACTATACGCTATCGGTCACTAGGTAGTATTTAGGCTTGGAGGATGGTCCCTCCTGCTTCCCACAGGGTTTCACGTGTCCCGTGGTACTCTGGATCATATATCGATTTCTTGTTTTTTCAGCTACGTGGCTTTTACACTTTATAGCGGAGCTTTCCAACTCTCTTTCACTTACAATACCTCGACCTTATGATATGTCCGCAACCCCAGTGAAGAAAACTTCACTGGTTTGGCCTGTTCCGCGTTCGCTCGCCGCTACTTACGGAATCGATTTCTTTCTTCTTCCTCCGGGTACTTAGATGTTTCAGTTCCCGGGTTCCCCTCGTATAGCTATGTATTCACTATACGATACTTAGACATTACTCTAAGTGAGTTCCTCATTCGGAAATCTTGGGATCACAGTTTACGTGCAACTCCCCCAAGCTTATCGCAGCTTATCGCGTCCTTCATCGGCTCCTAGTGCCAAGGCATTCGCCCTACACCCTTAATAACTTGACCAGTTTAAAATGCTTCGCCAATGTCTTTGTCTTCATATATTTTTAGACAAATCCCATTGCTCAAAGTTTATATAATGTTTTTAAAAGTTATCTTTTATATATGATATATTTTTTAAGAAGTTTATCTTCTTCTTTATATAATGTCATATCACTAAATGTTATGCAGTTTTCAAGTACTAGTACTTAACAAGTAAGTAACACAATAGTTTAAGAGTGTTAAAGAACCCTCAAAATTAAAAGTAAAGAACCCTCAAAATTAAACAGTAGGTTAATTCTCCCTAGAAAGGAGGTGATCCAGCCGCACCTTCCGATACGGCTACCTTGTTACGACTTCACCCCAGTTATTGATTTCACCTTCGACACTCGCTTCCCAAAAGGGTTAGCTAAGTGGCTTCGGGGCACCCCCAACTTCCGTGGTGTGACGGGCGGTGTGTACAAGACCCGGGAACGCATTCACCGCAGCATTCTGATCTGCGATTACTAGTAACTCCAGCTTCATGTAGGCGAGTTTCAGCCTACAATCCGAACTGAGAATGGCTTTAAGGGATTAGCTCGGCCTCACGACTTGGCTGCCCTCTGTACCACCCATTGTAGCACGTGTGTAGCCCTAAGCATAAGGGGCATGATGATTTGACGTCATCCCCACCTTCCTCCAGGTTATCCCTGGCAGTCCCTCAGAGTGCCCAACTTAATGCTGGCAACTAAAGGCAAGGGTTGCGCTCGTTGCGGGACTTAACCCAACATCTCACGACACGAGCTGACGACAACCATGCACCACCTGTCACTTCTGTCCCGAAGGGAAAAATGCGATTAGGCATCGGTCAAAAGGATGTCAAGCTTAGGTAAGGTTCTTCGCGTTGCTTCGAATTAAACCACATGCTCCGCTACTTGTGCGGGTCCCCGTCAATTCCTTTGAGTTTCACTCTTGCGAGCGTACTCCCAGGCGGAGTACTAATGCGTTAGCTGCGGCACCGAGGGGTAACCCCGACACCTAGTACTCATCGTTTACGGCGTGGACTACCAGGGTATCTAATCCTGTTTGCTCCCACGCTTTCGTGCCTCAGTGTCAGTTACAGTCCAGAAAGCCGCCTTCGCTACTGGTGTTCCTCCTAATATCTACGCATTTCACCGCTACACTAGGAATTCCACTTTCCTCTCCTGCACTCAAGTTTTCCAGTTTCAAGAGCTTACTACGGTTGAGCCTAGCCTTTCACTCCTGACTTAAAAAACCACCTACGCACCCTTTACGCCCAGTAAATCCGGATAACGCTAGCCCCTACGTATTACCGCGGCTGCTGGCACGTAGTTAGCCGGGCTTCCTCCTCAAGTACCGTCATTATCTTCCTTGAGGACAGAGTTTTACGACCGAAGGCCTTCATCACTCACGCGGCGTTGCTGCATCAGGCTTTCGCCCATTGTGCAATATTCCCACTGCTGCCTCCCGTAGGAGTTTGGACCGTGTCTCAGTTCCAATGTGGCCGATCACCTCTCAGGTCGGCTACTGATCGTCGCCTTGGTAAGCCATTACCACACGAAAGAAACATCTCGCGCGAACTTCACTGAGCAGAGTCCGTCACCCCGGCCGGCTCCCTCTCAGGCGCCTTGCTCGCTGGCAACTCCGATTAAGTTACACACCGTCGAACGGGAACACAACTCCGCTGGTCAGCGGCCGATCCGCGCCCCGGCGAAAGTCTTCTTGCCGCGCCGGAGTACCAACCAGCGTCCATGCAGCAGATCGTCGGCCGACGGTGTCCAGTCGGCATCGCTGATCTTGACGTTGTTGACGTACGCGCCGCCCTCGTCGATCGCCCGACGAGCCGCCTTGCTGCCGGCGACGAGACCGGAGTCGACGAACAGCTCCACGATGGTGGGCGCGGCACCCGCGTCGTACTCGGCGATCTGGGTCTCCCCCAGTGCCGCGGCCAGTGTTCCCTCGTCGAGTCCGGTCAGTTCACCGCGTCCGAACAGCGCCGAGCTGGCGAGTTCGACGGCCGCGGTCTGGTCGGCACCGTGGATGAGGGTGGTGAGCTCTGCGGCGAGCCGCTTCTGCGCGGCACGCAGGAACGGCTTCTCGGCGACCGCGGTCTCGAGCTCGGCGATCTCCTCGCGCGACAGGAAGGTGAACCACTTGAGGTACTTGATGACGTCGGCGTCGGCCGTGTTCACGAAGTACTGGTACCAGACGTACGGCGAGGTGAGCTCGGGGTCGAGCCACAGGCTGCCGCCGCCGGTGGACTTACCGAACTTGGTGCCGTCGGCCGCGGTGACCAGCGGGACCGTCATTGCATGCGTGCTGCCGGCTTCCACCTTGCGGATCAGGTCGACGCCGCCGAGGATGTTGCCCCACTGATCGGAGCCGCCGATCTGGAGTACGCACCCGTACCGGCGGTACAGCTCGAGGTAGTCGTTGGACTGCAGCAGCAGGTAGCTGAACTCGGTGTAGCTGATGCCATCCGATTCCAGACGACGCTTGACCGTCTCGCGCGCCAGCATCACGTTGACCGAGAAGTGCTTGCCGATGTCCCGCAGGAAGTCGATGGCGGAGAGCTTGCTGATCCAGTCGAGGTTGTTGACCAGCACCGCGGAGGTGGCGGACTCGTCGATCGCGACGAAACGCTGCAGCTGCCCGACGATCTTGTCGGCCCAGCCGGCCACGGTGTCGGCGGAATTCATGGTGCGCTCGCCGACGTCGCGGGGATCGCCGATGAGGCCGGTCGCTCCGCCGGAGAGCACGACGGGACGATGGCCGGCCATCTGGAAGCGACGCAGGGTCAGCAGCGGCACCAGGTGACCGGCGTGCAGGCTGGAGGCGGTGGGGTCGAAGCCCGCGTACAGCGAGATCGGCCCTTCGGTGAGGACGGCACGCAGTGCGTCGGGGTCGGTCGACTGGCCGATCAGGCCGCGCCAGGCCAGCTCGTCGAAGAAGTCGGGATCCACGGGGGTGCTCACTTGTCGCCCGCCTCACCGGTCAGCAGTCGGTGTTCGTCGTCGCCCACCTTGCGGGCGTCCGCGATCAGCATGTTCGGGATGCCCAGATCGTCGATCGCATAGGCCACGCGCAGCCGCGGGTTGTACAGCTCGTCGCCGACATCGATCAACTCGCCGAGGTCCTGCGGACAGACGAGCCGCGCGCGCACCACGGGGTCCAACTGCTCTGCACGTGAGGTCATGTGTGCTCCTTTTCGCCGCCGACCACGTTACTCGGCGGGCCGATCTCCGACCGTTGCGGGCTCAGCGGCTGTCGTCTCCACCACAGCGGCCTCGACCCCCGGCTGCTCGGCGGTGGCGGACTGATCACCGGACGGCCGCTGCAGCACCGGCTGCGGCGTGGGACGCGACCAGTCGATGGCGTCGGCGGCCGACCGGGTGTACCGCCGGTACCGACCGTCCACATCGCGGAACCAGATCCGCGAGCCCGGACGCGGCAGGTTGCGATCGACGACGAGCGGACGGTACGACTCGCTGACCGGAATGTCGCTGATCACGGTGATCAGGTGCGGACGCTGCGTCGCGGCGATCTCGCCGAGCGCGATCCGCAGCAGGGTGGGCGTGGTGGAGGCGACGCCGTCGCGCAGAGTGATGGCCGCGACGACCACCTCCGCGCCGGGTGCACCGACGCTGTACACCACCACCTGATCCACCGACGGCACCTTGGACAGCGCCTGGCGGATCGGCTCGGGATAGACGATGCCGTCCGCGGTCCGCATGCTGGCCGCGACCGAGCCCATGTACCAGAGATCGCCGTCGTAATCGCGGCGGAACAGCAGTCCGGAGACCTCCCAACGGTCCTGCCGACGGAACACGTCGCGCAGCACCTGGCCGCTGACATCGAACCGCTGCCCGGCGTGGGCCATCAGCATGCCGACCTCGTTGGGTTCGGTCAGGCGGACGAAACCGGTGTCCGGGTCCACCACCAACTGTCCGCTGTCGGCGTCGTACGCGGCGACCGCGACGTCATTGGTCTCCGGGAGCGGTCGGCCCATCGAGCCGATCTTGCTGCCGTCGATGTTGGACAGGATGGCCGAACCGTCGGCGGAGGCGAAGAACTCGAGCACCTTGGCGCGGGGCAGTCGTTCGTCGATCTCGGTCCACAGTCCGGTCGGCAGACCGGAGCCCATGAACAGCCGCACGCTGGACAGCTGCGCCGGATCGAACCCGGGCGCATGCAGCACCTCGCGCAGCATGGTCCACGTGTAGGAGACCACGGTGACGCCGTACCGCCGCACTTCCTGACCGAAGCGCTCGGGGTCGACGCCGTTCGACAGCGCGATCCGCGACCGGCCGGCGACGGCGGCGCCCAGGGTGGTCAGCAGGCCCGACGCATGGTGTAGCGGCGGGAGGCAGTAGACGGTGTCGTACGTGGACAGGCGAGCGGCCGCGGCCGCACCGAAGGCGGACATCGCGAATCGGTGATTGGTCACCGACCACTGGGTCAGGCGTCCCTCGACCCGGGTGAACAGCACGAAGGCCAGGTCGCCGGCCTGTCCCGGGTCCGGTCGGTACCACGCCGGCAGGCGTACCTCGTCGGGCTCGATCTGCTCCATGTCGACGATCTGGACGCCGTCGGCGCGGTCGATGACCCGCTGATCGCCGCCGCCGAGCACCAGCACGCGATCGCTGACCGCGGCCGCGTCTTCCAGGTGCACCGGATCGGTCACGATGGCCCGCGTCTGCGCGAGGGTGAGCATCTCGTCGAGGTCGTCGGCGGTCGACAGCATCACCGCGACGGCGCCCAGTCGCGAGAGCGCCGCCACGGCGACGAGCGCACTGGGGCGCGGGTCCATCATCACGCCGATGTGCTCGCCGGGCCGCACACCGCACTCGATCAGGCCCGCGACGACGTTGTCGATACGCGTGTTGACCTGCTGGTGCGTGAGGACGCGGTCCTCGAAGAGAAACAGTTCCGCATCCGGGGTCCGACGATTGTTCTCGGTCATCAGCTTGCCCAGCGAGATACGCGTCGACGACTGGATCTGTCCCAGTCGGAACAGGCGGGGCACCGTGCGCACCGATTCGGCGGCCACCGCGCGGGACGTGCGCTGCACCGACTCCACCGCCTCGGCGATCTCCTTGGTCAGCGCGGTACCGGCGCCGGCCACCTGACCCACCCCGTAGGTGAGGCGGTTGGCCCAGCTGATCCCGCTGCCATGCCCCTCGCGATCCGGATCCATCAGGCCGACCGCGGCGGGCGCCTCGCCCTCACCGTCGCGCCACCGAATCCACTCGGCCGTCGTCGGCCAGGACAGGCGGCCCGCGGTAGAGCCGACCACCAGTCCGAAGTGGCCGGCGGGCACCAACGCCTCGTACACCTCGGCATCGGGTGAGGCGTCGACGATGCCGCGCACCGCCAGCGGTTGCCCGATGTCGTCGGTCTCGCCGACGAAAGCCAGGATGGGGCAACGGATCTCGGTCAGCGAGACGATGTCGCCGTCGATCACGAAACCGCCGGACACCATCCGGTTGTGCGAGACGAACTGACGCAGGAGCTCGGCGACGGCCGGCCCGGACCAGGCGACCCAACCCTCCCGCTCCAAGAAGCGCCGCTGGTCCTCCCGCGGTAGGAGCGCGTCGCGGTCGTGCAGTTTCCGCAGGAAGTCGATGCGGCTGCGTGCGGTCTTGACCGGGTCGAACAGCTGAAAGCCGGTGCGCGCCAACCAACTCGGGATCCAGAGTTTGTTGAACACCCGGTCGGCGAGGATCTCGGCGCCCGGCACGGCCAGGGCCGCGGGCAGACCCAGCGGCAGTGCGGCCAGCACGTCCACGGGGCTGCCGTAGGTCACGACGCTGGCGATGCCCTCCGAACGCCGGTACGCCGCCGCCTGATAGGCGAACATGCCGCCCTGCGAGTAGCCGCCGAGGTGGATGTCTCGACCCACCAGGCCCCGCACCAGATCCACCACGCGACTGATCGCCAGCACGTGATCGGTGAGGGTGCGCTCCATGCCGCCCTCTTCATGATCGGGTGAACCGAAGTCGATCACCCAGGGGATGATCCCCTGCTCATGCAGGATGGAGGCGGCGCCGTTCTCCTCGGTCACGTCGTAGACGTTGGCCGACACCATCATCGGTGGAATCAGGATCACATGCGAGTAGCCGTCGCCCGGATCGTCCGGGAAGTACCGCCGCAGGCGGTACATCTTCTCGGTCTCCACCACCCGGTACGGCGCCGGTTCGTTTCCGGTGTCGAGGCCGCCCATGCGGATCACCTCGAGCCCGTTCTGCGCGGTCGCGACGATCCGACCGATCGTCCCCCCGACATTCGGCAGTCCTGCCACGGCATTACCTCTTTCACGAACGCGATCCCGCTCACTCTAGCGAACGGTGGTGGCCTGCCGAACACTTCCCTACTTGCGAGTCAGCTCGCGGGCGCCCCGTCAGGCGAGCGCGTCACGCAACTCGGCGATCTTCGCCGTGGCGACGTCGATCTGACGCTGTACCTGCACCGACGCCGTGCCGCCCAGCGCGCTGCGCGACTCGATCGATCCGATCACGGTGAGGACCTCACGCACGCCCGGGGTGAGTTCGGGATGGATCGCCCGGAAATCGTCGTCGCTCAGATCGGCCAGACCGATGCCGCGGCCCTCGGCTTCGCGCACGCACGCACCGGCGACCTCGTGCGCCACGCGGAACGGAACTCCCTGGCGGACAAGCCATTCGGCGATGTCGGTGGCCAGGGTGAAACCGGCCGGGGCCAACTCGGCCATCCGCTCGGCATGGAACTCGAGGGTCGCGACCAGTCCGGTCATCGCCGGCAGCAGCAGTTCGAGCTGTTCCACCGAGTCGAAGACCGGCTCCTTGTCTTCCTGCAGGTCCCGGTTGTAGGCCAGGGGCTGCGCTTTCAGGGTGGCCATCAGCCCGGAGAGGTTGCCGATGAGGCGGCCGGCCTTGCCGCGGGCCAGTTCAGCGACGTCCGGGTTCTTCTTCTGCGGCATGATCGAGCTCCCCGTGGACCAGGCGTCGGCCAGGGTCACGTAGCCGAATTCCGGTGTGCTCCACAGGATCACGTCCTCGCCCAGGCGGGACATGTCGACGCCGATCATCGCCAGCACGAAGGCCGCCTCGGCGGCGAAGTCACGCGAGCTGGTCGCGTCGATGGAGTTGTCGGCGGCACTGTCGAAGCCCAGATCGGCGGCGATCGCGGCCGGATCCAGGCCCAGCGACGAGCCGGCGAGCGCGCCGGACCCGTACGGCGACACCGCGAGCCGACGATCGGCGTCGACGATGCGCGCCACGTCGCGCAGCAGCGGCTGCGCGTGCGCCATCAGGGTGTGCCCGAGCAGCACCGGCTGCGCGGCCTGCAGGTGCGTCTTGCCCGGCATCACGACGCCGGGGTGCGCCTGCGCCTGGCCGACGAGGGCCGCCGCCAGGTCGAGCACATCGGCGCCGACGCGACGCAGTGCGGCGCGCAGCCACATCCGGAACAGGGTCGCCACCTGGTCGTTGCGCGACCGGCCGGCCCGCAGGCGGCCGCCGAGCTCGGCACCGACCCGCTCGATGAGGCCGCGCTCCAGTGCGCCGTGTACGTCTTCGTCGGAATCGGCGGCGACGAACTCGCCCGACGCGATGTCCGCGGCCAGGTCGGCCAGGCCGTCGTGCATCGCCTCGAGGTCCCCATCGGTGAGCAGCCCGGCCCGATTCAGCACCCGTGCGTGTGCCTGCGACGCGGCGATGTCGAAGGGCGCCAGGGCCCAGTCGAAATGCGTGGACTTGCTCAGCGCGGCCATCGCCGCCGCGGGACCGTCGGCGAAGCGGCCGCCCCACAGGGCTCCGGTGTTCGTGGCGCCAGCCTCAGGCGTTGCGTTCGCGTCGTCGACCATGGGGTGCTCACTCCTGTGTGTTGTGTGGTTCACGTCTGGGATATTCGGTGTGCGGTATTCGGTTCTGGGGCTGCTCAGACGAGCCGTTCGAGGGTGTGCGCCACTTCCGCGCCGGAGCGCGGCGCCCGGGCGAGGACGAAGACGGTGTCGTCGCCGGCGATGGTGCCGACGATCTCCGGCAGGCTCGCCCGATCCAGGGCACTGGCCAGATACTGCGCCGCGCCCGGCGGGGTGCGCAGCACCGCCATGTCGCCGGACGAGTCCACCGACACCAGCAGCTCGCCGAGCAGACGGGACAGCCGCGCGGTACCGCCCGCGACGCCGCGGACCGGGCTCCCGTCCTCGGGCACCAGGTACACGCCGGTGCCGCCGTCGGCGCCGCGCAGCTTGACCGCGCCGAGCTCGTCCAGGTCCCGCGACAGGGTGGCCTGGGTGACGTCGATGCCTTCGTCGGCCAGCAGTTGCCGCAGTTCCACCTGGCTCCCCACCTGCAGCCGGGTGAGGAGCTCGCTGATCCGAGCCAGCCGCCCGGCGCGCGTCGCCGCCAGCCGCGGCCGGGTGGACTCGGGCTCGGTCATGCCTGCTCCAGCAACCAGGCCAGCAGGGCCTTCTGCGCGTGCAGACGGTTCTCGGCTTCGTCGAAGACGACGCTCGCCGGGCCGTCGATCACCTCATCGGTGATCTCCTCGCCGCGGTGGGCGGGCAGGCAGTGCAGCACGATCGCATCGTCCGCGGCATGCCCGAGCAGCGCGGCGTTGATCTGGTACGGACGGAACGGGCCCACCCGATCGAGGCCGTCGCCCTCCTGCCCCATCGACACCCAGGTGTCGGTGACCAGGACGTCGGCACCGGTGGCAGCCGCGACCGGATCGTCGATCACGGCGATGCTGCCGCCGGTCGCGGCGGCTTGGCGCTGCACGTCGGCCAGGACCTGCGAGTCCGGGTCGAAGCCGTCCGGCCCGGACAGCCGCACGTGCATGCCGGCCATCACGCCACCCAATGCCAGCGAGTGCGCCATGTTGTTGGCGGTGTCGCCGAGGTAGGTCATGGTGAGCCCGGCCGGGGCGCCCTTGTGCTCGGTGATGGTCAACAGGTCGGCCAGCACCTGGCACGGATGGAAGCTGTCCGACAGCGCGTTCACCACCGGGACGGTCGCGAACTCGGCGAGGTCGTCGAGCCGATCCTGCCCGAAGGTGCGCCACACGACGGCGTCGACGAACCGGGACAGCACGCGCCCGGTGTCGGCCAGCGTCTCGTCGCGGCCCATCTGCGTGGTGGAGCCGTCGACGGCCACGGCGTGGCCGCCGAGCTGCGCGATGCCGACCTCGAAGGAGAAGCGGGTGCGCGTGGAGTTCTTGTCGAAGATGAGGCCGATGGCCCGCGGCCCGGCCAGCGGCTTGTGCCCGGTCGGGTCCTTCTTCAGCTCGGCTGCCAGAGCCAGCACCTGCGCCTGCTCGGCGGGCGTCAGATCGTCGTCCCGAAGGAAATGCCTGGTCATGCGTTCTCCTGTGCGGCCGCTGCGGCGGTCGCGGTGTCGAGGATGGTGGGCAGCGCGGCGACGAAACCGTCGGCCTGCTCCCGGGTGAGAATCAGCGGCGGGGCCAGACGCAGCACGTCGGCGGCCGGAGCGTTGATCAGGAAACCCTGCTCGCGGGCCCCGGCCTCCGCGCCGGCGGCGATCGGCGCGCGCAGCACCACGCCCAGCAGCAGACCGTCGCCCCGCACCCCGGCGATCTGCGGGTGCTCGAGCGCTTCGATGTCGGTGGCCAGCGCCTTGCCGAGGGTGTCGACATGGGTGAGCAGATCGTGCTGCTCGATGTAGTCGAGGACGGCGAGCGCCGCGGCGGCCGCCGCGGGGTTGCCGCCGAACGTGGTGCCGTGCTGACCGGGCCCGAACAGGTCGGCCGCGGGACCTGTCGCGAGCACCGCGCCGATGGGCAGACCGCCGCCGAGGCCCTTGGCCAGGGTCATCACGTCGGGCACGATGCCCGCGCGCTGGTGGGCGAACATGACGCCGGTGCGGCCGATGCCGGTCTGCACCTCGTCCAGAATCAGCAGCGCGCCGTGCTCGGCGGTGATCCGCCGGGCCGCGGCCAGGTAGTCCGGTCCGGGCACCACCACGCCGCGCTCCCCCTGGATCGGTTCCAGGATCACCGCGGCGGTCTGGTCGGAGACGGCGGCGGCGAGCGCATCGATGTCGCCGTACGGCACGAAGTCGACGCCGGCCGGCATCGGTTCGAACGGCGCGCGCTTGCCGGGCTGGCCGGTCATCGCCAGCGCGCCCATGGTGCGGCCGTGGAAGCCGCCGTCGGCCGCGATGATCTGCGGGCGGCCGGTGAGCCGCGCGAGCTTGAACGCGGCCTCGTTGGCCTCGGTGCCGGAGTTGCAGAAGAACACCCGGCCGGGCTGGCCGAAGGCGTCGAGCAGCTTCTCGGCGAGGGCGACGACGGTCGGCGAGATGTACAGATTGGAGACGTGGCCCAGCGTCTGCAACTGCTCGGCCACCGCCCGCACCAGCTCGGGGTTGGCGTGACCCAGCGCGTTGACGGCGATGCCGCCGAGCAGGTCGAGGTACTCCTTGCCGTCGGCGTCGACCACCACGGCGCCCTCGCCGCGCACCAACGCCACCGGCGGGATGCCGTAGTTGTTCATGAACGAGGCGGACCAGCGTTCTTGCAGCGGGGCGGTCATGACGGGGGCCTTTCGACGGGAGTGGCGGGACGGGCGACGACGGTGGTGCCCGGGGTGGAGGCGGTGAGCAGCGCGGCCAGCACGGCGTGCGGGCGGCGGCCGTCGATCACGTGCGCGGCGCGGACGCCGCCGCGGACGGCGCGCAGGCACGCCTCCATCTTCGGGATCATGCCGGCGTCCAGGCGCGGCAGGAGTTCGGCGACTGCGTCGGCGTCGATCTCGCTGACCAGCGACGACCGGTCCGGCCAGTCGGTGTACAGGCCTTCCACGTCGGTCAGCATCACGAGGTGCTCGGCGCCCAGCGCGTCGGCGACGGCACCGGCGGCGGTGTCGGCGTTGATGTTGTGCACCACGCCGTCGACGTCGGGCGCGAGCGTGGAGATCACCGGGATTCGGCCGGCGGCGATCAGGTCGTCGACGGCCGAGGTGTTGACTGCGGCGATGTCGCCGACGAGGCCGATGTCGAGCTGCTCGCCGTCGACCAGGACCGTGCGCCGGGCCGCGGTGAGCAGTTTGGCGTCCTCGCCGGTCAGACCGACGGCGTACGGGCCGTAGCTGTTGATCAGGCCGACCAGTTCGCGCCCCACCTGACCGAACAGCACCATGCGCGCCACTTCCATCACCTCGGGGGTGGTGACGCGGAAGCCGCCGCGGAACTCGCCGTCCAGCCCCAGGCGGGTCAGCATGGCCGAGATCTGCGGGCCGCCGCCGTGCACCACCACGGGATGGATCCCGCAGGCGCGCAGCAGCACCATGTCGGCGGCGAAGGCCGCCTTCAGCTCGTCGTCGATCATGGCGTTGCCGCCGTACTTCACCACGACACGTCGGCCGTGCAGCGCTTGCAGCGCGGGCAGCGACTCGGCGAGGATCGCCGCCTTATCGAGGGGCGGAATGCCGTCGAGGGGTGGGATGCCGTCAGGGGTTGCAGTGCTCATGTGGTGTAGGCCGAGTTCTCTTCGACGTAGGCGTGGGACAGGTCGGTGGTGCGAATGGTGGCCTCGGCGTCGCCGAGACCCAGATCGGCCACCACGTCGATGCGGTCGCCGGACAGGTCGACGTCGCGGGCGCCGGCCACGCCGGTGCCGTCGACGCAGACCGCCGACCCGTTGAACGAGACGGTGATGGTGTTCGGATCGATCACCACCGGCGCGATGCCGATGGCGGCGAGGACGCGGCCCCAGTTGGGGTCGGAGCCGAACAGCGCGGTCTTGACCAGCGAGTCGCGGCCGATGGTGCGGGCCACGGTCAGGGCCTCGTCCTCGGTCCGCGCGCCGGTCACGGTGATCGTGCAGCGCTTGGTGACGCCTTCCGCGTCGCCCTGCAGCTGGGTCGCGAGGTCGTCGCAGACGGCGAAGATCGCGGCGTCGAGCGCCTCCTGGGTCACCTCGATCTGGCTGGCGCCGGAGGCCAGCAGCAGCACGGTGTCGTTGGTCGACGTCGATCCGTCGATGTCCAGGCGGTCGAAGGTCAGCGCCGTGGCACGACGCAGCGCGGTGTCGAGCATGTCCGGGGCGACCTTGGCGTCGGTGGTCAGCACCACCAGCATGGTGGCCAGCGACGGCGCCATCATGCCCGCGCCCTTGGCCATGCCGCCGACGTTCCATCCGCCCGGATGGTGCAGCGCGACCTGCTTGGGCACCGTGTCGGTAGTCATGATGGCCCACGCGGCGTCGGTACCGCCTTCCAGTCCACCGGCCATCTCGTGGACGATCTCGGTGACGCCCGGCAGCAGCTTGTCCATCGGCAGCCGCTCGCCGATGATCCCGGTGGAGCACACCGCCACCTCGATGGCGCCGGTCTCGGTGCCCCAGTTGGACAGGGTCTGCGCGACCGCCTCGGCGGTGGCGTGGGTGTCCTGGAAACCGCCCGGTCCGGTGCATGCGTTGGCGCCGCCCGAGTTGAGGATCACCGCGCGCACCCGTTGCGACTTGATGATCTCGGCGGTCCACAGCACCGGCGCGGCCTTCACCTGGTTCTTGGTGAAGACGGCCGCGGCGCCCAGGTCGGGGCCCTCGTTGAAGACCAGCGCCAGATCGGACTTGCCCGACGGCTTGAGGCCCGCGGTCACGCCGGCGGCGCGGAAACCGAGCGGGGCGGTGACGCCCTGCCGACGCACCATCCGCGCGCCGATCAACTGCTCCAGATGTTCGTCCTGCACGCTCACGGCGCCACTCCCACTGTCGTCAGGCCTTCGGTTTCGCCCCAGCCCACGGCCAGGTTCATCGACTGCACGGCGGCACCGCCGGTGCCCTTGGTCAGATTGTCCACCGCGCCGACGGCGATCAGTCGACCGGCACGCTCGTCCACGGCCAGGCCGATTTGAATCGCATTGCTGCCGACGACCGAGCCGGTCTCCGGGAACCGACCGTCACCGAGCACGTAGATGAACGGCTCGTCGTCGTAGGCCTTCGCGTACGCGGCCCGGATCTCGTCGATCGACGCCGTGGTCGGCGCACTGACGGTGGCCAGGATGCCCCGCGACATCGGCACCAGCACCGGGGTGAACGAGACGTCCACGTCGGTCTCGGCCACCGCGGAGAGCGCCTGGATGATCTCCGGGGTGTGCCGGTGCGCACCGCCGACGCCGTAGGCGCGGGCCGAACCCAGCACCTCGGAGGCGAGGAGATCGGCCTTCGGCGCCCGTCCGGCGCCGGAGGTGCCGGACACCGCCACCACGTTCACGGTCGGCGCCACCAGGCCCGCGGCGAGGGCCGGGGCGATGGACAGGATCGAGACGGTCGGATAGCAGCCGGGCACCGCAATGCGGTTCGCACCGGCCAGTTCGGCCCGATTGTCGAGCAGCTCGGGCATGCCGTACGGCCAGGTGCCCGCGTGGTCGCCGCCGTAGTAGCGGGTCCACTCGGAGGCATCGCGCAGCCGGAAGTCGGCGCCGCAGTCGATGATCAGGATGGTGGGCGGCAGCGCATTGGCGATCTGCGCGGACTGCCCGTGCGGCAGGCCGAGGAACACGACGTCGTGCCCGGCGAGCACTTCGGGCGTAGTCTCAGCGAGGACACGGTCGGCCAGCGGCAGCAGATGCGGATGATGTTCGCCCAGACGCGTGCCCGCGTTGCCGCCCGCCGTCAGCGCACCGATCTCGAGCTCACCTGCCGCCAGGCGCGGGTGCCCGCAGAGAAGGCGAAGGATCTCGCCTCCCGCGTAACCGCTGGCGCCGGCCACTGCAATCCGTAGTGTCATGTGATCATTATGCACTACGGTGCAAATTCATTCATTACCGGGGCGGACGCCCCCGCGGACAACGGGTATCCGGGCGCGAAAATACCTCCCCGCCAGGCGATTCAGGTCCCTGGAAAAACTCTGTTCGAACACTTGCGCACATCGAATTGTGCACGTAGTCTGGACTATAGAACGTACGATCGAAGATCGAGAGGGGCGGGCGTCATGGTTCAGATCGACCGCACCTCCCCGTGGACCAAGGCCGACATGGCCGCCGTCGGCATGATCGAACCGGACGCCGACGACACCGATCGGAACCAGTGCCGCGATTGGCTGGTGTACGCCTCCAACGCGCGGCGCGGGCAGTCGTTCCTGCACTGGGAGCAGCTCCGCGGCATCGGCCAGTTCCTCGACATCGCGCTGGCCCATCTTCACGACGCCGTGATCGACGACGGCGCCGACTACGACCCGGTGGACGCCTACGCGGTGGCCGTCACCGAGATCCAGGTGATCTTCGGGGTACGGCAGCGACAAGCGCGGAACCTGGTCGACCAGTCAGTCGCGGTGTCCGAGTCGGTGCCACGCGTGGGCGAGCTGCTGCGCGACGCGCTGATCACCCCGGAGATGTTCGCCATCGCCGTCGCCCGGACCGCGATCGTCCTCGACGCCGACACGCGTGCCGCGGTCGACGCCGACCTAGCCGCAGCGCTGCGATCCGCCGGGCAGGTCTCGGAGAAGGTCGCCACCGGCATCGCCGATCGGGTCGTGGCCCGCCACGACCCGGACGCGGTGCGCCGCCGCCGGGAGAAGGCGAAGGCGCGCCGGAACGTCACCGCGCGCGACTACGAAGACGGCCTCGGCGGCCTCACCATCACCGCCGACGCCGAGGAGGCCCGGCTGGCATGGGCGGCGGTCAACGCACTGGCCGAGAGCGTGTGCCCCGCCGATCCGCGTCCGCTGGGCGTCCGACGCTCGGCGGCGGCCACCGCGCGGCTGCGTCGTCTCCCCTTCGAATGCGGCTGCCCCGACAAGTCCACCTGCACCGCGCACCTCGACGAGGACGCGCTCTCCGAGCGCCAGGCGCGCGTCGTGATCCACGCCGTCTGCCAGAAGTCGACCCTCGACGGGGCCGACGATGAGCCGGGCTATCTGGACGGACACGGCGTGATCGGGGCCGACCACGTCCGCGAGATGGCCCGCCGTGCCGACGCGTGCGTCCGCGACCTGGATCTGGATCAGTTCGGCGCACCCGAGGACCTCGCCGAATCGCCGATCCTCATCGAGCGCACTGCGCAGCCGGCCGAACCCTATCGGCCCACCGCCGCGCTCGACACACTGGTGCGCGGCCTCTTCCCCACCTGCACCGTTCCCGGGTGCGTGCGCCCGGCCTGGAGCTGCGAACTCGACCACGTCGAGGAGTACAACCAGGTCTGCCCTGCCTCCGGCGGTCCCACCTGCCTCTGCAATATCGCCACCAAGTGCAAGTTCCACCATGTGCAGAAAACGAGCGTCGGGGCCGCCGATCCGGCGGCCGGCTTCGTCGACGATCTGTGGATCGACGACGACGGCTCGATCTGGACCGCGATCACCACGCCGCACGGCATCACCGTGGAGGCACCGGCGCCGGGCCAATGGCTGTTCCCGCAACTCGAGGGCGTGAAGTGCCTGCATCAGCCCCACGCGCCGCCTGAGTCACACGTATCACCGGAGTCCGCTCCCGCGCCGCCTCTCGGCGGCGGCCTACGCGCCGCCACCGCGTACAAGCACGCCTGGCGGCGCGCGGAGCGGGCCCGACTCCGTCGTCGTCGCGACCAAGCCGCGGCCGACGACCCACCGCCGTTCTGACGCAGGGTCAGCCGCGCGAGTTCAGCGGCGCAGTTTCAACGGCGCAGAGTCAGGACCACGATCTGCGGCGGTGCGCCGACCCGGACCGGCGGCCCCCAGGCGCCGGCGCCGCGCGAGGTGAAGACGGTGACGTCGCCGACCTGCCCGAAACCGGAGACCACCGGCTGCTGCAGCGCTACCGCATAGCTGAAGGGCCAGAGCTGGCCGTCGTGCGTGTGTCCGGACAGCTGCAGATCGATGCCGCGATCGCGCACGTCCTCGGCCTGCAGCGGCTGGTGGGCGACGTAGATCAGGACGCGGCTCTCGTCGCGGCCGGCGAGCGCGGCATCCGGGTCCGGCCGATACGGGTCGGGTGCGGTGCGGTCGTACACACCGGCCAGGTCGATCACCGCGCCGTCGCGGCGCAGTTCGACGCGCTCGTTGCGGAGCGGGACCACCCCCAGGGTCTCCCAGAAGTCGAGCCAGTTCCCGCCGTCGTCCTCACCGAGGTACTCGTGGTTGCCGCTGACGCCGTACACGCCCATCGGGGCCTTCAGGTCGCGCAGCGGTTCCAGGTCCCGCCCCACCTGTGCCACTCGGCCGTCGGCCAGGTCACCGCCCAGAATCACCACGTCGGGGTGTGTCGCGTTGACCTCCTCCACCACCCGGCGGGTGAAGCCCGCGCCGCGCGCCGGCCCGACGTGCAGGTCGGTGATGAGAGCGACCCGCAGTCCGTTGAGCGGCTCCGGGAGCTTGGTGATGGTGACCGTCTCCTCGGTCACCCGAACACGATCGGCCTCGATCAGGCCGTAGCCCACGATCCCCAGCGCACCCACCACCATGACGGCCGTCGCCACCTGCAGCCAGCGCTGCGGACCGCTCGGCCGATCAGCCCCGCGAATCCGCGTGGACAGGCGGACCACCAGCGCTGCGACGCCGATCAGCAGCACCCCGAGCATCAGGTAGAAGACGACGGCCCACCAGGTGTAACCGACGAACCCGAACACGCGCGCCCACGTCGGATCGATCTGTCCGGCACCGATCAGGAAGGCGACCACGCCGAGGATCATGCCTGCGATGAGCACGCCGTCGGCCACGATGGCCGGGCCGCGACGCAGTCCGGTCGCCACCACCAGCCGACGGTGCAGCCAGTAGGTGATCGCCACCACCAGGAGCAGCGCGACGACAGCAGCGATCCAGACCACGAGTCTTAGCCCCCTCTACGTCGTCAGCGCAGTCGCGCGCCGACTACGGCGCCCGCATGCTCCACCGCCGCCAGCTTCGCGACGTTGGCGTCCTCTTCGGTGAGGGTGCGATCGCCCGCGCGGAAGGTCAGCGCGAAGGTCAACGACTTGTGGCCCTCCCCGACCTGTTCACCGGCGAAGACGTCGAACAGCGCGATCGATTCCAGCAGTTCGCCGGCACCGGCCCGCAACGCATCCTGGACCTGCTGGGCGGGCACGTCGTCGGCCACCACCACGTTCACGTCCTGCAGCACCGCGGGGTAGTGCGAGACCTGCGGCGACGGCAGGACTTCGGTCAGCGGCAGCGCGTCGAGGTCGAGCTCCAGCGCGCACAGGCGCGCGGGCAGCCCGGCCCGCTCGAGGATCGCCGGGTGCAGTTCGCCGGCGTAGCCGACGGTCTGTCCGTCCACTTCCAGGCGCGCACAGCGGCCCGGATGCCACGGCAGTTCCTGATCGGCGACCAGCGACAGTTCCACCCCGGAAGCAGCGGCGATGATGCGGGCGGCCTCGAAGGCGTCGTAGGCGTCGGCGACCCGACCCGGACCCCACGGTCCGGCGGGGTCGCGCTGGCCGGTCAGCACGCCGGCCACGTGGACCGGCTGCTGTGGCAGCGAGGCATCCAGCGCGGCCAGCTCGTCGTCGGACGGGCGACGGGTCACGTCGAGCGCAGGCACCACCGGTCCCTGCTCACCGCCGAGGACCACCTGGCCGACGGCGAACAGCGCGAGGTCGCGGTTGCCGCGCGCGAGGTTGCGCGCGGTCATCTCCAGCAGCCCCGGGAGCAGCGTGGTGTTCAGTTCCGGACGATCGGTCTCCAGCGGATTGAGCACCTTGACGGTGGCGCGACGGGGATCGTCGTCGGCCAGCCCCCACACGTCGAAGACGCCGGTGGGCAGGAACGGGTACGGCAGCACCTCGACGAAGCCGTGGGTGGCCAGCGCGATGCCGACACCGCGACGACGACGCTGGCGCGGGGTGAGGCCGGTGCCGCCGGGTGCGCTCGGCAGGACCGCGGGAATGCCTTCGAGGCCTTCCAGTCGCAGCACTTCTTCGACCAGGTCGGCGGGCTGGGTCAGGTCGGGGCGCCACGACGGCGGGACCACGGCGAGCGTCGGCACGACACCCTCGGCGGCGGCTTCGTCGCCGGTCACCTGGCAGCCGACCTCGCGCAGTCGTGCGGCGGTGGTGCCCGCCGGGTAGGCCAGTCCGGCGACGGTGTCGGGCAGATCCGCGGCGATCACGATCGCGGCGGTGGGCGTCGGGTCGACACGCACGTCCGACAGTGCGCCGACGATGCGTCCGCCGGCGATCTCGGTGATCAGGGCGGCCGCGCGATCGGAGGCCACCGGGGTGATCTCCGGATCCACACGCCGCTCGAAGCGCTTGGCGGCCTCCGAGCTGAGTTTGTGGCGCTTGCCGGTGCGGAAGACGCGGACCTGATCGAAGTCGGCCGACTCCAGCAGCACCCGGGTGGTGGTGGCCGTGACCTCGGTGGCCGCGCCACCCATCACGCCGGCCAGGGCGATCGGACCGGAATCGTCGGCGATCACCACGTCCTCGGGGTCGAGGGTCCGGACCACGCCGTCGAGCGTCTCCAGCTTCTCGCCCGCGCGCGCCGAGCGCACGCGGATGGTTCCGACCAGCTTGTCGGCGTCGAAGGCGTGCAGCGGCTGACCGAGTTCGGTCATCACGTAGTTGGTCACGTCGACGATGCCGGAGATCGGCCGGATCCCGGCGACCATCAGGCGCTTGGCCATCCACCACGGCGAGATCGCGGTCGCGTCGACACCCTCGATCACGCGGGCGGTGTACCGGCGGGCGTCACTGTCGTCGTCGAGTGCCACCGGCCACGGTTCCCCTGCCTCGCCGGCCAGCGGCGCGCCGGGCAGACCGGGATCGACGTAGGGCACCGCGAAGGCGCTGGCCAGTTCGCGGGCCAGGCCGCGCATGGAGAAGGCGTAGCCGCGATCCGGGGTGACGTTGACGTCGATCGCCACGTCGTCCAGTCCGAGCACCTCGTCGGCGCTGGTGCCGGGCTCGGCGGTGCCGGGCGCCAGCACCAGGATGCCGGAGTGATCAGTGCCGATACCGAGCTCGGAGACCGAGCAGATCATGCCGGCCGACATCTTGCCGTAGGTCTTCCGCGCGCCGATCTCGAAACCGCCGGGCAGCACAGCACCCGGAAGGGCGACCACCACGA
Source organism: Gordonia alkaliphila (assembly GCF_023017165.1). Lineage (GTDB taxonomy): Bacteria > Actinomycetota > Actinomycetes > Mycobacteriales > Mycobacteriaceae > Gordonia > Gordonia alkaliphila. Next base: position 3,427,385 of record NZ_JALKBW010000001.1, read on the forward strand.
GGTCGCCGACGTTGAAATTCCGTGCGCCGCAGACGATCTCCTGCGGTGAGTCGTTGCCGACCTCCACGAGGCAGAAGCGGATCGGCTTCTTGAACTCGGTGAGTTCCTCGATGTTCGCGACCCGGCCCACCACCAGCGGACCGGTGATCGTCGGGAAGGGCTCGACGTCCTCGATTTCGAAGCCGACGCGCACGAAGGCTGCGTCGATGTCATCGGTCGACGCCGACCAACCGGGGGCTCCGGCCTGCAGTGCTTCGGTCAGCCAGGACTGGGAGAGGCGCACGGGGAACTTCTTTCGCGTCGGTGCGGATTGCGTGAGGGAGATCGGGGGTGAGGCCGCGAATTACAGTGCGGCGCCGAACGGCAGGGTGAAGCGCACGTCGCCCTCCACCATGTCGCGCATGTCCGGGAGGTCGTTGCGGAACTGCAGGGTGCGTTCCAGGCCCATGCCGAAGGCGAAGCCGGTGTACACGTCGGGGTCTATGCCGCTGGCGCGCAACACGTTCGGGTTCACCATGCCGCAGCCGCCCCACTCCACCCAGCCAGCGCCGCCCTTGCGGCCCGGGAACCAGACGTCCACTTCGGCGGACGGCTCGGTGAACGGGAAGTAGCTCGCTCGCATCCGCGTGGTGGTCTCCGGACCGAACAGCGCCTTGGCGAAGGTCTCCAGGGTGCCGCGCAGGTTCGCCAGGGTCAGGCCCTTGTCGACGGCCAGGCCCTCGATCTGGTGGAAGACCGGCGTGTGGGTGGCGTCGAGTTCGTCGGTCCGGAAGGTCCGGCCCGGGCAGGCAACGTAGATCGGGACTTCGCGATCAAGCATCGACCGCACCTGCACCGGCGAGGTGTGGGTGCGCAGCACCTGCCGCGAGCCCTCCGGGGCGATGTAGAAGGTGTCCTGCATCGAGCGAGCCGGGTGGTCGGGCAGGAAGTTGAGCGCATCGAAGTTGTGGTGCTCGGTCTCCACCTCGGGGCCCTCGGCGATCTCCCAACCCATGGCGACGAAGACGTCGGCCACCTGGTCGGCGATCACCGTGATCGGGTGCCGGGCGCCGGCCCGACGGCGCGGCGCAGCCAGCGTCACGTCGATCGATTCGGCGACGAGCACCGCTGCGTCCCGCTCGGCGGAGAGCACCGCGGTGCGGGCGTCGAGGGCAGCGGCGACGGCGGTGCGCACCTCGTTGACCAGCTTGCCCGCGGCCGAGCGCTCCTGCTTGGGCAGCGCGCCCAGTGCGCGACGGGCCAGAGCGACGGGCGAGCGGTCACCGGTGTGGGCGGTCTTCGCCGCGGCGAGTTCGGTCAGGTCGACGGCCCCGGCGAACGCGGCCTCGGCGGCAGCGACCGCGGCGCTCAGCGCCTCGGGGGTCGGGAACTCGAGCTGGATGTTCTCGTCAGCCACGGATCGGGCGCTCCTCGCAGGACTAGTCGATAGGAAGGATCGAGAGCAGCCACGCTGGGCGTTCTCGCTGAAACCATCCTAGTGGACTCGCCGACGCCAACAGGCATGGGATCACCGTGCATGCAGAGCCCCGGTGTTACGCTCGACGGGTTTTGAGCACGGGGGTGGGCGATGACTCGCGCGATGCTGCGTCGTAATCAGGGATGGGGCCTTGTTGTTCTGCTGGCTACAGCTCTCCCGATCAGTGGCTGCCAGGGCGAACCCAGTACGACCAGATCGGCGATCCCTTCAACGCCACCGCGGTCTGCAGCCGACTATCCGGTAATCTGGCTCCCGACACCGGCCCTCGACCTCAATAGCCCCGACGGCACCTTTGCCCGCGCATACGGGGAATCCATCTATCGAAGCCAATGGCTGGGCTGGGACGGAGTAGCACCAGGGTTCCAAGAAGCTTACGATCCGATGCTGCCACTGACCGACTTCGATGGGCAACCTCTCGGATACCAACGCGACGCTCGACGCCGTGTCGCGCCGCACATCAGCTACATGTGGGCTGCACCTTTCCCTGAACCCGACCCAGCCGAGAAAGATGACACTGGGGGTAACTGGAGATCGTTGAGTCCGGACGTGGGCGGGCTGGCACTCTGTGTTCACGCGGCGATCCGCCTGCCGAAAGGCGTCGCTGCGCCGGCGCTCGAGATCTTCACCTATCGGCGCGACGGTACAGCGCCACCGGCCGACCAGCAGGGCCCGCGTGCCATGCCGAGCCTCAACGTCTTCGGCGGATGGCACGGCCTCGACTGGATCCTACCGACAGACCCGCTCAGGAAGCGGTGTGATCGCCTTCCCACAGGCGCGCCTCCATTGTCGAACGACATGGTCCGATCTCAGCCCGGATGGCCCGCCGACGGCCAGTGACGCATCAGCGCGCGGAGACAAACCACTGGTCCGCAGTCGAGGATTCACCAGGAACAACTGCAAGGGCGTGTCACCGTCGACTGGCTGAACGGCGCCGCACCCCTGGGCAAGCAGCAGCACTCCACGATCAGCGGCACCAAGAAGCCCGGCAAGGTCCTGCTCCAGAAGGAGATCTGGATCGGCTCCGGCCTGGCGCTGATCGCCTTCCGATCCGGCGGCCCGGTCCAGAAGCCGGCCAGCGGCTACATCTGGGTCAGCTGAGCCACCGCGGACCCGGGATCGGCGTCACGGGATGGCGACGAATCCGGCAACCAGCCGCCCCAGCCCTCGAACTGTTCCTAAGTGAAAGGTAAGTTGAGGCAATCCAGCTGCAACCCCGTGGTCTGCGGGGTTCGACCGCAGCGCTCTTCTTGAGCGCCATATAGGGAGGTATTGTGCCGGTCGCACCAGGACAACAGATTGCGGGATACCGCGTCGTCGCCCAACTCGGCTCGGGGGCCATGGGCGACGTGTACATCGTGGAGAATCCGCACCTCATGCGCCGCGAGGCCATGAAAGTGATTTCGGTCGGCGGGTCGTCGAACCCCGACTTCCAGCAGCGCTTCACCAATGAGGCGCGCACCGCCGCCGCGCTGGACCACCCGAGCATCATCACGGTGTACGCCTACGGCGTCGAGAACGAAGCCCCGTGGTTCACCATGAGCTACCTCGACGGCCCGGACCTCGCATCCGAACGACTCTCCGCCGCCGATGTGATCACCGTGGTGAGTCAGGTGTCCGACGCACTGGACTACGCGCACGCCCGCCAGGTGGTCCACCGCGACATCAAGCCGGCCAACATCGTGATCACCCGCGAGGACGACGGCACGCTCCGCCGCGCCGTGGTCCTCGACTTCGGTATCGCCCGCCTCTCCGACTCCCCGCAGCTCACCGCGGCGAACTCGGTGGTCGGCACGATGGCCTACACCGCGCCGGAGATCATCTCCGGCCATGCCGCCGACGCACGGTCGGACCAGTACTCGCTGGCCTGCACCACCTACACCATGCTGGCCGGCACGTCGCCGTTCCACGGCGACACCTCGGCGTCGATCATGATGGCGCACCTGCAGCAGCCCGTGCCGTCGATCGCCCAGGTCCGCCCGGACCTCGCACCCCTCGCGCCGGTCCTTCAGCGCGCGATGGACAAGAACCCGGCCAACCGCTATCCCGACTGCCGGTCGTTCGCCGCCGACCTGCAGCGCGCGCTCGCTCACACGCAGGCCGGCACGTCGACCACCGTCGCCCCGATCCCGCTGCCGGGCGGCCACACCTCGCATCCGTCGGTGCCCGGTTCCCACCCCGGTTTCGGTTCCCAGCCCGGCTTCGGTTCCCAGCCCGGCTTCGGAGCGCAGCCGGGGTACGGTTCCCAGCCGTCGGTCCCCGGTTACCCGCAGCCCGGCACCCTGCCGGACGGCACCATGCCGATGTACCCGCCGAGCCAGCCCGGCCAGCCCGTCGGTGCGCCCGGCTGGGCGCCGATGGCCGGTATGCCCGGCCAGCCCGGCGGCGTGCCGCCGAAGAAGAGCAAGAAGGGTCTGTTCGTGGGGCTCGGCGTGCTCGCGGTCGCGATCATCGCGGTGGCGGCCACATCACCGCTGTGGTGGCCCAAGTCCGATCCGGCACCGGTGGTAGCGACCGCGTCGTCGCAGGCCACCCTCGCGTCGTATCTGGGTACCCTGTGCGCCATCGAAAAGTCGGCCCTCTACTGCTGGGGCGGCAACAGCGAAGGCCAGCTCGGCGACGGCTCGGAGAACGACCGGATCACCCCGGCCGCCATCAGCACGCTCAAGGACGTCACCGCGGTGGCCCTCGGCGGCTACAACGAGGGCGACGAGCCCGAGGTCACCACGTGCGCGGTGGCCGAGAACGACGCCTACTGCTGGGGTTCGGGCCTGTTCGGCGTCCTCGGCAACAACTCGAGCAGCAGTTCCTCGGTCCCGCTCAAGGTCAACGGCCTCGGCAAGGTGACCGCGATCAGCACCGACAAGTACACCACCTGCGCGGTCTCCGACGGCGACGTCTGGTGCTGGGGCTGGAACTCCCGCGGCGAGGGCGGCTCCGACTCCGGCTCGGAGATCGAGATGCCGACCAAGGTCACCGGCGTCGCCGACGTCACGTCCCTGTCGGTCCGCAGCGGTAACACCTGCGCGGTGACCAAGCAGCAGGAACTGTTCTGCTGGGGCGACAACTACAACGGCCAGCTCGGCAACGGCAACACCGATCGCAACCCGGTCCCCGCCAAGGTCGAGGGCCTCGGCAAGGTCACCTCGGTCTCGGTCGGTTCGGGTAGCGCCGACAAGGTGCGCTTCAATCAGGTCTGCGCCGTGTCCGACGGTGACGTCTACTGCTGGGGCGCCACGTTCGCCGGCGACTCCAGCGACGTGACCCCGCAGCTCTCGCCGAAGAAGATCGACGGCCTGCCCGGCGGCGCGACGACGGTCAGCACCGACATCAACACGATGTGCGCCACGGCCGACGACAAGGCCTACTGCTGGGGCAACGACCGCCTCGCGCAGGCCGGCAACAACGCCGCCTCGGACGTCATCAGCACCCCGACCGAGGTCCGAGGCCTCGGCAAGGTGACCGCCGTGGTCACCGGCACCAGCACCTCGTGCGCGATGTCCGACGACCAGGCCTACTGCTGGGGCTTCAACGGCGGCGGCCGCATCGGCGACGGCAGCCAGCCCGACCCGGGCCCGAACGACGAGTCGCCGAAGGTCCCGAACCCCGTGCGGGTCGCGATCCCGGACTGATCGACTCGGCGACGGCAACGAGAAGAGGGGGCCGCGGCGCTTTGCGCCGCGGGCCCCTCCTTTTGTGCCGTGTCCGGGACGGGCCGCGCAGCGCCGACGCGCGAATCCGGAACACCCCGTCGGCACCGTGTAGAACAACAAGTATGACGACCACTGTCTTGCACAATGCCCGCCTGATCGACGGCACCGGAGCCGAACCCGTCGCCGACGCCGTCGTCGTGATCGACGACAGCACCATCACCTACGCTGGTCCGGCGTCCGGCGCCCCGCAGGTCGACGACGCGGCGACCCGCGTCGATCTCGGCGGCAACACCGTCTGCCCCGGATTCTTCGACGTCCACGTGCACATGTCGCTGCCCGGCACCAAGGGCTCCCCGATCATGGCCGCGATGGTCCCGCCGTCGTACCGCTACTTCCAGCTGATCGACCGCCTGAAGGTGACGCTGCAGGCCGGGGTCACCACGGTGCGCGACATGATGGGCATCGACACCGGTGTCCGCGACGCGGTGGCGCACGGCCTCATCGAGGGCCCGCGCCTGCTGGTCGCCGACAAGATGATCAGCCAGACCGGCGGCCACGCCGACTTCCACATCCCGTCCGGCCTGAGCGGCACCGGAATCGTCGGCGGCGTCCTGGTGGACACCGTCGACGAGGCCCGCCTCGAAGCGCGCGAACTCTGCCGCGAGGGCGTCGACGTGATCAAGGTGGCCTCCAGCGGCGGCGTCACGTCGATCAACGACGAACCCGACTACCTCGGCGCGCGCGAAGAGATCGTCTCGGCTCTGGTCGAGGAGGGCGACGCCTACGGCGGCCGTCCCGTCGCCGCACACGCGATCGGCCTCAAGGGCATCACCGCGGCCATCCGCGGCGGCGCGCGCAGCATCGAGCACGGCTATGCGATCACCGACGAACTGCGCCAGGAAATGGTCGCCAACGGCCAGTTCCTGGTTCCGACGCTGCTCGAGACCATGCACCCGGACACCGCCACCCCGCAGGCCGTCGCCAAGAGCGAGAAGTGGCACGCGATGGCGCAGGAGTCGATCCGCAAGTCGGTCGACGCCGGTATCAAGATCGCGACCGGCACCGACGCCGGACTGGTCCCCGACCACGGCACCAACCTCGGAGAGGTGGGCCTGCTGGTGAGGTTCGGCGGCATGACGCCGCTGCAGGCGATCAGCGCAGGCACCAAGGTCTCCGCGGAGCTGTGCGGCGTCGACGACAAGCTCGGCACCCTGGAAGCCGGGAAGCTGGCCGACGTGGTCGTCGTGAAGGGCGATCCCAGTGTCGACGCCGACCTCGTGGGCGACAACGCCAACATCCTGCTGGTCCTCAAGGAGGGCAAGGCCAAGAGCAACCGCGGCGACTTCGCGGTCTAGCCACGACGCAGACGAAACGGGCCCGCCACACGTCACGTGTGGCGGGCCCCGCTCGTCTGTCCCTCGCCTCTTGTTCAGTGCTGCGCGGTGGCGCTCGCATAGAGGCAGATGGCCGACGCGGCAGCCAGGTTGAGGCTCTCGGCGCGGCCGTGAATGGGAATCGAGACACGGTGGTCGGCGGCGGCCACCACCGACTCGGGCAGGCCGTGCGCCTCGTTGCCGAACAGCCAGGCGTGACCGGCAGCGAGTAGCTCGCCGGCGGCGGGCAGGTCCACTTCCCCACCCATGGTGGTCGCCAGCGTCGCCAGGCCCGCGGCGCGCACGCGGTCCAGGGCGCCGTCGACGTCCTTGTCCACGGCGATCGGCACATGGAAGACGCTGCCCGCGCTGGCGCGCACGCATTTGCCGTTGTGCGGGTCCACGGCGTCGCCGAGCAGCAGCACCGCGGCCGCCCCCATCGCGTCGGCGCAGCGGATCAGGGTGCCGACGTTGCCCGGCTCGCGCGGCTCCACCGCGACCACCACGAAGCCCGCGCCGGCCAGATCGAAGTGGTGCAGGCTCGTGGTGACGAGCGCGGAGACCGCGAAGATCCCCGGGGCGGTGGTGGTCTCGCTGAGCTTGTCGGCGGCGCGCGCCGTGAGGCGGTGCACCGGCAGTCCGGCCGTCTCGGCACGCTCGATCAGCTCGCGGTGACGGTCGGCGTCGTCGTCGCGCACCAGCAACTGCCGGGCGCGTTCGGTGGACAGTGCGGCGTCGACTGCGTTGGCCCCTTCGGCGAGGAAGATCCCCTCGGCGCGTCGGACCGACGCCCGGTGCAGTTTGGCCAACGAAACGACCCGCGACGAACGTTCGGTGAGAACATCCATCGCGGGTCGGTTCGTGTCTACGGTGTCGACAGCGGGCCGATCAGGCGGCCGGTGCGTTGACGTCGTCGGGCAGCGCCTTGCGAGCCACGTCGACCAGACCGGCGAACGCGGTCGGGTCGGTGACGGCCAGGTCGGCGAGGACCTTGCGGTCCACCTCGACGCCGGCCAGCTTCAGGCCCTGCATGAAGCGGTTGTAGGTCATGTCGTTCTGACGCGCCGCAGCGTTGATGCGCTGGATCCACAGCTTGCGGAACTCGCCCTTGCGCGCCTTGCGGTCGCGGTAGGCGTAGGTCATCGAGTGGAGCTGCTGCTCCTTGGCCTTGCGGTACAGGCGCGACCGCTGACCGCGGTAGCCCTTCGAGGCCTCGAGGATAGTGCGGCGCTTCTTATGAGCGTTGACCGCCCTTTTGACACGTGCCATGAGTTTTCAGTCCTAACTAACGATTCTTACAAGTCACTTGTTCAGCAGGCGCTTGATGCGCGGGGCGTCGGCCTCGCTCACCACGACGGTGCCGTCCAGGCGACGCTTGACCCGCGAGGACTTGTGCTCGAGGAGGTGGCGCTTGCCGGCCTTCTGGCGGACGATCTTGCCGCTGCCGGTCACCTTGAATCGCTTCGCGGTGCCCTTGTGAGTCTTGCTCTTAGGCATGGTTTTCCTTCATTCGGGCGAAGACCATCGCCGTGCCGTTGGTCCGGCGCGGTGCTGGCTTCGCGTGAGTGGGGTGCGGGGGTTGGGCTGCTTAGCTGTCCGACGTGGACTGCTGAGCCTGTGCCCGGGTCTTGGAGCCCTTGTGCGGGGCGAGGACCATGGTCATGTTGCGTCCGTCCTGCTTCGCCGAGGTCTCGACGTAGCCGAACTCGGCGACGTCGTTGCCCAGGCGCTGCAAGAGCCGGTAACCCAGCTCGGGGCGGGACTGCTCACGACCGCGGAACATGATGGTGACCTTGACCTTGGAGCCCGCTTCGAGGAACCGGACGACGTGACCCTTCTTGGTCTCGTAGTCGTGGTCGTCGATCTTCGGGCGGAGCTTCTGCTCCTTGATCACGGTCATCTGCTGGTTACGGCGGGACTCGCGCTTCTTCTGCGCCGCCTCGTACTTGAACTTGCCGTAGTCCATGATCTTGCACACCGGCGGGCGCGCGTCGGGCGCAACCTCTACCAGGTCCAAGTCGGCTTCGTAAGCCAGGCGAAGCGCATCTTCAACACGCACGATGCCCACCTGCTCACCGCCGGGTCCGACAAGCCGGACCTCGGGGACGCGGATGCGCTCATTGATGCGGGTCTCAGTGCTGATGTGGCCTCCTCCATCGGGTTTTCACTGCCGACCGTTCGTGCGGAGCGAAGTAGCGAGAGGGGCGTTCGATGCGAAGACACCAACGCAGATGCGGGCGGCGGCATCCCGGACGGGCGCCGCGCCACCATCGTCGTGCGATGATGTGACCTTCGACCGTAAAACAGCAGCTCATCGAGTGCGTCGGACGGTGGGATACGAACATCCTCTTGCTACCCCGGCAACGCCAGGGCGGTCATGCTGTGAAAGTCTAACAGTCGTGAGCGCAGATTCCTATTCCACCGATCCGTCCGACACGCCGGAGGCCAGCGGCCCCGACCAGGTGCGCGAACTCGCCACCATCCCGTCGATCGAGGTGATCTCCCGCGCGGCCGTCATGCTGATGAGCGCGGCCGCGGAGAAGATCGGCCCGGAAGCCGGCGGCGACGAACAGTACCGCGATCTCCCCGAGGCCCGCACCCTGATCACCGCCCTCGCCGGCCTGGTGGTCGCGGCCAGCCCCGACCTCGGTGTGCACCGCAAGCCGATCCGCGACGGCCTCAAGGCACTCCAGCTCGCCTTCCGCGAGGCCAGCGCGTTCCCGGACGAGCCCGGCGAAGGCCCCGGCGAGAAGCTGACCGGCCCGCCCCGCGCCTGACGTTCTGGCCTGAATCGCGCGTCACTTCGGATGTGCGCACTCTGCAGGGTGCGCGGATCCGAAGTGACGCGCGATTCTGCGTTTCGGCCACGGCGTCGTGCGGCTTCTCCCCCTCGCGCAGGACGCCGCGGTACTTGATGAGGCCGTCGAACTCGCCGATGAGCAGACCGTCCCAGTCGTAGTCCGGGAAGTACTGCTCACCGGACAGCCAGTATTCGCGCTGGAGCTGCGGCAGCGGGAGGTCGGCGTCGATCATCTGCGCTCGACTCCACGACTCCCCGACCGTCGCCGACAGTCCACTGCCGTGGGCGACGGCGCGCTGCGCGATCCGGATGCCCGTCGTCGTACGTTCCGCAGCCGCCGCGTGCAGCGACTCCTTACTCACCCCGCGGGCCAGGACGCCGTCGACAACGGTGAGCGCCTGCGCGAAGGTACCGGTCTGCGCCAGATCCAGCGCCGTGCGCCGCAGGTCGGTGACCCGAATGCCGTCCACCTCGACGATCTCGCTGTCCGGCACGGCGCCCGCGTGGCGGTGGCGGCCGGCCCGCTGTCCACAGCCGCGGCGGTCAGCCCATGGACTTGCGGATCTCTTCCAGCTTGGCCTTGGCGGCCTTGTCGCGCTCGGCGAGGAGGTCGTCGAGCTCGCGGCTCTCCGGCATGGCCGACGCCAGTTCCTCGGCGCCGATCGCGACGGCGGCGCGCTTCTCGATCTTGTCCCGCACGAAGTCGAGGGTCGGCTCGCCGGCCTTGGTGTAGCCGGTGACCTCCTCGTACGACGGCGCCTGCACGCCGGGGCTGAGGGCGTCGTCGAACGAAGGTGTGCTCATGGGAGCCATGCTACTCAGCTGGCGGATTCGGTGGCCGGGAGCAGTTCGCGCAGGAAGCCGCCGGTGTGCGAGCCCGGGGTGGCCGCGATCTGCTCGGGCGTCCCCTGCGCCACCACGGTGCCGCCGCCACTGCCGCCCTCCGGGCCCATGTCGATCACCCAGTCGGCGGTCTTGATGACGTCGAGGTTGTGCTCGATGACGACCACCGTGTTGCCCTTCTCGACGAGTCCGTTGATCACCACCAGCAGCTTCGCAATGTCCTCGAAGTGCAGGCCGGTGGTCGGCTCGTCGAGCACGTAGATGGTGCGTCCGGTGGACCGCTTCTGCAGTTCGGCGGCCAGTTTCACACGCTGCGCCTCACCGCCGGACAGGGTGGGCGCGGGTTGACCGAGCCGGACGTAGCCGAGGCCGACGTCGACGAGGGTCTTGAGGTACCGGTGGATGGAGGTGACCGGCTCGAAGAACTCGGTGGCCTCCTCGATCGGCATGTCGAGCACCTCGGCGATGGTCTTGCCCTTGTAGTGCACCTCGAGGGTCTCCCGGTTGTACCGGGCACCGTGGCACACCTCGCACGGGACGTAGACGTCCGGCAGGAAGTTCATCTCGATCTTGATGGTGCCCTCGCCCATGCACGCCTCGCAGCGGCCGCCCTTGACGTTGAACGAGAACCGGCCCGGCTGGTAGCCGCGCACCTTGGCCTCGGTGGTCGCCGCGAAGAGTGTGCGGATCTTGTCGAAGACGCCGGTGTAGGTGGCCGGATTGGAGCGCGGGGTGCGGCCGATCGGCGACTGGTCCACCCGGACCAGCTTGTCCAGGTGGTCCAGGCCGGTGATGCGCGTGTGATGGCCGGGCACCTGTCGCGCACCGTTGAGCTTGTTCGCCAACACGGTGGCGAGGATGTCGTTGACCAGGGTCGACTTACCGGAGCCGGAGACGCCGGTGACCGCGGTCAGCACGCCCAGCGGGAACTTGACGTCGATCCCGCGCAGGTTGTTCTCGCGGGCGCCGACAACGGTCAGCTGCCGCTTGCGGTCGACGGGTCGACGCACCGCGGGCACCTCGAGCGTCTTGCGCCCCGACAGGTAGGCGCCGGTGATCGACTCCTTGTTCTTCAGCAGACCCGGGTAGTCGCCGCTGTGCACCACCTGGCCGCCGTGCTCGCCGGCGCGCGGCCCGATGTCGACGATCCAGTCCGCCGCGCGGATCGTGTCCTCGTCGTGCTCGACGACGATCAGCGTGTTGCCGAGGTCGCGCAGACGCACGAGGGTGTCGATGAGACGACGGTTGTCGCGCTGGTGCAGACCGATCGACGGCTCGTCGAGCACGTACAGCACGCCCGCCAGACCGGCGCCGATCTGCGTCGCCAGCCGGATGCGCTGTGCCTCGCCGCCGGAGAGGGTGCCCGCGGCGCGGGACAGCGACAGGTACTCGAGGCCGACGTCGAGCAGGAACGTGATGCGCGCCTGCACCTCTTTGAGGACGCGGCCGGCGATCGCGGCTTCCCGCTCGCCCAGGGCCAGGCCGTCGAGGTACTCGGCGCATTCGGCCACCGACAGCGCGGTGACCTGCGCGATCGAGTAGTCGCCGTGGACCGGGTTGTGCAGCGTCACCGCGAGGATCTCCGGACGCAGTCGGGTGCCGGCGCAGGCCGGGCACGGCACGTCGCGCATGTAGCCCTCGTACCGTTCCTTCATCTGCTCGGACTCGGTGGCGTCGGCGCGGCGCGTCAGGAAGGCCATGACGCCTTCGAACTCGGTGTAGTAGCTGCGGGTGCGGCCGTACCGGTTGCGGAACTTGACGTGCACCTGGTGCTCGGAGCCGTCGAGCAGCGCCTTGCGCGCGTTGCGCGGCAGCTTGTTCCACGGCGTGTCCAGGTCGAAGCCCATCTGCTCGCCGAGACCGCCGATGAGGCGGCCGAAGTACTCGGCGTTGTGGCCCGACGACCACGGCGCGATGGCGCCCTCGGCGAGGGTCATCTCCGGGTCGGGAACCACCAGCGACTCGTCGACCTCCTTGCGGACGCCGAGGCCGTCGCACTCGGGGCACGCGCCGTACGGCGAGTTGAACGAGAAGCTGCGCGGCTCCAGATCGTCGATCGCGATCGGATGGTGGTTGGGGCAGGCCATCTTCTCGGAGAACCGGCGGGTGCGGTCGGCCGCGTCCTCGTCGCGGTCGACGAAGTCGAGCACCACCACGCCGTCGGCCAAGCGCAGCGCGGTCTCCACCGAGTCGGTGAGGCGCTGGCGGGCCGTCGCCTTGACCGCGAGCCGGTCCACGACGACGTCGATGTCGTGCTTCTCCTGTTTCTTCAGCTTCGGCGGATCGGACAGCTGGTGGACCTCGCCGTCGACCCGGGCCCGCGCGAAGCCCTGGGTCTGCAGCTCGGCGAACAGATCGACGAACTCGCCCTTGCGGGTGCGCACCACGGGCGCCAGGACCTGGAAGCGGGTGCCCTCCTCGAGCTCCAGCACCTGGTCGACGATCTGCTGCGGCGTCTGCCGCGAGATCTTCTCCCCGCAGGTCGGGCAGTGCGGCGTACCGGCGCGGGCGTACAGCAGACGCAGGTAGTCGTACACCTCAGTGATGGTGCCGACGGTGGACCGCGGGTTGCGGTTGGTGGACTTCTGGTCGATGGAGACCGCGGGCGAGAGGCCCTCGATGAAGTCGACGTCGGGCTTGTCCATCTGACCCAGGAACTGGCGCGCGTAGGCCGACAGCGATTCGACGTAGCGACGCTGCCCCTCGGCGAAGATGGTGTCGAAGGCGAGCGACGACTTGCCCGAGCCGGACAGTCCGGTGAAGACGATCAGCGAGTCGCGCGGCAGGTCGACGTCGATCCCGCGCAGATTGTGCTCCCGCGCACCCCGGACGATCAGCCGATCAACCACTTGACACTCCCATTCCTGCTCAGCACGGCGATTGGCGAAGCACGCTTCCCCAAAAGGACAGGGTACGCGGGGGTACCGACAAGACCGCCGTCGAGCGCTGCGCTGTGAGCGGACGCCGCCGCCCGTCATGTGACGGTCGACACTAGGGTGGGAGCCATGAGCATCCAGGTCAGCATCTCCGACGACTACACCGGCGACACCACCCCGTCAGCCGACCACCATGACGTGTGCGCGCAGCGCCGCACCCTCGACAACGCGACCATCGTCAAGATGTCGGTGGGCCCGATGGACAACAACGTCTACGTGGTGACCGACGCGGCCACCGGCGCGACCCTGCTGATCGACGCCGCGAACGACGCCGCGTCGATCCTCGCCCTGCTCTCGGCGCTGGACGCGGATCTGCGGCAGATCGTCACCACGCACGGACATTTCGACCACTGGCAGGCACTCGAGGAGGTCGACCGCGTGCGGCAGGTACCGACGGCGGCCGGCGAGTCGGACGCCCCGGAGCTGCCGGTCACCCCGGACCGCCTGCTGGTCGACGGCGACACCGTCACCGTCGGCGATCTGACTCTCGACGTGATCGGTCTGGTCGGGCACACGCCGGGCTCGGTGGCGCTGGCCCTGACCGAGAACGGCGGCCGCGTGCACCTGTTCACCGGCGACTCCCTCTTCCCCGGCGGGGTCGGCAAGACCTGGCAGCCCGGCGACTTCGAGGTCCTGCTGAACGACGTCGAGACCAAGCTGTTCGGCCGATACGGCGACGACACGGTGGTCTATCCCGGTCACGGCTCAGACACCATGCTGGGCGTCGAACGCCCCGCCCTGCCCGAGTGGCGCGCACGCGGTTGGTAGTGACGTGCGCCGCACGGGAGGCGATTGTTCCCTACCCTGTGTACTGAGGCCCGGCACTCCGACGCCGCGCCGCCCGTAGACAGGCTCCCACCGGAAGGTCGATACCGTGATTCTCCGCAAGATCGCTCGTCCCCTGCTCGCCTCCGCCTTCGTCGCCTCCGGCGTCGAGGCGCTGCGCGCACCGCGTCCGGTGGTGGACACCGCGCAGCCGCTGGTCGACGCCGGCCGCGATGCACTGCCCGCCGACGTGGCCCAGGTGGTGCCCGCGGATGCCGCGACCGCCCTGCGCATCAACGGCGCCGTGCAGATCGGCGGCGGCCTCCTGCTCGCCACCGGACGCGTTCCGCGCGTGGCGTCCGCGGTGCTGGCCACCACGCTGGTGCCGTCGACCGTGTACGACGGCGCGTTCTGGACCGAGACCGATCCGGTGCGCCGGGAGATCCGCAAGGTCTCGTTCGTCAAGAATCTCGGCCTGCTCGGCGGCGTGCTGCTGGCCAGCGCCGACACCGAGGGCAAGCCGTCGCTCGCGTGGCGCGGCCGGCGTCGGGCGCACGACGCCAAGGTCGCGATGGCCGCCGCCCTCCCGATCGGCGAGAAGGCGACCGAGTCCGCACTGTCGGCGTGGGCGGACCGCGCCGCCGTGGACGCGCAGGAGTTCGGCGAACGTGCCGCCGACGTCGCCGACCGGGGTCGGGCACGGGCCGAGATCGCCGCGGTCAAGGTGGCCGAGCGAGCGCCGCTGCTCGCCGACCAGGCGCGCCACCGCGCCGAGGAGCTGGCGCTGGTCGTCGCCGATCGCGCTCCCGGTCTGGCCCGCGAGGCCGCGGACAAGGCGGGCGAATTGGGTCACCAGGCGGCGGACAAGGCCAGCGAGCTGGGCCATCAGGCCGTCGTCGAGGCGCGCGGCCTGAAGCGCCGCTTCCGGAGCTGACCGCGTCGCAGTTCGCACCATGCCGCGCGCGCCGCGCGTCAGTACACTGGTGCGACTGTGACCCCCGATCCGCGCCTCGCTGAAGAACAGGTACATCTCGACGCCGTCTATGCGCGGCTGGATCGCATGCGCGCGACCGCCGATCGGCGCCTGTCGGAGACCCTCCTCGAGTCGGCGGGCACTCCGCAGGCGCTGTCCGAACGCGAGTCGTACGAGCGGCACTACACGCAGATGCTGACCCGCATCGACGCCGCCGAGCACAACCTGTACTTCGGTCGGCTCGACATGTCCGAACCGGACGCCACCGGCAACGACATCGCCCGGATCGGCCGCATGGGTATCCTCGACGACGACCAGGTGACCACGCTGCTGCTGGATTGGCGCGCCCCGCTGTCGCGCCCGTTCTACCTGGCCACCCCGGCGTCGCCGGAGGGCGTCCGCCGCCGCCGACACCTGCGGACGCGAACCCGAGCGGTGCGCAGCGTGTCCGACGAGTACCTGCTGTCCGGCGAGGTGGACGCCGGCGACGGCCACGACGCCAGCGTCGTGAACGAGACTGCGCTGGTCGCCGCCCTGAACGCCGCCCGCACCGGCGAGATGACCGACATCGTCGAGACCATCCAGCGCGAGCAGGACGAGATCATCCGCAACGCGCATCGCGGCGTGATGGTGGTCCAGGGCGGACCGGGCACCGGCAAGACCGCGGTGGCGCTGCACCGCGCCGCCTACCTGCTGTACACGCACCGCGACGTGCTGTCCCGCAGCGGCGTGCTGATCATCGGCCCCAACGACACCTTCCTGGACTACATCGCCCAGGTGCTCCCCTCGCTCGGCGAGACCGGCGTGCTGCTGTCGACGGTCGGCAACCTCTTCCCGGGGATCCGCGCCGCGGGCGTCGACTCCCGTCGGGCCGCCGAGCTGAAGGGCGACGCCGACCGCATCCTGCCGGTGCTGCGCGCCGCGGTCCGGGCCCGACAGAGCCTGCCGCCGGCCGGGCTGTACGTGAACTTCGACGGCTACCGCGTGCCCGTCGACTCGGCCGTGATCAAGGCTGCCCGCGCCGCCGCCCGCTCCACGCGCCGCCCGCACAATCTGGCTCAGCGCGCCTTCCTGCGGACCGCGTTCGACGAACTGGCTGCGGTGCACGCCCGCAAGCTGGGGGCGTCTACCTTGGACGGATCTCAGCTGCTCACGGCCGCCGACCTCGACGACATCCGCGTCGAGCTGTCCACCGACGACGACGTGGTGCGCACCGTGCTGCAGTTCTGGCCAACCCTGCACCCGCAGGATCTGCTGCGAGACCTGTACGCGGACAGCCGTTTTCGGCGCGGCGCCACGCGCGGCTGGAGCGACGAGGATCGCGCCGAGCTGCAGCGCGACGCGGCGCCGCTGCCCGAGGCCGCCGACATGTCCCCCGCCGACGTCCCCCTCCTCGACGAACTCGCCGAGCTCATCGGCTACCGCACCGACGAAGCGCTGCGGGAGCAGAAGGCCCAGTGGCGCAGGCGGATCGCCGAGGCGCAGGACGCCCTCGACATCCTCACCGGCTCGGCGCCGCAGGACATCGAGGACGACATGGATCCCGAGCTGCTGATGGCGTACGACCTGATCGACGCCGAGCAGCTCGCCGAACGCCAGGAAGTGACCGAGTACCGCACCACGGCAGAGCGGGCCTACGACGATCGCAGTTGGACGTTCGGGCACGTGATCGTCGACGAGGCGCAGGAACTGTCGACGATGGCGTGGCGAATGATCATGCGGCGCATACCGAATCGCTGGATGACGATCATCGGCGACACCGCCCAGACCGGCGATTCGGCGGGGACCACGTCGTGGGAGCGGATCTTCACCCCGTACGTCGCCAACCGGTGGCGGCTGCGCGAGTTGACGGTGAACTACCGGACGCCGAGCGAGATCACCCGGTACGCGAATCGTCTTCTCGCACTGATCGATCCGTCGCAGACGCCGCCGGAGTCGTTGCGCAGCAACGGGATCGAGCCGTATCGCGTCGAGGCACCCGCGGACGACGCGCTGGCGACGGCGCTGACCGTCGCCGAGGAGGCAGACTGGCCCGGACTGACCGCCGTCCTGGTGGCCGACACCGCGGCCGCCGCGGCGGCGACGGCGGATCGTCCGGACGGGATCCGGGTGCTACCGCTGCACGACGCCAAGGGCCTCGAGTTCGACAACGTGATCGTGGTGGAGCCGCATGCGCTCGCGACCACCTCTCCGCGCGGCCTCAGCGACCTGTACGTGGCCCTCACCCGCGCGACGCAGCGCCTGGTCGTGGTGCACCACGACCCGCTGCCGGAGGCGCTCGCCGACCTGCCGCAAAAGCAGTCGGACCCCCGGTAGGCCGCAGCGGCCTGCCGGGGGTCCGAGCAGCGAGAAAAGCGGAGACTACGTGGTGTGCACGATCAACACGTCGCACGCGGCCTTGCGGGCGACGTCGGCGGGCACCGAGCCGAGCAGACGACCGGCGATCGAGTTGAGGCCCTTGTTGCCGACCACGAGCAGGTCCGCCTGCACATCGTTGACCAGCTGCAGCAGCGCCTCGACAGGGGCGCCCTTGACCGCGCGCGTGGTGACCGAGCGGGCACCGGCGGCGACCGCACGCTCCTTGGCGACGCGCAGGATCTCTTCGGTGGGCGAGGAACCCATCACCTGGTAGGCGTCGGCGCCGAGGGCGTCGCCGGCCGCGCTCGCCGAACGGCCGTCGTTCGGGAAGTACGCGCAGGCGATCACCAGGGTGGCGGATTCACCGGCGATGGCACCCGCGCGACGCACGGCGTGCAGCGAGGACTCGGAGCCATCGGTTCCGACGACGACGGTCTTGTAATCGGCCATACTTGCATCTACCTCCGACGTGTACCCGCCCGGCGTCTCCGAGCGGGACGATATTCAAGAAACATACCCTGCGGCCGCGTGTCGACGGCCTACTTGATCCCGGCCGCGTCCATTCCGCGCAGTTCCTTCTTCAAGTCGGCGATCTCGTCGCGGAGCCGCCCGGCCAATTCGAACTGCAGATCGCGCGCCGCGTTCATCATCTGCGCGGTCAGCTCCTGCACCAGGTCGGCGAGCTCGGCGCGCGGCATCGACGACGTATCGCGCTGTTCGAACACGCCCGCACTGACCGCCCGTCCGGCTTCGCCCTGGGCCCGTCGACCGCGGCTCGCGTTGCGGCCGGATCCGCCCACTTCCACCGTGTCGTCGGCCTCGGCGTACACCTGGTCCAGGATGTCGGCGATCTTCTTGCGCAGCGGCTGCGGATCGACGCCCATCTCCTCGTTGTAGGCGATCTGCTTGGCGCGACGTCGATCGGTCTCGTCGATGGCATTGCGCATCGAATCGGTGATCTTGTCGGCATACATGTGCACTTCGCCGGAGACGTTACGGGCGGCACGACCGATGGTCTGGATCAACGAGGTGGTACTTCGCAGGAACCCCTCCTTGTCCGCGTCGAGGATCGCGACCAGCGACACCTCGGGCAGGTCCAGGCCCTCGCGCAGCAGGTTGATGCCGATCAGCACGTCGTATTCGCCCGACCGCAGCTGTCGCAGCAGTTCGACGCGCCGGAGCGTGTCGACCTCCGAATGCAGGTAGCGGACCCGGATCCCGAGTTCGAGCAGGTAGTCGGTGAGGTCCTCGGACATCTTCTTGGTGAGCGTGGTGACCAGCACCCGCTCGTCGCGCTCGGTGCGCAGGCGGATCTCGTGGATCAGATCGTCGATCTGCCCCTTGGTGGGCTTCACCACGACCTTCGGATCCAGCAGACCCGTCGGCCGGATCACCTGCTCCACGAACTCGCCGCCGGACTGACCGAGCTCGTAGGCGCCCGGTGTGGCCGACAGGTACACCGTCTGGCCGGTGCGGTCGACGAACTCGTCCCAGGTGAGCGGGCGGTTGTCGACCGCCGACGGCAGCCGGAAGCCGAACTCGACGAGGTTGCGCTTGCGCGACATGTCGCCCTCGTACATGGCGCCGATCTGCGGCACCGTCACGTGTGACTCGTCGATCACGAGGAGGAAATCGTCCGGGAAGTAGTCGATGAGCGTCGCCGGGGCGCTGCCCGCGTCGCGGCCGTCGATGTGCCGCGAGTAGTTCTCGATGCCCGAGCAGAAGCCGACCTGCCGCATCATCTCGATGTCGTAGTTGGTGCGCATCCGGAGTCGTTGCGCCTCTAGGTGTTTGCCCTGCTCCTCGAAGACCGCGAGCCGCTGTTCGAGTTCGGCCTCGATCCCGTCGATCGCCTTCGCCATGCGTTCCGGGCCGGCCACGTAGTGGGTGGCCGGGAAGATCCGCAGACTCTCGACCTGCCGGATCACGTCGCCGGTGAGCGGATGCAGGTAGTACAGCGCCTCCACTTCGTCGCCGAAGAACTCGATGCGGATGGCCAGTTCCTCGTACGACGGAATGATCTCGACGGTGTCGCCGCGCACCCGGAAGCCGCCGCGCGTGAACGAGACGTCGTTGCGGTCGTACTGGATGTCCACGAGCAGCCGCAGCAGCGCGTCACGGTCGATCTGCTCGCCCACCGACAGCTCGACCGACCGGTCCAGGTACGACTGCGGGGTGCCGAGACCGTAGATGCACGACACCGACGCCACTACCACGACGTCCCGCCGCGAGAGCAGGTTCGACGTCGCGGAGTGGCGCAGCCGCTCGACGTCGTCGTTGATCGAGCTGTCCTTCTCGATGTAGGTGTCGGTCTGCGCGATGTACGCCTCGGGTTGGTAGTAGTCGTAGTACGAGACGAAGTACTCGACGGCGTTGTTCGGCAGCATCTCGCGCAACTCGTTGGCCAGCTGCGCGGCGAGCGTCTTGTTGGGCGCCATCACCAGGGTGGGGCGCTGCATCTTCTCGATCAGCCAGGCCGTGGTGGCCGACTTGCCGGTGCCGGTGGCACCCATCAGCACCACGTCCCGCTCGCCGGCGGTGAGGCGTCGTTCCAGGTCGGCGATGGCGGTCGGCTGATCGCCGGCGGGCACCAGGTCGCTGACCACCTCGAGCGTGTTGCGCGCGCGCTCCACGTCCCCGATCGGCCGATACTCCGAATGCGCGACGACCGGCTGTTCCGCTGCGAATGCCATACCTCCAGGGTATCCGCTGCCGCCGACACCGGGACGGCTCAGCCGGTGACGCCGGTCAGTTCGACGGTGGGCGCGTCGAGGGCCCGTTCGGCCAGGATCGTGCCGTCGTGCAGGCTCACCGCCCGGATCCGCCGGGCGGCCGGGTCGGTCACGTAGGCGGTGGAGCCGAGCACGAACAGGTCCGGCCCGGGCGCCTGCCAGTCCTCCGCCTCGGTCCAGGCGCCGATCACCGGGTACGCGGCCTTCTCCGCGCCGTCGACCGGGTCGATGACGTGCAGCGCACCGTCGGTGCCCAGGAGCAGCGCCTCACCCGCGGGACCCCGGCCCAGCGACCGGTAGCTGTAGCTGTAGTCGATGTCGACCACGGTGACGGCTCCGGCACCGGCGGTGTCCAGGAGCGCGAACCGCTGCGGCCGCTCGAGCTCGGCGTCCGCATCGGTCTTGTAGTCGGTGAGCACCACCGTGGAGTGCTCGCTGCCGGCCTGGTTGCCGAGCCGGGCGTACGGGTCGGCGGCCGGCACCTTGACGATGTGGTCGCCGCGCACCACCAGCGCCCCGTCGGTGCACCCGACGGTCAGGACGCCGTCGGCCGCGGCGGCCTCGCCGTGCAGACCCGGGCAATCGACGTTCGCGGCCACCTCGCGACCGTCGCCGTCGAGGATGCGCACGCCGCCCGCCTTCTCGCCGTTCGGCGCGGACACCACCGTCGTCCCGTCCGCCCGGGCCACCGCGACCCCGTGGTGCGCGGGCACGGTGAACTCCCGGATCACCGCGTCGGCCGAGCCGATCTTCGCGGTGTCCAGGATCCGGACGTCGCCGGTTCCGTCGGTGAACAGCGTGGTGCGGTCGTCGTGCACCACCACGTGGCCGGGCTTGGCACCGGGGTAGGTCAGGCCGGTCCGCGTCGGTGCGGCCGTGTAGTAGTGGGCGTGGCTGTCGTGCCGTTCACGCCACGTCCCGAGGTCGAGCAGCTCGAAACCGGCCCCGGTGGCGACGAAGACGTGTCGTCCGTCGCCCGCCGGGGAGGCCCGGATGAAGCCCTCGTATGCGAAGTCGGCGACCGTGGCCAGATCGCCGCCGTCGAGCACGGTGAGGCCCCCGGCGTGGGTCAGCACCAGCCGCGGCTGCGCGGCGGACTGTTCGATGGGACCCGCGCTGTGCGCTCCGGGATCGGGGCCGACGTCGTCGGATGAGCACGCGGTCAACCCGACCAGTGCGGCGGCGGACAGGAAGAGAAGTCTGGGAGCGGTTTTCATGACGCCAGTTCACACCTTAATGACAATTATTGTCAATAATGCATACGTGCATGGGTTCGTCCGCGGCCCGACCGCCCCACCGGACGGCGATCCGGTGGCACAATGACACCGAGCCCGCCAGGTAAGGACGCCCATGAACGAGCCCCAGCACTCCACGCCCACCTGCACCAGTTGCTCCGCGCACGGAAAGCAGGCTCCGCACGTCGGTCGTCGGGCGGTTCTCGCGGGCGCCGGGGCCGCCGCGGTGACCCTCGCCGCCGCCGCCTGCAGCACCGCCCCACCGGCCGCACAACCGGAGCCCACCGTCGAACTGCCCGACGGCACGACGATCCTGGCCACGGTCGATCAGGTGCCGACCGGCAGCGGCCTGCTGGTCGGTGACACCGATCAGATCCTGGTGACCCAGCCGGTCGCAGGCACCTTCGAGGCGTTCTCCGCGGTCTGCCCGCACGCCGGCTGCACGGTGACCGTCAGCGGCGCCGAACTCGTCTGCCCCTGCCACGGCAGCCACTTCGCGCTCGACGGCGAGCGCACCGCGGGCCCCGCCCCCAGCGGCCTCGAGCCGGTCGAGATCGAAGTCCGCGGCAGCGATATCGTGCGTGTCTAGCGTCGTCGGCGCTACGGTCGAGGCATGACCGGCACCACCATCCCCCGGATCACCGCGATCACCCTCGGCGTGCGCGACGTGGACGTCGCCGCCCGCTTCTACACCGAAGGGCTGGGCTTCACTCCGGTCAGCCGGGTCGACGGCGAGATCGCCTTCGTGCAGGCCGGACCGGGACTGCTGCTCGCGCTGTGGAACGTCGCCTCCATGCCCGGCGAGTACGGCGACGTGGGCTTCGGGGCGCTGGCCCCGCCGATGTCGTTGGGGCACAACGTCTCCGAGGTGGGA
Source organism: Gordonia alkaliphila (assembly GCF_023017165.1). Lineage (GTDB taxonomy): Bacteria > Actinomycetota > Actinomycetes > Mycobacteriales > Mycobacteriaceae > Gordonia > Gordonia alkaliphila. The sequence goes on from NZ_JALKBW010000001.1 coordinate 3,449,401, forward strand.
CAGGTGGACGCGTTGTACCGTCGTGCGCTGGCCGCGGGGGCGACGTCGATCAGCGCGCCGACCGAACGGGAGTGGGGCGGCGTGAGCGCCTGCGTGGCCGATCCGGACGGCTTCCGGTGGGATTTCGTGTTCAATCCGGCGTTCGCCGTGGACGCCGACGGCCGCGTGTCCGGCGTCTGACGTGCACCCGCCCAAACGGGAGGTGTTCGACGTCCCGGCCATGACGAACACCGACAACAAGGGGTTCGTCCGGCCCGTCGAGCTCTACCGCGCGACCCCGTACGGCCTGTACATGTCCCGCACCGCCGATCACCCGCGGTTCCACCACCTGGAGAGCTGGCTGCTGCCGGTACTCGGCTTGCGCGCCAACATCTTTCACTTCACCGACGGCCACCGCACCGGGCAACGTCTGTATCTGGACGTCGGCCGCTTCCATGGCCCCGACTCCCGCGGCCGCTGGCACGCCGTCGACTGGTACCTGGATCTGGTGGACGTCCCCGGGACCCCGCTGCAGTTGATCGACGTCGACGAGCTGTTCGACGCCCACGCCGCAGGTCTGCTCACCACCGCCGAAGCCACCGAGGCCACCGAGATCGCGGTGGCCGCACTGACCGGAGCGGCCGCCGACGGTGACGTCCAGACGTGGCTGGAGGTCACCGTCGGCGGCCGACTCGATTGGCGGAACGGTTCCTGAGACCGGTTACGCGGGCTGCAGTTCCGGGGCCTCGTCGCCGTGCGCCTGGACCGGCACCGGATGGACGGCGCTGACGTCGGCGTCCTTGGTCTCGGTGATCAGGTACGTGCACAGCACGCTGACCGAGGACAGGACCGCGAGCATGATACCCACCCAGATGGTGCCGGGACCGGCGATCAGCGGCACCGCGATCAGCGGCGGGATGGCGCCGCCGAAGATACCGGCCAGGTTGTAGCCCATGCCCGCGCCGGTGTAGCGGTAGCGCGCCTGGAACATCTCCGGCAGCAGCGCACCGGCCGGGCCGTATGCGATACCGAAGATCAGCAGGGTGCCGATCAGCCCGATGAGGAAGGCGAGCTCGCCGCCGACGCTGAGGATCGGGAACAGCAGCAGCGACCACGGCACCGCCACGATCACCGAGACCATGATGACCCGACGGCGACCGAAACGATCGGAGTAGATGGCCGACGCCGCGGTGGACAGGCCGAAGAAGACTGCCGCGATCATGCCGGAGGTCAGCACGAAGTTGCGCGACAGACCCATCTGGTCGGGGTTGGTGGCAAAGCTGGTGAGGAACGCCGTACCCATGTAGAAGAGCGAGAACAGACTGGCCAGCGCACCGCCGGCGATCACGATCTCCTTCCACTGGAACTTCATGGCGTCGAGGAACGGGAGACGGTTGACAGCCTGCTTCGGCGCCTGGGCGCGCTGCGCCTGGGCCTGCTGGAACACCGGGGTCTCGGCGACGGCCAGGCGGACCCAGAGGCCCACCAGCACCAGCGCCATGGACAGGATGAACGGGATGCGCCAGCCGTAGCTGAGGAAGGCGTCGCTGGCGGTGCCGACGGTGAGGCTGGCGACCAGGAAGGTGAGGCTGGACAGGAAGAAGGCGAAGGCCGGGCCCAGCTGCGGGAACATCGCGTACAGGCCGCGCTTGCCCGCCGGGGCGTATTCGGAGGTCAGCAGCGTGGCGCCGGCCCATTCGCCGCCCACCGCGAAGCCCTGCAGGAAGCGCAGGGCCACCAGGATGGTAGGCGCCCAGATACCGATACCGCCGTCGAACATGCCGAAGGCGCCGGTCTCATAGCCGGGCAGCAGTCCGATACCCACGGTGGCCAGGCCCATGATCAGCAGCGTCCACACCAGGGTGCGCTTGCGGCCGATGACGTCGCCGAAGTGTCCGAACAGGATCGCGCCGACCGGTCGGGCGAAGAATGCGACGGCGAAGGTCGCGAACGACGCGAGCGTGCCCGCGGTGCCGTTGGCTTCCGGGAAGAACACCGTCGGGAAGACGAGTGCGGCAGCGGTGCCGTAGATGAAGAAGTCGTAGAACTCGATGGTCGTTCCGATGGAGCTGGCCGCAGCCACTCTCCCCATACTGGTGCGTGGTGCCGACGGGGCCGTTGTCACGGTGGATCCTCGTTCCTGTCATGTCGCTGACTTCACAGTCGGCGAATTACGTAAGCTCGCTCACACTAAGGCGGCGACCGAACGAGGCACCACCCCCCGAAGGGGGGTCGGTTAATCGGAAGTAACTAGAAGGGTCAGCCCGGCAGCAGCCCGGCGCGCCGGGCCAGCACCACGGCCTCCAGCCGCGTGCCGGCCTCGAGTTTGCCCATGGCGGCCTTCATGTAGCCCTTGACGGTCTCGGCCGAGACGCCCAGCTCTCCGCCGATTCGCGCGTTGGAATAGCCCAGCGCAGCCAGCGCGAGCACATCCTGCTCGCGCGGGGTCAGCGTCACCGCGACCGGCACCCGCAGGGCGGGCTCGTCGAGCAGAACGTCGGTGATGCGGGCGATCTCGTCGGCCAGCGCGGCGTCGTCGACGGTGCGCGCCAACAGCCGCAGTCGGGTGTACGCCTGCGACATGCGGTCGCGCAGCATGTCCACGTCCGGGCCCGCGCCCGCGTCCGCCTCGATCAGTGCGCGGGATACTGCGACCTGCTGTTCCAGGGTCCGCGCTTCGCCCACCAGGGTGTCGAAGAGACGGTTGCCGACGGGGTTCTCGCAGTGCAGACCGCCGTAGAGCACCGCGACCACCCGCCCGTCGACGATGGCCGGCACGGCGGCCACCGCGCGCAGCCCCTCCGCGGAGATGGCCGGGTTGTAGCGGTGGGTGATGTGCGGGGTCTTCAGGTAGTCGTCCACCGCGAGCGGGCGGTTGAGGCGCAGCACCTTGCCACCCAACCCGTGCCCGGCTTCGACGGACAGACCGTCGAGCACCCCGCTGGTGCGGCCGACGAAGTGCGCGAGGGTCACCGCCGACCCGTCGCGCACCACACCGGCGAACGCCAGCGAGACGCCACTGGTGCGACGCACCCGACGCAGCGCCTCGGTGATCGGACCCGCCAACGACTTCTCGACCACGACCCTCACCACCTGTTCACCGGATCGAAGAATGAAACACACCCCGAACCACCGGTTCGGGGTGTGTTTCATGCTACCGAGCGGGCGAGCTGATTGTGTGCGTCACAAACCTCGCTCGACCAACGGCTGTTCAGGCTCGACGGGCGGTCAGGCGTTCTCGAGCTCGCCGTCGCGCTCGGCCACCAGGTTCAGCGCGATGTCGACGATCATGTCCTCCTGGCCGCCGACCAGACGACGCTCACCGCAGACGGTGAGGATGTCGCGCACGTCGAGGTCGTAGCGCGCGGCGGCGGTCTCGGCGTGACGCAGGAACGACGAGTAGACACCGGCGTAGCCGAGAGTCAGGGTCTCGCGGTCCACCCGCACCGGGCGGTCCTGCAGCGGACGCACGATGTCGTCGGCCGCATCCTGCAGCTTGTTCAGGTCGCAGCGATGCTCGAAACCGAGCAGGTTGGCGACGGCGATGAACGGCTCTATCGGGCAGTTACCCGCACCCGCGCCGTGGCCGGCCAGCGAGGCGTCGACGCGGTACACGCCGTTCTCCACGGCCACCACCGAGTTGGCCACCGACAGCGACAGGTTCTCGTGCGCGTGAATGCCGATCTCGGTGTTCGGATCGAGCACGTCGCGGTAGGCCTTGACCCGCGCCTGCACGTCACCCATGGTCAGGCGGCCGCCCGAGTCGGTGATGTACACGCAGTCGGCGCCGTAGGACTCCATCATCTTGGCCTGCTTGGCCAGCGATGCGGGGTCGCTCATGTGCGAGAGCATGAGGAAGCCGGAGACGTCCATGCCGATCTCCTTGGCGGCACCGATGTGCTGCGCGGAGACGTCGGCCTCGGTGCAGTGGGTGGCCACGCGAACCGAGCGGACGCCCAGGTCGTAGGCGCGCTTGAGTTCAGTGACGGTGCCGACGCCGGGGAGCATGAGGGTGGTCAGCCGTGCGTTCTTCAGCACGTCGGCCGCAGCCTCGATCCACTCCCAGTCGGTATGCGAGCCGGGACCGTAGTTCACCGAACCGCCCGAGATGCCGTCGCCGTGGGCCACCTCGATGGCATCCACGCCGGCGTCGTCGAGCGCCGAGACGATGCGCTGCACGTCCTCGGTGGAGATCTGGTGCCGGATGGCATGCATGCCGTCGCGCAGGGTCACGTCCTGCACGAAGATCGACGGGCCGGAGTTCTGCTGCTGGTCGGTCATGCGAGTTCCCCTTCATTGGCGGCACGCGCCGCGATCCGCTCGGCGACCTGCAGGCCGGCCGAGGTCATGATGTCCAGGTTGCCCGCGTAGGCGGGCAGGTAGTGGGCGGCGCCTTCCACCTCGAGGAAGACCGACACCTGGTGGGTCGGGCGGATCTCCTCGTCGTCGGCGAGCAGCGTCTCGACCGGGCTCGACTCCGGGATCTCGGTGATCTGCACCTTCTGCTTCAGGCGGTAGCCGGGGACGTAGGCCGAGACGTCGTCGACCATCTTCTCCACCGACAGGCGGATCTGCTCCTGGGTATCCTCGTCCGGAGCCTCGACCAGGGTGTAGACGGTGTCGCGCATCATCAGCGGCGGCTCGGCCGGGTTCAGGATGATGACGGCCTTGCCGCGACGCGCGCCGCCGACCTGCTCGATGGCGCCCGAGGTGGTCTCGGTGAACTCGTCGATGTTGGCGCGGGTGCCCGGGCCGGCCGACTTGGAGGCGATGGAGGCGACGATCTCGGCGTAGGCCACCGGGGTGACGCGCGAGACGGCGGCGACCACCGGAATGGTGGCTTGGCCACCGCAGGTCACCATGTTCACGTTCGGGGCGTCGAGGTGGTCGTCGAGGTTCACCGACGGCACCACGAACGGGCCGATCGCGGCGGGCGTCAGGTCGATCATCCGCTTGCCGAGCGGCTGCAGGATCGACGCGTTGTGCTCGTGCGCCTTGGCCGAGGTCGCGTCGAAGACGATGTCGATCTCGTCGAAGTTCGGGAGCTTCACCAGGCCGTCGACACCCTCGTGGGTGGTCGGGATGCCCAGGCGCTGGGCGCGGGCGAGGCCGTCGGAGTCGGGGTCGATGCCGACCATGGCACCCATCTCCAGGTGCTTGGCGTTGCGGATCACCTTGAACATCAAGTCGGTGCCGATGTTGCCCGAGCCGATGATGGCGACCTTGGTCTTCTTACTCATGGGTGTTTCCTTCACTGAATCGGGCGTTGACGGTGCCGAGGCCGATGATCTCGACGGTGACGTCGTCGCCGGCGGCGAGCGGACGCATGGGGCCGAGGGCACCGGACAGAATCACCTGGCCGGCACGCAGCGGCTCGCCGAAGTCGCGGGCGGCGCGAGCCAACCAGGCGACGGCGTTGAGGGGGTCGCCGAGGCAGGCGGCACCGTTGCCGGTGGACACCTCCTCGCCGTTGATGAGCATCCGCATGCCGACGTCGACGGGCGAGAACTCGTCGAGGGTCTTGCGGTCGGTGCCGAGGACGTAGACGCCCGACGACGCGTTGTCGGCGACGGTGTCGGCGAAGGCGATGTCCCAGCCGGCGATCCGGCTGTCGCAGATCTCGATGGCGGCCACGCCGTAGTCGACGGCCGCGCGGATCTGCTCGGTGTCGAGCGGTCCGTCGGCCAGGTCGGCCTTGAGGACGAAGGCCACCTCGGCCTCGGCCTTGGGCTGCAGCAACCGGTCGATCGGCACTTCGTCGCCGTCGGAGTAGGCCATGTCGTCGAAGACGACGCCGAAGTCGGGCTGGTCGACGCCCATCTGCTCCTGCACGGCGGCACTGGTGAGGCCGATCTTGCGGCCGACGATGGTGGCGCCGGCGGCCACGCGGCCGGCGGTGAGGCGTTCTTGCACGCGGTAGGCGGCGGCGAGGTCGGTGGGCCCGATGAACTCGCGCACCGGCGCGCAGGCGGTCCGCGTCTGCAGCGCGGTGAGCAGCCGCTCCGCCGCCTGCGCCTCGGCGGCTTCGTTCTCGACAGATGTGGTCATGACTCGATGATCACCCCGCCGCGCGCCACCGGAAAGCCTTTCGTCTCACTGAGCGATACGCTGGTGTCATGAGCAGTTCGTCGACGCCGCCGACCGACACCGTCCTCGGGAAAGTGATGACGATCCTGCACGCCTTCGAGGTGGACGATCACGACCTGGCGCTCGCCGAACTGGTGCGCCGCACCGGCCTGCACAAGGCCACCGCGCACCGACTCTGCGGCGAGATGGTCCAGGCCCATCTGCTGGACCGCACCCCCGGCGGCTATCGACTGTCCGGCGGACTCTTCGAATTGGGCATGCGCGCGTCGGTGGAGCGCGGCCTGCTGGAGATCGCCATGCCCTTCCTCCAGGACCTGTACGAGCGCACGCGCGAGACCGTCCATCTGGGCGTGCTCGACGGCGACGAAGTGATGTACGTGGCCAAGATCGGCGGCCACCGCCAGGCGAGCGCGCCGAGCCGCACCGGCGGCCGAATGCCGTTGCACTGCACCGGAATCGGGAAAGCCCTTCTGGCACACACCGATGCCCAGACGCAGCGACGAGTGTTGAGCGCCCCCCTGGTGCGCCGCACGCCGCGCACGATCGTCGCGCCCGGCCTCCTCAGCCAACAGCTCGACGCGGCCCGCGAGACCGGCGTGACCTTCGAGTACGAGGAGTCCGCTCTCGGCATCGCGTGTGTGGCCGCGCCGATCCTCGACGTCGGCGACAACTCCCTCATCGCCGCCATCAGCGCCACCGGTCCGGTGCACCGTTATCGACCCGAGCAGCACGTGGCGGCGGTGCGCGCCGCGGCCGGCGGGATCGCAGCCACCCTGCACCGGCGACGCGCGTTGGCGCACTGACCCTCGCGCCGAAACCCTTGTGCGCCTGTCACACTGGAGAGCGTGATTCGAGTGGGACTGACCGGCGGTATCGGCGCCGGCAAATCGACCGTGGCCAAGACCTTCATCGAGCGGGGCGCCTATCACGTCGACGCCGACCGCATCGCTCGCGAAGTGGTGGAGCCCGGCACCCCCGGTCTCGCCGCGCTGGTGGAGGCTTTCGGCCCGGAGATTCTCGCCGCCGACGGCAGCCTCGACCGCCCCGCGCTGGCCGCTCGCGCCTTCGTCGACGAGGAGAGCGTCAAGACCCTCAACGGCATCACGCACCCGCTGATCGGGGCGCGCACCCAGGAGCTGAACGACGCCGCGCCCGCCGACGCGGTGATCCTGCACGATGTCCCGCTCCTCGTCGAAGGCCACATGGCGCCGTTCTACGACGCGGTGATCGTGGTGCACACCGACGCCGACCTCCGCCTGGACCGGCTGGTGAATTTGCGCGGCATGGATGCCGACGACGCCCGCGCGCGGATCGACGCGCAGGCCACCGACGAGCAGCGCCGCGCCGTCGCCGACATCTGGCTGGACAACTCCGGGACCCCCGACGAGCTGGCGGCCCAAGCACTGCAGGTGTGGACCGAGCGTCTGATTCCGTTGCGCGACAACCACCTTGCGGGCGCCCCCGCACCGCTGCCCACCGACGCGGTGGACGCCGACGAGACGTGGGCGGCCGTCGGCGCGCGCGTCGTGAACCGCCTGTGGGCGATCCTGGGCGCGACCGCCACGAAGATCGACCACGTCGGCCCCACCGCCGACCCGAGCGCCGCGTCCGCGATCCCGGTGATCGACGTCGAGGTGACGGTGGCCGATCAGGCGGCCGCCGCCCGCGCCGCCGAACTCCTCTCCGCTGCCGGCTTCCCCCGCCTGCCCGGCGCCGCGGAGGGCCTCCACGCGACCGTCGATCCCGGCCGCCCCGCGCGGGTGCGGATCACCGTCGCCGACTGACCGGTGCATCGGTAGAACAACGGCGTCCTGGCGGCCGCCAATGCATTTACGTCGTCGGTGAGCGCCAGGACGCCGTTGTTTTACCAGGCGGCGTCGTCAGGAAGGCGTGACGGCTTCGGGTTGACCAGCCACGGACCGGGCCGCCCGACGGTTCGCCAGCCGATTCGGCACCCCGAACCGAGATGCCAGAACCCCCGGCCGCCGAAGCGGACCGGGGGTTCTGTGCTAGCTGTCAGCTACCGGGTCAGTTGCCGCCGGTCAGCTTCTCGCGGAGAGCAGCGAGCTGCTCATCGCTGGCCAGCGAGCCGCCGGCCGGAGCCGAGCTGCTGCTGGACGAGCTCGACGAGGAGCTCGAGGACGAGCCACCGGTGGAGCTGGAGTAGTCGCCGGCGTTCTCCGCCTCGGCAGCAGCCGCTGCGAACTTCTCCATCTGAGCGGTGTGCATCTTGTGACGACGCTCCGCCTCGGCGTACCGGCCTTCCCACTCTTCACGCTGCGCGTCGAAGCCTTCGAGCCACTCGTTGGTCTCGGCGTCGAAGCCCTCGGGGAAGATGTAGTTGCCCTGATCGTCGTAGCTGTCGGCCATGCCGTACTTCGACGGATCGAACTCTTCAGTGTAGTCCTCGTTGGCCTGCTTCAGCGACAGCGAGATACGACGACGATCGAGGTCGATGTCGATGACCTTGACCATCGCGTCGTCGCCGACTGCGACGACCTGGTCCGGAACCTCGACGTGGCGCTCGGCCAGCTCCGAGATGTGCACCAGGCCCTCGATGCCCTCTTCGACGCGGACGAACGCACCGAACGGCACCAGCTTGGTGACCTTGCCCGGCACGATCTGACCGATCGCGTGGGTGCGGGCGAACTGACGCCACGGGTCTTCCTGCGTCGCCTTGAGCGACAGGGAGACGCGCTCGCGATCCATGTCGACGTCGAGGACCTCCACGGTGACCTCGTCGCCCACGGCCACGACCTCGGACGGGTGATCGATGTGCTTCCACGACAGCTCGGAGACGTGCACCAGGCCGTCGACGCCGCCGAGATCGACGAACGCGCCGAAGTTGACGATCGAGGACACGACGCCCTTGCGGACCTGCCCCTTGGCCAGCTTGTTCAGGAACTCGCTGCGGACCTCGGACTGGGTCTGCTCGAGCCATGCGCGACGCGACAGGACCACGTTGTTGCGGTTCTTGTCGAGCTCGATGATCTTGGCCTCGACCTCCTTGCCGATGTACGGCTGCAGGTCGCGGACGCGACGCATCTCCACCAGCGAAGCCGGGAGGAAGCCGCGCAGGCCGATGTCGAGGATCAGGCCGCCCTTGACGACCTCGATGACGGTGCCCTTGACGGCCTCGTCCTTCTCCTTGAGCTCCTCGATGGTGCCCCAGGCGCGCTCGTACTGTGCGCGCTTCTTGGACAGGATCAGGCGGCCTTCCTTGTCCTCCTTGGTGAGAACGAGGGCTTCGACCTCGTCACCGACGGTGACGACTTCGCTCGGGTCGACGTCGTGCTTGATCGACAGCTCGCGCGAGGGGATGACACCCTCGGTCTTGTAGCCGATGTCAAGCAGCACCTCGTCGCGATCGACCTTGACGATGGTGCCCTCGACGATGTCGCCATCGTTGAAGTACTTGATCGTGGAGTCGATGGCAGCGAGGAAGTCCTCAGCCGAGCCGATATCGTTGACGGCTACTTGCGGCGAGGTGATCGTGGGGGACGACATGTGGTGAGTTGCTCCGGACAGGTAAGTAGGTTGTGGCGGTTTCCACGGCCGCATTACTGCAGGTAGCGACCGTTTTACCGATTACTGGCCCAGCCCCGCGATCGTCACCGGTAAGAGTTCCGGTAAGAGTTACGGTCCACGGAGCCGGATGCGCGTATCGAAGACACGCACCAGCAAGGCTACTCCACCACCTCTGTGCTGCACAAACGGGGCCGAACGCACGCTCGGTGCACCGTCCTACCGAAAGGCGTCTCGTGGCCCATTCCCTCGAACTGCTCCCCGGCCCGGAGACCGACGCCGTGCTGCGCGCCGCCTGGGATCGGCTCGCCGCCGCCGGCCTGCGTGCGGTGCGACGGCCCGCCTCCCCGACCGATCGCCCGCATTGCACGCTGATCGCAGCGCCCCGAATCGCATCCGACGTCGACGCCCTGCTCCCCGAACTCGCGACGCATCTCCCCCTCGCCGCCCACCTGGGGCCGCCGGTGGCGCTGCCCGGGCGCGGTCGCTACACGCTGGCCGTCGCCGTGGTGCCGAACGCGGCACTGCTCGCCCTGCACGCGCAGGCCGCGGCAGCGCTCGACGCCTACGCCACACAGACCTTCGGCCACACCCGACCCGGCCGATGGACCGCACACCTGACCTTGGCGCGCCGCCTCACCGGCGACCAGGTCGGCGCGGCCCTGGAGCTGCTGGACCGGACGGATCAGCCCGTCGCCTTCACCGCGATACGCCGCTGGGACGGCGACGCCGCGCGTGATGTCGTGGTCGAGGCGCCCTTCTAGTGCCGGACACCCACACTCGGGCACCTACACTGGGGGGCCATGACCACTCCTGCACCGCGGCCGCCCAGGGTGCTCGGCGACCTCGATTCGGCGACCAGCGAAGCGGCCAGCCGTTCGTGGTGGGACGAGCAAGCCGACGACTACCAGTCCGAGCACGGCGTGTTCCTCGGCAACGAGGTGCCCGGCGGCGACTTCGTCTGGGGCCCGGAACGTCTCCGCGAAGAGGAGGTGCGCCTCCTCGGCGACGTCGCCGGGTTGGACGTGCTGGAGATCGGCTGCGGCTCCGCGCCGTGCGCGCGGTGGATGGCCGCCCAGGGCGCCCGAGTGGTCGGCTTGGACGTGTCTATCGGCATGCTCGCGCACGCCGTCGCCGCGATGGCCGACGATCCCGGCCCGGTGCCGCTGGTGCGGGCCGGCGCGGAACGACTTCCCTTCGCCGACAACAGCTTCGACCTGATGACGTCGGCGTTCGGCGCGATCCCGTTCGTCGCCGACTCGGCGCGGGCGATGGCGGAGGCGGCCCGCGTGCTGCGGCCGGGCGGCCGCTGGGTGTTCGCCACCAACCACCCGATGCGCTGGATGTTCCTCGACGATCCCGGCCCGGAGGGGCTCACGGTGACCCTATCGTACTTCGACCGCACGCCGTACTCGGAGGTCGACGACGACGGGAACATCTCCTACGTGGAACACCACCGCACCATCGGCGATCGGGTGCGGGAGATCGTGGCCGCCGGCCTGGTGCTCGACGACATCGTCGAGCCGGAGTGGCCCGACGACCTGGACGCCGAATGGGGCCAGTGGTCCCCGCTGCGTGGCGCCCTGTTCCCGGGCACCGCGATCTTCGTCTGCCACAAGCCGGGCTGACCCCGGCGAGGGTGAACCCGCCGGGCCCGGGCAACGGCCCGAGACTCAGAGCAGTTTGGACAGGAACGTCTTGGTCCGCTGGTGCTGCGGGTTCTCCAGCATCTCCCGCGGATCGCCGCGCTCCACCACCACGCCGTCGGCCATGAACACCAACTGATCGGCCACCTCGCGGGCGAAGCCCATCTCGTGGGTCACCACCAGCATGGTCATGCCGGCCTGCGCGAGGTCGCGCATCACCGCCAGCACGTCGCCGACCAGTTCCGGGTCGAGCGCGGAGGTGGGCTCGTCGAACAGCATCAGCTTCGGATCCATGGCGAGCGCCCGCGCGATCGCGACGCGCTGCTGCTGACCGCCGGACAGCTGCGCCGGATAGGCGTCGGCCTTGTTGGCCAGGCCCACCTTGTCGAGCAGGTCCACGGCCCACGCGACGGCTTCGTCGCGCGACTGCCCCTTCACCAGGATCGGCGCCTCGATCACGTTCGCCAGCACCGTGCGGTGCGGGAACAGGTTGAAGTGCTGGAACACCATGCCGATGTCGCGACGCTGACGCGCCGCATCGCGCGGACTCATCTCGTAGAGCTTGCCGCCCCGCTCGCGGTAGCCGATGAGATCACCGTCGACTCGCAACCGTCCGGCGTTCACCTTCTCCAAGTGATTGACGCAGCGCAGGAACGTCGACTTGCCGGACCCCGACGGCCCGATCAGGCACGCGACCTCGCCGTGCTGGACTTCCAGCGAGATCCCGCGCAGCACCTGCAGGGCGCCGAAGTTCTTGCAGACGCTTTCGGCCTGCACCATGGGCGTCGCGCTCATCGGCCGCCCTCCGTCGCCTCGGCGCGGGCGAGCTCGGCGAGTTGATCGTCACTCAGCATGCGGCTGGCCCCCTTGGAGTAATGCTTCTCCAGGTAGTGCTGGCCGATCATCAGGATGCTGGTGACCGCCAGATACCAGGTGGACGCCACGAGCAGCATCGGGATCGGCTGGAAGTTGAGGCTGGAGATGTCGCGCTGGCGTCCGTACAACTCCAGCGAGAAGGGTATGGCGGTGACCAGTGACGTGGTTTTCAGCATGCTGATCAGTTCGTTCCCGGTCGGCGGAATGATCACCCGCATGGCCTGCGGCAGCACGACGCGGCGCATGGTCTGCGTCCACGTCATGCCCAGCGCCACCGAGGCCTCCATCTGTCCCTCGTTGACCGACGCGATACCGGCGCGCACGATCTCGGCCATGTACGCGGCCTCGTTGAGGCCGAGGCCGATCACCGCGAACAGGAACGCCGCGTTGATCGCCTGCACGTCGATGTGGAAGAACTGCGGCCCGAACGGGATGCCGAGGTCGATCTGCTTGTAGATCGAACCGAACAGGCCCCACAGGACCAACTGCACGTACACCGGGGTGCCGCGGAAGACCCAGAGGTAGAGCCACGCCACCGAGCGCAGCACCGGGTTCGACGACAGGCGCATCACGGCGAAGATGACGCCGAGCACCACGCCGAGGATCATCGCGAGCACGGTGAGCGCGAGTGTCCAGCCGGCCGCCTCGATGATCCGCGTGTCGAACAGATAGTCGGCGTAGGTCGACCACCGGTAGGCGTCGTTGGTCGCCGCACCGTAGATGAACAGTCCGGCGAGGATCAGGATGATGACCGCGGCGATCCACTGCCCCGGATGACGCAGCGGCACCGCTTTGATCGGCGCGGGTCCCGGTTCCGCGGCCTCGAACTCAGCCGAATCCGGTGCGGATTCACTCGGTGTGGGGCTCATGATTGCGCTCCGTTGATCTGCGAGGTCTCGATCATTCCGGCTTCGACTCCCCAATGCTCGGCGATCTGCCGGTAGTAGCCGTTGTCGATCAGGTATTGCATGGCCTGCTGCACCGCGGGTCCGAGCGACGAGCCCTTCGGGAGCGGAATGCCGTACGGGGCCGCGTCGTAGATCGGGCCGACCAGTTCCAGGTCTTCACCGATCTTGGCGACCTTGGTCACCGCGTAGGCGCTCACCGGCGAGTCGGCGGAGAAGGCGTCGATCTTGCCCAGCAGCAGCGCGGTGACCGCCTGGTCCTGGGCGTCGAACTTCTCCTTCTCGATCGGCGGCTTGCCGGCGGCCACGCAGGCCGCGCTCTTGGCCGGCACCTCGTCGGTGTCCTCGACGGTGGTCGCCTGCACGCCCACCCGCAGCCCGCAGGCGTTATCCGGGTCGACGTTGTCACCGGCCCGCTGCACCCACTGCACACCAGCCCGGTAGTAGGTGACGAAGTCGACCTGCTTCTCCCGCTCGAGTGTGTCGGTGAACGACGAGATGCCGATGTCGAAGGTGCCGGCCTGGATGGCCGGGATGATCTTGTCGAAGTCGGACTCGAAGAACTTCGGCTGCAGGCCCAGGACGGCGGCGATCGCCTCCATCACGTCGATGTCGAAACCGACGATCTTGCCCTGCGGGTTCTTGAACTCGTTGGGCTGGTACGGCGGGTTGGTACCCACCCGCAGTACACCGCTGCTCGCGATCTTCGGCGGAACCAGCGCGGCGATGGCCGGCTGCTCGCCGACCTGCACGGTGATCGGCTGGACGTCGAGCGCCGATTCGTCGTTGGTGCACGACGTCGCCACCAGCATCACCAGGATCGCGAGCAGTGCGGCGAAGGGTCGCAATGATCCGCGCAGCACCGGCAGCTCCTCCCTCGGCCACCGGCCCAGGTACCGGTGAGTTCGAGAACTGAACCTACCCGACGGTTGCCTACTATCGGGCGCGCTCACGCGGATAGCACTGACCTTCCGCGAACTTGGCGCACACACGCTCCGCCTCATCCCACGAAGTGGTCGCGCGCACCACGACGTACCTGCTGCTGCTTCCCACCACATAGCCGTCGACCACCACGGCGCCGTAGTGCTCCGATGAGCTGGCGCGGGCTGCATCCAGAGTGTTGAACGCCCCGAACTGAGCGAAATATCGCGCAGAGTCGAGCGGAGGCGGCGGCGGGATGTACCCCGGGGCCGACGGATCGGCACTCGCGGTGATGTGCGGCGTGGGCGCCGGATACGTGCGCACCGTGGGCGACGTCGGCGGCGCGGCCGAAACGGGTGTGTTCGACAAGGGTGTCGGCACCTGCTGCACCGTCGCCGACGACGTCAGTGGCTGCCCCGCGTCCGCTGGGGCGGATGCCGCCTCGTCGGCGTCGCGCCCCGACAGCATCATCAGCGCCACCAGCGCCGCCGCCGCCAACACCACCACGGTGCCCACGACGGCGATCAGCGCCGGCACCACCGACTTCGACCGCGGAGGTGGCGGTGGCGGGCCCGGGTAGTCCACACCCGGAACGCCCCGATCGGGCGGCGGGGCCACCATCGTGTGGGCACGCGCGCTCTCCGGCGTGGACAGCGCCGCCCGCGCCGCGGCCGCCAACTCGCCGGCGCTGCCGAACCGCATCGACGGATCCCGCGCCAGCCCGCGCGCGAGCACCGCATCTACTGCCTGTGGCACGCCCGGCACCACCGCACTGGCGACGGGCGGCGGCGCCGGAAACGGCGCTCGCCCCGTCAGGGCCTCGCACAACACGCAGGTCAGCGCATACACGTCGCTGGCCGGGCTCGCGGGCGCGCCGTCGAACAATTCCGGTGCCATGTAGGCCACCGAACCGATCGCGGACCCCACCTGGGTGAGACGCGTATCCGCCTGCGCGGCAGCGATTCCAAAGTCCACGAGGTAGGCGAAGTCGCGATCGCCCACCAAGATGTTCTCCGGCTTGATGTCGCGGTGGACCAGTCCGCCCGCGTGCGCCGCGTCCAATGCCGAGGCGATCTGCTCGGTGATGGCCACGGCCCGCGCCGGGGCCAGGCGCTGCTCGGTCCGCAGGACTTTCCGTAGATCCGGCCCCTGCACCAGCCGCATGTCGATGTACAGGAGGCCGTCGATCTCGCCCCAGTCGTGGATGGGGATCACGTGCGGCTCGCCGAGACGAGCCGCGACCATCGATTCGCGCCGAAATCGCTCGCGATAGACGGGGTCACGCGCCAGGTCGGCGCGCAGCAGCTTCAGCGCCACCGTCCGCTGCTTGCCGGTGTCGTACGCGCGATACACCTCGCCCATGCCACCGCGGCCCAACAGCTGTTGCAGCTGGTACGGCCCGAAACGGGTGTTGACTCGATCCGCGAACATTCCCAGAGCTTAAACGGTCATCCGTTGTCAACCCGAGATAACCGGCATGGCCTAATGTGCCGCGTCGTCCCAGGACCGACCGAAGCCGACCGAGACGTCCAGCGGCACCGACAGTGCGATGGCGCCGCCCATCTCCTCGCGGACCAACTGCTCCACCGTGTCCCGCTCCCCCGCGGCGATCTCGACGACCAGTTCGTCGTGCACCTGCAGCAGCATCCGGGACGCCAAGCCCTCGGCATCGAGGCGGCGCGCCACGTTGATCATCGCCACCTTGATGATGTCGGCGGCGCTGCCCTGGATCGGTGCGTTGAGGGCCATCCGTTCGGCGGCCTGGCGGCGCTGGAAGTTGTCGGAGTTGAGGTCCGGCAGGTAGCGGCGTCGCCCGAACAGGGTCTCGGTGTACTCCTTGGTGCGGGCTTCGACCACCACCTCGTGCAGGTAGTCGCGGACCCCGCCGAACCGCGCGAAGTACTGGTCCATCTGATCGCGCGCCTCGTCCCGGCTGATGCCGAGCTGGGCGGCCAGACCGAACGCCGACAGCCCGTAAGCCAGGCCGTACGACATCGCCTTGACCCGGTGCCGCATCTGCGCGTCCACCTCGTCGATCGGCACGCCGAAGGCCCGCGAGCCGACGAAATTGTGCAGGTCCTCGCCGGTGTTGAAGGCTTCGATCAGGCCTTCGTCGCCGGACAGGTGCGCCATGATGCGCATCTCGATCTGCGAGTAGTCGGCGGTCATCAGGCACTCGTAGCCCTCGCCGACCACGAAGCCGCCGCGGATCTGCCGTCCGGCGTCGGTGCGGACCGGGATGTTCTGCAGGTTCGGCTCGGTGGAGCTGAGCCGCCCGGTCGCGGCGACCGTCTGGTTGAACGTGGTGTGGATCCGGCCGTCGTCGGCGACGGTCTTGAGCAGGCCGTCGACGGTCACCTTCAGGCGCGTCGCGTCCCGATGCTCCAGCAGATACTTGAGGAACGGGTGCTCGGTCTTCTCGTACAGCGAGGCGAGCGCATCGGCGTCGGTGGTGTAGCCGGTCTTGGTCTTCTTGGTCTTCGGCATGTCGAGCTTGTCGAAGAGCACCACCTGCAGCTGCTTGGGCGAGCCGAGGTTCACCTGCTCCCCGATCACCTCGTAGGCCGCCTCGGCCGCGTCGCGCACGCGCTGCGCGAAACCGCGCTCCAGCTCCTGCAGTTGTGCGACGTCGACCGCGATACCGGTGGTCTCCAACTCGGCGAGCACGAAGGCGAGCGGCAGTTCCATGTCGCGCAGCAACGGCACCGACTCGATGCGTTCGAGTTCGGTGTCCAGAGTGTCGGCGAGTTCGGCGACGGCCTGCGCGGACAGCATCAACTGGTTCGACGCCGCGAGCTCGTCTTCGTCGCCGTCGAGCAGCGAGAGCTGGCCGTCGTCGCCGCCCGCATCGTCCTTCAGTTCCCGCCGCAGGTAGCGCAGCGCCAGATCGTCCAAATTGAAGGTGCGCTGACCGGGCCGCACCAGGTAGGCGGCCAACGCGGTGTCCGAGGTGACCCCGGCCAGCGTCCATCCGCGGCCGTGCAGCGCATGGATCGCCCACTTGACCTCGTGCACGGCCTTGAGCCGCTCCGGATCGGCCAGCCAGGCGCCGAGCGCCTGATCGTCCTCGGAGGTCAGCGCGATCGGGTCGAGGTAGGCGGCCTCGCCGTCGGCGGCGGCGATCGCGACGGCCGTCGCCTCCGAACCCACCACGCGGGCGGCGCCGGTCACCGCGAGCCCGCTGCGGCCGGTCTGCGCGTGCTCGGTCAGCCACGCGGCGACCTCCCCCGCGCCCAGCCGCGTGCCGGAGACCTCGAAACCGGCTTCGGCTTCGGGCTCGGACGAGGTGAGCGTGGAGAACAGACGGTCGCGCAGCACCTTGAACTCGAGGTCGTCGAACAGTCGGTGGATACGGTCGCGGTCCCACCCGTGCAGTGCCAGCTCGTCGGGCCCCTGCGGCAGGTCCATGTCACGGACCAGCTCGGTGAGACGACGGTTCATGATCACGCCGGCCAGGTTCTCCCGCAGGGAGTCGCCGACCTTGCCGCGCACCTCGTCGGCCCGGTTGACCAGTTCCTCGAACGAGCCGTACTCGCGGATCCACTTGGCGGCGGTCTTCTCGCCGACGCCGGGGATGCCGGGCAGGTTGTCGCTCGGGTCGCCGCGCAGCGCCGCGTAGTCCGGGTACTGCGCCGGGGTCAGTCCGTACTTCTTCTCCACCTCTTCCGGAGTGAAGCGGGTCAGTTCGGAGACGCCGCGTTTGGGGTAGAGCACGGTGATGTTGTCGTTGACCAGCTGCAGCGCATCGCGGTCGCCGGTCACCACCAGGACGCGGTAGCCCGCCGCGTCGGCCTGCGTGGCGAGCGTGGCGATCACGTCGTCGGCCTCGAAGCCGTCGATCGCCATCACGGGGATGCCCATCGCGTCGAGCACGTCCTTGGTGAGATCCACCTGGCCGCGGAACTCGTCGGGCGACGACGACCGCTGCGCCTTGTAGTCGGGGAACATCTCCGACCGGAAGGTCTTGCGCGAGACGTCGAAGGCCGCCGCGATGTGACTGGGCTCCTCGTCGCGCAGCAGGTTGATCAGCATCGACGTGAAGCCGTAGACCGCGTTGGTCGACTGCCCGGTGTTGGTCTTGAAGTTCTCCGCGGGCAGCGCGAAGAAGGCGCGATAGGCCAGGGAATGGCCGTCGAGCAGCATCAGCGTCGGCCGCTTCTCCGACGTGCCGCGGGTACTGGGACTGGAGGACGTCTGCGCTGGGCTCACATCGTCCGAGTGTAGTGAGCCGGTACGACGGTTCGGGCGGGCGGGTGAGGCGGGCCGGTCAGACCGACGGCGCGTCGCCGCCGAGGGTCTCGACCACCACCTGCGCCACCGCCTTCATGGTGACGCGCCGGTCCATCGCATTGGTCTGAATCCACCGGAACGCCTCCGGCTCGGTCAGCGCCTGCTTCTCCATCAGCAGACCCTTCGCCCGCTCGATGAGCTTGCGCGTCTCGAAACGCTCGTTGATGCCGGCCACTTCCGCTTCCAGCGCCCGCAGCTCCCGGAAGCGGCTGAGCGCCACCTCGATGGCGGGCACCAGGTCCGACTGGTTGAACGGCTTCACCAGGTAGGCCATGGCGCCGGCGTCGCGGGCCCGTTCGACGAAGTCCCGCTGCGAGAACGCAGTCAGCATCACCACGGGGGCGAGCCGACGACGGGCGATCTCGCTGGCCGCATCGATGCCGTCGCGCACCGGCATCTTGATGTCCATGATCACCAGATCGGGCAGCAGCGACTCGGTGAGATCGACGGCCACCTGACCGTTCGGGGCCTCACCGACGACGTCGTAGCCCTCGTCGCGAAGCATCTCGCACAGATCCATGCGGATCAGGGAGTCGTCTTCGGCGACGACCACGCGATGTGCGTGCGGCTGGTCCGGTGCGGACCCGGCTTGGCTCATCGCCCTGCACTCTCCCGGTTCAGCGGTGGTGAGCGCGGTCGTCGACCACGCCGGAAACGTGTGCCCCGGGCCGGACTCGAACCGGCACCCCTTTCGAGACCGCATTTTGAGTGCGGCGCGTCTGCCAATTTCGCCACCGGGGCTGGTGTGCGAACGCACGCGAGCGTGCGACGAGACAGAAGTGTACGGCCCGGCTCGGGTCCACCGGTAATCGGGCTCCGACACCCGCCCGATAAAGCACACCATCGACTTTTGTTTCACCGTCCGCTAAGTTACGTCACAGTAACTTGACAGGTTGCTTCACACAACGACTTTGGGAAGTTGTTCATCACATGGTTCGTACAGTTCGGCGAAGGCTCTTCCGATCCTTCGCGGTGTTCCTGATCCCGCTGCTCATCGCGGCCGGTGCCGGCCTGTGGCCGACGTCAGCGGCGACCGCCGACGCCGCGGTCTTCGGCGCACTCGGCGCCAAGTGGACGCGCACCGCCGAGGGCCCGCAGAAGTACCCCGGCTACGCGGTGACGCCGGACGTGCCGATCAAGATGAGCGACGGCACCGTGCTGCGCGGCAACCTGATCCGACCGGCGAATCAGGCGGGCAAGCCGATCGACAAGAAGCTGCCCACCATCGTCAACATGACGCCCTACACCAAGATGGTGAGCGCGCTGGCCGCCGAAGTGGTGAACTACCCGGTCCTCATGCCGCAGCTGATCGAACTGCTGAATGCGATCAACCTGCAGGGCACCGTGCTCTCCGGCTACAACGAACTCGTCGGCTCGCTGCGCAGCGGCTTCGCCACCAGCTTCTCCTACGATCCCAAGCTGATCCGCTCCGGCTACAACATGCTGGTGGTGGACGTGCGCGGCACCGGCTTCTCGCAGGGCACCTGGCAGGTCTTCGGCGAGCGGGAACGCAAGGACACCGTCGAGGTGATCGACTGGGTCGGCAAGCAGCGCTGGTCCACCGACAAGATCGGCATGGCCGGCGCGTCGTACTCGGCCATCAACCAGCTGCAGGCGGCCTCCGATCGCCCCGGCAAGCTCGGCGCCATCTTCCCGGTGGTGCCCGGCGCCGACATTCTGCGCGACGTGGTGGCCCCGGGCGGCGGCGTGGGCGCCGGCTTCCTGTCCATGTGGCTGGCGCTGGTCAACACCAGCAAGATGATCCCGAACGTGGCGTCCATGCTGAACGGCACCTTCGACTGGAAGTGGCTCGGCGACCGCGCCAAGGACCCGCTGACCTATTTCGACGTGATGCTGCAGGCGCTGACCGTGCAGCACCCGGGTCAGGTCACCGGTGAGACCCGCGCCCTGCTCAGCGCGGACTCGAATCGTCGTGCCTCGCTCCACACCGACCTGTCCACGGTCACCACGCCCACCTTCGCCATCGGCGGCTGGAACGACCTGTTCACCAACAGCGAGGCCCGCCTGCTCTCCGGGCTCTCGAAGCTGCCGGACAGCCAGAAGAAGCTGATCATGGACGACGGCTACCACGTCACCACCGGCGCGCAGCTGGGCACGCCCGGCAATCCGCCGAAGATGAACGTGCTCGCCCGCGCCTGGTACGACCGCTGGCTCAAGGGCATCGATAACGGCATCGACCGGTACTCGCCGGCGACGCTGGCCTCCATGCCGCGGGACAACTTCGTGCAGGGACCGTCGTTCCCGCTGCCCGGCTACACCCATCAGCGGCAGTACCTGACCGGCAAACCGTCGCGCTCGGTGTCGACCCCGGTGGCCGGGGACGGCTCGCTGTCGTCGTCGGCGCCCACCACCCGGGCCACCCGCGTGGTGACGCCCGGTCTGAGTAACGTGTGCGGCAAGGACGGCGCGCAGGGCGCCGCCGGCGTGACGGCGCTGCTGGACTTCTGCGGTCGGGACAACCGGTTCGCCGAACTGTCCGCGCAGACCTTCACCTCCGCGCCGGTCACCAAGACCACGCGCCTGTCCGGCTGGCCGGGTATCCATCTCAACCAGCGACTGCAGGCCACCGACGGCTACTGGCACGCCACGGTGAACATCGTGTCGCCGGACGGTCGGTCGCAGGTGGTCTCGATGGGCCAGCTGATGGTGTCACTGCGCGCGGTGGACCGTTCCCGCAGCCAGTTCGCCGCCAACGGCGACCTGGTGGATCCGTTCCTCTATCTGTCCATCGACAAGTACCAGCCGGTCCGCCCCGGTCAGGTGATCGCGCTCGACATCCCGATGACCCCGACGCAGGCCGCCCTGCGCCCGGGCGACCGACTGCGCATCGACATCTACTCCCTCAACGCACCCAAGGCTCTTCCGCTGGGTCCGGCGATGTGGAACTCGAAGTTCGGTCCGCAGTTCATCGAGATCGATCCGAAGAACCCGAGCTGGGTCAACGTCCCGGTGGACCGACCACTGAAGTGACCACGGACGGGTAGACGGTCGCGGCCCCGGATTCTCGATCCGGGGTCGCGGCGTCGTGGTTGCGCATGCCGACGATCAATGCGGTCACCGCCGCCGCAGCCAGCAGCACCCCCGCGAAGATGCTCACCACCCACACCCAGGTGTCCGAGCGCCGTCGCCAACTGTTGCGGGGCACATACGGTCCGGGCGGCTGGAAGTACTCGATCGACGGCCCCCGCGACTCGTTCATCAGTTGCGCGGCGGGAAGTACTTGATCAGCGCTTCCTGCACCACCGACGTGGCGAGCGTGCCGTCGCGCATGAAGAAGCGGCCCGAACCGATGCCGCGCGATCCGGCGGCGACCGGCGATTCGGTGGCGTACAGCAGCCAGTCGTCGAAGCGGAACTCGCGGTGGAACCACATCGAATGGTTGACCGTGGCCGCGAACAGCCGATCCATCCCCCACGACAGGCCGTGCGTGGTGATGATCGAGTCGAGCACCGTGGTGTCCGACGCGTAGGCCATCGCCGCGACGTGCAGCAGCGGATCGTCGGGCATGTCGCCGTCGGTCTTCATCCACACGCGGTTGTGCGTGAGGGTCTCGCCCGCATCCTTCATCTTCCACGTGGGGTCGTTGGCGAACCGGATGTCGATCGGGTGCAGCGCGTTGACGAACAGCGCGACCTGCTCCTCGTAGCCCTTGAAGTGCTCGCCGAGCGCCGGCAGCTCCTCCGGGTACGGCACCAGCGGAATCTCCACGGCGTGCTCGAGACCGGCGTTGTTGTCCTGGAAGGCCACCAGCATGGTGAACACCTCCGCACCGTCCTGCATCGCGGTGACCTGACGGTTGGCGAACGCCTTACCGTCGCGGAACCGCTGCACACGGTATTCCATCGGCTTGTTCACGTCGCCGCCGCGAATGAAGTGCGCGTGCAGCGCGTGCACCGGCGGATGCCCGCGGGTGAGCGTGCGGCCTGCGGCCATCACGCCCTGTCCGAGCAACTGCCCGCCGAAGGTGCGCGCGGTCTTCTGCTCGGGGTGCTGACCGACGAACAGATCGTCCTCGAGCTGCTCCAGCTCGAGGAGCTCGAGGAGCTTGGCCAAGTCACCGCCCTCGGCCTCGGAGGCGATCCGATGATTCGGGTCGTTCAGATTGCGGGTCATCCCACAAACCTATCCGAGTCAGTGATCCTGCTCGCCGATGCGGTGCAGGTGCAACAGGTTGGTGGAGCCGGGCACCTGCGGCGGTGCGCCCGCCACGACGACCACCACGGAGCCGCGCTTGACCATGCCATTGGACTCGCAGAACGCGTCGAGCTGATCGATCATCGCGTCGGTCGACGGTGACTTGGGCACCAGGAACGGCTCGACGCCCCAGCACAGGGTCAGCTGGTTGCGGGTGAGCTCCCGGGTGGTGAACGCCATCAGCTTGAGCCGCGAGTGCAGGCGCGCGATCCGTCGTGCCGTGTCACCGGTCTCGGTGAATACGGTGATGGCCGAGACGTTCAACCGCTCGCCGATGTCGCGCGCGGCGTAGCTCAGCACACCCCGCTGGGTGCGCGGCACGTGCTTGAGCGGCGGCACCTCGCGGCGGCTCTCCTCCGCCGCGACCACGATGGAGCTCATCGTCCGCACCGTCTCGAACGGGAACGCGCCCACCGAGGTCTCGCCGGACAGCATCACCGCGTCCGCGCCGTCGAGCACCGCGTTGGCCACGTCGGAGGCCTCCGCACGCGTCGGGCGCGAGTTCTCGATCATCGAGTCGAGCATCTGCGTCGCCACGATCACCGGCTTGGCGTTCTCGCGGGCGATCTGGATGGCGCGCTTCTGCACCAGCGGCACCTGCTCCAGCGGCATCTCGACGCCGAGGTCGCCGCGGGCCACCATGATCGCGTCGAAGGCCAACACGATGGCCTCCAGGTTCTCGATGGCCTCCGGCTTCTCCAACTTCGCGACCACCATCACGCGACGACCCACGCGGTCCATCACCTCGTGGACCAGTTCGATGTCGCCGGGGCTGCGGACGAACGACAGCGCGACGATGTCCACGCCCAGTCCGAGCGCGAACTCCAGGTCGGCGATGTCCTTCTCGCTCAGCGGCGGCACCGAGATCTTCATGCCCGGCATGGACAGGCCCTTGTGGTTGCTGACCGTGCCGCCCTCGGTGACGCGGCACACCACGTCGTTGCCTTCGACGCCCTCCACCACCAGGCCCACCTTGCCGTCGTCGACGAGCAGACGGTCACCGGGCGCCGCATCCTGGGCGAGCTGCTTGTACGTGGTGGAGACCCGGTCGTGGTTGCCGACGATCTCGTCGACGGTGATACGGACCTGTTCGCCGGTCTTCCAGTCGACGGCGCCGTTGGGGCGACCGTTGTCCTCGAACCAGCCCAGGCGGATCTTGGGACCCTGCAGGTCGGCGAGGATGCCGACCGGCTGACCGGTGTTCGCCGAGGCCTGGCGCACCGCCTCGTACACGCTCTGGTGGTCTTCGTGGGTGCCGTGGCTGAAGTTCATCCGGGCGACGTTCATGCCGGCTTCAACGAGCTCGGTGATGCGCTCTGGAGTATTGGTGGCGGGTCCGAGGGTGCAGACGATCTTGGTTCGACGAGTCACCTGACCAAGGCTAGTCCTTGGCGTCGGAACCTTCCCGGTTGGATCCGTCCACCTCGGGTTCTGCGTCGTCGGCGACGTCGGGTTCGTCGGAATCCGTGTCGGCGGCGTCGGTCTCGGCTGCGTCGGTCTCGGCCTGGGCAGCCGATTCCACCACGACCATCGAGGAATCCTCGTCCGAGGCGATCACCTCGCGGATCTCGATGCCGCCGACCTGCGCGGCCGGATCGGACTCGAAGGTGTAGACGGTCGACGCATCACGATCGTCGGCCTCGGGTTCGAGCTCGTCGGCCTCGGGTTCGAGCTCGTCGGTCTCGGGTTCGAGGTCGTCGGTCTCGGGTTCGAGCTCGTCGGCGTCCGTCTGGTCCTCGGCGGTGTCGGCCTCGTCGTCTTCCAGGGCGGGCGGCACGTAACCCAGCTCGCCCTCGGCGGCCAGTTCCTCGGCCCGCTTCGGCCAGTACATCGACAGGCCGAGCTCGCGGCCGCGCGGAGCCATCACGAAGTACAGGGCCGCGCACAGGAAGACGATCGCGGACGTGAAGACGTTGATGCGCACCCCGAGGATCTCGGTGGCGTAGTCGGTGCGGAGCAACTCGATGCCGAAGCGGCCCGCGGAGTAGCCGGCGACGTACAGCGCGAACAGACGACCGTGTCCGATCCGGAAACGCCGATCGAGCAGCACCAGCGCGATCACCACGAGGATGTTCCACAGCATCTCGTACAGGAAGGTCGGATGGACCACGCTGTGCACCACGCCGGTGGAGACGCCGTCGGGCAGGGCGATCCCGGTGTTGCCCGCACCGTCCTGACGCACATACAGCTCCAAGCCCCACGGGAGGGTGGTGGGACCGCCGGTGAGCTCCTGGTTGAAGTAGTTGCCGAGACGGCCGATGGCTTGCGCCAGCAGGATCGCCGGGGCCAGTGCGTCGCCGAAGGACGGCAGCTTGATGCCCTTCCAGCGGCAGCCGATCCACGCGCCGACCGCACCGAACGCGACGGCGCCCCAGATACCCAGGCCGCCGTCCCAGATGGCGACCGCGGCACCGAAGCCCCGGCCGTTCTCCCCGAAGTAGCGATGCCAGTCGGTGGCGACGTGGTAGAGCCGACCACCGATCAGGCCGAACGGCACCGCCCACAGCGCCACGTCGAGCACGTCACCGGGCTGACCGCCGCGCGCCCGCCACCGACGATCGCCCCACCACATCGCGACGACGATGCCGACGATGATGCACAGCGCATACGCGCGCAGTGGGAACGGGCCCACCTCCCATACGCCCTGCGACGGGCTCGGAATGTACGCCAGAAGGGTCGTGTCGCTCACGCGTGCCACCCTAACGGACTTACGTCAGCGCACCTCGCCGCGCACGCCCTCGGCGAGTTCACTGACCAGCTTGGCCGCGCCGGCCTGTCCGCCGGCACGGAACGCCGAGATGATCGCCGAGCCGACGATCACGCCGTCGGCGTACTCGGCGATCTCCGCGGCCTGCGCGCCGTTGCGCACGCCCAGGCCCACGCCGATCGGAATGTCCGAGTGCTCTCGCACGCGGGCACACAGTTCCGGCGCCATCGACGACACCGAGTCCCGCGCACCCGTGACACCCATGGTCGATGCCGCGTAGACGAATCCGCGGCAGTGCTCCACGGTCATCGCGAGCCGCTCGGGCGTCGACGACGGGGCCACCAGGTAGATCCGGTCCAGGCCGTGCGCGTCGGAGGCGGCCTCCCACGCGGCGGCCTCCTCCGGGATCAGGTCGGGCGTGATGATGCCGACGCCGCCCGCGGCGGCCAGATCCCGCGCGAAGGCGTCGACGCCGTATTTGAGCACCAGGTTCCAGTAGGTCATCACTACCGGCTGCGCGCCGGCGGCGGCCACCGTCTCGGCGGCGACGAAGAGGTCGCGCACCCGCACGCCGTTGTTCAGCGCCTCGAACGCGGCCTGCGCCACGGTGGGTCCGTCCATCACCGGATCGGAGTACGGGACGCCGATCTCGACCACGTCGCAGCCGCTGTCGACCATGGTGCGCATGGTGGTCAGCGATTCGTCGAGCGACGGGAAGCCGACGGGCAGATAGCCCATCAACGCGGCGCGACCCTCGTCGCGGCACTGCGCGAACAGTCCGCTCAACCGGGACGGCGCGGTGGTGTGACGGCTCATCGGCCGGTCTCCTTCTCAGACTCGTTCTGGGCGGACTTCTGCTGGGCTGCCTTCTTCTGGGCTGCGAGCGCAGCGGCGTACTCGACTTCCGACTGCGGCTTGTCGTACAGGCCGAACCACTTGGCGGCGGTGTCGACATCCTTGTCGCCGCGACCGGACAGGTTCACGATGATGATCGCGCCCTCCCCCAGCTCTCGACCCAACTGCAGTGCACCGGCCACGGCATGCGCCGATTCGATGGCCGGGATGATGCCCTCGCGCCGCGACAGCACCGACAGCGCGTCCATCGCCTCGGCGTCGGTGATCGGCCGGTACTCGGCTCGACCGAGGTCGCGCAGGTACGCGTGCTCGGGGCCCACGCCCGGGTAGTCCAGTCCGGCGGAGATCGAGTGCGACTCAATGGTCTGGCCGTCCTCGTCCTGCATCAGGTACGAGTAGGCGCCCTGGAAGGCGCCCGGTGTGCCGCCGGTGAAGGTGGCCGCGTGGCGACCGGTCTCCACGCCGTCGCCGCCGGCCTCGCAGCCCACCAGCCGCACCCCGGCGTCGTCGATGAACGGATGGAACAGCCCGATCGCATTGGAGCCGCCGCCGACACAGGCCACCGCGGCATCCGGGAGTCGTCCGGCCTGATCGAGGATCTGCGCGCGAGCCTCCATCCCGATGATGCGCTGCAGGTCGCGCACCATCATCGGGAACGGGTGCGGCCCCGCGGCGGTGCCGAAGCAGTAGTAGGTGTTGTAGGCGTTGGTCACCCAGTCGCGCAGCGCCTCGTTGATGGCGTCCTTGAGGGTGGCCGAACCGGTCTCCACCGCGACCACCTCGGCGCCGAGCAGACGCATCCGCGCCACGTTCAGCGCCTGGCGCTCGGTGTCCACGCGGCCCATGTAGATGAGGCACTCCAGGCCGAGGAGCGCGCAGGCCGTCGCGGTCGCGACGCCGTGCTGGCCGGCGCCGGTCTCGGCGATCACGCGGGTCTTGCCCATCCGCTTGGCGAGCAGCGCCTGACCGAGGACGTTGTTGATCTTGTGCGAGCCGGTGTGGTTGAGGTCTTCCCGCTTGAGGAAGATCCGCGCGCCGCCGGCCAACTCGGCGAGCCGCGTAGCCTCGTAGAGGGGCGACGGGCGGCCGGTGTAGTCGCGGGCCAGGGCGTTGAGCTCGGCGAAGAAGTCTTTGTCGGTGCGCACCTTCTCGTAGGTGGCCGTCGTCTCCTCGATCACCGCCATCAGCGCCTCGGGGACATGCCGCCCGCCGAATACGCCCCAATGGCCCAACTCGTCCGGTCCGATCGGCGAGCGGTCGGAAATTCCGTCGCTGGCCAGCGGGAAGCGATCAGTCTGCACGTCGGGATTCTCGGTCACAGTTACCCAGTATCCTCGTCGCGGTCGCCACGGTGCGCACCGGGTGCGACGCCGACCCGGCGGCGCGGTGTCCGGGTGTCAGTGCGAGGGCTTGGGGCACGACGGATGCGCGCCGGCCGTCACCAGATCCGACACCGCCTGCCGCGGATCGCCGCTGGTCACCACACCCTCGCCGACCAGCACCGCGTCGGCGCCTGCGCCCGCGTAGGCCAGCAGATCGGCGGGACCGCGAACGCCGGACTCGGCGACCTTGATGATGTTCGACGGCAGGCCCGGGGCGATCCGGGCGAAGCTGTCGCGGTCCACGTCAAGCGTCTTGAGGTTGCGGGCGTTGACGCCGATCACCGTGGCACCCACTTCGAGCGCGCGATCGGCCTCTTCCTCGGTGTGCACCTCGACGAGAGCGGTCATGCCCAGCGACTCGGTGCGGTCCAGCAGCGACGCCAGCACCGGCTGCTCCAGGGCGGCGACGATCAGCAGGATCACGTCGGCGCCGTGGGCGCGGGCCTCGTGGATCTGGTACGGCCCGACGATGAAGTCCTTGCGCAGCAGCGGCACGTCGACCGCGGCGCGCACGGCGTCGAAGTCGGCCAGGCTGCCGTGGAAACGGCGCTCCTCGGTGAGCACACTGATCACGCGAGCGCCGCCGGCCTCGTAGGCGCGGGCCAGGTCGGCCGGATCCGGGATGTTGGCGAGCGCCCCCTTGGAGGGGCTGGCCCGCTTCACCTCGGCGATGACGCCGATACCGGGCTGCAGGAGCGCCGCGGTGGCGTCCCGGGGGTCGGGGGCCCGCAGCGCGGCCTCTTTCACCGCCGCCAGGTCGAGCACCGCCTCGCGCGCGGCCACGTCGGCCATCACACCCTCGATGATCGAGTCGAGCACTGTGCCGCCAGTCACGGTCGGTCCCCTTTCACGCGTCTGCAATGCAGAATGTCGCTCCAGCCTAGAGTCCACACACCGCGCGCCCGCCCGCGGGTGGGGTTACCCGCGGGTTTCGTCGGGGCGGGGTGCATCGGGGTCGGCGCCGCCGTGGAGGTCGGTGGGATCCACGCCCTCGTCGAGGGCATCCCAGAACTCGCGTTCGGTGGGTGCGGCTGCCGCGTCGCCGTCGGCCTGCGCCTGCGCGTGCTCGGCGAAAACCCGTCGTTCCAGCTCCTCTCGGCGCGCTGCCGGCGAGGCGTAGCGCGAGGACATCTTCTTCGCGCCGGACGCCGCCGAGGCCATCGCGACCGCGCCGACCACCCCGAAGAACGCACCGAAGAGCGCCACGATGCCGGCATTGTTGTAGGCCGTCACCGCCACCACCTCGTAGCGGGCGCCGATGTCGGCGCGATCGATCGCGTACCCGCTGTCCTGACCGTTGGTGAGCAGGGTGATCGCCGGGACGGCCACCACCACCGCGCACACCGCGACCAGGGCTGCCACCACGCGCAAGAAGAAGCCGTGCAGCGCGAACTGGACCACCAGTCCGGCCAGGAACAGCAGCGCGATCGCCACCAGCCAGGGACTCCAGTCGCTACCCGCGATGGCGTAGATGCGCGGCTCGCCGAGGCCGTCCTCGGCGTACACCTCCGACCACGTCATCCGGGACGCGATCCACAGCAGTGCCGCGGCCACCACGAGGAAGCCCGCGGAGATCGCCTGGGGCCTGCGGTTGGGGCGCACCGTCTCCGGTTCCGCGGGCGTGACGATCGCGGTGGGGTCGGTGCTGCTGGGATCTGGGCTGCTGGGATCTGGGCTGCTCACTGTTCGCTCTCTTCGGTCACCGGCGTCATGGTGGCGGCCGCCGCCACCGCGTTGAGGACGGCGGTCGCCTTGTTGCGGGCCTCGTTGAACTCGTACTCGGCGTCGCTGTCGGCCACCACGCCGCCACCGGCCTGGACGTAGGCCCGGCCCTCGGTCATCAGCGCGGTGCGGATCGCGATCGCGGTGTCGGCGTCGCCGGCGAAGTCGAGGTAGCCGACGATGCCGCCGTACAGGCCGCGCCGGGTGAGTTCGTTCTCCTCGA
The DNA here is from genome assembly GCF_023017165.1 of Gordonia alkaliphila. Taxonomy (GTDB): domain Bacteria; phylum Actinomycetota; class Actinomycetes; order Mycobacteriales; family Mycobacteriaceae; genus Gordonia; species Gordonia alkaliphila. Next base: position 3,478,734 of record NZ_JALKBW010000001.1, read on the forward strand.
TCAGCTCCATCGCCCGCACCTTCGGCGCGCCGGTGAGGGTGCCGGCCGGGAAGCACGCGGTCACCGCGTCCAGCGCCTGCGCATCCTCGCGCAGTCTGCCGGACACCGTCGAGACCAGGTGCATCACGTGGCTGTAGCGCTCCACTCGGCGGTAGTCGGTCACCCGGACGGTGCCGGGCTCGCAGACGCGACCCAGGTCGTTGCGGCCCAGGTCCACCAGCATCAGGTGCTCGGAGTTCTCCTTCTCGTCCTCCAGCAGCCCCTTGGCCAGCAGCTGATCCTCTTCCTCGGTGGCCCCGCGCCAGCGCGTGCCGGCGATCGGGTGCGTCGTCGCGGTGCCGTCGGCCACGGTGACCAACGCCTCCGGCGACGAGCCGACGATGCTGAACGGTCGACTGCCGACCCCGGAATCGCCGACACCGGGCAGGCGCAGCAGATACATGTACGGGCTCGGGTTGGAGGCCCGCAGCACCCGGTACACGTCCACCGGATCGGCCTCGGTGGCGATCTCGAATCGTTGCGACGGCACCACCTGGAAGGCTTCGCCGGACTCGATGGCCTCCACCAGGCCCTCGACGATGCCGCGGTAGTCGTCCAGCGTGCGCTGGCCGGTGTAGTCCGGCGCCGGGCGGGTGAACGTGGAGACGGTCGACGGCGCGGGCGCGGCCAGGGCCGCGGTCATGGTGTCCAGGCGCGCGACGGCGTCGGCGTAGGCCTCCTCGACCCGATCGGCGCTGCCGTCGAAGTTGATGGCGTTGGCGATCAGGGTGATGGTGCCCTCGTGGTGATCGAAGGCGGCCAGGTCGGACACCAGCAGCCAGCACATGTCGGGCAGGCCGAGGTCGTCGACGGTGGTCGACGGCAGGCGTTCGAGGCGGCGCACGAAGTCGTAGGCCATGAACCCGACGAACCCGCCGGTCAGCGGCGGCATACCGGGCAGACGGTCGGTCTGCAGCAGGCGCAGCGACGCGGCCAGCGACTCCAGCGGATCGCCGCCGGTGGGTGCTCCGGCCGGGACCGTGCCCCACCAGTGCGCCTGCCCGTCGGCCACGGTCAGCGCCGACGGCGAACCGGCGCCGATGAACGACCAGCGCGACCACGACTGCCCGTTCTGCGCCGATTCGAGGAGGAACGTGCCCTCCCGGTCCCCGGCGAGTTTGCGGTACGCCGACAGCGGCGTCTCGGAATCGGCCAGCAGCTTCCGGGTCACCGGCACCACGCGGTGGTCGGCGGCCAGATCCAGGAAGGTCTCCAGGCTGGTGGTGTGGGTGGAGTCCGCGGTGCTCGTCATCCCAGCGGAACCCCGCCGACGCCCCACTGGGTGCGCGGCACCTCGGTGATGGTGACCCACACCGAGTCCGGATTCTTGCCGGTCGCGCGGGCGTAGGCCTCGGTCACCGCGGCGATGGTCTCGTTCTTGACCCGATCGGACAGGCCCGGGGTCTGGGAGATCTGGATGAGCGGCATGGCGTCCTTCCTAGTTGTCGGTGTGCGGGTCGTCGTGGTCGGTGTCCACGGGCACCCCGAACTCCAGCGGCGGCGTGTCGAAGCAGCTGTGGTTGCCGGTGTGACACGCCGCGCCGGTCTGATCGACCGTCAACAGCAGCGTATCGCCGTCGCAGTCGAGACTGATCCGGTGGACGTACTGGACGTGGCCGCTGGTCTCGCCCTTGACCCAATACTGCTGCCGCGAGCGGGAGTAGTAGGTGGCTCGGCGGGTGGCGAGGGTGCGTTCGAGCGCTTCGTCGTCCATCCAGGCCATCATCAGCACCTGACCGGTGCTGCGTTCCTGGGCGATGGCGGCGACGAGGCCGTCGTCGGTGCGCTTGAGTCGGGCGGCGAGTTCGGCGGGCAGCGCCATCATCGGTCCTGTCGGTCGCGGTCGGTGCGGACGGTGATGCCTTCGGCGGCCATCGCCGACTTCACGTCGCCGATGGTCAGTTCGCCGAAGTGGAAGACCGAGGCGGCCAGGACCGCGTCGGCGCCGGCGGCGACGGCCGGCGGAAAGTGTTCGACCTTCCCCGCACCGCCGCTGGCGATCACCGGGACGGCGACCGCGGCGCGCACGGCTTCGATCATGCGCAGATCGAAGCCCTCCTTGGTGCCGTCGGCATCCATCGAGTTCAGCAGGATCTCCCCCACGCCCAGCTCCTCGCCGCGACGCGCCCACTCCACGGCGTCGATGCCGGTGCTCTTGCGGCCGCCGTGGGTGGTCACCTCCCAGCCGGACGGGGTGGGCGGGTTGCCGGCGGGCACGGTGCGCGCGTCCACCGACAGGACGATGCACTGGGAGCCGAACCGCCGGCTCATCTCCTCGAGCACCTCCGGTCGCGCGATGGCCGCGGTGTTCACGCTCACCTTGTCGGCGCCGGCGCGCAGCAGGACGTCCACGTCGTCGACGGTGCGGATGCCGCCGCCGACGGTGAGCGGAATGAAGATCTGGTCCGCGGCCGCGCGCACCACGTCGATCATGGTGGCCCGACCCGAACTGGACGCGGTCACGTCCAGGAAGGTCAGTTCGTCGGCGCCCTCGGCGTCGTAGCGGGCCGCCAATTCCACCGGGTCACCCGCATCGCGCAGGTTCTCGAAGTTGACGCCCTTCACCACCCGTCCGCCGTCGACGTCCAAGCACGGGATGACTCGTGTCGCCAAGGTCATTTCGGTGGTCACTTCCTTCTGGTCAGGCAGGGTTGTTCGGGGGTTGGTAGGTCAGGGTGTGCGGCGACGGCCACGGGCCGTCGGCCAGGATCTCGAGCAGCTCGGCGTGCGCGCCGGGGGCCGCGGCGACCAGCGACGGCGTGGTGACCGTCCACGGTCGGCCGAAGATGTCGGTGGCGCTGCCGCCCGCCGCGCGGACCAGCACCACGCCGGCCGCGTGATCCCACGGGTGACGGCCGTAGGACACCGCACCGGCGAGTCGTCCGCCGGCCACGTACGCCATGTCGAAGCCGGTGCACCCGTGCACGCGGATCCGCGCATGACGACCGGTGATCTCGCGCTGCACGCGGGCACGCTGCGCACCCGGGAACCGGCCCTCCTGGTCGGCGTTGTACGAGACGTATCCGACGGCCTGTCCGTGCAGGCCCTCGCATGCGGCGAGCGGGGCGGCAGGCTCCCCGTTGATCAGGAGCGGACCGCCGCGGTGTGCCGCGAATCTCTGGCCCAGCGCCGGAATCCAGGTCAGGCCGATCACCGGTTCGCCGTCGACCACCAGTGCCACCAGCATGGCGGCCGACGGGAGTCCGGTCGAATAGTTGAAGGTGCCGTCGATCGGGTCCACCAGCCAGACGGCACCGACGCTGGGGTCCGGGCCGCCGAACTCCTCGCCGTGCACCGGGATCGACGTGCGTTCCTGCAACTGCTCGACGAAGCGTCGTTCCAGCGACAGGTCCATCTCGGTGGCGAAGTCGGTGCCGCGTTTGACCACCGCGCGGGGTGCGCCCAGACCGGCGAGGAACTCGTCGGCCGCCTCGTCCAGGATCGCCGTGGCCGTCGCCTGCAGCGCGGGCAGATCCAGCTCGCCGACCGGCGCCGGGGTCATCGCGCCACGGCCGCGACCGCCTCCAGCGCCTGCGGCAGGGTGAAGCGTCCGGCGTAGAGGGCCTTGCCGATGATGGCGCCCTCCACCCCGAGCGGCGCGAGTTCGGCGATCGCGACCAGGTCGTCGAGCGCCGAGATGCCGCCGGAGGCGACGACGGGGGCGTCGGTGCGGCGGGCGACCTGCTCGAGCAGCTCCAGGTTCGGGCCGGTGAGGGTGCCGTCCTTGCTGACGTCGGTCACCACGTAGCGGGCGCAGCCGTCGCGGTCGAGACGCTCGAGCACCTCCCAGATCTCGCCGCCCTCGGTGACCCAGCCGCGGCCGCGCACCCGGTAGACGCCGTTCTCGTCGCGGAGCACGTCCAGGCCCACCGCGATCCGGTCACCGTGCTCGGCGATCGCCTGGGCGCACCACTCCGGATTCTCGATCGCCGCGGTGCCCAGGTTGACCCGCGTGCAGCCGGTGGCCAGGGCCGCGGCCAGCGACGCGTCGTCGCGGATGCCGCCGGACAGTTCCAGCTTCAGGTTCAGTTCGGCGGCCACCTCGCTGATCAGGGCGCGGTTGTCGCCGCGCCCGAAGGCGGCGTCCAGATCCACCATGTGGATCCACTCGGCGCCGTCACGTTCCCACGCCAGGGCGGCGTCGCGGGGCGAACCGTACGAGGTCTCCGACCCCGCGGCGCCCTGCACCAGGCGGACGGCTTGGCCGTCGACGATGTCGACCGCGGGCAGGAGTTCCAGGATCTGAGCCATCTGGTTGGAGTCTTCTCTCGAAATTGGTGGTTGGGCGAAAGTGGTTGGGCGGGAAGGGTTGTCGGTCGATCAGGATTCGGGGTGGTTCAGGTGTCGGGGTCGGTCAGGATTCGGGGTGGCGGCGGGACTTCAAGTGGTCGATCTCGTGCTGGACGTGTCGCAGCTCGCGACGCACCACCACCGCCATGACGATCAGCATCACCACGATGGCGCCGATCGCCACGCCGAGCGCCACCATCTCCACGGTGCGCGCCAGCCACCACACCAACGGTACGGCCACCACCAACACCAGGGCCGCGGCGCCGAGTGCTCGCGCAACCATGCGGCCGAACGAGAAGTGCTCGGCGGCGCCGCCCGCATGGTTCACAGCGTCGCCACCCAGTTGCGCAGCAGCCCCGCGCCGACGTCCCCGGACTTCTCCGGGTGGAACTGCGTGGCCCACAGCGGACCGTTCTCCACCGCCGCGAGGAACGGGGCGCCGTAGTCGGTCCAGGCCAGCTTCGGCGCGGTCAGCGGCGAGCCGACATTGTCGAGCTCCCAGGTCTGCGCCGCATACGAGTGGACGAAGTAGAAACGGGCGTCCAGGTCGATTCCGGCGAACATCGCGGAGTCGTCGGAGCGTTCGACGGTGTTCCAGCCCATGTGCGGCAGCACCGGCGCGGGCAGGCGGGTCACCGCGCCCGGCCACTCGCCGCAGCCCTCGGTTTCCACGCCGAACTCGACGCCCTGCTCGAACAGCACCTGCATGCCGACGCAGATGCCGAGCACCGGGCGACCGCCGGCCAGTCGTCGGCCGATGATCCGATCGCCGCGCACCGCGCGCAGTCCGGCCATGCAGGCCGCGTAGGCACCGACACCGGGGACCAGCAGACCGTCGGCCTCCACCGCCGTCGCGAAATCGGTGGTCACCTCCACGTCGGCCCCGGCACGTTCCAGGGCGCGCTGGGCGGAGCGGATGTTGCCCGAGCCGTAGTCGAGCAGCACCACCGACGGCACGCGAGCGGTCACAGGGTGCCCTTGGTGGACGGGATGCCGGTGACGCGCGGATCGGGTTCGACGGCCGCGCGGAGGGCCCGCGCGACGGCCTTGAACTCGGCCTCGGTGATGTGGTGCGGGTCGCGGCCGTACAGCACGCGCACGTGCAGCGCGATGCGGGCATTGAGCGCCAACGACTCCCACACGTGCTGGTTGATCACGGTGGCGTACGAGGTGACCGGCCCGGCGTCGCCGCCCGAGTAGCCGCCGATCACGGTGGTCAGCATCTGATCGGGCTCGCCGGTGAAGACGCAGTACGGGCGGCCGGAGACGTCGACGATCGCCTGCGCGAGGGTCTCGTCCATCGGGATCCAGGCGTCGCCGAACCGGCGGATGCCGCGCTTGTCGCCGAGCGCCTCGGCGATGGCCTGGCCGAGCACGATCATGGTGTCCTCGACCGTGTGGTGCGCCTCGATCTCGATGTCGCCCACGGCCTGCACGGTGAGGTCGAAGCCGCCGTGCGCGCCGAACGCGGTGAGCATGTGGTCGAAGAACGGCACCCGGGTGGAGATGTCGGTGACGCCGGTGCCGTCGAGGTTGATCTCGACGGTGATCGACGATTCGCGGGTGGTTCGCTCGATGCGGGCGATACGGCTCATGAGACGGCCTTTCGGTCGGTGGCGGCGAGGGCGCGGCTGACGTCGAGGAAGACGTCGTTCTCGGCGGGCAACCCGATGGTCGCACGCAGGCGACCGGGGATCCCGACGTCGCGGATCAACACGCCGTGGTCGAGGTAATGCTGCCAACTCGCGGGCGCATCGGCGAATTCGCCGAACAGCACGAAGTTGGCGTCGGAGGCGATCACGTCGTAGCCCATCGCGGTGAGCGCCGCCGTGACCCGCTTGCGTTCGGCGACGATCGCCGCCACACCGGCCAGCGTTTCGGTGCTGTGGCGCAGCGCGACGCGCGCGGCGGCCTGAGTGAGCACCGACAGGTGGTACGGCAGGCGCACCAGCAGCAGGGCGTCGATCATCGCGGGCGCGGCGGCCAGATAGCCGAGGCGGCCGCCGGCGAAGGCGAAGGCCTTGCTCATGGTGCGCGAGACGATCAGGCGGGCCGGGTACTCGTCGATCAGGGTGGTGGCGCTGGGCTGGTCGGAGAACTCGCCGTAGGCCTCGTCGACGATCACGATGCCGGGGGCCGCATCCAGGATGCGGCGCAGGTCGGCGATCGGGACGCTGCCGCCGGTCGGGTTATTGGGCGAGGTCACGAAGACCACGTCCGGGGCCTGCGCGGCGATCTCGCCGACCGCGTAGTCGACGTCGAGGCCGAAGTCGGCGGCGCGTTTACCGTCGAGCCAGGCGGTCTCGGTGCCGTCGGAGATGATCGGGTGCATCGAGTACGACGGCGTGAAGCCGAGCGCGGTGCGCCCGGGACCGCCGAAGGCCTGCAGGATCTGCTGCAGGATCTCGTTGGAACCGTTGGCGGCCCACACGTTCTCGTGGGTCAGCGCGACCCCGGTGGCGTCGGTCAGGTAGTCGGCGAGGTCGGTACGCAGCGCGACGGCGTCGCGGTCCGGGTAGCGGTGCAGCGCCCGCGCGCAGTCGGCGACGGCTTCGGCGACGTCCTCCACCAGCGCCGGGCTCGGCGGGTGCGGGTTCTCGTTGGTGTTGAGCACCACCGATACCTGCAGCTGCGGCGCACCGTACGGGCTCTTGCCGCGCAGGTTGTCGCGCAGCGGCAGGTCGTCGAGCGTCACCCGCGCGCCGGGCGTCGTCGGCTGAGCGGTCACGCGGTGCCCCCGAACCGCGCGGTCACCGCTTCGCCGTGGGCGGGCAGGTCCTCGGCGTTCGCGAGGGTGACCACGGCGTCGGCGACGTCGGCGAGGGCGTCCCGGTCGTAGTCGATGATGTGCACGCCGCGCAGGAAGGTCTGCACCGACAGGCCCGACGAGTAGCGCGCCGAACCGGACGTCGGCAGGACGTGGTTGGACCCGGCGCAGTAGTCGCCGAGGCTCACCGGCGAGTAGGCGCCGACGAAGATCGCCCCGGCGCTGGTCACCCGGTCGGCCACCGCCTGCGCGTCGCGCGTCTGGATCTCGAGGTGCTCGGCGGCGTAGGCGTCGACCACACGCAGCCCGGCCTCGAGGTCGTCGACCAGGACGATGCCCGACTGCGGACCGCCGAGGGCGGTGAGCACACGCTCGCTGTGCTTGGTGGTGGCGGCGCGCTCGGCGACGGCCTCGTCGACGGCGTCGGCCAGTGCCGCACTCTCGGTGACCAGCACGGAGGCGGCGAGCACGTCGTGCTCGGCCTGGCTGATCAGGTCGGCGGCGATCATCGCCGGGTCGGCGGAGTCGTCGGCGAGGATCGCGATCTCGGTGGGACCGGCCTCCGAGTCGATGCCGACCACGCTGCGGACCAGGCGCTTGGCGGCGGTCACGTAGATGTTGCCCGGGCCGGTGATGAGGTCGACCGGATCCAGCTCAGCGCCGTCGGTGTCGGTGCCGCCGTAGGCCAGCAGGGCCACGCCCTGCGCGCCGCCGACGGCCCACACCTCCTCGACACCGAGCAGCGCGCAGGCCGCCAGGATCGTCGGGTGCGGCCAGCCGCCGAAGTCGGCCTGCGCGGGCGAGGCGACCACCAGCGAGCCGACGCCGGCCTCCTGCGCGGGCACCACGTTCATCACCACGCTCGACGGGTACACGGCGTTGCCGCCGGGCACGTACAGGCCCACGCGGCGCACCGGGATCCACTTCTCGGCGACGGTGCCGCCGGGCGCCACCTGCGTGACGGAGGTCTGGCGACGCTGATCGGCGTGCACCTTGCGGGCGCGTCGGATCGCTTCCTCCAGGGCTGCGACGACGGCCGGGTCGAGGTCTGCGCGGGCCTGCGCGATCACCGCGGCCGGGACCCGCACGGAGGCGGGACGGACCTTGTCGAACTGCTCGGTGTAGTCCAGCGCCGCGCTCGCCCCGTGCTCGGCGATCGCCTCCACCACCGGCGTCACGACCGGCAGTACGGAGTTGATGTCGGTGCCTCCGCGCGGCAGGGCACGACGCAGCTGACTCAGCGTGACGTCGGTACCGCGCAGATCGGTTCTGGCGAGCATGAAGTGGTTGTCCCTTGTCTCGGCGTGGAGTGTCCTTCTAGGATATGCGCCGCTCGCAAACTCTTTCCAACCAGGGAGCTGTGCGCTCGGCCCCACGTACGCTCCTCGCATGGCGTCGATGATCACGTTGCACATCCAGCTCGAGGAGATCGAGCCGCCCATCGTCCGGGAACTCCAGGTGAACGGCGACCTGTCGATGGCCGACCTGCACACCGCGATTCAGCTCGCCTTCGGGTGGCGCGAGCAGCACCTGCACCTCTTCGTCGACGCGCAGGACCCGCGCCGCGCGACCCGGCACTGGGGCGACCCGTACCAACTCGACGAGCTCGACCCGACGGGCTTCCGCCCGGAGGCCGAGGTGTCGATCGCCGCGGCCGTCGACGGCGGTCCGATCTGGTACGAGTACGACTTCGGCGACGGCTGGACCCACCGAATCACTGCCTCGGCGCAGACCACCGCGATCGGCGACCTGCGGCCGGTCACCCTCGTCGGCGGGCAGCGACGCGGACCCGTCGAGGATTCCGGCGGCGCGTGGGGCTACACCGAGAAACTCGCGATCCTCGCCGACCCCGACCATCCCGAGCACGCCGAGATCGCCGAATGGGTCGCCGCGGTGACCGGACCGTGGTTCCCGCCGACGCCGGAGACGTTCGACGTCGCGTCGATTCAGGCCGAACTCGACGACTACTTCGGCTATCGCGCCGACGAACGCGACCCGCTGGACCTGTCCGGTCTCCTCGTCGCCGACGATCTGCGCGGCCCCGACGATCTGGCGCCGGATGCCCTGCTCGCCGACTTCGCCTCCGGCCTTCCCGCCGGTATCCGGTCGGAGTTCCGCCAGTACGTCCGGCGCACCGGCCTGCTCGACCCGGTCGACGTGTCGCCGGAGGTCCGCAGACAGTTGGTGGCACCGTTCGCGTGGCTTCTCGACGCGGTCGGACCGGACGGCCTGACGCTGACCAAAGCCGGCTGGCTGCCGCCCGCAGTGGTGCTCGACGGCATGACGACGCTGGGCTGGCACGACAGCCGGATCGGCTCGAGCACCCGCGAGGAGTCCACCCCGCCGATCCGCGATCTGCGCGACGCTGCCACCCGGCTCGGGCTCGTCCGAAAACTGCGCGGCCGACTGGTCCGCACCGGCCACGGCCACCGGGCCGCGACCGGCACCGACGCACTGTGGGACGCCCTGACCTCGCGCATCCTGCACACCCTGTCGCCCGGCGCCCAGGTCGCCGGGGCCGCGCTCCTGACGACCTACGCCGACGGTCGCGCGACGCCGAACACCTGGGCAGACGAACGCTGGCGGGACGTCGCGTACGCGCTCGACGTGTGCGGCTGGGAGCCCCGAGGAGAGGGCGACGACCGGTTCGACCGGCGCTCGATCGGCGACATCACGCTGCCCGTCAAGTTCGTCTTGAATTCGCTCGGTTCCACCGTGGGCGCGACCGGCTGGCCGCCCCCGCGCGCCCTGGATCCGCACCTCGCCGACTTCGCCCGCGCCGTCCTGCACGGGCCGGCCGGCATCCGCTCCGGCAGCACCTCGCCCTACCGCTGAGGTCCGACTCCCCTACCGAGGCTCCGGGATCCGGCTGCGCTCGACTCACGCCGCACGCGACCGCCCGCTGCGCGGGTGATCACGCCGTCGTGCGCTGCCAAATGTGCCGCGACGGCACCGGTATCCCCCATACCCGGTGAGACGCGGTCACCCCGCTCCTCGGTTCCGTGACACTCCGGCACGCGAGCGGTAGACAGTGCACGATTCGGCTCCTGCGCCCCGGGTGCAGCGGGCAAGCTGACAGGTAACCACCGGCCACGCTGCCCGGGACCCGTAGCAGCGACTGTCCCGCTAGGAGTACCGATGTCCGAGAAGATCACCGCCGCCGTCGTCACCGCGCTCGGCGAAGCCCTCGAGATCAGCGAGATCGACATGCCGGCGCCCGGCCCCGGGCAGGCGCTGGTGAAGCTGGAGACCTCCGGCGTGTGCCACACCGATCTGCATGCCCGGAACGGCGACTGGCCGGTGAAGCCGTCTCCCCCGTTCGTGCCCGGCCACGAAGGCGTGGGTCGGGTGGTGGCCGTCGGCGACGGCGTCACCGAACTCGCGGTCGGTGATCTGGTCGGCAACGCGTGGCTGTGGTCGGCGTGCGGAGTCTGCGAATACTGCCGCACCGGCTGGGAGACCCTGTGCGAGAGCCAGCAGAACGGCGGCTACTCGGTGAACGGCTCGTTCGGCGAATACATGCTGGTGGACGACCGCTTCGCCGCCCGCGTCCCGGAGGGTCTGGATCCGGTGGAAGTGGCCCCGATCCTCTGCGCCGGCGTCACCGTCTACAAAGGCCTGAAGGTGGCCGACGTGCGGCCCGGCCAGTGGATGGTGGTCTCCGGTATCGGCGGCCTCGGCCACGTCGCGGTGCAGTACGCCCGCGCGATGGGCATGCGGGTGGCGGCCGTCGACATCGCCGACGACAAGTTGGCACTCGCCCGCGAACACGGCGCCGAGGTGACGGTGAACGCCGCCGTCGAAGATCCCGTCGCCGCGATCACCGCGCAGACCGGCGGCGCGCACGGCGTGCTCGTCACGGCGGTGCACCCGCAGGCCTTCGGGCAGGCGATCGGCATGGCCCGCCGCGGCGGCACCATCGTCTTCGTCGGTCTGCCGCCCGGCGACTTCCCCGCCCCGATCTTCGACGTGGTCCTCAAGGGCCTCACCATCCGCGGCTCGATCGTCGGCACCCGGCAGGACATGGTGGAGGCGATCGACTTCTACGCCCGCGGCCTGATCAAGCCCACCGTCGCGACCGCGAAGCTGGCCGACATCAACGCCGTCTTCGACCGGATGGAGCAGGGCGAGATCGAGGGTCGCATGGTCATCGACTACCGCTGACCTACCCGAGCCAGCCGCCCACAGAGTGTGAGGTTGTGGCGCTATGAGCGTCACAACCTCACACTCAGGCGAGCGGTCAGGCCAACTCGGCCCGGCGACTCGCCAACACCTCGATGAGCTGGCGCGTGCACGACTCCAGTTCGTAGGTCAGCTGGTGCCAGGTGAAGGAGAGGACGATCCACCCGGCGGCGGCCAGCGCATTGCGTTTGGCCCGATCCCGATCGAACTCCTTGACGCCGCGGTGGAAGGCCCAGCCATCGATCTCGACGGCGACACGCTCGACCGGCCACGCCACGTCGATCCGCCATCGCCCGAACCGATGCTGCAGCACCCACCCGGTCAGCCGTTCGGCGCGCACGGAGTCGACGAACATCCGCTCGGCCGCGGATTCGGTGTCGCCGCTCGCGATGGACAGCAGGCGCCGGACCTCGACGAAGCCGCGCAACCCCGCGTTACGCTCCACGCAGGCCGTCAAGTCGGCCACGACCACGGGCTGGGTCTGGAGTGCATGATCGATCAGTCGCGCGCCGTCGGCGACCTCGATGCTCGCCGCGAGGATCGTCATCGCAAGCCCGGTCACAGGTAGGTCGCGCACAGTGACCACGTCGGCCAGGTGATAGCGCCGCCGGATCGCATCGATCGGGCCTTGTTTCCAGCTGTGCGGCGGGACCCGGTCCGGGACCGCGAAGGTCAGCGGAGTGGCCAACTCATCGACCAGACCGTGCCACCACGCCGCCGTCGTGCGGTCGGCGACACCGCCGTGCGCGGCGGCCGCAACCCGGACCAGCGCTGCGCGGTGATCACGCCGTCGTGCGATGCCAGTTCTGCCGCGACGGCACCGATATCCCCCATGCCCGGTTAGACGCGGTCACCCGCGCCTCCGGTTCCGCGACACGCGGGGACAGTTACCAGTCGAGGCCGAGGTCGAGGACGGTGACCGAGTGGGTGAGGGCGCCGACGGCGAGGTAGTCGACGCCGGTGCGGGCGTAGTCGATCGCCACGTCCAGGGTGAGGCCGCCGGACGATTCCAGCTTGGTGCCCGGGGATCGCTTGTCGCGGCGCTGGACCGCCATCTGCGTTTCCCACGGCTCGAAATTGTCCAGCAGCACCAGCTGCGGGTTCAGCGCGAGCACCTCATCGAACTGGGCGAGCGAATCGACCTCCACCTCCACCGGGAGGTCGGGGGCGGCAGCACGCACCGCTTCCAGCGCGGCAGCCACGCCGCCCGCAGCGACCACGTGGTTGTCCTTGATCAGGGCGGCATCGCCGAGCCCCATGCGGTGGTTGACGCCGCCGCCGGCGCGCACCGCGTACTTCTGCAGGAAACGCAGGCCGGGCAGCGTCTTGCGGGAGTCGCGGATCTGCGCGGACGTACCCTCCACGGCGGCCACCCACTGCGCGGTCGCCGTGGCGATGCCCGACAGATGGCACAGCAGGTTCAGCGCCGTGCGCTCCGCGGTCAGCAACGTCGTCGCCGGCGCGCGGAGCGCGAGCACCGTCTGCCCGGGCTCCACGACGCTGCCGTCGGCGAGTTCGGAAGTCACCGCGTAGTTGTCGGCGCCGATCACCAGATCGAAGACGGCACGCACCACCGGCAGCCCGGCGATCACGCCGGGCTGTCGGCTGACGATGCGCGCGTCGGCGACCGTGTCGGCCGGGACGGTGGCCAGCGTGGTCACGTCCGCGCCGTAGCGCAGATCCTCGTCGAGCGCGGTGGCGATGAGCGCCACCAGCTCCTCGGTGACGGCGAAGTCCAGCTCCGCGGCCGGCCCCGCCTGTCCGATGAACGACTCGCCCACCGGGCTATTCACCGCCGCCGGGGTTGCCGATCTCGATCATCCGCTGCACGCTCAGCCGCGCCTTGGCGGCGATCTCGGGGTCGACGTGCACCTCGTCGCGCCCCTCGGTGAGGCACCGCAGCAGCGCGGCCGGGGTGATCATCTTCATGTACGGGCACGCCGCACGCGGGTTCACCGGCTGGAAGTCGACCTCCGGGGCAGCCTTGCGCAGCTGGTGCAGCATGCCGACCTCGGTGGCCACCAGGACCTGCTTGGCGGTGGACTCGCGGGCCGCGTCGATCATGCCGCCGGTGGAGAGGATCTTCACCTTCTCGTCGGGCACGGTGCCCTCGCCCGCGAGATACAGCGCCGACGTGGCGCAGCCGCACTCGGGGTGGATGTACAGCTCGGCGTCCGGGTGGCTGTCGACCTGGTCGGTGAGCTCGTCACCGTTGATGCCGGCGTGCACGTGGCACTCCCCGGCCCAGATGTGGATGTTGTCGCGACCGGTCTCCCGCTTCACGTGCGCACCCAGGAACTGATCCGGCAGGAACAGGATCTCGCGGTCCGGGTCGATCGAGGCGACGACGTCGACGGCGTTCGACGACGTGCAGCAGATGTCGGTCAGCGCCTTCACCTCCGCGGTGGTGTTGACGTACGAGACGACCATCGCGTCCGGGTAGTCGGCCTTCCACTCGCGCAGCTGCTCGGCGGTGATCGAGTCGGCGAGCGAGCAACCGGCCCGCTCGTCCGGGATCAGCACGCGCTTCTCCGGACTCAGGATCTTCGCGGACTCGGCCATGAAGTGCACGCCGCAGAAGATGATCTCGTCGGCGTCGACCTCCGCGGCCACCCGCGACAGGCCCAGCGAGTCGCCCACGTAGTCGGCGATGTCCTGGATGGCGGGCAGCTGGTAGTTGTGCGCCAGGATCACCGCGTTGCGCTCCTTCGCGAGCCGCTTGATCTCGGCGGCCCACTCCGGCGTGGCCTCCACGCCGCCGTAGGCGGCCGGGATGGTGACGCCCGGGTCGGGCATGCCCAGATCGGTCTCGGTCCGGGTGATGATCGTTGAAGTCATGGCGACTGCTCCCTTCGCAGCGTCCCGCCCAGGCGGGCTGGCCTGAACAGGGTTTTCGACCATCGGTCGAAAACTACTGATCGCCATGGTAACACCGGCCCGCACCGGCCTTATTCCCGCCGCCGGGCGGCAGGCGGCGGCCGTTAGACTCAGCGCCATGGCGACGCCGACACCCGTCGAGGTGCTCAGTGCGGTCTTCCAGGTCCGTGAACCGACCGAGGGCCGCCCCACTCTGCACGTCCTGCTGCATCGCAGCGCCGAGGACGGGCCGTGGTCACTCCCCGGCGGCGACGTCGGCGCACGCGAAACCCTCGCGGCCGCCGCGCGCCGACACCTCGGCGCACAGTGCGGCCTCACGCGCGTCGCCCACCTGGAGCAGCTGTCCATGCTGTCCGACCCCGACCGCATTCCGGACGTCCGCACCATCGCCGCGACCTATCTCGGACTGGTCCCCCGGGACGTCCCCGTCGAGCCGGCGACCGTCGATGCCGAGAACCCGGGCGCCGCGCGGTGGTTCGACGTCGACGAACTCCCCGACCTCGCCTACGACCACGCCGAGGTGGTCGACCTGGCCCGCGGCCGGATCGCCGGGAAACTGTCGTACACGAACCTCGCCTTCGCCCTGGCACCCGGGCGGTTCGCGATGTCCGAGCTCTCCGAGATCTACGGCGCCGCACTCGGCTACCACGTCGACGCCACCAACCTGCTGCGCGTCCTGTCCCGACGCGGCGTGGTGATCGCCACCGGCACCGTCGGACGCACCGGGCGCAGCGGCGGCCGCCCGCCCGCCCTGTACTCGTTCGCCGACGATTCGCTGGTGGTCACCGACGAGTTCGCGGCCCTGAAACCACCCCCGTAAAACTCATCGAAAATTCGTTCGAAAAAGTGTTGCATCCACACCGGAGTGGGCGTAACTTGGAGTTAGAAGTCGAACGCACGTTCCCGTAGGGAGGTGATGATGCAGGTAGTGCTGCCGGAAACCGCCGCCGAACTCGCCGACCTGATCGACGCCGCCACCGAACGACTCGCCGTGGTCGGCCTCAGCCGCGAGACCGACCACGAGATGCTCGACGTGCTCAACCGCTGGGAGACCAGCCGCCGCAAGGCCGATAGTGTCTCCGCGCGCCTGCTCATCGAAGCGAGTGACCGCAACCTCGATCAGCTCGCCGGCTACCTGACCGTGCCGCAGTTGCTCGCGACCGGCCTGCGACTCGGCCGCGCCGAGGCCGCGCGCCGACGCACCGTCGCCCACGAGATCGGCCGCTACCGCAACCTGCAGGGCGAACTCCTCCCGCCGCGCCTACCGCTGTGCGCCCAGGCCGTGGCCGAGGGCGCCATCGACGCCCGGCACGTCGACGCGATCGTGCACATCATGGCCCAGATCCCCGCGGCCGTCGGGCAGACCGATCGCGATCGCGCCGAGCAGATACTGACCGACGCCGCCCGCAACGTGGCGCCCGACGATCTGCCCATGCTCGGCAACCGGATCCTGGCCCACCTCGACCCCGACGGTCACCTCACCGACGACGCCGATCGGCGCCGTCAGCGCGGATTCACCCTGCGCCCGCAGGACCGCCGACTGATGAGCAAGGTCCGCGCCCTGCTGACCCCGGAGCTGCGGGCCAAACTCGAAGTGATCCTCACCGTGTGGGCCGCACCGGGCATGAACAATCCCGCCGACCCGGACTCCCCGCACGGTGCCGCCGACCGGCCCGACCTCGATCCGGCAGACCTGGAAGCGGCCGCCGGGCGCGACGACCGACTGCCCGCCCAGCGCAATCACGACGCGCTGCTGGCGATGTGCGACTACCTCCTCGGCCACGGCGCCCTGGGCCGCCCCGATCGGATTCCCGCCCAGTTGGTGATCACCACCACCGAGGCCGAACTCGCCGCCCGCGCGGGCACCGCGGTCACCGCCACCGGATCGCGAGTGCCGGTCGCCGACCTGGTCGACCTCGCTGCCGACGCCACCCCGTGGCTGGAGGTGTTCGCCGACCATTCCGCGGCGATCCTCTACCTGGGACGCGGCCGACGGCTGGCCACCCTGGCACAGCGGCTGGCGCTGTTCGGCCGCGACCGCGGCTGCACCATGCCCGGCTGCCGCCGACCGTTCGCACAGACCGAGGCGCATCACCTGCCCGCGTGGCAGCACGGCGGCCCCACCGACGTCGACCATCTCGGCGCGGCCTGCGGTCCGCACAATCGGCGGGAGGGCCACTCCCCGGGTCAGTGGGAGTCGACGATCCTGGCCGACGGGCCCGATGCGGGCCGCGTCGCCTGGCGACCGGCCGGCCGCGACGCGCCGTGGCGGGTCAATCCACTCCATCACCCGGAGCTGCTGATCCGGCCCGCACTCCTGCCCGATCCCCCGCCCCTACGCCGACGCCGTGACCACGGCTCCGTGGTGGAGCGTCTCCTGTCCTGCGACGTGCGGATTCATCGACCGCCGATCGTCGTCGACTTTCACCGGCGGGAGTGAACCGCACGGCGATACCCGCTAGTGCGGTACTAGGCGCGCGCCCCCGGATAGCTCCAGTCGGCGGGCGGCTGCGGCATGTCCGGGGCGGGTTCGGGAAAGCCGTCGGCCCCGTCGATCCCGTCGGACGACTGCCCCTTGGGCAGCCAGGCGTTGTCGCTGGAGCCGGCAGCGCAGACGAAGTACACCAGCGCCGCGACGCCCGGCGCGCAGATCAGCAGCAGCCACGGCGCCGACAGCGCGTTCCAGCCCGCGCCGGTCAGCCACAGACTGTCGACCAGCTGGTAGGTGCCCGGCGTGTGCGGGTCGATGTCGCCGGCGCGCGCATCGGCGACGGCCCCGCCCACCTGGATCGCGATGCCCGACGCCACCAACGCCAGACCGACCGCGAACAGCAGTCCACTCACGCCGCGCGCCGGGCGCAGCACGAACCACACCGCGAGCCCGCACACCGCACCGAACGCGAAGGCCATGAGCGCGAAGATCGCCGGACCGCTGAACAGCAGCGCCGATTCCGACGGCGGCATCCCGGCGGTCGTGTCGGTCACCGTGAGCTCGGCGTACGGGATCACGGAGGCCCACAGAACGCCGAGCAGCGCACCGAGCACCAGCAGCACCACGGCCACCAGCAGCGGCCGCACCCGCGGCGACGCCAGAGCCGTCATCGCTGTTCCAGTTCCGCCGAGTCCACGCTCCCGTGCCGGGAGCAGCGCGCCGTCCAACCGTCCGGAACCACCTGCACCACCATCCGCCGACCGCACTGGCCGCAGTAACGGGGCGGCTCCAGACCCATCCGCGCCGCCGTCGGCACCGCATCCGGGGACTGGAGTTCGAGTTCGCGTCCGGTGTAGACGCCGTAGCGCAGGGGCTGGGCCAGCGGTCCGGGCACCGTGATCATCGGTTCTCCTTCGATTCGCGTCCTCGACGCTACAGGGGGCCCTGCTCAGAGGGTGTCGTTGAGGGCCTTGATGGGCATGCTCAGATCGTCGAGCAGATCCAGATCGGCCTCGGCCGGCCGACCGAGCGTGGTCAGGTAGTTGCCGACGATCACCGCGTTGATGCCGCCGAGCATGCCCTGCTTGGCGCCCAGGTCGCCGAGCGTGATCTCGCGGCCGCCGGCGAAACGCAGGATGGTGCGCGGCAACGCGAGGCGGAAGGCGGCGACGGCCTTGAGCGCTTCAGCGGCGGGCAGCACGTCGAGGTCGCCGAACGGGGTGCCCGGGCGGGGGTTGAGGAAGTTCAGCGGCACCTCGTCGGGGTCGAGCACGGCCAGCTCGGCGGCGAACTCGGCACGCTGCTCCACCGTCTCCCCCATGCCGAGGATGCCGCCGCAGCACACCTCCATCCCGGCCTCGCGGACCATGCGCAGGGTGCTCCACCGCTCGTCGTAGGTGTGCGTGGTGACGACGTTCGGGAAGTGGCTGCGCGCGGTCTCGAGGTTGTGGTTGTAGCGGTGCACACCCATCGCGGCGAGCTCGTCGACCTGCTCCTGGGTCAGCATGCCGAGGCTGCAGGCTATCTGGATGTCCACCTCGTTGCGGATGGCTTCGATACCGGCGGCCACCTGCGTCATCAGACGCTTGTCCGGTCCGCGGACGGCGGCCACGATGCAGAACTCGGTGGCGCCGCTCTTGGCGGTCTGCTTGGCGGCTTCGACCAGCGACGGAATGTCGATCCACGCGCTGCGCACCGGTGAGGCGAACAGGCCGGACTGGCTGCAGAAGTGGCAGTCCTCCGGGCAGCCACCGGTCTTCAGCGAGATGATGCCCTCCACCTCCACCTCCGGACCGCAGTGGCGCAGGCGCACGTCGTGGGCCAGCTGCAGCAGTTCGGGGAGCCGCTCCTCGTCCAGATTCAGCACCTGCAGGAGCTGGTCGTAGTTCAGCCCGACGCCCTCGTCGAGCACCTGGGTGCGCGCGACGTCGAGGATGTCCCGATCGGCGGCGGTGTCGTCGATCGACGGGGAGGCGGTGGTGATGGTCATGCGTTCTCCTTGGTGAAGTCGGGACGGGCGGGTGCCGCCCAGAGCGGTGGGCCGGTGAACCAGGTCGGCGCTGCCGCCTGGAAGTGCTGGGGTGCGGCCGCGCCCATCCCGGCCGGGACGGCGGCGACCACGGGCGCCCCGGTGAGCCGGGGCAGATCGTCGCGGTTGCAGGTCATCGCCAGATCGGGCGCGTCCGGCCAGGCGCCGAGGATCAGACCGGCCACTGCGACTCCGGCCGCGCGCAGCGCGTCGACGGTGAGCTCGGTGTGATTGAGCGTGCCCAGTCCGGGGTCGGTCACCACGACCGCCGGCGCATCGAGCGCGACGGCGACGTCGAGCAGCGTGAGGTCCGGCGCGAGGCGCACCAGGACGCCGCCTGCCCCCTCGACCAGGACCAGATCGGCGTCCACGGCCAACCGCTGCACGGCCGCGCAGATCGCGTCGAGCGTCAGGAACGGTGCGCCGGCCCGGCGCGCCGCCGTCTCCGGCGCGAGCGGCTGCCGGTACCGCGCCACTTCGGCGGTCGGCAGGGCGCCGACCAGGTCGGTGACCACCGTCAGATCGCCCGGATCGTGCGGCCGCACGCCGGTCTGCGCGGGTTTGCAGACCGCCACGCGCAACCCGTCGGCCCGGGCCGCCGCGGCCAGGGCGGCCACCGCGATCGTCTTGCCCACATCGGTGGAGGTGCCGGTGACTACCAGGATCTGCGTCATCGGACGCCCACCGAACCCAGGGCCCGGTCCACCACGGCGGCCACCGACAGCAACGTCGCGGGGGCCAGATCGGCGCGGATTGTGACCCGCAGCCGGGAGGTGCCCGCGGGCACCGACGGCGGGCGGAAGCAGCCGACGAGAATGCCCTCGGCGCGGCAGTACGCGGCGGCCGTCACGGCGGCGACCGGATCGCCGACGATCAACGAGACCACCGCGGACTGCGGCGCCTGGGCCCCGACGGCGTCGGCGAACGACTGCACGGAGCCGCGCAGGATCTGCGGCAGCTGCGGATCGGCGCGAAGGACCCCGAGTGCGGCGTGCGCCCCGGCGACGGCCGCCGGATTGAGACCGGTGTCGAAGATGAAGCTGCGGGCGCGATCGATCAGGTGCGCGCGCAGCGTAGTGCTGCCGGCGACGAAACCGCCTTGCGCGCCAAGGGATTTGGAGGCGACGCCGGTCACCACCAGGCCCGGCGCTCCGGACAGGCCGCACTCGGCCACCACGCCGCGGCCGCCCGGTCCGCGGACACCCACCGCGTGGGCCTCGTCGACCAGCAGCGTGGCGCCGAGATCGTTTGCGGCGCTGTACAACTCGGCGATCGGCGCGACTTCGCCGTCGATGCTGTAGATGGAGTCGGTCACCACCAGCGCGCGCTGCTCGGCGCGACCGGCGAGAGCACGACGGACCGCGTCGACGTCGCCGCGCTCCACCACCACGACGCGGGCCCGCGACAAACGGCACCCGTCGATCAGCGAGGCGTGCGCGCCGGTGTCGCTGACGATCAGATCGCCGCGACCGGCCAGCGCGGTGACCGCACCGAGGTTGGCCAGGTAGCCCGACGAGAACACCAGTGCCGCAGGGGTTCCGAGGAAGTCGGCGAGGTCGTCCTCGAAGTCCAGGTGCGCTTGGGTGGTGCCGACGACCAGACGTGACGAGGTGGACCCGGCGCCCCACGTCGCCACCGCATCCTGCGCGGCGGCGATCACCGCGGGATGGCGGGACAGCCCCAGGTAGTCGTTGGAGGCCAGGTTGATCTCGGTGCCGGTCGCCGTGCGGGCCACCGGCTGCCGGTGCAGCCCGGCGGCGGCGATGGCGGCGGCCTCGTCGGTGAGCCAGCTCAGCGGATCGGCGTGCACGACGGTCATGCGCTCACCGCCAGCACGTCCGTGCGGGCGGCGATGCTCGCCCGGGCCGCGGCGATCATGCCGTCGACGATCGCGTCGATCTCGTCGGCCGTGCAGAGGTAGGGCGGCATCGCGTAGATCAGATTCCGGAACGGCCGCAGCCACACGCCGCGCGCCACGGCGGCGTCGGTCGCGGCGACCATGTCGACGTCGTCGTCGAGTTCGATCACGCCGATCGCGCCGAGGGTCCGCACCTGCGCAATACCGGGCGCACCGGCGATGTGCGCCAGTCCGGCGGCCAGTCGTTCCCCGATCATCGCCACCTGCGAACGCCACGCGCCGTCGGCCAGCAGGCCCAGCGACGCGCAGGCCACCGCGCAGGCCAGCGGGTTCGCCATGAAGGTGGGCCCGTGCGCCAGGCCGCCGGCCTCCCCCGCGCTGATCGTCTCGGCGATCTCGGCAGTGGTCAGCGTCGCGGCCAGCGTGAGATACCCGCCGGTGAGCGCCTTGCCGACGCACAGGATGTCCGGGCTGATCCCGGCGTGATCGACGGCGAAGAGCTCGCCGGTCCGGCCGAAGCCGGTGGCGATCTCGTCGCAGATCAGGAGTACGTCGTGGGCGTCGCACGCCCGACGCAGCTCGGCGATCAGCCGGGGCGAGTGGAACCGCATGCCGCCGGCGCCCTGCACCACCGGTTCGACGATGACGGCGGCGAGCTCGTCCGCATGGCGCGCCAACACGCGATCCAGCATGGCGGCGTAGCCGGCGTCGTACTCGCTCGGCGGCGCGTCTACGAACAGCTGCTCGGCCAGCACCCCGCGCCACATCGCGTGCATGCCGCCGTCCGGGTCGCACACGCTCATCGGGGCGAAGGTGTCACCGTGATAGCCGCCGCGCCAGGTGAGCAGGCGCTTCTTGCCCGGCAGTCCCCGGCTGCGCTGGTACTGGATCGCCATCTTGATCGCGACCTCCACCGACACCGATCCGGAATCGGCGAAGAAGACCTTGGTCAGCGGCGCGGGCGTGAGCTCGACGAGCGCGGTCGCCAGGGCCGCGGCCGGTTCGTGCGTCAGCCCGCCGAACATCACGTGCGACATCGACCCGAGCTGCCGCTGCACCGCGGCGTCGAGCACCGGGTGCGCGTATCCGTGCACCGCGGCCCACCACGAACTCATGCCGTCGATCAGCTCGACGCCGTCGCTCAGCCGCAGACGGACACCGGCGCACGAGGACACGACGCGCGGCACGGTGGTCGCGGGGAAGCCGCCGTACGGGTGCCACACGTGCGCCGCATCGGCGGCGACGATCTCGTGGGTCTGCACGTTCGGGCCTCCTCTGACCGCGGGCCGACCGGGGCGGTCGGCAGAATTACTGGACACCGTACAGGAGGCCCTGAACGCTGTACAGGAGGTGCCGCACCGATAAGGTGAGCCATGTGAGCACCACGCGAGGCGACATCCTCGATGCCGCACGCGGCATCCTCGCCCAGCACAGCCTGGCGGACCTGACCATGCGGCGACTGGCCACCGAAGTGGGCGTCCGCCCCAACGCGTTGTACTGGCATTTCGCCGACAAGCAGACGATGCTGGCGGCACTGGCCGACGATCTGCTGGCCGACGTGCACGACGACGACGCTCTCGCCTGGGACGACGCCCTGGCGGCCGCGGCGCACAACCTGCGCACCGCCCTGCTCGCCGTGCCCGACAGCGCCGAAGTGGTGTCCTCCGCGTGGGCCTCGGGCCTGGCGACCGACGACCTCGCCGGTCGCCTCGCCAACCGCGCCGCCCGCGGCGGTCTGCCGGCGACGGCGGCCCGCGGCGTCGCGACCGCCCTCTGTCAGCTGATCGTCGGCCTGACGATCGAGGAGCAGACCCGCGCGCAGATGGAGCGCCTCGGCGCCACCGGTCCGTCGCAGCGCGACTTCGACGACGAGTTCGCCCAGGCCCTCGCCGTGATCCTCACCGGCGCGCGCGCCGTCCGGCCCGTCGACACGCCAGCGGCCGCCCCGTGAGCGCGCCGGACGGCGACCTGTACGAGCCGATCGCCACCTACCGGGTGCAGCTCACGCCGGACTTCGCGTTCGCCGAAGTGGTCGGGATCCTCGATCAGCTCGTGGAGCTGGGCATCTCGCACCTGTACCTGTCGCCGATCCTGCGCGCGATGCCCGGCTCCACCCACGGCTACGACTGGACGCCGCCCACGCAGATCTCCCCCGAGCTCGGCGGCCTCGACGGGTTCCGCCTGCTGCGCGCGCACGCCCGCGCCGTCGGCATCGGCCTCCTCGTCGACATCGTGCCGAACCACGTCGGGATCGGCGTTCCCACTCAGAACGCCTGGTGGGCCGACGTGCTGCGGCACGGCCTCGGCTCGCCGTTCCTCGACTACTTCGACATCCTGCCGGTGACCCACGAGGGCCGGGACGACGTGATCCTGCTGCCCTACCTCGGGAGCGAGAGCGACCTCGCGGACGTCACCGTCGACGAGGACGCCAACCTGCGCCTCCACGAGTGGGTACTCCCCACCACACCCGGTTCCGCCGAACCCGACGACGACCCGCTCGAGGTCCTCGCACGCCAGCACTACCGGCTGGTGCCGTCCACCTACAGCCTCCTGAGCTACCGCCGCTTCCTCGACATCGGCGAGCTCGCCGCCCTGCGCCCCGAGGTGCCCGAAGTCTTCGAAGCCACCCACGGCTGGCTGCGCTACCTGGCGAACGAGGACCTGATCGACGGGCTGCGCGTGGACCACCTCGACGGGCTCCGCGATCCGCGAGGCTATCTCCGGCGGCTCCGCGACCTGATCGGCCCGGACCGTCTGCTGTACGTGGAGAAGGCCCTCGCGATCGGCGAGGACCTCGACCCGGAGCTGCCGGTCGACGGCACCACCGGCTACGACCAGCTGCAACGGATCGAAGCCGTGTTCACCGCGCCGCAGGGCATCATCGAGCTCGACGAGATCTACCTCTGGGTCACCGGCCAGCACGGCGACGGCGATCATCTCCGCGCGGAGGCCCGGCAACTGCGCGACGAGACCCTGCGCAGCCGCTTTCCCACGCGCCTGCGCATGGCCAGCGCGGCGGTGGCCCTCGCCGCACCGTCGGTACCGGACTACGTGGTGGAGCAGGCGGTGGCCGCCTTCGCCGTCACGATCGACGTCAGTCGCGCCGACTACCCGCACCTGCGGCCCCGCGTGCTCGCCGCCATCGAGGAGGCACGCGCCGGGCTGCCGTCGGCCGACGCCGGGTTCGACGCGTTGGCCACCGCGTTCACGCACCCCGAGGACTTTCCCGAGGCCGTCTTCCGGGTCAGCGAGCTCAGTGCGGCTGTCACGGCCACCGCGATCGAGAAGGTCGGCTTCCACCGCACCGCACGCCTGGTCTCCACGCAGGAACTCGGCGCCAGTCCGCGGCATCCGACGATCAGCCGGTCCGCCTTCCACGAACAGAATCAGCGGCGGGCCCGCACCTGGCCGCGCGCGCTGACCGCCACCACCACCCACGACACCAAGCGCAGCGGCGACGTCCGTGCCCGCATCGCGGTGATCGCCCAGGTGCCGCAGCGCTGGAACATGCTGGTCCGGCAGATCTGGGCCGACTACCCGCCGCCGCACCCGCGCACGGCGTACCTGCTGCTGCAGAACCTCGTCGGCATGTGGCCGGAAGCGGGCCTGCCCGATGCCGACCTGCACGGGCGGTTGACCGCCTACGCGGCCACAGCGATGCGGGAGGCGGCCGTCATCTCGTCGTGGTCCGCACCGAATCCGGAGGCCGAGCAGCAGACGCAGGACTGGCTGACCGGGCTGCTGACCGGTCCGGCGGCCGCGGTGATCGGCGATTTCGTGGCGTTGATCGCCGCCACCGGCCGCGCCGAGTCGCTCTCCCGCACCGCCATCGCCCTGCTGGGGCCCGGCGTCGGCGACCTCTACCAGGGCGCTCAGTGGTGGGACGATGCGCTGACCGACCCGGACAATCGTCGACCGGTGGACTACTCCCGCGACCTCGAGCACCCCAAGGCCCGTCTGATCATCGACGCGCTCGCCGTACGACGCCGTCACCGCGCGGCATTCGGGGGCGACGGCGACTACCGCGACGTGGTGGTCCGGGGGCGACGCGCCCGGCACGTGCTCGCCTTCAGCCGCAGCGCAGGCGAGGCCGATCCCTCCGTGGTGGTGGTGGCCACTCGGCTACTGCAGACCTTCGCGCCCGGCGCCGACCGCACCCATGCCGTCGTCGATCTGCCCGGCGGAACCTGGCGCGACGTGCGCAGCGGGTGCGAACACTCCGGTGCGGTCCGCGCCGACGTGCTCCTGGAGGACCGGCCGGTGGCCATCCTCGAACGCGTCCGCTGAGGCGGCCCGACCCGATCAGCCCGCGGGCTGACCTTCCTGAGGTGCGGGTGCGGGTGCTGGCGCGGGCGCCGGCTGGCCCGAGGACTCGCTGATGCCGGGCTGCACGATCATCCGGCCGACCAGCCACTTGCCGTCCTGCTTGGTCAGATCCAGCTGCAGCAGCACCACCTGCTGCCCGCCGGCCGGCAGCGTCGGGCTGGTCCCGGTCAGCGTGGCCGCGACCACGGTGGTCGCCGACGTGTCGGTGAACGACTCCACCGTCGCCGAATTGACCTCCACCTTCAAGTTGGAGAACTTGCCCTCGTCGAAGAACTGCACGGTGCTGCCGGCATCGGCCTCGACCCGCTCGCGCGCCTCGCCGGTGGTCAGCGGCACCACCACCGCCTTGATCTTCTCCGGAGTGGTCCCCGCGGCCATCATCGATTCGAAGTAGGTGGTGACGAACGACGACGCCGCCGACTTCGAGTCGTCGAAGGCGCTGAGCGTGCGCGACTTGGCCGTCACCTGCCACGACAGCACCGCGATCGCGACGACCGCGGCCACCGCGACCAGGGCCAGACCGGCGGCCCGGAGGGCGCGCGCGGAGATCGTGAACTCACGACCGCCGGACGCGGCCGGGGCCGCCGACTCGGCGCGCCGGGCCGCCTTGGCCGCCACCCCGCTGTCCTTGGTGCCGCCGTCCTTAGTGCCGCTGTCTTTAGTGCCGCTGTCTTTCGCGGGAGCGTCCGTGGTCACGTCCGAGGCATCTTCTGCCGGGGAATCCGAGCTCATACGTCCTTCATCATCTCGTTGATCACTGCTTGCGGTGGCGGGCGCGCTCAATTCAGCGGCACCGTACGACTGTTCGGATCGTAGCCGGGCGGCGGGTTGGCGGTGTCGTCCCCCTTCGGCCGCGGGGCGTTGATCGATCCACGTCGCTGCTGGTTCGGATCATCGGTGACGCAGTACAGGTTGGTCGGCACCGATGCCTCCATAATCTTGGTGGGGCGCGTGGGCGTCACCTGGTAGTCGCAGTACGGACGCGGATAGATCGACGCCATGGCCCACCATGCGCCGTGGTGGAACATCTTCTGCGACTGCACCGAGCCGTCCCGGATCGATGGGAACAGCACCGCGAGCGTCGGCGCCCGCAGCGCGCCCTGCTGGGCGACGTCGATGAACTGCGCCAGCACGTCGGTGATCGGGTCGGTGATGGTGTCCAGGGATCCGGTCAGACTGACCAGTCGGCTCGATCCGGTGCCCATCAGCGTGCGCAGTTCGGCATCGGCCTCGACCGCAGCGTCGATCACCGAGCCGAGCCCGTCGACCAGGCGGCCGAAGTCCGGCTGCACGTCGGCGGTGGTCTCCATGATGGTGCCGACGTTCTGAATCAACGCCGTGGTCTGCGGCATCACCTTGTACAGCTGCGCGAAGATCACGCCGCCGGAGGAGAAGATCGAACGCAGCTGGTTCGGCTGGTCGTCGTTCAGCGCGATGGTGAGTTCGCCGAGCGCCGACGACAGCTTGTCGGTGTCGATCTGCGCGATCAGGTCCAGGCTCGATTCGAGCACGCCGGAGAAGGGTGCGGTCACGTCGGTCTGGGCGGTCTCGATGACGGCACCGTCGCTCAGGAACGGTCCGTCGTCGGTGGTCGGGACGATGTCGACGTACTGCTCGCCGGCGGCCGACAGGCCCAACGCCGAGAACGTGGCGTTCCGATTGATCCGGTAGTCGTCGTTCAGGCTGAGTCGTACGTTCACCGTGCGGGGCGTCACCTGAATGTCTTCGACGTCGCCGATCTCGACGCCGCGCAGCGTCACCTTCGAGGTGTTCTGCAGGCCGCCGGAGATCGGGAACTTCACCGTCACCTCGTAGCGGCCCTGCCAGGGCCGCCAGCTCAGCGAGACGAAGGCCAGGTAGGCCAGCGCCAGCACCATCACCAGGGCGAGGGCGAGGTTGCCCAGCAGCATGGAGTGTTTCCGCAGGAAGGCCATCATCAGTTCGGCGCCCCGTTCGTTCCGTTGAGCCGCGCCAGCACGACGGCCAGCGTCTGCTGCAGACTTTCCAGACCGCCCTGCAGATCCTGGAGCTCGGGGAACCGCGACGCCGCGTCGAAGCCGACGCCCGGGGTGAGCCAGTACAGCTTGGTCGCCACCGTGGCGGCGCTGCCCGGCGTCGAGTTCTGCCACTTCGGGTTCAGCTCGAACAGACGCTGCATCAGCGGCCCCAGTTGCGGGGCCGTCTTCTCGAGAGCGACGGCGGCCGTGCTGAGGTGGGTGAACAGGCTGATCAGGTCGTCCTGCCGCTGGTTGAGGAAGTCGGTGGTCGCCCCGGTCACCACGTTGGACTTGTTGAGCGTGTCCAGGATGAGGCCGAGTTCACCATTGATCGCGTTGATCGCCGGCGGCAGCTTGTTCACCGCGGCGGCGATCTGGTTGCGGCCCGCCGCCAGGTCGGCGGTGAGGGTACGCGTGGTGGCCATCGCCGTGTCGACCTCCGCCGAGTTCGCGTTGAACCGGCTGATCGCGGTGGTGAAACCGTTGATCGCGCCCTGCAGCTCGATGTACTTGGTGTCACCGGACAGGGCCGTCGACAGTTCGGTGAAGATCTGCTGCAGCGCGCCGACCGAGCCGGAGTCCACCTGCGCGGTCATGCTGATGAGCAGATCCTCCACCGTGGCGGCGGCCGACGTCGGACCGGTCAGGGTCTCACCGTTCGTCATCGTGCCCCCGGTCGGGTCGACCGGCGGGTTCAGTGCGACGAAGACGTCGCCGAGCGGCGTCGCCTGCCGCAGTTCGGCACCGGTGCCGACCGGGATCGACGAGCTGGTCGAGACCTTCATGGTGACCACCGCGCGGTAGTCCTTGGCGACGATGTCGGAGACCACGCCCACGTCGGTGCCGCCCAACCGCACCTTGGCCTGCGCGGGCAGGTTGAGGGCGTTGTCGAAGACGGCCTTGAGTTCGATGGTGTCGCCCAGCGAACCCGGTGCGGGCAGCGGAATCTGTTCGACGGTGATGCCGGGTACCGCGCCGCAGGCGGTGAGGCTGACGACGGTGGCCAACGAGACCGCACCCATCGCGATCTTCTTCATCGAGGTCATTTCTTGCTCAACTCCAGCAGGCCCGAGTAGATGCCCAGGTCCGGACCGAAGTCGCCGAGCTGGCCGGTGCGGCAACCGTTCTTCTGCAGGTTGATCGCCTCGCAGAAGCGGGACAGCAGTTCGTTGTCGATGAGCGACTTGTCCAGGAGCACCTGCGCGCGCCACGCGCCCTGCTCGGCGGAGATGGAGTTCGCGAGGTTCTGGAACAGCAGCGGCCCCATGTCGATGGTGTCGACGAGTTGCCGCGAGTAGTCCGACAGGTTCGACGCCAACGACGCCAGCCCGGTCATCGACGACGACACGTTCCCCGCGTTGCCCTCCAGGAATTCGGCCGTGTTCTGCAGGGCCGCGTTTACATTGTCGAGGGTGGCCTGCAGGCCGACGCTCTGTTCGCCGAGCATCTCCGACACCGTGGTCACCGAGTCCGACAGCGCCAGCATCTTGGGGTAGTTCGCGGTCAGCGTGCTGGTCAGCTCGCTGATGTTGCGCAGGATCTGCCCGATGCCGTCGGCGTTGTTCGCGCCGAGCTTGCCCGCCTTCTCCAGCGCGGCCAGCGCCTCCCGCAGCCGTTCGCCGTTGCCGTCGGCCACGCCGGACGCGATGTCGACGAGGTCGGCGATCGGCTGTTCCCCGCCGGGCTCGCCCTTGAGGTTCTCCACCAGCGCGTCGATCGAGTCGAACAGCGTGCCGATCTCCACCGGCGACGCGGTGTTCGCCACGGTGCCGCCGGCCGCCAGCTTCTCCCCGCCGGTGTACACCGGGGTCAGCTCGATGTGCCGGGTGGTGACGATCGACGTGTTGACGATCGCGGCGGTCGCATCCTTGGGGATCGCGATGTCGCTGTCGACCGCCAGCTCCACCTTGACGCGCGTGCCCTCCGGGTGGAGGGAGACGACGCGACCGACCGGCATGCCGAGCACCGCGACGTCGTTGCCCTCGTACAGGCCGGCCGCGCTGTCGAAGTAGGCCGTGTAGGTCTGCGCCGCGCCCACGGCCGTCTGCAGGCCGGTCGGGACCAGCGAGCAGGCGCTCAACGTGAGCCCGCCCACCGCCGCCAATGCCGCCGCCGCCAAGGCCGGCGTGCGTTTGAAGCCCGTCACGCGCTTGTTCCCCCTCAACATCCGTCCACCACCCGCGCCTTGCACAGCCAGTTGTCCGGGAAGATGCCCCACGGCAGGTAGCCGTTGGCGTACGGCCCGTCACCGGTGAGGTTGCTGATCGACCGCGCCGTCACCGGCAGGATGTCGAGCATGTTCCGCAGGTTGTCGCGGTTCTTCTCCAGGCCCTGCGAGATGGTCGTCAAGTTCGCCATCAACGGCGCGAACTGGCCCTGGTTGGCGTCGGCGAGCAGTTCGGCCTGCGCCGTGAGATCGGCGAGGCCGTCGAGCAGCCGCGTCACCAACGCCTCGCGCGCGGTGATCTTGCCCGCCAGCTGCGCACCCTGTCCGACGATGATCGACAGTTCGTGCTGGCTCCCGGCCACCTGGTCGGTGACCGTCT
Source organism: Gordonia alkaliphila (assembly GCF_023017165.1). Taxonomy (GTDB): domain Bacteria; phylum Actinomycetota; class Actinomycetes; order Mycobacteriales; family Mycobacteriaceae; genus Gordonia; species Gordonia alkaliphila. Next base: position 3,508,076 of record NZ_JALKBW010000001.1, read on the forward strand.
CGGTGTCCTTGATGAGCTGATTGATCTGGTCGGTCCGGTTGTTGATCACGTCGGACATCCGGGTCAACGCGTCCAGCGTCGGTTCGGCGATCGCCGGGACGCCGTCGAGTTGCTTGTTGAGGCCGCGGAGGCTGGCCGCGAGCTGCGCGTCGTCGATCCCCTCCAGGATCGGGACCCCCGCCTCCAGCGTCTTCTGCAGGTCGTAGGGCACCTCGGTGTTCGGGACCACGCCGTCCGGAGCGGGCCCGGCGCCGTTGCCCATGTCGACCTCGACGAACCGCTGGCCGAGGAGCGTCGACAGTTTGATGGTCGCGACGCCGTTGTCGGTGATCTGCACGTCGTCATCGACCCGGAAGGTCACCTCGACGTGGTCGCCGGCGAGTGCGGTGCCGGTCACCTCACCCTTGTCGATGCCGGCCACCCGCACCTTGTCGCCGGGACGGATCCCGCCGGCGTTGGTGAAGTTCGCGGTGTAGGTGGTCTTGCCGATGCCGAGTTCGCTGAACCCGACGATGGCCACGAGCAGCGCGATGATGGTCACCGAGCCGATCAGGCCGTACCAGAGCAGGCGACGTTCGCCCCAGGAGTGACGCAGTTTCTTCCTCATCAGCGGCACACCACCGAATGCTGGGTGCCGCCGATCTGCCGGAGCAGGCCGGGCGGAAGGAAGACGTTGCCGATGGAGATGTCCAGTTCGCAGGCGTAGATGTTCAAGTAGGCTCCCTGGCTCATCACCATCGGGAAGTGGACGAGGAACTCGGGCAGCACCTTGGCGCCGCGGTCCAGGGTGGGGCCGATCGCGATCAGCTTGCTGGTGGCGTTGCGCGCGGCGGTGCCTGCCGTCTCCAAGGAGGCCTGGCTGTCGCCGATCACCGTGCCGAGGCCTTGCGCCGTGCGGCCGATGAGCTGCACCGACTTGCCGAAGGCTGCGGAGTTCCCGTTGAGGCCCTCCACGAGCTGGGCGGTGTTGTCGATCAGCTGCTGCACCTGGTCGCCTTGCGAGGCCAGTTCGCGCATCACCACCGACAGGTTGGTGATGATGGCGCCGAGCATCTCGTCGCGGTCGGCCATGTCGTCGGCCACCTGGCCGATCTGGGTGAGCGTGTTGCTCAGCGAGATCTGATCGCCCTCCTGGAAGGTGTTGATCAGGCTCATGGTGAGGCCGTTGACCTGCTCCGGGGTCAGGGTGTCGAAGACCGGCTGGAAGCCGGCGAGCAGGCGGGTCACATCGAACGAGTCGACGCCGTCCTGCTTGAGCGCGCTGCCCTTCCCGAGCGGCGCGCCGGGGGCGTCGCCGACCAGACTCAGCGCCACGTACCGCTGACCGATGAGGTTCTGGTAGCGGATCGCAGCCTGCGTGTTGTCGTAGATCCTCTGGTCGGTGAGGACGTCGAAGCCGACGCGGGCCTGCCCGTTCTCCAAGTCGATCGATTCGACACGACCCACGCGGACACCGGCCATGCGCACGTCGTCGCCGACGGCGAGGCCGGACGCGTCGTGGAAGACGGTGGAGTAATCGCCGGTCGGACCGTCGAGGGTCCGCTCCAGGGTCGACCAGATCAGGTAGGTCATGAACAGCGCTGCGAGCGCGAACGCGGTGAAACCGATGAGCGGTTTACGAATGCTGGCCGACGGCTGGCTCACTTGGCTCCTCCCTGCGGTGCGGTTGCGGACGGCCCCGGAACGGGCGTGACGCCGGAGACCAGCGGTCCGAGCATCAGCGATTCGGCCGCGGTGGGCTTGCGGCCCAGTGCCGCCGCGATGGTCTTCTCATCGTGGGCGGTGGTGACCTTGCCGGACACCGTGCGCCGCTGCAGGCCCTCCTCCGGGTAGATCATCAGCGGACCGGACATGGTGGGGCCGGTGCCGGTGCCCGGGCCGATGCAGCCGGGGCCGCGGAGCTGGCCGTACGGCCCACCGTCGTACACCGGGCAGTTCTGGCGGCCGTAACGTTCGAACGGGCTGAAGCTGATACCGAGGTTCAGCTGCACCTTGCCGTTGGTGCCGGTGAACACGCCGAGGACCCGGCCGGCGAGCACGTACAGTTCGCGCACGGCCTGCGGCATGGCGTCGGGCTGCAGCATGAGGGCGCCGATGGTGGTGTTCAGGTCGCCGACGAGCCGGATACCGCCGTCGCCGTTCTTGGCGAACATCGTCTGCGTCTGGTCGAGCAGACCCTGCCCGGCCGACAGCAGCGCCGTCAGGTTCCGCTGATTCTCCGCGATCGTCATGGCCGGGACCACGCTGCGGCCCAGTGCGTCGAGCAGTTCCGGCGTCGACTTCGCCAGCCCGCCGAGCGCGGCGTTGTAATTGTCGAAGCCCGACGGCGCACCCGCCGGGAACTGGGCGTTGAGCTCGCGGAAGTAGCCGTCGAGCACCGGCAGGAAGGTCTTGAAGGTCGCGCCGCCGCCGCGCAGTGCGTCGGCGATGTTGCCGAGCACCATGCCCAGGTCCTCCGGCGGCACCGCCTTGAGCAGGTCGCGCAGATCGTTCTGCGCGTCCTGCAAACGGATGGTGTCGGCACTGGTGTCGGCGGGGATCGTCGCACCGCTCGTCAGATGCGACGACGACGGATCGGCCGGCTGGATCAGCTCCACCGAGTTCACGCCGAACAGGTTCGCCGGAACCGTGCGCGCGGTGGTGTTGGTGGGAATGCCCTCGGCCTGCTTTGGCAGGAGTTCGATGTTGACGCGCTTGAGCGGCCCCGCCGCACCGTCGTGGACCGTGCGGACGGCCTCGACGCTGGCGACCGCGCCGACGATGAAGCCGTTGTACCGGACGTCGGCGCCGGGGATCAGGCCGTCGCCCACGTCGGTCATCTCCGCGACCACGTCGGTCCGGCTGTCGAAGGTGCCCTGGTACCGCATGACCAGCAGCGCGAGCACCACGATGCACACCGCCAGAAAGGCGACGCCCCGCCACAGGTACTGGCCGACCGACGGGTCGCGGCCTCCGGTATCCACTCGAACCATGGTCAGTTACCCCGAAATCTTGATGCCCGACGTGGTGCCCCAGAACACCAGCGTCATGATCAGGTTGGCGAAGACGATCGTGATGATCGCCAGGCGGATCGCGTGGCCGGCGGCCACGCCGACACCTTCCGGACCGCCCGAGGCGAAGTAGCCGTAGTAGCACTGGATGAACGTGGTCAGCAGCACGAACACGATCACCTTCAAGAAGGAGAACAGCACGTCCGTGGACAGCATGAACTGCTGGAAGTAGTGCAGGTAGGTGCCGACGCCCTGGCCGCTCTGCACCTGGAACATCACCTGCGCGGCGATGTAGTTCGCGGCCAGCGCGATCGCGTACAGCGGGACGATCGACATCACGGCGGCCGCCATGCGGGTGGTCACCAGGTACGGCAGCGGCCGGATCGCGATCGCCTCGAGCGCGTCGATCTCCTCGCTGATCCGCATCGATCCGAGCTGCGCGGTGAACCGACAGCCGGACTGCGCGGTGAACGCGGTCGCCGCCAGCAGCGGGGCGATCTCGCGGGTCGTCGCGAACGCCGACAGTGCGCCGGTGATCGGTTCCATGCCCAGCAGGTTCAGCGCGGTGTAACCCTCGATGCCGACCGTGGCGCCGCCCATGATGCCCAGGATCACCATGACGCCGACGGTGCCGCCGCCGACGACGATGGCGCCGTTGCCCCACGCCACATCGGACAGCAGCCGCCAGACCTCTTTCTGGTAGTGCCGGAAGGTGATCGGCGCCAGCCCGATGGACTTGACCAGGAAGGTGATCAGGTGGCCCATAGAGACCAGGCCGTCGCGCGGGACGGTCCACAGCTTCTTGAGACCGACGAGCGGCCGCAGGACCGGCGCGGTATACCGCGAAGCGGTCATGTCACACCACCTTCGCCGGGACCACGAGGGCGAAGAGCTGCGTCAGCACCACATTCACCGTGAAGAGCAGGATCACCGAGTTGACCACCGCCGCGTTCACCGAGTTGGCCACACCGGCGGGGCCGCCGCTGGTGGTGAGGCCGCGGTCGCAGGCCACCACCGCCACGATGGCGCCGAAGATCACGGCTTTCACCAACGCGAAGACCAGGTCGGAGGTGCCGGCGAAGGACGCGAACGTGCCCGTGTAACTGCCCGGTGTGCCGCCCTGGAAGTACACGTTGAACAGGTAGCCGGTGATGAAGCCGACGAAGCAGACGAAGCCGCAGAGCAGGAAGCTGACCACCATGGTGGCGAGCAGGCGCGGGGAGATGAGGCGTTCGATGGGATTGACGCCCATCACCTTCATGGCGTCGATCTCGTCGCGGATGGTGCGGGAGCCGAGGTCGGCGGCGATCGCCGAGCCGATCGCGCCCGCCATGATCAACGCGGTGACCAGGGGCGCGCCCTGGCGGATCACGCCGAGGCCGGTCGCGGCGCCGGCGAACGACGTGGCACCGATCTGCCCGGCGATGTTGGACACCTGGATGGAGACGATCACCCCGATGGGGATCGCGACCAGCAGTGTCGGGAAGACCGACGTCGACGCCATGAATCCGCACTGGCGGACGAACTCGGCGAACGGAAAGCGCCCCTTGGCCAGGTCGGTGACCAGAACCTTGAATACTTCGACGAACATCGCCAACTGGCGGCCGAAGGTCTCGAACGACTTGGTGATGTGTTCGCGCCACCACTTGCCGAAGCCGGTGTCGGACCATCCGCGCCGAGAGTGCGCTGGCATCTCACCCGCGCCGACCGTATCTGTGGCCACTCCCCCGCCTTCACCCATCGTCGTGACCGCACGCGTGCCGTCCACCCCGTAACTGACTCGTGGGTAGCAATATACATAGATCAGACGGAAAGATGTGTGCACGATCACGTTTCAGATGCACTGTGAAATAGACGGTCCTCGGTCCGCCTACCTTCCCTGTATTACTAAGCGCTCGTTTGTCGGCGTGGGCGCTGGTCCACGGCCTGTTTCCGCACGTCGCGACCCCTTTCCCGGGTCGCAACCGCGAGCTCGGTCAGCGACACGCGGAGGGCGTCGCGACACGCGGAAACAGGTCTGCCGCGCGGGTCTAGCGGAAGGAGACGAAGCGCGCGAGGTGTAGCTGGTGCGCGAAGGTCACCGTGGTCGGCACATGGCGGTGCGGACCGCGCGCGACGACGACGTCGGTCTCGCCCGATCGCGGGTCGTTCGCGTCCCACAGGTCGGGGCGGTAGAGCAGCAGGAGCGAGTCCGCGAGCTGCGCCGCCGGACCGAGCGCGGCGCGGTGCGCCATCGAATGGTCCGCCGAATTGGGGTATTCGCCTGTTCCCATGATCGGCAGGTCGGCCACCACGATGATCACCCGGTCCGCGTCCAGCGCGAGCACCCGCAGGTGGCGGAGCAGGTCCGCCATCTCGTCCGAGGCCAGCGGCGGACTCAGCGGGAAGCGCCAGTCGTCGTCGACGACGCCGATCAGGTTGAGGCAGTCGATCACCAGGAGGTCGTCCTCGTCGACTTGCAGGCTGTGGATGGCCCGTTCGAGGACGGCCTCACGGGTACGGACGTCCGTCTGCCGAATCGTCAGCCTTCCGTCGAACACCCGCTCCACCGCGGCCCTCCGCTCGGCAGCGGTGTCGTGGTGGATCTCGGTGACACGCACGCCGGTCTGACCGGCGATCGCCTCGCGCTGCACATCGGCCGCGCGCGAGCCCACCGCCAGATACCCCGCAGTCAGGCCCTGCTCGGCGGCCGCGTGACCCGCGATCTGGCGGGCCAGCATCGCCGCCCCGGCTCCCCCGTGGCCGGCGATGACCGTCAGCGAACCCCGGCGGAGTCCACCGCCGAGCGCGTCGTCGATCTCGGCGAGCCCGGTCCGGATCAGGTCGTCGCCCGCCGGCATCACGTCCTCCTCGCCGGTGATCAGCCCCGCCTCGATCAGGACCTCCACCGCGCCTTCAACCGCACGTTCCACCGCGCCACCTCTCGTCACCCCGCCGTGCGAGTACTATGTCACGGGGGTACGACAGCGCCGCTGTGTCGCCGTGCACAGCCGCTTCTTGTCCGGAACCGGTGTTACGGGGACTCGAGCCGAGGAGCGCTAGTGGTAGCCAACCAACCGAACGTGCCGGACGTGCTCGCCGAACTGCTGAGTGCTCCACCGATTCAGCAGCGAGCCTTTCCGTGGAAACTGAACAAATGGCGGGGCAAGTTTCACGACAGGTCCGACGTCGTCGATCTCCTCGAGCGCTTGCCCGACAGGGTCGACCGCGAGACGATTCGGCAGGCGGTGCACAGCGAACTCGCCGACGGCCGAGTACTTCCCGCATTCGTGGCTGCGATGGTGTGGGGGTACGGGACCAGCGGATACGGTCCGACCCGGGTCCGTTGGATGCTGACCGGACTCCAACAGGGTGCCGCTACCGCCCCCGTCCGTGAGGACGTCGTCGACCGACTTCGAATCGCGGCCGCCAAGGTCACCTCGAGTGGGGACGACAGCACGTCTGGACCTGTCGAAGGATTCCGCTACCTCACGAACGAAGGCCACATCAAGCAACTCGGCCCCGCGTTCTTCACCAAGTGGCTCTACTTCGCGTCAGCGCACACCGGCATCGAATCCCCGGAAGCGGCGCCCATCCTGGATTCGTTGGTGCAGCAGTGGCTCGCGGATCCGGAGAACGCCGGGTTGATTCTGACCCCCTATCGGACCCCGGACTACACGCGCTACCTCGAGTTGCTGCGGGATTGGGGAGCACCGTTCGGCCGAACTCCCGCACAGGTGGAGACTGCGATCTTCGAGTTGGCGCGCAACGCATAGCCCTCGACCACGAGGAGACCACCTCGTCGGCGCACCACGGTCAGGTGAGGTACTTGTACGCCGCAGAGCCCGGTTCCAGGCGTTCGACGTCCAGTCGCGAGCGCGCCATCCGGTCGAGGAGGCCGTCGAAGCCGGCGCGGCTGCCGAGTTCGACGCCGACCAGCGCGGTGCCGATCTCCCGGTTGTTCCGCTTGAGGTACTCGAAGAGGGTGATGTCGTCGTCCGGGCCGAGGACCTCGTCGAGGAAACGGCGCAGCGCGCCGGGTTCCTGCGGGAAGTTCACCAGGAAGTAGTGCTTGAGGCCGCGGTGCACCAGCGAGCGCTCGATGATCTCGCCGTACCGCGAGACGTCGTTGTTGCCGCCGGAGACCAGCGCGACGACCTTCGCGTCGGCGGGCAGGTCGAGTTCGGCGAGCGCCGTGGCCGCGAGGGCGCCCGCGGGCTCGGCGATGATGCCTTCGTTCTGGTACAGCTCGAGCATCGTCGAGCAGATGGCGCCCTCGTCGACGTGCGTGATGGTGACGCTGCCGGGCGCCAGGTCGACGGCGTCGGCGGCGATCACCGGCACCGCCGGGGTGTCGGTGAGGGCCGCGAGCGTCGGGTGCTCCGCCACGCGGGCCCCGGCGTCGGCGAGGACGCGATGCCCGAGCGCGCCGATGCGCTTGACCGCGGCGCCGTCGACGAACGGATCGATCTCGTCGAGGGTGTGCGGCTCGCCGGTCACCAGGGCGGCCGCCAACGACAGTGCGCCGGACGGCTCGACACCGACGATCGCCGCTGCGGGGCACGCCGCACGCAGGTAGGTGACGATCCCGGCCAGGCAGCCGCCGCCGCCGACCGGCAGCACCACCACGTCGGGCGCGTCGCCGAGCTGCTCGACGAACTCCTTGCCGATGGTGCCCTGCCCGGAGGCGGTGCGCGGATCGTCGAAGGCGTGGATCCACGTCGAGCCGGTACGCAGCACGTCGGCCTGCGCGGCGGCCGCGGCGGCGTCGTAGGTGTCGCCGACGGCGATCAGTTCGACGAATTCCTTGCCGTGCCAGGAGATGCGGTCACGCTTCTGCTTCGGAGTGGTGGTCGGGACGTAGATTCGGCCCTTGACCCCCATGGTGGCGCACGCGAAGGCGACGCCCTGCGCGTGGTTGCCGGCGCTCGCCGCCACCACACCTGCGGCCAGCTCGGCGGGGGTCAGCTGCGCCATCACGTTGTAGGCGCCGCGAATCTTGTACGACCGCACGGCCTGCAGATCCTCGCGCTTGAGGTGAATCTGCGCGCCGGTGGCTTCGGACAGGCGCGGGCACGGCTCCAACGGAGTCCGGACGACGACGCCGTCCAACCGCTCGGCGGCGGCGTCGATGCTGGCCGGGTTCAGTCCGGCGACGACGGTGTGGTCAGCTGCGGGCGTGGTGGTCACGCCCACTATCGTCCCACCGCGGGCGCAGCACGACACGCCCGCCCCACCAGACGACCGCGGCGACTCCCGCCGCGAGCCATCCGGCCAGGATTCCGGTGCCACCGAACGCGAACACCAGGGCCACGACGAGCACTCCGGCGACCAGCGCGTGCAGCTTGTAAGCCGGCCAATCGACGCCGAACACCGCCACGGTCGCGGCCACGCCCCGTCCGGCGTGTTCACCCGTACCGGTCAGCTGTTCAACGGTGGTCATGGATCCCATGATAGCGCAGGTCGCAACAAATGTTTCGGCTCACCGAAACTGCCCGTCTAGGCCAACAGATGCGCGACGTCGACGACGGTCGCGGCCCCCGACGTCAACGACAGCACCCGGTCCCCGACCAGCGCTTCGTCGTCCGCGGGCACCTCGAGCACGAAACGGACGCCGCTCGGCGCGTAGTCGACCGCGCGGACGGTACCGAGCGCATGCAGGGCGCCCTCGAGTCGGCCGGCGTCGTCGAGCGGGCCTCGATGGTCAGCACGGCGGTCGCGATCGCCGCCCGCAGCAGTGTGGCGTCGAGCACGGCGTTGGCGCTGCCGCCGTACGCCCGGATGAGACCGCCGGCCCCGAGTTTCACACCGCCGAAGTAGCGCACCACCGTGATCGCCGCATTCGCCACCTGCCGCGACTGCAGGGCGGCGAGGATCGGCGGTCCGGCGGTGCCGCCGGGCTCTCCGTCGTCGGACGAGCGCGCCACCAGGTGCGGCCCGGACCCGAGCGTGTACGCCCAGCACACGTGCCGCGCGCCGGGCGCACCCGCGACGATCTCGGCGTGAAAGTCCGCGAACTCCTCCGGCGCCGAGATGCCGACCGCGGTCGCGATGAACCGCGACTTCTTGATGACCGTCTCGACCACCACCGGCCCGGTCGACTCCAGGATCAGCACGGCCGCAACCCCGTCAGCTCAGGAACTCGATCAGCTCAGGCAGCTCGGTCCCAGCAACGCCTTGAGGTCGCCCATCAGGGCCGACGACTGCGTCACGCGCAGCGCGTCGGTGAGCCGCAGCTGGGTCTGCTTGCGTTCGCTTACCAGCGTCACGTGCACGTCCGACGTTCCCGGATGCCGGATCAGCACCTGCTTGAGTGCCGACACCCGAGCGGGGGTGCACGCGCGCGCGGTCAGGGTCAGATTCAGCGGCTTGGTGGTGCCCACCGCCGACAGATCCGGCACCGCCAGATCGTTGGCGCTGATCATCAGCGAGTCGTCGCGCTTATTGGTGCGCGCCTTGACCAACACGATGTTGTCGACCACGAGGTCCATACCGAAGGCGAGGTAGGCGCGCGGGAAGAACATCACTTCCACGCCACCGACCATGTCCTCGACGGTGACCACCGCCCACGGCTCGCCCTTCTTGTTCACGCGTCGGTTCACCGAGGAGATGATGCCGCCGATGGTGATCTGGGCGCCGTCGCCCACCTGCTCTTGCAGCAGCGACGCGATGGAGGTGTCGGCCTGCGCCGCGAGGGCGTGTTCGACGCCGGCCAGCGGGTGGCCGGAGACGTACAGGCCCAGCATGTCCCGTTCGAGGGCGAGCTTGTGCTTGGACTCCCATTCCTCGTCCGGCACTTTCACCGCGAAGACCTCGGCGATGGATTCGTCGCCGCCGCCCATGTCGCCGAACAGATCGAACTGGCCGATGGCCTCGGCCTTCTTGGTGCCCACCACCGAGTCGACGGCGTCGGCGTGCACCAGGAACAGACCCTTGCGCGGATGTTCCAGCGAGTCGAAGGCACCGGCCTTGATCAGCGATTCGGTGACCTTCTTGTTGCAGGCCGTCACATCGATCTTGCCGAGATAGTCGGAGAAACTGGCGAACGCGCCCTTCTCCTCGCGGGAGGCGATGATCGAGGCCACCACGCCGGCGCCGACGTTGCGGATCGCGGCCAGACCGAAGCGGATGTCCTCGCCGACGGCGGCGAAGTCGGCGCGCGAGGCGTTGACGTCCGGCGGCAGCACGGTGATGCCCATCTGCCGGCAGTCGGCCAGGTAGATCGCCGACTTGTCCTTGTCGTCGCCCACCGAGGTGAGCAGACCGGCCATGTACTCGGCCGGGTAGTTGGCCTTGAGGTAGGCGGTCCAGAACGAGACCAGGCCGTAGCCGGCGGCGTGCGACTTGTTGAACGCGTAGCCGGCGAACGGCAGCACCGTGTCCCACAGCGCGGTGATCGCCGGCTGCGAGAAGCCGTTCTTCTGCATGCCCGCCGCGAAGCCGCCGTAGGCCTCGTCGAGGATCTCCTTCTTCTTCTTGCCCATGGCACGACGCAGCAGGTCGGCTTCGCCGAGGCTGTACCCGGCCACCTTCCGCGCGATCGCCATGATCTGCTCCTGATACACGATCAGGCCGAAGGTCTCGGCGAGGATCTCCTTGAGCGGTTCCTCCAGCTCCGGGTGGATCGGCTTGATCTCCTCCAGGCCGTTCTTACGGCGCGCGTACGCGTGGTGCGCGCCGACGTCCATGGGACCCGGGCGATACAGCGCGAGCACGGCGACGATGTCCTCGAAGCCGGTCGGCTGCATCATCTTCAGCAGTTCGCGCATACCGCCGCCGTCGAGCTGGAACACGCCGAGCGTGTCACCGCGCGCCAGCAGCTCGTAGGTGGCGGCGTCGTCCATCGGCAGCTTGTCGAGGTCGACGTCGACGCCGCGGTTGTTCTTGATGTTGTCGAGCGCATCGCCGATGACCGTCAGGTTCCGCAACCCGAGGAAGTCCATCTTCAGCAGGCCGATGTCCTCGCACGACGGGTAGTCCCAGCCGGTGATGATCGCGCCGTCCTGGGCGCGTTTCCACACCGGGATGGCATCGGTGAGCGGCTCGGACGACATGATCACCGCGCACGCGTGGACGCCCGCGTTGCGGATCAGGCCTTCCAGGCCGAGTGCGGTGTTGTAGATCGTCCGGACGTCCGGATCGGTCTCAAGCAGGGTGCGGACCTCGGCCGCCTCCGCGTACCGCTCGTTGGACGGGTCGGTGATGCCGGCGACGGTGATGTCCTTGGCCGCGACGGGCGGCGGCAGCGCCTTGGCGATGCGGTCGGCGATCGCGAAGCCGGGCTGACCGAACTGCACGCGCGCGGAGTCCTTGAGCGCCGCCTTGGTCTTAATGGTGCCGAAGGTGATGACCTGCGCGACCTTGTCGGTGCCCCACTTGTCGGAGGCGTACCGCACCATTTCGCCGCGGCGACGGTCGTCGAAGTCGATGTCGATATCGGGCATCGACACGCGCTCGGGGTTGAGGAAGCGCTCGAACAGCAGGCCGTACGGAATGGGGTCGATGTTGGTGATGCCCAGCGCCCACGCGACCAGCGAACCGGCAGCCGAACCACGACCGGGGCCGACGCGGATGCCGACCTCGAGCGCATGCGCGATCAGGTCGCCGACCACCAGGAAGTAGGCCGGGAAGCCCATCTGATTGATCACGTCGAGCTCGTAGCGGGCCCGCTCGGAGTATTCGGTCGGCACGGTGCCGCCCTCGAAGCGGCGGCCCAGTCCCACTTCCACCTCGCGCGCCAGCCACGACTCCTGGGTGTGGCCCTCGGGCACCGGGAAGATCGGCATCCGGTCGCGGTGGGTGAACACGTCGGCGTACGACTGCACGCGCTCGCCGATCTCGACGCTGTTGTCGCAGGCGCCGGGCACCACGTCGTCCCAAAGCGCGCGCATCTCGTCGGCCGACTTCAGGTAGTAGCCGTCGCCGTCGAACTTGAAGCGGGTCGGGTCGGAGAGGGTCTTGCCGGTCTGCACGCACAGCAGCGCCTCGTGGGCCGCGGCGTGATCGCGGGTCACGTAGTGGCAGTCGTTGGTCACCAGCGGCGGAATGCCGAGCTTGCGACCGATGTCGAGCAGGCCGTCGCGCACGCGACGCTCGATCTCCAGCCCGTGCTCCATGAGCTCGAGGTAGAAGTTCTCCTTGCCGAAGATGTCCTGCCACTTCGCGGCGGCCTCCAGCGCCTCCGCCTCCTGGCCCAGACGCAGGCGGGTCTGCACCTCACCGGACGGGCAGCCGGTGGTGGCGATGATGCCGGCGGAGTGCTCGGCGATGATCTCCGCGTCCATGCGCGCCCACTTGCCGAGCTGACCCTCGATCGAGGCCCGCGACGACAGCCGGAACAGGTTCCGCAGGCCCTCCGCGTTCTCGGCCACCATCGTCATGTGGGTGTACGCGCCGGAACCGGCGACGTCGTCGCTCTTCTGCTCCCGACTGCCCCACAGCACGCGCTTGGTGTTGAGCCGCGACTCGGGAGCGATATACGCCTCGATGCCGATGATCGGCTTGATGTCGTGCTTGCGCGCGGTGTTGTAGAACTCGCTGGCACCGAACATGTTGCCGTGGTCGGTCATGCCGATCGCACTCATCCCGAGCCGCTGCGCCTCCGCGAACAGGGGCGACACCTTGGCCGCACCGTCGAGCATCGAGTACTCGGTGTGATTGTGCAGGTGAACAAACGAACCGGACACGACTTTCGACCCCTTTGCTCTTGCGGCGGCCTCGACGGCCCGTGGAACGCCTCCACTCTAGGCGCCGAGGCCGACAGATAGGATTCGGCTCGCCTGGGTGTGACGCATGAGGTACGACGTCGCCGTCGACCCCGGTGTTCGCCGGAACTCAGGCGTCCCGCAGGACCTCCAGCGCGTGGCTGAGGTCCGCCGGATAGGGCGCGGTGAACTCCACCCGACGACCGTCCGCGGGGTGCGCGAAGGCGAGCGTCCGCGCGTGCAGCCACTGCCGGTCCAGGCCGAGGCGCGCGGCGAGCTTCGGGTCGGCCCCGTACGTCGGATCGCCCACGCACGGGTGGTGCAGGGCCGAGAAGTGCACGCGGATCTGGTGGGTGCGCCCGGTCTCGAGGTCGATGTCGAGCAGGCTGGCCGCCGCGAACATCTCCAGGGTCTCGTAGTGGGTCACCGATTCCTTGCCGCGCGCGGTCACCGCGAACCGCCAGTCCGAGCCCGGGTGCCGTCCGATGGGCGCATCGATGGTGCCCTCGGGCGGATCCAGATGGCCCTGCACCACCGCGTGATAGACCTTGTCGACGGTGCGCTGCTTGAAGGCCCGCTTGAGCACGGTGTAACCGTGCTCGGAGGCGGCCACCACCATCACGCCCGAGGTGCCGACGTCGAGGCGGGACACGATGCCCTGCCGTTCCGCGGCGCCCGAGGTGGAGATCCGGAAGCCCGCGGCCGCCAGCGCGCCGACCACGGTGGGGCCGGTCCAGCCCTGCGACGGATGCGCCGCGACGCCCGGCGGCTTGTCGACGACGATGATGTCCGAGTCGTGGTACAGGACGGTGAGGTCCTCCACCGGTGTCGGCTCCACGCGCAGCGGTTCGGCGACGGCCGGCAGCGTCACGTCCAGCCAGGTACCGGCGGCGAGCTTATGCGATTTGGGCACCGCGGCGCCGTCGACGGTGATGTCACCGGCGTCGGCCAGCCCCGCGGCGACCGTCCGGGACAGGCCGAGGACGCGTGCGATGCCCGCGTCGACCCGCATGCCGTCGAGCCCGTCGGGCACGGGCATCGCTCGTGATTCACGCATCGCTGTCGCCTTCCTCGCGGGTCCCGTCTGCGGCAGCCCGATCGTTGCGGGCGGCCCACCCGGTCCGCTGTCCGTCGTAGTCGTAGCCCAGCAGGGTCAGCACCACCAGCAGGATCGCGCCGCAGACCACCGCGGAGTCGGCCACGTTGAACACCGGCCACTGCCCCACCGAGAAGAAGTCGACGACGTGCCCGCGCAGCGGTCCGGGCGCGCGGAAGATGCGGTCGGTGAGATTGCCCAGCGCCCCGCCCAGCACCAGACCGAGCCCGACGGCCCAGCCGAGCGAACCGAGGCGGCTGCTGAACCGGATGATCACCGCCACCACGAGCAGCGCGACGATGGTCAGCACCCAGGTGTAACCGGTGGCCATCGAGAACGCCGCACCGCTGTTCCGCAGCAGCGACAGCGTGACGAAGTCACCGATGATCTCCACCGGGTCGGCGGGGTCCAGATAGTGCACCGCCAGCGTCTTGGTGAGCAGGTCGAGCAGGTAGGCCGCCACCGCGATGACGGCGAGGTACATCAGGAGCCGACGGGAGGTGGCCCGGTCCGGGGTGGCCTCGTTCTCGGTGTCGGGGCCGGGCGCAGCGTCGTCCATGCCCCCAATTGTCCATGAGCGCGCGGCGGACGCCGCACCGGGGCGCGGCCGCCGACGGCCGCTGGCCTAGGGTGGACGACGTGCCAGCCCCTCGATTCTCCCGCGCCGCGGCCGGCCTGCTGCCGCTGTCGGTGGCCGCCGCCATGGCCCTGACCGGCTGCTCCTCCGACGAGTCGTCGGGCGCGGACCCCAACCGGGGCTGCGACCCGACCTCCAGCGCGCAGGCCGCCGATCTTCGACCGATCGAGTTGCCGCCCGCCCACGTCGCACTGCTCGAGCCGGGCACCGGCGAACTGCGGGTGCCGACGTCGGCCCCGACCACCGAGACCCCGCAGCGCGTCACGCTCGACACCAAGTCGAGTGAGACCAGCGTGATCGGCAACCAGGGCGAGGCGCCGACCACCACCACCGAGGAACTGTCGACGCCGCTGACCGCCCGCGCCGGCTGCACCGATCCGAAGAACCTCGAGTTCACCCTCGGCGCGATCACCTCGCCCGACGAGCCGCTGAACCCGGCGCTGGCCACGTTCGACGGCGCTGATGGCGGCGCCACCTACGCCGACGGCCTCAGCCCGGTGTCGCTGCGCCTGTTCCCACCGGCGAACGCCGACCAGCCGGCGAATCGCGCCATCGAGCAGTCGCTGGTCAGCGCATTCACCTACGCGCTTCCCCTGCCGACCGAGCCGATCGGCGTGGGCGCGCGGTGGCGGACCGAACGCACCGTCACCGCCGCGACCACGGTGACCCAGGAGATCGTCGCGACCCTCACCAAGTGGGAGGGTGACGTGCTGACCGTTGACATCGCGGTCGACGAGACCCCGACGTCGACGGTCTTCCGGATCCCCGGTTCGGCGTCGACCCTGGACCTGACGCGCTACGCCAACACCGGCACCGGCACCGTGACGGTGGACCTGACGCGCCTGCTGCCGACGTCGGCGCAGCTGGAGATGACGGGTGCCCGCGAGCTGGTCGGCGCCGATCCGAATCGGCCGATCATCCAGCAGACTTCACTCACGCTCCGCTGGAATCGGACCGACTGACCGGCCAGACACGAGCCCTGCAGACGAAAAACGGTGCGCGCCCGCTGAATTCAGCGGGCGCGCACCGTTTCTACAGTCTGCGCCGTTCAAGCCTCGGGCAAGTCGGGCCTCAGTTGGCGGACTTGCTCGTGCTCTTGGCGCTCTTGGACTTGGACGCGCCGGCATCGGTGCACAGCGGGCTCTTCACGTCACCGGCTTCCAGCAGCGGGCAGACCGTGCTCTTGGAGAGCTTCCAGCGGCCGTTGTCGTAGACGATCGCGGCGTCGATCATGGTCGGCGGGTTGTCCGGAAGCGTCACCTCGACCTTGACGCTGGCGCGCTTGGGGCCGTTGCCGATGACCGGGTTCTTGATCTCGTAGGTGACGTCGGGATTCTCCTTGGCCACCTTCACGAGCTGATCGAACAGCTTCGGGTCGGCCTCGGCACCCTCGACGAGGTCCACCTTGTCCGCGGCGGGCACGTCCGGATCGAGTGCCATCTCCAGCATCTCGTTCAGCGCGTCGACGGTGGGACGCTTCTTCGGGTTCGACAGCTGTGCCACCAGGTCGGCGTCTTCGCCGCCGGCGGCGGCGGATGTGGTCGTCGCCTGTGCGGTCGGCACGGGCGGCAGGTTGCTGTCGTCGCTGCCGCAGGCGGCCGTCACGCTCAGCATGCCGGCGACGGCGCCGACGACCAAGAACTTGCGATACTTCACCGAATCAAACCTCCAGGTAGGAATCTGCTCGGCGGTTCGGATGGGTTCCGAGCTGAAACCACTATGCCAAACAAACCTGTGTCCGCTTCACAGGTTCTGCTGGGCACGTCTGGTCACTCCAGCCACACGCCCGTGCGGTGACCAGCGCGCATGTGCGTGCCGGAAGTGCGAGAATCAGGCCATGACGCCACGCCAAGTTGTGATGATCACCACCGGCGGCACCGCCGCTTCCCGCACCACCGACGACGGCGCCGTACCCGTGCTGACCGGCGCAGACCTGATCCCCGCCGAGCTCGGCGAGATCGTCGTCCGACCGGTGGACCTGATGACGCTGGATTCGTCGGCCATGCTGGTACGCGACCAGCTCGCGGTGGCCGTCGCCATCGCCGATTCGCTCGCCGAGGACGACGTCGACGGCGTCGTCGTGACCCACGGCACCGACACGCTCGAGGAGACCGCCTTCCTGGTCGACTGCTTCGCCGCCGATCCCCGCCCGGTGATCTTCACCGGCGCCCAGTTCCCGGCCGACCATCCGCTCGCCGACGGTCCGGCGAACATCGCCGCGGCGGTCACGCTGGCCGCCGACCCGAACAACCGCGGTAACGGCGTGCAGGTGGCGCTCGGCGGCCGCGTTCTGCCTGCGCGCGGCGTCTTCAAGGTCTCCACCACCGGGCTCGAGGCCTTCGACACCGTGCACGACGATCTGCCGCGTCCGCTGGTGGCCGACACCATTCCCGGCGGCGTGCCCGCGCGGGTGGATCTGCTGGCGCTGTATCCCGGCGTGTCCCCCGGCCTTCTCGCCGCGGCCGTCGCGCAGCGGGCCGCGGGCATCGTGCTCTCGGCCACCGGTTCGGGGAACACCCACCCGGACATCACCGCGGAGGTGGCGCTGGCCACCCGCCGCAATGTGCCGGTGGTGGTGTCCACGCGCGTGCCCTACGGCGAAGTGGAAGCCACCTACGGCGGCGGTGGCGGCGGCGTGGACCTGGCGCGCGCCGGGGCCATCATCTCGCCCTGGTTGCGCGCCCCTCAGGTGCGCATGGCGTTGATCGCCTTGCTGACCACGGGTGCCTCTCGCACGGAGATCGCCGACTTCTTCGCCGCCTCCGGCCCCGCCTGATCGGCCGACCTCATTCCTCGTCGTCCCAGGCGAGACTGTCCAGCGGGTCGGCCCGGACCAGCTTCGGTTCGGGCAGCCGGAAGGTGTGGGCGCGTCCGGGTCCGCTGGCCCGCGTCTCGAACCGCACGGTGACGAAGCCGTGTCCGCCGCCCTGCACCCAGCCGTGGCCGAAGTCGGGGTGCGCGACGTCGGCGCCGGTCGGCCACTGCCGCCCCGCCGCGGCGACCGTCGGATCGGCTTCCGCCGGCGCGGAGTCGTCGCTCGCACCCTGCGCCGAATCATCGTGCGCCAGTTGCCCTTCGGGCTCGCTGCTGCCGTCCGGGGTGTACTCGTCGAGATCGGGGAACAGCGAGTACTGCTCGGCCTCGGTCAGTCCCGCGTAGCCCACCCCCACCAGTCGGATCGGTCCGATCTCCCGCGGGTCGAGCACCACACGCTGCGCCGCGGCCGTCAGCACGTCCAGATCGACGCTGGCGGCGGGCATGGTGTGCGAGCGCGTGAGGATCGACATGTCCGCGCGCCGCAGCTTCACCACCACGGTGCGGGCGCGACGCCCGTCTTGGCGCAGTCGACGGTGCGCGTCCGCGGCCGCACCGCTGACCGCCGCACGCAGCCCGGCCAGATCGATGATGTCGGTGGCGAAGGTCGATTCGGCACTGATCTGTTTGGCGACGGCGCGCTCTGCCACCGGGCGGTTGTCGATGCCCTGCGCCAGCCGGTGCAGCGCCGGACCGACGGTGCCGCCGAGGACGGACGTCACCTCGGTGCTCGACAGGGCCGCGAGATCACCGATGGTCTCCACCCCGATGCGGGCCAGGCGGTCGCCGGAGACGGGGCCGATGCCCCACAGCTTGCGGACCGGCAGCGCCTGCAGGAACTGCAGTTCGCCGCTCGGCGCGATCACCGCGATCCCGTCCGGTTTGGCCTGCCCGGAGGCGATCTTGGCGATCTGTTTGCCCGAGCCGAAACCGACGGACGCCGGCAGTCCCACCTCGTCGCGGATCGCCGTGCGCAGGCGCACCGCGAAGTGGTGCGCGTCGTCGACGGTGGCGCCGGCCAGTTCGGCGGGTTCGGCGAAGGCCTCGTCGAACGACAGCGTCTCGATCACCGGGGCGAACCGGCGGATGATGTCGAAGACGCGCCCGCTGACCACCCGGTAGACCGAGCCGCGGGGCGGCACAATCACCGCCGACGAACCCACCAGCCGCCGCGCCTGGTGCATGGGCATCGCCGACGACGCCCCGTAGGCGCGTGCCGCGTACGACGCCCCGGCCACCACCCCGCGTCCGCCGGCGCCGCCGACCAGCACCGGGCGTCCCCGCAGCGTGGGCCGGGTCAGTTCCTCCACCGAGGCGAAGAAGGCGTCCATGTCGATGTGCAGCACCCAGCGCGCACTCGTCTCCTCGCCCCCGGTGGTCACGGCCCCATGCTAATCGGCGCCGGTGACGGCCTGGATCTCGAAGACCGGCAGCAGCGCCGAATGCCTGCGCAGCGTCTCGGCGTCGGCGTCGACGGTCAGTGCGCCGGGCAGCAGGCGCCCCACTTCCCAGCCCCATCCGGCCGTCGAGGCCAGCGGATTGACCGGCACGCGGTGCGGCGCACCGGTGCGACGACCGCGCACGGTGAGCGACTCCGCCCCGGCCAGACTGATTCCGCGATCGGCCAGCCAGCGCACCACGGCATTGACTCCTCGATCCATCCGGGTGGGCAGCTCCGGGCGACGCTAGCGCGTTTCCAGTTCTGAGTCGACGTGGTCCGCGCGCCACTGCGGCAGCCGCGGATCATCGGTGATCACCCGATCCATCTGCGCGCCGCCGTCGCACGTGCACAGCGCCACCGTGAACTGCGCGCCGCGGCGGCCGATCACCTGAAACAGCCCGCCGGAATCGATCCAGCGCTGCAATCGGTCCAGGTCGTCGGTCATGCCTCCTACCCTACGACCTGCGCGAAGCCCGGTCCGGCCGAGCCCGCGCGTAGCCTGGGTCGGTGACTTTCTCCCGATATGTGGCGCTGGGCGACTCGTTCACCGAGGGCGTCGGCGACCATGCTCCCGAACTTCCCGGCGCGGTGCGCGGCTGGGCCGACCGCGTCGCCGCAGCGCTCGACGCAGCATCCCGTGCGGCCGGCGAGCCCGGCCTGGAGTACGCCAACCTGGCGATCCGCGGCCGCAAGCTGAAGGCCGTGATCGACGAGCAGTTGGCCCCGGCCCTGACGATGACGCCGGACCTGGTGACCGTGCACGCGGGCGGCAACGACATCCTGCGCCCCACCGTCGACCTGGACGAGCTGCTCGCCTACTACGACGACGCCATCGCCCAGCTGGTCGCGACCGGCGCGACGGTCGCCATCTTCACCCCGCACGACCCCGGCGGCGCCCCGGTCTTCGGCACGCTGCGCGGCCGGTTCGCCATCCTCGCCGAGGGGATGCGGCAGATCGCCGACACGCGCGGCGCCGTCCTCGTGGACTACTGGCGGATCCGGGACTTCGATGACCGACGCCTGTGGGACTTCGACCGCATGCACATGTCCGCGGTCGGCCACCAGCGCATGGCGATCGCCGTGCTCGACGCGCTGGGCGTCGACCACGACCTGACGCCGACGTCGCTGCCGCCGACCCCGGAGCTCACCACCGCGCAGGCGCGCAGCGCCGATCTGGACTGGGCCCGACGGTTCCTCGCGCCGTGGATCGGTCGCCGCCTCCGCGGCGTCTCGTCCGGCGACGACCTGACCCCGCGCTACCCCGAACCCGTTGCGGTGGAAGCCGTTTCGAGCCGGTGCCAGCTCGCCCAGAACGCCAGCACGGCCAGCACCGAACCGACCGACGCCAACGACTGCGCGGCCAGGTAGAGGTTGTAGTCCGCGGTCGACCCCGGATCCTGCCCGGCCCCGACGACGCCGAGGAACACCCCGGCAACGCCCATCCCCACCGCGTACAGGGTCGCCAGCACCACGATGACGGTGCGCACCCGAGCGTACGAGTCGGCCGGCACCGGCCGCACCAGCCCGCTGCGCAGCAGCACCAGGGCGCCGAGCGACGCCATCAGCACGGCGATCGCGTCGGCGCCCACCGTGTCCGACAGCCGGTGCCACCGCGCCACCACCGTGTAGGCGCCCACGCCCACCGTCCAGGCGAGCACGAGAATCATGGCCGGGGTGCGCCAGCGCCACGACACCACCAGCAGCGTGGCGCACGCCACGGCCATCGCGACCGTCGTGTGGCCGCTGGGAAAGCTGTTGTGGTGCAAGTACTCCGGGGCGTCCACGAGGAGCGGTCGGGGCAGGATCACCCGCTTGAGCAGCTCGGTCGCGACCGTCGCCGCACCGACGACGGCCACCGCCGTGCAGGCCAGGAGCAGGCCGCCGCGCACCCAGCCGATCACCGCCAGCACCGCCACCGCGATCGCCAACGAGGTCACCGTGACGGTGGCGAGCACGTCGTCGGCGGCGGTCACCTCCTCGGAATTGACCTGCAGCGCACCGCGCAGCGCGGCGTTCTCCACCCGCTGCCCGGTGTAGGTGCGCACCGCCGCGACGTAGACGCCGATCAGTACGCCGAGCGAGGCCAGGGCGAGCAGCGCCCACCGCAGGCCCGCTCGGCGCGCCGTCACGCCTTCTCGATGTCGACGGTCACGCCGTCGTGCAGTTCGATGGCGCCGGGGGCACCCGAGTCGACCACGAACGACGTCGCCAGGATCTCCCCGGCGATCAGGTCCGCGTGCGTCTGCGCCGTCGCCGCCGCCTCGGCGGGCACCACGAAGCGCACGCTGATGCGGTCGGAGATGTCCAGGCCCAGGTTGCGGCGCGCATCCTGCAGTTCGCGGATCCGGTCCTTGGCCCAGCCCTCGGCCTCGAGTTCCGGCGTCACCGCGGTGTCGAGCACCACCAGTCCGCCGCCGCCGGGCAGTTCACCGGTCGACTCCGGCGCCACCGCGACGAGCTTGCGGGTGAACTCCTCGCCGCGCAGTTCGATGCCGTCGGCCACCACCACGTCCTCGCCGGTCTCCGCGTCGGTACGCAGCTCCCAGTTCCCGGACTTCACAGCCTTGATCACGCGCTGCACGTCCTTGCCGATGCGCGGACCGGCGGCGCGGGCGTTGACCGCTACCTCGATGCGGCCGTGCGCGTCGACGTCGGTGCTCAGTGCGACGTCCTTGACGTTCATCTCGTCGGCGATCAGCCCGGCGTACGGCGTCAGATCCACCGCGCTCGGCGCGGCGATGGTCAGCTTGGGCAGCGGCAGCCGCACGCGGAGGTTGTTGGCCTTGCGCACACTGGAGGCCACCGAGCACACCGACTGCACGGTGTCCATGGCGGCCACGAGCTCCGGATCGGCGGGCAGCTCGTCGGCGGTCGGCCAGTCGGTGAGGTGCACAGACCGCTCCCCGGTCAGCCCGCGCCACATCGCCTCGGTGGCCAGCGGCAGCAGCGGCGCCGCCAGTCGACCGGCCACCTCGAGCACCGTGTACAGGGTGTCGAAGGCGTCCGGCTCCGCATCCTGACCGGCCCAGAAGCGCGCCCGCGAACGGCGCACGTACCAGTTCGTGAGCGAGTCGCAGAAACCGCGGAACGAGTCGCACGCACCGGCGATGTCGTAGACGTCGAGCGCATCGGTGATCTCATCGCGGGTCACCGCGAGCTTGGCCAGGATGTACCGGTCGAGGACGTTCTCCGAATCGGTGCGCCACACGGCCGGACGCTCCGCGTACAGCTGCAGGAAGCTGTACGCGTTCCACATCGGCAGCAGCGCCTGCCGCACGCCTTCCCGGATGCCGCGTTCGGTGACCACCAGGTTGCCGCCGCGCAGGATGGGGCTGGCCATCAGGAACCAGCGCATCGCGTCGGAGCCGTCGCGGTCGAAGACCTCGTTGACGTCCGGGTAGTTGCGCTTGGACTTGCTCATCTTGGCGCCGTCGTCGCCGAGCACGATGCCGTGCGCCGCAACGGTTTTGAACGCCGGCCGATCGAACAGCGCGGTGGCCAGCACGTGCAGGTTGTAGAACCAGCCGCGAGTCTGGCCGTTGTACTCGACGATGAAGTCGCCCGGGTTGTGGGCGATCTCGCCGTGGCCGCCGTCGAACCAGTCGACGTTCTCGAACGGATAGTGCACCTGCGCGAACGGCATCGAACCCGACTCGAACCAGCAGTCGAGCACCTCGGGCACGCGCCGCATGGTAGACTGCCCGGTCGGATCGTCCGGGTTGGGGCGGGTCAGCTCGTCGATCCCCGGACGGTGCAGGTCGGTGGGCCGCACCCCGAAGTCGCGTTCGAGCTCGTCGAGGCTCCCGTAGACGTCGGTCCGCGGGTGGTTCGGATCGTCGGACATCCACACCGGGATCGGTGCGCCCCAGTAGCGGTTGCGGCTGATGTTCCAGTCCTTGGCGCCGGCCAGCCACTTGCCGAACTGGCCGTCGCGGATGTGCGACGGCGACCAGGTGATCTCCTGGTTGAGCTCGAGCATGCGGTCCTTGATCTTCTGCACATTCACGAACCACGACGGCACCGCCATGTAGATCAGCGGCTGACCGGACCGCCACGAGTGCGGGTAGGAGTGCTCGATGGTCTCGTGCCGCAGCACGCGGCCGGCCGCCTTGAGGTCCTTGATGATGTTCGGGTTGGCGTCGAAGACCATCTGGCCGACGTAGTCGGGCACGAGGTCGGTGAACCGGCCGCCCGGATCCAGCGGCTGCACCACCTCGATACCGTGCGCCGAGGCGACGTCCATGTCCTCCTCACCGAAGGCGGGCGCCAGGTGGACCACACCGGTGCCGCTCTCGGTGGTCACGTAGTCGGCGGTGAGGATGCGGTGCGCGTTCGGGTGTCCGACGAAGTAGTCGAACGGCGGCGCGTAGCCCAGCCCGGCCAGTTCGCTGCCGCGGTAGGTCGCGACGGTCTCGGTCTCCCCCAGTTCCCGCGCGTACGCACCGACCAGCGCCGCGGCGAGCAGGTACTCGTCGCCGTCGGCGGTCTTCACGTGCACGTACTCGGTGTCCGGGTGCACCGCGATCGCGAGGTTCGACGGCAGGGTCCACGGCGTCGTCGTCCAGATGAGGGCGTTCACGCCGTTCAGCGCGGCCAGCGGCGCGTCGGCCGGCACCTGCAGCGGCATGGTGACCGTGAGGGCCGGGTCCTGGCGCATCCGGTAGGCGTCGTCGAGCTTGGCCTCCTGGTTGCTCAGCGGCGTCTGCTCGTACCAGGAGTACGGGAGCACGCGGTAGCCCTGGTAGATCAGGCCCTTGTCGTTGAGGCGTTGGAAGGCCCACATGACCGACTCCATGAAGTCCAGGTCCAGGGTCTTGTAGTCGTTGTCGAAGTCCACCCAGCGCGCCTGACGGGTCACGTAGGTGCGCCATTCGCCGGTGTACCGCAGCACCGAATCGCGGCAGTACTCGTTGAACTTGTCCACGCCCATCACTTCGATCTCCGACTTGTCGGTGATCCCCAGCTGGCGCTCGGCTTCGAGCTCGGCGGGCAGTCCGTGTGTGTCCCAGCCGAAGCGGCGCTCCACCTTCTTGCCGCGCATGGTCTGGTAGCGCGGCACGATGTCTTTCACGTAGCCGGTCAGCAGGTGGCCGTAGTGCGGCAGGCCGTTGGCGAAGGGCGGGCCGTCGTAGAAGACGAACTCGGGCGCGTCGGCGCGGTTGGCGATCGACGCGGCGAACGTCTCGTCGCGGTCCCAATAGTCCAGGACGCGTTCTTCCACCGCCGGGAACGACGGTGCACCGGGGCCCTTGCCTCCGGTGAGGTCGACGATCGGATACACGCGGCCGCCCTCGGGGGCGTCGTCGAGTGGCGTGTCGGTCATGCGGCGTCTCCTCGTGCCTGCAGAACGACGTCGCCGTCGGACTGCCCGTGCACGGGGACGCGATCGTCGGGTTCGACGAGCCGCGCGGTACCACCCCGCTTGCACCGCGCATCGCGGTGCCGCTCAGCGAGTTCCCCTGCCGGAGCAGGACACTCGTGCGGCGATATCGGGCCGCACCCGCCCGGTTCTACTGGGGCGCCGTCACCGCGAACGGGGTCGACGCCGGTTCTTCCGGGAGCTCCCCGGTGATGGCCGGATCAACGCTGTGGAACGCTCAGTCTACTCGTCGTCGCCGACGAACGTGATCTTGGGCAACGGCCCGGTGTTGTCGTGCACCACGAAGGTCCGCTCCGGCTGCGCTGCGGGCGCCTCCGACTCGGGCGCATCATCAGACTCGGGCGCATTCTGATCGGGCGCGACCTCGTCGGCCGGGCCGCTCGCGTCCGCAGCGGGATCGCCGTCGGCGGGTCCGCCCTCCGGCGCCAGGCCGCGGCGACGTCGACCCACGTACGGCGACAGCGACCGGATGGGTCCGGTGTCGGGACCGGCGTCGACGGCCGGGATCGGACCGGAGTCCGCCGTGTCGGCGGGCACCGGTTCGGCGGACACCGGCCACGCACCCGACTGGCTCGGGAAGGTGCCCGTCACCGACTTGATGTAGTCGTTGGCGTCGCCGGTGACCGGCTCGTCGGACTGCGCCGCGTCCAGGTCGTGCGGGGCATCCGGCTCGGCCAGGTCGAGTGCACCCGAATCGGGCGCACCCGCGTCGACCACGTCGACGTGCGGCACCGGATCGGTTGCGACGAGCGAACCCAGTCCGCTCACCGAGTCGTCGACCGGGGCGTCCGGAGCCTCCGCCGGCACCGGCGCGACGACAGCGGCCGACTGCTCGGCAGCCGGTGCTTCGTCGGGCCCGTCGTGCAACGGCGCCGACCGCCCGCTCTCGCGATCGCGGATGGTGAACAGCGGCTCGTCATCGGATCCGCCGCCGCGACCGGCCCGGAGGATGTCGACGAGCAGAACGATCAGACCGACCACGCAGACGATGATGCAGGCCACCGCCAGCCAAAAGTTCGCCGTGATCAGCGCGACCACCAGCAGGCCGAAGCCGACCAGTGTCGCCAACAGTGCCAAGGTCAGCATCGCCGGCCCCTCATCTCATCGAAATGACACACCTCCCCCATGGCCGAATCAGCCCTGGGGGTAGCCGTTCTCGGGCCCGTAGCCCTGCTCCACCGGTGCGGCACTGCCGCGCTGCTGCAGCTCTTCGAGCTGCGATTCCAGGTAGGTCTTGAGACGGGTGCGGTACTCGCGCTCGAACGTCTTGAGCTGCTCGATCCGTCCTTCCAGCACCGTGCGCTGCTGGTTGATGGTGGACATGATCTCCGAGTGCTTCTGCTCCGCATCGCGCTGCAGGAAGTCGGCGCGCTCCTGCGCCTGACGGACCTGGGTCTCGGCGCGGGTCTGGGCGTCGGCCAGCAGCGCCTCGGCGCGCTGACGCGAGTCGGTCAGGGTGGCCTCGGCGGTGGCCTGCGCCTCGCCGACCATGCTTTCGCTACGAGCGCGGGCGTCGGCGACCATCGACTCGGCTTCGCCGCGGGCGCTGCCGGTGACGCGGTCGGCGGTGTCCTGCGCGAGCGCCAGGACTCGGGCCGCGCGCATGCTGGCGTCCTCGTCCAAGCTCGCCGCGGGCACCGGGGGTGCGGGCGGAGCAACGGGCGCCGGGGCCGGAACCTCGACCACCTCGGTGGCCGCCGCGAAGACCTGGGTGTGGTCGCCGCCGCCTCCGCCGGCCCGTGCTGCCTGCAGGTCCGCCTCGAGGTCGGCGTTGCGCTGGGTCAGGTTCGCGTTCTCGTCGATCAGCCGAGCAAGTTCTGCTTCGACGAAGTCGAGGAACTGGTCCACCTCGTCTTCGTTGTAACCGCGCTTACCGATCGGCGGTTTGCTGAAAGCGACATTGTGCACGTCAGCTGGTGTCAGCCGCATTTCGGTATCCCCTTTAGTCTTCGAGCGTGTCCGTGGAAGCACTCTGGTTCAGGTGTCGGTCACCGACGGCAAGTCGGGTCGCAGTTCTATTAATACCAGTAGCACTGTGTAACTAGCGTGCCATCTTGTCACATCTGGACCAAGTTTGCGTCTCGAGATGCTGCGCTTTCGCAATCAGAAACGGGCATCTCCGCGTTCCTTCGCAATGCGCTGCCGCGCCGCGACGACTGCCGATCCGGCGCCCTGAGCAGTGGTTATCTCAGATGACGCCGAGCGCCACCGGGGCCAGTTCCTGCGCGAACCCCTGCGAGACCCGCATCCCGATCGTCACCACGATCAACACCAGGAACAATGACAAATCGAGTCGCACGGCTCCCAGGTCGATCGGCTTGAGCACGCGGCGGATCGCCTTCAGCGGCGGATCGGTGACGGTGTAGATCACTTCCATCACGATCACGGCGACGCCGCGGGGCCGCCAGCGGCGGGCCAGCGACTGGACGAACTCGGCCACCAGCCGACCCAGCAGCAGCACCCAGTACAGAAAGAGGATCAGGTAGAGGATCCAGAGGAAAATACCCACGTGTCTACAGTGCCACGAAAGGCGCCGGATTCCTCCGGCGCCTTCGGTGTGCGTCCTCTCAGCTCTGGCTGTGGAAACCGGTCTCGGCGAGGCGGCGACGATCCTCCGGGGTCACCTCGACACCCGCGGGCGACAGCAGGAAGACCTTGGTGGCCACCTTGTCGAACGACCCGCGCAGCGCGAAGACCAGGCCCGCAGCGAAGTCGACCATGCGCTTGGCGTCCTCGTTGTTCATGTCCACCAGGTCCATGATCACCGGGCTGCCACCGCGGAAACGCTCACCGATGGTGCGCGCCTCCGAGTAGTCGGCCGGTCGCAGGGTGGTGATCCGACTCGCACTCTCGGCGACCACCTCGGCACGCGTTTCGGGCGCGAGGGCATTGGCGCCGCGCACCGCGCCGACGCTGCGGACCGGTGCGGCGCCGCTGCGCGCGAGCGGCTCGAGCCGGCCGCGAACCGGCGCCGGGCCGCGATCGAGTTCCACGTGCACCGCGCGCTCGGCGTAGACGCGATCGTCGCCGCGCTGCCCGTAAGCGACCTCGGCGTACTCCACCGCGTAGGGCTCGTCGTCCCGGAAGGAGTCATCCCGGAAGGAGTCATCCCGGTACGAGTCGTTGCGGTAGGAGTCGTCGCTGTAATGCGGCTCCGGGCGCTCGTCAGCGGCGCGGTAGCGCTCCATGTACAGGCGCTCACGCGAGCTCATCGCGGGGTCCTCGCGGCGCGGCGCGCCACGGTGGCCGTCCACCGAGTCCATCCGACCACCGGCAGGGTCGGCGAGGTAGTCGTCTTCGTACTCGCTCGGGGGCACCATGCCGAAATATGCCTTGAACTTCTGCATCGTCGTCATCGACTTGCCTTCCACTGCTGAATGAATGATCGGGGTGGTTCTGCTGTGACTGATGTGAATGCTGATTACGGAGAGATTATCGGGCGAGCGCCCATGATCGCGGTTCCGACACGCACACACGTCGATCCGTACTCGATCGCGGTCTCCAGGTCACCGGACATGCCCGACGACAGTTCGCGCGCCTGCGGGTAGTCGCGGCGAAAGCCTTCGGCGATCGTCTGCGCGTGCGCCAGGTGCTCGCGCACCTCGCCGTGCAGCGGCGCGATCACCATCAGACCGTCCAGGCTCAACGCACCGTCGCGGGCGACGACCTGCTCGGCCAACCGCCCCAACTCGTCTACCGGCACTCCCCCGCGGGCGGGATCGCCGTCCAGGCTGACCTGCAGCAGCACCCCCAGAGGCGCGGTCCGCTCGCCCGCGTCGAGAGACCGTTCGGCGGCGACGGCCAGCGCCTGGGCCAGTTCCGGCGAATCCACCGACTGCACACGCCGCGCCCAACGCGCCACCGTCTTGGCCTTCTTGCGCTGGGCCGAACCGATCATGTCGACGTCGAAGACGGCGTCCGGCAGCTCGGCGCGCACCTGCGCCACCTTGCGTCCCGCCTCGGGTTCGCGGGATTCGCCGAACTCGGTGGCGCCCAGCTCCACCAGGCAGGCGAGATCGGCGGCCGGGAAGAACTTGGTCACCACCATCAGGCGGGCGCTGCCCGGCTCGCGGCCGACCGCGAGCTCGGCGCGCGCCACCCGCTCGCGCGCCGCGGCCAGCGAGGCCGCCAGTTCGGCGCGTCGTGAGTCGACACTCACGGCGTGGATCCCGTCGGGTCCATCCAGATCACCGAGGCGATGCGTCCGGTGGGCGCCCCGCGGCGATGACTGAACAGACTCGGATCGCCGATGGTGCAGCGCTCGTCCAGCGCGATCGAGGTGACTCCGGCGGCCCGCAGCTGCCGGTCGATGCCGGCCCGCAGGTCCAGACCCGCGGTGCCCTTCGCGGTACGGCAGGCGCTGCCGGGCAGATGCTTCTCCACGTCGCGCGCCATCTCCGCGGGCACCTCGTAGCGGGCGCCGGAGGCCGCCGGCCCCAGCAGCACGCCGATCCGCTCGGGCCGCGCGCCGAGTTCGGTCATGGTGGCGAGCACCTCCGGCACGATCCCGATGCGGGCACCCACCCGACCGGCGTGCACCGCCGCGATCACCCCGGCCTCGTCGTCGCTGAGCAGCAGCGGGACGCAGTCGGCGGTGAGCACGGCCAGCGCCAGGCCCGGCGTGCGGGTAACGAGGGCGTCGGTCACCGGAACCGGCTCGGTCACCGGACCGTCGACCACCGTCACGGTGCGGCCGTGGATCTGCTCCATCCACACCACGTGATCGGGCGCCAACCCGATCTCCCGGGCCAACCGCTCGCGGTTGGCGGCGACCGCAGCCGGGTCGTCGCCCACGTGGTCGCCGAGGTTGAACGAATCGTACGGGGCGCGGGACACGCCACCGGCGCGCGTGGTCACCACGCGCCGCACCCGAGGTGCGGTCACCGGCGAGCCCGTCACTTCATGAAGTCGGGGACGTCGACCTCGTCGTCGTCCAACCGGACCGTGTTGCGACGCGGCGGAGTCTGCGCGAACGGATCGCCCCCGGCGACCGGCTTGCTGCCGAACAGGGGGTCGCCTGCCGGCGGCGTCGAGACCTGGCCGGACTGCGCCGACTCCACGGTGCCGGGCGCCTTGGCGGCCGTCGTAGCGGCCGGGTTCTCCACGCGCTTGCGCGGTGCACCGCCGTCGAAGCCCGCCGCGATCACCGTGACGCGGACCTCGTCGCCGAGGTTGTCGTCGATCACGGTGCCGAAGATGATGTTCGCGTCCTCGTGCGCGGCCTCCTGTACCTGGGTCGCCGCGTTGTTGATCTCGAACAGGCCCAGGTCGGAGCCACCGGCGATGGACAGCAGCACGCCGCGCGCGCCTTCCATCGATGCTTCCAGCAGCGGCGAGTTGATGGCGATCTCGGCGGCCTTGCGCGCCCGGTCTTCACCGCGCGCGGCACCGATACCCATCAGCGCACTGCCGGCGTCGCTCATCACGCCCTTGACGTCGGCGAAGTCGACGTTGATCAGGCCCGGGGTGGTGATCAGGTCGGTGATGCCCTGCACACCGTTGAGCAGCACCTCGTCGGCGCTGCGGAAGGCGTCCATCAGGCTGACCTGCGAATCGCCGAGCTGCAGCAGCCGGTCGTTCGGGATCACGATCAGGGTGTCGCACGACTCGCGGAGCGCTGCGATGCCCTCGTCGGCCTGGTTGCCGCGGCGCTTGCCCTCGAAGGAGAACGGGCGGGTCACCACACCGACGGTCAGTGCGCCGAGTTTGCGCGCGATCGCGGCCACCACCGGCGCACCGCCGGTGCCGGTGCCGCCGCCCTCGCCCGCGGTCACGAAGACCATGTCGGCGCCCTGCAGCAGATCCTCGATCTCGTCGCGCGCGTCCTCGGCGGCCTTGCGGCCGACCTCGGGATTCGCGCCGGCGCCCAGGCCGCGGGTCGATTCGCGGCCGATGTCGAGCTTGACGTCGGCATCGCTGATCAACAATGCCTGCGCATCGGTGTTGATCGCGATGAACTCGACACCCTTGAGGCCCTGTTCGATCATGCGGTTGACAGCATTCACGCCGCCACCGCCGATGCCGACGACCTTGATGACGGCGAGGTAGTTATGAGGTGGCGTCATGATTGCCTTCCTGCTCTGAATCAAACCCTAAAGCTCAACCAAAGGGTTATAGTTATGTCAAGTACCGGTCTGAAAAGAGACCGTATTGACCTCGTCGGCCGCGTGCCAGGAGGCGCGCCGCGTGTCGGGAGAGTTTTTCTTTTTCCACCCGGTCCGTGGGCCGCGTCAGCTCACCGCGGGATAGTCCGGGCTGGACACGTTGAACGTCTTGGCGGGCAGTTTCAGCACGTGCTTGAGGGCTTCGGCCTTGTCCTCCCCGCGCTCGGCGTTCCCCCACACCACGGTGCGATCCTTGGTCAGGTGCAGGGTGAGGTCGGCGGGCGACGACGCCGAGACCGACTGCACCTGACGGCGCAACCAGTCCGGCAGGCCGGACACCATCTTCACCGCCGCCACCGTGGTCGGGTCCTGCGGGCCCGGTCGCGACACCTCCAGCACCGGAAGGTCCCGGTAGACCGCCGTGCCGGCGGCCGCGGTGCCCATCGCCTCCGCCGAATCGAACTCGAGGTAGACCACGCCGAGATCATCCATCACGCCGACCTTGCCGTCGGCCGACTCGATCAGCATCAGCGGGCGCCGCTCCACGACGTCGATCGCGATGGTCGACGGATAGCTGCGGTCCACCCGTGCGCTCGCAATCCCCGGGATCCGTGCGATGCGCTCGGCGATGATCGAGGTGTCCACCTGCAGCAGCGGGCGCCCGACGGGCACCTCCGCCACCGCGAGCACCTCCGCGGTCGGCACCGTTCCGCTTCCGGACACGGTCACCTCGCGCACCGACATCAGCGGCGAGAAGTAGGCCACCGCCACCAGCCCGGCCACCACCGCCACTGCGGCGGTCGCACCGAGCAGTCGCCACAGCCGCCGTCGACCGACCCGCCGCAGTTCCAGCTGCTCGCTGTCGACGGTCCCCCGGCGCCGCGACGCCGGGGTCTCGAGTCTGCGCTCGCTCACGAATCCAGGGCCGCCAGAATGAACGGGGCCTGCATGGTGATGTCGCCCGCACCGATGGTCAGCACCAGGTCGCCGACGCGCGCCCGCGCCGACACCGCGGCAGGCAGGTCGCTCACCGCGTCGACGAAGACGGCGGGCACGGTCACGGCGTCGGAGATGAGACGGCCGGTGACGCCCGGCCGCGGCTCCTCGCGCGCTCCGTAGACGTCGGCGACGATCACCTCGTCGGCCAGGCTCAGCGCCTGCGCGAACTGCGCCGCGAACTCCTCGGTGCGCGAATACAGGTGCGGCTGGAACACGGCGAGCACGCGGCCACCGGTCTCCTCGACCACTCCGCGGGCCGCGGTCAGCACGGCGCGCACCTCGGTCGGATGGTGGGCGTAGTCGTCGTACACGCGCACTCCGGCGGCGGTGCCGCGATTCTCGAAGCGGCGGTGGACGCCGCCGAAACCGTCGATCCCTCGATCACCACGGCCGGGTCGAGGTGCGGGGCGACGGCCAATGCACCCAGCAGCGCGGCGATCGCGTTGAGCGCCATGTGTTCGCCGGGCAGCGTCACGGTCATGCCGACCTCCGCGGCCTCCGCCACGAGGGGCGCGCCCAGCTCCAGCCGCACGCTACTGCCGGTACCGCGCGCGGAACGCTCGATCAGGCGGCCGGTCAGCGGCACCGACGGCGCCAGGTCGCGGTGGCTGCCGGTGCCGTAGCCGATCACCCACACGCCCGCCTGCGCGAGTTGCTCGGCACACCGGCCGGCCAGCGCGGCCGCACCCGGATCGTCGAGGCACACCACGAGCGTGCCGCCCGGGCGGATCAGCGCCGCGAAGTCGTCGAACACCTGCACGTAGGCGGCTTCGGAGCCGAAGAAATCCAGGTGATCGGCCTCGATGTTGGTCACCACCACCACGTCGGGGCGGTACTGCAGCAGCGAGCCGTCGCTCTCGTCGGCCTCGGCGACGAAGACCTCGCCGCTGCCGTGGTGCGCGTTGGTGCCCGATTCGTTCAGTTCGCCGCCGATCGCGAACGACGGATCGGCACCGCTGTGCTGCAGTGCCACCACCGCCATCGACGTGGTCGACGTCTTGCCGTGCGTGCCGCTGATCAGCAGCGTCCGGTGCCCCTCCATCAGCTCGGCCAGCAGCTGCGGTCGGTACAGCACCGGAATGCCGCGGCGGCGGGCCTCCACCAGTTCGGGATTGTCCTGCGGGATCGCGGCATGCGTGGTCACCACCACCGTCGGGCCGCCCTCGAGCAGGTCGAGCGCAGCACCGTCGTGCCCGATGTTCACGTGCGCGCCGCGGGCGCGCAGGGCCACCACACCCCGGCTCTCGCGGGCGTCGGAGCCGGACACCTGGCCGCCGCGGGACAGCAGGATGCGGGCCAGCCCAGACATCCCGGCACCGCCGATGCCGACCATGTGCACGCGGTGCAGGGCCGACGGCAGATCGGTGTCGAGGGCGGTCATCGTCGTGCCCCCTGGTCCTGGGCGGCCCGGAACCGGGCCGCCGCGGCCAGCGCGGCCGCAGCCACGGTCTCGGCGGCATCGCGGTGACCGGTCTGCGCTCCGGCGGCGGCCATCGCGGCGAGCCGATCCGGGTCGCCGAGCAGCGCGGGGACCTCGCGGGCCACGTAGTCGGCGGTCATGTCGGCGTCGTCGACGAGCACAGCGGCGCCCGCCTCGACCACCGGGAGGGCGTTGAGTCGTTGTTCGCCGTTGCCGTGCGGCAGCGGCACGTAGATCGCAGGCAGAGCGGCCGCGGTCACCTCGGCGACGGTCATCGCGCCGGAGCGGCAGATCACAAGATCGGCCGCGGCGTAGGCCAGGTCCATGCGATCGACGTACGGCAGCGGCACGTAGGCGGGCGCACCGGTCGGCGAGACCGGGTCCACGGTGTTGTTCTTGCCGTGCGCGTGCAGCACGCCGATACCGGCGGCGCCGAGCGCTTCGGCCGCCCCGGCGACCGCCGCGTTGATCTGCTGGGCGCCCTGCGAACCGCCGAAGACCAGCAGGGTCGGCGCCTCCGGGTCGAGCCCGAAGAATTCACGGGCCGCGGCGCGCGTCCCGGCGCGATCCAGGTCGGCGATGGTGGCGCGCACCGGCATGCCGACCACCTCGGCCCCGGGGATGCCGCAGTCGGGCACCGCGGCGAGAACGCGATCGGCCAGGCGCGCGCCGACCTTGTTGGCGATGCCGGCGCTCGCGTTGGCTTCGTGAATGAGGATCGGCACGCGACGACCGGCGGCCAGGCGGCCACGGGCGGCGAAATACGCGGGCAACGCCACGTAGCCGCCGAAACCGATCACCACGTCGGCGTCCACCGCGCGCAGCACCTTGCGGGTGGCCGCGACCGCGCGGTTGAGGCGGTAGGGCGTCGCCAGCAGGTCCTTGCCGGGCTTGCGCGGCAGCGGGGCCGGCGGAATCAGCTCGAGCGGATAGCCGCGCGCGGGCACCAGCTCCGTCTCCAACCCCTTGGACGTACCCAGGGCGGTGACGCGGGCCGACGGATCCAGCCGTCGCACGGCATCGGCGACGGCCAGCGCCGGCTCGATGTGTCCCGCGGTGCCGCCGCCGGCGACCACCACGGAAAGACCGCTTCGGGCCGACTGAGAATTACTGCTCACCGCTGCCTGTACTCCGTTCGACGCGGCGAGTCGGCTGCCGGATAGCGCGGGGCGTACCGGCGCGGATCGGTTCGAACCCGGTTGCTCGCCTGCCTTGGAGGATAGTGGATCTCGTCCGAGTGCTGCGCGGCCGACCTCATCGGCCGGACCCGCTCCCGCGGTGCCGAGCGCACCCGATCGCCGGGCCCCGGGCGCACGCGCTGACTCGGTCCCTGCCGACGATTCCCGCGGGGCTCGGGCGCCCGCCCGGCGCTGCGTCGTCGATCCAGACGATCCTGCACCTGATCCACCAGCCGCTGCCGGTAGGGCGCAGGCGGCGGCAGGTGCAGCAGCCGGGACAGACCGTGCGACTTGCTACCGGACAGGGCCGCCACCGCGTCCGGCTCATGACGGGCCGCGCTGGCGAGCAGGCCGAGCATGGTGAGCATGGTCAACATCGACGTACCGCCCTGCGACATGAGCGGCAACTGGATACCGGTCACCGGAAGCAGGCCCACCACGTAGCCGACGTTGATGAACATCTGCGTGGTGATCAGCACCGTGATGGTGGCCGTCAGCAGCCGCAGGAAGGGATCGGCCGAGCGTCGCGCGATCCGCATGCCGACCCAACCGAGCAGCAGGAACAGGCCGACGACGATCATGCCGCCGACCAGACCGGTCTCCTCCACCAGGATGGCGAAGATGAAGTCGTTGTGCGCGTTGGGCAGGTAGCTCCACTTGGCGGTGCTCTGTCCCAGGCCGACGCCGAAGATGCCGCCGTTGGCCAGCGCGTAGGTCGCCTGCAACGCCTGGTAGCCGCCGCCCAGCGGATCGTCGTTGGAGCCGAGGAAGCTGAACACGCGCGCGGCACGGTAATCCGCGCTCAGCGCCGCGATCGCCGCGCTCACGACGACGAAACCGACGAACCCGGCGAAGACCGAGGCCGACAGCCCGCCGAACCACAGCAGCGCACCGGTGATCACCAGCACGATGACCGTGGTCGACAGGTTCGGCTCGGCGATGATGAGGACGCACATGATGAAAGCCACCGGCAGCAACGGCACCAGCAGTTCCTTGGTCCCGGCACCCGTGGTCCGCCGCGACGCCAGGACGTGGGCGCCCCAGATGCACAGCGCCAACTTCGCGAGTTCGGACGGCTGGATGGAGACGCCGCCGACCTCGAACCAGCGACGCGCGCCGTCGACCTTGACGCCCAGGCTGGGCACCAGCACCAGCACCAGCAGCGCGAGGCTCACGACCATGCCGAGCGCGGCGAAGCGCCGGAAGAAGCGGAACGGCAGGTGCAGCACCGTGTAGAAGGCGATCCAGCCGAGCACGGCGAAGCCGGCCTGCGTGGCGAAGGCGCCGTACGACGATTGATTCTCGGCGTAGCCTTCGACCGACGACGCCGACTGCACCATGATCAGGCCGCACACCGTCAACACCAGCGACAGTGAGACCACCAGGTGGAATGAAGTGAGCGGGCGCGCCATGAGCGTGCGCACGCCTTCGCGCGCGGTGGACAGCCAGGCGCGCACGTCGATGGACGGTCGCCCCAGCGTCAACGCGAGAGCCGGATTCGACGAGTCCGCGGTATTCTCCGCGGCCTTCTCGGCGGCCTTCGCCCCCGCGGAGGTCTTCGTTCGGCCCACGGCCGTGGAATCGGTGTCGACCTCGGCATCCGGCTGCGCCTCGGCGTCGTCGTCCACCTGGGCCGGGTCTGGCGCATCGACCGGCGTCGTTTCCGACGACTCGCGCTTGACGCGCCGCGCAGTGCGAGGAGGAACAGTCACCGGACCATCGTCCCCTGTGAAGGCTGTGACTGCTGGGACCTATGGGGCGTGTCGCGCGAACCGATCCGCAATCGGTGGCCGCGCGGCGTCGGCACCGTCAGCCGGCGACCCATTCTCCGTAGAACAGTCCCAGACCCAACGCACAGGAGATGGCGGCGAGCAACCAGAAACGGATGATCACCGTGGTCTGATCCCAGCCGCCCAACTCGAAGTGATGATGGAACGGCGCCATGCGGAACGGCCGCTTGCCGGTGGTCCGGAAGGCCGCGATCTGGATCATCACGGTGACGATCTCGGCGACGAACAGGGCACCGATGACCACCATCAGCAGTTCGGTGTGCGTGGTCATGGACAGACCGGCGACGATGCCGCCCAGTGCCAGCGAACCGGTGTCGCCCATGAAGATCTTGGCCGGTGCCGCGTTCCACCAGAGGAAGCCCAGACACGCGGCGGCCGCGACCATCGCCACGATCGCCAGGTCGTGCGGATCGCGCACCTGATAGCAGGAGGCGGCCTTGAGGTCGCCTACCACGTTGTCGCAGGAGTGCTGGTCCTGCCACATGGTGATCAGCACGTAGGTGCCCATCACCATCGCGGTGGAACCGGCGGCCAGGCCGTCGAGCCCGTCGGTGAAGTTCACCGCGTTCGACCAGGCCGAGACCACCAGCCAGCAGAAGATGACGAAGCCGACGCCGGTGAAGGTGATGGCCTCGATGTCGCGCACGTAGGACAGGTGATCGTTGGCGGGCGTGCGGCCCTGATCGTTGCGGAACTGCAGCAGCAGGATGCCGAAGACCACGGCGACGATCAGCTGCGCGACCGACTTCTGGGTCTTGTTCAGGCCCAGGTTGCGCTTCTTGGCGAGCTTGATGAAGTCGTCGAGGAAGCCGACCAGCCCCAGGCCGGTGGCCAGGCCCAGCACCAGCAGCCCCGAGGCCGTCGGGCCGCCGTCGCCGCGGACCCAACTGAAGATGTAGGAGCCCAGGTAACCGGCCCAGATCGCGATCAGAATCGCGACGCCGCCCATCGACGGCGTACCCGCCTTCGCCTGGTGGCTGGCCGGTCCGTCCTGCCGGATCTCCTGGCCCCACCGACGCCGGGAGAACTCCCGGATCAGCACCGGCGTCAGCAGAATCGCCACCGCGAGTGCGATCGCCCCCGCGATCAGGATCTGAGTCACTGGATGAATCCTTCGTCGTCTACGGCCGCCGTGTCGGTCGACCGAGTGAAGACCCTACCGGTCATGGAGTGTGCACCTGCACCGCGAGTCCGGCCTCGTCCCGCCACGCGGCCACCAGAGCCTCCGCGAGATCCGTGCCGCCGGCGATCAACACCATGTCGCCCGCCCGCGGTGCTGCGGACGTGCCGACGTCGGCGCGCTGCTGCGCGAGCACCTCGTCCAGGGTGAGATGGAAACCGGCCTCGTCGCCCCACGACCCCTCCTGGATCGCACCCTGGTACAGCGCGCGCACGGCGCGCGTGTCGCCCACCGCCACCGTCTGGTCGACGGCCAGGCGTACCGCGCGGCGCCCGATCAGATCGTGCGCCACGCAGCGCGCGTTCTCGTCCGCGCCCGCCTCGGCGAGGTCGCCGAAGAAGGCCCAGGTACGACGACCCCGCGTGACGTCCGCGTCCGGGCGGTGCGCACTGCCCACCCCGGCATCCACGGCGTCGGTCACCATGAGCCGCAGCAGGCGGCCCGCCTGCTCGATCGTGGCACCCGCGGGCGCCACGTAGACGGTGAGGGGTTCGGCCTCCGCCGCCGCCGCGCGCGCCTCCAACGCCGCGGCGAGCACGAGGCGATCGTCGAAGGGATGCACCTGCCCGGCGATCTCCTGGCCGCTCTCGTGGCCCTTCCCGGCCACCAGCACCACGTCACCGGGTCCGGCCCACGCGACCGCCGCGGCGATCGCCGCGGCCCGGTCGCCGTACTCGCGGATCTCCGTCGCCCGCCGCTCCCCGGCCGGCACCGCCTCGGCACCGGCGCGGACCGCGGCGCGGATCGTCGCCGGGTCCTCGCTGCGCGGATTGTCGTCGGTGATGATCACCAGGTCGGCGCCGCGCGCCGCCGCCGCACCCATCAGCGGCCGCTTCTCGGTGTCGCGGTCGCCGCCGGCGCCGAGCACCACGGCGAGCGCGCCGCGCGTCTGTGCGGAACGGATCTGGGCGGAAAGGATCTGGGCGGAGAGGGTGGCCAGCACCGCCTCCACCGCTGCCGGCTTATGGGCGTAGTCGACCACCGCGAGGAAGTCCTGGCCACGGTCCACCTGCTCCACCCGGCCGGGCACGCGCACGTGGTCGAGGCCGGCGATCGCCGTTGCGGTCGGCACCCCGGCCGTCGTCGCCAGACCGACCGCGAGCATCGCGTTGGCCACGTTGTACGCCCCCGGCAGCGGCACCGCCATCACGTGCTCGGCCCCGGTCGCGTCCCGGACCGCCACCGTCTGACGACCGCCATCGGCCTCCACCTGCCCGACGATCGACCAGTCGGCCGCGCCGGACACCGACACCGTGGCCACCCGTTCGGCGCCGGCTCGCGCGACCTCGGCCATCCGCTCGCCCCACTCGTCGTCCACGCAGATCACCGCCGCGGCGGCATGATCGGGGGCGGCCCCGTCGAACAGGCGCGCCTTCGCGCTGAAGTACTCCTCCATCGTGTGATGGAAGTCCAGGTGGTCCTGCGAGAGATTGGTGAAGCCGCCCACCGCGAAGCAGGCGCCGTCGACCCGCCCCAACGACAGCGCGTGGCTGGACACCTCCATGACCACCGCGTCGACGCCGCGCTCGCGCATCACTGCGAACATCCGCTGCAGGTCGGGGGCTTCCGGCGTGGTCAACGAACTGGGCACCGGAGTGCCGTCGATCCGGATCTCGACGGTCCCGATGAGGCCGACGACGTGTCCGCCGGCCCGCAGCGCCGCCTCGGTGAGATACGCGGTGGTGGTCTTGCCCGAGGTGCCGGTGATCCCGATGAGCGTCAACTGCTGCGACGGGTCGCCGTAGATCCGCGCGGACACGACACCCAGGATCGACCGGGGCTCCGGGTGCAGCAGCACCGACACGTCCGCGGTGGCCGGATCGGCCTGCAGCAGCCGCAGCCCCTCGTCGTCGGTGAGCACCGCGACCGCACCGGCCGCGACCGCCTCGGCCGCGAAGCGGGCGCCGTGCACGCGGGCGCCGGGCAGCGCGGCGAACAATTCCCCGGGCGCGGCGTGCTGCGCGCGCAGCGTCGCGCCGACGACGGTGCGATCGTCACCGATCACCCGGGCCCCGGACAGTGTGGCCAGCGCCGTCAGATCGGCCCCGACGGGATGCTCCGGCCGCACCGGTGGGTGCTGTATCTTCTCCGCCACAGTTCTCGTACCTCTCTGCCAGCTCGGTTCTCCCCCGCTCGGTCGTCGACGACCATCGAACCGCTGCGGTCGAGCCTATGCTTCCAGCTTCAACCGCGGAGTCTGGGTAGCCGAGAACGGCACCTTCTCGTGCTGCAGCAGCCAGGTCCCGATGGTGGAGAACAGCGGCGCCGCCGACTGACCGCCACTGCCGTCCGAGCTGCGCACCGGGTTGTCGAGCATGATGCCGATCACGAAGCGCGGATCATCGGCGGGCGTGATCCCGGCGAAGGTGATGTTGTAGCTCGACTTCGAGTAGCAGTTGCACTTCGGGTCCACCTGCTGCGCGGTGCCGGTCTTGCCGGACGTCTGGTAGCCCTCGATCGCACCCTTGGCTCCGGTGCCCGACTGCACGCCCATCGGGTCGTCCTGCATCACCGACCGGAACATCTCGCGGACGGTGCGGGCCGTCTCCGGGCTCACCACGCGCACCGGTTCGGGTTCGGTGAAACCGGCACTGCGCTCACCGTCGAGCGGCGCCAGAATGCGCGGCGGGATGCGCACACCGTCGTTGGCGATGGCCTGGTACATCGCGGTCATCTGCAGCAGCGTCATCGACAGACCCTGCCCGATCGGCAGGTTCGCGAACGAACCGCCGGACCACTGGCTCAGCGCGGGGACTTCGCCGCCGCTCTCGGCGGGCAGCCCCACCTCGGTGCGCTGGCCCAGGCCGAAGGCGGTCAGCATGTCGGCGAACCGCTTCTCGCCCACCTTCTGCGCCAACATCAGCGTGCCGACGTTCGACGACTTACCGAAGATCCCGGTGGTGGTGTACGGCGCCACGCCGTGGTCCCACGCGTCCTTCACCGTGATGCCGGCCATGTCGATGGAACCGGGCACCCGGTACACCGCGTTCGGATTGGTGAGCCCGTACTCGATCGCCGCCGAGGCCACCACCAGCTTGTTCACCGAGCCCGGCTCGAACGGCGAGGTCACCGAGCGATTGCCCAGATCCGCGTCGCGTTGCTCCTCCACGGGAAGGGACGGATTGAACGTGTTGTCGTTGGCCATCGCCAAGACCTCGCCGGTGCGCGCATCGAGCACGACGGCCGACGCGTTGTTCGCGCCCGACTTCTTCTTGGCCTCGTTGACCTGTGCCTGCACGAACCACTGGATATCCGAATCCAAGGTGAGGGTGACGGTCTGGCCGTCGATCGCCGGGTGCACGTTCCGCTTGCTGCCGGGAATGATCGCGCCGTCGGCACCGCGGTCCACGGTCTCGGTGCCGTTCATGCCGGCCAGGATCGGATCCAGCGACGACTCCAGGCCGATGTGTCCGTTGCCGTCGAAGTTGACGTCGCCGATCACGTTCGCGGCCAGCGAGCCGCCCGGATAGACGCGCACCGACTGCGGGTCGGCCCCCACCTCGGGGAAGTCCGCGGTGATCCGGTTCGCCGTCTCCGGGCTCACCGAGCGGGCCAGGTAGACGAAGTCGTCGTCGGAGGTCACCTTGGCGAGCAGGTCCTCGGTGGAGATCGAGCCACCCAACTGCAGCGACACGCCCTCGGCGATCTCCTTGAGCCGCGTGTTCGCGTCGGGCAGCTGATCGTTCTTCTCGTGCTCGGCGTCGATCGCCTTGCGGACCGCGCGCGGCAGGAAGGTCAGCGACCGCGCCTCACCGGTGTAGGCCAGCGGCCGGCCGTTGCGATCCAGGATCGCGCCGCGCTTGGCGTACAGCGTGATGACGTCCTCGCGCTGCTGCGCGGCCTGCGCCGCCAGGTCGCCCGCATCGATGACGTTGATCCACACCAGCCGACCGGCCACCGCCATCGCGATCACCGCGGCGAGCGCGATCAGCACGCGCGACCGGATCAGAAAACGCCGTCCGGCACTGCTCCCACCGGGAGCGGCCGGGGTTCGAGGATTGGTCATGATGGCTGCATCCTCTCCCGGGTCAACGATCGGCGGCGGTATTGCGGTTCGGCGTGGCGGCACTGCGGGGCAGAACGTTCGGCGCGGGCGCCTGCGGGGTCGCGGTGTTCGGCGGAGTCACAGTGCTCGGCGGGGCGGGCGCGGTGTTCGGGGCCTGACCGCTCGGGGCGGCGCACTGGCCGTCGGGGCCTGCTCGCTCGGGGCCTGCTCGCTGGGGGCGGGGTTGCCGCCGAGACCGCCGGAGTCGTCCACCTTGCTGGCGTCGATCTGCTTGACCGGATCCGGCTTCGGGTTCAGCGAACCGGGGCGGTTGCCGTCGGCCGGCTTGAGCTCGCCGCGCAGGCGAGCCTTGCCATCCGGACCCACCACCAGGTGGGCGCCGATCCCGGGCACCATGCCCAGCTTGGCCGCCTTGTCGGCGAGCTCCGGCGCCGAATCGCCGGAGTCGGCGGTGCGCTTGAGGTTGTCCCGCTTGTCCACCAGCGCCTGGTTCTCCTGACGGAGCGACGACAACTGGTACGAGTCCTGCGCCGCCTTGGTCGACAGGTACAGCGTCAGACCGAGCGCACCGATCACCAGCACGACGATCGGCACGATGAACGGCATGTCGGACAGTCCGGTGAGAACGCCCGACGCTTTCTTCGGCGCGAGGATCTCCTCGCGCCGCGGCGGACGCCGACGACCAGCCGCGGACTCGGCGGCCGCCGACCGGGACGCGCCCGACCGCGCTGCGGAGGCCGCCCCGCGAGACACGGATGTCCGAGGCGTGGAGGTCCGGGGTGCGGACGGACGGGTTACGGCGGCGCGGCGCGCGGACCGACGGTCGTCGAGGAGAGTCATCGTCGGTTCCCTTCACCTGCGAGATCGCCGTCGACGGCGGCCCCGATACGTTCGATCGCACGCACCCGGACCGGGGCGCTGCGGGGGTTCTCTTGTCGTTCCTGTTCGTTGGCCTGTTCGGCACCGCGGGTGATCAGCGCGAACTTCGCGGCGGTGCCGGGCAGATCTATGGGCAGGCCCGCCGGGGTGGTGTTGCGGACCGCCTGCGCGAAGTCCCGCTTCACGATCCGGTCCTCCAGCGACTGGTAGCTCATGACGGCCAGCCGACCGCCCACCGCGAGCAGCTCCAGCGACGCGGGGACCACGGCGCGGAGCGAATCCAATTCCCGGTTCACCTCGATGCGCAGCGCCTGGAAGGTGCGCTTGGCCGGGTGGCCCCCGGTACGCCGGGTGGCGGCGGGAATGGTGGCGTACAGCAACTCCACCAGCCGTCCACTGGTGGTGAACGGCTCCTGCTCGCGCGCCCGCAGGACCGCGGAGGCGATCTTTCCGGCGAACCGCTCCTCGCCGTACTCGCTCAAGACGCGCGCCAGCGCGCCGTGATCGTAGGTGTTGAGGATGTCGGCGGCGGTGAGCTCGTCGTCGTCGTTCATCCGCATGTCCAGCGGCGCGTCGACGGCGTAGGCGAAGCCCCGCTCGGCCTGATCGAGTTGCATCGACGAGACCCCGAGATCCAGCAGAATGCCGTCGACCTCGGTGAGCCCGGCCGTAGCGGCCACATCGGCGATCTCGTCGTACCGGGCATGGTGGAAGTGCATGCGCTCGCCGAACGGCGCCAGCCGCTGCGTCGCGATCTCGAGAGCGTGTTCGTCGCGGTCGATCCCGTGCACCGTGAGGCCGGGCAGCCGGGTCAGGAACAGTTCGGTGTGGCCGCCGGCGCCGAGGGTGCCGTCGATCAGCACCGCCCCGGACCCGTCGGCGTCGCCGCGCGTCAGGGCGGGACGGAGGAGCTCGAACATCCGATCCGCCAAGACCGGCACGTGCCCGTGCTCGGACGACGTCGATTCGGACACACCGATCACCTCTCCCCTGCTTCCTGCTGATGGCATTCCCCGTGGCGGAATTCCTGCCGACGATGTCGTCGAGCGGCCCTGTCGAAGAAGCGGAACTGCGGTGAGGCGGGGTCCCCGCCCGAGTCGCACCTGACGTTGGGGAAGTACGTCAGGGTCGGCCGGGCCGAGGCCTCGCCTCACCGCAGCAGTCCAGTTCTTCACTTGTCGTCTAGACGATCGCGTCCAAAGCGGCGGAACCGCCGGCCGCGAAGGCCTCCTCGTGCATGGCCTGGTACTCCGCCCACCGAGCGGCGTCCCAGATCTCCAGGTGGTCGTACTGGCCGGTGACCACGCAGTCCTTCTGCAACCGTGCCCACTGACGCAGTCCCGCGGACAGGTTGACCCGGCCCTGACCGTC
Source organism: Gordonia alkaliphila (assembly GCF_023017165.1). GTDB lineage: Bacteria > Actinomycetota > Actinomycetes > Mycobacteriales > Mycobacteriaceae > Gordonia > Gordonia alkaliphila. The sequence goes on from NZ_JALKBW010000001.1 coordinate 3,551,044, forward strand.
GAGCGTCTGCTCGTCGGCCCCGGCCAACATCAGCCGGACGTAGGCACGCGCTTCCGGATTGTTGCGCGACGCCTCGTTCGCTTTCGCGGCGGTGACGTCGAACTCCTCGGCGGGATACACCGACAAGCTGTGATCGAGACCCTGTGTGACCACAACCCCTCCTGACAGCGCGTTCCGAAACTTGGCCGGCAGCGTGAGCCGTCCCTTGTCGTCCAGCTTTGGGGTGTAGGTCCCGACGAAGCCAGGCACGTCGCCACCTCCTACCCCGGTATCAGCGGGAGAACCTGAGCTCTCCGGTCGATGTGCACCACATTACCCCACTTTGCACCACAATCCACCACCTACACCCCACTCCTCCACCACACTCGCTTATCACTGCAGGTCAACCGCAGATTCTCGAGGGGTTGTTTTCTGAAACACGCCGCGCGCCCTTGCCGTAAGGCGGGCACGAGATGCGCTGAAACAGCACTGAAGTGGCTGGTGGACAAGCAGAGGGCCAGGGTGGGGAAGCGGGTGACCGGGTGGGGCGCGGTGGGGATCGGTGGTGAATCAGGGTGGATCCGTGGCCGACGGCCCGCAGCGCGGAGGGAGCACCGGCCGGTCGCACCGCAGCGGACCGGCCCGGGAATGCAGAAAACGGGGGCCGCAACCTGGAGAGGTTGCGGCCCCCGTCTGGGAGTCAGCGGCGGCAGATGGCCGCGCAGGAATGTCTAGTGGTCGCCGCGGTCGAAGCGCCGATTGAAACGGTCCTCCATGCGGGAACTCAGGGAGCCCTTGCCGGTGGAATTCTTCGACCCGCGCTTGGCCGAGCCCGCCGACGCCGACCCACCGCGCGGACTGAGCACCAGCAGCAGACCACCGGCGAACATCACGAAGAAGCCGACCAGGCTGAGAATCTTCAGCTCACCGATCTGCACGTCGACCATGAGGCCGCCGACCAGCAGCGCCAAGCCCACGATGAACAGCAACGCGGCCTGCCATTGGCGGCGCGCACCGGGGCGGCCGACACGCTGCTTGCTGACACTCGAGACGAACTTCGGGTCCTCGGCGTACAGCGCGCTCTCAATCTCGTCGAGCATCCGCTGCTCATGTTCCGAAAGCGGCACCGCTCTCCTCCCTCACTGTCCGAGCAACGTAAACGACGGGCGTCGACGCCTGCTTCCCACCCATGATAGAAGCAGAATCGATAAACGACCACTTTTCTTCCGCGCTGCACGCATCACGCGCCCACCATCCGTTCCGCGGACGCAGCCCCGGGCAGTCGGCCCTGCTCATAGGCCAACAGGTTGGCGTCGGCCGCGTCGAGGAACTCGGCCGCGCGACGCTCCACCCGAGCACACAGCGTGTCGTCGACCCGCGACACCAGACCGGCCTCCACGCGCGCACGCATCGTGGACAGTCCGCTGAAGTATTCGGCGAGATCGGCGTACTCCGGCGCCACCGCCTTGATCCGGCTCCAGGCGTCTCGGGCGTTCCGGCGGCGACGCACCGGACCGAGCGGCTCGTGCACGGCCAACACCGCACCGGCCGCACGGATGGCCGCCAGATAGAACTGCCGGAAGCGTTCGGCGCCGTCGTCGTGCACGGCGGTCGCGCCGTCGAACAACACTTCGGCGCGGTCGAGCAGATCGCGACTGCGATGCACCACGCGGGGATCGGGACTGTTCGGTGCCATGGGGCCGCCTCCTTCGTTGAAGAGAACGTCTCATGAGCCTCGGACATTTCCGCTCCGCCGAAGCCGGCTCCATCACCGCTCCCGAGGGCGGGACCGAACACGGAAGCGGCGGTTCGACGTCTTCCCCGTCGAACCGCCGCTTCCGTTCATCGAACTTCTGTTCGATATTCTCAGGCTATCCCGCGCCGGGCCCGCAAGGCAAGTAAAGATAATGTCTCCGACGAGACCGAACAGACAGCCGAGAGGGACGCGAGTGGGGACACCGATGTCGATCCGATTGATCGCACTCCCCGCCGACGACGCCCAGGCCTGGCTGGATCCGGCGGTGCACACCTACGTGACCGCGATGCGGTATCCCCGCGGCACCGAACAGGGCCGCATCAGCCTGTGGCGAGAACACCTCGGACGTCCCGGCTGGACGGCGATCGGCGCCCTCGCTCAACTCTCCCCGATGGAGCTGCGGCGCCCGACGAACGCCCGACGCCGCGTCTCCGCCCCCTGGACCACCGGGCACGAGGCCCTGGTCGGGGTGGCTTACGGCTACACCGGCGCGGCCGATCAGTGGTGGAACCGGCAACTCCGCGCCGGCCTGGGCCGCCGGGGACTGACCGCGGCCCAGGTCCAGGATCTGGTCTCCGACTACTTCGAACTCACCGAACTGCACGTGCACCCGTCGGCGCAGGGCCGCGGGATCGGCGCGGCACTGCTGACCGCACTGCTGACCGGCCGGCCGGAGTCGCGGGTGCTGCTCTCCACGCCCGAGGTGCCCGATGAGCGCAATCGCGCCTGGTCGCTGTACCGACGCTTCGGATTCCAGGACGTCCTGCGCGATTTCACCTTCGCCGGCGATCCGCGGCCGTTCGCGTTCCTCGGCCGCCCCCTGCCGCTGCCGACGCCGCCCGCGCCCGGGTTCGGCTGAACATTCCGAGGACCGCCTGCCCGGCATCGCCGTCGGCCTCTGGCACGATGACACCGTGCCTTCTCTCCCCCGCTCCCGGACCGTCCACCGGTCTCCGGCGGCGCTCTGCGTCGTCCTGCTCGCGCTGACCGGCCTGCTCAGCAGCTGCATGACCCGGTCGGAGACCGTCGGCGACCAGTTCTCCGGCGTCGTGATCGTGGCGGCCAACCCCGAGACCGGGCCCTCGGTACCGAAGTTCGACGTCCCCGCCTCGCTGGCCGGCTCCGTCCATGTGGGCTCGTTCCCGAACGAGTTCAGCGAGAAGGATCGGGAACAGCAGAAACCCGAAGGTCAGGAGGACAACGAGCAGGCGTCCTCGCCGGTCGGCAAGGTCGGCTCGCGGTTGACCTACACCAATCTCACCGCGGGCCAGTTCTCGCAGCTGGGCGACATCATCTCCAGCGCCCTGGACTCGGGCGCGACGATCGACCTGAGTGCCACGCGCAGCGGCGACATCGTCCGGATGCGGGGCGCCGCCGCGCTCACCGAGCTGGCGCCCGCCCTGTACTACGTGTCGATCACCGTCGAGTTCGCCGGCCCGGTGGTGGCCACCAACGGCACGCGGGCCGGTGACACCTCGGTCACCTGGACCCCGGTGCCGGGCCAGACCGCGGAGTTCAACGCCGACGTCGAGTACGCCGACCCGGCGACCGCCGCGCTGCCCAGCTGGACCTGGTTCCTGGTGATCGTGTGCCTGGCGATCGTCGGAGTGGTCGCGGCCACGGCCTATCGCTTCCGCGACCGGACGCCGCGCTACTCGGACGCCGCGCGTACGTCGTCGACCACGAAGGACGCGGACGCCGTGCACACCGAGAGCGTCGCGGACGCCGAGGTGAAGGCCCCCGAAGACGCCACGCCCGCGTCCTGACCTCGACGGTCAGGCGCGGCCGGGCCGTCAGGCCGGAGCGAGGGCTCCGCGGGTGTCCACGCCCAGACGGTCGAGGACCTCACTGGTGGCGCGCGCGAAGTTCAGGCTGCAGAAGTGCAGACACGGCACGCCCTCGGCGATCAGCTGCTCGGACATCTCGGTGCACAGATCGATGCCGACGGCGCGGACGGCCGCCCGGTTCTCCTCCGGACCGTCGCCGGCCGCTGCGGCCAGACGCTCAGCCACCGGCGCGGGCAGCACGCTGCCGGACAGCTCCACCATCCGGCGCACGCTCTGCAGCGAGGTGATCGGCATGAGGCCCGGGATCAGCGGCTTGGCGCCCTGTTCCGGGTCCGCGGCCACCACGCGATCGCGCAGGCGCAGGAAGTCGTCGGTATCGAAGAAGATCTGCGAGATCGAGTATTCGGCGCCGGCCCGCAGCTTGCGCACCAGGTTGGCGGTGTCGGCCGCCAGATCGGGGGCACGGTGATGCCCTTCCGGGAACGACGCGACGCCGACCTGGAAGTCGCCGAGGGTGCCGATCAGCTCCACCAGTTCGCTGGCGTACTCCACCCCGTCGGGGTGCTTGACCCACTCGCCGAGCGGGTCACCCGGCGGGTCGCCGCGCAGCGCCAGCAGGTTGGTGATGCCCTTGTCGGCGTAGGCGCCGACAAGGCCGCGCAATTCGTCGATGCTGTGGTTGACGGCGGTCAGGTGCGCCACGGTGGTCAGGGTGGTGGTGGTCGCCAGTTCCCCGGCGATGCGCACGGTGCGGTCGCGGGTGGACCCGCCCGCCCCGTAGGTCAGGGACACGAAAGCCGGTCCCATGCGTTCGAAAACCCGTACGGCGTGCCAGAGTCGGGCCTCTTCGTCCGCCGAACGGGGCGGGAAGAACTCGACGGAGAACGGTACCGGGCCGCTGTGCGGCGCGGCGAGCCGTTCGATGACAGACGACTGCCCAAGGGGCTCCACGGGAAGGACACTCACCCTGCCGATAGTACGGATCCCCGCCGTACCCACCGATTCCACGCACGAGTTTTACGCACCGACGCCGACCCCCTTGACCGCGGCGGACAACTGGGCTACCGCCGCCCGGCGGTGGCCGACGACGCATCCCCGCCCCGGTAGGCTTACCCGCGTGTTGAGCCAGCAGCAGGTACCCGGCGCCGTCGAGAACATCCTGCGGGACTTCGTGGCCGCGACGGCCCCGTCCCTCGACGAGATCTCTCCGGTGGTGGCCGAGGCCGGTGCGGCCTTGGCGGAGTTCGTCCTCACCGGCGGCAAGCGTCTGCGCCCGCTCTTCGTGCACGCCGGATGGCAGTGCGCGGCGACCGGGCCGGAGGCCGCGGCCACCGAGGCACTCGCGCTACGGGTGGGCGGCGCGATCGAACTGATCCAGGCGTGCGCACTGGTGCACGACGACATCCTCGATCGGAGCGACACCCGCCGCGGCCGGCCCACGGTGCACCGGCGGTTCTCCGCGCTGCACCGCGATCAGCGCTGGTCCGGCGACAGCGCGCACCACGGCGCGTCGGTGGCCATCCTGCTCGGCGACCTGGCCCTGGCCTGGGCCGACGACCTGGTGCACGGCCTGGCCCCACCGCCCGAACACCGAGGACGAGACCGCCCCACTCCCTGCCGCCCGCGGCGGGCACCCTCTGGGCCCGGATGCGCACCGAGGTCCTCGGCGGACAGCTCCTGGACATCACCAACGAAGCGTCGGCCGACGAAACGGTCGACGCCGCCTACCGGGTGATGAAGTACAAGACCGCCGCCTACACGGTGGCCCGGCCCCTGCAGATCGGTGCCGCCCTCGGCGGCGGCTCCGCCGCACTCTCCGCGTCGCTGTGGCGCATCGGCTCCGATCTCGGCCTCGCCTTCCAACTGCGCGACGATCTGCTCGGCGTCTTCGGCGATCCCGAGCAGACCGGCAAGCCGTCCGGCGACGACCTGGTGACCGGCAAGCGGACCGTGCTGGTGGCGCAGGCGCTCGCCGACTCCGATGCGACCACCGCCGACACCCTGCGCGGACTCCTGGGCCGCCCCCTGTCGGCGGACGAATTGGTCACGGCGCGCAGTATTCTCATCGATTCCGGCGCCCTGGCCTCGGTGGAGGGTCAGATCGACGCGCACCTGCAGACCGCGCTCGGCGAGATCGATGCGCTCGCCACGTCGGACCGCGCGCGCGAGGACCTCACCGCCCTCGCCCACCGCATCGCGCACCGGCAGAAGTGAGGCAGTACTGATGGCCGCCCCACCCCATGTCGTCGTCATCGGCGCGGGCCTGTCCGGTCTGGCGGCCGCGGCCCGGCTGCGCGGCCGCGGCTGCGCGGTGACCGTCGTCGAAGCTGCCGACACCCCGGGCGGCCTGGTCCGCACCGAGACCCTCGACGGACACCGATTCGACACCGGCGCAACGATTCTCACGATGCCCGAGCTGATCGTCGACCCGCTGACCGAGCTCGGACTGACCCCGGCCGAGGTCCTGGACCGCCTGGCGCTGCGGCCGGTGGATCCCGGGTACGTGATGAACTACGCCGACGGCTCGGCGCTGGCGCTGCCGCACGACGCCGCAGGCATCCCGGACGCGGTGGCCGAGGCCTTCGGCCCGCGGGCGGCCCGCGGCACCGGTGATCTCCTCCGATGGCTCCGCCAGGTGTACGACGCCGAGTTCGACGTCTTCATCGACCGCAACTACGGCGGCCTCCGCGACCTCACCGGACGCCAAACCCGCAGGGCGGCAACCGAACTCGTCAAGCTGCACACCCTCGGCGGCCTGACCGGCGCCGTTGCCCGCTTCGTGGACGACGAACGCGTCCAGCGCGCCTTCACCTTCCAGGCCCTGTACGCGGGCGTACCGCCGCACCGGGCGCGGGCCATCTACGCGATCATCGCCGACATGGACATCGGCCGCGGCCTGTCCGCGCCGGTCGGCGGCATGGGTCGGGTGGGCGCGGTGATGGCCGACGCCCTCGTCGACGCCGACACCGCGATCGCCTACGGGTCCCGCGCCACCGCGATCGTGCACGACGGCGGGCGGGTGACCGGCGTCGTCGTCGACGGCGACACGCTGCCCGCGGACGCCGTGATCGCCACCGCCGAACGCGACACCGTCGCCGCGCTGGTCGGCCGCCGCCCCCGCCGCAAGCTCCGGTACTCGCCGAGCGCACTCGTGGTGCACGGGCTGCTGCCGGTCGGCGTCACCGACGACTGGTCGGCCGGCCACCACACCCTGGATTTCGGTGCGGCCTGGTCGCAGACCTTCGCCGAGCTCACCGGACGCCCCGGCGCGCCGATGAGCGACGGTTCGTTCCTGCTCACCCGCAGCGCCGTCAGCGACCCGGCCACGTTCGTCGCCGACGGACTGGAGTCGGTGTCGGTGCTCGCGCCGACCCCGAACCTGGACAGCGCACCCCTGGACTGGGACGCGATCGCCGAGCCCTACGCGGCCGAGGTGCTCGCCACACTCTCTGCGCGCGGCTACCGCGGGCTGGACCGACTGCAGGTGCTCCGCATCGACCATCCGAAGTCCTGGCAGCGGTCCGGGCTCCCCGCGGGCACACCGTTCTCGGCCGCGCACACCGCGACGCAGACCGGCCCGCTGCGCACCCGGAACACCTGGCCGGGCCTGGACAACCTGTTCCTGGCCGGCAGCGCCACGGTGCCCGGCGTGGGCATCCCGCCGGTGCTCGTCTCCGGCGGACTCGCCGCCGACCGGGTCACCGCGCGACTGGCCGAGGCGCTGGCGACGGCGGGGTCCCTGCCGAGGTCGGCGCGGTGACCGCACTCCGGCGCTGGGTGCGCACGCACCCGGATGCCGCGCTCGGCTTCCTCGGTGCGGTGCTGCTGAGCATCGGCACCTACGGTCTGGCCGACATCCCCCGCAACGACGCCACCCTGGCCGACCTCGGTCTCGCGCCGATGAGTTACGGCCACGGCAAGACCCTGTCGTGGCTGGTGTTCTGGGGCGGCGCCGCTCTCATGGTGATCGCCTGGGTGCGTATCGGGCGCGCGATGGCCGCCGACGAGGGCGGCTGGGATCTGCGCAGCACCCGGCTGACCGTCTACTCCTGGACCGCGCCGCTGCTCTTCGCCATCCCGGTGTTCAGCCGCGACGTCTACGCGTACCTCGGGCAGGCGCGTGTGCTGGCGGCCGGCTTCAACCCCTACTACGACGGTCCGGCGCACTATCCCGGCCCCATCGTCGACTCGATGGCGCAGATCTGGGCGCCCACCACCTCCCCGTACAGCCCGGCCTTCCTCCTGCTGGCCCGCGGCGTGGTCGGCGTCTCCGGCGACAACGTGTGGCTGGGCGTCTTCCTGATGCGACTGGTGCTGCTCGTCGGCCTGGTGCTCAGCGTCTGGGCGCTGCCGAAGATCGCCGCACGCTTCGGCGCGGCGCCGCCCGCCGCCCTGTGGCTGATCCTGCTCAATCCGATGCTGCTGGCGCACCTGGTGGGCGGACCACACCTGGAACTGCTGATGATGGGCTTCCTCGCCGCGGGCATCGCGGTCGCCGTCACCGGCCGCCCGGTGCTCGGCCTGCTCCTGCTGGGCTGCGCGGCGTCGATCAAGATCACCGCCGCCATCGCGATCCCGTTCGTATTCTGGATCTGGCTGGACCAGGTGCGCAGGCGCCGCGCGGTGACCGGTCGCGATCGGGTCGGTGTCTTCGCCGCCACCGCGCTGGTACCGGTCGCGGTCTTCGGTATGTTCACCCTGCTTCTCGGGCTGGGCGTGGGCTGGATCAACGGTCTCTCCTGGGCCTCGCGCATCATCAATCCGTTCACCATTCCGACGCTGGTGGGCCACGTGGTGACCTACGTGGCCGCCCCGTGGCAGGTGTGGAACCTGCAGGAGGTGCTGCCGGTGACGCGGGCCGTGGGCCAGGCCGTGCTCGCCGTGCTGCTGGTGTGGCTGTGGTGGCGGTTCCGCACCGATGCGCGCAGCGCCATGGCCGGCGCCGGGTGGGCGATGCTCGCGCTGCTGCTCCTCGAGCCGTCGACCCTGCCGTGGTACTACGTGTGGGCCCTCGTGTTCGCGGCGGCCTTCCCGCTGCCGCTCGGGGTCCGCCAGGTGGTCGTCGGCGTCAGCGTCTACTTCTTCATCGTGTTCCAGCCCGACGACTCGATCCTGTTCTACAAGCCGATCGAATCGCTGCTGGCCATCGCACTCGCAGTGCTGGCCGCGCTCGCGCTCGGCCGCCCCGATCCGCTGCGCCTGGGCCGGGCGCGCCGATGGGCGTTCGCCGTCCCCGCCGCCCGAGATACTGCCGCCCGAGATACTGCCGACCGGCATGATTGAGACCGGCTACGCGCAGGCCCGCACCATCACCGCGCGCGCCGGCCGCACCTATTACCTGGCCTCGGGCCTGCTTCCCGCGCACCGCCGGCGCGGCGTATTCGCGCTCTACGCCTTCGCCCGGATCGCGGACGACATCGTCGACGGCGATCGCGAGCCGACAGCGGCGACGGCGGCGCTGGATGCGCTCGCCGACGGTCTCGCCGCGGCCCTGGACGGGCGGGCTCGCGACCCGCTGCTGGCCGCGCTCGCCGACACGGTCGCCGCGTTCGACATCGACCCGGCCACCTTCGACGCCTTCCTGCACTCGATGCGGATGGACCTGCCGGGCGCACCCGAGTTCCGCAACCGCTACGCCACCATGACCGCGCTGGCGGAGTACACCTACGGGTCGGCCGCGGTGATCGGCCTGCAGATGCTGCCGATCCTCGGCGTCGAACGCGACCGAGGCGACTACACCGAGGTCGCGGCCGGTGCCGCCCTGCTCGGCGAGGCGTTTCAGCTGACCAATTTCCTGCGCGACGTGGCCGAGGATCTCGACCGCGACCGGATCTATCTGCCCGCCGACGAACTCGCCGCGTTCGGCGTCGACGAGGACTCCCTGCGCGCTGCGCGGCGACGGGGCGTTCCCGACGGCCCGCTGTGCCGCGCACTGGCACACTTGATCGCCATCAATCGGGATCAGTACCGGCGCACCGCCCCCGCGGTCGCCGCGTTGCCGACACGAACCCGCCCGGCCATCGCCGCCGCGGCTCGCTCGTACGGCGACATCCTCACCGAGATCGAAGGCTCCGGGTACGACGTCCTGTCCCGGCGCGCCGTGGTGCCGACCGGTCGACGACTACGCCACGCCGGCCGCGCCCTGCTGGGGAGCTAGAAAGCCTGGGGGAGCTAGAAGGCTTGAGCCTGCGCGCGGCGGATCACTTCGCGCGCCGAATGCGTGTGCAGGGCCTGCGCGGGATGCATGTCGAGGTCCTCGTACACGGTGAACATCCAGGCCATCGCCTCATCGCGCGTGTAGCCGCCGTCGAGCAGCATCGTCACCAGGCCCTCGAAGTGCTTCGCCAAGCCGCCGTCGTCACCGAAGAACAGCGCCGGAATCACCGGGACGCCGTCGCGGGAGGCGGCCAGCAGGTTGTGGTCGCGGATCAGCGTCCGCACCCGGTTCGGCGAGATGCGCAGGCGGTCGGCCGCTTCGTCGAGGTCGAGCACCTCGACGTCGTCGGGAAGGATGCCGATGGACAGCGGAAGGGAACTCACGGAAGGTGACTTTACCTGCTCGCGACACCCGAGCGCGGCCTCGGCTCACCGATTCGGCGCCGCGCGCACGGTAGATTCACCTTCCGTGAGCTCCCCGTCAGACCCGCTGCTGGGCCGCGTCCTGGAACGCCGATACCGGATCGACGCCACCCTCGCGCGGGGCGGGATGTCCGCGGTCTACGTCGGCACCGATCTGCGGCTGGGACGACGCATCGCGATCAAGGTGATGGACGCCCGCTACGTGGGCGACCCGCAGTTCCTGCGCCGCTTCGAGTTCGAGGCGCGCGCCGTGGCCGGCCTGAGCCATCCGGGACTGGTCGCCGTCTACGACCAGAGCATCGACGACGACGTCGCCTACCTCGTGATGGAACTGGTCCGCGGCGGCAGCCTGCGCGAACTGCTGCGCGAACGCGGACCGATGCCGCCGCACGCGGTGGCGGCCATCGGGATACCGACGCTCGGCGGGCTCGGCACCGCCCACCGCGCCGGACTGGTGCACCGCGACGTGAAGCCGGAGAACATCCTGATCTCCGACACCGGCGACGTGAAGGTCGCCGACTTCGGTCTGGTGCGCGCGGTGTCGGAGGCGGGCGTCACCTCGGCCAGCGTGATCCTCGGTACCGCCGCCTATCTGTCGCCGGAGCAGGTGAGCTCCACCGACATCGACGCCCGCAGCGACGTCTACTCGGCGGGCGTGATGTTCTTCGAACTGCTCACCGGCCAGCAGCCGTTCCAGGGGGCGACGCCGCTGGCTCTCGCCTATCAGCGCCTGAGCTACGACGTGCCGGCGCCCGGCGACGTGGTCGGCGGCGTGCCGCCGGAGATCGACGAGATCATCCTGCGCGCCACCGAGCGCGACCCGGCGCTGCGCTACCCCGACGGGTTCGCGATGCAGCACGCCCTGCTCGACGCCGTCGACGACCTCGGGCTGCCGCCGTTCACCGTCCCCGCGCCTACCAGGCCTCCGCGCGCGTCACGTCCGCCATCGCCCGGCCGGTGGCACCGGCCCGGCCGGCCCCGGCTCCCCGCACCCGCCCCTCCCGCTCCCGCATCCGGGACACGGGTCGGCCGCCCGGATACCACGCAAATGAATACGACCCCGACGGATACGACGCAAACGAATACGACCCAGACGATTACGGTCCGGACAACTACGACCCGCGGGGCTACCACCCCGAGGACTATGCGGACCAGCCGCGCGCCTTCCGTCCGGCGGACCGCGCGGCCGTCGACGTCGACGTCACCCGCGACCCGCAGACCGGGAGCGCGTGGGGCGCACTGGTCTGGCTGGTGCTGGTGCTGCTGGTCGGCGCCGGGCTGGCCCTGGCCGGATGGGCCGCAGGCCAGGCCCTGACGCCCTGACGCCGGATCGCCCTGAGATCAGCCGCGCAGCATCTCCGCGACGAGGAATGCCAGCTCCAGCGACTGCTGGGTGTTCAGGCGCGGATCGCAGGCCGTCTCGTAGCGCCGGTCCAGATCCAGATCGGAGATGTCCTGCGCGCCGCCGAGGCACTCGGTGACGTCTTCGCCGGTCAGCTCGATGTGAATGCCACCCGGGTGGGTGCCGAGGGCGCGGTGCACCTCGAAGAAGCCCTGGACCTCGTCGATCACCCGATCGAAGTGGCGGGTCTTGAAACCGTTCGACGTGCTGTGCGTGTTGCCGTGCATCGGGTCGCACTGCCAGATCACCTTGTGCCCGGTGGCCTCGACGGCGGAGACGATGGCGGGCAGGACGTCGCGCACCTTGTCGTTGCCCATCCGCGAGACCAGGGTCAGGCGGCCGGGGCGCTTGTCCGGGTCGAGCAGCTTCACGTACTCGACGGCCTGCTCGGGCGTGGTGGTGGGGCCGATCTTCATGCCGATCGGGTTGGCGATCAGCTTCGCGAGCGCCACGTGGGCACCGTCGAGCTGCCGGGTGCGCTCACCGATCCACAGGAAGTGCGCCGACAGGTCGTACAGGACCGGGTCGCCGCCGTTCGGGTCGTCGGCCAGGCGCAGCATGGCGCGCTCGTAATCCATCACGAGTGCTTCGTGCGAGGCGAAGATGGACGCCGACTCCAGGCTGGAGTCGGTGACGCCGCAGGCGTCCATGAAGCGCAGGCCGCGGTCGATCTCGGCGGCGAGGGCCTCGTAGCGGGCCCCGGCCGGGGAGACGGCGACGAATTCGCGGTTCCAGTCGTGCACGCGGGCCAGTCGGGCCTCGGAGCCGGTGAGCGCGCGCACGAGGTTCATCGCGGCGGCCGCGTTGGCGTAGGCACGGACCAGACGCGACGGGTCGTGGACCCGGGACTCGGCGTGCGGGTCGAGCGCGTTCACCATGTCGCCGCGGTAGCTCAGCAGACCCAGCGAGTCGGTGTCCGACGACCGGGGCTTGGCGTACTGCCCCGCGATGCGCGCCACCTTGACCACCGGCAGGCTGGCACCGTAGGTGAGGACGACGGCCATCTGCAGCAGGGTGCGGATGTTGGCCTTGATGTGCGGCTCGGTGTTCGCGGCGAAGGTCTCCGCGCAGTCGCCGCCCTGCAGCAGGAAGGCGCGGCCGAGTGCGACCTCGGCGAGCTGGTCGTGCAGGCTCTCCACTTCCGACGGCATGCAGATCGGCGGTACGCTCTCGAGCACCGTGCGCATCTTGCGGGCCTCGTCGGCCGGCCAGCTCGGCTGCTGCAGCGCGGGGCGCGCGAGCATGTCTTCGAACTCGGCCTGCAGTTTCCCCGGCAGCGGGGGCAGTTCGGGCAGTTCGTCGATGGGCACGTCTACGGTCCAGTTCACCACGTGTCCCAGGGTATCCGAGGATCGCGCCGCGCGGTCACCGGCTCCCTACCCGGTGGACGCGCTACCCGGCCAGGGCCTCGATCGCCTGCCAGCGTTTCAGGTTGTGGCGCGCATCGGCCAGGGCGCTGTGCGCGTCCTTGCCCGTGGCCGGCAGCGGCGGGCTGCCGACGGCCTCCCAGTGCTGACGCAGTTCGCGGGTGAACCGAGGCAGTTCGCGGGGCAGGTCGGGCATCGCGCCCCACAGCTGACACAGCACCACGTGGTCGTAGGCGCCGATCCACGCCCACAGCTCCACGTCGCCGGGACCGGCCGTCACGAAGTCGAGGAAGTCCTCGCGGATGCGACGCCTGCTGCGCCAGGCCTTGTCGGCCGGCGACGGCAGCTTGTCGAGCACGTTGGCGCGCACCCACGGGCCCGCCTTGCCCGGATCGAATTCGGTGGAGACCGCGTAGAACTCGCGGCCGTCCTCGGCGACGACGCCGATCGACACCAACTCGATGGTGGTGCCGTCTTCGATGAATTCGCAGTCGTAGAAATAGCGCACGAGCATCGATTATCCCCCACCGGCCGCGCGGACCCGTACTGTGAGTGGATCGCGGCGGTCCGCCGAGTAACTTAGACCCCATGTCCCCGCAGGCACGAACGACGGCGACCCGGTTGCGCCGTTGGCGTCCGGGGGCGCTGTCCTGGGCACTGGCCGGACTGGTCTTCGTCGCGTCGTCGACGCTGCAGATCGTCGGCGTGCCCGGCACCTCCAGTTTCGGCACCCGCACGCGCTTCGACCTGGACGTCTATCGGCTCGGCGGACAGCTGTGGCACCAGGGCATCAGCCTCTACGCGGACGGCTCCATGCCGTTCACCGCCGACGGCATCTGGCTCCCCTTCACCTATCCGCCGTTCGCCGCGCTCGTCTTCACCCCGCTGGGCGCCCTCTCGCTCGACGTGGGCGGCATCGCGATCTCGGTGATCAGCGTGCTCTGCCTGGTCTATGTCACGGTGATCTTCCTGCGCATGCTGCACGTGGGGTCGGCGACCAACCGGCCGCTGCTGGCGCTGTGGATCAGCGCGATCGCGGTGTGGTGCAACCCGTTCGGCATGACCCTCGGCTACGGCCAGATCAACCTGATCCTGCTGGTGCTGATCGTGACCGATCTGTTCGTCCTCGGTCACCGGCCGCGCGTGCCGGATCGGAAGTTCCGCGGAGCGCTCGTCGGCCTGGCGTCGGCGATCAAGCTGACCCCGCTGGTCTTCCTCGGCGTGTTCGCCGCGGCGGCCAAGTGGCGGGCGGTGTTCGTCGGCATCGGCACGTTCGTGGTAGCCGCGCTGATCGGCGCCGCGTGGCTGCCGTCGGACTCGTACAGGTACTGGACGCACACGCTCTTCCACACCGGTCGCATCGGCGTTCCGGAGGGTCCGATCAACCAGAACCTGAACGGCGCCTGGCTGCGCCTGGTGGGCCCGGAGAATCCGGTGGCCCCGGCGCTCTGGGTGATCTCCGCGCTGGCGGTCACCGTCCTGGCCGGTTTCGCGCTGTACCGCACGCGCCCGGTGGCCGCGTTCGCGCGCGGCGCCAGTCATCGGGACGACGTGAACGCGCTCCTCGCCGCCTGCATCGTCGGCCTGTGGGGCCTGCTGGTGGCGCCGACCACCTGGGCGCACCACTGGGCGTGGGCGCTGCCCGCGGTCCTGGCGTGCTTCGTGATCGCCTCGGTCCCGGGGTCGCCCTGGACGGCCCGCCTCTACGGCGGCCTCGGCATCGTCGGCATCCCGATCTTCGCGATCGGTCCGTTCCAGCTGATGCCGGCCGACACCGCCGCCTGGAACTGGTGGCAGCACCTGGTCGGCAACTCCTACCTGTTCTGGACCCTCGGCTTCCTACTTCTGCTGTGGCGCAAGCCTTTTCGGAGGTACGACGAGGGACTCTCCCTGGCGCAGCACCTCGCGAACCGCTGAGCCCGGGCCTCGCAACGCGAGGGCCCGGGCCCGTGGATGTCTTGTCGCCGAGCTCGAACGGTGGAGCTCAGGCCGCGGCGCCGTCGACCTTCGGCGCGGTCGGCTGGTTCTTCAGGGTGGCCGCGTACACGTCCACGTACTGCTGGCCGCTCAGACGCATGAGCGCGTACATGATCTCGTCGGTCACGGCGCGCTCGATGAAGCGGTTGCCGGCCATGCCCTCGTAGCGGGAGAAGTCCAGCGGGGTGCCGAACTTGATCGTGATGCGGGTCGGCCGCGGCAGGATGGTGCCGGGCGGGTTGATGCGGTCGGTGTTGATCATCGCGACCGGGACCACCGGGGTGCCGCTCTCCAGCGCCATCCGGGCCAGGCCGGTCTTGCCCTTGTACAGGCGGCCGTCCGGCGAGCGGGTGCCCTCCGGGTACAGGCAGAGCACCCCGCCGTCGTCGAGGATGCGACGGCCCGCGGTCAGCGCGCCCGCCGCGGCACTCGCCCCGGAGCGGTCGATCGGGATCTGCCCGGAGGTGCTGAAGAACCACTTCTTGAAGCGGCCCTTGAGGCCCGGCTCGGTGAAGTACTCGCTCTTGGCGAGGAAGAAGACGCGACGCGGCGACATCAGCGGGAGGTAGAAGCTGTCGACGACGGCGAGGTGATTGCTCGCCAGCAGGACTTTGCCCTCCGGCGGGAGGTTCTCCAGTCCTTCCACCTTGGGGCGGCCCATCAGCCAGAGCAAGGGCCCCATGAAGATGTACTTGAAGAGGTAGTACCACATGCTGCAGACCTGCTTCCCTCGCGCGGCGACCGCACGCATCGGCTCCGGCGTGTCGGCGTATCGGATGCCTACATTACTGCGCGCGCCCGCCGGGGTTCGCGGTCGCCTCCGCGAGCGCGGCCAGCCCCAGTTCGGCCACCTTCGCCGCGCCGATCACCCCGGCGCTCTCCCCCAACTGGGTGGGGCGGATGCGCGCCAGTTGCCGGTGGCCGGCACCGGTGACCATCGTCGTGTAGTGCTCCCGCGCTTCGTCGAGGTAGAGGCCCGATGCCGCGCCCAGGCCGCCGGCGATGACGATGAGGTCCGGGTCGAAGACGTCGGCGATCATCGCCATGCCCTGCCCCAGCCAGTGCGCGAGACTCGCGAAGGCGGCCACCGCGATCGGGTCGCCCTCGGCTGCTGCGGCCGCCACCCGTCGACCGGTCAGCGACCCCGGATCGGCCTGCGACTCCGCGGCCAGCACCGAATGCCCGGGCTCGGACTGGGCCAGCAGTTCGACGACGGTGTCGACCAGACCCGTTCCGCTGCAATACCTTTCGAGGCAGCCGTGCTTGCCGCAACCGCACGGGCGGCCGTCCGGCACCACTACGATGTGCCCGAACTCCGGGGCCACGCCGAAGCTGCCGCGATAGATCTCGCCGCCCATCAGCATGCCCGCGCCGATGCCCGTGCCCAAGGCCAGCACCAGGGTGTTGTGGCCGCGTGCGGCGGCGCCGAAGTGCAGTTCGGCCACGGCTGCGGAGTTCGCGTCGTGTTCGGCGAAGACGGGCAGTCCCCACCGCCGCGTCATCTCCGCGGGCACCGCGACCTCGCGCCAGGCCAGGTGCGGGGCGAAGCGCACCGTCTGGCGGTCCGGCGACAGGAACCCCGCGATGGCCAGCCCGACGGCGCGCACCGTCCACCGGTCGCGGAGTTCGGACACCAGTCGATCCAAGCAGTGCTCCAGGGCGGTCGCCGTCGGCGGTGTGGCGGCGCGCAGCGTATCGAGCATGGTGCCCTCGGCGTCGACCACGGCGGCCCGCACACTGGTGCCGCCGATGTCGATGCCGATGGTCAGTTCGTTGGCGAGTCGGCTCACCCGAGTCAGCCTGTCACGAATGCGACGGCGAAGTGCCGATGCGCACCGGAATCGACTGGAACGGCGTCGCGGGCGGTGCCGTCCCGGTGGCCGGGGACGACCGCAGCATCTCGGCGATCGCTTCCAGGATCGCGATGCAGGCCGTCAGCAGGCGCGCGAGGAGATCGCCGAGTTCGCCGACCAGGGTGCCGAGTTCGCCGACCAACTCGGTCAGCCGCGA
The DNA here is from genome assembly GCF_023017165.1 of Gordonia alkaliphila. Taxonomy (GTDB): domain Bacteria; phylum Actinomycetota; class Actinomycetes; order Mycobacteriales; family Mycobacteriaceae; genus Gordonia; species Gordonia alkaliphila. The sequence continues at coordinate 3,567,901 of NZ_JALKBW010000001.1, forward strand.
ACCGCCGTCGCCGTCGGCCGCACCGACACCCGACGCGCTGCCGCCGCCGATGAGCGCGGCCCACTGATCCAGTTGCGCTGCGAAACCGAGCAGGAGCGCATTGACCGGGTCCGTCGCCGCCTGCCCCGCACCGGGTGCATCGTCGGTCATCGGATACCGCTCTTTCTTCGCTGGCAGGGGTCGTTCGGGTCTCTCAGATTACACTTCCGGGCGCGCGGCGATTCGGGCGCCGGACTCAGCGCTGCGGCCAGAGCGCCGGGTCCGGCTGGAAGTGCACCATCAGCTCGTCGCCGTCGAAGTCCGCACCGGTCACCTGGCAGCGCCGCAGCACCGACGGCAGCGGCACGGGCTGACGGAACCCGGTGACGGTGACCAATAGATCGTCGCCGGAACGGCCGAGAGCCAATTCCTCCGGGCGGGCAGCGTCTGCCGCCACCGGAGTCGATATCGGGCCTCCAGGCCGCCGCCGCCGACGTGTTCGACCACCGGGGCGGCCGCACCGCGCGCATGCCCGTCCGGAGCCGACAGGCGTACGTCCAGTCGACGCAGCTGCGGCAGTTTGACGGGTTCGACGTCGTGGGCGGCGACGACGCCGACCGGGACCGCGCGGTCCGCGTCGCCGCCGAGCAGGGTCCGGGCCTGCGCCGCGACGGCGTCGGTGTCGAGCGCGCCGGGCCCGGCGTTGACCAGGATCGAGCGCAGCGGCAGGCCCATCACTTCGGTGAGCGCCAGGTGATCGGGCAGCGTCGACTGTCCGCGCCCGCCCGCGGGCACCACCAGGTGCACGGCGGCACCGGTCGGATCGGCGAGCAGTTCGCGCAGATCCCGGCAGTCGCGGTCGATGCTTTCCACCGCGGCGGCGACCTGTGCCAATGCCGGCTTCTCCGACGCCTGCGCCAGGCGCACATTGCGCGGCCACAGTCGATCGATCGCGGCGGCCAGAACGGTCGGCGACCGCAGCAGCGCATACGGGTCGCCCGCCCCGGACAGGTCCACCACCACCGACTGCCAGCGGCCGCTGGTCGCGGCGTCGCGGACGGCGCGCAGCAGCAGGAACTCCTGGGCGCCGGGCAGCCCGGTCAGCTCCCCCGCATCGATGCCGGCGATGGTGCCCACCACCGGCAGCAGCTTGCGGCCGACCCCGGCGGCGTCGAGCGCCGCGGTGAAGTCGGTCCACGCTTGTTCCAGCACCCGCAGCGGATCCAGGTGCAGGAGATCCAATTCCCCGGTCACCGCGACCGGCTCGCCGGCCACGCGGAACACGCCGAGGCGCTGCGGCAGCGTCGATCGAGGATCGACGGTGATCAGCAGGGTGCGCGCGGCGTCGACCGCGGTCAGGGGGCCGCCGCGCCGCTGCGGACGGTGCGCGTCGGCGAGTCCGAGGGCGCCGGCGGCGGCCGCCGCCGAAATGCCCGAGCCACCGGGCCCGAGCACCAGATGGAGGGCAGCCAGATCGATCAGCCTTCGACCCTCTTCTTGAGATCGTGCAGCGCCGCGTCGGTGATCGCCTTCTCCGCGCGCCGCTTGAGCTGACTGATCATCGGAATCAGCAGGTCGACGGTGAGGGTGTACGTGACCTTGGTCGAGCCCGGCACCTGCTGCTCCAGCGCATAGGAGCCGCGCTGATCCCGCTGCAGGTCACTGGACTCGAGCCGCCAGGACACCGACGTGCCGTCCGGCGCCCAGTCGTAGGTGAGCACATAGGTGTCGGTGAGCACTCCGGCATCGAGTTCGAAACGGACGCGGCGCGCGCGGCCGGCGTCGTCGTGCTCGAGGACCGTCACCTCGCGAGCGGCCGTCACCCACTCCGGGTAGGCGGCGAAATCGGCGATGACCGCCATGATGTCGGCGACGTCGGCGCGCACGACGATCGCCTGTTGCGTGTGGTCAGCCAAGGGTCGCCGCCTCTTCGTCGTCGGCGGCGGGGCCGCCGATCTCCCGGCTGCCCTCCAGGAGGTCCTTCACCTGGAAGGACATCTCCTTGCCCGCGACCCGGTACTTCTTGTTGAGGTCGGCCACCGCGGACTGCGCGGCGGCGGGTTCGGTCGGCAGCGGCGCGGTGGGCTCGGCGTGCAGGTAGTAGTGCAGCACGAAGCCGTCGAGCACCTCTTCGCACCAGATCTCCATGGTGCCCTCGATCGGCCCGGCGACCTGCCAGCGCACCCCGGCGTTCCCGCGGTCCTCGACCACGTCCAGTGCCAGATCGCCGAACCAGCGGCGCCAGCGCGCGCGGTCGTTGACCACCGCACCGGCCAGGGACGGCGCAGCCGCCACAAAGGTCTCGTCTGCCACCTGGATGGTCGTCACGCTTCTAGCATCACACACCCGGGCCGCGCGACGAAAGCCGCCCATTGGTTCTCGCCCGCCGAAGCGGCGATAGACTTACCGAAAGTGACCGTGATGTGAGAATAGTCCTGATGGCGTCGGTCGCAGGCCGTCAGAGCATGAACCGAAAGGTTGCCAGTCCATGGCCGAATTCAGCCTGCCCGCGCAGTTCGTCACCCCGCCGGAGCGCAACGCGACCGACATTCTCTTCGACATCGCCGCGGCGAACCCCGCCAAGACCGTGTTCCTGGACCAGGTGAACGGCCAGTGGCGCCCGGTCAGCGCCGGGGAGGCCACCGATCGGGTACTCGCCCTCGCCAAGGGACTCATCGCCTCCGGCGTCAACTCCGGCGACCGCGTCGCCCTGCTGTCGTCGACCCGCCTGGAGTGGACGCTCCTGGACTTCGCGATCTGGACCGCCGGGGCCACCCCCGTGCCGATCTACGAATCCTCGTCGGCGCCGCAGATCGACTGGATCCTGGAGGACTCCTCGGCCGTCGGGATCATCGTCGAGAACGAGGCCAAGCGGCAGCTGCTGGCCGACGTCGCCCACGTCACGTCGGCGACGATGGTGTTCACCATCGATCCGGGCGAGGGCCCGAATCTGGTGGAGCAGCTGACCGCGGCGGGCACCGCGGTGACCGACGCCGAGGTCGAGGCGCGACGTCGCTCGCTGCGCGCCGACTCGCCCGCGACTCTCATCTACACCTCCGGCACCACCGGCCGCCCCAAGGGCGTCATGCTGGCGCACGCCAACCTGCTCGGCGAGGTCGGCGGCGTCCTGGACAGCACGATGCGCGAGAAGCTCGGCGACGGCAAGCGCCTGCTGATGTTCCTGCCGATGGCGCACGTCCTGGCCCGCGCGATCAACCTGGTCGCGATCGAAGCAGGCGTCGAGGTCGGCTACACCGCCGACATCAAGAACCTGCTGCCCACCTTCGAGACCTTCCGCCCGTCGCTGATCCTGTCGGTGCCGCGCGTCTTCGAGAAGGTCTACAACTCGGCTCGCCAGAAGGCCTTCGACGGCAGCGTCATCAAGGGCGCCATCTTCGACCGGGCCGCCGCCACCGCCATCGCCCACTCCAAAGCCCTCGACAGCGGTTCGGTGAGCGCCGTGCTGGAGCTGCGCCGCAAGCTGTACGACCGTCTGGTCTACGCCAAGCTGCGCGCCGCCCTCGGCGGCCAGTGCGAGATGGCGATCTCCGGCGGCGCCCCGCTCGGCGCGCGCCTGGGCCACTTCTTCCGCGGCGTCGGTATCCCGGTGTACGAGGGCTACGGCCTCACCGAGACCACCGCGGCCATCACCGTCAACACCCCCGGCCACGTCCGGATGGGCACCGTCGGCCGCCCCATCCCGGGCAACACCGTGCGTATCGCCGATGACGGCGAGGTGCTGCTGAACGGCGCCGTGGTCTTCGCCGGGTACTGGCAGAACACGGATGCCACCGCCGAGTCGCTCTCCGACGGCTGGTTCCACACCGGTGACCTGGGCACCCTGGACCAGGACGGCTACCTCAAGATCACCGGCCGCAAGAAGGAGATCATCGTCACCGCAGGCGGCAAGAACGTCTCCCCCGCACCGATGGAGGACATCATGCGCGCCCACCCGCTGATCTCGCAGGCCATGGTGGTCGGCGATCAGCAGCCGTTCATCGGGACGCTGATCACCCTCGACCCGGAGGCCGTCCCCGGCTGGCTCGAGCGCAACGGCAAGGATCCCGCCACCACCATGCGCGCGCTGGTCAAGGACCACCAGCTGCACGCCGAACTGCAGACCGCCATCGACGAGGCCAACGCGACGGTCTCGCACGCCGAGGCGATCAAGAAGTTCCGCATCCTGCTCGACGACTTCACCGAGGAGACCGGCGAGCTGACCCCGACGCTGAAGGTCAAGCGCAAGGTGGTCGCCGAGAAGTTCAGCCGTCAGATCGAGAAGATCTACCACCAGTGAGCTGACCCCTGGTCCGAACGTAGAACGGGCCCCGACTTCGGTCGGGGCCCGTTCTCGTATCCGCAGGTCTTCGCCGCTGGCCAGCGATTACAGGAGTTGCCGCAGGCGCGCGGCCTGCTGGCGCCACTGCCAGTTGTCGACGATCCACCGGCGACCGGCGGCACCCATGGCCGCGGCCCGCTCACGATCGAGCAGCAGAGCGCTGATCGCGTCGGCCACCTCGTCGATCCGTCGGCCGTCGACCACGATGCCGGTCTCGCCGTCGCGCACGGTCTCCGGCGCACCGCCGGAGTCGCCGGCCACCACCGGCACCCCGCTCGCCGAGGCCTCCAGGAAGACGATGCCCAGGCCTTCCACGTCCAGGCCCCCGCCGCGGGTGCGAGTGGGCATCGCGAAGACGTCGGCCATCGCGTGGTGCATGGGCAGTTCCTCGGGCGGGACGGTGCCGGTGAACGTCACGCGGTCGGCGACGCCGACCTTGTCCGCCAATTCCTTCAGGTGGTCGCCGTAGGGACCGCCGCCGACGATCATCAGGTGCACGTCCGGGACCGCCGCGAGCAGGCGCGGCAGGGCCTTGATCAGAACGTCCTGCCCCTTGCGCGGAACCAGCCGCGACAGGCACAGCACCACCGGCGCCTCACCCAGCCCGTAGCGATCCCGAAGCTCTTGGCGCGCAGCGGCATTCGGCGCGAATCGATCGACGTCGACGCCGCACGGCAGATACTCCAGTGCGCCGCGCGGCCCGAACGCCGAGGCGAACCGACCCCGGGTGTACCGGCTGACGAAGGTGATCACGTCGGCGGTCTCGCCGATGATGCGGAGCACCTGGCGGGCGCCGGGCAGCATCGACCAGCCGACCTCGTGCCCGTGCGTGCTGGCCACGATGCGCTGGGCGCCGGCCTTCCGCAGCACCGGTCCGAGGACCGCCAGCGGGGCGGCGGCCCCGAACCAGACCGTGTGAATGTCGTTCTCGCGCACCAGCTCCGCCGCGCGACGCGCCACGCTGCGGTTCGGCAGCATGAGCGTCCCCGGGTGTCGGACGATGCGGTACGGCGCGGCGGCGTCGTAGGCCTCGCAGCCCTTCCAGCGCGGGGCGTAGACGATCACGTCGTCGGCCGGCAGGTGCGCGAGCAGATTCTCCAGATAGGACTGGATGCCGCCCGGGCGGGGCGGAAAGTCATTGGTCAGCAACAGCGTCCGCTGCATCAGCGCACCTCACTCCGCAGCCACGACTGCCACTCGTCGATCACCGATTTCTCGCTCGACCCTAACGACTTCTCCAGCGCCGCAGTGACTTTCCCGGCGTCGCCTTCCTGTGCCACCGCCGCGTACATCGTCCGGAGCCGGTCCTCACCGTATTCGTCGGCGACGAAGGCCGCGAACGACCATGCGGTCTGGTACGCGACCCGCGCGGCGGCGGAGTCGACCGCGAAGGCGGAGTCGGCCGGCAGCTCGTCGGGCAGCGTTCCGGCGGCGACCTGCACCGCCAGGTCCGGAGCCAGATCGGTGAGCGAGCCCGTGCTGCCGCGTCGGCCGACGTACTCGGCCACCCCCTCGGTGAGCCACATCGGCGCGTCCGCGACGGTGTCGATCCGGGTCGCGACGTGGAACAGCTCGTGCCGCAGGATCACCGCCACCCCGGATTCGGACAGCTGACCGGCCGCCGGCGAGAGCACCACGCGCTGCCCGGTCACGGTGCGCGAACCGCGGTCGACGGCGTCGTAGACCGTGGCGGCGGCCGCCGCCGACGTGCGGCCCGGTTCGGTCCGCGTGAACCCGGCGAACTGCGCGTCGGCGCCGGTGGCCATGACCACGGCGCGGCGGGTCCATTCTCCGCCCCAGAAGTCGGTGACGCCGTCGATCGCCGGCGCGAGTTGCTTGCGCACCTTGGCCACGGTCGGTTCGGTCCCCGGATACGACAGCACCGCGGAGTTCCCGCCCGCGCTCTTCACGTCGAGCACTCGGAGACCGGGGAACGCCCACGGCGGGAGCTGCGGCGGACGGGTCGGCGCGTCCGGATCGATGTCGGCAGCGGGGATCAGTGCGCCGTCGCCGAGGAGCTTCCAGTCGTCGCCGTATCGGGCGAACGCCAAGATCTGGTCGATCTCGATCACCGGCTCGTCCACGCCGGGCCGCGACGTGCCGCCGAGCGCATAGCTCAGCGTGACGGCCGAGACCCAGGAGTCGGTACTGCCGGCCTCACTCAGCCCGATGCCGAGCGCACCGCCGATGAGGCGGTCGGCACCGGTGTTCGGGGCCAGTCGGTACGTCAGCGTGCGCAGCACCAGCGGATCCCCGCGCGTCGGCGCCGGCGGCTTCGACGGGGCCGACTCGCTGGACGGGGCCGACTCGCTGGACGAGCCAGCCCCGGTCGACGGGGCCGCGGAATCGGCCGGGGTCCGACTGCTCGTGGGAGCAGGTTTCGGACCGAGGTCGGCGACCGCGGTCTCCATCGAGCGCCGGAACTCCGGGGTGGCCAACGGGTCGATGAGCGCGTCGAGCTGCGCCCGATCACCGGAGGTCAGGGCTGCGCTCAGCGCATCGAGCAGGCGGGTGACGCCGGCATCCCGCTGTTCCTCGTAGGCGTTCGGTGCGGTGGTGTACAGCGAGGTCGTCGACGACGGGCTCGTCGTCGGCTCCGCACTGCCGCACGCCGTGACGCCTCCGACGAGGGCGGCGAGAATCACCGGGGCCGCCACGAGGCGGCGGCCGACACCCGTCAAGTCAGTACCGTCGTGCGCTGTTGTACGGACCGGCCTTGTCGATCGGCACCACGGCCACCGGAACGCCGAAGGTCGAGGCGTGAATCACGTATCCGTTGCCCACGTACAGACCCACGTGGTGGGCGTCGGGGTAATAGATGATCAGATCACCGGGCTTGATGTCCTTGCGGTCGACGGCCTTGCCGCCGGCCAGCTGCGCTTCGCTGGTACGCGGGATGGTCTTGCCCGCCTGCTTGTAGGCCCACAGCATGAGGCCCGAGCAGTCGAATTCGTCGGGGCCGGTGGCGCCCCAGACGTACGGATCACCGACACGGCTCAGGGCGGCGTGTACCGCCACGGTCGCCGGCGAGGTGCCCTTGGGCACGGCCTTCGCGTCGAAGGAGTATTTGGGACCGCGCAGCGCGGCCAGTTCCTTACCGGTCATCGACTTGTAGACCGCGCGCACCGCCACGGCTTCCAACTGCAGGTCCGCCTGCTTGGCCTGCAGGTCGCCGCGCTTGCGGGCGGCATCCTTGACCGCGGTCGACGCCGCGGCGGCAGCCTGATCGGCGGTCTTCTTGGCGTTCGACGCGTCCTTCGCGATGCCCTTGATGGACTTCAGATCCGCCGCCGACTGTCGCGACAGGACCTCCAGATCGGACATGTTGTTCAGCAGATCCTGCGGCGAGTCGGAGACCAGCACCGCGTACAGCCGGTTAACGCGCGCACCGCGATAGCTGGCGCGGGCCAGGGCATCGAGCTTGGTCTGCGCCGCGCTCATCGTGGTGTTCGCCGCGTCCAGGCGGCGTTGCGCGCTCACCGAGGCTTTGCGCTGGGTCACCACCACGCCGCGCTGCTTGTCGTACTCGACCTGCGCCTTGTTCATCGCTTCCGCGGACTTCTCCGCCTGAATCGACATCTGCTTGTACCGGGCGAGTACCGACTGCGGTCCGCCCGTCGGCTCGGCGTGCACCTGGGCGGGCTGCGTCGTGGCCAAGGTCGCCGCCGCCAGCAGGGCCGCGACGAACGGAAGGGTGCGTCGTGCAACAGTCACGAGAAAGTCTCCTCCAAACCACCAGAACGAGCCGTGTGCGCTCGGCACACGGCTCGTTCGGGGGGAAAGTGAAATCTTACGGCTCCGCTCAGTAGCGGCGGATGCCCGTCAGCGCCCAGGCCTTGACCTTGTCGCGCTTGACCGGCACACCGTAGGTCGACGAGTGCACGAACATGCCGTTGCCCGCGTAGATGCCGGCGTGGCCGCCGCCGTTGAAGATCAGGACGTCGCCGGGCTTGGCAGCCGCGAGCGAGGCCACCGGAGCGCCGCCGCCGAGCTGGCCGTAGCTGTCCCGGGGAACGGTCTTGCCTGCCTGCTTGTAGGACCAGTAGACCAGGCCCGAGCAGTCGAAGGCGCTCGGTCCGGCAGCACCGTACGAGTACGGAGAACCGATCTTCGACTCAGCGGCGCGCAGCGCCTTCTGCGCGCGGGCCGGCTGGCTGTTGAGCACGCCGCCCTGGGGAGCGCCCTGCTTGAACTGCTGAGGAATCTGGCTGTCGTCGACACCCGGAAGGTCGAGGTCGCCCACGCCCGGGATCGAGATCGGCGCTGCATCGGCAGGCCCGGCGGCAAGCGCGAGGGCGCCGACGGCGATCGATCCAGCGATCACGGCGGTCTTGGCGGTCTTCACGGCGCCACTGGGCTTTTCGATACGGTGTTTCGCCACGGAAACGGTTCTCCTTGGTTGGTTCTCCCTTAACCGCCGACCGGGTTAGCTGTCGGATTCGGGCCGGAAGAGCGTGGCCCTACGCGGTGTCACCCGCGATTCACCCCGGACCCGGCGCGCGTCCTTGCGGTCGCACCCCGGAAAAGAGTGGGTCCCCGATTCGTCTTCCACGCATCCGGGAAGCCGATTAGGCGGTGTCCTTCCGATCGGCGTCCCCCGGGTTGGGGGGCAACTTCTCGGTAGGTCTCAGAAAGATTACGAAACCGGTGTGCCCGATGTCCACCGATCCGCCCACTCGACGCGGCGGCTCGGCCCCTCATACCGCCCGAAGATAGCCCCGCCTCCCCTCCGAGAACCCAGTGCGAACTGCGGCGATGTCGGATTTCGCGTGGCGACCTGCGGTTTCGGTGATCAGGTCGGTGGCGACCAGCACATCCACCGCGTCGGCGATCTCCCAATCCGCCGCCTCCCATTCACCATCGGGACCATAGTCCCTGGCCAGGGGTGCGAACAGCACCTGCATCAGGCAGCCGTCGCAGGCCCGGTTCCGGGCCGGACAGGTCGCGCAGTCGATCTTCATTGTGATCTACCTCTCATCCCACTGTCGGGCCGCTCAGATTGTCAGTTTCGCGGCCGAATCGGTCGTCGTGTCGCGCCGGAAGGCTCAACGTCGACTGCAGGGTAAAGCGAACCCCCGACAGATACCGCCGGCGGACCGCGCGATTCTTGTCGGAAGCTCGAACTAATGTGCGGTCATGGTTCAGTTGAGTTTCGCCGACCTTCCCGGGGACGAGGCGTTCGCCTCGACCTCGCTCGCCGACCTCACCCTGGTCGTCGTCGACCTCGAGACCACCGGCGGCAGCCCGGACAACGACGCGATCACCGAGATCGGTGCGGTCAAGATCCGCGGCGGCGAGATCCTCGGCGAGTTCGGCACTCTCGTCGATCCGGGCCGGAGCATTCCGCCGCAGATCGTCACCCTCACCGGCATCACGTCCGCGATGGTGCACAATGCTCCGCGCATCGAGGAGGTGCTGCCCTCCTTCTTCGAATTCGCGCGCGGCGCCGTCCTCGTCGCGCACAACGCCCGATTCGACGTCGGCTTCCTGAAACGGGCAGCCGCCCGCCAGCACCTCCCCTGGCCGTTTCCGGCGGCGTTGTGCACGGTCGCGATGGCCCGCCGGATTCTCACCCGCCAGGAGGCTCCGACGGTCAAGCTCAGTGCCCTGGCCGAACTGTTCGACGTCACGGTGCGACCCACTCACCGGGCGCTCGACGACGCCCGCGCCACCGTGGAGGTCTTCCACCATCTGCTCGAGCGGGTCGGCAATCAGGATGTCCGCACCTATCGCGATCTCACGGACTATCTGCCGCGGTGCACGCCCGCGCTGCGCGCCAAGCGGTCGCTGGCCGACGGGCTCCCCGACCGCCCCGGGGTCTATCTGTTCCGCGGTCCGGACGACGAGGTCCTCTATATAGGGACCGCGGTGAATCTGCGGCGCCGCGTGGGGAGCTACTTCACCGGCGCCGACACCCGGGCCCGGATGGCGCAGATGGTGAGTCTCGCCGAGCGGGTGGACCACATCGAGTGCGCCCACGCCCTCGAGGCCGGCGTGCGGGAGCTGACCTTGATCGCCGCACACAAGCCGACCTTCAATCGACGCTCGGCCAATCCGCACCGCGGCTGGTGGATCACTCTCACCGGCGAGCAGGCCCCGCGGTTGAAGGTCAGTCGCACTCCGAGCGAGGTCTGCTTCGGTCCGGTGTCCGGCCGGGCGGTGGCCGCCGAGATCGCCGCGTCGCTCACCGAGGCCGCCGCGAACCCGGACCAGTTGCGCGAGTTGCTCGCGGGCCGCTCCGACGACGTCCTGGAAGCCTTGACGCAGCGCCTCGCCGAGCTGGCCGAGGCACGACGCTTCGAGACCGCCGCGCGCGCTCGGGACGCATTGGCGGCCACCATCGACGCGCTGGCCCGCTGTCAGCGCCTGTCGGCGATCGCCTGCCTGGCCGAGCTCGTCCTCGCCCGGCCCGCCGAGGGCGGCGGGTGGGAGTTCGCCGTCGTGCGGCACGGCCGTCTCGCCGGAGCGGGGTGTGCGCCGCGCGACGTGCCGCCGATGCCGGTGGTGGCGACCCTGGTCGCCGGGGCCCAGCACATTCCACCGCCGGAATCCTCGGCCGGCCCCCTCGCCGGCGCCCCGCCGGAAGAAGTGGCACTCATCGCGAAGTGGATCGGCGAACCCGGCACCCGCCTGGTGTCCGTGGACGGCGAGCTGAGCTCGCCGCTCGCGGCGGCCGAACGTCGTCGACAGTTCACCCGGGCCGCCCGCGAGGCCCGCACGCTGGCGCGCGACTCTCGTTTAGGCTCAGAGCATGATCACCGCCATCGTCCTCATCGGAGCCGACATTCATCAGATCCCGGAGACCGCACAGGCCGTCGCCGACATCCCGGGCGTCACTGAGGTGTACTCGTGCGCTGGCGATGTCGACCTGATCGCCAAGGTCCGGGTGCGCGATCACGATCAGATCGCCGACGTGGTGACCGGCCGGATCAACCGGCTGCCGGGCGTCCAGCGCAGCGCGACACACATCGCCTTCCGCAGCTATTCCAGCTCGGAGGTGGAAGGCGGCTTCTCCATCGGGGAGGAGTGAGGCCTACTCCGCGAGCGAGGAACTCAGCGCGGCCCAGGCGTCCAGGCGCGCGGCCGCGGCACCCGAGTCCAGCACCTGACCCACCCGAACCGCCGCCGCACGCAGCGCCTCGGTGAACTCGGCCTGTGTGAAGAGGCGATCCTGTTCGAAGGCCACCAGCGCGGCCGCCGCGTTCAGAGTCACCGAGTCGCGGACCGGTCCCACCGCTCCGCCGAACAGGTCGCGAGCCACCTGCGCGTTCACTTGGGCGTCGCCACCCTGCAGCGCGGCCAGCTCCACCAGTTCGATACCCAGATCGGTCGGATCCACCGTCAGTTCGCGGACCTCGCCGTCGAACACCTGCCACACCGACGACGTCGTCGTGGTGGTCAGCTCGTCCAGACCGTCGTCGCCGCGCACCACCAGCACGCGATTGCCGCGTCCGGCGAAGGTCTCCGCCAGCGTCGGTGCGAGGTCGGCGAACGCGCACCCGATCAGCCCGGCCGGCGGTGCCGCCGGATTGGTCAGCGGCCCCAGCACGTTGAAGACCGTCGGAATACCGATCTGCTTGCGCGGCGGGCCGGTGAACCGGAACGCCGGATGGAAGACGGGCGCGAAGCAGAATCCGATCCCGACCTCGCGCAGGCACTTCTCCACCGCGTCGGGACCGAGATTGATCGCCACCCCGAGCGCCTCGAGCACGTCGGCGCCACCGCTCTTGGACGACGCGGCACGGTTGCCATGCTTGATCACCGGCACGCCCGCCGCTGCGACGACGATCGACGTCATCGTCGAGATGTTCACCGTGTGCGAACGATCACCGCCGGTGCCGACGATGTCCAACGCGTCCTCCGAGGTCTGCACCCGATTGGCCATGGACAGCATGGTGTCGGCCAGGCCGCGCAGTTCGTCGGCCGCCGCGCCCTTCATCTTGACGCCGACGCCGAAGGCCGCGATCTGCGCACCGGTCGCCGCGTCGGACATGATCTCGCGCATCGCCCAACCGGCTTCTGCTGCGGACAGATCGAATCCGTCGGTCACCTTGCCCAACACGGCGGGCCAGGTGAACGCGACCGGCGAGGACGGTGCGGACTGGGGAGCGGCATTCTCAGAACTCACTCCGTCACAGTAGCGACCGACGCCGGCGCCAGTACCGCCCAACCACCGAAGGCACCGCCGGACCGTGCCGTCATCGAACTCAGCAACGCACGTTCGGCGGACACGCTGCGCGCGTCGATCTTCTGCAACCGCGCCACCGCGACCGCCACCGCACCGTCCGGGGCGATCGGATCCGACGACAACGCGGGAGCGTGCACGTATCCGTCGACGGCGCACCGGCGGACGAACTCCTCCGCCGCGTCACCGGGCACCACTGCCACATGCCGCAGCAACAGTTCGTCGACACCTCCGATCGCGGCCTCGGCCAACACCGAGGATGCCGAGGCGGTTTCGTCCTCGCATCGCGTCAGGACCCGAGCACCCACCAGCTCCGCTTCGACATCCCTCGGCGCCCGCGACTTCTTCCACCACTTACGCACCATCTGCCACTCCTTAAACACCGGGCGTTCCCCAGCGCACCTTCAGGCTCGTCTCAGCCGGACACGACATCATGAGCATGCATGCGTGAACAGCGGACAACCACTGGAAATTCCGCCGAGACACGCCGAGCAACCCACAACGTAACAGCCCTGACCTGCACCGACAGAACTACTTCGGACCAATTTGGGACCCGAGTGGTCATCGCTTACTACGAACCGTCATACTTCTCATGTGACTAGCGCCGTGGGTACCCCAGGAACCGCCATGACCTCGCGCGTGCATTCGCTGAACCGACCGAACATGGTCAGCGTCGGCACCATCGTGTGGTTGTCGAGCGAGTTGATGTTTTTTGCCGGCTTGTTCGCGATGTATTTCGTCGCGAGAGCCAATTCCGTCGAGTGGCCTCAACAGCCCGCTCACCTCAATCTTTGGCTTGCCATCCCGGTGACGTCCGTGCTGATTCTCAGCTCCGTCACCTGCCAGATGGGCGTCTTCGCCGCCGAGAAGGGCGACGTCTTCGGACTTCGCCGCTGGTACACCCTCACCTTGCTGATGGGCGCCTTCTTCGTCGCCGGCCAGGCATACGAGTACTTCGCACTCGTCGGCGAGGGCGTGACGCTCTCGTCGTCGTCGTACGGCTCGGTCTTCTACATGGCGACCGGCTTCCACGGATTGCACGTGATCGGCGGTCTGCTCGCGTTCGTCGTCTTGCTCGTTCGAACTCGACTTTCCAAATTCACTCCCGCACAGGCCACCGCCGCGATCGTCGTGTCGTACTACTGGCACTTCGTCGACGTGGTCTGGATCGCCCTGTTCGTGGTCATTTACTTCGTGCAGTAGCCCTCGGCGGCCGCTGAAACAGTCCAATCGCTTAGTAGAGAGACACCGATGAGATCATCTCCACCGAGTTCGTCGCAGCCGCTCGACGGCGACGATGCCTCCAACGAGCGCGTCACTACCGCCGGCACCGCAACGAAGGACGCGCGCACCAGCCGCTCGCGTCGTAAGTTGCGCCGCCGTGCGAGCGCGACCGCCTTCCTGTTGTTCGGCCTCGTCGCTTCCGGCCTGCTCGCCGGACTGCTGACCCCCGAGCCCCAGGTCGCCACGGCCGAGCCCACGTCCGCCGAACTGGTGGCCGCAGGCAAGCAGCTGTACGACAACTCCTGCGTCACCTGCCACGGCGTCAACCTCGAGGGCGTGCCGGATCGCGGCCCCACCCTCCTGGGTGTCGGCGACGCGTCGGTGTACTTCCAGGTCTCCACCGGCCGCATGCCCGCCGCCCGCGGCGAGGCACAGGTCAAGCGCAAGACCAGCAAGTTCACCCAGTCCCAGATCGACCAGCTCGGCGCCTACATCCAGGCGATGGGCGGCGGTCCCCGGACGATGTACGCGACCACCGAGAACGGTGACGTCAAGCGCGACGAGAACGGCATGCCGGTCTTGGCCATGGGCGAACTGCGCGGCAACGACCTCGGTCGCGGCTCCGAGCTGTTCCGCCTGAACTGCGCCTCCTGCCACAACTTCACCGGTCGTGGCGGCGCCCTCTCGAGCGGTAAGTTCGCTCCCTCTCTGTCGGGCGTCAACGAGCAGCAGCTCTACACGGCCATGCTCACCGGCCCGCAGAACATGCCCAAGTTCTCCAACCGTCAGCTGTCGGTCGAAGAGAAGAAGGACATCATCGGCTTCATCCGCTACGCAGACACCTCGAACCCGATCGGTGGCTTCGGCCTCGGCGGCTTCGGCCCCGCCTCGGAAGGCGTGGTCATGTGGGTCGTCGGTATCAGCGCGGTCGTCGCCGGTGCGATGTGGATTGGATCCCGAAATTGAGTACCTCTCCTAAAGACGTCCCCTCGGACGACCAGCTGAACGCGATGTCCCGCGACGAACTGGTGAAGCTCGGTAGCAATCTCGACGACGTCGAGATCATCTACCGCGAAGCGCGTAACCCGGTACCGGGAACCAAAGCCGAGAAGCGCTCCGAGCGCATCGTGGCGATCTGGTTCGTGTTGTCCGGTCTCCTCGCGCTCGCCGGCTTCGCGCTGTTCATCTGGAACCAGTGGGAATTCACCATGCCGGAGCAGGACGGGTACTGGGCGTACACGTTCTACACCCCCGCGCTCGGTGTCTCCTTCGGTCTGTCCATCCTGTTCTTCGGCTTCGGCGTGATCCAGCTGACCAAGCGCTTCATCCCCGCCGAGATCTCGGTGCAGCAGCGCCACGACGGCCCCTCGGACCTCGTCGATCAGAAGACTTTCGCTGCGGGCATGTCCGACGCGCTGGAGACCTCGACCCTCCCCCGTCGCAAGATGATCCTGGGTTCGGCAGCATTCGGTCTCGGTTCGCTCGCCCTCGCCGGCGGCGTCGCGGCCATCGGCGGTTTCATCAAGAACCCGTGGGCCGATCCCAAGGACGACCTGTGGCAGACCGGATGGTCGCCGATCCACAACCCGGCGTCCGATCCCAACGAGACCGTCTTCCTGCGTCGTGACACCGGCAACCCGTACCAGGTGGCCCTGGTCCGTCCGGAGGATCTCGACGCGGGCGCCATGGAGACCGTGTTCCCGTGGCGCGTCTCGGACGGCTACGGCGACAGCGAAGAGTCCCGCCACAAGCTCCTCAAGGGCCTGCGTGCCGTGCGTAACCCGGTCATGCTGATCCGTCTGCGTCCCGCCGACTCCGCCAAGGTGATCAAGCGCCAGCGCCAGGAGAGCTTCAACTACGGCGACTACTACGCCTACACCAAGGTCTGCAGCCACCTCGGTTGCCCGACCTCCTTGTACGAGCAGCAGACCAACCGCATTCTCTGCCCGTGCCACCAGTCGCAGTTCGACGCGCTCGAGTTCGCCAAGCCCATCTTCGGACCGGCTGCCCGCGCTCTCGCACAGCTGCCGATCACGGTGAACAATCAGGGGTACATGGTCGCTGCCGGCGACTTCATCGAACCCGTCGGTCCGGCATTCTGGGAGCGTAAGTCATGACCACCGTGGGCGACCGCGTCGGCGCGCAAGCGCGTGAAGTAGATGTTCGATACCGCGCTGCGGCCGGTATCCGTCGGCAGGTGAACAAGGTCTTCCCGACCCACTGGTCGTTCCTGCTCGGCGAGTTGGCGCTGTACAGCTTCGTGATCCTGCTGATCTCGGGCGTGTACCTCACCATGTTCTTCGACCCGTCGATGGCCCACGTGACCTACGACGGCGCATACCTGCCGCTCAACGGTGTCACCATGAGCCGCGCGTACGAGACCACCCTCGACCTCTCCTTCGAGGTCCGCGGCGGTCTATTCGTCCGACAGATCCACCACTGGGCAGCCCTGATGTTCGCGGCGTCGATCATCATCCACATGATGCGCATCTTCTTCACCGGTGCGTTCCGCAAGCCGCGTGAAGCCAACTGGGTGATCGGTTGCTTCCTGCTGCTGCTGGCGATGTTCGAAGGCTTCTTCGGCTACTCGCTCCCCGACGACCTGCTCTCGGGCACCGGCGTCCGCGCCGCCATGAGCGGTATCGTCCTGAGCCTCCCGCTGATCGGCACCTGGCTGCAGTTCGCCCTCTTCAACGGCGACTTCCCGGGCGACATCATCATCAGCCGCCTGTACGTGCTGCACGTGCTGATCTTCCCGGCCATCATCCTGGCCCTGATCGGCGCTCACCTGGCTCTCGTCTGGTACCAGAAGCACACGCAGTTCCCCGGCCCCGGTCGAACCGAGAACAACGTCGTCGGTGTCCGAATCCTCCCGGTCTTCGCGGCCAAGGGCGGCGCCTTCTTCGCCATCACCTTCGGTTTCCTGGCGCTGATGGCCGGTATCTTCCAGATCAACGCGGTCTGGAACATCGGCCCGTACAACCCGGCGCAGGTATCGGCCGGCTCGCAGCCGGACATGTACATGATGTGGACGGACGGCTTCGCTCGACTCATGCCGGCGTGGGAGCTCTACCTGGGCAACTACACGATCCCCGCCGTCTTCTGGGTGGTCCTGGTGATCGGCGTGATCTTCGGTCTGCTGTTCACTTACCCGTGGATCGAGTCGGCACTGACCAAGGACAAGGCGCCGCACAACCTGCTGCAGCGTCCGCGTGACGTCCCGGTCCGCACGGCGGTCGGCGCGATGGCTCTGACCTTCTACATCATCCTGACCGTGGCCTGCTTCAACGACATCATCGCCTTCAAGTTCGACATCTCGCTGAACGCCACCACCTGGATCGGTCGTATCGGTCTGATCCTGCTGCCGCCGCTGGTGTACTTCATCACCTACCGCTGGGCTCTGTCCCTGCAGCGCAGCGACCGCGAGGTGCTGGCACACGGTATCGAGACGGGCATCATCCGTCGCGAGGCCGTCGGCGAGTACATCGAGATCCACCAGCCGCTCGGCCCGGTGGACAGCCATGGTCATCCGATCCCCCTCCCCTACCAGGGAGCGGCTCTGCCGAAGCGGATGAACAAGCTGGGTTCGGCCGGCGCCCCGGGCACCGGTTCGCTGCTGGTGGCCGACCCCGCCGACGAGCAGGCGACCAATGTGGCCACCGAGCACGCCGGCCACGCCGCCGAGAAGAAGGCTCTGCAGGATCTGCAGGCCAAGGGTGGCAACCCGCTCGACAGCGAGTAGTTCGCACCGCACCACACGAAGGCCGTCTCGCCATTGGCGAGGCGGCCTTCGTCGTCGGGTCCCCTGGTTTCGGTGAGTGGACCACGTCCTGGCGGCCTACCGGTGAGAATGAAGTCCATGATCGACTCCTCCGATTCCACCGATCTGCCCGCCCGGACCGCCGACACCCTCGCACTACAGCAGCTGCTCGCGACCTACGCCCGGGCCGTCGACACACGGGACTGGGACCTGTACCGCACGGTCTTCACCCCGGACGCTCAGATCGACTACACCTCGGCGCCCTTCGGCATCGCCGGCCCTCGGGACGAGGTGGCCGCGTGGCTCGAGCAATCCCTGTCCGTGGTGCCGATGTCCATGCATTACGTCTCCAACATCGAGGTGGACCTCGACGGCGACACCGCGACCGTGCACGCCCAGTTCTACAACCCCATGCAGTTCCCCGGCTTCGCCGAGCTGAGCTTCTGCGGCGGCTACTACCACCATCAGATGGTCCGCACCCCCGACGGCTGGCGCAGCCGCGGTCTCCGCGAAGAGAACCTCTGGTTCGTCAACTCCCCTACCCCACCCGCCTAGGTCCCGTCCGCGCCGCGGGCCCGTCGGATCGGTTCGAAGCGTCGCAGCCGCTCGGTTCCCGCTCGCGGCGCGAGCGTGTGCGGTAAGAATCGCCGCTGAGGGCGAGTACCTCGGCGTGGTGGACGAGGCGGTCGATCATCGCGGCGGCGACGATGTCGTCGTGGAAGATCTCTCCCCACCGCCCGAACGGCATGTTCGACGTGATCAGGATCGAGCCCTGCTCATAGCGGTGCGCCACGAGTTGGAAGAACAGGTGTTCGCAGTAGTGCCCCATAGAGTGGTGTAACTCGGTGACCAGGACCGTGAGCGACAACGTGTAGCTGTCGGCACGGAAGCGGTCACCGTGTGATCCTTCGAGTCAACCTTCCACAGAATCCTCGAACGGAGTCATCACGATGACCGCACCCCATATTGTCGACCCTGCTGGCCTGCTGAGCCAAGCCCTCGCCGACGCGTCACCGGATCTGATGCGCGAGCTGCTGCAGACCATGATCAACGCCCTGCTGTCCGCCGATGCCGACGCCGTGTGCGGCGCCGAATGGGGTCAGCGCTCAGACCAGCGCACCAATCACCGCAACGGCTACCGGCATCGGCCCCTCGACACCCGGGTGGGCACGATCGACGTCGCCGTGCCCAAGCTGCGCTCGAGCACCTATTTTCCGGAGTGGCTGCTCGAGCGGCGCAAACGCGCCGAATCCGCACTGATCACGGTGGTGGCGGACTGCTACCTGGCCGGGGTTTCGACCCGGCGGATGGACAAGCTAGTGAAAACTCTTGGCATCGATTCGTTGTCGAAGTCGCAGGTCTCACGCATGGCCGAAGACCTCGACGAGCAGGTCGCGGCGTTCCGGCATCGCCGCTTGGATGAGGCTGGCCCGTTCACGTTCGTCACCGCCGATGCGCTCACGATCAAGGTCCGCGAGAACAAGCAGGTCGTCAAAGCCGTCGTGCTGCTGGCCACCGGCGTCAACGGTGACGGGCACCGCGAAGTGCTCGGCATGCAGGTCGCCACCAGCGAAACCAAGGCCTCGTGGAACACCTTCTTCGCCGACCTGCTCGCCCGCGGCCTCGGCGGAGTCCGCCTGGTGACCTCTGACGCCCATGCCGGATTGGTCGAGGCGATCGCCGCGAAGCTGCCCGGCGCCGCCTGGCAGCGCTGCCGCACCCACTACGCCGCGAATCTGATGGCGGTGTGCCCGAAATCGATGTGGCCGGCCGTGAAAGCGATGCTGCACAGCGTCTACGACCAACCCACCGCAAGTGCGGTCAATGCCCAGTTCGACCGGCTCATCGAATACACCGACGACCGGCTACCCGACGTCGCCGAACACCTCGGCGACGCCCGTGAAGACCTGCTGGCGTTCACCGCGTTTCCGGACGATGTGTGGCGCCAGATCTGGTCCAACAACCCCACCGAGCGGCTCAACCGCGAGATCCGGCGCCGCACCGACGTCGTCGGCATCTTCCCCAACCGCGACGCCATCGTCCGACTCATCGGAGCAGTGCTCGCCGAGCAGACAGATGAATGGGCCGAAGGCCGCCGCTACCTCGGCCTCGAGGTGCTCAGCCGTTGCCGACTGAACGTCACCGACACCGACCACACGCCGGAGGTGAACACCGACCCACTGATCCAACTACCCGCCTGACCACCAACGAAGGACCACAATCGGTTACACCACTACCCGGGACTTGACCAGGTTCGCCTGATCGGCGTCGAATGGAAGACCGCCGCCCGGTCCTCGGCGAGGACATCGACCGGCCGACCGCGTAGTGATCGCACCGTGCGGGCATTGGCTTTCGGCAGCCACGACTGGAGCTGATCATGGAAATCCGCCGGTGAGGCGAACTCCCGGCCCGGCAGGAACGACGGTTCCAGATAGCCGCTATTGATTTCGGTCATACCCTTGAACTCCGGACGGATCTGCCGGACCCGGTCCTTGAGGACAGTCAACGACCGCGTCCACCCGATCCGTTCAGCGATCACCGTCGCCGGCATTCGCGCATCCAGACGCAACTGCTCCCGGATCTGCGGCTCGACCGCATCCACGATCGACCCCTTCGCCGGCCGCGCATACTTCGGCGGACCGTCCGAGGCCAACGCCGACCGCACCGTGTTCCGCGCCAGACCCGTCCGACGCACGATCGCCTTGATCGACACACCCTCAGCCTTATGAAGCCGCCGAACCTCGGCCCAATCCTCCACTGAAATCACCCTCCCGAGTGTCGAGGGGGGGTCAGCATTCACCCGTCGCCTGGGGTCAGGATTCACGCGTCGCTGACACTTTTCTCACCTTCCGTTGCCCGACCGAGAGCGTTGTTTTACCGAATCCCTGGCACCGTATCCCTACGGCCCGTACGGAGGAGGCGGCAAGAAACCGGCCGCACCTGGGAGTCCAGGTGCGGCCGGTGTCAGTATTGCGAGGCTCAGAGAGTCAGTGCTTCTCCGGGCCCACGTGGTACTCGAGGACCAGGCCGACGACCGTCGCGACGATCACGACGGCAGCACCGACCGCGAAGTAGAAGTTCGAGGTCGCGAAACCCAGCGCGAACAGTGCGGCACCCGCGGCGATCGCGATCGGCCAGAAGCTGTGCGGGCTGAAGAAGCCCAGCTCGCCTGCGCCGTCTTCGATCTCGGCGTCGTCGTAGTCCTCCGGGCGGATCTCGACCCGTCGAGCCACGAACCGGAAGTACGTGCCGGCCAGGATCGACAGTGCGGCCGAGAAGAACAGGCACGAGGCACCTGCCCACTCCACACCGGTGTAGTAGAAGTGCGTCGCCACCGTGTAGATGATGCCTACGACGATGAAGAAGACCGCAATGGCTTCAAAAATCCGTGCTTCGATCTTCATGAAAGATTCACACCCTCTGCAGGCTTGCAGCCCTTGCCGATGGTCGACGTGTTGTTGGCGTCGCCCAGGTTGTCGGGCAGGTCAGTGGTCGACACGCGACGGCTGTTGAACGGTGCGGTGACCACGGACTGCGGTTCCTGGCACACGGCCGTCAGTGCTTCGGCGTTGCCGGCCGCCGGGTTGTCCTTGCGCCACTGGATGTAGGCGTCGAACACAGCGGGGCTGACGGCACGAACTTCGAAGTTCATCATCGAGTGGTAGGTACCGCACATCTCTGCGCAACGACCCACGAAGGCGCCTTCGCGCTCGATCTCACTGATCTGGAACCTCGGGTTCTGGTGGTTCTGCTCCGGGAACGGGAACGTATCGCGCTTGAACAGGAACTCGGGAACCCAGAACGAGTGCACGACGTCGGCTGAGGCGAGATTGAACTCGACGCGGGTGCCGGTCGGCAGCAGGAGGATGGGGATCTCCGACGTGGTGCCGAGCACCTCCATGTCGTTGAACGTGAGGTAGTCGCGGATCTTCTGGTCGCGACCGCCGGCCGGACCACCGAGAGCCTTGCGCTCACCTTCGTGCTCGTAGTAGTCGGGCACGTTCAGCTCGAACGGCTCGCCCTTCCTGGCCTGCGCCGAGTCGATCAGCTGCTGGCCATCGGCCGCGCGGACCGAGTTGTAGCCGAACTGCCAGTTCCACTGGAATGCGGTCACGTCGACGACGACGGCCGGGTTGTCTTCCATCTTCTCCACCTTCGTCTGCGTGACGACGGTGAAGTAGAAGAGCACGGCGATCAGGACGAACGGAATGGCCGTGTAGGCCAGTTCCAACGGCACGTTGTAGCCGGTCTGACGAGGGAATTCCTCGTCGGCCGGACGCGGCGCCGTGTCGTTGTTGCCCTTACGACGATGGAAAGTAATGGTCCAGAAGATCAGGCCCCACACCAGCACGCCCATGGCGAGAGCTGCGATGACAGCCCACTGCCAGAGCGTGAGCAGGCTCTTGCTCTCCGTGGTGACACCAGCTGGCCAGCCGAAGCGGACAGCCTCCTCCGGGCTACACCCGGTAACGAACAGCGCAGTGAGTGCGAGCGCACCGAGCGCCGCAACTCGTTTCGCCGTGCGCGACGCACTTGGGCTGCGCCGGGCCGACGATCGTCCACCGTGAGTCAATTTCACGCCTTCCTGCTGACAGGGAGCTATTTCGTACGTTGCTTCCGCAACGAGCAGCACTCGCTGAGGACATTCTCGCACCTAGTACTACGCAGCGTAGACCAACCCGGTGATTCCCTCGCGATTGGGTCTCCCGTCGTGTCGACCACACCGGACGCACCCCGGAGAGTTGGCCCGGTCGGAGGTGTCTGCGGCATAGTGGTCGGGTGGTCGTCAGGCGGTACCGATGGCCTCGACATTCACCCGTCTTTGATCGAAGGGACGCTCCTGCAGTGTGCGGTCTACTCGGAATGCTCACCGGTGACGGCTCCGCGTCGTCGCTCGTCGACCAGATCGCCGGCGCTTCGCGCTGCATGCGGCACCGCGGTCCCGATGATGCGCTCACCTGGCACGACGACGACCTGGTGCTGGGCTTCAACCGACTCTCCATCATCGACATCGAGCACTCCCCCCAGCCGCTGCTGTGGGGTCCGCCCGAGCAGCCGGAGCGGTACGCGCTGGCGTTCAACGGCGAGATCTACAACTACCTGGAGCTCCGCAAGGAGCTGCAGGAGGAGTTCGGCGCCGAGTTCGGCACCGAGGGCGACGGCGAGCCCATCGTCGTCGGCTTCCACCACTGGGGTCCCGACGTGGTCCGCAAGCTGCGCGGCATGTTCGCCTTCGCGGTGTGGGACACCGTCACCAAGAAACTGTTCCTCGCCCGCGATCCGTTCGGCATCAAGCCGCTGTACTGGGCCACCGGGCCCGGCGGCACCGCCTTCGGCAGCGAGAAGAAGAGTCTGCTGGAGCTGCTCGACAACCTGGGCCTGTCCGACGCCCTCGACCCGCGAGCCATCGAGCATTACACCGCCCTGCAGTACGTGCCCGAACCCGAATCGCTGCACGCCGACATCCGCCGCCTCGAATCGGGCACCTACGCGACCCTGACGCCGGGCGCCACGCCGACGGTCTCCCGCTACTTCACCCCCAAGTTCACCATCCGTCCCTTCGCGCACGACGCCGAGCAGGCCCGCTACGACGAGATCGCCGAAGTGCTGCGCGACTCGGTGGCCAAGCACATGCGCGCCGATGTGACGGTCGGCTCCTTCCTGTCCGGCGGCATCGACTCCACCGCCATCGCGGCGCTGGCGATCACCCACAATCCGGACCTGATCACCTTCACCACCGGCTTCGAGCGCACCGGCTACTCGGAGATCGACGTCGCCGCCGAATCCGCGGAGGCGATCGGCGCGCGCCACGTGATCAAGGTGGTCAGCCCCGAGGAGTACATCGCGGCGATCCCGAAGATCATCTGGTATCTCGACGATCCGGTCGCCGACCCCGCCCTGGTGCCGCTGTACTTCGTGGCCGCCGAGGCGCGCAAGCACGTGAAGGTGGTGCTGTCCGGCGAGGGCGCCGACGAGTTGTTCGGCGGCTACACCATCTACAAGGAGCCGCTATCGCTGAAGGCCTTCGACCGGATGGGCCCGCGCCTGCGTCGCGCCGCCGGACGGCTCTCCGAGCGCATCCCGGAGGGCACCCGCGGCAAGAGCCTGCTGCACCGCGGATCACTGACCTTGGAGGAGCGCTACTACGGCAACGCCCGCAGCTTCGACGACGAGCGCCTGCGTCGCGTCCTGCGCAACTACCGCCCGGAGTGGACCCACACCGACGTGACCGCGCCGATCTACGCCGAGAGCGTCGGCATGGACCCGGTGGCCCGCATGCAGCACCTGGACCTGTTCACCTGGCTGCGCGGCGACATCCTGGTCAAGGCCGACAAGATCACCATGGCCAACTCGCTCGAACTCCGCGTCCCGTTCCTGGACAAGGAGGTGTTCGACGTCGCCCAGGGGCTGCCGTTCGACCAGAAGATCGCCAACGGCACCACCAAGTACGCGCTGCGCAAGGCGCTGGAGCAGATCGTGCCCCCGCACGTGCTGCATCGCCGCAAGCTGGGCTTCCCGGTGCCGCTGCGCCACTGGCTGGCCGGCCCGGAGATGTTCGACTGGGCTCGACAGGTGATCGTCGACTCGGACACCGATCACCTCTTCGACAAGCAGTTCGTGCTGCAGATGCTCGACGAGCATCGCGCCGGCACCGTCGACAACAGCCGTCGGATCTGGACCGTGCTGTGCTTCATGATCTGGTACGGGATCTTCGTCGACGGTTCCGTCGACCCGCAGATCGACGAGCCGGACTACCCGGTACTCCTCTGACCGTCGGTCGACCCGGTGCTCCCCTCCCCCGGAGAGGAGCACCGGAACCGAGTTACAGCACCGCGCGGATGTCCGCCGCGGCGGCCTCGCCGTAGGCGGCGCCGATGCGCTCCAGCGCGGACTCGCGGTTCCACAGCCAGCCCTGCGTGGACTCGCATTCGAGGACCAGGGTGGCCACCATCGCGCCCAACTGCGCGGCACGCTCGTGCCGCAGGCCGCGGGACAGGCCGGTCAGGAAGCCGGCGCGGAAACCGTCGCCCACACCCGTCGGGTCGCTCTGGTCGTTCACCGGAACCACCGGCACCTGCAGGGGCGGCTGACCCGTCGCTGCGATCTCGATGCCGGCGCCGCCCTTGGTGGTGACGCGGACCTCGACCAGCTCGGCCACTTCCGCTTCGGTGAGGCCGGTCTTCTGCAGCAGCAGGCCCCACTCGTATTCGTTGGTGAACAGGAACTCGGCGCCCTCGATGAGGCCGCGGATGGTGTCGCCGTCGAGACGGGCCAACTGCTGGGAGGGATCGGCGGCGAACGGGATGCGGTGATCGCGGCACAGCTCGGTGTGGCGGACCATCGCTTCGGGGTCGTCGGGCGCGATCAGGACCAGGTCGGGCCGACCGGTCTCGTCGAAGACCTCGGTGACGTCGATGTGCCGGGACTCGGACATGGCGCCCGGGTAGAAGAAGGCCAGCTGCGCCATGGTCTCGTCGGTGGTGCAGGTGAACCGGGCGGTGTGCTGGGTGCGCGAGATCCGCACGCCGCGGCAGTCGACGCCGTGGTCGGTGAGCCATTCGCGGTAGTCGCCGAAGTCTTCGCCGGCCGCTCCGATGAGCAGCGGCGTGCCGCCGAGCGCGCCGATGGCGAAAGCGATGTTGCCGCCGACGCCGCCGCGCCGCACCAGCAGGTCCTCGGTGAGGAAGCTCAGCGAGATGTGCTCCAACTGGTCGCTCAGCAACTGTTCGGAGAACTTTCCGGGGAACTTCATCAGATGGTCGGTCGCCAGCGACCCGCAGACAGCAATGAACATTCGTCCACGATAATCGGCGCGCAGACGCCACCGGCCGCCTCCCCCTGGTTGGGGGAGGCGGCCGGTGTGCGGGTCAGATCAGTTGAACGAGTCGCCGCAGGCGCAGCTGCCGGTCGCGTTCGGGTTGTCGATCGTGAAGCCCTGCTTCTCGATGGAGTCGACGAAGTCGATGGTGGCGCCCTGCATGTACGGCACGCTCATGCGGTCCACGGCCAGCTTCACGCCGCCGAAGTCGGTCACCACGTCGCCGTCGAGGGTGCGGTCGTCGAAGAACAGCTGGTAGCGCAGGCCCGCGCAACCACCCGGCTGCACCTCGATGCGCAGAGCCATGTCGTTGCGGCCCTCCTGGTCGAGAAGCGCCTTGGCCTTGGCTGCGGCGGAATCGGTCAGGACCACGCCCGTCTGGGCGGTCTCATTCTGGACGGTCATGGGTGCTCCCTCTGTCACGGCGCGAAGTGATGGCGCGAACGACGATACTTTTGACGAACCTTCCGCTACAACGGTACTCCGTACGCGTCTATTCCCCCACCGCCGAGGACTCCTCGGCGTTCTCCTCGACCGGATCGGCGGCGAGTTCGACGGTCGCCACCGTCGCCGGATCCCACCGCGCGGCCACCTCGGCCGCGAGATCGGTCAGTCGTGGTCCGGCGTTCGCGACCGCCTCCTCGATCGACCCCGTGTGGTGCGCCAGCGAATGCACCTCGCCCACGTTCGGCACCACCTGGACCGGCAGGGTGGACTGGCCGGCCAGGACGATCACCGGCACCCCCGCACGATAGGCTTCGGCGGCGACGACGGCGACCACCTTGCCGCGCAGGGTCTGCGAATCCAGTCGGCCCTCACCGGTGATGACCACGTCGGCGGCGGCGATCTTGGCACGACGGCCGGTCTGTTCGGCGACGAACTCAGAGCCGGAGACCCGACGGCCGCCCCACGCAAGCAGCACCGCGCCCAGTCCACCCGCCGCACCGGCACCGGGGGTGTCGGCCACCGCCACCCCGCAGTCGGCTTCGAGTTGCGCCGCCCACCCGATCATCCGCTTCTCCAGCAGCGCGACGGTCGACTCGTCTGCGCCCTTCTGCGGGCCGAAGACGGGCACCGCACCCGCCGGACCGAGCAGCGGGTTGTCCACGTCGGTCGCCACGATCAGCTCGACGTCGCTGAGCAGGCGCCGCGCGGCCGCGCATCCGCCGAGACGGTCGGACGCACCGCGACCGCCATCGGACACGGCTGAGCCGCCGAGCCCGACGACGATGGTGCGACAGCCGGCCAGCAGGGCTGCCGAGAGGAGATCGCCCACACCGGCGCTGGTGGCGGCGACCGCCGTGGACGGGGTCGGCGGCTGCTCCAGCAGGTGCAGTCCGCAAGCCTGCGCCGCCTCGAGGTAGGCCACCCCGTCGTGCAGCAGCCACGAGGCACGTACCGGTTCGCCGAGCGGGCCGGTGACCGTCTGAGTGCGCACCTCGCCGCCGAAGGCGGTGGCCAGCACGTCGATGAAGCCCGGACCGCCGTCGGACTGCGGGGCCAGGACCACCACGTCGTCCGGTCGGCCGGCATGCCACCCCGCCCCGATCGCCGCGGCCGCCTGGACCGCGTCGAGGGTCCCCCCGAACGAATCCGGCATCACCGCCACCCGCACCCCGCCAGTCATGACTGCAGACCCTAGTCGCGATGAAGGGCACTGGTGGCGCGATCGCGATCGAGACCGGGTTTGCGTATGGCCTAAGCTCGTGGGCGTGAAGTTGCCCTGGAAATCCGGCGCCGATGCCGCCGACGAAGCCCCCGCGCAGAGCGTTGCCGACGCCGCGACCGCCGAGCCGGAGACCCCGGCCCGTTCCGGAGCGACGACCCCGGGCAAGGGTCGGCCCACCCCGAAGCGCCGCGATGCGCAGGGCCGCCGGTCCGGTCCGGTGGCACCGCCGCCGACCAACCGCGCCGAGGCGCGCGCCCGCCGCAAGGCGGAGAAGTCCACGCTCAGCAAGGAAGAGCGCAAGGAGCTGCGCGCCGAGCGGAACAAGGCGCGTTCCGAGCAGCGCGAGAAGATGATGTCCGGCGACGAGAAGTACATGATCGCCCGCGACCGCGGTCCCGTGCGCGCCTACACCCGCGACCTGGTCGACTCGCGTCGCAACTTCGCCGGACTGTTCATGCCGTTCGCGATCGTGCTGATCGTCGCGATGATGCTTCCGGACTTCGCCTTCTACATCAACTTCCTGATGCTGGCCTTCGTGGTCTTCATGCTCATCGACTCGGTGATCCTGGGCCGCATGGTGAACAAGCGGGTGCGCGAGCGCTACCCGGAGACCACCGACGGCGGCCTGCGCCTGGGCTTCTACGCGTTCACGCGCGCCATGCAGCTGCGGATGATGCGGGCGCCGCGCCCGCGCGTCTCCGTCGGCGACGAGGTCTAGCGCCGCATGCGCACGCTGGTCCTGGGCGGGCCCGGCAGGCACGTCCGCGCGCGCCGAACAACTCCTCGCCGGACGTCCGACGGTGCGTCGGCTGTCCTGGAGTCGACACCGAACCTGGTCACGGCGCTGCGCGAGGATCCCGACACCGCGACCCTCGTCGACCACCTCGGCCACTGGTCCGCGGACGCCGCCGACCTGCCGGACGCGGTGGCGCGGTTCCGCGGCGACCTGGTGATCGTGAGCACCGACACCGAGTCGCTGGCGGCCGCCAATCTCGCGGTCGGCGCCGTCTGCGACGGCGTCGAGCTGATCGTCGCCGGCCGCGTCTTCGTCCCGACCGAACCGGTCGTCGCACCGACCGCCCCGCGGTGACCCCCGCCGCGCCGGTTCCGGCACCGGTCCTCCCCGACCGGGCAGCCCAGCCGACCGAGCAACCCGCGCCGACGGAGGCGCCTGCTCCCCGGGTGCCTGCGTCGACGGCACCCCTGGATCCGACCGACGCCGAGGTCTTCGACGTCATCGATCTGCCCGACGACGACGTCGCCGACGCGGCCCGCGCCCGTCTGCTGACCCTGACCAAACCGCCGAACGCCCTGGGGCGACTGGAAGACCTCGGCGTCTGGATCTCGTCCTGCCAGGGGGTGTGCCCGCCGCGTCGGATCACCGCTCCGGCGGTGGTGGTGTTCGCGGGCGATCACGGCGTCGCCCGCGACGGCGTCTCCGCCTTCCCCGCCGAAGTGACCAGCCAGATGGTCGCCAACATCGCCGCAGGCGGTGCCGCGATCAACGTGCTCGCCCGCCGGGCCGGCGCCTCGGTGCAGGTCCTGGACATGTCGGTCGACGCCGACGACCCCGATCCGCACGTGGCGCGCTACAAGGTGCGTCGCAGCACCGGCGACCTGCGCCGCGGCGAGGCCATGACGCTCGCCGAGGCACGCAGGGCCGTGGCCGCCGGGCGCGCGGTGGCCGACCAGTTGGTCGACGCCGGTGCCGACCTGCTGATCGCCGGCGACATGGGCATCGGCAACACCACCCCGGCCGCCGTCCTCACCGGCACCGTCACCGGCAAGGAACCGGTCGTGGTGGTCGGGCGCGGCACCGGGATCGACGATGCGGGCTGGATCCGCAAGACGGCGGCGATCCGCGACGGCCTCCGCCACGGGCGCCGCCACCGGCACGACCCGCTGTCGTTGCTGGCCGCGGTGGCCGGCCCGGATCTGGCCGCAATGGCCGGTTTCCTGGCGCAGAGCGCGCTCCGCAAGACCCCGGTGATCCTCGACGGGATGGTGGTGACCTCGGCGGCGCTGATCGCGAACGCCCTAGCCCCCGGCGCGGTGGCCTGGTGGTGCGCCGGCCATCGGTCCACCGAGCCGGCCCACGGTTTCGCCTTGTCCGAACTGGGCCTGGAACCGATCCTGGATCTGTCGATGCGTCTCGGCGAGGGCTCCGGCGCGGTCACCGCGCTCCCGGTGGTCGCCGACGCCGTCGACATCATGATCGACATGGCCACCTTCGGCGAAGCCGGTGTCGCCGACCAGGCCTGAGTCGCCCGTGCGCACACTGCACGTGGCGCTCAGCTGGATGACGGTGCTGCCGGTACCGCAGCCGCGGTCGGCCCCCGACGCCCGCGTGGGGGCCGCGGTGATCGCCGCGCTCCCGGTGATCGGCCTGCTGCTCGGCGCGGCCACCGCCGGTATCGCCCTCGGCCTCGACGCCACGTCGCTGCCGAGTCCGCTGATCGGCGCGCTGTGCGTGGCCTTCGGTGCGCTCGCCACCCGCGGCATGCACCTGGACGGTCTGGCCGACACCGTCGACGGCCTGGGCTGCTACGGCGACGCCGACCGGGTGCGCGCCGTGATGCGCAGCGGCGACGTCGGCCCGTTCGGCGCGGCCGCGCTGGTCCTCGTGCTGCTCATTCAGGCCCTGGCGTTCGGCGCCCTCACCGACGACGGGCGGTGGTGGACCATCGCCTTCGTGATCTTCGTCGGCCGCGTCACCGTGCCGATCGCATGCCGCCGCGCGCTGCCCGCCGCGAACGCGGACGGTTTCGGTGCGCTGGTGGCCGGCAGCCAGCGCCTGTCGATTCCGCTGTGGCTGGCCGCCGCCGCGGCCGCCGCCGTGGGAATCGGCCGGCCCGACGGATGGCTGCTGCCGGTGATCGCGCTGGTCGTCGCCGCCGTGTTCGCCGCGGTCTTCACCCGACACTGCGCCCGTCGCATGGGCGGCGTGTCCGGGGACGTCCTCGGCGCGACCCTCGAACTGTCGACGACGCTCGCGCTGATCGTGGTCCTCGTCTGAAGGCCGCGCACCGGGTTCGCCTCGGGGCGCGGCCTTCGGCGAAGAACTATCCGTGCAGGGTGGTCATCCAGCCGTGCGTGTCGGCGAAGGTACCGCGCTGCAGCCCGGTCAGGGTGTCCCGCAGCGCCTGCGTCACCTCGCCGGTGGTGCCGTCGCCGATCTGGTAGTCGTCGGCGACGCCCTTGACGCGCCCGACCGGGGTGATGACGGCGGCGGTACCGCACGCGAAGACCTCGCTGATGCTGCCGTCGGCCGCGCCCGCGCGCAGTTCGTCGGTGGTGATCTTGCGCTCGCTCACGCGGTAGCCGGCGTCGGAGGCCAGGGTGAGCAGCGAAGCGCGGGTGATGCCGGGCAGCAGCGAACCGGACAGCTCCGGCGTGACGATCTCGGCATCGGAGCCGCTGCCGAAGACGAAGAACAGGTTCATGCCGCCCATCTCCTCGATGTAGCGGCGCTCCACGGCGTCGAGCCAGACCACCTGGTCGCAGCCCTGCTCGGCGGCCTGCGCCTGAGCCAGCAGCGACGCGGCGTAGTTGCCGCCGAACTTGGCGGCACCGGTGCCGCCCGGCGAGGCGCGCACGTACTCGGTGCTGAGGTACACGCTGACCGGCTTCACGCCGCCGGAGAAGTAGGCGCCGGCCGGCGAGGCGATGAGGACGAAGCGGTACTCGTCCGCCGGACGCACCCCGAGGCTGGCTTCGGTCGCGAACATGTACGGACGCAGATAGAGCGCCTCCTCGCCGCCGGCGGCGGGAACCCAGTGGTGATCCACCGCGAGGAGTTCGCGCAGTGCGCCGACGAAGTCGTCGACCGGCAGCGGCGGCATCGCCAGCCGCTGCGCGGAGGCGATGAATCGCTCGGCGTTGGCTTCCGGCCGGAACGCGGCGATGGTGCCGTCCGGCTGCCGGTACGCCTTGAGCCCCTCGAAGATCTCCTGGCCGTAGTGCAGCACCATGGCCGCCGGATCCAGAGCGATCGGCCCGTACGGGGTGACCTGCGCCCGATGCCAACCGCGCTCGCGGTCGAAGTCGATCGACACCATGTGATCGGTGAAGTGCCGACCGAAGCCCGGCGACTGCAGGATCTCGGCACGACGGCCGTCGGAGACGGGATGGGGGTGATCGATGTGGACGAACTCCAGGGTCATGCGGTCAACAATACCGGTGGCCCCCAAGCGGTTTTCGTCCCGCCGACTCAGCCGTGACTCAGACGTGGCTCTCCACGAACGGCGGGTTCACGACGGTGGCGGCGACGCCGCGGCCGCGCACGTCCACGGTCACTTCGTCGCCCACCGACAGCCCGGCCGACGTGTCCACCAGCGCCAGCCCGATCCCGGCCTTGAGCGTCGGCGAGAACGTGCCCGAGGTGCACTCCCCGATCTGCGGGCTGCCCGGCGCCACGTGCAGGGTGCAGCCGGCGCGGAGCACGCCGCGCCCGTTGGCCTTCAACGCCACCAGGCGGCGGGCGGGACCGGCTTCGCGCTCGGCGAGCAGTGCGTCGCGCCCGAAGAACTCGGGTTTGTTCCAGCCGACCGCCCACGAACTGCGTGCCTGGATGGGCGTGATGTCCTCGCTCAGCTCGTGCCCGTGCAGCGCGTACCCCATCTCGGTGCGCAGCGTGTCGCGGGCGCCGAGACCGGCGGGCAGGCCGTCGCGCACGGTCACCTCGGCCAGCAGCGCATCCCACACCGGTCCGGCGTCGTCCCAGCGGGGCAGCACCTCGTAGCCGCGTTCACCGGTGTAGCCGCTGCGGCAGATGCGCACCGGGTACCGCTGGTCGCCGAGCACCAGGTCGCCGTCGGCGAACGCCATGTACTCCATGTCCGACGGCAGGCCGAGCGCGTCGAGCACGGCCGGCGCCTGCGGGCCCTGCACGGCGAAGACCGCGTAGTCGCGATGCTGATCGGTCACCGTCACCTCGGCCGGTGCGGCCGCCGAGAGCGCCGCCACCACCGCGGGCGTGTTGGCCGCGTTGGGCACCAGGAACACTTCGTCGTCGCCGACCAGGTAGGCGATCAGGTCGTCGATCACGCCACCGGCCGCGTTGCAGCACAGCGTGTACTGCGCCTTGCCCGGGGTGATCTTGGTGAGGTCGTTGGTGAGGGTCCGGTTGATCAGTGCGGCGGCGCCCGGTCCGGCGACCAGCGCCTTGCCGAGATGACTGACGTCGAACAGACCCACCGACGTGCGGACTGCGGCGTGCTCGGCCCCGGTACCGGAATAGGAGACGGGCATGTCCCAGCCGCCGAACTCGGCGAAGGTGGCGCCGAGAGCGGCGTGGCGGTCGGCAATCGGGCCGGCGAGCAGTGCAGTCATGCGGACCACCGTAGAGTGGATTGGCGTGAGCAGCAACGACATCTGTGACCGTGACCGTGGCCCGCGCATCGAGCTCGGGACAGCCCTGACCAAGAACGACGACGTCCTGGTGATCGGCCTGATCGCCGCCGATACCGACGCCGACGAGACCGAGCCCACACTGCTCGTCACCGACGACCTGTTCGACGACGAGACCGCCGACGCGCTGACCGCCGCGCTGCGCGCCGTCGCCGCCACCGGCAAGGCCGGTCAGGTGGTCTCCGTGCCCGCGCCCGCCGGACTGCCCGTGCGCCTGGTGACGGCGGTGGGCCTGGGCAGCGCCGCCGACGCCGAGGACGCCGAGAACATCCGCCAGGCCGCAGGCAACGCCGTCCGCACCCTCGACGGTGCGGGCCCGGTGACCTCCACACTGGGTGCCGCCGATCTGAGCGCCGCCGCCGAAGGCTTCTACCTCGGCGCCTACCTCTTCGACGACTTCCGGTCCGGTAAGTCGCGCTCGGATCGTCGTCCGCCGAGCGAGGTGACCCTCCTGGTGCCGCAGAAGACCAAGCAGGCCAAGAGCGAGCTGGAACACGCCCTCGTGGTGGCCGACGCCGTCGCGCTCGCCCGCGACTTCGTGAACACCCCGCCGAGTCACCTCTACCCCGGCGAGTTCGCCGACCGCGCCAAGCGGGTCGGCAGCGCGGCCGGACTGGACGTCCAGATCCTCGACGAGCAGGCGCTCGCCGACGGCGGCTTCGGCGGCATCCTCGGCGTCGGCCAGGGCAGCTCGCGACCGCCGCGTCTGGTCCGCCTCACCTACGCTCCGTCCGGCGCCGCCAAGAAGGTCGCGCTGGTCGGCAAGGGCGTCACCTTCGACACCGGCGGCATCTCCATCAAGCCCGCCGCCGGCATGGAGCAGATGACCTCGGACATGGGCGGCGCGGCCGCGGTGATCGCCACCGTCGTCGCCGCCGCGAAGCTCGGCCTGGACGTCGCGGTCACCGCGACCGTGCCGATGGCCGAGAACATGCCGTCGGGCACCGCGCAGCGCCCCGGCGACGTCCTCACCCAGTACGGCGGCACCACGGTGGAGGTCCTCAACACCGACGCCGAGGGCCGCCTGATCCTGGCCGACGCGATCGTGCGCGCCTGCGAGGACGAGCCGGACTATCTGATCGACACCGCCACCCTGACCGGTGCGCAAATGGTGGCGCTGGGCACCCGCACCCCGGGCGTCCTGGGCACCGACGAGTTCCGCGACCGCGTGGCCCGCCTGTCCCAGGAGGTCGGCGAGCACGGCTGGCCGATGCCGATGCCCGCCGAGCTGCGCGCCGACCTGA
This sequence comes from Gordonia alkaliphila, assembly GCF_023017165.1. Taxonomy (GTDB): domain Bacteria; phylum Actinomycetota; class Actinomycetes; order Mycobacteriales; family Mycobacteriaceae; genus Gordonia; species Gordonia alkaliphila. Next base: position 3,601,529 of record NZ_JALKBW010000001.1, read on the forward strand.
ACTCGCGGGTCGCCGACCTGGCGAACGTGACCAACCACCGCTGGGGCGGAATGCTCTCGGCCGCCATGTTCTTGAAGGAGTTCGTGGCCGACGACATCGGCTGGGCGCACGTCGACGTGGCGGGCCCCGCGTTCAACGCCGGCGGCGCGTACGGGTACACCGGGAAGGGTGGCACCGGCGTCCCGGTCCGGACTCTCGTCGCCGTCCTGGAAGACATCGCCAGCGCCGGTTGAAAGGTACCCGCAGGTAACTCGCCAGGGCCCTCAAGCCGGTGGGGCAATGAGGGTAGGGTTTATCCGGCAGGACCGTCGACCGGCACACGTACATATTTGAGCTAGGGAGCAACACGCAATGGCCTTCTCCGTCGAGATGCCCGAACTGGGTGAAAGCGTCACCGAAGGGACCGTCACCCAATGGCTGAAGAGCGAGGGTGACACCGTCGAGGTGGATGAACCGTTGCTGGAGATCTCCACGGACAAGGTCGACACCGAGATCCCGTCGCCCTTCGCCGGCGTCCTGGTCAAGATCGTGGCGCACGAGGACGACGTCGTGGAGGTGGGCGGCCAGCTCGCTCTGATCGGCGAGGCCGGCGAAGCCGCCGACGAGGCGGCCCCACGCCCGCCGCCGAGCCCGAGCCCGAGCCCGCTGCCGCCCCGCACCCGCCGCTGCATCGGAGTCCGCCGCGGCCCCGCGGCACCGGCCGCCCCCGCCGCACCGGCGTCCGGTAACGACGTGACCATGCCGGAGCTCGGCGAGTCGGTCACCGAGGCACCGTGACCCAGTGGCTCAAGCAGGTCGGTGACGAGGTGGCCCTCGACGAGCCGCTGCTGGAGATCTCCACCGACAAGGTCGACACCGAGATCCCGTCGCCGTACGCGGGCGTGCTGCTGGAGATCGTCGCCAACGAAGACGACGTTGTCGAGGTGGGCGGCCGCCTCGCCGTGATCGGCGAGGCCGGCGCACCGGCTGCGGCACCCGCCGCGGCCGCACCGGAGCCCTCCCCTGAGCCCGAGCCCGCTCCCGAACCGGAACCGGAACCCGAGCCCGCACCGAAGCCCACCCGGCTCCCGCTGCGGCCGCTCCGGCCCCGGCCGCGAGCGCGCCCAAGGATCTGGAGTCCACCCCGTACGTCACCCCGCTGGTGCGCAAGCTCGCCGCGGAGCACAACGTCGACCTGAACGCTCTGACCGGCACCGGTGTCGGCGGCCGTATCCGCAAGCAGGACGTGCTCGCCGCCGCCGAGGCCGCCAAGGCCCCGGCCGCTGCTCCGGCCGCACCGGCTCCCGCCGCGGCGGCTCCCGCGCCCGCCGCGGCCAGCTCGGCCCTGGCGGCACTGATCGGCACCACCCAGCCGATCAACCGGATCCGCCAGATCACCGCCGCGAAGACCCGCGAGTCGCTGGCCTCCAGCGCCCAGCTCACGCAGGTCCACGAGGCCGACATGACCCGGATCGCGACGCTGCGCGCACAGGCCAAGGCCTCGTTCAGCGCCGCCGAGGGGGTCAACCTGACCTTCCTGCCGTTCTTCGCGAAGGCGGTGGTCGAGGCCCTCAAGGTGCATCCGAACATCAACGCCTCCATCGACGAGGCCAAGAAGGAGATCACCTACCACGGTCAGGTGAACCTGGGTATCGCCGTGGACACCCCGCAGGGTCTGCTGTCGCCGGTGATCCACAACGCCGACGATCTGTCGCTGGCCGGTCTGGCACGCGCGATCGCCGACATCGCCGCGCGGGCCCGCTCGGGCGACCTGAAGCCCGACGAGCTGTCCGGCGGCACCTTCACCCTCACCAACATCGGCAGCCAGGGCGCCCTGTTCGACACCCCGATCCTGGTGCCGCCGCAGGCCGCCATGCTCGGCACCGGTGCCATCGTGAAGCGCCCGGTGGTACTCACCGCCGAGGACGGCACCGAGTCGATCGCGGCCCGGTCGATGGCGTACCTGCCGCTGACCTACGATCACCGCCTGATCGACGGTGCCGACGCCGGTCGCTTCCTCACCACGGTGCGTCAGCGCCTGGAGGCCGGCGAATTCGCCGCTGATCTGGGCCTGTAGTTGCGTATCGCCGTCGCCGGCAGCCACGGACTGATCGGCTCGGCACTCGTCGAGTCGCTGACGGGCTCCGGTCACGAGGTCTTGCGCCTGGTGCGCGGACCGGTGACCGGAGACCGCCAGATCCGGTGGGACCCGGAGACCTTCGGGGTTCCGCCGGGTGCGCTCGACGGGGTCGACGCCGTGGTCGGCCTCGGCGGCGTGGGCCTGGGCTCACGACGCTGGAGCGGCTGGTTCAAACAGCAGCTCCGGGATTCGCGCATCACCCCCACCGGGGTGCTCGCCGAAGCCGTGCAGCAGGCCGGGGTGCCGGTCTTCCTCAGCGCCAGCGCCACCGGTTTCTACGGTGACACCGGCGAGGAGGCGGCCACCGAGGCGGCGCCGGTGGGCGTCGGCTTCCTGGCGGCACTCACCGCCGATTGGGAGGCGGCCACCGCACCCGCGGTCGATGCGCGCGTGGTCCACCTGCGGACCGCGCCGGTGCTCTCCCGGTCCGGCGGCCTGCTCGGTCGTCTGCGGCCGCTCTACCGGCTCGGGCTCGGCGGTCGCATCGGCGACGGCGACCAGTTCTTCTCGTGGATCTCACTGTCCGACGAGGTCCGCGCCATCACCTACCTGCTCGACGCCGCCGAGATCGCCGGACCGGTGAATCTGGCGGCGCCGCACGCGGTGCGGTACGGCGACTTCAGCGACGAGCTCGCCCGCCTCGTCCGTCGGCGGGCCGTGCTTCCGGTGCCCGCCCGCCTGGCGCAGGCCGTCGGCGGCGAGATGGTCGGCGACCTGATCCTCACCTCGTCCCGGGTGGAACCCGCCGTGCTGAGCGAGCACGGTTTCGGCTTCGCCCACCCCACCCTGTCGGCAGCCCTGGAGTACACCCGTGCCTGATCGTCTGCTGCGCGCCAGCAGCGCGCCTCTCGAAGTCCGCAAGCTCGGCACCGTCGACTACGAGGCCGCCTACGCGATGCAGCACGAGCTGGCCGAGCAGCGGGCATCCGGCGAACTGGACCACGACCTGCTCCTGCTCCTCGAGCATCCGTCGATCTACACCGCGGGTCGGCGCACCGAGGACAGCGACCGTCCGGTGAACGGCGCCCGCGTGATCGACGTCGACCGCGGCGGCCGCATCACCTGGCACGGACCCGGCCAGCTGGTCGGCTATCCGATCGTGAAGCTCGCCGAACCGCTCGACGTGGTCGACTACGTCCGCCGCATCGAGGAGGCGCTGATCGGCTATTGCGCCGACCGCGGGCTGACCACCGGCCGGGTCGAGGGCCGATCCGGTGTCTGGGTGATCGACGACGCCGGTGAACGCAAACTCGGGCAGATCGGCATCCGGGTGGCGCGCGGCGTCACCCTGCACGGCTTCGCGCTCAACGTGGACCCGGACCTGTCGGTGTTCTCGGCGATCGTCCCGTGCGGCATCCCGGATGCGGGGGTCACGTCGTTGGCCGCCGAGACCGGAACGGCGCTCACCGTCGCCCAGACGCTCGACGCCGTCGCCGCGCACGTGCAGGAGTGCCTGGACCGCGTAGGATCGGTGCAGTGACCGCCCAGCCCGCCTCGCCCGCCGACCGCAAGCTCCTCCGGTTGGAGGTGCGCAACTCGCAGACTCCCATCGAGCGCAAGCCGAAGTGGATCAAGACTCGCGCGACGATGGGTCCGGAGTACTCCGAGCTCAAGAACCTGGTGCGCAGCGAAGGCTTGAACACCGTCTGCGAGGAAGCCGGCTGCCCGAACATCTACGAGTGCTGGGAAGACCGCGAGGCCACCTTCCTGATCGGCGGCGAGCAGTGCACCCGGCGCTGCGACTTCTGCCAGATCGACACCGGCAAGCCGAGCGCGCTCGACCGCGACGAGCCGCGCCGCGTCGCCGAATCGGTGCGGGCCATGGGTCTGCGCTACTCGACGATCACCGGTGTCGCCCGCGACGACCTGCCCGACGAGGGCGCCTGGCTGTACGCCGAGACGGTCCGCAAGATCCACGAGTACAACCCGGGCACCGGCGTCGAGAATCTGATCCCCGACTTCCACGCCAAGCCCGACCTGCTCGCCGAGGTCTTCGAGTCCCGTCCGGAGGTGCTGGCGCACAACCTGGAGACGGTGCCGCGCATCTTCAAGCGGATCCGCCCGGCGTTCCGCTACGAGCGCTCGCTCGACGTGCTGACTCAGGCCCGCGACTTCGGGCTGGTCACCAAGTCGAACCTGATCCTGGGCCTGGGCGAGACGCCCGAGGAGGTGCGCGACGCGCTGCGCGACCTGCATGAGGCCGGCTGCGACATCGTCACCATCACCCAGTACCTGCGGCCCACGCCCCGCCACCATCCGGTGGAGCGCTGGGTGAAGCCGGAGGAGTTCGTCGAGCACTCCGACTTCGCCACCGAACTCGGCTTCGCCGGCGTGCTGGCCGGGCCGTTGGTGCGTTCCTCGTACCGGGCCGGACGACTCTACGCACAGGCCATGGCCCGCCACGGCCGCGCACTGGCCCCGGCCATGGCGCACCTGGCCGACGAGGGCACCACCGCGCAAGAGGCCTCGTCGGTCCTGGCGCGCATGGCACCGTAGACTGGGCAGCATGGCAAAGGCGAAAGACACCGCGAGCAAAGAGGCCAAGAAGGCCGCGAAGACCGCCCGCAAGGCGGCTTCGAAGGAGCAGCGCCAGCAGATCTGGCAGGCCTTCAACATGCAGCGCAAGGAAGACAAGGCGCTCATCCCGCTCATGCTCGGCGTGGTGGCCGTGTCGACCACCGTCTTCGCCCTGATCGGCAAGTACGCCTTCGGCGGCCTCTGGCTGATGCTGCCGCTCGGCATCGCCGTCGGTGTGCTCCTGGCGTTCATTCTGTTCGGTCGTCGCGTGTCGGCGACCGTCTTCAAGAAGGCCGAAGGCCAGCCGGGCGCGGCAGGCTGGGCGTTGAGCAACATGCGCGGCCAGTGGCGCGTGCAGCAGGCCGTCGCCGGCACCAGCCAGCTCGATGCCGTGCACCGCGTGATCGGCAAGCCGGGCATCATCCTGGTGGCCGAGGGCTCCGCCTCGCGCGTGCGCCCGCTGATGTCGCAAGAGAAGAAGAAGGCCGCCCGCGTGGTGGGCAACACCCCGATCTACGAGATCGTGGTCGGCAACGGCGAGGGTGAGATCAAGCTCGCCAAGCTCGAGAAGCACATCAAGAAGCTGCCCGGCAACATCGACCGCAAGCGCATGGAGTCGCTCGACGGCCGCCTAGCCGCCCTCAAGAGCAAGGGCGCGTCCGGTCCCGCCATGCCCAAGGGTCCGATGCCGCAGGGCGCCAAGATGCGCAACGTCGCCCGCACCGCCCGTCGCCGCGGCGGCGCCTGAGCGACTGACCCCGGCCGGGGCCCGCTGACGACGCGTTACGCGTAGCGGGCGGCCGAGCGGGCCTTGGCCTTTGCGGCCTCCACCTCGCGGTCCTTGGGCGCGGCGCTGGTCACCAGATGATCCAGCAGGTGCTGGGTCGCCGCGGCCACCGCTTCCACCGCCTCGTCGAAGGCGGCGACGTTGGCCTGCGACGGTTTGGTGGTGCCCGCCACCTTGCGCACGTATTGCAGCGCCGCCGCGTGCACCTCGTCGGTGGTCGCCGGGGGCTCGAAGTTATGCAGGGTTCGAATGTTTCGGCACATGCCGTTGATTTTACGGCCGATCCGGCGACGACGGTCGCGGCTGCGCTCCGCGGAAGTGCGCCGGTTCCGGTCCGGGATGGAACCGGTCGGCGAGTTGGGACCCAGCACGGTGAACAGATTCGGGAAACCGGGGATCGCCGTCATCCGGTAGGCGCGGGGGCCGTCGACTCATTCCTGATCGAGGGTGCGGCCGTCGCGGCCGGTGATCGCCATGGGCCGCATGTAGTCGTGCGTGCGGAAGCCGGTCGCCAGCACGATCACGTCGAGGCGGTGCAGCCGGCCGTCGACGGTGACGATCCCGTCGGGCACCACCTTCTCGATGGCCGCGGTCTCCAGCCGGGTGTTCGACGACTGCACGGCGCGGTAGTAGCTGCCCGACACCACCTGCCGCTTGCACAGCGGCTCGTCGTCCGGTGTCAGTCGCGCACGCAGCGCCGCGTCGCGCACCCCGAGTTGCAGCGACAGGCGCGCGTAGGCCTGCACCGCGCGGCGACGCCAGGACGGCGTGGTCACCACGTCGGCCAGAATCTGACTCCCCCACTGCAGCGTCTGGAACACGCGGTCGTGCAGGCCCGGCACGCTGCGCAGCGCGGTGGCGACGCCGGATGGCTGCGGCAGCCACATCGGCGCCCACAGCACCCACTGCGGCGACCGCACGAAGTGCGTGAGGCTCGCGGCCCCGCCGTGCAGCGCCGACACCACCTGCACGCCGGGTGGATCCGGTACCGATCACCGCGACCGCCTTGCCGTCGGTCACCAGGTCGTCGTCCCAGCGGGCGGTGTGCACCACGGGACCGGCGAAATCGCCCAGGCCGTCGATCGACGGGATCGACGGATTGTGCAGCACGCCGGTGGCGCACAGCACGAAGTCGGCGGCCAGTTCCTCCCCGCCCCGGGTGCGCAGTCGCCACCTTGCGGTGTCGTCGTCGAACTCCGCGGCCACCACCTCGGTGTCCAATCGGATCCGGGAGGCGAGGCCGAGTTGCTCGACGACGTCGCGGTGGTACCGCTGGATCTGCGGCCCGGTGGCCCACACCCGCGGCCAGTCGGGCTTGGGCGCGAACCCGAACTGGTAGATCTGCGACGGCACATCGCAGGTCAGCCCCGGGTAGCGGTTCCAGTACCAGACGCCGCCCACGTCCGAGCCCTTCTCCAGCACGGTCACGTCGTCGAAACCGGCGTCGGTGAGCACGTGCGCCGCCGTGATGCCCGCGACCCCGGCGCCGATGATCACGATGCGCGGTGACCGCGGGGCCGCACTCACGCGGACGCGTCCTGCGCGAGAGCGGCGGCGACGGTGGCCACCGTGCTGTGCCGGGCCGCGGCGAAGGCCTTCCCGCGACGACCCCGGCGCATGAAGTTCGCGCCGAGCTGCACCATCTCCGGAGCGGTCGGCGAGACCACCACCACGCGGGTACCGCGGGCCCGGACCCGGGCCACTTCTTGAGTGAGGACTGCCGACATCGGTCGCCGCAGCAGGGTCGCTTCGAGCCGCCCGCCCACACCGGGCCCGTGGACGTCGTCGAGCCCGGCCATCGACGTGACACGTAGATCACGTCGGCTTCGTCCGCGGCGATCAGATCCACCGAGGCGGTGGAGGCGGCGCCGCCGTCCACGTAGTCCGCCCGTCGATCTCCACCGGCGGCATCCACGCGGGAATCGCCCAGGAGGCGCGCAGGGCTTCGCTGAAGGTCGCGCCACCCGACAGGTTCGGATTCGTCGGGCCCGGCGAGCCGGTGAACGCGACGCGCCGATCCTCGTCGGGCCGATAGCTCACCAGCCGCACCCCGGTGCGCGGCGGCCAGCGCTGCCCGGGTTCGGTCACCGCGTCGGCCAGTCGGCCCAGCCAGTCGGGATTGGCGCGCCCGCGCGGCGCCAGTCCGGTCAGCGCCGGTGACCGGACTGGCGGCCCAGCGTGCCCGGCCGCGGCAACTGCGGCCACGGCAGCGACGACGGCGTGTCGGCCAGGTGCCGGGCCAGGCGCGCGTCGACCGGCTGCACGAGCTACATGGCGACCAGGTCGTCGGTAGAGAACCCGGCACCGAGCATGGTGACGATCTCCGCGCCCGCCGAAGTGCCCTGCAGGATGGCGGCATCCCGCGGATCCCAGCCCGTCTGCTCGGCGAGCGCGGCCAACGCGGCGATCGACCATGCGCCGCCGATCGTGCCGCCGCAGCCGATCACGACCGCCGTCGACGATCCGGGGCTCACTCCGCGATCCCCGATGCCGAGATATCCGATTCCGCGATCCCCGATTCCCTGATCCCCGGCTCGGCGTGCGCGCGTGTCTGGTCCGCGATTCGATCGAGGTATCCCCGACGGCCGGCGTTCGCGTTGATCCGAAGGGCCTGGTCGTCGTCGGCCACGCCGCGCGCCAGCCGCATCAGCGGCTCCGGGGTCAGCAGGTCGGCCACCCGCCAGGCCGGCGACACCCACTGCGGCACCGACGTCTGCGCCGCGCGCGAGCGCAGCGTGTGCAAGATCGCGTCCGCCACCTGTTCGGGGTCGACGGTGGGCAGCGTGCCGCCCAGATCGGCGCCGGAGGACAGTTCCGTGCGCACCGCGGCCGGCAGGATGGCGCAGACCGCGATCCCGGCCGCCTCGTACTCGCGGCGCGCCGCCAGCGAGGCGCCCAGCGCCGCGTACTTGCTGGCGTTGTAGGTCACCATGCCCGGCAGCGGCAGTTCCCCGGCCATCGAGGCGACGTTGACGATGTGTCCGCGGCGTGCGGCGATCATCGTCGGCAGCACGGCGCGCATCCCGAGCAGCACACCGCGCACGTTCACATCGAGGGTCAGGTCGATCTCGGCCAGCGGCTGTGCGATGAGCGAACCCGTGGGCACCACCCCGGCGTTGTTCACCAGGACGTCGATCCGGCCGTGCACCCGCACGATCTCGTCGACCAGCGACTGCCAGGACGCCGGGTCGGTCACGTCGAGTCGGCGACACTGCGCACCGGTCGCCGCGCGTTCGGCCAGGTCGGGATCGAGGTCGCCGATCCAGACGTGGGCGCCGCGGTCGCCTGCCGCGCAGGCGGTGCGCGCACCGATGCCGCGGGCGCCACCGGTGACGAGCACCACCGCGCCGTCGAGTCGAATCCGTGCCGGCCCTCGCTGGAACAGTCCCATGAGGACCATTCTTTACTGCGTAGTAAGTTGTGTCAGCGGGTTCGGACGATTGCGGTGCCGGTGGCGCGGTCGTGCATGGCGCGGCCGTTGTAGTCGTTGATCAGCGCCGGGACCACGAACGGGACCAAGAACTGCCGGAAGAAGGCGCGGACCAGGTCCACCGCGGCGCGCGGCTCGGTACCCGCGGCTTCGGCGGCACCGCGCTCGGGACCGAAGTCCACGCGCGCCACCCGGACGCCGGCCAGATACTGCCCCGGTGTGAAACCGAAGAAGAGCACCGTGGCGATGCTCAGGATGAACCAGACGAGAAACTGCGGCCAGGCCATTTCGCGGGCAGTCATCTCGAACGCGGTGTACACCTGGCCGTTCGCCTCGTATGCGGGCTGGGCACCCACGATCAGGAACGCGACGCCCGCCGCGATGAACCAGTCGAGAAGCAGCGCCAGCACGCGGCGCCAGCCGCCGGCGATCGATCCGGGCCCGGTCTCGGGCAGCCCGAGGTCCTGGCCGCGATAGTCGACGTCTTCCTTGGCCTGATACGGCCCGGTCAGCCAGGAACCGGCCGCATCACGCATCGACGGTCCCTGCGAGCTGTTCTTCGAAGCCATGCCTTCATTCTAGGTCGTGACCTGGACCACCCGGGCCGGGCCGTCGTGTAACACGGGGGAAACATTGGCTTGACCAACGGGCAATCTCGCCTCCATAGCGTCTAATCCAACGATCCAGCCTTGCCGCGAGAGACAATGGCAGGGTGGATTGCGGTCCAGAGAGGTTCTGGACCACCCCAGTAAGGAGTACGGCGACCGTGTACAACACGAACGAAGAACTACTCGAGGGCATCAAGGCCGAGGGCGTCGAATACGTCGACATTCGGTTCTGCGACCTCCCCGGGACCATGCAGCACTTCTCGATCCCCGCCTCGGCGTTCGATGAGTCCGTCTTCGAAGAAGGCCTCGCCTTCGACGGCTCGTCGGTGCGCGGCTTCCAGTCGATCGACGAGTCCGACATGATGCTGCTGCCCGACCCGGCCACCGCGCGGATCGATCCGTTCCGCAAGGCCAAGACGATGAACGTCAGCTTCTTCGTGCACGACCCGTTCACCCGCGAGGCCTACAGCCGCGACCCCCGCAACGTCGCCCGCAAGGCCCAGGACTACCTGACCTCCACCGGCATCGCCGACACCTGCTTCTTCGGTGCCGAAGCCGAGTTCTACATCTTCGACGGCGTCTCCTACGGCTCGGAGATGAACGAGACCTTCTATAAGGTCGAGTCCGAGTCCGGCTGGTGGAACGCCCGCAAGGAGACCAACCCGGACGGCACCCCGAACCTCGGTTACAAGGTGCGCCCCAAGGGCGGCTACTTCCCGGTGGCCCCGTACGACCACTACGTCGACTTGCGCGACGAGATGTCGACCAAGCTGCAGAACTCCGGCTTCACTCTGGAACGCGGCCACCACGAGGTGGGCACCGGCGGCCAGGCGGAGATCAACTACAAGTTCAACACTCTGCTGCACGCGGCCGACGACGTTCAGCTGTTCAAGTACATCATCAAGAACACCGCTTGGCAGCACGGCAAGTCGGTCACCTTCATGCCCAAGCCGCTCTTCGGCGACAACGGTTCGGGCATGCACGCCCACCAGTCGCTGTGGCTCGACGGCAAGCCGCTGTTCTACGACGAGTCCGGCTACGGCGGCCTCTCGGACATGGCGCGCTACTACATCGGCGGCATTCTGCACCACGCCCCGAGCCTGCTGGCCTTCACCAACCCGACGATCAACTCGTACAAGCGACTGGTCCCCGGCTACGAGGCCCCGATCAATCTGGTCTACAGCCAGCGCAACCGCAGCGCCTGCGTGCGTATCCCGATCACCGGCAACAACCCGAAGGCCAAGCGCATCGAGTTCCGTTGCCCGGACAGCTCCGGCAACCCGTACCTGGCGTTCGCCGCGATGTTGATGGCCGGACTGGACGGGATCAAGAACAAGATCGAGCCGCACGAGCCCGTCGACAAGGACCTCTACGAGCTGCCGCCCGAGGAGGCCAAGGGCATCCCGCAGGCCCCGACCTCGCTGTCCGCGGTGATCGACCGCCTCGAGGAGGATCACGACTACCTGACCGCCGGCGGCGTCTTCACCGAAGACCTCATCGACACCTGGGTGGCGTACAAGCGGGAGAACGAGATCCTGCCGGTGCAGGTTCGCCCGCACCCCTACGAATTCCAGATGTACTACGACTGCTGATCGGCCACGGCTGACGACACGACTCCGCCCGCGCGACCTACGTCGCGCGGGCGGAGTCGTTCGCGCAGGGAGTCAGCCGTCGTTCCGCACGCCGGCGAGAAGACGGGGCTGATGGCCGGTGCAACCGCCGCCGTCAGAACAGGGAGGCGGCGGCGACGCCGAGTGCGGCGGCGGCGACCGCCGCGACGAGCGTGCCGAACAGTGCCGCCGCGGCCGCACGCCACCGGCCGCCGCGAGCCAGGGTGGCGACGTCGTACATCGCGGTGCTGAACGTGGTGTACCCGGCGCACATCCCGGAACTGAGGACGATCCCCCACTCCGCGCCGTCACCGCTGAAGATCGCCAAGCCGGTGAGGAAGCCCAGCACGAAGCTGCCGACGACGTTGATGCTGACGGTTCCCCACGGAAAGGCGGGTCCCGCCCACGACCGCACCAGCGTGTCCTGGCCGTAGCGGAGCAGCGCGCCGAGGCCGCCGAATACGCCGACGCCCAGGAGCAGCCACACGCTCATCGGAGGCCGCCCGCGCGGCGCAGCCCGTGCGCGGCCCAGATGCCCAGCGCCACCGCAGCCAGCCCGGCCGACAGGCTGGCTGCGGCATATGCCGCAGCCAGTGGAAGCCGATCGCCGCCGGCCAGCAGTTCGATCTGCACCGCGAAGCTGCTGTAGGTGGTGAACGTGCCGAGGAAGCCGGTGCCCAGGCACAGGCGCACTCGTCGACGGGTCCCGGACTCGGGTTCGGTGGTCTCTGATCCGGTGGTCTCTGATCCGGGAGTCTCGGGGCCGGCGAGCACCAGTGACTCCAGGAGCAGGCCCAGGGCCAGCGCGCCGACGACGTTCACCACGAACGTCGCCAGCGGGAAGCCGCCGCGGTCGCCCAGCGCCTCCTCGACGAGGTAGCGGGCCGGGGCACCGAGCAGTCCACCGAGGAAGACCCAGAGCATGGTAGTCCCACTTCCCCGGGTGCGCCCCGTCGTCTAGCCGGAGGTCTGCAGGTACCGCTCCAGACTGTCGTCCAGTTCGTCCATCCACCGGGTGTGGTGAGGAATGCTACGGGTTCCGGTCATCACCGACGTGTAGGTGTAGTCGCGGTACCCCATGATGTCGGCGGCCTTGTCGTTCTTCCAGGCCAGGAAGATCTCCACCACCCCGTCGACGTCGAACTGCGGGTAGTCGGTGAGGTTCACCAGATCCTGGACGTAGTCGCCCTGGAACCGGATCTCGTCGGCGGCATCGGCGAGGGCGACGAAGCGCGTGCGCCACTCGGCGATCGACGCGTCCCGCTCGCTGCGGTCGGGCATCGCGGAGCGGCCCAGGATCAGGTCCCGGACGTACCAGGCCTGCGCGTCGAACATGTTGAAGGTGAACCACTGGTCCTGGGCGCCGACGTAGAACAGCTTCGGATTGTCGTTCCACACCACACCGCGGTAGAGCCCGTCCGGGTACACGTTGTTCGGCGACCGCAGACCCAGGTCCTCCGGCAGGTACGCGTACTTGTGCAGGTAGCCGGTGCACACGATCACCGCGTCGACGTCCTTGGTGGAGCCGTCGATGAAGTGCACCGTGTTGCCGTCGAACCGCTCGATGCCGGGCCGTTCGGAGAAGCCGTCGGGCCACTGGTAGCCCATCGGCTGGGTGCGGTAGCTCGCGGTGACCGAGCGGGCGCCCATCTTGTACGCCTGGCTGCCGATGTCCTCGGCCGAATAGCTCGAACCGATCACCAACACGTCCTGATCCTTCAGGCCCTCGGCGCCGCGGAAGTCGTGCGCGTGCGTCAGCATGCCCGGGAAGGTCTCGATCCCGGCGAAGGTCGGGAAGTTCGGGTAGGAGAAGTGACCGCTGGCCACCACCACGTAGTCGAAGGTCTCGGTCGAATCGGCCGCGGTCGGCAGCGTCTGGCTGGTGACGGAGAACTGTTCGGTGTCGGCGTCGTACGACACCCAGCGCACCGCTGTCTCGAAGCGGATGTACTTGCGGACGTCGCTCTTCTCCACGCGACCGGCGATGTAGTCCCACAGCACCTCGCGCGGCGGGTACGACGACACGGGACGACCGAAGTGCTCGTCGAAGGAGTAGTCGGCGAATTCCAGGCCCTCCTTGGGGCCGTTCGACCAGAGGTTCCGGTACATGCTTGACGGCACGGGCTCGCCGTAACCGTCCAGTCCGGTCCGCCAGCTGTAATTCCACTGTCCACCCCAGTCGGTCTGCTTCTCGTAGCACACCAATTCGGGGATCTCTGCTCCAGCCTGGCGCGCGGCCTCGAAAGCGCGCAGCATGGCCAATCCACTCGGTCCGGCACCGATAATCGCTACCCGGGACATGTAAAACCTCGCGTTCTGCATCTACTCAAATAACTCGGTGACGAGACGCGGTACACAGCGGTCGCGGCCTGGGTTCGGGCCTGCGACGGGACACGCTCGCGGGAGGTCGTCCCGGGCGGTATCCCACAAATCTTCCGCCGGTACTCCACACTCGCGCACCAACAGGCCCTCTGACCTTATCAAACTGTTCGGTAAGGTGACTTTCCATGAGACTCAAGCCCATGCTCCTGTTGCCCGTCGCTGCCTCCGCGCTGCTGCTCGTCGGCTGCTCGTCCGACGATTCGTCGAGCAGTGCGGACACCACCGGCGCCGCCCAGTCGGCCACCGACGGCGCGGTCACCGCGACCTCGTGCCCGAGCACCGAACCGGCCGCCGACACCGCACCGCAGTGGACCGTCACCGGCACCACCGGATCGATCGCCGTGGTGGGTCAGACCGACACCACCGCACCGCTGATCACGGTGAAGGACAAGCCGTTCACGGTGGACAAGACCGAGGTCAAGACGCTGGAGGCCGGCGACGGCGCAGTCGTCACCGACAGCGAGATGATCAGCGTCTGCTACCAGGGCGTCAACGGCGCGACCGGCGAGGTGTTCGACAGCGCGTACGCGCGCGGCGAGGCCGCCGAGTTCAGCGCGGGCGGCGTGATCCCCGGTTTCGCCGAGGCTCTCGTCGGCCAGAAGAAGGGTTCCAGCGTCGCCGTCGTGATCCCGTCGACCGACGGGTACCCGCAGGGCACGCCGGACGGCTCGATCAAGCCGGGCGACACCATCATCTTCGCCCTGAAGATCCTCGACAACTGATCGCACAGTGACCCCAGCGGGGACCTCACCGGATCGCGGTGGGGTCCCCGTTTCCGTCGGTCACCCCGTCGTGTCACGGTCAGTCGGATCGCGGTCTGCGCGGTGCACTGGCGCTGCACCGGGTGATCATTCGCCGAACACCTCGGTCACCACGCCCTTCGCGCGTCGGGTGATGCGCAGGTAGTTCTCGAGGAACTCCACCGCCTCGTCCTGCGGCCACCCGGCCGCATAGGCGATCGCGCGCAGCTCGCGCCCGGGGCCGGGCAGCTGGTCGACGGGCTTGCCGCGCACCAGCACCAGCGCGTTGCGCGCCCGCGTCGCCGTCAGCCAGGCCTCGGTCAGCATCGTCACCTGCTCGGTGGGCAGCAGCGCGGTGGCCTCGATGGCCTCCAACGCCTCCAACGTGGACGTGCGGTGCAGTTCCGGATACTTGTCGGCGTAGCGCAGCTGCAGCAATTGCACGGTCCATTCCACGTCGGCCAAGCCGCCGCGCCCCAGCTTGGTGTGCGTGGTCGGGTCCGCGCCGCGCGGCAGGCGTTCGGCATCCACCCGCGCCTTGATGCGCCGGATCTCGCGCACCGCCTCGGCCGACACTCCCCCCTCGGGATAGCGGATGGCGTCGATCATGTGTAGAAACTCGAGGCCCAGTTCCGGGTCGCCGGCCACCGCGTGCGCGCGCAGCAGCGCCTGCACTTCCCAGGCCTGCGCCCACTGCTCGTAGTAGGCGCGATACGACGCCAACGATCGCACGATCGGGCCGTTCTTGCCTTCCGGACGCAGCCCCACGTCCACCTCGAGCGGCGGGTCCGCGCTCGGGGTACCGAGCAGGGCCCGCACGTTGTCGGCGACGTTCTGCGCCCAGCGCAGCGCGGTGGTCTCGTCCTCGCCCTCGATCGGGTCGCACACGAACAGCACGTCGGCATCCGAGCCGTAGCCGAGTTCGCCGCCGCCGAGACGGCCCATCCCGATCACCGCCATGCGAGCCGGGATCACCCCCGTCTCGTCGGTCGTGGCGGCGATGACCTTCTCCAGCGCCGCGTTGATCACCGCGGCCCACACCGTCGACAGGGCCCGGCACACCTCCCGCACGTCCATCAGGCCGAGCAGGTCCGCCGAGGCGATCCGCGCCAGTTCGGCACGACGGTGCGAACGAGCCACCGCGATCGCCTTGCGCGGGTCGGCCTGCCGACGGACCGAGGCGATCAGGCCCTTGACCACCTCGTCGCTGGTCACCTCGCACAGCTTGGGGCCGGAGGCGCCCGAGGAGTACAGCGCGATCACGTCGGGCGAGCGCATCAACAGGTCGGCGATGTACTCAGACGTGCCGAGCACGTGCATCAGCTGCTCGGCCACCACCCCGTCGTCGCGCAGCAGCCGCAGGAACCATTCGGCATCGACCAGCTCGTCGCACAGGCGCCGATAGTTGAGCAGCCCGGCGTCGGGGTCCGGGGTGTCGCTGATGTGCTGCAGCAGACCCGGCAGGATCAGCATCTGAATCTGACCGCGGCGGCCGCGCGCGGAGCCGAGCGCCTTGATGTGCGCGAGCGCCCGCTCCGGCTTGGCGTAACCGAGCGCGGCGAGTTGCCGCTGCGCCGACTGGTTCTGCAGATACAGCGAGTCGGTGTCGAACCGGGTCACCGCCTCCAGCAGCGGGCGGTAGAAGAGCTTCTCGTGGAGTTGCCGCACGCGCGTGCGCTGCCGGCGCAGTTCGCGGCGCAGCACCTCGGTGGCGTCGCTGCCTCCCTCCGGCCGGATGTGCGCGGCCCGGGCCAGCGGGCGCAGGGCGGCCGCATCCTGCAGGTCCGGCAGCAGGTGGGTGCGAGACAGTCGCTGCAGCTGCAGCCGGTGTTCGAGGCCGCGGAGGAACTCGTAGGAGGCGTGGAAGTTGGCCCCGTCGGTGCGGCCCACGTAGCCGCCGTCGGTGAGCGCGTCGATCGCCTCCAGGGTCGACGCGACGCGCAGGCTCTCATCGGCGCGACCGTGCACCATCTGCATCAGCTGCACCGCGAACTCGACGTCGCGCAGGCCGCCCCGCCCCAGTTTCAGGTTGCGGTCGCGTTCGTTCTCCGGCACCAGCGCTTCCACCCGGCGCCGCATCGCCTGGACGTCCACCACGAAGTCGTCGCGTTCGGCGGCCGACCACACCAGCGGCGCGGTGGCCTCGGTGTACTCGCGGCCCAGCGCCAGGTCGCCGGTCATCGCACGCGCCTTCAGCAGCGCCTGGAACTCCCACGTCTTGGCCCACCGCTGGTAGTAGGCCAGGTGCGAGTCGAGGGTGCGGGTCATGGCACCGCGCTTGCCTTCCGGCCGCAGCGCCGCGTCGACGTCGAAGAAGGCCAGCGAACCGATGCGCATCATCTCCCCGGCGAGCCGCGCGGAGGTGGTGTCGGCGGGTTCGGCGACGAAGACGACGTCCACGTCGCTGACGTAGTTCAGTTCGCGCGCACCGCATTTGCCCATCGCGATCACCGCGACCCGTCCGGTGAGCGGATCGTCGCCGAGCACCTCGCGCACGGCGACGGCGAGGGCCGCCGTCAACGCCGCGTCGGCTAGGTCGGACAGGCGCGCGCCCACTTCGGGCAGGAACAGCACCGGCTCGTCCTCGACCACCGGGGCCAGGTCCTGCGCGGCCAGGCGCAGCACCAGATTGCGGTAGGCCACCCGCAGCAGACTCACCGTCGTCGGTCCGCTGACGCCGGCCCGGAAGAGCAGGTTGTCGCCGGCGTCCGGTTCGGGTTCGGCCTGCACCGCGGCCAGCATCTCCGCTCGGGCCTGCTCGGCCGACGGCAGCTCCTCGATCAGCAGCAGCCGCCACGCCTCCGTCTCGGCGACCAGGTGATCGCCCAGGGCGTCGGACGCGCCGAGCACGGCGAGCAGGCGGCCCCGCAAGCGCCGGTCGGTCCGCAGGAGCCGATCGATCTCCGCCCAGTCGGCCTCGGTCTGCGCGGCCCGGATGCGGATCAGCGCGCGCAGCGCCAGGTCGGCGTCGGGCGCGCGGGAGAGCGACCAGAGCACGTCGACGGCGGCCTCGTCGTTCCAGCCGAGAACGTCCAGGTCCTCCCGAGCCGTCGGCTCCAGGAGACCCAGTCGACCAGGGCTCGGCACCACCGAGCGTCCACGTATCGCCGTCACGTCGTCGAGCCTATCGCCCGCCGCCGTCGATACGCGGCTACAGCGGCAGGTAGTTCTGCAGCTCGAACGGGGTCACTTCCGCGCGGTAGGTCGACCACTCGGCCCACTTGTTGCGCAGGAAGTAGTCGAAGACGTGCTCGCCGAGCGCTTCGGCCACCAGTTCCGACCGTTCCATCTCGCCGAGCGCGTCGGCCAGCGAGTTGGGCAGTTCGCGGTAGCCCATGGCGCGCCGCTCGGCCGGCGTCAGCGCCCACACGTTGTCCTCGGCCTCCTCGGGCAGCTCGTAGCCTTCGGCGATGCCCTTGAGTCCGGCGGCGAGCAGCACCGAGAACGCCAGGTACGGGTTGCAGGCCGAGTCCGGGCTGCGGACCTCGATGCGCCGCGACGACGCCTTGTTCGGCGTGTACAGCGGCAGTCGGACCATGGCCGACCGGTTGGCCCGCCCCCAGGTCGCGGCGGTCGGCGCTTCGCCGCCGTGCACCAGACGGCGGTAGCTGTTGACCCACTGGTTGGTCACCGCGCTGATCTCGTTGGCGTGCGTGAGGATGCCGGCGATGAACTGCTTGCCGGTGCCCGAGAGCTGCATCGGGTCGTCCGGGTCGTGGAAGGCGTTGGATTCGCCCTCGAACAGACTCAGGTGGGTGTGCATGGCCGACCCCGGGTGCTTGCCGAAGGGCTTGGGCATGAACGTCGCGCGGACACCGTCGCCGATCGCCACCTCCTTCACGAGGTAGCGGAAGGTCATCACGTTGTCGGCCATGCTCAGCGCATCGGCGTACCGCAGATCGATCTCCTGCTGACCGGGACCGCCCTCGTGGTGGGAGAACTCCACCGAGATGCCCATCGCCTCGAGCGCTTCGATGGCGTGACGGCGGAAGTTGGGCGCCGCATCGTGCACGGCCTGATCGAAGTAGCCGCCGTTGTCGGCCGGGGTCGGTTCGCTGCCGTCGAGCGGCATGTCCTTGAGCAGGTAGAACTCGATCTCCGGGTGCACGTAGCAGGTGAACCCCTGATCGGCGGCCTTACTCAACTGGCGACGCAGCACGTGCCGAGGGTCGGCCCAGGCCAGCGTGCCGTCGGGCATGGCGATGTCGCAGAACATGCGCGCCGAGTAGTTGCGGCCGTCGGTGTCCCAGGGCAGCACCTGGAAGGTCGACGGGTCGGGCTTGGCCACCATGTCCGCTTCGAAGACGCGGGAGAAGCCCTCGATGGCGGAGCCGTCGAAACCGATGCCCTCGGCGAAAGCGCCTTCGAGCTCGGCCGGAGCGATCGCCACAGATTTCAGATAGCCCAGGATGTCGGTGAACCAGAGACGGACGAAGCGGATGTCGCGTTCTTCCAACGTCCGCAGCACAAACTCTTGTTGGCGATCCATGGCCCGACCCTATGCGCGTCCTGTTACGCCCGTGTTACACCCGACACCGCAGGCCGCACGGCGCACGTGTGAGCAAGACCACCGACCCGCCCGGTGTCGCCCTTCGCTCGACGATGGGAGAATCGGGGGTGTCCACACCGACCCGGGTACCCGCAGAGCGGGACTCGAGGCAGAAATGAGACCGCGATGTCCCACGCACCGATCTACGGATCCACCGACGCCGCTCCGGCCGCACCGCGCCGCGTCACCCGACTGCAGCACCTGGCGCAGTGGAAGTCCGAAGGCCACAAGTGGCCGATGCTGACCGCCTACGACTACTCCACCGCCCGCATCTTCGATGCGGCCGAGATCCCCGTGCTCCTGGTCGGCGACTCCGCCGCCAACGTGGTATACGGCTACGACACCACCGTGCCGATCAGCGTCGACGAACTGCTGCCGCTGGTGCGCGCCGTGGTCCGCGGCGCCCCGCACGCGCTCGTCGTGGCCGACCTGCCGTTCGGCAGCTACGAGGTGAGCCCGCAGCAGGCCCTCGAGTCGTCGATCCGCTTCTTCAAGGAGGGCGGCGCGCACGCCGTCAAGCTCGAGGGCGGCGAGCGGATAGCCCCGCAGATCGCGGCGCTGACCGCCGCCGGCATCCCGGTGATGGGCCACGTCGGCTTCACGCCGCAGAGCGTGAACACCCTCGGCGGCTACCGCGTGCAGGGCCGCGGCGACGGCGCCGACCAGCTGATCGCCGACGCGATCGCCGTCCAGGAGGCCGGCGCGTTCGCCGTCGTCATGGAAATGGTTCCTGCCGAGATCGCCGCGCAGATCACCCGCAAGCTCACCATCCCGACCGTCGGCATCGGCGCGGGCAACGAGACCGACGCGCAGGTGCTGGTCTGGCAGGACATGGCCGGCTACACCCACGGCAAGACGGCGAAGTTCGTCAAGCGATACGCGAATGTAGGCGAGGACCTCTCGCGGGCGGCGCGCACCTACGCGGCCGAGGTGGCCTCCGCGGCCTTCCCCGGACCCGAACACTCTTACTGACCCACCCGCTGCCCCGGCGGCCACGCACTAGTGTGGTCGCCATGGCAGCGCTCTATCCCCCGATCGAACCGTACGCATCGGGGCATCTGGACGTCGGCGACGGACAAGAGGTCTACTGGGAGACTTCCGGCAACCCCGAGGGCAAGCCGGTGCTCTTCGTCCACGGCGGCCCCGGCGGCGGCACCTCCCCCGCGCAGCGGCGCTTCTTCGACCCGGAGCGCTACCGGATCATCCTCTTCGACCAGCGCGGCTGCGGCCGGTCCCGCCCGCACATCGCCGACGGCGCCGACCTGAGCGTGAACCACACCGGCGCACTGATCGACGACATGGAGCGGTTGCGCGCCCACCTGGGCGTGGAGCGGTGGCAGATCTTCGGCGGCTCGTGGGGGTCGACACTCGGATTGGCTTATGCCCAAACGCATCCCGAGCGCGTCACCGAACTGGTGCTGCGCGGCATCTTCCTGCTCCGGCGCAGCGAGATCGACTGGTATTACAACGGGGGCGCCGCGCACATCTTCCCGGACGTCTGGGAGACCTACCTGGCGCCGATTCCGGAGGCCGAGCGCGACGGCGACCTGGTCGCCGCCTACCACCGGATCCTCACCGGGCCCGACCCGGCGGCCGCGCAGCGCGCCGCGAGTGCCTGGACCGGCTGGGAGAACCGGACCAGTCACCTTCTGCCGCAACCGGATGCGGACTCGTCCGACCGCTTCGACCTGGCCTTCGCGACCATTGAGAACCACTACTTCGTGCACCACGGCTTCCTCGACGAGGGCCAGCTGTTGACGAACATCGCTGTGCTGCACCACATTCCGGCCGTCATCGTGCAGGGACGCTACGACGTCGTGTGCCCGATGCGCAGCGCCTGGGATCTGCACCGAGCCTGGCCGGAGGCAGACCTGGTCATCGTCGACGATGCGGGCCACGCATCGTTGGAAACCGGCATCGCCGACGCCCTGGTGTCGGCCACCGACCGCTTCGCCACAGGAGACAACCGTTGAGTGCACGTGAATCGCTGGAAGTAGAGCTCAAGTTCGACGTCGACGCCGGCCAACCCGCGCCGGATCTGAGCGGACTCGCACCGGGCGGCGCCGGCGCGCCGACGGTGTACGAACTGAACGCCACCTACCTCGACACCGCCGGTCACGACCTGGCCGCGCGGCGGATCACGCTGCGGCGCCGCACCGGTGGCACCGACGCGGGCTGGCACCTGAAGCGACCGACCACGCACTCCGACGCCCGCCACGAACTCGCGATCGACTTCACCGATGCGCCGGCCGACGGCGGCGTCCCCGCGCCCATTCGAGACGCCATCCTGGCGATCGTCCGCGACCAGCCGCTGATCCCGGTCGCCGAGATCATCACCGAGCGCACCGTGACGCTGGTCCACGGCGCGGACGGCTCCGTGCTGGCGGAGTTCGCCGAGGATCGGGTGCTGGCCCACGCCCATCAGAGCCAGCGCACACAGGAGTGGGCCGAGTGGGAGTTCGAACTCGTCGACGGCGACGCGGAACTGCTCCCCGCTGCCCGCAAGCTCCTGCGCGCCGCCGGCGCCCGCAAGGCCGCCAGCGTCTCCAAGCTCGCCCGCGCGATCGGCTCCGAGCCGCACACGCACAAGCCGACACGACTGCGTAAGAAGCCCACCGCACTCGACCTGATGGTGCATTCGCTTGCCACACATCGGGATTCGTTGGTCGCCTGGGATCCACTCGTGCGGGAGAACGCCTTCGACGCCGTGCACCAGATGCGCGTCACCGCCCGCAAGCTCCGCTCCATCCTGACGTCGTTCCCGCAGATCCTGGATCCGGCCAGCATCGCCGGTCTCAGCGACGAACTGCGCGAACTCGGCGAGGTCCTCGGTGAGGCACGCGACCGCGAAGTGCAACTGGAGATCAACCGAGAACTGCTGGCGCAGGAGAGCGACGTCCCGGCCGACCTGCGGACGGCCCTGATCGACGACGAGATCGCCAGCCAGGAGCGCGCTCTGCGCACCCTGCGCTACGCGCTGTCCACGCCGCGCTACCTGTCCCTGCTGAACACCCTCGACCGCGTGATCACCGACCCCGTGCCGGGCCCGGACGCCGACCGCGCCGCCGCGAAGGTGGCCGTCGCCGGCATCGAGCACGCGCGCAAGCGCCTGCGGAAGGCGGAGAAGTGGCTGACCGCGCTGGAACCGTGGTCCGCCGAATGGGTGGAGCAGGTGCACCGGATCCGCAAGCGCGCCAAGGCCGTTCGCTACACCGCCGACGCCGCCAAGCCGCTGGACCTGAAGACCGCGACCACGACCGCCAAGCAAGCGGCCCGCATTCAGACCCACCTCGGCCATTTCCAGGACACGGTGGTCAACCGCGAGCAGCTCACTCGGGTCTCCGCGGAACCGGGCCTGTCGGCGCGCGCGATCTTCGTGCTGGGGCGCCTGGATGCACGGGAAGAGACGCGCGGGCGCGCCGCCGTCCAGGCCTATCTCGACGAGAACTGAGGTGTAGTTCACACGAGTTCGGCGTCGCCGACTACATAGGGTAGCCTCCGCTAAGTACTAACTTTCGGAAGAATCCTCCCCTCGGCGAAAGCAGGCTCCCCCATGTCCCGTCGTCTTGCCCGGACCGCTCCGGTCCTGGCCGCCCTCGCAGCGGTGAGCCTGGTGTTCACCGCCTGCTCGTCCACCGAGTCCACGGCGTCCGGCGCCACCATCAGCGTGGAGGCCACCAACGGTACCGTGCAGGTGCCGAAGGACCCGAAGCGCGTTGTGCTGCTGGACAACACGGCCGCCGAGACGGTCAAGGCCATGGGCGTCACGCCGGTGGCGGTGCCCAAGGGGCTGCTCGCGCCGTCGAAATTCGGCGACTGGATCGACAACCCGGACATCGCCGACGTCGGCACGCACAACGAGCCGAAGATGGAGGTCATCGAGGACGTCGACCCCGACCTCATCATCGCCGGGTACCGCTTCGCCAAGTACACCGCGGATCTGACCGCGATCACCGATCAGACCGGCGGCGCCACCATCGACATCGCCGCGTCCGACGACGCGGAGGGCGGCCGGGTGGCGGCGATGATCCGCCAGACCACCACGCTGGGCGAGATCTTCGGCAAGCAGCAGCAGGCGGGCGAGATCGTCAGCACCTTCAACGGGCAGCTCGACGCCGCGAAGGCCGTCAGCACCGGGCAGACCGTCTTCCTGTCGATCGTCAGCGGCGGCAAGATCGACAACGGTGCCAAGCGCATGCAGCCGCTGGTCGCCCCGTTGGACCTCAAGGACGTCTTCGGCGGCCAGGCCGGCGATCACCACCAGAACTCCGGACTCACCCCCGAGGCGATCGCGCAGGCCAACCCGCAGTGGGTCATCGTGATGGACCGCGACGCGGCCACCGCGTCCGACGGCGAGAAGACCACGCCCGCGGCCAGTGTCTTCGCCGCCCAGGAGGCGTTCGCCAAGACCGACTTCATGCGCGAGAACCACGTGATCTACCTGGATCCGGAGTTCTACGTCCGCGAAGGCATTCAGTCCTACGGCCAGAGTTACCAGCAGATCGCCGACGCCCTCGGCGCCGCGAAGTAGCGCGGTGACCGCGCAGGCGACCACCACCGCGCCCCGTCCCCCGGCTTCCCGGGCGGCGGGGCGCGGTTGGGCGATGCCGACCATGGTGGTCGCCGCCGTCGCGCTGGTGGCCGGATCGCTGATGATCGGCGAGTATCACATCACCGCGTCCGGGCTCCTGTCCGGCGACGCGGACATGTGGGAGATGTTCTTCATCTCGCGGGTGCCCCGCACGCTCGCGCTGATCTTCGCCGGCATCGCCATGAGCTTCTCCGGCGTGATCATGATGCGCCTGACGCAGAATCGGTTCGTCGAGCCCACCACGGCGGGTACCGCGGAATGGGCCGGGCTGGGCGTGCTGCTGTCCTGGCTGCTCATCCCCGAATCGTCGCCGCTGGTGAAAATGGTGGTGGCCACCACCACCGCGCTGATCGGCACGTTCGTGTTCCTCGGCATCATCTCCGGGATCCGCGCGCGCCGATCGGCCGTCGTGCCGCTGGTCGGCATCATGATGGGCGCCGTGGTCGGCGCCTTCGCCACCTTCATCGCCAACAAGAACCAGTTGCTCCAGTCGCTCACCGCGTGGCGGTCGGGCGGCTTCAACAGCGTGGTGCGCGGCTTCTACGAGCCGCTGTGGGCCGTGGTCATCATCGCGATCGCCTGCTTCGTCCTCGCCAACTACTTCACCATCGCCGGCCTCGGTCGCGACGTGGCCGTCAGCCTCGGCCTGCGCTACGGCCTCGTGGTGACCCTGGGCGTCACCATGGTGGCGCTGGCCACCGGCGTGACCTCCGTCGTCGTCGGTTTCATCCCGTTCCTCGGCCTGGTGGTGCCCAACCTGATCAGCGCACTCCGCGGCGACGATCTGCGGCGCAACCTCCCGTGGATCGCGGTGCTGTCCATCGTGATGATCGTGGGCTGCGACCTGATCAGCCGACTCGTGGTGCGCCCCATGGAGATTCCCGTCTCGGTGACCATGGGCGTGCTCGGGACCGTCACCTTCCTCGCGATCCTGCTCTCCGGGAGGTCCCGTGTCGCCCTCTGATCTGGCCACCGCCGCACCGTCGATCACCGGCGGCCGGTCCACCCGCGTCTCGCCGACGGCACGTCTGGTGATCGCCGGGCTGCTGGCCGCCGCCGCGCTCGCCGCGTTCCTGTTGCTGCGCAACGGCATCGACGGCCTGGAAGTGGAGTCGGTGTTCGGGCTCTCGTTCACCCGTCGGGTCAACACCGCGATCGCGATCGTGATCGCCGCGGTCTGCCAGGGCATGGCCACCGTGCTGTTTCAGACTGTGACGCACAACCGGATCCTGACACCGGCCATCATCGGCTTCGACTCGCTGTACGTGCTGATTCAGACCGTCGCGGTCAGCGTGGTCGGGGCGAGTTTCATCGCCAACTCCGACACCGTGCCGCAATTCCTGATGCAGACCGCGGCGATGGTGGTCTTCGCCCTGGCGCTGTACGGCTGGCTGTTCGCCGGCCGCCGCTTCGGGAGCCTGTTCCTGCTTCTGCTGACCGGAGTGGTCCTGGGCCTGGCCTTCCGGTCGATCGCCGAGTTCCTGCAGCGCCTGCTGTCGCCGACCGACTTCGACGCGCTGTTTCTCAACATGTACGGCCGGATCTCCGACGTGAACGCGTCCCTGCTGCCGGTCGCCGGCGGACTGGTCGCGGTAGTCGCCGTGGTGGTGTGGCGTCGGCGGCGGATCTACGACGTCCTGCTGCTGGGTCGCGAGCCCGCCATCGGTCTCGGGCTGGATCACCGCCGCGAGCTGACGCTGACCCTGGTGATGATCGCCGTGCTCATGGCGGTCAGCACCGCACTGGTCGGGCCGCTCACCTTCTTCGGCTTCATCATCGCCACCCTCGCCTACCAGGTGGCCGGCGACTGGCGGCACCGTGCGCTCCTGCCGATGTCCATCCTCATCGGCATCTTCACCCTGGCCGCGGGCCAACTGCTGATCAACACCGACGTCTTCGGCACCAACGTCATGCTGACCGTCGTCATCGAGTTCTGCGGCGGCGTCGTCTTCCTCGGTGTGCTGCTCCTGCGAAAGGGATCGCTGTGATCGAGTTCCACGAGCTCACCAAGAAGTACGCGGAGAACGTCGTCCTGGGACCGGTGTCCGGCGATTTCGGCGACGGCGGCCTCACCGCCCTGGTCGGCCCCAACGGCGCAGGCAAGTCGACGCTGCTGACCATCATCGGCCGCTTGCTGAACGCGACCAGCGGCACCGCCACCCTCGACGGTGTCGCCATCGACTCGATGAAGCCGCGCGAGGCCGCGAAGAAGCTGGCGGTGCTGCGGCAGGAGAACGGCGTCAATGCGCGCCTCACCGTGCGCGACCTGGTCTCGTTCGGCCGCTTCCCGCACTCGCGGGGACGACTCGACGCCGAGGACGAGCGTCTGGTCGCCGAGGCCATCGCCTTCCTCGAACTCGACGACCTCGCCGAGCGGTTCCTGGACGAACTCTCCGGGGGCCAACGCCAGCGCGCGTTCGTCGCGATGACGCTGGCGCAGGACACCCCGGTGATCCTGCTCGACGAGCCGCTCAACAACCTCGACATCCGACACCAGGTGTCGATGATGGGCCAACTGCGGCGCGCCGCCGACCTGCTCGGCCGCACCATCGTGGTGGTGATCCACGACCTCAACTTCGCTGCGGCCTACGCCGACCGGATCATCGCGCTCAAGCACGGCACCATCGTCGCCACCGGCGGCCCCGAGGAGATCATGCGCAGCGACCTGCTGTCGGACATCTTCGAGACCACCGTCGACGTACACGTGCTCGACGGGCTTCCCGTCGCCGTCTACGCCGGCCGGTAGCCCGCCTCGACCGCAGATCAGTCGGCGGCGAAGGCGACGGTGGCTGCTTCGGGATCGGCTTCGGTCACCGTGACCACGCAGCGCTGCCCGGCGGCGGGCGCCGGAGTGCACGGTGCGATGACGGCGGGGACGGCGATGAAGATCTCCGCCGGACGACGACCGGCCGCGTCCCGCATGACCGTCGCGTCGAACCGCGCACCGATCTGGTCGGCCAGTACCACCGCTTCGGCCAGGTTCACGCTGTTGCGGGCGGCGGTACTCGCCACCGCATCGGCGCCGCTCATCACCTTGCCTAGCCCGGGCAGCGCAGCGACCACCCAGTCCGGCACCGGCCGCCCGGCGGTCACCGACAGGCAGATCTCCGTGGCGAACCGGTCACCCAGCCGACGCAGCGGCGCCGTGACGTGCGCGTACAGCCCACCGACACCGGCGTGCACCAGCTCGGCGTCGGTCACCGCATCGGCGGCCCCGACGTCGGCGAGACCGGTGCCGATGGCTCGGTACCCGGCGCCGCGCATCAGGCGGGCGCCCGCGCTCATCAGCGCGAGGGTCGACGGCTCGTCCGGCGCCAACGACGCCAAGAACTGTCCCGGGGTATCGCCGCGCGGCCAGTGGGCGCCGAGCGAGGCGGCCACGCTCCGCAGTTCGTCCACCGCCTCGCGCTCGGCGGCCGGCAGCGTCCGGAAGAAGCCGACGCCCGCCGCGCGCATGATGGTGCCCGCGCACAGGCCCACCAGCAGCGACACCTGCGCATTCCAGCCGTCGGCGGGGGTGCGCGGGGCCAGCTGCAGGGTCCATGCCCGCGCGTGCCGGGGATCGTGGTTCTCCCGCACCTCCTGGTCCGGCAGGTCCAGCATCACCGCGCCGCGCGCCAGCGACCAGGCTTCGCGCGCCGACGCGAACGCGGGCAGTGCCGCCAGCGCCGGGTGCAGGGTTCCGGCGGCCGCGTCGGCGGTCACCCCGGCGTAGTCGAGCCGGGCCCGCGAGCGCACCGTCGCGCGCTCGCACGTCACGTCGACCACGTCGCCGTCGGCGGCGACCCGCACCGTCCACAGGACGGCGGGCCGGTCGACGTCGGGGAGCAGCGAACCGGCGCCCTCGGACAGCACCCGCGGGTGCAGCGGCACGTTGCCGTCCGGGAAGTAGATGGTCTCGCCGCGTCGGCGGCTCTCCGCGTCGAGCACTCCCCCGGGTTCCACCAGGGCGGCGACGTCGGCGATCGCGTAGTGCACCAGGAAGCCGTCGCCGTCGGCCACCACGCGCACGGCTTGGTCCAGGTCCATCGAGCCGGGCGGGTCGACGGTCACCAGTTCCAGATCGCGGTGGTCGGTGCGTCCGTCGGCGTGGCGATCGACGGCCGCCGCGGCCGCGGCTTCGACGTCGGCCGGGAAGTCGACGACCAGGCCCAGTTCGGCGCGCAACTTCCCGAAGTCGATACCGGGGGCGTGAAATCTGCGTTCGACCATGTCTCCCTATCCCCTCCGTCGCCCTGTCCCCTCCGCTCGGCGGAGCGAGAGAAGTGCGCGAACGAGTCGGTCTGTAAGCCGGATCCTGTACCGACCCGAAGGTCGGCGGCGACCATCCATCTGGGCACACCGTCGCCGGGTACCTCGAGCAGCCAACCCGCGAGCTCGGACGAGCCGTCCTCGATCACTCGCGCATCCGCACCGCAGGCGGTGCGGACTTCGGCCTTGCTCCGGGTGGGGTTTACCTAGCCGCCGCGGTCACCCGCGGCGCTGGTGCGCTCTTACCGCACCGTTTCACCCTTACCCGCTGCACGCAGCGGGCGGTCTGTTCTCTGTGGCACTGTCCCGCGAGTCACCCCGGGTTGCCGTTAGCAACCACCCTGCTCTGTGGAGTCCGGACTTTCCTCGACGCCCGGCCTGCGCGGAGATCCGCACGGTTCCGATGCCGCGGCCGCCCGACCGACTCGTTCGCGTTCCCTACGATAGCCGCTGCGCGCACGCCGAGACCATGCGACGGGTCAGGACAGGTGACCGGTGTCGTTCACGAGCTTCACCACGGCGCCGCCGTCCGGGTAGTACTCGGCGATCGACAGCGACGCCAGGTCCAGGTGCAGGCGGAACAGGAGTTCCGGTCCGACGCCGAGCGCATCGCGCAGCATCGTCTTGATCGGCGTCACGTGGCTCACCGCGAGGATCCGGGCGCCCGGGTACTGCGCGAGGAGCTCCCGTTTGGTCGCGACCAGGCGCGCGCCCACCGCCGCGAAGCTCTCCCCGCCGGGCGGCGCCGTCTCCAGGTCGCCCAGCCACCGCCGATGCAGTTCCGGATCGCGCGCCGCCGCCTCGCGGAAGGTCAGGCCCTCCCAGGCGCCGAAATCGGTCTCGATCAGGCCGTCGTGCACCTGTACCGGGAGCCCGACGACGTCGGCGACGGCCTGCGCGGTGGCCCGCGCCCGGGCCAGCGGCGAGGACACGATGACGTCGATCTGGTCGCGGGCGCCCAGCCTCTGCGCGGCCGCGGCCGCCTGCGACCGACCGAGCTCGGTCAGTGCCGGATCCCCGTGACCGGAGTACCGGCGATCCACCGACAGCGGCGTCTGACCGTGTCGCAGCAGCGTGATCCGGGTGGGCCGATCCACCTGCCCCTGCCAGTCGGGTGCCGTCACTGCCCGGACCCGGGCGTCGGCAGGCCCGACTGCTCGGTCCGCACCATGATCGCGGTGCACTCCTCGCACCGCACCACTTCGTCCTCGGCGGCCGCCGCGACCGCCGACAACGTGCGCGGATCCAGTTCCATCCGGCAGGCGCCGCACCGGCGCTGGCGCAGCAGACCCGCGCCGACCCGTCCTTGTTCACGCAGCCGGTCGTAGACGGCGAGCAGGTCGTCGGCCACCTCGTCGGCGATGGCGGCCCGACGGCTCAGGAACTCGGTGACGGTGTTCTCGGTGGTCGCGGTCGCGTGGTCGCGCGCGGTGACCGCTTCGGCGAGCAGCTCCCGGTGGTGCAGCACCGTGCCCTGCGCGCGCTCGGACTCCATGCCCAGCGCCTCCTGGCGCTCCATGATCTCCAGCAGGTCCGACTCGAGCACGTCGCGGCGCAACTCCAAGCCGCTCAGCTCGTGCTGCAGTTCGGCGAGCGCCTTGTGGCTGAGCAGACCCGAATCCAGCTGCGTCTGATCCCGTTTGGCGTGCTCGGTGATGCCGGTCAGCTCCTCGTCGGTGGCATCGTAGGTGCGCTGCATCTCGGCCACCGCGGCCTCGGCCCGGACGACGTCCTCCTCGGCCACCGCGAGCTGTTCGGTCACCTCCGCGACGCGCGCTGCCTCGGGCAGTTGCGTCAACTGATGGCGGGCGCGGGCGAGCTCCGCGTCGAGATCGGCGAGGTCGAGCAGTCGGCGCTGCTGCGCGGGCGCGGCTTTCATGATTTCGGTCTCTCGTTAGGGCGTGCTGATCAGGAGGGCACAACGTTGAAGGGATCGGTCGACGGTTGGAAAACCGTTGCCGGACAACCGAACTCGGTAAGCAGTTCGGCGGCGCCGGCACACCACGGGAACTCGGTGGCCCAGTGACCGGCGTCGACCAGCGCCGGACTCCCGGCGCGCAGGGCTTCGTCCACCACATGATGCCGGAGGTCGCCGGTGAGGTACACGTCGACGCCCGCGGCGGTGGCCGCACCGATCAACGAATCACCTGCGCCGCCGCAGACCGCGACCGTCTGCACGGTGGCATCCGGATCGCCGGCCGCCCGGATCGGCCACGCCGCCTGCGGCAGCACGGCCGCGGCGTGCGTGACGAACTCGCGCAACGACATCGGCGCGGCGAGACGACCGACGCGGCCCAGACCGATGTCGCTGTCCAACGCGACCTGCGCGAAGACGTCGAACGCCGGTTCCTCGTACGGGTGGGCGTCCCGGAGTGCGGCGAGCACCGCCGCCCGCGCCGACTTCGGCGCCACCATCTCCAGTCGCTCCTCGTCGACCCGCGTCAACGCGCCGATCGCCCCGATCGCGGGCTGCGCTCGATCCATCGGGAGGTACTGTCCCGTACCCACCACCGACCACATGCAGTCGCGGTAGTCGCCGAGCGCCCCGGCACCGGCTCGGAACATCGCCTCGGCGACCTGCTCGGCGTTGCCCTCCGGCACCATCACCACCCACTTGTCCAGCGGCACAGTCGGTTCCGGCGCCAGCGGCACGCAGCGATGCAACCCGAGCGCGTCGGCCAAGGCATCCGAGACACCGCCCCGGACCTTGTCGGCGTTGGTGTGGGCCGAGTACAGGGCGCAGCCGCCCTTGATCAGCCGGTGCAGCAGCCGCCCCTTGGCGGTGTTCGCGGCCACCGTTTCCACCCCGCGCAACAGCAGCGGGTGGTGTGCCACGATCAGGTCCACGCCGTCGGCGAGCGCCTGGTCGACCACCGCATCGGTCACGTCGACGCAGACCAGCACCGACGCGACCGGATCGGCCGGATCGCCGCACACGAGGCCGACGGCATCCCACGATTCGGCCAAGCGAGGTGGATAGGCACGGTCCAGGGCGTCGACCACCTCGGCCAGATCTCTACTCATCGACACTCTCCCAACCATCCTGCATTGATCCATCCTGCCCCGCGGCGCCCGCCGTGGCGGCCGGTTGTGCCGAGCGTACGGGCATCATGGACGGGTGACCGATGAGACCGCCCCCACCCGCCCCGACCCGGCCCACCCGAGCACGGTGCTGCTCGTCGACCTCGACGGCACCGTGACCGACAGTTACCTCGGGATCACCGCGTCGTTCCGCCATGCGATCGAGACGATGGGCGGCGTCGCACCGTCGGACGACTTCCTGGCCGGGATCGTCGGACCGCCGCTGCTGGACTCGATGCGCGCCTACGGCTTCCCGCCCGCCGACGCCGAGCGGGCCGTCCGGGCCTACCGCGAGCGCTACGACGTGCTCGGTTGGAAGGAGAACGCCGTATACCCGGGCATGACCGAACTCCTCGCCGATCTCGCGGCCGACGGGCGCACCCTGGCCATCGCCACGAGCAAGAACGAGAAGATGGCGCGCCGGATCCTCGAGCACTTCGGATTGACCGAACATTTCACCGTCATCGCGGGCGCCAGCGACGACAGCACACGCCGAAGTAAGGCACAGGTCATCGCTCGGGCGCTGAACGCACTAGACTTGGACCCGAACACCGCCCCGATCGTCATGATCGGCGACCGCTCACACGATGTCGTCGGCGCCGCCTCGTTCGGCCTCGACACCATCGCTGTCGGCTGGGGATACGGTCGACCGGGGGAGGTCGACGAAGCCACGTGGACCGTGCAGACGGTCCCGCAACTGCGCGAGGTACTGGGTGTCTGACAACCCCGAAGAGCTGCACATCTGTTTCGTGTGCACCGGCAACATCTGCCGGTCGCCGATGGCCGAATCGATCGTCGCCTCGGCGATCGACGACGCCGGTCTCTCCGACCGGGTCACGGTCAGCAGCGCCGGAACCGGAGGCTGGCACGTCGGGGAGCCCGCGGACAATCGCGCCCGCACCGAACTGCTCGCACACGGCTACAGCGACACGCACATCGCGGCGCAACTCGACTCGCGGCACCTGGCGGCGGACCTGCTGATCGCCATGGACTCCGGGCACGTCCGGGAACTCGCACGTAAACGGCTCGGCGAACGCGTCCGCCTGCTGCGCAGCTTCGACCCGAACGCCGACGGCGACGACGTTCCGGATCCGTTCTACGGCGGCCCCGAGGACTTCGCCGGGGTGCGTCGGCAGATCGAGGCCGCGGCGCCCGGAATTGTGACCTGGGCCCGTGCCGAGCTGACCGCACGGGGCTGATCGGCACCTGCTCGGTACCCTGGGCACTGTGCAACTGCTGCGAACTTTCCTGCGCCCGGGGTGGATCCTGTCGACCGTCCTGGTCGGCATCTTCGTCGCACTCTGCTTCCTGATCCTGGCGCCGTGGCAGCTCGACAAGAACACCGACACCGAGCGCCGCAACAACCTGATCCGCAGCGCCACCGAGACCGCCGCCGTCCCCCTCGAGGAGCTCGTTCCGGTCGGCGGCACCCTCGACGACGCCGATCAGTGGCGCGAGGTGACCATGACCGGTCACTACCTCACCGATCAGCAGATCGTGATGCGGCTGCGGTCGGTGGCTCAGCGGCCGGCCGCCGAAGTGATGACCCCGTTCCAGATCGCGGGCACCGATCGGGTGGTCCTGGTGGATCGCGGCTGGGTTCGCCCCGAGGTCGACGGCGCGGTGATCCTGCCCAGCGCTCCGCCCGAGCAGGTGACCATTCACGCCCGACTCCACGATTCCGAGGGCACCAGCGTCGGCAAGGAGCCGCGCAGGGAGTCGTTGACCCCCGGCGACACCGGCGACAAGGTCCTCACCGCGTACACCACTGACACCGCCGCCCTCAGCGCCGCGTCGGGGCTCGCGCTCGAACCGTTCTACGTCCAGCTGGTCCCCGATCAGCCCGGCGGTCTCGGTGCGATCGAGTTGCCGCAGCTGGAGTCCGGCCCCTACCTCGGCTACGGCCTGCAGTGGCTGGCGTTCGGCATCATGGCCCCGCTGGGCGTGGCCTACTTCGTCTGGGCCGAGGTCAAGCACCGTCGTGCACTGCGTCGCAACGACGACGGCACGCAAGCCCCCGCCGACGAGCCGACGGAATCCACGCGCAAGACCGAACGACGCCGCATCCGCGACGAGCTACGCCAGGCCAGCGGACCGGACCTCGCCGCACCAGCCGACCGCGGGGACGACGATGCAGCCGACGAGGACGTCGCGGCCAAGCTCGCCCGCCGCTACGGCCGCTGAGCCCATGGCCAAAGCACCGAAACCCGAAGCCGGCAGCTTCGACATCTCCACCGGCACCGCCCAGTTGACCCCCGACGGCGTGGGCGGCTGGCTGCTGACCGTCAACGGCGCGCAGAGCAGCCACCTCGACCCCTTCGATCCGACCACCCTCGAGTTCGAGTACATGCGTCAGATGGCCGCCGCCATCGCCGACGCGCACCCCGATCCGCAGACCCCGCTGCGGGTGCTGCACCTCGGCGCCGCCGCCTGCGCGCTACCCGCCGCCCTGGCGCACCGCTACCCGAAGTCACGGCACGTGGCCGTCGAGATCGACGCCGAACTGGCCCGATTGGCGCGCGAATGGTTCGACCTGCCGCGCGCTCCGCGCCTGCGGATCCGCGTCGGCGATGCGCGCGAGGTGGTCGAGTCGCTGACCGCGCACACCCGCGACCTCGTGATCCGCGATGCCTTCGCCGAAGCGATCACCCCCGCCCACCTGATGACGGTCGAGTTCACCCGCGCGGTGGCCCGAGTCCTCGCACCCGGCGGACTGTATCTCGCCAACTGCGGAGATCGCCGCGACCTGAAGTCGGTGCGCCGCGAGATCGCCACCATCGGTGAGGTCTTCGGCAATGTCGAGCTGATCTCGGACCCGTCGATGTTCAAGGGGCGGCGCAGCGGCAACATCGTCGTCGTCGCCGGCGAGGGCCCGATCCCGGATTCGGCCGCGCTGGAGCGGATCCTACGCAGTGACCCGGAGCCGTCGCGCCTGATGACCGGCGCCGCCGTCGGTGATTTCACGCGGCGCGCCGAGGTGCTGCGGGACGCCGAGGTTCAGAGCGGGTAGCCCACCGTGCACCGCACCGGCGTCCGGGTACCGGCGAGCGTGTTGCGCACCTGGCCGCCGACCCAGCTGTCGTAGGGCAGTCCCACATGGCCGACGGTGTCGCGCGGGCAGTGGTCCTGCACCACCACGTTGCGCACGTTCGCCGCGGCGGGCAGGAACCCATTGGAGTACGGGGCGGAGACCTCGTCGTGGCGGGTCATGATCATCGTGTACTCGATCGCCGGATGGGTTGGGCCCCAATCGTTCTCACCGGGTGCGCGGGCCGGCAGTCGATCGGTGATCGACCCCAGCTTCGAGACGCCCTTGTTCGACGGCCCCAGGCCGATCAGGTGGCGGACCTGCGCGGCACGTCCCGGCAACTGCGTCATCAACTGGGCCACCGCGTTGCCCTGGGAGAAGCCGATCAGGTCCACCTGGCGCGCACCGGTGCGCCGCAGGACGCCGTCGACGAAGGCGCCGACCTGTTCGGCCGACGTCTCCCGCTGAGCCAGGCCGCCGATCTGCGCACTCCAGCTGGTCTGCCCGTAGGTGAGGCTGTAGACGCAGAAGCCGCGGGTGGCCAGGGTCGGCGCCAGGTACTGCCAGGCCGACATCTGGTTCTGCGCCGTGCCGTGCAGCAGCACCACCGGCACCCGCTCGCTACGGCAGCCGGGCACGTTGGACCCCGGCGGGGACATCTGTGCGGGCTGCAGGTCGCCGGTCACCGAGGCGACACCGGCGTCGGTGACCACCGGATAGGGCGGTGCGGCCGCGACTGCTCCCACGCCGGTCACCACACCGGTCACCGCCATCGCGACCGCACCGGCCCACGTCGACAGGCGGGTGAAGAACGATCGATCCGAGTGCGCCATGCCCTCCATCATCGCGTGCCCGACCCGACGTCGCCGCGAGACTGACGCAGTCGGTGGCCCCAGCACACCAAGCGCGTCAGTTTCGCGGGCGTGGTCGGCGCCTAGATGCACTCGCCGACTACTGGGTGACGCTCCGCGACGACACATGGAACAGCCCCGAGCACAGCCACGAAGTCAGGAGCCGATGTCAGCGGAAGGCACCCGCACAGGCAGACGCTCGACCTCGACGGCGTACTCGGGCTCGGCCAGGCGGGTCTGGATCTCGGTGGCCAGCATCGTCAGCCGCACGTTGGCTTCGTCCACCACGCGCTGCAGGTCTCGATGGGATTCGGGCGTGTGCGCCACCTCCGCCTCCAACGAGGCATCCCGAATCACGTCGAGCGCCAACGCGATGTCGGCGATGTGCAGCAGGACGGTCTCGTTGGCCCCGCTCGACACCAGGAAGCCCGACCACCGGCCGAGCAGATCGGCCAGTCGGGACCGTTCGGCCAACAGCACCTGACGCAGGTCTTCCAGACCGTCCACGTAGGCGTCGCGATCGTCGTCGAACTCCGGCAACCGCAGGTTCCGCGGCACGATCAGCCCCCGAGAGAGTTCACTGTGCCGGTCGTCGGCGAGGGTCTGCAGGAATTCCGTGAACGCCAACCGGTTGACCGGCGCCCAGCGCCGAGCGGTGGACCGTGCCAGCACCTTGTCGAGCACGAGCACCGTGAGCAGGAAGGTCACGAAACCGGCGGCGAGACCGGAGAGGATCACCACTTCCTGCCAGATCGCCGAGGTCACGTCGAACCAGATGATGACGAAGACGACGAGGCCGATCAGAAGGCCGATGACGACGTTGATCAGTCGACTCCACACGCGCTGCCTGGACAACCCGCTACGCCCTTGTCTCACCCATGCTCCCCGCACGGCGACGACACCATAGCGCGAGCGTCGAGCGCAGCGTTCTTCCCTGGTCAGACTGTGCGCGCAGTAGGGATCGAACCTACGACCGCTGGTGTGTAAAACCAGTGCTCTACCGCTGAGCTATACGCGCGTGCCGTCGTGGCGCACACCACTGACTGTGGTGAAGATACCGCCCGCCACGACCCCCGCCCAAACCGACTCCTCCGCGGTGCCGCGATGCCGTCGGGCGCGCCGCACGAGAATCCCTCCGTTCGGGCCGTCGGAGAGTTAGCGTTGAGTCCCGAGTTCTCCAGGAGGCCCCCGATGGTCACTTTCGTTCCCCGTCAGCCCGTCATCGACGCCCTGCGCGACCAGTGGGCCACCCTGGACGCCCTGGTCTCCGGATTCGACGACGACGAGTGGGCGGCGCCATCGGTCCTGCCCGGCTGGTCGGTGGCCGACATCATCGCCCACATCACCGGCACCGAATGGTCGCTCACCGGCCGCGAGGTGGCCGCCACCCGCGACGTGGCCGCTCTCCCCCACGTGCACAATCCGATCGGCGAGCTCAACGAACGCTGGCTCGACTACTACCGCGGTCGCACGCGCGACGATCTCATGGCCGACTTCCGCGACGTGACCGCGCAGCGGCTCACCGCACTCGACGGCATGACCGAACAGCAGTGGGACGCCGCGGGCTTCACCCCCGCCGGCTCGGACTCCTACGGTCGATTCATGCGGATCCGGGTCTTCGACTGCTGGGTGCACGAGGTCGACATCCGCGACTCCCTCGGCCTCGGCGCCCCGGACGACCCGCTGCCGGCGACGTGTACGCGCAAGGAGATGGTCGCCTCGCTGCCGTTCATCATCGGCAAGAAGGCCAAGGTCCCGGCCGGGTCCGCGGTGACCGTCGACTTCACCGGCATCGCGCCGCGCGCCGTGCACATCGCGGTGGAGGATCGGGCGGCCGTGGTCCCCGAGCTCGACGGCCCGGCGGACGTGACCTTGCGCGTGGACCTGGCCGACTGCGCCGTCTCATCGGCGGTCGCACCACCGCCGATGCGACCGCCGTGCA